>NZ_CP182882.1:0-2352861 GCF_048320235.1 Aliarcobacter vitoriensis
ACTAATATTTAATCTTTGACATAAATCACCTTGTTCAAATTCACTTAAAACAGATATTGTTTCATCTATTAGTTTTCTATCTTCTTCTATTCCTGCTTTTGTTTTTATAATATTCTCATTTACTACTTTTGCCATCTGTCCAAATTCATCTTTTGAACTATCTTCTAAAAGTTTTGTTGTATTTGATTCTCTATTTAAGTATGCAAAAAACCCCAATAATCCTTCTTTAAAGTTATTTATTGATCTTATTATTGAGTTTGATATTAACATTGATATTATTACAAATGTTATTATTGAAAATATAGCAAGAATTACTAAATCTATATTAAGTGTTTCATAAGCTTCCTCTCTTAGTTCTACGGCACTTGTATTTATTTCAATAAGTTTATTTTCTAATTCTAAACCTATATTTACCATTTCAGATATTCTATTTTGTATCTCTAATGATTCTTCTAAATTGCCAACCTTAAAGTTTTCTAATCGTTCTTGTGATAAATCATCAAAAAACTTCATATAATTATTTGATAATTTTAAGACTTCTTCACTTAACTGAATATTTTTTTTATCTACTAAAATAGATTTTAGTTTTATAACATCTTCATCCAACTTTTTAAAGTTATTAACAACATTTTGTATATTATTTTCGCTAGGTGTTTTTAAAAACTGATAAACAGAAATTCTACCTTTTAAATTTTGCTGTATAAATTCTTCTGTTGATATTGCAACATTATTTCTTGCATTTGCTATAGAACTAAAGTAGTTATACACAAATCCTGAAAATATAACTATTAATATAAATAGTATTGGAAACAAAAATAGTTTCCCTCTTGTGTTAAATTTTCCTAACATCTTTTTTATCCTTCATCATTTTTTTTTCTATTCTTATTCTTACATCATGAACTTTTTCAATGCTATCTTTATAAAACATTTTTTTGGATATATCATCGAAATTATATTTATGTATTGAATACTCTTTTTCAAGACATTCTAGTAATTTGATAGTTAGGTTATAAATTTCTAAAGTTTCTTTATTTTCCATATTCCCCACCTTGAGTTTGTTTAAATCTTATCTTATCTTATCTTTCAATTAATGAACCATTTGAATTTAGTAAATATTTTATGTCAAAATATATATTTAGATATAATACAAATTATGAGAAATATTTCGTTTTATATAATAATAAATAAGCTATACAATATAAGTCTTTTTAAATATATCAAATATTTAAAAGAAGAAGTTTTAAATACACAATGGTTTAAAAAAGCGTGTAAAGAGAAAAAGATAGTTGTTAAATATCTATCAAAAGATTATTTTACAAATTTATCATCAAATATATATTTGAAATATGATAATAACAAAAGTTTTTTTTATAAACTATTTTTATTAAAATTTGAATACAAGAATAAATTAGAAGATAATAATCACTTAAAACTATTAAATATAAATATAGTAAATGAAAGTAGATTTTATGTTATAAATTATTTATTAAATTTACAAAAAGGTTTTTTAGATACAAATCACTTTTTTAATATGAAAATAATATGTAAAGAAGAATTTATAAATAATTATAAAAAAATATATAATAGATATTTAGATAAATCTATATTGTCAAGGATTCTGACTAATACATATTTTTTATTCAATAAATCTATTCATAAAATAAGTCATTTAATACCTAAAAATAGATTTATATATTCAATTTATATAAAAGACATAATAAATAATAATTTTGGTGTACTAAAAAGTGATAATGATATAGCTAATATTTTATATGAAAAATATGGTATCAAATTAACAAGAAGAGTTGTATGTGATATAAGAAATCAATACCTGATTCCAAAAATTAGAGAAATAGATGTATTACAAATCTCAAAATTTTTTTCAAGTAAAAAGGTATTAAATAAAAAAAATATATCTTTATTGTCAAATAACATTCAAGGAGTTTATGAAATATCATCAAATAAAGATATTATGTATCCATTTTTAAAAAATAAGGTAATTTACATTGGGTCATCAAAAAATTTAAAAAAAAGACTTAAAACTTATACTACAAAATATGTACATATAGAAGAGATTAAAAATATATTAGAAAAAGGTGATGTTTTATATTTTAGATTTTTTAAAAGTTTTGAATATAGAGATTTTGAAAGAAAAATTATAAATCATTTTATATATTTTTATGGAGATTTACCAAAATTAAATACTCAAAGAATTATTTCTTGATTTTGGCAAATTCTTACTTTATCTATTGAAAAACAATCATTTGATATATTTCTAACACTAGTATCTTTATATAAATTAACTATTTTATGTATAGATCTTAACTCATCTTTTGAGAATATTCCTTCATCAAAATCCTCATCTAATTTTGCAAATCTTAACTCTTTAAAATTGTCTTTTTCTACTATCTCAATATCTAAAAAATCCATAAGTTCTTGTATAAAATATACTCTATCATCATCTTCTTCTAAAATTTCTTCATTTAAAATGATTTCAAAAAGTTCACTTAGAACCAAAGCTTTTACACCTCTTTTATCTTTTATAAATATTTCATTTATGATTTTAGAGTTACAAAAATTAAAATGATTGTATTCCATAAAAAATAGCATAAGTTCTATTTTTTTATTATTTAAAGCTTTTGTTTGTTTGTGTAACATATATAAAATAATATTTGCAACTTTTGTCATATCTATCATATAAAATCCTTAATTTCCATAAGTTTGTACTAGAATATCTCTATATTCATTTAGTTTTTTCATCTTTTCATCATCTCCACCATTCAAATCAGGATGGTATTGCTTTGCTAACTCTTTATATCTTTTTTTTACTTCTTCTTTTGTAGGATTTGTAGTAAACCCAAAAAACTCTTTTGCTTCATCTAATTTTGAACTTTGTGTATAAAAATTCCCTTGAAAATTACTATTATTGAAGCTATTATAGTCAAAATTTTTAAATTCATTGAAGTTAAAACCTTGGTTTGAAAAAGATGAACTATCAAATCTAAATTGATATTGTTGAGCTTTTTTTAGTAATTGTTTTTTTATATAGTAAATCAATAGTGCAATTACCAATATAATTCCACCTATAATCATCAAAAATGTTCCAAAATTTGTAAATATTAAGTATAAAATTCCAAAAAATATTGCTAGTCTTATAACAGAAGCTAAAAAATCCATAAAAATTGCCTTTAAATAAATTTGGGTATTATACAAAAAGAAAATTAATTGAATATTTATGAAATAAAGGATTTTTGTGGATTATAGTGAGTTTGAAAAAGCTGTTGATATGTTTGGTATTTTGACAAGAATGTCAAAAAAAGATTTGAAAAGTAAATATTTGAAATTATCAAAAAAATATCATCCAGATATGAGTGATGGAAGTCATGAAAAATTTACAGAACTAAAAAAGAGTTATGATTTGCTTTGTGAGTATATGGATAATTATAGCTACTCTTTTGAAATAGAAGAGTTTAAACATCAATTCCCATCATTTACAAGCTATAAAAATTGGGTTAAATAGGAGAAAAAATGAGAATTTTTATATTATTGATATTGTTTGTAATGTCAAGTTTTGCACAAGGTTATTCAAAATCTGATATTGAAAGAATGATAGCAAAAATGGTTATTTTAGGATTTAATGGTGAAAATGTAAGTAAAAATAGTCAGATTTACAAAGATATTGAAGCTGGACTAGGTGGAGTTATATTGTTTGATAAAGATCCAAATGATAAGAATAAAGTTAAAAATATACGAAATAAAGAACAACTAAAGAAACTAAATCAAGATTTACAAGCTATATCAAAACAGAAGTTACTTATATCTATTGACCAAGAAGGTGGAGTAGTACAGCGACTTAAAACAGATATGGGATTTGTAAATACTTTAAAAGCTAGTGAAATTGCACAAAAAGGCGAACAATTTGCTAAAAATAGTTATCAAGCAATGGCAAAAGATTTAAAAGATGTTGGTATAAATGTTGATTTTGCACCTGTTGTTGATTTGGCTTTAAATAAAGATAATAAAGTTATTGTTACACGTGGAAGAAGCTTTGGAGAAAGTTCAAGTGAAGTTACAAAATATGCTTCTATTTTTGTAGATGAATTAAAAAAACAAAATGTAATTTCAGTATTAAAACATTTTCCTGGACATGGTTCATCTTTGGCTGATTCACACTTAGGTTTTGTTGATATTACAAAAACGTGGAATAAAAAAGAGCTTGAACCATATAAATATTTTATTAACAATAAGAAAGTAGATATGATAATGACAGCTCATGTTTTTAACGAAAACTTAGATAAAAATTATCCTGCAACTTTGTCATACAATGTAAATACAAAACTTTTAAGAGAACAATTAAAATATGATGGGGTTTTGATAACTGATGATTTACAAATGAGTGCTATAAGCAAACATTATGACTTAAAAACTACTTTGAGATTGTCTATAAATAGTGGTGTGAATTTGCTACTTTTTGCAAATCAACTAGCAAAACCAGTAACTTTAAAAGAGATTGTCGATACTGTTTATAGTGAAATTTTGAGTGAAAATATAAGTTTAGAAAAAATTATAGAGTCAAATAAAAAAATTGATAAATTATTAAATAATATATAAAATACAAGGAAATAAAATGTTTAAAAATGAGATAGAAACATCTATAAAAATAAATTCAAAATCAAATAAAATATGGCAAGAGCTTATAAATTTTGAAGAATATAAAAATTGGAATCCATCTATTATAGATGTTAGTGGAGAATTGGGTGAAAATAAGACTCTAAAAATTGTAGTAAAAATAGATGAAAAAACTATGATTTTTAAACCAACTATTTTAAAATGTGAAGAAAAAAAAGAATTAAGATGGCTTGGAAAACTATTATTTAGTGGAATATTTGATGGTGAACACTATTTTTTAATAAAAGAAAACAGTGATGGAACTTGCACTTTTATTCAAGGTGAAAAGTTTTGTGGAGTTTTAATACCATTTTTTGCAAAAACTATTTTAAATACAAAAAAAGGCTTTGAAGCTATGAATCAAGAATTAAAAAAAAGAGTTGAAAGAGTTTGAAAGTTTAAAATGAAAGAGTTTTTGGAAGAAACACAAATAATTGACTTTAATAACAAAGAAGTTTTTAATCTTGCAAAAGAATTATCAAAAGATTGTAAAACTGATGAAGAAATAGCAAAAAACTGTTTTTTGTATGTAAGAGATAATATCCATCATAGTGGTGATTTTAAAGATGAAATTACAACTTACAAAGCAAGTGATGTTTTGAAATACAAAACTGGTTGGTGTTATGCAAAATCTCATCTTTTGGCTGCACTTTTAAGAGTAAATGGTATTCCAACAGGATTTTGTTATCAAAGATTATCTTGTAATGAATATAAAAAAGATATTTATTGTTTACATGGATTAAATGCAATTTATTTAAAAGAATTTGGTTGGTATAAAATTGATGCAAGAGGAAATAAAAAAGGTGTAAATGCGCAGTTTACTCCACCTTTGGAACAACTTGCTTTTAAACTAAAAAAAGATGAGTTTGATTTACCAAATATTTATTCAAAACCTTTAGATGTTGTAATTGAAGCTTTGAAAAAAAATAAAACTTATGATGAAATGATAGATGTTTTTCCTGATATTTCATTTTTAATAGTTGATTATTATAAAAAATATTTAAAACAAATAGTTGAGTTATTTACAAATACAGTTCATCATATAAATAAAAAAGATTACACAAAAGAGCAGTTAAATTCTTGGGCAAATCTAAAATATGATTTAGAAATTTGGGAAAAAAGATTTGAAAAATCAAAACCATATATTTGCATTTTAGAAGATCAAGTTGTTGGATTTTGTGAGTATTATGATGGATATATTGATTGTTTTTATGTACATTATGAATATCAAAATTGTGGTGTTGGGAAACTACTTTTAAATCATGTATTTAAAATAGTAAAAGAAGAAAATATAGATAAAATCAAAGTAGATGTAAGTATCACTGCAAAACCATTTTTTGAGAAATTTGGATTTAAAGAAGTTAGAAAAAATTTAGTGCTAAAAGAAAATGTTGAGCTAGTAAATTTTAGTATGGAGTTAAAATGGAAATAAAAACAGAAAGATTAACTATAAGAACTCTTCAAAATAGCGATTTGAATGATATTTTTGATATTTATAAAGATGAAGAAACTTGTAAATATTTACTTCATAATGCTTGGAATGAAAATAATAAAAATGAAGAATTCAAAGAAAAATTATCAAAACAAAGCCTAGAAAAAGATTCTGCTATAAATTTAGCTTGTACTTTAGATGATGTTGTAATTGGTGAGATAAATATTTGGAAACTTGATATGAAAGATAGTATTGAAATAGGATATGCTTTCAGTCCTAAATATAGTAACAAAGGTTATGCAACAGAAACTTTAAAAACTATTGTAAAATATCTATTTAAAAACAAAAATATTCATAGAATACAGGCAAATATGGATGCCAGAAATTTAGTATCTGCAAAAATTTGTGAAAAAATAGGAATGCGAAGAGAAGCTTATTTTATAAAAGATTTTTGGAATAAAAATGAGTGGACAGATAGTTTTATATATGGAATGCTAATTTCTGATTTAAAATAAACTGGTAAATGTATAAAAAAATATATGAAAACTATTTATATAATTCGGCATTTCAAAGTAAAAGATATTACAAATAAAAGATTAAATTCAAACGAATTTGCACATTGGATAGAAAAGTATGATAACTTTGATTTAGAATATTTAAACCTAAATCTACCAAAATTTGATAAAATTTATGTTAGTTCACAAAATAGGGCTATTAAAACAGCAAATTATTTAAATCTTGATTATGAAATAAGTGATTTGTTAGTTGAAGTTGAAGCTTTTGCTTTTACAAAAACAAAACTAAGATTTTCAAAATCTTTTTGGTTAGTTATATCAAGAATACTTTGGTTTTTTAACTTTACTAAAAATGAAACCAAAAAAGATACAAAAAATAGAGTAATGAAATTTGTATCTAAAATAGAAAATGAAAAGAATGAAACTATTTTAATAGTATCACATGGATTGTATTTAAAAGTATTGATTGGACTGTTAAAAAAGTTGGATTATAAGTGCAATGATGATTTTAATATAAGAAATGGAAAATTATACAAGTTATATAAATGATTTTTAAAGGATAAAATATGGCATTTTCAAAAGAAGAAAAAGAAGAACTTTTAAAAGTAAAGTTTGTAGGTGAAACTGTAATAAAAAGATTTGAGCAAATAGGAATTGACTCTTTAGAAAAGCTTTCAAATAGTAGTGTAGAAGAGATAACAGATATAGTTTCAGATATTTTAGGAAGTTCTTGCTGGAAAAACTCTCCACAAGCAAAAAAAGCTGTTTCTAATGCTATTCTTTTTGCGAAAAAACAAGAAATAAGATAATTATATTTAATATATGTAAATTTTGATAGAATAAATTTAAAACAAATAAAAGAGAAGGAAATCATATATGGACTTTTCAGAAGCTAAAATTAATTATTTAATTATTCACGAAATAGGAAATAAATTAAGAGATGAAAAGCTTTTTTTATCATCTGAATTACAAGACTTAGATGATAATTTAGAAATGATATTATTAAATTATTTTCTTAAACCTTTTATGGTAAATCAGGAGTTATTTAGTTTTTTTCATAATACTAATTTGAACTTAAATGAAGTTTATTCTTATTCAAGCAAATTTTTTAATGATAAAAATGCTGATATATTTATTAAAAATTCAAAAAATATTGCTTTACATCTTTATGAGTATACATTACATCCTAAGATTACAAGAGGTGAATTAATTATTACAGAAATTACAGATGTAAAATATAATGATGAAATAATTAATTTAATAGGTATCTTTAAATCAGAGAATAAAGATTCTTTTCTAAAAGTAATGAAAAATAATAATAAGATTAATCTATCAAGTGATAAAGGTATTAATATTTCAAAAATAGAAAAAGGTTGTTTAATTTTAAATAGTGATATTAATAATGGTTTGAGAGTTTTAAATATTGATAATACTAGTCAATCTACAGAATATTGGACAAATAAGTTTTTAAATATAAGACCTATAAAAAACTCTAGTCACAAAACAAAAGAGTTAATGAAAATATGTAAAGCTTTTTCTAATGAAGTATTATCATCAAAATATGACAATGAAGTAGAGTTTTCTTTTAATAATGACTATATAAATTATTTTGAAGATAATGAGTCTTACGAAATAAATAAGTTTGCAGAAACTATATTTAAAAATGATGACATAAAAAATGAGTTTTTTAGTTTTCATGAAAGGAATAAAGAGTCTTTTGATATAGATTTATTAGATTCTTTTAGTGTATCTCAATCAGATGTTAAAAAAGAAAAAAACAAAATAAAGAACATAATTAAACTTGATACAAATATGGAATTAAAAGTATTACTTAATAAAGAAGATGGAACTAAGAATATTGAAAAAGGATTTGATAAAGAGAAAGGAATGTCTTATTATAAGATATATTTTAATGAAGAAATAAATTAAAAAGGAGTTGATAAATGGGTGAAACATCAAAAAGTTTTGGAGAATTAGGTGAAGAAATAGTTGATAAGTTATTAGATTTAGTTGGTTGGAAAAGTACTCCTATTAATGAAACATTGCCGTGTATTTATTCCAAAAAACATAAACGTCAAAGTGCTAAAGGTGATAGGACAACTCATGGGGAAGATAGTTTTTACATTTACAAGTCACCATTTTTTACGGGACAACTTAACCACATATTGATTTCATCAAAGTACACAGACAAAGCTTATCCTGATGAAAATTCAGCAACGTTAAATACAGATTTTTCTAAACATTTTAAAGATTTAGCCGAAACAATGGAATGTTATAGCCGTTCGACATTAAAAAATGAAAACTCTCAGTTTTTTTCAGGTATTGATTATGAAAGAATATATGGAGTTTTATTTTGGACTTCAGGAGATGAAAATACTTTTCAAAAGTCAATATTCCCAAAACTTAATTCAACATACATACAAGATTTGAAATATAGTGCAATTTATTTAATAGATTCTGCCCGAAGTGCTTTTTTATACAAAACTGTACAAATAATTGAAAATAATTATGTTTCAAAAGGTTATAAACCAAGCTTTTATTATATAGATACTGGTAATAATCCTTCAGATAAAAATAAAAAATATAAGGATAACTTTTTACCATTAGAACTGTTGTTAAGTGATATTCAACTTTTACTTTTAGAAAATGAAAGTGAAAAAATATTAGCAATGATTGTCAAAGATAATTTTTCAATTGAATCATTAAACCGTATATTTGGTTTAGCTCATAATATAACAAAAGGGTTAGCAAAAATTAATATTCATTTTCCAGATTACTCTACAAATAAACATGGAAATGATGTAAAAAGAGTTAAAAGAGGATTTCAAAATTCAAATATAGTTGATAGTATAAATGTCTTTTCATATAATGATAATATATTAAGTTTAGCTAATGATGATACTAGCTTATCTTTGCCTTTAACTATAGCTGATGAAATTGAATTAACACATGAACAAATTTTACCGTATGGTAATGAACTTAGAGATTTATTAAGTCGTTCTGTAATATCAAAAACTGAAATGAATAATTTGTTAAAGGAAAAAGGTGTTTATATTTCAGAACCGTCAAAAGAAAATATTTTACCAATTTTATCATCTATTTTACTTAGTCCTAAAGAGTTTGATAGATTAAAAGAGAATCAAACAACAAGAGAAGATGGAGAAAAAAGAAGATCAAGTCCTCCTTTAAAATTAACTAATGAAGTAAAAGGTAAAACTTTAATTGAAATATTGCCTGAACTATTAAATTTAAATGATATTGCAAAAAAACAGTTTGCAAACTATGATTTTCATAATGCATCAATGAGTTTTGAAATGATTGATAATAATCCTAATAAAGTGCAAGCAAATTATAAAATTACAAAACATGAAACTAACAAAATATGGTTTCAAAGTAGAAATGAATACAAGGGTGGACTAATTTTAGAATTGGTTGAAGATAAAATTGAATTAAAATCTACAATGAAAGATACTTCTAGTGATACTAAGTCTATCAATAACTCTATAAAAAAAGCAATAATTAAAGATTTTAAGAATAAAAAGTTTGTTGATGAAAGTACTGTTGAGAAAAAAATATTGATTAGTGACTTTTCAAATCAAGAAAGAATAGATTTTATTTTAGCATTCACAACTACTGGTTCAATTGAAGTTAGTTTTCAAAATATTTCAAATATAGATATTGAGTTAGATGGTAAAGAAATTCTTCCTAATGATAATAAAATAAAATGGATGGAGAGTAGGGTAAAAAATTTAAGATTTGATGGTAAAAAAATTGAAGAAATAGAGTTAATAACTGAAATAAAAAATAGAAAGTATTTGATTTGTTGGGGTATTGTTGCTGAATATAATTTTGATTATAAGGGAAATGAAGGAAGTTGTAAAATTGATTTGTCATTTCAAAAAAATGGTGATAATGAATTTGAAATTCATATTCTTGAAAATACAATAAAATTTAAAATTGGAATGATGAGTAAGAAAGATTTAGGTAATTATATATTTGATTTATTAGATAAAATAAAACTAGAAAAATATGAATCTATTCTAAATACAAAGAATAATAAATAAAATGCCTCTAACCCTTGAGAATATAGCAATAACTGGAAGAACTTTTGAAGAGTATAGTTCTTTTTTTGATTTAAAACTTGAAGATTTAAAAGGAAAAAAGTTTTAGATTGTCCAAGTGGAGCAAGTTCTTTTGTGCAAACTTTAAAACAAAATGTCATTTTTGTAAAAGGTGTTGATATTATTTATGAATTTTCTAGAGATGAAATAGAAAAACAAGGAATAAAAACTTTAGAAAAAATCTATGAAAACACTTCTTGGATGGATGCATATAAAATGGATTTTTATAAAACAAAAGAAAATCATAAAAAGCATAGAGAAGATGCTTTAAAAGGTTTTTTAGAAGATTATAATTTGGATGATTATATCTATTGTGAACTTCCAAATTTACCTTTTAAAAATAAAGAGTTTGATTTGCTCTTATCTTCTCATTTGTTTTTTGTATATGATGATAGATTAGATTATGATTTTCATAAAAACTCTATTTTAGAGATGATAAGAGTTTCAAAAGAAGTTAGACTTTTTCCACTTGTAGATATGCAAAATAGTAAAGTTTTAGAAGAAAAAAACTTTTCACCATTTATCTATAAAATAATAGAAGAGTTATCAAAAGATTTTAAATGTGAGATTATAAAAACAGATTTTGAGTTTCAAGTAAAAGCAAACTATTATTTGAAAATATTTAAATAAAACAAAAGGAAATACAAAATTGAAATCAATAACATTAAATCTAGCCATTAAAGATATAAAAGAAACTATAAAGTATTATCAAGAAAACTTTGATTTTAAAGTACAAATGTTAGTTGATGAATCAAAAACTATTTTTGATACACAAATCAAAGAAGATTTAAACTATGTTTGGGCGATGATATATAAAGATAATGTTTCTTTAATGCTTCAAAGCATAGAAAGTTTGAAAGAAGATATAGGAAACTTTTTTGAAAATATTGGAGCTTCTTTGACTATGTATATTGAAGTTGAAGATGTAGATGAATTATATTTAAAAATAAAAGACAAAGTAACTATCTATAAAGAAATCGAAACTACTTGGTATGGTAAAAAAGAGTTTTATATAAAAGATATAAACGGGTATATTTTAGGATTTACAAGCAAAAATAGTTGAAAAAAACTATATAATAAATAAAATTTAAAAGGAAAAGACGATGAATACTCTATTTTAATTCAAGGATAAAATCTAAAAATTACAATTATCCTTGATACTCAAACGGCAAAAATCAAGGAATTCTATGCAACATTTACAAATAAACAATCTTACATTTAAATATCAAGATACAGATATTTTTACAAATTTCAATCTCAGTTTTGAACCTTTTTCTTGGAATTGTATAGTTGGAAATAATGGTTCAGGAAAAACAACACTTTTAAAACTTATTGCAAAAAAAATCAAACCAGAAAGTGGAAACATAGTTGGAAATGATTTGGTCTATTATTGCGAACAAAATCTTGATAAAACTCCTGATAGTTTTGAAGAGTTTATCTACACTTTCAATAGTAAAATTTTAGATTAAAAGAGTTATTACATATCCAAGAAGAGTGGTTTTATAGATTGGAAACTTTAAGTTATTGTGAGAAAAAAAGAGTACAAATAGCAATTGCTTTATATCAAGAAATTGATGTTTTACTACTTGATGAGCCTACAAATATATGGATATTGATTCTATTGAAGCTCTTGAAAAAGCTTTATTGGTTTATGATAAGGCTTTGATTGTTGTAAGTCATGATAAAACATTTATTGAAAGACTAGAATTGAAATTGTGGAGTATTACTAAAGAGAATACTCAAAAATTTACTTTGGCTATTTAAAGTATTAAATAACTTATATAAGATAACATAAAATAGATACAAAATAATCTTTTTAAATTGTAAAATCAAATAAAAAAGGTTCTATTATGATTTTGGGAGTTTCATCTTGTTTGTTGGGAAATATGTGTAGATATGATGGGCATGGTGCAAAAGATGATTTTGTATTTACTCATTTAAAAAACTATTTTGAACTTTTACCTTATTGTCCTGAAAACTCTATTTGGAAAGCTCCAAGAGATGCAATTAGGCAAGTTTTGATTGATGATAAAATAAAAATAGTTACATCTACAAAAGAGCAAAAAGATGTTACAAATATACTTGAAGAAGCTTGTAAAAATATGGTTTTAAAGGCACAAAAAGATGATTTATGTGGGTTTATTTTAAAATCATCTTCTCCATCTTGTGGAATGGATAGAGTAAAAGTTTATAAACCTTTTAATGCTCCAAGTGTTAAAAATGGTGTTGGTGTTTTTGCAAAAAAGCTAAAAGAGAAGATGCCATATCTTCCTATTGAAGAAGAGGGAAGATTAAATGATGCGTGGCTTAGAGAAAACTTTTTGATGCAAGTTTACTCTTATGGTGATTTAAAAGATTTTTTTAAGCTTGAGAAAAAAATATCAAATTTAGTAGATTTTCATACTTCATACAAATATTTAATATATTCAAAATCTCAAAACTCTTATAAAATTTTAGGAAATTTAGTAGCAAATCAGCAAAATCAAAATATAGAAGAACTTTACTTTGAGTATGAAAAAGAATTTTTAAAAGCAATAGCTATAAAATCGACTTTAAATAAAACTTTTAATATCTTACTTCATATTTTTGGATACTTTAAAAAACATATCACAAAAGAGGAAAAAGCAGATATTTTAGAAAGTTTATTTGATTTTAAAAATAGAGTAATTCCTTTGATAAGTGTAATAAAAATATTTAATATTTATATAAATAAATTTGATATAGCTTATTTAAAAAATCAGAAATTTCTAAATCCATATCCATCAAAACTTGCTCTTAGAAGTGATTTGGGAGCTTTTAAGTGAACAATTTTGATTTAGCAGTTATTGGAAGTGGAATTGGTGGAAGTTTAATATCTTTGATGAATAAAGATAAAAACCTTGTATTGTTTGAAAAAGATAAAAATTTGGGTGGAACAGCATCAACTTTTAAAAGATTTGGAAACTATTTCAACACAGCAGCTACAACTTTTGTGGGATATGAAGATAACAATATAATAAAAGATATATTCGATAGTGTAGGTTTTATTCCTGATATACAAGAGAGTTCTTGTGCATATAGAACAATTATAAATGGTAAAACAATAGATAGGAAAAGAGATTTTGAAGAGTTTTTGGATAGTTTAAATAGGGTTTTTTATCATAAAAACAATAGATATTTTTGGCAAACTTTAAAAGATATTGATGAAAGATTTTGGAGCTTAAAAGATATATATTTTGCAAAACATAGTGTAAATTCATATTTTAAAACCTTAAAAACTATCGAAACTCTTTTTAAAGAGTATAAATTTTTGATGTTTAAAACAGCAAATAGTTTTATTAAGGATATTTTGGGTGATATTTCAAAAGAGTATGAGGATTTTATAGATGCACAACTTCAAATTACTCTACAATCTACTTCAAAAAATATTCCACTATTATCTTTTGCTATTGCTTTCTCTTACCCATTTCATAAGGTTTTTTATCCAAATGGTGGAATGGGAAAATTTTTTGATGATATGTTAAAAGATATAAATCTTAAAAGAAATGAAGAGATAAAATTTATAAAAAAAGAGAAAAATTTATATAGATTAATCTCTTCAAAAGATGAATATTTAGCTTCAAAAGTTGTGTTAAATATACCTGTTTTTGAATGTAGCAATATTTTTTTAGATGAAGATATAAAAAACTACTATAAGAAATTTAGTTTTTATGATCAAAGTGCTTTTGTAATCTATCTAAAAATAGACTCAAAAGAAGATTTCTTAAATCATTACCAAATAATTTTAAAAGATATTATCCCAAATACTGTATCGAAAAGTTTTTTTGTATCATTTAGTAGTAAAGATGATAAAAAATTGTCTCAAAATGGTTATTCTGTTACAATATCTTGTCATAGCAAAGCAATAGTTTGGAGTGAAATGTCAAAAATTGAGTATGAAAACAAAAAAGAGTTTACAAAAAATTATATTTTAGAAGAGTTTTTAAAAAATTTTCAAAATATCAAAAAAGATGATATAAAAATAGAGTTTTGTGCTACAAGTAAAACTTTTAAAAGGTATATAAATAGATTTAATTGTGGTTCATCTCCTTTAAATTTGAATAATATTTTAAAAATTCCAAGCTGCACAACACCTTTTAAAAATCTATACAATATAGGTGATAGTGTTTTTGCTGGTCAAGGTTGGTCTGGAGTTGCTTTGGGAGTAAAAGTCTTAAACTCAAACCTAATTTAGATAATATTAGAAAAAAGGTTAAAGATGTTAAAAAATGAACTTCAAATATCTTTTAAAGATTGGTTAAATATTATTGTAATTGGAGCTTTTTTTGGCTTTTTCCAATCTTTGATTTTATATTTTTTAAATGAAAAATTACAAAATATTTTTACTGTTATTTTTAGTATTTGCACTGCATTTTTTATAACTATTTTTGCTGTTTTTTTGATAAGTATTTCAAATAGATATTTTCTTCCCAAAATAGATAAAAAATATTGGTACTTTTTTAGTCTATTTTTCTCTTTTTTATCTGGATTTTTTGGATTTTGTTTAAGTTTTTTTATATTTTTTGATGTAGATTTTGAACTGATTTTTTTGATAAAAACTTTTTGGCTTAATATTGCAGTTATTATTGGATTTTTAACTTTATTGATAGCTTTGATTTTACATAAATTTGTATCATTGAAAAATAAAAATATTGAAATCGAAAAAGAGATATTGGAAACAAAACTAAAATCACTCGAAAATGAACTAAATCCACACTTTTTATTTAATGCTCTAAATTCTGTATCAGAGCTTATTTATATAGATAAACTAAAAGCAGAAAATGCAGTTTTACAGCTATCTAAATTCTTAAGAAATGCTATAAATAAAGAGAGTTTAATCACTCTTGAAAGTGAGATTTTTATGGTTCAAACTTATGTAAGTATTGAAAATATAAGATTTGACAATAAAATAATTTTGCATATAGATGATTATGATGAGTTTAAATCTTTTAAAATACCAAAATTCTCAATACAACTTTTGGTTGAAAATAGTATAAAACATGGTTATTTAGGAGATATTTTAAATATTCATATAAAATTTGAAAATAATTATATAAAAGTTTTAAATGATGGAAAAATAAGTGAAAATATTGAGTTTAAAACAGGTTTGAATAACTTAAAAAATAGGTTGAGTTTATTGAATATTGGAGAATTAAAATTTAATACGGATGGAAAATTTATGATTTTTTCTATAATTTTAAAGGATAAATAGTGAAAGCACTAATAGTTGATGATGAAAAATTGGCATTATCAAGATTGAAAAGAGTTTTAAATGAGAATAATATTTTTGATATAGTTGAATTTATTAATCCTCTTGAAGCTATAAAAGAGATATCAAAAACAAAGTTTGATGTTGTATTTTTAGATATTTCTATGCCAAATTTTAGTGGTTTGGAACTAGCAGAACTTATACTAAATATTGAACCAAAAACTTTTATAGTATTTCAAACAGCTTATGAAGATTATGCTTTAGATGCTTTTAAAAAGGGTGGAATTGGATATTTATTAAAGCCAATTGATAGTTTAGAAGTAAAAAAGATATTGGAAAAAATATATCTATATAAAGAAGAGAAAAAAATATCTAAAAAGATATTAGGAAAAGTTTCAAATAAAATATATTTAGTTGAAATAGATGAGATTTTTTATATAAAAGCTGATTTAGATGAGATTATGATACGAACAAAAGATAATTTTATTTATGCAAAAAAGAAAATAAGTGATATTGAAGAACTTTTGCAAGATAGAGATTTTTTTAGAGTTCATAGGTCATATATTGTAAATGTTGATAAGATAAAATCTGTAAAAAGTGTAGAACAATCTAAGTTAGAGATATATTTTGATGATATAGAAGAGTTTATTGTAAGTTCAAAAGATGGTGCAAAAGATTTTAGAGAGTATTTGGATAGAAAAACAATATAAATAGTAGATATATTTCATATATCAATTAACAAAAAGTGGCTACAAAAAAACTTTAATATATTGTAAATTATCAAAAAATAGGAGAGTTTATGAAAAAGAGTTTTAACTTTTTATTGCTTGTATTTGTATCTATATTTTTTGTATCTTGTAGTGCAAAACGAAGTGATTTAAAAACAGTAAATAGTGTTGATTTACAAAGATATATAGGTTCTTGGTATGAAATAGCAAGATATGAACACTACTTTCAAAAAGATTGTAAAAATGTAAAAGCAAATTATACTTTAAGAGATGACAATAAAATAAATGTTGTAAATAGTTGTACAAAAATAGCTACAAATAAATACAAAGAAGCAAAAGCGATAGCTTATAGTATTGATGATACAAATAGCAAATTAAAAGTTAGTTTTTTTAGACCTTTTTATGCAGATTATTGGATTTTAGAACTTGATGAAGATTACAAATATGCTATTATTGGTACTCCTTCAAAAGAGTATTTATGGATAATTTCAAGAGAAAAATATATGAATGATGAAATTTTAAATAAATTGTTGCAAAAAATTACAATTTTAGGTTTTGATAAATCAAAACTTATATATACAATACAAGAATAAAAGGAAAACTTATGAAAACTATCGCAATATCAGGGGCTAGTGGATTTGTAGGGCAAAATTTAACTGAGTTTTTTTCTAAACACAACTATAAAGTAGTATCGATAAAAAGAGAAATTTTAAAGGATAATCAAAAACTAGATGAAATAATACAAAATATCGATATTTTGATAAATTTAAGTGGTGCAAATATCATAAATAGATGGAGTGAAAGTTATAAAAAACTTCTTGTTTCTAGTAGGATTGAAACTACAAAAAATTTAGTTAATTCTATAAATAGAGTATCTAAAAAACCAAAACTATTTATATCAACTTCAGCTGTTGGAATATATGACAATAAAGCAAAATATGATGAAAATGGCTCTTTTTCAAATGATTTTTTATCAAATCTTTGCCAAAATTGGGAAAATGAAGCTTTAAGGGCAAAAAGTGATTTTACAAAAGTAGCTATTTTTAGATTTGGAATAGTTTTAGGAAAAGATGGTGGGGCATTTAAAAAAATGATAACTCCTTTTAAACTAGGACTTGGTGGAGTAATTGGAAGTGGAAAACAGCACTTTTCATATATTCATAAAGAAGATTTGTTAAGAGCTTATGATTTTGTAATAGAAAAAGAGTTTTATGGAGTTTTTAATCTAACTGCCCCAACTCCTACAACAAATGAAGAGTTTACAAAAACTTTAGGAAAAGTTTTAAATAGACCAACAATTTTTACTGTTCCAGAGTTTTTATTGAAACTTATTTTTAGTGAAGGTGCAAAAGTTTTAAGCGATGGACAAAGTGCAATTCCTAAAAAACTTCTTGATTTAGGCTTTGAGTTTAAGTATAAGAATATAGAAGAGACTTTGAAAAGTTTGGCAAAATGAAACAAATTTTATGGTTTAGAAGAGATTTAAGAGTTGAAGATAGTGCAATACTTTCAAATGCCCAAAATGAAGTTTTACCTATATTTATTTTTGATAAAAATATATTGGAAAAGCTTACAAAAGATGATAAAAGAGTAACTTTTATATATCAAAGTGTTTTATGTTTAAAAGAAAAATTACAAAAAATAGGTCTAGATTTAGCAATATTTTATGGAAATCCAAAAGATATTTTTACAAAATTAAAAAATTATGGGTTTGATGAAGTTTTAACTTCAATAGATTTTGATAGTTTCGCAAAAAAAAGAGATGATGAAATATCCAAAATCATCCCTTTAAAAAGATATATTGATTCATTTATTTTAAATCCAAAAGATGTTTTAAAAGCTGATAAAACACCATACAAAGTATTTACAGCTTTTTACAACTCTTTGGATTATCTACATCAATCTAGTAAAATTGAAGAGTTTTCAAATAAGACAAATTTAAAAAAATTAGATTTTGATTATAGTTTTATACCAACTTTGAAAGATTTAGGATTTGATAAGCAAGATTTACCAGATTTTTTATATAAAAATCCTGATAAACTAATAGAAGATTTCTCAAAAAAGATTAAAAACTATCAAGAAAATAGAGACTACTTTTATTTAGATGCTGGGTCAAATTTAAGTGTTCATTTAAGATTTGGATTAATTTCCCCTAAAATGCTTTTTAATAAAATAAAAAAGCTAAATGCCACACAAAAAGAGATAGATTTTTACATAAGAGAACTATTTTGGAGAGAATTTTATAACTATATTTTATACCATTTTCCACACTCTGAATTTGAAAATTTTAGTGATATAAAAGTAAATTGGAATAAAAATGAAGATGATTTTATAAACTGGTGTGATGGGAATACAGGAGTTCCTATCATAGATGCAGCTATGAAATACTTAAATCAAACTGGACTTATGCACAATCGTTTGCGGATGATCGTATCTTCTTATCTTACAAAAAATTTGCTTATTGATTGGAGAAAAGGAGAAAAATATTTTGCTTTGAAACTTCTTGATTATGAAGCTAGCTCAAATATTGGTTCTTGGCAATGGGCTTCAAGCACGGGAGTTGATAGTGTGCCTTATTTTAGGATTTTTAATCCATATTTACAATCAGAAAAATTTGATAAAGAAGCAATTTTTATAAAAAGTTTTTTAACACAATTAAAAGATATTCCAGCAAAATCAATACATAAAGAAAATGAAGTTCAATCAAATCTATTTTTAGATTATCCAAAACAAATAGTAGGAATTTCTTATTCAAGAAATAGGGCTATTGAAGAGTTTAAAAGAGCAAAAAATTAACTTAATTGTTGATTTACAAACTGTTTATAATGCCCATTTATCTTCTCTAACTCTTCATGTGTTCCACTTTGCACAAGCTTACCATCATCAAGCATATAAACAAAAGATGCATTTTTAACTGTACTTAATCTATGTGCTATTGTTATAACAGTTTTATTTTTTAAAAACTCTTCTAAATCATTAAATAACTTTGTTTCTGTTTGTACATCAAGTGCAGAAGTTGATTCATCGAATATTACAACACTAGGATTTGCTATTATCATTCTAGCAATAGATAATCTTTGTCTTTGACCACCACTAAGCCTAATTCCTAATTTACCTACAATAGTATCAAGTTTTTTAGGCATATTTTCTACAGTTTCTAAAAGTTGAGCTATTTTTAGTGCTTCATAAATTTTTTCATCACTTATATTTTCTTCACCCATTGTTATGTTAAATCTTAAAGTGTTATTAAATAAAATTGGCATTTGTAAAACTAGGAAAATATTCTCTCTAAGGCTATGTTTATCGATATTATCGATACTTATATTGTTATATAAAATATCTCCACTCTCTTTTGCATAAAATCCAGCAATGATTTGTGAAATTGTAGTTTTTCCACTTCCACTTGCTCCAATAATTGCTACTTTTTCTCCTGATTTTATATCAAAACTTATATTATTTAGAGTCTTTTTCTCCTTTGTATATGAAAAACAAAGGTTTTGTATAGAAATATCTATTTTTTGTGAATTTCCTAGTTTTATATTTCCATTATTTTCACATTCTAAATCTAATACTTTATTTATTCTTCCAATAGCTGCTTTTGCACTTGCAAGTGAGTATTGAATAGATAAGATATCTTGAACAGGAGTCATAACAAACCAAATATATCCAAACATAGCGAACATTAGTCCAATAGATAAATCACTATAAGCTACTAGTAAAAGACCAGTTGCTCTAAAAATTTCAAAGGCAAAAAGAAAAATTGTATATGAAAACTTTTCATAAGCAACACTTTTATAATTGTATTCATTTGAAGCTATTTTTATTGCATTTGCTTTTGAAATTGATTCTTTGAAAAATTGTTGTTCTTTATTACTTGCTTTTATTTGAGAAAATAGATCTAAAGTTTCATTTATATTGCTTTGGAAAGCTTCTATTGAAGCATTTTCTTCTTTTTTTAATTCGCCTGTTTTTTGTGCAATTTTTTTAGAAATTATTGCTAATATTGGTTGTATTAAAAGTATCATAAGCCCTAAGATTAAATCTATTTTTATAATTACAATGGCAACTGCAATAAGTGTTAAAACAGAAGTTACAAGTTTACTAGCTATTGAAACTATAAAATTATCCAAAGTATTTACATCTGTGATTAAATTTGCAGCTATTTTTCCACTTCCTAAAGACTCGTATTCATTCATAGTTACTTTTTCCAAGTGGTTTAATAATCTTTTTCTTATATCAAAAATAACTATTTTTGATATTTTTGTAAATATTTTTGTTGTAATAACACTGAAAACAAAGTGTAAAAATCTCAAAATTATAACTACAACTGTAACAAGAGCAACGTAGTAAAAAGCATCACCACTACCTAGAAATCTATCTATATTGTTTACAAAAAAATCTGGTTTATCTAGTAAAACTTCATCGACTAAAAGAGGTAAAAGTAAAGGTATAGGAACACTTATTAAAATTGCAATTACTGTAAAAAATTGTCCGATAAGTAAATATTTTTTATTTCTAATAAGAAGTTTGTATATATATTTTAAAGATATTTGTTCATTCATAATCTTATTATACTATTTTTAGATATAATCTATCTACAATTATTATACAGTTCTTATTTACAATAAAAATAAAAATCGGGGATTTATGAAAAGGCTTTTTATTTTATTTGTTTTATTGACAAGCTTTTTATTTGCAAAAGAGAACTTTAGCCAGATGAGTACTCAAGAGCTCATTGAAATTATTGGGTTTGTTAGTGAAAAAGACAAGGCATCTTTTCTAAAAGAGTTAGAATTAAGAGTTCCAAAGATGAATATTAATGAAAAGGCTCAATATGAAAAGAGATTACAAGAAATACCAGAAAGTAAGCCAATAGAAGATGAAGAGTAGAATTTTATTACTTGAAGATGATTATAATTTAAGTGAAACTATTGAAGAGTATTTTGAAGAACAAGGCTTTGAAGTAGTTTGTGTATTTGATGGTGAAGAAGCTGTTTTTAAAGCTTATGAAGAGAATTTTGATTTATATCTATTTGATGTAAATGTTCCTAAGAAAAGAGGCTTTGAAGTCTTAAAAGAGTTAAGAGATGAAGGAAAAAAAACTCCAGCCATATTTATAACTTCTTTAAACTCTATGGATTCTTTAGAAGAGGGCTTTTTAAGTGGTTGTGATGATTATATAAGAAAACCTTTTGAATTAAAAGAGTTACTTTTAAGAGTACAAACATTGATAAAAAAAGAGTTTTCAAAGAAAAACGAAGTTATACAAATTTTGCCAAATGTAACTTTTAACTCTATTTCAAATGAGTTAAGATGTGATGATGAAGAGGTAAAATTAAATTTAAAAGAGTTAAAACTTTTGAAACTATTTTTGCAAAATCCAAATGAACTTTTATCACATGAGAGGATTTATGATTTTGTTTGGGATTATGATGAAGAGTACAGTGATAACTCTTTAAGAACTTATATTAAAAATCTTAGAAAATTTTTAGGAAGAGATAAAATTGTTAGCCTTAAAAAGCTCGGGTATAGATTTAACCAAGAGTGAAGCTAGAACCCTTTTGGGTTTTAGTCTTTTATACTCTTTTTTAGTTTTAGTTATATTAGGTGTAATTACTTTTTTATATTATAAATTTCAAAAAGATTTAATGCTTCAAGAAAAAAGACAGATTCTTCAGAATTATTCAAATAATCTTATCTCACATTTAAAAGAACTACATATAAATATAGATAAATCAAAAATTTATCCACGAGATGAAAGATTTAACTCAGCTATTTTTGATAGTTCAAAAAAAGAGATTTTTTCAATTTTAGACCTAAAACATATTAATTTTAATGAAGTCATTTATTTAAAAGATGATTATATTCATTTTATAAATGAACCTGAATCTTACTATTTAGGAAGTAAATATGTGGTTGTTGAAATACTTGATGATAATGTTTGGTTTGAAAATATTAAATACAAGATGATAAGTTCATTTTTCATATCTTTTTTATTTATGATGATTATTGGTTACTATATAGCAAAAATGTTTTTAAAACCAATGAGAGATGCTTTGCATCTACTTGATAGATTTATAAAAGATACAACTCATGAATTGAATACACCTATTGCAGCAATTATTTCAAATATTCAAATGATAGATAAAAATAGTTTAGATGAAAAACTAGCTAAAAAGATTAATAGAATAGAAATTGGAGCAAAAACTATTTCTAATATTTATGAGGATTTAACATTTATTTCTTTAAATAATCAGATAATTTCAAATAATGTAGAACTAAACTTAAGTGAACTTTTGAAACAAAGAATAGAGTTTTTTTCTAGTATTGCAGGTTCTAAAAAAATATCTTTTAAGTTAAATATTAAAGATAATATTCTTATTATTTGTGATCAAAAAAAACTATCAAAATTAATAGACAACCTTCTTTCAAATGCTATAAAATACAATAAATTCCAAGGATTTATAAAAGTCACATTAAAAGATAGAATTTTAATTATTGAAGATAGTGGAAAAGGTATGAGTAAAGATAATATAAAAAATTTATTTATACGATATAAAAGATTTGATACAAGTGTTGGTGGATTTGGAATAGGGTTAAATATTGTATCTATGATTGCTAAAGAATATGATTTTAAAATAGATGTTATATCTAAAATTGAAGTTGGAACAAGGATAAAAATAAGATGGTAAAAATTGCTTTTTCTTTAATGTTAATATTTACTTTTTCATTTTCAAACCCAAAAAATATATATGAACGAAACTGTGTAACTTGCCATAATAGAATATCTGTAACAATAGATAAATATTTTTATAGATATTTACTAGAATATAGTAGTGAAGAAGAAGTTAAGAAGGCTATGTTTGAATTCATAAAAAATCCTACTAAAGAAAAAAGTTTGATGTCTGAAGCACTTATCAAAAGATTTGGATTAAAAAAGAAAACTAGATTAAGTGATAAAGAGCTAAAAGAAGCTTTAGATATTTACTGGGATGAGTACAATTTGATTGGAAAGCTAAAATAAGTTTTAGGTTTTTCCTAAACTTATTTCTCTTTTTCTTTTAACTCTTTATATAGTTTAGTATACGTTATTATTTCTTCTTCACTAGCTTTTCTTCTACAAGATAAAAAACCTTTTGTTCCTTCACTAGTTGTTGTAGGAAAAATTGTAGCATATACCCAATAGTAATCTCCACCTTTTGTGGCATTTTTAACATATCCTGTCCAAACTTCACCTTTTCTTATTGTTTCCCATAAATCTTTAAATGCAGCTTTTGGCATATCAGGATGCCTTACAATATTATGTGGATGACCTATTAACTCATCTACGCTATATCCAGCTATTGTGCAGAAATCATCATTTGCAAATAAAATAATTCCTTTTTCATTAGTCTCACTTACTAAGAAAGCGTATTCATCTAAAATTATCTCTTTTGACATTTTTAATAATCCCTTTAATTTATTTTTTTTGTTTTAGCATCTTGTACTAAGACTTGAGCCATTTGAAGAGTTTCATTTGCTATAGATGCTACATTATTTGCCTCAGAAGCATTTTCTTGAGTTACTCTATCCAATATAGAAACAGTATCATTAATTTGTTCAATTCCTTTTAACTGTTCATTTGAAGCCTGACTAACATCTTGAATAATAGTTATTGTTTCACCAATTAAGCTATTTAAATTGTTATATCCATCTCTCATTTCATCAGATATCTTTTTACCTTCATTTGTTTTAGAAGTTGCATTTTCAACTAAATCTTTTATTTCTTTTGCAGCTTGAGCACTTCTACCCGCTAAGTTTCTTACTTCTTGAGCAACAACAGCAAATCCTTTTCCAGCTTCTCCAGCTGTTGCTGCTTCAACAGCTGCATTAAGAGATAAAATATTTGTTTGAAAAGCTATTTGATCTATTACTTCAATGGCTTCATTAATAGATTCAACTTTAGAGTTGATTTCATCCATAGAAAGAGCAGTTTTATTTGCTAGATTTTCGCCCAAAATCACAGAATTTTTTACATCTTTACTTAAATTTGCCATTTTGAAAGCATTTTGAGTATTGTTTTTTGTAATTGAAGTGATTTCTTCAAGTGCAGCAGCAGTTTCTTCTAAAGAAGCAGCTTGAGAGTTTGCCTTTGAAGCCAAACTTTCAACACTCTTATTCATAATTAAAGAATTCTTCTCTAAGAGATTCCCATTAGTAAGGTTTAATTTCGCATTGTTATTTAATTCAACACCAAGTTGATTAATTTGTTCCATTGCAAGCTTCATTTCACCTTTGAGAATAGGATTAATATTTACTGATTTTCTATAATCGTGTTCAGCATAAAGTCCAACAATTTCAACTAAATCTGTCATATTTTGATTTGATCTTTTTAACATATTGTTTACAATATTCTTTAATGTATGTACCATAAAGTTATTTGTATTAGAGTGAATTTGAGTTGCATATATACCTTGTGCTACTTTATCCAAAGCAATAACCATTTCCCCAAGTACATGCATATCATCTTTTCGCATTTTATCATACTTATCAAAATACTGATTTAATTCTCTTAAAATATCACCAATATCATCATCTTTTATATATTCTGCTTTTCTAATATGGTTTGTTCTGAAAAATACGAAGTCCATTAAATCTTCAATATATTCTTTTATTCTATTGATTCCTCCAACAACTCTTTTCATAGAGTTATAACTAATATATCCAACAATAAGCGCAAAAATTAGATTTACTACTATTATAGAAGTAATAGTATGATCACTTAAAATAGCAACAACACTTATAATAGTGAAACCTAATTGAGCAAGAATCATATTTAAAAGGAATCTTTTTTTTGTATGTAAATTGGGAAACATTTTGTAGCCTTAATGTTATAAAGTAATTTCGGAATAATATCACAAAAATTATTTAATTTATATAAACACTTTATAAATAATTATTTAAGTTGTTACAATTCATTGTAAGTGTTATTTTTTAAATAAAGTTGAACCAACTCTAATCATATTAGAACCACATGCAATTGCCAATTCAAAATCGCTACTCATCCCCATAGAACAATATTTTGCTCCAAATGGAGCTAATTCATCGAAGATTTTTTTTGTAATATTAAATGATTCTTTTATAAGTTTTGTATCAGTTGAATTTGCTCCAATACACATAACACCTTTTAATATTATGTTTGGACAAGTTTCCAAAATCTCTTTATATATTTTTACTGCATCTTTTACTTCAACTCCTGATTTTGTATCTTCATTTGCAGAATTTATTTGAAGTAGAGCTGATAGTTTTTTATTCTTTAGTACTAATTTTTTATTTAACTCTTGAGCTAAATCTAAAGAGTCTAAAGAGTGAACTAAAGTAGGGTTTAAATCTATAAGGTTATTGATTTTGTTTTTTTGTAAAGTTCCTACAAAATGCCATTCGATAGGAAGTTCTTCTAACTCTTCACTTTTTTGTTTTAAATCTTGAACTTTGTTTTCTCCAAAAGCTCTTTGTCCTGCTTCATAAAGTGTTTTTATATCTTGTGTTGTCGAGTATTTTGAAATACCAATAATTTTTACAATGTGGTGCTCAGATATTTTTAATCTTGCCCCTTCAACTTTAGTTATTAAATTATCTAAATTTTTTGTTGCTGTTTTTTTATCCATCTTACCCTCTAATCATTCAAAAATATTCTATTAATATTGTAAATAAATACTAGACATATCCTATATAATAGTATTTATTAGTTTAAATTAATCCCTACTAAATTAAATATTTTAAATAAAAAGTAGGGATAATATTGCATGTTGTACAATATTATCTAACATCAAATTAAATGTACATAATTATATAAAATATACTTTATTAATAGGATATGATTTTTATTGTAATCAATTTCAAGAAATATTTAAATACAAAATAAGTGAAGTAAAATATAGTTTTGTTAATGAACTTAGAACTTATGAAAAAAGTTTTGATCTATATTTTTATGTTTTAAATTTTTAATAAAACTCATTTCTTCTTTTTATATAAACTAATCACATATTGTATATAACTTTCTACTTGACTCCTTTTTTTAATTAGAAAGTTTTACGTATATTAATTATTAAAATTTAAAGTATATATCTACAATTAGTATAAAATAAATTATTAAATTCTATTAATAATTATATAAATAGTATTTTATTATTTAAAATTAATAATTATTAAATTTAATTAGTATTTTTAATAAAATAATTAGTATAATATAAGTATATAAAATTATAATAATCACTACAAAAAGGCTATAAAAGGAAATATATTGAGGAATATAAAGTTAATTTTAACGGATAATCTAAATAATACTACTATTTCTGGAAATGGAAATGAGGTATACAAATTCGATGTACTTGAATCAGATGAAGAAAAATTAAAAAAAATTGTTATTGATATAAATAAAAGTCAAAATGAAATGGTTTATTTAATAACTAATAAAAAAGATTTATTTGAATTTTTTAATAGAAATATTACTTGTGAATATTTTGATTCTGATAATGATGGCAAAAATTCAATTCCACAAAGAGAAATCAAAATAAATATTAATTCGTGGTTTCCTGGAATATTCCAAAATGTTAGAAATATTTTTTTTAATAATGCAAATGAAGTATTATTTAATTATGGAGATATTTTTCAAATTGATATAGAAAAACTAGTTAAAGGTACAACATACAATGTTAGTAATAGGAATGATCTTTCTAATTTACTTATTGAAGATTTAAATTTGATAAACTTCAAAGGAATTGTTACTTCAAGATTATGTGTTATTTTCTATAGATTGACATATTTTGATTTAAACGCATCAAAAGCTTCTATTGGTAGATTCTTTGCTAACCATTTTGAAAAGAGCAAATCATTTAAAATGAATTTGAATGGAAATCCTAATGGTTGGTTTTTTACAGAATTAAACAATAAAATTTTTAGAGGTTATAAAATAAAACCTTTAAAACTTGAAATACCAGATTCTACATTTGATTTAAAAATCAAAATAGCAAAGAATTTACTTCGTAATGATGTAAAACTTAAAATAGTTGCTGAATCCTTAGAAATCTCAGAAGAAGAACTTAAAGATGTTATTTATAACCAAACTAAAGCTTTATTCCCCATCTTATGATCCTTATACATATAAACGATAAAATTTGATTGGAGTAATCTGATTACTCCAAACCTTCTTTACTATCAAAAGCTCCAATAGTATTAGCAACTAAAAATCTAATAAGTTCAGTTCTACTTATATGGATTTTCTTTCCAATTTTTACAACTTCTAATTCGTTATTGTAAATCAACTTCTTAGCCATATCACTTTTTATAATCTTCATTTCTTCTATTTCTTTAAGATTAAAGATTACTCCTTGAGGTATTAACATATCGTATTTTTCAAACATTTTAAACTCCTGTGAATATTTTTTCACTAAAGAGGTCTGTAAATATTTTTTATAAATTTTTTAATTCCAATTTTTTTCAATCACATATCATAAGAGTAGACAAGGATAAGAATAAGTCCTTGTAAATAAAAATCTTAGGAGATGAAATGCAAATAGGAAAAAATCTAAAAAAGTGTAAAGAGGAAAATGGTTTGGTATTAAATATTCCTTCAAATTTAAACCAAAAACTAATTGATGGCTATAGAGTTAAACTCTTTTCAAAAATGAAAGATAGTTTGGAGAAGAAAAAATTATCTTTAGAAAAAGAAGAATTAGAGTTAAAAAAATTGGTAAGAGAAAATAGGGTTATAGATATAAAAAACCTATCCATAAATAATAGTTTTTATACTCCAATCTTAGGAGCTTAAAATGTCTCCTATGACAATACTATCTGTTGTAATTGCTATTGCAACTGCAATAAAAGAAGTCTTAAAAGATGAAGATAAAAAATAAGTTCAAAATGTTATGTATTTAAGTTGGTTAATTTACTTACAAATAGTAATTAAAAGATAAACCTAACAATTTAAAATCAAAAAATAAATAAGGAAAAATCCATGTCAAAAAATATAAAACCACTAACAAATGAAGAGTTAATTAGTGTTGCTCCATCAATTTTTAGTGAAAATCCAATTGAAGGTGTTAGTGATAAATATGCTTTTGTTCCAACATATAAACTTCTTGATACTTTTAGAGATGCTGGATACTATCCAATAATGGCTAGTGAAAGTAAAGTAAGAGATGAAGAAAATCAAGGTTATCAAAAACATATAATCCAATTTAGAAGTTTAGAAAATCTTCTTAGACCAAATGCAAAAGATGAATATGAAGATATTGTTTTAACAAACTCTCATAATAGAACATCTAGCTTTATTGTTGATTTGGCAATTTTTAGAATAGTTTGTTCTAATATGCTTGTTGTTCCATCTAAAAGCTTTATTCATACCTCTATTGTTCATGTTGGCTTTACTCAAGAAAAAGTAAAAAATGCAATTGAGGAAGTAACAAGCTATATTCCAAAAATAAAAGAGCAAGTGTCAACCTTTAAATCAATATATCTAACAAATGCAGAGATGCAAATGTTAGCTAATGCTGC
Organism: Aliarcobacter vitoriensis; assembly: GCF_048320235.1. NCBI lineage: Bacteria > Pseudomonadati > Campylobacterota > Epsilonproteobacteria > Campylobacterales > Arcobacteraceae > Aliarcobacter > Aliarcobacter vitoriensis. The sequence continues at coordinate 29,226 of NZ_CP182882.1, forward strand.
AATAGATATTAGATTTGATACAAATACACACTATATTAAAGCTGATGAACTTTTAAAAGTAAACTATGAAGAAGATGAAGTAAATACTCTTTGGAGTGCTTATAATAGAATCCAAGAATCAATGATTAGAGGTGGTGTAAAGATGAAAAATCTAGTAACTAATAAAAACTTCACTTCAAAAGCTATCAATGGAATTGATGCAACTATTAAGTTTAATAAAGAACTCTTTAGTGCAGTTGAACAAGTTGCACAACTTAAATGTGATGGTTATTTAGTAGCTTAAAGGATTGTGTATGAGATTAGTAAATTATAAACTTCAAACACAAATGGAGAATTTAAATGAAAATAGTGATAATAAATACTTTAAAGAGTATTTAAAATCTATTTTAGAAGATCCAAATATACCTTACTTTCAAAAAGCTGATTATATTGGATTGTGCTTACAAGAGATAAACTCAAAAGTAGAGTATATAGCTAATGATATAAAAGAGCTACAAGCTTATAAAAAGAGACTTCAAACTGCACTAACTCTAGCAAAAGAGTTAGTTGCAGATGTTTTAATTCAAAATGGTGTAGATAGAGTTGATGGAAATGTAATATCTTCAATAACCTTACAAAGTGAATCAATAACTACTAAACAAGAGATTGTTGTTCTTGATGAAAATGCTGTTATGACTTTGGGATATGTAAAGTTTGAACCGGATATTGAAGCAATAAAAGTAGCACTAGAAACCCCAAAAGGGAAAAAAGAGTTAAAAGATATTGTAACAACGATTACAGAAACTTCAACAAATAAAGCAAAAGTTAAAGTAAATGCTAAAAAGAAGAGTTCATCTAATGAAGCTATAACTATTGAACTTCTAAGTAATGACATAGATGACGGCTCTTTAAAAGATGTTGCTTAATTAATATTCCTCTCAAATAAGCAATAACTAAAAACTTTAACTATTTTCAAAAACACATAATCATATAAAACGCATAAACAAAAATCAATATAAAAAAAATATATAAAGGAGAATAAAATGTTCACAAAAGAACAAATAGAGTCTTTAAATAAAGAACTTGATAGTAAAAGAGTTAAAAATAGAAGTAAAGGAAATATCAACCTTTCATATTTAGAAGGATTTGATATATTTGAAACTGCAAACTCTATATTTGGATTTGGTAATTGGAGTTATACAATTACTAAATTAGAACAAGTAAGCCAAGAGTATAATCAAAATGAAAATGTAGTCTTGTGCTATAAAGCAATAGTAAATTTAAAAATTTATAACCAAACTCATACAACTTTTATAGAAAAAGAGGATGTAGGATTTGGTACAGGAATTTCAAAAACTTTAGCAGATGCAAATGAATCAGCCTCAAAAGAAGCTGTAACAGATGCAATTAAAAGAGCTTTTAGAAGCTTTGGTAATCAGTTTGGAAACTCTTTGTATGATAAGAGTAGAAATCTAAATCAAAGTGATACATCATCTACTTATCAACAAGAATCAAACCATAATCAAAGCCAACAAAGAAATAATCAATACTCTCATCCAAATATAAAACAAAATCAATCAACTTCATTTAACCAATATGAGTATCAATCACTTTATAATCTTGGATTAAATATTGTTGAACAAAATGGATTTTTAATTGTAACAGGTGATGATATATACTCTAAGAAAGATTCAATTAAAGCTTGTGGATTTAGATTTGATAGTAAATCAAAGAGTTGGTATAAAGCCATAGAAAATGTTGCTTAAAGTGGAGCTTTCATGAAAAACTATATATTTTACACTCAAGAGGGATTTACTTATGATAAATCCCATAAGCTTACACATAATATGCAACTGTTAGGAACTGGAAAAGGAAATAATATTGATGAAGCATTTAAGAATTTCAAAGAGGAGCAATCTTATTTATTACATCAAGATTATGACAAAGTAATAGCTGTACAAATAGTTTCTAGTTCAATAATGAATTTAAGATTAAAAGGAGACAAATAAATGAGTTTAATACTACAACATATAATTAATAAAATTCCAAATCTATATGAAACTGAAAATGAAGAAGAAAAAATATGTTATGTAAAATTATTTTTGCCAAGCTCTAACTGGACTTGGTACATAATAGAAATTGATAAATCAGATAATAATACTTGCTATGCTTTAGTAGATGGCTTTGAACAAGAACTAGGATATTTCACAATTCGTGAGCTTGAAAATCTAAAAGGTCTATTTGGATTAAAAGTTGAGTTAGATACAAGCTTTAACACCACAAAATTATCAAAGATTAAAGGAGCTAAAATGTTGGCATTTGACTATTACATAATCAAAGAGAGTAAAAATAAATTCAAAGATTGGACTAAAGCAGGACTTGGGAATTTACAAAAACAGTACAAAAAACTTCAAGATAAAAAAGAGAGAAAAAGAGTTAAAAAAATATTGGATGATTTTAATAAGATAGGAGATAAAAATGAGTACAGATTATAATTTAATAATCCCAAATAAAATACTTTTTAATTTAAAAGAGATTGAAGAAATTGGGTTAATAAAAACGGATATGGCAAAAAAGCTAGTTTACAATGGATATTTAGAAGTTGTAAAAATTGGAAATAAACTTCATATTTCAAGAGAGCAGCTTATTAATTATCTAGAATTAAATACACATTCTTCCAATAAAATAGCCTAAGCCTTAAATGGTTTAGGCTATATAAATATAATTTATTTTTTCATGATGTCTTTTAATTGGAAAAGATTTTATTGAAAAATATTAGAAAAATTAAAATATTTTAAATTTATAAAAAGCCAAATATTACAAATATTTTATATGTGTTTATAATAGCTGGTATCTATAACCAAATATTATAAATATTCTGATACTGATTACATATTATCTTCTATCTTATATTAGAGGTCATATTATGATTAGTGTTAATAATTACAAAGCATCTTATAATGTTGTAACAGGGTTAGATAGAATAAAGTTAAGAGTGGAGTTCTTTGATTTAAAGGAACAAAGTGAAATTATTACTGCTCTAAAAAGTTTATTATCAGATGGTATAGAGAAAATGTATTTTAAAGATACTTTTAACAATAATTCCTTGTTTATAAATGGATATTATCAAAAAAATAAGTATTTATCAATTATTGGTAGTTCTTATAACAAAAGTATATTTATAAAGAAGAAAAAAAATATAGTCCCTATATTTTCAGTTACAGTAGAGTTCGCAGGACTTAAAAGTTATAATTACAAAAAAGATAATCTTATGAATAAATATCTAATGAAGGTTATTAGTTATTTAAATTTAAATTTTATTAATTTTGAAGTAATAGGACTTGATTTGTTTGTGGATGTGGATAAACCATTTAAAAATATGTTTGCATTTTGTAATAAAAAAGTAGGTAAAGTAAAATATTACAAAACATTAGAAAAACAGTATAACATAGGAACTCACTACATAGAGAAATTTAATAATACACATAAAAATGTAATGAAAAGAGCATATCTGTATGATAAAAGCTTAAAAGAGAATCTATTGTTACCAATAACTAGATTTGAACTTAAAATTCAAACTCGATTTTTTAATAGAAATAAGATTGATGATCTTTTTGATAAGAAGATATTTTATACTAACTTGCTAAATAGATTAATAGAAAGCTATCATATCTTATATTTCAGAAGTATAATTGTAAAAAATATAGAACTTGATTCATATGCATTTTTTGAAGATACTATGAGAAGAAGAGATATATATAAGTTATTTTTAAATAATTATAGAATTATTCCAGATATTAGCAATGTAGTTGATGATTTAATTAATCTTCTTGTTTATTGTAATCGAGACTTACACATATGAAAATTTTAGTAAATTGGTTTTACTTAGGTTATTTTTTTGTTAAAACAAATAAATATTTAGTTGATTTTATTTTTTTCATAAAATATTGATACATAAAACAAATATTTATTAAATCAAAATTAATAATAAAGTTATTTAAAACATATTTTAGATAGGATTAAGGTATAAATTGTTTAGGAGACTTTGAATATATGGTAAAAGAAAATGAAATTTTATAGAAAAATTAAAAGAAGTTTTACTCTAAAAAATAGCCACTATTGAGTGATAAAATGGCATATATAAACTCTAATTTAATTTCTGCTGGAAAACCTATATTACCAATTGATAGAATAAAGTTAATGTCTCCTGATGATTGGGAATCATTAATTGAAGAATGGCTTGAAACGAAAGATACATATTATTTAAAAAATATAGAACGACTTGGAGGTGCAGGAGATTTAGGAGTAGATGTTATAGCCTATATTTCTGATCCAAAAACAAATCCAAATAATTATGAGTGGGACTGTTATCAATGTAAAAGATATTCAGCTCCACTAAGTCCTAGTAATATGTGGGTTGAGTTTGGCAAAGTTATTTATTATTCTTATAATAAAGATTATCCTGTACCAAATAATTATTATTTAATTGGAACAAATGGAATTGGAACTAAATTAAAAAAGTATTTGCAAGATTCTAAAAAATTAAAAGATGAATTAAAAAAACAGTGGAATTCTAAATGTAAAAATGAAATTACTGATACAAAGTCAATTCCACTAGAAGGAAAATTACTCGAATATTTTGAAAAGTTCAATTTTAATATTTTTAGTAAAATTGAACCCAAAATAATAGTTGAAGAACATAGCAAACATAAAAATCATTTGATGCGGTTTGGAGGAAACTTTCCTAAAAGAGAAGTATTGTCTATACCTGAAATTAAACAAGATGAAGAGCTAAGATATATTCAACAATTATTAAAAGCTTATAACACAGAAATAAAAGATAAAATAGAAACAATTCAAGACATAGTCACTACAAAATATAACAGACATTTTAATGATACAAGGAAAAGTTTTTATAAAGCAGAAGAATTAAGGGTATTAACAAGGGATAATTTACCTGATGAAATTTTTGATAATTTAAAAGAAGATGTTTATGATGGAATAATAAATACTTACGAAGATGAACACGATAATTCTTTTAAAAAAGTTAAATCAGTTGAAAACGAAGCAAGTAAGCTTGTTATAGATTCAAATCCCTTAAAAGAAATTTGTAGACCAATAGATAAAAAAGGGCTTTGTCACCATCTAGTTAATGATAATAAAATTAGTTGGGTTGAAAATGAATAATAAAATAAAATTATTTAATAATGAAATTGAAATGAGTTTAAGAATTTTGATCATATTAGAAAATATATATCCACAAAGTTTTGATATAGAAATGATAAATTATTTTGATTATTTTACTTTACATACAAAAGATATTGGAGGAGAAGAAAGTATTCATCCTGAACTACCAAATCGTTTTGGTGAATTATTAATCAAAAGAGATTTGATTCATTCTAGTTTGAAGCTTCTTATTTCTAGAGGTTTAGTAGAAATTAATTATACAGATAAAGGTATAGAGTATTTAGCAAGTGAACTTACAAGCCCATTTTTAGATAATCTAAATGAAGAATATACAAAAAACTTATCTAACAAAGTTAAATGGGTATGCGAAAAATTTAAAGATTCAACATATGAAAATATCAAACAATTTGTTGCAGAAAATAAATCAAAATGGGGTAGTGAAATATCATATTGCACGATAGGATTAATAAATGAGTAAATATGGATTTTTTATAAAGAGATTAGAATTAAGCGGTTCAGCTGTTGAAACAAAATCTATTCAGTTTGAAAAGGGGTTAAATGTAATTTTTGGCTCATCAGATACTGGAAAAACTTTTATATTTCAATGTATTAATTATATGTTAGGTGGAAGTACTCCCCCTAAATCTATACCTGAATCAGAAAACTATAATCTTGTAAGCTTAATAATTGAAACTTATGATGGTAAAGAATATAAATTAGAACGAAGTTTACACGGTGGAAATTTTAATTTATTTGATAACTCTACCAATAGTAGTAGAGTTATTGAAGCTTCAAATCAAAGTAATAATGAGACAATTTCTAGTTTTTTATTGAATATTTGTAATATTAATGGCAAAAAAGTAGGAAAAAATAAAAAGGGTACAACTCAAAATTTATATTTTCAAAATTTAAAAAAATATTTTGCAATTGATGAAGTTGCTATAGTTACTGAAAATTCTTTACTTACGACAGGACAATATATAGAAAAAACTTTTGATAAAAATACTTTAAAATTTTTGCTTACAGAAGAAGATGATAGTTCAATCGTATCAAGTCAAGAAAATAATAGTATTGATTTCAAAAAAGGAAAACTCGAACTATATAATGAGCTTATAATCCAACTTAATGAAGATTTGAAAGATTCTGAGTATGAAAAAATTGATGAACAAATTGAAAAGTTAGATGATTCTATTAAAAATTATAAAGAAATATATCTAAGTTCAAAAAGTGAATTAAATAAATATGACAATGAAAAAGATAGTTTAGTTAAAGCTATACATTTACAGGAAAATAAGTTAATAAATAAACAAGAAATACTTACAAGAGCTCAGTTGCTCAAAAAACAATACATTAGTGATATTGGTAGATTAAGAGCAACATTAGAGGCTGGACAGTATCTTGATGACACAAAAAACAAAAATTGCCCTGTATGTGATTCTGATATAAAAGAGATTGTCAATATCCCAGAACTTACAATAGCAACAAATGCAGAAATTTTGAAGATAAATTTATTATTAAAAGAGCTAGAAGAGAGCCAAAAAATTTTTATATTTGAAAAAGATGAAATTGAGACTAGCCTAGGGTCAAATAAAAAACGTTTAAACGAAGTAATTATTAAGATTCAAGAGGAAATAAAAGTTTTTTTAGAGGATTTATCCAAAAATATCAAGATATATTCTGATAAAAAACAAGAATTGTCTAGGGTGAAAACATTAAAAGAAAAACTAGATGAATATGTTCAAAAAAGAGATGCAATAAATGTTACTGATAAGAAAAAAGATGCTTCAAAAGTTGTTTTTCAAGAATTAACAAGTGCTTTGATGGTTCCTATTATTCAAGAGATAGAAGATATATTAAAAGCAATTAGTTTTGATAATCCAAAAGACCCAAAAATTGGATTTTCTGAAACATTACTTGATTTTGTAATTGATACAAAAAATAGAAAAGATTATGGTAAAGGATATAGAGCAATTTTATATGCCTCTTTTGTAATTGCTTTGTTGCAATATTTTAGAAATAAATCTTTTCAAATTGGATTTGTTTTAATTGATTCCCCATTGAATCCTTATAAAGGAGATGAAACAAAAGATGATGGTCCAGTACCAAATAATCTAGCAGATAATTTTTATAAATATCTTTATGAAAATGTTAAAAATGAACAAGTAATTATAATAGAGAATACACCATTATCACCAGAGTTGAAAAAATTGGTAAATCATTATGAGTTTACAAGAGAAAATGGATTTTTACCGAAACTTTCAAGTGGAGAGGCGAAAGTATAAATATGAGTAATAAGTTAGAAAAAATTGAAATAACAAACATTAAAGGTATTTCTAATAAACAGTTTAATGTTGATTTACATCCCAATAAACCAGCAATTTTTGTTGCACCAAATGGATTTGGAAAAAGTTCAATAGCATGTGCATTTGAATCATTAAAACCATCAAAATTAGAACTTGAAGAAAAGAATTTTCATCTAAAAAACGCAAGTTTACAGCCAGAACTAAAAGTTACATTTGACTCATCAAGTTTTATGGCAACTAATACTACAAATAGTATCACTAATAAATTTGATTATTATGTAATCAATAGTCCTTTATATGCAAAATGTACTAAGAGAAATACAGGAAGATTTACCGCAGTTTCTTCATCATTAGAATCAGAAAATATAGAATTAATATCAACAATACCTGATAGAATTGAATTTGAATATGCTATAAGTACAATGAGTGGTAAATTTGGAGTTAATGGGAAAATATTACCGAATATAAAATCAACATTGATGACTAACTTCGAATTTTGGTATTTATTTAGTAAAAAAGTAGATATAAAAGATTTTACTAAAAAAACAACTTTTGAAAATCCTTTAAATTCAATTATTGAAAGAATTAATACTCAGACAGGAACTTCTGAAGTTGTAAAAGATTTTATAGTTACTAATGAATTATCTAATTTATCAAATACAGTGCCATTAAAAAATTTAGCTGATATAATTAAAAAATTTGTAGATATTGAAATTGATTCATATTTAATGGCAATTGAAATTGTTTGGCTATCTCAAACAGGAACTTTTAAAAAGGCATTAGAATATTTATTATATACAAGAGAGAAAAAGTTATATAATGAACTTTTGAGTACTATTGATACAACAAGACATAAAATATCTGTTACTGAAAAGAAAAAAACTGCAAGTGCTTCTAAAAAAAGCTTGATTATAGAATTTCCTAGTGCAGACCAAATGTCAAATGGACAAAGAGATATTTTATCGTTTATTGCTCAAATTCAAAAAGCAAGAAGAGATTTTAAAAAGCAATATTGTATTTTAGTTATAGATGAAGTTTTTGATTATCTAGATGATGCCAATTTGGTGGCTTTTCAATATTATGTTACAAAATTAATAGAGGAATTTAAAGTACAGGATAGATATTTATATCCAATACTCTTAACCCATCTTGATCCAGTTCATTTTCAGCATTTTAGTTTTAATAAACATAAACTTCAGATAAGATATTTAGCTAGTAACACATCTAGAATATCTTCTGTCTTTTTAAATATAGTAAAGCATAGAAAACACCCTTCAATACAAGAAATAGTAAGTAAACATCATTTTCATTTTCATCCAGATGAAGTAAATTTAGAAAATGAATTTCAAACTTTAGCTCTAAAAAAATCATGGGGAAAATCACATAGTTTTTATACCATGGTTAAAAATGAGGTTGGTAAATATTTATCTTCCCATGATTATGATTCAATCGCAGTATTACTTGGAGTTAGAATTGAAATAGAAAAATTAGCATATGAAAAGCTATCAACACAGTTACTAAAAGATAAATTTATAGCTACACATAAAACAAAATTAAAATTAGAATTTTGTGAAGAAAGTGGAATTTCTATCCCTGAAATACATTATCTTTTAGGGTTAATTTATAATGATGATTTACATTGGCATGATCATAGAGATTATGAAACACCTTTAATTTCAAAGCTTGAAAATATGACTATTAAAAAAATGATACAAGAAATTTTTTTATGAAATTAGATTTTATATATTTTTATTCAAGCAAATTTTATAAAGGCATAATATGGGTTCATATACAGAATTAAGAATAGATGGTTATCCAGTTTATTCATCAAAAAGTTACTCAAGATATTAATATTTTAAATATATTGTACAAAAAATTAATATTAAATTAAATATTAAGGCTTATAATAATCTCAAATAATGAAGCAAACACTTTTATAAGTAAATAGTATCATGAATTATATTTTAAAGAATAAAGTTAATAAAATTTAAATGGCAAGGGTTGTAAGTGGCAAAAATGTATCCAAATAATATTACTATTTGTAATTCTCCAGCAGAAAAAAAATTATTTAATATATTTAAAAACTTTTCAGATGATTATCATATTATTCATAGTTTAGCATGGTTATCAAAAGAGATGATTAATACTACTAGATATTCTCCTGAAGGAGAAATTGATTTTGTGATAATAAATAAAGAATTTGGTATTTTGTGTATAGAGGTTAAAGGCGGTATAATCACATATAAAGAACATGCTTATTTCACTTCTAATAATACTCAAATAAAGAATCCATATCATCAAGTGAGAACTAATACACATTTTGTTAGGGAAAACATTACTACTATATTAAAAAATTATCTTATTGGTTATGCTGTTGGATTTCCTGATTGTATTGCTTCAAAATTAAATGACGATCATCCATTTATAACTTTTGATTTAAATGATCTTTCTAATTTAGAAAAGAAAATAGAAAATATTTTCTTTTATTGGAAAAAATCTTTTCCATATAAGAGTGCAATTAATGAATTAGATATGAAAAATCTTATTTCTTATCTTATGCCAACATCAATTGATGAATTAAATAATAAAATCATTTATGATAATAAAACTTGGCTAAGTTTATCTGAGCAACAAACTGATTCTTTAGATATTGCACTTAATAATGATAGGTTTTTTATTTCAGGAAGAGCAGGAACAGGAAAAACAATTATTGCAATTATATTAGCTAGATTATTATCTGAAAAATATAAAATTTTATTTTTAACATTTAATAAAATAATTAGTGAAAAAATATCAGGTGAATTGTCAGAAACAAGAAATGTGGAATGTAGTACTTTTCATAAATTTTTGATGAATTATAATACATTAGAGGATATAACAAATTCAGTAAATAATGAGAATAAAATATTTAAGCATATTATTGAATCGCAAGAAAATAATTTTGATGTTTTAATTATTGATGAAGCTCAGTCATTTAGTGCAGTATGGCTTACTTATTTATATAAATATTTTGAAAATAGAAAAATATATATATTTTCAGATGAATTACAATCTTTTACTCATGAAGGTAGAATCGATAATAATCAAATGAAAAAGATTTTATCTATTGAAAAAGAAATTACATTAACGCTAAATTATAGATCACCTTACAAAGTGTATAAAAGGTTACTTGAAATGTTTGATTCTTCTATTCAACAAGTTACACCTAGAAATCAAGATATTCTTGATTTAATAGAAATAGTTACTGATAATCCAAGACAAACAGTTCTAGATTGTATAAAAAATCTTGAAGAAAAAAATATTATAAAAGATAATATTACAATTTTAGTTTCTTCTATAGAAAGAAATAATTTAAAAAGTTTTAATTATGGTATAGAAGTACAAACTGTTCAAAAATATAGAGGAATGGAAAAACCAATAATTATTTATATTATGACATCGGGAAGTGAAAAAGATTTACATGAATTGTATGTCGCTTATTCACGTTCTACAACACAAACAATTGTAATTATTCCTGAACATATTTTTGCAAAGGGAAAATCTATATTTGAAGAAATTTTATTAAAATCAAATTTAACAGATGATAGTTTAAAAAATGAATTATCAAATAGAGGAAAAGTTTTTATTGATAAATTATTATCAAATTATAAAGAAAATAAGTTTAAAAATTTTTCAGTTTATTATAATGATAAATATTTCTTTTTTCCTAAAGAAAATCTTAATTTTTTGCAATCACTTTTAATAGATTATGTAAATTATAAATCAATATTAGCTGTAAAAGTAAGTGATTATAGTTTAAATAATGCTTATTTAATATTTGATAATAAAAGATATAATTTAGATTATGATTATTGTAAAACATGTAATACTCAAACATATAAATCAAAAGATTTTTGTTTTGGTTGTGATGAAAATCAATTTAGAAATATAGATATTGAACCAATAATTGATAATTTAAATAGTATTTATAATATAAAAGAAAGAAAAGAAAGAATAAAAGATTCTGAAATGAATGATTCTTTTAGAAGTTTAGGCAGACTCATTTTTACTGAGATAATTAATAAATTAAGTGATAAGACAATACTAATGCTTAATGAACAAAATAATTTAAAGTATATTAGCTGTATCATAGAATTTCTAATATATATTTATTATGAAAAAAATAGTAGTAATTTTTTTGATTTAGATGAATTAAGAATTTCAAGTAGAATAAAAATGTTAAATGGAATGGATGAAAATTGGGAAGTAACCTCAGGTTATTGTATAAATATATTTTTGTTACATAAATTATTTAAGAAAGCTGAAAAGAAGAAAAAATATTTTTTTAAATTTGATGAACTATTCAAAATATAAAAGATTTTTCTAATTTAAATAAGAGTTCTATTTATAGTAAGATGAGGTAAAAAAGTAAAAGTTATGATATATAGAATTCAAAATATTTTAGAATTAGAATAATTTAAATCTATTTTTAGTAGATATTATAAAAGTAAAAATAAGTTTTACTATATCCCTTCCTTAAAAAACTCACAAACATCAACTTCTAGAACATATGCTATTTTTAGTATATGTTCTATATTAAAATGGTTATTTTTATGATTTATCTCTGCACATGATATGATACTTACAGATTTATGTCCAATTTTATGGGCTAAATCTAATTGACTTATTCCTTTTTCTTTTCTGATTCTTTTTACATTTTGTCCAATAATCTTATGAAAATTATTTATATAAGTATCACTCATCTCATCAATATGTTTCAATTTAAACCTTTTTTTGACTTGTAATAGCAAGTTTTAAGTTTAATAAGATAGAATTTTTTATACAACTTGTAGTAACAAGAGAAATGCTAATAGAGATAAAATGAGGATTACTAATTTTAGTATTTAGAATTGTAGATATATACTGTAGCTATGACTTTTTAATAAACGTGCTAGTGTGTAGATTATAATGTAATGACAAAAGCTAGTAATACCTGTAAAATGAATCCTTATTGTAGTATCAGAGAATTATCTTTTAATTGCTAATGGTTTATATTTACCAAAAATGTATAGAAGTGATATAAAAGAACATTTGATAAAGTTTTTAGATTTAAAAAATAGGTGGATTGTATGTTTAGATGGATAAGTTATTTTTTTAACCACCTTTTTAATAGTGGAAAAGGTTTCTGTATTGGACCACCTGCGTCTGGAAAAACGACTTTAGTTAATTTTATACATAATAAAAAATTGATTGAAAGTCATATTCCTACAAATCAGGCTACAGAAGTTGGTAAAATGCTTGAATTAGGTGGAGATGAAACATTTGTTAAAAATCATTGGGAAAGATTAATGAATGATGATAAATATAAATATGTAGTTTATGTTTTTAGTACAGCAGATTATATTAAAAATTATATTATTGATGCAGATAATCAAAAAACATATCAAAAAATAGTCTATTTGCATTTATATTTTTTAAAAAATATTAATAAAGCTAAGAAGAAAATTATTATAGTTGGTACACATGTTGATAAATTGCCAAATGAAAAGGAAATTATTCAGAAAATATCAAAAGATTTAAATAATGTTATAGATGTCACTTTAACAAAAATATTTTTTGGTAGTTTTAAAGATATTGATGATGCAAAAATAATAACAAGTGATGTAGAAAAAACAACAAGTAATATATAAAGGAGTTTTTATGAGTGTTATAGCTTTTGTTCAGAGTAAAAATAATGATGGTATATTAATAGCAAAAGATGCTACTTTAGTATCAAAAGATGAAAAAGCAAAATTAAAATTAGATATTGAAGAGATATTTTTAAGATATAAAAACGTTAAAACTAGACCATTTTTTTCTACATATAAAAATAAGTATATATTTTTGGGAAAACATAAAATCATAGATACAGTTGGAAGAACTAGAGATTTTCTAATTTATTGGGATAAAAATGTAGATAAAGAATTAATAAATAAAACTGCAAATTTAATAGAAATTAGTGATGAATTTGATGTAAATAATTTACCAAAGCAAAAAAATATTAATTTTAAATTTATAATAGTAATCTCAATTATTATTATAATTATGTTGTTAATAAAATTATAAGAGGGGCGAATATATGATACTACCACTAAACGAAGAAAAATTATATTTAATGGAAATGACAGAGGATGGTAAAAGACTAAAAGAAAGTGGAATAGTTCCAATACTAAAAGAAAATAGTAATTTAGAAGAGGGTGTTGTGTATATAAAGTCACCATTTCAAGATAATGAATATTTTGATGTAATGAATTTTGATATATCTTCTTTTGAAAATTGGAAAAATATTTTATTTAAATTAGTTTCAAAATTGGGTGCTACAAAAATTAAAACAACTTTGGCTGTTGAATATAAATCTGTAGAAAATATTAATAGTAAAAATAATTTGGATTTAAAAGTTGATGGTAAAAAAAAGCTTATTTCAGGTCAAGCAACTTCAGAATATGAAAAAGAAAAAAATGAATTAAATACAAAAGAGATTAAACATATTCTTGAAGATGAAAAAGAAACTAATGGTGTTAAATCTTCACTAGAAAATCTTGAAACTTGGATATTGACTGAAAAAATAAATTTGAAAGCTCATCCGTTGCTTTTAGAACTTTATGAAGATTTTAAAGATGGAAGAACAATAAAAAGAACTAGTACAATTGAAATTAAAAGTATTATAACTGGTATAAATGATGTAAATAACGTATTAAAAGTTATGGCTGATGTATCAATACCATTATTTAAAGCTGGAGTAACTGCAAAATTATCTAATCTTGAAACAAGAAAATTTGAGAAATATGAAAATAAGAATTTAATGATAGAAATTATTTGTTAGGTTAATTAATATTTTGGTTTAAATAAATGCAATTAGGATTCATAATTTTTATATCATTAGGCTTTATATTAAGATTTACTATGTACAAAGAATATGAAGCCCTAATACTAGTTTCTACAATTTTTGTATTATGGAGTGAATTTACTAATTATGTTTGGGGAAGTTTGGCACTCTTTTCAATGATGATTGGTTATTTTATTGCAAGAATTTTTAAAAGAAGATAATTGATGTTCAAATTTATAATATTTTTCCATATTTAAATCTTTGAGTCGAATAATTAATATAATAGTGTCATAGAATGAGCCGATTAATGATTGTACTTGAGGGGGTATTCAATTTATCTAAGTTTATATGTATAAAATATTTGACAAAGATTAATATAAATAGTATTATTGACTAATATATTATACAAAAGGTTTTTCATGGATTTTTATGAATTAGGAAAAGAACTAGCAACTTTACGAAAAAGTAAAAATATATCTCAACAAACTCTAGCAAAAGATTTACATATTTCAAGAGCAACTATAAGCAATTTTGAAACAGGAAATAGTGTTGATATTGGTTTAAAAAAAGTATTACAAATTATAGATTATTTGGGCTATGAAATAAACATAAAAGAAAAACCACCATTTCCAGTTTTTGAAGATATTGTAAATGTAAAAACCTTATTTTAAATTAATTTCATACCTAACATTTCGACCAGCAGTACCATCTATTTGTTTTATACAACCAAATTCTACAAGGGCAGTTATATCTCTAACTGCTGTAGCTTTACTAACTTTTGTTAAAGATATATATTTTTTGGTATTTAATCCACCCTCAAAATTTTCATTTCCCACATCAAGTATTTTATTTAAAACTTTTATTTGTCTTTCATTTAGTCCTTTGCCTCTATGTTTATCCCAAAATTTTGTTTTTATTATAAGATACTCTATATTTTTTAGGGATTGTTTGATTGCTTCATTTAAAATATTTAAATGCCAAACAATCCAAGAAGTCAAATCAAACTCTTTATTTAAAAATAAATTTGTAGTTCTATCTAAAATGTCGTAATACCCTTTTCTATCCTTATTTATTGCTGTAGAAATAGAGTATAACTTAAATTGCATATTTGAGTTATTTTGTGAAAGAATATAATCTGTAATTGCTCTTGCAATTCTTCCATTAC
Source organism: Aliarcobacter vitoriensis (assembly GCF_048320235.1). NCBI lineage: Bacteria > Pseudomonadati > Campylobacterota > Epsilonproteobacteria > Campylobacterales > Arcobacteraceae > Aliarcobacter > Aliarcobacter vitoriensis. Next base: position 44,704 of record NZ_CP182882.1, read on the forward strand.
CATCATCATAAGGATGTATTATTACAAACCAAATATGAGCAAGTGCGGCTTTTATATAGATATTTTCAGAATTTTCATTACAATATTTTAAAAATTTTTTAATATCTTCATCAATTTTTTCAAGTGGAATTGCTTTATAGTGAACTTTTTCATGTCCTATTGCACCTGATACTACTTCCATATTACTATGACTTCTAAATTTTGCAATGTCAATTTTCTTTAGTTTACTATATTGTGTATGTTCAAATAGACAGTTATGCCAACCATGTAGTCTATCCAAATTTAAATCACTTTTATTTAAATTTGAATCAATTAAAATTTCTACTAAATTATCAGTTGCAATAGTTGAATACTTATCATTTTTTATATCAAAATCTTTATCTAGTTTTTTCTTAAAAGAAGAATGAACGCTTTGTCTTTTTAAAATCTCGCCCTCTATTAAAGATGTATTAATAGCTTCATCTGTTAATGTTTCAATTTCAATCTTTACTATATCATCACCACTAAATAGTTTTGAAATACCATCAAGTATTCCTCTATTGTACTCAATTTGAGTAAGTAAATCTGTTAGCTTTGATTTATCATATTTAAAATTCGGATAATCTTTATGTTGCCATATCCATTTTATAATAGTATTTTCCATTTTTTAACCTTTGAGCCGAATAATTAATATAATAGTATCATAAAATGAACCGATTATGAAGTCTAATCGTATCATTTTAAAAAATTATTAAACTAATTTTGTTCTAATATAATAATTGCTTGATTAATTTGTTCTTCTGTTGCGTTAGGATAAAGTTTTTTTATAGCCAAAAATTTATTATCTTCAATTTCAACATCAATTATATTTTCATTATTAGAGTTAATTAACATTTCAATAGTAGTTTGAGCTCCTAGAGCTAATTCAGAACCATCTGTTAGATAAGAACGCTGAGTTGTACTTAAATTTGTATGTGATAACATTTTTGAGACTGAAAATATATCTGCACCATTTCTTAGTGAAACTACTCCTACCATACTTCTTAAATCATGCATAACCATATTATGTATATCAATACTTCTCATACATTTTTTAAAATGATAAATTGCATTATCTCTTCCCATAGGAAAAATTTTACCAGTTGTTGTTTTTTGTTCTTTAATTGCATTTAATAAAATTGGCAGTAGTTTAAAAGTATGTTCTTTTTTATTTTTTGAATTTTCAGCAACTATTGTAAAAGCATTATTTTTGTAGTTTATATGTTCATGTTTTAATTGTAGGACTTCATTAATTCTTCTTCCTGTAAGTAAAAATGCAAATATTCCTCTCATAATTGGATGTTCATATGATAGTAGAGCTTTTGAGATTTTAATTGCATCTTCATCACTTCCTTTAAATTTTCTTTCACTTGTATGCTTAGGAAATACAATCTTTTTCCAATTTAACATTACATCATTAAGTTCAAGAATAGGCTGCATTACTAATTTAATTGTTTTTATTGTTGTAGGTTTTTTCTTTTTCTCTATAGCTTCATTTATTAAATTTTGTATATGAGTTTCTGTTATATCATCAATAAGCATTTTGTCAAAAGCTTTCGACAAATAGTTTTTATAACAAACTTCATAAACTCTTATTGTGTTAGCTCTTTTATCAATTTTTTTAACATTTATCCAAGCTTGATATACATTTTCAAAACTTCTATCTTTGGGATTTATTTTGGGCAATTTTATACTTTCTGTTTTTAAAGTACCTTTTTCTTTTAATATCGTAATCATTTCATTTCGTTTTGAAATCATACTTTCAATAGCTCTTATAATAGATGTTCCTTTGGTAATATTAAAAACTTTCTTACCTCTACATCTTTTATTTTTGTATATTGCTTCAACTGCTATTTCAATTTTATAATTTCTATTTGGTGTAGATGTTACACCTTTAGATGTATATTTTTCTTCACTAGGTTTTAAAAGAATATACATTCCTTGAGCTCTTTTATCACCAGCTTCTAATTTAATTTTAAATGGTAAGATTTTTTCTTCTAAAGTAGCCATATTTACGCCTTTGGAGTTCAATCCCTACTTTTTTATGATTTTTTATAAAAAAGTAGGGATAATTGTAAATAATTGTATTTTAATATAGCTTAATGTATCTTTGTTAGAAACTACAAAAGCCTAAAAATAGGTATTTGTAGTTAGTTGTAATTATTTGTATTAGTTATTTAAGAATATTCTATTGATATCATTGTAAATTCCAAGAATCATCAAACATCCTAAAATTATCCATCCCATAATTGTTAAAAACATAAAAACTTGTTCACTCGGTTTTTTTCTAGTAATCATTTCATAAAGATTGAACATAATATGACCACCATCAAGTGCTGGAATTGGAAGAAGATTTAAAACTCCTAAATTTACAGAAATTAAAGCGGTAATTGTAAGTAAAGCTATAAATGAACTTTCGCTAGCATCACTTATAACCTTTCCAATAGTTATCACACCACCAATTTCACTAGATGGAATAATCCCTGAAATCAATTTTTGAATACCCTGAAAAATCATAGTAGAAGCAAAAATAGTTTTTTCATAAGCATATACTAAAGCTTGAGGAATAGTCAATTCTAGTGTTATTACTTTTCCTGAAGGAGCTATTCCTATCATCCTTTTTTGAATTTTTTCATTAAATATATTTTGGCTATCACTAATTTGCGGAGCTATTGTTTTTACTAAAATTTGATTATTTCTTTTTACAAAAAATTGTAAAGCACCTTGTGTTGTTGTTATGATTTTTCCTATTTCATCCCAAGATTTTATTTCTGATTCATTTATTCTTATTATCTCGTCATTTGCCATTAAACCAGCATAAAAAGCAGGAGAATGTTCTTGAACATTCCCTATTTGAGCTGCCCATGTGTTTGCTCCCATTAGTGCAATAGTAAAGTAAAGAATAGCAGCTAAAATAAAGTTTGCAAAAGGTCCTGCAAATAAAATTATAATTCTTTGCCAAGGTTTTTTAGTGTTGTATGAATCATTCCCAGTTTCAACCAAAGTTGGTTTTGAATCATCTTGACCTTTCATTTGAACATAACCACCAAGAGGAATCATTGCAAATTGCCAAGTTGTTCCAGCCCAATATTTAGAATATATTGCTTTTCCAAAACCTATTGAAAACTTTTCAACTTTTACTCCAAAATATCTTGCAGCTAAAAAGTGTCCTAATTCATGAAAAAAAACTAAAAAAGATAAAACTAATATAAAAGTTATAGTTCCCAAAAAAAGCCCTTAATGTTTGAAATAATCTCTTGTATATTCATATCCTGAATATATAGTTAAAATAACAGCTAACCATAAAATATACGTTGCATAAGGCCAGTTCATAGTTAAAAATCCAATAGCAATCATTTGTACAACAGTTTTTATTTTTCCAGCCATTGTTGAAGCTACATCTTTTCCTTCACTAACTGCAACAACTCTAAGTCCAGTTATGAAAAATTCTCTTGAAAGTATTAAAAATACAGCCCAAGCACTTGCTCTATCAATTACCATAAGTCCTAAAAAACCAGCTAAGACTAACATTTTATCTGCAAGTGGGTCTAAAATACCACCCAATTTTGTCATTTGATTCCAAGCTCTTGCTATATAGCCATCAAAAAAGTCTGTAATAGAAGCTATTACAAAAATTAAACCTGCAAAATAATCAAACCAAGATATATGCCAAGATGAAAAAATAGGATTTTGTCTATCAATAAAAAACCATAGCATTAGCGGAGCTAATGCTATTCTAAAAAGTGCTAAAGTATTTGGAAGATTTAATGATTTTCTCATTACCTAAAAGTTGTCCCACCATCAACGATCAATGTATGTCCTGTTATCCAAGAAGCATCACTTGTACATAAAAAATAACAAGATTGTGCTAAATCTTCTGGCTGACCAATTCTATTTAAAGGAGAGTATTCAGCAGTCTTTGCTTTTACTTCTTCATAGTTTGTAAATGCTTTAAGTGCATCAGTATCTATTGGACCTCCTGAAACTGCATTTACTCTAATATTAAATTCACCTAATTCATTTGCAGCATATCTAACCATTGCTTCAACAGCTGCTTTATTTGTTCCATGACCTGCATAATTTTCAATATAAACTAAATTCCCAGTAGAACTTAAACTTACTATTGCTCCACCACCAATTTTTTGCATTCTTTTTGCTGCTTGTTGTGCTCCACATACAAAAGCGTTTACTGTTGCAGTATAAATATTGTTTAATCCTCTAGGTTTTAATTTCATAAATTTACCATAACCACCAACAACTGCTCTTCCATAAATCATAGCATTTGATATGAAAAAATCTACTCTATCAAAATCTTTATCTATTTCCTCAAATAGTTCTGCATATTTTTCAGGTTCTAAGATATTAAAAGGATATGCACAACATTTTACACCAAATTTATCTTCAACATCTTTACAGATTTCTTTGGCTATTTCGCCATTTGAATTGTAAGTAAATGCTACATTTATACCATTACTTGCGAATTTATAAACACACTCTTTACCAATACCTTTTGTTCCACCAGAAATTACTAAAGTTTTCCCTTGCATGTTATTACTCATTATTTAATTACCTCATATTTTATTAAAATCTTTTCTAAGTTTTTTATAGTTTCAGAACTTGGTTGTGTCAATGGAAGTCTAAATTCTAAAGTATCTAATAATCCAGATAAATACATTGCTGCTTTTATTGGTATTGGATTACTCTCACAAAATAGAATTTTATTTAATGGATAAAGTTCATTATGAATTGCTAAAGCAGTTTTAAAATCTCCTGATAATGCACTACTTACAAGTTTTGATTTTAAATTTGGAAGTAGATTTGATGTTACAGAAATTATCCCTTTTGCACCACTTGCAAGCATTGGGAAATCTACACTATCATCACCAGAAATTACTACAAAATCTTCTCTTTGAGAGATTATTGAAGTTGCTCTTTCTAAAGAACCAGTTGCTTCTTTTATACCTTTGATATTATCTATATCATCAAAAAGTCTAATGGCTGTTTCAGGAAGTAAATCAACTCCTGTTCTTCCAGGAACATTGTATAAAACAAAAGGAATATCTACAGAATTTGCTATTGCTTTGTAGTGTTGATATAGTCCTTCTTGTGTAGGCTTATTGTAATATGGGGCAATTGATAAAATAGCGTCTGCTCCAATATCTTGTGCAAATTTAGCAATATCACATGCTTCATGAGTTGCATTTGAACCAGCACCAGCAACAACTCTAACACCACTATTTTTACATGTCGCAACCGCAACTTCAATACACTCTTTATGCTCTTTGTGTGATAAAGTTGCACTTTCTCCTGTTGTTCCAACTGGAGAAACAGCATCTATTCCTTGTGCTATTTGTCTTTTAATTAATTGTTCATATTTTACTAAATCTACTTTACCATTTTTAAATGGGGTAACAAGTGCGGTCATCGAACCAATAACTGTTTCCATACTTTTCCTTTATTTATTTTCTTTTTTTAAAATAAGAGTTGTTGAATTTGATTTTACTAAATATTTTTTAGCAACTTCAACAATATCTTCAACTTTTAAATTTTCAAGTTTTTTTTCATAATCTAAAAGGGGTTTTATATTATCTCTTACAAGATAAGTTCCGTATAAAGATGCTACTTCACTTGAGCTTTCTAGTGAGAAGATAAAATCTGCTTTTGTATTTATTTTGATTTTATCTAAATCTTTTTGTGAAATTTCACCTTTTTGAATTTTTGCAATTATATCTAAAATCTCTTTTTCTATTTTTAAAGCATCAATATTTTCATTTGCAACAGCTAAAAACATAAATACACCAGGGTCTTTTAACTCCATATTATAAGCATAAACTGTATTTACTAATCTTTTTTCATCAACTAAATTTTTTTGTAAAATAGAGCTTTTACCACTACTTAGAAGTTGAGATAAAGCTGAAAGAGCTACTTGATCTTCATGTTCAAAATTTGGAATATGATAAGTCATAGCCAACATTTCAACTTCTGAATCTTTATATATAGTTACTTTTTTTTCTCCATCTTGCTTTGGTTCATTAGTATGAATAGCGTTTGGAATCTCTTTTGTATTTTTTATATTCTTAAAATGTTTTTCAACAAGTTCAAAAACTTCATCTTTTTTTATATCACCTGCAACAACTACAATCGCATTTTTTGGTTGATAGTAAGTTGAATGAAAATCTCTTATATCTTCTATTGTCCAGTTTTGAATATCACTCATAAATCCAATTGGAGTCCAGTGATATGGATGATAAATATAAGTGTTATTGAATAATCTAAATTGTAGATAACCCATTGGATTATTGTCTGTTCTCCAACGTCTTTCTTCAGCTACAACATCACGTTCTGGTTGAAATTCTTCATCTTTTAGAGTTAAATTTTGCATAAGTTCTGCAAATAACTCCAAAGATTTATCAGCATTTTTTGAAGATGATTTGATAAAATAGTGTGTATAATCAAAACTTGTTCCAGCATTGTTTACTCCGCCAAAACCTTTTACTATTTCATCAAATTCTCCTGATTTTAGATTTTTTGTAGATTTAAAGTTTAGGTGTTCTAGCATATGTGCTATTCCACTTTTTCCCATAACTTCATTTCTACTTCCAACTTTATAAAAAACATCAGTTGAAATTACATTCGAGCCATTCTCCATTGGAATTGCTACTATTTGTAAACCATTTTCCAAAGTTTTTGTGTAATATTTTGGCAAACTATTTGCACTCATTAATTCTCCCATAAAAATAAAAAATATAAAAAATTTAAAAACAAAATTCATTATCTTAAATTTGCTCCAATTGCTTCACTAACTGTTTCAAAACCATCTTCTTTTAAAAGTTCTAAAATCTCTTGATTTATTTTTCTTACCATTGAAGGTCCTTCAAACACAAGTCCAGAGTAAACTTGAACTAAAGATGCACCGTCTTTTATTCTTTCATATGCTTGTTTGCCATTTGAAATTCCACCAACACTTATTAAAATAGCTTTTCCAAACAATTCACGTGCAATTTCTTTAAAAAGTTTAGAAGATTTCTGTGTTAAACAAGCACCACTTAATCCACCAAAATCTTTACAATTTGGAACTAAACTATAATCAATAGTTGTATTTGTAGCAATTATTCCAGCTGCTCCACTTGAAATCGCAGTTTTACATAACTCAATTGCCTGATTTGCTTCCATATCAGGAGCAATTTTTAGTAAAATTGGTTTAGATGTCAAAATTTTTGCCATAGTGAAAAGTTCACTTATAAATTTTTCGTTTTGTAAATCTCTCAAATTTGGAGTATTTGGGCTAGATATATTTATAACCAAATAGTCATTATATTTTTCAAATTTTTTAATTAAACTTTTATAATCACTTAATGCAAACTCTTCAGGTGTATTTTTGTTTTTACCAATATTTACACCAATTGGTATAGAAAACGGATAAACTTTTTTCAAATTTTTTAAAACAGCATGAGAACCTAAATTATTAAATCCCATTGCATTTTGAACAGATTTTTGTTCAGGATATCTAAACATTCTTGGTTTTGGATTTCCATCTTGTGGCATTGGTGTCATTGTCCCAATTTCAGTAAAACCAAATCCCATACTTTTCATAGCTTTTATCATTGTTGCATTTTTATCAAAACCAGCTGCAAGTCCTACTGGATTTTCAAATTTTAAACCAAAAATTTCTTGATGAAGTTTTTCATCATTAATATAGTTTTTTTTCTCCATATAAGATTTTAAAATCTTGCAAGAGCCAACTGTCTTTAAACCACACTCTGCAATATGATGAGCTTTTTCTGGGTCAAATAAAAATAGTATTTTTTTTAGTGTTTCATAGCTAAACAAAATCTTTCCTTTGTAAAAAATTGAATTATATTATCAAAAATTTGCTGAATTATATAGTCTTTGATACTCTTGGCTACTTTTTAAAAGTTCTTCTTGAGTTCCAATATCTACTATTTCTCCTGCTTTAAATACAGCAATTTTTGAAGCATTTTTTATTGTACTTAGTCTATGTGCTATAACAATAGTTATCCTATTTGGACTTACTTCATTTATCACTTCACTAATAATTGATTCACTTTTATTATCAAGTGCTGAAGTTGCTTCATCTAAAATTAAAATTTTTGGTTCTTTATATAAAGCCCTAGCAATAGCAATTCTTTGTCTTTGACCACCACTTAAATTTGTTCCAAATTCGTCTAAAGTAGTATGAATACCTTTTTTCATTTTTGACACAAAGTCATAAGCATGAGCTTTTTTTAATGCTTCTATAACTTTTATCTCATCTAATTCTTGTCCATAAGCAACATTTGAAGCGATTGTATCATTGAAAATATAAACTCTTTGAGTAACTATTGAAACACAATCCCTTAATGCTTGTAAATCAAAATCTTTTATATTTTTATTATCGATTTTTATTTCGCCACTATTTACATCATAAAATCTTATAAGTAAATTTATAAGTGAAGATTTTCCACCACCACTATCTCCAACTAAAGCAAGTATTTCGCCTTTCTTTACTTCAAGATGTATATTTTTAAGTGCTACTAAATCATCATATTTTAAACTTACATTTAAAAAATTTATATTTTTAATATCTTCTATTTGAGTGATATTTCCAGATGTAATATTTGGTTTTATTGCAAAAATATTATTGATTCTTTCATTTGCAGCAAAGGCATCTTGCATTTTGTTGTATAAAGAAGATATTCTTTTTATTGGAGTATATAGCATAAAAAGTGCTGCAATAAATGAACTAAATTCTCCTGTTGATAGCTCTCCACTTACAACTTTACTTCCACCTACTAAAATAACAGCACCAAAAGCAATAGCTCCTAATGTTTCCATAACTGGAGAAGTTAAGGCGTTTGTTTTTACAGCTTTCATATTATATTTAAAAAATATCATATTAAAAACTGAGAATTTTTTTGTTTCCATATTTTCTGTTGAGTTTGCTTTTATAATTTCAATATTATTAAAAGATTCTGTTAAAGATGAAGTGATATCAGAGTTACTTTCTTGAGATTTAAAAGATAGTTTTTTCATCCTTTTTGCTAAACGAGTAAGCGGATAAACAGCAAGAGGAAGAACAACTAGACCATAAAAAGCAAGTTCAGGAGAACGATAAATTACTAAAGACACCAAAGCAACAATTGTCAAACTTTCTCTTAGAATCTCTGCTAAATTATTTGAAACAGCTGCTTGAATTCTATTTATATCATTGATTATTCTACTTACAAGTTCTCCACCATGTGTTTTTTGAAAAAATGAAATATCAAGTTTTAAAACATGAGAAAAGAGATTATCTCTTACAATTCTTGTAATATCTTGACCTATATATGAAATAAAATATGTTTGAATATATCCACCAAAGCCTTTTGTTGCATATAAAGCTATAACTATAAAAGGCATTATATAAAGCATTTGCTGGTCTTTATTTATAAAAATATCATCTAAAAGTGGTTGTATTGCATAAGCTGTCCCAGCTGTTGCCAAAGCAACCATCAATATTCCTAAAATTGAGTAAAATATTTCTAATTTATAATTTTTATAAAATGGTGAGTATTGTTTAAAAAAATCTTTCATATATATCCTAAGTAAATTGCATAAAAAAAGTCATAGATTTTAACAAAAATTAGCTAAATTAAGACTTTTTAAACATTTTAATAAACTTATCAAAGCCAAAAGCTTTGATAGTAAGATAAAAAAGAATAAAACCACTAAGAGTACTTGCAAACGCCAACCCAGCTGCTTCATAAGGATATATTAAAGCCAATGAAAATATGATATTCCAAAGTAAACTTTGCATAGATATTTTGGCACTTAACATTTGTTGTTCTTTTGCATAAAGCCAAAGTGAAAATATTTTTGCTAAACCAAATGGTAAGAGACCTATTAAATACATAGTCAATATTAAAGCTGTATTTTTACTATCTTCACTTGTAAAAGCACCTCTTTCAAATAGAAGTTTTATTATAAAATTATCAAATAATATTCCTACAATCATAGATATAGTTAAAACACCAAATAAAATAAAAGATGATTTTTTCATCAATTTTAAAGCTTGATTTTCATCTTTATTTTTTATTGCACGTGCGACCATTGGAAATAGGGCTATTGAAGTTGCTATTGCAAAAATAGCAAGTGGTAATTGAAAAACTCTATTTGCATAATACAAATAAGATATTGAACCACTTACTAAAAAAGATGCCAACCAAGTATCAATAAAAGCCGAAATATGTAAAGTTGAAGAACCAAATGTTGCAGCTAAAAAGTTTTTATAAAATTTGCTTTCTTCTTTTTTCTTATGTTTTTTAAAAGTGAATATTTTACATAAATTTGCTCTTTTTATCGCTATTAAATGCACTAATACTTGTAAAATTCCACCAATTATAACTCCAAAAGATAGATAAAAAGTGATTGTATAACTATCCATTCCTTGTGCAATAATCAAACTAGCAATCATCGAAAGATTTAAAAGAGCAGTTGAGTATGCAGTTGTTGCAAAATGGTGTTTATATTGAAGCAATGCTCCCATAAAAGTAACTATAAATATTAAAGGTAGATAGTAAAAATTTATAGCAAAAAGTGGAGCTGCTAAATCAATAGTTTCTGCACTAAATCCAATAGCAAAAGCTTTTGCTACAATATGGGAAAAAAGTGTTACAAACAAAGATAAAACAAGCAAAAAAGCAATCAACTGTAAAAATATGATAGATGAAAATCTAACTTTATGCTTCGATTTTGCATAAGATGGTATAAAAGCTTGTGTGAAAGCTCCATCTGCAAATATACTTCTAAACAGATTTGGGAATTTAAAAGCAATAAAAAATATATCAGAGTATATATTTGCTCCTAGTATTGAAGCAGTCATCAAATCTCTTACAAATCCAGTAATTCTTGAAACTAAAATCCCACTACTATTTGTAAAAATAGATTTTAATAATTTTATATTTTTCATTTTTCTACTTTATAATCTGTTTTTTTATGAAAAATTATTTGCATATTTCCTTTAAATGAACCCAACTGTGCTTCTAAAATATTTATTTTTTCACCATCTTTAGGAAGAATTGATTTATCTTTTGCAAAAAGGTTTATAGTTTTGTTATTGAAAAACAACTTTCCTTTTCGTATTTCACCACTTAGATTTGTTATAACTTCATTTTCATATTTAAAGTCAAAAATATCAATCTTTGAAGCATCTAAAAATAAAGTTTTATAATCATTTACTTGATTCTTTTCTTTTAAAATGACAAACTCTTTTATCTCTTTTAATCCATAAAAATCATATATTTCATTTACTTGAATATCATAATAATAACCTAGTTTTAAATCTTTTGCATCTTTAAAAATATATATTGCACGACTATTTTTTTGTTTGATTATAGCTTGATTTTCATTTTTATAAATTACTACAATATCATCTAAAAATGCAGGTAAAATAAGTTTATTTTTATCATATAAAGTTGCAATATCTGTGATTTTTTTATCTAAATTTAGGCTATTTATAGGATTTGTATCATTTTCTTTTAAAGAAAAGTTTGCAAATATTGGAAGATGGTCTGAATATCCTTCCCCTTTATGGATTTTGTTTTTTATCCCTTGGCTCATTTGCCATCTTACTATTTGACCATTTTTATAAAGATAATCTGGCTTAAAAATAGTAAAACTATTTGGAATATATGATAGTTTTTTATTATCAAAAAGTGCAGGAGCAACTATGATATTATCAGGAGTATTATTTTGATTTTTAAATTTTGTTGAAAATCTTTCAAAATTTTTTACTTCAAGCCATAAATTATAATGAACTCTTTTTTTATTTCCTAAAATATCATCTAAAGTTACAAATTTATCTTCAATAGTTGTGTTTAAAATATGATTTATTCCAGTTATTCCATTTGTTTGGTTTAGTTTTAAGTTTTTCTTAAAAGTTTGAAATTCATTGTAATCAGAGTTAAAATCTCCAACTAAAATATAGTCATAGTCATTTGGTAAATCTTTTAGTCTATCTTGCAAAGTTTTTGCATATTTTACTCTATAAGTTTCACTTGCTCTTTTTGATGGCCAATGATTGTTAAATATCTTGAATTCAATATCATTTTTTACAAAAGTTGTTTCTAAAATAGGGCGATAAATTGCATTTGTAAATTTTACATCAATTGAAGCAGAATTCTTTATCTCTACTTTTGACAAAATTCCCAAACCAACAGAAGATTTTGGATATTTTATAAAACTATAATAACTATATTTTGGAAGTTTTTGTTTTAAAAGTTTCATTAAACTTTCATTCTCTATCTCTTGTAAAGCTATGATATCAGCATCAATATCTTCAATAACTTTTATAATATTGTTTAGTTTTATATTAAAATTTCTTTGATTCCATAAAAAATTGCTATTTGGTATAAACTCATCATACTCTGTTTTATCATAATTTAAATCAAAGAAATTCTCAACATTGTATGAAGCAACTTTTATATTTTGGGCATTTAAAACTATACTAAAAATAAAAATAATCAAATATTTATACAAAACTTATTCCTAATTTTTTTGAAATATTAGCTAAATAAAGTTTTTTAAGAGTTAAAAATTGGATATTTAATTAAATATTTTTTAATAAGATTTATTTGTAAATTAAAGAAAGGTAAAAAATGTTATACTAGTAAAACAATTAATTAAATGAATATAATTTATTAAAAATTTAAAGGAAAATAATGACAAATTTTGCAAATTTGCTAAAAGAATATGATTTGAAAGTAACACCTCAAAGAGTGGCTATTGTAGAAGAACTTTATAAAAATGGACATATGAATATAGATGATTTATATAAAAAATTATTAGATAGATTTCCATCTGTTTCATTAGCAACAATTTATAAAAATATCAATTCAATGGTTGAAAAAGTTTTTTTAAGTGAAGTTAAGATTCCAAATTCAAGAACTGTTTATGAGCTAGTAAAAGCTGAACATGCACACTTAGTTTGTTCTAACTGTGGGTACATTGAAGATATAATACTTGATTCAAGCGATGTTCTTGAGCAAGTTTCAAAAATAAGTTCTTTTAAAATTGAGACTACAAATATAGTTTTAAATGGTATTTGTACAAAATGTTCTAAATAGTCTAATTTTAGACTATTTATGAATTTCTAATTATCAGGCTATCTGGAAGATTAAACTCTTTTATCAACTCTTCTTCTTTTTGTCTATGTTCACCCTTATCAACTTCATGGTCATATCCTAAAAGATGTAAAATTCCATGAATAAATAGTAAACTCAACTCTTCAATTTCACTATGTCCATACTCTTTGGCCTTGTCTTTTACAAAATCTATTGAAATTATTATTGTTCCTAAAGGAATATGTGAAAAATCTCCTTCAAAAGGAAAACTTAAAACATCAGTCGGTTTATCTTTTTGTCTATATTCTTTATTTATTTCTTGTATTGTTAAGTTATCTACTATTAAAAGTTCTATATCTTTTTGTGTAAGCTTTGAAGATATATTTTCTATTATTGCTATATCAAATTCAAAATCTGTTTGATTGTCTAAATCTATCAATTATTTATCCTATTTTAAAACTTTTTTTGTAGTATATACTTTTTACTATAAATCTAAGGAGAAATGATGATTTTAGAAGTAGGAACAAAAGCGAATATAGAGTACAAAGTATTGAAAAAAGATTTAGCTGCAAATCTTGAAATTTCAAAAGATGATGGTTTTCCAGAAGTTTTTGCAACTGCTAGAATGGTTGCATTGATGGAGTGTAGTGCTGCAAAGATGATGATACCTCTTTTAAAAGAAGGTGAATTAAGTGTTGGAGTAGAAGTTGATATAAAACATCTTGCCCCAACTTTGGAAAATGATATAGCTATTTCAACTGCAACTTTTATAGGAATGGAAGGAAAACTTTATAAGTTTGAAATAGAAGTTATTGATAGTGGAGGAATTTGTGGAATAGGTACTCATACAAGAGCGATAGTTTCAAATGAAAGACTTATGAATGGTGCTAAAAAAAGACTTGAAAAGTAGGGCTTTATGATAGAGTTAAAATAACTCTATCATTTTAGATACTTCATCAACTTCAAAAGTTTTGATATCTAGTTTTAAATTTGTTTTTTGAGCAATTACAGCTTTTTTTATACCTTGTGCTTGAGCTTCTTTTAGTCTTAAATCTATACTATAAACATCTTTTATTTCACCAGTTAAACTAACTTCACCTATAAAAACTGACTCTTTTGAAATAGGTCTATCTCTAAAGCTAGAAATTATCGCAGCAATCACAGCTAAATCAGCACTACTCTCCTTTATCTTTATTCCACCGCTAATATTTATAAAAACATCATAGTGATTAAAAGGTAAATCAAGTTTTTTTTCTAAAAGTGCTAAAAGCATAGTTAATCTATTTGTATCAAATCCTGTTGCACTTCGTTTTGGATTAGGGAAAGTTGTCTCGCTTACAAGTGCTTGAACTTCTAGTATTATCGCACGACTTCCTTCCATAGATACAGTTAAACTTGAACCACTTTGTGATTTACTTTTATCAAAGAATTTTGAAGCTATATCTTTTGCACTTATTAGTCCTTCAGCAGTCATCTCAAAAATACCAATTTCACTCGTACTTCCAAAACGATTTTTAAAGCCACGAAGCATTCGCAGTTCTCTACTTGCTTCCCCTTCAAAATATAAAACTGTATCAACCATATGTTCTAAAACTCTTGGACCTGCAATACTTCCATCTTTTGTAATATGTCCAATTATAAACATAGCAATATTTGACTCTTTTGCTTTACGCATTAGTTCAAAAGTTATCTCTCGAACTTGACTTACACTTCCAGGAGCTGATGTTAAATTTGAAGAATAAATAGTTTGAATAGAGTCAATAATACAAACTTCATAATCAACTCTAAGAAGTTCATCCATAATCTCTTCAAGTTTTATCTCACTTAATAAAAATAGATTTTCACTATTTGCTTCAAGTCTATTAGCTCTTAGTTTTATCTGACCAGCACTCTCTTCTCCTGATACATAAAGGACTTTTTTACCACTGATTGCGATACTTCCAGCAACTTTTAGTAAAAGTGTAGATTTACCAACGCCAGGGCTTCCACCTATCAAAGTTAAACTTCCAGGAACTATACCTCCACCTAAAACTAAATCAAATTCATAATTAAATGAAGAAAATCTTGTAACATCATCTTGTAAAATTTCAGTTATTGGTTTTGCTTTTGAAGTTGAACTTGAAACTTTTATAGATTGTTTTAAAACTTCTTGTTGTTCTTGATTTAACTCTATAAAACTATCCCAAGAGCCACAATTTGGACATTTACCAAGCCATTTTGTAGATTGTTCTCCACAATGCTGACACTCAAAAAGTGTAATTTTCTTTTTTGCCATAAAAAAACCTTTTAAAATTTAATGGATTCTAACATAATAAGTTTATATCTTTTAAAAATATTACAAATTGTAATAAATTTATCAATATAAATTTTACTTCTTTAGAAACTAAATTAAAATTATAGATGTAATAATTTACTCATTTTTGTTACCAAAAGTAACTCTAACTAACAAATTTCAAAATTCTTTTGTAAAAATTGTCCATTTTTTTCATTTAAATCGTCTTACTATATAGAGAAACAAATTCTCAAAATTAATACAAAGGATATAAGATGAAAAGAAGAGTTTTCATGTCAGTTGTAACATCTTTGATGTTAGGAAGTTCTTTTGCAAATGCAAAAGAGATAAGTTTGCAAGAAGCAGTAGAGAATATAGTAAAGAAATATAATGTAACGTATATTTCAAAATCAAAAGATTTGAAGAATAAAATAGTAGATTCGGAAAAGTTAGGTTTCGGGGGGGGGTACGGTATTAGATAGTTTAAATAGGGTACTAAATCCAAATGAATTAAAAGCAATTCAAGAAGATGGTGTAATATATATAATAGAAAAACCAAAATATCAAAACTTTGGTAATACTACTGTTTTAGATGAAATATCTGTTTCTAGTTCTAATTATAAAAATGGTTCTGCTGATTCAGGCTATCTTGTAGAAGATGTTAAAACTCTAGGAGTTTGGGGAAATTTATCTCTTCAAGATACTCCATATTCAATGAGTATTATGTCAAGTGATTTTATAGAAAATACGATTTCAAATACTGCGGATAAAATAACAAAAATAAATCCCATATTAAAAAATACCGCAGATAATTCAAGAGATGGAACATTAGCTACTCAAATAAGAGGATTTGGTATTAGTTCAGCTTTAATAGATGGAATACCACTTGCAAACTCATATTTTGGAGTGGGTACAAATGAAGTTGATAGAATAGAAGTTATAAGTGGGCTTAGTGGGTTTTTATATGGAAGTGGAAATGTAGGTGGAACTATAAACTATGCTTTAAAATATCCTACAAATAAGCCAATTACGAAAATATCAGTAGGGAATAATGGTGGAGAAAACTACTATACTTCAGTTGATACTTCTCAAAATATCACTGATAAATTAAGTGTTAGAGTATTTGGTAATTATCAAGGTGGAGATACAGCAATAGAAAATCACGAAGATGAAGAAAAACTTATAGGAGTATCTTTTGCCTATAAACCAACTGATAATCTTGATTTAGGACTATACTATGCTCATAGAGAATCAAAAATAGGAACTACACCTTTATGGATTATAACAGGGAAAATGCCAAATGCAAAAGATTTTGATACTTCAAAAAGTTATGCTCCTGATTGGGCAAATTCTGAAGTAGATTCGGATAAAATTGAACTAAAAGCAAACTATAATTTTAGTGATAATTTAAGATTTAGAACAGCATATATTTATAAGGAAGCAAAAAGAGAAGCTCCATATTTTTATAACTATCTAAATACAAGTACAGGAAGTGTAAAAAATGCTTTATATTGGTTTTATAAAGAAACAGCCAAAAATGATGGTGCTTATGCTTACTTAGATGGAGATTTTAATACAGGTTCTATTCATCACTCTTTAACTTTTGGTGGTTCTTTTGGAACTGAAAAATATTATCTTGGACAAAGTTATGATGATTGGAATATTCCTGCGAATAGTATAAATGATTTTAACAACTGGAACTATACAGTTCCAAATCAGACAAAATCTCCAACTTTGAATAGAAAAAATCTTAATACAAATGTAGTTTTAGGAGATAATATAACTTTCTCTGAACAGTGGAGTGCTTTAGTTGGAGTAAATTATGCTTCAATGGAAAATAAAAATGGACAAGGAGTTACTCAATATGATAAATCAGAATTAACACCTACATTATCACTTATATATAAACCAATAGAAGATTTAACGACTTATGCTACTTATATTGAAGCTTTACAAAATGGTACTGTTGTAGGAAATCAGTTTATAAATGCAGGAGAAGTTTTTGATCCACTTAAAAGCACTCAATATGAAGTTGGAACAAAATGGAGTATAAATCCAGATTTACTTTTAAGTACTGCACTTTTTAGAATAGAAAAAGCAAATGATTATCAAGTAGATACTCCAACTGGAAAAAAATTAACTCAAGATGGTGAACAAATAAATCAAGGCGTTGAAGTTTTAGTAACAGGAAAAGCAACAGATAGTTTAACTTTAATGGGTGGCATTACTTATCTTAGTCCAAAAGTAGAAAAAACTACAAATAAAGCACTTGAAGGGAAAGAATCAACAAATGTAGCAAAATATCAAGCAAAAATGTATGCAGAATATAGACTACCAATAGAGCCTAAAATATATCTAAATGGTGGAGTTTATTATACAGGAACTCAATGGAGAGATGGTGCAAACACTGAAAAACTTGATGCTTATACAACTGTTGATTTTGGTGCTAGATATGAAACAAAACTAGATGGTTATGATACAACATTTAGAATTTATGCTTCAAATTTAACTAATGAAAAATATTGGGCAAATACTACAACTTTAAGTGACCCAAGAAGTGTTGCTTTTAATGTAACATTAAAATTTTAAGCTATAAATTTTTATGAAAAATAGTTTTAATACAAGTATGAGTAAAACTCATACTTGGGTTTCTTTGATAGTTGGTTGGGCGATATTTTTTATACTTGTAACTGGAACTCTATCTTTTTTTATGTATGATATTACAAGATGGTTAGAACCTGAACGACCACTTGAAGTAAATCTAGTGCAAAAACCACAAGATGAACAGTTAAATGCTATGTTTGATTTTTTAAGTAAAGAATCACCTGAAGCTAAAACTTGGATGATAAAACTTCCCCATATAAAAAATCAAACTCCAAATGGAGCTAGTAGAACACAAATAGTTATAAGAAATTCTTTAAATTGGGGTAAATATTGGTATTTTAATCCTTTAACTTTAGAAGAGATAAAACCAACACAAGTTAGGCAAACACATGGTGGAGAACTTTTTATAACATTACATCATCAGTTTTTTTATATAGATAAATATTTAGGGATTATCCTTACTGGAATTTTGGCTTTTTTGGCTTTAGTTACTGTTGTTAGTGGAGTTATAATCCATAAAAGAATCTTTAAAGATTTTTTTACTTTTAGAAGTAATCGTAATAAACGCTCTTGGCTTGATATTCATAATATTTCTGGAGTTTTAACTCTTCCTTTTGTAGTGATGATACTTTATACTGGACTTGTATATTATAGTCCTTATTATGTGACTATTCCATATAAGATGATAGCTGATAAAAAAGAAGAAAGAAAAGAAACAAAAAAAGCTTTAGAGGATAGTAGTTCTTTGACTATTTTGGAGCGACCAACAGCAAATATAAAAGATATGCTAGTTGAAGCTGAAAAAAAATTTGGAGTTGGAAATATAGCTTATATAGAAGTTGGTAAAAATATAACACAAGGTTTATTTATAGATTTAAAACCACCTTTTGGAAGTGAACTTACAAGAAGTCAATCATCAGATACAACTATGAGATTTGATGCAATTACGGGTGAAAAATTAGAAATTATTGATAGTTATAGTACAGGAACAAAACTTTTTAGAAGTTTAGTTTCACTTCATGAAGCTTGGTTTGCTTCATATCCTTTAAGATGGTTATTGTTTATCTGTGGAGTTATGTCTTGTATTATGGTAGCAACTGGCTTAAATCTTTGGGTATTAAAAAGAAAAGAGAAAAATATCTCTTTTGGTTTTAAAGTTGTAGAAAAACTAAATATTGGTGTTTTTGTAGGACTTTTAGTTGGAGTTGCAGGATTTTTTATAGCAAATAGAGTTTTGCCAACTATTATGTTTGAAAGAGCTAATTGGGAAGTTCATATTCTATTTTTAGTTTGGCTTTGGTTTATTCTTTATTCTTTTGTGCGACCAGTTAAAAAAGCTTGGGTTGAGAGTTTTTATATAGCTAGTTTTGCTTTTGCAATGATTCCAATCATAAACTTTTTAACTACAAATAGACATTTAGGAGTTACTTTAAAAGAGGGTGATTTTGTACTAGCAATGCTAGATATAACTATGATTTTATTTGCTTTATGTTTTGCACTTTTTGGATATAGACTTCAAAAAAAATGGCAAAGAGTTGAAAAGGAGCAGTTATGAAAAATATGGATATGTTTTTTAGAGTTTTAGCTGCTACTTTTGGAACTTATTTTTTATCTTCTGCAATTACTACTTTTATTTTAGTTCTTTTAGAAATAAATCCAAATATTCAAGAGATAGTTGAAGCTTTTAAAATAGAGTTTTTAATAGGCATTGCAGTTATACTTTGGGTTTTTTATACAAAAAATATAATTAAAACTTGGATTTATATAGTTGTTTGGACTTTGGTATTTTTTGCTTTGAGTTTTTATTTACTTAAAGGAGGTGTTTTATGATGCCTAATGTTTCTATCTTTGGATATTTATTTATAATAATTTTGGCAATTTTAGGCTTTTTATTTTTGGCAATGGCAAGAAAAAGAGAGAGTGAAATTTTGCTAAATAGAGAAGTTTTAGAGAAAGAAAAAATGTTATTTAAAACTTTTGCTTGGGCTTTTTTAGTAGTTACTTTTTTTATTTGTGTTTATCTTTGGAGTTTTTCTTATGGAATGTTTTTGTATTTAGCAGTTTTGATTTTTGCTTCACTTTTGGTGATAGTTTTTATAGGATTTAAAGCTTATAAAAAAGAAAAAAATAACTTTGAAAATATAAGTTCTAAAGAGCAAAATAAGAGTTTAGAAAAGTTTAGTTTTGCAAAAATTGTAGGAATAATAGCTTTAGTTTTATTGCCTTTAGGTGTTGCTTATAGTTTATATACACTTCCTAAATATCCACTTCAAAGTGAAAATGCAATAAAAGATAAAATAGGTGAATTTGAGTTTGTGTTAGCTGAACATATAAGTGGAAAAGGATTTGTAACTGTTCAAGGTATGCCTATGCAAACTTTTCATTTGAGATTTTGCCAAGAATGCGATTTGAAAATAAAATATGCCTATTTAAGAATAAATAAACCAAGAAATTTAAGTAATGTAGGAATAGTTTTTGATTCACCATATTGGGATAGGACAAGTACAATTCAACTAAATAATCTAAATGAAAATAGTGAACTATATCTTACAGTTGTAAGTAGCAATGGAGAAGTTTATCAAAAATCTTGGAGTGTAAAAGAGACTTTTCCAAAAACTTTGGAATGGCTAGAAAAATATAAAATGGAGAATATGAAATGATAAAGATGATAAAAAGATTTATGTTTTTAGGTTTGTTTGCAGTTTTACCAAATGTTGCTTTGGCTCATTCACCTTTTTTTATGTGTGAATATGATGGTGAGAAAATCACTTGTGAAGGTGGATATTCAGATGGAAGTAGTGCAAGTGGAGTAAAAATAAAGCTAATGAGTGATGATGGTAAGGTTTTAGAAGAAAAAAAGCTTGATAAACTTTCAAGTATTTCTTTTGATAAACCAAAAGGTGATTTTTATATCTTGTTTGATGGTGGAACTGGACATAGTGTAGAAGTTGAAATGGGCGATATTTCGGGATTGTAAAAGTTAGCGAAAAAGAGAAAAGAGAGTTTAGGCTCTCTTTTTATTACTTATTTTGCCATTTAAAAATATCAAGAATAACTATAATAGATAAATTTTCATCTATATAATAAGGTATGGTATAACCTTTGAAGATTAAATCTCTTGTATTTTGATCATCAAAATGAAATGATTTTCTAGCTTTAAAAGGCATATTTGGAATATTTCTTATTTTGTTATCTATTTGGATTTTGAAGTTTTTTGCTCTTGAGGGAGAATCTTTTGCAATATACTTTAAGATTGAAAAAAGACTATCATTGAAAGTTATGTTCTTTTCTATTTTGAACATTAGACAGTTTTGAGCCAATTATCTATTTTATCCATACCATCTTCATAAGGTACAGTTTTTAATTCACCTTTTTTATATGCTAAAACAGATTCAGATACTCTTTTGTGAGCCTCTTCTTTTGAAATACTTGGATAACCATCATCAAATAAATCATATAAAAACTCTTCAAATTGTGATTGAACATCTATTTTACTATTTACTAATTTTGGATATAAATTATCAGGAATATTTAATTTTATAGTGTGCACAATAAACTCCTAAATGTTTTTTAATATTATATATTTTAATTATTAAATAAAACTAATACTGAATCTTTTACAAAAAGTATTTCTGACTAATCGTAAGCTTTGTATATTAACAAATTTTTTGATAATCTAAAGAAAATATAAATTTTTAAAATATTTTTTAGTAATATTTAAAATTAATAATAAATTATGGGAAATAATAAGATGATAATATATATTCACGGGTTTGCAAGTTCTGGTTTTGGAGGAAAAGCACAAAAATTTAAAGAGTATTTTGAAGATGAAATTATAACTATTTCTCTTCCAACTATTCCAAATTTGGCTATTGATACATTAGAGCAAATAATAGAATTTTCTTTAAATAAAGAAGAGAAAGTTTTTTTAATAGGCTCATCTTTAGGTGGATTTTATAGTTTATATTTAGCAAATAAATATGATTTAAAAGCTGTTTTGATAAACCCAGCAGTTAATCCTTGGGGAACTTTGCATCGATATGAAGGTGTAGAGTTTGTAACAAATTATTATGATAATTCAAGATTTGAATTTACTCAAAATCATATAAAGTCTTTGAAAAATTATGAAGTGAATTTTATAGAAAATCCCAAAAACTTTATAACTTTATTACAAAAAGATGATGAAGTGTTGGATTTTAGTGAAGCTGCAAATAAGCTAGAGAATTCAGAACTTATAATAGAAGAGGGTGGAAACCACTCTTTTGATGGAATTGAGAGATATTTTAGAAAAATAAATAGTTTCTTTTATAATTAAAACTCTATTTTCATTCTATAATATCTTGGAAAATTGATTTTTAAAGAATCATCTATAGTTAAAGGGAATACTTGATCTATAGAGTTTCTTATTTTGTTAAAATAGTCTTGGTTTCCATCAACAAAAGTAAGTTGCTCATATCTTCCATCTTTCAAAATAGTAACTCTGATATTTATAAATTCTCCTTTTTGTAAAGTAGATTTATCAATATTTTTTTCTATATTC
This sequence comes from Aliarcobacter vitoriensis, assembly GCF_048320235.1. NCBI lineage: Bacteria > Pseudomonadati > Campylobacterota > Epsilonproteobacteria > Campylobacterales > Arcobacteraceae > Aliarcobacter > Aliarcobacter vitoriensis. Next base: position 67,238 of record NZ_CP182882.1, read on the forward strand.
GAGTTTACTTTTCTTTCAAAATCTTGAAAAAAAAGATCTATATCCCTAATAGATACAGAGTGGCTAGTTTCATTGTCATCATTGTTCTCATCAGTTTTTACTTCTATTAGTGGTTTTGTTTGAGTAACTTCTTCTTGAGTGTTATTAATTGTTTGTTGTGTTGTAGAAGGTTGAATTACATTTTCAGTTTTATTTTCTACTTGTTCAGTTTTTTGTTCTTCATTTTTATCAAAATTGTCACTTTCTATAACATCATTTGTTTGTGAATTTTCTTCATCATTTTGATTTAAATGTTGTATTCTATTTTCAGCTCTTTGTAGATGAATATTTGTTTGATTATCTTCAAATTTATTCTCTACTTTTTCTAAATCTTGATTTTGAGTTACAATAGCTTCTTTTTGTTCTTCTTCCTCAAATAATTTTTCTTTCAAATCTTCATATACAGATAATAAAAAGCTTTTTTCAGTTTCTGTTGAATTTGTAGAAAGTACAGTGTTATCTGTTGTATTAGTTATTTCTAAAGTATCGGAGTCATTATTTTTAGAAAATATAAAAAAATAGAGTAAATATATCGCAAATAATACGATTATAACAATAATTGCATCTTCAATAAAATTTTTTGTTCTTCTTTTCATATTCTCCCCTTAACCTTACTCTTTTATATAAATTTCATCTAATAAACTATCTACAAAATTATCTGGACTAAACTCTATTAAATCATTTTCTTTCTCACCAATACCAATGTAAAAAATAGGTAATTCAAGTTGATTTGATATAGAAAATAAAGCTCCACCCTTTGCTGTTCCGTCAAGTTTTGTTACAATTATACCATCTATTCCAACAATTTCATTAAAAGCTTTTGCTTGAGCTATTGCACTATTTCCTTGAGTTCCATCTAATATCATAAGTTTTTGATGAGGAGCATCAGGAAGTGCTTTTGAACAAACTTTTACAATTTTTTTTAATTCATTATTTAAGTTTGTTTGAGTCTGTAATCTTCCTGCTGTATCAATTATGACATTGTCTATATTTCTTGATATTGCAGCACTGATTGTATCAAATGCAACAGCACTTGCATCATGTCCTTGTTTTGTTTTAATAATAGGAATATTTAGTTTTTCTGCCCAAGTTGAAAGTTGTTCTATGGCTGCTGCTCTAAATGTATCTCCAGCTCCTAAAATAACACTTTGCCCATTTCTTTTTAAATTATTTGCAAGTTTTGCAATAGTTGTTGTTTTTCCTGCACCATTTACACCAATTATAAGTCTTACAAATGGTTTAGTATTTTGTAAATTTACTTCAGGAGCATGTTCGAAAAGCATTACAAGTCTATGTCTTAATTGCTTTCTTGTAATCATATCTGGCAAGCCATTCATAGCTTTTTCTATAATTTCATACTCAACATCTGATTCGATTAATAGTTCTTCAATTTCATCAAAAGATATTTTCTCTTTTTTTTGAGGAACAACATTTTTTATTGATGAAAATGTCTTACTAAGAGCTTTTGATAGAAAGTTTTTACTCTCTTCTTGAGTTTCTAAAGTTTTATTTTCTTCATTTTTATCTTTTTTTAAAAAGCTAAACATATATTTATCCTATTTTTCTAAGAGCTTTTTTATATCTATTTCTAGCATTTCATTTGGAACAATTCCTACATATTTTTGGAAAATATTTCCTTCTTTATCGACTAAAAATGAAGTTGGAATAGATTTTAGTCCACCTAAAGTTTTTGCTAAATCAAATCCTTCAACAGCATTTGTAACTGAATAATTTACATTATATTCTTTTAAAGCACTTAGTATCTCTTCATTTGATTTAAATTCTTCTAACAATATCCCAACAACTACTAAATCATTTTGAAAATCATCTTGTAGTTTTACTAAATTTGGTATTTGTACTTTACAAGCAGGACACCAAGTTGCAAAAAAATTAACTAAAACTAATTTATTATTTGAATCTTTTAAAATCAATTTATTGTCATTGAAACCAATTTCTATTGGAATATTTTTTAAAGTATTTAAATTAAACTGAGATTGAGAGTTGTTTGAAGGTTGAATATCTTGTTTCTTATCATCTTTTGAGTCACATCCAGCAAAAAATAAAATTGAAAAAATTGAAAAAAACACCAAAGTTTTAAACTTCATTTTAATTCCTTTAGGTAAAATTATTAATTAGGTAGAGATTTTACCTAAGTGAGGCTTAAATGAACACAAATCACAAAAGTGATTTTCGAAAATTGTGTATGAAAAGATTGAGATCTACTGCACTTTATTCAAAGTATTACAAAAATAAAATAGTTGTTAAGAATTTAAAAGAGTTTATTTTAAAAAATGAGTTCCAAAATATACTTTTATATATACCTTTAGATATTGAAGTTGATACAAAACCATTGATTAATAGTCTAAGAAAGATGAAAAAGAATATTTATGTTCCATATATGAAAGGTGATAGTTTTAAAATAGTAAAATACAGACTACCACTAAAAAAGAAGAAATTTGGTATATATGAACCAAATAACTCATTTTTGAACCCAAGTAGAATTGATATTGCAATAGTTCCAGTTGTTGGAATAGATGCTTTAAATAAACGAATTGGATATGGAAAAGGAATGTATGATAGATTTTTTTATAGGCTAAAATATAAACCAGTTATAGTTTTTACACAATTAATACTTTGTAAAAGTAAAGAGATTTTAAGTGATAATTACGATATTAAAGCAGATTTTATAATTACGGGATAGGAAATAAATGGAAAATATAATAATAGCTTTAGTTGCTGGATTTTTTAGTTCAGTAATTACTGTTTTTGTTACAAAGAAGATAAACAAGGCAAAGTTTGAAGTGTTTATCGAACAAGCAAAAGCAAAAGCAAAAGTGATAGAGCATGAAGCAGAAGTTGCTTTAAAAGATGCTCAGTTAAAAGCAAAATTTGAGTGTGATAGAGAGTTTAAAAGTGCTAGAAAAGAGTATGAAACAATGCTCTTTAAAATAGAAAAAAAAGAAAAAGATTTAAATGAACATTTAGAGAATGAATTAAAGCTTATAAAAAAAGAAAAAGAGCAAATAGAAGATAATAATAGAAGAATCACTATTCTAAAAGATGGTATTGAAGAGCAAAAAAGAACTTATGAGCAAAAAACTTTAGAAGCTATAAAAATACTTGAAAATGCAAGTGGTTTAACTCAAAGTGAAGCAAAAGAACTTATGCTTGAAAAAGTAAAAGAGGATTCAAGAGCTCAAATAGCTTCAATTTTTAGAAAAAAATATAAATTAGCTGAACAAAATTCAAAACAAGAAGTTAATAATCTTTTATCTCAAGCTGTTACAAGATATGCAGGAGAGTTTGCAGCTGAAAGGCTTATAAATAATATTCCTTTAAATGATGAAGAGACAAAAGGAAAAATTATAGGAAAAGAGGGAAGAAATATAAAAGCATTAGAGATGCTTTTAGGAGTTGATATTATAATTGATGATACTCCAAATACAATTACTGTTTCATCTTTTAATTTATATAGAAGAGCGATTGCTACAAAGACTATTCAAGAATTATTAGAGGATGGAAGAATACAACCAGCAAGAATTGAAGAGATTTATAAAAAAGTAAAATCAGAATTCGATAAAAACATCCAAAAAGAGGGTGAAGATGTTATTATGGAATTAGGAATAAAATCTATGCATCCAGAACTTATTAAACTTGTTGGAAGATTAAGATATAGAGCTAGTTATGGTCAAAATGCACTTGCACACACACTTGAAGTTGCACATTTAGCTGGGCTTATTGCTGCTCAAATGGGTGGAGATGCTATTTTGGCAAGACGGGCTGGAATTATGCACGATATTGGAAAGGCTTTAACACATGAAGCACCAGGTAGTCATGTTGATTTAGGTGCAGAGATTTGTAAAAGATATGGGGAGTGTGAAACTGTTATAAATGCAATTTATGCTCACCATGGTCATGAAGAACCTATAAATGTAGAAAGTGCTGCTGTATGTGCTTCAGATGCTTTAAGTGCAGCTAGACCAGGGGCAAGAAGAGAAGTTTTAGAAAGCTTCCTAAAAAGAGTTGAAGAAGTTGAAAATATATCTACAAGTAAAGTTGGAGTTACAAATGCCTATGCTATAAATGCAGGACGTGAAGTAAGAGTTATTGTGAGTGCAGAACTTATAAATGACGATGAAGCAATACTTTTAGCTACAGAAATAGCAAAAGATATAGAAGAAAAAGTTCAATATCCTGGGGAAATAAAAGTTAATGTTATAAGAGAAATAAGAGCTGAAAGTTATGCTAGATAGAAAGGTCTAATATGAAAAATGACAAACCAACAACAAAAATAATAGCTGGTAAATATAAAGGTAAAGTTTTAGAATTGCCATCGCTTGATGTTACTAGAAGTTCAAAAGCCATGCTTAAAGAGTCAGTTTTTAATGTTTTACAGTTTGATATAATTGATAAAATATTTATTGAATCTTTTGCTGGAAGTGGTTCTATTGGACTTGAAGCAATTAGTCGTGGAGCAAAAAGGGCTTATTTTATAGAGCTTGATAAAAACTCTTATTCTATTTTAATTAAAAATTGTAAATCAGTAGATATTGAAAAGTGTCAAACTATCCAAGGGAATGCTTTTGTACAAACACCACTTATTTTAGATTTTATGAAAAACTCTAAAGATGAAGTTATTTTATATGTTGATCCACCTTTTGATTTTAGGGATGGAATGGAAGATGTTTATGAAAAATCATTTAGAATGATTGCAAATATAGAAGTTGATAATATATTTAAAGTAATAGTTGAACATCTTTCAAATATTGAGATACCAGAAGTTTTAGGTAAATTTTCTTTGGAAAAAACTAGAAAATTTGGTAAAAGTTCAATATCTTATTATAGCTATACGGTTTGATGTTTAAATTTTCTCTTTATTTACTTATATTTACAATTTTGGCAATATTTTTATTGCCATTTTTTTATACTGTATCTGCTTATGAATTAAATCCTCAAAAAATACTTTTATCACCTTCATTTGAACATATTATGGGAACAGATAGATTAGGACGAGATGTTTTTGCAAGAATTTTAGTTGGGGGTCAAACTTCACTTATTATTGGATTTTTAGCTGCTAGTTTTTCTTCTTTTTTAGGGCTTATTATTGGTATTACAGCAGGGTATTTTAAAGGAAATATAGATAAAACTATTACAATAATAATTGATTTATTTTTAACTTTTCCAACATTTTTCCTTCTTTTGGCTTTAGTATCTTATATTGAAGCAAATGCTGTTATTTTAATATTTGTTATTTCTATAACTGGTTGGATGGGAATGTCAAGAATGATAAGAAGTGAAAGTTTTGCAATAGGAAATAAGCCATATATAAAAGCTTTAAAATTAGCAAATGTTAGTAATATAAAGATTGTTTTAAAATATTTTGCACCACTTTTAGCTCCTATTTTTTTGATCTCTTTCTCTTTTGGAGTTGCTGGAGCAATATTAGCTGAATCTGGATTGTCATTTTTAGGACTTGGAGTAAATCCACCACAGATGAGTTGGGGAAGTTTATTAAGCGATGGAAAATCTGTAATGGATATAGCTTGGTGGGTTAGCTTTTTTGCAGGACTTATGATATTTATAATAACTTTTTGCTTGATACAAATAAGTGATTATTTACAACATATTGCAAATAAAAAAGAAGTTTTAAAATAGAGTAGAAAAAATTCACTCTATTTTATATAATTTAAAATTTATAAATTGCACCAATTCCAAATTTTCGTGGTTCATTAAAGCCTATCCAAGCATTACCATCTCTTTCCATAAATGAAGTTACATAATCTTCATTTGTAATATTTTTAATATATCCATAAATATCCCAATATTTAAATTTATAACCAATCTTTGCATTTGCAGTAATTCCACCATCTGTTTTTATTATTTTCCCTTCTCCACTATTGTATGATGAGTTGAAAAAATTATTTGAACCTTGTGCATATAAATCCATTCTTCCATAAATTCCACTATTAGTTAAATATGAAACTCCTAAATTTGCAGTATACTTTGGAGTTTCTTGTATTCTTTCTCCATTAAATTTTCTTTTTCCATTATCAAAATCATCATATTTTGCTTGAATTAATCCTAAACTTCCAAAAATACTCCAATTATCAGTTAAAAAATAAGTTCCATCAACCTCTATTCCTTGTGAATGACCTTTTTTAGCATTATCAACAAAGAAATTACCAATATTATCAACATAATAAGCATGAACATCTTTTATATCCATTCTAAAAATAGCACTGTTTAAAGCAAAATTATCTCCTATATATTTTGCTCCTATTTCATAGTTTATAGATTTTTGAGGTTCAAAAGTGTTTTCTTTACTTAAATTTGTTGTAGCATTTGAAGGTGTATAGTTTAGTCCACCAGGTAAATAACCTTTTGAGATTGATACGTAAGTTGTTAGATTATCATTTATTTTATATGTAAGAGCAGCTTTTGGTAAAAAATAATTCCAAGTTTTTTCATCTTTATATGAAAGCTCTCCTATTGGATTGCCACCCCAAATTCTTTTTACATCAGCATCAACTTCTTTTTTAATTCTTTGATATCTTCCTCCCAATGTTAAATCAACTTTTTCTATAATAGGGATTATAACTTGTCCAAAAACTGCTTGAGTTTTACTTTTTGCAGAAGATTTATAGTTTGCTTGATATACAGAACCATAATAATCACTTTCATAGCCATATGGTCCTTGCTCTCTATCTTCTTTATCTAAATATAGTCCAGTCACCCATTTTATATTTTGATTCTTACTTGAAAGTTTAAATTCTTGAGTTGTTGTTTCAAAATCTGTAACATTCCATTGTTTTAATCCATCAAAAGAGTTTCCAGACATATTATCCACATCATAATCTCCATCAACTTTTACTTTTTTATGAGTTGTAGTTGAGTTAAATTTTACTTTTTCTGTTTCATAAGATAGATTGAAAGCTTGTGAATTTAGTTTTGTTTTTTCCGAAGTTGGCATTTCAAAACTCACATTTTCTGCATCTTTTCTTTTTAGGCTATTAAGAGATGTGTTTGGGTTATCTACAACCATACCATTTACGCCATAATTTTTTTCGTAGTTATTTGTTATAGTTAATTTTGTTGATAAATTATCTGTTGGTTTGTATAGTAAAAATCCACTTGCTTTTCTATCATTATATTTATTAGCATGTTTATTCATATTTGGGTAATGATTTTCTATCCATCCATCGCTATGATCAAATGAACCATTTATTCCTGCAAATAATTTATTATCAATTATAGCTCCACTTGTATTTAGCTTTGTATTAAAAGTATTGTCATTGCCATATTCTGCTCCTATACTTCCACTCCACTCATTTTTAGGAACTTTTGTAACTATATTTATAACAGCACCAATTGCATCTTTTCCATAAAGTGTTCCTTGAGGTCCTCTTAAAACTTCTATTTGTTCTACATCTGCTAAAGATGGATTATAATCAAATTTATCATAATATGGTACTCCATCAACATAAATAACAACTGGATTGCTATGAGTGAATTGAGAAGTATTTAATCCCCTAAAAGATGTGTTACTTCCTATTGTGTTTTGATTATACATATTTGGAATTTCTTTTACAACATCTCGAATAGTCTTAATTCCTTTTTGTTCAATATCTTCTTCAGATATTACAGATATACTTTGAGGAACATCTTTTATATTTTCCTCCATTTTATTTGCACTAACTGTTATCTCATCTAATTTTGTAGTTTCATTTGCATATAACAGTGAACTTACAAATAGTGATGCAAGTATTAACTTTCTTTCCATTTTTATTCCTTTCACCCGATTTTAAATAAGTTTGAATTATAATGATAAACACTATTTGTTTCAAGGAATATTTTAGTAATTTAGAATTTTGTTTGAGTATAAAAGGATAAAAATGTCAAGTAATTTTATGTTAAATGATATAAATAGTTTTTATGATACTAGTTTTATAAAAAATTATTCTATAACTTTTCCTAAAAATAGTGGGATAATGATGTGTGAAAAAAATATTTTAAATGATGATATTCTTATTTATAAAACTGAAGTTAAGGCTAATGAAGAATTATCAATTTCATCTCATTCTAAAATTGATAGTTTAATTATAAATATTGTACTTGATGGTAAAATTTCATACATAGATAATAATCTTGATAAAATCGAAACTCTTAATAAAAATGAAACATATATAAAATATATAGATGATTATAAATCAACTACTATTGTTGATAAAAATAGTTTCTCAAAAGGATTAGCAATATCTATAAAAAATAGTTTTTTAGAAAAAAATCTTTCTTCAAATAAATCTTTATTAGAAGAGCTACAAAATCATCAAAAATCCACAATTATTCATAAACAAGATAATCAAATAAATATAAAACTTGCAAATGAACTTTTCCATTCTCCATTTTATAGTGATTTACATAATATTTATATACAAAGTAAGGTTTTAGAATTGATTTATAATCAATTTAGTTCTTTATTAGATGATAAAAATAAATTATTATTTTATGATAGAGTAAAACTTTCAAGTGAAGATATAGATGCTTTACATAAAGCAAGAGATATTATTTTGGTAAATCAAGAGTTTTATGATTTAACAACATTGGCTAGAAAAGTTGCAATAAATGAGTTTAAACTCAAATATGGTTTTAGACAACTTTTTAATACAAGTCCTGGTCAAATGATATTAGAACAAAAAATGATTTATGCTAAAGAATTACTTGAAAAAAGCGAGTATTCTATTTATGAAATTTCACATTTTATAGGATACAAACACCAAACAAGTTTTACAAATGCTTTTATTAAGTTTTTTGGTGTACGACCAAAAGATATTATGCTTAAGAGAAAATATTACTTTAAGTAATATTTTATATCTTAGTAAGTATTTTATCAAGCCAATTTTGGCTCAAAACTCTTTTTGCAAAGCCCAATATGTAAGTAGCTTTTGTTACATAGTATCTTGGTTTGGGTTTTTTACTATTTAGTATTTTTAGAACAATGTTTGCAACACTTGTAGCTGGAAGGTTGAAAGTTGATTTGTCTTCTGTACTTTCAAGTCTAGACTTTACTTCATTTTTGTAAGTATTTTCCCAAAAACTTCCTTCGATTTTAATATTCTTTATAAAACTATTTAAAGAATTCTGTCTAAATTTTGAAGTAACTGGTCCAGTATTGATTGTACTTATAAAAATATCACTATTTGAAGTTTCAAGCCTTAACGTATCACAAAGCCCTTCAATGGCATATTTACTAGCATTATATGCTCCTCTAAATTTTAAAGCTATTATTCCTAAAACAGAACTATGTTGTATGAGTTTTCCATATCCTTGATTTCTAAAGATTTTCATTGTTTGAATAGTTAGTTCATGAAGCCCAAAAACGTTTGTATCAAACTGTTCTTTTAAAACTTCAACACTTATATCTTCAACGGCCCCTGGTTGCCCATAACCAGCATTGTTAAATACAGCATCTATTTTTTTATCAGTTTCTAAAATTGTTTTTAAAGCATAACTTATCTCATTTTTATTTCTAACATCAATTTTAAAAGTTTTAAAACCTAAATCTTCAAGCATTTTCACATCTTTTTCATCTCTTGCACTTGCATAAACTTTTATACCATTATCTTTTAGTGTTATTGCAGTTTGAAGACCAATTCCGCTTGAACAACCAGTAATTAATATATTTTGCATAATATTCCTAATAAAATTTTGGCTATTATATCAAAAAATAGATTTTAGGATAAAAATGACACAAGAAGATATAGAGCTAAAAGAACTTTTAGATATAGAATCAAATAGCAGAAATACAGATTTTGAGTTAAGTTATGAAAAACCAGATCCATTGTTGATAGCAAAAAGACAAAGTGATGATGAAGCAATACTATTATGTGCTTTATTTGCTTATGGAAATGCTAAATTGATAGTAAAATTCTTGGATAGTTTGGATTTCTCACTTTTAAATGAAAGTGAAGAAAAAATAGAAAAAGGGCTAAAAAATCACTACTATAGATTTCAAAATAGTCAAGATGTAATAATGGCTTTTAAAAGTTTTAGAAGATTAAAACAAGAAAGTAGTTTAGAAGAGTTATTTTATCAAGGATATAAAAAAGAAAATAGCGTTTTAGAAGGGATAGATTTTGTTATACAAAAGATAAAAGAAAAAGCAAATTACTCTTCACAAGGTTTTGATTTTTTAGTTGGAAATTCACTAAAAAGAGATAAAAATGGATTTATAAAAGAGATGGGAAATGCTCCATATAAAAGATGGAATATGTTTTTAAGATGGATGGTAAGAAAAGATAGCCTTGATTTAGGGCTTTGGCAAAAAATAGATAAAAAAGATTTAATATTACCATTAGATACTCATACTTTCAATGTATCACTAAAACTTGGTTTATTGTCAAGAAAAACTTATGATTTAAAATCAGCACTTTTGATAACAGAAAAATTGAAAGAGTTTGATAAAAATGATCCTATAAAATATGATTTTGCTATTTATAGATTAGGGCAAGAAAAAATGATATAAATATTAAAAGTACCAAAATGGTACTTTTAATTATCTTTTATCAAGACTTATTTTTCCAGCACCTAGGAACATCAAAGCAACAGCTCCAAACATAAATAGTAGTTGTAGTTCGATAATTAATCCACCAGTTTTTTCATTTAATGCGAAAATTTGTGATGAATGAGCTAAGTAAATAGCAAATACCATAGTTGATGCATATATAAAACTACTTATTCTTGTATAAAAACCAATGATAATTAAAATAGGAACAATAATTTCTCCTAAGTAAACTCCATAAGCCAAAAATTGTGGTAAACCATTACTTGCAATTAAAGATTTAATACCATCAATGCCATTTAATTTATTAAGTCCATGGAAAATCATTAAAATCCCAAGAGTTAATCGTAATATTAATTTACCTATATCATCACCTAAAACTCTAGCCAAAAAGTTTTCTAAACTTCTCATATCTTTTACTCCTGTACAAATATATTTGCTTGGAATTGTATCAAAATGAAAATAAAAAAGGTTTTTAATAACATTTTGTTAGAATAATTGATAAATAAAAATAAAAGCAAAGGGGGTGTAAATTAGTGAATAATGATTTAAAAAATTTGTCAATATGTAAATATATACAATATCAAGAACAACAAAAAAAAGAAGTTTTTATTTCTACAAATATTTTAATTTTTGTTATAAAAGGTACAAAAATTTTACATTTTAATGATCAAAAAATAGTTGTAAATCCTAATGAAGTAATATTTCTAAAAAGTGGATATTATGTAATGAGTGAAATATTAGATCAATATTTTGAGTCAATACTTTTTATGTATGATGATACTATTCTTTTGGATTTTATTCAAAAATATGATTTAAATTTTGAAAATATATTCTCATTCGATGATAAATATTTTAAGATTAAAAAAACATCTATTTTTGAGATATTTCAAGCGTCAGTTTTATCTTATTTAGTTGAAAATTCATCAAATAAAGATTACTTAATTAAATTAAAACTAGAAGAAGTTTTTTTTAATATACTAGAATCAGATTCTAAAGAGTACTTTAAAATATTTTTATCTTCAATTTATAATGAATATTTTTTTAAAATAAAAATAGAAAAAGAGTTTAATATAAATGAAAATATTTTACTATTTGCAAAAAAATTTAATATGACAGATTTAGCATTTAGAAAAAAATTTAAAACTATTTTTGGAACAACACCAAAGAAATGGCAAATTGAGAAAAGGTTTGAAAAAGCTAAACTTTTACTAGAAACAACCAATTACAATGTAACTGAAGTTTGTTATAAAAGTGGATTTGAAAATATATCTTGGTTTATACAAACATTTAAAAAGAGATACAATATTACTCCAAAACAGATAAAAAACAATAAAAATTAACTATTTTCTAATAGAATTGAATTTTATATTTGTATATAATTATAAAAATAAAAAGGATAATAAATGATTAAAAAAATATTATTAGGAGTATTTTGTTGTGCAAGTTTTATATTTGCAGATAATTTTACTTTAAAAAGTAGTGATTTAAAAGGACAATTGACATCTAAAGAAGTTTTTAATGGTTTTGGATGTGTAGGAGAAAATATATCTCCTCAATTATCTTGGGAAAATGCTCCAAAAGGTACAAAATCATTTGCGATTACAGTTTATGATCCAGATGCACCAACTGGTTCAGGTTGGTGGCATTGGATTGTTTTTAATATTCCAAAAGATAAAACTTCAATTCTATCTGGATTTGGAAATAGTGATTCAAAAGATGCTATTCAAAGTGTAACTGATTATGGAAAAAGTGGATTTGGTGGTGCTTGTCCGCCTGTTGGAGATAAAGCTCATAAATATATTTTTACAGTTCATGCACTTGATGTTGAAACTTTAGGTTTAGATAAAACTGCAACTCCTGCTCTTGTAGGATTTATGTTAAATTCTCATACAATTTCTAAAGCTTCTTTAATTTCATATTACGGAAGATAGAATTCCTAAAATCTACTTTTTATAAAATCTTTAAAGGTTTCAAAGAGTAGATTTTTTGATTTTTCTTTATGATATATAAGATAAAATTCTCTTTGAATTTCTAAATTTTTTAGTTTTATTTGAAAAAGCTTTTTTTCTTCTAACTCTTTTTTTACCACAACTTTTGATATAGTTGTAACTGTTTCTTTGTTGCTTAAAACAATAGATTTTATGTCTTCAAAATCATGTAGTTGCATAAAGATATTAAGTTCTTTTGAAATATTACCAATTTTATTCATAAATATCTCTCTTGTTCCACTACCAATTTCTCTTAAAATCCATCTTTTTTTAATACTATCTATAAAAGCAATTTTAGGATGTTTATCATCGCTTGTTACTACTATTAACTCATCATCTGCTAATTTCTCTTTTATTAAATTACTATTTTGAGTATCCACTTCAATAAGCCCAATATCAAGTTCACCTTTTAAAACTTTATCTATGATTTCACTTGAATTTATAGTTAATATATCAAGTTTTACATCTTTATATTTTGATAAAAAATCATAATAAATATTTGGCATTATGTAGTTCGATATAGTTTTACTTGATGCTATACTTACATTTCCTGCTAATTTATTTTCTTGAAAAATATTTTGTGCGTCAATAAGTGCTAAATAGTGTGAAAAAGTTTTTTCTTTAAAATATTTTCCTTTTTCATTTAATATTAGTTTTTTCCCAATTCTATCAAAAAGCTGTTCATTTAGACTATTTTCAAGTGATTTTATAGCAAGTGAGATAGCTGATTGGCTTATATTTAATTCACTTGCAACTTGAGTAACTTGTGGATTTTCACTTAGTTTATAAAAAAAATTTAATTCTTTTAAAGTCATATATTTTACCTTATTAAAAATATTTATTATTATATTGAAAATAATATATTTTACAAATTAAATAAATGAAGTTATACTTACAAAATCAAAGGAGTAATATTATGAAAACAAATAATAAAAATATCATTAATACCTTTTATGGAGTTCTATTTGTATCTATTTTTACTTTGATTGCTATGTTTTTAGGTGAAATGAAGTTTTTTAAAGAATTAGGAGTAAGTCCACTTATAATTGGAATAATTTTAGGAATAATTTATGCAAATAGTTTGAAAGAAAGATTTAATTTTTTTCAAAGAGGAATAAACTTTTCTACAAAATATATTTTAAGATTAGGAATTATTTTATATGGATTTAGGCTTACTTTTCAAAATCTTGTAGAAGTAGGGGTTAGTGGAGTTTTTATAGCTCTTTGTATAGTTTTTTTTACTTTTATATTTGGATATATTATTGGAACAAAAGTTTTAAAAATGGATAAGGAACTAACTATTTTATGTAGTGCAGGAAGTTCTATTTGTGGAGCAGCAGCAGTATTAGCAACACAAAGCGTTTTAAAAAATGAAGCATATAAAAGTGCAATTGCTGTATCTTTTGTAGTAATTTTTGGAACAATTGGGATGTTCTTATATCCATTTATGGACAAACTTGGGATTTTTGGTTTTACAAATAATGAAATAGGTATTTTTTTAGGTGCAACACTTCATGAAGTAGCTCATGTTGTAGGTGCAAGTAATGCTTTGGGTGAAGTAGTATCAAATAGTGCAATTATAGAAAAGATGATAAGAGTTATATTTTTAGTTCCATTTTTGATTGTATTATCTATTTTTTTAATAAAAAGTGGTTTTCACAATAAAAAAGAGAAATCAAAAGTAGTTATTCCTTGGTTTGCAATATTTTTTATTGTTGTTGTAGCATTGAACTCTTTTGAATTCTTAAATAAAAGTACAATAGAAACTATAAATTTTATTGATACTTTTGCTTTGACTATGGCTATGAGTGCTTTGGGAATGGAAACGAGTTTTGATAAGTTTAGAAATACAGGCATGAAACCTTTTTATATATCTTTGATACTGTTTATTTGGTTAAGTGTGGTTGGATATTTTTTAGTTGAGTTTTTCTTTTGAAAATAAGTATCTTTTTAAAGATACCTATTTTCTACCAGTTATTTTTGATTAAATCTTGCTCTTTCATAGCTTGAGTTAAAACTTCATAACCTTTTAGTTCTTCATTTGTAGTTACAACCCATTTGTTTAAACCTTCAAGAAGCATCATTTTTTTGATGATTGGATCATTTGGATCTTGGCTTAAAAGCATATCAACAAAAGTTTTTTTGATATTTTCATCTAAAGAGTTTAAAGCTGTGAAGTTACAATGGCAATAACCTTCACTTGTATAAAAAGACTCTATTTCACCTGCTGGAAATAGACCTTCTTCTAAAACTCTAACCCAAGTGCTAATCCCAATAGCACCAGCATCAAGCTTACCATTTTTTATATCTTCAAGTACATCAAACTCACTTCTTCCTGTATCTCCATGTTTACCTAAATCTGAGTTATATCTGATTATTTCAACATCTTTTATATTTTCACCTAACTCATTTTCTAAATATTTTAAAGGTAAAATAGCTGCTTGTGCAGAATCAGCACTTCCTAATCCAAACTTTTTACCTTTTAAATCTTGAATTGATTTGATACCACTTTTTGCTTTTGCAATAAATACAGATTTAAAATCAATATCTGTATCTCTCATCAAAAGTGCTTGAGCTTTGCGATTACTTAATTCATAGGCTCTAACCCACGCAACATTTGTATTCCAAGCAATATCAATTTTTCCACTTAATAAATATTCAATTTGTGCTTCATAATTTGAAAAAAGCATATAATCAAGTCTTACACCATTGTCATTAAAATAATCTCTGATAATATCCCAAATTGTTACGATTTTTGGGTCATAAGCAACTGAACCTACTACTATTGGTTTTTGCATTTTTTCTCCTTAAATTATCTCTTGATTTGTTAAAGCTTTTCCAAGCCAAGTTGTAAGAACATCTGTACTTGGAGCCATAACTTGTGCTGCTAAAGAGTCTCTTAAAAGTCTTTCAATTGTTAATCTTTTTGCATAAGCTGTTCCACCACCAATTTTCATAGCTTTTGTACAAACATCAACTGCAAGTTGTGAAGCATTTAATCTTGCTGCAATTACATTTGCTAAAGCAGCAGGGTCTGCTTCAACTACACTTTTTGCAGCACTAAGAGTGAAGAATTTTGCACTTGTAGCTTTTGTATAAATATCTGCTATATGGTTTTGAACTGTTGGAATATTGCAAAGTGCTGATTCATCACTATATTTTCTATTAATTGAATATTCAATAATTGTATTACTTGCATTTAATGCAACACCACTATAAACAGCAGCTAATCCCATAATAAAAAATGGACCAACAGTATTCATAATCTGTTCTAATCCTGAACCACTAGCACCAATTCTATATTTATCATCTATACTTACATCTTTTAATATCATAGGACAAGAAGCATTTCCTCTCATTCCAAGTCCATTCCAAGCACTATGTTCAAAAGTAATACCCACTAAATCTTTTGAAACTATCCAATTATCTAATCCTTCATTATCAAAAGAGTTTGCATCAATTAAATAATAATCAGCATATTGTGCAGAAGTAACAAAACTTTTTCTTCCATTCATTTTTAATGAGTTTGATTCTTTTGTAACTTTTATTTCTGGAATATAAAAATGTGTTCCTGTCCCACTTTCACTATATGCCAAAGCTAACATAATTTCACCATTTGCAATTTTTGGTAAGATTTCTTTTTTTAATTCATCACTTCCATGAGTTGCTAAACAATTTGTAGCAACATTGTGCATCATATAACATAAAGCAGTTGTTGCACAATAATTTGCAAAAGCTAATATCGTTTGTGTGTGTTCATAAAATCCAAGACCCATTCCACCAAACTCTTTTGGTACAAGTAAACCAGTAAGTTTTTTATCTTTTATAGCTTTAAAACTATCCATTGGAAATTTAGCTTCATCATCAATTTCCTTAGTAAAGGGTGCAATATTCTCTTTTGCAAAACCCAACATTTCATCATATAAATTTGACATTCTTTCTCCTACATAAAATTTGGTGTATGAACTTTAGAAATATCATTTGCTAAATCTTCATCCATACCTATATTTACTAATCTTTTTACTCTATTTTCATTCATTTTTTGTTTTAATTCTTCAACTAAATCAAATCCTTTTTTATAATCATCTGGCTCATTGCTACCTCCTGCTAAAATAGCTAAAGATTCAATTAATAAAGATGATTCACTATTTATTTCATCCATAAATTCTTTTCTTCTATATGCAGTATTTTTTAAAGCATTTATTCTATTTGGATTTTGTTCGATTGCTGATTTTACGTGTTCTATTCCATAAGCAACATGTCGCATTTCATCTCTTTTTGCTAGTCTTATAATCTTTTTTGTAGCTTCATCGGGCATATATTTTTCTAAGAAGCTTAATAAATCAACAAAAGTTCCTTCTCCCATAACATGAAGTAAAAAAGAACTTTTTATATAATCATCTTCTTTAAATAATGAAAAAAGTGAACGTTGAGTAACTTCACTAGAGTATTGGAATCCTCCACCATTTGCATTAGCTCTTTTTGTAAATACTTCTATATGTCTTGCTTCATCGTTCATTAAAGATGATAAAAATAGTGGAACTTCCATATAATAAGGATTTATTTTACTTATAAATTTTCCAGGAATATATAAAGCTGAAAACTCATTTTCAACTAAATAAGTCATTATTTGACAAATTGCTTTTTCTAAAACTGGATTTAAATCTGGAATCTCATTCCAAGCTATATCTGTTGTTGCATTCCATTGAAGATTTTTCCCTTCTTCATATAAAACTGATATTGGATTCGACCAAACTTGTTCTTTAAAAGATAGCTCAAAATCATAAATGGGACTATTTTCTTGAGTTATTATTCCTCTTGTTAAAAGACCATTACTCTCTGGTGCTTTTGTAAGAATTTCTTCGCTTAGATTCAAATCTTTTAGTTTTGGATTAGAAGTTTCTATCCCTTGCATCTTTTTACCCCAAGATGCCTTTTGTGAAAAACTATTTTTAGATATCTTTTGAATTTTATAAGAGTATTGATTTTTTAGACTTTCTCTACCTAAATATAAATGTCCTCTTAATTTTGCCCATCCACGAAGTTCAGTTTCGATATTTGCTTTTTGTGAAATAATTTCTATTATTTCATAAGTATTTGCTAGTAAGAAAGTATTTTCTAATTTTAAAAATAGAGATTTTGATGGTGGAATATCACCTGTAAATATAGATATACAGTGATTTAAATTGTCCAAATGAATCTCCAAAATTATATTTTAATTTTGACTACACATTGAGTTTATAACTAACGTGTAGAATATCAACCTGATATCTTAGATCGAAATTCTAACACAAAGAGATAAAAAAGTAATTAAAAATTTACCTTTTAGTTTACTTCAATTCCATATCTATTTAGTAATTCAACCCAAATAACACTATTTCCATTTTTATCAAATAATGCTGGAGTTCCTTGCACATTTAGAGTTTGTCCTAAATTTATATGCTCTTGAAGTTTATTTTCTAGTTTATTAAGTTCAGATTTTGAATATTTTGCATTTTTAACTTTACTTAAATCATCTCCAATATTAAACTCAAACATAGCATCTGTTTTTTCCTGAGTTGTTTTTTTACTCAAAATGTATAAAGATAAATCTTTTGCATTTTCATGAAAATCTAAAGGATATAAAAATACTTTTATTTTAACTTTATCTTTTATTTGTGGTAAATAAGATTCAAACTTTTTACAATAAACACACTCTGGATCAGTAAATAGAATAAACTCGTCTTTTCCATTACCATAAGTAAAAGCTTCTTTATCTTTTGTTATAGATAAATCAACAGGAATAGCAAGTTGAGAACCTGTTTTTGCATTGATAACAGCACCAGAAATTATATAATTTTTGTCTTTTGTTAAAAATATCTCATCTTTTTGACCTTTTACTTGGATACTTAATATGTATAAATCTCCAATTTCAAAGCCTTTTAGAACTTTTATATCATTTCTTTTTAAAAGTTCTAGTTGTTCTATTTTTGATATTTCAGATTTTGAAATCTCTTTTAAATTTGCAAACATAAAGCTTGATAGTAGTAAACAAGCTATTAAAATTTTGAACATAAATTTTCCTTTAAAATTTTTTCGTATTGTATCTATTTAATATTAAAAAATGTAAAGTTATTTTAACTTTACATTATAAGAATACTGAATATATAAGTTGTAGCAAAAGATATTATGATTCCATACCCCACAATAGCTGAACTAAGTCTTGGTGCAAGACCAGCCATAGCAGCAATTGCACCTGCATTTATCATAGGAGCCATAGCTGCTTCAAGTATTGATACTGTTCCTGCTAGATTGTTCCAACCAAATATTTTACATACAATAATGGCAACTATTGGAGCAAAAATAAGTTTTATACCTAATCCAATACCAAATGGTTTTATATCTTCTTTTGGAAGTTTTAATTGTAGTTGAAGACCAGCAGCAACTAGTGCTACAGGAACAGTTGTAAGAGCAAAAGCTTGTAAAACTTTGGTAATAGTTGGATTGAATTCAACTCCAACTAAAAATAAAGCTATTATTAAACATAAAAATGGTGGAAAGATTAAAACTTTTACAATCATCAATTTAAATGTAACTTTTGTTTTACTTGTATAAATAGATACTATAAAAGTTCCATATATTGCAAAAGCTAAGAAAGTTCCTAGTTGATCATATACAAGTAAATAAGGCATAAAATTTTCATTTGGTAAGTATGTATCAAGAAGAGGAATACCTAAGAATGAACTATTTGTCAAAACTGCAACAAGCATCAAAGCACCTGTCACTTCTTTTGTGAAATTGAAAACTTTAGATAATATGATAACTAAAAAAGCACTCAATGTCATAACGATCCATGCAACAATGGCTGGTATCATCAAATCAAGTGAAAAGTTTATTTTAGGAATTTGTAAAAATATGATTGCTGGATATGATACATAAAGTACAAATTGATTTAAAGCAACTGAACCATCTCTTTGCATAATCCCTAAACGATTCAACATATAACCTAAAAAAAGAGCTAATAAAATTAAAATAATATTTTCCATTTTTTACTCACATAAGTTATTTTGACAGGCATCGTCTGAAGTTATTTTTCCAAACTCTTGTACATAGTCTATTCCCCATTTATGCATATTTTCTAAAACTGGACGCAATCTTTCTCCACTAGAAGTTAGACTATAAACTACTTTGGGTGGAATTTGTGGAAAACATTCTCTATGAATAATATTTTTTTCTTCTAATTCTTTTAATTTTATTGTTAGAGTTTTTTGAGTTATTTCACTAATTTCTTCATGTAACTCTTTAAATCTTTTTTCACCATCTAGTAGATGCCAAATTATTGATAATTTCCATCTATCATTAAAAATATCAAGAGTTACAGATACACTGCATTTGTACTCTTTATCATTTATATAATACATAATTTAAATCCTTTTATCTCGAAAAGATTATAACATAGAAAAAATTAAATTCTTTTACTTACCTAAAGTAAAGTAAGAGAAATTTAAGTTTATGATATATATAATTTTCAAATATTTTAAGGAGTAATAAATGAAAAAAGTTTTAATTTTAAATGGACATCAGTATTATGATGTAGTTGCACTTGGTGAATTAACAAAAAGCTATATAAATAAAGCAACAAAGTTTTTTTTAGAAAATGGTTTTGAAGTGAAACACACTGATATTGAAAAAGGTTATAATGTAGAAGAAGAGACTGAAAAATTTGAATGGGCTGATTATGTGTTATTTCAATATCCAGTTTATTGGATGGGTGTTCCATGGATTGCAAAAAAATATTTTGATGAAACTTTTACTCAAGGAAGACACTATGCAAATGATGGAAGAAGTAGAAGTGATGCAAGTAAGACTTATGGAAGTGGTGGATTATTGAAAGGTAAAAAATATATGTTAAGTGTAACTTACAATTGTCCAATAAGTGAATTTGACAATCCAAAAGGTTTTTTTGATGGTTTATCTTTAGATCAAGCTCATGTTGCAACTCATAAAACTTTTGAATTTTGTGGTTTAAAACCATTAAAAACTTATTCAGTACACGATATTTTTAAAGGTGATTTAGATTTAACAAAAGAGTTAGAAAAATTTGAATCAGTTTTAAAAGAGAATTTTTTATAGGAAAAAAATATGAAAAATATTGTAATAGTTGCAAGTATAAAAGTAAAAGAAGCTTTTAAAGATGAAGTTTATAATGAACTTTTAAAACTTCATAAAGCAACCCATGAATTTGATGAAGGTTGTATTCAATACGATTTACATAAAGATTTAAGTGATGATTTTAGTTTTACTTTTGTAGAAACTTGGGAAAATGCTGAATTTTTATCAAAACATGAAGAAAAAGAGCATTTTAAAACTTTTGTTTCAAATATTGATGGAAAGATAGAGAATTTAAATATTCAAAAATTGGAAAAATTAGATATTTAAAAGGATTTTTTTATGAGCCTATTATTAAAAAGTGGAAACATAGGAAAGATTGAATTAAAAAATAGAGTTATTATGCCTCCTATGTGTATGTATAAAAGTGATAACAGTGGAGAACTTAAAGATTTTCATTTTTATCACTATATTTCAAGAGCTTTAGGTGGAGTTGGTTTGATTGTAGTTGAAGCAACTGCAGTTGAACCAAAAGGACGAGTTACTAATAGTGATTTAGGTCTTTGGGATGATTTATTTATTGAAAAGCATAAAATTTTAAATGAAAAATTACATTATTTTGGTGCAAAAACAGCAATTCAAATAACTCATGCAGGAAGAAAATCTGAAACAGATGAAATTTGTGTGGCTCCTAGTGCAATATCTTTTAGTAAGAAAAACCCAAGAATTCCTAAAGAACTAAATATTGATGAAATAGAGTATATAAAAGAATTATTTTTAAAAGCAGCTTTTAGAGCAAAAGAAGCAGATTATGATTTTATTGAAGTTCATTCTACACATGGTTGTTTATTAAATCAATTTTTATCACCTTTAACAAATAATAGAATAGATATTTATGGTGGAACTTTAGAAAATAGATGTAGATTAATTTTAGAAATAGCCAATGAGATTAAACAAAAAGTAAATCTGCCGTTAATTTTAAGAATTGGTGCAGATGAGTGGATGAAAAATGGTTGGAATATAGAAGACGCAATTTATTTATCAAAAGAGTTAGAAAAAGTTGGTGTTGATTGTATAGATGTATCAAGTGGAGGAAATATAGAAAATCCAGATAATGCACCAAAAATTGAACCTTTATATCAAGCTTCTTGGGCAAAAAAAATAAAAGAAAATTTAAATATTCCAGTAATTGCAGTTGGATTGATAACTACACCAAAAGAGGGTGAATATTTACTTGAAAATCAATTTTGTGATTTTGTGGCTTATGGAAGAGAATTACTTAGAAATCCAAATTTTGTATTTTATGTAGCAAAAGAGTTTGATAAAAAAGATACAATAAATATTGCATATCAAAGAGCATTTTTATAATAAATTTAATTTAAAAAAGGAGAAAATTATGGAAAAAACTTTTATGGAAGCTATGGATTTTAGACATGCTTGCAAAATTTTTGATGAGACAAAAAAAATTAGCGATGAAGATATAAAATATATCTTAGAAGTTGGAAGAAAAAGTCCAAGTTCATTTGGTCAAGAAGGATGGAAATTTTTAGTTATTACAAATGAAGAGTTAAAATCTAAATTACGTCCACATTGTTGGAATCAAGTACAGATAACTTCTTGCTCACATTTAGTTATAGTTTTAGTTGCAGTTGATAATTTAAAACCAGAGAGTAAAGTTCCTGCAAAAAGATTCTCAAGAAGGGAACTACCTCAAGATAAAATAGATGCTTATGTTGAACTTTATGGAAATCATTTAAAAGCTACTGGTGTTTTAGATAGTGATAAAACTTTATATTCTTGGGGAGCAAGACAAACTTATATTGCAATGGCTAATATGATGACAGCAGCAGCAACAAAAGGTATAGATTCTTGTCCTATTGAAGGATTTGATAAATCTGAAGTAGAAAAAGTTTTAGCTTTGGATACAAAAGAGTATCAAGTAAGTGTTATTTTACCTTTTGGATATAGAATAAATCCACAATCAACTCAAATGAGATTAGCTCTTGAAGAAGTAGTAGAATTTATAAAATAATTTATAAAAGAAGAAAATTTTATTTTCTT
This sequence comes from Aliarcobacter vitoriensis, assembly GCF_048320235.1. NCBI lineage: Bacteria > Pseudomonadati > Campylobacterota > Epsilonproteobacteria > Campylobacterales > Arcobacteraceae > Aliarcobacter > Aliarcobacter vitoriensis. Next base: position 89,975 of record NZ_CP182882.1, read on the forward strand.
CTTTTTCTTCAAACCATACAATTAATAAACTAAGTAAAAATATAGTAGAATAGCCAACATTTCACAGTATAAAAGGTAAAAAATGTTTAGTATTAGTGATATTGAAAATTGGCTAAGAGATTATGGAATAAACAATTATCATATATCAGAAGATTTTTATGTTTCTGTTCAAGGAAATGTTAATTTAAATGAAAAGTTAAAAGGTGAAAAACTTCCAGTTAAGTTTGATAGAATTGATGGATATTTTGACATAAGCAATAATGATTTACCAAGTTTAGAGGGATGTCCAAAAATTGTTATGAAAGATTTTAATTGCTCATACAATAAATTGACTTCATTATTTGATTGTCCTGTTGAAGTAGGTGATTTTGATTGTTCTCATAATAATTTAAAAAATCTATCTTATGGTCCAAAGGAAGTAAAAGGATTTTATGATTGCTCTTACAATGAGTTATCATCTATAAAAGCAAGTCCTAGAACAGTAAAAGGGCATTTTAAATGTAATAATAATCGTTTAACAAGCTTAGAAGGTGGACCAAAGACTATTGATACATATTTTGATTGTTCTAATAATATTGTTGAAGGATTAGTTGGTGGACCAATTACTGTTAAACAAGACTATATTTGTAATTCAAATAGACTAAGTGATTTAGATGGTGTTGCAGATGAAATAGGTGGAGATTTAGTAACTGATGTAAAGTTAAATATCAGTTCAAAGTTTGATGATGAAGGACAATATTATCGATATAAGGGAAGTGAAGCAGTTTCACATATATACAGACCTATTGTTGCTTTAACAAATACTGAAGATATACAAGCTTGGCTTGATAAATTTGATATAAAATCAACTACAATTTTACCAGATAACTCTGTTGATGTTCATGGAGATGTAAAATTATCAAACAGATTACCAAACTTGTCAAAATTGCCAATTAATTTTAACTATGTAGATGGAGATTTTGATATAAGTGAAAATGAACTTGTATCTCTTGAAGGAAGCCCTACAAAAGTTGGTGGAAGTTTTTTTGCTTATAAAAATGAACTAAATTCGCTAAGAGGTGGTCCTAAAGAAGTAAAAGGAAGTTTTGTAATTTTACACAACAATATAACTTCATTGCAAAATTCTCCAACAATAGTTAAAGATGATTATATATGTTCTCATAATCCTTTAAGAACTTTAGAAGGGATAAATACAGTTTTAGGATATTTGTTTACTGGAGTTTATGTTCCAAGATTGAAGTGTCAAAAATATAATTATAAGGGCATTACAACATATAAATATCCTGGTGATGCAGTTATGAAATATCTTGATGAAGAGTATATTTCTTTAACAGATGAAGAGAAAGCTTTTGAAAGTACTAAGAAAAATCTAGAGAAAGTTATCAAAAAAATGTTAAATGCAAATACTTTAACAAAAGAGATGATAACTGATCAATTAATTAAAAACCTTACAAAATATCAACTTGACCAATTGAAAACTAAAGTTTTATGGATAAAGAATCCACCAAATGAAGACAATAGTGATATTATAAGTGAAGATGATATTATGAAACTGGCTTTTGAAAAAGAGTTATAGGCTCTTTTTAAGCCATAAAACTTAATTTTTTGCTATAATCGAGCAAATTTTACAAAATAAATAATTTAAAAAATGGAGAAATTTATAATATGGTACAAACTGTAAATCTTAAAAAAGCTTTTGGTGCAAGAGTTTTATTTCAAGATATAAATTTAAAATTAGACACTGGGAAAAGATATGGTCTTATTGGAGCAAATGGTGCTGGAAAAACAACTTTCCTAAAAATTCTTTCAGGGCAAGAAGATGCAACTGAGGGAGAAGTACAAATTCAAAATGGTAAAAAAGTAGGTGTTTTATCACAAAATCAATTTGCTTTTGAAAATTTCACTTTATTTGATACAGTTTTAATGGGAAATAAAAGACTTTATGATGCAGTAAAGGAAAAAGAAGAACTTTATATGAGTCCAGAATTTACTGATGAAGTAAATAACAGACTTGCTGAATTAGAGATAATTTGTTGTGAAGAAGACCCCACTTATGAGTATGATATTAAAGTTACAAAGATTTTAGAAGATTTGGGATTCTCTTCATCAATTCATCAAAATTTGATGAATACTTTAACTGGAGGAGATAAAGTTAAAATTCTTTTAGCTCAAGTTTTATATCCAAAACCTGATATTTTATTCCTTGATGAGCCTACAAATAACTTGGATATTGAAACTATTGGTTGGCTTGAAAATCAGCTTCAACACCACGATGGTACAATGGTTGTAATATCTCACGATAGACACTTCCTAAATGCTGTTTGTACAAATATTTTAGATGTTGATTTCAAAAAAATAAGAGAGTTTAGTGGAACTTATGATGATTGGTATATCGCTTCAACGCTTATAGCAAAACAACAACAAGCAGATGTAAATAAAAAACAAAAAGAGAAAGAAGAACTTGAAAAATTTATTGCTAGATTTAGTGCAAATGCTTCAAAAGCAAAACAAGCAACTTCAAGACAAAAACAACTTGATAAACTTGATATTCAAGCTATTGAAGTATCAAGTAGAAGAGATCCTTCTATCATTTTTAGACAAAAAAGAGAAGTTGGAAAAGAACTTTTAACTGTTAAAAATATATCAAAAGCTTATGGTGATAAAGTTGTATTAAAAGATGTTTCCTTTACATTAGAAAAAGGCGATAAAATTGCACTTATTGGACCAAATGGTATAGGAAAAACTACATTATGTGAAATCTTAATGGGTAATATAATTGCTGATAGTGGAGAAGTTTTATGGGGAGCAACTATTCAAAATTCATATTTTCCACAAAATACAACAGATATTATAAATGGTGATTTTACACTTTATGATTGGTTAAGAGGTTTTGATAGAGATGCTGATATAGCTGAAATTAGAAACTGCTTAGGAAGAATGTTATTTAATGGTCAAGAGCAAGAGAAAAAAGTAAATTCTTGTTCAGGTGGAGAAAAACATAGAATGATGTTATCTAAAATTATGTTAGAACAAGGAAATTTTTTAGTTTTAGATGAACCTACAAACCACTTAGATTTAGAGGCTATTATTGCTTTAGGAGAAGGATTACTTGAGTATGCTGGTTCTGTTATATGTGTTTCTCATGATAGAGAGTTACTTGATGCATATGCAAATAGAATTATAGAAATTCAACCAGATGGAACAATAATTGATTTTAAAGGTTCTTATGAAGAGTTTATGGAGTCAAAAGTATCTTAATATTTTAGATATATCGTTCTTTATAAAAAGAACGATATTCTCATTGATTAATTACTGTTTTGCATGTCTTGATGACATTCTAATTTCTCTTCTTTGTAACGCGTCGTTATATCTTCTTTTATCATCTTCAGTTATTAGTTCAAGTTTTGGAACAGGTACTGGTGTACCATTTTCATCAACGGCCACCATTGTAAAATAACATACATTAGTATTTTTTATTGAATTATCTTTTATATCTTCAGATATTACTTTTATACCTATTTCCATAGATGTTCTTCCTGTGTAGTTTACAGAAGCATGAAAAGTTACAAGTGAACCTATTTTTATAGGATTTTTAAATAATACCATATCAACAGATAGTGTAACAGCATAATGACCTGTATATCTAGCAGCACAAGCATAAGCTACTTGATCTAACATTTTTAAAATCTCACCACCATGTACATTTTTACCAGAAAAATTTGCTTTCTCTGGAGTCATAAGCATTGTCATTGTAAGTGATTTTTCTCTTTTTAAATTTTCCATATTTATATACCTTATTAAAATTATTCAAAGATTATAGACTAACTTTATAAAAAAAACTTTTAGTTAATATACTTTTACCAAAATTAATTACTAAATAATTAAGAAAAGTAACAATAATACTAATTTTTGATTAGTTCATACATTTCATTTTCAGTTAATATCTTTATATTTAGTTCTATTGCTTTATCATATTTACTTCCAGCATCTTCTCCAAATATAACAAAATCTGTTTTTTTTGATACACTTGAAGATATTTTTGCTCCAAGATTTTCTAAAAGTTCTTTTATTTCATTTCTATTTTTACTCATAGTTCCTGTTACAACTACAGTTTTATTTTTAAATATATTTTCTTTTGCTTCTATTTTTTGTGTAACAGTTGGTTGAATAATTTTAAATAATTTTAAAACTATTTCTTTATTTACTCTCATAAATTCTAAGAATGAATTTGCCATTTGTTCACCAATTCCATCAAGAGTTATTAACTCTTCAAATGTTACATTTATTAAATCCAAGCCAAATTCAAAGCATAGTTGTTTTGATGCAACTTCTCCAATATGTTCTATTCCTAAAGCATTTATAACTCTATGAAGTTCACTTCCTTTTGTATTTTTTATTGCATCTATAAGATTTTGTGCTTTTTTTTCTCTAAAACCATCTAAAATATTTAAATCTTCAAATTTTAAAGAGTATAAGTCCAAAATATCAAATATTTTTTGTTCACGAACCAATTGTTCTACTATTTTATCTCCAAGTCCATCTATATTCATACAATTTTTGCTTGCAAAGTATATTATTGAACTTACAACTCTTGCTGAACAATCAAGATTTTGACACTTTATCATAATATCTTCGATTAAAAGTTCGCTAGAACAAACAGGGCAAAGTGTAGGTTTTATTATCTCTTTTTCATCACCTGTTCTTCTATCTTTTAAAACTTTTGTAATCTTTGGAATTACATCTCCACTTCTTATTATAATTACACTATCATTTATTTTTAAATCAAGCCTATTTATCTCATCAAAGTTATGTAAACTTGCTCTTTCTACGTTAGCACCTTCTATTGAAACTGGCTCAACAATAGCAACTGGTGTTACTACACCTGTTCTTCCAACTTGTAATATAATATCTTTTAATTTTGTAGTTTTTTCTAATGCTGGAAATTTATATGCACAACTCCATCTAGGAAATTTTTGAGTAAAACCTAAATCCTCTTGTGTATGAATATCATCTATTTTTATAACCATACCATCTAAAAGCATAGGAAAACTATCTCTTTTACTTACCATATTATTATAAATATTTTCTATCTCTTCAATAGATTTTGCCAAAGTTTGCATAGGAGCTTCTATAAATCCTAATGAAAATATGTATTTCATCATCTTGGAAGTTTTTTGTAAATTTAGACTATTTTGTCCTACTCCCCAAACATTAAAAAATAGTTTTCTTTTTGCTGTGATATTTGAATCAAGTTGTCTTAAACTTCCTGCACTTGCATTTCTTGGGTTTGAAAAAGGTGTTTCACCATTTTTTATTCTATCTTTGTTTATATTTTCAAAATCACTTTTTTTGATTACAACTTCACCTCGGATTTCAATCAAAGATTTTTCATCAATTTTTAATGGAATAGATTGAATGGTATAGGCATTTTGTGTAACATCTTCTCCTATTTCACCATCTCCTCTAGTGATTGCTTGTTTTAATATACCATTTTCATAGATAAGATTCAAAGATACCCCATCGAACTTTGGCTGACAAAAAAACTCCAAATTATCACCAACTTTTGAAGCTCTTTTTATCCAATCTTCAAGCTCTTTTGTGTTAAAAATATCTTCTTGTGACCACATACGGCTTAAATGATTTGCTTTTGAAAAACCATCTAAAATAACTCCACCAACTCTTTTATTTGGAGAGTTTTGGTGTGTGAGTTCTGGGTTTTTATTTTCAAAATCTAAACACAACCTTGCTAATTTATCATACTCTTCATCACTTGCAATTGGTTCATCATAAACATAATATGCCTTTGCCCAAGTTATCAATATTTCTATATTTTTATCATACTCTTCTTTTGTCATACTTTTCAACTTTTATAAAATTATTTTATGATATGCCCTACAAATTTTGACATATTATTCAAAATCTTTCCACCTCTTCTAAATCCTAAAGCACAAGCTTCATAAGCATAAAAAATTCCAGCTTGATAAAAATTTCCTTTTTCATCTTTTGGAAACTCTACATATTCTTGATATATAGCCTTATGTCCTTCGTATTCTCCACTTGTTTGTTCATCTATGCTACCATCAGCATTTACTATTTTTGTATTTGCTCCTTCTCTTCCAAAAGCTCTTTTTTCTACGTATTTCTTACCTTCTAAAGGTTCAAAAGATGTTTCAAGTAAAAGTGGGTGATTTGGGTATAAATCCCATAAAATTTTCATAAATGCTTTTGATTGAAATATCAAAGTATATGCAGGATTAAAAACAATAGCTTTTTTCTCTTTTATAATTTCAGTTAAAATAAGTGCTAATTGACTCTCTTCAATAGCTATATCTTCCCAAGGAATAAGTTTGAACCAAAATTCAAATAGTTCATCATCTTTAAATATTCCATCATCACTAAACTGCACATTTTCTATAAATTCAAAATCAGTGTTAAATCCAGCTTCAGAAGCAATATGTTGTAAAAGTTTTGTAGTATTTATATCTTCATTTGAACTTGAAATACTAGAAAATAGTATTTTCCAACCAAGTTTTGAGTAGTACTCATCAAATTTTTCTATATCACTATTTAAAGTTATAATTCTTTTAAAATTATTTTTCAAAGCTTCATAAAGATTGTTAAATTGGCTCTCTTCATCTAAGCCATTTTTCTTTAACATTGCCCATTGTATGATAGCTGTTTCAAAAAGTGATGTTGGTGTATCAGCATTGAATTCAATCAATTTTATAGGTTTACCATCAATTCCACCTGCTAAATCAAATCTTGAATACAAATGCCAATGAACATCATTTTCCCAAGACTCTTTTATAATATCAACCAAATTAAAAGGAATATTTAGTTCGTGAAACAGGTCATTGTCTATTACAAATTGACCAGCCTCAGAGAACATATCATAAAGTTCATTTGTTGCTTCATAATACCTTTCTGCTTCTTCTTCTGAAATAACTACTAATTCATCACTGATATATGAACTATTATCGCTATCTGTATGCCAAACGAAACCGATACTTTCTAAATAATCATTTGTTAAAGGGCTTAATTTTTCTAATTTCATTATCATCCACCTGTTGAACTTGAACTATTTGATGAACCAGCAGTTGAAGACTTGTTCCCAAAGAAACCACCTTGTTTTGAAGCTCCACTTTTTCCAGTTGTTCCTGCTGGTTTATTGAATGAACTTTGAGATTTACTATACGTTTGTGGAGATTTGTATTGAGCTGCTTTTTGATTTTGGAAATTTTGGTTATTAAAAAGTTTATTCCCAAGCCAAGAACCAATCATTGCCCCTGCAATAGAAGATAGTAAAACTCCACCAAGTCCCATTCCCCCACTACTTAATTGTGAGTCTGGATTTGTAAGAGGAGATGTACCAGCATCTATTTTTGCTTCTTCTTCTTTTACCAATTTATCAATCTCTTCTTGAGATAATATTCTTTCGCTTCCATCGGGGCTTCTTAAAACAATAGTAGTTTTACTAGCTGGAAATTCATCAGCAATTTTGTAACTACCATCTGTTGCTTGTTCTATTACTACAAAAGCACCTTGTTGTTGAGAAGCATTTGTTAATGTTCCACTAGATTGATTTTGTTGTTGATTTGTATCATTACACCCAACTAATCCAAGCACTAAAACAGCACCTAAACCACCAACCATTGAGTAGTCTGAAATCTTTTTAATATAATTTCTCTTTTTCAATTTTAAATCCTTTAGGTTAAAAGTCATAGATTATACCAAAATAGATATGAAATTTCATAAATCGATGATTTTGTACGGCTTTCAATAACAAATAAAGAAATTCCAAAATTTCTTTTAAAAAAATCAAAAAATTTTACATTTTATTACACTCTTTGATTAAAATGTTCAAAAATGAATATGAAAAGATTAAAAATGTATAAAAACAATGAATATAAGAATAGGTTTAGAATACTAAAAGGTGGATTTATTTACCTTGTATTTGCTTCAAACTTGTATTCTTCTCCAAGTGGTGGAGTTGTAACAAGTTGAACAGCAAATATTTCTCAAAATGGAATATAACAAATATAAATCAATCAACCAAATGTAAATAGTATAACTTTAAATAGAGTTGTAGGAACTGAAAAGTCTATTTGGGCGACATTCTACTATAAATATTTTTTTGCAAAAGTACAAATGGCATTGAATTTAAACTCAAAACCAATTGAAAGTGAAAATAGTTCACATAAAAATTCTAAATTACTCTTTCAAGCTGGCTGGGTGTTTTAGGGATAAATAATAAATAATGAAAAATTATCACAATTTTTATATATAATTATGTTTTAGCAAACAAAATAATAGGAGGTTATTATGTTGGCGAATAATATAGATGGTGGAAAAGAAATAATTTTGGATGAATATACATTTATTGTCAGTGAAACTGATGAAAAAGGTAATATTTTATTTGCAAATGAGGAGTTTTGTAAAGTTGCTGGATATAGTGTAGATGAACTAATAGGAAAACCACACAATATTGTAAGACATTATGATATGCCTAAAATAGCTTTTAAAGAGTTATGGGAAACTATAAAGAAAGGTGAAACTTGGAGTGGACTTGTAAAAAATACTTCAAAAAGTGGTGATTATTATTGGGTATATGCTACTATTTTTCCTACAATTACAAGTGAAGGAACAAAAGGTTTTTTATCTTGCAGAAAAAAAGCTACTGATGAAGAGATAGAAATACATAAAAATCTTTATAAAGAGTTAAAAGATAAAGAATAGTTGCGGGAATTTCCCGCAAAAAATTAGATTTATCTTTCTTATAATATAATCCCCTAAAAAATATGGAAAATTGTATAAAATGAGTTCTTTAATTCTTAGTTTAATATCATCTTTATTGGTTGGCTTTTATATAAAATATCTCAAAATAGCTACAAAAAAAAATCTTTTTTTATTTATTTTATCAAATTATATAATGGCTAGTTTTCTTACATATTATATTTTCAATTTATCAATTTTAACTATAGATTTTAAAGTATTTGATTATAAATTAGTTATTTGTTTAGCGATTTTACTTCCTACTGTTTTTTATTTTTTACATAAATCATTAGAATTTTCTGGACTTGCAAAAACTGATATTTTTCAAAGATTATCTTTAATTATCCCAATAATTTTTAGTTTTTTATTATTCAATGAAGAATTTTCTTATATAAAAGCTTTTGTGATCATTTTAACTTTTGTTAGTATTTTTTTGATTTTAGGCAAAAAATCTACTAATAAATCAATAAATATTTTTTATTTAATAGCTGTGTTCTTGGGCTATGGGATTATTGATACTTTATTTAAATTAATTGCAACAAATAAAGATATAAATTTTTTAGAATTACTTTTTGTGATTTTTATATTAGCTTCTTTTATATCATTTATATATATTCTTATTTTTAAAGGTAAAATAGATAGAAAATATTTTTTATATGGACTTTTATTTGGAGTTTTAAACTTTTCAAATATCTATTTTTATATCAATGCACATAAAATATTTTCGCAAACACCAACTTTGGTATTTGTTACTATGAATTTGGGAGTTATAATTGGCGGAGTATTTATTGGAAAATATTATTTTAAAGAAATTCTATCAAAACAAGTTATATTAGGAGTTTTACTGGCTATTTCATGCATAGTTTTACTAGCTTTAATCCAATTAAAAATAATATAAAAAGTTAATATTCGTTAATATTTTGTAAACGAAAAATAAAATAGGAATAAAATGCTTACACAAAGTAAATTTTTCAAAGATGCATTGATATTGGGATTTGCAATATTTTCTATGTATTTTGGTGCTGGAAATATCATATTTCCACCATATTTAGGGCTTACATCTTCAAGTAACTGGGATTTGGCATTTATGTCATATTTTATAGCTGATATTGGTTTTGCAACTTTAACTATGTTTGCACTACTTAAAGCTGGTGGTAGAGTTGAAAATCTGACTCATAAAATAGGAACTATTGCAGGGATATTTTTAACTTCAGCAATTATTTTGTGTATAGGACCACTTATAGCACTTCCTAGAACTGGTGCTACAACTTATGAGATGTTGATTGTACCATTTTTCGGTGCTTCTTTTTCAAATTCTCTTATAACTTCAATTATTTATTATAGTTTAATTTTGATTTTTACACTAAAACCAACAACAATGATAGAAATTTTGGGTAGATTTTTAACTCCTGCACTTTTTATAGGTTTACTTATTTTAATAATTAAAGGTGTGTTTTTCCCTATTGCTGATGGTGAAATTGCACAAAGTGAAGCTACTACAAGTAATATTATATTTGATGGAATGTTAGCTGGATATCAAACTTTAGATGTTTTAGCAGCTCTTGCTTTTGGAATTATTATTTTAAAAGCAGTTTCAGATAAAGGAGTTTATACAGAACATAATCAACAAATAAAACTTGTAGCTTATGCTTCTATTGTAGCGGCAATTTGTATATTTATAATATATTTTGGACTTACATATTTGGGAGCTACAACTTCGACAGTTTATGAAAGTAATATCGATAGAGCAACTTTGTTGAATAATATTATTTTCTCACTATTTGGAAGTGGTGGGAATTTGCTTTTAGGAATAGTGGTATTTTTAGCTTGTTTTACAACAGGAGCAGCACTTGTAAGTGTAACATCTGAATATTTTTCAAGATTGTCGCATAGAAGAGTATCTTATAAAACTTTGGTTGTAGTTGTGACAATATTTAGTATAATTCTTACAAATTTTGGTTTAGAATTTATTATATCTATTGCTTTTCCGATTTTAACTGTTGTTTATCCTGCTGCGATTATTTTGGTTGTTTTATCATTTTTCGATAATTTTATAAAAAATGACAATGTTTATAAATTAGCAAGTTTTGCTGCTATGATATATTGCGTTGTAGAAGTTATTTCTAAAAATATACATGAGATTTCATTTTTAAAGATTATTCCATTTTATGAAATAGGGTTTGCTTGGATTATCCCTGCAACTGTTTTTGGGATAATAGGATATTTTGTAAAACCTAAAAAAGAGGATTGATTATCCTCTTTTTGTTGTTTTTCTAAATTTATTTGTTTTTTTTACTTTTTCTTGTTTTTGAGTTTGTTTTCTCGCTTCTGGTTTTTTTTGGGAAAGTGGTTTTGGCTTTGGTTTTCTATTTCTTGGTTTTTTCTCAGTTGTTTCAAAACCATCAAGTTCTACTCTTGGGATATTTATTTTTAACTCTTTTTCTATCTCAGCCATAAGTTTATAATCTTTTACACTTAATAGAGTTATAGCAAGACCTTCTTTTCCAGCTCTTCCAGTTCTTCCAACTCTATGTGTGAAATCTATTATTGTTTCAGGTAAAGCATAGTTTATTACAACTGGTAAATCTTCTATATCTATTCCACGACCTGCAATATCAGTAGCTACTAATACTCTAAGCTCTTTTTCTTTAAATTTTCTCAAAGCCAAGGCACGACTACTTTGTCTTATATCTCCGTGAATACAAGCTGATTTTAATCCATCAAGTTCTAAATTTTCAACTAAACTATCTGCTTGAGCTTTTTGATTTACAAAAACTAAAGATTGAGAAAAGTTTTTTGAACCAATAAGATATGATAGAAGTTCTTGTTTTTTATCTTCATCTACTAATATTATTTGTTGTTCTATAAGTTTTACACTACTTCTTTGATTTGTTACTTCTATTACAACTGGGTCATTTAAAAACTCTTTTGCTAGTTTTTTTACTGTTGGGTTGATAGTTGCACTAAACATCATAATTTGTCTATTTATACCTATATTTGGCAAGATTTTTTCAATCTCTTCTAAAAATCCCATATCAAGCATAGTGTCAAGTTCATCTATTACGACATTTGTAACACTATTTAGATTTATTGTTCCATTTTTTAAATGCTCTAACAATCTTCCAGTTGTGCAAACAGCTATATCTATACCATTTGTTATTTTTTTTTCTTGATCTTTTGCACTTACTCCTCCAAAAATAGCAACTCTTTTTATTGGGATATATTTCGAGTAGTCATCTATTGCTTTTATGATCTGTTTTGCTAGTTCTCTTGTTGGAACAAGTATTAATCCTCTTAATACACTATTTGGATTATTTTCTTTCTCTTTTATAATTTCTTCTAAAATAGGTAATATAAAAGCACAACTTTTTCCAGTTCCACTTTGAGATATTCCTATAATATCCCGTTTTTTTAAAGCTACAGGAATAGCTTTTTCTTGAATAGCAGTTGGGGTTTCATATCCTAAATCATCTATTGCTTTTAATATATTATCACTTAAGTTTAAGTCTGAAAAAGTTTTTATAAGAAGTCCTTTTTTTGGTAAAATAATGTAAAAATTGTATCCAAATTGAAATTAGAGATAAATTTTTATAAAAAAACTTATTTTTTCTAAAATTATTATTTTCTAAATAATACTAATTTTAGGTAGAATTAACAGTTATCACTAAAAAATAATAAAAAAATAATAAAAAGTGTTATAAAAATAAGTTTTTTATGTTACAATTACATAATCAAAATTACAAATAAGGTAGAAAATAATGGTTAAGTTAAGAACTAAAAGAAATTTACTTAGTATAGTTGCAAGCAGTTTTTGTTTAATAGGTGTAAACTTAAATGCTTTAACTTTACAAGAAACTTTAGTTGAAGTTATGAACACTAACCCAGTAGTTCAGGAGAGATTAAAAAACTTCAATGAAACACAACAAGATTTAGAAATTGTAAAATCTGAATGGTTGCCTTCTTTAGATTATAGAGGAAGTTTTGGAAGAAATAACGGTGGAGATATCAAAGATAATGGTAACTCAAAATATGATTATACAGCAAGAGATTCTACTTATAATCACTATACGAACTCTTTAAAACTTACTCAAAACCTTTTTAATGGTTTTAGTACAACAGAAAAGATAAACTATCAAGAAGCTAGAGTTCTAGGAGCAGCACATCACTATTTAGAAAATGCAAATGATATATCTTTTCAAATGACTGGAGCATATATAGACTTATTAAGAAGTTATCAATTATTACAAAATGCAAAAGATAATGTTACTATAAATAAAAAGATTTATGAAGATGTACAGTCTTTATATGATCAAGGATTAACAACAAAATCTGAGATGACAAAAATTTATGCTTCATTGTCATTAGCAAACTCTAATTTAACAGTTCAACAAAATAATACTATGGATAAAGAGTTTAAATTCAAAAGATTATATGGAAGAACTGTAAATGTTGGTACTTTAGAAGTTCCAAATTTAAATTTAGCAATGCCTGAAAGTATCCAAAGAGCTACAATGGTTGCTATACAAAATAATCCATCTATGATTGTAAGTAACTTTAACATAAAAGGTGCTCAAGCTTTATATAGAGAGAAAAAAAGTAAATTTTATCCAACATTAGATATTGAAGCAGAACAAATTTTTAATGATGTTTCTCGTGATAACAATGGATATGATAATCCAGATGATAGACAAAAAATATATGCTGTAATTAATTGGAATCTATTTAAAGGTGGAGCTCATGTTGCTGATTTACAAAAAAGTAGAAGTACAATAAATAAAGAAATAGAATTGCAAAGAGATTTAAAAAGACAAACTATTGAAAGTTTAGAACTTTCTTGGTCTGCTTACTCAATGCTTGGTAAACAACTTGAAGATTTATATAAATATTATGAATATTCTGAAGAGACACTTTCTAGTTATCAAAGTGAATATGAAATGGGAAGAAGAACACTTCTTGATTTATTATCAGCTCAAAATGATTTAGTGAGTTCTAAAGCACAAATTATAAATGCACAAATGGATAAGCTTTTTGCACAATATAGAATCTTAGATGCTATGGGAATGTTAGTTAGTTCAGTTTTAGATGAAAAAGATTATGCAAATGTTATTAAAGTAACTACAAATCCATTTGATGTATTAGAAGATGAATTGCCTGTTTATCTTGATGTTGATAAAGATGGAATTGTTGATCATTTAGATATTTGTGATAATTCTGTTGTTGGGAATGATGATATAACTCCTTATGGATGTAACGCAGAACAAAAAGATAGTGATTTTGATGGAATTCCAGATAGTAAAGATAAATGTCCAGATACTCCATTTGGTGCTGTTGTAGATGCATCTGGTTGTCCTGTTGGAAATGAACAAAAGTTCAATATGACAAGTGGAGATTATATAAATAATATATTAGCTTACAATGAAGAAAGTCCGAAAAAAGCTCCAAAATTAGGAATTTATGATTATGAATTCAATGTGGCAGCAAATAAAAATATTGCATCAACTTCTTTAGATAAGCATTTAATGTATGATGATTTTGCAATGATTAAAAGATTTGAATTCTTAAATATGGATGATTTAAATTCAAATGACTTAGATAATATAGCAAAAACGTTAAAAGATTATAATGGTACAAATGCTGTTGTAACTTTAATTGGAAATACAAAAATTACAAAAGATAAAGAAGCTAGTTTCAATAAAGGACTAGAATATGCAAATAGCGTAAAAGATGAATTAGTAAATAGAGGTGTTGATGAGAAAATATTAGTTACTCAATCAAGAGTTGATTATGATAAAACATTCTTACAAACGGTTATGGGAGATGGAAAATTAAATAATATTGTTTATGCTTCTTTATATGTTCCAAAATCTACAAGTCTAGCTAATGATGATGACAATGATGGTGTAATAAATGATTTAGATGAGTGTCCAAATACTCCAGCAGGGCAAACTGTAGATGAAAAAGGTTGTCCAAGCGTTATAAATCTTGAAGTTTTATTTGAAAATGACTCTGCTAAAATATTACCAGCTACTTTAAGTAAAGTTGTAGCATTTGCAAAATATTTAGTTGCTAATCCAGAGTTCAATACACAAATTATTGGACATGCAAGTGATCTTCCTTCTAGTACAACAGTTAGAACGAAGAAAAATTCAGCAGAATATAATATAATGTTATCACAAAAAAGAGCAGATGCTATAAAAGATGTTTTAGTGAGTAATGGTGTAGAAAAATCAAGAGTTTCATCTGTAGGTAAAGGGTTCTCTGAACCAATCGTTACAAATGAAACTGCAGATGGAAGAGCACAAAACAGAAGGATAGAAGCTGTTCTTATAAAAAAATAATATAAGGACACATAATGATAAATAAAAGTTTAAGAAAGAATGATACATTACTTGATTCATTAGTTCTTTATACAAGACTTTTCCACAAGCCATTTTCAGCTGAGTCTTTGCTTCAAGGTCTTCCATTAGGAGACAATGAAGCAGACCAGCTTCTTTTTTCTAAAAATAGTTCAAAGTCAATGTTTAGTAGGGCTGCTGCTAGAGCAGGGCTTAAAACAACAATTATTGAAAAATCAATAAAAGATATTTTGAATCTTCAACTTCCTGTTATATTACTTTTATCAAATGAAAATAGTTGTATTTTAGACTCATTTAATGAAGATAGAACAAAAGCTAAGATTATATTTTCTGGTATTGATGATCCACTAGAAGAGTGGGTAGATGTTGAAAAACTAGAAGATGAGTATTTAGGTTATTCTTTTATGCTTAAAAAGGTTTATGAATATGAGCATGATAATGGTAAAAAAACATTATCAATTGATAATCAAAAACATTGGTTTTGGAGTACTTTAGGCTTTTCTAAAAAAATTTATATTGATTGTATCATAGCTTCTATATTGATAAATTTATTTGTTTTAGCAACACCACTTTTTACAATGAATGTATATGATAGAGTTATACCAAATAATGCTCAAGAGACATTATTAGTATTTACAATAGGTATAGTCGTTGTATTTTTCCTTGATGCTACTTTAAAATTTGTTAGAACATATTTTTTAGAAATGGCAGGAAAAAAAAGCGATATTATTATGTCTTCTATAATTTTTGAAAGAGTTTTAGATATGCAAATGAGTGAACATCCAAAATCTGTTGGTTCTTTTGCAAATAATCTTAAAAGCTTTGATAGTGTTAGAGGATTTTTAACAAGTGCTACTTTGAGCGTACTCATAGATTTTCCATTTGCAATACTATTTTTGATGGTAATTGCTTATCTTGGAGGATTTTTAGTAATTGTGCCTATTTTTATAATAATCTTAATTATAATTTATGCAAAAATTATTAAAGACCCACTTAAAAAAAGTATTGAAGAAACTTACGAAGCAAGTGCTAAGAAAAATGGAATTTTGATTGAGTCTTTACAAAATATTGAAACAATAAAAGCACAAGGTATGGCTGGAAATGTTCAATATTCTTGGGAGGAATCAACAGGAGAAATAGCAAATAAAGGTTTGAAATCTAAACTTATATCTGCTTCAATTCCAACTGTAACTGGACTTTTAGTTGGACTAAACACTGTTTTAATAGTTGTTTTTGGAGTTTATTTAATCCAAGATTTTCAACTTACTATGGGAGGATTGATAGCAACTATGATACTTTCAGGTAGAGCTATTGCTCCTATGGGACAAATTGTTTCTTTAATTACAAATTATGAAGATACAAAACAATCTTTTAAAATGTTAGATGATATTGTAAATAAACCACAAGAACGTCCATTTGCAAAAGAGTTTGTAAAAATGCCTTCTATTAGTGGAAATATTGAGTTTAGAAATGTTAGTTTTAAATATCCACAAAGTGATGCTTATGCTTTAAAAGACGTAAGTTTTAAAATAAAAGAGGGTGAAAAAGTTGCATTTATTGGAAGAATAGGAAGTGGTAAATCAACAATTGCAAAATTGATTTTAAAACTTTATGAACCAGATGAAGGTTCAATTCTAATTGATGGTATAGACATCTCTCAAATAGATCCTGCTGATTTAAGAAAAGGTATTAGTTATGTACCTCAAGATATTCATTTATTTAGAGGCACTATTAAACAAAATATACTAGGTATTCATAAGTTTATTGATGATAGATGGATGTTAGAGTGTTCTCAAACAAGTGGAACTGATGAGTTTGTAAGATTGCATCCAGCAGGATATGATATGCCAATAGGTGAAAGAGGTCAAGGATTAAGTGGAGGTCAAAGACAAAGTGTTGGAATAGCAAGAGCTTTAGTAAATAATTCTGATATTTGGATGTTTGATGAACCAACAAATGCTATGGATCAAACAAGTGAATCTATTGTTCTTAATAATTTGGGTGAAAAAATAGATGGTAAAACATTGCTTTTAGTTACTCAAAAGATGAATATGATTGATTTAGTTGATAGAATTATTGTTATGAATTTTGGTGAAAAAGTTTTAGATGGTTTAAAAGAAGAAGTTATAAAAAAATTAGGTGGTGAAAAATGAGTAAAATAAAAGATTTTCTTAACAGTCCACAAGTTAAAAAATATAAAGATATTTATAAAACTTTTATGGATAAAGATAATATAGCTCTTCCAAAAACTCCATTAAATCAAAATGATTATGAATATATGAAGTCTTTAAGTGCAGCAGTTGTTTTTAGCTCTTCAAAAAAGCTTCATTGGGTTTTAATTTCATTTTGTGTAACAATGTTTTTATTTATAGTTTGGGCTGCATTTGCTGAAATTGATGAGATTGCAAGAGGAACAGGAAAAGTAGTTCCAAGTGGGCAAAATCAAATTGTTCAAAACTTAGAAGGTGGAATAGTTCAAGAAATTTTAGTAAAAGAAGGAGATACTGTTGAAAGAGATGAAATTCTTATTAGAATTTCAAATGAAAAAGGTACTTCAACTGCTATGTCAAATGAACTTAAATCTTACTATTTACAGGCTCAAATACAAAGATTAAACGCAGAATTATCTCGAATTCCTTTTGAATATAAAAAAGGTGATAATCAAGAATTAAATGAGTTTTTAGACAATGAAAATGAGTTGTATATAACAAATCAAAAACAATTAGAATCAAAGATATCTATTTTAAAAGAGCAGATAAAACAAAAAGAAAATGATTTAAAAGATGCTCAACAAACAATTTCTCATATGAAGTTTTCTGTAAATGCTATATCAAAAGAAGTATCTATGACTAAACCAATGGTTGAAAGAGGAATCAGATCTCAAGTTGATTTCTTAAAGCTTCAAAGAGAAGAAAGCGATGCTAAAAATAAACTTCAAAGTGTTACATTATCTGTTGATAAAATTACTTCTGAAATTGCAGAATTAAATAGAAAAATTGATGAAACAAATGAAGTAAATGATGCACAAGTTAGAGAAAAATTAAATGAAGCTGTAAATCAACTAAAAGATGTTGAAGCCAATAAACTAGCTTCAAGTGATCAAGTTGCAAGAACAGTTGTTAAATCACCATCAAATGGAATAGTTCAAAAACTACATATAAATACTATTGGTGGAAGTATAAAACCAGCTCAAGATTTGTTAGAAATAGTTCCAACAGACCATAAACTAATAGTTGAAGTAAAAATATTGCCAAAAGATATAGCATTTATCTATCAAGGGCAAAAAGCTATTGTAAAATTTTCAGCTTTTGATTTCTCTATTTTTGGTGGACTAGATGGGCATGTTATAAATATAAGTCCAGATACCGTAGTAGAAAAAGATGAAAAAACATTTTATATTGTGAGAATAGAAACAGAGAAAAATTATATTGGTGAAGGTGATAAACAAAAGCATATTATACCTGGTATGATAGCAGATGTTGATATTTTAACAGGTAAAAAGACTGTACTTGATTATATTTTAAAACCAATATTAAAAACAAAAACATATACGATGACTGAAAGATAATTAAATAAGGAGAGAATTTTATGAAGAAAATATTTTTATCTACATTTGTAGCCGGTTCATTACTTTTTGGTGCTACTATTAAAGATGGACATTTGGCAATAGATAATCAAAATTATGGACAGGCTGTGACAATTTTCCATGATTTGGCTACAAAAGGTGATGTAGAAGCAATGTTCAATTTAGGGCTTCTTTATTTAGGTGGAGATGGAGTTAATCAAAATTATTCTGAAGCAAAAAAGTGGTTTGAAATGGCAGCCAAACAAAATGATACTATGTCTTTATATAATTTAGGAGTTATTTATAATAAAGGTTTAGGTGTAAAAGAGGATAAAAAAGAAGCTTTCAAATATTATGATTTATCAGCAAAACAAGGTTATTCACAAGCACAGTATATGGCTGGAACTATGTTAGAAAAAGGTGAGGGTACTAAAAAAGATCTAAAAGAGGCTTTTAACTATTTTCTAAAAGCTGCAAATCAAGAACATGCAAATGCGGCTTATAAAGTTGGAAAAATGTATAGATTAGGTGAAGGTGTTACAAAAAATGATAATGAAGCCTTTAAATGGTATGAAGTTTCATCTAAAAAGGATAATTCTTTTGCTCAAGCTAATTTAGGACTTATGTATAAAAATGGTATATCAGTTCCACAAAATTATAATGAAGCTTTAAAATGGTTTGAGAAATCTGCAAATAGTAAAAACACTTTAGGACAATTAAACCTTGCAAGTATGTATCATAATGGTTTAGGAGTTCAAAAAGACTTAGTAGAGGCTTTTAGATTATATAAAATGGCTGCAGATGATGGAAATAATTCAAATGCACAATTTAACGTGGGTCTAATGTACTTAAAAGGTGAAGGCGTAACTCAAAATAATGAAAAAGGATTTGAATATTGGACAAAATCTTCAAATCAAGGAAACGAGGTAGCTAAAAAGAATTTAGATATTCTTTGTAAAGAGTCACCAACTGTTTGTAAAAAATAAGATAATTTATAATTATTTTATAAAGTATTTATATAAATTATTTTATAATCAAAAACTAAAATTAGGGGAGGAGTAGTGATTTATGAAAAAATTGGCACTATTTACAAGTTCTGAACATATTTTAAATAGATGGAAAACGAATCTTAGTGATTATGATTACATGGTTATTAGTAGTTTGGATGAACTATTGAAAATTAAAGATGTATTGGTTGTTTTTAGCACTTGTGTGAAATTAAAAAGTGAAGATATAGCTATATATAATTTATTGAAAAATAATAATAAAGTTTTAGTTTTAGATAGTTCTCCAAAATTAGAAAATGCTCAAAAATGGTTATCTCTTGGTATAAATGGATACGGAAATAGTTTTATGAGTAAGATTTATCTAAATTCAGCTGTTGAATCTATATTTAATGATTTGATTTGGATAGTTCCTGAAGTTACTATGCAACTTTTAAAAGAGTTTTCTAAAACAGCAGTAAATAACGATGATACAATACTTAAAGATTTGACAAAAACAGAGTATCAAATTGCTATTTTGTTAAAAAATGGATATTCAAACTCTGAAATTGCTGATGAATTGAGAAGTTCTATAAATACAGTAAAAACTCATATTAAAAATATATATTTTAAGTTAGACGTAAATGATAGAGTATCATTTATAAATCTTTTTACAAATAAAAGCTAGGAAAGAGTTTCCTACTTTTATTATTGCTTTTCACAGCTTCAATTATAGATAGTTTAGCTTTGTTATTTGTGATTAATTAAATAGCCAAAATTTAATCTAGCAAAATTTTAAGACTTTTTACACTAAAGAGTCTTAAACTCTCATTCTTTAAAGTTTTTAGTTCATTTGTAAAGCCATTTTTTGCAAAAAGAACTACAATATCAAAAACTATATCTGCATTTTTACAATCATCTAAAAGTTTATTTAGTTCACTTTTTTTAATCTTTGCTTCTGTATATTTACAAGTTCCAACTATGATTTTTCCAGAAACTGTTTTTGCAACTATTGGAATTTGTATTTTTTCGTCCCAATATTGTCCATATTGTTTTATAGAGTCTTCAATAAAACTATCTTTTAAAGATGCTAAAGCTAACTCTTCAAATATAAAATCACTAAAATCAGATTCTCTACTTTCAAATTTTTTCTTAAACTCTTCATAGTTTCCATCTTTGATTCCTTTATAAATAGGAGATATAAAAGCAAACCAAAATCGAATAAAAGGATTTGTAAAGATTAGTTTTTTTGCTACTTTTGAGTCACTTCTTTTTCCTAAAAGAAAGTTTTGAGAAGAATCTATTTCTATAATATCTTTTTCACAAAGAGAATCTACACATTTCATACCCTCTTCAAAACTTACATAAGCCCTTTTAAAAGCATTTGTTGTTTTTCTATCTCCTAGTGCTATTCCTGAAAGAATTGCACTATCTACATGGTATCCTCCTGTTAGATAGTTTATTTCACTTTTGTAGTAGTTGTAATTATTTAAAATATTTTTTTCTATTAGTTCTACAATAGGTTTTGTTGTATCAATTTTTATATCAAGTCCACCAAATACAGTAAAATATTTTATTGCTATTTGCATATATTCTATATTATTTGCTTTACAAAAAATTTTGAACTGCTCTTTTATACTTTTATCTAATATAATCATTCGTTTTAGCCTTTTTATTTTTTATATTTGAATGCTACATAGTAGACTTTTTCAATTACTTAACACACTTCAGGTTGACTAACATCTCATTGTATCTTTTTTCAAATTCATTTGGATTTAGTATTTTTTCTTTTTGGAATTTTTCAATATGTTTAACCATATTAAAATCATGATTCTTTTCTAAAGCATTACTATATGTTTTTTCAATAATTTCAATTGAGTTATACTATCAAATTATTGTTTAATTGATGTTATCTTATTATTTTTATCAAAGAAATATTCAAAATCCAATAGATTTGTATAGAACTATATCCTAATAATTATTCTATATTTATTGTGTAATTTTAACCATTGATATGTAAATATAATTAAAAAACAATAAATGTAATAAGAATGTAATTATATTAATGTATAATGCTTAAATAATTAATTACACAAGAATTTGAATATGAAGATTTTACATACATCAGATTGGCACTTAGGTCAAAACTTTATGGGGAAAAGTAGGGTAGAAGAGCATCAAGCTTTTCTTTCTTGGCTTTTAGAAATTATAAAAGAAAAAGAGATAGAAGTATTACTTGTATCTGGAGATATTTTTGATACAGGAACTCCTCCCAATTATGCATTAGAGCTTTATTATAATTTTTTAAAAGAACTATCAAGTATAAAAACACTTATTACTACCATTATAACTGCTGGAAATCATGATTCAGTATCAACTCTAAAAGCACCAAAACAACTTTTAGAAGTTTTAAATGTTCATGTTATTACAACTGGTGATGAAGATGAAAATGTAATTATTCCTATAAATAAAAATGATGATTTAATATCTATTGTTTGTGCTGTTCCATATTTAAGAGATAGTGTTATTAGAGAATCTTTAAGTGGAAAAACAATAAGTGAAAAAGAAAAATTAGCAAATAGTGGTATTAAAGCTTATTATGAAAACTGCTACTCAAAAGCGCTTGAACTAAAAGAAGATAAAAATATCCCAATAATTGCAATGGGACACTTAACAACAGTTGGAAGTAGAAGTTCTCAGAGTGAAAGAGATATTTATATTGGTGGAACTATTGATATTGGAGGAGATTATTTAGCTAGTATGTTTGATTATGTTGCTTTAGGGCATCTTCATATAAATCAAGTTGTTGGAAATAATGAACATGTTAGATATTCAGGTTCTCCAATACCTCTTAGTTTTTCTGAATCAAAAAACAGTCAAAAAGTAAATCTTGTATCTTTTACTCAAAATGAAATGAGTATAGAAGAAATAGAAGTTCCACTTTCTAGAAAACTACTTGTCATCAAAGGCAATTATGAAACTATAAAAAATGAACTTACTAAAATAGAAGATAAAAACTCTTGGATAGAAGTTCATATATCTGATGATAATGCAATGTATGCAAATAATGAAATTAGACAAGTTGCTTCAAAACTTGAACTAACACTACTTGCAGTAAAAATAGATAAAAGTGAAAAACAATTAAAAGCTAATGAATTAAAAGTTATAAGTTTAGATGAATTGTCAGTTGAACAAGTATTTGAAAAGAGATTAGAACTTGAAAAGTTAGAGGATAAAGAGTTTGAAAAAGAACTACTTTTAAACTTTAAAGAAATAGTTTCTAAGGTGCAAAGCCTATGAAAATATTAAAAATAAAATCATTAAATATTAACTCACTAAAAGGTGAGTTTGAAGTAGATTTTGAAAAGTTTTTAAAAGATGAATCATTATTTGCTATTACTGGACCAACTGGTGCTGGGAAAAGTACTATTTTAGATGTTATTACTTGTGCATTATATGGAAGAACAGCAAGACTTACAAATCCAAATGAACTTATGAGTAGGCATACTGGTGAGTGTTTATGTGAAGTTGAATTTGAAGTAAAAGGAAAAGTTTATAGAAGTTCTTGGAGTCAAAAAAGAGCTAGAAAAAGTTCTGATGGAGCTTTTCAAAGTGCTAAGATGGAAATTAGTGAAGTTGAATCGGGAAAAGTTTTAGAATCATATCTTTCAAAAGTTCCAAAATATATAGAAGAGTTATCTGGACTTGATTTTGATAGGTTTATTCAATCTATGATGTTAGCTCAAGGAAGTTTTGATGCATTTTTAAAAGCAAAAGAAAATGAGCGTTCAAGTTTACTTGAAAAAATTACTGGAACACAAATCTATAAACAAATATCTCAAGAGATATTTAAAACTTATACTAGTAAAAATGATGAAATTAAATTAGATGAAAATTTATTAGGAAATATTGAATTATTATCTAATGAAGTGGTTGCAGAAAAGACTTTAACTTTAAATAATTCAAAAGCTCAGAAACTTGAACTTGATACTAAAGGAAATGAGCTAAAAAAAGTAATTAATTGGCTTGAAAACTTACAAAAATTAGAAGCTGATAATACTAAGTATATACAAGAGTTTGAGAAAATTACTCTTGAAAAAGAGAATAAAAAAGAAGACTTTATTAAATTAGATTTAGCAAATAAAGCTTTAAATGTTCAACCAATTTATCAAGAAAAGAACTCTTTAACTCAAATAATAAATCAAGATAAAGAAAAACTAGAAAAACTTCAAAAAGAGTTAGAAAATTTAAAACAACTCTTACAATCAAAAACAAATGAATCATTAAAAATAAAAGATGAATTAGATAAAGAAAAAATTTTATTTGATAGGAACTCTAAAAAGCTTCAAGAAGTGAGAATACTACAAACTAAAATAGAATCAAAACTTCAAAATATTAAAGAGTTAGAAAATAAAATAAGCTCTCAAAATGAACAAAAAACTAAACTAAATGAAGATTTAAAAGTACTAAAAATAAATCAAGAAAAAATTGAAAATGATTTAAAAACTATAAATGATTATCTAATTAAAAATAAAAATGATGAATCATTAAAAGAAGAGATATCTTTAATCTCAAAAAATGTAAATGATTATAAAGATGTAGTAAAACTTTTAAAACAAATAGAAGAAAAACTTCAAAATAATAGTTTAAATGAAAAGACTTTACAAGATAGTTTTACTAAGGCAAAAAAAGAGTTTGATGAGATAAAAGTATTATTTGATTCTAAAGATAAAGAGTATAAAGAGTTAGAAATTCAAACTTCAAATTTCAATCAAAAAGAATCAAATAATAGAAATAGATTAAAAAGTATTGAAAAACTAATTACTTCTATAGATGAGTATAAAAGATTGTTGGAATCTATTTTAAAAGAAGAAAATATCATATCTTCTTCAAAAGATGAATCAAAAACTATAAAAACAAATATAGAAGAAAAAACAAAACTAATAAATGAAATTCAAACACATATTCAAACTCTAAATGATAAAAGAGAAGCAGAACTTTTAATAGCAAAATACGAAAGTGATAGAGTAAATCTAAAAGAAGGTGAAGAGTGTTTTTTATGTGGTTCAAAAGAACATCCATTTGTAGATCATAAAATAAGTGTAAATGCTGATGAAACAACTTCAATAATCGCTCAAAAGAAGCAGATATTTGATGAAGAAAATAAAGCTTTACGTACTATTGAATTAAACTTATCAAAATTAGAAACTAAAGTAGAAAATTCTACTTTAGAACTAAACAAATTATTAAAAAATAAAGAAGATATAGAACAAGTATTTAGGTCATTAAATTTCATTTTAACAAATGATTCTAAAACAAACTTAGAAGAAGAAAAGCAACTTTTAGAAGAAGAGTTAAAAAATATAATAAAAACAAGAGATGAAAAAGAAAAAGTTTTAATTCAAAGGGATAATCTTCAAAAAGAGTTAAATACTAAACAAACTTTAGTTTCTCAAAATGAACAAGAACTTTATAAACTAAAAAGTTCAATAGAACAATTACAAAATGAACAAACTCAAAACATATCTAAAAAGCAAAGTTTAGAGGAAGAACTTTCAAAAGTATATAGTAAATATGAACTTATATTTGATGAAAAATTTGAAGAAAATTTTAGAACAATAGTCTCAAAAAAAGATAGTTTTATTAAAAATGAAACATCAAAAAAAGAGCTTGATACAAAGCTTCAAAGCTTAGTAGTACAATTAAAAGAGCTTGATACAAAAATCATATCAATAGAGTCAAGTCTAAAAACAGATGCTGAACAACTTTCTAAAATCTCTAATGAAACAACAGAATTACAAACTCAAAGCAAAGCTATTTTAGATGTATCTGATTTAAATATTTTTGAAAAAGAGATAACAGCTAAATTTGACACTATTAATGAAAAATATAACTCTTTATCAAAAGAGTTAGTAAATCTAAATTCAAAAAATGAATCAGTTAATACTCAAATAGTAGAGTTAAATCAAAAACTTATAGATAATAGTACAAAACTAGAAGAGATAAAACAAAATTTCAATAATGCTTTACTAGAAAACAATTTTAGTTCAAAAGAAGAGTTTGAAAAAGCACTTTTAAGTAAAGAGCAAAGAGAAGAGTTAGCTTTGATGTGTAAAGCACTAGAAGAAAAATATACTCAAATCCAAACTCTAAAAATAGATATAGCAAAAAAACTATCTGAACAAAAAGAGTTAAACCTAACAGATAAAGAACTTCAAACTTTAAATGATGAATTAAAAGAGTTGCAAACTATTATTGATGAACTTCAAAAATCAATAGGTAGTTTAGAAAAAGAGCTTGAAATCAATGCTTCAAATATGAAAAAACATGAAGATAAAATCATAGAGTTAGAAAAGAAAAAAGAAGCCTTTAAAGTATGGATAAAACTAAATGAAATGGTAGGTTCTGCAAGTGGTGATAAATTTGCCAAATTTGCACAAGGTATCACACTAGACCAACTAATCTATCTAGCAAATAAACATCTACAAATATTAAGTCCTAGATATGAACTTCAAAGAAGTAGTGATTCAAATAAGCTATTAGAAATAGAAATAATAGATGGTTTCCAAGGGGATGTAGTAAGACCTGTAAGTACACTTTCAGGTGGTGAAAGCTTTATAGTAAGTCTTTCACTAGCACTTGGACTTTCAGCCCTTGCAAGTCAAAAGATAAGTATAGATTCACTTTTTTTAGATGAAGGGTTTGGAACACTAGATAGTGATAGTTTAGAGTTAGCACTAAATGCACTAAATCAACTTCAAAGTTCAGGAAAGATGGTAGGTGTGATTTCCCATGTGGAAGCACTAAAAGAGAGAATTCCATTGCAGATTAGGGTTATGCCTAAGGGTGATGGGACGAGTTGTTTAGATCTGGATGAGAAGGAGTTAAATGCCTAAATATTTTGATGCAACATTTTCTTGGAGTGGTTATTCTTATCAAGGTAAAGTAGGAATATTTGTTACTTTAAAAGAATTAAATAAATATACGGATAATAATATAGAAACATTTTTTAATGATTGGTCTCTGGAGTTTGAATGGCTAGAAGATTTTTCAATTAGGCAAGGAAGAATTTATAAATCATTACATCAAGTAAAGACTTTAAAAAGTAGAAATATTGATTCTTATACTAAAGCGATTAATCAAATACTTGAAAATGCATGGTCAGAATATACCTATTATATAAAACCATATTTCCATGTTTCTAGTAATGTGAATAATCCTCATAATATTTTTTACCAATATACAATTGATAATACTAATAAAAAATATTGCCCTTTAGATAAAATAGATAATTTACTTAAAGATGAAGTTAAATTGTTTTTACAAAGACATAATGTTCCTGATTATAATGGACATTCTGAAGATTTACATTTTTTTAAATTGTTATCAATTATAGATAATCATGTAAAAAGAAGACATCAGAATATACAGCGTGTTGGTAGAAATACTTTTCCTGAACAATTGGAATTTATAACTATTATAAATTCTTTAAAAACAGATAGTAGACAATTTACAAATGAGAGAATGATATATGAAAAAAAAGCCTATTTTTCATTAGTATTGGATAAGTTTCTACAAAATAAGAATGACGATACAGTTAATAAACTAAAACTTTTTGCAAGAGAGTCTTTTGATTTAGATTCTGATTTTGTAAAATACTCTAAGTCTATTTCTCCTCATATTCTAGCAATATATGATAATGAAATAACTATAGTTAATTTTCAAGATATATTAAATGCTGAGTCTTTGAAAGGAGTTTTTTTTAAAATAGTCGAGCAGGTAGATAGTAACTATTTATGGCAAGGACATAAAGTTATTTATGAAAAAATAATTGAAGAAGAAAATAGAAAGTTTTTACCTACTACTATAAATAGAGATCAAGATGATTGTGATGAAGTTTCTGCTGATATTTTAACGAATCCATATGCAATAGAAGATTTATATGAAATGGATTATTTTATTACAGGAAGAATAAACTGCGAATCTATAGAGGAAGAGGCAAATAACTATACTGAAATTAGAGATGAAGATTTGCCTAATGTAGAAAATAAGGAATATAAAATAAATGAATTAAAAAAAGTACAAATGATTGATAGAATTAGTGCAGAAAGGATATTAAATGATTGATAGATTAAGTGGAATTTTTCAAGATAATGGTTTTCAAATTTTTGAGAACAATGATGATTTAAAGATTTTAAAGAGAAATGATAATAAAAAATTTGAATATTTTTTATTGGTTCAACTAACTAATCTTACAAATATACTGGAAGAAAAACAACTTCAATATTTAAAAACTTTAAAAGATAAGATTAAAGATAAAGAAGTTGATAAAAACACTACATTGGTTATATGTTTTAAGTCAGAAACTTTGCCTTTAAATTCTGAAATATATAAACAGATTTTAAAAATAGAGGAAGATCCTTATTTTTTTAGAAAACTTGTACTTCCATATACTCAACAACAAGTAGGTTTTCTTGATAATCCTGACACGTTTAAAGATGTAATAAAAGATACAAATAGTTTTGAAAGATTTAAAGTTGCTTGTAAAAATAAAGATTTAACTAGTTCACAATATGAAATAGTTTCTCAATTATATATTAAATTGCCATTTTTTAAATTACCTATAATATCTGATGTAAAAAATATTGTTTTAGATGATTATAAAAGGTCTCTAGATGATATTCAGAAAAAGACTTTGAGTTTTTTAGAAGAAGTAAAATTAGATGAAATAGTTGATAATGAAAATTTTTTTAAAAGTCTTGAGGATTTAAAATGAATGGATATAAACTAAAAAAACTGTATATAGAAAATTTTAAATTAATTACAAAAAGAGAGATTGACTTTAATTCTTTAGACCTTTTGATACTAGATGGTCCAAATGGTTATGGTAAAACAACTATTTATGATAGTTTAGAGTTGTTATTTAGTAAAAAAATATCTAGAATTAATGATAATGATGTAGAAGATAATAAAAATAAGCATGAAGATTCATTATTTGCCAAAGATAAAACTAAACCTATAATAATAAAAGCTGAATTAGAGAAAGAGAACCAAGGTAGTTTATATTTAAGTATATATTTGCCAGCAAATGTAAATTCTAAGAAATGGGAAAATTACCAACAATATCAATTAAATTCATACGAACAAAATATTTTAGATGGTATTAAATTTAATACTTTTGATGAGTTATTAGGTTTAAATATTGATAAAATAGTGTTATCGGATGATTTTAAAAATTTTTATTATATTCAGCAAGAAAATAATACTCAATTTTTTAAGAAAAGTGAAAAAGAAAGAATAAAGTTACTATCAAAGTTTTTTGGGACAGAAGATGCTGAAGAACTTAAAGACGACCTATCAAAAAAACTTAAAAAAATAAAAGAATTAAAAACATTCATAATAGAAAGTCTCAAAACAAAAAAAGAAGATTATAAAAAACTAGAAGAACAAAGTGTATCTGTAGTAAATAAAGATGCTAAATATATTTCTTTATCTACTGATAAATCATGGGATAAAGAAGAATTCATACCACCTAATAATGAAAAATTAAAAGAGATAATTGAAGAAGTTTCAGAAATAGAAAATTTAATTAAATATTTTAGTACTCTTGAGATATATATTAAAAATGAAGAGATTAAAGGGATTAAAAGTCTAGAAGATGATTTAAAAAGATTTATAGTTTTTGCTAACTTCAAGGATAAGTTTGATGATATAAAAGAATTATATGAAAAAGAAAAAAGATATAGAACTATAAAAAAAATCATTGAAGAACAAGATTATGAGAATTTAAAAAAACAAAAATTAAAACAATTATTTAAATCATTTAGTATTGAAGAATGTGAAAAAAAAATAGAAGATATATACAAGATAATAGATAATATTGATCAATACATAAAAGAATCAGGTGAAATGTCAGATGTATCTAGATTAATTAATGAGGCAAGAGATTCTTTATTTGAAGAATATAAGAAGTTTGATGATACTACTAAAGTCAATGGAGAGTGTCCTTTATGTGGTTATGATAAATGGACTTCTTTTGAAAAATTTGAAGAAGAATTTAAAAAGAAAAAAGTCTTTTTTGAAGAGTTTCAAGATGAAAAAACAAAGTTAGCTAAAGACTTAATAGAAGATTTATTTAAAGCTAAACTAAAAGAAATACTTGAAAAAACTAATCAATACTTAGCAGTAGAAGAAAATTTAGTAAATAAAGAATTCTATCTTCAAGTTAGTGAATATTATGATGAAACTAAATATGCTTTATTCTTAAATAAAATTATGAAATTAGAGATTTATGAAGAACTATTAAAGTTTGCAAATAGTGAACAAAAAGAAGTAGAAGACTTTGAAAGTATTTTGCAGAAAATATTTGAAGTAATTAATTCTAAAATTATTATGATAACTGAAGAAGAATTTATTGAAAAGAAAGAGAGTGTTTTTAGAGGATTTAAAGCCTATAATATAGCTCTAGAAAAAATTAAAGAGTTTAATTTAACAGATGAAAAAGTTAAACAGAAAAAAGAATGGCTGGAATTTAAATATTATTCAAATGAAGAAGAGAAAAAAAACAATCTAAAAAAGGAAATAGATAAATTAGAAAAGAAAAAAGAGTTATTGAATAAATTAATGACTTCTTCAACAAAAGGTATCACTAAAGATTTACATGACAAGTTAGATAATAAGATAAAAAAACAATGGAAAGATGTTATTAAACAAATTGAAATACCACTTTATATTTATTCTGGAAAGATTTTACAAGATACACAAAGAGGAAATGGAATATTTATTGACTACGATACTAAGAAAAAAGAAAGTCCTTTGAAGTTTTTATCTGCTCTTGATAGTGATTATGATGCAACTTATTCAATGAGTACGGGTCAGCTATCTGCATTAGTCGTTTCTTTAACTCTTGCTCTAAATAAAGTATATGGGAAAAATGATAATGGGGGATTACTACTTATTGATGATCCTATGCAAAGTATGGATGAAATGAATGTTACATCATTTATTGAATTAATAAGAAATGATTTTGAAAATACACAATTTATTTTATCTACTCATGAATCTAAAATTTCAAGGTTACTACATTATAAATATTTGAAATATAATAAACAAGTTAAGTCTTATTCTGTTAAAGATGAATTTTTTAAAGAAGGAATTTAAAATGGGTATTACATCAAAAACTCGTAAAATGCTTTGGGGTAAATCAGGTAATAGATGTGCAATGCCAGATTGTAAAAAAGAATTAGTTGTAAATATTTCAGAAATAAATAATCATTCGATAATTGGTGAAGAGTGTCATATCATTGCTCAAAGTCCTGATGGTCCAAGGGGTAATAAAAATTTTGATATTAATAAAATTGATGATTATGATAATCTTATTTTGATGTGTGGAGATCATCATACTATTATAGATGATAAATCCAATTTAGCTCTTTTTACAGTTGAAAAACTACAAAATATGAAAAAAGAACATGAAAACTGGGTTTTTTCAAAGTTTACATTTGAAGATAAAAAAAAGTTAGATGATGATTTATTTTATTCTGAATATATTGATAATTGGACAAAGTTTATATATCTTAACCATTGGAAGGAGTGGACTTATTATTTATTGAATACAGATTCTCCTTCTCTTTATCTTGAAGTAAATAATAGTTTAGAATTATTAAATGAATATAATTTTACACGGTTTTGGCCTCAAAGATATATTGAGTTGGAAAATTCTTTCTTTAATTTTGATTTAATATTAAAAGACTTTATAACTCAATTTCATAGGCACTCCATACATTTGCATTCTTATTATAATACAGAGAAATTTCATAAAAAAGAATGGCATGAAGATCAAAGAGTTTTTAATAAGTTATATGAAGAGTATCAATTTCATGTTTTGTTGGTTCAAGACTTAGTTTTAGAATTAACTCGAGCTGTAAATTATATTTGCGATTTAATTAGACGTGATATTGATCCAAGGTTTAGGATACAAGAAGGGAAAGTAATTGTCCAAACAAGAGACTTTTTAGATGAAAACATACAATTATGTGCACAAATACTTTATCCTACTTATGGTTTTAAACAATTATATCGTGGTCTAAAAAACTTTAAAATGGATAGAATAATAAGAGATTTCTATTTTGGAATAGGCAATAGTCCTAAAGATGAAACACATTTACGAAAAATATATAAGCATAATTATGCATTTATACAATGAACCTATCTAAATCTCTCTACACAAAAGGCATTCAATGCCCCAAAGCACTTTGGCTTAAAAAATATAAGCCAAGTGTATTAACACCACCAGATGAATCAGCTCTTGCCGTATTTGATACTGGAAACATAGTAGGAGATTTTGCTTGTCAGCTTTTTCCAAATGGAAAAGAAGTCTCATATTCAAAAAACTATGATGAGATGATAGCTACCACAAAACAGTGGCTTGATGAGAAAGTAGAAACTATCTATGAAGCTACATTTAATTTCTTTGGTATTTTAGTAATGGTAGATATTTTAACTATTCAAAATAATGAAGTATCTATTTATGAAGTCAAAAGCTCTACAGAAGTAAAAGATATATATTTACATGATGTATCTATTCAATATTATGTGCTTAAAAACTTAGGTTTTAAAATAAAAAGTGCAAATGTAATTCATATAAATAATGAATATACAAGAGGTGATGAATTAGATATAAATCAACTTTTTAAAATAGTTGATGTTACAAATAATGTTAAATCAATGCAATCAAATATTCCAAATATTTTAAAAGAGTTTGAAACATATTTAGAAGATAAAGAAAATGAACCAAATATAGATATAGGTAAACATTGTAATAATCCTTATGAATGTGATGCAAAAGAGTATTGTTGGAAAGTTCAAAGACAAATACCTGATTATTCTATATTTAATATTTTCAATCTTGGAAGTAAAAAACAAATTGAACTTTATAGTAGAGGTATTATAAATATAGCTGATGTTCCACATGACTTTGATATGACTTCTATTCAAGCTCAAGCAGTTGAAAACTATAAATCAAAAATTACATATATAGATATAGAAAATATCAAATTATTTTTGCAAAATCTAACTTATCCAATATATCATTTAGACTTTGAAACCTATCAACAAGCAATACCTTTATACAAAGGCCTAAAAGCTTACGAACAAATACCATTTCAATACTCACTTCATATTGAGTATGAAGATAGAAGATTGGAACATAAAGAATATTTAGCACAAGATAGTCTTGATAGTAGATATGAACTTGCTCTTAGACTATGTGAAGATATTCCAAGTGATGTAACTGTATTAGCTTATAACATGAGTTTTGAAAAAGGTGTTATAAAAAGACTCTCATCACTATTTGAAGAGTTTGGTGAACATCTTTTAAGTATAAATGATAATATGCAAGACTTAATGATTCCATTTCAAAAGAAATGGTATGTAACCCCTCGTATGAATGGAAGCTACTCTATAAAATATGTTTTACCAGTACTTGTACCTGAGTTTGAAAAAGCATATAAAGAACTTGATGGTGTTCAAAATGGAAGTCAAGCTATGAATACTTTTGTAAGGCTTGCTTTTCTTGAAGAAGCTGAAAAACAAAAACTTAGAAACTCACTTTTA
This sequence comes from Aliarcobacter vitoriensis, assembly GCF_048320235.1. NCBI lineage: Bacteria > Pseudomonadati > Campylobacterota > Epsilonproteobacteria > Campylobacterales > Arcobacteraceae > Aliarcobacter > Aliarcobacter vitoriensis. The sequence continues at coordinate 123,265 of NZ_CP182882.1, forward strand.
GAGTATTGCAAACTCGATACTTTGGCGATGGTTAAGATTCTAAATAAATTAAGAAATGTAATAAAATTAAATTATTAAGGTAGCTATAGGGTATATAAGAAAAGAATTTATTCTCCTCTTAGCCCTTTTCTCATTGCTTCAACTACCGTATTATTAGCCTTTGTATTTGTAAATAATTCAAATGCTAAAACACCTTGATACAAAAGCATGTCCTCTCCGTCTTTTATTTTATTATCTAAACTTTTAGCAAGAGCCAAAAATGGAGTAGTTTTTCCATAAATACAATCAAATGCAAAAGAACTTTTATTTAGTATCTCATCTAAGATTTCTTTTGGTGCTGGTAACAAATCATCTTTTAGTCCTGCACTTGTAGAGTTTACAATCAAATCAAATTTATCTACTTTAAAATTTTCAAAATTAAAAGCTTTTATATTGTGATTTTTAAAAAACTCTAGTTTCCCTTGGCTTCTATTTAAAACTGTTACATCAATGTTTTTTTCTTGTAAAGCTAAAGCTATTGCCTTTGCTGTTCCTCCAGCACCTAATATTAGCACCTTATTTATTTGTCCAAAATTTTCAATAGCTTTTAAAAATCCAGGTGCATCTGTATTATATGCTACAACTTTATCATTTTCTAAAATATAAGTATTTACAGCTTCTATTTTTTGTGCTATTCCTTTTACAATATCAGCATTTTTAAAAGCTTTTTCTTTGTGAGGAACAGTAATATTTGCTCCACTATAAGCATTTTTTAGAAACTCTTCTTTTATTAAATCACCATTTTCTAAGTGGTGTTTTTCATAAAGAGCATCAAAGTTTAGATGTTTAAAACCTGCATTTTGCATTTGAGGTGATTTTGAGTGAGAAACTGGGTTACCAAAGATACAGAACTTTTTCATTATTCACCTTTCTTTGCATAAAAATTAAATAGTGGAAAATCTCCATAATCTCTTTTATAAATAAAAACTCTCTCATATAAGAACTCTTTAAATCCTACTTTTAAAGATTCTTGTTCTAACTCTTCTTGTGTAAATCCAAAGTGATAAACTCCAGCATTATTATGTTTTTTATGAAAAGTTCCATCCTCTTTTTCTAAGTCATTTATGCAAAGATATCCACCATTTTTTAGTGCTTTAAAACTTTTCTCAAAAAATATTTCAAGATTTTCTATATGGTGAAGTGACATAGAAATAACTATCAAATCAAAACTATATTCTTCTAAGTTATCATTTAAAATATCGTGTTTTAGTGCTTTGATATTTGATAGATTTTTATTTTTTGCTTTTTTATTAAACTCTTCTACCATTCCAGTTGAACTATCAAGCCCTAAAACTTCATTTGAATTATTTACTAATTCAAAAGCTATAAGCCCAGTTCCACAACCATAATCGAGTATTTTTTTTATTTTTGTAAAATCTAAAATGTCTTTTAAATGATTCAAACAAGCTTCACTTTTATCATGACTTAGCTGTTTTTTATCCCAATCTTTTGCTCTTTCGTCAAATCTACTCAAAATCCTATCCTTAAACAAATTTTGGCTAAATTATATCAAAAGCAAATAAAAAGAAGAAAAAATGAAAATAATTTATGATTTCACAACATCAAAAGATGGAAATTTAGCTTTTCATACTGGTGATGATAAAAACAATGTTATAAATAATAGGCAAAAATTATCTTTAAAAATGGGTTATGACTATGAAAAATTAGTTTATATGAATCAAACTCATGGAAATAATGTAGTAAAAGTTGATGAAAACTCTCCAAAATTGATAGAAGATTGTGATGCTATCATCACAAATTGTAAAAATCTACCTCTTATGGTAATGGTTGCTGATTGTATTCCTATTTTAATGTTTGATGTTAAAAAAGGAGTTGTTTGTGCTATTCATTCTGGAAGAAATTCTACTTTTCTAAAAATAGCTCAAATTTCAGCAAAAAAGATGATAGAAAAGTTTGCTTGTAATAAAGATGATATAAAAGTTATTTTAGGACCAAGTATTCAAAAATGTTGTTATGAAGTAAGTTCTGAATTAGCTTTGATTGTAAAAAATTCTTTTGGAAATGAGTTCGTAAATAATAGAAATATCGATTTACAAGGAATAAACAAAAAACTTTTATCTGAAATTGGAGTAACAAATATAGAAATATCCGATATTTGTACAAAATGTTCAAATAAGTCATATTTTTCATATCGAAAAGACAAAAACACAGGAAGATTTGCAGGAATTATAATGATAAAGGATTAATCTTTAAAATGTTAAAATCCAAACTTTATGTAAACAAAATGGGATAAAAATGGAACAATATATACTTTTAATATCTACACAAGATGCGAAAGGTTTGATTTATAATATTTCAAAAATTCTTTTTGCAAATAGTATAAATATTGAGCAAAATGCTGAATATGTAGATCCTGAAACAAAAAACTTTTTTATGAGAAGTGTTTTGAGTGGAAAAATCTCTGAAAATATATTATTAAAAGAACTAAAAGAGGTTTTACCTGAAGGTTCATTGATAAAACTAAATAAAAAAACAAAAAAAGATGTTGTTTTATTGGCTACAAAAGAGAGCCATGTTTTAGGTGATTTGCTTATTCGTTATGTATCAGGTGAATTAAATGCAAATATAAAAGCAGTTATTGCAAATCACAATACTTTAAAAAGTTTGGTTGAAAAGTTTGATATTCCTTTTATTTGTGTAAGTGCTGAGAATATAAGCCGTGATGAACACGAAAATAAAATGATAGAACAAATATCTCAATTTAATCCAGATATTATAGTTTTAGCAAAATATATGAGAATTCTAACATCAAATTTTGTAGAAAAATTTAGTGGAAAAGTTTTAAATATTCATCACTCATTTTTACCAGCGTTTATTGGAGCAAATCCCTATAAACAAGCATATGAAAGAGGGGTTAAAATCATAGGAGCAACAGCTCATTATGTAACAAATGATTTAGATGAAGGACCAATTATTTATCAAGATGTTGTAAGAGTTGATCATAGTTATTCTTGGGAAGATATGAGAAATGCTGGTCGAAATGTAGAAAAAGTTGTATTATCAAATGCTTTTGAACTTCTTTTAAATGATAGGGTTTTTGTTCACAGAAATAAAACGGTGATTTTATAATGTTTAATATCGTACTTCATGAACCAAGAATTCCAGGAAATGTAGGCACTATTGGAAGGTTGTGTTTTGCACTAAATTGTAAACTTCATTTGATAAAACCTTATGGTTTTGGTGAAATAACTGAAAAAGAGGTTCGTCGAGCTGGACTTGATTATTGGTTTGATTTAGAAGTTTATGAATATGAAAATATAGAAGAATTTTGGGATAAGAATCCATTTTCTTTAAGACATTTTTTTGCTACAACTAAAACAACAAAAGTATATTTTGAAGAAAAATTTGAAGTAGGGGATTACTTTTATTTTGGAAGAGAAGATGCAGGATTGCCACAAAGTATTTTAAATAAAAGCCAAGAATCTTGTATAACTATACCTATGACAAATAATGCAAGAAGTTTGAATATGGCGAATTCTGTATCGATAATAGCTTACGAAGCTTTAAGACAAAACTTCGCAAACTTTAAATAATCAAATAAGAGCTTCACTTTTTTTGATTAGTTTAGCAATAGCTTGAAGTTTTTTTTCAAGCTCATCTTTTTTATTTATCTCTTTTATATCTAAAGATTTTATCTCTTCTTTGATCTTTGATCTTTTTTCTTTTAACTCTTCAATTATTTTTAAAACTTTTTCTTCTTGAGACTTTTTTAAATCATCTTTTTTTAGGTATTTTTTGATTTTTTCTACTATTTTACTTAGTTTCATTTGTTTCTCCTATTTGTTTTAATAAGTCGTTGTGCATAAACAGAATATTTGCAACTTCAACAAGTTTTTTCTGTATAGAGTAACCTGTTGCACTATCATTCATATATGATGTTGCCATTGTTGCTTTTATCTTATCTTCTCTAATCAATGCATCTATTTCTTCACTACTTGCTAAGTCATTTTGCGCTAATTCATTTTTTATAACTTCAAGTTGAGTCAATTTATCAGCATCATTTTCTAAAATTGATAATGTATTGATATCTATTAAAATTTCAGCAATTTCTCTTCTTAGGATATTATACTCTTCTTTTATATATTCGTTTTTACTTTTTAGATAAAAATTAACATTTTTTTGAATATCTCTTGTATCTTTTAAAACTTCAACTATCAAAGAAGCACTTCTTTTTAATTCACCAATTTCTGTATGTTGAAACTCAAACATATTTTCTTGAGCAAAAGAAGAATACTGAATAATTTCACTATAAAGAGATTTTAAATTTGTTTGATAAATCTCATCTAAATTTGTATCAATTATTGTAAAATCTTTTGAAATTTGTTCTTGTAAACTACTTTTTGTAAGATTTGTTGTATGAAAACTTAGAGCATGAAGCATAGCTTTTTGGCAGTTTTCATATAGATTTATGATCTCTTTTCTAATAGAAACTAAAGCAGCATCAGGATTTTGCATAGCTGATGTATTAAGATATTTTGGTTTTGAAGCTGAAGATACTTTTTTCTTGATAAGTTTTTCAGATAATTTTACTAACAATGGAATAAATGGAGTTAAAAGTAAAATTCCAATTGCACTAAAAATAGTGTGGAATAGGGCTAGTTTCATACCATAGTTTTTATCACTAATTCCTAAATATGGAGCTAAGAAATCTACTAAATCTTTAAAGTTAAATATAAAGATAGTTATAAATATAGCAGACACAATATTGAAAATAAAGTGAACTAATGCAACTCTTTTCCCATTTTCATTTGAAGTAAATGATGCTAATATAGCTGTTAAAGTTGTACCAACATTTGCTCCAATAGCTAAAGCTAAAGCATTTATATAAGTTATACTATCAGCATTTAAAGCTGTAATAACAATAGCTAAAGTTGCTGCACTTGATTGAATTACTACTGTTACAACGATACCTATTAAAATATATATTACTATCCCTAAATATCCATCCATTGCATAAGAAGCTAAATCGATAGAGTTTTTCATCACATCGAAACCATCTTTCATATATGCAATACCTAAAAAGATAAAACCTAAACCTAAAAGTACATTTCCCGTACCTTTTGATGCATTTGTTTTAAAAAATCTTAATATTACTCCAAATACAATCATAGGAAAAGCATAAGCAGAAATTTTAACATCAACTCCTAAACTTGAAACAATCCAAGCTGTTGTTGTACTACCTAAATTAGAACCAAAGATAATCCCTATACCTTGAACTAAAGTTAGTAGTTCAGCACTTAAAAAAGATATTACAACTAAAGATATAATAGTTGAACTTTGAACTATTGAAGTTGATAAAAATCCAGTTAAAATAGCATATAAAGTATTGCTAGTAAACTTTTGTAAAAGTTTTTCTAAAATACCACCTGAAAGTTGTTTAAATCCATCTTGCATAAAAAACATACCTATTATAAAAATGGCAATACCACTTAAAATAACAGTAAAGTTTTCATAAACAACAACTACATACCCTAAAAGTATTAAAAGCAAAGATATAGAAATATTTTTTACCAAATCTGTTTCCTTAAAATTATTTGTAAAATGCGAAGATTATATCTAAAAATCAATTAATATTAATAAGCAATATTTTGTTAGAATTATAGGCAAAATTATATTTTTTAAGAAAGCAATAAAACTATGTATAAAAAGTATCAAATTGAGATAAATTTGGCAAAAGAGAAATTATCAACTATTAATTTTATTTTAGAAAAAGATGATGATTATAAAGCAACTTTTGGAGATGGCTCTATGTGGAAAATAGAGTTAAATGGAAAATGGTATGATAACTACTGTTATATAAGTATTAGAAATGAACTTGAAAAATATGAAATTTCAGCTAAAAAAGGTGTACCTTTATGGATGTTTATGAAAATATTTGGAGTTGAAACACAAAATAAAACTACTCAAGAAAAACTAGATTTTATTATTGAGTATAAAGATAAAATTTTTGATGATAATTTTAAGTATAAACAGATATTTGATGATATAAAAAAGCGTAAAGGGTTGGAATGAATACAACTGATACTTACATCATAATAATCTCTATTTTTGTTATGCTTTTTGTTATAAAAAAGTTTAATATTTTAAGAACAATATCTTATGGTGGAAGGGTGGAGCATGATTTTAGCGAGTGTTATATTATAAGTTATCCAAAGAAAGATGAACTTCATAATAAGGGTGAAGTTTTTGACATAGATGTAGAAGAATTTTTTAAATTAAATCCTAAATTAAAAGGTAAAATTCCAATCGAAAAAAGAGAAGGGATAAAAAGTACAGACTCTTTAGATGTTCAAATGGAAATCAAAGAAAGAAAAAAAATCAAACAAAAATATTCAAAATTAACTAGACAAAAAGGTAAAAAGAAAGAGAAAGAAAATGCCTAATATTTTAGTATTAGAAGATGATATCCTTTTTGCAAATACTTTAGAAGATATCTTAACAGAGCAGAATTATGTTGTTGATTTAGCAAGAAGTGCAAAAGAAGCATTGGATTTTAACTATGAAAAAAATTATGATTTATATTTGTTTGATATAAATCTTCCTGGACAAAATGGAATAGAACTTTTAAAAGATTTAAGAGATAGCCAAGATTTGACACCTACAATATTTATAAGTTCATATAAAGATAAAGATGTAATTAAAGATGCGTATATAAATGGTTGTGATGACTATATAAAAAAACCAGTTGATTTAGATGAACTTCTTTTTAAAATAAGAGCTATTGTAAATAGATTTAGTAAAAATTTAAAAGTTATAAAACTTAAAAATAATATTCAAATTGACCCCGTAGAAAAAAGAGTTTATAAAGATGAAGTAGATTTAGAAATACCACAAAAAATAGTTGAATTACTTTTGATATTTTTAGAAAATAAAGGCAAAATTGTAACAAAAGAGATGATTATACAAAGACTTTGGAATGTATCAGAACATTATAGTGAAGGTTCTATTCGAGTATATGTAGCAAAAATAAAAAAAATACTTGATTGTAAAGATTGTATAAAAAATATTAAATCTATTGGCTATAAATTTGAACTTTAAAAAAATATATTTTTTTATTTCAATATCTTTAGTTTTTTTTATATCACAAGTTATCACTTTTGGTTTGTACTATTTTTTAATTCTTGAAATAGAGTTATTTTCACAAAATATATTGGTTTATCTATTTTTTATATTATTTGAACTTATACTTTTTCTACTATTATCCAAAGAGATTTTAGAACCAATTTTTAAAAGTGAAGAAAAGATAAAGAAAACTATTAAAAATACTCTTCACGAACTAAATATTCCTGTTTCTACTATAAAATTGAATTTAGATTTATTGAGAAATCTAAAAGATGAAAAAAATGTCAAAAGAGTTGAACGAATAAAACAAGCAAATGAAAATCTAATAAAATTGTATAACAATATGGAATATGAGTTAAAAAAAGAGTTAGAAAAAGTTGATTTAGAAGAGTTCTATTTTGAAGATGCACTTAAAAATTCTCTTGAAAAATTTGAAGAACAACTTGAGAAGATAACTTTGGATATAAATATAGAAAATCCTACTATTTATTGCGATTATTATGGTTTTATAATAGTGTTAGATAACTTGATATCAAATGCTATAAAATACAATTCTAAAGAAAAACCATATATAAGAATAGAGCAAAAAGGAGAAATTCTATCTGTTTATAATGATGGTGTTGCTATCTTGCCTGAAAATATTATGTTAGTTTTTGAGCGATATTTTCAAGAAAATTCTTTGAATAAAGGTTATGGAATAGGGCTAACAGTTGTAAAAGAATTTTGTGATAAGTATAAAATTTCTATAAATATTAATTCAAAAGAGAGTGGAAATATCATAATACTAAATTTAAAAAATATTATAAAAAATTAAAAATATAGAAATTATTTAAATAACTAAAAAAATCTATCCAGAAAACTAAAATATTAGTTTTATCTGGATAGTTTAATTTAAAATTTAGTTTTTAGTTCAAACCAAATATTTCTACCTGGTTCATATATTCTTTCTTGAGCCATAAAAGTTGTAGCACTTGAAATATCTGAATTACTTAAATGTTCCATATAGGCTGTATCAAAAATATTGTCTATTCCAAAAGAAAGTGAAACATTTTTATTATATTTATACCCACCATTTATAGAGAAAATTGCTGCACCAGGAGTTTCTCCTTTATCAACTCCATTCATAACTATACTTCCTGCTCCAATGTCGTATCTATCTTGTTTTGAGATAAATCTTGCAAGTATACCAGCTGAATATTCTCCATTGTCATAAATAGCAGATAGTTTGGCTTCTAGTGGTGGTTGTTGTGCTAAAGGTTTATCATCTGTATCATTTTTCCCAATAACATGTGTTAATGATCCTATAATTTTATAATCGCTTGTTATTTGATAACTTGCACTTAATTCTCCACCATAAATAGTTGCATCGATATTAGATACTGTTGTGTATGATGTTGTTCCCATCATATAAGGAACAGTCATTGGATTTCCATTTTTATCAAACCATCTATTTAATATATAATCATCAACTTTACTATAAAACATAGAAGCTGAAGCTGTTAAATCTCCATTTGTCCAACTAGCCCCAATATCAATTTGATTTGTTTTTTCAGGTTCTGGAATATCGATTGATGTTATCGCATTTGGATTTGCTTTATTTGAATTATTTATACCTTCAAGGTTATATTTTGTTCTTTCCCAATAATCAGGAAATCTTTCAGAGTGTCCAAATCCAATATATGTTTTTAAACCATAATCTGGGATGTCTTTTTCATATCTTAAAAATCCACTTATGAGATTTTCTTTATCTTTTTGATTATAATTTGGGTTGTTATAAATCAACATTCCAAATTTTGTTCTTTTATCAATTGCTTCATGTTTATCTAATCTAAGCCCAGCAATGATTCTATTATCTTCATTTATATCAAGTGTAGATTCATTAAAAAATCCAATTTGAGAAAAATCAAAGTCAGTTTGTCTTGATGCAGAACTCATACCGCTATTTGCTAAAGAAGAAGATGCTTGTCCCATAGAACTTCTTGCTGTGTGTTCATCTTCTTTAAAATCTATACCAGATACATTTGTTAATAAAAGAGATGGTATTTCAGTAGTAACTTTTATATTTCCACCAATTGTTGTTCTATCTGGATTCATTCCAGAATATGCTTTTTTACCTGTCATAGGACTAATAGGAGCTTCTCTTAGTGAATAATTATCCATGATATGATCTACATAGTTTCTATAAACTTGCATTTCAACTTTACCTATATTTTTTGCAATGTTATATTTTATTACTTTTAAAGAAATATTTTCTCTAAGTAATTTTGAAGCATCCATTGTTCTATCGGCATATTTCGCTTCTCCATCCCCTTTTGAACCTGAAATCTCAATAGTAGTATCATCTGTTGGTGTCCATCCTAATGCAAGGCTTGTATTCCATCTTGTATATTCAGAATCTACAATATTACCTTTACCATCTTTGTAATTATTTGAATGAGAACGAGTTGCAATTATTTGAGCATATCCTAAAGGACCTCCTCCACTAATATCAATAAATTGGTCACTTCGTCCAAAACTTCCTTGTTTTAAAGAAGAATATATATCATAATCAGGAGTAGAATAATATTTAGGTTTTTTTTCAAATTGGACTATACCAGCGGAAAAACCAGAACCTGCTAACACAGTTTGAGGACCTTTTGTAATAACTACACTATCATAAGACTCAGGAAAAATATATGCTGTAGGTGGATCCATTCTTCCTCCACATCCTCCATATACTTCTTGCCCATCAGAAAATATTCCAAGTTTAGAACCAGACATTCCTCTAAATATTGGATCTCCATCTGTTCCACCTTTTCTTTTAACAGAAAAACCTGGAATGTTTTTCAAAAAATCAGCTCCATCACTAGCTGGAATTGGTTGAATTGGATTTTTAGGATCCGTTATAATTTTTAATGGATTGTCAGATTCAACAATAGAAACAACTTCTATTTTTTCTAAAATGGTAGTTCCCTTTTTGTCAGTAGTCGTCTCTTCTGATAAGAGTAAACTTGTACATAAAGCCAGACATAAAACAATTCTCTTTTTTTTCACAATAAATTCCTTTACTAAAAATTTGATTTATTATATAAACGAAGTGTTAATTTTTTATTAATTAATATAATAATTTAAAATATAGCTTAAAAACTATATTTTAAATTTACATATCCATATCGACCAGGGTCATTGAATAAGATTTGATCTTGTCCAATTTTTACATAATTTACATCTTGATAAGTATTTGTTGAATTATAAACTTTATCAAATAAGTTATCAACTCCTAAAGTTAATTCAAAGTTTTTAAATAACTCTTGAGAATATTTCAAATTTACAACAGAATATCCAGCTAACTCTTGCTCTTTTGCACTTTCATCAAAATCTTTCCATCTATCAACAGCTATTACTTCTGCTTTAAATTTTGCTTGTTGGTATTGGTAGTTTAAAGCTAGATTTGCTTTTAGTGGTGGAATTTCTGCTAAATCTTTATCATTTCCACTATAATTTCCATCTTTTTTACCCTTTAAGTAAGCAAGACCAAAATCAAATGAAAAATCATCTGTAAAGTAGTAATATCCACTAATATCTGCTCCATATATTTTTGCATCAATATTTTCAAATTTGCCACTATTATAAATATAATCTTTTAGCTCTGAGTAGAAAATCTTTGGTTTTATATTTAAGTTTCCAATATTTGCTTCATATCCAAAATCTATTTCATAGTTTTTTGTTTGATCTAAATTTGGGTTTGAAGATGCAGTTTGCTGATATAGTTCTCTAGCATCTGGAACTCTTGAAGATTTACCAATACCTGCAAAGATTTTGTTTTGTTCATTTATATTGTATGTACCAAAAATATATCCATTTAAAGCTATAAATTTTTTATCATCTATGTTTGGTCTTTGAGTTTCTATATCTGTATAATCATATCTAAGTCCTGATTCTATATCTAAATTTCCAAATGATTTTTCAGCTTTTACAAAAATTGCTTTATTTGTAGTATCTGTATCATACATTTTATTCATAGTTGGATTTGGAGTAATTACACCAGTGTTCCTATTTGTAGAGTACATTCCTCCTTCCCAATTTCTTTTACTTGTATCAAGTCCAAAAGTTATTAAAGAGTCACCAACTTCTAAAGAGTTTTTAACCGTTGCTCCCCAAATTGAAGTTTTTAAGTGGTTTGTCATATAAGTTGGCATTGTTCCACCGTTTCTTAATTGACCACTCATAGGATGATCAACTTTTGAGTAGTAATAATCTAAATTAAGCTCTTTTGAAAATAACCCTAAATCTCTAATAGTATATCCAATAGTATAAATATCGCTATCATCATAATCTGCATCCATAGGTCCTGCTGGATATAATATACCATCACTTCTATTTGCTGTATATGATAGTTTTAAATCTTGATTATCTGTTAGATTAAATTGAAGTTTTGATAAAACACTTTTTTTCTCAAAAGCATCAATATTTCCATCTCTATATTGATTAGCCGTTGGTACACCTTTTTTTATCTGTTGTTCTAAAAAATTATCACCATTTCCATCTTTATATGCTTTACTTTTTTCAATAGAAGCCGAAATCAAAGCTTTTACTTTGTCATTACCCCCACTAACAGTTGCATTTACTTTTTTATATCCAAAATTTCCAGTATTTAGGTTTATTTCACCATTTATTTCCTCTTTTGGTTCAATCGTTTTAACTTGCACTAATCCACTTAAAGTTCCAAAATTTTCAACATCATAAGGACCTTCAATTATTTTTACACTTTCAATATTGTTTGTAACAATATGAGAAGTTGGTGGATCCATTCTATTTGGACAAGCTCCATATATTTTTGTACCATCGATTAAAACATTTATATTGTCTTTTTTTTGTCCTCTTAAAATAATATCATTTGCTATACCATTTCTTCTTACAATTGAAATATTTGGAGAACTTTTCATCAAAGCTTCTGATAAATCTGCACTTTTTAACTCTTCATTGCTAATATCTTTTATAAGCTTTGAATTTGACTTTTCAACTACACTTACAGTATTTAAAGTTGTAGTTTCATTTGAAAACAAAGACCCACAAAGTATTATTGAATAACATAATTTTTGTTTCATAATGTTCCTTTTTTTGAAATTTGTAAAATTATTTCAAATAAGTGTTAATTATCTATAAATTTATAATAAAAACTATTTTTAATTCTTACTAAACTATAATATATAAATTTATAAAAAAGGGCTAAAGATGGAAGAGAGCATAATATTTGCTATTACAATAATATTTTTTGCGATAGTAATAATATCAAAAGGTGTAAAAATAGTATCTCAAGCAGATTTATATGTTGTTGAAAGACTTGGAAAATTTCACAAGGTTTTACACGGTGGATTTCACCTGATAATCCCTGTTATTGATAAAGTAAGAATAACATTGACTTCAAGAGAACAATTAGTTGATATTGAAAGACAATCTGTTATTACAAAAGATAATGTAAATATATCTATTGATGGAATAGTTTTTTGTAAAGTTGATGATGCTGTTCAGGCAACTTACAATGTTATGAACTTTAAACATGCGATTGCAAATCTTGCTATGACAACTTTAAGAGCAGAAATTGGTGGAATGGATTTAGATGATACTTTGTCAAATAGAGAAACATTAAATGCAAAACTTCAAACAGAACTAGGAAGTGCAGCATCAAACTGGGGAATAAAAGTAACAAGAGTTGAAATAGCTGATATTTCAGTTCCTCCATCGATTGAAAAGGCTATGAATATGCAAATGGAAGCTGAAAGAGAAAAAAGAGCTATTCAAACAAGAGCCGAAGCACAAAAAGAAGCACAAATAAGAGAAGCAGAAGCATATAAACAAAGTGAAATTTTAAAAGCAGAAGCAATAGAAAGAATGGCAGATGCAAAAAAATATGAGCAAGAAAAAGTGGCAGCTGGTCAGCAAGAAGCTATGAGATTGATAAATATATCAATGAGTGAAAATGAAAAAGCGGCTGAGTTTTTATTGGCAAAAGATAGAGTTGCTGCATTTAAAGCTTTGGCTGAAAGTAACTCAACAGATAAGATGATTTTGCCTTATGATGTAACTTCTATGATTGGTTCAACATCTGTTTTAGGAGATTCATTTTTCAAAGGAATAAGCAATGCAAACACTAATAACTCTTAGTGCATTTGATTTTTATATACTTTTTGCAATAGCTATTGCTTTAATCACTTTAGAGATATTTTTATACTCTTTTGTAGTTATCTGGTTTGGTTTAGGATTTATAATAGTTGGAGTTTTAAGCTTTTTTTATCCATTTGAGAGTGCTATTTGGCAAATAGCATTAGTTTCTATTTTGTCTTTGATTTTTCTATTTTTATTTAGAAAAAAACTTTTAGCTAGATTTTCAAAGTCACAAAGAGAAGTAAAAGACAATTTTTTTGATGAGAGTGGTTTTGGAGAGTTTAAACAAGGAAAGATATTTTTCAAAGGTACATTTTGGGAACTTGAACCAAATTTTGATGATAAAACTTTGAAAGATGGAGAAAAAATAAAAGTTTTAAAAGTAAAGAATAATTTTGCTTTTATAGAAAAAATATCATAAATAGTGGATTTACAATCCACTATTTAGATTAATAACTTAAAGTTTGATACTATTTTTTTTAATATTTTTTATTTTAAAGTAGCTTTTAAATCATTTACCAGTTGTGCAGATTCAACATCACCTAAAGCTGCGGCTTTTGAGTACCATTTTATAGCTTCAGGAATATCTTTTCTAGTTCCTTTTCCTACTTCATACACTAAACCTATATTATAAAGTGCATCAATAAAATCTTGTTCAGCAGCTTTTAAATACCAATTCATCGCTATTGAATAGTTTTGTTCGACTCCATGACCTTCATCATACATACTACCTATGTTAAATTGGCATTGTGCATCATCTAAATCGGCACATTTTTTATACCATTCATAAGCTAATTTTAAATTTGGAGTTATACCTTGGTGAACTTGTACATTATCGTATATAAATCCTAATTGATTCATTGCATCAAGTTTTGTAACTAAATCTGTACTATTTGTCGCTTTTGTGTAGTATTCAATAGCTGTTTTATAATCTTGCTTTTCATAAGCTTCATCAGCTTTTTCAATATCATTAGCAAAAATATTTAAACTGATTAATAACACAAATGCTATAATTTTTTTCATAAATATCCTTTTTGTTGAGATTTTGCTGGGATTATACAATAAAATTTGAAAGATTATAATGATAAAAAAAGATAAAATAGTTATATATTATGATAAAGACTGCCCATTTTGTGATAATTATGTAAATTTTTTGAAATTAAAAGATAGATATGAGCTTATATTAAAAAATGCAAGAGAAGAAAGAAATGATACAAATTTTGATATAAATGATGGATTTATAGTTATTTCGAACGATAAAGTGTATCAAGGTTCAAAAGCTTTAGAGTTTTTAAATAGTATTGTAAATAAAAATACAATTTTAGGAAAATTGCATTTTTTCTTCAAATATGACAATATTTTTTCAAAAATATTATATAAAATACTATTTTTATTGAGAAAAATATCACTTATTTTAATTGGTAAAAAATCAAATATTTAAGATTTTAAAATCTTAAAATACTCTTTACGGCTTATCTCATAAGCTCCAAGGCTTTCCAAATGTGGATTATAAACTTGACAATCTATCATTTTTATACCATTTTGTTGTGCTTGTTGGCAAAGATGATAAAAAGCTACTTTTGAAGCATCACTTACAATAGAAAACATACTTTCACCACAAAATATATCATTTATCAAAAGCCCATAAAGTCCACCTACAAGTTCATTATCTAAATATGTTTCAATTGAGAAAGCAATACCCAGTTCATGTAAATTTGTATATGTTTTAATAAAGTTATCATCTATCCAAGAACTATCTTCATGCTTTCTTTTTACTTTAGCACAATAGTTTATAACTCTTTCAAAATTTTCATTTGATTTTACTACAAAACCTTTATTTAGTATCGATTTTTTAAGACTTTTTGACACTTTCATATCATTTGGATATAGAACCATTCTTTTATTTGGGCTATACCAGTTTATATATCCATAATCATCTATAAACCAAGGGAATAAGCCATTTTCATAAGCATTTATAACTCTTTGAGGGTGAAAATCTCCACCAATAGCAACTAAATCATCATTCATCATATCTAAAGTTGGAAAATCAAAGTTGTTTTCATCTAAAAGCCAAATTTTATGTTTTTTATCTAGTAGTTTCATATTTGTATTTTATATCAATAATGCTAATATCCAAATTTTAAAGGAAAAGTTATGAAAAGAATAGATGCATATTTATCAAGTTTGGGGTATTGTTCACGAAGTGAAGCAAAAAAGTTTTTAAAAATGAATGATGTTTGTATAAACCAAAGTAGGGTTTTTAATACTTCAATAAAAGCAAATCATAGTGAAATCAGTGTAAATGGTGAAAAATTAGATGATGAAAAATTGCTTATTTTACTTCATAAACCAGATGGATATATTTGTTCTCATAATGATGCTGGAAAATTGATATATTCACTTTTACCACAAAGATGGCAAAACAGAAATCCAAAAATATCAACTATTGGAAGATTGGATATTGATACAACAGGAGCTATTTTATTAACTGATGATGGAGAATTAAATCATAAACTATCAAGCCCTAAAAATAGTGTTCCAAAAATATATGAAGCAAATTTAGAAAAACTTTTAACTCAAGATATTATAGATATATTTTCAAGTGGAGATATGATTTTAAAAGGTGAAGAAAAAGCACTTAAACCAGCAAAACTAGAAATTATAAATCCAAATTTAGCAAGATTAGAAATAGTAGAAGGTAAATATCATCAAGTAAAAAGAATGTTTGCTTATGTAGGAAATAAAGTCTTAAAGCTACATAGGGTAAGTTTTTATGATTTTAAAGTTGATGATTTAAAAGAGGGTGAATACAAGCTAATTTCTATTTAAAGAATTTAGCTTTTATTCTATCTTCTAGTTCATAAACTGTTTCGATAGCTTCATCTACATAATTAGAAAAACCCCAATTTACTAGTATAGAATCAACTCCAGCATTGTTTGCAGCCATAATATCTTTTTTTGAATCACCAACCAACTGAGCATTTTCTTTTTTGATATTATGTATATCTAAAATTTTATTTATCATATCTGGATTTGGTTTTGGTTTTTCTACATCGTTGTAACCCAAAATAGATGAAAAATAGTGATTTATTTCAAGATGATTTAGCATTTTATTTGCATAAACTGAATTTGCATTTGTAGCAACTGCAAATTTAAACTCACCTTTTAGATTGTCTAAAAGATTTTTAATTCCGTCATATAATACTAAATCAGTCAAACAGTTTTTGTTATAATAATCTTTAAAAAGCTCTTCTTGATGTTTTGTAAACTCTTTTGTTCCATAAAAAAATTCTGCACTATTTATGTTTGGATCATTTACATTTTCTAAAATATAATTTTTATGCATTGGTTCAAATCCCAAATTTTCTCTTACATAATTCACTGTATTAGCAATAGAATAACCACTATCTAAAAGTGTTCCATCCATATCAAAAATTATTAACTTCATAAAATTTTCCTAAAATATTTAATAAAACATTATAATATTTATATGATAAACAGAAAGTTAAAACATTTTTTTCAAAATAGGACAAATTTTATCTTATTTTAATATTAGAAGTATTATAATTCTTTCATAGGATATTTGTATTGAATCCTCCTACTACTAAATACAATGTTTTTTAGTATCCTATACTTTTTTTGAAATGAATTGAATAATATATCGGGCTTTACAGTTTTCCCTCTGTAAAGCCTTTTTTTATGCCAAAATCTATATAATCACAGATTATTTTTAAATTTCTAAGGGCTTATATATGGAAACATTTAGCTTAATATCTATTATTAGCATTGCACTTTTAGGTTCTTTCGGACATTGTATTGGAATGTGTGGTGGAATAGTAGTAGCATATTCAAGCTCGAAAATAAAAGATGATTATACAAAAGTAAGACAAATTATTGCACATTTAATGTATGGATTTGGAAGAGTTACATCTTATAGTTTTTTAGGTGCTATTTTTGGATTTTTAGGTTCAATTGTAGCTTTTTCTTCTATAACAAAAGGTTTTTTATTTTTTTTAACAGGAATTTTACTTGTCATTGTAGGATTTTCTCTTTTAGGAAAGTTAAAATTTCTTACAAAAATTGAACACTCTTTTTCAAAATCTGTAACTTATCAAAAAATATTTAGAAAAGTAATATCTAGTGATTCATTTTTTAGTTTTTATTTAGTAGGAATATTGAATGGATTTTTACCATGTGGATTTGTATATGTTTTTGCAATAACAGCTGCTAGTACTGCGAGTGCTTTACAAGGTGCTTTTATTATGTTTATATTTGGGCTTTGTACTATTCCTGCACTATTTGTATTAGGATTTTTTGTAGGAATTTTTAAACAATCAAATTTAAGAAATATTTTTATGAAACTAGCTTCTATTTTAGTAATAGTTTTTGGACTTTTTACTATGTATAAGGGATTTATATTTATCGTAAATCCAGATTCTACAATGATTAATCATATGAATATAAGTGAAGATAAAAATCACAATATGCAACATCATTAATATAAAAATTTTATAAAGGAGGAAAAAATGGTTAAGAATATAAAAAAATATTTTAGTTTTTTTGGGATTTTATTTGCAACTGTAAGTAGAAAACTCTTAAGTAGTTGCTGTAAAATAGACTCGGTTTTGTCTAAAATACCAAAAATAACTAAAGAGTTATTAGAAAAACAACTAAAACCAATAAAACTTTATTCAACAAACAATATATAAAAATAGGAAGAAAAATGAAAAACAAAATATCTACAAGCTTAGTTGCTGGGCTACTTATAGCAACAAATCTTTACTCAACAGACACTTTAGAAACAATAACTGTTACATCAAATGCAATAGAAACTGATGAAAAAAAAGCAACATTTTCTACTGAAATATATACAAAAAAAGATATAGAAATATCAAAATCTAAAGATATATATGATTTTTTAGCTTCTCAAACTTCGGTTAATGTTATGCCAAATTTTGGAAACAAATTTTCTCAAAGTTTAGATATAAGAGGGTATGGATTAGAAAATGGAAATCAAAACTTGATTGTTAATGTAAATGGAAGAAGATTAAATAATATTGATAATTCTCCACAACTTTTGGCTTCAATTCCATTAGAAAGTATTGAAAAAATTGAGATATTAAAAGGTAGTGGTTCGGTTGTTTATGGAGATGGAGCAAATGCTGGTGTTATAAACATTATAACAGATAAAAAAAATAGTAACTATATAAAAACATATTTAGGGAATAACACTTCAAAAGGTGGAGTTGTAAGTTTAGGATATGGAAATGAATATATAATAGCAAATGCCTATGTGGATTATAGTTCTACAGATGGAAGTATTGAAGATATAAATGAAAATAAAGATGAGAACTATATAAAAAATAAAAATTTTAGTTTAGTTTTTACTCCAACTGAAAGTTTAGAATTAAGTTTAGGAAGAACTTATTCTAATATGAATACAAAATATGGAAATCCAATAACTTTAAAACAGTTTAATGAAAATCCAAATAAAACTTCATCTCTTACAGAGCAATATTTTAGTTCTTATGTAACTACTGTTGGAGCAAGATATGATTTTAATCCAAATTTTTGGATAGATGCAAATTTTAGTGATGAAGATAAAAAAAGTAAATTTGTAAATTTTAATAGTGAATCAAAATACAATTATAAAACTCTTTCATCAACTATAAATTATAAAGATAATATGTTTAAAGTTGTTGCTGGTATAGATGGATTTGATGGTGATAAAAAGGAAAATGGCAATATAACTACAAAGAAAAATAAAGCAGCTTTTACATCTGTTGAACTTAATGCAACTGAAGATTTGACATTTTCAACAGGATTTAGAAGAGAAAATATAGAGTATGAATATAAACCTCAAGGTAATACAAACTTAAAAAAAGACCATTATATAAATGCATATGATTTTGGTGTAAACTATGTTTTAACTGAAAATCAATCAATTTTTGCAAATTATAATAGAAGTTTTCAATCACCAAATATTGATATGTTCTTTTCAAAGGATTATTCTAATTTTCCTTTAGTTTCTATAAAATTCAATGATTTTATTGAGCCATCAAAAGTTCAAAATTATACAGTTGGATATAACAATTTTCAAGAAAACAATAAATTAAAAGTTTCATTATTTAGAGCTAATTTAACAAATGAAATGTTTACAGACCCAAATACTTGGGAAAGCACAAATATAGATAAATCATATAAATATGGATTTGAACTATACGATAAGTTTTTAATCAATGAAAATTTATTTACATCTTTGAATTATTCTTATATTATCTCAAAAATTGATAGAGAAAATGAAGGTAATGGTGCTTATAATGGTAAAAAATTACCAGGGGTTTCTAAACATAATTTAACAGTAGGTTTGGGATATGATTTCTATAAATTTTCAACTTTTGTATCTCACTCATACAAAAGTAGTGCATATGCTTTAAATGACTTTGAAAATAGATTTAGTCAAAAACAAAAACATTATCATTCAACAGATTTATCTTTGACTTTTACTCATAAAAATTTAGAAATATTTGGAAAAATTCAAAATCTATTTGACCAGAATAATGGTATTTGGGTTCAAGATGATGGGATTTATCCAGTTAATTTTGAAAGAACATTTTATGCTGGTATGAAAGTAAGTTTCTAATATGAAAAAGCTACTTTTATCTTTTTTATTTTGCACTTCATTGTTCTCTTATGAGAGAATTATAACTTTAAGTCCATCAGTAAATGAGATAGTTTATGCCCTAAATTTAGGGCATAAAGTAGTTGCAAATACAGAATTTTGTGATTATCCACTAGAATCAAAAAATATACAAAAAGTTGGTGGATATGGTAATGTTTCACTAGAAAAGATAGTTTTATTAAATCCAGATATTATAATAACTCACGATTTTGATGAAAAGTTAAACTCGAATTTAAGAAAATTAGGCTTTGACACTAAAGTATATACTACAAAAACTATGAAAGATATACAATATACTATTACAAATCTAGGAGAAGTTTTTGAAGAAACAAAAAAAGCAAAAGAGTTAAATCAAAAAATAAATGATTCTTTAAAATCTTTAGAAAACATAGTAACTAATCAAAAAATCTTAATAGTAATAAGCCCGCAAAACACTCTATCAAATCAGATTTATGTAGCTGGAAATTATGTGTATTTTGAAGATATCATAAAAAATAGTCAAAATAAAAATGCATATTTTTCAAATTCAAAAGCACAACCTGTTTTAAATACGGAGAAGATAATAAAATTAAATCCAGATATAATAGTTTTATTAGCACCATTTTTAGAAGATAAAAAAGACGAAGAATCAAAAATAATAAAGCTTTGGGAAACTTTACCTATTAATGCAAGTAAAAATAAAAATATATATTCGATTTCAAAGGAATATGCAGGTATTCCAAGCCATAGAGTAGAGTATTTTATAAAAGATTTTAAAAAGATATTAGAAGATGTTAGAGATAAAAAACTACAATAATTTTATATTAAAAAATATATCATTTTGTCTAGAAAATGGTGAGAATTTACTAATTCTAGGAGAAAATGGAGCTGGAAAATCAACTTTAGCAAAAGTTTTATCAAATTTAATACCAAATGACAATGTAAAAATATTTCAAGAGAGTTTATCAAAAATTTCAAATAGTAAAAGAGCTGAATATATAAATTATATACCACCAAAGTTTGAGATTTTTGATGAATTTATGACAGTTTTAGAGTTTTTAGAAAGCTCTTTTATTAAAGATTTTGATGAAAAAAAGTTAAATGAAGTCTTAAATATATTAAAATTAGATAAATTTTCACAAAAATCTTGTAAAAACTTAAGTTCTGGAGAAAAACAGCTTTTGCTAATGGCTAGTTCTATATTACATAATGCAAAAATTACAATTTTTGATGAATTAACAGCAAATTTGGATATAAGTAGGATAAAAGATATTTTTTTACTTCTTAAATCTGATTTGTTAAATCAAAAAATTATCATAACCCACAATCTTGATTTTGCTTTTGCACTTAAATATAAAGTTTTGTTTTTAAAAGAAGGAGAAATTGAGTTTTTTGGTGAGAGTGAAGAGTTTTTTAATGATGAAAATTTAGAAAAATTTTACAATAAAACTATAAAAAAATTGCAAAATCACTTGGTGGTGGATTTATGAAAATACTACTATATATTTTCTCTATAATTTTAATCTTTATATCGCCATTTATGGGTGAAATCTCTCTAAATATTCAAAATATAGTTGATTTTACACACAAAGAAAATATTATATTTTGGGAATTAAGAGTTCCAAGAGTAATTTTAGCCTTTTTTGTTGGAGGAATTTTAGCTTTGGGTGGGCTTGTTTTTCAATCAATTTTTAAAAATGAACTTATTACCCCATATACTTTAGGAATAGCTAGTGGAACTACTCTTTTTACTGCTTTTACAATAGTTTTTTTGCCATTTTTACCATTGCTTTTAGGTTCTGTTTTTGGTTCATTCTTTACAATAATAATTTTATTTTTTATCTCAAAAATATTAAACAATAACATAATATCAAGTTCTACAAACTCTATTTTACTCATTGGAATTGCTTTATCATATTTTTATGGCTCGGCTTTGATGATGATTTTTTATATGAGTAATTTACAAGAAAATTACTCAATAGTTAGGTTTACTCTAGGAAGCTTAGATATAGTTGGATTTGAAGATAGTTTTATTGTTATGTTTGTTGCATTTATTTTTTTAATTTTTATCAAATATTTCCAAAAAAGTATAAAATTGATACTTATTTCAAATGAAACTGCATTTTTGAAAGGTCTAAATGTTGATAAAACGAACTTATTAATATTGATTTTTGTATCTTTATGTATTGGAATAACTATAAGTTTTGTAGGACCAATAGGTTTTATTGGGCTTGTTATTCCACATATTGTAAAAATAATTTATAAAAAAAGTGCAGAAAAACTATTTTTTCCTACTTTCTTTTTTGGTGGAATTTTTTTACTTTTTTGTGATTTAATTTCAAGAAACTTAAATACAGATTCAACTCTTCCTATTGGTGTTGTTACTGCTTTTATTGGTGCTCCATTTTTTGTTTATCTTTTAATAAAAAAGAATAAAAAAAGATAATTTTTTACAAAAGAATTAAATTCTTAAATAAAAAATTAATTTAAATTTTTAATATTATTTTAATATGGTACACTTCAACTTACAAGTAAAAATTGAGTTTTTAATGATTTAAAAACACTTATTATCAATCAATTTCATCACCCATTAGCTCTTCTTTTAACTCAAATTATTGTTATTATGATAGCAACTAGGATTTTTGGTTTTATCGCAACAAAAGTTTTATTACCAATTGTTGTTGGAGAGATTATTGCAGGTATTATTTTAGGACCATCTTTTTTAAGCTCTATGCTTCCAGCTTTTTCAGAAACATTATTCCCTAAATCATCTTTGGGTAATTTAAGTATGATTAGTCAGCTTGGATTAGTATTCTTTATGTTTGTTATAGGAATGGAACTTGATTGGGATAGTTTGAAAAGTAAAATAAAAGAGTCGGTTGTTATAAGTCATTCTAGTATTCTTTTTCCGTTTTTTTTAGGATTAGGATTATCACTATTTTTATATAATGAATTTGCTCCTAAAAATATTTCTTTTATTCCATTTGCATTATTTATGGGAATTGCTATGAGTATTACGGCATTTCCAGTATTGGCTAAAATAGTAAAAGAGAGAAATATTTCAAATACTTCTTATGGAGCGATGTCTTTAACTTGTGCAGCAGCAGATGATGCAACAGGATGGTATATTTTAGCAATAATTATAGCTATATCTTCATCTACATCTTTAGGAGATTCAGCTTTATCATTGGGATTAATAATTGCTTATATGTTGATTATGATTTATTTAATTAAGCCATTTTTAGCTTGGTTTGCTTCTAAATATCAAGATGATACGACACTTAATATGAGTATGGTTGCAATTATTTTAATAGTTTTATTATTATCTTCTTTAGCTACTGAAATTATAGGAATTCATGCACTTTTTGGAGCATTTATTGCTGGAGTTATTATGCCATCAAATAAAGATTCAAAATTAAGAGAAAAGTTAATTCCAAAAATTGAATATGTAAGTGTTCTTGTACTTTTACCACTATTTTTTGCATTAACAGGTCTTAGAACACAAATTGGATTGATGGAAACATCATATCACTGGTATATTTGTGGAATTATTATATTAGTTGCAGTTGCAGGAAAGCTTTTAGGAGCTGCTTTGTCATCTAAATTTATGGGATTTTCTTGGTCTGATTCTTTTAGAATTGGTGCTTTGATGAATACTAGAGGTTTGATGGAACTTATTGTTTTAAATATCGGATATGAGTTAGGAATTCTTAGTGCTGAATTATTTGCTATGTTTGTAATCATGGCTTTAGTTACAACAGCTATGACAGGACCGCTTTTACATCTAATAGATAAAATAAAAAAATAGCTTAGCTATACTTTTTAGGGAACTCAAAGCATATTAATTTTGAGTTCTCTTTTGAAATATCTTTCCAAAATTCTATATCAAAATCTATTTCTAATATTCCACAAGTTGGAATATTTTCTTTAAAGTCATTCAATACAAAGTTACTTAAATCATTAAGTCCAGGATTATGTCCTATTAAAAATATAGTTTTATATTTATCATCTGTGTTACTTAAAATTCTTAATAAGTTCTCAAAAGGAGCTTCATATATAGATTCTTCAAAAACTATACTTTCTTTGTATTTAAACTCTTTTATAAAATATTCTGAAGTTAGTTTTGTTCTTATAGATGGAGAAGATATTATTAAGTCTGGATTTAAGCATTTTTTATTCAATATCTTTGCCATAAAAGGAGCATCTTTTAAACCTCTTTTATTTAAAGGTCTATCAAAATCATTTAAAAGAGGATTTGTCCAATCAGATTTTGCATGTCTAATTAAAACTAATTTTTTCATATTCATCCTATATCATTTTTTTAATTTTAACATAAATACAAAAAAAGATAAAAAAGTGATATTTTAGATATAATAGACTTATGAAAATTTTTATAAGTATAATTTTTCTACTCTTTTTCACTTTGAATGCAGATTTTGTTGGCACATCTTTACTTGATAAAGTGGAAGCTAAATATGGTAAATTTGCAAAAAATAGGTTTGTAGCCTTAAATAACTTATTAGAAAAAAACAAAAGTGTTGATGTAAACATTAAACTTGAGAAAGTTAATGATTTTTTTAATAGTGTAAAATATGCAAGTGATCAAAGTATATATGGGGTGAGCGATTATTGGGCGAATCCTTATGAGATGCTAGCTAAAGATAAGGCTGATTGTGAAGATTATGTTATTGCTAAATATTTTGCATTAGAGTATTTAGGAGTACCAACTTCAAAAATGTTTTTAACGTATGTTAGAGTAAAGGCTTCTAATGAAGCACATATGGTATTAACATACTTTGAAACACCAAATTCTGAACCATTGATTTTAGATAATTTGCGAAAATCTATTCAACCTGCATCAAAAAGAACTGATTTAGTTCCAGTTTTCAACTTTAATCCAAATATTTTAAAGGGTGAAAAAACGGCTGCACATAAAAAGTGGGATACTTTAATTCAAAATTATAAAGGGCAAAAAATATGAGTTTATTTAAACAAGTTGCTATAGTTTTAAGTTTTATTTTTTTAATACTATTTGTATTAATCATTGGTTTATCTTTTAATATAATAAAAGATTCAGCTTCAAAATCTTTGTATGATAATGTACAAAATAGTGTTACAAGTACAAGTTTGTCTATTACAAATGCGGGAGTAGATGAAGGTTCTATAAAAACTGTTATGAATGCCAGTTTTGACAATGGTAATTATGCAAAAATTGTATTCAAAAATACAAATGAAGATATTGTTTATGAAAGACAAAAAGAACAGATTTCTAATGAATATAGAGATGTTCCTCATTGGTTCATAGAAATTGTTGATATTGGTGAAATTTCAGCTCTTGCTAGTGTATCAGAAGGATGGAATGTTTTAGGTGTTTTAGAAATATATGGAGATAAAGAGATATTTTATGAGCAAACATATTCAATGTTTATTAAGCTTGTACAGTCTTTATTGATTAGTTTTGTTGTGTTAATGATAGTTTTATTTTTGCTATTTACTTATATTTTAAAACCTTTAAAAATAATAGATAAACAAGCAAAAGCAGTTATGGAAAATGAGTTTATATTATCTAATCAAATTCCATTTACGCAAGAGTTTAAATCTCTTACTTTTGGAATAAATAGTATGGTTAAAAAGTTTGAAGGTATGTTTAAAAATACAAATGAAGTATTAAAAACGAATAAAGAACTTTTATATTTTGATGAACACTCAAAAATGAACAATAGAAAATATTTTATATTAAAAGCAAATGAATATTTAGATAAAGATAGCACAAATAATAAGGGTTTTTTAGTACTTATTAATATAAACATTCAAGATATAAATAAAACTTATGGCTTTGCAAAAACAGATAAATTATTACAAAATTTAGGTAAAACTATGAAAGAACATTTTTGTGATGATATGAATGTTGTTGTAAGACTTAATGGTCCTGATTTTGTAGTTCTTATTCCAAATTCAAATGAAGATATTGTAAAAGAAAATTTAATAAAATTAATAAATTCTTTAAAAGATATCGAAGAGTTTAAAAATAATATATGTTTTGGTATGTTGAAATATGAGAATGAAGATGGAATGAGAGAGTTATTTACAAAAATAGATTATACATTTTCTCAAGCAAAAATACATACAGAAAAAGATTATTTTTATGCAAAAAATATTGAGAATTTTAAAACAAAAGAAGAGTGGATTAATATTTTAAATCTATCTTTAAAACAAGAGTACTTTAAGTTAATTCATAGAGATATTGTTGATATAAATTCTAAAGAACAATTTTTAAAAACAGTTAGTTTTGAACTTGATTTTCAAGGCGAAACTATAAGATATGGAGAGTTTATAGCTCCTGTTTTAGAACAAAATAGATTAGATGAAGTATATTTACATATTATTGAAAAAGTTTTCAAAAATAGTAAGGAAAATGAACTTGTATCTATACAATTACCAACAATGTTTATAGAAAAGTTGAGTAGCTATGCTAAATTAAAAGATATTTTAACAAGATATAAAAATCTTTCAAAAAATGTTATTTTTGAAATAGAAGAAGAAGCATTTAACAAAAATTTAAATAGTACATTGATGTATGTAGAGTTATTTAAAGAGTACAATTTCAAATTTGCTATATTTAACTTTATTGCAAATAGCGATGATTATAACTACTTAAAAGAGTTAAAACCACTATACATTAAAGCTTCAAAATTCTTCTTACTTGAATCAAGACAAAGTTTGAATATGCTAAAAATATTAACGCAGTCTTTGGATATTAAACTTGTTGCTACTTCAGTAGATGAAGTTGCAGAGATAAAAACTTTAGAAGAGATAGGAATAAACGCTATTTCTGGTTCAGTTATGGCAAAACTTTAAAACTTGCGTCATGTCAAGAAAGGCTTTTTTTAGCTTTTTTTGGCTATTATCTAGCATTATATACAAAGATAATGGAAAATAGATAATGACTGTACAAATAAACCTTTCAGAAGAAAATTCATATAAAATTTACATAGAGAAGCTAGAAGAACTAAACTTTGATAGAAAAGTTGTAGTTGTTACAAATCCAACTGTTAGCTCGTATCACCTTGAATATTTAAAATCAAAAATAAAAGCACGTGAATTTACGATTTGTACAATTCCAGATGGAGAAGAGTATAAAAATATGCAAACTTTAGAGATGATTTTATCATCTTGTTTTGAAGCAAGACTCGATAGAAAATCTTTACTTATTGCATTTGGTGGTGGAGTTATTGGTGATATGACAGGATTTGCTGCTTCAATATATCAAAGAGGTATTGATTTTATTCAAATTCCAACAACACTTCTTTCTCAAGTTGATGCAAGTGTTGGTGGTAAAACAGGAATAAATAATAAATATGGAAAAAATTTAATAGGGACTTTTCATCAACCAAAAGCTGTTTATATAGATTCATCGATGCTTAAAACTTTGCCAAAAAGAGAGTTTGGTGCTGGAGTTGCTGAGATTGTAAAAATGGCAGTTACATTTAATAAAGATTTTTTTATTTGGCTTGAAAATAATGATTTAAATAAAGAAAACAATATTGATATAGCTATTCAAAAATCTGTTAAAACAAAAGCTTGGGTAGTTTCTCAAGATGAAAAAGAACAAGGTTTAAGAGCTGCATTAAATTATGGACATACTTTTGGACATGTAATAGAAAATGAAACAAATTATAAAATGTATTTACACGGTGAAGCTGTTGGAATAGGTATGTGTATGGCAAATGCTTTAGCTGTTAAGTTAAATCTTATGAGTAGTGAAGATGCTAGAAGAGTTGAAGATTTATTAAAAAAATATGATATCCCAACAACTTATAAAATAAAAGATGTTGAAGATTTTTATGAGCATTTTTTCTTAGATAAAAAATCTTCAAACAATAAAATAAAATTTATTGTTCCTGTTGGTATAGGTGATTGTAAAATCACGGATGATATTAGTAAAAATGATGTTATTGAAGTTTTAGAAGGATTTTAATTGTTAAAAAAAATATTTTTAGCTTTTGTACTAATAAGTTTCTCTTTTTCAAGTGTATTTAGCTTAAGTGCCAATGAAAAAGTAGAAAAAAAAGAGCAAAAAACAAATACAAAAAATACAAATAAAGATGATAGTGTTTTAGAGATTGAAAATATGGTTGAGATAAATATTTTATTGGAGAAAATCAATAAAATAGAATCAACATTTAAAGATAATATTTTATTAAAAAGATACTCTAATTATTTATCATATAGCAAAATTTCAGCCGAATTGGATCAATTAAAAGATAGTTTAAAGAAAAAAAACAATTTAGCTGAGGAGTTGGAGTATCAACTTCTAAATAAAATTAGAGTAAAAGAAAATGAGTTAGAATTAATAGCAGAGTATAAAGGTTCTCCTATTGGTTCTTTGATGAATCCTCCTGAAATAGAGAAATTTGAGAATATTACAAACCCATTTGGAATAATAAATGCTCTATCAAATATTAAAAAAATAGAAAATAATAGACAACAATTCAATACTTTAAAAATGCAAATAGAGACTACTTTTCAAGCTTTAGAAGAAGAATTGACTACTTATAGAGAACTTTATGCTCTTGATTCAAAAAGTGAGTATAAAGAGAAAATTACATTTTTAGATAAACAAAAAAGAGATTTTGATATTGTTTTAGATATCGTTACTACAACTCAAGAAGTTTATGGTAAAAAAATAGAACAAGTTATATTAGAGATTAAAAATCAAATAACTCAACAAATACAAAAAATGTTTTTAATATTTGGTATTATTGTTTTCTTATTTGTAATATCATTTTTAGTAAAACTTACTTTGAAAAAGTATTTCTCACAAACTGAAAATTATTATATGGTAAATAAAATCATAAACTTTACCCTAGCTTTTTTAGTTTTGATGGTATTACTTTTCTCGTATATAGATAATGTTTCATATCTTGTAACAATTCTTGGATTTGCATCAGCTGGTATTGCGATTGCTTTAAAAGATTGGTTTATGTCGCTTTTTGGCTGGATGGTTATCGTAACTTCTGGATTTATTCAAGTTGGAGATAGAATTAGAGTTACAAAAGGAAATGTTGAAACAGTTGGAGATGTTTTGGATATTTCGTTATTTAAGATAACTATTAGAGAAGATGTTACTTTAGTTACATATATGCAAAATAGAAGAGCTGGAAGAATATTTTTTATACCAAATAACTATATTTTTTCTGAACTTATAGCAAATTATAGTCATAGTGAACTAAAAACAGTTTGGGATGGAATAGATATAACTTTAACATTTGATTCAAATCATAAAAAAGCACAAAAGATTATAAGAGAAATATTGAAGCACTATTCAAAAGGTTATAGTGATATTACAAGAAAACAGTTATCTAAAATGAGAAATAAATATCAGTTAAGAGCAACTGGAGTAGAACCAAGAGTATTTACTTTTATAGAGCCACATGGAGTTGTGATTTCTGGTTGGTACCTTACAAACTCTTTTGCTGCTTTAGTTTTAAGAAGTACAATAAGTACGGAAATTCTCGAAGCATTTATGAAAGAAAGTGATATAAATATTGCTTATCCAACACAACAAATTAATCTTAATAGAACAAGTAATCCTTATGGTCCAGCAATGAATAGAAAAGTTGTTCCAGAAGAGTTAGAAGAACTAACAAATAAAGTGTAGGATAATATTTTATGAATTTTTCACAAAACAAACCAAAAGTATACTTTAAAACTTTTGGCTGCAGGACTAATCTTTTTGATACACAAGTTATGATTAGTAATTTAAAAGATTTTGAAGTAACACAAGATGAAAAAGATGCAAATATTGTAATAATTAACTCTTGTACAGTTACAAATAGTGCAGATAGTACAGCAAGAAGTTATATAAATAGTTTAAAAAACTTACCAACAAATCCAAGAGTTGTTTTTACAGGTTGTGGAACAAGAACAAAAGGTGAAAAACTATTTAGTGAGAATAAAATTGATTCACTTTTTGGACACTCTGAAAAAGAGAATATCAATGATTTACTTTTAGAAGATAAAAGATTCTTTAAGTTAGGTGATTTAACCCATTTGGATAAAACAATAGTTGAAGAGTTTGTAGGTAAAAGTAGGGCATTTATAAAGATTCAAGAAGGCTGTGATTTTAGATGTTCATACTGTATTATCCCTTATGTAAGGGGAGATGCTAGAAGTTATGAAGAAAAAGTAATTTTAGAACAAATAGAAACTTTAGCACAAAATGGTTTTGGAGAGTTTATTTTAACAGGAACAAATGTTGGTAGTTATGGTAAAAAACAACATACTTCATTAGCAAAACTTCTTAAAAAGATGTCACAAATAAAAGGTGTTAGACGAATAAGAATGGGAAGTATTGAACCAATACAAATAGATGATGAGTTTAAAGAACTTATAAATGAACCATTTATGGCAAAACACTTACATATTGCACTTCAACATACTTCAAAAGATATGTTGAAAATTATGAATAGAAGAAATAAAGTTTTAAGTGATTTGGAACTTTTTGAATTTTTAAAAGATAGTGGATATGCATTAGGAACAGATTTTATAGTGGGGCATCCTGGCGAAACTCCTGAAATTTGGAAAGAAGCTATGCAAAATCTTAAAAGATTTCCTTTAACTCATGTTCATGCTTTCACTTATTCAAAAAGAGATGGAACTCCTAGTGCTACTATGAAGCCTGATATAAAAGGTGATATTGCAAAAGATAGATATATTGAACTTGTAGAAACTATCAAACAAAAAAATTATGAGTTTAGAAGAGATAATAAAACTAAACTTGAAGTATTGGTTGAACAAGAGAAAAATGGAAAATATATAGGACTTGATCAATATTTTAATCAAATTGAGATAAGTAGTGATGAAGATTTAGTTGGAGATTGGTTATATTTAGAAGATTATGAAGTGGAGTTTACTAAAAATGCAACAAGATTCAAATAACAAAAATATAGAAAAAAACTTTAAGTTGATGATTATATCAGCTATTGTACTAATAGTACTATTTTCTTATACTATTTATAAAAGTAGCTCAAATATACAAGGAAGTTCATACTATTTTGGTATTGGATTTTTATTTATATTACTTATTTTATCTCTTGTTTTAAGAGCCAATCAAAATAAATTAAGAAAATATTTAGAAAATAAAAAAGGTATAAAACCTAATATAAACTCTTTTGATATGGAACTTCAAAAAACTACACAAAAAGCTCAAGAAAATTTAGAAAGCAACATAAAACCAGTAACTTCAAATATAACTTTTAAAGATGTTGCAGGAATAAAAGAGATAAAAGAAGAACTTGAAGAAATTGTTGATTTTTTAAATAATCCCATAAAATATAATAAATTTGGTGTAAAACTTCCAAAAGGTGTTTTACTTGTAGGTGTTCCTGGAGTTGGAAAAACTCTAATAGCAAGGGCAGTTGCAGGAGAAGCACAAGTACCATTTTTTTATCAAAGTGGAGCTAGCTTTGTACATATTTATGTTGGAATGGGAGCAAAAAAAGTTAGAGAACTTTTTACTCAAGCAAAATTAAATGCACCTTCAATAGTATTTATAGATGAAATAGATGCAGTTGGAAAGGCAAGAAGTGGAAAATCAAATGATGAAAGAGAATCAACTTTAAATGAACTTTTAACTCAAATGGATGGATTTGATGGAGAAAGTGGAGTTATAGTAATAGCTGCAACAAATAAAATAGAGGTTTTAGATGATGCACTATTAAGAGCAGGGAGATTTGATAGAAGATTGTATGTAGGATTGCCAAATATAGAAGATAGAAAGCAAATTTTAGAGTTATATTTAAAAGATAAAGATAGTAAAATAGATATAGAAAAACTTGTAAATGAAACTGCTGGATTTAGTTCAGCAGCTCTTTCAACACTTGTAAATGAAGCACTTTTAAATATGATAAAAAATAATAAAAAAGTATTAGATTATAGTGATATTGAAGTTGCAAAAAATAAGTTAGAATTTGGAAAAAAACAGATAAAAATTTTAGACAATGAACAAAAAGATATTTTAGCAATTTACCAAGTAAGTAAAGCATTTATTTCAAAAAGTAAGATATCTCTTTTAGATGAAAGTGTCTCAAAACTGAATTCAACTTATCCATCTTATAGTGAATTATGCGAAAATATCAAACGAGATTTAGCTGGTTTTGTTGGACTTGAAGTGATAAAAAAAGAGAAATTTGCTATAAATAGTGAAGACTTAGATAGAGCATATAAATCAGCTGATATAGTTGTAAATAAGTATAAAATGGCAAATAATATAGATGAACTTATATCAAATATTAAAGATGAACTAAGAGTTGAATTATCTTCAAATGTAGCTGAAATAAATAGATTAAAAGAAATTATGC
Organism: Aliarcobacter vitoriensis; assembly: GCF_048320235.1. NCBI lineage: Bacteria > Pseudomonadati > Campylobacterota > Epsilonproteobacteria > Campylobacterales > Arcobacteraceae > Aliarcobacter > Aliarcobacter vitoriensis. The sequence continues at coordinate 155,554 of NZ_CP182882.1, forward strand.
TTAAAAATGAGGTAATAACTATTGGAGATTTGTAAAAACTTTTTTAGTGGATTTTGTTTTGAAAATGAAAGTGAACTTTTCAAAGAGTATTTAGTTTCAAATGATTTTACTGTTAGTGGTTTCTCTTACGGTGCAATAAAAGCCTTTGAATATGTTTTAAATTCAAAAAATAGAGTTGATAAACTTCAACTTTTTTCTCCAGCTTTTTTTCAAACAAAAGATGATAAATTCAAAAGAATGCAACTTATGTTTTTTAAAAAAGATGAAAACTCATATATAAATAGTTTTTTAGGAAATGTAAAATCTCCAATATACAAAGATATAGAAAAATATTTTAAAAAAGGAAGTTTTGAAGAGTTAGAAACACTTTTAAACTATATTTGGATTGAAGGTGATTTAGAAAAACTTATAAAAAATGGTTTAAAAATAGAAGTTTTTTTAGGCGAAAAAGATTTGATAATTGATAGTTTAGTTGCAAAAGACTTTTTTAAAAATTATGCAACGGTTTATTATTTTAAAGATAAAGGACATTTATTATGATAGCAAAGATTGGGATTGTAACAGCAAGTGATAGAGCAAGTGCAGGAATATATGAAGATTTATCAGGAAAAGCTATAATAGATACTTTGAATGAGTATTTAAAATCTCCTTGGGAACCAGTTTATAGATGTATTGAAGATGATAGAAATACTATTGAAAATACTTTAAAAGATTTAGTTGATAATGAAAAATGTTGTTTAGTTGTAACAACAGGTGGAACTGGACCAGCAGTTCGTGATGTAACTCCAGAAGCGACTGAAAATGTTTGTGATAGGATGATGCCTGGTTTTGGGGAACTTATGAGAAGTGTTAGTTTACAATATGTGCCAACTGCGATTTTATCAAGACAAACAGCAGGATTAAGAGGAACTTCTTTGATTGTAAATCTTCCAGGAAAACCAAAATCAATTAGAGAGTGCCTTGATGCAGTTTTTCCAGCAATTCCTTATTGTATAGATTTGATGGATGGAGCATATTTAGAAACAAATGAAGATATTATAAAAGCTTTTAGACCAAAAAAATAGAAATTTTATAAGTTATAAATTTTTATAGTTTGTATTAATATAAGCATAATTCCAATTATGATAGTATTTCTTAAAAAATTATCAAAGGATTAGTTTTCAATGGTACAATATTATCAAGAATTGGTATATTATGTTCAAAAGATGGTAGGAGATAAAGAAAAAGCCAAGGATATAGTACAAGAGTCTTATAGTAGATTATTAGATGCAAATTTAGATATTCCAATAGAAAATCAAAGAGCCTTTTTATACAAATTAGCGAGAAATATCGTTTTTGATTTAGCAAGAAGAGAAAAACACTCAGCTTCGATTGAATATGAAGAAGAATATTCTAGTATTCCTATATCAGAGCAACCAGAAGAGATACTTTTTGAAGAGTGTGAACAAGAGTTGTTAGCTCAAATTTTAGAAACTATCCCTCCAAACAATGCACAAGCTTTTATTTTACATTTGTATGAAGGATTAAGCAGAAAAGAGATAGCTAAAAGAATGGGAATAAGTGTCCCTGCAGTTGAAAAACATATTATTAGAGCAACTGAAAGAATCAAAGAGAAGCTAGAAAGTATTGAAGGATATAATTGATGAAAAGTGTTGATGAACAAGCTATATCTTGGCTTATAAAAGAAAAAGAAGGATTAACTCAAAATGAAGAAGAACAATTAAAACATTGGCTAGAGTCAAATCCTTCACATAAAAAATCTTACAATACAAATAAACTTTTAAGACAAAGATTTTCAAAACTATCAAATAATACAATAGAAAAATTAGTAGAAAATGCGAATAAAGGAGCAAAAAGAACAAAATTTATTCAAAGAACAAAAAAGTTTATGATTGCTGCTTCAGTTTTTCTCTGTATTGGCTTTGGAACAGATTATTATTTTGTTCCAGTATATTCTCAAAATTTTGTTTCAGCTCAAGAATTACAAAATACTATAACTCTTCCTGATGATTCTAAAATAGTTTTAGATGTAAATTCAAATCTAAATGTAGATTATTATAAAAGTAGTAGAAAGATAGATTTTGTAGATGGTAGAGCAATTTTTTATGTTGCAAAGGATAAAGAAAAACCATTTATCATAAAAACAAAAGATGCAGAAATTGAAGTTGTTGGAACAACTTTTGAAGTATCAAATATCAACAATAGTTTTAGTGTAAAAGTAAAAGAAGGAACTGTAAAAGTGACTTCTAATAGAAAATATACTTATTTAAATCAAGGTGATAAAATTGAGATAAATGAAGATAAAAAAATGGATTTTGAAAAAGTAGAAGTTGAAAATATAGCAAGTTGGGAAAATGGTTTTTTAGTGTTTAATAAAACAACTTTAAAGGATAGTTTAGCAGAGTTTTCAAGATATAAAGATTTAAAAATAGAATTTCAAGATGAAAGAGTTGCTAAAATACAAATAACTGGTAAATTTGCTATAAATGATTTTGATAAATTTTTAGTATCTTTACCAAAAATATATTCTATAAAAGTAGATAAAAAAGAGAATATTTTTAAGTTTTCTAAGAAATGATTAATTTCCTATTGAACGGAATAACTAATTTTAATTAAGAATTATATATATTATTTAGATTTTAGAAATTATATTTCGTATATACTATAATTTTACGAAATTTAACATATAATTATGCTATTATTTTATGAAAATAAATATTTTACGAAAACTAATAATATAAAAGGTATTAAATGATCGGTCGAAAAAAAGAGATTGAACTTTTAACAAAAGCATGTGAACAAAATGAAAGTAAACTTATTGCAGTATATGGAAGACGAAGAATAGGAAAAACTTATCTAATCAATAATATGTTTAGTGAGCATAAAAAAGAGTGCATTTTCTTTAGATTTACTGGCTCATATATGCTAGACAGTTCAACACAACTTGGAAACTTTACTGAATCAATATATGACTGGTTTAAAATAGAATCAAAAAAAGAGATTAATAATTGGATGGATGGATTTAATTATTTAAAATATGCAATTACTCAATATCAAAAAGAGAATCAAAAAGTTGTAATTTTCTTGGATGAAGTACCTTGGATAGATAAAAAAAATAATTCTGGATTCATTGGAGCACTTGGATATTTTTGGAATGAGTTTGCACTTAATCATAAGAATATTATTCTAATTCTTTGCGGATCTAATTCATCATGGATAAAAAATAAAATATTTGAAGATAGTAGTGGACCACTTTATCAAAGATTAGATGAAAAAATCCCTCTCAAGCCATTTGATTTAAAAGAAACTAAAGAGTACTTGTTAGATGTTTGTAAATTTAATATAGATGATAAAACAATAGCTGAAACTTATATGGTATTTGGTGGAGTTGCTAAATATCTGAGTTTTCTTGATAGTTCTAAAACAATCTCCCAAAATATAGATGATTTAATATTCAATATAGATGGACATTTAAATAAAGAGTATATAGATGTTTTAAAATCTCTTTTTGATATGAAAGCATCTTTTTATTCATCAATTATCAAAATATTATGTTCTAAACAAAGTGGACTTACTCAAACTGAATTAGCCAATGAACTTGGGCAAAAGAGTGGTTCAGTTATTAAAGATGCAATAGAAGAGCTTTGTGAGGCAGGTTTTATCAAAGGATTAAGCAAACTTAATTCAAAAATTAATACAAAATACATCATATGTGATCCCTTTGTACTTTTTTATAATAAGTGGGTTAGTGAATATAGTAAAAATGAATTAATCTCTCTACAAAAGCCATATTTTAATACTGTAATGGATTCTCAAAAATATGCTATTTGGAGTGGATTTGCATTTGAAGTATTATGCGTTGCAAATATAGATTTATACTTAGAAGCAAGAAAGACTAAAGGATTAGCAAAAAGTTATGGTTATTGGAATTTTATAGGCAATGATGAAGATAGTGGAGCTCAAATAGATTTTATTGTTGAATATGATAATAATGTATATGATATAGTTGAGTGCAAGTTCTATAATAAAGAGTTTCAAATAATAAAAGATTACAAAGATAAACTAATACACAAATTAGAAATGTTTAAAAAATATGGATTAAAAGGTAAGTATGATATTAAGCTAGTAGTGTTATCAAGTTATGGTTGTGAAAGAAATAGCCATTACAACAGTTTAAATATAACAAGTGATATTAAATTATCAGAGCTTCTTAATAGCTAATTTCTAGTACAAGATATAAAATCGAAAAATATACTCTATAAAAGTAGATAAAAAAGAGAATAGTTTTAAGTTTTCTAAGAAATGATATTTTAATAATTTTCTTAGAATATGATATAATTTTCAATTATTTAAATAGGAGTTAAAATGCTTATTACCTTGAATATTAAAAATGAAAGTAAGAAAGATAGTTTTTTAAACTTTTTATCAACATTGGATTATGTAGAGATAAAATCTCAAGAAAAATCAAGTAGTAAAAATAAGTCTAAAAATAGTAAGAATAAATTTGATGGATTCGCAGGTTTATGGGAAAATAGAAATATTGATATAAAAACTATAAGAGAAAAAGCTTGGAAATAATTTTAGATACAAATATATTGATAGAGATTTTAAAGAATAATAGAGAAACTATAAAAGAAGTTGAGAAATATGATATTCATCATATAAGTATTATTACTGTAATGGAACTTTTTTATGGTGCATTAAATAAAAACGAACTTCAAAAATTGAAAAAATTTACAGAACTTTTTAATATTATTCCTATTGATGAACAAATATCGGATTTAGCAAAAGATTTAATATATCAATATGCAAAAAGCCACACTTTAGATATTCCTGATAGTCTTATAGCTTCAACAGCTATAAAATTAAATTTACCATTTTTAAGTTATAACAAAAAAGATTTTAAATTTATAAAAAATATAAATCTTGTTTAAATCTAGTTAAAAATACTCAAAAAATCATCATTTTCCTACAAATTTCAAAATTTCTTCAAAAAAAGTGTATGATTTTTTTATCTCAAACATCTCATTATTTAACGGAATAACGAATTTTTAAGTAAAAATCTTATAGACTTGAGTAAAAATAAACGGTAATCCGTGATATGAATAAAAGTTAAAAGGAGTAAGTATGCAAACAATTAAGCTTAATGTTTCTGATAAGATTTATTCTCAAGTTATGTTTTTTTTAAAAAATTTAAAATCTGATGAAATAGAGATAGTTGAAGAAAAGAATTTACAAAAAGGCGTAAATGATGATATAAAAACTTTAAATACTCTTTTTGAAAAATCTAACAATAAAATAACTCTTACAAAAGATTTATCGATAAATACAAATGAGCAAATAGATGATATATCTTGATACAAATATTCTAATATATGCTTTTTGTAAAAATGTAGATGATTTTGAACAAAAGAAAATGGCTCAATCTATATTAAGAAATACAATAATTTCAGAAGAATTGTTGCTTTCCGAAATTTCTTTATATGAATTTGCTTTTGTATGTAAAAAACAAGAAGAAGATGAAAGTGTAATAAATGAAAATTTGGTTTTTCTTTCAAAATATGTAAAAAGTGCAAATATTTATACAAAAGTAATAGATTTTATAAATAAATCAAAGAGTTATAAACAATCTTTCGATAGTTTTCATATTGTATTTGCTGATTATTTTTCTTGTAGTAAAATTATTACCTTTGATAAAGGATTTAAAAAATACAATAAATTTACAAAATTAAAAATAGAACTACTATAATATACAAATACCTTTTATATTAAAAACAAAAAAAAATCATCATTTTCCTACAAATTTTTACAAATTTCAAAATTTCTTCAAAAAAAGTGTATGATTTTTTAATCTCAAACGTCTTATTATTGAAAGAAACAATTTTAATAGTTGTTCTTATACTATAATAGGAGAAAAAATGACAAAGTTTAAATCAGCGATTATCGCTCCAACATTGGCTTTATTATTAACTACAAGCCTAAATGCAGAGCAATTTTCAGTTTCAAATCTATCACTAAAAGATGCGATAGAAGAGATAAGCAAAAAATCAAATATGCCATATATGGTAGATGGAAAGCTACTAGATGGTAAAAAAGCACCAAATATAAAAAATATTGAGGGTGTACAAAATGCTTTAAATGAGATTTTAAAGAATAGCGGACTTGAAGCAACTATTGAAAATGATACAATCTTGATAATTCCTATACAAGGTTCTGTAAAAGTGATAAATGGTACTTATATTTTAGATGATGTTTCAGTAAAAAGTGGAAAGAATGGAAGTGCTGAAAATGGATATCTAACTGAAAATATAACTGGTGTTGGAATTTGGGGGAAAAGAAGCTTACAAGATACACCTTACTCAATGACAGTAATACCTCAAGAACTTATAGAAAATACTCAAGCCAATGATATGGCTCCTATTTTTAAGATGAATCCTTTAACTCAAGATGGAGGAGATCAACCATCAGGAAATTATAATACAGTTATTCGTGGTTTTTCTTCAAATAATGCAGTTGTAAATGGTATGTCATTAGCAAATTCTTATAGTTTTACAACTATGGAAGATTTAGAAAGAGTTGAAACTATCAGTGGAGCAACTGGATTTTTATATGGTGGTGGAAGAGTTGGAGGAGCAGTAAACTATGTGATGAAAAAACCAACTTTAGAAGATAAAAGAAGTATTTCTTTAGGAAACTATGGAGGCGAACAATACTATGGACATATTGATTTAAGTGGACAAATAGATGACAAAAAAGTATTTGGATATAGAATCAATGCTCTTTATCAAGATGGAGATAGTGTAGCAGATGTAGGAAAAGAGCAAAAATTTGTAAGTTTAGCTTTTGACTATAAACCAACAGATAATTTTACTATGGATTTAAACTATGCACATAGAGAGTTAGAAAGAACAAATCAAAAATTAATATTTGTTATAGGAGCTAATACAATTCGTCCTACTCTTGATGTAAGTAAAAATTATTCACCAGATTGGACATCAGTAGATGAAGAAAATGATAGAGTAATGACAAGCTTAAAATGGGATATAAATAATATTTTTACTCTTAGAAGTTCACTTATTTATGAAACATCAGATAGAGAAATTCTTGGTGATGCTTTTGCTTATACAAGAACAGATGGTTTATATAATGCTTCACTTTATCGAGCTCCAAGAGGTGGACAAGGATTTGATAGTTACGCAGGAAATGTTTATTTAGATAGTAAATTTGAAACTTTTGGAGTAAATCATCTTTTAACTACTGGTTATTCTGAAACTTATATGAAATATAAAAGAGATAGAAATTGGAATGCTGGTGGTGGTTATTGGCTAACTGAAAAAACATTAAATGAAATAAAAAATACTATTATTCCAGCAAATCCAAATCCACATGGAGGAAGAATTCCTCTTTGGAAAACACAATATAAAAATATTCTAATAGGTGATGATATAGTATTTAATGACCAATGGAGTGCTTTAGTTGGAGCAAATTATGCTACTGTAATTGAAACATCTTATAGCGGTGGAGTACAAAGTTCAAAATATGATAAATCAGCATTAACACCTACATTATCTTTAATGTATAAACCTTTTGAAAATTTAACAACTTATGTTACATATATAGAGAGTTTAGAGCAAGGAACTATTGTAGGAGATACTTATTCAAATAGAGGTGAAGTATTAGACCCACTTGTAAGTAAACAGTATGAAGTTGGAGCTAAATATAATATCAATGAAAGTATATTATTAACAAGTGCTTTATTTAGAATAGAAAAAGCAAATCAATATTCAGATTTAGCAACTCCAAAACCAAAATATGTGCAAGATGGTGAACAAATTCATCAAGGAATTGAACTTACAGCAACTGGAAAAGTTACTGATAATCTAACTATTTTTGGTGGTGGAACTTTGATGGATATAGAAGTAGAAAAATCAAACAACCCTGCACTAGAAGGTAAAAAGCCAACAAATGCAGCATCGAAAATGGCAAAACTTTATGTAGAGTATAATATTCCTATGATTCAAGGATTAACTGTAACTGGTGGAGCATATTATACAGGTGAAAAATGGGGAAATACAACAAATACAGATAAAATCCCAAGTTATACTTTATATGATGCAGGTTTAAGATATAAAACAAAACTTGATAAATTCCCAACAACATTTTTATTAAATGTTACAAATCTAACTGGTGAAGATTATTGGGCAAGCAGTAATTATCTAGGTGACCCTAGAAGTGTTGCATTTTCTATGAAAATGGAGTTTTAATAATATTTAAAATAAAGAGAGTTTTTACTCTCTTTGTACTTTTAGGTGTGGGTTTCAAAGTATTTATTTAATTTTGAGATTAAAATTTCGATAAAAAATATACTTTCCTTTTTACTTTGGAACTCATACTTAAAAGATATATTATCTTTCTTTATTATTTTTTATGATTTACAATTTTTTATCTAAAGTTTGATAGAATCAGGCAAAATTTATAAGGTAATTAGATGATTGAAATATTTGTTTTAGCAGTTATTATAGCAGTTTTATTTTTTATAGGTAAAAATTATAAAACAGAAGAGTTTAAAAATATCAATTTAAAGCAAAAAGAGATTTTCCAAGGTGATATGTTAAATCACGAAGCAGGTCTTTTAGTAGCTTTGATGTCAAAAGTTGCAAAAGCAGATGGAAAAGTAGGTGAACTTGAGGCTGAGATATTAAAACATACTTTTACAGATATTTCAAGCCATTTTCATAATTTTGTTGAAGTTAGAGAACAATTAAAAAATTTATATGAAAAAGAGAAAGAAAACTTTTCAAATCTAATTATCATTTGTGATAGATTGTACTCTTTGACAAGAAATGACTACTCTAAAAGATTAAAGTATATGGAGTATTTGTTAAATCTTGCATTTATTGATGGAGATTTTTCACAACAAGAGCAAGAAATAACAGAAGATATCGCTCAAGCACTTAAAATAGAGCAAAAAGATTATTTTAATCTTATTACAAGTTTTGAAAATTTTTATAAATCAAGAGCAAATGAAAAAGCACTAACACTTGAAAAAGCTTATGAAATTTTAGAATCAAATTCAAATGATGATGAACAAACTTTAAAGAAAAATTATAGAAATCTAGTAAAAAAACACCATCCAGATATTTTAGAAGGACGAGGAGAAAGTCGAAATATTATAGATGAAGCTACAAAAAAACTTCAAGAGATAAATGAAGCTTATGAGATTATCAAAAAAGCTAGAGGTGTTTAATGGCTAGAAATTTTCCACACTCTTTTATTGTTTGTGAATGTAAGCAAGTAAGCTTAGGTGAAATAATTTATGCAATAAAAGAAAAAGGTGCAAAAAATTTGGAAGATATAGAAAATATCACTGATGCAGGAAGCTCTTGTGGATGTTGTAGAAGTGCAAAAGATGATATAGGAGAGCAAAAGATGCAACTATATATAGAAGATATTTTAAATAAATTTGTAAAAGAGTAGAAGTGGAAAAACTAAAAGAAGATATAATAAAAGAGATAAAAGAACTTATAAAAACCAATAAAGAAGAAGATATCTTTATAAATCCAAATTATCTAAACTATTTTAATATAGAAGAGTTAGAAGATATAAAAAATACTTTAGAAAATAGAAAAAAAGAGTTTGATAAGACAAATTCAGATTATTTAGATGAAATTTATAATAAAACAAAAAAAGATAAGATATAATCTTAAATTAAGGTTTAAAAATGATAGATTGGAAAAAAGTTAAGCAAAATTTAATAAATTTTTTACAAGAGGAAGTTAGCAAAACTGGTTTAAATAGTGTTACTTTAGGTCTTTCAGGTGGACTTGATTCAGCTATTGTTGCTGTTTTGTGTAAAGAGGCATTTGATGATAATTTAAATTGTGTTTTAATACCATCTCAATTTTCATCAAAAGCTTCAGTTGATGATGCTTTGGAACTTTGTGAAAAATTTGATATAAGATATGAGATTGTAGAACTTGAGCCTATTTTAAACGCTTATTTACAAAATATGCAAAATGATAATTTACGAATAGGAAATTTTTGTGCAAGACTTAGAATGACAATTCTATATGATATTAGTGCAAGAGAAAAATCTTTAGTTGTAGGAACTTCAAATAAAAGTGAAATTTTACTTGGATATGGAACAATATTTGGTGATACAGCTTGTGCTATAAATCCTATTGGAAACATATATAAAAGTGATTTATTTGAATTTGCTAAATTTTTAGGTGTTACACAAAATATTATAGATAAAAAACCTAGTGCCGATTTGTGGGAAGGTCAAAGTGATGAAGATGATTTGGGCTTTAGTTATCTTAAAATAGATAGTTTATTGAAAGTTATGATAGATGAAAATAAAAGTAAAGATGAGTTATTACGCTTAGGTTTTGAAGAGTTATTTATTGAAAAAATATCTAAAAGAGTAAAAATAAATGAGTTTAAAAGGCGACTTCCAACAATAGCTAAAATATAAAAAAGGTAAAAAATGAGTAGAAAAATTGCAATATATAAAGCAACTTTAGATGATGAAGAGTTAAATCAGATAAGATCAGTTCTTGAAGCAAAAGATGATTTATCAAAAGTACTAGAGTTTGAAGAGAGAATTGCTGATTATATAGGAGCAAAATATGCTGTTGCAACAGCTACATCTTCTGCTGCTTTACATCTTGCATTGAGTTCTATGAAACTTAAACGAGGAGATAAGATTCTAATGTCTGTAAACTCTTTTGTAAATTTACCTGAAACAGTAAGACATTTTGATGCAGAACCTATTTTTGTAGATATAGATTTGAGTGATATGAATATTGATATAACAAAATTTGAAGAGGTTTTAATAGCAAATAAATCAAAAAAATTACGAGCAGCTATCATAACTTTTATAGGAGGATTAGCTCCTGATTTGGACAAAATTTATGAAATAGCAAAAAGACATGATATTTTGATAATAGAAGATTGCAGAGCGGCTTTGGGTTCAACTTATAAAGGTAATAAAGTAGGGAATTTAAGTGCTGATATGACGATATTTTCTACTAATCCATCTCCTTCTAAATATGCGATAAGTCGTTCAGGAGTTTTAGTTACAAACAATGAAGATTTAGCAAAAAAAGCAAAACTTTTAAGAACACATGCTATCACAACTACTTATGATAGTTATGGAAACTTAGATTATCTTTATGATGTTGATGATATAGGACATAAGTTTGATTTATCGGAGCTTGATGCTGCTTATGCAATAGCACAGCTTAAAAAAACAGATGCTTTTATAAAAAGAAGACAAGAAATAGCAAAAATATATGAAGAAAGACTAACAAATGTAAAACATATCACTCTTTTGCCATTTAAAGAGGGGCATATTTATACACAATATATTATAAAAATATCAAGAAATCGTGATGCTTTTGCAAGAGCATTGAAAGAACGTGGAGTTTCAACAGCACTAAACTATATTCCACTTCACCTTTTATCATATTATAAAAATAAATATTCTATTAAAATAACAGCATTTCCAAATGCTTTACATAACTATCAACAAATTTTATCATTGCCAATTTATGCTGGGCTTAGCGATGAAGATGTAAATTATATTTGTGATCAGGTTATTGAAGTTGCTTCTGACTGGATTTGATATTTTATGAAGAGAAAGATTAATTTATGGATTGAAGATTATCTTTTTTTTCCAAATAATATTCAAAAAGTTATATCTTTTTTACTTTTACCATTTTCAATTATCTACTTATTTATTATCTTTACAAAAAGATTACTTGCTAAAAAAACAGATTTTAATATCCCAATAATTTCTATTGGGAATTTGATAATTGGTGGAAGTGGTAAAACACCAATTACTATAAAATTAGCTTCAAACTATGAAAAAGCCTTTGTGATTTTAAGGGGTTATGGGCGAGAATCAAAAGGTTTGCAAATAGTTTCTTTAAATGGAAAAATATTAACAGATGTAAAAACAAGTGGTGATGAAGCTATGCTTTTAGCACAAAGTTTAAAAAATGGTTCTGTAATTGTAAGTGAAGATAGAATAAAAGCTATTTTAACAGCAAAAGAATTGGGTGCAAAAATTATATTTTTAGATGATGGTTTTTCAAAATATAATATTTCTAAGTTTGATATTCTTTTAAAGCCAAAAATTGAACCAACAAATAGTTTTTGTATCCCAAGTGGTGGATATAGAGAACCAAAAAGTTTCTATAAATATTCTAATATAGTACTTCAAGAAGAGAAAGATTTTAAAAGAGTTGTTGTAATAAAAAAAGATGATAATATAGTGGAACTTCCTGAAAAAACTATACTTATAACAGCAATTTCAAAACCAAAAAGACTTTTAGAGTTTTTACCAAACGGTTTACAGATGTTAGCATATCCAGATCATTATATTTTTACAAAAAATGATATAGATAAAATTTTGGAACAATATAAAGATTTTTCAATAGTTACAACAAAAAAAGATTTTGTAAAATTAAAAGATTTTAATTTAGAAAATATATATTTAATGGATTTATCAATAGAATTTGATAATAAAATTGATTTTTCTAAACTAAACTCATATATAAAAAAGTATAATTAGTATTATAAATATAAATTCACAATTTATATATAATTTTTATATAGAAATATGCAATTTAAAATTAAGGAAATAATATGAGAACAAAAAAAGGATTATTTATAACTTTTTTGGCTTGTTCGACATTAGTTTTTACAGCTTGTTCTTCAAAGGATGAGCAAGTTATTGAAGTACCAAATTGTGTAATAGCAGGTGCAAAAGCTCCAACTTGGGCTTGTGGAACATATAGTGATGAAAGCAAATTTTTAGCAGTAGGGTCTGCTCCTATGTCAAAACTGGGTTATGATTTTACAAGAAAAGAAGCCTTAGCAAATGCAAGAGCAAGTTTAGTTCAGCAAATAGAAGTGGAAGTTAAGGCAAAAGTAGAAACTTATATGAACACGGCTGGTTTAAAAGAGAATGAATCTGTGCAAAAAGTTACAACAATGGTTTCAAAACAAACTTCTAAACTTACTTTAAAAGAGTCAAATCAATTGAGTTTTTGGGAAAATCCAAATGATAATTACTTATATGTTTTAGTTGGTATGACAAAATCAAATATTGACAAAAAGATTGATGATGAAGTACAAAAAGCACTTGATGAATTAGATTTAATTTAGGAAATATTATGAAAAGAATTTATATATCTTTAATGATTTTATCAATATTTTTTAGTGCTTGTTCTTCAAAAGATAAAACTTTGATAGATACAAATATCCAACAAAAGAATGCAAAAGAGGCATTAAAAGAGCTATGAAAATATTTTTATTATCTATTCTATCGATATTCATTTTAGGTGGTTGTAGCCAAAAGGTTTTAATAACAGCTACTAAACCAGCTATTGTTGATAGAGCTTCAAAAACAAAAAAGATAGCAGTTTTGAAATTTGAAAATGATAATATATCAATGGGATCAAAAATAGAATCAGCGTTATATAAAGTTGAAGTCGATAATAAGCCATATTTTACAGTTATTAGTAAAAATAGAGATGATATTTTAAATGAACAAAAATTTCAATATTCTGGTTTGGCAAATAAAAAGAATAGTGTTGAAATAGGTGAGCTTTTAGGTGCACAAGCTTTGATAACTGGTAAAATAAATAACGCAGATATGCAAAAAGACTACTATTATGAAAGACGATATAGATGTTTAGATGCAAAGTGTATAAGACAACAAGAATATTTAGTTCAGTGTACAAATGCTAGATACTCTTTAAAAGCAAATATCTCAATGATTGATGTAGAAAAAGGTGATGTTATTTATACAAATAACTATTTTGAAAATACAAGTTATAGAACTTGTCTTGATTATGGTGGAGGACTACCATCTAAAAGTGCAGTTTTTGAATCTTTATCGGATAATATTGTAAGAAAATTTTTGCCCAATATATCTCCAACTGTAGAAAAATATTATATAAAAGTTTTTGAAGACCCACAAATAAAATATACAAAAGAACAAGAGTTGATTTTGGAAAATGCTTTATCTTATTTAAAACATAATCATTTGGATAGAGCAGAGGAACTTTTTAGCCAACTCTTAAACTCTACAAATGATAGGTGCTATTTAGCAGCTTATAATTTAGGTGTTATAAAAGAGAGTAAAGGTGAATATGAAAATGCAAAAGAGCTATATAATTTAGCTGATAAGTTAATAGATAAACCAGATAGTACGATTATAGAATCTATAAATAGAATTAACACTCAAATATCAAATCATAATAAATTACAAGAACAGATAAATATAAAAGAATGAAAAAGATATATCTAGTTTTCATAATATTATTATTTACATCTTGTACAAGTAAAGTTGATATAAAAAAAGATGATTTACAATATCCAGATTGGTATTTAAATGTACCTAAAAATAATGATATATCTTTATATGGAGTTGGAATAGGGCAAAATAATAATCAAGCTGTTAAAAATGCTTTAGAAGATCTATCTTCAAGACTTTTAGTAACTATTAGTGCCAATACTACAACTTCATCTAAATCTTATAGAGATTTTAGAGAATATACACAAAAAACGGTAGTGCAAGATATAAAAAGTCAGATAGAAAAGCTTAGCTTTCAAAATTATATAATAGAAAAATCAACTTATTTTGATAAAAGTATTATCGTATTACTAAGTGTTCAAAAATCTAAAGTAGCAAATGATTTAAAAAAAGAGATAGATTTTTTGTATAAAGAGTCCGAATCACTAAAAAATCAAAAGATGGATACTTTAAGTAAGTATTTAAAGTATAAAGATTTATTAGATATTTTTTACAAAAATTACAATAAATCTCAAATTTTATCATCTTTTATTGATGATAATGATAAATATATAAAAACAATAGATGAAATTAAAAATACAAAAAATATTTTAAAAAATCAGATAGATTTTTTTATAAATTCTGATAATAATTCAAGAAAATTTGATAATTTATTTAAAAATAGTTTAGTAAATAAAGGTTTTAAAGTTGTTGAAGCTAGTTTAAAAAATGAAAATAGCTATGAACTTAATATAAACTCACAAAGTTCACAAAATAGGGCTTATGATTTCTATATTATTGAAAATATTTTAAATATAAAAATTATAAATAGTAAAAATAGCCAAATTTTAGGAAAAAGTATTGAATTAAAAGGTGCTTCTTCAAATAGTTTTGATGATGCAAAAATAAATTTAATACAAAAATTAAAAAATGAGCAAGAGAAAGAAGATATTTTACCATTTTAAAGTTTTTTCGATATAATCCAACAAATTTATAATATATAAAAAAGAGTAAAATATGAATGCAATACAAAGAGTACAGGAAGCTATAAAAGAGATTCAAAAAGGTAATATGGTAATTATGCTTGATGATGAAGATAGAGAAAATGAAGGAGATTTAGTTTATTCTGCAGCATTGAGTACACCAGAAATGGTAAACTTTATGGTAACACATGCAAGAGGTTTAGTTTGTTTATCTGTTACAACTGATACAGCAAATAGATTGGAATTAAATCCTATGGTTACATCAAATACTTCATCTTATGAAACAGCATTTACAGTTTCTGTTGATGCAGCTACTGCAGCTACTGGAATAAGTGCAATAGAAAGAGATGATACTATCAAAATATTAGCAAATCCTATTTCAAAAGCTAGTGAGTTAGTAAGACCTGGGCATATATTTCCACTTATTGCAAAAGATGGTGGAGTGTTAGTACGTACAGGGCATACAGAAGGAAGTGTTGATTTATGCAAATTGGCAGGATTAAAAGGTGAAGCAGTTATTTGTGAAATCTTAAAAGATGATGGAACAATGGCTAGACGAGATGATTTAGATATTTTTGCCCAAAAACACAATCTAAAACAAGTTTATATATCTGATTTAGTTGAATATAGATTATCTCATGAAAAACTTGTAGAGGAAATATCTAGTGAAAAGACTAAATTTTTCTCTCAAGAGGTTATAAAAAAAGAGTTTAAAGATCATATAGGAAATATTCATACAGCAATTATATTTGGAGAATTAAATGAAATAAATCACGTGAAGTTTCATACAATTAGACCAGATATAAAGATTTTTTTAAATGATGATAAATTAAGTTCTATGTTAAAAACTATTAACTTTTTACAGAGTAAAGATGGTGTTTTGGTATTTTTAGATAGTCAAGGTAAAAACAAAGAACTAGAAAAAAACTATGGAATAGGTGCTCAGATATTAAACTCACTAAATATTAAAAAAGTTAAATTAATGACAAGTGGGGGAAAACACTTGTTTGTAGGATTACAAGGATTTGGATTAGAAATTATTGAAGAAATTCAAATAGAGGAATAAAATAAATTTTATTCCTTTCTTATTTTTACTTACAGCTGGGGACCAGCTGCAGTAAAGTCATATTCACTCTCTAAAGTTAGATATTTTTTAAAGTTTTCAATATACATTTCTGCTAATTGTTTTTTTGCTTTATCATACTCTAGTGGATCAGACCAAGTATATCTAGGAGTTAGTACATGAGTATCTACCCCTTTTAATGTTTTTGGAATTTGTAAATTAAATATAGTCATATTTTGGAACTCTGATTCATTTATTGAACCATCTAAAATAGCATTTATACAAGCTCTTGTATTTTTAATACTCATTCTTTTTCCAACACCATAAGGACCACCAGTCCATCCAGTATTTACTAAATATACATTTACATTGTGTTTATCTATTTTTTTACCTAAAAGTTCAGCATAAACAGTAGGATTTAAAGGTAAGAATGCTTCTCCAAAACAAGAAGAAAAAGTAGCTATTGGCTCAGTAATCCCTCTTTCTGTTCCAGCAACTTTTGCTGTATAACCACTTAAAAAGTAGTACATAGCTTGTTGTTTATCAAGTTTTGCAACTGGAGGTAGAACACCAAATGCATCAGCACATAAAAATATAATATTTTTTGGATGATCACCTCTCATAGTTGGTGCATGATTTTCAATATGGTCAATTGAATAAGAAACCCTTGTATTTTCAGTTTTTGATTTATCACTATAATCAACCAATCCATTTTCATCAGCAACTACATTTTCTAATATAGCACCTTTTCTAATAGCATTGAAAATTTCAGGTTCACTATCTTTATCAAGGTTTATTACTTTTGCATAACAACCACCTTCAAAGTTGAAAACTCCATTGTCATCCCAACCATGTTCATCATCACCAATTAAAGCTCTATTTGGGTCTGTTGAAAGTGTAGTTTTCCCAGTACCGCTAAGTCCAAAAAATAGTGCTGTATCACCATCTTTACCAATATTAGCAGAACAGTGCATTGGAAGCTTTCCTTCAAGTGGAAGCCAGTAATTCATCATAGAGAATACACCTTTTTTCATTTCACCTGCATACCAAGTTCCACCAATAATAGAAGTATTGTTTTCAACATTAAAAATTACATAAACTTCTGAATGTAAACCATGACTTACATAAGCCATATCAACAGTTTTACAAGCATTGTAAACTGTAAATTCTGGCTTAAAGTTATTTAATTCTTCTTGTGTTGGCAAAATAAACATATTTTGAATAAAATGAGCTTGCCAAGCAACTTCAGTTATAAATCTAACCGCTCTTCTTGAATCAAGCGAAGAACCACAGTAAACATCTGTTATAAAAATATCTTTATTACTTAACTGTTTTTTTGAAAGAGTTAATAAATCTTCATAAACTTCTTTTGAAACCTTTCGGTTTATATCTCCCCAAGCAATATATTTATTTGACGGATCTTGATTTACAAAGAATTTATCTTTTGGACTTCTTCCTGTAAAAATCCCAGTATCAATCATCAACGCACCTGTTGAAGATATCTTAGCACCTTCATTCTTAACTGCAAAATCGATTAAAAAATCAATATCCGAATTTCTAAATACTGTACCAACGTTTTCTAAACCTAATGAGTCTTTGATATTAGACATAATGTAAATTCCTATCCTAATTTTTAATGTTGAATTTTATCTAAAAAAATATAAAACTTTCTGAAACTTAGGCAATAATTGCTAAAGTTTATTCTTGTATAGTTAATAGACATTTTATATATTAACTATTTATTTTATTGTGATGTTGTAATGCTGCAATTATTGCTGCAGTTTTGAGTTTTTTATGGTGTTTGATAGCTGCTATTATAGCTGCCACTTTTAGTTTTTGATGATGTTGTTTAACAGCTGCTGTTATAATTGCTATCTTTTTTGCATCAATGGAAGAGTTACTGTTTTTTTCATTTTTTTCAATACCCACAATTTTCTCCAAATCTAATTTTTGTTACAAGGATAATAATATAAAAAATTAGCTTTATTGAAAGTTACTTATTAGATGAATTTTCAAATTTCTAAATATATAAAATTGTAATATTTATTTACTAAACTTGAAAAATATATCAATTTGTAATATAATTATAAGATTTTTAATTTTGGAGGATGAAATGTTTATGGTTGAAGAGATTATAAGTAAGTTAAAAACTATAATAAGTACAGATGCGAAGAATAAAAAAGTTTTTGATAAAGATGTTGCACAATCTTTGGAATTGTCTCAAGCAAATTTTGCAACTATGAAAAATAGAGGGAAAATCCCATATACAAATATTTTAAATTTTTGTGCAAAGAAAAAAATATCTATAAATTGGCTTTTATTTAATCAAAATCCAGATTCTTTGATAGATAGTACAGATAAATATTGGATTAAATACTATCCTAGTGTTAGTGTTAGCGCTGGTGGAGGAGCATATGAAAGTGAAGATGAGTTTGAATCTTTAGAATTACCAAGTTATTTTGTGAATACTCTTGGAGGAAAAGATAATTTAAAAAATATTGATGCTATAAATGTAGTAGGTGACTCTATGGAACCAACTTTAAATAGCGATAATATAATATTTATTGATAAAACAAAAAATGATATTTCAAGGGATGGAATATATGCTTTTACTACGATTCATGGGCTTTTTGTAAAAAGAATTCAAAAAAGAGTAGATGGAAAACTCGATATTATTTCAGATAATAAAGACTATCCTCTTCAGATTTTAAATAAAGATGAATTGACAATTTTAGGAAAAGTTGTAAGTTCTTTTGGTCTTGTATATTAAAATAGTGTTGAATGATTTTGTGATTTTATAAAATACTCTAAAACTTCTTTATAACTAAAATCTACTAAATAAATACAGTGAAAATCTTTATTTTTTATAGTAGTTTTTAGTTCATTTAGATTATTTATTATTATTTGTTCATTTTTTTTCAGAAAATTAATACCATTTTTTGAAAGAAATAAGGATTTTGCATATTTAAACTTTAACTGTAAATGTTTTATTTCATTTTCAACTAATAAAGTATTATCTTGACAGATTACAAATCTATCACTTTTTCCAAACTCTACTATTTCAAAATTTTTATTAAAAAATATGGCCTTCATATTTAAAAAATTTTTTAATTTAGATAGATCTATCTCTTTTTGTAAGAAATTAAAAACATTTATAAACTCATTTATATATAAACTTGAAATTTTTATTCTTGAGAAAAAGTGTTCTTTATATGAAAAACTTGTTTCAAATAAAGAGTGTTCTATCAAATTTGAAATATCTTTTTGGTCAATAATTTCTTTTAATTCTTTATTTGTTGGATAGATTTTGTCTAAAAATTCTTTGTTTTTAGATATTAAAATATCACTATCTTTTATATCATCTAAATATGAGAAAATTTTTTCTATTTTAGATGGAATAAAAAAAATATCTTTTTTTAAGTTATTTTGATAAATTTTAAGCATATCATATAAAGAACTACTACAATAAAAACTATCTAAATTTAATGTTGATAACTTAAAACGAATAAGTTTTATCATTGCTAGTTGTATATTTTCTACTTTTATCCATGCTATTTCATTATCGCTTATCATAAAATCTTTTTCATATATAATAGCAAAAGCACCATTTTGTATAGCCTCTTGTAATTCCTCTTCATCTTTAGCTATATATAAATCAGACTCTTTGATTTTTTTAGAATTTGTTTTTATTGAGTAGATAAAAGATATTGATGGAGAGTTTAAGAGCTTTCCATCAACAATATCTAAAATAGAAGAGATTTTCACTAGCTTATTTTTGTTCCAGATTTTTTTGGTTTTTCAGGACGAATAAGACTTAAACCATTTTCATCTTTTGCTGCCATTAGCATACCTTCACTTATCATTCCCATAAGTTTTGCAGGTTTTAAGTTAGCAACTACGCAAGCTTGAGTTCCTATTAAATCTTCTGGTTTATAAAATTCTTTTATTCCAGCTAAAATTTGTCTATTTCTTCCTTCTCCTAAATCAACTTGTAATTTCAGAAGTTTTGAAGATTTTGGAACTTCTACTGCTTCAACGATAGTTCCTATTTTTATAGTAGTTTCAAAGAATTTATCAATAGTTATAAGATTGTCATCTTCAACAATTTCTTCATTCTTTATATCTTTTTTAGTTTCCACTTCACTTTTTGATATATCACTAACAACTGGTTGTTCTAGTAAAATATCTTCAATTCTTGGGAATAATTGTTCTACTTTTGTAATTATTGTATCGCTTAATAATTCTTTATTTTTTATTAATTTATTATAATTTGAAGTAGAAATTTCTAAATTTAAACACTTTGAAATATCTTTTATTTTATGTGGCATAACAGAATCTAAAAGTAGGGCTACTTTTGCCATTATATTTGTAATAAGTGATACAAGTGCCATAGCTTCATCATTTTTTCCATCTTTTATTAAATTCCATGGTTCATAATCATTTATCGCTTTATTTGCTATAGTTAAAATTTTCCAAATCTCTTCTAAATATCTATTTATTTGCATATTGAAAATATAGCTTTCTAAAGAATCAATTATATGATTTACTTCATCAAGTTCTTTTTTATGGAATTTCTCAACATTTTGTGAACTAACTTTATAATCAAAGTATTTTCCACTCATTCCCATAATTCTGTTTAGTAAATTTCCTAAATCATTTCCTAAATCAGAATTTATTCTATCCATTAAAGCTTTTTGTGAAAAATCACCATCTTGCCCAAAAGGAACTTCTCTTAAAAGGAAGTATCTAAATGCATCAAGTCCATAGGCATCAGCTACTTCTTTTGGATTTACAACATTACCTTTTGATTTACTCATTTTTTCGCCATCTCTAGTCCACCAACCGTGAGCAGCTATATGTTTTGGTAAAGGTAAGCCTAAACTCATTAAAAATGCTGGCCAATATATCGCATGAAATCTTAAAATATCTTTCCCAACTAAATGAATATTAGCTGGCCAAAAATTCATATTTTTTTCATCACTTCCATATCCAAGTGCTGTTGTATAGTTTAAAAGTGCATCAAGCCAAACGTACATAACATGTTTTGGTTCATTCATAGAAACTGGTAGTTTAACTCCCCAATCAAATGATGTTCTTGAAATTGATAAATCTTTTAATCCATTTTTTACAAAGTTTACTATCTCATTTTTTTTAGCTCTTGGTAAAATACAGTTTTCATTCTCTTCGTACCATTTTAAAAGTTTATCTTCATAATCAGATAATTTGAAAAAATAGCTCTCTTCTTTTACTACAACTGTTGCTCTTCCACATTCTGGACAGAATTGTTCATCAACAAGTTGTGATTCTGGGAAAAAAGTTTCACAAGGTACACAATAATATCCCTCATATTCACCTTTATAAATATCACCTTTTTTGTACATCTCTTCAAAAGCTTTTTGAACTCCAACTTTATGCTCTTCATCTGTTGTTCTTATAAATTTATCATAACTTATATCAAAATCATCCCATAAAGCTCGAAATTTTCCAGATATTTCATCCGCATACTCTTTTGGAGTTTTTCCTCTAGCTTCTGCACTTTGAGCTATTTTTTGTCCATGCTCATCTGTTCCTGTTAAAAGAAAAGTGTTTAATCCAGTTAATCTTGAATATCGAGCTATCATATCAGCTATTATTGTTGTATAAGCATGACCTATATGTGCTATATCATTTACATAGTATATTGGAGTTGTAATATATACATTTTTACAATTCTCTTGCATTTCTTACCTCTTTTTTAAAATTCAAATCCACCACCAGAACCTTTATTCATCGATTCATATACGGCAATAACATATTTTTTTCTTAAACTACATTCAAAAAAAGCACTACAAGGAGTACAAGTTTTTAAGTTTTTTTCACTTTGGCAATTGTTTAATTCAACAATCATTTTCTCAAGTTTTTTTTCCCATTCATCTAATATTTTTGTTTCTTCAGACATTTTTACTATATACTTCTAAAACTCTTTTAATTTCAGTATTTGAACCAAAAAAACAAGCAGTTGTATCATGAATATGATTTGTAGGAACTTCTAAAACTCTTTTTTCTCCATCAATAGCTTGACCACCAGCTTTTTCAAAAGCCAATGCAAAAGGGAATACTTCAAATAGTTGTCTCAATTTTCCTTTTGGTCTATCACTAGTTGCTGGATAAGAAAAAAGTCCACCACCTTTTAATAAAATTTGATGTAAATCAGGAACCATTCCACCACTATATCTTAATCTATATCCATCATTAAAAATATCATCAATTAATTGTTTATGAAAAGATGTCCAACAATTTTGAGTTGAACCAGGAGCATTTAATTTACCTTTTTCATTAAGTTTTATATTTTGTATAAATTTAAATTCGTTATTTAATAATCTATACATTTTAACTTCAGAAGTTGTTACTACCATTTCAACTCTTGGTCCAAATACTACATAAACAGAAGCTACGATATTTTTAGCATTAAACTCATTTTCATAAATACCAAAAATTGAACCAACAGATAAATTTACATCAACTAAAGATGAACCATCAAGAGGATCGTAAGCTATTAGATATTTACCATTTTCATTAATACTTTTTATTTCGTCTTGTTCTTCGCTAACTATTGCTTTTATAGTTGGAATTTTTGCAAAAATTTCTTCTATTATTTTATCGCTTTGGATATCTAATTTTAACTGTGTATCTCCTGTTGAATTTTCAAATTCACTTTTACTTGTATCTCCAGTTTCTATTAAATATTTAATCTTTTTAGCACTCTCTTCAATTGCTTTGATTATATCTTGCATCTATACCCTTTTTGCATTTTTATCTATCCACTCTATTATTTGAAGTGGATCATTTAAATCTAAAATATCTAAACTTTTTGGAACATCTTTTTTATTTATAGTTTCATCGATAGCTAGAGCATCTGTTACACTAAAATAACTCTCATCAAGTTTATTCCTAAAAATAGAAATTCTTGGTAATTCTAAAGTTTTCAATCCTTCTACAAGTAAATAATCAAAATCACCAAAAATATTTATCATTTCATCTACTGATGAAGTTGATTTTTTAAAAACTGTTGTTTTATTTGGGCTTACAACGGCAACATCAGCACCAGTTTGAGAGAATTTAAAGGAGTCTTTTCCTTCTCTATCAAACATTGCTTTATCTTTTGGGTCGTGCTTTATTATGCACACCTTAAAACCACTATCTTGTAAAATAGTTGCAACTCTTACAATAGCTGTTGTTTTACCGCTATTTGACGGACCTGAAAAGGCTACTACTAATCTTTTTTTATTCATAAGGTGGATTTTATCTAAAGAAACGTTAAACTCTATTTATAAAAATATATTTTAAAGTCTAGTTTATGTATAATCCTTCCTTTGCAAAGGGGCTTTTATGAAAAAAATTTTATTTTTATCTGCAATTTCATTTTTAATGATATCTTGTACACCTAAAAACAGTGCTTTTAGATATTTTGATAAAGGTGATATAGAAGCAAATGCTACTAGATATACAAAAAAAGCAGATATTATTAGTAATAACCAAGTAGATATTACATTTATGGCAACTTATTTAAATAAATTAAATCCTAGATTAGATGAAAAAGAGGATAGCTTTTTGGTCTATGTATATTTTTCAAATTTAGAAAATCAAGATATAAAATCTAATAATTACGAGATTTTATTAAACGGTAAAGTTCCAACATATATAGAAAAATTAGAAAAAGATGATGAAAATTACAAAAATATGATGCTTAGAAATTTTTGGGGGACTTACTATTTAGTAAAATTTAATAACCAAGAGCTAGTTTCAAAACTAAATATAGTTTTAAAACCTAAGTCTAATGATGCCACACTAATTTTTGAAAAATACTAGATAGTGAAATTTTATTTTCACTATTTAAATAGTTATTATATATATAAAAGTTTGCTAAAACTTTTTTCCCATATTCTCTTGTTTCCTTATAAGAAATCATCTCCATACTTAAGAATGGTTCAAATTCATTTTTATCTTTAAATAAACCTCTTTTTAGTTGAGTTCTAGTATATCCAGCTCCACCGTTGTAAGCATATGCTATAAAAAGTGGATTACTATCAAATTGTTTGATTAAACTATCAAGATGAAAACTTGCATATTCTATGTTTTTTTCTGGAAGAAATTGATCGTAAATATTGTAATCTTCATTTAATTTTTTTGCTATATCTTTTGATAAAAAAGGCATTATTTGCATAACTCCCATAGCACCTGAAAATGATATAGAAGAGGGTATAAATCTACTCTCTTGTCTTGCAATAGAGTAGATTAAAACCTCTTTATAAATACCATATTTTTTAACTAAATCTTCATAAGGAGTTATGAAGTATTGAACTCTAAATTTATTAAATCTTTCTAAAATAAAAGCTAAATGAGGTTCAGTTGATTTGTTACTGAATAAATTTTTATATTTTGCCAATTTTATTTCATCAAGATTTGTTCTACTATCTTGATTTACTTCCATCCAAGAAAAAACATCATAAATATCATAATAACTATCTTCATTTTTTAAATCTACTTTATGAATAATATTATCAACTTTAACACCTAACATCTCTTTTGCATACAAAGAGTATAAATTTGCATCTAAACTTTTTGATAATTCATCTAAATAACTATTCTCTTTTGTTACCAAATATAGCCAAAAGAGTGCTTTATCTTTGTCTTCTCGTAAATTTGCTATATTATTTGAAGTTGTAAAAAACTCTTTTGCAGCTACTAAATTAGTATGATTTACAGCATTTATACCTAGAAGAAATTGAAGTTCAGCTGTTAAAGTTTTGTTTGTTTGTAGATTATCAAAAGATTTTTGCAAAATTTTTAGGTTTTTATTGTAAATAACTGTTCTTAAAAATTTTTCAAAATCTTTATGAGAACTTATATTTGTTAGAAACTGATTTTCTAATGATTTGTTAAAATATTTATTTCTAAAATCATCACTTACATCAAAGAAAATTCTCAAAAATCTATCTACTCCAGATTTTTTCAATTCTTCAAAAGGATTTTGTGCTATTAAAATCTGTAAATCTTTTTTTAGTGTAGGGTAGGGGTCAAGTTTTGATATAAAAAAGTTTAAATCACTTTTTGATAAATCTGAAGTTTTTTTCAATGATGCAAGTCCCAATGCAATACATTTTGAATCAGCAATTTTAAGCTGTTCAATTGTAGCGTTGTAACAAAATCTATCTTCAGGAGTTAGTTTATCATTAAATTTTTGTTTAAATGCTCTATCTAATAGTGAGTTTCTACCATTTCTCATATCATAGGCTTTTTTTGCATCTTCATAAGAAAGTTCAGTATTTTCCATGTACTGGAGGATAAAAAAGTCTTTTGCTGAAGATTTTGGCTTATTTTCTAACCAATCAAGAGACACTTTAAAATCTTTTTGCATAAAGTCAGTTTTAGGAACATTTGCAAAAAGATTTAAAGACAAAGAGAAAAAAAGTATTACTTTAAATATTTGTAACATATCTTTATAAAAGTACTTTTGAAAGGAATGTTTCTAAAAATATTAAAGCAAAAATCAAAATAATTGGTGCTAAATCAATACCGCCAAAAACGGTAGGTATAAATTGCCTCATTTTTGCATAAACAGGTTCAGTTAATCTTTGTAGCATCTGAACTATTGGATTATAAGGATCAGGTCTAACCCAAGATAAAAGAGCAGAGATTATAACAACCCACTTATACAGAAAAATAATACTAAATAATATAGTTAAAAACGAACTAATTAATGCATCTATCATCTTACAATTTCTCCTAAATAGTTTTTAATAAATGGATAAATATCAGCTAGATTTGGTCCATTTTCAGTTCCCGTTAAAATAAATCTTAATGGTTTAAATAGATTTTTCCCTTTAAGTGCTGTTTTTTCAACTACATAATTTTTTAGTTCATCATAAGTTTCAAAATAAGTGGCATTTTTTAAAGACTCTTTTATAATTTTAAATTCATCTTCAAAACCTTCTAAACTATTTTTTTGGCTAAAAATATCATCTATTTTTGATTTTATCTCTTTTGTAGTGCTTGTTTCTTCTAAATATAGTTTTGCTAATTTACCAATATCAGCATCAGCAAATCCTAAAATCTTAGATAATCTCATATCATCAAGCATTTCTATGTGTTTTCTATTTATAAATCTTAATTTGTCTATATCGAATTTTGCACTACTTTTTGAAACATTTTCTATTTTAAACCAATCTATTGCTTCTTCAAGTGTAAAAATCTCTGTTGGAGTTTTATTACCCATTAAAACTAAATAGTTTGCTATTGCACTTGGTAAAAAACCTTGTTCAATAAGCCATTTTACACTACTTGCATCATCTCTTTTACTCATTTTTTTACCAGTTTGAGCATTTAAAATTATTGGTAAATGAACATATTTTATCTCTTTTGTATATCCTAAACTATTTCTTATATGTATCTGTTTTGGAGTATTTGAAATATGGTCTTCACCACGTATAACAATACTTATATCCATAAGCATATCATCAACAGAACAAGCATAGTTATAAGTTGGAGTTTTATCTTGTCTTAAAATAATAAAACTATCTATATCAAAAGGAGCATAATCAAAATCACCTTTTAAAATATCAGTAAATTTTATATTTTGTTCTGGCTTTTTTAGTCTTACTGTAAATGGAGCATTTGTATTTAAAACTGTTTCATCACTCAAATTCTCACAAAAATTATCATATCTAAAAGGTATTCCCTTTTTTATACTCTCTTCTTTTAGCTCTTCAAGTTTTTCATCACTACAAAAACAGGCAAATGCTTTTTTTTCAGTCATTAATTGAAGAGCCATTTTTTGGTGATACTTTAAGTTGGCACTTTGATAAAATAGGCTTTCATATTCAATAGAAAAAAGATTTAATATCTCTAAAATCTCTTTGTCTTTACCTTCAATATTTCTTTCTTTATCTGTATCTTCTATTCTTATTATTAAACCTTCATTTAGTTGTTTTGCTACAATATAGTTGAAAACTGCAACTCTTAGGTTTCCTATGTGCATATCACCAGTTGGACTTGGGGCAAATCTTAACAAAATTATCTCCTTACTATTGAGAATGTTAAATTATTTATCTCTTTATGAGATCTTATATATTCATTTAAATCTTCAAGTTTTAAATCTTTAATTTTTTCTAACTCAGTTTTAGGATAATCTTGACTTAAATCTCTAAAAAACAACATAAATGCTCTATTCAATCTTTGTGCTAAAGTTTCAGTTCTTAAAGGTTCACTTCCCATTAAAAAGTTTTTAGCTGCATCAAGTTCTTCTTGTGTTACACCATTTTCTACAAACTCTTTAACTAAACTTTTTACAAGCTCTTTTGCTTCATCTGAACTCTCATTTTTTGTTTGTAAATAACCACTAAAATAAGAGTAAGATTTATTTATAGATATATTTCCATAAGCACTATATGCTAATCCTCTTTTAACTCTTATCTCTTCCATAAGTCTTGAACCAAATCCAGAACCACCTAAAATAAATGAAGCAACTTTTGCTTTATAATTATTTTCATCTTTTGAATCTACATCAAAAGAGCTTCCAAAGTATATATAAGCTTGTTCTGTCTCTTTTTTGAATATTTTTTCATCTTTTTTTGATATGAATTCAATTTTTGAAGATTGTGAAACTTCTCCTACTTCTAAAATATTTAAAATAGGTTTTATCAAAGTTTCTAATTCAGAAACTGTAAAATCCCCACCAGCAACGATTATCAAGTTATTTAGAACAAGATATTTTTTTATAAAAGTTTCAATATCTTTTAAGTCGATTTTTGAAATGCTTTCAATACTACCACTAGATGGATTTTCTAATGCTGTTCCTTTAAAAAGTAGGGTGTTTAGCTCTTTTTGTGCTATATAATCAAAGTCATTTTCTTTTCTTTTTAAACTTCCAATTTGTAAAGTTTTTATTTTTTCTAAACTATCTTGAGTTAAATTTGGAGATTTAAGTAAATCTTCTAAAAGTTTAACAGCAGTTTTTGATTTCTCTTTTAAACTTGAAAGTTCTATTACAAAAGTTTCATAACCATTTGAACTATTTATTGTAATAGCATTTTCATCTAAAGTTTGAGAAAATTTTGTAACTCCTAACTCTTTTGTTCCTTCATTTAATATTTTTGAAGATAGATTTGCTAGTCCTATATTACTTTTGTCTTGTCCATATCCAGCATTTTTAAAAACTAATTGTAAATTTAAAATAGGTAAATTTTTTTGTTCTTCAAATATTATAGGTATATTTACACCTTTAATACTTATTTCTTTTATCGTTGCACTCATTAAACTTCCTTGTAAAATAAAAAAAATATATAAAATATAGTTTATTGTTTTCATAAAATTCTAAAATCTCTCTAAAACATTATATGCAGTATCTCTTTTTGCAGGAATTTCACCGATATCTTTTATAAGTCTTATCATCTCATCTTGATTCATTCTATTTGATGCACCTGCTGCTTTTACAACATTTTCTTCCATCATTGTACTTCCCAAGTCATTTGCACCAAACTTTAGTGCCATTTGACCAATATATGAACCTTGAGTAACCCATGAACTTTGAAAATTTTTAAAATTATCTAAATATAGTCTTGAAACGGCTAACAATCTTAAGTATCTATTTGATGATTGTGGTTTTATCTCTGGATGTTCTTCAAGAAGTTGAGTGTTTTCACCTTGAAAACTCCACATAACAAATGCTCTAAATCCACCAGTTTCATCTTGTAATTTTCGTAAGTGTTCCCAGTGTTCAATTATCTCTTCATCAGTTTCAACTGTTCCAAACATCATAGTTGCAGTTGTTTTCATCCCAATAGAGTGAGCAAGTCTATGAACTTCTAGCCATTCATCTGTATCCATTTTTTTAGGAGCAATTATATCTCTTACTCTATCAGATAAAATCTCAGCTCCAGCTCCTGGAATTGAGCTTAACCCTTTTGCTTGAAGTCTTTTTAATACTTCAAGTTTCGATATTCTTGAAACTCTTGCTATAAAATCTATTTCTATTGCTGAAAATCCATGAATTGTAATTTGAGGATATTTTGTATGTATATGTTCTACCAATTCTTCGTAATAATCAATTTTTAAATTTGGATGAACTCCACCTTGAAATAAGATTTGTGTTCCACCAATTTCTAAAAGTTCTTCTATTTTTTTATCTATTTCATCAAATTTTAAAACATAAGAATCATCATCTTTTTTATGTCTATAAAATGCACAAAATTTACAATCAACCCAACAAACATTAGTATAGTTTATGTTTCTATCAACTATAAATGTTGTGATTTTGTCTTTATGAAATTGGGCTTTTTTTTGACTAGCTAATTCACCTAACTCAATTAAAGAAGCATTTTTAATTAAAAATAAGGCTTCTTCATTGCTAATACGTCTTTTTATATCAATCTCTAATTTTTTTACCATTAGAAACTTGCTCCAAATGAGAACTCAAATGATGATGTTTCATCACCTGGTTTTTTACCAATTGGTTTAGCAAATATTAATTGTAGTGGACCCATCGGAGATATCCACTCTAATAAAAGACCAGTCCCTGATCTTTTTATATCACTAAATGAATCTTGACCAATCATACCATAATCATAAAATGCTCCCCATCTCATTTTTGCACTTGGAACTAAAGGAAAGCTAATTTCAGCTGAATTTGACCACATTTTTTTATATGGATCTGTTCTTTCTCCTGTTTCATTATTTGGGAAGGCATAAGATTTGTATCCTCTTAGAGTTCTAGGACCACCTAAATATAGAGAATCTCCTTGATTTATTTGACCATTATCTATTAACATTCTAGCTTGTGTTTTAAATCTTAAAACCCAATCAAGTTCTGTTAAATCTTCTAAAGAGTAAAAATATCTTAAACTTGCACTTGGTTTGATATATTTTGAATCTCCACCAACACCAGCATATTCAGCCGAAACATTCGCTCTGAAACCTTCTGTTGGAAAGTAAAAATCATTTGTATTGTCAAAATTTATATATGGAGTAATAGCACTATTTACATAATCTTGATTTTCAAATGGAAGCTTTTCTCTTTTTTTAATATCATCTAATGTTGCTTGATCATAATCATATTTTTCATCTATAAAGTCAAGACTATATTTAGCTCCAACGTAAGTATTTCTTATCACTTCTTTTCCTACACCAACAGAAAACCCTTTTGTTTTTATATCAGAATCATATTTACTTCTTCTGATTTCATTATCAGTTGAGTGAATTTCAACTTCTCCATTGTAATCACTATCATTGATTGCAGGATTTTTTAGACTTAACTCAAATCTACTTGATCTTTTTGATAAATCAGCACTTAATCCTAAAGCTAATCCAGAACCAAATATATTTGCATCGCTGATAGAACCATTTACCATGAATTTATCATAAGAACCATATCCTCCACCAAGCATTAAGCTTCCAGTTGGAGCTTCTGTTACTTTTACGATGATATCCATCTTATCTTCACTAATTCTTTTTTCTTCAAACTGTACATCATCAAAAAATCTTGAACGCTTAAGTTTGTTTGTAGCATCTTTAATATCAGTAAGATTGTACAAATCACCAGGAGCTAAATATACATCTCTTCTTACAACTCTATCTAAAGTTCTTGTATTTCCAGCTATTTTTACATCATTTATATATACTTGTTTTCCTGGAATTACATTGAAAACAACATCTACAAGATTTTCTTCTTCATTTTTCTTTAAATCAAATCTAACTTCTGCAAAAGCATAACCTTTATCAGCTACTAAAGTTTTTATATATTCTTGATCATCTCTCAATCTTTTAATATTAAAAGTTCTATCTTTTTTTAGTTTTAAATCATCATATATAGTATCTGGATCAACAATAGAAGAGTCTAAAAATATTGTTATATCTTTTGTAGTATATTTTTCTCCTTCTTTTATGAAGAAGTCTAATTTAGCTTGGTTTGAAGCAAAATCAATATCTAAAAATGGCTCTTTAACCTCTGCATCTAAAAAACCTTTTTCAAAATATAAGTCATTTATTCTTCTTGCATCATATTTTAGTTGGTCGATTTTCACTTCACCATCATTTTGTCCAAACCACCAAGAAGCAAACTCTTTTTCTTTATTTGCTGTAACTTTATCAAAATCATCTTGTTCTAAATTGTCAGCACCATGATAATTTGCTTTTTTGATGATAATTTCATCACCTTTGTTTACATTGAAAGTTACTTTTAAAGATTCATCACTTAAGTTTTCAGTTTCCACTTCTACAACAGAGTTTATATAACCTTCACTTTCAAGCATTTTTAAAAGAGTATCTTTTGCTTCTTTTACTCTTTTCTCACTATACATAGAACCTTTATTCAGTTTTATAACTTTTTTAAGTGCATCTACATCTTCACTTCTAGTTTTGTAACCTTTTATATCAACATTTGCAATTGATGGTTTTTCTTTGAAAATAAGTTTGATATTTCCATCGTCATTTAATGCTTGAATATCATCAAAATATCCATAGCTATAAAATTTAATTATTGCATCATTTAATTTATTCTCATCTAAATTATCCCCAGTTTTCATATTCAGTGTTTCATTTAAAACTTGTGGAGAAACTTTACTTACATTTTTATATTCAATTGATTTAATACTACTTGCACTTAGCACGCTAGCACAAGCTAAAGACAAAATAATTGTTCGATTTTTCACAAATATCCTTATTTTCAAAAATAAAACAATAATATATCTAAATATAGTTTACATAAATCTAAAGTAGTGTATAATTTCGCTCGATTTTTAATAAAAGGTATGATTTTGAATATAGGAATTATCGGTTTAGGACTTATGGGAGGTTCTTTAGCAAAAGCTGTAAAAAGATACGGTATTGCTTCAAAAGTTTATGGTTTTACAAATAGTGAAAAAAATAAAAAAGATATTATGGATTTGAATTTAGTTGATGAGTTGGTTGATTTAGAAACTCTTAAAAAAGTATCTGATGTGATTATCTTAGCTATTCCTGTTGATGCGATAATATCTATGTTTCCAAACTTTTTAGATATAGATGAAAATACAACTATTATAGATATGGGTTCTACTAAAGAGTATATTGTAAAAAGTATTCCACCAAAAATAAGAAAAAACTTTATTGCAGCACATCCTATGACAGGAACTGAAAAATCAGGACCGAAAGCTGCTATTGATGATTTGTATGAGGGAAAAACTGTTGTTTTTTGTGATTTAGAAGACAATGCAAATATTCATGTAAATAGAGCTTTTAAGATTTTTCAAGAAATAGGTATGAGAATAGTAGTTATGGATAGCCATATACACGATATAAATGCTTGTTATATCTCTCATTTACCTCATATTATCTCTTTTTCTTTAGCAAATACTGTTATGAGTCATCAAAATCCAAAAGAGATTATCGCTTTGGCGGCTGGTGGATTTAAAGATATGAGTAGAATTGCAAAATCAAGCCCTAGAATGTGGGGAGATATTTTTAAACAGAATAGAGAAAACCTTTTATCTTCTATTGAGTCATTTGAAGAACAGTTAAATAGTGCTAAAAAGTTAATACAAAACGAAAAATATGAAGAACTTGAAGAGTGGATGAAAAAAGCAAATACTTTGCATGAGATTTTGTAAAAGGATTATTTTATGTTTCAAAAGAGTGTTATAGATAGTTTCAAACAAGATGAGAGTTTGGTTGCCACTAGATGGGCAGCTTTTCAAAACTACAAAGCCAAAATAGAAGCGATAAAAGATTTCAAAGAAGAAGAGTATCAAGATGGCTTTTTAAAAGATATTTTTGAGTCTTGTTTGGGATACACTCTAAAAACTACAAATCCAAGCTCTTTTAATCTTGAAAGAGAAAAGAAAAATGAAACAGATAATAAAAAAGCTGATGGAGTTATATATCAAGATAACCAAATCACAGCTGTAATAGAACTAAAAGCACAAGATACTAAAAATCTTGATAAGGTTCAACAACAAGCATTTTATTATCTATCTCAACACTCGAATGCTAAATATGTGATAATCTCAAACTTTGATGAGATAAGGTTTTATATAGAAAAAAGTACAGCTTATGAAAAATTTAGCCTTTTTAATCTTGATTATGAAGAGTTTAAAAAGCTTCATCTTTTACTATCATATGAGAGTATAAAAGAGCAAATTCCACTTAAAATAAAAGAAAAATCAAATCTTTTTGAGCAAAATATTTCAAAAGAACTTTATAAAGATTTTTCACTATTTAGAACAGCACTTTTTGAAAATATTGTAAAAAACAATGAAAATATAGATAAATCAACACTTTTGCGACTTACACAAAAACTATGTGATAGGATAATATTTATACTATTTGCAGAAGATAGAGGACTTTTAAATACAAATACTGTAAAAGAGATAAGAGAAGAGTTTTTAAATCAAAAGTTCACAAACTACTCTTTATATGATATTTATAAGTTTTATTTTGAAGCTATAAATAGTGGAAATGATAGATTACAAATACCAAAATATAATGGTGGATTATTTGCTAAAGATGAACTTCTTGACTCTATTATAATAGATGATGAAATACTAGATGAAAAAGCACAAAAGCTTTCAAACTATGATTTTGCAAGTGAAATATCTGTAAATATTTTAGGACATATTTTTGAGCAAAGTTTAACAGACCTTGAAGAACTCCAAGCAAATATAGAAAATACAAGCTTTGATAAAACAAAATCAAAAAGAAAAAAAGATGGAGTTTTTTATACACCTGAATATATCACTAAATATATTGTAGAAAATACACTTGGAAAACTAATAAAAGAAAAAAGAGAAGAGTTAAATATAGTAGATATAAACTCTCCCAAAAATCTAAAAAAACTATCAAAAGATGAACAACAAATAAAAGATAATCTTGAAATATATAAAAATTGGCTTTTTGAACTAAAAATACTTGACCCTGCTTGTGGAAGTGGAGCATTTTTAAATCAAGCTTTAGAATATCTAATATCTGAACATAAAAATCTACAAAATGATTTGGCTTTGATGGGAGATTTATTTGCTTCATATCAAGTAGAAGAGAGTATTTTAGAACATAATTTATATGGTGTAGATATAAATGAAGATGCTGTTGAAATAGCAAAATTAAGTTTGTGGCTACGAACTGCACAAAAAGGAAGAGTTTTAACAAAACTTAGTGATAAAATAATTTGTGCAAATTCACTTTTAGAGATTCCATTTAGTGAAAATAGTTTTGATGTGGTTATTGGAAATCCGCCTTATGTAAGACAAGAAGCGATAAAAGAGCAAAAAGAAGCTTTGAGTAAAATCTATAAAGTTTATCATGGAAGTGCAGATTTATATGTTTATTTTGTTGAATTAGGATTAAATTTACTTAAAAATAATGGATTGTTTAGTTACATTTTTCCAAATAAGTGGCTAAAAACTTCTTATGGAAAACCTTTAAGACAATTTTTAAAGACCTATAATATTCAATCAATTATTGATTTTGGTGATTTACAAATTTTTGAGGGTGCAACTACATATCCTTTAATTTTAACAATTTCAAATAGTAATCAAAATGAATATTTTAAAAGTTATCAATTAAAAGAAATAAATGAAGACTTACAATCAATTTTAGAAAATAAAGCAGATAATGTAACTTTTAAATCATTATCAGATGATGGTTGGAATATTTTCGATTTTAATCTTTTACAAAAATTACATAGAAATACTATTTTGCTTCATGAATATACAAATGGAGAAATTTTTTATGGAATTAAAACAGGTTTAAATGAAGCTTTTGTAATAGATAAAAATAAAAAAGATGAAATAATTAAAAAAGATAGTAAATCTATTGAAATCATAAAACCTCTTTTAAGAGGAAGAGATATTTCCAAATATGAAATAAATTTTGCAGAACAATATTTAATTTATGCTCATAATAAAATTAATATTGAGGATTATCCAGCAGTAAAAGAACATTTAGAAACATACAAAAATAAATTAGAAAAAAGAGCAGGGAAACAATTATGGTGGCAACTACAAAGTAATAGCTTTAAAGATTTTGATAAACCTAAAATATTATATATGGAAATGCAAACTAGAAATTCATTTTGCTTAGATAATAAAGGTAGCTATGCTGTAAATAATAAAATATATATTTATCCTCAAAAAGATAATTATTTGCTATCAATACTAAATTCAGCAATAACTTGGTACTTAATATCTAAATTTTGTACACAAATACAAAATGGATATCAAATTAGTTATGATTATCTTAAACAAATACCAATCCCAAAAATAGATGAAGAATCACAAAAACCATTTATAAAACTTGTAGATGAGATTTTGGAAGCTAAACAAAAAATAAAAGATTATAAACCTCTTTTAGATGAAGCTATAAAAACCAATAACTTTGATAGAGAAATTGCACTTAAAAAAGAGCTTGAAAATTTAGAAAATATCTGCACTACAAATGAAAAGACTATCGACCAAATGGTTTATAAACTTTATGATTTAACTCCTGATGAGATTAAAATTGTGGAAAATAATTAAAAAACATTACAATTTGTAATAAAATTTCTTATTTCAAAAACTTTATGTTATTATTTAGCAATTTTAGAATAGGAGTTTTTGTGAAAGAATTAAATAAAAATTTAGAAAGCATATTTGATAATTCAGCTCTAAATTTTTTTTATGATAATAATCATAAATTAATAAACTTATATAAGCCAATGCTAAATTATAAATTAGGAATATCATCTGAGTTATTAGAAATTGGAAAAAATTTCCAAGATAATAATAGTGGTTTATTAAAAATATTAAAGCCTTTATCAGATTTTCAAAATACTCTTAATAATTTTTCTAATGTATTTAAAGGAATAACATCAGATTTACAAAAAAATTTTGAAGAATTACCAGAGAAATTAAAATCATCAATTATGATATTGGCAAATGAAGGTTGGTTCGTTTCAAATGATATATCTTTACAATTATTATTAGAAATAAATCACAAACAAATTGATGAAATAGAAGAAGAATTAATTTTATATTATGAAGAAAAATTAGATCTAATTCAAGCAAAATTGATAGAAACATTTCCAAATAGAGCTTCTATTTTGAGTAATGCATTTGATGCACATAAAAATGAAATGTATGAGTTATCAGTTCCTGTATTTTTAATTCAAGCAGATGGAATTTGTCTTGATTTAATCAATCGTAATTTTTTTGGTAAAAGAGATAATGAAAAATATTTTGAAGATTATATAAAATCAAATGTATCTGGTGCAATAACTGAAGAGTTTTTGAGACCACTAAAAGAGAAAATACCACTTGTTCAAAATGAAAAACAAAGAAGTGAAAATTTTAATAAATTAAATAGACATTTAATACTTCATGGTGGATGTACAGATTATGCAAATAAAATAAATAGTTTAAAGTCAATATCGTTTATAAGTTATTTATTTGATAATTTATCTAAACAAAAAAGGTAAAAAAATGGTTAGAAAAATTATTATTAAAATTTTAGAACCTGATTGGTATATTGAAGATAGAGAGCTTCTTGAAAAAGGAGAGTATAAAGGAGATGAGTATTATGCACATTTCGATGTTTTAGATGAAAAAATTACATATTTACATGATTGTATAAGTGTAAAAATTGATGACAAAATCAAAGAAGATAAAAGATTTTTAGAAGTTTGTGAGTTTATATATCTTGTAGATGATAAAGAACAAAAGAGATTTACAGGCACTTTTATAGATGCACTAGAGTTTATAAAAAAAGAGGGTAGCTTTTATGGATAATATATAAAAATCAAAATTTATATATTTTTTATGGTAAATTCACTATAATATTTCATATTAAATTTAGGAGTAAATTATGGTAAGTTATACACAAAATGAACTTTTATCAATTACAGATTTCACAAAACAAATAAGCAAAATCTTAACAGATGTAAAAGAGAGAAGCTTGGAAAAAGTTGGGATTTTAAAAAACAATCGACTTGAAGCAGTAGTTATTTCTATACAAGAGTATGAAAAACTAAAAAAGCTTGAAGAGTTTTTAGAATATTTGGAGCATAAAGAGATTTTTGAAGTTGTAGAACAAAGAAAAAAGGAGCCAAAAGACAGTTATATCTCTTTGAAAGATATGGCAAAGAAGTTTAACATAAATTTGGATAATTTGTAATGTACTCTTTAAAACTTCATGATAAAGTTTATGATAATTCAAAGATTTCTTTAATAAAGGTTAAAAATGAAAGATATAGATAAACAAAGTTTAGAAAAAGCATATCAATTATTTGAAAGTTGTGATATAGATAAAATTGAAGTTGGAACTTTGAAAGGCTTACAACAAATACATAAATATCTTTTTGATGGGCTTTATCTATTTGCTGGAGAATTAAGAGAGTTAAATATCTCAAAAGGTGGATTTAGATTTGCAAATAGCTTATATCTAAAAGAAATATTGCCAAAAATTGAACAAATGCCACAAAGTAATTTTAAAGAGATTATTGAAAAATATGTTGAAATGAATATTGCTCATCCTTTTTTAGAGGGAAATGGAAGAACCATGAGAATATGGCTAGATATGATACTCAAAAAAGAACTTAAAAAAGTAGTAGATTGGCAAAATGTAAGTAAAGAGTTATATCTTCAAGCAATGGAGAGAAGCCCTATAAACGATTTAGAAATAAGAACATTATTAGGTGAAAATTTAACACCTAAAGTAGAAGATAGAGAAGTTATATTTAAAGGTATTGAACAGTCTTATTACTATGAGGGATATAAAAAAGATTAAAAATAATTACAAAGTTTTAAAAAAAGGAACATAAATATGCCACAATCAATAGATTTTAAAATCTCAAACCATGAAATAAAAATCAAATCAGTTTTATTCTCACAAGAAAATATAGATTGGGATGATGAAGGGTTAGAGCAGGGTGTTAGTTTTGGGAAAGGTTATGCTATTTTTGATCCAATTGCTGAGGGTGAATTTTTTGCAAAAATCAATATTTCTTTAAAAAGTAGTTATGAAAAAGACAAAAATGCCTTGAGAGCAATAGTTGTTCCTTTTGAAGTTATTAGTGCAAATAATATTTATCTTTTATCTATGGAAACTTACCATAAAATCGATATTAATTTAGAAAAAGCAGAGTATTCTTTGTATTTTGAAGTTTGTGAACCAGAAGATATAGATGAAGTTTACTACAATATCACATTTGTAAAAGAAAAAACAAAAGCTAGATATTTGATAGACGATATTTTTGGAGCAAAAAAAGAAACTGAAATTTTTTAATTTATATTTTCTATTGCTTCAAAAACTTTTATAGCTTGATAGTGTTCTTTTACATCATGACATCTTATAATTGAAGCACCATATCGTATTGATTCAAGATGAATGGCTATTGTTCCACTAAGTCTATTTTCAATAGCAGTTGGAGTTATCATATCTATCATAGATTTTCTACTTGCACCTATTAGAAGCTCATATCCAAAATGTTTAAAATGTTCTAAGTTTTTAAGTAAAAGTAGATTGTGTTCCAAAGTTTTACCAAAACCAATTCCTACATCTAAAACTATATCATTTACTCCAAAACTCTTTGCTTTTTCTATTCGTTTAGTAAAAAAATCGTCAATTTCAACTACAACATCTTCATAATATGGATTATTTTGCATATTTGTTTGATTATTTTGCATATGCATAATGATTGCAAGGGCATTATATTTTGCTACGAGTTTACAAACTTCATCATTTTCTAAGCCTGTTATATCATTTACTATTTTAAATCCATAATTTAAAACATACTCTATAACTTCTGGCTCAAAAGAGTCAATAGAAAAATCAACCTTTTCAAAATATCTGTTTTTATAAATAGTTTGAACTATATCTTTTAAACGATTAAGCTCTTCATCAGGACTTACAGGTAAACTTCCAGGACGACTTGAAACTGCACCAATATCTATGATATTCGCACCATCTTCTATCATTTTTTCTATTCTTTGACAAGCTTGAGAGTTATCAAATCTACTATTTTTAAAAAAAGAGTCCTCATTTGCATTTAAAACACCCATAATTTTTGTATGATAGTTTTGTTCTTTTACATAATCTTTTAAAGTTTTAGCCAACTCTTTTAGTCCAAAAGGTTGTGCTAACTCTTTTTTACTTAAAATCTCAAAATGCTTAGTTGTCCCTATAAGTAAGGCATTTACATATTTATCACGGGCTACGATAACTCCATTTGGAACAGCTAAATCTGCACCTATTGATAAAGCATCTTGCTTTAAGATATTTGCAGCTCCTACATGTAAATCTTTTATAAAAAGTGTATGTAGTTTTGATTTTTTTGATAATATCGAAATACCACCACTATCACAACCTAATTTTTCAAAAAACTTTTTTGTATCACTTAGTGATACTTTATATGTTTTCATTAATTATTTTCTCTTTCTAGTATTGATAAAAGAAGATATGTTAGGATATTTGAAGGTTTTGAATTAAGTTCTAGTAACTTAATAGATTTAAAAAATACATCTAATTCATCTTTATTTAGCTTTATATTTTCTTTATTTACTTTTAGTAAAATTGACTCAACAATACTTATAGCTTCATATTTTGTAACTCTTTGATTTTCTTTAACAAAGTTATATATATCTTTCAAATCCATTCTTTTTATATCTAAAGCAATCTCATCTTTTACTATTGATTTTTTAAGATTTTTATATGGCAATCTTGAGTAAATGGTAGGTAATAATGAGTTTTTAGATGATACAAGTATTATAAAAACTACATTATGTGGTGGTTCTTCTAAGATTTTTAAAAGAGCATTTTGTGCTTCTACTCTAAAAGTTGCTCCACATAAAAATAGATATTTTATCTCATTTGAAGCTATATAAGCCTCTTTTATAGCTTGATTTGCTTGTGCTATTTGGAATTCATCTTTTTCTTCATTTTTAATAACTCTTATTGAGTGTATTGGATAGTTTGGTAATAGTAGATTTAAACTTTCTTCTATATTATTTACTATTAAAATTGTAGAGTTATTAAAAATATCCAATTTTAACTCTCTACATTAATTTCAGCAAAAAGTGCAGCACTTAGTGTTCTATTATATAATCTAAACATTTGTAAAAGTTTCATATCAAGTCCATCATCATTTGATTTAAGATTGATTGTACCTTGTCTTTCTTCATCAAAAACCCATAAAAACGAACTTTTTGTAATTTTTGCTAAAGTTGCTCTAGTATCTTGGCTTTTCCCAATATACCAAAAACAGTATCCATTTGGAAAAGATATCTTTAACATATCTTGAATATTTGAGATATCATCTTCTGATTTTAAAGAATCTATTTGTTTGTAAAATGAACTAAAATCATAAAATGGTAAAAATGGTCTATTTAATTT
Organism: Aliarcobacter vitoriensis; assembly: GCF_048320235.1. Classification (NCBI taxonomy): domain Bacteria; kingdom Pseudomonadati; phylum Campylobacterota; class Epsilonproteobacteria; order Campylobacterales; family Arcobacteraceae; genus Aliarcobacter; species Aliarcobacter vitoriensis. Next base: position 196,274 of record NZ_CP182882.1, read on the forward strand.
ATTTGAATTAATATTTGATAAAATATAGCTTAAAAACCAATCTCTATCTTTATCTGTGATTATTAAAACTGAGTAGTTTTTATCCAAAATATTTGTAATATTTTTAGATACAAGTGGTGCCCACTCAAATTTTTTCTCTTCTAACCAAGGAGATATAAGTCTATCTTCCCTGATTGTATCTACTGTCCAATTAAGAAATTCTTGCACTACTATTTATCCAATTCATAAGCATCATGTAAAGCACGAACAGCTAATTCAGCATATTTCTCATCTATAATCATAGAAATTTTAATCTCACTTGTTGAGATAATTCTTATATTTATATTCTCATTTGCTAAAGCTGTAAATGCTTTTGAAGCAACTCCAGTGTGAGATTTCATTCCAACACCTACAATAGAAACTTTACAAATAGCTTCATTGTAATCAATATTTTTTGCTTCAGCAGTAAATTGAGTCATAACTTTTTTACAAATTTCCAGATCTGTTGTAGGAATTGTAAAATCCAAATCTGTTGTTCCGTCCAATCCTCTTGTTTGAACAATCATATCTACATTTATATTTTTATCAGCCAAAGCTGTAAATATAGCACTTGCAACACCTGGTCTATCTATAACTCCATACATTCCAACTCTAACTTGATTTTTATCTAAAGCTATCCCACTTACTATTGGTTTTTCCATAATATTCTCTTCCTTTGTGATTAATGTACCTTCAACTTCTGGTGTAAAGCTACTTCTTGATACTAAATTTACATTTAATTTTTTTGCCATCTCTACTGATCTGTTTTGTAGAACTTTTGCACCTAAACTTGCAAGTTCTAACATCTCATCATAAGATATTTTTTCTAGTTTTTTAGCTTTTGGTTCAATTCTTGGATCTGTTGTATAGATACCATCAACATCTGTATAAATCTCACAAACATCAGCTTTTATAGCTCCTGCAATTGCAACAGCAGATAAATCACTTCCTCCACGTCCTAAAGTTGTAACTCTTGAACCGTCCAATGTTACCCCTTGAAAACCTGCAACTATGATTGTATAACCATCTTTTATTGCATCTTTCATTTTTGATGTATCAATTTTTTCTATTCTAGCTTTTGTATGACAAGAATCTGTTAAAATCCCAGCTTCTCTTCCACTCATAGATATAGTTTTATATCCCATTTCATTCAAAGCAATAGAAAGTAAAGCCGATGTTACTCTTTCACCAGAACTTAATAACATATCCATTTCTTTTAAATCTGGAGTTTTTGTATAATATTGAGCATATTCAATAAGCTTATTTGTTTCTCCACTCATAGCAGAAACAATAGCTATAACATCATCACCATCATCTTTCATTTTTTTAATGATATTTGCAACATTTTGAATTCTATCAAGTGCACCAACACTTGTTCCACCAAACTTCAACACTTTTAACATCTGTTTTTCTTTCCTTTTTTAAATATAACCCTCTTGTTTAAAATACCTCAAAACTTGTTTGTAAACAGTTCTTTTAAAAAAAGTTATATATTCATAAATATCTTTAGTAGGTACAAATTTATATTCGCTAAATTCAGGAATTTCTGTATTTATATCTATTTTAGCACCCTTTTTTAGTTTTACTAAATAATATTTTTGCTTTTGACCATCAAATGGATACATTTTTTGAGCAATAGTAGGTGGAAACTCATAAGAGACCCAATTGGGATACTCTGCAATTATTTCCACATCTTTTGTTCCTATTTCCTCTTCAAGTTCTCTAAATAGAGCTTCTTTTGTAGTTTCACCATCATCAATTCCACCTTGTGGAAACTGCCATGCATTGTCAATATCTACTCTTGAGGCTATAAAAATTTCACATTTTGCTGGATATTTTGCTGATAATATAATAGCTGCAACATTTGGTCTAAAATTCTTTTTCTCTTTTTTAATCTCTTCTTTATCAGTCATAAATATAATTTTCCTTATAATTAGCCCGATATTTTATAAAATATAGGATTAAAAATTGCTTTTATACATACATATTCCTTTTTGTGATAGCAAGTGCTTTTATTGTGCTTTCAACTCATATACAACAAAAAACAAATTAAAAGAGAACTATATAAATGCCTTAAAAATACAACTTAAAGAGAATATTTTAAAGCATTTAAAAAAATCAAATAAACTTTTAAATACGATATTTATAGGTGGAGGAACTCCATCGACAATAGATGCTATTCTTTACAAAGATATTTTTGATATGTTAAAACCATATTTCTCAAAAGATATAGAGATAACTACTGAAGCAAATCCAAATTCAGCAACCTTTGAGTGGCAAAAACAAATGTTTGATTTGGGAGTAAATCGTATAAGTTTTGGAGTACAAAGTTTTAATGATAAAAAACTAAAATTTCTAGGAAGAAATCATAATGAAAATAGTGCTATAAAAGCTATACAAAATGCTAAAAGTATAGGATTTAATAGTATTAATTGTGATATTATTTATGGTGTTATAAATGATGATTTTGAACTTCTTAAAAAAGATTTTGATACCATTTTAACTTTAGGAATAGAACATATTAGTGCTTATTCATTGATAATAGAAGAGGGTACAAAATTTCATTTAAATGAGAAATCTTTAAATAAAACAAAACAGAGCCTAAAAATAGATGATGAAGAGTTATCATATAAGCTTTTTGATTATCTAAAAAGTATTGGTTTTGAACAATATGAAATAGCAAATTTTGCAAAAAATGATAATTTCCAATCAAAACATAATTTTGGTTATTGGGAACATAAAGAGTATTTGGGAGTTGGAGCAGGAGCTGTTGCTTACATAAATAAAAAACGGGAATATAGCCAAAAAAGTGTAGAAGAGTATATTGAAAATCCTACTTATATAGATACAGAAGAGTTAAATGATGAAGATATAAAGAGTGAAAAAGTTTTACTTGGATTTAGAAGTAAAGTTGGAGTAGCTCTAGATATTTTTAGTGATAAAGAACTAAAAAAAATTGATGATTTAGTACAAATAAATAAGATTTGTATAATAGAAAATATAGTTTATAATAATAACTTTCTATTAGCAGATGAAGTTTCTTTATATATCTTAGATTAAAAGTTTAAATAAAAAAGGTGTTAAATGACGATAAAAGATTGCGTTAAAAAGTTTTCTAGTGAATTAAAATTAGTTACGCATATTCCAGCAAAAGAAGTAGAGATACTAATAATGTATCTTTTAGATAAAAACTCTATTTGGCTTCATCTAAACTACAATAATGAGTTTGAAAAGGTGCAAGAACTAGAAAAACTTGTAAAACAAAGAGCTACAAATTATCCTTTAGAGTATATTATTGGTAAAGCATCATTTTATGGAGAACAATTTATTGTTGAGCAAGGAGTTCTTATCCCTCGTCCTGAAACAGAGCTTTTAGTTGATAATTGTTTAGAAATTTTAAAAGATTTAGAAAAACCCGTTAAAATACTAGAAATAGGTGTTGGAAGTGGGATAATATCTGTAATGTTAGCTTTATTAGTAGAAAATATAAAGATAATTGCAGTTGATATAAATCCTAAAGCTTTAGAATTGGCACAAAAAAATGCAAAAAAACATAATGTTTTAGATAAAATTGAGTTTCGTTTGAGTAATTTATATGAAAATGTTTTAGAAGATGATATTTTTATGACAATTTCAAATCCCCCATATATAGCAAATGACTATAAACTACCACAAAATGTAGAATTTGAACCTAAAAATGCACTTTTTGGTGGAATTGTTGGAGATGAGTTATTAAAAAATATAGTAAAAAATACAGCAGATAAAAAAATTTCATATCTTCTTTGTGAAATGGGATATGATCAAAAAGCCTCTTTAGAAAGCTTTTTTAAAAACTTTAATATTGAACAATATAGTTTTTACAAAGATTATGAGAGTTTTGATAGAGGATTTACAATAAAATTTAAAAAGGAAAAAGATGTTTAAAGAGTTTAATTTAGAAAATTTAGAGAAATCTAGTGTTATTTTAGAAGAGTTGTTAAATAGTAATAGAAAAAAAGTTGAAGAACTTTTAAAGATTGAAAATAAAACTTATAAAAATTTTGTTTTACCATTTCAAGAAATAGGGGAGAGTATCAATGAATTTATCACTCCAATATTTCATATTGATTCAGTTAAAAATTCAGAAATAACTTCAAAAGTATATGAAGAGTGCTTACCAATTATATCAAAATATGAAAGTGAGATAAGTCAAAATGAGAATATTTATATATCTTTAAAAGATATACAATATAATGAAAAAAATACTTTAAATAATATACAAAATAAAGTTTTAGAAAATGAGATAAGAGATTTTGAATTATCTGGTTGCAACTTAGATAATAACAAAAAGAAAAGACTTGAAGATATTGATTTATTAAAAAGTGAGTTGTCTCATAAATTTTCTCAAAACCTTTTAAAAGCTACAAATAGTTATGAATTGATTATTGAAGACTTTGAAGATGTAAAAGAGATACCACAATCTGATTTAGAACTAGCAAAATTTGAAGAAGATGGAAAAATAAAATATAAATTTACACTTCAAATGCCCTCTTATATGGCATATATGACTTATGGTTCAAATAGAGATAAAAGAGAAAAGCTATATAAAGCATACACTACAAGAGCTAGTGAAAATGGCAAAATAATAGAAGAACTTTTATCTTTAAAAGATGAAAAATCAAAAATATTAGGATTTGAAAACTTTGCACAATACTCACTAGCCACAAAAATGGCAAAAAATGAAGATGAAGTTGTAAATTTTTTAATTGAACTTGGAAAAAAAGCAAAACCAAAAGCTAAAAAAGAGTTAGAAGAAGTAAAAGAGTTAGCTTTAAAAGATGGAATTACAGATTTTAGACCTTCAGATATGAGTTATTATAGTGAAAAGCTAAAAAAAGCTCAATATGATTTAGATGAAGAGTATTATCGACCATATTTTGAACAAAATTCTGTTTTAAAAGGTTTTTTTGATTTTTTAGAGGCTATGTTTGGAGTTAAATTTACAAAAACTAAAGCAAAAGCTTGGGATGATAAAGTTCAAGTTTATGATTTGAGCGAAAATGGTAAAGTAAGTGCTAGAATTTACATAGATTTAGAGTCAAGAAAAGATAAAAGAGGTGGTGCTTGGATGAATAATTGGCACTCATATTTTAAAAATTCTAATGGAGATATAAATCTTCCAACAGCTTATATAGTAGGTAATTTTCCACAATCTACAAATGAAATACCTTCACTTTTAAGACATAGTGATGTTGTAACTCTTTTTCATGAAATGGGACATGCTCTGCATCATTTGTTAAGTAAAGTTGATGAACCATTTGTAAGTGGTATTTCTGGTGTTACATGGGATACAGTTGAATTTCCATCACAATTTTTAGAGTATTTTTCTTATGATAAAGATGTATTAAAATTGTTTGCAAAACATTATAAAACAGGTGAAGTTTTAGATGATGAAGCAATAAATAAGATAATAAAAGCAAAAAATTTCCAATCATCTATGGCTACTTTAAGACAAATAGAGTTTGCATTGTTTGATTTTAAACTTCATCAAGATTTATACAAAACTGAAGATGAAGTACAAAATTTACTTGATAGAATAAGAGAAGAGTTTGCAGTTATTATTCCACCAAAATATAATAAATTTCAAAATGGATTTTCACATATTTTTGCTGGTGGTTATAGTGCAGGGTATTACTCATATAAATGGGCTGAAGTACTAAGTGCTGATGCTTTTTATATGTTTATAGAGTCTGGAAATATATTTAATAAAGAGTTAGGACAAAAATATAAAGATTGTATTTTAAGTCAAGGAGGTTCATACAATATGGATAAGTTATTTTTTGATTTTGCACAAAGAAATCCAAAAGTTGAATCGTTATTAAAAATTGATGGAATTATTTAGCTAAATTTTGTAATAATACGGTTTTAATATATAACTAATAAGGATTTAATAACTATGACAAATGCAGAAACAATTTCAAAACTAAATAATGCTTTAAGTACCTTAATCAAGGCTTATGAAGAACTTCAAGGAGAGAATGAAGGTTTAAAAACAAGAATAAATGAGTTAGAAGAAGATGTATTTAACCTTGAGTTAGCAAAAGAGGACTTAGAGAAAAGTGTTGATGAGCTTAAGAATAATACAGAAGAAGATAAAACGCATATTTCAACTATGCTTGGACAAATTGAAACTATTTTAAATAAAAGTAGTGTTAATACACAAAATAGCATCTTAAGTGATGTTAATGTTAGCTCTTCAACTACTGAGTCAAATTTACAATCAGTAGATAATCTTTTGGGAATTTCTTATAATGAAACTGAAACAACAAATGAAGATGAAAAAGATGAAGAACCTAATATTTTAAATACATTTAGCAATGAAGAAAAATCTGAAGATGATAATAGAGTTGATTTAACTGATCCGAGATTGAACTCTTTATTGGGAATAAATCAGTAAAATAGAGTTTAAAGTGATATTTTGTATTGATAAAAATTCTATTTTAAATCTTTTTGGAGTTGAAAATTTCAACTTACTAGAAAGTACAATTGATAGTATGTCTCCATCATTAGTAGAGTATCATTTAGCTAATTTTTGTAATATTAGTGATGATATATCTTATTTCAACAAAAGAGATATTGAAAATAGTTTCTCTATCGGAGAATATAGCATTTATTTGGATTATGATGAAAATATATATTTAGAAGTACAAGAGTCAAATTTAGATAATTTGACTCAATCTTTTTGGTAAAAATATTTAAAAAATTTCTGTAGTTTTTTTCAATCTTTCTTTATCAAAATGAGTATAAATTCTACTTGTATTAATATCAGCATGACCTAAAGCTTCTTGTACAAGTATCAAATCATGGTGTTTTGAGTAAAGCAATGTAGCAAAAGAGTGCCGTAACATATGAGCTCCATTTTTTTCTTTTCGTATGCCAGCACTTATTAGTATATTTTCTACAACTCTACTAATATAAGCTTGCGTTAGCCTTTCACCTTTTTGATTACAAACAAGTAAATCATTTTGACAAACTCTCATATTTAACCAGTTTTGTAAGTCATTTTCAATGATATATTTTTTAATCATCACGACTCTTGGTTTATTTCCTTTTCCTCTAATTTGAAGCATATATACATCATCTTCTTTAAATAAATCTTTTATTTTTAAGTTTAAAACTTCACTAACCCTAACACCTGTGTAAATTATGATTTTTAAAATAAGTCTATTTCTATAAGCAGTATTATCTGTAAATTCAAAATTATCAATAGCTTCTAAAAACTTATCAATTTCATCTTTATTCATAAAAGAGGGTAGTTTAGTACCACTTTTACCACTTAAACCACCCCAATTTTTTAACTCAATTTTAAATAAATATGAACTTCCATCTTCATTTTCATTTTGTTTATCTATATATGAAAACAAAGATAGTAGGGCAATTCTATGATTTTTTTTACTTGCATCTGATAATGAACTTGTTTGACTAGCTAAAAAGTCACTAAGTAGTTCTTCATCAATTTCTTTCATAGAAGCTAAACCTAAAGAATTTGTATAGTTGTATAATTTTAAAAGAGGATTAAAATATGTATTTATACCACTTAAGCCAATATTTCTTGCTTCTTTTACTAAAATCTCCAATTCTTCAATAGATTTTGTACCTTTAACTAGGTTTTGAATAATTAAAGCTAACTTATCTTTATTTGTTACTTGTCGATTAGAAAGACTTGTAAGTTTATTTCTTACAAATCGTTCTATCCAAAAAAGTAAAGTACTATTAAAACTGTTTTTAAAATCTAATTCATATCTCACAGAGAACCTTTATAATGGGTTGCATTTAATAAAAAGATTGTATCAAAATATATATTAATATTGGTTTGAAAATTATACTTTTCAATACTAAACTAATACTTCCATGTAATCTTAATAGATTACATAGAATCAATTATAAAATGCCCAAAACTAATTAAGCTTAATACAATTATCTAATTTTACCATTTGAAAAAGAAATTATATAATCAGCAATTTCATCTAAATGAACGATATCTTTAACAGCTCCAGCTTGTATGGCTTTCATTGGCATTCCAAATACAACACAACTAGCTTCATTTTGGGCAATTGTATATGCTCCATTATCAAATAGCTCTTTCATAGCAATAGTTCCATCATCTCCCATTCCTGTCATCATAACAGCCATAGCCGATCCTCCTACACTATTATTTACAGAACGAAAAAGTACATCAACACTAGGTTTATGTTGGCTTACTTTTTTAGTATCCAATAATTTTGTTCTTAGTTCATTACCAATCTTTTCTATTGTTAAGTGCATATTTCCAGGAGCTAAATACCCATGCCCTCTTTCCAAAGTCATACCATCTTTAGCTTCACATACATTTACATTTGAATAGTCATTTAGTCTTTGTGCAAAAGAATTAGAAAATCCATAAGGAATATGTTGAGTTATAACAATTGGTGGTAAATTAGATGGTAATTTACTAAATACTCTTAATAAAGATTCTACTCCACCAGTTGAAGAACCAATAGCTATAACCTTTTGTCCACTAAAAGTTGCAGCACGAAGAGGAATAACTTCATCAGGATGGACTTTATAATCAACATTTTGAGTTTGTATATAACCTTTTTTTTGTGGTTTAGGCTTTTTTAGTGTATATTTTTTAAGTAGAAATGTTAGACTTAAAAGAGTATCTTTTATTCTATCATTAAAAGACTCCATAGACTCGCCCATCTCTGGTTTTGGAATAAATCCAACTGCACCATCATCAAAAATATCACTTCCTCTTACACTCTCTCCAGATATTACAACTGCTGGCATAGGATGAAGTCTATTTAGGTTTCTTAAGAACGTAACTCCATCCATCTTTGGCATATTTATGTCTATCGTTACTAAGTCAGGTTCATATTCTTTTATTTTTTCTCTTGCTTCATAAGCATCATTTGCTACATCTATAACTTCAAATTCATCAATAGAGTTTATCATATCCTTTAAAACTCTTCTCATTGAAGCTGAATCATCTATTATCAATACAGTATACATAAATTTATCCTATAAATATTATTAAAAAAGTTCAATTTCCATTGTTTGTTCAAATTTATTTTTGTCTTTACCAAAAAGTTCAACTCCACCAGTGTATTCTTTAATAACTGGAGCTTTAGTAATTTCAATTTGTAATGATTTTTCATTAGATAAAATTTTATTATCAGTTTCAGATTTTTGAGTAACTTTAATAAATGTTTCAAAATCATTTGCAAGTAGTATTAATCTACCATGCTCTCCTCTTGTGTGTTCAGAGATAACCCTAAATCCCTCTTTATGGCAGAACTCTTTTGCAAAGCTTACATTTCTTTGACCTATTGAACTACTAAGGTTTAAGTTCATAATATCAGCCCCACCAGATATTTTTGCAATAATATCTGATTTAGAGCATCCCATTTTATACATTTCATTTAACATAGCTTCAACAGAATATAACCCATATTTCATATCATTTGTATTATCATTCGTATCTGGTAATAGAAAATGGTTCATACTTTTTATTCTTTTTTTTCTATCATAAAACATTAAAGCAACACAAGATCCTAAAAGAGTTTTAAGTGCTACTTCGTCATCGTCTGATACAACTGCAAACTCTCCACCCAAAACAGTATGGGTACTATATCCTTTTGTTTTCTGTGTAATCTTTGTAGAAGAAATTTTTTCAATATTCCCATCTTTTCTACCTATAGTAATCATATTAAATCTTTCTCTTTTACAAAGATATTTTGTCCTACTCTTCTTACATAATGTATCAAATCTTGAGGATTTTCTGAATGTCCTAGATATAAAGTTCCACCTATTTTAAGATGTTTAAAAATCTTTTTTAGGATATTATTTTGGTCTTCAACAGAAAAATATATTAAAACATTCCTACAAAAAATAACATCAAATTGATTATTTGAGAATGGATAACTATCATCATTTAAATTCATTACATGGAAGGTTATCATTCTTTTTAATTCATCTTTTACTTTTATTAGTATTTCTTCACCTGTAAGATTTTTTTGCACTCTTTTTTTGAAATATTTTTGAGGTTTTATCCAAGAAGGAAATTCTTTTGATGACTTCGAATATCTATATATTCCATCTGCTGCATATTGTAAAACATTTGTATCTATGTCCGTTGCTGTTATTGATGCTTGAATATTATAGTGCAATTCCTCATTTGTTTCTAAAACTGTCATAGCAATAGAATAAGGTTCTTCTCCTGTTGATGAAGCAGAACACCAAATAGAAGCTTTTTGCCCTGCTTTAGATAATTCAGGTAAAACTCTATTTTTTAAATCTATAAAATGAAAATCTTCTCTAAAAAAATGAGTTTTATTTGTAGTGAAAGAGTTTATAAATTCTGTAACATTTTTACCCTGTTCAATTGATATGAGTAACTCCATAATATCACCATAATAGTTACAATTTCTTCTTAATTTATCTATTCTGTTTGAAATCATAATATCTTTATTCTCTGTAAGGGTAATACCTGTTAGAGAATAAAGAAGCTTTTTTATCTTATTATGAACATCTTCTATTGTATATGGCATTTGTATTCTTAAGATGCCTTTCTTACAGAATTCATATCTCTTTCTATTTTAATTTGAGCGTCAATAATTCCTACAACATCAAGAATTAATCCTATACTTCCATCTCCTCGTACTGTTGCTGCACCAATTCCTTGAACACTTCTAAAGTTTTTATCAAGAGGTTTTACAACCACTTGATGCTGATTTAAAAATTCATCGATAGATAATGCAACTTTAGTATTACCTGATTTTACAACAATCAGCATACCATCTTCAAGTTTTTCAAAGCTTTTTTGTAATCCAAATAACTGATGAAGTTTAACAACAGGAATAAATTCTTCTCTTAACATTAATAAATCTTGTGTTCCATCACCAATTTTTTTAATCATATCAGCTGTTGGTTGTAAAGATTCCACAATAGAACTAAGTGGTAAAATATATTTTTGTTCACCTACTCTAATATCAAGTCCATCTAAAATTGCAAGAGTTAATGGAAGCATAATTGTAATTACAGTACCTCTTCCTATTTCAGTATCTAATTTTATAATTCCGCCTAGTTTATGAATATTTGTTTTTACAACATCCATTCCTACACCACGACCAGAAATATCTGTAATTTGGTCTGCTGTTGAAACTCCAGCTCCAAATACCAAAAGTGCTTTTTCATTATGTGACATTGTACTATATTGATTTTCATCAATTTGCCCTTTTTCTAGTGCTTTTTGAGCTACTTTTTCACTATCAATACCTTTTCCATCATCTTCAATAGTAATAATCATCTGACCATTTGCTTGCTCAGCAGAAATACTAATAGTTCCTGTATCATTTTTACCAGATTTTATTCTATCTTCTGGCATTTCTATTCCATGGTCTAAAGAATTTCTAATAATATGCATTAATGGGTCTGTTAATCCCTCAATCATAGCTTTATCAATTTCAACGTTATCACCATAGTGTTTAAATTCCACTTTTTTATTAAGTTTTTTTGATATATCTCTTACAACTTTAGGAAATTTAGAGTAAATTGAATCCATAGGAACCATTCTAATACTCATAATACTATCTTGCATATCCCTAATATGTCTTTCAAGAAGTTCTAATCTTTCTAAAACTGGACCTCTAGTTTTTGTATCTTCTATTGTTGAGGAAAATTGAGTAAGCATAGCATTTGTTATAACTAAATCACCTACATTAGTCATTAGTAAATCGATTTTATCTAAATTTACTCTAATACTATTATTATTGTTTGATATAGATTTTTTAGACTCATCATCACTATTTTTTACTCTTCTTGATTGTGTGATTTGAGTCGTTGAATCATCATTTTCAGAAACAACTTTCTCCTCTTGAGCCCTATTTTCTTCAATATCATTCGATTTCATCACTGAATTAGGTGTCATTTTTGGCATATCATCAAAGAAACCAAAATTATCTTTACTTTCATCAATTTTGAATTTATCATCATCAATAGAATTAGATTTTATTTCTAAATCATCATCATAAAAACCAAAATTTTTATCATCTACATCATCATCAATAAAAATACCAAAAGGTTTATCTGTTCTATCTCTTTGAATATTTAATTCATCACTAAAAAATCCAAAGCTCTCTTTTTGAGAACTTAATTCTTCAGTTTTTGATTGAGATTGAACTATTTTTGCTTGTTTAGTTTCTAAAACAGGTTCAATTTTAACAACTTTAGCACCATTTGAATAAGCTCTAATTTCTTCTAATAAAGAACTAGTCATTTCAGTAAATTTTTCTCTGTTTATTTGTTCTGAAACTTCAAGATCCAAAATTTCTTTCATAACATCTAGCCCATCAATAAGAGTTTCTGCCATTTCTGGAATATACTCTATCTTATGACTTCTAAGTTTATCCATTAAATTTTCTACATCATGAGTAAACTCTGCGAAATATGATAACTCAACAGAAGCCCCACTACCCTTTAATGTATGAACATCTCGGAAAAGTTGTCCCATTTCATCATCTGTTAGCGTCCCGTTATTCTCAGCTTCTAATAACACATTATCTGCTGATTCGAAAAGCTCTGTAGCTTCCTCTAAAAACATTTCTCTATATTTAGAAATATCAAATGACATATCAAGTTCCCCCTATTTATCTACTTAATACTATATTTACAGCCTTTAATAACTGATCAGGTACAAAAGGTTTAACAATCCATCCTGTAGCACCAGCTATTTTACCTTTTGCTTTCATCTCATCACTTCGTTCTGTTGTAAGAACTAAAATTGGTATTTTTGAATAATGAGGAATTTTTCTAAGTTCCCCAATTAGAGTTAATCCATCCATATTTGGCATATTAACATCTGTAATTACTAGATCAAAATTCGTAGTTTTTGCTTTAGCTAGACCATCTACACCATCAACTGCTTCAACAACATCTGTATAACCACCTTCATTTAAAGCATAGTTTAACATATCTCTTAGCATAGTTGAGTCATCTACTATTAAAAGCTTAGCCATATAAACCCCTTAGATTCTTACAATTTAAAATTTTACTATCCTAACATAGAAATTATTAATTTAAAATTATATTTCTCTATGTACATCATAATATTCATATATTATTAACTTATTTCATTCCTAGTTCTATTCTATCTTTTTGAACTTTTAATACTTTAATTTCTATTTCTTGTCCAACTGATAAAACATCACTTGCTTTTTCAACTCTTTTATCAGATATTTTAGAGATGTGTAACAAACCTTCTCCACCTTTAGATAAAAGAATAAATGCTCCAAAATCAACAACTCTTTCAACTCTTCCTGATACGATTTCATCAATACTATATAACTTTTCAAAATCTATATTTTTAGATTGAGGTTTTGAAGAATTTGCATTATTTACAAGTTTTTTTATAAATTCACAAGCATCATTTATTTTTTGTTCATTATCTCCAGTAACTTTTACAATACCATTATCTCTATCTAAATCTATACTCACAGAATATTTCTCAATAATTTCTTTTATAGTTGCTCCACCTTTTCCAATAACTATCATCATCTTTGATGAATCTATTGGAAATTCTTCCACTTTTGGTAAAGCTTTACTTGAAATGATATCTTTTGATGCTTCTTCCATAATAGTTAAAATATGTTCTCTTCCTTCTTTTGCTTGAAGTAAAGCTTCTTCTAAAACTTTTAATTCAATTCCACCAAGTTTTATATCCATTTGCAATGCTGTAATACCATTTTTTGTTCCAGCAACTTTAAAATCCATATCTCCATCATGATCTTCTAATCCCATAATATCAGTTAATATTGCATATTTAGAATTTTCAACAACCATTCCCATAGCAACTCCAGCTACAAGATTTGAAACGGGAACTCTAGCCGCTTTAAGGGCCAATGAACCACCACAAACAGTTGCCATAGATGAAGAACCATTTGACTCTAATATTTCAGATACAATTCTTACAGTATCACTAAACTTTTTATCAATTGTAGACTCCAAAGCTTTTTTAGCTAAGTTTCCATGTCCTAATTCTCTCCTTCCTACACCAAATATTGGTTTTGCTTCTCCAACACTAAAACCTGGAAAGTTATAATGTACCATAAAGTTTTCCATTGAAGCTGATTTATCTGTTAAAACTTCATACATCTGACCATCTTTATGACCAGCAAGTGTACCAATAACAAGTGCTTGTGTTTCACCTCTTGTAAATAAACAAGAAGAGTGAGATGAAGGTAAAATATTTGTTTCAATAGATATTGGTCTTACATCTTTAAGCCCTCTTCCATCCGCTCTTACTCTATCATTTACAATCATAGCTCTTACAAGTTCTCTTTTTACTATACTTACAGCTTCATAAATTGTATTAAATTCTATCTCATTTGATATACAATATTCATTTTTTGAAATTATTTTTGCAACATCTTTTAATTGTGTTGCTCTTTCACTTTTTGCTAATTTTTTTATAGCTTCTTTTATATCATTTGAAAAATTTTCTCTTACATAAGATATCACTTTTTCATCAATAGTAAATTCTACAAGTTCAACAATAGCTTTTTCTTTACAAGCTTTTTCAAAACCATTTTCATAAGAAATATTTGAATTTTTTAAAGCATTTTGTGCAAAAGCTATAGCTTCAACTAGATTTTCTTCAACAATTTCATTTGTTTTGTGATTTTTTTCTTCTAGTGAAGATATACTTTTCATTTCTATCATTAAAAGTTCATCTTTTGAACCAGCAATATATAAATCTAAGGTTGAATTATTTAAATCATTTTGATTTGGATTTACCACAAGTTTACCATCTATTTTTCCAATTCGTACTCCACAAACAGATTTTTTTATAGGTAAATTTGAAGTATAGAGTGCTGCATTAGCTGCATTTAAAGCTACAGTTTGTAAATCAACATTTTTATCTGCACTCAATACCATTACAGTTATTGTTGTTGGATATACAAATCCTTTTGGAAAAAGTGGTCTTAAACTTCTATCTATAACTCTTGAAGTTAAAGTTTCAAAATCACTAGGTTTACCCTCTCTTTTTATAAAACCACCAGGTAATTTTGCTGATGCATAAGTTTTCTCAATGTATTGAACTGTTAATGGTGTAAAATCTTCACTTACTGGATTATCAAATTCGCAAGCAACTGTTGCTAGTATTACTGCATCCCCTACTTTTAATAAAGCAGAACCATTTGCTTGTTTGGCTACTTTATTAAATTCAAATATCTCATTTTTTCCATTTAATTCAAATTCGTATGCTATTGTCATTTTTTTCCTTCATTTTTAATTCTTTCAATATCTTCAAAAGTTAATTCCTCTAAATTTTCATAGTAGTAATCAGCTTCTATATAATGTTCAAGCTTTTTTATATAATACAAATCATCAGTGATTCTATCAACTGTAGAAATACTTGCTGTTGATAAAATAGGAGTTGCAACACTTAAAGATTTTACTTTTTGATTAATAATAGTTTTTATACAAGCCATTACTACCAATCCAACATTTATATCTTCATCTATAATTAAAACATTTTTACCAAGTAAATTTTGTAATTTTTCATTTTGTCTAAATCTATTTGCTAATATTTTAATACTGCTATCATATATATCTTTTGATTTCAAATAAATTGAATCTAAATTTATATCAAAAGCTTTTACCAACTCTTCGTGGATTAAAACCTCTTCAAGTTCGGTAACAACTGCTATTTCACACTCCTCATTATTTGGTGCAAATATTTTTTGACTAAACATAATATCAAAATCTGCATTTAAAGCCTCTGCTATAATTTTAGACATTTCATATCCACCATAAGAACAACCAATCACTATCCACTTTTCTAGCTTCATACTTTCAACTGGTAGAACATCAAGTAATTGTAAAGCAGCTTCTTTTCTATTTTTAAAAAAAATCTTATCTTGGTTCATTATCACTTACTTTATATTTTTGTCTTATTCCTCCAATTGGTTTTAACATTAAAACAGCATAAACTATAGTTTGTTCATGACTATCATATCGAGTTCCACCACTTCTATAGCTACTTCTTGGAGTAATTTCTTTTTCTAACCTTAAGTCTAAATTCCAGCAATCATCATCAATATTTAATCTTACTCCTTGTTTATTTCTTAGCTTTTCTTCTAAGTTATAGTTTTCATAATATCCAACAGAGTAATCTTTTGCTATTTTATATGAAGTATTTAGCCTATATGATTCTAAGTCATCTCTATCGTTAAAATCATTATTTGTTTTTTTTGTTTTATAATATCCAGCACTTAAAGTAAAATTTTCATAAGTAAAACTATTGTCTACACTACTTTCAACAATCTCATTGTCATCCATATTGTAAATAACTTTTCCAGATATAGAACCAAAATCATGATTTATTTTTACATAATTTTCATAATCTTGAAATTTTGGTTCATCTAAGCTATCATAAATAATAGATTGACTCATTTTGTGATTTATAAACTGTTGTAAACTCTCTTTATCATAAATTGATTGATTTAGAGTCAAATTGATAGTTTTATTATCTTGAATTGTTGGAAATGCTGATAATTCACGATATTTTGAAGATTGGTCTTTATCTACTGTTATTCCGTACAAATCACCATCTTTTCTTAAATTTTTTGGTATATCATAACTTGCACCTAAATTTACAGTATGAATATAGTTTTTATATGGCTTTATTAAATCACTTCCCATTTTAAAGGATGTTATATTTTGTATTAAAGTACCATTATCATAATCTAAATTTTTATAAATAGAATTGCTATAGTTAAATTGATTCATGGTAGTTTTATTCTCAACTCCTACATATAAATAGTCATCTAAAATATTTTGACTATAACTAAGTGGTACACTAAGTTCATATATTTGTGCTGTTAAACCTTTTTCTCTTGTAAAGTTTTGATATTTTGCATCAATTGAATAAATCAAATTTTCTAAAAAAAGTTCTTTATTATATGAATGAAGATGGAATTGTGGAATCTCTTGTAGAGTTTGACTATTTGATTTTTGTGAAGCATCTATATAATATTTAGCATATGCTCCAGCATAATATTCAGGAGTATTATAAAAATAGTTAAACTTTGACTCTACCTTTTTATCTGTTCCTACATCATCAGTGCCAGTTTCTGATAAAGTTCTATATTCAATATCATTTAATAATTTAATTGATGTAAAAACTCCATCTTGATGATTTCTACTGTTAGAAAATATATTTCTTCTTTCATAATCTATATCTAAACCAAAATGTTCGCTATTTTCAAGCTTTTCTTTTTCTCTATAATTATTTTTTTCTTTAAAGTACCCAGTTTTAATTTTAAGCATAGAATTAGGTGAATCAGCATATCTAAAATTTACATAACTTCCATATCCTCTTAAAGCTCTAATTTGAGGGATTAATTCTATATCATAATTATCAGCAGGTGCTATAAATATAGGTTGAGAATATAAAAAGCCTTCATTACTTGAATAACCTAAAGTTGGAAGTAATAATCCAGTTCTTCTAGTTGTATCTGTTGGAAACCCAAAATATGGAAGATAAAAAACTGGTATATCTTTTACATAAAGTCTTGCATTATAAGCATTTATCCACATATCTTCCGTATCATAATCAGCACTTGATGTTCTAATACTCCAAATTGGATCAACACAATCGCAAGATGATATAATTGAACCATCGAGGTTTATTATCTCTTTATTTTTATTTGCTTCTTTTGCATTTGTCCATATATTAGAAGGAGAATCAAATAAAAAAACAGGGTCTTGATTTATAATTTCATTATTCAAATCTACATAAGCATAATTACTTTGTGTTTGAACTCTATTGTCTTTTATAATTAAAACATTATCAAAAAGTTCTAAAATCTCTTTTTCTTTATTATAAACAAGTTTATCTGCACTTAAATAATATGTAGGAGAATATGCTACAACATCACCTATTGCTGTAATAATATTTTCTTTTGTATCAACATTTTTTGCAACTAATTGTAATTTTTCACTTTTTAATTCTTCTGCTTGTACTTCGAATAAAACTGAAGCAATAAGTAAAGATGCAACTACTTTACGCATTCACTACCAACGTTTTACCAGTAAAATCATGGAAAGTTTTTCTACCATCATTAAAAAATCCAATTATAAATCCAATATAGTAAAATAATTCAGAGATAACTCTTCCTACAGCTCTTAAAAAAGATTGGAATATTGTAACTCTATCCCAATGGTTTGTATCTATTACTCTGATTTTTACAATTTTCTTACCAATAGTTGCTCCATAATACCAAACAAAAAAAGTGTGATATATAACTTTTAATATCATTAATGGAATTAAAATAGTCTGCATAAGAGAAATCATAGCATCACTATCATCACTTATTGATACGACACTATCCCAGTAAATAAACATCATTAATACACTAACAATCACATCATCTATTACAAAAGCAAATGCTCTTGACCGCATAGAAGCTAATTGTAAATTTCCATTATTTTCTTGCATATTAATTCTTTAAAGCTTGATATGCAATATCAGTTCTAAATTTTTTACCATCAAAATGAACTTCTGAAGATAACATATAAGCTCTATCTCTTGCTTCTTTAATACTTTTTCCTATTCCAACACAAACTAAAACTCTTCCACCTGTTGCTAAAAGTTTACCTTCTTTTTCTTCAACTCCTGCAAAAGAGATATGAGAATTATCCAATAAATCTTTATCTACTATATTATCAATAGTAATAATAGCTGGAGCAGATGAACTATATGGATAATTCTCACTTGCCATTACAACTCCAACGCAATATTCATTTTTTATTTTAATATCTAATTTATCAAGTTGTTTTGTAGCACCATAATAAAATAGTTCAGAAGCTTTTGATTCTAAAAGTGGCATCAAAATTTCACACTCCGGATCTCCAAATCTTACATTATACTCTAATACTATTGGTTCATTATTTACAACCATAATACCTATAAACAAAACACCTTCATAAGGTGCATTTTCTTGTTGCATACCTTTTAATGTTGGTTTTATAACTCTTTCTTCAATTTTTTTGTAAATTTCATCATTTACTAAAGGAGTTGGCGCATAAGCACCCATACCACCAGTATTTGGTCCAGTATCACCATCTCCTACTCTTTTGTGATCTTGAGCTGCTGGTAAAACTTTATAATTTTCTCCATCACAAATAGCAAAAACTGATAATTCATAACCATCTAAAAATTCTTCAACTATAACAGTTGTACCTGCTTCTCCAAAAGAAGTTCCACTTAGCATATCAGTTACAGTTTGTTTTGCTTCATCTTTACTTTGAGCTATAATTACACCCTTTCCAGCACAAAGTCCATCAGCTTTTACAACAATAGGAGTAGAACTCATACTATCTATAAAACTATGTGCTTCATTCTGATTAGATGTTTCTATAAATGCTGCTGTTGGTATATTGTATTTTTTTAAAATATTTTTCATATATGCTTTTGAACCTTCTAATTTTGCAGCTTCTTTTGTAGGTCCAAAAATCACAAGTTCATTTTTTCTAAATATATCAACAACACCATCTACTAAAGGAGCTTCAGGTCCAACTATAGTCAAATCAATACTATTTTCCTTTGCAAAAATTGCTAACTTATCATAATCACTTATATTAATATTTGTTCCTAGATTTGAAGTTGCACCATTTCCAGGCATAAAAAATAGTTTATGAGATTGCTCTTTTTTTAAAGCTAAACCTATAGAGTACTCTCTTCCTCCACTTCCAAGTATTAATATATTCACGATTTTTCCTTTTAAAAATTATAAAATCCAAGTAGCCGTTAATCATAAAATGGCCCTAAAAGCCAGTTGTAATACAAAGAGCGTATTTTAGGAGCAAAAACACAATGAATTGCTACACACTATACGACTACAATTCGTATAAAAATTATATTATCGGACCCGCAAGTAATGAAAATCCCGTACCACTTAGAGTTCAAGATTTTATCTAAAAAAGTTTAAAACTGTGTTTAAGCTATTTTTTTAAAGCTATTTTTACACACTCTTCTACACTTGTAATATCACTTATTTGTAAATTTATATTTTTTGGAAGAAAATTAGCTGTTGTTTTTCCTATTGCTATTGCTTTAAAACTATTATCCCAACTATATTTTTTAAAAAAACACTCTATGCTAGAAGGAGAAGTGAAAATTATTGTTGAATTTTTTTCTAAAATTACTAGTTTATCGTTATTACAAGTTGTTTTATATGATATAACTTCATCCAAATCTATATTATTTTTCTTTAAAATATTTGGCAAATCAGATACCGTTTTTAAAGCTTTTATATATAAAACTTTTTTCTCTTTTAAATGTGGAATTAATTCATAAGCAAAATCATTTCCATGTCCACTTTCACCTATAAAAGCTATATTCGCTCCCAAGTTTTTAGCAATATTTGCAGTTTTTTGTGCAATTAGATAAGATGGAATGTTTTTCCAATCTTTATTGTTTTTATCAAGTGAATAAATTGCATTTTTCGAAGTAAAAACCAAGGCATCATATTTTTTTAAATCTATATCAAAATTTATAAATTCTATATCAAAAACTTCTAAATTCTCTACATTTTCAAATTTTTGTTCATTTAATAAATATATTTTACTCATATTTTAATTTATCTTTTTTATATAATCTGTAGCATCATCAATACTTCTGCAAATCTTAATATTTTTAAATATATCTGATTTATCAATATTTAAAACTCGTTTTTTATGTCTATATTTTAAAACTAAAATTAACTCCACTTTTTTATCTTTAAATGTTTGAATAATTTCTTCAAGTTTGAAAATAGCCGAAATATCAAGAATATGAATATTTTTACAATCAAGAATAACTTTTGAGTGATTTTTTAATTTATCTAAAGTATTATCCAAATTATATGCTGTACCAAAAAACAGTGAACCTTTAACTTTAACTATATTTATATCAAAATGTTTATCATCATCTTCAACAGAAATCTTATAAGTTTTAGTTTTCATTTGAGTGCTTTTTGACATTTGATAAACTGCTAAAACAGATGATATTGTAATCCCTACTCCAACAGCCATTATTAAATCTACAAATACAGTTAAAAAAAACACTGTGAACATAATAAGTAAATCTTGTTTTGATATTTTCGTTATAACTTTTAAAAATCTATAATCAAGTATATCTATACCAACTTTAAACAAAATACCTGCAAGTAAAGCTAATGGTATCTTTGATGCCAAAGGTGCTAATATTAGAACTATAAGCAAAAGTGTAACTGCATGAACCATTCCAGATAAATTTGTAGTTCCACCATTATTCATATTTACAACTGTTCTCATCGTTGCACTACTTCCTGGAATAGCCCCAAATAAAGAACAAAGAGAGTTACCTACCCCTTGACCTATTAACTCTTTTTTTGAGTTATGTTTTATTCTCATCCTTGAATCAACTAAAACAGAAGTGAGTTGTGTATCAATAGAACCTAGAACAGCCAAAGTTATTGCAAAAGTTAATATTTCACTAAGTCTATAAATATCAAATGAAAAAGGTAGATTAAAAGAGGGAAAACTTTGAGGAATTTCTCCAATTGTTAAAACTTCAAAATTAAATATTATAGATATTGTTGTTACTATAAATAGTGCTATTAAAGGAGCTGGAATTAACTTTGATATTTTTTTAGGAGTAAAAAAAACTATGGATATTGTCATAAGACCTATTATGAGAGCTTCATAATTTATATTTTTCAAGGTATCAAAAAGATTAGTTAATATATATATAATTGAACTACTAGATTGAGCCCCTAAAAATGGGTTTATTTGTAAAATTATAATAATAACACCAATTCCACACATAAAACCAGAAATAATTGGATAAGGTATATATTTTACCCATTTCCCTAAATCAATTATTCCAAAAAATATTTGAATAAGTCCAGCACAAAGAACAACCATCATCACAGAAGAAAAATCATTTGGAAAAGATAAAACAACAGCAGCAAAAACAACTGTCATAGGACCAGTAGGACCAGATACTTGAACTGGAACTCCACCTAAAAGTGCTGCAAAGAATCCTAAAATTATAGCACCCCAAAGTCCAGCACTAGCCCCTGCTCCACTTACAACTCCAAAAGCTAAAGCTAGTGGTAGAGCAACAACAGCAACTGTAATTCCTGCTAAAATATCATTTTTTATTCTAACTTTATCCAAAATTATTTTCTCCCTATCTTAAAATAAAACTACCTTTCTAAATACTCTTCATCACCCATTTTATCATTTTTCCCACGAGCTATTATATGAATTGGAGTTCCTTCAAAATTGAACTGCTCTCTTAAAAAATTAACTAAATATCTTTTATATGAATAGTGTAGAAGCTGTGGTTTATTCATAACTAATGCAACTCTTGGTGGACGAGAACTAAATTGTGTAGAATAATATATTCTTAAATATGCCCCATTTGGACTTGGAAGAGAGTGTCTAATAACAGCTTCTTCTATAACTTTATTTAGTTGAGAAGTTGGTATTCTTTGAGTATAGTTTTCAAAAATTTCTATAATTTTATCTTTTAATCTTTCTATACTTCTTCCTGTTTTTGCAGATACTGCAATAATTGGTGCATAAGATAAAAATCTAAATCTTCTTCTTATCTCTTCTTCAATTTTTTGGAATGTATCCATATTCTCATCCCATTTGTTTAAAACTATAATTGTTCCTAAACCATATTCATCAACAAGTCCAGCTATTTTTTCATCTAAATCTGTAAGTTCTCTTGAAGCATCAAGTACAACTAAAGCAACATTTGCACGTTCAAGCATCTCTTTTGTTCTCATTAATGCAAATTTTTCTATTCCTTCAATACTACCTCTTCTTCTTAAACCTGCTGTATCAACAAAAGTAATTTTTTTATCTTTATATTCATACATTTCATCAACTGGGTCAATAGTTGTTCCTGCCACATCTGAAACAACTGAACGCTCTTCTCCTAATAAAGCATTTAAAATAGAAGATTTTCCAACATTTACTCTACCTATAATAGCAACATTTACTAAACTATCATCTACTATTTTTTCATCTTCAATATTTTCTAAAGTTTCAGTTGAAAAATCATCTTCATCATCTATATATCCAAACTCATCTTCAAGCTCTTTTCTTCTTTGTTCTTCTTGAAGTTTTGCTACTGTTTCAGGATTTTCTGGTAAATGATTATAAACCCATTCTATAAGTGATTTTGTACCACGATTGTGTGAAACAGATATTCCAAAAAGATTTTGTTCGTCTATTCCAAACTCAAAAAACTCCCATAACCTTTCTAGCTCTTTATCATTATCTATTTTATTAACAACCAAAGCTAGTTCTTTCCCCAATCTTTGAAGTTCATAAAATAACTCTTTATCTTTATCATCTGGAATGTTTTTTCCATCTACTAGAAATAGTACAATATCTGCATCTTTTGCAGTTGATATAGCTTTTCTTTTTACATTTGAGAATATTGCATCATTTGTTTCATCAATACCACCAGTATCAAGTAACAAAGCACTTCTATCAAGAATCTCTATCTCATTTTTTCTAACATCTCTTGTTGTTCCAGCAATATCTGAAACAATAGCAATCCTTTTATTTGAAAGTCTATTAAAAAGTGATGATTTTCCAACATTTGGTTGCCCAATTAATGCTATTTTTTTTAGTGTATTCATAAATATTTAAATCCTATTTTTTATAAATCAAAAAAGGTATTAGCAAAATTGCTAATACCTTTTATATTTTTTAAACTACATCTTAATATAGTCCAAATTTACCTTCAACTGTAGCTTTATACAATACTCTCATATTATCATCCTTATCGTAAAAAACTTTGAATTGTGCAGTTGAATTTTTAAGTTCTTCAAGTGCTTCTTCAATATCTATTGGTTTATAAGAAGTAAGTCTTTGTGGTATTATTTCATCTTCAAATTTTTCAAGTTCTTTTGCAATTTTATCTTCAATCTCATTTACTTCAACTTCACTAAGTTTTGTTGCTTTGTGAGAAGCTATTTTATCATGATGTCTTCTTAAAACTTTTGATACTCTATCAACAGCAATATCGATTGCTGCATATAAATCTTTATCTTTTTGTTTTACAACAACAGTATCTATATTTGCAATATTTAAAGTAAACTCAAATGTAAACGCTTTTTTACCTTGTTTTTCATCTGCAGAAATAGTAGAAGTAACAGAAATAATATCTAAATTATATTTTTTAAATACTTCAACTGAACTATTTACATAATCTTTTATAGCATCTGTTAAATTTATGTGTCGCCCTACAATACTTGTATTCATAACATACTCCTTTTAAATGATTTATTTATTCTAGCATAAAAAAGGTAAAATAGCCATAATTTGTATTAGTCAAATACATATGGCACCGAGGGTTATTTTGAATTAGATATTGTACAGGAGTTTTAATTTTAAGTGAATGATGTGTAATTTTTGTATTATAATCAATTAGCAATTTTTTCATTATATAAATCTATGTAAATCTTCATTATAATATACAAATTGTTCTTGTGTATGATAAATTTCATGATGAATTAATTCTGTTTTTAAAGTATGAAAAAAACTCTCTGCTACTGCATTCTCACAGATAGTGCAAGCACAAGAAAATATCTCTTTCTTGTTTGAGTATTTTATTCTCTGCTCGTAGTTGTAAGTAATTCTTGTTGTGATAATTTAGATTCATTTTTAGTTTCATCAATAGGAGTTGTTATATATCTTTTGCAATTTGCATTGCTTACTTTTTACTATTCAAAATCAATTGAACAGTTCAATTTCTAAACTCTTTTGTATATTTACTATTTCTATTTTTTTCTACCTCTTTCATACTTATTATTTTAACTTAGAAGTTTTTAAATCCTAAGTATGTTTTAGTGTAGCCAGATCACTGTTTTGTAGTAGCTATCATCTAATCACAGTTTTTTGAATAAGGAACTTCTTTTCCATTAGGAAAAATCTGACAAGCAAAATCTCCAACTATATTTCCTGTTTCAAATATAGCTTGGGCTTGGTGTTAATACCCTTGGCTTATTTTTTAAGCCAAAGTGCTTTGGGCATTGTATGCCTTTTGTGTAAAGGGATTTAGATAGGTTCATTTTTATATTCCTTATGATAAAAATGTTTTTATTTCTTGTTTACATATTTCAGGAATATCAAGATGATTAACATTAATATTTTGTAAAGCTTTAATGCAATTACTAGCAGTGGGATTTTCACAAGTAAAATATTTTGATTTTTTAAGTTTAATACTTGTTAATCTAGATAATCCAATTGAAATCAAATTTATTACTATTGGATCAGCAGAGCCACATTCTAAATATAAAGGCAAGTTTGGAATTTTTTGATATACATCTTCTGTTAAATTCTTTTCTTCTATAATTACCTTTAAAATATCAATATAAGCACTTGTATATAAAACATATTTAAATCTTATATGGCTTTCAATTATATCAAGTGTTTCTCTAATACTTGTATTGATTGTTCTTGTAGGATTTGATTTTAAATAAAAAGAATGATTATCTTCAATTATTTCACTTAATGTATTATCATGTATCCAAGAAGAAGCATATTTAGAATAAAG
The DNA here is from genome assembly GCF_048320235.1 of Aliarcobacter vitoriensis. Taxonomy (NCBI): domain Bacteria; kingdom Pseudomonadati; phylum Campylobacterota; class Epsilonproteobacteria; order Campylobacterales; family Arcobacteraceae; genus Aliarcobacter; species Aliarcobacter vitoriensis. The sequence continues at coordinate 221,919 of NZ_CP182882.1, forward strand.
TCTATGTTGTTCATTATTTCTATTTAAAAAAATATTATCTATTTTTTTAAATATTTTTAATAATCGTTCAAAAGTTCCATCCTCATAAGGTAATTCTTTCTTTTTTTGAAACACATTTTTTGGAATCCATTGCTTTATATCATCTTCATTTCTAAAATATAAATATAAATCATTTAAACTTTTAGGATGGATAGAATAGTGTTTTTGAATAATATTTATAGGTATATCCAAAGTATAATTACTACATTCTTGAATAACTTCTTGTAAATCCACTTTATTTAATATTTTTGCATCTTCTTGTAAATTTGATTCACCTAATAAGAAATCTGCATAAAACTTACCAAAAACAGGTAAAAAATCATAATTCTTACTATTTTTATAGTCTTTTGCTAAATCTAAAATTAAATCTGATTTTTCATTCAGCATTTTAATATAATAAGATTCTATCGTTTGAAGTTTTTCTCCTTCATAACTTTTATTTTTCCAATCACTTGGATCAATACACCATATATTTCCTTGAAACTCATATTTCAACCTACCAGCCCTACCTATTAAGTTCAAAAAATCTCTTCGTTCCATAGGTTGTCTAGAGCCTTTATAAGGATTAAATAGAATAATATTTTTTGTAGGTAAATTAACCCCTTGGAGTAATGTACTAGTGGAGAAGATAAACTTTAGCTTCTTATCAGATGCAAGCTTTTCAATACTTGTTCTTACAGTAGAAGGAACTTTTCCATAGTGATAAGCAACACCTTTTTTTAAACATTTTATCAATGAATACTCTTCATGAATATCTTCTTCTATAAATTTTATTAAAGAAAGAATATCGTCATCATTAGTTTCACTATCAATTGATTCTGCAATTTTTAGAGCAAGTTTTTCAGTATCAGAAGGATTATTACAATATATTAAAGTTAATTCATCTTCCTTTGTAATTTCATTAGCCAAAGTAATCATTCTATCAGTTTCTCTAAATTTACCATCAAAATTTATTTTTCCAAGTTTTAAATACTCATTATTATGAAGTAATTCAATTTTTGCTTGATGTACTTTTTTTGTAATAGATGAAAGAAATATAATATTTTGTCCTACAGGAGAAATATTCTCTGTGAAATGTTTATCTTCATAATTTAGATTTAAAAGTTCATTAAAATATTTAGGATTATTTATTAAAGGACTTGCAAAAAATAGATTTATGTCTGGAAATTTTTTTATAGCTAATTCCAATGTATTTTGAAGAACAACTCCTCTATTACTTTGTATTTCTTGTGCTTCATCAATAAATAATGTATTTATTACGATATCTGTTTCATTTATTAATGTATTTAACCTTTCTTGAGTTAGAATATAAACAATTCCATTATTTATATTATCTTCTTCAACTAAAGGAACTGTTCTTATACTTATCTCATTTGTAAGACTATATTCTTTCAATCCATTTAAAACTTTTTCGCTTAACTCTTTTATTAATGCTCTAGTTGGAACTACTAAAACTATTTTCTCTTTTTTATTTTTCAGAAACCTTTTAATAATTGATAATGTAAAAATAAAAGACTTTCCAGCTGATGTAGGAGCAGAAACACTAAAAAATTTTTCATTTGTTAAAACGTCAAAAAATTGTTTTTGAAAATCTGTTAATAATGTTCTTTTATCTGACAATGAAATACTATTCTCAATTTCTCTAGTCATAGTCTCTATTTTTAGAATTGGTGTTTGATGTAATTGGCTTTCATCAAACCCAAAATCTTTAAGTAATTCTCTATTTGGAAAATTACCTAATCTAGATAAAACGGAATAAGTAATTGAATATAAAAAAGGGTACTTTTCACTAAAATTTTTAAATAATTTTGTAATTATTTCATAAGCTAAAGATTGTTCTTCTGAATCATCACTTAATGATTTTATTGATGCTACTTTACAAAGAAGCTCTATTTCTTCCTTAGATATTTCATAAGTTTGTATTAACTCTAATCCATGATGTAGATTTTGACTAATATCAAAAACTACTAATTTATTTATTAACTCTTTCTCATTCATAATTTATATCCTAAAGTTTTGCATTAAAAGTATTTCGAAGTTCTTGAACACTTTTAAAAGGTAAAAAAAACACATCAAATGCAAATTCTTTTCTTGAAAACCTATCAAATCTTGTTTGAATCAATTTTGTTAACCTTTCCGTTTCTGTTTGATATATAGAAGTAAAATTATCAATAAAATCTTGTTTTTCATTAACATCTGATAATTTCTGATATTCTCCCCAATCATAACCAATCAAACAAGCATGTCTTATTTTTACTTCATCATCACTTATTTGATTAGTTATATAATTATATATTTGATCTTGTTTTTCTTGCTTTAAATGTTTATAATGGGTTGTCACTAAATTATATTCTCTTTTATACATAGCGTCCTCATGAAATTTTTCTATACTTTCAAAAGCACTATCAAGTGCTCCATATATATCATTATAAAATTTTGCTTCACCAAAATATAAATTCAAGATATTATTATCATCAATTTTCACATGAATACCATCAGAACCAAAAACTTCTAATTGAGTATTGGTTTTCAAATCCATTTTTGCCACTATTTGCGGTGCTTTTAAAACAACCTCTGTTAACAGCCATAAAATCATTTCTCCAACTTCGCCAGCCTTAGGCTGATTGTCTGGTGTAATATCTTCTTCTTTCCATTTTCTAAATAATTCTCTCGCTTCATCTTTTAAACTACTTATGAACTGTTCTTTTTCTATTTCATCCATTCCAGCAGAAGACCTTTTTCGAGAGGAAAAGCAATAATGAGTGAAATATGAAAATAAAATTTCTACTAACTTATCAAGTTTAGGAGTACCATTTGGATTAAATTTTAAATATTTAAAATGTAAATCTACATCAACACCATTAATAACATTAGAGTGTTCAACTCTATCAAACACCTTGTCATAATATACTTTTGATGCAATTAAATAATTATCTAGTTCATTCATTATATTAACCAATTTCAATTATAGAATTAGCAACTCTTTTTTCATCACCAATCATTGTCGTATAGTATCGTTGTTCAATTCCAAATAAAACTTGTTTTAAATCTTCTTCTGAATTAACAACAAATCTATCTCCATCTCTAGTTAGATTTATGCAATAAGATTCAGTATAATCACAAATTGTAATTATTTCTTCGTTATTAAAATTATCTAGAGTATCTAAAGCTAATGCTATTCTTCTTCTATTTGCAACTTTTACATTTCTACTAGTAAATTCATTGCCTAAAGAAATAAAATCTCTAGATAAAAAACTATCTACTTCTTCTTGGGTAGCTTCTCTGTATAGTTCTTCTATACCTCTAAACATTTGTTTGATTTTTCCTATATCTTTAAAATATAATATATCTTCTTGTTTGTCATAAATAGCATCTATAATATCACTAATTACAATAATAGGCTTATCTCTATACAAAGTAGGCGAATCTGAAATATTAATCCATTTTTTAGTAAATAATTGATTTGAAGACATTTTTTGAAATAAAAATAAGTTATCTTGTTTACAACATAAGTATTTTATATCACTATATTGAGTTGACATTATTTGATTGTGATCTGTAATAGAAAAAGTATTTTCTATTAATCCATTAGTATATGAACATTCTGAAAAATCATCTATTTTAAACCATTCACCATTATCTAAAAGAGTATTAGGTGAATAATCAACTGTATTATCTAGATTTGGAATTTCTAATATTACTTGTCTAGATGCTATTACTTTAAGAAAACTATTGCTTCTGCCTTTAACTTTTGCCAATAAATAATTCATGTTATATCCTTTTCTACATCAATAAATGTATAATTTGTAATTCGTTTTAACTCTAAGAATTTTGTACAATCTGTCTTTTTTAATTCTTTCTTAGTTATCAATAATATTTTTACATTATTTTTATTTGTTACATAAAAGAAATTAAAACCAAAAAGAAAAAAGATAGGATTAAAGTATGAAATTCTAGAATAATAGATAAGTACCGCAATTAAACCAAATACTAAGAAAAAAACTTCTATATCGGGGATGCTTAAAGCAACAAAAAAATATCCTAAATAAACTGGTAAAAAGGCATCGTTTGCAGGTTCAATATTTGATAAAGTGTTTTCTTCTATCTCATCATCAGATAAAGACTTTATTAGTAATAAACTAATAATTGATAAAATAATGATGATTATAAAATATATTAAATATGAACAAAAATTCAATAACTCAGAAAAATTATTTATAATAAAATCATTTAAAAATCCATTTTCAAATAACTTATTAATTCCTTTGTAATAATGAATATCTATCCATGCCATCGTCATTTCTTTGTTTATTGCAAAAATTAAAAAAGACAAAGATAAAGAATTGATTATTAAAAAAAATCTAAATATAAAACTCATTTTATGAATAAACTCCCCCCCAATCTCTTTTTACTATCCAATTAGGCTCCCATTTAACATAATCTGCAGGGTCAAAAGACTCATCCAATATTTCAACTTTTTTAACTTGTTCGGGTAAAATTGAAAGATTATGTTTTCCATCTGGACTATTTAAATCTAAGAAATGAAATCTATCTTTGCTTCTACTTTCTCCATAATCAAATGGTACACACTTTCTATTTCTTAATAAATTATCTTCTTTTGCAATAAAATCCACAGATAAATACCTTTTCTTATGAATTCCTTCTAAAAAATTCTTTAACATCCTTAACTCTGATGTGTGTAAAATTTTCATATTTAAATTCTTGTGTAATTAATTATTCAATTATTATACATAAATATAATTACATTCTTATTACTTTTATTATTTTTTTATTATATTTATAGATAAAGTATTAAATTTACACAATATATTTAAAAAATTTGATTGATATTAAATAGAGAAATTTAAACTAAAATTTCTCTATTTCCTTTGGCATCAGCTTGTGATAAAACACCTGTTTGTTCAAGTTGTTCTACTATTGTCGCAGCTCTATTGTAGCCAATTCTAAGTCTTCTTTGAATATATGAGATTGATGTTTTTCTATCTGCTAACACTACATCTTTTGCATCTTGATAAAGTTCATCTAAATCTGATAAATCACCATTTGTGTTACTATTTGAAGAGTTTGATAAAGATGAAGTTGCTTTATCTTTTATAAAATTCATATCATATTGAACTTCTCTTTGAGCTTTTAAAAATTCTACAACTTGTTCTATCTCAGTTTCTGTACTCCAAGGAGCATGAATTCTTACAAGACCAGGAGTTCCTGGAGGTGTAAATAACATATCTCCACGTCCAAGAAGTGATTCTGCTCCCATAGAATCTAAAATGATTTTAGAGTCTATTTTTTGTCCTACTTTATAAGATAATCTACTTGGTAAATTTGCTTTAATAAGTCCTGTTACAACATCAACTGATGGTCTTTGAGTTGCAACTATTAAGTGAATTCCACTTGCTCTTGCCATTTGTGCAAGTCTTGCAATAGAATACTCAACATCTTTTCCACTTGTCATCATCAAATCAGCCAACTCATCGATAACAACCACAATATAAGGCATAGTTTCATAACCTTCTTTTTGTGCTTTTTCATTGTAATTTTCGATATTTTTTGTCTTTGTTTTTGACATTAAAGTATATCTTCTTTCCATTTCTCCAACCATATTAGATAAAGCATTTATTGCATCACTTGCTTTTGTAATAACTGGTGTTAAAAGATGAGGAATATCATTGTACATTGAAAACTCAAGCATTTTTGGGTCAATCATAACAAGTCTTAAATTATCTGGTGAATTTTTATATAAAAGCGATAAAATCATAGAGTTAATTCCAACAGATTTTCCACTTCCAGTTGTTCCAGCTATCAATAAATGAGGTAATTTTTTCAAATCAGTTACAAAAGGTTTTCCAACAATATCTTTCCCCAAAATCATTGTAAGTGGTGAAATAGAATTTTGAAAAATTTCACTTTCTAGCATCTCTTTTAAATATATAGTTTGTGTATCTTCATTTGGAACTTCAATTCCTACAACATCTTTTCCTGGAATTGGAGCTTGAATTCTAATAGTTTGAGCTTTTAATGCCATTGCTAAGTCATCTTGGAGACTTAAAATCTTTGAAACTTTTACATTTGGTGCTGGTTTAAACTCAAAAGTTGTAACAACTGGTCCTGTATAAGTTCTCACAACATCACCATCGATTTTAAACATTGCAAGTTTATCAAGTAAGTCTGCTATTTTTTGATCAATCAAAGCTTCATTTATTTTTGACTTATTCTCTTTTGGTGGATTTTGGAAAAATGAAGTTGGAGGTAATTGGAAATTTTTTGGTTTCTCTGCTTTTCCTAGTTCTAAAGTTGCTAAAAGCTTTTTATTCTCTTCTAATTCTTCAACAATTATATTTGAATTAATCTGTTCTTTTTCATCTATTGTTTCAAAGCTTATTTCTTCATCATTAGATGATTTTTCAACAATAGAAGCCTCTAAAATCTCTTCTTCTACATTATCATTAATGATTTGATAGTTTTGTTGAGATTGAATAAATTCTAATTTTTTTTGTTCTTGAACTTGTTCTTTTGATATAGGTTTTCTAGCAACTTTTACTTGATTTGTTTGAGCTTGTTTATTTACTTTTATACTATTTTTTAGTTTTATTTTATTTTTGAACTTTTTTAAATCTTCTATATCATAATCAGATGTTTCAAAAAGTATCAAAACAGATATTACAAGTCCAAAAACAACAAATAAATACAACCCTATTCTTCCAATAACTGGAGCTAAAGTATCTACTAAGATATTTCCAATTTCTCCTCTATCATAAGGATTTTCAATAATTAAAGCTTGAAAAATAAGTAATATAAAAAATAGTAAAAATATAACTACAATATTTAAAACTAAATCTTTTTTATCCAACTTATCTTTAAAATTTATCAAATACAATGGATAGATAAATAAAAGTAGATAAACATATGATAAATAAGAAAAGTATCTATTTGAAAAATTTGCAAATGAAAATCCAACATCTCCTACAACATCTTTAGATATTGCAAATGTTGAAAATTGAAAATATAATAGTGTAAATAGTATGATTAGTGATATTATTTTCTTTGCGATGATATGACCTTTTTATAAAATTATTTCAATAAATTTGATATTTTTCCTTGTAATCTAAGCCATTGTTTATGCTCAAATAAAGGAAATCCAGCCCAAGATTTCTTAGGTTCAGTTATACTCTTTGTAACTCCTCCTCGTGCAGCAATAGTTGTAAAAGGAGCAATCTCAAGATGCCCAGAAGTTGCACTTTGTCCACCCATAACAACATAGTGATGAAGTGTTGTTGAACCAGATAATCCAACTTGAGTAACCAAAATACAACCTTTTCCAATTTTACAATTATGTGCTATATGAACAAGGTTGTCTATTCTTACTCCATCATCAATTATTGTAGATTTAAAAACAGCTCTATCTATTGTACAATTTGCACCAATTTCAACATCAGAACCTATTATAACATTTCCATTTTGATATATTTTTATATATTTTCCATCTTTTGTATTTGCAAAGCCAAATCCATCACTTCCAATAACTGTTCCAGAATGTATAATACAATCATTCCCAACTATACAATCTCTATAAATAGTAACATTTGGATATATAATAGTATTGTTTCCTATTTGTACATTATCTCCGATAAAGCTTCCGTGCATAATAGTACAATTGTCTCCAATAACACTATTTTTACCCAAATAAACATTTTGCATTATTGTAGAGTTTTTACCAATTTTTGATTCATTTCCAGTAGTTTCTATAAGCTTTGGAGCAAAAAGTTTACTAGCTTTAGCTAAAGCCAAATATGGTTCATCACAAATTAATGCTATACAATTTTCTGGAATTTCTTTTGAATTTTCATTAGATACTAAAATAGCACCAGCTTTTGTATTTTTTAAATCATTTATATATTTTTTATTTTCTAAAAATGTAAGTTCATTTTCATTTGAATCATTCAAACTATTTAAACCAGTAATTTCTTTGTCAATTTTACAATCTATTCCTAAAAATTCTGAAATCTCTTTAAGTGTCATTTTTTATCCTTGAATTATAAAAGATAAGAAAATTTCTTATCTTTCCATAGCTACAATACCACTTCTTACAACTTCAAGTGGATTGAATTTTTGCATAACTTTTATAAAGTTCATAATTCTATCACTAGAATCTGTTGCTGAAACGATGATAGCTTCATCTGTAACATTTTGAATACTTCCATGATATGCACGAGCTATTACATCGATATCTGAAAGTTCATTATCTATTGAAAATTTCATCAAAACTGTATCTTTTTCAATAACATTTTTGTGTTCATTTACCTTTAAAACAGGAATTAATTTATTTAATTGTTTTACAATTTGATCAATTACTCGTTTATCTCCTGTTGTAACTATAGTCATTCTTGAATATGGACTATCTTCCATTGGAGCAACTGTTAAAGAGTCTATATTAAAACCACGAGCTGAAAATAATCCTACTATTCTTGATAAGACATTGTGTTCATTTAAAACAACTATTGAGATAACTTGTCTAGTTGTTTGACTATCATAATAATGGTTAAAATTACTCATTATTTATCTCCTTTTAATAAAGTCATTTCATTTAAAGAATGTCCGTTTGGAACCATTGGTAATACCTCTTCTAATCTTGCAACAATTACTTCAATCATTGCTGGTTTTCTTTTTTCAACTGCATCTTTTAAAGCTTTATCAAATTCATCTTTTGTACTTACTCGATATCCTATTCCACCAAAAGCTTCTACAAGCATTTTAAAATCTGGTTGAGCTGTTAAATCAGTTTCAGCTAATCTATTTTCATAAAAAAGTGTTTGCCATTGTCTTACCATTCCTAAATAGTTGTTATTTAAAACAATATTTATAACTGGTAAATCATATTCAACACAAGTCATAAGTTCTTGGATATTCATCAATATAGAACCATCTCCAGTAAAATTTATAACTACTCTATTTGTATCTTTGAATGCTCTTGCAACTCCTAAAGCTGCTGGAAGTCCAAATCCCATTGTTCCTAATCCACCACTTGTAATCCACTGTCTTGGATATGAAAATGGGAAAAATTGTGCCGTCCACATTTGATGTTGTCCAACATCTGTTGAAATAATTGCATTATCTCCTAATATTTGTCCAACTCTTTGAATTGGCCATTGTGGTTTTATAACTTCATTATTATCAATATATCTTAATGGTTCTTTTTCTCTATAATCTTTTAGTAAATCAACCCAATTTGTATAATCATTGAATTCATAGTTTTCTATATCTTCAAGCATAGCTTTTACAGTCAATTTTAAATCACCAACGATTGGATAATCTGGAACAACTAATTTTGCAATTGAAGTTGGATCAATATCAATATGAATAACTTTTGCTTTTGAAGCAAATTCATCAAGTCTTCCTGTAACCCTATCATCAAATCTAGCTCCAAGAGAGATTAACAAATCTGTTTCATGAGCAGCCATATTTGCAGCATATTCTCCATGCATTCCTAACATTCCAAAGAAAAGTGGATTTTCATCTCCCATAACTCCCCTTGCCATAAGCGTTTCAACTGCTGGAATATTTAGTTTTTTTGCTAAATCTCTTATTTCATAAGCACAATTTGATAAAATTGCTCCACCTCCAATGTATAAAAGTGGTTTCTTAGCACAACTTATAGCTTCCATAGCCTTTTTTAATTGTCTTTTATTATAGTTAATTGTTGGCTTATAAGTTGGCATATTTACCTCTTCAGGATATATAAAATCTCCAACTTGAGCTGTAATGTCTTTTGGTATATCAACATGAACAGGACCTGGTCTTCCAGTACTTGCTAGATGGAATGCCTCTTTTAAAATTCTTGGTAAATCTTCAATTTTATTTACTAAATAGTTATGTTTTGTACATGGTCTTGAAATACCAACTGCATCAATTTCTTGAAAACCATCTGTTCCTATAATAGTTGTTGGAACTTGTCCAGAAATTACAACAAGAGGAGTTGAATCCATATAAGCATCAGCAATTCCAGTAATTGCATTTGTAAACCCTGGACCAGAAGTTACTATTGCAACCCCTACTTTCCCAGTTGCTCTTGCATAACCTTCAGCAGCTATAATCGAAGCTTGTTCATGTCTATTTAAAATGTGTTGAAAATAGTTTTGTTTATATATTTCATCATAGACGTTCATAATAGCGCCTCCAGGGTATCCAAATACTACTTCAACCCCTTCTTGATGTAATGATTCAATAACCATTTTTGCGCCAGTCATTTTCATAATAATTCTCCATTTTTTTAAAAGTAAGGTTTTATTTTACTCAATTTTCAATTAAACTACCTTTTTATAAGAAATTAAATTTTAAAATTACTAAAAAAGACTAAATATTAATATTTTTGTGATATAATAATCCAATTTAAGCTATTTTTGAGGATAATATTATGGATATAAACGCGATAAACAGTGCAAACAATATACAAAATTTAAATCACTTAAATAATAATTCTAATGTTTCAATAAATAAAGCTCAACTAAAATATAGTGTTGAAGACTTCAATAATGTTTCATCTGAAAATTTAAATGTTAGTAGAAGTTCAATATTAAAAAGTGAATTTTCTCAAGATATTCAATCACTAAATGATGGAATAGCAAAATCTCAAATAGCACAAAATTCTATGGATAAACTTCAAGGATTTCTAAAAAACATTGAAAATAAACTTGAAAATAGTCAAAATGTTGATGATAAAAATGAATTAAAAAAATCTATAAATCAAGATTTAAGAGAATTCAACCAAATAGCATTTGATACAAAATATAAGGGTGAAAATTTAATAGCAAATAGATTTAATGACAATCAAGAATCAATAGAAGTGAGTTCAAATAACAATATTTATTCTATTGAAAAACCGAATATTGCAAATTTTACAAATAAAATATTTGATGTTGTGAATAATGGTAACTTGAATAATGAACAAGATGTGCAAAATGCTTTAAATACTATTTCTAATACATCAAATCAATTAGAAAGTTTATCTAATCAATTTGTAGAATTTTCAAAACAACTTCAAAGCGATGCAAAAAGCCAAATTATTGAACAAAATTTTAATCAAATTATCAACTTTGGAAGAGAGTCTAGTGATTTTTCAAAATCAAATATTAATGTAAACGCAGGTTATTTGGCTGCAGCTCAAGCAAATATTATACAAGAGCAAAGTGTAAGGCTTTTATCTTAAGTCTTACACTTTAATGCAAAATCAATAGCTACACCTTCTCTTAAACCATCATCAAAAACTATAGATTCATTTTTATTTAAAACTTCAAAAAATATTTTATAAATATATGTTCCAACTTCCATAAATTCGACTCTACCTTTTCCAACAAGCTTAGTTATTTCTTCAATAGATTTTGTTTTTAGGATACTTAAGCTCTTTTCTAAATCTTCATAGTATATTTTTGTTCCATTTACTAAATTTCTATCATAATTAAAATAATCGATACCTAGTTTTATTGCTGCTAAAGTTGTAGGAGTTCCAGCTGTTGCTACAAAAGAAAAATCTTGTAAATTAAAATCTATACTTTTTAAAAACTCTTTTATTTCAGCTTTTCTGATATCTAAATCATTTTTTAAAGAATTGTTTTCACTATTTTTTTGTGTCATAGTAACTATTCCAAAATCAAAGCTTCTACTAAAAAATTCTTTATCTTTATTGATTATTAATTCTGTTGAACCACCGCCAATATCTAAAAGTATAAAATTCTTTGAATCTATTTTTTCTCTTTGTAGCGCATATTTTACTGCTAGAAGAGTTAGTCTTGCTTCTTCATCAGAATTAATTATGTTGAAATTTACACCAGTTTGTTTTTTAAAATATTCTAAAACTTCTTTAGAGTTTTTAGCTTTTCTCATAGCTGCTGTTGTAACACAAACTGCATCTTCTAGATTAAAGTTTAAATTAGAAGAAGCTATTTTTAGTGCATTCACAACTCTTTCTTGAGCTTCTTTTGATATTAATCCAGTTGTTATTAATCCATCTGCAAGTCCTACAACTTGATGATATTCATCTAAAATTTTATGATTTTCTCCATCATATTTTAAAACTCTAAAAGAGTTAGAACCTAAATCTATTGATATAATATCTTTCATTATAAATGTTTAATTTTTATTTTAGAGTTTAATAAATATCCAATTACAATCATCATAGATAATACAAAATATTCATTTATAAAACCAGTTAAAAATATAAGATAAACAACCCAAAGAAGTATAGCTCCTAAAGGAGTTGGAATACCAGTAAAATATTTCTCAATTTCACCTTCATCAGCATCTATGTTAAACTGAATCAATCTTCTAAGTCCAGAAATAATATAGTAAATAAATGCAGCTGAAACAAAAGCCATATTTAAAAAATCTTCTTTTGTATCAATAACTGCAAAATATATAAACATTGCAGGAACTATGACAAAAGATAAAAAATCAGCATAAGAATCAAGTTGAATACCAAATTGTGAAGAAAGATTATACTTTCTTGCTATTTTACCATCGAAGATATCAAAAGCTCCAGCAAGCCAAGCAAATAAAGCTGCTGCAAAAAAATTATTATGCGTTAAAAAATATATTGCAAAAACTCCACAGGCGATATTAAAAAATGTTACAATATTTGCTAAATTAAAATGACTATATTTATTGAATAAAAAACTCATAGTTTTCCTCTTTATATTTAAAAAATCTTGGTAATTCTACTATAAAGTTTCTCAATTTTAAGTTTAGCTATTCTGTGTTATAATCAAAAAGTTTATAAAAAGGAGGCAAGTATGGAAATAAATGACTATTTGAGTACATCTCTCATATATTCACAACTTGCTTTAAAAAATAGTGAATTAGCTAATTTAGATAGAAAAGAGTTTCAAAAATCTATTAAAAACAATGATGATGCTATAAATAGTTTAGATAAAGATTATGACGAAAAAGATTATCAAAGGGTTTTAAGTAGATTCCAAAATAGAGATAACGAAGTAAAAAATCATGAGCAATTACATGCTAGTTTAGGTACTACAACTACACCGATAAACTATGATTATCAAGTTGGACCAGATGGAAAACTTTATGCAATTGGTGGAAGTGTCAGATTTGATACCTCTATACCAAAAAATGAAGAGGCCGCTATACAAAAATTAGATGAACTTTCTAAGGCTGCATCTGCTCCTGAAGGTTTAAGTCAAGCTGATAGTTCAATTGCACAAAGAGCAAATTTAAATAAATTACTTTTACAAAGTTTACAAGAAGGAGTGGAATATGAGAATAGATAATAATCTTGGTGCTATGTTAGGTGCTGGTTTACAAATACAAGAACAAGCATCAAATATCGCTCAAGTTGCAAATACAGTTGCTGATAGTGATTTTTCTGGTGCTGCTTCTGATATAGCAAGTGAACTGGTAGAGCAAATACCAGAAATTATAGCTTATAGTGCAAATGCTAAAGCGATTGAAGTTCAAGAAGTTGCTATGCAAAGGCTTTTAGATATAAAAGCTTAGTTTAAAGTAGAGTTTTTATATTAAACTCTACTTTTTATAAATTTTTTTAAATTATCTAGTTCATTTTCATTAAAAACTTTTATACCATTTTCTTCCAATAATCTTGCTGTTAAACCCCTTTCGTTTATCAAGTTTCCATTAAATGTTCCATCATAAACTTCATTGTTCCCACAAGATGGAGATTTTGATTTAAAAAGGGCAACTTTTATATCATTTTCTTGACAAATATCCAAGGCCTTTTTTGCACCTAAAAGAAAATTAATAGTTACATCATTATTTAATTCATCTGCAACTACAAATGGTTTACTATGATTTTTAATTTCTGCTTTATTTCTTGGAATTCCTAATCCACCAGCAACTTCAGGACAAATAGAGTAAATTTCATTTTCACACATAATATCCATAAAAAGTTCTTTATAATAAAATTTGAATTTTGGATTTAAAGCAATATTTGAGTTGTTCCCATCATATCGTACATCTTCTCCTAAAAGACAAGAAGATACTAAAATTTTCATATATTATTCCTAATCATTTTTGTGGGATTGTAACAAGTTTTATATTGTTTTTTTATTTAATTTTATAAGTTTTAGCAACTTTTACAGTAAAAATAGCACCTTTATCATTATTTCTTACATTTATATATCCATTCATATTTCTCTCAATAATATTTTTTGCCATATAAAGACCTATTCCTGTTCCTTGAGTTTTATGTCTTGTCGTAAAATATGGATCAAATATTTTATCAATAATATTTTCATCTATTCCACCAGCATTATCTTGTATTTTTACAATAGCAAATTTTTTTCCACTTTTTATCTCAATATTTATTAATGGATCTTTTACTTTTCTTTCTAAGATAATATCTTTTGCATTACTTATAAGATTTAAAATAACTTGAGAATATTCATTTTTATATCCTAAAATATTTATATTATCTTTAATATCAAAATTCAATTCAATTCCATGATATTTTAATGAAGAAGAAACTATAAAATAAGAGTCTTTACAAGCCTTTTCAACAGAAAAAAACTCTTTTTCTCCTTGTGGCTTAAAAAAATTTTGGAAATCATCTATTGTTTGAGACATATATGATGTTAGTTGATTTGCTTCTTTTATTTTTATATTTAAATACTCTTTTGTAAAATTATCAAAATCATATGTTACTTTCATATTCATATGAATTGCAGAAATTTGTGCAAGTGGTTGTCTCCATTGATGAGCAATATTCCCAATCATTTCTCCCATTGCTGCTAATTTGCTTTGTTGAATTAATATTTGTTCTTGCTTTAATCTTTGTTTTATCTCTCTTTGTATCTTATCTTCAAGATTTTCTATTACATTATTAATCATATTTTTTAATTCATTTAATGAAATATCATTTGTATTTTGAGTGAGTCTAGTACCTAAATTTCCTCTTTGAATATTTTCTAAAACCCTTGTTGCATTTTTTATTAAAGCTTCATTTTGTTCTAAATTTGTTCTAATATAAGATACATTATTGTTTATAATTTTAGCCATTTGTCCAAATTCATCTTTTCCATCAATATCAATATGTGTAACTTTAGTTGTTTTATCATTTAAATATTTAAAAAAATTATTTAATCCATTTTGTACCTTATAAATAGATTTTAAAATATCATTAACTATAAATAATCCAGTTAAAATAGCAAAAAATAAAATCAAAACTATACTTATAATAACTTCTATTTTGACATCTGTTAATTTATGTGAAGCTTCATCATAAGCACTTGTTACATCACTTAAAGATTGTTCTTGTAAATAAAATAATTTATTTAATAAAATATCAAATTGCCTTTTACTAACAGTTGTTACATTTATGTATGCACCTTCTTCAAAACCTTCATCTAAATATTTTTTTGTTTGAAAAATATGTTTTTTGTAGTTTTCCCAAATGTCACGAAGTTGCTCTTTGCATATTTCACTATTTTGAAAAAGATGATCTAATTTTTCTAAAACTAAAATCAAATCTTTATCAATATTATCTCTTATTGATTTATTTGGAGCCATTACTAAAGATTGATAAAGTTCTCTTAAAATATATAAAGGAGTAATTATTTCATTTTGAAGATATAAAAATGTTTGAGATTTGCTATGTACAATACCAAGCGTATCTTTATTATATTGACTAACTTGAACTGATTTATATCCTAAGACTATGATAGATATACATAAAATTAAAAATAATATTCCCAATTTTGATTTTATATTTATATTTCTTATTAAATTCATAAATTACTCTATTCTTTTAGGTTTTATAGCTTTTTCAAGCTCTTTATCATAAGTTTTATCTTCTCTTATTGACCAATGATTCTTACTTAATTCTATTCTCCATAAAGGAATAATTCCTCCTTTATATGGCTTATATATTACCTCTTTATTTACAGCCATCACTCTATTTGATGAAGGAACTCTTAAAGTATAAGCTTTTTGTCTTTCACGATGTAAAATATTTTTTACAACTTCTTTGTATTCAGGTGTAAGAGGTTTTGTTATAAAAAATTTTTCTATATAATCTTGCATTATTTCATCTCTTGGAATAACACTCCAAGCACTTCCATAGTGATATATAAAAAATACTGTCCAAGGATTTTGATAATACCAGTCATCATTTCCCCAAATCAATAAATCCCAATTTTTTTCATTTTGATTTTTATTTGTTGTTAAAAGCTCTTTATATATATCTTTTTCACTTGTTGTAATATGATAATTTAGTTTAACACCATATTTTTGTAGTTGAAACTCTATTCCTTTAAATAAAAATATAAATCTATCTTGAGTAAAAACATTTAGTTCTAAACCATTTAGTAATATTTGAAGTTCTTCAACTGAAAATATTTTTTCATCTATTTTATACTCTTTTGCTACTTGTTCTACTATATCGTAGTTTATTGAAGCAGTAAAAGGAGATATCCGTCCCTCTTTTTTATATACAAAATTTAGTAAAAATTCTTGGTCTAAAGCTTGATTTAGTGCTATTCTAATATCATCATTTAAAAGTTTTTCATTTCCATTTATAAGATTAAAGAAGATTATAAAATTGTCTGTGGATTTGGATATCACAAGCTTTGAATATTTTGATAAAATTACTTCAAACTTTTTATTAAAAGGAATTGGCATCAAATCCAATTTTCCTTCTTTTTTTGTAATATCTTCTATTGCTTCATTTATATCTAGTTGTGTATATACTGTAATTCTTGATATCTTAGGAAAATCTTTATTCCAATAATATGGATTTGCTACAAGTTCTAATTTATCCGTTTGTTTATGACCTATTGCAAATCCCTCTTTTAAAATATATGGTCCCATTGCAAAAGGACCTTCTACTTTATTTGCTGTTCCTGTCTCTTTTCCAACTGGATTATATTTTTCAATATACTCTTTTGTATAAAAATATACATCAGCCAAATCTTTTAAAAACATTTCATATTTCTGTTTTAATACAATTTTTACCCGTTTTTTATCAAGTTTTATAATATCAAAATCTATTTTATGAATATTTGTATATAAAAATGGGTTTTTTCTAAAATACTCTAAATTATAAATAACATCATCAATAGTAAATTTTTCTCCATTTTGAAACTTCAAATTATCTCTTAATGTAAAAATATAGGTAAAATCATCTAATCTTTCATGAGTTTTAGCTAAATCATACTCCCAACCTTGTTCATTATCAAAAGCACGAATTAGTCCAGAGTTTGTAGCTTTTGCAATGTATGTATATGGAATAGATGGAAGAAAAATATTTATATGAGAATTTGGATGAAGAGATTGTGCTTTATTTAATTCGCTTGTATCTTCTCTAAATTCAAGTTTTTCTACAAAATTTGAACTAAATAAAGAACAAGATATAAAACTACAAAATAATAATTTTTTAAACAAAACGATATCCAATACCTGATAAATTTAATATTATATCTGTTGGAAGTTTTTTTCTTAAATTTCTTACTAATGATCTTAATGCACTATCAGTCATAATATCATCTTGCCAAACCTTAATTTGTAACTCTTCATATGTTGTAATTCTATTTTGATTTGATATTAAAACTTCAAAAAACATTAACTCTTTTTTGTTTAGATTTATCACTTCTTCTTCATATCTTAACTCTTTTTTATCATAATCAAAACTATATTTTTCATCTATTTCCAAATATACTTTTTTATTTAATCCAAGACAAAATACACATTTTTCCAAAGATTCAAGTAAAGAGTCTAATTCAATGGGTTTAATAATATATTTTTCCATATGAAGTTCAACAGCTTCAAGTAAATATTTTTTATCAGTATAAGCTGTAATCATAACAATTGGTATATCTCTATTTGTTTCTCTTACTTTTTTTACAAATTCAATACCATTTAAAATAGGCATATGAATATCACTTAATATAATATCTGGATTTGTTTCACAATAGAGATTATAGGCTTCTTCTCCATTTGAAGCCTCTATAACCTCTTTTACATAATATCCTAAACTATTGGAAATATTTTTTCTTATTCCATCTTCATCTTCAGCATAAAGTATTGTTAAATCTTTTAATTTTTCAATCAGCTCTTTTTTCATAAAATCCATCTTTTGAATTTGCTTTTAAATATCTTAGAATATAATTTTCCTCTTTGTCATTTAATTGAGCGAAACCTTTCATTGTTTGTAAAATTGCTTCCCATTCTAACATTGTATGAGTTACAGCTCTATGTCCTGCATGACATGATGTACACATATCATAGTAAAACTCTTCGTACTCTTCCCAAACTTCTTTTACATTTTTTGTTAAATAAGATTTTTCAATTTTAGCTTCTACTTTCACAAATCCTAATTCAGAAGCTTTATTTTTTTCTACAAAACTTCCATCTTTTTTTGCTACTAGTAAAGCTTTCCCTTTTGATGAATATAATTCATCTCCAAAAGAAACTCCACTTATCTCAACTAAAACCATTTTATCATCTATATCTTTAATAATTTTGATTGGAGTTCCTATAAATATTTCCCCATTTTTTCCATCAAAATCAGCTTTTGCATTTTCCAACAAAAACATATTGCTTGAACTTGCAAGGGAAAAACTCCCTAAAACAAGTAAAGATATTAATATTTTTTTTATAACTTTCATCTTAAGCTCCTATAATTACTGGTGGTTTATAAGCTAAATTAGGTCTTATAGCTTCTACTTTTTTTATGCTAACAAGAACAGAGTTTGCAGATGTTGCATTTGTCATTTGAGATGTTGGTTTTGATGATGTTAAAACATTTACTTGTCCTGAATTACATCTTGGTTTATCTTCTTTCATATTTTCAGGAGAATACCAAGCCCCCTCTTCAATAGCAACAACTCCATCACGAATAGTATTTGTTACAACAACTCCAGCTAAAACTCTTCCTCTATCATTGTAAACTTCAACAACTTCTCCATCTTTAATTCCAAATTTATTTGCATCATTTGGAGATATTCTTATAGGTTCTCTACCTTGTACTTTATGTACATTTTGTACCCAAGTATTATCAAGTTGAGAGTGAATTCTATAAGTTGGATGTGGACTTAATAGATGAAGTGGATATTTTTTTATCAATTTATCATTTCCTAACCACTCTGTTGGTTCAATCCAAACTGGATGTCCTTTAAAATCTTTATAATTATATGAAGCTAATTTTTCTGAATAAATTTGAATTTTACCTGTTTCTGTTTTTAATGGACTATTTACAGGGTCTTTTCTAAATTCTTCATGTCTTACATATTTTTTTGCTTCTTCTGGAATATCATAAGCAATTACACCCTTTTCCCAGAAATCTTCAAAAGATATACCCATTTCTCTATTAGCTGTTGATCTATCATATAGTCTTTCTAACCAATCTTTAATAGTTCTATCTCTAGTATAAGATTTCTCTTTTCCAAATCTTTTTGCTAATTCAGTAAAAATCCAATAATCATCTTTTGATTCATATTTTGGTTCAACTATTTTTTTCATAGCATAAATTCTATCATTTGAATATGACATTGCACTTGCTATATCATCTCTTTCCATAGTTGTTGTTGCAGGAAGTACAATATCAGCCATTTTTGCTGTTGGAGTCCACCAAGGTTCAACCACAACAACAGTATCAAGTTTTCTCATAGCTTCAATAAGCTCATTTATATTCGGTTGATGTCCAATTGGAGAACCTCCTGCACTTAACATAAATTCAACTTTAGGGTAAGTTATAGTTTCACCTTTGTAAGTTACTGTTTCACCAGCTTTATTTATTAAATCACTCATTCTTGAAGCTGGAATTGAAATATGAACTTCATCTCCACTACCTTGACTTAATCCTCCAACTGTAACTTTTCCAGAAGCAGCATCTCCTCCACCTTCATAGTGCATTGAAAATCCAAAACCTCCACCAGCAGTACCAATTTGTCCTACCATAGATGCTAATGTTATTAAAGCCCAATGAACTTGTTCTCCATGTTCAGCTCTTTGCATAGCCCAATTTCCAGCAATAAATGTCTTTTTAGAAACCATAATATCTGCTAGTTTTTCAATAGTTTTAGCAGGTATTTCAGTTAATTTTTCAGCCCATTTTGTTGTTTTTTCAACTCCATCTATTTTTCCAAGTAAATAAGGTAAAAACTTATCAAAACCATAAGTATATTTTTCTATAAAATCTTTATCATATTTTTTATTTTTATATAAATAGTTCATCATACCAAGCATCATAGCAACATCAGAACCAGGTCTTATTTTTATCCATTCAGCTTTGAATTCTTGTGCTGAAACTGTATAAATAGGATCAATAGAGATTACTTTAATACCAGCTTTTTTATACTCTTCATAAGCATCATAACATCTATGATTTGGAACTGAATAACCAGCTTTATTTGTTTTATAAACATCTGCACCCCATAAAATCATAACTTGTGTATTTGCAATAATTTGTTCATGAGATGTTTGTATAGAGTAAACTTCCATATCTCCAACAATTGATGGATTAACTGGACCTGCAGCTCCATTTGAATACTCTCCAGCAGTTCCAACTGCACCACCAATTTGATTAAAAAATCTTCCAGCTAAAACATTTGGCTTAAAAGCACCAGGATGTGACCAACCACCATAAGATGCATTATAAAGTGCTTTATTACCACCTTTTGCTTGAGCTTTTTTTATAGCTTCTGAGACTAAATCAAGTGCTTTTTCCCAAGAAACTCTAACAAACTCTTCTTTACCTCTAAGTTCCCCTTTGCCTTTACCTTCTAAATAACTTTTTCTCACTACTGGATATTTAACTCTTGAATCTGTACTATTTCTATCAGCCAATGCTTTTACTAAAACAGTAGGATTCGCATCTGAATCAAGTTGAGAAGTAATATCTACAATCTCACCATCCATCACATGAGCATAAAATGCACCATAATGAGAAGCACTAGGTATTTTTACAGTTCTTCTTGAAAACTCTTTAGCAAATGCACCGCTTACTGTACCACTTCCAGCTAATACTGCTGCACTAGCTGCTGAAATTTTAAGAAAATCTCTTCTTGAATTGCTCATATTAATCCTTTTTATAATATTTACTCAAGAAGTCTAACAATAAAAAATCGAAAAAAAATCGAAAAAACAAATCTATTATTCGATTTTTTTTCTATTTTATTTTTATATGCTTATGCAATTTTAGTTAAAAGGGAGAAAAAATGAGAAAATTAAAATTAAGTTTAGTAACTACAATGGCAATATCTTCTATTTGTATAGCAAATGCCAATACACTACAAGAAGCATTAACAAATGGTAAAGTAAGTGGAGAAGTAGCAGTAACTTATGAAGGTAGATATTTTGACAAAGACTATGGTGACTATTATAGAGATAGTGGATATGGTGTTGGTTCTTTTGCATTAGGATATGAAACAGGTGTTTGGAATAATTTAAGTGTAAAAAGTAAATTTAGAGCATATGGAACAATTTGGGAAGATAGTAGTTCTAAGTCCACTGGAACAGGTAAAGGTGATGCAACTGGAAGGTTCTATGAAAAAAGAGGAGGAGATGGTTTTGCTTATAATGGAGGAACAAGAAGTGTTGATATTGAAGAGTTATATTTAAAATATACTCAATTAAATAATATATCTGTAATAGCTGGAAGACAAGTTTTAAAAACAGACTGGATGAGCAAAACTCATGATGCAGTAAAAATTGATGCAACTTTTGGAAGCACTGATATAGAAGCTATTTGGTCTTTAAGAGATGGTAGAGTTTATGCAAGAGATTATAGACCTTTAGAAAAAATGAATGGAAATAAAGGTGTTTATAAATTGAGCTTAACTCAAAACTTCAATGACAATATTTCTGCAACTGCTTATGGAGTTATTTTCCCTGATTCAAAAGAGATTTATGGAGCAAGAGTAAACCTTAATTACGAAGAAACATCAGCAAGATTACATTATGCTTGGAGTGATGAAGGTAAATCTTTAGATAGTGAAAATGTAAAAGATGTAAAATCTGGTATTTTAGATATTATGCTAAGTACATCTATTTATGGTTTATCTCCTTATATTGGATATGTTAAAGTTGATGATGAACTAGCATTCCCAGGATATACTACAAACAATAAAAGTAGAGAAGCTGGTGAGATATTAGTTCCTTTTGAAGAAGGTGATTATATATTCTCAAGAGGAGCTTCTACAATATATGCTGGAATCACTAAAACTTTTGGTGATTTTGATGCAACTTTGCTTTATGGAAATACAAGATATTATGCAGATGCAACAGGAAATGAAAAAAGAGATGTAGATGAAACAACTTTATGGTTGGGATATAAAATAACAAGTGAATTAAAAACTAACTTAGGATTTACATATGTTAATGAAGATAAAAAATCTCCTGTAAGTGATTATAGTCAGTTAAACCTAACGATGGTTTACTCTTTTTAATATAGTGATACTAGAAAATTTCTAGTATCATTAATCTTTAATATCTAATTTTATATCTTTTAAATCTTTATAGAAAAATGTTGGTAATTGTATATTACTAAATGCACTTTTCATAGATACAAATATTTTTGGATTTTCTTCTTCTAGTTTTGCTAAAAGTTCTTTTGTTGTAGCTCTTGCATGTGGCATTTTAACATCAAATCTTAGCCCTGGACAAGCTTCATCACCGATTACTCTTATTTCATTTGTATTGGCAAATGCTCTTAATTGTCTCTCTCTACAAAAAATTAAAGGTCTTATAACTTCTAAACCATTATCTGCTGTATATTTTGGTGGCATTGTTCTCATTGTACCATTGTAAAAAAAGTTCATAAAAAATGACTCCATAGCATCATCTAAATGATGTCCAAGAGCAACTTTATTGTAGCCTTGTTCTAATGCAGTTGTATATAAATACCCTCTTCTCATTCTTGAAAAAAATGAGCAAAAAGACGAATTTTTTCTTATTTTTTCTCCAGCTAAATCAAAAATTTGAGTATCAATAATCTCATGTTCAATTCCATATTCTTTACAGTGATTACTTAAAAACTCGATTTGTTCACCCATTCCATAAGTTACAGTTACAGCTTTAAAATCAAATTTATATGGGGCTACTTTTTTTATTCTATTTAGTGCATGAATTAGTGTAAGAGAGTCTTTCCCCCCACTAAATCCAACTAAAATTCTATCACCATCTTTTATCAAACCATATTCTGCATTTGTTCTTCCAATAATAGTTGATATTTTTTTACTTAATTCTATCAATTTTATTCCTAATTATTTTTTTGGGATTATATCCAACAAAGTTTTAATAAACTATTTTAGATAAAAAATATATAATTTCGGTTTATTAGCCTATTCTAAAGGGAAACAATGACAAATGAAGAAGAATTAATATTTATTGATAAGATAAAAGAGACTATTTTACCAATTGCGATATATTTAAGTGATGAAGAGATAAAAAAAATTATTGATCAAGTAGAAAAATCAAACGATACTTTACCCGAAGGCTTTGGAAATATGCTTTTTGAACAAGTTATTATAATGAAATACAATAGATTAGGTAAATAAAAATGAGAGATTTTATAAGTTATAAAAAATCTTTAGAAATTTTAAATAATATAAAAATTCCAAAATCTGTAACTAAAAGAGTATTTATTTCAGATGCAATTGGTCAAGTTTTAGCAAAAGATATAGTTGCAGACCATAATAGCCCAGAGTTTCCAACTTCTGGTATGGATGGATATGCTATAAAATTTGAAGACATAAATAGCGATTTTTTAGAGATTATCGATAAAAACCCAGCTGGATTTGTGGTAGAAAAAAGTGTTGAAAGCAAAACTTGTATTAAAACTTTTACAGGTTCACTTATGCCTCAAGGAAGTGATACTTTAGTTCCTATTGAGAATGTTGAAGTTGTAAACAATAAAATAAAAATCACAAAACCTGTTTCTTTTGGTTTTGCAGTTAGAAATATAGGTGAAAACTACAAAAAAGATGAAATTTTAATCAAAGCTGGGACAATAATAGGATTTAGTGAAATTGGTGTTTTAGCTTCACTAAATATTCCTCAAATAGATATTTTTATCAAACCTTTAATAGCGGTTGCTAGTACTGGAAGTGAAATTTTAGATTTAGGTGTTGAAAAGACAAATGACGCACAAATAAGAAGTTCAAATCACCTAACATTAGAGGCTTTGTTTAAAAGTAATGGAGCAGATATTTTACAAATGGGTCCAGTTGAAGATGATATAAAAACTATTACAGATTTTTTTGAAACAGCTTTACAAAAAGCTGATATTATAGTAACAACTGGTGGAGTTTCAGTTGGAGATTATGATTTTGTACAAGATGTTATAAAAGATAAATTAAAAGCAGAAGTTTTATTTCATGGAGTTAGTATAAAACCTGGTATGCATATACTCGTAGCTTTAAAAGATGAAAAAATCATCATAGCACTTCCTGGATTTGCTTATTCTTCTACAATTACAGCAATTTTGTATGTTTTACCTTTGATTTATAGATTTAGAAAAGCAAATGAAAGATTACCTATAATAAAAGCTAAAATAAATCAAGATTTCAAAAAAACTCAAAATAAAACTATTTTTACTGCCTGTAATGTTGAATATAAAAATAGTGAATATATTATAGATTTTGTAGGTAAAAAGCAAGGAACAAGTGCTATTTTGACAAATATGCTAGGTAATCCTGCACTTTTAATACAAGATGAAAATAGTGAAGATATAAAAGCTGGTGATTTAGTAGATATATTGTTGTTAAACAACCTTAAATAATGAATAAAAACTTTTTTTATATTTTAATAGTTCTTGCTATGATATTTTGGGGTGCTTCTTGGATAAGCACCAAAGTTTTAACTACCTATATAAATGCCTATGAAATGGTATTTTTACGAATGGGAATTTGTTTTATTTCTATGATTCCCATTGTATATTTTTTAAAAATGCCATATAAAATGGATTTAAAAACTTTTATCTTAGTAGTAATTGCTTCTATTTTATTGGTTTTATATTCTGTTTTTATGTTTTTTGGAGTTGATCATGGAACAGGGAGTTTTGGTGGAGCATTAGTTCCTACTTTAATACCAATAGCAACATATCTTCTTGTAGCAATACTTTCTAAAAAAACAATTTCATTAAAGCACTCTTTTGCTTTAGTTTTGGGTGCTTTTGGAGTTTTAAATATGTTAAATGTTTGGAATTTTCAAGCAGATGAGATATTTTCAAAAGACAATATTTACTTTGTAACTATCTCATTTTTATGGGCAATTATCACGATAATAACAGCAAAAGCTACAAAAATAAACGCTTTTGTATTTACTTTTTATACTTATGTTATCTCAACTTTTATTATTTATATTTTATATATTGATAACTCTATTTTCCAAACAGTGATAAATTATGACTTTAATTTTTGGTTCAATGTATTTGTAATCACAATCCTAAGCACAACATTTGGAACTTCTATATATTTTTTAGGTGCTACAAAACTTGGAGCAAAAGAAGTTTCTAGTTTTGTATTTTTAGTACCTATAAGTGCTATTTTTTTAGGAGCTATTTTTTTAGGAGAAGAAGTTGGAGTAAATACTATAATTGGAGTAGTTTTTGCGATGATTTCAATATATATTTTAAATAATCTTAAATTTCCAAAAATATTCAAAAAAAGAGTTTAGAAACTACAAGTTTCTAAATCTCCAGTTTTAAATCCTTTTTTAAAAGCTTCCATTCTTTGTTTTGAAGTTCCATGAGTAAAAGAATCTGGAACTACATAACCTTGAGCTTGTTTTTGTAAAGTATCATCCCCTATTGCATTTGCAGCATTTAAAGCCTCTTGTAAATCACCATCTTCTAAAGAGTTAAATATAGCTTGTGAATGATGAGCCCAAATACCAGAATAACAATCAGCTTGTAGTTCTACTTGAACTTGAAGAGCATTTTGTTTTGTAGTTGAAAGGCTACTTTTTGCTTGTTGGACTTTGTTTAAAGTTCCTAAAAGGTTTTGTATATGATGCCCTATTTCATGAGCTATTACATAAGCTTGTGCGAAATCTCCAGAAGCATTATATTTTTTTGCTAATTCATCAAAAAAAGATAAATCAAGATAAACTTTACTATCAACAGGACAGTAAAATGGTCCAACTTGTGAAGATGCAAATCCACAAGCACTTTTAACTCCACCTCTAAAAAGTACAAGTTTTGGCTCTTGATATCTCAATCCATTCTCTTTAAAAATATTTGCCCAAATATCTTCAGTTTGGGCTAAAACAGCACTCACAAACATAGCACTTTTATCATCTTGTGCTTGATTTACTACTTTATTTGTTTGATTACTTTGAGTTCCTCCATCAAGTAAAGCTAAAGGATTTATCCCAAAAATAAAATATGCGACAACACCAACAATTAAGATAATTCTTCCTATTTTTGTACCTAAAAGTGCCTTTATCAAAGGTAATAAAGCTAGCATAGAAGAACCACTTGTTCTGCTTCCAAAATTTTGAGTTTCGCCTCTTCTATCTTCTACATTTGAACTTCTTCTATTATCTTCCCACTTCATCTATATCCTTAATATTTAAAAAAATTATTATATATTATCTTTAAATTAATATTGCTGAAAGATTTTTAATTCGTTCCCAAGCTCTAGCTTAGAAATGGATATCTTTTCTAAATAATATTATCATTTCATTTTAATTTTCATCTGCATTCACAATGATGATGTTTGGAATGAGAAATGCCGCCATAGTATTTATTCTCCTTGTGATATATTGTATAAATATAAATCATTATTAAGTGTATAAAAAACAACTTTTTTAAAATCTCTACTTAGTGTAAAATTTTCTACTTCATTAAACTCTTGAACTATTTTCATATCTTTTTTATCAAAAATATAAATGGTTGAATACCATGCCCATATCATATATCTATTATTTAAGTTATAAATTCCTTTATTTATAGAACATATTTTTTTCTCATGACAAAAAAAACTCTTTTTTTCATTTGTAACAAGATTTACAATCCCTAGATTTCTTTTAGAGCCAATTTCACCATTTTCACCGTATTCGAAAAGGAAAGTATCTTTATCTATAAAAGCTTCCCCTCTACCATATACAGTAAATGGCGAATCAAAACTATGAATAAATTTATCATTTTTTAAATCATATACTATATATTTTTTATTTGTAATATGTTCTTTGCTATCTATAATAACTTTTTCAAAAAGTACATATTGTCCGTTTTCACTTATAACTACTACTTTAAATTGAGTATCTAGTCTATTATCTGCTGTAATAATTTTTTTTGTTTTAAAACTATCTTTATCATATAGGGCTATTCCCTCTCCACCTTTTTTATTTAATCTATCTATATACTTATATTTTCTAAAATTTTTCATTGCTGTAGTATCATAACAAAAAACTTCTACTCCTTCCTTATTTTTGTATTCTTGTGATATAAAATTATCACAATTATAGTAATTATGAACTAGATTATTTGTTTCTAAATCTAATATAGTAAATTTATCTTTAGTACGCTCTTTTATAATAATATCTTCAATTTTTGTACAATCTTTATTACTATTTTTTCCATATTCAAAAATATGAGTAGTACCACCACCATTTTTACCTCTAACATCACACCTTGTTTTAAGTACCTCTTCGTAAATACCACTTATATATATTTTTTTACCATCTTCTGCGTATTTAAAATTTGAAGTATAAAGAGCATTTGTTTTATCAAGCTTTATATCTTTTTTTAATTTTCCACTTTTTAAATCTATAAGCATAAAATGGTCAGTTTGAAATAAATCATATTTTCTAGTATCTCTTAATGATATAGCTATTTCATCTTTATTTGTTGGAGAAAATTGCATATTGGATATATATGAGCTTGTAGGTAAACTAATAGTTTTGTCATAAACTAATACTTGTTTTTCTGAATATGTTTCCTTAAGGTCATATTTTGATAACTTTATCGCACCACACCCACTAAAAATAGATACTATTAAAAGTGCTAAAAAAAATATTTTAATATAAGTTTTCATTCTATATTTCTCTCCTTGTGTAATTTTAATTTGAAATAAATTATCTTTTTAATATAAAATCATAACAAAAACTTGCCACTTTCTTGTTATGGTAATATTTATAAATTATTATTCTTTATTTAAAAGATATTTTTCTGATATTTTTTTATTTGGTTTTACTCCCAAATCCAAGAATTTCTCTGCTCTTGAGATAAGATTTCCTCTTCCAGAACTTAGTTTATTCATAGCTTTTTCATATGAATCTTGGCTTTTATTTAGATAGTTTCCAATAGATTCTACATCTTCAACAAAAGCTACAAATTTATCATATAAATCACCTGCTTGTTTTGATATCTCTTTTGCATTTTCATTTTGTCTTTCATCTGCCCAAATATTTTCAATAGTTCGTAAAGTAATATATAAAGTCGATGGAGAAACTAGCATAATATTATTTTTTAAAGCTAGTTCAAAAATATTTTGATTTGTTTGGTTTAGCAAGATAAAAGCCCCTTCAATAGGGATAAACATCAAAACAAAATCTAAACTTCTTAAATCACTCAAATTTTCATATTTTTTTGAACTCAAATCTTTAATATGACTATTTATAGAACTTACAAGTTTGTTTAAAGCATCTTTTTTATCATTTTCATCTTCACTATTTGTATAGTCAATATATGAATTTAAAGATAGTTTTGAATCAATGATAATATCTTTGTTTGTTGGAAGATGAACTATCACATCAGGACGAAATAGTTTTCCACTATCATCTTTAAAAGAGTTTTGAACTTTGTATTCTAAGCCTTTTCTAAGTCCAGTTTGCTCCAATATTGAAGATAAAATCATTTCTCCCCAATCACCTTGAAGTTTATTTTGTCCTTTTAAAGCTTTTGTAAGATTTATAGCATCTTGTGAAATTTGATTGTTTAACTCTTTTAGATTTTTTATCTCTGTTATAAGAGAACTTCTTTGTTTTGTATCTTCATTGAAGATCTCATTTACTCTTGTTCCAAATAGAGTTAATTGCTCTTTAAAAGGTGTTAAAACTTGATTTATATTTTGGTTTGATTTTTTTTGAGTATCATCAAAAAGTCTATTTGCAAGGTTTTCAAACTCTAGTTTCATCTGTTGTTTATTATTTTCTAAAAAAGCAATTTTTTCTTTTAAACTCTCTTTTTCAATCCTGAAAAGTTCTTCAATATTTGCAAGTTTTAACTCATAAGAGTTTATGATATTTTGATATTTTTGTCGTATAAAAAATCTAGTAGCCAAAAAGATTACTAAAACCAATCCTACAAAGGCTACTAAAATAAAATAGTCAATATTTATCATATCTTATCACTAAATTTTTTTGTATGTACATCATATCCAAGCTCTTTAAATCTCTCAATCAAAGGTGGATGAGAGTAGTAAAAGAAAATATATAAAGGATGAGATAATGGAAATGATTTATTTTCATTTGCAAGTTTTAATAAAGCATTTACTAAATCCTCTTTTGTAGCTAAATTTGAGCCAAATTCATCTGCTTTATACTCATTGTGTCTTGAAATAAGAGATATTAAAGGCATCAAGAAAAATGACAATATTGGAGAAAATATCAAAAATACCGTTATTATCGCATAAGGCTCGTTGTTTAAAGATAATCCTAAAAATAGTTCATCATTTAAATTTCCAAATATAGCAAAGAAAACAAACATAACAAATCCCATAATACCTATATTTTTTAAAATATCACCATTTTTAAAGTGTCCTAATTCATGCCCTAAAACAGCCAATAATTCATTGTGAGTTAATTTTTCAACTAAAGTATCAAATAAAACAACTCTTTTTGTGCTTCCAAGTCCACCAAAATAAGCATTTAATCTATTATCTCTTTTACTTGCATCAACACTGTAAACACCACTACTTTTAAACCCTACTTCATCTAAAAGTTTTTCTATTTTTTCTTCAAGTTCTTTATCTTTTAGATTTTCAAATTTATCGAACATTTTATCTCTAATAACTGGATAAAGCATATTTATAAGTATAATTACAGCAAAAATAAAAATAAATCCAAAAATCCACCAAGCTGGGAAGTTTTGAATGATAAATGCAATTGCTGCAATCACAAGTGAGCCAAAAACTAAAAATAAAATACCAGTTTTAATAGTATCTTTTATAAAAAGTGCTGGTGTAATGTTTGAAAATTCATATTTTTTATTTAGTTTAAAAGTTGAATATAGTTCAAATGGTAAACCTAAAAACCAATTTATAATGATAAATAAATCTACAAAAATAATAGCTTTTAGCCAATATTCATCAATTTGTATAAAAGAATCTAAAGTTTTTAATCCAAAACCAATCCATATAATAAATAGAACAAAATCATAAAAAGTTGAAGCAAGATTTAACTTCTCTTTTTCTATTGAATAGTTCGAAGCTTCCAGATATTTTGATGGTTCTAAAATAATAGCTTCCAATTTTCTTGCATCTTGTATAAAACCTATTTGCATAAATGAAGTGTAAATATTAACAGCAAAATAGATACAAAATGCGATAACAAATATCTCTAACACATATAATCCTTTATAATATATTTTAAAGATTATATTTTATTCAAATTTTGCTCTAAACTCTTTTAATTTAGATATTAACTTCTCATCTTTTGAGATATAAATCAAATCATAGTTTTCTTCAAATGATTTTTTTGTAAAATTCGTACTACCTATAAGAGCTAAATTGTCATCTATTAACATAGCTTTTATGTGCATTTTATTTTTATCTTTATTTACAATAGTTTTTATTTTGCTATCTTTAAATAGTTTTAAAACATCATCATCTTTTGAAACTTTCTCACCATCAAATAAAACAGTTATATCTGTACCATTTTTTGAAGCTTCTAGTAAATCTTTTGCTATTTTTTTATACGAAAAATTGTACATAGCAATAAAAATAGAAGATTTTGCTTCTTTTATTAAAGATTTGATTTTTTCTTGTGCAATTTTCGACTCATCAGGAAGTAAAAATACCTCATTTGCAAAAATATTCAAAGAAAAAAGTAAAATTAGTATTAGTTTTTTCATATTTTACTCCAATATAGAAAATATATATTCAGGGATTTTTGCTGGTTTGAAGTTTTTTAAGAAAGCTAGTTTAAAAGTTGCTTCAAATATCTTTTCATTTTCTCTAAAAATCTCTTGCTTCATTAAAATTGAAGCAGATTTTTTCTCTATAAGCTTTGTTTTAACTTCTAAAATATCAGCAAAAACTGCTGATTTTATCCAGTTTGCTTCACAAGATTTTACTACAAAAAATTCATCTCCATTGTGTGGAGACAAACCTTTTTGAAAAAACAATTCACTTCTGGCTCTTTCACAAAACTTTAAATAGTTTGAATGATAAACTATCCCTCCACAATCTGTATCGTCGTAGTAAACTCTTATTTGCATTAGATAGTAATCTCTTTAATATCAGCTATTTTTCTAAATCCTTGATAAACAAGACCTATAAGATTTTTTCTATTTGTTCTTATTTTTTCATCTTCGTGATTTACAAATACATTCTCAAAAAAGTTATCTAATTGTGGTTTTAAAGCAAAAAGTGCTTCAAGTTCTTCTTCAAAAGTTTCAAAATTTGTAGTTATAACTTTGTTAAATAGGCTATAAAGCTCTTTTTCTTCATTTACTTCAAATAAACTTTCATTTATAGTTAAATCTTTTAAATCAACATCTTTTATGATATTTGCAACTCTTTTAAATGTAGTTACATAATCTTTGAAATTATCACTTTGAACTATTGGATTTAAAGCTTCAACTTTTAAAGAGATTTTATAAATATCACTTTCACCACTTGATAATACTGCTTTTAAAACAGTTGGATTTACACTATCAAATATTTTAAACAATCTTTCATTGAAAAATTCAATTAAAATTTTTTTATCTAAATTTTTATAATTTCCTGACAATTCATCAACTATTTTTGTAAAATCAATAGCAAGTTTATGTTTTATAGCTATTCTTACTATTCCAAGTGCCGCTCTTCTAAGTCCAAATGGATCTTTTGAACCAGTTGGAATTTTTCCTACACTAAATAAAGCCATAAGATTATCTATTTTATTTGATAAAGCTACAATACTTGAAAAAACTGTTGAAGGAAGTTCAGACTCTTCTCCTGTTGGTAAATACTGTTCTTTTAAAGCCAATGCTAAAATTTCAGGTTCATTCGCTATTTTTGCATAGTAATATCCCATCAATCCTTGAAGTTCCGTAAATTCATAAACCATTTCACTCATCAAATCAGCTTTTGAAAGCATAACAGCTTTATTTACTAACTCTTTTTCATTTAAATTTAAAGTATTTGCTAAATAAGAAGCTATTTTAGCTTCTCTTTCACATTTATCATACATAGAACCTAAACCTTCGACAAAAACAAGTTTTTTAAGCCCTTCATTTGATAAACCATTTTTTATATCATTTTTATAAAAAAACATAGCATCAGCTAGTCTTGGTCTTAAAACTTTTTCATTTCCTTGTATGATATATCCAAAATCATCTGTTTTAGCATTTGAAACAACAATAAAATTATTTGTTAATTTATCATCTTTATAAACTGCAAAATATCTTTGATTTTCTTTCATAGAAGTTACTATAACTTCTGGTGGAAGAGTTAAAAATTCTTCATCAAACTTCCCAATAAGTGCAGTTGGATACTCTGTAATAGCAACAACTTCATCTAAAAGTTCACCATCTATTTCTATTTTGATATTGTGTCTTTGTTCAATATTTTTCATCTGTTCTAAGATGATTTTTCTTCTTTCATCTGGATACAGTATAACTGCATTTTTATCAAGTTTACAAAAATAATCTCCAGCAAAATCAAAACTAAAAGGTTCATAAGATACCATTCTGTGAGCAAAAGAAAAATTAGAAGATTTAACTCCAAAAAGTTCTGCTTCAACTATTTCATCACCTAAAACAACACTTAAACTTCTAATTGGTCTTATAAAACTATCACTTCTACTTGCCCATCTCATAGACTTTCCAAAGTTTAAAGAAGATATAAATTCATTTATCATACTGTTTAAAAGATTTTTAGATTCTTCACCTTTTAACTCTTGTTTAAAATATAAAACTTCACCTTTTCCTAAATCTTTTGTTTGAAGTTGAGAAACTTCCACTCCTAATTTTGAAGCAAAACTAACAGCTGCACCTGTGGGAACTCCATCTTTAAATGCTATTTTAACTGGTGCTCCAAATTGCTCAACAACACTATCTTCTTGTTTTACTTGAAATTCTCTATGCCATAAAACTAACCTTCTTGGAGTATAAAAAAAGTCAAAATCACATAAAAGTCTATTTTTTTCTAAAATATTGCTCCATTTTTTCTCAATATTTGGTAATTCATTTAAAAATGGAATAGCTGGTAATTCTTCAACACCAATCTCAATTAAAAGTGGTTTATTCATCTATATTTTCCTTTTTAGAAGTTGTATTTTTTTCATTCTCTTTGATTTTATCTGTATGTTTTTTTATCTGCTGTCGGTTGAAGTTTATAATAAACATAGCAACCATAAAAACAAATAAAATTATAACTATTGTATCTAGTATCTCTTTCAATTTAAATCCTATTTTAATTTTAAGATAGTAATTTATTGTAAATTACACCATCTATCTCTTTTTTAGCAACTTTTTCTAGTTCATCATTTGAGTAAATAATAGCTAAATTTTTAGAATCAAACATATAATTCTCTGCTATTTTTTGTATTTTTTTAGCTAATTTTATTTTAGAAATTATATATCTTGAATTTAAACTATTTGCATATATTGCTTCTTTCAAATTTTCTACAATCACAGCAAAATTTAAAGAGTTTTCATAACAATATTTGGCTATTTTTTCATCATAATTAAATAGCAAAATAGAGTTTGGTTTTGTAGTTTTTATATCTTCAATACTTCTTATAAAATAAGGTTTTTCATAAGGTACTAAGTTATCACCTATTATTAACATATATTTACCTTTTATTTAAACAATCATTTGAACAATAAAATTTCCCACTACTAACAATCCCCTCTTTTTGAGAAATAAAAGTTTTACAAGTTGGACACTCTACCATTTCATCAGAGATTAATTTATCATCTTTTTTTATATCATTTTTTCTTGATTTTTTAAAAAAAATAAGGTAAATCAAAAAACCAATAATTATTAATCCTAAAATTTTAAGTAACATAATTAAGCCTTTATATATAAGTAATTTCTATCATGTTTTGAAACAATTTTATAGTTGTTTATTTTCGCAATTTCTAGTTCACTTTCAAGCATACTTCCCTTATAGAAAAGATAAGAGGTATCAGATTTTTGCATATTTGCTGTGATTTCCAATAAAAGTTTTGTATTTGTTACAGCTCTACTTGTAATTAAATCTACTTTAATATCTTCCACATCTTCAGCTCTTTTTTGAATAATAGTAAGATTTTTTAATCCTAAACTAGCTTTTACAAAGTTTAAAAAAGCTACTCTTTTTACTCTTGGTTCTACTAAAAAAGCTTTTATATCTTTTTTTGCAATAGCTAAAATAAGCCCTGGATAACCTGCTCCCGTTCCAATATCTGCAAAACTTGAAAAACTTTCTATAAATTTTAATGGATAGAGTGAATCTAAAATATTTTCATTTATATCTTCAACACTTAATCTTCCACTTAAATTGTGAACTTTGCCCCATTTTTGTAAAAGTTCTATAAAAATTTTACAATCTTCATAAAAACTATCTTCAAAATCTAAGTTATTTCTTTCAAGTAAACTTTTTAAACTCAAATTAGATGTCCCATTTTCTCTTTTTTAGTAGATAAATAAGCTTCGTTATATTTGTTTGATTTGATAATAGCTGGTATTCTTTCAACTATTTCAACACCCAAACTTTCAACATATTTTAGTTTTTCAGGGTTATTTGTGATAAGTTTTAGCTTTTCTATTTTCAAGTTCTCAAAAATATACCCAACAACTCGATAATCTCGTTCATCTTCAGCAAATCCAAGTTCTAAATTTGCCTCAATAGTATTTCTTCCATTATCTTGAAGTGCATAAGCATTTACTTTGTTTACTAAACCTATATTTCGACCTTCTTGTCTATGGTATATTACCAAACCACCATTTTGTGCAATAAATTTTAAAGATAAGTCCAATTGACTTTGGCAGTCACATTTTAGACTTCCTAAAGTATCTCCTGTAAGGCATTCTGAGTGAATTCTTACATATGGAGCTTCTAAATTCTCAAAATCTTGACTCATTATTGCTAAATGTTCTTGATATCCATCTTTGTATGCTTTTATCTTAAATTTTCCATATCTTGTAGGTAAATTTGCTATATTTGATTCGATTATATTCATTTGTATTTAAACCTTAAACTGTTAAAATCGCAAAGATTATAACCAAAAGAGGTAAATATTATGTTTAAACGATTTAGAAGATTAAGATTAAATGAAACTTTAAGAAATTTAGTTCAAGAAACAACTTTAAGTAAAGATGATTTTATATATCCACTTTTTGTGAAAGAAGGAAAAGGTATAAAAACTGAAATTTCTTCAATGCCAGGAGTTTTTCAAATGAGTATTGATGAGATTTTAAAAGAGTGTGAATATTTACAAAAAATAGGACTAAACTCTATTATACTTTTTGCCATTCCTGATACAAAAGATTCTGTGGGAAGTGAATGTTTGTGTGATGAAAGTATCATTGCAAGAACAATAAAAGCTATAAAAGATAAATTTCCAAATATGTTTATAGTTACAGATTTATGTTTTTGTGAATATACAGACCACGGACATTGTGGAATACTTGACCCAAAAACACAAAGTGTTCACAATGATAAAACACTTGAAATATCAGCACAACAAGCTTTAGTTCATGCACGTGCAGGTGCAGATATGATAGCACCAAGTGGAATGATGGATGGAATTATCACAACACTTAGAAATGCTTTAGATGAAAATGGTTTCAAAGATTTACCTATTATGGCATATTCTACTAAATTTGCTAGTGGATATTATGGTCCATTTAGAGATGTGGCTGAATCAACTCCTAGTTTTGGAGATAGAAGAACATATCAGATGAATTCTGCAAATAGACTAGAAGCTATTAATGAATCACTTGAAGATGAAAAAGAAGGTGCAGATATACTTATGGTTAAACCAGCACTTGCTTTTTTAGATATTGTTAGAGATATACGAAATGAGACAAAACTTCCACTTTGTGTTTATAATGTAAGTGGTGAATATGCTATGCTAAAACATGCTGGAATTGCTGGACTTATAGATTATGAAAGAGTTATGATGGAAACTATGATAGCTTTTAAAAGAGCTGGAGCAAATATCATCATAAGTTATCATGCAAAAGAAGTTTGTGAGATATTAAATAAAAAATAAGATGAATAACTACCAAAAAGCAATAGAAAACTCAAATATAGTTTCAAAAACTGATATAAATGGAATTATCACATTTGTAAATGATGAGTTTTGTAATCTTTTTGGTTTTACAAAAGATGAACTTATAGGTAGAAATCACAATATAGTAAGACATCCTGATACGCCAAAAGAGAATTTTCAAACTCTTTGGAATTCAATTTTAGATAAAAAAGTATATAAAGCAACAGTAAAAAATCTCTCAAAAAATAAAAAAGATTTATATTTAAATACGACAATTATTCCTATTTTAGATGAGTTTGAAAATATTATTGAGTTTATTGCAATCAGATATGATATTACAAATGAAGTGATGTTGCAACAAGAACTAGAAGAAAAACAAAAAATCATCTTTTTACAATCAAGAATGGCAAGTTTAGGACAGATGTTGGCAAATATTGCCCATCAATGGAGACAACCTTTAACTGAACTAAATTTAAGCCTATATAATCTAAAAAAAGCTTTTGAAAAAGAAGATAAAAAAGAGCTTGAAAAACTTTATGATAGTAGTAAAAACCTTATTTCAAATATGTCAAATACAATTGAAGATTTTACAGACTTTTTTACTCCACAAAAACATAAAAGTACTTTTTTATTAAATCTTGCAATAAATGAAGCCTTGAAAATAATATCAAGAATAGTAGAAGATGAAAAAATAAATATCAAATTTAATATAAAAGAAGATTTAGAAATTCTTGGTATAAGAAATGAACTTGTACAAGTTATATTAAATCTCATTTCAAACTCAAAAGATGCTTTTAATGAAAAACAAATCTCACAAAAAGAGATTGATATTAAAAGTTTTGAAGATAATGAATTTATCTATTTAGAGATTATTGATAATGCTTTAGGTATTCCAAAAGAGATAGAAAATCATATATATGAACCTTATTTTACAACAAAATATCAAAGTAGTGGAACAGGACTTGGGTTATTTATATCTAAAATAATAATAGAAAATAGTTTTAATGGTAATATCTTTTATGAAAAAATACCTAATGGCTCAAAATTCACTATTAAATTCCCAATTTTAGGTTAATTTTATGAAAAATTTAAAAATTTTAATAGTAGAAGATGAACAAAAACTAGCAAATCTCATAAAATCATCAATCAAAGAACTATTTTTCAAAATAAGTATCGCAAAAGATGGAGAAGAAGGTTTAAAAAAATTTAAAAGTTTTAAACCAGATATAATAATAAGCGATATTATGATGCCTAAATTAACAGGCTTAGAGATGAGCCAAAAGATAAAAGAACAAAACAGCTCAATACCTATCATAATTTTAAGTGCTTATAGTCAAAAAGAGATGCTTTTAAAAGCTATAGATTTGGGAATATCTAAATATTTTATAAAACCATTCGATATTGAAAGCTTTATTGAATATTTAAAAGAGATATCAAATAAAATCATAAAAAGTAAATCAATAGTTTTAAAAGATAGTTTTGTATTTCATAATAATAGTTTAAGCTTATACAAAGATGATATTTTAGTTAATATTACAAAAAGAGAAAGAGAATTTTTATATATTTTAATCAAAAATAAAAACTCCCTTGTAAGAATAGAAGATATTAAAAAAAATCTTTGGGAAGATGAAGTTAGTAATGAAAGAGTAAGAACTTTTATAAAAAGATTAAGAGTCAAAACATCAAAAGATTTAATAGAGAATGTATCTTCACAAGGATATTTAATTTCTGTACTTGATAGCTAATTTCGAATTATCTATTAAATCCTTATTTAATAGCTTGTTTTGAGTAATATTTCCTATATTTGATGAGGTTTGTAAGAAATTCTGTACATAATAAACATTACGATATCCCAAACAATAAATAGTGTTTATCATCTCATTTATATCATTTTCATCAATAAAATTCCTATTTACAGTTGTTCTAAGTTCAAAAGGAAAATCTATTTTTAAAAGATATTTAATTGTATTTAACATATCATCATAACTATCTTTTTTTGTTATCAATTTATATTTATATTTTGGGGCTTTAAAATCTATTGCTATAAAATCAATAAGATTTTTAGATAATAGCTTTTTTATTGCCTTTAAATTTGTTCCATTTGTGTCAAGTTTTATTTTAAAACCTAGCTTTTTAACTTTCTCACAAAAAAATACCAAATTATGTATAGTAGCTTCTCCACCAGATAGTACAACAGCTGTTAAAAGAGTTCTTCTTTTACTTAAAAAATCCAAAATATCATTGTGAGTATATAAACCTTGTTTAGCAAAAACTATATTATCATTATAACAATAGTTACATCTAAGATTACAAGATATATGCCAAACTATGCAGGATATTTCACCTACATAATCTGTTGTTGTAAATCTTGTAAAATCATAAACAATTTTTTGGTTCAGTAAATTTAACTCTTTGTTTATGTTCACCTTTTTTTCCTATATTAAAACTTTCAACTGGTCTATGATAACCCATAACCCTAGTATATACTATACATTTAGTTCTTTTTTCCATATTTTTTTGTTGAGATAAACTCAAATTGACATCAAGCAATTTTATTTTTTCCATTCTCTAACTCCTTTTTTATAATTTCATCATCACATTTTGGACAATACTCATATTCTCCAGTTAAATAACCGTGTTTAGGGCAAACTGAAAATAGTGGTGTTATCGTGATATATGGTAATCTAAAATTTGTTATTACATTTTTTACCAATTTTTTACAAGCTTCACTATTTGAAATTTGTTCTTTCATATATAAATGAAGAACCGTTCCTCCAGTATATTTACACTGTAAATCATCTTGTAACTCCAAAGCTTCAAATGGATCATCTGTAAAATCTACTGGTAATTGAGAAGAGTTTGTATAATAAATATTTTTATCAAGTCCTGATTGTATAATATCTTTATATCGTTTTTTATCCTCTTTTGCAAACCTATAAGTTGTTCCTTCTGCTGGAGTTGCTTCAAGATTGTATAAATTTCCAGTTTGTTCTTGATATTCAACCATTTTTGCTCTCATAAAATCTAATAATTCTAAAGTAAAATCAATACCTTTTTTAGTAGATAAATCTACATTTTCTTCTTCAAAAAAGTTTTTTAACATCTCATTCATACCGTTTATACCAATAGTTGAAAAATGATTATTAAAATGTGGTAAATATCTTTTTGTATAAGGATAAAGACCTCTATCATACATCTCTTGTACAAAAACTCTTTTCTTCTCTAAACTATCTTTTGCTAAATCCATAAGCTCTTCAATTCTACTGTATAGCCCTTTAACATCATTTTTATATAAATATCCAAGCCTTGCCATATTTATAGTTACAACTCCAATACTTCCCGTCATTTCAGCACTTCCAAATAAACCTCCCCCACGTTTCAAAAGTTCTCTTAAATCAAGTTGCAATCTACAACACATACTTCTTACATGCCCTGGTTTATAAGCTTCAGCATTTGCTACTAAATTTCCATTTTCATCTTTTTTATATTGACTTCCTACAAAATTCTGAAAATAACTACTTCCTATTTTTGCTGTATTTTCAAATAAAATATCTATATTTTCACTTTCCCAATCAAAATCTTCAGTTATATTGACTGTTGGTATTGGAAAAGTAAAAGGTTGCCCTGTTTTATCACCTTCAGTCATAATCTCATAATATGCTTTATTTATTTGATTCATCTCTTTTTGAAAATGTTTATAAGTAAGCTCTTCTAAGCTATTAACTCCCCTATTTTTAGCTTCTTCTAAAAGGTTTGTATCTTTTAAATCTAAAAAAAGATGTTTTTGATTACGAGTTGGGATTTGTTCTTTTAAATCACTTGGAACTGTCCAATCAATAGTGATATTTGTAAAAGGACTTTGTCCCCACCTTGCTGGAACATTAAGATTATAAATAAAACTTCTAATTGCTTTTTTTATCTCTTTAAATTCAAGTTTATCTTTAAAAATATAAGGTGCTAAATAAGTATCAAAACTGCTAAAAGCTTGAGCTCCAGCCCATTCACTTTGAAGTATTCCCAAAAAATTTGCCATTTGTCCCAAAGCTTCTCTAAAATGATTTGGAGCAAAACTCTCAACTCTTCCTCTTACTTCATTAAATCCTTCATCAAGAAGTACTCTTAAACTCCAACCTGCACAATAAGCACTCAAGCAATCTAAATCATGAATATGAATATCTGCATTTCTATGAGCATAGCCTTGCTCTTTTGTATAAATCTTATCAAGCCAATAGTTTGCTATTATTTTCCCTGCACTATTATTTATAAGTCCTGCGTGAGAGTATCCTGTATTTGAATTTGCTTTTATTCTCCAATCTTCTCCATTTATATACTCTTGTATTGTTTGAGTTGAATTTACATAAGTTGTATCATCATTTAATCCTAATATTTGTTCTCTTTGAATTTTATGAAGATGTCTATATAGTATAAAACTCTTCATAACATCGAAATATCCACTTTTATAAAGCTCTTTTTCTATTAAATCTTGTATAGTTTCTACTTCTTTGATACTTTTTGACTTTATTTGAAATAACACAGAAAAAAAAGCCTCTTTATCATATTTTATATTTACACTTTTAAAAGCTTTTTTTATTGCATCTTCGATTTTATAGACTTCAAACTTTTGTTTTGTTCCATCTCTTTTTAAAATATAATCTATCATTTTTTATCCTTTCTCAACTTTGAAAGTTTATGTAAGAAAGTCTTAATAGCAAATAACTATTTTTGTCACAAAAGTGTCATTTTATGATACTTTTAAAATTGATTCAATGTTGTTTTTAAGTGTTTATAAAAGATAAATTAAATAAAATGTTTGCTTTCAATCAATATAAGGAAATCATTATGCGACACTTCTTAAGCTTAATTGACTACACAAAAGATGAGATTTTAGAGATACTTTCTTTAGCTCAACAAATAAAAGATGAAACAAAAAAAAGAGAATTTAAAGATTATATGCC
This sequence comes from Aliarcobacter vitoriensis, assembly GCF_048320235.1. Classification (NCBI taxonomy): domain Bacteria; kingdom Pseudomonadati; phylum Campylobacterota; class Epsilonproteobacteria; order Campylobacterales; family Arcobacteraceae; genus Aliarcobacter; species Aliarcobacter vitoriensis. The sequence goes on from NZ_CP182882.1 coordinate 263,301, forward strand.
TAAAAAAGTTTTAGGAATGATATTTGAAAAAAGTTCTACAAGAACACGAGTATCTTTTGAAACTGGTATTTATCAACTAGGTGGAATTGGACTATTTCTTTCATCAAATGATATTCAACTAGGTCGTGGTGAACCTATGAGTGATACAGCTAGAGTTATTTCAAGAATGGTTGATATGGTTATGATTAGAACTTTTGAGCAAGAAAAACTTGAAGAGTTTGCTAAATATTCTAAAGTTCCAGTTATGAACGGGCTTACTGATAAATTTCATCCTGTTCAATTACTTGCAGATTATCTTACAATTATGGAAGAAGGTTTAGATAAAGATTTAGTTGTTGCTTATATTGGAGATGGTAATAATATGGCTCATTCATGGTTAAATCTCGCAGCTAAACTTGGGTTTGAGCTAAGAATTGCAACTCCAAAAGATTATCAAGTTGATAGTGAAGTTTTAAAAAATGCTCTAAATGAAGCTAAAAAAAGTGGTGCAAAAATATCTGTTGGATTTGACCCAAATGAGGCTGTAAAAGACTCAACAGTTGTTACAACTGATACTTGGATTTCAATGGGACAAGAAGATGAAAAAGATAAAAGAGTAAAAGATTTTGCTGGATATATGGTTGATGAAAAAATGATGAATTTAGCAAAAGAAAATGCAATATTCTTACACTGTTTACCAGCATATAGAGAGTATGAAGTGAGTACATCTGTACTTGAGGGAAATCAAAGCAGAATTTTTGAAGAGGCAGAAAACAGACTTCATGCACAAAAAGCTGTTATGGTTTGGTTAGATAGAAAAAGAGATGAGAAATAATTAAATGATAGATTTTGCAAAATTTGTAAAATATTCAAAACCAGGACCAAGATATACTTCGTATCCAACTGCTCCAGAGTTTAGTGAAAGTTTTACACAAGAAGAATTAAAAGAGTTTTATAAAAATCAAAGTGATGATAGAGCCTTATCTCTTTATATTCATATGCCTTTTTGTAGAAGTGCCTGTTATTTTTGTGGATGTAATACAATATTTACTTCAAAAGAAGATAAAAAAGAAAAATATATAACATATTTAAAAAAAGAGTTAAATATTTTAAAAAATCATCTAAATACTTCAAGAACTGTTACTCAAATGCACTTTGGGGGAGGAACTCCAACATTCTTTTCGCCTTCACAACTAGAAGAGGTTATTATTGCTATAAAAGAAGTCTTCCCAAATTTTAGTAATGATGCAGAGATTTCTTGTGAAGTTGATCCAAGATATTTTACAGTAGAACATATGAATGTTTTAAAAGCTGGTGGCTGTAACCGACTTAGTTTTGGAGTACAAGACTTAGATGAAGATGTGCAAAAAACTATTCATAGAATTCAACCTTTTGAATTAACTCAAAATGTTATAAAAATTGCACGTGAAGCTGGTATAACTTCAGTAAATACTGACTTAATATATGGTTTACCATATCAAACGAGAGAGAGCTTTAAAAAGACTTTAGAACAGATGATTACACTTAATACAGATAGATTTGCAGTGTTTAATTATGCTCATGTTCCTTGGCTTATGAAAACTATGAGAAAGTTTGATGAAACAACATTTCCAACTCCTGAAATTAAGCTTGAAATGTTAAAAGATACAATAGACTTTTTTACATCAAATGGTTATAAAATGGTTGGAATGGATCACTTTGCAAAACCAGAAGATGAACTATTTAAAGCTATTGAAAAAGGTGAATTACACAGAAATTTCCAAGGATATACAACTAAAGGTGGTGCTGATTTAATTGGAATTGGGCTAACTTCTATTGGAAATGGAGTAGATTATTATGCACAAAACTTTAAAGAGTTAGAACCTTGGGAAAATGCTATTGATAATGGTGATTTACCTGTATTTAAAGGTTATAAACTTTCATATGATGATATGCTTAGACAATTTGTCATAATGGAACTTATGAGTAATTTTTCTTTAAATATACAAAGAGTTGAAGAAGAGTTCAGAATAAACTTTAAAGAGTATTTTAAGGATGCCTTAATTGCATTAAAAGAGTTTAAAGATGCAGAACTTTTAAATATAAATGACGAAAAAATTGAAGTTTCTCAAACTGGTTCTATGCTAATAAGAAATATTTGTATGCCATTTGATGCATATCTAAATAAAATACCTGAAGAGAAAAGAAGATTTTCTAAAACTATCTAAAATATAAAGTAAAGATTATATCTTTACTTTATCCACTTAAAATTAAGATTTATCCTAATTATTTTTTTAAAATTAAGCAAACTTTTAAGAAAGTTTGAGTTAAAATAATTTCACACAAATAGTGCTATTTAGCACCATAGAAAAACAACAAGGAATAATTATGGGAAAAGCGTCTTTTAGTGTTGAAAGATTAACACAAAATACAGATATTCATACTCAAAGATTAAATGGTTTTAGTTGTGCAATTGTAGGAGATTGTAGCAATAACTATTTTAAAGAATTTTATAACTATGATGATTTTTTAATAAAATCTCAAAATAAATATAAAGAAACTATCAAACAAAATATGCAACAAAGTGCTATATTAAATCTATTTCAAGAAGCAATTATATCAATAGATGAACATCACAAAGAAGATGATATTATAGATCTATTTTTTGAATTAAAACAAAAATTTGGTGGACATGAACTAATAAATCTAACAATTCACAAAGATGAAGGTTATTTCAAAAAAGATGGTAAAAACTACTATCCACATAAGAATATTCTAAAAAAAGGAAATGATTGGTTTATTACTTCTGATTTAAGTAATAGCAAAAATGAAGAAGATTTTAATGTATTAGTAAATATAAATGAATTTCATACAATATTGACCCCTCATGCTCATGCTATTTTTTCAATGTTTGATTTCAAACTTGGAAGAAATGCAAGAATGCAAAAAAAAGACATGGTTGAAAGGCTTAAATTTGTAGCTCAAATTTTAAAAATGGATTATGCTCCTCAAAAAATATATAAAGTTATTTCTAATCAAAATATTTCGGGTTCACAAGATGATTTACAAAATTTAGATAATCAAATAAATATTAGAACACAAATTTTATGTGATATAAATACACAAGTTGCTTCAAAAGAGATTGAGCTGGAAGATTTAAGTCTGAAATTGGCTGAACAATACCATATATTGAATGATATTTTAAATAAAATCAGACAAAAAGATAATGATTTAAATGATTTAATTTCTCAAATCATAATTAAAGAAGATATTTTAGATAGCCTAAGTAACACGATTTTGGTAAAAAGTACAAATATTACTAGTCTTGAAGTACAAATAAAACAAAAAGAGTTTAGATTAGATGAAATAAACAATAAAATAGATATAAAAGCTCAAGGTATAGCAATATAAAATCTAAGGCAAAAGCCTTAGTTTAAAACAAGATTATAAAAGTTCTTTTATTAAATCTTGTGAAGATTTTGGTGATAAAAGTACTGGGGCAACATCAAATACTGTTTTTGCTCCAAACTCACCTTTTTTAGACATTCTAAATGTAGCTCTTGCATAAGCAACAAGTACACTAGCAGTAAATTCTGGATTACTATCAAGTTTTAAAGCATACTCTATTACTTGATTTACTCCATCACTTGATTTACCACTTCTTATTACAAATCCACCATGTGGCATAGTATTGTGGTTTTTATCAAACTCCTCTTGGCTTATGAAATTTACAGTTGTATCATAAGGTTCAAAGTAATTTGGCATAGTTTTGATTTCGTTTTCAATTCTTTTAGAATCAGCTCCATCTTTTAATACAATAAAACACTCTCTTGTATGTTTTTGTTTTGTAGTTAAACTTGGTCTGCTTCCACTTCTTACTTTATCAATAGCTTCTGTTGATGGAATTGTATATTGAACTCCATTTTTTACACCTTCAACTCTTCTAATTGCATCAGAATGTCCTTGGCTTAATCCTTTACCCCAAAATGTATATGTATCACCATCTGGTAAAAGTGATTCTCCATAAATTCTATTTATTGAGAACATTCCAGGATCCCAACCAATAGAAATCATTCCTATTGTTTTGTTTTTTTGGCAAGATTTATCAACACTTGCAAAGTATGCTGGAATTTCAGCATGATTATCATAGCTATCAACTACATTAAAATGCTCTGCATATTTTGGACCTTGTATAGGTAAATCATCTTTTGAACCACCACATAAAATTAAAACATCTATCTTTTCTTTAAATTCTAAAATATTATCTAAAGAATATACAGGAGTGTTTATAGTAGTTACACTTTTAGGGTCTCTTCTTGAAAAAACCGCTACTAAACTCATATCAGGATTTTTTAAAACAGAAAGCTCAACACCTCTTCCTAAATTACCATATCCAACAATTGCAACTTTAATCTGATTATTCATGCTAAACGCTCCTTTTGTAAGTAGTAAGTTTTTTTGTATGTAGATCAAACAAAAAAATTTCGGCAATATTGTACTATTAAAATGCTTAATTAAATAGTTAGTTTATTTATTATAAAATAGACAAGCCCCTAAATAAGGATACAAAATGTATATAATAGAGTTTGAAAATATAGATGTTGGATATGATGAAAAAATTATTTTAAAAGATTTAAACTTAAAAATTAAAGAAAAAGAACATTTTGCAATATTAGGCTCAAACGGAAGTGGTAAATCAACTTTGATGAAGTTAATACAATCACAAATACATCCAAGACACACAAAAGAGTTTAAAAAAGAGATATTTGGGAAAAGTAGATATTCTATATTTGAATTAAGAAAAGAATTAGGAGTTATTACAAATGACTTACATAACCATTTTGAAAAGGAAGCTGGATATTTGAGTGGTTTTGAAGTTGTACTAAGTGGGCATTATAGTTCAATTGGTATTTTTACTCATCAAGATTTTACGAATGAACAAATTAAAAAAGCAAAAGATGTTATGGAATTTTTAGAAATTGAAGATTTAAGATATAAAAAAGTATCTGCTATGAGTACAGGACAATTAAGAAAATGTATAGTAGGACGTGCTTTAATACACAATCCAAAAGCATTTATTTTAGATGAACCAACAGTTGGACTTGATATAAAAGCACAAATGAATTTTATAAAAATGCTTAAGAAGTTATCTAAGAATTCAACTATTATTTTAGTAACTCATCATCTTGAAGAGATTTTTGAAGAGATAAAAAAGGTTGCTTTAATATATAATAATACAATTTATAAAATAGGAAACAAAGAAGATATATTAACAAGTGAAAACTTAAGTAAAATATTTGATACAAATCTTACGATAAAAGAGAAAAATGAACGATATTTTATAGAGGAGATTTTATGAAAACTTTAAAAATTATTTTATATACATTTATATCACTTATAGTGATTTATACTCTTGCTGGTTTTTTTCTAGTTCCTTATATAGCTAAAAAAGAAATTATAAAAAATTTAGATGAAATTCTCACAACTAAAACTAAAATAGAAAAGATATATTTTAATCCCCTAACTTTATATATAGAAGTAAATAATTTTGCATTAGTTGATGAAGAAATAGATGAATATGTAGTATCTTTTGATACCTTTTCTTTACAATTTGCACCATTTAAATCGATTGAAAAAAGATATTTAAGTATAAAGAATGTTTCTCTTGATGGTATTTATGCAAATATTGTAGAAAAAGAAAAAGGTATCTTTAATATTTTACAATTATTAAAGAATCAAGATAAAGAGTTAAAAGATGAAGAGATTGAAGAAGTTACAAAAGTAGAAGAAGAAAGTTCTTCAATACAATATCTAATTTCAAAAATCGTTTTAAAAAATGCATATATTGACTATAAAAGCTTGGTTGATGAGCAAAAATATGCATTAAATCTAAAAGATATCAACTATACGATTTATGATTTGGGAACATATAAAAACTCTCTTTCATCAAATAATCTAGAATTTATTTTAAATGAGAATAGCTTTGTTAAAATTGGTGGAGGATTAAAATTAGATCCATTTGAAGCTTATGGACAAATAAATATAAAAGATTTAAAAATAAAAGAGATTTTAGATTTTGATAAAACTCTTTTTAACTTTGAACTAAATAAGGAAGCAAATTTAAATCTTATTTTAAACTACAATATAGAATTAAAAAATGGCTTTAATATGCAATTAAGTAGTGATTTATTGGATATAAGTAATGTAAAACTTAATCAAAACAAAAAAGAGATTGCTTCTTTAAACAATCTTTATATTAAAAAAGTATATTTTGATTTAAATGCTCAAACAATAAATTTATATGATATTTTCATAAAAGATTTAACAGCAAAAATGAATTTGGATAAAAATGGAATAAATTTTGCAAATTTAGTAAATAGTTCTAATGATACAAAAGAAACAAATATAGATGAAAATCTACAACCATGGATTGTAAATCTTTCAAACATATCTTTAAATAATGGAAATTATAATTTTACAGATAATATAAACAATACCAATGTATCAGTAAAAAATATAAATTTAAATGCCAATAAACTTAATATTGTTGATAGTTTGGTACTTTTAGATAGTGCAAATTTATTAACATCAAATGTAAAATATCAAGACAATACAAACAAATTTGATGTAAGTTCAAATAAAACAAATCTAACAGTAACTAATCTAAAAGTAGAAAATAGTAAAACAAATATAGGAAATATAGCTATTTTAAAAGATGGTTTCGAGTTCAATGAAAATAACTCAAAAATAAAATTGACTTCTAAAAATATTGATTTAAATTTAGCAAAATTAAATATTTTTGATGATATTTCATTTGATAATGCACATTTAAAAACTACTAACTTTAATTTTCAAGAACTAAACTCAAAATTATCAGTGAGTTCAAAAAATATAAATTTAAAAACAAATATCTTTTTATTTGATAAAAATCAAAATATATCTTTAAAAAATAGTGAATTATCAAAAACAGATATAAATTTATTTGATGCATCAAGTAATATTCAAATAGATACAAATAATTCAAATTTAAAATTATCAAATTTGAACTATAAAAAAGATACTTTAGTAATTGGTGAAATGCAATATAAAGATCCAAATATTAAAATGAATAATTTAGAATCAAATCTTAAAATTGAAGCAAAAAATATAGACTTAAATTTAAAAAAGATTATTAGTAAAAATACATTTTTTAAAATAGAAAAAACAGCTTTACAAAATCCTCATATATCTATAATTTTACCTAAAAAAACTCAAACAAAAATTGAACAAAATAAAGAAGATGATAAAGGTGCTAATATAGAAGATAAAAACCCTTTTAGATTTGTTTTAGGTCCAGTTGATATTAAAAATATGACTTTTGATTTTGAAGATAAAAATTTACCAATTCCATTTAAAACAACAATTTCAAAACTAAATGGAACAGTTTCAGAAGTAAAAAATAAAGCAAATAGTACTTCAAATCTTGAAGTAAAAGGTGTTGTTGATGAATATGGAATTGCAACAATAACTGGAGTTGTAAATCCAAATAATATTAAGATTTTAACAGATGTTAATATGAAATTTAAAAATATAGCTATGAAAAGTTTTACACCCTATACAGCAAAATTTGTAGGTCGTGAGATAAAAGATGGAAAACTAGAGCTAGATTTAAATTACAATATTACGCAATCAAATTTAAAAGCAAAAAATAATATCCTTATTAAAAAGATAGTATTAGGAGAAAAAATTGAAAGCCCTGATGCTATAAGCTTACCACTTGATTTAGCTATTGCTCTTTTAGAAGATTCTTCAAATACAATAGATATAAATCTTCCTGTTTCAGGAAATGTTGATGATCCTCAGTTTTCAATTGGTTCTATTGTATGGAAAGCATTTCTAAATCTTATGACAAAAGCTGTTACATCACCATTTTCTCTTATTGGCTCGCTATTTAACTTTAGTGAAGAAGAGATAAAAAGTGTAAATTTTGAATTAAATGAAAGTGAAATAACTCCAATTCAACAAGAAACTTTAGACAAAATAGCAATTATTTTAAAAGAAAAAGATGAATTTGCGATAAAAATATCTGCAACTTTTAATGAAAAAAAAGAAAAAGAGAGTGTTGGGAAAAAAAGAGTTGAAAATATAAAAGAGTATTTAATAAAAGATAAATCAATAAATGAAAAACAAGTTATTATTGACTCAAATATAAAAAAATCAAATCAAAATATTGATTTAAATATTGAAAAAATAAAGTAATGAAGCTTATATTAAGTTTTTATAGCTTATATTTCTAGTTAAATTATAATTTTATTAAAAAGGAATTTTTTTGGATCCCGATATACAGTCCGTATTGATGTTGGTTGTTGCACTATTTTTAGTGTTTTTAAATGGTTTTTTCGTTCTTTCTGAGTTTGCTATTGTAAAAGTTAGAAAAACAAAATTAGAAGAATTTGTTAAACAAGGCAGAAGAGGTGCACCTTTGGCACTGAAAATGTCTAACTCTCTTGATACTTATCTAAGTGCTACTCAACTTGGAATTACTTTTTCTTCTCTTGCTTTAGGTTGGATAGGTGAACCTGCTCTTGCTAGACTTATAGAATCAAATGTTACATTTTTAGCAAATAATCCAGTTTTATTACATACTATTAGTTTTGTGATTGCTTTTGCTATTGTTACATTTTTACACGTTGTTTTTGGAGAGATTGTTCCAAAATCTATTGCTATTGCAAAAGCTGAAGTTATGGCACTATATATAGCGCGTCCTTTATATATTTTTTGGTTAGTATTCTATCCATTAATTCGTTTCTTTGATATAGTTGCAGCATCTATTCTTAGAATGCTTGGTGTTAGACCTGCAACAGAGCATGAGTTATCTCACTCTGAAGAAGAACTTAGAATTATTGTAAATGAAAGTTTTAAAGGTGGACATATTGATTCTATTGAGAGTGAAATCATCAAAAATGCAGTCGATTTTTCTGAAACAGTTGCAAAAGAGATTATGACTCCAAGAAAAGATATGATTTGTATTAATTCTGAAAAAAGTATCGAAGAAAATATGCAAAGATTAACTTCAACAAGACATACAAGATATCCATATTGTCATGGTGGAAAAGACAATATAACAGGAATGATTCATACTAGAGATTTATTAAACAACTCTTTAGAAGGAAAAACTGTTGATTTCTCAAAGTTTGTAAGACCTATTATAATGGTTCCAGAAAATACTTCTATTTCAAACATTTTAACAAGAATGAATAAAAGTAGAATTCATTTAGCTTTAGTTATTGATGAATACGGTGGAACTTCTGGACTTATAACTATGGATGATATTTTAGAAGAACTTATCGGAGAAACAACAGATGAACATGATCCAAAACAAGAAACTATTAAAAAAATAGATGAAAATATTTACGAATTTGATGGAATGGTAAATATAGAAAAAGTTGAAGAGATTTTAGATATCAGCTTTGATGAAACAGAAATTTCTGTAACTATTGGTGGAAGAATTATAAATATTGTAGGAAGATTACCTATTGTTGGAGAAGTGATTGAAGATACTTATTGTACTTATAAAATATTAGAGATAGAAAACAATCGTATCAAAAAGCTTTTATGTACAAAAATAGTATCAGAGGAAGAGTCTAAAGTTTTATAACTTTAGCTCCAAATCCTCCACTACTTGGATGAGCATCTTCAAAACTCTTTACTCTTGGATGTTTCTTTAAAAATTCTTTTACTGCAAAGGCTAGTTTCCCAGTTCCAATTCCATGATAAACTAATACTTCTTCAAATCCAGCTAAAAGAGCATCACTTAAAAATTTGTCAAGATTTTCAATAGCCTCGTCAGCTCTTTGTCCATGTAAATCTAGTTTTATACTTCCAGTTTCTGATTTTTGTATAGTTACAATAGCTTTTTTTGAAGGAATTTTTGGTGGTGGATTTCCACTTCTACTTAAATCACTAAGCTGAACTTGTACTTTCATGCCCATATCATTTTCAATAAAAGCTTTATTTCCTTTGATTGAAAATATAGCTCCTTTTGTATTTCGATATTTTACTCTATCCCCTACTTTAAACTCTATTTCTTCTTGAACTTTCTCAACTTGTATCTCTTTTGCCATTTTGTGAGAAATATTTAAGTGTTGATGAGACTCTTTTACCATTTTAGCTTTAATAGCTTTTTTAGCTTCATCTCTTGCATCTTTATACTCTTTATGAAGTTTTGATTTTTCACTATAAATATGCTCATCAAGTTGCTCTTTTTGATCTTTTAAATTATTTGATATTCTTTGCATATTAGCTATTTCTATATCAAGTTTCTCTATTTTTTGCTTATATTCTCGTTCTAAATCACTACTTCGTTCAATTAATTCATTTAATCTATCTTTATCTTCTCCATAAACTTCTTTTGCTCTTTTTACAACTCCTAGCGGTATTTTATATCTTAAAGCTGTTTCAAAAGCATAAGATTTTCCAATAGTTCCTTGTAAAAAATCATACGTTGGTCTTTGATTTTCTTCATCATATAAAGCAGCTATCAATTCAACATCTGGATTTGAAGCCATAAGTGCTGCTAGTCTTTTATGGTGAGTTGTGATGATGATTTTTATATCATTTTTGATTAAATCTTCTATTATTACTTTAAATAAACTTGCAGCTTCATCTGAATCTGTTCCAAGTTCTATTTCATCAACTCCAACTATTGCATTTTTAACTTCAAAAAGTTTAGAAAATTCTAACATTCTTCCAGCAAAAGTTGAAATGTCATTTTTTACACTTTGAGGATCATCTAAAACTGCATTTATAGATTTAAAATTGCTTACTACTGTACTTTTATGTGCATTATATGGAAGAAGATATTTTGATAGAAAAATTGAGCTTAAAATTGATTTTAACATCATAGTTTTTCCACCAGCATTAACTCCAGTTATCATAATAACACTTTTTGAAAAATCAATCGTTATTGGTTTTGGATTACTCAAAGCTGGATGACAAAAATCTACAAGTCTATTTTCACCATTTTTAGAAGGTAATATGAAGTTTTTATCTCCAATTTTTGAAAAAAATATCCTAGCTTGATAATGGTCGAATTTATCAAATTCTTTGTTTATAAACTTCAAAAATAGTAGATTTTTTTCAAAAATATGTGAGATTTCTTTACAAAGTTTAAATAAAATCTCTTCTTGTTTATTTTTTAAATCACTTTGCTTTTGTTTTAAATCACTAACACTATGAGGAACCACATAAAAAAACCCAGCATTTGATCTATCAATTACACTTCCACTTAAAACATGATTAAATCCACCTCGAACCAATAAACACTCTTCACTATTTATAAAATGTACTTGCATATCAACCAAATATGGTTTTATTTTAGAAGAGTTGATGATTTTATAAAGGCTTTGTTTTATCTCCTCTTTATTTTTATAAAGTGCTTGTTTTATGTTGTCATAATCTTCATCTATTCCATCTTTTAGATTTGCTTTATCATCAAAATATTCACAAATCTTTAAGATATCAGCTGGAATGATAATTTTATCCATCATCTCAAGAAGTTTTCCTTCAAAATTGAATTTTTTTAAATATAAAAAATAGTTGATAATTTTTATAAATTCATATATTTCATAAACTCTTAAAACACCTTGTTTTTGTATGTGCATAAGTTGTGAATCAAGATTTTCTACATTCAATGGTTGATTGATATTATATTTTGATAGTTCACTTATGATTTTATAGTGAATATTTATATCACCCTCTAAAATTATAGATTTTTCTCTAGCAAAAAGCTTTGAAAAGCTTGTTATATAGTCACTTAAGTCTAGTTTTTTAATTAAATTTTCCATAAGTGCGATTGTATCTAAAAGGGCTTGATAATTTTATGAAAAAAGAGTTTTAATAACTCTTTTTAAAAGATAATAAATAAGAAGATAAAATATCCATTACATCAAGATAATCATCTACATTTCCGCTAGCTTTTGCAGATAAAATAGCACCTTCTAATGTTGAAGCTATATATAAACTAAGTTTTTTTGTATCACACTCTTTAATTTCATCTTTTTCAACTGCTTTATCCAAAATATTTTTTATATTATTTTTTAAAGCTTCATAAATCTCTTTCATCAAAACTTTAAAATCTTCGTCAATATTTGACATCTCTTGAATAATATTCGCTATTGGGCAGCCTTTTTCAAAATCTCTCGAAGAAGTATCTTTTAAACTTTTTATAAAAGCTTCCAAATAATCTTTTTCTAATTCTAAGATTAAATAATATCTTTGCACAAATTTTTCATAAATTTTCTCTTTTATTGAAGATACTGCCATATCTTTTTTATTTTCAAAAAAGTGATACATAGAACCTTTGTGTACTTTTGCATTTTTTAAAATATCTGTTAAAGAAGCACCTTGATAACCTTTTTGGTAAATCTCTTCAAATGTACTATTTATAAGTTCTTGTCTTGTATTTTTTTCCATTTTGTATTGTAACATTTTTTAACTTGACTTCTTGGTCAAATTTTATTAAAATTTTATTTGACTGAAAGGTCAAATAATTAGGAGATAATATGCAAAAAAGTATAAATATCGATGAAATAAATATTTCATATAGTATAGAAGGACAAGGTGAAACTATAGTTTTACTTCATGGTTGGCCACAAACTTCTTATATGTGGAGAAAAATAACTCCTGTCTTATCTAAAAAATTTAATGTTATAACTTTAGATTTGCCAGGACTTGGAAATAGTAGTGTTGCAAAAAGTTATGATACAAAAAATATAGCTACAATTTTAAACGAATTTATAAAAAAGCTTAAAATAGAAAAATTTCATTTAGTTGGACATGATATTGGAGCTTGGATTGCAACGACTTATTGTATATATTTTAAAGAAAATTTAAAAAGTTTGACTATCATAGATGCAGGAATTCCTGGACTTATACCAGATGAACTTTTTTGTTTAGAAAATACAAATAAAATCTGGCAATTTTTCTTTCATAGTGTTGAAGAAATACCTGAATTTTTAGTAAAAGATAGAGAAAAAGAGTATATTTCTTGGTATTTTGAGAAAAAATCTTATATAAAAAATGCAATAAAGGAAGAAGATATACAAAACTACTATTTAGCATATAAAGATAAAATGAAAAATGGCTTTGAATATTATCGATATTTTCAAGAAAGTGCTAAACAAAATAGAGTTTTAACTTCAAAACTAGACATAAAAATATTAGCTATTGGTGGAGAATTTGCACTAAAAGAGCAAGTTGGAGTTGCTATGCAAAAAATCTCAAATAATGTTACAACAAAAGTTATAGAAAATTGCGGACACTATATAGCTGAAGAACAACCTGAAAAACTAACTAAAATCCTAATAGATTTTTTATACAAGTTTTATTGACAAAGAGATAATACTCTTTTGTCAATTATTTTGTTAAATTTTTTATATAAGATAGATATTCTTTTGCTGTTTCTTGTAATTTTTCATCACTTATTACAAAAGTTTCATAAGTAATAAATGGATTTTTATAGTCCATTTTTACATAATTTGCTGTTGCTTCAAATGAGTTTAAAAACTCTTCAACTGTGAATTTGTTACTTCCATTTGAATTGTATTGAGCTGTTCCGCTTCCTACACTTGTAGCTATTGCTAAAGTTTTATTTTCTAATTTATAGTTTTCACCATAAGCAAAGTTATACTCTAAAACTACATCTAACCACTCTTTTAAAAGTGCTGGTGAACTTAGCCAATACATTGGAAATTGGAAGATTATAACGTCATTTTCAAGTAATAACTCTTGCTCTTTTTTTGCATCTATTTTAAAATCTGGATATTTTTTATAAAGATTATTTACTGTTACATTTGACTCTTTACTTGCAAATTCAACTAAAGCTTTATTTACTCTTGATTCAGTATCCAAATTTGGATGAACTACATTGATTAAAACTTTTTTCATTTTTATTACCTTTTTTTTGATTTGTAAAATATTATCCATTTATGACATTTTTGTCAAGTATAGACTTTTATGTCTAATTTGTATTGTTATGCTTTTTTAGTTATACTTCAAAAAAGGATTACAATGATTGAACTAAATGGAAAAGAGTATGAATGCCCAAGTAAAATTCCAATGGACTTAGTCGATGATAAATGGAAATTTTTAATACTTTGGAATTTAGCTACAAAACCACTAAGAGTTAGTGAATTAACTCAAAAGATGCCCGATATTTCACAAAGAACTTTAAGTAGAAAATTAAAAGCACTAGAAGAAGTTTCACTTGTAAATAGAGTAGTTTTCCCCGAAGTTCCTCCAAAAGTAGAATATTCTTTAACAATTCATGGTGAAAGATTACTCGAAGTATTTGAAATAATGAGTAAATGGGGAGAAAAATATGCAAAAGAAATGGGAGCAAAAATATACTAATCCTCTTCCATTCCCATTCTTAAAAATCCTGTAAATCCTGCATTATCAGATGTTAGTTTTTTTGAAACTTGCTTTTTCATCTCATTTAAAACTTTTTTGTATGAACTATAAAATTCAAAAGTCGGTTTTGGTTTATATACTAAATTTTCTATTTCAAAATATTTTAAAACATTTTTTGTAGTTGTTGGTTTGATAAAAAATTCTTTGTTTATAGTAAAATAGTATGGAATAAGAGTTATTATAGACCATTTTGCTAGATTCTTTTGAGTTAATATCTCAATCATATCACCAAATCCATCTTTAAAGTTTACATAAAGAAGTTCATCTAAAGCAATACAAAACATATCTTTTTCATAAATATTCATTGACTTTATCATATCTCTTACTTTTGGTTTTTCAAATAGAGAAATTAGGGGTGATTTAGAGATAATCTTTGCAAAATTATCACAAATAAGTTCTGGTTGGGAAAAGTTTTCTTTTTTAAAAAGTTCTTTTGTCTCTTGATGAAATTTTGTAGAATTAAATCTTTTAATAATAGCTAAAAGCTTATCATCTTCAAAGCCTTTTGGTTAATACTCAAAAAAGTTATCTTCAAGCTCTTTTAGTTTTTTTGTATTCATCATTTTTCCTTTTATTCTAAATTTATTTTAGCAAAAATGACTATTAAATTAACTTATTACAATATATAAACTTAGGTATGAGTTCCAAGGTAAAAGAAAGGACAATTTTTTAACTTTAGCTCCTAATCTAAATTGATGTTAAAAAATCTGAAAATACAAAAAAACCTTGAAACCCACACCTAAGTCTATTTTTAAAAGAGAATTTTAACTCTCTTTTAATTGATTTAATATTCTATTTGTATTTTTATTACTAAAATAAATTGTCATTAAAAATAATATTATACATATACTAAAAAATACTATAGTTACACTACTCCATTCATGTGATACATTCTGTGGTACTGTTACTTGTTTACTTTGTGCTTTTAACTCTTCACTATATCCTTCTATTGGTGCAATACCTTCTTTTACCAAAGTATGTCCACTCCCTCCATCAAGAACTACTTGATATGGCTCTTTTGGAATATCAATAGTTATCTCACTCTCTTTTGGAAGTCTTTGTTGAAACAATACATTTCCACTAACCAAAGACTCTATTTTTACTAATGCTCCTGCTGCATCATCTCCTGTATCAAACTCTCCTGCAACTGTTATAGTATTATCTTTATTATCTTCTACAAACAGCATTAATTCATGAGAATACAAACCAAAGCTCAAACTTAACATTAATATTAATTTTTTTATCATTTTATTTATCCTTAAACATTATAAAGTATTATCAAAGCTATTCCAAATATTAAAGTTGGAACAACACATCTTAAAAGTGCAATATATTTTGATTTAGATAAGCTTATCCAAAGAGCAACACTAGCCCAAGCAAAAGTATTAAACAACAACGGTACTATAATAGATTCTCCAGCAGTTCCTGGAATAATAAATATTAGCAAAGTCATTCCTAAATATGCAACTATTAATCCACCAACAATAGAACAAATTGTTCTAAACAATCCTATTTTTTTACCACTACTTTCTACTACTTTTAAACTATTTAAATAATTTATCATTTAACACCTCTTCTTGTCCAAAACTCTTGTATCTTTTGTCTATCTACTGGAAGTTTATAAGCAACATAAAGCAAAATCAATCCAAAAACAAACAAACCAATATCAACAGCTAAAACTGTATATATTTCTTCATTCCAAAGTCTAATAGGACTAAATCCACTAAATATAAAATGTATTATTGGACTTAAAGCAAACAATACTCCACCAAGATATAAAAACTCTTTAGCTGTTTGATAAGAGTTTAGTTTATAGAAACTATAAGTCAAAGTTCCTATCCAAGAAACAGCAAACAAACCTTTTTGAATTAAAACTCTATTTTCCATATCAAAAGGAAGTAACCATTGTAAAACAAACAACAAGGCTGTTGCTGGAATAACTCCTATCATAACTGCCAAAGATAACTTACCAAAGCCTTGATATACTGGAATATTATCTCCAAACTTTCTGGCTTTCTTCTCTAAATAAAGTAGATTCCCAAAGCCTATGGCTAGAGTTGTTATTATCATTAAAAATAAAACAACCAATCTTGTAAATGTATCAACATCATTTAGATAGTGCAAAAAGAAAAAGCCATCATAAACAATAGAAGCCCAATGTTTATCTAAAACTTTTTTCTCTTCTACTAAGCCTCCATCAACTCCATCTAGTAGAATATATGGTCTATTTGAAACACCATTTAAAAATGGCATATATGGATTGTAAGCAGTAAGTTTTACTCTTACAGTTTCATCACCATAATTTGTAATTTTTATAGATTGAAAAGATAAATTTGGGTTTATCTCTTGAGCATTTTTTACAAGTTCATTTAAACTTAACATAGAAGCTTTTATTCCACTTACATTTATCTCTTCATCTTTTGGAAATAAAATTTCACCTCTTACTTTCCAAGTTTCACTTGTTTCACCTTTTGTAGCAATATATGTCATCAAACTCGAACCTTGATTTCCTATATTTAGTAAGGCTCCAGTTAAAACTATAGGGAAAAAAACAATCAAAGTCCAAATTAGAATCTTTCTATGCCAATTTGAGAATTTACTTGCCACACTTTTTGCACCATTCTGGTACTTTATAATCAATATTTGGATTAATCCACCAATCATTAAAAACAATCCAGCAACCGCCATAATCCCAAAACTATACCAACCTAAATCACCAAGAGGTCTTCCATAGTGCATAGAGTTTAAAAACCAAGCTAGTTCTGATAAATCACCTTCTCTTTGAATTTCTTCATTTGTATTTGGATTGAAAGTTTTTGTATCCATAAAATTTGTAGATACACTCAATGTAGGAATTTCAAAAGCCCCAGGAAGCCTTACAAAAATAGGATTTACTTTTGGATAGTCTTCATCATCTATAACCTTATTTACCATCTTGTCAAAATCAATATCTTTAATATCTGCTATTTTTATATGAGTTGATGGTTTCTCCCAATTTTCTATATATGGAAGTAATATCGCAAATACTCCAAAAAAAAGTGCAATATACATCAAAAATGAAAAACTCATCCCTATTGCAATATGTACTCTTTGGAGTCTTTGTTTGAAGAGTTTTTCATCTTCTTTTTTATCTAATTGTTTTACAGTCATTTTTATTCTTTATTTCCTTTCATCAACTCAAAGTTATTTTAATAATTGTTACATTCATATTAATCGAAATTAACAAAAAAATGTTTCTCTATAGTATAAGACGAAAAAAGGGGTCAAAAGTGGACAAAAAATCTTAATTTTTTTCAAAATTCTTTTTTCAATGTTACTATTAGTTACAAAATGATGATATTTTTATAAATCAAGTTAAAAAAAGCATCTAATCATTTCATAAAAAATGTCTTTAAATCTTTTATAAAAATATTATTTTTCATACATTAATTTAATAAAATAAATTAAAAAAAGCTATCCCAACTCTTGAAATCTTTCTCTTATACTTTTAGTTATAAAGAGAGAAAAAGACTCTCTTTATACTATATGTTTTAAAACTTCATCTGAACAGAAGCATGAATAGTTCTTCTATCTCCTAAATAATTACCACTTATCCAGTATTCTTCATCTGTTAAGTTATTTACATTTAATCTAAAAGTCAAAGGATAAATAGTAGCTTTTGTAGTATATCTAGCACCTAAATCAAATGTTGTATAGCTATCTATTTTATCAGTATTTAGATTATCTCCATAAAAACTTCCAGTATAGTTTACTCCACCATTTACTGCAAAATCTATACTTTCAATTGGAGTATATTCTAAATATAGTTTTACAAAATTATCTGCAACATTTTGAGGTCTTTTACCTTCTAAAGCTGGATTACTTTTATTCTCTTTTACTTTTGCATCAAGAATTGTAAATCCACCAAGAGCTGTTAGCTTATCTGTTAATTTTCCAGTTGCTGTAAACTCAAATCCTTTATGAACTTGTCTTCCATCTTGTACATATTTTGGTTTTGTTATATCACTTACATCATAGTATTGTAAACCTCTATCTATTTCAAAATATGCAGCTGTAAGTAAAGTATTACCTAAAGTAAGTTTTGCTCCAACTTCTATTTGGTCACTCATAAGTGGATCCATCTGTTGTAATGCATTGACTACATTATATCCATTATATTGTTCATTGGCTTTTCCACCTTGTTCAAGTGCTTCCATATAACTAGTATATAATGATAAATTTTCTATTGGTTTATATACAAGAGATACTGATGGTGTGATTTCATCTGTTTTTACTCCTTTTGTAGTTTCCAGTTCAACATAACTAACACCAGCAATTAAACTCCACTCTTCATTGAAAGTTATACTATCACCAATAGAATAATTTCTAGTTTTAGTTTTTGGGTCTTTATATTTACTTCCTAAAATACTTGCTTTTGGAGCAGATATATAAGTTGGTGAATCTAAAGAAAGACCTATTTGAGTAATAACCCCTGAATAATCACTACTTTGATAAGTCCAATAATTTTCACTCATTTGTACACCAGTAGTAAGTTGATGATTTATACTTCCTGTATCAAAATCAAAATCAAAAAAAGCATAAGCACTATTTGAAGTTAAACCTTCTTCATTATCATCATTATTAGATCTTTGGTTATAGGTTCCATTTGATTGTATAGTATTAGTAGTATTCTTATATAGTTTCATTGTAATTTCTTCTCTTAAAAATGCTGTTCTAAAATCAATATTATCATTTATATTCCATAAAGCATTTACATTATATCTTCTAGCTTCTGTTTCATTAGAATTCCATTTTTGTCCCCAAAGTTTATTACTATCTATTGTTGAAGCATCTGGTCTTTTTACACCAGTTGCCAAAGTCCAACGAGCTTGTCTTCCATCAAGTCTATAATCACTATCTGATACTAATGCTTGAAGAAGTAGATTATCTGTTGGTTTATA
Source organism: Aliarcobacter vitoriensis (assembly GCF_048320235.1). Lineage (NCBI taxonomy): Bacteria > Pseudomonadati > Campylobacterota > Epsilonproteobacteria > Campylobacterales > Arcobacteraceae > Aliarcobacter > Aliarcobacter vitoriensis. The sequence goes on from NZ_CP182882.1 coordinate 282,650, forward strand.
ATCAAATGCTAAATTTATAACTTTTCTTTCTATACTTTGATTTTCTATATGAGTATCGTGGTCTTCACTAACGACATTTAGTCTATATCCTAGTTTTCCATCTTGTGTTAATGGTCCACTCGAATCAATATGTGTATAATATCCACTATCTCCTCCACCATTTCCAACAGTGATACTATTTTGTGCTTTTGAAGTTGGACGTTTTGGAATATAATTCATAACTCCACCTACATTATTTGCACCATATAAAAATCCTGATAATCCAGTAATAGTTTCTAATCTTTCATACTCTTCAACATCTAAATTATGAGAGAATGCAGGTTTTGTCATTCCATCAAATGTAGCTGCTCTTGTTGCAAAGCCCCTCAAAAAAACTGCTGATTGTAATGCCTGAGAATAAGGTTGATTTTGTTGGATTGTTGGATTTATATTAAAAACTTTGTCTGTTGATGTAGCTTGTAAATTTTCAAATAAATCTGATGTCATTACATTTATTGATACTGGAGTATCTTGAAGAGATTTTCCTTTCCAAGGACCTATATCTGAAGTTTCTTCTACTAAATATCCATTTTGGGCACTTCCATTTCTATAATTAGAACTAGAAACAGATATTTCATCTAAAACAGTAGTATTACCAAAGTTTTGATATTTTGGTTTTTCTATTATATATATTACACCATCTTCTTGAATTGCTTTTAAATCATTTGGATTTAGTACACTATTTAAATTATCTAATACCGTACCCCCCCCCGAAACCTAACTTTTCTGAATTTATACTTTTATCTTTCAAGTTATTAGCTTTTGAAATATATGTTACATTATATTTCTTTACTATATTCTCTACTGCTTCTTGCAAACTTATCTCTTTTGCATTTGCAAAAGAACTTCCTAACATCATTGATGTTAATACTGAAATGAAAACTCTATTTTTCATCTTAAATCCTTTGTATTAATTTTGAGAATTTGTTTCTCTATATAGTAAGACGATTTAATTGAAAAAAATGGACAATTTTTACAAAAGAATTTTCAAATTTGTAGTTTGGAGTTACTTTTTGTAACAAAAATAGATAAAATTTAATTTTCTAAATAATTAAAATTGCTATATAAATTAAATTTTTACTCTCCTACTTTATAAAATATTTAATATGTATTTGAGTTGGAATTAGGTAAAATCCTTACCCTATATAAATTACGGAGTGAAATATGTTTGGTATGGGTATCACAGAAATTTTACTTATTGCAATAGTTGCTGTAATTGCACTTGGACCAGATAAACTTCCAGATGCAATGGTTAAAATAGCAAAACTTTTTAATTCAGTAAAAAAAGGTCTAAATGATGCAAAAACAACTTTAGATAATGAATTGAATATTAGTGAATTAAAAAATGAAGCAAATAAATTTAAAGCACAAATAGAAGATACAAAAAACTCTTTAATGTCTGAAACAAAGCTAGATTTAGGCTTAGATGAAATTTTAAAAGATGATTTAGAAAGTTCAAAATCTACAACTGAAAAAGATTTTATTGAGAGAAAAAGAGAAATTGATGAAGCTAAACAAGAGAAAAAGAACTCTGTAAGTGAGGAAAAATAATAATGTTTGATGATTTAAAACCACATATTGCTGATTTAAGAAAAAGATTGGTTTTCTCAAGTATCTGTGTTGTGGCTATGTTTTTTGTATGCTTTGCATTTTACGAGCCTATTTTAGATTTTATGACACTTCCTGTAAAAGAAGCTTTACCTGATGGCACAAATATGATCGCAGTATCTATTGAAGAGACATTTTTTACAGCTATGAAAGTTGCATTTTTCGCTGGATTTATAGCTTCACTTCCAGTTATATTTTGGCAAATGTGGTTGTTTTTAGCTCCTGGACTTTATGACCATGAAAAAAAACTTGTAATTCCTTTTGTATTTTTTGCTACATTGATGTTTTTAACAGGAGCTGGATTTGCTTACTATGTTGTTGTTCCTTTAGGATTTCAATTTTTAATTGCTTTTGGTTCAACTGTTGTAACAGTAATGCCTAGTATTGGAACTTATGTAGGTTTTTTCACAAAAATCATGATTGGTTTTGGAGTGGCATTTGAATTGCCAGTTGTTACATTTTTTCTTGCAAAAATTGGAGTTGTTGATGACAAAATGCTAAAAGATTTTTTCAGATATGCAATAGTTCTTATTTTTATAGTTGCAGCTATTTTAACTCCACCAGATGTTATAAGTCAGCTTTTAATGGCAGCACCATTGATACTATTGTATGGTGTTTCGATATATATTGCAAAAGTATTCAATCCTGCACAAAAAGATGATGAAGAGGAAGAAGAATAAATTGAAAGATGTTTTAAAAACTTCAAGTTATGATTTTACTCTTCCACAAAATCAAATTGCAACCCATCCAGTAACTCCAGCTGATAGTGCAAAACTTTTAGTTTTTAATAGAGAGAAAAATGAAATTTTTCACTCTACCTTTAAAGATATTTTAGAGTTTTTACCACAAGATTTATCAATATTTTTAAATGATACAAAAGTTATAAAAGCTAGAATTTTTGGCAAAAAAGATACAGGTGCTAATATAGAACTTCTTTTAAATAAACCTCTTTTTATGGATAGATATTTAGTAATGATTAGAGGAAAAGTAAAAGTTGGAACAAAAATCTATTTTGATGAAAGTTTAATTGCTGAAGTTTTAGAACTCAATGTTGATGGAAGTCGAATAGTGAAATTTTTTCAAGAAGATAAGAAACTAGATTTTATATCTTTGGTTGATATTTTAAATAAAATAGGACATATTCCTCTTCCTCCATATATGCAAAGAGATGATGAAAAAGAAGATGAAACAAACTATCAAACTTTATTTGCAAAAAACTATGGAGCAGTTGCAGCCCCAACTGCATCACTTCACTTTACGGAAGAACTTTTACAAGATTTGGAAGAAAAATATGGTTTAAATTATCTTACCCTTCATGTAGGAGCAGGAACTTTTAAGCCTGTTGATGTAGAAGATATACTATTTCATCCAATGCACAGTGAATATTTTGAAATAGGAATTGATGCTAAAAAAAACTTAGATAAAGCAAATAAAGTTTTAGCAGTTGGAACAACGGTAACAAGAACCATAGAATACTATGCAAGAACAAATAAAATTCAAGGTGAATGTGATTTGTTTTTAAATCCAGCAAATAAACCTATAAAAGTTGATTATTTACTTACAAATTTTCACTTACCAAAATCAACTTTAATTATGTTGGTTGCTTCGTTTATTGGACTTGAAAAGACCTTAGAACTTTATGAAATTGCTATAAAAGAAAATTATAGATTTTACTCTTATGGTGATGGAATGTTAATTATTTAAAGGATATTTATATTATGGCTTATTATGTATTATTTGACACAGAAACAACAGGAGCTTCACAAGAAGATAGAATCATTCAATTTGGTGCTATGATTGTTGATCAAAAAGGTCAAATTGAAACTTTTGATGAATTATGTTCAAGTGATGTTGAAATAAAGCTTGAAGCTATGGAAGTTCATAATATAACACCTGATTTACTAGAAAATAAACCAAAAGCAGTTGAAACAAACTTTTATAAAAGATTAATTGAGTTAAATACAAATGAAAACTATCTAATAGCTCACAATATAAATTTTGACTTAGATATGGTAAAAAAAGAAGGCTTCGAAAACAGCTATAAATTAATAGATACTTTAAGATGTGCAAAACATCTATTTGATGATTTACCTTATCATAGACTTCAATATTTAAGATATGCTTTAGAGTTATATAAACTAGAAGTTAATGAAGCTTCAAAATATAATATAACTATAAAAGCACACGATGCAATCGGTGATGTACTTGTGATGAAGCTATTTTTATCAAAACTCGTAGCAAAATGTAGAGAAATCTATCCAAATTCAAATCCTATGGAAAAACTTGCAGAACTTACACAAACTCCAGTATTTATAAATACTTTTAAATTTGGGAAATACAAAGGGCAAAATATCCAAGAAGTTGCAAAAATAGATGCAAACTATCTAAACTGGATGAGAACTTCTATGAGTGATTTAGATGAAGATATGAAGTTTACTTTGGATAAGGTTTTAAATCAATAAATACATATATAAATTAAACACTATCATTAAAATATTCAATCCAATAAAAGCTTTTTTACTCCAAATCGATAAAAATGAAACTAAAATATATAAAATATAAAAGTAAAGTGGAGTAAAAACTTCATAAACATTGATTTTATACTCTATAAATATTTTTATATACTTATCAAAGTAACTAGATACTTCAAAAATATGAGCTACAATTTGTGCTGGATAGAAGATATTAAAAAATATTGTAATTGGTATTGAATAAAACTGTTCATAAGAAGTTTGAGGAAAATAGTAGTGAACTATTGGGTTAAATATCAAAAACATCCAAATATTAAAAAAGACAAATAAAAACCATTTATTATAATCTTTAAAATATTGTATAAACAAATAGATATAAAAAACTGCAAAAATAGAGAACCAAAAACCAATAGAAAAAATATATTGTGGAAAAAATGCAATTACAATCAAAAAAGTATAAAACAAAGTCATATATGAAAGAATTCTTATATTACTTCTAAGAAGATAAATTCCCAAACAATACATAACAAAAGCTCTTAATAAAGAAGGTACAATATCTGTTAAAATAAGATAATAAAACAATATTGCCAATGTTATAAGCAAAATATCAAATTTTCTGTTACGGTAGGGGAAATATCTATCTTGAAAAAATTTATAAGGAAAATATAAAAGCCAATAAATCACAAAAGATAAAACAACCAAGTGAAACCCTGAAAGAGCAACAACGTGCGTTATTGCATAATTTACAAATACATCTCTTAACTCTTTTGATACATTTACAGCTAAAAAAAGAGCATTGTATAACTCTATTATCCTTTCATCTTCATGATTTGCTTCAATATTTTTTATTATTTTATCTTTAAAAGTTATCTGTCTATCTTGTTTATCAAAATACAAAATAGGAGTATAAAATCCCTTTAAATAGTCTATAAAATCTATTTTTCTACTATCAATAAGTACATTTAAGATATCAAATTTTTTTAAATCTTCATCTTTATTTATATTTGCAAAAAACTCAAAATCTGGAGTTTTTAATTTTAAAATATCATAATTATCTTTTCTATAAATATTGCTAATCTCTGCTTTTGTTTCAAAGACATTTTCATATTTAAATTCTAAATATTTACTATATTGATAAGCCAAATTTGACAATAAAACAAAGATTAATATTGAAATAAATATTAGCTGTCTATTGTTTATATTTAGGCTTATCATAAAGCTACTCTAAAAATTTAATTTTATCTATTTTTGCATCTTTTATAAACTCTTCATAAATATTTTTTATCTGTTCATATTCACTTTTAGATAAGTTTAAAATACTATTTTCAAGTTTTAAAACAGTATCTTTATAATCAAGTTTGAGTAAACTTTTTGCAATATAATTTTCAATTAAAACCATTCCTAATCTTTTAATAGATTTTGTTTCAGTTAAAATTTCTAAAGCTTCATTTGTTACTTCTAAAACTTGTTTACAAAGTATTTCATCATAAGATTTTGATATTTTATATAAAATATTTAAAGCAAAATTATGTAAAACAATAGGCATTTCATCTCTATCACCCACAGATTCTTTTAAAACTACTCCTAATTTTCCTAAACTTATAGCTTTATTTATAGTTTCATCATCTTTTTTTATTTCTAAGATATATTTAAATCTATATGAAATTGCCATATTTACAAAGCTTGCTCCATATTCAAATGCACCTAAAGCTGGGATTGCTAAACATTTTTGATAAAAGATTATTGCTTCATCATAATTTTCTTCCCATTCACAAAGATTTGCTTTTAAGTTATAAAAATGCCATAACCACAAAGGATTATTATCTTCATTGTGAGAGAAAAGTAGTTCTTCTAGCTTTTTTAAAGAATTTATTGCTTCATCTTTTAAACTTTCATTTCTCTGAGAAATTATTATAAAAGCTGCTTTTCTTTGATAATATCGTACTTCAATATCTGATGGTTTTTCAGCTTTTCCTAAATTTAGCTCTTTTGGCAAAGTTCTATATGCAAGTTCAAATTGCCCTAATCTTTCATATAAAGAAGATATATTTAAAATATATTTATTTGGGTTTATCTCATATAAATATTGATTTATTAGTATTGCTTGTTCAAAATATCCACTTCTTTCAAATAAAAATGCTAAGTCATTTAAAGCCAAAATTGAAATCTTTCTATAATAAGATTTTGTTGAATTTTCAAAACTATTTATATCATGAGGGTCAAACATAAATCCAGCAATATCAAACCAATAGTCATTTATTAACTCATATTGTTGTTTTTCTTTTATTGAACTTATAAATTTTTCCAAAATTTTAACAACTCTTTTTTCATCTAAAACTAAATCCTTTACATAATAATATAGAATCAAAAGAGAAATAGGATTTTCAAATTTCAAAACACAATCTTCAAGGTGATTTCTCAAGTATTGAGACAACTCGTTTTTTTGAGTATTTAAACCTTTTAGTTTTATATTTTGTGTAAAAAATATTTGTAGAGATTTTTCTTGGGCTAAAAAATTAAAATCTTCAAAACTTCTATTTATAAAACTTTGAAAACCAAAACTTAACTTATTTTGTTCATCTGATTTTATAAAATTTTTTCCACAATACTCAAAAAGTTCTAAAGAAATGAAAACTTTTTTTTCTTTACTTTTTGCCATAAATGTTGAACAAAGTTGCATCAAAGAGTAGAAATTTTGCTCTTTTTGTGATAATAAAATTTCTAAATTTGAACTATTTTGTACTTTTGAATTTTTTACAATTTTTATATTTTCAACACCTAGACTATTTAAATTTTTTTCTATACTTTCTATTTTATCATTTCTAGTATAGAAATAAATATTTGTAAATTTAGTTAAAACTATTTTTATAAAAATGCTCCAAAGCCAATGTCTTTCATCTTCTAAATCAAAATTATATAGATGAATTTCCATATTTTTATCAAAGTTAGAATATGCAAGTTTCAATCTTTTTGCTTTTCTAATATCTTTATTAAACCAAGAAGTAATAAGATTTTTCAAATCACTTCCTTGAGCATCTAAAATCTTTGGCATAAAAAGTAAAGACAAAAATAAAAATCCAACAAAAAAGAAAGATATGTAATCTTTCAAATCAAAACTTGTTGGTAATTCAAGCACAACTTTTTTTAGAATATCTTCATAAATAGATATAGTCAAAAGTGCAACTAATATTACTAAAACAGAACAAATAGAGATAATCAAAGGAATAAATCTTTTATTTAAAAAATATAAAAAAGTTCTATTTTTACCTAAAGCTAAATTTATATCTTCTTCAAACTTATCTAAAGTATCACCTTCACAATATGTTATATGCAAGGTATTATTATCTTTAAAAAGTGAACTATTTTGCTTTTTATCTCTTTTTTTATTTGATAATTTTGAAGTATAAATACAACAATTAGTTTGATTCATTATGATTTTTTCTCTCTTGCAGCTTGATTTTGAATTGGGTCATTAAAACTATAATTTTCACTTTTCAAAGGAAATGGAAAATCTTTTAAAATATCATCAAAATCACTTTGAAACTCTTTTGAAAAATTCTTTATTCCTTCTTGTATAATTTCTATATATTTTGATGGAATAAAAGTATTAATATCCCCTACTTTTGCTATTTTCTCTTTATTTGTTGTCATAAAAGCAAATACATCATCTTCAATTTGTAAATTCAAAATATCTTCTTTTTTTATTCTAATACAACTATAATTTTTTTCTCTTTTCTTTAAAACTTCAAACTCTTCATCAGTTACTTTTATCATAACTCCAAATATAGTAGAGTTTTCATCTTTTTGTATATTTAGAAATACTCCATTTACTTCTATATTCTCAAAATTTATAGATTCAAGTGCATTCCAAGCTCTTTTATAACCTTTTATTTTTATAGGTATTAAATCATCTTTTTTTAATTCTCTATTTTTAAATGAATTTTGAGCACTTTTTATATTTATTAAGGAACCAAAGCCAAATATATACATAAAAACTCCTATTTATAAGATAATAAATTCTATCCTTTTTTGCTTTAATATAGGACAAAATGCCAATTTAACAACTTTTAACTAAATTTTTTGTATATTAAATCTTTATTATAGATTTTATAAGGCTTTTTTTAAATGGAAAAATTTGACTATACGAAAATATCTGATGATTGTGTTAAATGTGGAAAATGTAAACCAGTTTGTACAATTTTTAATATAAATCAAGATGAAGCAACAAGCCCAAGAGGTTTTATAGATTTACTTGGAGCTTACAAAAGAGATGAATTAGAACTAGATGAAAATGCAAAAAATATATTTGAATCATGTTTTTTGTGTACAAACTGTGTTGAAGTATGCCCAAATGACTTACCAACAGATATGATAATAGAACAAGTAAGAAGTGATATTGCAAAAAAATATGGGATAGCTTGGTATAAAAGACTTTTTTTCTTTCTTTTAAGACATAGAAAAATTATGGATTTGATGTCAAAATTAGGATATATGTTTCAAACATGTGCTATTAAAATTGATGAAGCAAAAAAGAGTGCTGTTCCTCGATTTTCACTTCCAATAGTTAAAAAAAATCGTGCTTTACCTTATGCAGATAGTGTAAGCTTTTTAAATAAATATCCAGAAAATATATCTTCAAAAGAACAAAAAAAAGGTAAAGTTGCTATATTTATAGGCTGTATGAGTAACTATACATATACAAATACTGGTGATAGTTTAGTAAAAATATTAAAAAAACTAGAGCTTGACATTTTTATACCTAAAAAACAACTTTGCTGTGGAGCACCTGCATATTTTACAGGAGCATTTGATACTGTTGATTACCTAACTAAAAAAAATATTGAATATTTTGAAAGTTGGATAGATGATGTTGATGCTGTTATTATTCCTGAAGCTACATGTAGTGCAATGATAAACAAAGATTGGGAACACTATTTACATAACCAACCTGAGTGGCAAGAAAGAGCTATAAAATTATCTAAAAAAATATTTTTAGCTACAAAATGGCTAGAAAATAACACTGAATTAAAAGAGTTACTTGCAAAAAGTGGTAAAAAGTTTGACCAAATGGTAACATACCATGATCCATGTCATGCTAAAAAAATGCAAGGAGTTTGGAAAGAACCAAGAGAACTTTTAAAACAGAACTATGTTCTAAAAGAAATGAGTGATTCAAACAGATGCTGTGGTTTTGGTGGAGTTACTATGCAAACTGAAAAATATGAGTTTTCAAAAGCTGCTGGAGCTCCAAAAGCTGCTATGATTAGAGATACAAAAGCACAAATTGTAAGTGCAGAATGTAGTGCCTGTAGAATGCAAATAACAAACTCTTTATATTTAGCAGATGTTGATGTGGTATTTAAAAACCCAATAGAATTAATAGCTGAAGCTTTGGAGGATTAAAATATGGAATTTTGGCAAAATATATACTCTCACTTTAATCCTGTAGCTTTTAATATTGGAGAAATTGCTGTTCATTGGTATGGGATTATGTATGCTCTGGCACTTTTAAGTGCTATATTTATAGCAAAGTGGTTTATAAAATATGATAATATCAATATTTCTGATGATATTTTTGATTCATATATCTGGTGGGCTGAAATTGGTGTAATTTTAGGAGCAAGAATTGGTTATGTATTATTTTATGATACTCAAACAATGTATTATCTTTCACATCCTTGGCAAATATTTAATCCTTATGTAAATGGTACTTATGTTGGAATATCTGGTATGAGTTATCATGGAGCATTTTTAGGATTTATTATAGCTTCATATCTATTCTCTATTAGAAAAAAAGTATCTTTTTGGTTTATAACTGATATTGCAGTTCTTGGGATTAGTGCTGCATATATATTTGGAAGAATTGGAAACTTTTTCAATCAAGAATTAGTAGGTCGTGTTACTGATGTTCCTTGGGGAATTTATGTTGATGGAGTTTTAAGACACCCTTCACAAATTTATGAAGCAATTTTAGAAGGTTTAGTAGTATTTGCCATACTAGTTTATCTTAGAAAAAGAAAGACTTTTGATGGACAATTAGCTTTAATGTATGGAATTTTATATGCAATTACTAGAATTATTGCAGAGTTTTATAGACAGCCAGATTCTCAACTTGGATTTTTAGCTGGTAATTGGCTAACAATGGGAATTTTACAATCGTTAGTAATTTTAATAATTTGCTTAAGTTTATATTATTTAAGAAGAAAAAAACAAGTAGTTTAAAACTACTTGTTAAATTTAAAAGGTTTATTTTTTTTTAAAATCTTATAAAGTTTTGCATTTGCAATATCTTGAAGAAATTTTGGTTCAATTTCGTGAAGAGCAATAATATCAATAAAACCATTATCCATGTACCAACCTTTACCAGTATCAACAATCCTTTCAGATTCAAATAGTTCTATTAACTCATCTTTTGAAACAATAATTTCTTCCAATTTACACACCTATTAAAAAATTAATTCTTTACAATATCTATAGTATAACCTCTACCAGAGTGGTTCTTTATAATCTCATAATACGTCTTTTGTCTAATTTTATTTACAATATTTCTCATAGTGTAAATACTCATTTCTTTACCTTTCCATACAACTTCTTTTATCATATAGTAATCAGTAACTTCGTCTTTTCTATCTATTAAAAGTTTTAAGAATGATTTTTCTAATCTTGTGAAATCAATAATAGCTCCACCTTTTTTGAAAAATTGATCTCTATACTCATCGAAATAGATTCCATTACTTAACTCTATTTTATCAGACCTTTTTGTCTGATTAACACACATAAGTATTGCCATTCTTAGATTTATTAAATCGAATGGTTTAAGTAAAAAAGTATATGCTTGAATATTAATTGCACTGAAAACTTTACTTTCAATATCATCTGAAGATATTACTATTTTTGGAACAAAAGAAGCTACACTTTGAATTTTTAAAGAAATATCTTCAAAAACACTCTCTTTAATGTCTAAATCAACTACAATAATATCCGCATTAGAGATGCTTTTTGTATTTATATCATCACTACTTGATATAATTTTAATATCTTTAAATTCAGTGCCAAAGTTTGTTTTAATTTGCTCTTTAGTACTCATATCATCACTAATAACAAATACTTTTATATTACTTACTTTTCTAATATTTTTTATACTCTTTTCCATGTTCTCTCTTTATATAAATAATTTAATATGTAGAATAATAACAAAAAAATGACTATTTTGTCAAAGTATTTTATTATTTTTCTTTGTTACAATTAATTTCTCTGATACAATCTAAAGACTTAAAAACTTTAGTAGTATTAGCTTCTATACTATTTGAAAGTTCTAAAATCTTGTCATTTGAACTATTTTCAGAGTATAAATCAATAGTTTTTTGAACAAAACTATGTACATTATCATGAGCTATTTTCAATTCTTCCCACTCTTGTGTTTTTGCAAACTCATGATTTTCATGAGCATTTAACCATTTACCAAGATTACACTCTTTTGAATTTGTTACCGTAAAACTATGCCCCATTTTACACTGTGCAAAATTTTTATTTTTAAAATTTATATGGTCTGATTTTAATCTATTTATCTCAACAATCATACTAGTATCACAAATTCTTTTAATTGCTGATTTATCAAAACTTGTTTGATTTATAGCTTCATTTAATTCATCTGCAAGTTCCAAAGTTTTTGATGCCATTTCATTGATTGTTGAAGCTAAAGATGCATTTTTTTGGGTAGCTTGATCTAAACTATTTACAGTTGAACTTATTTGACTCATAGCTAATTGTTGTTCTTTTGAAGCATTTGAAACATCTTCAATTAGTTTTATTGTAATATCAATATTTTCATTTAATTCATTAAACCCTTCTATCATATTAGAAGTAATCTCTTTTCCTTCATTTGCTTTTTTTGTTGCATGTTCTACTAAATCTTTTATTTCCTTAGCAGCCTCTGCACTTCTACTTGCAAGATTTCTAACTTCTGCTGCAACAACAGCAAATCCTTTTCCAGCTTCGCCTGCTGTTGCAGCTTCTACAGCAGCATTTAATGATAATATATTAGTTTGAAAAGCAATGTTATCAATAACAGAAATAGCCTCATTGATAAGATTTACTTGATTATTTATTTCATCCATAGAAGTTGACGTTTTATACGCTAAATCTTTACCTATTTTTGTAGATTTTATAACATTTTGAGCATATTTTGACATATTTATAGCATTTTGCGTACTTCTAGTAATCGTTGCACTAATTTCTTCAATTGCAGCCGCTGTTTCTTCAAGACTTGCAGCTTGAATATTTGAGGAGTTACTTAAATTTGATGAAGCTTTTGCCAATTCTTTTGAACTAGAAGTTAATTCTACACTTGATTTATCAATTAAACACATAATTTCATTAATTGTTGATTGAGTTACTAAAATTCCATTTAATAAAGATGCTATTAATCCTGTAATATTATCTATTTTAGGAGCTTCATAATCAAACTTTGCATTTGATAATGCAACTAAAGCTTCACTCACAATCAAAAGATTATTACCCATTCTATCTATCATACTGTTAATTTCTATAATCAAAGAATTCACACTATTTGAATTAGCTTTAAGTTTTATTTTATCGTTAAATAAACCAGCATTAACTTTCTCTATAATATCTTTCGCTTCTTGTATTACTAAGTTATCCTTTTGTAATCCAATTTCAATAGAATCTAAATATTTATTAAAACTTGTAACAACATCTCCTATTTCATCATTTGATAAAACTTTTATTCTTTTATTTTGTCCACCAGAATTAACTTCTACTTCATCTATAGATTTTTTTAAATTGTAAATTGGCTTTATAATTCCATTTCGCATATTTAATAAAGATATAAGCATAGTTATTAAAAGAGATGCGACTAGAATAAATAAAGCTACAAATATTATTTTTGAAGCTTGTTCTATTTCATTTGTAACATCTGATATTGGCTCTGCAATCAAAGAAATACCTATATTCTTACCAGAGAAATCTTTAACCTCTGAATATGTATAAAAATATTTTTCAGTTATAAGATATTTATCTTGTAAAAGTTTATTAAAATTTATTTTTTTAGTATCTGCTAAAAAATCTTCGTTTATAAATTTTTGTGATATCACATATCTATCAAGTCTATTTTCATCTTTTATTTTAGATGTTGCCAAGCTTGCATCCATCAAAAGTAGAAATGATTTATTCTCTTCATCAAAAGATTTTGCAACTGAATTGAGCCCTTGCATAAACTCCATAGAACCAACATGATTGTTTTGTTCATCAAAAATAGGAACAACTGAACGAATACTCAATCCATCATTTCCTATTTCAAATCCATTTATTGCTTTCTTTTGGCTATTTACTTTTACAACACTTGCTCTAAAAGAGCTTAAATCATCACCAAAATCTGCTGGTTTCCATGAACGTAAGAAAGATTTATTATCTTTTGTATGAAGGTGAATCTGAATATTTTGGAATGGTGTTGATTCTTTCATTTTAGAAGATAGTTGAGCTAAAGTTTTTATAGCTTGCTCTCGATTATTCGTAGCTAAAGACTCTTTTATTGATGAATCATTTGCTATTGAAATTGCATTAGAAATACCAACATCTAATTTTGCTTCAATTTTTAAATCACTTAAAGAGTTTAAAGAACTAGTAACTTTTTTGTAAACTTCTGAAGTCAAATCATTTTTGTATTTATTTAAAATTAAATATCCAAATACTAAAACCAATATAGTAACAGATATATTGATAATAGTAAATTTCCAACTAATAGTTAAATTTTTCATTATGCCCCTTTTATCTAAATTGAAGCATTTTAGTTTATAATTATTTAAATATTAATAAAAATTATATTTTATTATCCCATGGGATATAAAATATCTCTTTGAATAGCCTCTATTTTACATAATAGTTCACTATCAATTTTAAAATCAAAAGCTTTTAAACTATCATCTAATTGTTCTATTTTTCTAGCTCCAATTATAGTTGAAGCTATAAAATCAAAGTGTTTAGAGTATGAAATTGCTAAAGTAACTGGACTAACTTCATACTCTGTTGCTAATTGTAAATATTTTTGTGTTGCTTCCAAAGTTTTGTCATTTACAAATCTATGTGCCATAGCCTGAACTCTTTTATTTTTTTCTTTTAAATATATAGAAAATCTTATATCAGGAGCTATAAAATCACTATTATATTTTCCACTTAAAACTCCACCAGCCATAGGAGAATATGGTAAAAGAGATATATTTTCTCTTTTACAAACATTTGCTAATTCATCAAAAAATCTTGGATTTAATAGTGAGAAATTATTTTGAATAGATTCAAATCTTGCAAAACCTTTAAATTTACTAGTTTCATTTGCTTTTGTAAGTCCGTAAGCACTATCATTTGAAGTTCCAATATATCGAACTTTTCCCTCTTTTACTAAATCATCAAAAGCTTTTAAACTCTCTTCTATTGGAACAATAGTATCAGGCCAATGCATTTGATATAAATCTATATAATCAGTTTGAAGTCTTTTTAAACTACCTTCAACAGCTCTTTTTATATGAAAACTATCAATGGCAGTAAATCCATGTCGTACTGGTGGCACAAACCAACCAGAAGCAGCTCCAGCTATTTTTGTAGCTAATATAACGCTATCTCTAGGCTTTGTTTGAAGCCATTCTCCAACAATAAGTTCTGTATTCCCAATAGTCTCTTTTGTAGGAGTTACTGGATAAAGTTCTGCTGTGTCAAAAAAATTTATACCTTTATCATAAGCCTTATCCAAAATCTTAAATGCTTCATCTTTTGAGGTACTACTTCCAAAAGTCATAGTTCCTAAACAAATTGAACTAACTCTTAAACCACTTTTACCAATATATCGATATTCCATAATCTTACTCCATAATACAAATTTCTTTTTTTAATATATGCTCTATAGTTTTAAAAGTAACTAAAAGCACTATAATAGTTGTCATTGCACTTAATATATAAGCCAAAATTTCATAAAAAGAATTTCTTGTTAAATCATACATTAAAATAGTGCTTAAACTAACTGCTGCCATAGGAAAAGTAAATGCCCACCATGATATAAAAAACTTAATTTTTAAAAAATTTTTATACATAAAAAATAGCAAAATAACAAAAAATATAGCTAAACTAAATAGCATTTGCGAAAAAAAGTCTAAAGTTTGATTTAATTTTATATATGAAATAAAACCAATTGCTGGTGGTGCTATTAATATAAACATTGTTGGCATAAATTTTGCTACAAAAGACTTATGAAAGATAACTCTATTTAAAATAATAGCAAATAGAATAATCCAAAAAAATATCCCTATTGAAAAATAAAAAATCAATACTTGACTATCTACAAAACCCATTCCAGCTATAGGAACAATCAAATTTCCAACAATTGGAATAAACCAAGCTGGATTTGAGTGAACTATTTCAAAATCACTATTTATCCAAAACCTAATTGTATAAAAAGTAAAAAATATATGTAAAATGGCTCCTACATAAAAAAACATTTCTGAAGCTTCCATATAATAATCTCTATAAGTTGCTGATAATATAAGCATTGATATTGAACTTGCTGCAAAAAAGTTTATTCTTACTGGATGATTTAACTCTTTTATAACCTCTTCTTTATATTTTATAATTTTTAAAAGATATGTAAATACTAAAGTAAAAAATAAAATAGTTGTTATACTTATTAAAGTTGTAGCAAAGATTTTTGGAAAATTAAAAGTTGCATATAATCTTTCAAAAACCAGTGTCAACCCACCAAGTCCCATAACTGTTGCAAACATCATAATTGGGAAAAACTGCAATCTATTTGAAGGAATTGCTTTTATACTCTCTTGTTGCATTTTTAAATCCTATTTTTGTAAAATTATTTATATTAAATTTTGGAGTTAATTTGGCAAAAAGTAAAAAATTAGTAGATTTAAAACATGGAAATTTTACATTTACACAAAAAGATGAGACTATAAAACTACTAAACTTTAATCAAAACTCTATGGATGTAGAAGTTGCTATTTTTAAAAATGATAAATTTGTTAAAAATAGCAAAATGGCTTTTGCTCACTTACCCAAAAATCTAAAAATAAAATTAAATCCTAAGGCATAAGCTTAACATAAGTTAATATTATGCTATCTTAATTAGTTCTTTTTATATTCAACTTCTAGTTGTTCATATAGATGTACAAAACTTACATCTTCCATTTTTTCTAGTAAACTTACCATTACTACATTATCTTCATTACCATTCCAAACTTTTATATAAGTTCCTTCTTTATAGCCATTATCTTGTCTAAATTGATTTAAGCAATTTTTACCAATATATAATTTTTGAAGCCAAGTAAAAGACAATCCAGCTACTTTACAAGTTCTAAAGAACTGTTCTATAAATCTTTCTATTCCACTAAAAGATGGCATATTTTTTGTATCAATTGCTAAAGAAATATATGATAATTTTTCAGCTTCTTTAACAACAGCTTTTATATCTATTTCACTTGATGCTTCATATATACAATGAGTATTTACTAAAGATACTGCTTTTGGAACATTTGTTTCTTGTAAAATATAGCTCATTAAAAAATGCCAAATATCAACCAATTCAACATGAATATTGTTCATATCTGGACTTGAATTTATATTTTTCCAATGTTTCCATGGAGTTGAATCTATGAGTTCAGCAACCTCCATATGAATACATCTAAGCCAATTTATCTCTTTTCCAAATTTATTTATTCCTAACTCCCAATGATTCCCATTTGTTGAGTCATTTAACTGTTTTTGTAATAAAAACATCTCTTCAAGTTTTGATGGAAAAGATGAAGCTTCTTCTAGTAATGTTGCAAGAGGTAAACACTCTTCAACAATATTTTCTAAAGATATACTAGCAGGTAAAACATCTTTATCACCTTTTAAAGTATGAATAAGTAGTGATACCAAATATGGAACTTCATCATTTTCTATCCAAACTAAAACTTCATCTGAGCTTATTTTTGCATAAGTTATAAACTCATCTACAGAGTTAAAACCTACACTTTTTATTGCTTCTTTAAAATCTTTATATAACAAACTAACTCCTATTTTCAAATTTTTTTTCTATAAAAAGTTTACAATCTTCACCACTACTATTTTTAACAACAATAGAAGGAAGAGTTCTTGATTTAAATCCATAAGATTTACATCCATGAGGTTTATTTACTTCCCAAGTTACAAAATAGTGCATACATTTTTGGCATACAACTCTTTTTTGCATTTCACACCACAACTTTACTTTGAATAGCTTTTGATAAAGATAATAAATCAACATTTTCAAGGCTTACTCCTGTTGGAACACCTTGGGCAATTTTTGTAAAAGTTATATCAAAATCTTTTAGTTTATCTTCAATAAATAGTATAAAAGCATCATTTGCAATAGATGGAGTTATAGCAAAAAGTATATTTTTAACTTCATTATTTTTTATAAAACCTTGAAGCTTAATAATCTCATCAATAACTAACTCATCTATTACAAAATATCGTCCATCAAACTCTTTTGATTCTTCAATAATAAATATGTCTTTTGCACTTTGAACAATACAAAGCTTTGTTTTATCTCTACTTTCATCTAAACAATATTCGCAAATCTCATTTTCACTCATAGAACCGCATCTTTTACATTTTTTTATGCTTTTTAATGCATTTTCTATACTATGAGCTATTTTTATACCGCAATAGTTATCATTCATTACAATATGATAAGCAAGCCTTAAAGCTGATTTTTTACCAATAGTTGGTAGAGATTCAAAAGCTTCAACTAATTCATAAAATTTTTCTAATCCTCTATTCATTTTGGGATTATATCGAAATAAAAATTAATCAGCTTAATAAGAAATTATTTACTTTTTAGTTAAAATGCACGCTTTATAAAATTTTATTATATTTTTGGAGATTTAAAATTGCTTGAAATTGATTATTACGAATTATTGGAAGTAAATAAAACTTCGGACAAATCTACTATTAAAAAAGCTTACAGAAAGTTAGCTATGCAGTATCATCCAGATAAAAATCCTGATGACAAAGAGGCTGAAGAAAAATTCAAAGCTATAAATGAAGCTTATCAAGTTCTAAGTGATGATGATAAAAGAGCTTTATATGATAGATATGGAAAGTCTGGACTTGAAGGACATTCAAATAGAGGTGGATTTAGTGGTTTCGATGATTTAGGTTCAATGTTTGAAGAGATGTTTGGATTTGGAACAAATTCAAGAAGAAAAGAGAGAAAAACATATAATTACAATCTTGATACAACTGTAGATGTAACTTTAGAGTTCAATGAAGCTGTTTTTGGGTGCAAAAAAGAGATAAATTACAAATACAAAACTGCTTGTAAACCTTGTAGTGGAACTGGTGCAAAAGATGGAAAACTTTCTACTTGTAAAACTTGTGGTGGAGTAGGACAAGTACATTCAAGACAAGGTTTTATGACTTTTGCACAAACATGTCCAAACTGTTCTGGAAGTGGTCAAGCTAAAGTAGATTCTTGTAGTTCTTGTAAAGGTTCTGGTTATGAAGAATTAAAAGATAGCTTCAAAGTTGATATTCCAGAAGGTGTAAATGATGGAATGAGAATAAGAGTTTCAAATAAAGGAAATATTGCACCAAATGGACAAAGAGGAGATTTATACCTTCAAGTAAATGTAAAAGAAGATTCTCTTTTTGTAAGACATGATGATGATATTTATTTTGAAGCACCTATTTTCTTTACGCAAGTTGCATTAGGAACAAAAATAAAAATACCAAGTTTAAGAGGTGAATTAGAACTTAATATTCCAAAAGGAGTACAAGATAAACAACAATTTACTTTTAGAAATGAAGGTGTAAAATCTGTTCAGGGATATGGTAAAGGTAACTTAATTGTTCAAATTAAAATAGAATATCCACAAAGTCTAAACAGTGAACAAAAAGAGCTTTTAGAAAAACTTCAAGAAAGTTTTGGATTAGAAAGTACTCCTCATGAAGCAAAATTCGAAGGAGTATTTGACAAGGTTAAGAAATGGTTTTCTTAAAAATATAAATTATAAAAAAGGGGAAATATAAAATGAAATTAGATTATGTAGGGTTTAGACCTATCATAAGCCAACATGGAATTGCATTTAAACAAGGGAAAGATGATAAATTTATCTATTTACCTTATGTATATGAAATCATAAATGCTTTAAAAAACAACTATGAATCACATAAGAATCACTCATATAATATAAAAATAAGTAAAGAAAATATTAGTAAACTACACAATAATATGATAGATTTTTTTCCATCTTTGGACAAGGAAATTGAAAATAAAATAGCTGCTTATGAAAAACATTTGGATTTAGAGCTTGAAGATATCGAAAAAAGAACTCACTTAAGTGACATAGAAAAAGATATTTATAAAACAAATCTAAGTTTAATGAAAGACTATAGAATTAAAAGAGCAAAAAATAAAATTTTCTATTACTATAGTGTTCGAACAATTGCTGAAATTATAAAAGAAAATAGAATAAAAGAGATTAATATTCCTTTTAATGAAAAATTTTGGCATGTTTTTAAAACTTTGCAAGGTGTTTTAGCATCAGAAAAAATTAATAGTAATATAAAAGTAGAATATATTGATTCTACTCTTAAGCTAAAGTTTTTAACTTCAATTTACTAAAATTACTTAAAATATCAAGATTATTCATACTATAAATCTTGATATTTTATACAATAATCTAAAAACAATCTTCTTGTTTTGATAATTTCTTTAGTTCACTACAAGAAAAACCAGCTTCTTTTCTAGCACTAAAATTTAAGTCCATTTTCCTTTTTGAACTACCAGGAAAAACTTTTTCTATTAAATCTAAATATGTACTTTCTGGATCTAAATTGAGTCTATTGCACTCATATTTAAACCAAATATCGCCTTTTCTTACATGATCAACTTCCTCTTTTAATATAACTTCCAAAGCTTTAATAAATTTTATATTAAATTCATCTTTATTAGAATTTAATTTTTGCATAATTTTTGGATTTTGATCAAGACCATTTGCCTCCAAATATCTTGGAACACAGGCCATACGACTTAAAAAATCATTTGTTTGTTCCATAGCTTCAAAAAGATTTTTATGTACAGGGAAATCACCATATTTACCACCTAATTGATGCATCAAATCTTCAAGCATTAAAAAATGTCTTATTTCATCATTAGCAACTTCAAGCCAATCTTGATAATATTGTAGAGGCATATTTTTAAATCTTAAAGCAGCATCTAACGCCAAATCTACTGCACTATACTCAATATGCAAAATAGTATGTACTAGATATTTTTTTCCTTCAATAGTTCTAAAATTCTTTATTTCTGGTAAAGATGTAGGTTTTACAATATTTAAGAATGTTGAATAAGAAGGTAATTGTATAATTGGTGGTATATAGTCATCATTAAAATATACACTATTAGTCAAAAATTTTTCATAAAAATATATAAATTTTTCAATCTTATCTTTTGGTAAATCAGTAAGTAAAATATCTTCTAGAACTTCATAATAATCCATATAAATTAACCTTTTTTTAGATATAATTGAGTAATTTTAGCTAATTAAGGTTTAAGATGTATATTAAAGTTCATCCTATGGGTGATTATCAAACAAATTGCTATATAGTAACTATAAATGATAAAGATATTATTATTGACCCAGGAGTAAATGCAACTGCTTGGATAAAGCAAAACAGTACGAATCCTATTGCTTTATTGAATACACATGGACATTTTGATCATGTTTGGTCAAATCAAGAAGTAAAAGAACTCTTTAATATCAAATTATATACTCCAGTAGATGATGAATTTATGCTTACTCTAAATCCTTATAATCTTGGTATGCCACCATCTAGTGCAGATGTTTTAGTAAAACCAGATGAGGAAATTGAAATTGAAGGAATAAAAATAAAATTTCACCATTTTTCAGGTCATACACCTGGTTGTAGTGTGATACAAATAGATGATACATTATTTAGTGGAGATTTTATTTTTAAAGGAACGATAGGAAGATTTGATTTCCCAAATTCAAATGCACAAGATATGAAAAAAAGTTTAAAAAAGATTTTAAAATGGGATAAAAACTTTCATATCTATCCAGGACATGGAGATAAAACAACACTTTACGATGAAGTTGATAATCTAAAACAATGGGAAAGACATATAAGATGAGTAATTTTTTTGAAAATTTAACAAAATTATCTCATAAATTAACTTTAACTGAACAAAATGAAATTTTTTTGGAAATTTTTGAATTCTTAAAAATAAATTTTCAAATCTCATATCTAAAAATATTTCTCAAAAAGAATGATATATCTAGCCTTATTTTTGATAATTCAATAGAAGATGAAGAATCTTTTTTTTATACATACAAACTCAAAGTATCAAAAAACCTTGAATTAACTTTTGGATTAATTTTTAATGATAAAAGCATACTTAATAATGTAAAACAAAATAATACAAATATTAATATATCTCTTGAAATTTTATCTATCAATATTTATGCTAAATATTTGGAAAATACTATATCAGATATTTTAATTATTGATACATTAACAGGGTGCTACAATAGAACTTATCTAAATCATTATATAAGATCAATATTTAGCCTAGCGTTAAGAGAAAGAAAAAAAATAGCATTTTTAAAAGTTGGAATAGATCATTTCAAAGCTGTTTTAGATGAATTTAACTATGAAATTGGTGATAAAGTAATAAAAAGATTATCAAAAGTATTAAAAGAAGGTGTAAGAGATTCTGATTTAGTTGTAAGAGTATCTAATGATGCTTTTTTAGTACTTTTACAAAATATAAATGAAGAAGAAAATGCCTTACTTGTTGCAAATAAATTAATAGATTCTTTTAAAAAAGAAAAAATAGTTGTAGATAGCTATACTCAGCAGGTTTTAATGAAAACTATTTGTATTGGAATTGCACTTTATCCAAAAGATGGTGAAGATTTAGATACAATTATAAAGAAAGCAGATATTGCAATAAGAGAAGCAAAAAATAGTGGTAGAAGTAAAGCGTTTATATTTAGTGAAGAAGAAACATCAAAAATAGAGCTTTTTTAGGTAGATTTATGAAAAATAGTATTTTAGATTTGGTAAAGCAGTCAGCAAAAGATCAAAAAGCTTTTGAGGCGATAGAGAGCATTTTTAAATTATATGAACAATTGCAATATTCTTCAAATATAAATCAATTAGCTATTGATATTTTTGATTGGTTAGAACGAGAATTTAATGTAAAAAATATAGTATTTTCTTTATTTGATATAAATAACAATGATAAAATAAATATTTTATCAAGAGGAAAAGAGTTTTTTTTAGATGATGATTTATCACATTTTTTTATAGTAAATACACATACGAATATGAATGCTACAATATCTTTTTGTGCATCTTCAATTGAGCATTCCAATTTTTTAGAAGAAAATTACAATACTATTGATTCTGCATTTTTTATTATATCTACTATAGTTCAAAACTCTATTTTAAAGAAAAATTTTATAGAATCAGCTTCTTTAGACTCAGTTACTAATGTTTTAACTAGACATTATATTATTGATAATTTATCATCTTATTTAAAATTATCAAATAATAAACAAGATAAAATTTATTTATTAATGATAGGAATTGATAGATTTAAATCTGTTATCGATGAATTTGATTATGAAGTATCTGATAAAGTATTAGTTCAACTTGCAAGAGTTATACACTCAAATATAAATGAGTTTGATTTAGTTGGAAGATTAGAATCTGATACTTTTTTAGTTTCAATTTTGAGTAATGAAGATGAGCATCAAGCTTGTGAAATAGCAAAAAAGATAATCTCTGATTTCTCTGAAATTGAAGTTATTGTAGATGAAAAAAGTGGACAAACTTTGAAAAAAAGTGTAAGTATAGGTTTTGAAAGATTTGAGCTTGATTCAAATAAATCAATAAACGATGCAATAAAAAATGCAGATATTGCTTTATATGAAGCAAAAAACAAAGGTAGAGGACAATTTTTTAAATACTCTCAAATCTCTACAATTGAAAGTATTGAACTTTTTTGACTATAAAATTTTTCTAGCTTTTACATATACTCTTTTAGGTGCAGGATAACCTTCAACTGTTTTACTATCATCATTTGGGTCTAAAAAATCTTCTAAGCTTTCATCAAAAGACCAAATTGTTTTTCTTTGTTCTTGCGAAGTTGTAATTGTTGTAGCTAGTATTTCTATATTTTCAAATCCAGCTCGTTCAAGCCAATTTATAAGTGCAGAAATTGTAGGAATAAAATAAATATTTGGTATTTTAGAATATCTTTTATTTGGGGTCAAGCAAAGTTCTTCTTCTCCATCTATCATAAAAGTATCAATTATTATTTCACCTTTACTATTCAAGCCTCGTGCTAATGATTTTAAAGTTCCAACAGGATCAGCTCTATGATATAAAACTCCAAGCATAAAGATAAAATCAAACTTATGATTATAAAATTCCAAATGCTCAACTCCAAGCATCTCATAAACAATAGACGATTTTACAAAATGATTTATAAATTCAAATTGATGTAAAGTAAGTGGACTTGGATCAAATCCAACTAATCTTTTGGGACCATCTTCTAGCATTCTAAACATATAATATCCATTATTACAGCCAATGTCTGCAACAATCTTATCTTTTAAATTAAAATATGGACGTATTAGATTATATTTTATATTACTTTGCCATTCACTATCAATTTCTAAATCAAAGATTTTAAAAGGACCTTTTCTCCAAGGAATAAGTTTTTGAGCGGTTTTTAAAATAATTTCATACTCTTCTTGGCTTAAATCTGCCCTATTTCCTATGCTAAACCAATCACCATAATCTATTTCTAGATTTGATTTTTCTATTTTACATGATTCTTGTAGTTGCAAAAACCAAGGTTCAACATTTTTCCAATTTCTACAATCGTCTTTTTTCTTTTTAAGTTCTTCTAAATTCATAAGTGCAATTATAAGTAGTTTAGCTTAAATTTATTCAAAAATTTCAACTCTATCTCTTCCACTTTCTTTTGCTACATATAGTGCTTTATCTGCATTTGAAATTATCTCATTATAAGTTAAAATTCCTTGCTTATATGAAGAACAACCTATACTCATAGTTACAATATTTGGATAAGTTCTAAATGAATACTCTTTTATAACTTTATTAAGTTTTAATGCAAGTTCTTTAGCACCACTTAAAGGTGTTTCTGGACAAATAATTAAAAACTCTTCTCCACCCCATCTTCCAAGTATATCAACATTTCTTATATTGTTTTTTAAAATTTCTGCACTCTCTTTTAAGACATCATCCCCTACTTGATGCCCAAAATTATCATTTATATTTTTAAAAAAATCTATATCCATAATAATTACAGAAAATATAGTGTTATATCTTAAAAATCTATCCATATTTTCTTGTAAAACTTTGTCTAACTTGACTCTATTATACAATCCAGTCAATTTATCTGTAATTGATAGTTTGAAAAGTTCTTCATTTTTCAAAGATAATTCTCTTGTTCTATCCTCAACTTTTTGTTCCAATGAGTCTTGATACTCATAAATAGATTTTGCCATACATAAAAAAGAGTTGGACAAAATAGAAACCTCGACAATAGAACTATCTACTTTAGCAATAGAATCATATTTTCTATTTTTAATTTTTATACTCTCTTTTACCAATTGGATGATTGGTTTAACAATCATTTTTGAAAAATATAATATCACTGGTATCATCAATAATCCAATTATTACCAAAGTCATCATAAGTTTTAGAGTTTGAATATGATATGGTTGAATAATCTTTTTATAATCAGCAAATAAAATAATATATTCATCTTGACTACTATTTTTTATAGGTGCAATTTGCACAATATAACTTTTATTTTTTATCTCAACTATTTTTATCTCTTTAAAATATAAAATATTTTCATAAGATTTAAAAAATTCTTCAAGTAAACTATCATCTTTTGTGATAGAAGATATAGATTGTTTATCACTATTTCTAAATAAAAACAAATCCATACTATCTTGATCAATATTATCTATAAATATATTTTTAAAGTCTTCCATTAAAAAATCAATAGAAACAACATTTTTAGTATCATCTAATTCTCTTGAGTATGTCATACCATAAGTGTCTATATGTGAGTACTTGTAAGGAGGTGTTTTTATAGACTTTCCTCTATTTTCCAAGGCTAGTTTATACCAAGGTCGTTTTGTAGGATTATAACTATTATCTAATTCAACCTTTTTTGATGTTTCATTTAAATTTTCATCATATAAAAGAAGTTCTCTTTTTGCTATATTTTCACCATCAATTTTTATAAGCAACCATTTATCTGTTTCTTTTGCGTTATAAAGTTTTCTTAAATTTTCATCTATATCAAGACTTATGATTTCATAAAAGCTTCCATCTTCATATCCAGTATATACTGCATAAAAGTTTTTTTGTAATTTTAAGATCTCTATATAAGCTTTAAAATTTTCATCTTGTTCATTTTTATATTTTTTATTTATAAGACTTAACATTTCAATTGTGCTGAAATTTATATGCTCTACACTTTTTATTGAAGATTCAACATTATAAGATAGGCTATTAAGCTTTGTATTTATACTTTTTTTTGCTAGTTGATTATCTATATAGAGTAGTTGTATTCCAAAAATAACTATTATTAAAAATATTACAAATCCAAAAAGAGATAGAACTGTTGTTTTTAGAGATTTTTCCCTATTAAAAAAATTCATATAGTTATCCTTGACTAATTAACTTAAAAGCAGTTAATATAGCTAAACTAACAGAATTATTTAATTAAATATACTAAAGATTTATTTATATTTATAAAAATCTTAAAATTCGTTTCTTATATAAACAGTTTTGTAAATGATATCCTATCATGTACATCTAATTTATTGTAAATATTTTTAATATGTTTTTTAACTGTATTAATAGAGATATTCAATTCATCTCCTATTTCTTGGTTTTTATACCCTACTTTTAAAAATTCAGCTACTTTTTTTTCAGATATTGTAAGCTTATTTAATACATTATCATCAGTTTTTGAATATTTAATTTGTGCAATATCTCTTATCAAACCTTGAGTTATGTTTGGTAAAACCCAAATATAATTATTTTCTACAGATTCTATAGCAGATTTAAAAAATGATGAACTCATCAAAGAATTTCCATATCCATCTATACCTAAATCAAAATACCTTTTAGCATTTAATATATTTGGTTCTCTTTCTAAAATAATAATTTTATTATTGTTAGATTTTAATTTTTTAATTTTTTGTATTTTATTACTAATTTTTATGCAACTACTTAAAACTAAAATTGAATTTTCTATATATAAAAGTTCTTCTTCACTATTTAAAGTAGAAAATTCATAATTTTCTAAGAGTTTTTCCCATCTTGTAATAAGTGCAATATCGCTACTAAAAAGTTTGATTTTCATACTGTTTCCAACTATATCCTATATTCATAATTTAAAATATTATCTAAAAAATAATTAAAAAAGACATAAAAAGGGATTAATCCCCTTTTTATTTATAATATTGGTTGTTCTATCTCTTGTTGAACTTTTACTTTAACTGAAGGATCTGTTGTATTTGTATATTCATAATATCCATCAGTAGCTTGTTCTGATTTATTCCATTGATTTATATCTTTAAAAGTAACTTTATCTTTATTAGATCCAGTTCCACCACCGTAGATAGTAAGATTAATCTCTCCATTTTCACTTTTACCCATATCTAATACATCTTCTAGTGTAAGATTTAAAAGCTCATTTTTTGCTCCATTACCTGAACCTAAATTTATAGAAGTTATATCTTTTAATCCGATATTATAAGTTTCCCCCGTTTTTATTTCACCAATCTTATCAAAATCCAAACTCAGCTCTTTACCAAATGTAAAGTTGCCAGAAATATTGTCTATTTTAGCTAAATCTGTAATAGTAGTTTCAGTTGATTGTTCATCAGTACCATTTAAAGGATTTCCATTTGAATCTAGTTCTTGTGTCCAAGCTTTTGCAGTTACACTAGTAGTAGATTTTGTATCCATAAATTGGATTTTATTTATATCATCTACTTTTATACCTGAAATTGTCCATTTACTAGAAGCTACATCCCAAACTGCAGGTTTTGTTAAGCTTCCATCTTTTAGTTTAAACTGTGCATTTGCACTAAGTCCACTTAGTTCTAAGTTCATAACCTCACTACCATCTACATCTTTCATATTTGCATTTAGTTGTAAATCTGCCCACTGGAATACATTTTTAGTTATTTTTGTTCCACTTGCTGTTAGACCATCTGCCACTGGTGTTATTGTTCCAGTAGAATTTATAGTTTTTTCAATAGGAGTTGATAAATTTTGCTCATATACTGATAATTTAACATCAAAGGCAAAAGTTCCTGCCCAGTTTTCTGGTGCATTTACATATATTTCTGGTATTACATTGCTTCCAACTGTTGGGATTAGCCATTTATTTACACCTACATCTTTATTATCCCCATTTGGATTTAAAGTATAGCTTCCAGTTGAAGTTCCAATATTTGTAGCCATTTTAAGAGTTGTGCCATCCATATACCAAACTGTCATTCCATTTGGAATTTTATCTAGTACAATATTTCCTAAAGTTTCAGATTTATCTGTTATTACTAGAGGATTTGTACCATTAGCATCAGCAGTAATTGTTACTTTTAATGGATTAGCAAGTCCAAGTCCTGCAATAGCTAAATCTTCTGTTCCTGTTGCTACAACTGTACTAACATCTAATTTTGTATCAATAACAGGAGCAACTGTTATAGTTTTATCTCCTTTTGAGTCTAAAGTTACAGTACTTCCTGTTTCGTTATTTTGTACACTAACTTCAAACTTCACTTCTCCATCTCTATTATTTGCTGATTGATATGTTAATCCATTTATATCTCCAACTGAAAAAACAGAGCCATCGTTCTTTTTGATACTATACACAGTATTGCCATTTGAATCAGTAGATGTAGATGAAATTATATACCCAGCTGGTACAGTAAATGTTCCATTAGTCGCACCACCAGCTACTATATCTTTCCAATTTTCAACCACAGTTATATTAATAGTATCTCCTAGCACTGTTTTAGTACCATCACTTGGATTTGATAGATTTATATTTATAATACTTGTTCCATCTTCATTTATATTACCTGCTGTAATAGTTACAGTCATAGGGTCTGTTACAGGTGTAATATCATTTTCATGACTATTTATAGCCGTTCCTTCTTTAAATACTCCACCAGCAAATGTAGAAATAGTTGCACTAAATGTCATTTTACCATCTTTAACTCCACCTGTATTCATATCTTTTGGTGGTGTTACTATAACTTCTGATAATTTCTTCATAGCATCTGCTGCATTTCCTTCTCCTACAACTACATAGAAAGTTTTTCCACCTTCAACATACGAGTAATTATGTCCAGTTACAGTTGTTCCATCAGGGAAATCTGTGATAGTAATAGCATAATTTCCATTGTCTGGATGTCCATTTTCAGCAGTTACAACTATTGATTTTCCTAGATTATATTCATCTTGTTTTCCATCAGTTTTTGGATCACTATCATTGTCTTCATAGATAGTTGTTAGTTGTGTACTTAAATTAAATAGTGGTGGAGTTCCAGTTCCAGTTCCTGGAGTATAATCGTTTCCTTTTTCAATTCTTATAGTTTGTGAAGCACTCTCTACTTTTGCATCTCCACTATCCTTTGTATAAGTTGTGATTTTTATATCTCTGCTTTCAAAGTTTGAACCAGGATGTACTTTAAAAGTAATTTCTGATGAAGCACCATTTGTATCAAGTGCTTTGTCAGTTGGATTTTTTATAACCCAAATACCATTGTGTGGGCTTCCGTTGTATCCATAATATGTAGCACCAACAACCTCTACACCTTGTGGTACACCACTTATAACTATTTCTTGTACAGTTTCGCTACCATCTTTGTCATTGCTTTTAGTAGTAAAAGGTACTTTAAAATCTGCACTAGGTTCTTTTATAGTTACAGTTTTATCTACTATAGTTACTTTTGAATCAGTAGTTGTAGTTATAGCACCTAAATCTAAATTTGGTTGGTCTGTTACAGCTTTAATATTTATCTCATAATCAAAGTTTGATGTTTTTGTATCAGATACTCCATTCACTGTATCTTTTACGATATATTTTACATCAAATTTGTAGTTTCCATGAGTATGTTCTGCTGTATTTTTTGCATAAACATTTTCCCATTGTGCTTGTATAAGTTTATAATATCCATCTTCTTTTGTAGCAATATCAATTAATTTTGTCCCTGTACCATTTCCAATATATAGAGTAAAATCTTTATTTTCTATATCACTAGCTTTTATCATAATACTCTCTAAAGTTTCATTAGTATCACCATCTTTATGTGCAATACTAAAATCAACTTTAAATATACTATCTTCATCTCCTGTTGTAGATTTATAAATTTCAGCCTCTGCCACTGGATTTACAAACAATTTAACATTTTGCTCAAAGTGTGTTTTACTACTATTTTCTTTTTCTGTTTCTGTTGTGATATATTTTAGTTTAATATCTCCTAATGTTCCACTAAAATTTTTACCAAATTGTAATTTAATATTGTCTAAGTCTGTAGATTTTATAACATACTCATTTCCATCTATATGATATTTTTTACCATCTACCATAGTAACACCATTTGGAAGAGTGATTTTTATAGATAAAACTTCTGAGCCATCTTTATCAAAAGAGCTAGGAGTTCCATTTTTGTAAATATCTTTTAGATAGAAGTCTGTATCCTCTACTGCTTTTATATATGTTTCTCCACCAATAGTTACAATTTTATCTCCACTATCTACAAGTTCTGTATTTATAGGCTCATCTGCCACATTTTTAACAATTACACTCATATCAAGAGGAGTTCCATTATTATATTGTTCTTTTACAGTTACAATTTTTTCATCTATAATAGCACTTGATACCTTTTCGCCTGAAATTTTGAAAATATAATCACTATCATCATTGTGTGGCGGTATAAATTTTGGTTTATTAGAGTTTTGATAATCTAATATCTCTACTTTATAAGTATCATCACCATTTTTTGTTATAGATATATTTCCAGTTTTTCCACTTGTTAGCTCTTTTTTTGTAGTATATTCTGTGCCACTTTTTGAATACTCATAGATTTTTCCATCTGCTTCAACACCAACTAATTTATAAGTTTTTGTACTATTATCATATATATACAGACTTCCACCAACAGGTACTTTATCTATCCAAATAGTTGCTGTTTCACCTTTTACTCCTAAATTTGAACCTTTTGGTTCAATATTTAATGTTAAACCATTTTCTGGATTTGTGATATTTCCACTACTTGAAACAGTTGCCCCATTTGAATTTAAGATATTATTTTTACCTCTTCCTGCATCTTCATTTCCAATAGCTTGAGCTATTTGGATAGTCATATCTGAAGAATTTTTATCTATAATACTTGGCATAACATTTATTTTGAAATTTACACTATCTGTTTTTTCTACTCCCCATTTAGTGCTATCCCCTTTCTCTTCAACTCCTTTATCTACTACTTTTAGAGTGATAGTTCCTTTTACAGTTCCCGCATAGTATTGTGGAAGTTTTATACTAAAATTAGGGTCAGCATCTTGATTGTTTGTATTATTAAATTCTATTGTAGCTTTTCCATCATCACCAACAGTAACTTCTTGTTTGTTACCGTCTTTTCCAATAGTTACAACTGTGCCTTTTGGTAAACCTGTGATTTCATAAGTTCTTATTTCACTTCCATCTAAATCAAGATTTGTATCAGTACCTGCTCCACTTGTAGAAGACATAATAGCTTTTATATCCAATGTATTATTTTGTGCTTTATTTATAGATGTAAAAGTATATGTTTTATCACCATTACTTATAGTTCCTTTAGAAGTATCATCCCATTTTATAGAGATATTATCAGTTACAGGTAAAATATTTACTTCCATGTCTGCATATACTGTTTTTAAATAATCAGAATTTCCAGTTAATGGTACTCCACTATCATCGAGCTCATACGATGTTACACCTATATTTATTGTTATATCTGTATCATTATCTTCTGAATGTTGGATTTTTAGGTTTTCATACTCTGTTTTTGTAAGATATAAAACATTTCCACCTTTTGTCGGTAAAGTTCCTTTATGATGATAATCTGTATCTATTTCTGTTCCACCTGAAGTTTTTACTATCACAACTTTTATCTCTTGATTGTTTGAGTTTATAGTTGCTACATCTATAGTTCCATTAAATAGTTTTGCTCCTGTTACACTTAAACCATTTGTAAATTTAAGAGTAATCTCCCCATTTCTTTCAGGAGTATCTCCAGCTCCACCATTTTTATCTGTTTGGTCTTTTGAAAGTGATGGAAATATAAGGCTTAAAGGTATTTTATTTGTCCCTTCTGCTTTGTTTCCATCTGATTTTATATTGTAATTTGAAGCATCTTCATAAGCTATTACATTATTTACATTTACAGTTGGAACATCTGCTACAGGAGTTACTGTAACTTTAACATTTTTGAACTCTGTTGTATTATCATTATTTACAGCATAGTATAAAAATTTAACATCTCCAGATTTTGTATAATCACTATAATCATCATATGGTTTAAAGGTAAATTGACTATTACCTTTATCATAAGTGATAGTTCCTATTGGTTTATCATTGTCATATAATATAACTTGTCCATTTTCAGGAACTTTTACAAAACCTTTTCCATTATCTACAAACATATCTTTAATATTATTTGATATAGTTAAATTGTTTGATGTATCTTCTTTTGTCTCTATTTTTACATCATCAGGATTTGTATCATATATAGAACCTGTTACACTGTTTTCTGTTGGGTGTTTTGCCACATTTTCAAATGGATTTCCATTTTGAGTGATTTTAGAAATAGTTAGTTCATAAATCTCTAAATTCTCTGTAGAGTTATCAAATATTGCAGGATTTTTTATCTCTAATATATAAAAACCATTTGCATCTTTTGGTGTATTACTATCTATTGCGATAATTGTTTTATTTTTAAAATCTCCACCATCTTTAAAATCACCCTCTACTACAGCTCCTAAAATATCTTTATATTCTAACTCTATAGTGATACTTTTTCCTGAAGGGATTTCCACAGGTTTTCCATCTTTATCTACAAGTTGTAAATAATGTTTTAAAGTTGAATTATCTAAATTTGCATTAACATCAACACCTTCTTTTACAGTAGCACTATTTATTAATTTTACATATACTGTATCTTCTTGTCCATATCCTCCATCTTCTTTCCCTGGATTTATTGGGTTTGAATTATCTAAAATAGTTGTTGTAATATCTTTTTGATTTCCATTTTTATCACCTATTACTATATTCTCAAACTCATTTGTTGTTTCCACTTGTGTTATTTCTAGCTTAAAATTTTCTCCATTATCAGCTAAATAATCATCTTTTGTTTGTACATCAAAAATTTCTGATTTTGAAGTTCCTGCTTTGATAATAATATCTTTTTTTATATAGTCACCATCTTTATATTCTGTATCATCGTTTGATGTTGAAATATTTTTATATATAACTGTTACTTTTGTATCTTTTGTTACAACTACAGGATTTCCATCTTTATCTATGATTTGAACTGTATAATTAGCTTTATCTCCTTCATTTACAGTTTTATCTCCAGTGATTACTACAAATACTGTATCTTCTTCTCCATAAGTTCCAGTTTCACTATCAGGTTTATTTGGATCTAGTGGATTATTATTTGCTGGTGGATTATCTAAAATCGTTCCTACACCTTCTGGTTTTGAAACTACTACATTTCCTATTGGATTTGAAATAGTGATCTTCATATTTTCACCGTTGTCAGATACATAATCATCTACTACTGGAACTTTTATCTGTACACTTGTACTTCCAGAAGGGATTGTTATATTTCCTTCAACATCATGATAATCTTTTCCACTTTCTGCTGTATTTTGTGAAGTTTTATAGTTAAATGATATATTTTCTCTTGTTGGTTGATCTATAGTCACTGTGAATATCAAAAAACCTTCACTTTCATAAACTGTTACATCATCTACACCTAAAGTTACTAAAGGAAGTGGTTCTTCAGGAATTACAGGTACAACTGGAGTGGGAATTGGTGTTACTGTTGGTGGAGTAACATTTTCTATTGGAGTTGAAGTTGGTCTATCTATTGGAATTGTAACGATTGGAGTTATGTTACCTAAAGGTTTTGAGTTTAATTTATCATAATCATCACCTTTTTCTACCTCTTTATAAGTTTGAGTTTTTACCCATGATTTTTTTCTCAAATCACTTATAACATCTACAATATCTCCATTTCTAGAAGCAAAAGTACCTATACTTCCTTCAGTAACTTCTTCCTCTTCTTCCCCTGCTGTTGTTTCTTCTTCTGTAATATCTATAAAATCATCAAAATCAGCATCTCTTAAATCACTCCATACATTAGCAATCTCATTGTGAGCGTCTAAAACTTGTTCCATTGCTTCTCTTGTAAAAAATAGCTCCTCATTTCCAAATGCTGTTTCAATCAAAGAACTATCTATAAGTTGTTTTTGTCCTTGCATTAAAACAATTACATCATTTCCATCTAAAAGAATCTCTATTTTAGAAGAGTTTGAATTCGAAATATCACCATATACCGTGTCATTTTCAAAAACTATATCTCCCTCTTTTAACTCTTTTATATTTCCATTGTGATCTTTTACTAAAAACTTTCCATTTTCTATTGATTGTACTTTTCCAGCTTGAGTTGCCATAAATATCCTTTTAATATTTAGATTTTTAATGATGGTATCTTATTTTATTTTCTAAAAACAGTACCCCTTCGGGTACTATTTAGTGTTTTTAAATTTCTAAACCTTTTATAATTAATATCTTATTAGATAATATTTCATTAACTAAGAATTAATCTATTAGTTATAGAATCTCGTAAAAATCTAATAAAGGATACTTTTTGAATTTAAAAAATATTATGTTTTCTTTTAAAACCACCCTACTTTTATTTGCTATTTTGGGTATTGGTGCTGGAGTTGCAACATTTATAGAGAATGACTATGGTACTTCATCAGCTAGAGTTTTAGTATATAATAGTATTTGGTATGAAGTTATTATGGTTTTAACTACAATAAATTTGTTAGGAATAATCTATAAATTTAAAATGTGGAAAAATCTTCCAAGATTTTTATTTCACTTCTCTTTTGTAGTTATTTTAATAGGTGCAATTATTACTAGATATATAGGCTATGAAGGTGTTATGCAAATACCTGAAGGTGCTACAACAAATCAAATGATTTCATTAGAACCATATCTTCAAATAACAGTAAAAGAAGGTGAAAAAGTAGTAGCTTATGAAGAGTATCAAAAAGAGTTTACTTCACTTCTTCCTGAAATAAATAACTTTTCTCATACAATATCTTTTGAGAACAATAATTTAGTTTTAGATTATAAAAATTTTCAATTTGAAAAAAAAGAACAAGCCAGTATGGGATTATTGAGCCTTGAAGTTAGTTTAAATGATAAAAAAGAATTAATAAGAATTCCAGGGCAAAGAGGACAAATGGGAATGCCAAGAGAACTAACATTTGATAAATATAGTGTTACTTTAGAATATGGCTCAAAATTTATTGAACTACCTTTTGCTATCAGATTAAATGAGTTCCAATTAGATAGATATCCTGGAAGTATGGCTCCATCATCTTATGCTAGTGAAGTTACAGTTATAAAAGATGATAAAACTTACGATTATAGAATTTTTATGAATAGAACACTAAGTGAAGGTAATTTCTTATTCTTTCAAAGTTCATATTTTCCTGATGAAACAGGAACTGTTCTATCTGTAAACAATGACCCAGGTAAATGGCCAACATATTTTGGATATTTTTTACTTACATTGGGGCTTGCTTTAAACTTCTTTGATAAAAAATCAAGATTTAGAAAACTTATAAAATATGTTGGAGATAAAAATCTAGCTAGTTTTGTATTAGCACTCTGTATTAGCGTAGCGATCCCGCTACATGCCGTTGAGCCAAAAACTGAAAAAAGTACAGAAGAAACAATATCTATCACTGTTGATTATCTAAATAAACTAAAAGATGAATCTGCTATAACAGCTGACAAATTTGGACATTTAATCGTTCAAAGTAGTGGTGGAAGAATGAAACCATTGGCTACTTTAAATAGAGAAATAATTCAAAAATTAAGCGGAAGATCAACTTTTTTAGGAATGGATGCAAACCAAATAATTCTAGGAATGTTATCGCGTCCTGATGTATGGAAAGATGTAAAAATCATAAAAATACAAACTCCAAAGCTAAAAAAATTTTTAGGTATTGATGAAAGTGAAAAATATATATCTTTTTCAGAAGCATTTAATGAAAAAGGTGAATATATATTAACACAAGAATCAGAAAAAGCATTTCAAACAAAGCCAATAGAAAGAGGAACTTATGAAAAAGATATCATAAAAGTTGAAGAAAAATTAAATATCATATATTCAGTTTTTAATGGTGCTTTATTAAACATATTTCCTAGAGTTTATGATGAACATAGCCCAGATGATAATTTCAAATGGTATTCTCCAATAGAGGCTATGCAAGAGTTTACAGGACAAAATCAAGCAGCAATAAACTCTGTTATTCGTGGATTAATGAACTCTTTAGTTGAAGAAGATTGGGAAAGTTCAAATAACTATATTGATATGATATCTTTATATCAAGATAAAGTTGGAGATGATATAAAACCATCAAAATCAAAAGTTAATGCAGAAATAATTTTTAACAAAATAGATATATTCTTTAATTTAACTTTTGCTTATATGATTTTAGGTTTTATTATGGTTGTATTAGCTTTTGTTATTATTTTTAAACCAGAATTTAAAGTACAAAAAACAACAAAAATAATATTTATAATACTATCTATTTTATTTGCAATTCAAACATTTGGTATGGGATACAGATGGTATTTATCAGGACATGCTCCATGGAGTGATATTTACGAAACATTAGTTTATATATCTTGGTCAGCTATTTTTGCTGGAGTAATATTCTTTAGAAAATCATTACTAGCTTTAGGAGCAGCTGTTATAATTGCAGGAATTTTTATGTTTACTGCTCACTTAACAGATGTTGATCCACAAATTACAACTTTAGTTCCAGTTTTAAAATCTTACTGGCTAACTATTCACGTATCTATTTTAACTGCTTCTTATGGATTCTTTGGACTAAGTGCAATATTAGGATTTCTAACTTTAATTATGTTTATTTTTAGAAAAAACAAACCTCACTTAGATGATATTATCAAACATATTAGTGCAATCAATGAAATCTCTTTAATTATTGGTTTAGCTTGTATAACAATAGGAAATTTCCTTGGTGGAGTTTGGGCAAATGAATCTTGGGGAAGATACTGGGGATGGGATCCAAAAGAGACTTGGGCTTATGTTTCAATCATAGTTTATGCATTTGTTATTCACTTAAGATTTGTAAAATCTCTAAATACTCCTTATGTTTTGGCTTCTGCATCACTTTTAGCATTTAGTTCAATTATGATGACATATTTAGGAGTAAACTTCTATCTTTCAGGGATGCACTCTTATGCAACAGGAGATCCTGTACCTATCCCAACTTGGGCTTATGTGACAGTTATAACAGCATTCTTAGCTATAATTTTAGCTTATAAGAATAGAAGCTTAAAAAGTATAGAATAAAATTTAATAAAACAAAAATAAAAAGGGCTTAATCGCCCTTTTTTATTTTATACCATATAAAAAAGGAAAAATATGTCAAAAATAATAGATATATTTAAAGAAATTACTAGTATTCCTAGATGTTCAGGAACTCATGAGCCATTTATAAAATATATTCAAAAGTTAGCAAAAGAGTTTGATTATATTTGCTTAGTTGATGAAGAAAAAAATATTTTATGCAAAAAACTAAACTCAAAAGCTAAAATAGTTTTTCAATCTCACTATGATATTGTTTGTTTAAAAGAGCATTGTGTTCCACAAATAGTTGAAGAAAATGATATTTTGAAAGCAGCAGACTCCACTTTAGGAGCAGATAATGGAATTGGTTGTTCTTATATGATAGCTTTAATGTCTGAAAACTTTGATGGAGAGTTTTTATTTACAAGTGATGAAGAAATAGGACTAATAGGTGCAAATAGTTTAAATTTACCTATAAATGCACAATATATGCTAAATCTTGATAGTGAAGAAGAAGCTGAAATTTGCATAGGTTGTGCTGGTGGAGTTGATATTATTGCTAAGAATTCAAATAAAAAAATTGTTCCAAATAGCGAAAATCTTAAACTTTATGAAATAAGTATTTTCAATCTTCAGGGTGGTCATAGTGGAGTTGATATAGATAAAAATATACCAAATGCTATAAAACTGCTTGTACAAAGTATAAAAGAGTGTGAAGGAAAACTTCTTGATATAAATGGTGGTGAAAGAATAAACTCTATTCCTGCAAATGCAAAAGCAATTATTGCTTCAAAAAATATTCCACACAAAACACATCAAAATATGAATATTATAGAAATAGATACAAAAAGTGATCATCTTAATATCTATGATGATAGAGTAGTAGATTTTATTTATAACTTTTCAAATGGAGTTAGAGAGTTTAATAATGAACTAAATGTAGTTCAAGACTCTATAAATTTAGCTATTATAAATACTTCAATAGATGAAATTACTATTGAAATAAGTGCTAGATCAATGTCAAATGAAAACTTAGAAAATCTAAAAAATAGAACAAAAGGAGAACTTGAAAATCTTGGATTTAGTGTAGAAACTTTTGGAAAATATCCAGCTTGGAAGCCAGATATAAATGACTTCACGAAAAAGGTTTTAGATATTTATCAAACATTTAATAAAAATGCTTCATTACGAGCAATCCATGCTGGTTTAGAGTGTGCTATTTTCAAAGATAAGCTACCAAATCTTAAAATTGCATCTATTGGTCCAACTATAGAATTTCCTCACTCAAAAAAAGAGTTTGTATATAAAAAATCTATTGAAAATGTTTATGAAGTAGTTAAAAAAATCTCTGCTAGTGTATAGTTTGAGAACTAGGATTTATTCCTAGTTCTTAAGTATATTTAATTTAGAAGCTTTCCCATTCGTTATCATCAGGTGATATCTCTTTGTGTATCTCTTTTTTATTTTTATCAGTTCTTATTTTTTTTTGAACTTGGCTATTATTCAAAACCATAGTTTTTGTTTCAAACTCTTTTGCTTTAGCACTATCTTTCCCTATGAAATCTTTTGAATTTGCCTCATTTACTATCTCTTTTGCTATATTATCTGTAACCATAGAAATATCATGTGTTTGTGAAGCAATCATAGCATTTTGTTGTGTTTGACGGTCAAGTTGATTAACTGCATCATTTATTTGTTCTATTCCAACTAACTGCTCTTTACTTGACATCTCTATATCTGATATTAAAGTTGTTGTTTGAGTTATTGAATCATTTAATCCTTTATAACCTTCAATCATAGTCGTTGCTATATTTTTACCTTCATTTGCTTTTAATGTTGCAAGTTCAACTATATCTTTTATCTCTTTAGCTGCTTCTGCACTTCTTGAAGCTAAATTTCTTACTTCTTGAGCTACAACTGCGAACCCTTTTCCTGCTTCACCTGCTGTTGCTGCTTCTACTGCTGCATTTAAAGATAATATATTTGTTTGGAATGCTATATTATCTATTACACTTATTGCATCATTCACCAGATTTACTTGTGTATTTATTTCATCCATTGCTATTGTTGTTTTATTTGCCAATTCTTCACCAATTTTTGAAGAATTTGTTACTTCATTTGAAAGATTTGACATCTTTGCAATATTTTGTGTTGTATTTCTTATATTTGAAGTTATCTCTTCAAGTGCTGCTGCTGTCTCTTCCAAAGAGGCTGCTGCTTCATTTGAACTTATATTTAAGTTATTTACATTAGATAGAAGAATTTTTGAACTCTCTTCAAGTGTAAGTCCATTCACTTTATTTTCTAAAAGAAGATGATTGATAGTTTCCGCTAATTCATTTATCTCTTTTGCTACTTCTCCAACTGGATTTTCAATTCTAGCTCTAAAATCCATTTTTTCATATTTTTTTAAAACTTCATCAATTACCACTAAGTCATTATTTACTTTTTTAGATATAAGTTCTAACATCTCGTTTAGAATATTTTTAAGTTCTTCTAAACTCTCATTTCCAGTAGTTTTTTCTATTCTATTTCTTAAATTTCCTTTGTTTATTTCGTTAATAACTTCTTTAACATTTTTAATTAAATCATCATCTTCTTTCAATAATCTACTTGTTTTGATAATATTTTCATTAACGACTTTTGCCATAACACCTATTTCATCTTCGGCTATTATATCTATTGATTGAACATCTTTATTTTCTTTATTTAAATATTTAAAGAATCCTAAAAGACCATTTTCAAATTTTTCTAATGGAGAAATAATATTTTTTGTAATAAGAAATGATATAAGTGCTATTAAAACAATAGAAACAATAGCAGCAATAATTACAATTCCAAAAATAATTGAAGCAATTTTTTGATTTGAATGTTCTTGCATAATCGCTACATTTTTATCAATATTATCAGTATAAATACCTGTTCCAATCATCCATTGCCACTCTTGTAAACCATCTGCGTATCCAATTTTATCATATAATTTTGGATCATCTTTAGTTTTTGTGAAATCAAATATAACTGTTCCTCCACCCTTTTTAGCAACTTCTATTAAATCTTTTATATAATAAATACCTTTTTGACTTTTATTATCTATTAGATTTTTACCAACTAAAGCAGGATTTATTGGATGCATTATATTTGTACCGTCATAGTTATATACAAAGAAATAACCATCTTCTCCAAATCTAATTTTAGAAATATCTTCTAAAGCTTTTTTCTTTAACTCTTGTTCTTCATTATCTATATAAACACCTGTTCCAACAACCCAACCATACGGAGCAAACAATCTAACATTAGACAATTTTGCACGTGGTTGTTTTCCAGGGATTACTTGATCATAAGGTACAAAGCCTTCCCCTTTTTCAAAAGCAGTTCTAATAAATTCTAAAATATGTTTTCCATTATTTTTAGTTCCTTCTCTTTCAGGTGTTAAAGGAAGCTTTAAAATAGTAGAATTTTTATCATATACAAAAAAATAATCATTTTCTTCACCATATCTTACAGAACCAATAGCATCTAAAATCAATTTTTTTAGTTCAGCTTCAGAAAGATGATTTTTTTGCTTCTCGTATATTTCTGTAATCATTGCAAATAAAAAATCAGTTTGAGATTTTAAATAAGCCCCTTTTCTCTCTTTTACATTCTCAATTTTCGCTTTTTCATAAGCATCTTTTGCAATATTTAATGCAAATTCAGTATAGTTTTTCATCTCATCTATACCTGAATTTAATGCTCTATTTTTATATTCTTCAATATTTTGAGCAGTTAAATTATTAACTTCATAGATAGATTTTGTAGCTATTATAGTAGACACTAATATAATTGTAACAATTACAATCGCTAAAAGCTTAAATCTTATAGATAAGTTTTTCATATATACTCCTAATGTATTAATGTTTGGGTAATAATAATTTTACTAAAAGATTTATTAAGTCTTGGTTTAAGTTAGAATAAAAGGTAGATTATAAGCCGTGTTCTGTATTTGACAATAATTTATCTAGGTATTAAATTACTTTAATACTCTTGCGAAGACGAGAAAAATGTGAAGCTTATACCATGTCTTCTTGCTACAAGTTGGGTTTACATAGCCAAAAAGATTACTCAATTTGCTGGTAGGCTCTTACTCTACCGTTTCACCATCACCAAAACTGGCTGTTTACTTTCTGTTGCACTATCCCTTAGATTACTCTAGCCATCCGTTAGATGGAACCTTGCTTCACTGTAGCACGGACTTTCCTCTTGAAATCAAGCTATCGTCTAATCTACCTTTGCTGAAATTGTATCTATTTTCTTATTAAATCATAATTGCTAGGGATTGAAAATATAAAAATAGAGTCTGATATATCTTCATCTTGGATAATATTTGAAAAATTTATTTCTACACTATTTTCCAAATTATCTTCGTAACTAATTTTTTCTATTTTATTATTTTTTGTAAAAATCAGATATTGAACACTATCTATTTTAGAAGAATATTTATTGTTATCTATTTTTTTAGCATCTTTTAAAAGTTGTATAATATTTATCTCATTTTCAAGTTTTGTAAAAATGGCTTGTTCAAGTTCAGGTTCATCGACTATTGCTGAATTATTGTCTATATATACATTTTTTTCAACTGGTGTTTTATATTTCCACAAAATCTTTCCACTACTTTTTATAAAAACTTGTCCTTTATAGAGTATCACATCACTTGAATTTGATGTTATAGTTTGAGTGAATTGCGCTTGAAAAGTTTTTAGATTTTTAATATCACTTGCTGCAAAAGCAAAAATTGATAGCACAACCGTAGCAAATATATATTTATAAAACATTTTTTAACCTTTTTTTTTATATAATCTTTCTCATTATAACGAAAAGGAACTAATTTTATGTTAAATGTTTTTTCAAAAGTTTTTGGTACAAAAAATGATAGAGTTGTAAAAAAATATAGAAAACGAGCAAGTGAGATAACTGCATTAGAAAAAAATTATGAAAATTTAAGTGATGAAGAACTTAAAAATGGATTTAATAAATTAAAACAAATTGTACAAAATGAAGGAAAATCATTAGATGATGTTTTAAAAGAAGCTTTTGCAATAACTAGAGAAGCTAGTAAAAGAGTTTTAGGTATGCGACCTTATGATGTTCAATTAATCGGTGCTATGGTTTTAAATGAGGGAAGAATAGCAGAGATGAAAACAGGAGAAGGAAAAACTCTAGTTGGAAGTATAGCTGTATGTTTAAATGCTTTAAGTGGAAAAGGTGTACATGTTGTAACAGTAAATGACTATTTGGCAAGTCGTGATGCAAATGAATTAAAACCACTTTATGAATTTTTAGGTTTTAGTGTTGGTGCTTTAACAGATGGTATAAAAGATGATGTAGAGAGAAGAAATCAATACAATTGCGATATTACTTATGCTACAAATAGCTCTTTAGGATTTGATTTTTTAAGAGACAATATGGTTTACGATATAAAAGATAAAGTTCAAAGAGGTCATAACTTTGTAATAGTTGATGAAGTAGATTCTATTTTAATTGATGAAGCTAGAACTCCTTTAATCATTTCTGGACCAACAAATCATAAAAATTCAAACTATGTAAAAGCAAATGAAATAGCATTAAAACTACAAAAAGGTGAACTGATAGAGCCAAAAAGTGCTGCAGAAAAACCTACAACTACTGGAGATTTTGTAGTTGATGAAAAAAATAGAACTGTAAGTTTAACTGAACAAGGACATATAAAAGCTGAAGAACTTTTTGGAGTTGATAACTTATACTCTATTGAAAATGCTATGCTTTCACACTCTCTTGATCAAGCATTAAAAGCGAATTATATTTTCCAAAAAGATGTTGATTATGTTGTAAAAGAAGATCAAATCATAATTGTTGATGAGTTCACGGGAAGATTAAGTGAAGGAAGAAGATTTAGTGAAGGTTTACATCAAGCACTTGAAGCAAAAGAAAAAGTTACTATTCAGGATGAGAGTCAAACTTTAGCTGATACAACTTACCAAAACTACTTTAGAATGTATAAAAAACTCGCTGGTATGACAGGAACTGCTCAAACAGAAGCAACAGAATTTGCACAAATTTATAAGCTTGATGTTGTATCTATACCTACAAATGTTCCAATCAAAAGAGTTGATAAAAGTGATTTAATATATAAAAGTGAAAGAGAGAAATTTGAAGCAGTTTGTCTTAAAATAAAAGAGTATCATGAAAAAGGACAACCAGTACTTGTGGGAACTGCAAGTATTGAAAAAAGTGAAAAACTTCATAAGATTTTAGTTGATAAAAAAATACCACACACTGTATTAAATGCAAAACAGCACGAAAAAGAAGGTAAAATTATCGCTGATGCTGGTCAAAAAGGGGCAGTTACTATTGCTACAAATATGGCTGGAAGAGGAGTTGATATTAAACTAACTCATGAAATTTTAGCTTTAGGTGGATTAGCTATCATTGGTACAGAAAGACATGAAAGTAGAAGAATAGACAATCAGCTAAGAGGAAGAAGTGGTAGACAAGGAGATGTTGGAGAATCACAATTTTATCTAAGTTTAGAAGATAATCTTTTAAGAATTTTTGGAAGCGATAGAATAAAAAATATCATGGAAAGACTTGGTATTCAAGAAGGTGAATTTATAGAGTCAAAAATGGTAACAAGAGCTGTTGAAAATGCACAAAAGAAAGTTGAGTCTATGCACTTTGAAAGTAGAAAACACTTACTTGAATATGATGATGTTGCAAATGAACAAAGAAAAGTAATCTATAACTTTAGAAATGATTTATTGAGTGAAAATTTTGATATTACTTCAAAAATAGATGAAAATAGAGTTGAATATGTACTAAACTTATTATCTGATGCAAACATTACTCACTCAACTTCTCCTGAAGATTTTGACTATGAATTTATAATTGCAAAATTAAAAGAAGATTTACACTTTATAATTGAATCTGACGATATAAAAAGTGAGAATTATCAAGATTTAGAAGAAAAACTTATATCTATTTTAAAAGATACTTATGAAAACAAAATGAATGCTGTTGATTTAAAACAAAAAAATGAGATAGAAAAAGTTTTATATCTTCAGATTTTAGATAATGCTTATAGAGAACACTTATATGCTATGGATACTTTAAAAACTGGTATTGGATTAAGAGGTTACAATCAAAAAGATCCGCTTGTTGAATACAAAAAAGAGTCTTATAATATGTTTATTGAATTAATCTCAAATATAAAATTAGAGATTATAAAAATTTTATTTGCTGTACAACTTCAAA
This sequence comes from Aliarcobacter vitoriensis, assembly GCF_048320235.1. Lineage (NCBI taxonomy): Bacteria > Pseudomonadati > Campylobacterota > Epsilonproteobacteria > Campylobacterales > Arcobacteraceae > Aliarcobacter > Aliarcobacter vitoriensis. The sequence continues at coordinate 326,835 of NZ_CP182882.1, forward strand.
GTAAAGATGATAGACAAAAAGAGCAAGAAGCTTTACAAAGAATGAAAGAATCTATGGAAAAAGCAAATGAACATATAACTACAAACTTAGCCCAAGAAGCTGTAAAAAGTAGCGAAAAGAAAATAGCTAGAAATGAACCTTGTCCTTGTGGAAGCGGATTGAAATATAAACAATGTTGTGGAAAGAGTGGACCTAAAAAAGGTTTAGTTGCAGGAAACTAATTTGAATAAGCAATTAGTTAATTTTATAGTTAAAAAATACCTAAGATTTGATAAAAAAAATCCATTTATTTCAATAAGTGCTATTTTGGCATTTATTGGAGTTGCTATTGGAGTTATGGTACTTATCCTGTCTATGGCAATTATGAATGGAACTGCAAAAGAGTTTGAAAGAAAACTTTTTACTATGAATTATCCTCTTACAATTTATGCTAAAACATCAAATAGTGTAAATGAAAACCTTTTAGTTGAATTACAAAATGAATTTAAAGATTTAAAATTTTCTGCATTTATATCTACTCAAGCTATTATTCAAAATGGAAGTAATATGAGCGGAGGTATGATTTTTGGAGTAAATGCACAAAATGAATCAGAAATAAATCCTATTTTCAAAGAAGCCTTAAATGACTTTGAACTAAATAAATTTGATTTGATAACTGGTATAGGAATAAGTGATAAACTTCTTTTATCAAATGATAGCAAAGTAACTTTGTATTTTACAGAGCTAAATCCAGCTGGTTTTTCTTTGATGCCAAAAATGAAAAGATTTAACTATCTTACATCTTTTTCTTCTGGTCTTAGTGCTTATGATAAAGCTTATATGTACACTTCAATAGAAGCTTTGCAAACTCTACTACAAAAAGATGAAAATATTTATGATGGCATACATATTCATTCAAACAATGCTTTTGAAGATATAGAAAAATTAAGAGTCTTTTTAAAAGATAAAAATGTTGGTGTTGTTGGTTGGTGGCAACAAAATGGAAACTTCTTTGCCGCTATGAAGATGGAAAAAACAGCTCTATTTATAGTTTTAATGCTTATTATTTTAGTTGCATCTTTAAATATAATATCATCTTTACTTATGACAGTTATGAGTAGAAGAAAAGAAATAGCCCTACTTTTATCTATGGGAGCAACAACAAAAGAGATAAAATCAATATTTTTAAGAGTTGGTACTATCATTGGATTTAGTGGAATTATTACTGGGATTATTCTAGGATTTATTGGTTATTGGTTTTTAGATACTTTTGATATTGTATCTTTACCAGCTGATGTTTATGGAAGTGCAAAATTACCACTTGATTTAGCTATGAGTGATTTTATATCTATTGTTATTGGAGCAGTTATTATAGTTCTTTTATCATCTTTTTATCCAGCAAGTCGTGCTACAAAAATAGATGTTATTGATGTATTAAGAAATGAATAAAATTTAAAATAGATATTCCAAGACTTTTTTAGTTTTGGAATAAAGTAACCTAATTGTTTTTAGTATTAAAATTATTTATAAAATTTGATGGGGTTTTAAATATTCTTTTAAATATATTTACTGGCGCATTGAATCCATCTTTTAATAGATTTGTATTAATAACTGGATTATTTAAATCTCCACTTATATTTATTTGTGTTTCAACTCTATTGTCTTCACCCAATAAAATATAGTTTACAAGTGGAATATACTCAACAATAGAACTATAACTTTTTAAAAATATGAGTTTTAATTTAGAATTAATCTGATTCGTATCAAGATTTACAATTCCACTACCTTCAAAATCTATTCCATTTCCAGCAGTGTGTAAACTTTTTATATCCAAGATGTTACTCTTATTGTTGTACTCAAAATCTAAAACACCTTCTTTTATCTGATAAGCTCCTAGTTGATTTATTCCAAAAACAGACGGTATAGCTAAAAACGGATTTAGTAAAGCTGGAGAGCTTTCTAAAAAGAACATAATATTACTTAAAATTGATAAATTTTTTATATTACTTTGTCGTATTAACATCTTTCCTTTTAAGCTATCAAGAGTTCCATTTGCGTAAAAATCTAGTTTTCCTCCACTCATAATATCTTGATTAAATAGTGCATTTATAAAATTTTCTTTTGCTTTTGCAATATATATATTTATATGATCACTATTTTGTGTAAAACTCATCTTACTATCTTCATATTCCAAATATGCAAATTTCCTATTTTTATCCAAATCTATTTCGTAAAAATCGGATAAAACTCTATTTTTATGGTTTAAAACTATTTTAGAATTTACTCCTATTATATTTATAGTCTCTAATTTACTATATTTATCACTATTTTTTGTATCATAATATATATCATATCCATCTAGTTTTATACTATAATTTTCATCTTGAATTGTCAAAAATAGATTTTTATCTTCTGAATGTAAATTTAAAACTCCATTTTCATATTTTCCAATAATTTTTATATCTTTTATGTTTTTATCATCTTTTTTTATAGGTAAATCTAACTCTTTTATCATAGCTTCAAAAGATATTAAATCTTTTTTTACATCAATTTTTGCATCTTTGATTTTATATATTTCCCCACTTACATTTAGATTTGTATTTTTTAAATATATATGTAAGTTTTGAGAAATATTCATATTTTGCTTATTATTCGTATCATAAAATATATCATACTCATCTAAATATATAGATATTTCATCTTTTATTTCAAGTTGTATAGAGTTGTCTTTTGAAGCTATAAAAACAGTATCATCTTTAATATTTCCTACAATATCCAACATCGTTACATCTTTTGTATCTTTCTTTATTGGTAAATCAAAACCTTTCAAAGAGCCTTCAAAATCTATTTCTTTATCATCAATGATTTTTAAACTTAAGTTTCCATTTTTGATAGAATTTGACTTTAAAGTATCTGAATAATTATAAATTTTAGATATATCGTCAATTTTTATAGTAAGTAACTCATCATAATTAACTGTCGTTTTTAAATCATCCAAATATATAAGTACATTTTTATTAAAATCCATAAAAATTTGTGTTGATTTATCTTTTATATTTAAAATTTCTTCATCTTTATTGCTTTTTATTAATAGTTTATTTATTTTTATATTGCCATTGGCTTTTAAACTATCTAAATCAAGATTTATATTTCCATTTGCATCTATCATATTTTCATATAGAAAACTAGCATCATTTATATAAAGTTGATTATTATCTAAAATTACATTTGCACTATTTGTTTTAAAATGAAAATCATCTATAAAAATATCTGATTTAAGAACTTCAAAGTTACCTTTTGTCGTCATTGGTAAATGTGCAGAATAAGGAATATCTAAAAGGAGTTTTGCATTTGTTTGCCCGTTTTTTTGTAAGATAGGTAAAGAGATATTATAAGCTTTTAAAATATCTAAAATATCTTTATCTAAAGCAGTTTTTGCTTCAATATTTACTAAAACTTTTCCATTATCTTCATCTGTTAAATTTTCTATTTTAACAAAACTATTTTCTAAGTTTTTATTTTTATATTTTGCTTCAATCAAATCAAAACTCAAAGTATCATTTTTATAATTTACTTTTACATTATTTGTCATAATTTCTTCTAAAGTTGGCTCAAATTTTATCTTTGCATTTTTTATATGGGCATCACCTTTTAAAGTTTTAGATATTAGCTCTTGTTTTTCTAAATCAAACTCTCCATATAACCAATCTACTTTAAAATCCCCTATTACATTATCATATATCCACTCATTTGCAACTTCATATAAATCTAAAAAAGGTTTTAAAAAATGTAGATTTTCAAAATATTCACTTCTTGTAAAAAATGAAAGTTTTTTTCTTGTAATATCAATATTTGTTTTTGTAGCAATATTTTTATAAAAAACATCTCCAAAGTATTTTAATTCTTCATCAAAATAATTAATTATGGCTTTACCTTTAAATAAAACTTCATAATCTTTTAAATATAAAGATGAAATATCAAAATTTACAGTTTTTGAGGAAATATCAATTTTAGAATTTAAGGTTATAAATTTATTATCTATTTTAAACTCTTCATCATCAAACAATATTTTAAAACTATTTCCATTTATATTTAAGTTTTTTATATCTATTTTCTCGAAATATTTTAAGAAAGTTGGTAAAAGTTCAATATTATTCTTTATATCTTCAAAAGAAGAACTCACTTCACTCTTTTTTGATTTATACTCTATGTCTTCAACACTAACAATCAGTTTTTTATCCAATTTTATATAGAATTGCGAAACTTTAAAATTAAAAATATGAAAAGAGTTTATTTTGATACCAGAAAATAGAATAGAAAACATTAAAAATATTAAAAGAAAAAATGATACAAATATTAAGATTTTGATGTTTTTTAACACTATATATTTTTTCCTTATAGCTTTTATTATGGTACTTTATTATCTAACTTTGCCAGTTGTATCTACAAAAATTCTGTATATACCAAAAGGTAGCACTAGCAATATTATAACACACTTAAATAAAAATGGTTACGAAATGAATATAATTGATGAAATTATTTTAAAAACTGGTGGATTTATACAAAGTGGTTGGATTGATATTGAACAAAATAGATTAACAAAAATGGATTTTCTAATAAAATTACTAACTTCTAAAGCTGCTTTAAAAACTGTTACTTTAATTCCTGGAGAAACTTCTTATTTTTTCTTAAAAAAAATAGCAAATGAGTTTAATTTAGATGAGGAAAAATTAACAAAAATATACAATGAACATTCATATAAACTAGATGGAAATATACTTGCTGATACTTATTCTTTACCAGTTGGAATGAATGAAGAGTATATAATTTTCTACCTATTCTCACAAACAAACAGAAAATATGAAGAGTTCTCAAAAAAAATATTTGGAATTTATGATAAAGATAAATGGTTTAACTATATAACTTTAGCTTCAGTTATACAAAAAGAAGCAGCAACAAGAAATGAAATGCCAATAGTTGCAAGTGTTATCCACAATCGTCTTAAAAGAGGAATGCCACTTCAAATGGATGGAACATTAAACTATGGGAAATATTCAAATAGTGTTGTAACAGCCGATAGAATAAGAAATGACAATAGTTCATACAATACCTATAAAAATAAAGGTTTACCTAAAAATCCAGTTTGTGCAGTAAGCCTTGACTCTATAAAAGCTGCTATTTTCCCTGTAAAAAGTAGCTACTTGTACTTTGTAAGAGATAATAAAACAGGTCTTCATAAATTTGCAAATAGTTATGAAGAACATCAAACAAATATTCAGGCAAATGTTGGTGTTGAAAAAACATATACAAAAGTTAATGATACTCCTAATGATATAGATAATGAAGCAATAGATATTATGAAAAATGATATAACAAATCAAAAAGCCCCATCAATAAAAGATTTATTCAACAGTGTAAATTAGATGTGAATATTTGAAACAATCAAATATTCACACTAAGAAATATAAGCAAATTCAATATTCTTAAATATAAATATAGTTAAAATCACGACATATCAAATTTACAATTTAGGATAAAACATGGCACAAATCATTTACACAAAAGTTGATGAAGCACCAGCTTTAGCAACTTACTCTTTTTTACCAATTATTAAAGCTTTCACAAAAAGCTCTGGTATTGAAATGGTACAAAAAGATATTTCACTTGCAGGAAGAATTATCGCAACTTTCCCTGAAAAATTAAAACCTGAACAAAAAATTGGTGATGCATTAGCAGAACTTGGTGATATGACTCAAGATCCAAATGCAAATATTATAAAGTTACCAAATGTTTCAGCTTCAATTCCTCAATTAAAAGCTGCTATTGCTGAATTACAATCAAAAGGTTATGATATTCCAAATTATGACTCTAGTGAAGAAGTAAATGCAAAATATTCAAAAATTTTAGGAAGTGCTGTTAATCCAGTATTAAGAGAAGGAAATTCAGATAGAAGAGCTCCTGGTGCTGTTAAAAATTATGCTAAAAATAACCCGCATAGAATGGGTGAGTGGAAAAAAGATTCAAAAACTGATGTTGCTCATATGAATGCAAACGATTTTTTTGGAACAGAAGTTTCTACAACTTTAAATAAAGAAGATAACTTTAAAATTGCATTTATTGATAAATCTGGAAATGAAACAGTTTTAAAAGCATCTTTACCTTTAGAAAATGGTGAAGTTGTTGATGCTACTAAAATGTCTGCAAAAGCTTTACAAGAGTTCTATCAAAAAGGAATTGATGAAGCTAAAAAAAGAGATGTATTACTGTCTTTACACTTAAAAGCTACAATGATGAAAGTTTCTGATCCAATTATGTTTGGATTTGCTGTAAAAGTTTATTTCAAAGATTTAATTGCTAAACATGGTGAAACTTTTGATAAAATCGGTGTAAATTTCAACAATGGTTTAGGTGATTTATACTCAAAATTAGACAAAGTTGATGATGCAAAAAGAGCTGAAATTTTAGCTGATATTGATGCTGTTTATGCTGTTCAACCAAGACTTGCAATGGTAAACTCTGCAAAAGGTATCACAAATTTACACGTACCTTCTGATGTAATTATAGATGCTTCTATGCCTGCTATGATTAGAGGTGGTGGAAAAATGTGGAATAAAGAAGATAAAGAAGAAGATACTTTAGCAATGATTCCAGATAGATGCTATGCTACAACTTATCAAGTTGTTATTGAAGATTGCAAAAAACATGGTGCATTAGATCCAAAAACTATGGGTTCAGTTCCAAATGTTGGACTTATGGCTAAAAAAGCTGAAGAGTATGGAAGCCATGATAAAACTTTCCAAGCTAAAGCTGATGGAAAAATTGTAGTTACAAATAAAGAGGGTGTTACTGTATTTAGTTTTGATGTAGATAACGGTGATATTTTCAGAATGTGCCAAACTAAAGATGAACCAATTAAAGATTGGGTAAAACTTGCAGTTAATAGAGCAAAATTATCAAATACTCCTGCAGTATTTTGGCTAGATAAAGCTAGAGGTCATGATGCACAAATGATAGCTAAAGTTGAAAAATATTTAAAAGATTATGATTTAAGTGGTCTTGAAATATCTATTAAAGCTCCAGATGATGCCATTCAATACTCTTTAGATAGAATGAGAAAAGGTCTTGATACTATTTCAGTTACTGGAAATGTATTTAGAGATTATAATACTGACCTATTCCCTATTTTAGAGCTTGGAACATCTGCTAAAATGTTATCTATTGTTCCTTTAATGCAAGGTGGTGGATTATTTGAAACAGGTGCTGGTGGATCTGCTCCTAAACACGTACAACAACTTCAAGAAGAAAACTACTTAAGATGGGATAGTTTAGGTGAATTTATGGCACTTGCTGCTTCGTTTGATCACTTAGCTAATACTCAAAACAATAAAAAAGCTGCTGTTTTAGCTAAAACTTTAGATGATGCAACAGGAACTTTCCTTTTAAATGACAAATCTCCAGCTAGAAAAATTGGAAGTATCGATAATAGAGGAAGCCATTTCTATTTAGCAATGTATTGGGCAAATGAGTTAGCTTCACAAAATGATGATGCTGAACTTAAAGCTGAATTTACTCCAATTGCAAAAACTATGAATGACAATGAAGCACAAATTTTAAAAGAGCTTACTGAAGTTCAAGGAAAATCTGTTGATACTGGTGGATACTATCTATTTGATGATGAAAAAACTTCAAATGTTATGAGACCATCTACTACATTAAACAAAATTATTGGTTAATAATTAAAAAGAGAAGATAAATCTTCTCTTTTTAAATTTTCAAAACTCTCTTTTAACACTATAAATAAACTTAAAATATTATTTTATATCTCATATACTGCCTCTAAAATAGGATTTAAGGAAAATTATATAATAATACTAGCCACTTCAAAAAGCCTATAAGGAAATCATGAAAAAATTATTTATACTTTCATTTATACTACTTATAACTTTTTTTATATCTGCTTGTAATGAAAACAATACAAATAAAAAAAAAGAGTTAGTTTATGCAAGTACAAAAGATATTAGAATTATAAATCCTCATTTATATAGTGGTGAAATGTCTGCACAAAATATGGTATTTGAACCTTTAGTTATAAACACAGCTGGAGATATAAAACCATGGTTAGCTTCAAGTTGGGAAATATTAGATGAAGGGAAAACTTATATTTTTCATCTAAGAGATGATGTAAAATTTACTGATGGAACAAAATTTAATGCATATATTGTAAAACAAAATATCGATGCAATATTAGAAAATCGTTCAAGACATGCTTGGTTAGAACTTGTAAATCAAATATCAAAAAGTGAAGTTGTAGATGAATTTACATATAAATTATCATTAAAAAATCCATATTATCCAACATTAATAGAACTAGCTTTAACAAGACCATTTAGATTTATTGCTCCACAATATTTTATCAATGGTGGAACAAAAGATGGAGTTACAAAATATATAGGAACAGGTCCTTTTATATTAAGTGAACATAAAAAAAATGAATTTGCAATATTTAAGAAAAATGAAAATTACTGGGGAGAAAAAGCAAAATTAGATAGTGTAAAATGGAAAGTATTACCTGATCATCAAACAATTCTTTTAGCACTTCAAAAAGGCGAAATAGATTTAATTTTTGGAGCAGATGGAGATATGATAAATATTGATGCTTTTAATGTTTTACAAAAACAAAATAAATTTAATACTATTTTAAGCAATCCAACTGCTTCACGAGCAATACTTTTGAATACAAAACAAGAGATATTAAATGATAATAAAATAAGACTTGCTTTACAATATGCAATAAATAAAGAAGATATTATTTCTGGTATTTTAAATAACTCTGAAACTATTGCACATACACTTTTTTCACCAACAGTTGAGTATTGTGATATACCTTTAGAATTAAAAACTTTTGATTTAGAAAAATCAAAAAAACTTTTAGATGAAAGTGGTTGGATTTTAGATGAAAAAATTGCTTTAAGAAAAAAAGATGATAAAACTCTTACTTTAAAACTATATTTTAATATCAATAATGCTCAAGAAAAAATTATCAGTGAATATATTCAGAGTAATTTAAAAAATATTGGAATTGATTTAAAAATCATAGGAGAAGAAAAACAAGCATTTTTAGATAGACAAAAAAGTGGAGATTTTGATTTACAATACTCTCTTTCTTGGGGAGTACCTTCTGATCCACAATCATATATTTCATCTTTTAGACTACCAGCACATGGAGATTACCAAGCACAATTAGGATTAGATAAAAAATCTTGGCTAGATGAAAATATACAAAAAGTCTTAATCGAATCAAATATCAAAAAAAGAAAGTCTATGTATGCGGATATTTTTAGATATATTCATAATGAAAATGTATATATTCCTTTAAGTTATTCAAGAACTAAAGCTGTATTTTCTAAAAATTTGAAAGGCGTAGAATTTAATATATCTCAATATGAAATTCCATTTGAAAAGATGTTTTTTGAATAAGGTAAATTGGTGAAATTCTATCTTTTAAAAAGACTTATTATCTTTATTCCTTTAATTTTTATAATATCTTTTATCACTTTTTCATTGATGAATTTAAGTTCTAGTGATCCAGCTGAAGTAACACTTAGAATAAATAATGTATCAATAACGCAAGAGGCAATAGAAGAAGTTAGAATAGAATTAGGATTAGATAAACCTTTTTTACAAAGATATATAATATGGCTAGAAAATGCTGTTAAAGGAGATTTTGGAATAAGTTATAGTCTAAAATCTCCTGTTATAGATGAAATACTATATGCTCTACCTACAACTTTAACTTTAGCTTTTTTTACTCTAATACTTATTTTGTTAGTAGGATTTGGCTTAGGAATAATTTGTGGTTTAAATGAAGGAAAAGTATTAGATAAAATATTAAGATTTTTTCTATTTTTTTCAACTGCAATGCCTAATTTTTGGTTAGGATTACTTCTTATATACTTATTTTCATTATACTTTAATCTACTCCCAACTAGTGGATTTGATAATTACAAAAGTATGATTTTACCTTCTATTACACTATCTTTTGCATATATTTCTACTTACGCTAGATTACTTAGAAATAGGATAATTCAGACAAAAGAAGAACCTTTTGTAATATTTGCAAAAGCTAGAGGTTTAAAAAATAGCACTATAAATTACCATATAATAAAAAATGCAATCATTCCTTGTATTATAGCCTTAGGAATGTCTATTCCAAAGCTTATAGCAGGAACAGTTGTAATAGAAAATATATTTGGATTACCTGGACTTGGAAGTCTTTGTTTACATGCTATTTTTGGCAGAGATTTACCAATAATTCAAGCTTATATTCTTTTTATGTCTTGTTTATTTATATTTTTCAACCTATTTGCAGATATTATAGCTAGATATATTGACCCTAGACTAAAAAAGGTCATTTGATGATAAAAAAACTTTTAAAAGATAAACTAGCTATCGTATCTTTAAGTATTATTTTTTTAGTAATCATTTTAGGAATTTTTGCTCCATTTGTTGCAATAAATGATCCTTTAGAACCAAATTTAGCAAATAAATTTGCATCTTACAGCCTAGAATATCCTTTAGGAACAGACCACTTAGGAAGATGTGTATTTTCAAGGCTTATTTATGGTATTCATCCAACAATATTTCTAGCTTTTTTGACAATGTTTATAACAATCTTCTTGGGAGTTATATTTGGGCTAATTGCTGGTTATTTTGAAAAAGTTGAGAATTTTATATTAAGAGTATGTGATATTATGTTATCTTTTCCAAATGAACTTTTAATAATCGCTATTGTTGGAATTTTGGGAGTAGGAATAGAAAATATAATAATAGCCACAATAATAGCTAAATTTGCTTGGTACACAAGAATGACTTATAGTTTCGTACTAGAATACAAAAATAAAAATTATGTTTTATTTTCAAAAACAATAGGTATTCCTTCAAATAAAATTTTAAGAAAACACCTTCTACCTTCAATATCTAGTGATATAGTTGTATTAGCTACAATTGATACTGGTTGGGTTATTTTGAGTATTTCTGCATTATCTTTTTTGGGATTGGGAATACAAGCCCCTACTCCTGAATGGGGAATGATGTTAAATGAAGCAAAAAATATGCTAAGCATGGAACCATCTTTAATGTTTCCTGCAGGGCTTTCTATCTTAATTGTAGTTGCATCTTTTAATTTTTTAGGAGATAGTTTAAGAGATGCTTTTGATATAAAACATAATAAAAGGTTTGATAAATGAATACTATTTTAGAAATTTCAAATCTTTGTATTTATAATAAAAAAGAGGAAAAAAATCTTTTAGAAAATATTAATTTAAAAATAACTCAAGGTGAAATGTTGGGGATAATTGGAGAAAGTGGAAGTGGAAAATCTATACTTTGTAAATCAATTTTAGACTTAAATCCAAACTATTTCAAAATTACTGGAAATATATTTTTTGATGAACTAGATATTTTAAAAGCTTCACCAAAACAGATTCAACAAATATGTGGTAAAAAAATATCTATGATAATGCAAGATTCAGTGAATGCTTTTAATCCAATAGAAAAAATAAAAACTCAATTCATTGAGAGTTTGATTGATAAAAAAGATTTAAAAAATGCAAAAAATGATAGCTATTTTTGGCTTGAGAAAGTTGGTTTAACTGATATAGAAAAAGTTTTAAACTCTTACCCTTTTGAGCTTAGTGGTGGAATGTTACAAAGAGTTATGATTGCTCTTGCTTTTGCTCAAGATTCAAAAATAATAATAGCAGATGAACCAACTTCATCTCTTGATATGATAAATCAAAAAGAGATTTTAAATATTTTTAAAAATCTTCAAGAAAAAGAGAAAAAAACAGTTATTTTTGTATCTCATGATTTAGGAATTATTTCACATTTAGCCAACAATATAGCTGTTATGAAAAATGGTAAAATAGTTGAATACAACGATACAAAATCTATTTTATTAAATCCACAAAATGAATACTCAAAATATTTAATAGAGGCTCATAAAAAATTGTTCAATAGGTTCAATGAATGTTTAAAATAATCAATATATCAAAAACTTACAAAGATAAAAAAGTCTTAGAAAATATAAATTTTGATATACAAAAAGGTTCTTGCCTAGGGATAATTGGTGAAAGTGGAAGTGGCAAAAGTACACTAGCAAAAATCATTCTAGGAATAGAAAAAGCTAGTTCTGGAGAGATTTTAAAAAACAATAAACCAACTGCATCTATTGTTTTTCAAGATTATAATAGTTCAGTAAATCCAAAACTTACAGTTTATGAAATACTTAATGAACCATTTTGGAATAGTTATGAAAAACTTGATATTAAAAATGCTATTTTACTTTTAAAAAGTGTTGAACTTGAAATGAATATTTTAAAAAAATATCCTCATGAACTTAGTGGTGGACAGTTACAAAGAGTTTGTATAGCAAGAGCCATAGCAAATAAACCAAATTTTTTAGTTTTAGATGAAATTTTAAGTTCACTTGATATTTTAAATCAAATAGAAATTATAAACTTACTAAAAAAAATAAAAGAACAAAATAATATAACTTATCTTTTTATAACACACAATTTAGAGTCTATTTTTAGTTTATGTGATAGATTTTTAGTCATAAAAGATGGAAAGATTTTAGATGATATTTTAGTAAATAATTTTTTACAAAAAGATGTAAGCCCCTATACAAAGCAACTTTTTAATGCTATTATTCCAATCAAATTTTAAAAAGGTACAAAATATTTGTGATTATTCAAAGAGTAAAAGAAAATACACAAAAAACTACAGAAGAATTTTTGTGGAAACAATACAAACTCCATTATGGTGATAAAATAGACCCAAAAAGATATGAAGAGTTAAAAGAAAAACTATTCAAAGAGTGTGAAAATCCACAAAATGCAATGTTTATAGCCTTGAATAAAGATAAAATAATAGCTTGTATATCTATTTTTAAATATGATTTTAGAATAAAAAACTTACAATACAAAGAAGATGAAAATATAGCAGAAGTTAGTCGTTGTTATGTAGAAGAAAAATACAGACGACAAGGAATAGGAACCAAACTATTTAAAGAAGCTATAAATTTTGCAAAAAAGCAAAAATATGAAATACTATATTTGCATACTCACTATTTTTTATCAGGTGGTTTTGATTTCTGGAAAAGAATGCAATTTAAAATAATTTTAGATGAAAAAGATAGTTGGCAAACAGTTCATATGGAAAAATATATAAATTAGATAAAGGTATTATTTTGAATAAAAAAATTGGAATTGTTGGTGTTGGAAATGTTGGTTCAAGTTTGGCTTATAGTATTGCTACAAATTCTCTTTGTGATGAAGTTTTATTAAAAGATATTAGAGATGATTTCATACAAGCTTTATCTTTGGATATTACACAAGCAAGTTTAAATACAAATAGTAAAACAAAAGTAAAAGCTTGTATCAAAAATGAAGATTTCAACTCTTGTGATATAGTAGTAATTACTGCTGGAATAGCAAGAAAACCAAATATGAGTAGAGAAGATTTACTTTTTACAAATGCAAAAATTATGAACTCTATTCTAGATGATATCTTACCTCTAAATCCAAATGCAATTTTTATAATAGTATCAAACCCATTGGATGCTATGGTTTATAGTGCTTTACAAAAATCAAAGCTTCCAAGAAACAGAGTTTTTGGTATGGCAGGAGCATTGGATAGTGCAAGATTTAAATATTATATTTCTCAAAAACTAAATTTTGATTATATAAAAATAGATGCTATTGTGATTGGTTCTCACTCAAATAGTATGCTTCCATTGATAAAAAGAGTAAAAGTTGATGATAAAAATTTAGTAGATATTTTAAATCAAAAAGAATTAGATGAAATTTTAGAAAATACAAAAAATGGTGGAGCAAAAATAGTAGAACTTTTAAAAACTGGTTCAGCATATTTTGCTCCAGCATTTAATACATATTTGATGTGTAAAGCTATATTAAATGACGAAAAAAAGATTTTTTCTTGTAGTGTAAAACTTGAAGGAGAATATGGATACAACGATATTTCTATTGGTGTTCCAGTTATTTTAGGAAAGAATGGAATAGATGAAATATTAGAATTAACTTTAGACGATGAAGAAAAAGATTTATTTGAAAAATCTATCCAAACAGTAAAATCAAGTATAAATATTTTAAATAAATAAATTTGATTAAAGTCAATTAAATTTAATCAATAATATATTAGAATGGTATCACTTCAATAAAAAGGGATATTTATGAAAAAAATCATTTTAGCAACAACTGTTTTGACAGCCTGTATTAGCTTTGCAAGTCCTTATGCAAAGTGTGTAGTTTGTCATGGAGCAAATGGAGAAAAAGTAGCTTTAGGAAAATCTAAAATCATAAAAGATATGTCTAAAGAGGATTTCATAGCGTCATTAAAAGGATATCAAGATGGAACTTATGGTGGAGCACAAAAAGCTTTAATGCTTCCTCAAGTAAAGGGAATGGATGAAGCAACTATGAAAGAGCTTGCTGATTTAATCATAAAATAAAAAATAGGTTTGAATTTCAAACCTATTTTAAATATAACTTATTAAAAATCCATTTTCAAAGATATTGCAACACTTCTAGGATCTCCTAAATAATCACCACTAGCCCAATAATCTTTTCCAGTTAAATTTGAAACATTTAATAAAAATATTGTAGGATATTTATCTAACTTCGTTTTATATCGTAAACCTGCATCATAAAGTGTATATGATGGCATTTTATCGTTATTAAATCTATCTCCATATTTTTCACCAGTATAATATGCTCCACCAGTTACAGTTAAACCTTGAATCATAGGAATATCATATTCTGCATAAAGTTTTGCCATTTTTGATGCTGCATTTGTTGGTTTTTTATTTTCTAATGCTTTATCATTTGATTTTACAACTTCTATATCCATCAAAGTTCCACCACCTAAAATAGTTAGATTATCAGTAACCTTTCCAGTAATTGTAAGTTCAATTCCTTGATGTACTTGTTCTCCATCTTGTACAAATTTTGGCATTGGAGTTGCATTATCTGAGTATTGATTTGCTTTTTCTATTCTAAATAAAGCACTTGTTAATAATAATGATTCATCTAATATACTATATTTTGCTCCAACTTCATATTGTTTACTTACAAGTGGGTCTAATACTTCTCCTGCATTTGAATAAATATTTCCTACAATAATCCCTTGTTCTAAACTCTCTATATAAGTAACATAAGTAGTTAAATCTTCAAAAGGTTTATACATAAAAGATAAAGTTGGAGTTAATTCTGATTTATCATATTTTGAACTTTTCATTCCACTACTATATGCTGTTTGAAGAGCTGTTGCGTAATTAAATCCAACTAAAGCACTCCAATTAGCATTAAATACTATATCATCTCCTACTAAAACATTTTTATATTGTGTTTTTGAAGCAGGTAATACTTGACCATTTGGTACTGTATTTTTCGGGATAGTTGTACTTTTTATTTGGTCTAAAGGTCTAACAAAAATTTCACTAACACTTCCTCTTGTAGTTGAATATTTATGATAATTTTCAGAATAACCAACAGTTAAAATATGATTTATTCCCAAAGTTTCAAATTTACTATCTAAATAAACATTTCCAGCATAACTTTCAAATTTATCAGGTAAAGCTGAATATCTATAATTAAAAACATCATATAAACCATCTGTTCTTGTAAAAATTCTTTGAAAAGTAGGTGTTTTTCTATCAGAATCTTCATAAAGAAATGAACTTCTTACTGTAAAAATATCATTGATATCCCATTTTAAACTTGTCATAACTCTATCATTTTCTTCTTCTATTTTATTCCAATCTTCAGTATAACTTTTACTTACATCAAGTATAGGACGAACAGTATTTGTTCTTATACTAAAAGCTGGTTTTTGATTAGTTTTTATTAATTTTCTATGTGCATAGTTTATATCCATAGTAAAATTATCTGTTGGTTTATAGTCAAAAGCTAAGCTAACAAATTTTTGTTCTTTTCCAACATCTGCTACACTATCACCATCTTGATATAAAGCATTTATTCTATATCCAAAAATATTTTTTTCATCTATTTGCCCACTTAAATCAATATGTCCATAGTATTGCTCACCACCATAATTTCCTAAAGTAATACTTCTTTTATCTTCTAAAGTTGGTTTTTTAGTTACATAATTTACAGCTCCACCAACTCTTCCTCCACCATATAAAAATCCAGTTGCTCCACTTATAACTTCAACTCTTTCTAAATCTTCCATAGTTGTAAAACTATACCAAGATGCCAATGGTATACCATTTATAATAGCATTACTTGAGCCACCTGAATTACTAGAACTAAATCCTCTAATAGTAGTATAATAATTTCCACCAAGTGAATCTCCACTATCTTGAGTAAGAGGGTTCATTTTAAAGATTTGTGCCATATCATTGGCTTGTACATTTTCAATAAGTTCTTGAGGTATTACATTCATAGAATAAGGAGTATCTTGTAAGCTTCTTTTTCCCCATAGTCCAACGCCAGTTATATTTTCAGTCAAGTATCCATCTTGTGCCATTCCTGTTTTATTTTCACTTTCATTGATAGAAATTGTTTCTAATATTGTTTTTTTATCTTTATTGTTGTCAATTATTGTTTCATTTGAAAAAAGCAATGTACTTACAAATAAAGAAGCAAATATTTTCTTTTTAGCCATTTTTATTCCTTTTTTATATTATTTTGCGACTAAGTTGCATAAATTATTTTGGATTTTAATATGTTAATTCTTATTTGCAACTTAGTTGCATTGTATATTTAGTATGTATTTATTATTCATAATAATAAAAAGTTATAATATTTTTATTTTTAATTTGTTCCTTAAGTATGAGTTCCAAAGTATATAAGGAAAGGAGAAAATATATTTTTATCGAAATTTTAATCTCAAAATTAAATAAAAATACTTTGAAACCCATACTTAAAAATATTTGTTGGAACTGGGAACTTTACTCCCAGTTTCAAAAGTTTAAAACTTATATTTTAAAGTAGCCATCCAATTTCTCCCTTCTCCATAAGTGTGTCTATAAAAATTATTTGAATATTTTTCATTTAGAGCATTATTTAGGTTTACCAATAAACTTAAGTTTTTATTGAATTCATAATTTGCCATTAAATCCACTACAAAATAATCATTTTGTGTGGCATTACCCGCTAATTCAGCATGACCTATTGAGATATAACCACTTTTTACATGATCATTCCAAGTTTCACTTTGCCATCTTAAACCACCACCTACTGTTAGTGAAGGCGTAGCTTTATAAGTTGTAAATAATTTTACAGTCCTAATAGGTACAGTACCACTATTTAATCTTTTTTCATCTTTATCTTTCAAAATGGATTGTGAAAAACCAAATTGAGCTTGCCAAGATGGAGTGATTTCTCCTGCAACTTCAAACTCCCAACCTTTATTTTTTGTATCATTCAAGGCTTTAGATGCACAACTACCATCTGGACCTCTATGACAATCTCCACTTTCTCCATTAATATAATCTGTTACGGCAAGATTATCTTTACCTGATTGAAATAGTGCAATACTAGAGTTTAATCTTTCATCAAACCATTCACCTTTTAGCCCAACTTCATAGTTAAATCCAGTTTCTGGGTCAAGATAATCACCACTTCTATCTTTTTTACTTTGTGGATTAAATATTTCGGTATAACTTACATAAGTTGTAAGATTTTCTGTAATATCATAGCTTAAAGCTAAGTATGGTAAGAAATTATCTGTTTTACTAGTGATTTTATCATTTTTCTTATTTTCATATTTACTATAACGACCACCAAGAATTGCTGATAAATCTTCAGTAAAATTTATACGTGTAGATAGAAATCCACCATATTGTATCGTATCTGTATCATTTTTACTTTTTACTCCAGTCCAAGTTGGTTCAGCTATAACTAATCTATTGTTAATTATTTTGAAATCATCACCACTTACACTGGTTCTATCAAATGAAATCTCTGTTGAGTTGCTTTTTACTCCATTAAATCCCATCACTAAATCATGAGATTGTCCCAAAAGTTCAAAGTTACCATTGAGTTTGGCATCTAATGTATGTCCTTTATGCTCATATTGAATATTATCCGTGTAATTGTCTAGACAAGAACCATCATATACCCAAGCCACACAAATAGAATATCTTCTTTTATTATCATCATTTATATAGCTATAATTTGTACTTATTTTCCAAGAATCATTGATATGATGATCTAAAGCTAAAGTGAATTTATCTCGTGTCTGTTCTCTTTTTGTCCAATCTGCTGTTTCCCAAGTATATTCATCAAAAGGAGTTAATGAATGAAATCCCCAAGATTGATTTCTATAAAATATACTGCCATTTATACCTTCATCGAGAGTATTACCCTGTAAGTTATTTCTCTCCCAAGAACCAGAAATGGTAGTTGAATTACCCAAATCGGCTTCAACTATACCATACAAAGTACTTGCTTCTCTCTCTACTGGCTGACGGTATCCGCCTTGATCATGAGTTGCTATAAATCTTCCTCTTATACTTCCATCTTCATTAAATCCTCCACTAATATCTACAACACCTCTATATTTATCCAGACTTCCAGCTTGAGCTTCTAAAGATGTTTGCAAATCTTTTGTTGGCTTTTTTCGCACTAAATTGATACTTCCACTTGGATCTCCAGCACCAGTTAAAAGTCCTGTTGCTCCTCGTACTACACTCACAGAGTCATAGATAGCACTATCGATATTCTCTCTACCAGAATTATTACTATCAAAATAAGCACTGGTTGCGCCATCTACTTGGAAATTTGTGATCATATAACCACGAGAGTAAAAGTGAGTGAAACCCGAATTTCCAGGTCCAGAGTTTGCGTAAACTCCATTTGTATTTCTCATGACATCAATAAGGGTGTTTAATTGTTGATCTTCAATTCTTTTTGAAGTGATTACTGAAACTGATTGTGGTGTTTCTTTAAGTGATAAGTTCATACCAGTTGCAGAATTGTCTTGAGTTCTTGTATAACTATCTTCTTTATTATCTTTTACAGAAACTTCATCTAGTATATAAGTTTTACCTACTTTTTGATATGATGATTTGGGATTTTCTATTATATAGATTATGCTATCTTCTTCGATAGCTTTGAGATTATGTTCTTCTAGTACACTATTTAGATTACTTAATACCGTACCCCCCCCCGAAACTTAACTTTTCTGAATCAACTATTTTATTTTTTAAATCTTTTGATTTTGAAATATATGTTACATTATATTTCTTTACTATATTCTCTACTGCTTCTTGCAAACTTATCTCTTTTGCATTTAACATTGTTCCACTTAACATCATTGATGCTAAAACTGAAATGAAAACTTTATTTTTCATCTTAAATCCTTTGTATTAATTTTGAGAATTTGTTTCTCTATATAGTAAGACGATTTAATTGAAAAAAATGGACAATTTTTACAAAAGAATTTTGAAATTTGTTAGTTGGAGTTACTTTTGGTAACAAAAACTAGATAAAATTAGTTATTTTTATTTTATACTTTTTTTTAGATTTTCTAATATTTTGATTAATTCATTTTTATCATTTAATAACTCTTTTATCAAAATATCTTTTTCATCTTGAAAATCATCAATATTTTTTTGTTCTAAAATCTTTCCTAAATGAAATCTAAAAATGGATTTATCTTTTATATATTCTATATTTAAACATTCAACTATGATTTTTGGTTTATCTTCACCTAAACCATTTACCAAAATCAAATTTTCACTCTTTTTGATATCAAAGAAAATAGAATCATCAATAATCTTTGGAATTAAAATCTCTTTTTTCCAATAACTTGTAGCTTCTTTTTCCAAAATAGTTATTTTTTTTAATAATATATCTTCAAATAACTCTTTTTTTATTGAAAATTTATACACAAATATCAACCTTTAATAAGAAATAGTTTAGAGATTCCAAAATTTAATTATAAAATGTTACAATAAAATAAAAAAGGAGAATTATGACTAATTATTTCAAAAATATTATCCTAATTTTAGCAACATCTTTGTTATTTATTGCTTGTAGTACAAAAGACAAAATACAACAACCAACTATAATAGAAGCAAAACAAGATGAAATATTACAACTATCAAATCTTGTAAATGACTTGCATTTTAATCAAGAAGAAAATACAAATGAGTTTTTTACAAAGTTCTTTAAACCTTGGAAACAAACAAAACTATCATATCCTAAAAATGAAGCTATGTGGGGTTTGTCTTATAGAAATAAACAAGTATATTTAGAAAATCATCGCCTTGCAACAAAAGAGTGGTTTGACAAACAAATAGATAATACAAATTTTGAACAATACAATTTAGAAGTAAAGAAAGCTATATCTTTAAAAAATACAAATGTAAGAGTAATCCCTACAAACTCTCCAATGTTTTACAATCCCCTACTTCCAGGTGAAGGTTTTCCATTTGATTACAATCAAAACTCTCTTTTAAAAATAAATACTCCTATAATAGTTTCACATTTATCAAAAGATAGAGCTTGGGCTTACATAGAATCTCACTTTGTAGGTGGTTGGGTAGAGATAAATAGTATTGCATTTGTAGATGAAAACTTTATTCAAGAGTTTGAAAAATCAAACTTTTTTATAAGTACAAAAGAAAAATTTCCTATTTATGAAAATAGTTTTAGAGAATATATCAAAGTAGGCACAATATTCCCTAAAAAAGAAAATTCATTTATAATTGCAAAAGCCGATGAAAAACAAAATGTAGTAATATCTTATATAAATTTAAATCCAAATGAAGTAGAACAAATGCCTTTAAAATACACTTCAGAAAATAGAACTAGAGTTTTAAAAGAGTTTTTAAATGAACCTTATGGTTGGGGTGGATTACTAAATAATAGGGATTGTTCTAGTTTTACTCAAGATTACTTTAGCGTGTTTGGGAAATATCTTAATAGAAACTCTAAAGCTCAAACAATAAATGGAAAATATCTTGATATGTCAAACCTTACTTTAGAAGAAAAAAAAGAGTTTATAAAACAAAATGGTGTTCCTTTTTCAACTTTGGTTTATCTCAAAGGACATATTATGTTGTATATTGGAATAAAAGACAATGAACCTTTAGTTGTACATAATATTTGGAGTGTAAGAATGAAAGACAATAACAATAAAGAATTTAGACACATTATCGGAAAAGCAACTATTACAACACTAGAACCAGCAAAAGAGATAGAAGGATTTACAGAAGATAGCAATATCTTAAAAAGGGTTTTGGGTATAACTATACTTTAATTAGAGCTTATTTTTGCTCTAATTGTATCAAAGGATTGAAAAGTAAAGAATCTATAACTTGGTTTTTAAATTTCATATCCTCTAACTGTTTTGAAAGAAAAGTATTCTCTTCATTTAATGAAATATAGTGAGAGTATAGTCTATTTATATCCTTACTTGTATAATAGATATTATTACTTACATAAATCTTTGGAATATACATAAAAAGCCCTACAAATAGTATTATCAAAACAAATGTTAATGAATTTCTTGCATTTAAACTAAACAAATCTAAAAATCCTTAATTTTGAACTTCTACTTCTTGGATTTTGTTTTATCTCAAAATCTGTTGCAATTATAGGTTTTTTTGTAATAATCTTTCCTAAAGCATGATTATTTCCGCACTCACATCTAAATACATTTGGTGGACAAGTACAGTTTTGACTCCATTTTTTAAAGTAATTTTTCACAATTCTATCTTCAAGTGAGTGAAAAGATATTATAGAAACTATACAATCTTTCAATTTTGCTTCTTCAAGTGATTTAAAAAGTCTTTCTAGAACTCCTAATTCATCATTTACTTCTATTCTTATTGCTTGGAAAATCAAAGTTGCTGGATGTATTTTTCCTTTTGAAAGCTTTTTATAAAAAAATTCGGCTAACTCTTTTGAACTATAAAATGGGCGATTTTCAACTATCAAAGAAGCAACTTTTTTATACTCTCTAACTTCTCCATACTCTTTTAATATTTTTTCTAATTCTATTTGAGAATAAGTATTTACAACTGTTGCAGCATCTAAACTTTTAGTTTGATCCATTCTCATATCTAAAGTTTGACTATTGAAACCAAAACCTCTTTCTTCTTTATCAAGTTGTAAAGATGAAACTCCAATATCAGCTAAAATACCTTTTATAGGATAATCTTTGAATTTTTCAATAACATTTTCAAAATTTCCTTTATTAAAAACAACCCTATTTTCAAACTCTTTTAATCTATTTTGGGAAAAAGATAAAGCCTCATCATCTTGATCATTGCAAATTAGTCTAATATCATTATTTTGTTTTAATAAACCACTACTATGCCCAGCAAATCCTGTTGTACAATCAATAATATAACCAGATTCTATATCCTTAAAACTGTTCAAAACTTCATCATATAAAACTGGAATATGAGGGATTTGCATAAACTATCCTTTTATTTAAAGTCGTTATAATAGCGAAATTTTATTTAAGGCTTAAAATGATAAACCAAGATACAGTAAAACTACTTTCCGAACTGTCTTTATCTATGTTTACAAAAAATTTTTTTGGAATTTATCAAGGTGCAATTTCAGCAAAACTTGATCACGAACATTTTATGATAAATACAAGAGATGCCGTATTTGATAGGCTTGACGAACAATCATTTTCTACATTAAATATGAATAATCAAGATTATAGATGGAATATTGCAAGTGTAGATGCTCATATTCACTCTTCAATATATACAAATATTCACGAAGCAAAATATGTAGCTTTTGGAATGCCAATATATACAACTGCCTATACATTAGTACATGAAAAAATAGTATTTGAAGATTACCTAGGAAAAACAAAATTTGGTGAAATTCCAATATATGATGCTGGTGATTTTTCTACTTGGGGGAAAAGAAGTGCCTTAGAGATAACAAAACATATAAAAAATACAGAACATAATCTTCTAATTATTAAAGGTGTTGGAACATATATTTACGATAGAGATATCCATCAACTTGTGAAGAAAATAGCAATTTTGGAGAATTCTTGTAGGCTTTTAAGTATAAAATCAACTTTCAAATAAGAAAATTATAAAATTTTTTGTTTTAGTTGTATATTTTTTAGCTAAATTAAAGTTTAATTAGATTAAAGTTTTCTCAATTTATTTTATATGAGGAGTTATCCATGAACAAGGCTGAATTTATTGATGCAGTTGCTGCAAAAGCAGGTTTATCTAAAAAAGATGCAAAAGGTGCAGTTGATGCTGTGTTAGAAACTATTACTGAAGCTTTAGTTAAAAAAGATTCTGTAAGTTTTATAGGATTTGGTACATTTGCTACAGCTGAAAGAGCTGCTAGAGTTGCAAAAGTTCCAGGTACAACAAAAACTGTTAATGTTCCTGCTACAACTGTTGCTAAATTCAAAGTTGGAAAAGCTTTAAAAGAAGCTGTTGCTAAATAATCTTAGTTTGATTTAATTAAAAGAGTTTATCTTAAGATAAACTCTTTTTTTGTGCCGCTGTGGTGAAATTGGTAGACACAAGGGATTCAAAATCCCTCGCTTTCGGGCATGTCGGTTCGAGTCCGACTAGCGGTACCATTAAATTTTTATTAATAATTTATTATCTAGTTTATAAATAGTATTTGTTAAATTTCCAATAAAAGTTTTATGATGAGATACGATAATCATAGATTTGTCTAAAGAGTTCAAAATATTTAAAATCTTTTTTTCACTCTCTTCATCTAAGGCATTGGTTGGTTCATCTAAAAGAAGAATTTTAGGCTCAGTTACCAAAATAGAAGATAATGCTACAAGTTTTTGTTCTCCTCCACTTAATTCAAATATTACTCTGTTTTCTAAATGTAAAATATCTAATTTTTTTAATATTTCAATACTTTTTGTATAAGCTTCATCTTTATTTAAACCTTTTACTCTAAGTGAAAACATAATATCTTCAATAACTGTAATAGATAAGAAAAAACTACCTACATCTTGAGGTAAATATCCTATATCATTTCTATATTTTGCATAGTCTTTTTTATCTTTTACTAAATTATGGAAAAGATATATTTCTCCTTTATTTGGTCTTTCTAATCCAACAATCAATTTTAAAAGAGTAGATTTACCACAACCATTTGCACCAACTATTGCTATTTTTTCTTCATGTCTTAAATCAAATGTTATATCTTCAAATAAAACTTTATCATCTTTTTTATATGAAATATTTTTTAAATTTAATGTACAACTCACATAAATACCTTTAAAATTGCAATTATAGAAATAAAAAAGATTAAAATAATATCATATTTACAAACTATAAAATTATCATTTAGGAAAATATCCCCTTGAAAATGTCGTAATTCAAAAGTTGATTTCAAATTCATAGCTCTAGAAATACTTTTTACAAATAAAAGTCCAAAAATATTTCCAAAAGTTTTATAAGTAAACATATTGGTTTTCGCTTTAAAATTTCTTGTTATTAAAGAATTTTTTATATTCTGTATATCTAAACTTAATTCAAAAATCATCTTTATAGTAAAATACAAAGTTGATACAAATTTCTTTGGAAATTTTAAAATATAAAACCCTCTTACAATATCAAATCCCTTTGAATTGGAAAATAGTAAAAGATTAAATAAAATTATCAGATTTACTCTAATAAATAGATTTATAGCTTCATAAAAGTTTGATTCTATATATAAAAATAACGATAAAATAAATATGAAAATATTTAAAAAAAATAGTCTCTTTAATATTTTAAAAAGATTATTAAAATTTATAAAAGACAAAAAAATAATTGGAATTAAAAAATATATTTCAATATCTGAGAAACTTAAAAGTAAACTATATAAAAAAGCTAAAATCAAAGATATTGCAGGATTAAGATTCAAGATTTTATTCTTTTTACAAATAAAAAAATTAAAAATATAAGTACTAAACCAAAAATCACTTTAAAGATTTCAAAATAGTTTAATTGTTCTTCTAAAACTATAATTTTATGTTTTAAAGCAATATTTTCTTCTTTTAAGATATTTATCTCTAAATTCACATCATTATCTGATAATAAACTATTGTTTAAAGTATTATCATTTTTTATCTCTTTTGATACAATATGACCTACTCCAGCATCAATTATAACTTTTAACTCTTTTAAATCTGTTTTAAAATTGTACTCTCCTTGTCTATCTAAAGTTCCATCAAAAATAATATTATTTTGATTATCTTCTATTTTAAATTGACAATTTATACAAGGCTTTGCATTTGCAAAATATGAATTTATATAAAGATTATTATCTTGTAAATCTAAAAAAAGATTTATTTTGTGTGCAAATAAAATAATAGGAAATAAAAGTATAAAAAATCTTAACATATATTTGTACCTCTTAATAAATTTGGCATAACTTTTTTAATATATATAAATAAAAACAGTGTAATTACACCTTCTAATATCATTGTTGGAATATTTATAAGAAGTATAGAATATGCTACTTTTTCATACTCTTGTTTTGAAAATATAAGAAGTAAGAAAAGACTCAATGAAGCTATAAAAACTCCTAAAAATCCAACTAAAAAAAACCTTATTTTTTCATTTACTCTTTTAAAAATTTCTAATTTGAAAAGTAAATATACAACATACGAAGATACACCCATAATCAGAATATTTGCTCCAAGTGAACTAATACCTCCGTATCCTAAAAGAAGTGCTTGTAAAATTAAAGCCAATGATATTGAAAATATTGATAAGTTACCTAAAAAGATTCCAATAAATCCTATAAGCATTAAATGTATTTGAGTAAATCCAAAAGGAATATGTATAAAAGAGGCAACAAAAAATAAAGCACTGAAAGCTGCACTTAAAGATATTTTTTCATTTGTGAGATTTTTAAAAGAATAAATTAAAAATCCAAAAGAAACAATAGCAGAAACTATTGTTACTTCCAGACTTAAAACACCATCACTTATATGCATTTTTATCCTAATATGCTTTTATCCAAAGTAAAGCACCATTTTCAATTGGATATTTTTTACCTTTATACTCTTTTTCACCTTCTTCAATTAGTGCTGCAAATCCCCACCAACCTTTGTGATTCATAACAAAAGAAAAAACACCATTATCATCAGTTTTTACACTTTGAGTAATATGATTTTCGGTTGGAGCTTTTAATCCAAATTCATTGTATAACTCAACTTCTACTTGTACATTTGGCATAGCTTTTCCATCTTTTAGAACTTTTCCTTGAAAAATATTTCCAGAATATAAAGCAAAAGGTTTTGTAAGAGGAACAATTTCATAATCTAAACCAATTGGTTCATCCCAACCATCTTCAACTCCAAAGGCACTTACAATTACTTTTGGGACATGACTTATAAATACTTCTTCAGCTTGTTCAAAATATGGTTCTGGTTGTACAAAAAACTGATAAACTCCTGGCTTTTTTATATCAAAATTTGTATTCCAAGCTTTCTCTCCAAATTTTTTTATTTCAGTAATATTCAAAGAATTTTTTATATCATTTACATAAAAACCTTTTGGCTTTTCCATATTCATTCCACTTTGTTCAAAAGGATGAATAAACATAGTTTCAATTTTTAAATTTGAATCTTTTTTATCAACAATATTATCTGTAGCTGGAATTAATGCTAAAAAATGGGCATTTGCATACATTGCAAAACATAGAGCTAATAAGCTTTTCTTCATATGTATCCTTTTATTTTTTAAAAATTATATCTTCCAATTATTTATGTAAAGTAAATTTTAGTATTTCTTATGTATTTTTAGAACAATATTATTCTAGTTCTAAACTCATAAGATACATATCTTCTCCATCAGTTACTTTTAAATTTGTGCTTTGGCACTTTGGACAAGAAAATTCATGCTTTTCTAAAGTTGATTTTGTTTGGCAATCATGACATAAAATCTCAATTTTCTGGACATTTATCAAAAATTGTGCATCATGACAAATGGTTTGTTCTTTAAAAGTATCAAAAGCAGTTTGAAGAAGCTCTGGCTCAACTCCACTTAAAACTCCAATTTTCACAACTACTTTTGTAACTTTTTTTGCTTCATTTTGTCTTGCGTGTTCTTCACAGCTTTCTAATAGTGATTGAACGATTGAATACTCGTGCATTAGCAAATCCTTGGAAGTAATTCACCAGTTGGAGTATCTAAAAATCTTTTTGTTCCCCAAGAACTATTTAATATAACTTTTTGTGAATATTGTTGTGTTACTTTTCCAATAATACAGGCATTTTTTGCCTCTTCAAACTTATGTAAAATTCCTATTGCTTTTAAAGCATCATCTTTATGAATTGCTAAAACAAAAGTTCCTTCATTTGCTAAATTTGTTGCTTCAAAACCCAACATTTCACAAACTCCTTTTACCTCATCACTTATTGGAATACTCTCTTCTTCTACTTCTATACAAATATTTGACTGTTTTGCCCACTCATTTAAAACAGCACTTACTCCACCTCTTGTTGCATCTCTTAAAGCAGTTATTTTAACACCACTATCAATAAGTGCTTTTACTTGTGGATATAAAGAGTTGCAATCACTTTTTAAATTTGAGTTTAGTTCTATTCCCTCTCGTGCTGTAAATATAGTAGCCCCATGAGATCCAATATCACGGCTTACAAGTATCAAGTCATCTTCACTAATTTTGTTTGAACTAATACCACTATAAAGAACTTCTCCAATTCCAGTTGTATTTATAAATATTTTATCAACTGCACCCCTTGGCACTACTTTTGTATCACCACTTACAATAATTGCTTCATTTTTAGCTAACTCTTCTTTCATAGAATTTACTATAATTTCAAGTTGCTCTACTTCAAAACCTTCTTCAATTATAACTGAACAAGTAAGATATTTTGGCTTTGCACCCATCATTGCTAAATCATTGCAAGTTCCACAAATGGCAAGTTTTCCTATATTTGCTCCACTAAAAAAAAGAGGACTTACTGTAAAAGAATCTGTACTAAAAGCAAGTTTTCCATTTTCTATAATTGCAGCATCTTCACTTTTTTCTAAAATATCATTTTTAAAGGCTTTATAAAACACTTTAGATATAAGTTCATTGTTTTCAAGTCCACCATTTCCATGTGCTAAAGTAACTGTTTTCGTCATCTATTTATCTTCTCTACTTTTACTATATTTTTTACTTCCACCTTGCGAAGTTTCAGCTGGATATTTAGCTTCATTTTTTGTCATTTTATTTAATATAGCATCTTCTAAATCTATATTTAATTTCATACAAATTCGTATAAGATAAATAGCAATATCTGCAACTTCTTCTTTTGTATGAGTTAAAACATCTTGGGGTAAGTTCTGTGATTCTTCAAAATTTAGCCATTGAAAAATCTCATTTAGCTCTCCCACTTCACCATTTAGTGCCATAACTAGATTTTTTGGATTGTGAAAACTTTCCCAATTTCTATCATCACTAAATTTTTGAATTCTTGCTTTTATTTTTTCTATGTCCATAAAAATCCTTTATTCATAATATTTACAAAGAGCTTGTGTTCCTAAATCACCATCACCATTTTCTTCCAAAGTTTCGTACATCTCCAAAACATCATTTAATACTTTTAGATTTGGAACTTCACTTGTGGCAATTTTTAAATCTTTTACCATATGTTTTATATAAAATCCTGGTTCAAACTCTTTGTTTAACATCTTAGGAGCATTATTTGTAAGATGAAAACTCTGAGCTGCACCATTACTTATACTTTTTAGCATTGTAGGTAAATCAAGCCCTACTTTTTTACCATAAACTATGGCTTCACTAACTCCTGCCATAACTCCTGCTATTGCTATTTGATTTGCCATTTTTGTATGTTGCCCACTTCCTGAACTTCCAGCATAAACAATAGTTGTTCCTAAACTTTCAAAAATCTCTTTGCATGATTCAAAATCTTTTTGCTCTCCGCCAACCATTATAGATAAAGTTGCATTTTTTGCTCCAATATCTCCACCTGAAACTGGAGCATCTAAAGCTTTTAACCCTTTTTGTTTTGCAACTTCGTGAATTTTTACAGATAGACTTGGAGTTGTAGTTGTCATATCTATCAAATAAGCCCCTTTTGAGGCACTATTTATAATACCATCTGACGATAAATATACCTCTTCCACATCTTTTGGATAACCAACTATTGTAATAACTGCATCTTTATTTCCTACACACTCTTTTATAGTTTCACAAAAAATAGCACCCTCTTTTATACTATCTTCTACTTTTTGTCTGTTTCTTGCATAAATACTTACTTCAAAACCTTTTTTTAGCAAATTTGAAACCATAAATTTTCCCATAACACCAACACCAATAAATGCTATTTTTTTACCTGCAAGCAGGATTTCGCTTTGCTTTATCATAAGTTATCCTTTCCATTTAAAATATCTAAAGCTTTTTTATGATTTTCATCATCTCCATAAAAATACTCTTCAAGTAAAGGTTTAATTTTGTACTCTTTTACAAATTCTAAATCACTTTCATTTTCTATTTTCATAAAATAGCTATGCCCTAGTTGGTAATCTTCTCCACGACTTTCTTTTATAAATTCATTTAATTTTGAAAATAATTCTTTTGCAATATTTGGAACTAAATCTATATTTGGTTTCATTTTTAAAAATGTGAATCTTCTTCTTAAAGCTATATCAATAGTTGCAATAGATTTATCTGTACTATTCATAGTAGCTATGATATATAAGTTTGAAGGAATTTTAAATTTCTCTTTAGAGTATGGAAGTGTTACTTCATAAGCATCTCTTTTATCTTCTTCTATAAGAGTTATTAGTTCTCCAAAGATTTTAGAAATATTTCCTCTATTTATTTCATCTATTACTATATAGAAGTTTTTTAACTCACTCTTTTCTACTTTAAATTTATTTTTTAATTTTAACAATTCTTCTAATAACGGATTATAATATGGAGCTAATCCACCATTTATAATATTGTTTGTACCTTCATAATACATTTTTTCTAAAGTTTTTAAAGATAATGTGTGTGATTTATCACCATTTTGTTTTTCAAAATAAATAGTTTTATCATTATAATCATAAATATAAAAATAGCTATTTTCTCTTTTTAAATTAATTTTTATATTTTCTTGATTTTCTATTTTATCTTTTAGTAATAGATTAATTGCATCTATAAATAATATTTCTTTTTTATTTATAGATTTTAATAAATTAATTTTTGCATCATCACAAAGCTTTTTAAATATTCCATCCTCAAGTCTTATGGTTCCATCATCTTGTGGTCTAAATCCTTCAATAAAATCTTCATAAGAGTAACTTTGATGGAAAGTTATAAACTCTATTCTTTTTTCGTTTTTTATCATTTCAAAAATTGAATCATCAAAATCTTTTGTATCATCATTTTTTGAGATTGTATCAAATATAGTTTTTTCATAATTACCACTTTCTATCATAGTAATTAATCTTTTATAATTATGAGTTTTACCAACACCTGGAGCACCATAAAGCATTATATTTTTTGTTTTTAATTCTATTTTCATATTTTCTTCTTTTGGCATATTCTTACTCCCTTTATTAAAGATCAATTCAAATTCAGAAATATTTTCATTTAATTTATTAATCAATAAATCAATTTCATTTGTAGAAAAACTTGTAAAAGGGAATTCATCTATTTCTTTTATTATATCTATATCAATTTCTGGAGTATTATCTCGTGAAACACCAAGTCCAGTTATCAGTTCATTTTCTTCATAACTAATATAAGGATAAACACCCTTACTTGTTTTTTGATTATATTTTAAAAATGTAATATATGGATATTTTGGAGGCTTTACTCTATTACCCATACCAAATGATATTTTTAAATCAAATCCTTTATATGTTAAATATAAATTAGAAATAAATTCTTTATTCCATATTCCTTCTGTATTATCCCACTTATCAACAAAAATTTTTATTACAGATTTTAAATTATCTTCATCATTCATTTAATTTTCCTATCCTATTTTGAATTTCATCAATATACTCTTTATAATTATTCCCACCAAAATCTAAATCAATAGTTTTTATCTTTAAATTTATTTCTCCAAAATCTTTACCCAAAGTCATATCAAAACTAAAAATACTTTCATATTTTGGATATAAAAGCATTACATTTTTAACTCCATAATTTATTCCATAAGCAAAAGCTTGAAGTTTATCACTTTGTTTTATATCTTCTATTGATCTGATTTTTTTATATTTTGTATCTATTATTTGATTTTCTAGTATTATATCTGGCTTTAAAGTTAAAACTCCAAAATTATCTTGATTTTGTATTTTTGCATTACTATCTAATTCTTTTACCATTCTAGCTATAAACTTCTCAAACAATACATTCATATCAAATAAAAATGCAAATGATTTTTTATCTTGATTAAATAGTGGAATAGATTGTCTCAAAAGTAAAAGAGCTATTTCAAAACTTGTTTTAAATCGTAGATTTAATCTATCAAAATGAATGTTTAATTTATTTATATCTACTGACTTATATTCAACCTCATCAAAGATTAGTTCGCACTGTTTTAGAAGTTTCTTATCATTTACAAATTTTTGCAGATATTTTATAGCATATAAAAAAAATTGATTTAAACTATTATTTTCACTAAATTCATCATATTCACAATAGATTTTATTTTTTATGAAATTATATTTCAAATTTTCATTTATTAGATATTTCCCTTTTAAAACTGGAAGATTATCTTGTTTAGTTAAATACTCTTTATATAAACCTTTTTTAAGTTCTTGTAAAAGTCCATTTGCAAACATTTGCACAAAAACTTCTAAGATATTATTTGATTTTAGATTTTCACTAAAAGAGGTGTTTTCATTTAGAAGTTTTACATCATAAGCATACATCAACATATAAATAAATATATTTAGATTTTTTTCATCATTGCGATTTGCAATTTTAGGCAAGATATAAAAATCTTGATTGTTAAAATTTAAAATCCCACAATATTGCTTTGCTTTTAAATCTTTCCAATCAAGAGTAAAATATTTATGTAATTCTGTTGTGTTAATTATATAACTTTTTAATTTTTTATAATCTTCTGAATCTTCTTTTATTTCTTCATATTCATATATTGTATTTTGCATTTACTATTTTACAACAAATTCCCATATTTATAATAAGCACTACAAGCACCCTCGCTACTCACCATACAAGAACCAATAGGATTTGTCGGAGTACATACAGTTCCAAAGATTTTGCAATCAGTTGGTTTTGCAACTCCTTTTAAAATCTCAGGACATTTACAAGCTTTATTTTCTTTTACTTCTTGTGTAGGCAATATATCTTTATAAACTATTTTTGCATTATATTTATCAAACTCATCTTTTAGTTCATAACCACTATTTTCAACTTCTCCAATTCCTCTAAATTTAAAAGGAACTTTTTTGAAGTATTTATTTATAAGTTCTTGAGCTTTTAGATTTCCCTCATAAGATACAAGTCTTTTATACTCTATTTCTAAATTGGCTCTTTTTTCTTTGAACTGTTTTACTATCATTGAGATACTTTGCATAACATCTACTGGTTCAAATCCACTTACAACAACTGGTTTATTATAATCTCGTGGAAACTCTTCATATATTTTACTTCCACTTATAACGCTAACATGTGATGGTCCTAAAAAAGCATCGATTTTACAGTTCTCATCTTGAACTAATACTTGCATTACTTCAGGAACTGTTATATGATTTATATGAAACAGAATATTTTTTATATCTTGTTTTATTACTTGCTCCATTAAAGCACAAGTCATTGGAGTTGTTGTTTCAAATCCTATTGCAAAAAAGACTACTGTTTTATCTTTGTTCTCATCTGCTATTTTTAAACAATCCATAGGAGAATAAACAAATCTTACATCAGCACCTTCACTTCTTGCTTTTTGTAAACTCCCTTTACTTCCTGGAACTTTTATCATATCTCCAAGTGTTACAAGTATTACATCTTTTTGTAAACTTAACTCATAAGCACTATCTATTCTATCTTTTGGCATAACACAAACAGGACAGCCAGGTCCATGAATAAAATTTATTTTTTTATTCAAAAGTTGTGGTATTCCATACTTCATAATAGTATGAGTATGCCCTCCACAAACTTCCATAATATTTATAGTTTTATCATAATCTTTTAAATCTTCGTCTATTAATTTTTTATATGCTTTTATAACTTTTGAATCTCTAAAACCATCATATAAATCTTTTAGTTGTAACTCTTTTTCCATAATATTTTACACTTTATCTATTTGGACAGTTTTGCGATTCTTCAATAGCTGCTAAGCGGTCATCTTCTTCCATCTTATCTATAATTTCTTGATAAACTTTTAGTGATTCTAAAGCATATTCTTCATCTATTTTATTCATAGCAAAACCTATATGAATTAAAACATAATCTCCTACTTTTACCTCTTGATCTATCAAATCTAAACTAGCACTTCTTTCAACTCCCATAGTATCAACTACGCAAGTATTCATCTCAGGGTCTATACTTTTTATTTTCGATGGTATTGATAAACACATCTTTATATTCTCCTTTTATTTGTAAAACAATTTTATGAATGATTCTGCAACAAATGGGTAAAAATCTTTGATTTTTGGGTACCCACCGTGAAGCCTAAATGAATAAAATTCGTTTTAGAAATTTATCGCATCTTTCTTTTGAAATTAATCCAATCAATTACGTTTTGTAAAGATTGTTTATCTTTAATATTTACTTCTAAAATATCTACATTTGGTTTTAGTTTTCTAGCTTCTGCTTTCTCTTTTTCAATATCATAATCAAAATATGGAAGTAAATCTGTTTTTGTAATAAGTATTAAATCAGCACTTCTAAACATAACTGGATATTTTGCTATTTTATCTTCCCCTTCAGGAACTGAAACAAGTACAATATTTAAATGAGTTCCCACATCATAAGATGCTGGACAAACTAAATTTCCAACATTTTCCACAAAACAAACATCAATACCATCTAAAGAGATATCATGTAAACCTTTATGAACCATAAACGCATCTAAGTGACAAGCACTTCCTGTTTGTATCTGAACTGCATTTATTCCTTTTGCTTTAAGTCTATCTGCATCTCTTGAAGTTTCTAAATCACCTTCAACAACTGCAAATTTAAAATCAACCATATCAGCAATATTTTCTAAAAATGTAGTTTTTCCACTTCCTGGACTTGACATCAGATTTATTCCTAAAACTTTGTGATTATCAAAATGAGCTCTATTATGAGCTGCTTCATGGTCATTTTTATCTAAAATTTTTTGAATAACTGAAATTGTTTTTGCATCATTTAATTGTGGATTATGATGTAGTGTTTCGTGCGCTGCTTGATGAGAGGCACTATCATGTGAATGATGATGAGAATGTCCATGACTATGGTCATGGTCGTGATGATGATCATCATGATGATGGTGATGTTCGCTTCCTGCTATTGTACAACCGCAATCTTTACACATATTTTTTCCTTTTAACTCTATTTTGATGAAGTTTAACCCAAAAACTCTAAATTTTATATAATAATTTTTAAGCACTTATATACTTTTAGAACAAATTTGATAAAATATTTTATGAATTGTCCAAATTGTGAAAATAATACCTTTTATATACTAGCAAATGACTATATTAAGTGCAAAAAATGTGCAAAGAAGCTATCTTTGAAAAAACTTGAAAAAGATAAATTAATCATTGAAAAATTTTGCGAAGATAAAAATGCACTTGAAACTGCAAAAGAGTTAGATTTAAACTACAAAACTGTAAAAGATAGATTTGATTTACTTAGAAGAAAAATAGCCATTTTTCTTGAAGAAGAGTACCAAAATTCTATAAAAGATTACAGTGAATATGAAGAGTTTTATTATATAAAAGAGAGAGAAAAACATAAAAAGAAAAAATCTCTAAGTGAAGCTATAAATATAATAGGATTTTACTCAAATGGAAAAGTTTATACTCTACTTATGCCAAAGATTGGAAATCGTGCTTTTGATATAGAAGATGGATTTATTCAATATCTAAATTGGTATAAAATTCACTCACAAAATTCTCACCAAACAAAACTAAATGAATTTTGGAAATTTTTAGAATCAAACTTGAGAAAATATAAAGGGGTAAATGAAGATAACTTTTTCTACTATTTAAAAGAACAAGAGTTTAAGTTTAACTATATTAAGAGTGAACAATCAGAAATATTAAATACTATTGTTTAAATGATATATCTGTCCAAGACTTATACATTCATCATTTGGACTATATTTTTCATTGATATAAAACTCTATATTTTCATCTTCAAATCTTTCTATAATTAACTCTAACAAAGTTTTATTTTGAAAAACTCCACCACTTAATACAACAGGTAAAGAGTAAGATTTTGTAATATCAAATACAATATTTACCAAAGTATTTATAAATTTTGAAGCTATTTTTATTTTGTCATTATCAAAAATAATCTCTTTTATCATAAGTTTTATATCTATTTCATCTTCTAAAATCTCATAATTGTAAAAATCTTTTATATTTTTATCATAAAGACTTTCAATCAAAAGCCCACTTTCTCCTTCATACTCTTGATTATGTAAAATATTTCCTAGTGATGCAACTGCATCAAATAATCTTCCAATAGAACTACAAAATGGAGAATTTAAACCTTTTTTCCACATTGTATATAAGACTTTTATATCATTACTATTATACAAATTTATTATTGGATTGTCTAAATTTAATACTTCATCTAAAGAATATATTTCAAAAAGTAAAGATAAAGCAATTCTTTTAGGCTCTTTTATAGCTATTTCTCCACCTAAAAGTTTAAAATATTTTAGATGTTTAACTCTTTCATACTTTTTAGCATTTGCTATAAAAAATTCTCCACCCCAAATATTTCCATCATCTCCATACCCAGTTCCATCAAAAGCAATTCCTAAAACATCTTTCGTCAGTGAATATTCAGCCATTACAGATAAAATATGTGCATAATGATGTTGAATCTGTACACATTGTATTGATTGATTTTCTTCTTTTAATTTCATAGCATATTTTGTACTTTCATAATTTGGATGTTTATCACAAACCACAATGTCAGGTTTAAATTCATAAAAATTCTCAAAATTTTCAATAGTATTTTTATAATTATCTATTGTTAAGATTGAGTTTAAATCACCTAAATATGGAGAAGTTACAATATTGTTCCCAAAAGCTAAACTAATGGTAGATTTTTGATTTGCTCCTAAAGCTAAGATATTTTTATTAAAACTTTTTTCAACACTTTTTAAAATTGGAGCATATCCTCTTGAAGTTCTAAGTTTTACCAATCTATTGCCAATACTTTGAACAATAGAATCATCACAACTATTTACAATATCTCTATTATAATCTAGCACAAAATCAACCAAACCATAAAGTTTTAAAAAAATTTCTTCTTTATTTGTCAGAATAGGCTCATTTTTCAAATTTGCACTTGTTGCAATAATGGGATTTCTTAAGTTTTTAAAAATTAAATATTGCAATCCTGTATTTGGTAAAAAACAACCTATTTTATCTATATTTGGAGCTATAAATTGTGATAAATTTGTATTCTTTTTTTTTCTTAAAAGAACGATTGGTTTTTCTTTAGAAGTTAAAATCTCTTCTTCTTTAAAAGATATATTTGTATATTCTTTAATACTATTTAAACTATTAAACATAACTGCAAATGGTTTAGTATATCTTTTTTTAAATTCTCTTAATTTTTTTATAGCTTTATCACATGTTGCATCACAAACTATATGAAATCCTCCTATTCCTTTTACTGCAACAATGTATCCTTCATTGATTAAACTAGCTGTTTGCTCTATTGCTTTAATATTGTTAGACAATATATCATTATTTATATTATACAAAATGGTATCTGGACCACATTTTTCACAAGAAATTGCTTGAGTATGATATCTTCTATTTAAAGGATCTTTATATTCATCTTCACATTTTTTACATAATTTGAAGTTACTCATAGAAGTATTAGCTCGATCATAAGGAATTGTTTTTATGATTGAATATCTTGGACCACAATTTGTACAGTTTGTTAAACTATAACTATATCTAAAGTTATCAATATCATCTATATCTTTGATACAATCATCACAAATTGCTATATCAGGAGAGATAATAGTAGTTTTATTTTTTGAACTTGAACTTTGAATAATTTCAAAGTTTTTGTATTCTTTTATTTGATTATTTTTTTTTATTTTTATACTAGTGATTTTTGCTAAAGCTGGAGGATTTGATTTGATTTCATTTATAAAACTTTCTATATTTTCTTGTGTTGAATAAGCTTTTATTTCTACTCCATTTTCATCATTTTTAACCCAACCTTTTATATTATGTTTAATAGCTAGATTATAAATAAATGGACGAAAACCAACACCTTGAACAATTCCAAAAATAGATATTTTCTTGTTTATCATCACTCTTCTTTTTTATATAAGTTTAAAACTATACCTATTTTTGAATGACAAACTCTTTATTGTAGTAGATTTTGAAGTTTTTTGTTATACTTTTTTCAACAAGTTGATTAAATCTAATATTTGCAAACATATCACCACATAAACTAATACCATCAAGTTCATAGCTATTATGTAAAGTATCAACTTCATTGGCTATAAAGTGTGCAAAACTCTCCATAAATCCTAAGCTAATAGTTTCTTCATCAACACCTGCAAGTTTAAAACTCATGGCTGTTTTTATAAGTGGTAAATAGTCAAATTTTCTATTAAATACCTTTTTACTATCAAAAATTTTATAGTCAATTCTAGGTCCTTTTTCAAGTAGTGAATTTGAAGCATTTAAAACTATATCATTTTCAAAATTTAGCGCTATTTTTGTTATTTGCCAATATGTAAAAAATGATTTTTTTGAAAAATCTATCTTTGTATTTAGTGCTTTTTCATAATCATTTTTAAACTTTTCTTCATAGTTTTTTAGAAGTTTTTGTCCTTTTACGTCTTTTTTTATACTTTCAAAAACTTCATTTATTGAAGTTGGAATATATAAATCTTCTAAAATATCAACTAAACCATTTTGTGAGTAATAAGAGATTTTATCATCATTTAAAGAACTCATATAAAAGTTCAAAATAGACTTCTCAAATAATTCATTTTCAGCTAAAACAGTCATGAATTGGGCTTTATCTTTTTCTTTAAACTTACTAAAAATAGTATCCAGTTTTTTTGGATAATGATTTGAATTTAAAATTAACTTTTTATTATCAAAACATACTATTTTAGGAATATCTAAAAAGATATTATTACTACTTTTTACATCTAAAAAATAGTCAAATTTAGCATTTTCATCTTCAATATTTAAAAAATCAATCTTTAGCTTTTTAAGCTCTAAGCATAGTAGATATAAAGTCAAATCATTTGCAAATCGTAAACTAATTTTCTCTTTTTTTATATTATGTTTTAGTTTATATATCTCATTTATTTTAAACTCAATTTGTGGCTTTTCTATACTTGCAAGTGCTACAATAGAAGTTGCATTTTCTACAACCAAAGTATTGATATTTTCTAAATTTGTAACCAATAACTCTTTATGATTTTCTATATCTTTAACTTTAGAAAAAACAAAAACTCCACTTAAAGTTTTTATTTTGATTTTTTTATCTTCATTTATTAGTTGGCTTAAGTTTTCAAAAAGATTTTTATGTGATTTTATCTCTTTATTATCAAAGATAAAAGTTGCATTTTCGAAGCCTTTACAAACTTCACAAGATTTAAAAGCATTATAATAATCCAAACTTTTTTCATCTTCAACTTCTTTTAGACAAGTTGGACAAAAAGATATGATTTTATCATCATAAATAGTAGTTGAATCCTCTTTTGGTAAATTTTCAACTACTTCAACTTCAATACCATAATAAAAAATTGATATAGGAATATATAAAGATAAAGTTGAAGAAAACTCTTCTAAAATCTGTTCATTTGCTTGCATATATAAACAAATAAAATCAAGTTCCTGATATATTTTATAGCTACAATCGAACTTCTTTGAAGCAAAATCCAAAAACTTTACTAAAGTTTTATCACTTGATTTATAGGTAAATTTAAACTTTAGGACCATTTATAATATCTCTTTTAAAAGAAACCAAAGCTATGTTTCTTATATCAACTTCTTTTATTTGTTTTACTGTAACTTCAAGTTTTAAAAGATGCTCAACTATGACTTTTTCCATAGTTTTTGAAGCTTCTATAATTTCACTGCTTAACTCAAAAGTAGTATCATCTGCAACTCTTTTAGGAATTACTCCTAAAATATGCGTTGTAGGTAAATCTTTATTCATATCAATCATATTTAGTGTTTGAAGCATCTCAACTTCATGAGCACTTCCTTGCCAGTTTATATTTGAAGGAACTTTTTTAAAATCAAAGAAAAAAACATCTCCAGCTTTTGAATTTATTGCATCAATACAATCAATAATCAAAACTTCATCATACTTTACAATTTCTGGAATCAATCTTTGAGCTAAAGTTCCACCATCCACTAAACTTACACTATTTTTTTGCGATATAAACTCATACTTTTCATCTAAATAGTGAATAAAATGTGCACCAATCCCTTCATCTTGAAATAGGATATTTCCTATTCCTAAAATCAAGATATTCATTATTTATGGTCTTCCCATTTATATCCAGAGATAATAGAGTCCATATCTCCTTTTTTTCCATAAACAGAGTTAAAAACAACCAAATATATATGAATAGGTAAAAATATTATAAAAACCCACATACAAATATGATGAATTTCTCTAACCATAGCTAATCCACCCATTAAAACCTCTATTGGTCTTAAAACATCATACAAAAGCCCACCTAATCCTTCATGGTAAACATGAATATGTAAAATCAATCCAGTCAAAGAAATAAGTATCAAAGATATATAAATTCCAGAATATGCCATAAATTGTAGTGGATTATAAACACCTTTTATATGAGTGTGTTCACCTATTAAAATATAATACTTTATCTGTTTTATCCACATTTTTGGTGAAATAAAATCAAAAAAAGATATTCTTTCTTTTTTACTTTCTCTATCAAAAAAGAATAAATACATTTTTCCAATAGTTACACAAATCAATAAAAATCCAAAAATAATATGCCAACTTCTCATCAAAGCATTTAAAAAGTTTGTTGGCTCACCTCCATTTAAAGAAGGAGATATAAATGGATATGCTAAATAAAATCCAGTAAAAGTCAAAACTGTAATAGCAAGCATTCTAAGCCAGTGAGTAATCCTTAGCCATAAAGAGTATTCATAATGTTTTTTTATCATATTATATGCTCCAATTTATATTAGCAAGAAAAACCGTATAATGGATCTACTTTGTATGTTCCTAAGTCATTACCTTTTTTATCCATAACATGAACTGCACAAGCAATACAAGGGTCAAAACTGTGTATTATTCTGATAATTTCAAGAGGTTGAGAAATATCTTGAACTTTTAAACCAACTAAATTTGCTTCATAAGGTCCCATTTGTCCTTTTGCATCTATTGGTCCTGCATTCCAAGTTGAAGGAACAACAGCTTGATAGTTTTCAACAACTCCATTTTTTATTCTAATCCAGTGAGATAACATTCCTCTTGGAACATCTCCTATAAATCTTCCTTTATACTCTTTATCTTTATCAATATTATAAGAAGTAAAAGTTGTCTCATCTACTTTTAGATTTTCTATTAAAGTATGAAAAGCTTCTAATCCATGTTTAGCAACAGCTTTTACTTGTAACATTCTAGCTGCTGTTCTTCCTAATGTAGTAAATAATGCACTTTTTGGTAAACCAGTTTTTTGTAGAAACTCATCTACTATTGGAACTATTTTTTTATTTCCTTTTGCATAAGATATTAAAATACATGCAAGAGGTCCAACTTCCATAGCATTTCCATCATATCTTGGAGATTTAATCCAAGTATATTTTCCTTTTTCATCTACAACTTTAGAATGAACTACTTCGTTATTCATTCCAATAGTATCCATATCTCTTAATCCTGTATATAAAGGATTTGTTTTACCATCATAAGGATGAAGTGCTTCATTGTTTTCATACCAAGAGTGAGTTGCTTCTTCTGTTATCAAATTTTCATTTATATCGTAAACTTTTGATAAATCTCCATCAAAAATAATTCCAGAATCAAATAAAAATTCCGTTTTATTTAATCTCATCTCTTGATGAGCCATAAAATTCATAACTCCAGCTGGTCTTGTAACAGATAACTCATCTTTAAATACGCTTGCTGCCATTATGATATCTGCTTGATAAGCATTTTCTATAAACTCTGCACCAACTTTAAATAAAGTTAAATATTCTCCCATTCTTGAAGGGTCTAATAAATCCATAACACAAGTTACTCCACCAACTGTTAAACTTTGTGGATGTGGTTGTTTTCCCCCAAAAATAGCCATAAGTTTTGCTAAATCTCTTTGAACTTCTAAAGCTTTTAAATAGTGACTTAATAAAATTAAGTTTTGTTCAGGACTTAATCTATAAGTTTTATGTCCCCAATAAGCATTTGCAAACGGTCCTAATTGTCCTTTTTCTACAAACTCTTTAACTCTTGTTTTTACTTTTTTTAAGTCATTTTCTCCAGTTGCTATTGGGAAATCACTATATTTAAATGCCTCTTTTGAAGCTTTTTGTTCATCTGCATCAAGAGCAGATACAACATCAACCCAATCAAGACCATGTAAATGGTAAAAATGT
This sequence comes from Aliarcobacter vitoriensis, assembly GCF_048320235.1. Classification (NCBI taxonomy): domain Bacteria; kingdom Pseudomonadati; phylum Campylobacterota; class Epsilonproteobacteria; order Campylobacterales; family Arcobacteraceae; genus Aliarcobacter; species Aliarcobacter vitoriensis. The sequence continues at coordinate 368,590 of NZ_CP182882.1, forward strand.
ACTATATGGTCATGCATAAACAAAGCCATATTCATCAAACTTCTTGTAAGTTTTGCATTTATTGGTGGAACTATTCCTAAAGCATCTTCAACTGCTTCAATTCCTGCTCTATAATGAGAAAATGTACAAACACCACAGATTCTTTGCATTAAAAACCCAGCATCTCTTGGGTCTCTATTTTTTACTATTGTTTCTAAACCTCTCCATAATGTCGAAGATGAATACGCTTTTTGAATCACATTATTTTCATCAACTTCAACTTCTATTCGCAAGTGCCCTTCAATTCTTGTAATTGGGTCTATTATTACTCTTTTATTCGGCATCATGTTCTCCTTCTTGCGAATCTTTTGGATTTTTAAATTTTGAAATAGCTGCATGTGCTGCAATACCAATTCCTGTAAGAGTTAGTAATCCAACTCCTATTTTATCAGCTGTTGCATCAGCTCCTAAACCTTTGAATACTGTACTATAAAGTCTATTTGCAATTGGTTCTTCAAAAGGTCCCATAGTGTCCCAAAAATTTGGTTCACTACACCCAATACAGCCATGCCCTGCTTGAATAGGCCAAGAAGTATGAGAATTAAATTTATTTTTTGAACAGTTATTAAAAGTATATGGCCCTTTACAACCTACTTTATATAAACAATATCCTTTTTTTGCACCTTCATCTCCAAACTCTTCTACAAACTCACCTGCGTCAAAATGCCCTCTTCTTTCACATAAATCGTGAATTCTTAATCCATAAGCCCATTTTGGTCTATTGTAAACATCAAGAGATGGTAAAGTTCCATAAAGAATATAATGAAGTAAAGTTCCAACTATATTTTTTTCACTTGGAGGACAGCCAGGAACATTTATTACTAATTTATCTGTAACTTTCGATAAAGCTTTTGCTCCAGTTGGATTTGGAATTGCTGCTTGAACTCCACCAAAAGATGAACAAGTTCCTATTGCAAATATTGCTAAAGCATTGTTTGAAGCATCAATTGCTGATTGTTCTCCTGTTTTTCCATGGCCACCAATAGTTAAGAAAGTAGCATTTTCTCCAGTTGGAATCCCACCTTCAACCATTAAAATATATCTTCCTTTATATTTTTCAATAGCTGATTCAAGATTGTGTTCAGCTTGCCATCCAGCTGCTGCCATCAAAGTTTCATGATACTCTAAAGATATATAATCGAAAATTAATGAATCAATAGTTGGAGCATCTGTTCTAAGTAATGATTCACTACATCCTGTACATTCAGCCATATGAAGCCAAATAATAGGTAGTCTATCACTTAAAGAGGCTGCTTTTGCAACTAAAGGAGTAAAAGTTGCAGGAAGTGCTAGCATAGCAGTCATTGCTGTAGCCCATTTCATAAAATCTCTTCTTGAGATACCTTTTTCCTCCAAATGAGAATCAATAGATTTTTCTTCTTTAAATCTTGGTAGTTTTTCTAAATCTAATAACCTATTAGATAATTTTTCATAGAGTTTTTTATTTTTCAAGTGCGACCTTTTTAAATAATATAGGGTTTATTCTATCATATTTATCTTATATACTCTCTTGTTTGTGGATTTCTAATAATCTAAAGGATACTCTTTTGGTAAAATTAGATTGTGATTTTTACTTAACTCTTTTAAAACTTTATTTAAAATTAATCTGTTTGCAAAAATATCTCCACAAAGAACTATATCTTTTGCTTTTATTTGTCTTGCTATCTCTTTTGAATATTCAACAATAAATTCCCCTAAAAATTCATAAAATGAGTAAGCTAATGTTTCATTATCAACATCGGCCATTTTATATGACATTATTGATTGAATAATTTTTCTATAATCTAAATAATTTTTATCTTCAACTTTATTAATTTTCATATCAATTTGAACACCATTAGAATAGCTACTACTCAATACCAACTCTTCAAATTCAAGAATATTATTTAAACCTAAAACTTTTGCACAAATTTCGATGATAGAACCAAATGAATTTAAGTTTGATAATTTTTGATTTAAAATATCAGGGTATTTTTTTATAAAATTATCTATCAATCTTTTAGAATTTTCATCAATAAATGAAATATCTTCAAAAACTTTATCAATAGAATTGTCTATTTCTGGAACATATATAACTCTTTTTTCTTTTCCATTTGAAATATTTATATCTACAAAACTATTTTTTGAGCTTTGTGAAAAATATACTCCAATAGTTGAAATATTCTCTTTTAATTCATAAGAAATAATTGACTTATATATATTTGGAAAAGAGTTAAAATACTCTTCTTTTGTATTAAAAACTTTTTTTAAAGCAAAATCATATTTAGGGAAAAGTGTTTTTTCATCACTTATAACAATATTTTTATCATTATTATTTATAGCTTTTAACTCTTTTTCATCACTTGTATATAAAATATAATCTATATTTTGTTTAGTTAAAGCTTGTGAGAGAAGTAACATATCTTTATTATTTGGTAATCTTGTATAAATATATTTTGAATTTGAAATATTTAAGTATTCATCTTGAAGCTTTAATCTTACAAGAGGTCTTTCAATAGAACATAACAAAGCTAAATCAGAGTCATCGATTTTTACAATATTACTTATTTTATTACTATTGCAAATTAAAAGTTTAATCTCTTCATTATTTATTTTCAATTCTTCTAAAATCTTTTTATTTGGTAAAAATATTTTTATATTTTTATATTCAACAACTTCATTTTTAGATAATTTTATTATATTATCTAAAAAATCAAAGTAATTATCTTCTAAAATTTCATTTATTTTTTTTAGTGTTAAAATCTCAAAATTTGGTTTGATATTAAAATCTTTTATCTCTTCCAAATTTTCATCAAAAGTATCAATAACATAAGATTTTGATATAAACATAGAAATAGGAAGTTTTTTTTCTAAAGTAGTAAAGAATTCTTCTATTTTGTCACTACTATCTTCAAAAATTATAAGAATAAATCCAAAATATTGTTTTGTGAATGCTTTTATATTATCTTCAACTATTAATTCATCAATTAATTTTTTAAAATATAAAGCTGTTGAATTAAATTCAATTTTATAGATTAATTTCATGAGTAAAATCCTCTTCATTTGGAATTCTACTTAAATGTGTACCATTGTAGCTTCCTATCATACTTTTTACTATATCACTAACACCTATCTCATCTTTTTTTGAATATGAAAAACCTAAATCTTCAATTTCTTTCAATGCAGTTTTTATAAAAAGAGGAAAAAATTCTTCCATTTTTTGAGTAAGACCTATTTCTACACTCTGTATATCTTGAGGAACTATACCTATGATTGTTACATTTGCATGAGAATCTAATACAGAAACTATCTCTAACATTTCAATAATTTCTACTTCATGGGCAGTTTTTCTATATTTTCCAAGTCCTAATAAAACATCACTAGGAAGTCTAAAAATAGATCCAACTTCATCTTCAATAGATACAGTATCTAAGATAATGACATTATCATAATCTTGAAAATATGCCATTAGCTTAAATCCTAATGTTCCACCATCAATTATCTCTAAATCACTACTAATATTATAGTTTTGCTTTATATATTCACTTGCATAAATACCTATGCCCTCATCTTTAAAGAGCATATTACCAACACCAATTACAATAGATTTTTTCATATAAAGTTTAAGAATCAAGCTTTCGCTTAACTCTTATTTCTCCTCTTCTTTTACAAATTTACTTCCACCAAAAACAATAGCAATATCACCTTCTTTCCAGAATATTGTTCTCCAAACTTGATAGTAAATATGAAACATAACCCATACTAAAATAAAATACATAGTATAATGATGAGCTATTCTAACTCCCATATTTCCACCAAAAACATATAAAGTCCAATCTGTAACTAAGTGTAGCATTGCTGGCCACCAAGTACCAATAGAACTTTCTCCAGAAGCCAATCCATGTACATACAGTTGAAGTCCTGTAAATAACATAAACCCTAACAATAGATGGAATATTGTAAAAAATACAATATTAAAGCTATCACTATGGGCTGAATTAAATTTTTTTCTTCTATTTAATGTAATTAAATTTAAAAATACCTCAAAAAATTCAACAAGATTTGTTTTTGTTGGAATTAGCTTTTTATATGGTTTTTCAAACCTAGAAAAAAAGTATAAATATCCAACTAAAACAGCTGTTACATCAAAGATAATAGCAACTATAAAGTGTGACCATCTATTCCAAGCCATTACATATTTATCTACAGCTGGGTCAGCTATAAATGTTTGATAATATGGATGTCCAATATACAGTCCAGTAACTACTGCAATTATCATACTAAAGAATGTTACCCAATGCACTATTCTCATAGTTTTAGTCATTCTTTTTACTTCTATATTTTTTGCCATAAGTTACTCCTTAAATTGGATTTACTTTATATACACCAAGTTCTTTACCATTTGTATCTATGATATGAACAGCACAAGCAATACACGGATCAAAACTATGAATAGTTCTTAAAATTTCTAAAGGTTGATCAGGATTTGCTACCTTTGTACCAATCAATGATGATTCATAAGCACCTAATTTTCCTTTATAATCCCTAGGAGCTGCATTCCACGTTGAGGGAACAACTGCTTGATAATTTTCTACTTTTCCATCTTTTATTTTTACCCAATGTCCTAATGCACCTCTAGGAGCCTCTTCAAGTCCTATTCCTTTTGCATCTTTCGCAACATTATTAAAATCAAACTCCGTCCAAGTTGATAAATCTCCATGTGCAACATTTAAAGCTAACTCATCTACCCATTCCATCATAATATCAGCCATAAGCTCGCTTTCTATTGCACGTGCTGCTGTTCTTCCAACTGTTGAAAATAATACATTTGCAGGAAGATTTGCATTTGTTAAAAAATTTGTAACATATTTTTTGATTCTTTCATCATTACTTGCATATCCTACAATCATTCTAGCAAGAGGACCAACTTCCATTCTCTCATCGTCATAAAGAGGTGATTTAATCCAAGAATATTTATTTTTTGTATCTAAATATGCAATATTATCTTCTTTCTTACCAAAACCTGTATAATTTGGCTTAGTAACTCCATCATATGGATGTAAATTTGTATTACCTTCATACCAAGCATGAGTTACATCTTCTGTTATTTTAGTTTCATCTACTTCAAAAACTTTAGTTAAATCTCTATTTTTTACAATTCCTGATGGAAAAAGTTTTGAAGAGTTATAAAATGGTAAATCATCTAATCTAAACCCACCATAAGACATATAGTTTCCTACACCTCCACCAATTCCTTCTAAAGCTTCATCAGCATACATAGTTCCAGCCATATAAACATCACTTAAATATGCTTCCTTTGTAAATTTCTGACCTCTTTTTAAAATTTGTTTAAATTCTGCAATTCTTGCAGGATTTTTAATATCTTGAACACATGTAACTCCACCAACAACAAAAGATTGTGGATGTGGGTTTTTACCACCAAAAATAGCCATCATTTTTGCTAAATCTCTTTGTAATTCAAGTGCATCAAGATAATGAGATAGTCCAATTAAGTTTTGTTCAGGAGTAAGTTTAAACCCTTTTGAACCCCAGTAAGCATTTCCAAAAATCCCTAGTCTTCCTTGTTTTACATATTTTGTAACCCTTTCTTGAACTTGAGCATATACATCTTCATTTGCATTCCATGGTCTTTGCCCTGATATTTTTGCCCACTTTTGAGCTTCAACAACAGTTGCCTTAGGATCAGCTTTAAGTGCTTCAGTTATATCAACCCAATCAAGTGCATGTAAATGGTAAAAATGAACAATATGATCATGAAGGTATAAAGCACCTTGTATAAGGTTTCTAACTAACCTTGCATTTTTTGGAATAGTTACATTAAAAGCATGTTCAACTGCTTCAATACTTCTTTGATAATGTGTTCCTGTACAAACTCCACAAATTCTCATTGCAAGTAATCCACAATCTCTTGGATCTCTTCCTTTTAGTATTTCTTCAATTCCTCTAAACATTGTTGAAGAAGAATAAGCATCTGTTACAACATTGTTTTCATCTATAATTGCTTCAATTCTAAGATGTCCTTCAATTCTTGTAATTGGATCAATTACTAAATGTTTTTTTGCCATTATTTTTCTTCTCCTTCATTTGATTTTTTACCAGCAATGATACTTGCAACAGCATGAACTCCAATACCAACAGCAGTTGCTGTTAATAATCCTAGTCCAAATTCATCAACAGTTTTTTCAACTCCACCTGTTGGAGCTTTTATTCGTGCAGTTGCCATTGGTCTTTCATAAGCATATTTATCCCAAAAATCTGGCTCACTACACCCAATACAGCCTCTACCAACACCTATAGGCCAATTTATACCATCATTATATCTTATGATTGAGCAGTTATTAAATGTCATAGGTCCTTTACAACCGACTTTATATAGACACCAATTATTTTTAGCCCCTTCATCTCCCCACTCTTCAACAAACTCGCCAGCATCAAAATGAGCTCTTCTTTCACAGTTATCATGAATTCTATAACCAAATGCAAACTTAGGTCGTAAAAGTGAATCAAGTTCTGGAATTTGTCCAGTTAAAACATAATGTAAGATTACTCCAACCATATTTGCTGGATTTGCAGGACAAGCTGGAATATTTACTATTGGTTTTCCCTTTACTAAATCCATAACACCAACAGCACCTGTTGGATTAGGAGCAGCAGCTGGAACTCCACCAAAGGTAGCACATGTACCAACAGCAACAATAGCTGCTGCATCTTTTGATATTCTCATTAGATGTTCATGGAAAGTTTCTCCCATAGCACCAATCGTACCATATTGACCATTCATAGCCATAGGAATTGAACCTTCTACAAAAAGTAAATATTTACCTTTAAAGTGTTCAACTGCTTCTTCAAGTTGTTTATCAGCATCATGTCCAGCAGCTGCTTGTAATGCTTCATGAAATTCCAAACTTAAAACATCAAACAGCAAATCATCAACTGTTGGAGCAGAACTTCTTAAAAGTGCTTCAGAATTTCCAGCACAGTCTTGTAACTCTAGCCAAAGAACAGGTACTCTATTCATAAGCTCAGTAGCTTCTGCTACAAGTGGAGCAAACATAGGAGGAAGCATAAGAGTAGCAGTTGTTGCACTCACCCACTTCATAAAATCCCTTCTATTTATTCCTTCACTCTCTATAATATCTAGCATATCAATATTTTTAAGTGGTGTTTCTTCTCTTAAAGCTTTTAATCTATTTTTTGATTTTTCAAATAATAAGTTATAATACTCATCACCTTTATTTGTATTTACTCTTGTTGATTTTTGAGTAAATACTTCCCTTACTCTATCCATTGAATCAGTCATATCTGTTCCTCCTACAAATAAATATCTGTATCTAAAAGATAATCCTTTAATACTTATACAATACTTAATGTTTTTTTGGGAAAAGAGTGAAAATTTAATATATTAAAGATTTTTTAATTTTTGGTAAAAAAATATTTCCGATTTTATCGAATACGAATATTTATCTTGTTCTAATTTTATATAAGAAATATTAAAATTAAGTTTTTTTTTAGTTTTGTTACAGTTTTACTCAAACTTGTTTAAGTTTTTAAAAAACTCATCCAAATTTATATCTATTTCATCATTCGTTATTCCATCTTGCAATGCACCTTTTTTTACACTACTTTTAAAAAGCCTTTCTATACTACCATCTTCAAAAATAGTATATACAAAATAGCTATTTTGTGAATTATCATCTAATCTTAAAGCTTTTATAAAAGAACCATCAGAATCATTTATTAAAGGAATTTTTGAAGTTTGATACATTTTTTCAAGTTCACCATTTATAGCTATTTGTTTAATCAACCAAGGAGTATTTGATATATTTGCAACTAAAACTATATTTTTATTTGTTTTTTTATACAAATCTTTAAAAATAGCTAAAGAATCATGATTTAATACAATTATGTAACTTTGTTCACTATTTTTAAAAAGTTCATCTTTTTTTGTATATGGATTTTTACCTATAACATCAAAAAAATTAGGAATATCATTTAAACTTAACTCTTGTTTTATCTCATCTTCATTACTGAAATCTGGAATTGTCAAATAAACTAACAACGCAAATCCTACTAAACCTAAAAAAACTACTTTTATTGTATTTTTCATTTTAATCCTTATATTTTTTTGCCCATCGTGAAAATAATCTATAGTTTGTAATATTATCATCTAATATCTTATTATTTATTACAAACTCTACCAAATTTGAAGCCAAATACAACGAAAGTACAAAGCCTCTTCCTCCTACACCATTTAAAGTGTAAATATTTTCATAAAGTACTAAATTTTCATTTTTAATGTGTGTACCATTTTTGATATGAGGATATTTTTCAAAACTTTTTTTGCTATCAACTAAAGTTCCAACCATAGGAAAATAATCTATGCTAGAAGCTCTTGAGCCTATTTTTATATCAATAACTTCAATATCTTCTAGCTTTTTTATATCATTTGCTTTTTTTAAAAGTTCCTCTGTATCATTGTTTATTATTTCTAAAGTTTTTTTATTATGTTTTATATTATTTATATTTTTAAGTTTCAAATTATATGAAGTATCTTCCATATTTTCTTTGAATCTGTGGTGTGTTGCTCCAATAGAGATAAAATTTTTACCATTTTTAGGAATATTTTTTGATAATGAACACTCTTTATGATAATTTATATCTATTTTTGTAGAACTCAAAATATCTATTTTTTGTCCCCAAACTGCTCTTATATCAAAATATTCTTCATTTATTAAAGATATATCTGCACCTGTAGATAAAAATAACTTTTTTGCTTCAATTTCATCATTTATTATCCATAAATCATCTTTTTTTTCTATTTTTAAAACATCATAATTGAATAATTTTTCTACATCTTTAGATAATTTTTTACATATTTCATAAGAGCTAACAACACTTCCAATATCAAAAAAATAGCCATCTTCAAAAGCCTTAAAATCAAAATCCATATGAGGAATATAACTTTTAAATTTATCAAAATCTTCTTGATTCTTTGGAATTCTACAAGTTCCAAAATTTTGAAAATATTCGGCAAAATCTTTTTTATAAATTTCCAAAGAGAATTTTAAAGCTTTTGTAACCAAAGATTTAAACTCATTTGGTTTTCCTAAAAGTGGAGATAAAAATGCTCCAGCAGCTCCACTTGCTCCAAAAGCAACATCACTATTTTTATCTATCAATAAAATATTTTTTGAATATTGTTTTAAAAAATAAGATAAAGAGCATCCACAAATTCCTGCTCCAATAATTATATAGTCATACTTTTTCATAAAAAAGAGTATATCTAAATTTCATAAAGTAATTTTTAAATATTACTCGATAAAATACAATATTATTTTAAAAGGTAGTTTATGAAAATTTTGGTAACTGATGATTCAAAAATAGCAAGAAAAATGGTTATAAGGACTATAGAAGAAGCTCTAGGTCAAGAATATCAAATTCTTGAAGCACAAAATGGACAAGAAGCATTGGATTTATATAAAGAACATAAACCAAATATAACTTTTATGGATTTAACAATGCCTATTATGAATGGTTTTGATTCTTTAAAATATATAAAAGAGTTTGATAAAGAGGCAAAAGTTATAATAATTTCAGCAGATATTCAAAAACAAGCTATCGATAGAGCTATAGAACTTGGTGCATTTAATTTTATAAAAAAACCTATTGATATTACAAAAATGCAACAAATATTAAATAAACTAGTATTTTAGGCTAAAAATGGAATCAAATATAATACTAACAGAAGACGAAATAGATTGCCTTCAAGAACTTATGAATGTTGCTTATGGTAGTGCGACAGCTGCAATTACTGAAATTTTAGATGCTTTTGCAAGATTAAGTATTCCAAAAATAAAAATTATAGATGCTTCAAAATTACAAGAGCATTTATCAAATGAGTTAAATCTTGAAAATGAGCATCTAATTGCTCTTCAACAAATAAATGGTCGTTTAAGTGGTGAAAATATGTTTTTAATTGATAAAAAATCTGCAATTAATATGGCATATAAATTTGGATTAAATGAAGATGAAATAACAGATGAAGATATTTGTGATATAACTTTAGAAATAACAAATGTTCTATCATCATCAACTATTAGTAAACTAGCTGAAGATATAGAAACAAATGTTTCCTTTTCAGCACCAACAATAAAAGTTGTAAATTCAATGAAACAATTGAATAATCTTTTTATAAATAACTATGAAAAAGTTATTATAATATCTACAAAATTAGAGTTTGAAGATTTAAATATTCATGGAGAACTATTTATATTAACAACTGATAACTCTATTCTTTTTATAAAAGATAAACTAAATAAAATTTTGGATGAACTTTGAAAATAAAAGATACTAGATGTGATATCATCACAAATACAGTTGATAATGGAATTATAGTACTAAACAAAGATTTAACTGTTATATTTTGGAATAAATGGCTTGAACTAAGAACAGGAATTAGTAGTTCAGCAATTGTAGATAAAAATATTTTATCTTTTTATTCAAATATAGATGAAAAAAGATTAAAAAGAAAAATAATTACTTCTCTAAAACTTAATTCACCTACTTTTTATACTCCTCAGACAAATGATTATCTTATAAACATAGAGTTAAAAAATGTTGCTGATAAAGTATTTAACCAAATGCAACAAAGCATAACAATAGCACCTTTAGATATTGAAAATGAGTTAGTTGTTTTGTATATTTATGATGTAACACTATTGAGTGAAATCAACTTTAAATTAAAAGTTGCAAAAGAAGAACTGAATGAGAAAAATGAAGAGCTAAGACTTATTTTAGATGCTACAATGGAAGCTATTATTATTTTTAAAGATGACAAAGTAGTTGATTGCAATAAAATTGCAGTTGAACTTTTGAATAAGGATATTAAATTTGATTTAATAAATAAAAATTTCAATGAAATAATTTTTGATAAATATATCTGCGAAAAATCAAATAAAAATAGTATTGAAACTGTAATAATTAGAGATGATGGTAGTAAATTCAGTGCAGTTATAAATGTAAAAGATGCTTTTATAAATAAGCAAATTTTTAAAATTCTGACTATTATTGATATAGAAGATATAAAAAGAAAAGAAAATCTCATGGCTGAACAATCAAAATTAGCAGCGATGGGCGAAATGATAGCAAATATTGCACACCAATGGAGGCAACCTTTAAATATTATATCTATTACTGCATCAAATATTAAACTTAAAAATGATTTGGATAATTTGGATAGTGATAGTTTAAAAGATTCATTAAAACTTATTTTAAAGACAACTGAACACCTTTCAAATACAATTGATACTTTTAATGATTTTCTTAAAATACATAAAGATAAATCTTTATTTAATGTAAATGAAAATATTAAAAATAGTATAACTTTAGTAGAAGATTTTTTTAGAAACTTCAATATAGAAATAATCTTAGATTTAGAAGATAATATCTATGTTTATAATGTAGAAAATGAATTTTCTCAAGCAATAATAAATATTCTTAATAATGCAAAAGATGCCTTAAACTTAAATATAAAAGAAGATGATACTAGAATCATCAAAGTTAGTACAAAAAAAGTTGGAAATTTTGTTGAAATTTCAATTTTAGATAATGCATCTGGAATAAAAGCTGATATTATTGATAAAATTTTTGAACCTTACTTCACAACAAAACATCAATATCAAGGAACAGGACTTGGTTTATATATGACTAGAAAGATTATAAATCAGAGTATGGGTGGAGATATTAGTGTTAAAAATATTAAATTTATGCATAATAATATTGTATGTAAAGGTGCTATATTTAAAATAACTCTTCCTTATAAAGTTGATTGACATTGACTCAACCTTTTTGATATAATTAAATTCTAAAATTTGAATAATTTATTAGAATAGGAAGAAAATATGGCAAAAAGTTTATATGAAACATTAGAAGTTAGTGAAAATGCAACTCCTGAAGAGATAAAAAAAGCTTATAGAAAACTTGCAAGAAAATATCATCCAGATGTAAATAAAGACCCAAAAGCTGAAGACAAATTTAAAGAGATAAATGCAGCTTATGAAGTTTTAAGTAATCCAGAAAAAAAACAACAATATGACCAATATGGTGATTCTATGTTTGGTGGACAAAATTTTAGTGATTTTGCACGAAGCCAAGGACAAGGTGTTGATTTAGATGAGATTCTAAGACAGATGTTTGGTGGAGCTGGTGGGTTTGGTGGTGGTTTTAGTAGAGGTGGATTTGGAAATTTTGGTTTTGATGAACCAGATTTAGATACAAATGCTCAAGTTACAATACCTTTTGATATATCAATTCTTGGTGGTAAACAACATATATCTTTAAGCAATGACTCTTTTGATGTAAAAATACCAGAAGGAATTGAAAGTGGTCAAAAGATACGAGCTAAAGGGAAAGGGAAATCATATCAAGGACAAAAAGGTGATTTAATCCTTAAAATAAATGTATCTCCAAGCAACGAATACTCAAGAGAAGGTGATACATTGACAAAATATTTTGATGTTCCTTTAAAAACTGCACTTTTTGGTGGTAAAATTGATATAAAAACAATTCATAAAGATATTACCTTAAAAGTCCCTCAAAATACTAAGCAAAATCAAAAATTTAGAGTAAAAGAGCTTGGCGTTTTAAATAGAAAAAGTGGAATAAAAGGAGATTTATATCTCAAAGCAAATATTGTTTTACCAAAACTTGAAGAGTTAGATGAAAGTTTAGTAAAAATAATGGAAGAGAAACTTCCAAATAACTAAAAGGAGTTTTGAGAAATGGAAAAGAATAGTTATATAGAACCTGTATATTTAATATCAGCTGTTGCAGAAATTTTAAATATTCATCCACAAACCCTAAGACAATATGAGAGAGAAGGTCTAATAAAACCGAGCCGTACAAATGGTAAAATAAGACTTTATTCACAAAAAGATATAAATCACATAAAATATGTTTTAACTTTAACAAGAGAATTAGGAGTAAATATTGCTGGTGTTGATATTATCTTACAATTAAACAAAAAAATAGAAGATTTAGAAAATGAAGTTGAAATATATAAAAATAAAATACAAAATATCAACTCTCTAAGTGTAGTACCTGATAAAAAAGCTTTAGTTGTACAGAAAAGTTCTTTTGAAATGGTGATTATAAAAAATAGTAAGTAATTTTTACTTACTATTTCCCATCTAAAATAAATTGTCTATTTTTATAGATTGAGTGAATGAATGCCAATGTTATAGGAACAATAGCAAAAGTTGTTATAAGCATTGGGGGTAAATGGTAAAAAATTTGAATCAACATAGATAAAGCTAAAAGTCCAATACTCCACATAGCTCCATGTTCTAAATAGATATATTTTGAAACAACTTCTCGTTCAACCATATATATTGTAAGACTTCTAACTGCCATTGCTCCAACACCAAGACCTAACATTATAATAACAATATTTTGAGTAATAGCAAATGCTCCTAAAACTCCATCAAGAGAAAAACTCATATCGATAAGTTCAAGATACATAAAAGATACAAAGCCACCACTTAATTTTGTAACATCTGCTCCTGATTCCTCATCTTCATTTCTACTTTCAATAACACCTTTTAAAAGTTCTATTAAATAAAAAGCAATAACTCCAATAATCATTGGAACCAAAATTTCTAACTTATTTACAGTTACCATTTTATCACCCATCACGACTTCATTTGGGGCAATATACGTGATACCTAACATTAAAAACATTATAAAAAGTGCCTTTATATCACCTACTTTTGAAAGTTTAACTGCAAAATTTTCGATACTTTTTATCCAGTGAATATCTTTATTTTCATCAAATAAAAACTTTAAAAATAGCATCAAAAGGAACATTCCACCAAAAGACATAATAACGTGATGAGAATTTTGTATAATCTTTTCATATTCAACTGGATTATTCACTGCAAGATCAAAAGAATCAATAAATCCCATAGAAGTTGAAAAATATACTATTAAAATAGGAAATACAAATCTAACACCAAAAACTGCTATTAGCATTCCCCAAATAAGAAATCTTCTTCTCCAAACAAGAGCCATTGTAGCCAAAATAGTAGCATTTACAACAGCATTATCAAATGATAAACTCAATTCCAAAACTGAAAGTATCGTCCCTTGATAAACTGCAAAGAATCCACCATACAAAAATAATAGAATAGTTGCTACAAACCAAACTGCAAAGAAACCATAAAAATATGAAATAATTGGTTTTTGTTTCAAATTAATCCCTTAAAATTTTTTTGCTATTGTATCTAAAATTTTTAAATTTAATGATTGCATTCAAATTTTTCTAGAAAAAAACATATAAACACCAATAATAAGAATTTGAAATGTCACTATAAAGAATGTCGCTTCCATAATTAATCACCTTATAATATTTATGTTATATATGAATTATATATTACTAATTGATAAAAGATACTTAAACAAATAGTATTCAAATTTTATTGAGGTAATTATGAAAAGTATTTTTCCAGATATTGACAAAAGTAAATTAGATGATTTTTATATTCTAATTGGTAATAATGTAAAAAGAATTAGGAAAGAAAAAGGTTTAAGCCAATTAGAATTAGCAATAATGATTGGTCAAAAAAGTACATCTTTTTATTCAAATTGTGAGAATTATAAAAATAAAGAACATTTTAATCTTGAACATCTATTTTTAATATCAAATATTCTAAACATAGATATAAATGAATTTTTTAAAAAGAACGATTAAAAGTCAACCATAATCACTTATTAACATATTTTTAGATACTATAATCTCTTTAAATATATAGGAAAACAATTATAATATGGCACTAATCGACCTTCAAAATATTTCAAAACAATATGATATAAAAGTTATTTTAAAAGATGCAAATTTTACTTTAAATAGTGGGCAAAGAGTTGCAGTTATTGGACAAAATGGACAAGGAAAATCAACACTTTTTAAGATTATTATGAAAACCGTTGAACCAGATAGTGGAGAAATGGCTATTGATAAATCTATAAAAATAGAGATGCTTGACCAACAACCAAAATTTGCTTCAAATTTATCTGTAAGAGATGCAATTGAAAATCAACTTGTTGAGCTTAAAAGTGCAAAAAATGAGTATGAAAATATCACAAATAAGTTGATTACAGAGTATGAGAATGAAGACCTTTTGAGAAAACAAAGTGATTTAGCATCATTCTTAGAGTTTCACAATGCTTGGGATTTAGATAATATGATAGAACGAGTTTTAGTTGAATTTCAACTAAAACAGTATGAGTTTAAAGATGTAAATATGCTAAGTGGTGGAGAACAGCGTCGAGTTAGCTTGGCTGGATTGATACTAAAAAAACCTGATGTTTTACTTCTTGATGAACCTACAAACCACCTTGATGTTTATATGGTTGAGTTTTTAGAACAACTTTTATTAAAAAACAACTTCACTTTACTTTTCATCTCTCACGATAGATATTTTATAGACAATATTGCAACAAGTGTAGTAGAAGTTGATAGTGGAGAACTAAGACGTTTTAATGGTGGATACTCTTCATATTTGGAGCAAAAAGCACAAATTTTATCAAATATGCAAAAAGAGCATGAAAATCTTTTGCGAATGGTAAAACAAGAAGCTCACTGGATGCAGCACGGAGTAACTGCAAGAAGAAAAAGGAATGAAAGAAGAAAAGCAGAATATTTTGATTTAAAACAAAAAGCAAAATCAAATCCAGCAGCAATAAGAAAAATGAGTTTGGAACTTCAAAGAGAGCAAAAAAGTTTTAATAGTGAAGAAAAACAACAAAATAGAAAAAAAATGCTTTACGAACTAGACAATGTTTATAAAACTTTGGGTGAAAAAGAGTTAATCAAAGATTTTACAACTAGAATCTTACAAAAGGATACTATTGCAATAGTTGGTCCAAATGGTACTGGAAAATCAACACTTCTTAAAATATTTATGGAAAAACTAAAAGTCGATAAAGGAAGCTTCAAAAAAGGTGATTTTCAAATAGGTTATTTTGACCAACAAAGGGAGATGCTTGATGATAATAAAACTATTATGGAGATTTTTTGCCCAAATGGTGGAGATAGAGTAATTCTTGATGATGGAAGGAATATGCATGTTTTTGGCTACTTAAAAAACTTTTTATTTCCAAAAGAATATTTAGATAAGAAAGTTGGAGTTTTAAGTGGTGGAGAAAAAAATCGTGTTGCTTTGGCACTTCTTTTTACTAAAAGAGTTGATTGTATGATTTTAGATGAACCTACAAATGATTTAGATATTCCTACAATAAATATTTTAGAAGAGTATTTGCAAAACTTTCAAGGTGCTTTGATATTTGTTTCTCATGATAGATATTTTGTAGATAAAATTGCAAAAAAACTTTTTGTATTTACTGGAAATGGACATATTATGGAAAGCTTTCAACCATATAGTGAATATTTAGAAATTGAAAAAGAGTTAAAGGAACTTGATTCTTTAGAGGTTGAAATCGCAAAAGAAAAGAATAGTATAAAAACTGTAACTGAAACAAAAAAACAAACAAAATTATCATATAAAGACCAAAGAGAATATGATAATCTACCAAAAGAAATAGAAGATTTGGAAAAAATAATAAAAGAATTAAATGATTGCTTAGCCAATCCAAAATGTTATGAACAAAAAGGAATCATTACTCTATCGACTGAGCTTGAAAAAACTAAAGAAATTTATGAACAAAAAGTAGATAGATTTTTAGAAATTGAAGAGATAATAGAAAGTTTTAACTAAAAAATAATATAATCAAATCTTTAAAAAAGGAAAAAAATATGAGTTTAAAAGAAAAATTAAGTGAAGATTTAAAACAAGCAATGAGAGATAAAGAAGTTGTGAAAAGAGATTCAATTCGTGCAATTAACACAATGATAAAGCAAATTGAAGTTGATGAAAGAAGAGTTTTAGACGATAGTGAAGTTATAAAACTTATTCAAAAGGGAATTAAACAAAGAGAAGAAGCAATAGCTCAATATAGTGCAGCTTCAAGAGATGATTTAGTTCAAAAAGAGCAAGAACAAGTTGATGTTTTTATACAATACTTACCAAAACAACTAAGTGATACTGAACTTGAAATTGGAATGAAAGAGATTATCAGTGAAGTTGGAGCAACAAATATAAAAGATATGGGTAAAGTTATGGGTGCAGCTTCAAAAAAATTTGCTGGTGTTGCTGATGGAAAAAGAATAAATGAGATGGTTAAAAAACTTTTAGCTTAATGCTATTTATCTAAAGTTTTAAAGGGGAAACCAGTGGATAAATATGCAAATAAGTATATAACATTTACAATAAATGATGACAATGGTATAAAACAATTAAAGATAAAAAGAAAACCTTTTTTTTATACTCTATATACTATTCTCATCAGTTCTGTACTCTTGATTTGCTCTTTTATTTTTGTGAATATAATATTGGTTCAAGTGGATAAAGATAGACTTTCAATAGAACTTGAGTTAGTTGAATTTCAAAGAATAAATGAAGAACTTAATACTCTTATAAATCAGACTCAAATGGAGCTTCACGAGAAAAAAGAAGAAATTAGTGAAGCAACAGATTATCTTACTAAGATAGAGTCAATTATTGGTTTATCAACAGAAAATGAACTCCCTTTAAAACAAAGAGTTGATATAGCAAGACTTGATTCAGAACAAAGAACAACTCTCTTACAATTAATTCCTAGTGGTTCTCCTATGGAAAAAATAGAAATTTCTAGCTATTTTGGATATAGACATCACCCAATTTTAAATAAAAAAGCTTTACATTTAGGAATTGATTTAAGAGCACCTATTGGAACTCCTGTTTATGCTACAGCAGATGGGATAGTAGAAAATGCTACATTTGATAAATATAATGGAAATTTAATAACACTTCAGCATATTTATGGTTTTAAGTCTTATTATGCTCATTTAAATAAAACTGTAGTAGAATCAGGAACTTTTGTTAAAAAAGGTGATTTAATAGCATACTCAGGCAATACAGGAATGAGTAGTGGACCTCATTTACACTATGAGGTACGTTTTTTATCAAAATCATTAAACCCACTTACATTTGTAAAATGGGATATAACAAATTATACAGAAATATTTGAAAAGGAAACAGAAATATCATGGGAATCTTTAGTAACAGCAATCAATCATATCAAAATACAAGATCCGACTCCTCAACTACAATTATCACTGCAGGAACCCAAATAAAAGGTGATATAAAATTAGCTTGTAATTTATATATAGATGGCTATTTTGAAGGAAACATTATCTCTGAACAAGAGATAAATATAGGTAAAGAAGGTAAAATAAAAGGCGAAATAACAGCTTTAAGAGTTGTAGTACAAGGCTTAGCCGAAGGTTCAATAAATGCTTCAAGAGTTGATATAAAACCTGATGGAAAAGTAATAGGATCTGTTGTTTCAGAAGAATTTGTGATAGAAGCAAAAGGTCTTTTTGAAGGAAATAGTTCTGTTAAAAAATCATCTATAAATAACCTTAATGAAAAAGAAAATTCTAAAATAGAAAAAGATTTAGAAGAAGCTAATAATGCGTCAATAGATATAAATTCAGAGAATAAAATTTAATTAAATTTATATTTTTATTATTTTAGATATAATTTCAAGCTTAGATTAGTATATAATCTGAGATTGAAATAAATTATTATTTTTTAAGGTAAAATATGAAAAACTTTTTAAGTCAATTAAATGAAATAGAATACAATGAAGCTATTACAAATAATATTGACTCTTTAGAAAAACTTATTCAACTTCTTTTAAAAAGAATTCACCCGCATAATATAGATGTTATAGTAGATATTTTAAAACAATCAATTACTCCATCAATCAGTCAAGACAATGATAATAGCATAGATATTTTATTTGATGAAATAAAAAAGAATCCAAAACTTATTTTTGAAAAAAATATACAAATAAAAATAGAAAAACTTATTATTCAAAGATTTGAAAAAGATAAAAAACTAGTTATTCAAAAAACAGAAGATATATCAAAACTTGTTTTACTTATGGAAGAGTATTTTAATGAAGCTATTTTTAGTAGTGGAACTGGTTCTAAAAATGTTTTAAATATAAAAGAAAAAATAGTATCAATGAATATTAAAAATGGTGGTATTGAAGTTTTAGAACAATTAAAAAAAGAACTTGTCTCAGCTGCTACATCTATAGAACAAGAGATGAATAATGTAACAAATAAACTCGAAAGTGGAAAGTCTAAAATAGAAGAACTTGAAGAAAAAATAAGTAGTTTAGAAAATGAATTAAATAGAACTAAAGCTGAAAATAGAAAAGATTTTTTAACTCAAGTTCTTACAAGAAAATCTTTTAACGAAGAGATAATAAAAATAGAAAGTTCATATAATAGATTAAAAACTCAATATGCGGTAGTATTTTTTGACATTGATTTTTTTAAAAAAGTAAATGATACTTATGGTCATGAATGTGGAGATGTAGTTCTTTCAACTTTTGGAAAAATCTTAGATAAAAGTATAAGAGATCATGACTTAGTAGGTCGTTATGGTGGAGAAGAATTTATTGCTGTTGTACATTTTAATCTTGATAGAGAACTTTTAATGTTCTTAAAAAGAATAAAAACTATTGTTACAGAAAATAGTTTTATATACCAAGATAAAAAAATAAAACTTACATTCTCAGCTGGAGTTGCTGTAAGAAATAAATATCCAACTTATGAAAATACAGTACAAAAAGCTGATAATTTGCTTTATAGAGCGAAACAAAGTGGTAGAAATAAAATTTTATTAGATAATGGAGTTGAGATTTAAAAAAGATTCATCTTTTTTAAAATCTCATAAGTTTTTGTAACATCATAAGTTGCACTATGGTATTTTGAAGAATCAAATTCGATACCATAATAATTACAAACTTCATCTAATTTTGGATTTTTTAGCCGTCCTATTTTATCATATACTTTTATTATATTTTTATTTTCTTTCATAGTACAAATATGTTTTTTGAAATTCACTCTTTTATCTATATGCCTCAATTCAAAGTCTATATTATGAGCTATTAACACTTCACTATTTTTACAAAATTCTTCAAAATCCAAATCTTGAGTAAAATATGAACTATAACTTTTATCTTTTCTATAATCTAAAATAAGCTCTGGAGTTAATCTATGAACGGCATAAGAATGTATATTTAATGGATACCTAGAAAGATAATATCTATGAAATTTATCTAATATATTAAATTTTGTATCTATTTTTACTGCTGCAATTTCAAAAATATCACCAATATTATGTGTATTCGTCTCAAAATCCAAAATTATCATTTTATTTTTTGTTCTTCTCTTATTTTTGTAACAGATTTTCCACCAATATAATAATTGTCTGTACTATGTTCTTCTATTAAAACAATAGCATTTGAAGATGGACGATTGAATATTTTACTAAAAGCTTCACTTATACTTTTTGCCAACTCCTCTTTTTGTTCTAATGTTGCTCCACCATCTTCTTTTGTCATTTTTACACTGATTATAGGCATTTAATCTCCTTTTTAATTTTAATTATAATATCATTAAAAATGATACTATGTCAAATATAAAATTACGATTTATAATATAAGGAAAAGTGATATGGACTCAAATTTATTAAAAATTTTTGTAGAAGTTACAAATGAAAAAAGTATATCTAAAGCTGCTATAAATCTAGGTTTTGCACAATCAAATGTAACTTCAAGAATAAAACAATTAGAGAAAGTAATAGGAAGTTCTTTATTTCACAGAGTTCCAAAAGGTGTAATCTTGACGAAAGAAGGTGAGAAATTATACTCTTATGCAGTAGAAATTGTAAAAAAAATTGAACTTGCAAACTTTGAGATGCAAAATATTCACAATCAAAAACATTTAATTATTGGTTCAACAGAATCAAATGCAAGTACAAGATTAATACCTTTTTTACTTCAATTAAATAAAGATTTTCCAAATATGAGTTTAGAACTCATAACAAATACAACAAAAGATACTATAAAAAATCTTTTAGAATATAAGGTTGATATTGCATTTATAAGTGGTAAACCACAAAATGATGAGATAATTATTATAAATAAAATTGAGGAAAATATAGTTTTAGTTGAACCAAAGGATAAAAAATGCCCTAATGTGTTTTTATCGTTTAAAAATGGTTGTGCATATAATGATTTTGGGAAAAACTACTTAAAAGAATTTTTAAGTCAAGAATATAAACATTTAGAATTTGGAAATTATGAAACAATTTTAGGCTGTGTAAAAGCTGGTATGGGTAAAAGTATTTTACCACTTAGTATAATAGAAAAACTAAATTATAAAAATGATTTAAATATTAAAAAGATTCCCAAAAATGTATTAAATATCCCTACTTTCTTAGTTTGTAGAAAAGATTATATTCCTAGAATTAAAAAGTATTTAGAAGACTTTAAATTCTAGGATACTTATTTATTTCCAAGAGTTTTTAAACTTTAAAAGTTCATTTTTTATAGAAGGAACTCTCATAAAATGTTCTCCAATTAAAAAAGAATCTGCCCCGATACCATGAAGTCTTTTTATAACTTCAATATCACTTACACCAGACTCTGCAACAATAATTTTGTCTTTTGGGATAAGTGGGATTAATTTATCACAAAGAGTCATATCCATCTCAAAAGTTTTAAGATTTCTATGATTTATTCCTATAATATCTGCACCACATTTTAAAGATTTCTCTAAATCTTCTAAGTCATGAATTTCAACTAAAACTTCTAAATCCAAACTTCTTGCATAGCTATATAAAGAGTTTAATTCATCTTGATTTAAAGCTTTTGCTATAAGTAGCACAAAATCTGCTCCATAAACCAAAGCTTCAGCGATTTGATATTTATCAACTATAAAATCTTTTCTAAGTAAAGGGATATTCGTAAATTTCTTAATCTCTTTTAAATAATTTAAATCACCTAAAAAAAAGTGTGGCTCAGTCAATACTGAAATAGCATTTGCTCCATTATCATTATATTCTTTTGCAATTGAAATTGGGTCAAAATTTTCTTTTATGATACCTTTACTTGGACTTGCTTTTTTTACTTCAGCAATTATCCTTATAGGTTCATCTTTTGAAGACTTTAAAAAACCCTTAACATCTTTTGTTTTATATGAACCTTCTTTTATTTTTAATTCAAGTTCTTCTAAACTTATAGTTTGTTTTCTTAAATTCAAATCTTCTATTGTTTTATTTATAATTTTTTCTAAAATCACTTCTTACACTCCTTTATTTTTTCCCAATGAAATTTTATCTCTTCATCTTCCAAACCTATTTCATCAACTATTTGTTTCATATTTTTAAAAGATTCTTTACAATTTTTAATTTTATATTCACCCCATGCTAAAGTATCTATAAAAGCAATATTTGTTGGATCTTGTTCCAAGGCTTTCTTCACTAAAATTAACCCCTTATTTATATCAATATCATAATCAATCAACAAATATGCTAAATAATTTTGATATATCGGGTTAGTTGAAGTTTCTAAAGTTGTATCAAACTTTTTAATTACACTATTAAGTGAATTTTTTTTATCTTCCGCTAACTCAAACTCAATTATTGCTTGTTGTCCTAAATAATCAATATTTGAACTACTTTTATACAGCTTATCTAATAACTCATAAGCTTTTTGTATTTGATTTGTTCTTTTATAAAGTTCTAAAAGTAAATCATCTTCAATATTATTTTGTTCTAAAAATAATATTAATTCATTCACCTCAAAATTTTGAAACATAAATCCAACAGTTTTATTTAATTGTAAAGCATCTTCACTATTTTTATAATATAAAAACATATCTTTTAAAAGATTTTTTATATTATCTTTTTGTCCTAAACTATCATAAAAAGCCAACAACTGCAAAGCTATATTTAAGTTATATTCACTTTTTGGAAGATAATACTTCAAGTTCTTTATAGCCTCTTCTTTTTTATTTAAATTAAAAAATTCCAAACTTGTTATTGTTTGCATAACAGTAACAGATGCTTCATATTTTAAAGCCTCTTGTAAAGCACTATAAGAATTATTAAATTCTCCTTTTGAAGCATAAATAGCTCCTAAAAGTTCGTAATTTATACTACTTTTATAAAGATTTGTTAATTTTAAAGCCTCTTCTAAAGCTTTATCATAATCTTCAAGTCTAAGTAGTGCAAAACCATAAAGTCGTATTAATAATTCTTCTTCTTTTATATTTGGAAGTAAATATTTTTCTATCTGTTCTTTTACAGCTTCATAATCTTGAAATTGAGTCGCAATAGTGGTGTATTGTGCTAAATACTCATATTTATTTGTATTTTCAAAAAGCTTAAGATATATATCTCTTGCTGTTTCATACATTCTGATATTTTCCATTTCTAAAGCATACATAACATAATAATCTTCAAAATCAAAGGGTTTTGATTCAACTTGTGTAAACTCTTTTACTTTTTTCTCTTCAGTAATAGTTTGCTCTTTTAAACTACAAGATGCAAAAAAACTTATTATAAAAAAAGATACTAAATATCTCTTATAGCTGGGCACTCTTTGTATACCTCTTCAATATTATTTTTAAAATAGTCCCAAAAAGGGAAAGTCCTACACTGCACTGGGCGATATTCATAAATCGAGCATTGTCGTTTACTTAAATCAAAAAAACAACAAGCAAAACTATTTTTGCCTAATTTTACCTCTTTTATACTATATTTATACCCTTCTTTAAAAAGGTATTTCTCTTTTAATTCTTCAACATCCATTTTTAAATAATTTGATAAATTTTCAATTTCAATTTTATTTATCCAAATATATCCGCTTTCTCCTATACAGCAATTTCCTTGACAAACACCACAAACAGAAGGTTTAAAAGCAAAATCATATCCATCTTTTTTTATTAAATTACTCAAAATCAACCTTTATACTATGTGTTCTTATATGTTTATAAATATCTTCAACTTCTTTTGTAAAATTTGAATTTTCATCAAAAACTATTAATGGCTTTAAAATTTTCAATAAAGATTTAGAATTCTTTTTTGCATAAACTAGTACTAAACTAGCCTCTTTTTTAGCTTTTGGATACACAAATTGTAAAGCTTCTATATTAAAATTAAACTCATTTAAAAATAAAATAATCTCATTTAATTGTTTACTATCATAACAAAAAAACAATTTTCCATCATTTTTTAAAATATTAGAACTTCTATATATAAAATTTCTTAATGGCATTGAACTATTGTATCTTGCAATTTTTAAAGACTCATTTTCACTTTTTATTACATTTTGATGATAAAATGGCGGATTTGAAACACAAAAATCGAATTTTTTATCAAATTCTAAATCTAAAAAAGATCCTTTATACAAATTTGCATAAATTTTATTTGTTTTTGCATTTTTTTGTGAGAAAAACTGAAAGCTTTTTTGTATTTCACACTGATTTAGAATCAATTTTTTATAATTATTAGCAAGTAAAAGCCCTAAAATACCACTTCCACTTCCAATATCTAAAATATCACCATTAATATTTTTATATTTTTCTAAACATTTACAAATAAAATTAAACAAAAAATGTGTATCGCTGTTATAACAGTATCCATTTCTAGGTTGATATAAAACCAAAAAGCGTCCTTTTTTAAAATCTTTAGATTATATCTAAAATATTCAAATAATCTCTTTTAGTAAAATAAGGAAAGTTATAGTATTATACACGCTAAATTATATATTTTATAAAATTTAATTATATTTCAATTAAGGAAAATTATGTCAAATATTGAAGCTCCTTTAAATATCCCTGTTTGGGTAGATGAAAGTAGATGTAAGGCTTGTGATAGATGTGTATCAGTATGCCCTGCTGGAGTTTTAGGAATGCGACAAGATATTCATTCAACATTGGGTTCTATGGCAACAGTTGTACATCCAGAAGCATGTATAGGTTGTAATGATTGTGAATTATCTTGTCCAGATTTTGCAATCTTTGTATCAGATAAAAAAGAGTTTAAATTTGCAAAATTATCTTCTGAAGCAAAAGAAAGACAAGAAAAAATCATAAGTAACAATTATAAAATTTTAGATGAAGATAAAAAGGTTTAATAATGGCAAGAGAGCTAATATCAACAGGAAATGAGTTAGCAGCATTAGCGGCTGTTGACTCGAAATGTGAGTTTTTTGGTGGATATCCTATAACTCCATCAAGTGAAATAATGCACGAACTATCATCAGCTTTACCAGCAAATGGTGGAGTATCTATACAAATGGAAGATGAAATATCTGGTATTTGTACAGCATTAGGTGCATCAATGTCAGGTAAAAGAGCTATGACTGCATCATCAGGACCTGGAATTTCTTTAAAATCTGAAAACTTAGGTCTTGGTTATATAGCTGAAGTTCCTTTAGTAGTTGTAAACGTTATGAGAGGAGGACCATCAACAGGTCTTCCTACTAGGGTTGCCCAAGGTGATATTTTACAAGCAAAAAATCCAACTCATGGAGATGTAAAATCTATCACTTTAGTACCTGGTAATTTATCAGAATGTTACACTGAAATTGCAAGAGCTTTTAATCTTGCAGATAGATTTATGCAACCTGTATTTGTATTACTTGATGAAACTATAGGACATATGGCTGGTAAAGCTACAATTCCTGATTTAGAAGAAATACAAAAAAATATAGTTTTTAGAAAAAGATTTGATGGTGATAAGAAAGACTACAAACCTTACGGTGTAGGGGCTGATGAACCAGCTGTTTTAAATCCTATGTTTGAAGGGTACAGATACCATTTTACAGGACTTCACCATGGACCAACAGGGCACCCAACGGAAGATGCTGATGTTTGTGCTGCTTTGATGAACAGACTATTTACAAAAGTAGATGCTCATCTTGATGAATTAGAGTTAAATGAAGAATATCTATTAGATGATGCTGAGATTATGATTATTGCTTATGGCTCTGTTTCATTAGCTGTAAAAGAGGCTATAAATAGACTAAGACGTGAAGGAATAAAAATTGGTATGTTCAGACCAAAAACAATTTGGCCAAGCCCAGCAAAAAGGCTAGATGAACTTGTAAATAAATTTGATAAAGTTTTAGTAACTGAACTTAATATGGGACAATATACTCAAGAAATACAAAGAGTTTCTGGAAGAAGAGAGTTTGATACACTTTTAAAAGCAAATGGAAGACCACTTTCTCCGCTAGAAATTATTGAAAAAGTAAAAGGAATGTAATATGGCGTTTAATTATGATGAATATTTAAGAACTGATAAAATGCCAACTTTATGGTGTTGGGGCTGTGGTGATGGAGTTATTTTAAAATCTTTAATTAGAGCTATAGATAAACTTGGTTGGAATATGGATGATGTTTGTGTTGTTTCTGGAATTGGTTGTTCTGGAAGATTTAGTTCATATATAAACTGTAATACTGTTCATACAACACATGGAAGAACTTTAGCTTATGCAACTGGAATAAAACTAGCAAACCCAAATAAAAAAGTAATTGTGGTTGGTGGAGATGGAGATGGTTTAGCTATTGGTGGAAATCATACGATTCATGCAAGTAGAAGAAATATAGATTTAACATATTTAGTAATCAATAACTTTATTTATGGTCTAACAAATTCTCAAACAAGCCCAACAACTCCAAAAGGTATGTGGACTGTAACTATGGATAAAGGAAATATAGACCCAACTTTTGATGCTTGTAAATTAGTTGAAGCAGCAGGAGCTAGTTTTATTGCTAGAGAAACTATGATTGATCCAAAAAAACTAGAAAAGTCTTTAGTAAAAGCTATGGAACATAAAGGTTTTTCATTTGTTGAAGTTTTCTCAAATTGCCATGTTAATCTAGGTAGAAAAAATAAAATGGCAAGTGCTATGGCTAATTTAGAGTGGATTGACTCTATTTCAATTGCTAAAACAAAATTTGAAATGCTTGATGATGAGCAAAAAATAGGAAAATTTCCAACAGGAGTCTTAAAACAAGATGAAACTGCATTGGAATATTGTGAAGCTTATGAAAAAGTTAAAGAAGCACAAAGAACAAAAACTATGGTAAAACTATAAGGATAATGTATTATGGCAAATAACAGAACTTTAATGAGATTTACAGGAGTTGGAGGACAAGGAGTTTTACTTGCAGGAGAGATTTTTGCTGCTGCTAAAATAAATAATGGTGGATTTGGACTAAAAACTGCAACTTATACTTCGCAAGTAAGAGGTGGTCCAACAGTTGTTGATATAACACTTCAAGATGAAGAAATAATATATCCTTATGCAAATGATGGAGAGATAGATTTTATGCTCTCTGTTGCACAAATTTCTTTTGATTTATTTAAAAATGGTGTAAAAGATGGTGCAACAATTGTAATAGAACCAAACCTAGTTAGACCAAATGAAGAAGATAAAAAAAGATGGAATATTATAGAAATTCCTATCATAACTGTTGCAAAAGAAGAGGTTGGAAATGTAATCACACAATCTATATTAGCTTTAGCAATAGCAAACTACTTTACTGGAGAAACTATTCCAAAAGAAGTATTAAGACAGACTATGCTTTCTAAGATTCCTGCAAAACTTCATGATATGAACAATAAGGCTTATGATTTAGGTTATAAGTATGCAAAAGAGATAGATAATAGAGCTTAAAGGCTCTATTTATTTACTTTTCTAATAATATTATCACTTTTAGAAAAAGTTATTAAATCTTCTACATTTTCTATGTTCTTAAGGTCTAAACTCTGTAAACATTTCTCAAAAATAATTTTTGTTGTGAGTGCATCAAAATAAGCCCTATGGTGATTTTCTACATCTATATTCAAAAGTTCTTTTAAAGTACTAAGTCCATATTTATCAGATTGTATAGTTCTTTTTGACAAATCAATAGTACAAATCTTTCTATTTAAAAGTTTTCCTAAATTATATTTTTCAAAACTATCAGATATAAAAGTATAGTCGAATTTTATATCATGAGCAACAAAAACATCATCACCTAAAAACTCTTTAAAATCTTTTAAAACTTTTTCTATTGTAGGAGCTGTTTCAAGCATAGCAAGAGTAATTTTTGTAACTTCTTGAATATAAGGTGGTATATCTTTTGCAAAAACTAAAGAATCAAATTTATCTATAATTTCTCCATTTTTGTATTTGACAGCTCCAAGTTCAATTATTTGAAAACCTTTTTTGGGAGTCCCACCATTTGTTTCTATATCTACAAAACAAAATGTTTGTTCATTTATAGAAGTTTGTGTAGTTTTTAAAAATACAAAATCATTTTTTATATCAAGTGGAAAACCATTTATAAGTAAAAGTTCAAACTCTAATTCACTATTTTCATAAAATTTATCACTAGATTCTTCTAAAAGTAATAAAAAATCTTCGTATGGTATAGGCTCTTTTTTAAGTCTCCTTATAATATCCAAAAACGTAATTTTTGTTGGTTTAAGTATATATTTTCTTTTATAAGATTTCATAAGCTGCTTTTACAAATTTTATCATTTTTTGTATATCTTTTTTGCCTTTTTCTTTTTCAACAGAACTACTTACATCAACTCCAAAAAAACCAAACCCATCTAACTCTTTTAGATTATCACTACTTAGTCCACCAGCTAAAATAAACTTAGAACAATTAATATCTTTAAATAAATCTAAACAAAGTCGCTTTCCTTTACCACCAAAACCATCTACAAAGGCATCAATCAAATAGTAATTTTCATCTAAATTTTGTAAATCATCTTTATTTTTTACTCTTAAAACTTTTATATATTTTACTTTTAATTTTGTACAATCTAAAATATTTTCATCATCTATAATTTGTGCTAAGTGCATTTTTGATTTTTCACAAACTTCATTTATAAAATCTACACTTTCATTTACAAAAAGACCAACAGTTTGTATAAATGGTGGTAATTTTTCAACAATATATAGTGCATTTTCTGGTGTTACATACCTAGGAGATGGCTTGTAAAAAACAAATCCTAAAGCACTTGCACCAGCCTTTACAGCATCAATAGAATCAGTTACATTTGTAATTCCACAAATCTTTACTCTCATATTTGAAGACTCTTTATTGCTTTTGTATAATCATCACTTCCAAAAACGTAACTTCCAGCAACAACTACATCAACTCCAGCATTTTTAAGTTCATAAATATTTTTATCACTCACTCCACCATCAACTTCAATTAAACAGGCTGGATTTCTTTTATTTATAAGCTCTTTTAATTTTTTTGCTTTTTCAAGAACAGTTGGAATAAACTTTTGTCCACCAAAACCTGGATTAACAGACATCAATAAAACCATATCTAAATCTTCTAATAAATACTCTATATCCTCAACTCTTGTATGTGGATTTAGAGTTATAGCTGGACATATACCTAAACTTCTAATTTTTTGTATAAGTCTATGTGGATGTTTTTCACTTTCAATATGAAAAGATAGATATTTTGGTTTTAATGGAGCAAATAAATCTACAAAAAAATTGTTATTTTCAACCATCAAATGAATATCAAGTGGTTTTGTAGCAACCTTTGAGACTGGTTCTACAACGACTGGTCCAATAGTCAAATTTGGTACATAATGCCCATCCATAACATCAATATGAACTAAATCACATCCAGCATCACAAATAGCTTTTATATCTCTTGCTAAATTAACAAAATCAGCAGATAAAATTGATGGAGCAACAAGCATTTATAACCTTTTTTTTCTAAATTTTGGTGATTATATCATTTAATCTCTTTTATAAAGTATAAACCAAAATTTAAGTAAAATCTAGAAAAACTTAAAGAAATAATATGAAAAAAATGCTATTTACATTAATTTTTACTATTTGTTATGCAAATAATGTGGAACTTCTTGAAAAAGCTCAAGAGCTTGAGGAAGCAAAAGATTATAAAGGTGCTATGCTAATCTATAAGCAAATTGCAAAAGAAAATAGTCAAAAAGTTTTGGAAAAAAATATCTTAGAAACTAATAATTTAGAAAATTTCAAAAAAGAGATTTTTGTAGAAAATATAGATAAAACAGAAGACAAAGAAACAAATGATAATTTAGAACAATTAGTTACAAAAGATTTTGGAATTTATCCATATAAAAAGAATTATTTTTTACCAGCAACTTATACTTTTAACGATATTAATGGAAGAGATAAATTTGAAACTTCTTTTCAAATAAGTTTAGAAAAACCTATTTCACATAATTTCTTTGGATTTGGAGAAATTTTTAGTTTAGCCTATACTCAAAAATCTTTTTGGCAAACAGCAGAAGATTCAGCTCCATTTAGAGAATCAAATTATGAACCAGAATTTTTTGTTCAAGTTCCAATTAATAACAAATATTTAAAGTTATCTAAACTTTCAATTATGCACTCTTCAAATGGCAAAAGTGGAGATGAATCTCGTTCATTAAATAGAATATATCTTCAAAATATTTTACAGTTTGGGAATATTTTTATAACACCAAGAGTTTGGTATAGAATCCCAGAAAATTCAAAAAATGATGATAACAAAGACTTTTATAAATATTATGGTTATGGTGATTTAAATATTCTATATGCCCATAAAAAACATACTTTTGAATTGCTTTTAAGAGATAATTTAAGATTTGATAGTTCAAACAAAGGTGCGGTTGAATTTAATTGGAGCTTTCCTTTGCCAGAATTTATTGCTTCAAAGAATACTTTTGGTATTTTCCAAGTATTTCATGGATATGGTCAAAGTTTAATGGATTACGATAGAGAAGTTACAAATATTGGTTTAGGTTTAGTATTTTCAAGGTAATTAAAACCTAATTTTAAGTAAAACAAAACTTGTTTTACTTAAAAATCTTATACGTGATAGTTTGGAGCTTCATTTGTGATTGTTACATCATGAACATGAGACTCTCTTAATCCTGCACTAGTTATTTCTACAAATTCCGCATTTTCTTGGAAAGTTTTAATATCTTTACTTCCTAAATATCCCATAGAACTTCTTAATCCACCAACAAATTGGTGAATAATATCAGAAATACTTCCTCTATAAGCGACTCTTCCTTCTATTCCTTCAGGTACAAGTTTATCAGCAGCTGTTCCTTCTTGGAAATATCTATCCGTACTTCCTTTTGTCATCGCTCCAATACTTCCCATTCCTCTATAAGTTTTAAATTTTCTTCCTTGGAAAAGTACAACTTCACCTGGACTTTCATCTGTTCCAGCCAATGCACTTCCCATCATAACACAACTCGCACCTACTGCTAAAGCTTTTGCTACATCACCAGAGTATTTTATACCACCATCAGCAATTATTGGCGTTCCAGTTTTAGCCCCTTCAATAGCACACTCATCAATAGCACTCATTTGAGGAACTCCAACACCAGCAACAATTCTCGTTGTACAAATACTTCCTGGTCCAATTCCTACTTTAACTCCATCAGCTCCAGAGGCAATTAAATCTCTTGTTGCTTCAGCAGTTGCTACATTTCCAGCTATTAATTGAACATCCATTTCAGCTTTTATTGTTTTAACTGTATCTAGAATACCTTTTGAGTGCCCATGTGCTGAATCTAAAACTAAAACATCAACTCCAACTGCAACTAAAGCTCTAGCTCTATCTAATTGATTAACACCAATTGCAGCACCTACTCTTAATCTTCCAAACTCATCTTTACAAGCATTTGGATATTCTCTTTTTTTATTTATATCTTTGATTGTAATAAGTCCAATTAGTTTATTCTCATCATTTACAATTGGTAACTTCTCTATTTTATTTTGGTGCATAATTTCAGCAGCTTCATCTAAAGTTGTACCCTCTTTTGCAGTAACTAGAGGCATTTTAGTCATTTTTTCACTTGCTTTGAATCTGTAATCTTTAGTAAATCGCATATCTCTATTTGTTAAAATACCAACTAAAATTCCATTATCATCAACAACAGGAACACCAGAAATTTTATATGTTGCCATAATATCTTCTGCATCTTGAAGTGTTTGATTTGGTTTTATTGTAATTGGATCTATTATCATACCTGATTCAGATTTTTTCACTTTTTGGCATTGTAAAACTTGTGAATCAATATCCATATTTTTATGAATTATTCCAATTCCACCAAGTCTTGCCATAGCAATAGCTGCTTGATACTCTGTTACTGTATCCATAGCAGCACTTACAAAAGGAACATTTAATTCTATTTTTTTAGTAAGTTGTGTTTTTGTACAAACTTCTTTTGGTAAAACTTCTGATTTAGCAGGAACTAACAATACATCTTCAAAAGTCAAAGCTCTTTTTCTTATTCTCATTTTAAAATCCTATTTTATTTATTTAGTATAATTTACAGCTTTTTCCATAGATAAAGCACCATCAAATAAAGTTTGTTCTTCAAAACTATTAGCTATTAATTGTAATCCTATTGGTAAATTTTCTTTATCTTTTGCAACAGGTAAACTAATAGCTGGTAATCCAGCAAGATTTATAGCTATTGTATATAAATCAGTTAAATACATATCTAAAGCTGAACTATAAGCTCCAAATTTTGGAGCAGTTGTTGGAGCAACAGGAGATAAAATCAAATCTGCATTTTCAAATATCTTATCAAACTCAGATTTTATAAGACTTCTAATCTTTTGTGCTTTTATATAATAAGCATCATAATACCCTGAACTTAATACAAATGAACCAACCATAATTCTTTTTTGTACTTCATATCCAAAACCTTGTGATTTTGTTTCTACATACATATCTTTTAGTCCAGTATCACCTTTTCTAGTTCCAAATCGAACTCCATCAAATCTAGCTAAATTTGCACTAGCTTCTGCACTTGCAATAATATAATATGTTGAAATAATTTTATTTGTATCTATCATATTTGTGTGAATAATTCTATGCCCTTGCTCTTCTAAAAGTTTAACTGTTTTATTAAAAGCATCTTTTATATCATCACTTGCTTGTTCAACAAAATTATCAATTACAGCTATTGTAAATTTTTTATTTGAATCTAATTTTGAAGTAACTTTTTCATAAGATATATTTGCACTTGTAGAATCTTTTTCATCATATCCAGCAATAATATCATATAAGATTGCTGCATCCTCAACATTTTGAGTTATTGGACCACATTGATCTAAAGATGAAGAGTATGCAACTATTCCATATCTTGAAACTCTTCCATAAGTTGGCTTCATACCAACACAACCACAATAAGCAGCTGGTTGTCTAATACTTCCACCAGTATCAGTACCTAATGCAGCAATAGCCAATCCACCAGCAACAGCAGCAGCACTTCCTCCACTACTTCCTCCTGGGATTCTTGAGTTATCAATAGGATTTAAAGTTTTTCCATGACAAGAACTTTCTGTTGAACTTCCCATTGCAAATTCATCCATATTTGTAAATCCAAATGGACTTAATCCAGCATTTTTTAATTTTTCAATCACTGTAGCATTATATGGAGCAATGTAATTTTTTAAAATATTACTTGAACACGTTAGCTCCCAATCTTTAACATTTATATTATTTTTAATTGCTATTGGAATACCTGAACCACTTTTATTAATATCTTTATTCTCTAATTGCTCAACATAAGCACCTATATTACTATTTTTGATTTTTGAAGCTAAATCTTCTCTTAATTTTTCTATTTCATCACTTTGTAAACTTAGTGCTTCTTTCAATGTCATATATTGGTTCTCCTATGGTTTTTAGGTGTAGTAAACGGCTGATTATATCAAATAATGTATAAAAAAAAGGTAAATAAAAATTTTTGTGATAATTTGAAAATTTAGGAATAAAAAAAGGGATAGAAAACCTATCCCTTAAAAGAAATATATTTTTATATATTATATAAAAGAGATAAATGCCATAGCAGTAGCATCACCTTTTCTAATTCTAGTTTTAATTATAGAAGTATATCCACCATTTCTACCTACGTATTTTGGTGCAATTTCATTAATTAATTTTTTAGTAGCTTCTTTTGATTGTAACTCAGCAAATACATATCTGTGTGTATTTAAATCTGCATTTCTTGCAGTAGTTACTAATTTTTCAATATATCTTTTTAATTCTTTTGCTTTTGGAACAGTTGTTTCGATTTTCTCTCTTTCAATAATAGCAATTGCTAAATTCTTTAACAATGCTTTTCTATGAGCAGAAGTTCTATTTAACTTTCTATATCCGTGCTTATGTCTCATATTAAACCCTTATTTTATGCTTTTAGTTGCTCTAATTTTCTTCTTAAAGAAGACGCAACATTCTCTGGAAGTGTATTTTCTACTGGATATCCTAATGATTCAAGCTTTTCAGCTATTTCATTATAAGATTTTGTACCAAGATTTTTAATATTTCTTACTTCAACTTCACTCATAAGTACTAACTCACCTAAGTATTTAAGTCCATTTCTATCTAAAGCATTAAAGCTTCTAGCAGTTAAATTAAGCTCATCTATTCTTAAAACTAAATCTTTTAATTCAACTGTATCTTCGTTTGAATCACTCATAGCCAATTCTGATAAATCAAAAACTTTATTAAATACTGACATTTGTGAATACATAACAGAAACTGCTTCTCTAAATGCAACAATTGGAGAAATCTGCCCATTTGTTATAATATTAAATACAGCTTTTTCAAAGTTAGGATTATCTTCAACTAACATCTTTTCAATATTGTAAACTACTTTCTTAACTGGTGTAAAGAACGCATCAATTGGAATATAATCTGGTCCAACAATATCTCTAATAT
Organism: Aliarcobacter vitoriensis; assembly: GCF_048320235.1. NCBI lineage: Bacteria > Pseudomonadati > Campylobacterota > Epsilonproteobacteria > Campylobacterales > Arcobacteraceae > Aliarcobacter > Aliarcobacter vitoriensis. The sequence goes on from NZ_CP182882.1 coordinate 403,331, forward strand.
CTTCAGATGGCATATATCCAATACCTTTTTGGATAATAACTGTAAATGTTAAATTACAATCACTATTTATAGTTGCTAAATGTTCATCTGTTGAAACAATATCAACCTCAGAATTTACTAAATCTTCACCTTTAATATCTCTAGGTCCATTAAATGAGTACTCAACTGTAACTTGATTTTTATCACTATTTATTTTAAATCTCATATTTTTAAGATTTATAACAAACATTGCAACATCTTCAAGCATTCCTCTTAAAGAATCAAACTCATGAGTAACACCTTCAATTTTCACAGCAATTGGTGCATAACCAACTGAAGAGCTTAAAAGTAGTCTTCTCAACGGATGAGCTAAAGTGATAGCAAATCCATCTTCAAATGGATAAGCTATTATCTTAGCTTCATTAGCACTAATAGCCTCAATTTCAACTTCAGTTGGTAAAAACGGAGTTTCTGCAAACTTTTTCATTGGCTACCTTTTTTATTTTTTATTTAGAATATAACTCTACTATTAATCTCTCTTCAACAGGAATAACAATCTCTTCTCTTGAAGGTATTCTTGTGAAAATCCCAAATACTTTATCTTTATCTACATTAACCCAATCAACCATTCCTGTTTGATTTGTTAATTCTAATGCTCTAACTACTTGAGGATTAGATTTTGATTTTTCTTTAATTTCAATTTTTTGTCCAGCTTTAACTAGGTAAGAAGGAATATCAACTTTTTTACCATCAACTAAAACATGTCCATGAGTTGTAATTTGTCTAGCAAATGCTCTTGTTGTAGCAAATCCCATTCTATATACAACATTATCTAATCTTTGTTCAATTAATGAAATAAGAATAGCTCCTGTGTTTCCTTCTCTTCTAACCGCTTCTTTGAAGTAGTTACTAAATTGTTTTTCAGAAACACCATACATAAATTTAACTTTTTGTTTCTCTCTTAATTGTAATCCATACTCAGAAACTTTAGCTCTTCTTTGTCCGTGTTGTCCTGGAGCAAATGGTCTTTTTTCTAAAGCACTTTTACCTGAAAGTCTTCTCTCACCTTTTAAACCAAGATCTGCTTCAAGTCTTCTTTCGATTTTTTCTACTGGTCCTCTATATCTTGCCATTATTTACTCCTTACACTCTTCTTCTTTTAGGAGGTCTACAACCATTATGTGGTAATGGTGTAACATCTTTTAACCAAGTAACTCTAATTCCGTTGATTGAACCAACTGATTTAACAGCAGTATCTCTTCCAGAACCTGGTCCTTGAATTTTAATTCCTACATTTTTAATTCCATGCTCCATAGCTTTGTTTAAAGCATCTTCAACTGCAGCTTGTGCAGCAAATGGAGTTGATTTTTTAGAACCTTTAAATCCTAAGTTTCCAGCACTTGACCATGCAATTGCATTTCCAGCATTATCTGTAACTGTAACCATTGTGTTATTAAAACTAGCAGCTATATGAACTATTCCATCAGCAATGTTTTTTCTTACAATTTTTTTTCTAGTAACTTTTCTTTTTGCCATCTATAATTCCTTATTTAGTTGCTGCACCAACAGTTTTCTTTTTACCTTTTCTTGTTCTAGCATTAGTTTTAGTCTTTTGCCCTCTACAAGGTAAACCTTTTCTATGTCTTAATCCTCTGTATGAACCTAAGTCCATTAAAGATTTAATATCCATAGCAACTTTTTTTCTTAAATCCCCTTCTACTAGGTAGTTTTCTTGGATCTCTTTTCTAATTAAAGCTGCTTCATCTTCTGTTAATTCAAATGCTCTTTTATTAAAATCAATTCCAGTAGCATTTAAAATAAGTCTTGAATTATGTAATCCAATTCCAAAGATGTATGTTAAAGCATACTCCATTCTTTTTTTGTTTGGTAAATCAACACCCGCGATTCTTGCCATGTGTCTTATCCTTGTCTTTGTTTATGTTTTTTGTTTTCGCAGATAACTCTTACGATACCTCTTCTTTTGATAACTTTACATTTATCACACATTGTTTTCACTGAAGCTCTTACTTTCATAAGCTGTATCCTTCTTTATTTGTGTTTAAATTTCCACTATTCAACAGGAAAAGTTCTTAAAAAACTTTTCCAACTCTCTATAAAATAGTTAGTATATTTTATAAAAACTTCTTCAATGGTTGAAAAAATGGAATTGGATTATATTTAATTATTACTTAAAGCTCGTTGAATATTAAAATCTTCTTTAATTTAAATTATAGTAACATTCTCCATATATAAAATAAGGATATAAATGTCAGTAATATTTAAAAATGAATTTATAAATATACAAATTGAAGATAGCGAAATTCCTTGGCTTAAGATATTTACAAATGAACAAATAAAAGAGTTTTCACAGTGTAATAAACAAACAAAAGAAGAGATATGGAAATATCTCGATATTATAGAAAAAATTATGATCAAATACTTTAACCCAGATAAAATAAATATTGTATCATTTGGAAATTATGTACCTCATGTACATTTTCATATTATGGCAAGATTTAAAGAAGATTCTTTTTTTCCTGAACCAATGTGGGGTAAAAAACAAAGAGAGTCAAAATTAAATTTACCATCTTTTGAAAAGTTTTATGAAGAGTTAAAAAATAATTTTTAACTCTTATCCATCTTGATTAATTTTTGATATTAGCTCTTCTAAAATCTGTTCTGATTTATCATTATATATTTGACACGCTCCAGCTTTTTTGTGTCCACCGCCACCATATTTAAGCATTAATTCACCAATATTTGTATTTGATGTTTTATTTATAATAGATTTTCCTGTACTAAAAACTGTTTTTTCTTTGTCTTTTGCCCAAAATATATGAATAGAAATATTTTGTTCAGGGAAAAGTGTATATACCATAAATCTATTCCCAGGATATATAATTTCTTCATATCTATAATCAATAATTAAAAGATTTCCAAAAACTTTAGTACATTTTTTAAGTTGCTTTTTAAACTGCTCTTCATATTGAAAATATAAATCAACTCTTTCTTTTACATCAGGTAATTCTAAAATTTCATCAATATTATGTCTTGAACAATAATCAATTAAATCCATCATTAGCTGATAGTTTGATATCCTAAAATTTCTAAATCTTCCTAAACCTGTTCTACTATCCATTAAAAAACTAAGTAACGCCCAAGCTCTAGGTTCAACTATATCTTCATAAGTAAAATCTGCACTATCAGCCTTATTTGCTCCTAACATCATACCAGTAAAATATCCTGGAAATATCTCATCTCCATCATAATAGTCATAAACAACTTGTGCAGCACTTGCTGCATTTGGATCTATGATATGATTATCTTTTTTCTCATTTCTTAATGTTTCACTAAAATGGTGATCAAAAGCCAAATAAACACCTTCAACATAAGGAAGATTTGTTGTTATATCATTTGAAGTTATCTCAATTTTACCATCTTGCATATCTTTAGGGTGAACAAATGTAATTTCATCAATAATGTCAAGATATTTTAATAATGTCCCACAAACAAGTCCATCCATATCGCTTCTAGTAACTAATCTATACTTTTTATCACTCATATAATTTTCCTAAAATTATCTATTTATGTACTCTACTATTTTATCACCCATTGCACTACAATTTAAAACTTCTTTTGCATCATATGACGCTAAATCTTTTGTTCTATATCCATCTTTTAGTACAATTTTTATTGTATCTTCTATCAAATTTGCAGCTTTTTCTTCATTTAGAGAATATCTTAGCATCATTGAAGCACTTAAAATTGTGGCTAATGGATTTGCAATTCCAAGTCCTGCAATATCTGGTGCTGAACCATGAATTGGCTCATAAATAGCTGTTTTATCTCCTGTAGAAGCTGAAGGTAAAAGTCCAATAGAACCAACAACCATAGAAGCAGTATCACTTAAAATATCTCCAAAGATATTTCCTGTAACTATTACATCAAATTGTTTTGGATTTCTAACTAACTGCATTGCAGCATTATCTACATACATATGAGAAACTTCAACTTCTGGATAGTTTTTAGCAACTTCATTTACTGTATCTCTCCAAAGTTGCGAAACTTCTAAAACATTTGCTTTATCAACAGAACAAACTCTTTTATCTCTTTTCATAGCTAATTCAAATGCTGTTTTTGAAATTCTTTCAATTTCAGGCTTTGTATATACCATAGTATTGAATGCTTTAAATCCATCATTCTCTCTAGGTTTTCCAAAGTAAATACCACCAATAAGTTCACGAACAACCATAATATCGCAACCTGTTATAACTTCAGGTTTAAGTGTTGATGCATTTACTAGTTCATCATAAACTATCGCTGGTCTTAAATTTGCATAAACTCCCATTTTTTCTCTAAATTGTAAAAGTCCTGTTTCTGGTCTTAATTCTCTTGGTAAAGTATCCCATTTTTCTCCACCAATTGCACCAAACAAACAAGCATCACTATTTAAAACACCATCAACTGTATCTTGAGGAAGAGGAACACCAGTTGTATCAATAGCAATTCCTCCCATTAAATACTCTTTATAACCTAAAGAGAATCCACATTTTTTAGAAGCTGCATCTAAAACTTTTATAGCTTCAGCTACAATTTCAGGACCAATTCCATCACCTTTTATTATAGAAATATTATAATTTTTCATTAGTTTGCCTTTTTCATTTCATCTATTGCATAGTTTATTAAACCACCACTTGATATCAACTCTTGCATAAATGGAGGTATTGCTATAAATTTATAAGTTTTTTTTGTAGTATTATTTGTAATCTCACCATTATTTAAATCAATACTAATCTCTTCACCCTCTTTTATCTCTAAAGATTCAGGTAATTCAAAAATAGGTAATCCCATATTAAAAGCATTTCTATAGAAAATTCTAGCAAATGATGGAGCTACAACAGCAGCTATTCCAGCGGCTTTTAAAGCTATTGGAGCATGTTCTCTACTTGAACCACATCCAAAATTTTCTCCAGCAACTATAATATCACCTTTTTTTAATTTTTTTGGAAAATCTGGATCAGCATCTTCCATAACATACTTTGCTAAATGTTCTGGATCTGAACTATTCAAATAACGAGCTGCTATGATAACGTCAGTATCAATATTTGCTCCAAAATTCCAAACTTTACCTGTAATTTTACTCATACTTTGTCCTTATATTATTAAACACTAAATTCATTGAAGTAAAAATTTTATCCAATATTTTAGTAAACTTTGTTTAAATAAGTAATCCTTAATACGATATTCAAATTATTTGGGTATAATGTTTGACTATTTCATAATATAAAGAAGGATTTTCTAAAACTATGAGTGCAAAAGATATAAACAAAATTATTGAGCAATTAATTAAAGAGTATAAAGATTCAGTATTAACTTACGAAAAAATCATTAAAATCTTTCCAAAAGCACCAACAGGTGCAACGATAAAAAAGATTTTAGCATTAATTCAGTTATACAACGTAACAGTTATTAGTTCTCAAGAACAAGCTAAACTTCTAAATGATGAAGAAGCTAAAAAAAGAAGAGAACAAAGAGAAAAACTAATTGAAAATGAAGATGATGAGTTTGACTTATTAAAAAATAAAGAACTAATGGAATGGTCAAGATCAGATTCTCCTGTAAGAATGTATTTAAGAGAAATGGGACAAATTCCACTTTTAACAAAAGATGAAGAGGTTGAAATATCTAAAAAAATTGAAACTGGAGAGGATATTATCCTTGATGCTATATGCTACGTTCCATATTTGATTGATTTTATTTTAGAATACAAAGAACCATTAGTTAATAGAGAAAGAAAAGTAAAAGAGTTATTTAAAAACTTTGATGATGACAATGAAGAAGAAGAGGAAGAAGAAGATTTAGAAACTGATGAGTATGAAGATGATGAATACTCAGAAGATGATGATAAAAAAACTTCTGGAACAAAACAAAGAAAGTTAGATAAAAGAGCTCAAACTATTATAGAAGCTTTTAAAGAACTTGAAAAAGCTAAAAAAGAGTGGTTAAAATTTCAAGCAAAAGAAACAGCTAAATCTGATGATGAAGCAGATATGATGACTTTCAATCTTGCAACTTCTTTTAAAAAGAAGTTATTAAAAGAAGCTTTATTAGATTTAGGACCAACTTCAAAACTTATAACTGAAATTGTAAAAGCTATGGAAACATCATTAAAATCTGAATCAGGTTTTGATAGTGAATTAAAAAGATTAGAGTATAAATTACCACTTTTTAATGAAAATTTACAAAAAAATCACCAAAAGATATTAGAAAATATTGTAAATTTATCAAAAGCACAAATTACTGCAATGGTTCCAGAAGCTACAATGGTTTCAACTTATATGGAAATCAAAAAATTATTCCAAACAGCTGAAGCTTCTAAAGGAGGATTTGATTTAACTCCTGAAGAATTAAAAGCAGTTTTAGAACAAATAAAAAGAGGAAAAAGAATAACTGACACTTCTAAAACAAGAATGGCTCAATCAAACTTAAGACTTGTTGTATCTATTGCAAAAAGATACACAAATAGAGGTTTAGCTTTCTTAGATTTAATTCAAGAAGGAAATATCGGACTTATGAAAGCTGTTGATAAGTTTGAATATAAAAAAGGTTATAAATTCTCAACTTATGCAACTTGGTGGATAAGACAAGCAATAAGTAGAGCAATAGCTGATCAAGCAAGAACTATTAGAATACCTATTCATATGATTGAAACAATCAATAGAATCAATAAAATAATAAGAAAAGGTGTTCAAGAAAATGGTAAAGAGCCAGATGTTGAAGAAATTGCAAAAGAAGTTGGATTACCTGTTGATAAAGTAAAACAAGTAATTAAAATAACAAAAGAACCAGTTTCTCTTGAAGCTCCTATTGGAAGTGATGATGATGGTAAATTTGGAGATTTTGTACCAGATGAAAAAGCTCCAACTCCAATGGACAATATTATGAAAGAGGATTTACAAGGTCAAATTGACCAAATTCTTGGACAATTAAATGAAAGAGAACAAGCTGTTATCAGAATGAGATTTGGTCTGATGGAAGATGCAAGTGATAGAACATTAGAGGAAATTGGAAAAGAACTTTCAGTTACAAGAGAGAGAGTTAGACAAATTGAATCAAGTGCTATTAAAAAATTAAAACACCCAAAAGTAGGTAAAAATCTTAAAAATTATGTAGAGAGTTAATCTCTACATAATCGTTCTAAAATACCCATCCAGTTTGAAACAATATCTTACTATTTTGATGAGAAGTTTTTTCACTTGAAATTGGGTCAGAGTTTAAGGTCCATGCCACTTTTACTTTTGCAAAAAAATCTTTATAGTTTACATAGTATCCAAACCCTACATCTTGAAGTGTTCTTCTTTGAAATGTAATATCTTGATTTTTCTCTTGATATACATTTCCCATATCATAAAATGTTCCTATTTTATGATTATAAAAAGACATACTAGGAAGTTTTGAAAATAGCTCTACATTTATCATATATCCATTTTCAGCACTTTGTTCATTAGAAGGATAGACTTTTACTCCATAAGCTCCACCCAAACTTAAATCTTCACTTCCATCTAGGTTTTTATTTCCTAGTACTTTCTGAGCTATTAGATTTGTATTTAGTGAAAATATTTCAGAAAAAGCTATCTCATTTGAGATATAAGTATCTACTTTATTATAGTTTCCACTATTTAGATTATTATATTTTGAGCTCAAATCTCCTGTTGTAAAATTTAGATTTGCAAATATTCTTGATGGGAACTCTCCAATACTATAATATTTTTCAAAATCAAGCGAAACCACAAAAGAATCTATAGTTTTATCTTCATATTTACTACCAGTTATATAGTCATTAAACTCTTTATGATAATATTTTCCTTTTAACCAAAATGATTGGTTTGTACTTCTTTGTAATGGATAGCTTAATCCTGCCTCATATATATTTGCATTACCTTTTGCATCTAAATCTTTATACTCTTTAACTAAATTATAGTTTGTTCTAGTATATGCAACATCTGCTTTTAAACCATAAGAATTTAAAGGTATTTCATAAGCAAATCTTCCATTTTTCAAATCAGCACCATTTGAAACAAGTCCTGAAACTGACAGTTTATCTCCCAAAGTTGCAATACTATTTATATTTACTAAAGATTGAGTTCTATACAAACCTGTATATCTACTTCCAAAGTTATCAGCAACTACATAACCATCTACTCTTGGAGTTGCAGTAGTTTCAATATTAAAGTTACTTGTTCCAACATCAGCTCCTGGGCTAATTTCAGCTTTAGATACTTTAACACCTGCTCTATCATTTATAAGCAACATAGCTTTTTGGATTACATTTGTATCAATAACAGAAGAGAATTTTGTATTATCAAAAATATCTTGAACTATACTATTTCTAACTAAAGAGTTATTAGTTATTTTAAACTCACCATAGTTTCCCTCTAAAATAGAGATATTTAAAATATTTTTATTTTGTTCAAGGTTTTGAGCAGGTAAATATGCTCTTGCAACAAAGTAACCTTTATCTTGATATAGTTTAGAGATAATAGAAGACAAAGTTTGAATTTGAGTAAAAGTCAAATCTTTGTTTTCAAACTCTTTAATAAAGTTTAAAATCTCATTTGTAGAGATTTTTGTATTCCCCTCTATTTTAAAACCTTTAATTAAAATAGTTTTACTATCTGAAATATCTTTTAAGCTATCTTGTTGTACACCCTCTATTTTTACAATATCTTTTAGTTTCATAGGAATATCTTTTGGGGCTTGTATCTCTCTTTCTATACTTGAGCTATTTGGTACATTTGCTCCTAAAAGTAAGCTAGAGCTTAACACTGAAAGAATTATTATTTGATTTAGTTTTATCATCTTTTTTCCTACTTATTTATCATATTTTGGAAGTTTCTAGCTTCTTCTTCTTTTGTTGGAGCATTTATCCCACCATTTATAATCTCTACACCATATCTTTTATTAAAGCTTACAGTTTGAGTATTCTGATTTATATTTAATATTTGATTATCTATTTGAGACTCTACTTGTATAGTTTGTGCAATCTGATGAGATATACTATCTACTACATCTTGCACTCTAGTTGGTTCAACTGGTTTTGGAGTTTCAGGCTTAGCCTCAACTATTAATTTACCCTTTTTAAAATCTATCTCATAATTTGGGTTATCCAAACTACCTTTTTCTATATCATAACTCCCTACTTCACTATTTTGTGTAGCATTTGTATATAAATTCCCACTTAGAGTATCATCTCCTATTAATCCATTTGCTACATAGGTTAAACTTGGATTATTTTCCCCTTGTTTTTTACTTTTATCATTAGCAGTTACTGTTAGATTGGCTTTATTTATAGTCAAAGTTCCTTTTTTACCAACTACTGCAAATGTAAATTCATCTGTTCCAGTTAAAACAACACCTATATTAGAATATGTTCCTGCATTTTTATATGCTGTTATATCATTATTATCAACATCTACAAATTTGAAATTTACTCCAGCTTTACCAAAGATAGCTTGTGAAGTGTAGATAGAACTTAAATTTTGAAGTAAACCATTGTAATTAGTTGATTGATTTCCTAAATTTGCAGTAAAAGTTTTTGGAGCAATAGCCCAAACATATTTATTATTTACACTATCAAATTTTATAACTGGAGTTCCTTCTACCAAAGTGCTATCTGCAACTATATCCCAACCAGCAGTTTTATATACAGTTCCGTGTTTCATCTCTTCTGTTGATAGTCCTGCAACTCCAGTTTGTGAACCAGCTCCTACACCATCTCCACTATATTTAGTTTTATCATAAAAAGATTTTGAAATTGTTCCAGATGACTTGTCTCCAACCAATCCGCCTACATTAGAATCACCTCCACTGTCACCCACTGAACCAAGAGCATATGAGTTTTCTATGCTTCCACCATTCCATCCAACCAAACCGCCTACAGTAGAGGAATTACCATTACCAAATACAGTTCCACTTGCATATGAGTTTGAGATTGTTCCACCATTATTCCATCCAACCAATCCACCTACAGTAGAAAAAATACCATTACCAATTACAGTTCCACTTGCATATGAGTTTAAGATTTTTCCAGAGTTCTTGTCTCCAACCAATCCACCTACATAATTTTTTCCACTAATACTCAGATTTTCTAAGCCAATATTTTTTATAGTTGCTTTTTCTGTATAGCCGAATAGTCCAATAAAATCTTGTGTAGGTCTATTTATATATAAATCTGAAATAGTATGTCCTAAGCCATCAAATGTTCCTATAAATCCATTCGAACCTATTATTGGATTCCATCCTTCTCCATCTCCAATATATCCACTACTTAAAGAGTTTAGATTATTTAAAAGATTAAAGTAGTAACTACTACTTACAATATTTGAGTTATTAATATTTTGCAACTGTGTCCAGTTTGTAATTGTATATGGATTTGCTTCTGTTCCAAAACCACCATTAAATAGTATAGATTTAGATTTATATTCATCTTTTGTAACACCTAGTAAATAAGGAAGAAGAACTACTTCATATCCACTTACACTGGCTCCACCTCCAGTTGTTCCCCAGCCACTAATATTTGAAAATGAAAATAAAATTTCTGCTTTTGTTTTTCCATGATAAGTTTTATCTCGCATATCAGCTTGATTTGTTTCTTTATCATAATATGAGTTTGTAATGATTCCACCATTATTCCATCCAATCAATCCTCCTGCGAAAGAACTTTCACTAACTACTATTCCACTTGCATATGAGTTTGAAATTATTCCAATATTTTGTCCAACAAAACCGCCTACATAAGAAAAATCACCATTACCAAGTACAGTTCCACTTGCATATGAGTTTGAAATTTTTCCAAAAGCAAAATTACCCCCAACCAATCCACCTACAATATTATTTCCACTTACAGTTCCACTTGCATATGAGTTTTCAATTGTTCCAGAAGCAAAATTACCCCCAACCAATCCACCTACAATATTATTTCCCCTAATATTCAGATTTTCTAATCCAATATTTTTTATAGTTGCACTATTATTTATATATCCAAACAACCCAATATAATCTTGAGTTGGTCTATTTATATATAAATCTGAAATAGTAAAACCTTTACCATCAAATGTTCCTACGAAAATATTTGGAAAATTTCCTATTGGATTCCATCCTTCTCCACTATTTCCCATATATCCACTACTTGAAGAGTTTAGATTATTTAAAAGATTAAAATAGTAATTTTTAGTTAGTATATTTGAGTTATTAATATTTTGCAACTGTGTCCAGTTTGTAATTGTATATGGGTTTAATGCTGTTCCATGACCATCTTCAAATAATCTGTTTAAAAGTTTTGTAACATTTTTTAAAAATGGTAAATCTGTAGTTCCACTTGTACCATACCCTCTACCTTTTGATAAATCAGTTTCCCATTCACTACTTGCACTTTTTAAAGCAGTTGCAATTTCTGCTTTTGTTTTTCCATAAACACTATCATCCATAGAGTTTATATTCGTTTCTTTATCATAAAAAGAGTTTGTAATTGTTCCAGAACTATTGTATCCTACCAATCCACCCATATTAGTAACACCACCTTTTACAGTTCCACTTGCATATGAGTTTTCAATTGTTCCTCTATTAACTCCAACCAATCCGCCTATATAAGAATTAGTACCACTACTTACAGTTCCACTTGCATATGAGTTTGAAATTTTTCCATAAACATTATCTCCAACCAATCCTCCTACATAATTATTTCCACTTACAGTTCCACTTGCATATGAGTTTGAAATTGTTCCATAAGTATTATCTCCAACCAATCCTCCTACCTTACTTTGTCCAGTAATACTCAGATTTTCTAATCCAATATTTTTTATAGTTGCACTATTTGTATATCCAAATAGTCCAATATAATCTTGAGTTGGTCTATTTATATATAAATCTGAAATAGTAAAACCTTTGCCATCAAATGTTCCTTTAAAAATATTTGTAGCATTCCCTATTGGATTAAATCCAGTTGTTCCCCATTTTGCTGTATCTGTTTTTGTAGCACCTGCATCTATATTACTTCCTAGTTCATATTTTCCATTTAGTGCTGTTTCTATCCATTGCATTTGATTTATATTATTTACAATTACTTTTCCATTTGTATCAAATACTACTTTATCTGTTGTATTGGCTGCTTGAAAATATACTCCACCGTTTGTAGAGTTTGTATTATTTATTGTTGCATTTACATTTATACTATCTGCTGTTAATTTTAGTTGTTTATCTGTACTCCAAACTATATTTTGATTTACAGTTATATTATTATCTGCTTGTAGTTCTAGATTTGTCCCAGATAAAGCATTTTGTATAGCAGTTGCACTTACACTTCCACTATTAAAATCACTTCCACCGTTTGCTTCAATTGTCATATTAACTGGGTCAAGTAGCCATTTATTTGCAGTGATTTTAAAACTATCTTTTACAGATAAGTTTTCTCCACTTGTTTCCACAAATGAGTTTTTAGCTTTTATTTCCCCATCTATATTTGCTGTTCCACCGTGAGCAAAAAGTATTACTTCACTTTGTAGGTCATCTAAAGAAGCAGCTTCTATAATTCCTGTATTATTTACTACACCTTTTAGAAGTTCATTTTTTGCATTTGTTGTAAGATATACATTTCCACCATTTGCAACTATTAGGTTATTGTTTTCAACAAGTGAGTTTAGTGTTCCTTTTGTTACTTTTAGTGAGATATTTTGATTTTCATTTAAAGTTATAGAGAACTCATCTGCTCCAACTAAATGCACATTTCCTTTATGCACTTTTATCTCACCATTGTTTATTACACTATTTGCAACAAACACTGTATAGGCTTTATCGTTTAGGTTTATATCACCTTGATTTTCAATACTCTCTTTTGAGTTACCTTTAAAAGAGTAGTTACCTTTTTGAAAGTCATCATCTGATAGCTCTTTAGTTGTTACAAGAAGTCCAGAAGTATTTACTTTTGCATTTTTACCAAAGAGTGTACCATTTGAGTTTAGTATCCATACTTGTCCATTTGCGTTTAATGCTCCATCTATAATAGATTTTTCATTTCCTATTACTCTGTTTAGAGTTATTGAGTTTGCATTTGGTTGATTAAAGTTTACTGTTTCATTTTTAGAGATACTAAAATCTTGCCAATTTATAGAGGCTTTTTGGCTACTTTGGTTTATATTTGTTGTATTTCCATTTTGGTTTATTGTTGCATTTCCGCTTACTACTGTTCCACCACTTGGAGCTGAGTATAGATTTGAAGCAACAACAAGTGAAATCAATCCACCTTTTAGTATTCTAAATCGGTTTTTATATTCATGATTTTGATACATCTTTATCTCCTTTATTTTTAATTTACATTTCTTAATTATAGATAAAGAGTGTGATGAAGTGTGATGTTTTTTGCTTTTTTAAAATAAATTTTTAAATTTATAGTTAGATTTGATTAAAGTAGCTATAAAATGGAGATATTAGAAATAAAGAAATTTTTAGAATTTTAAATAGAGTTAAAAAATAGCATAAAATACTTCACTTTTTTACTATTTTATAAAATTTAGCATTTGCAATATTTTGGAGAAACTTAGGTTCAACCTCATGTAAGGCAATAATATTTACAAAATTACTATCCATATACCAACCTTTACCAGTATCTTTAATTTTTTCTATTTCAAATAGTTCTATTAGCTCATCTTTTGAAACAATAATTTCTTCCAAAACAACTCCTAAATATATAATTAGATCTTAATCCAACTATCTTCATCATCTATTTCAAACTCTTCTTCTATTTCACATATAATAAAATTGCAAATCCCCTTATTTGCAATTTCAATGTTTTGATAGTTATGATTTATATAATTATTTAACATGTAATATCCTATAAATTGTTTCCTAGAAATTGAATTATAGAAAAAGAGTGTGATGAAGTGTGAAGTTTTTAATAAAGAATAGTTAAATTAAAGACTTTAACTATTTTTTAAAATGTAACCAACACCATAAACATTTACAAGAGTATTTTTAGGAAGTTTTTTTCGTAGATTACTAACCAAAGATTTGACACTATCAAGTGATATTTCAATAAAAATATCACTCCAGCAATGAGACATAATATCTTCAATAGTTATATCTTTATTTCTATTTATTATAAAAAGTTCTAGCAAAGAGAGCTCTTTTTTACTTAATTTTATTTCAATATCTTTATTAAATAGTTTTTTACTAGATAGATTAAAATATATATATTCATCAAGTCTTATGATTTTTTCTGAACTTCTTAATAAATCAATAGAGATTTTATTCAACATATCTTTAACTTTTTTTAAAGTTGCAGGTTTTATTAAATAGTAATTTACATCTATATTGATTGATTCTAAAAGTAAACTATCATTTGAATGCGCAGTTATTAACACTATCTTTGTCTTATAGTCATTTTCTCTCAAAATCTTTGTTAGTTCAATTCCTGTTAAATGTGGCATATAAATATCAAGTATGAGAACATCTGGTTTATGTTGTTTATAAAGTTCTAAAGCCTCATTCCCATCATCTGCAGTAAAAACCTCTTTAAAATAGCTAGAAAAGTATTCCAACATCTCTTTTTGAATAGCTTTATCATCCTCTGCATAAAGTAGAGTAAAATGCTTTAAACTATCTTTATTGCCCATTTTTATCTCCTATTTTTTGTGAAATATTTAAAATAAATTTTGCCCCAATAGAACTATTTTCAACTTTTATATCACCAAAACTATTTAACATAATAATTTTTGCAATATAAAGTCCCATTCCAGTTCCACCAGTTTTATGTTTTGTTGTGAAATAAGGATCAAAAATTTTATCTAAATTCTCACTTTTTATCCCACCTGCATTATCTTGTATTTCTATATAAATATTTATTTCATCTTCATAAATATTTATATTTATCTCTTTTTCTTTTATATCTCTTTGTTCAAATATATCTATGGAATTTGATAAAATAGAAAAAATAACTTGCATAAATTCACTCTCATAAGCACATATAACACTATCTTGTTTATTTAGATTTACTTTTATATTTTTTAATGAAGGACTTAAAACTTTTATACTTTTTTCTATTGCTTGATCAATTTTAAAATTTTGTTTATCTTTATTTGGATTTAAAAAATCTCTAAATGTGTCTATTGTACTTGACATAAAATATATAGTATTTGATATATCTTCTAATCTTTGTTGTAGATACTCCTCATCATAATTTTTAAGTTCTATATTTCTATCTGTATTTAATAATATTGCATTTATTTTCATCAAAGGTTGTCTCCATTGATGAGCAATATTATCAATCATCTCTCCCATAGAAGCAAGACGATTTTTTTGCATGATATTTTTTTCATAAATAATTCTTTTTTCAACCTCTTCCTCTATCTTTTTTATCATTTTATATGCACTATTGTTTATAACAGAAATTTCATTTTTAAAACACTCTTCTTCAAAGCTTATTTTATCATTTAAACTATAATTGAGCATTTTATCTTTTAGTTGCATTAGAGATTTTAGATTATATTTAATAAGAAATGATGAGATAAATAAAGATACTATAAAAAATATAGCTATAAATACTATAAATTTATTAAATTCATTTAAAAGTTTTGAGTAAATAGATGAAAATGTATAATAAACCTTTAACTCTCCAATTTTCTCTTTTAAAATAGTATCTTCCAAAAGCACATGGTATATTCTTGATTTTTTAATATCTTTTTTTATATTTTCATAAATTACTTTATTATCAAGGTCTAAAATATCAATTCCAATTATTTCACTATGTGCTTGCATACTTTCACTAATTAGCTCTTTTATATTTTCTTCCAAACCTAAAGTAAGATTTATAGAGATTATTGGTGATATAGTTTTTACTATTGAATCTATTTTTTCATTCTCAAGTAAAATTAACTGATTAGAAACTATTGTATAATTTTTATAAATAAACACAGCTATAAAAAAGCTCATAACTACAGTATTTATAATAATGATTTGTGTGATAATATTTAAATTTTTCATTTTAATATCACTACATTAAAAATAGAATTTTGTAGTTCAATTCCGCTATCTTTTAAATTCTGAAGCTTTAAAAATATATTTACTTTTGAACTAATCTTTAATCCAAAAATGACTCCAAAGTCTAAATAACTATCATCATAAGCAAAACTCAATCTACCATTTTTAGATAAAAGTTCTGTTATCTGAACAATTTTATCTTTTTTACCAAGCAAAAAAAAGTAAGCTGTTGAAATATTACTACTTATAAAATCATTATATCTTATAAGATTTACTTCAAAAGTAAAATCTTTTAAAGTTATATAATTTTTTTCTAACATTTCTTTTAAGATTTGTGCAGAGTTTAAATCTATATCATCATATAAAATAGTTAAAAGTATTTTATTATTTATAAGTTTATTCTCTAAATTATTATCAGCAATTATTATTTTTGGAAATACTTTTGCTTGAAAATCTAAAAGATTTATATTGTAAACTCCATTTGCAAAAGTAAATATTGACAGATATAAAATAAGTAAAAGTTTATTAAAAATCATAGCTAAAACTTACAAACCAAGTTGTACCCTCTCTTAGCATTTTCTCATCTTTTGTATTGTATCCATAGTAAAAATACTCTTTATCTAAGATATTTTTTGCTCCAAAATATAGTTTTGCATCTTTTGAAATATTATGAGTAAGAGTTAAATCAAGTAAAGCAACATCACCTATTTTATTACCATTTAAAAGATTTTTAGAACCATAATATCTAATCAATGGGCTAATAGTAAATTTAGAATTTATTGGATAAATATATCCTAAAATTGTAGTTATTTTTGAAACTATTGGTGTATCTATTTTTAAGTTCTCATAACTATTTTTATAAGCAAAACTATTAAAACTAGCATTTAAAATTACTTTTGAACGATTCTCAAAATTTTTACTATACTCTAGCTCTGCTCCATAGTTATATTCATCTTGATTTTTATTGTAGTATTGTAAAGAATCTTTATACCTATAACCATCAATAGAATTTATATACTTTTGATAGTATAAATTTAACTTTAATTTCTCATCATTTTGTTGATAAATATACATCAATTCAACACTTTGTAGTTTTTCCGCTTCTAAAGCTTGGTCTTGAGAGTTTATTATATGCCCTACAAAATAATCTTCTATTAAAGATGGATTTCTATTCGCTTGAGAAATAGAGAATTTATATATATTTATATCATCACTAGAGTAAACAGAACCTAATCTAAAGTTTAAAAGCTTTTTATAATCTTGATAGTCATCAATTCCAAGATTTGCTAAAAGAGTTAAATTCTCATTTACACTATAAGTATCTGCTAAAAAATATGACATATTAGTTTTTGAACTCTCATCACTTATAAATCCTTGCTTTCCTGAAAACTCTTTTAACTCCTTTTGTATTGGGAAATAGGCATCATATTTTGGAATGTATTGTCCTAAACCTGTTAGATAATCTACATTTGTATAGTATTTATTTTTTGGAATTTGGATTAAAGAACCATAAACTCCATATTCGATTTTATTATTTGTAAATCTAGTATTTTTTACTAAAAGTGATATATAACTCTCTCTTTGAGTATAATCAACTTTAAAATGTGGGTCATAGATTCCAACATTATTTGGTTCAAATTTATACATATAAGTATTCATTTTATAATTACTTTGTACACTTCCTATCTTCATTTCCAAAATATTGTTTGTATTTAAGAAAGTATCATAAGTTATTTCATTTGAAAACATCTCATATTTTGAGTAACCATCATCACTCCAATCTAATAATCCCGTAGTACCATAATTGTTTTGTCTATTATTTTTTATATAATTTGAAGATATTTTAAAGTTTTTATTTTCTAAAGAAGCACCAATTAAAATATCTTCAATTCCTTCTAAAGATTCTTGTTTTCTATCAAAATTTATTCCAAAATCTATAGAATTAGTCAAAATAGCACTAGGGGCATCTACTTTTTTATTGTGTTTCAAGTAACTTGTAGATAATTTTAGTTTCCAATTATCATTTAATTTTTCATTTAAAAGTAAAGAGAAATTCTTATTATCAAAGCTTCCTGTTCCAAAAGCAATATTACTTTTATTTTTTGTGATAATATCAATAACAGCTACAAAACCACCTTGATCATAAATAGTTGAAGCATTTCCTTTTGATATTTCTATTCTATCAATTAGACTAATTGGGAAATTTTCAAAATAGTTTGAAGATACACTAACTCCATTTATTCTATATTTTATTTTCTCTTGAAAACTATTTAAAGGTTGAGTATATCCTCTTACAGATAAAATAGAGTTAACAGAAGTTGTTTTAAAAGCTTGAATTCCAGCAACAAAATTTAAAGCTTCAGACAAAGTATTTATTCCTAATGTTTGTAGGTCATTAGCATATAAAACTGTCATTGCTGTTGGTTTATAATCAATATTTAAGTTAGATTTATCACTATATTTATTTAAATCATCTAATATATTTTCTAGTTCTTGAGAAAATAAAATTATAGGAAATAATAAAAATATAAACACTATTTTAAAAAACATTTTCTTCTCATTTTCATAAAATTCTAACATTATAGTTAAAAAGTGTGATGAAGTGTAATATTTTTTCTAAAATAATTAAATTTATATTTTTTACTTATATTTCAACTTTGTTAATAAATTTGGTAAACAATACTCCTATAGGTACAATCCCTAAACCAATTATAAAAGCAAGTGGTATAAAAACTTCATTGTTATTTAAAGCAAAAAATCCAAAAATTAAAACAACATATCCTAAAATCCTATAAATAGATAAAAATCCACCTGTACTAAAAAGTGTATTTTTAAAGGTATTTTGTTTTACCCTACTTTTCTCTTCATCTATTATCTCTTTTATCTTTTGTGGAGTTAGTTCATCTTCTGGAATTTCTTTGTATTCACTATATAAATCATACGGGTCATCTATCTCATCTATTTTATCTCTATCTTCACTTAAAATAGTAGAATTATCATCTATATTTGCTAATCTATTTTGAATATTTTTTCTATATGACAAAAATGATGCAATAGTTATAAACAATGATGAGAAAAATGCAACTTGTATATTTAAAAGCCATAAAGTATTTTGAAAAAATATTGCATAAAGGCTAAGGCAAAGGTTTAAAAATATAAAAACCTTTGCAAAATTTAGAATTTTACTATTTATCTTCGTCATCTAAAGATTTATCACCATATTTTGCTCTATGAGCATATCGTGGGTCATTCTCCATACCTTCATAAACTTTTTGAGCTCTTTTATAAGCTCTATATACATTAAGACCAGCTGCGGCTATTCCCCAAAAAACTCCCAACCAAAGAGTCCAAGTATAACCCGTCAAGTGTTTTAAACCTAATCCAATAGCAACTCCAATAACAACTGCAGCAACCATAGAAATACCTACTGATAAACTATCTAAAGCTTCTATTTTATCTCTATGTTTTGGTTTTTGTTCTTTTAAATCTTCCATATTTTTCCAATCTATTTTATATAACTACAACAGTAATCGCTTATTGTTTTTACTTTTATATCAAAGCTAGAATTTGCAGGAACACTAAAAGAACTTCCACTTTTGTAAGTTTTCCACTCATTTTCACCTTTCAATCGTACTTCAACATCACCTTCAATTATCTCCATAATTTCAGCTTCTGCTGTTCCAAAAAGATACTCTCCAACCATCATAATCCCTAAAGATTTTTTACTTCCATCAGTATCTATAAATGTTCTACTAGTAACATTTCCATCAAAATATATATTAGCTTTTTTTATCAATTCTACATTTTTAAAACTTTGCATTTTTTACCTTATAAATCTTTCATTACTTCTTTTGCTGCTTTTATACAATCATCTATCTCTTTATTTGTAATTTTTGTACAAATAAATCCAGCTTCATATTGGCTACAAGCAAAATAAAAACCTCTTTTCAACATTTCTTGATGAAATTTAGCAAATCTTTCAAAATTGCAATTTCCTACTTCTTTAAAATTTTTTGGCTCATTTTCACAAAAGAAAAATCCAAACATACTTCCTCTTGTGTTTACTTGCAATGAAATATTACACTCTTTTGCAACTTTTTTTAATCCATTTACAAGTCTTAAAGCTTTTTTAGATAAATCATCATATATCTTTGGATTTGCTTTTAATTTCTTTAAACTTTCAAGTCCAGCTGCCATAGCCACTGGATTTCCACTTAATGTTCCTGCTTGGTAAATTTTACCTTCAGGAGAAAGATAACTCATAATCTCTTTATTTGAAGCAAATGCACCAACAGGCATTCCAGCACCTATTACTTTTCCAAAAGTCAAAATATCAGCTTGTACTTTTAAAATTCCACTTGCTCCTTTTAAACTTGCTCTAAATCCACTCATAACTTCATCAAAAATTAGTAACGCTCCATGTTTATCACAAAGCTCTCTACAAGCAACTAAAAACTCTTCTGTTGCAGGAACTAATCCCATATTACCAGCAATTGGTTCGATTATAATACAAGCAATATCAGAACTCTCTTCAAAGCATTTTTCTAATTGTGCTATATTGTTATATTCGCACAAAAGTGTATGTTTTGTTAAATCAGAAGGAACTCCAGGACTACTTGGACTTCCAAAAGTTGCCATTCCACTTCCTGCTTGAACTAGTAGTGAATCACTATGTCCGTGATAACAACCCTCAAATTTTATAATATCATTTTTATTTGTAACACCTCTTGCTAATCTTATAGCACTCATAGTAGCTTCTGTTCCAGAACTTACAAATCTAACTTTATCGATATTGTCATACATATCAACAATTTCATTAGCTAATTTTGTTTCTAAATTTGTAGGTGCTCCAAATGAAAGACCTTCTTTTGCAGTTTTTATAACAACCTTTTCAATATCTTTATCACAATGTCCAAAAATCAGTGGTCCCCAACTTTGTACAAAATCTAAATATTTATTTCCATCTATATCATAGATATATGCACCTTTCCCTTTTTTTATAAAAGGCGGTGTTCCTCCAACACTTTTAAATGCACGAACAGGAGAATCAACACCTCCAGGTATTACTTTACAAGCTTTTTCATAAGCTTTAATAGATTTTTTAAACATATATATTCCTAAATAATTATTTATTTTCATTTTACTATAAGTTATATAAGCAATTGGTTATTTAAATATTTAAACAATTTTTGGTACAACAATTTGAACTAAAAACATATAAAAAACAGTTGAACCAATGATGCTTAAAAGTACATTATTAAACCTTATATGAAGAAAAATTGTTATAAAGATAGATAAAATTTCAGCTATTCCAAAAGGAACTTCTAAAAAATCTACACTTTTTATTGTATAAAAAACTAAAATAACCATTATTGCCAATGGCATTGCTTTTTCAAAAATGAGTAAAATTTGTGATTGTTTTTCTTGTTTTCTAAAAATTATAAAAGGTAAAAAACGAGTCAGCATAGTAGCAATCATTGCAACTAGAATAACTAAAATTATTTCTAAATTACTCAAATTTTTATCCTTCCTCTAAATAAAATAATAAAAATTGTACAAATAGTTAAACAAACAATCAACATATATTCATTTGGTAAAAATAGTCCAAAAATCCCTACTATACAAGATATTAAAAGAACTATTTTTGATTTCAATTTTTTATATAACTCTATTGCTAAAACAACAAAAAGTGATGTTAGCATAAACCCTATTCCTGTTGAATCAAAATTTAAAAATTGTCCAAAATAAGAACCTAAAAATACACCAAAAACCCAATATATTTGACTCAAAAGTGTTATAAAAAAATATACTTTTTGTTTTTCATCATTTTTTATATCTATTAGTTTAAAAAGTGCAAAAGTTTCATCTGTAAGCGAAAATATAGAGTATTTTTTAACTAATCCTTTTAGGTTTTTAAAATCATTTAACATCGAAATACCATAGAAAAAGTGTCTAAAATTTACCAAAAATATTGTTATAAAAACCTCAAATAAAGATGCAAAAGACAATATAAAAGCGACAAGTAGGAATTCAGCACTTCCAGCGTAAACTAAAGCACTCATAAGGGTAGCAAAATACCAAGGAATATCAGAGCTTACAGCAAATATACCAAATGCCATACCTAAAGGAATATATCCAAAAAAAATAGGAGATGTGATTTTTATGATTTGTACGAGTTTCAAGAATGCCTTTTCAAAAAACAAAATTATATCTTTAAAAAGTTTATATCTATTTTATACTATGCCAAAATTTCAAGAAAATTTAATATAATTCGCCTATGAGAATTATTGCTATATCTTTTATCATTTCAATATTAATTCATCTTCTCTTATTTATAGAGTACAAAAAGATTGATGATACAAAAAAAGATGTACCAAAAGAGCATGTAGAAAAAACTGAGGTTAAGATGGTAAAACTTCAAGAAAAAAAAGCCTTACCAGAACCAATACCAACGCCACCAACTCAAAAAGTAGAGAAAATAGAACCTATACAAAAACAAGAAATACAAAAGAAGCAAGAAACTGTAAAACAAATACAACCTAAACCAAAAGATATAAAAAAAGCAAAAGAGTTTCAAGATAAAATTTTAAAAGAGCAAAATGTAAAAAATAAAAAGACCATACAAGAAAAAACTTTAGAAGACTTTTTAAGCCAAAAAGAACCGATAAATAAAGAAGTTTTAAATGAACTTCAAAAGCTTTATGGAAAAGAGTATGATAATTTTACTAAAGTTCAAAAAGCATATTTAGAGAAAAATATAAATAACTTTCAAGTTATTACTCAAAGAGTTTTAAATCGTATAGGTTATCCAAAATTATCAGCATATTTAAGAATTGGTGGAATAAATGTTGTAGAATTTATGTTTCATCCAAATGGAGATATTAGTGATTTAAAAATAATTGGACCTTCTGGATACTCTGATTTAGATAAACATTCTATTGAATTAATAGAAATTGCGTATAAAGAATATCCAAAGCCTAGTGAACCAACAAAAATAAGATTTAAAGTTCACTACATAGCACATTAAAATATTTACATTTTTCTTTCATAATTATAAATATCCATATACCTAAATGCTATTAAATTTTCCAATATTGCAAAAGTTACTATAAAATTCAAAAATGAGCTTCCTCCATAGGAGAATAGTGGTAAAGGTATCCCAACAACAGGTGCAAAACCTATAACCATCAAAATATTTACACTCATATTTAAAAATATAAGTAAGGCTAGTCCAGAAGCAAAAGCTTTGACTACGAAATCATTTTTAAAAAAATAGTTTATTGTAAATAGATGAAATATTATTAATAAATATAAAAATATAAGTCCTAAAGCACCTAAAAAGCCATGTCTTTCAACCAAATATGCAAAAATAAAATCACTTGTTGCTATTGGCAAAAATTTTAGCTGAGTTTGTGTAGCTTCGTTACTATCCTTTCCAGTAAGCCCACCTGAACCAATTGCTATAATACTTTGTTGTACATGGTAACTAGGTTTTTCAGCAACTATAAAATCATGAACTCTCTTTTTTTGATAATCTTTCATTATATAATTATAGGATAATGGTATAAATACAGATAAAATAGCAACTATACCTAGCCATATTTTCCAATTTACTCCTATTATGAAAAGTATTCCATAACCAACAAGTAGCATTACTAAAGCAGTTCCCAAATCTGGCTCTTTTGCTATAAGGAAAAATGGAATCATAATGTATATAGAAAAATATCCGAAATCTTTTAAACCATATCCTCCTATTGGTGGTGGACGATGGTGTATTAAATATCCAAGCATTAAAATGTATATTGGTTTTATAATTTCTGATGGTTGAATAGTTGTATCAACTATTGGTATATGTATCCATCTTTTAGCTCCAAGTTTTGTAACTCCTATAAACTCAACAGCTAATAAAAGTATAATTCCTATCCAGTACAAAATAGGCACTAATCTTAGGTTTCTTCTTATGGGTAACATAAAAACTAAAAAAAATATAAACAAAGATACACTATAATAAAAAATCTGTTTATTAGCTAATGCTTCATTTACATCTTCAATTAATACATAAGATAGTATTATCAAAGGTGAAATAAATAGTAATATTAAATAATCAAAATGTGAAATAATTCTTTTATCAAGTAATCGCATAACAAAAGAGTAGCATAAAATGTATAAAAATTTTATTGTAGAAGAAGAGACAAGATTAGATAAATTCTTAAGCTCTAAAATAGAAGCTTCAAGAAATCAAATTGAACAATTAATCAAAAAAGAGTTTGTAAAAGTTGATGGGAAAACCACTATTAAAAATGGATTGAAATTAAAATTAAATCAAAATGTTGAAGTTTTTTTCCCAGAAAATGAATTATCAAATATAAAAGATATAGATTTTATAAAAAATTCATTGAAAGATAAAGAAATACCAATTATATACGAAGATGATTCAATTTTAATAGTAAATAAACCCATAAATTTAACAATACATGATGCCCCAAGTGTAAAAGATGCAACTTTAGTTGATTGGCTAAAACTTAAAAATATCTCACTTTCTACAATAAGTGGAGAAGAAAGACACGGTATTGTACATAGACTTGATAAAGGAACAAGCGGAATAATTATCATTGCAAAAACAAATCAAGCTCACTTAGAACTATCAAAACAACTTGAAACTAGAGAAGCAGGAAGATACTATTTAGCATTGATTGATTTACCTTTAAAAGATAATATTGTTGTGGAAGAACCAATAGCTAGAAATCCTAATAATCGCTTAAAAATGGCTATTGTAAAAGATGGAAGATATTCAAAAACTGCATTTTGTAAACTTGAAACAAGTAAAAATGAAAAATTTGAGTTAATTGCTTGTAAACTATCAACTGGAAGAACTCATCAAATAAGAGTACATTTAAATTCGTTAAATAGGCATATCATTGGAGATAATTTATATGGATTTAAGAGCGAATTAAGTAAAATAGATGGATTTTTTTTACACGCTTATTGTTTAGTATTTACTCATCCTGTCACAAAAGAGAAGATGAGTTTCACAGCTAATATTCCTAAACATATGGTAGATTTTTTAGATAATAATTTTAATATGGAGAGAATTTATGAAAGAATTGAAACATCTAGTATCTTTAATTGCTTTAATTTTTCTAATTAGTGGTTGTGCAAATATTTTTAATACAACAACTACACCAAAAGTTAATAATTCATTTCAAACTGTAAACTACAGTTCAATCAAATCAATTCCAGATATGGCTTCTATTGGTTTTGAATGGCAAAGAATCGATGACCATAGAGTTGTTGGATATAATTTTTATAGAACAGAACTAAGTAAAGGTGAAAAAACTTTAAAACTTATAAAAGCTACTGATAGTAGATATGTAACACACTATGTTGATAAAGGTTTAGAACCAAAAACTAAATACGCTTATCAAATTTCAGCAAGATTGAGTGATGGAAGTGAATCACCAACAACAAATGCTTATATAGTAGAAACTCTACCTAGGATAAAACCCGTTGAATTTGCACAAGCTATATCAAATCTACCAAGAAAAATAAAACTTATTTGGCATCCACATTCAGACCCTAGAGTTAGTTATTATAGAGTTGAAAAATATAACACTTTGATAAATGAATGGATTTTTCAATCAAAAATAACACAAAGATTATCAGCTGAATATATAGAAACTGGATTAAAAGACAATACAACTTATAAATACAGAGTTAAAGCCTTCTCTTTTGAAGATGTAGAATCAGCACCAAGCCCAATTTTGGAAGCAAAAACAAAACCTGTACCTTTGCCTCCAAGAAATATAATAGCATCAAACAATATACCACAAAGTGTATTTTTAACTTGGGAAAAATCTCCTACTTCTGATGTTGTAGAATATAATATTTACAGAAGTAGTTATAAACTTTTAGGTTATAGTAAAATTGCAACAGTAAATGCAAACTCAACTGAATATACAGATAAAATCAGTAGTTCAGGAAAAGAGTATTTTTATAAGGTAACTGCTGTGGATAAAGATGGTCTTGAAAGTAGCGAAGATGTAGATTCTATAAGAGGTATTACTCTAGCTCCACCATTAAAACCAACTATAACTTTAGCTCAAATTCAAGGTAATAAAGCTATTTTAAACTGGCAAAGTGGAGATAACAGAGCAGTTTCTTATAATGTAAACAAAAAAGTAAAAAAATATCTGATTTTTTCTGATACAACAAAATTTGAAAATATTAGTGGACTTAGATTTGAAGATAATGATATTGTTGATGGAGTTGAATATCGTTACTCAGTTCAAGCTGTAGATGAATTTGGTATAGTATCAGCAAATAGTGATGAAGCTAAATTAACACTTTCTAATTCAAGATTATAATTATGCCTCATATAGTTTTTGAAAAAAATAGCTTAATCAAAACTCCTGTAAAAGATAAAAATATAGAGTTTTTGTTTACAGCTGTTTCATATCATACAGAAGAACAAAATAGAAAAATAGAATATAAAATTGCTGTAAAAAATGAAGATAAAGAATTTTTACTTACAATAAAAAACAAAGATGAAGACTTTTTAATAAAATCAGATAAAACTACAAGAATATCACCTGTTACTTTTATAAAAGATGCTTTAAATAGTTATGTAAATTTAAATAATTCAAAAACTATATTTTCAAATACAAATAATCTAAAGCAAAAAAAAGAACAAGAACATAAATATTTAAAAGATATAAACTACTTTGTAGATGAATTTAAAACTTCAAAAGAGATTCAAATTGAAATAGGATTTGGAAGTGGAAGACATCTTTTGTATCAAGCAAAAAACAATCCCAATATACAATTTATAGGGCTTGAGATTCATTATCCATCAATAGAGCAGCTTTTAAGACAATTGGAACTACAAAATATTACAAATGTTTTAGTTGTAAACTATGATGCAAGACTTTTTATGGAGTTTATAGAATCAAATCAAGTAGGAAAAATATTTGTTCATTTTCCTGTTCCTTGGGATAAGAAACCACATAGAAGAATATACTCAAATGAGTTTATTAGTGAAGCATTAAGAGTTTTAAAAGTAGGAGGAACACTCGAACTTAGAACAGATAGTAGAAAATATTTTGATTTTTCACTAGAACTTCTTACAAATCTTAATAAAGCAAATATATCTATAGATATAAATAAAGATTTAGAAGTAACAAGTAAATATGAAGATAGATGGAAAAAGCAAGGTAAAAATATTTATGATGTAGTTTTAACTTCAAAAAATGAAGATAATATGACAGATTTAAATTATGATTTTAGCTTTGATTTTAAAATATCTTTTGAAAGATTTTTAAACCATATTCCATATAAAGCTATTATTTTAAAAAACTTTTTTGTTCATATAGAAGAGTTTTATACAATAATAGATGAAGAAAATTCAGGTTTGATAAAAGTTACAATGGGGAATTTTGATAGACCAGTTACTAAATATCTTTTAGTAAAAAATGGTGTAATTTCATACTATCAAGGAAACCCTCTTCCTACAAGTTCAAATATTCAAGCACATAAAAAATTAAAAGAGATTGTGTCTATATGATCGTAGCAAGAGATTTATATCTAACTTATGATAATAATAAGTATATTATTAAAAGAGGTAATTTCAGTATAAAACCAAAAGAGTTCGTATTCATTGGTGGAACTTCTGGGAGTGGTAAATCAACATTATTGAAATCTTTTTATGGAGATATTCCTATAAAACACGGTAGTTTAAAAATCTCTGGTCAAGAAGTTTTTGGAATAAAAGGTAAACATCTAAGACTTCTAAGAAAAGATATTGGAGTAATTTTTCAAGATTATAAACTAATTAATGAGTTTACAATAGAAGAAAATATTATGATTCCTCTTAGAATAAATAATTACTCAGAAGAAGTTTCAAAACTTCAAGCTGATAATTTATTAAAGCATGTAAAATTATCACATAGAAAAGGCTACTATCCAAATCAACTAAGTGGTGGAGAGCAACAACGAGTTGCAGTAGCTCGTGCTTTAGCACACAATCCTAAAATAATAATTGCAGATGAACCTACTGGTAATTTAGATGATTTTAGTGCTGATGTTGTATGGAACTTATTAAAAGGAGCAAATGAACAACTTGGAATTACAGTTGTTGTTGTAACACATAGAGTTCCTAAAAATTTAGGTATAAATTTTAGACAATTATCAATAGAAGATGGGATAATATATGAAGTCTCTTAAAGCTATTTTTGCATTTCTAATCCCCCTACTATCAATGTTAATAACTTTTTGTATATTTTTAATAATAGACAATATTGTTGACAATTACAAAACTAAAATTTCAAGAGATTACTCTATTGTTATAGTTGCTACAAATCCTATAAATAAAGAATCTCTAAATGAATTAGCTGGAATAAAAGTAGAGAATATTCAAGTTTTACCAAATGATAAAATTATTGAAAATATAAAAGCAAATTTATCTTCTAATTCTATTGAATTATTAAGACAAAAATTACCATATTTTTATCAAATTTATTTAGAAATTTTTCCTACAAGTAGCGATTTAGAAGTTATCAAAAAAACATTACTTTCAAATAAAGATATAAAGAATGTAGAAGTTTTCTATAAAAACCATAATCAAGTATATTTACTACTACTAATTTTAAATAGTGTATCTTTTATACTATTTTTTATAATTACAATTTTTGCAATAATAATAATTGCAAAACAAATAAAACTTTGGTTTCATGAACATCATATAAAAATATCAATATTAAGACTTCATGGAGCATCAATACTTTACAGTGCATCTTCTGTTTTAAAATATGCACTAATTAGTTCTCTTTTAGCATTTTTAATCGCAACAGGATTTTTAACTTATATTTCTCAAAATATAGACCTACTATTTCCTTTAGAACTTCAAGATATTGTTGATATCAAAATAGATATTATTAAAGAGATAATAAAAATATTTATCTTATCTTTTTGTATATCTATTTTTACAATTCTTGGAGTTCTTCTAAAATATAAGATAAACAATGATTAAAATAGTTTTTCTAATATTTGCATCATCTTTTTTACTTTTTTCATCAACTATTGATAAAAAAATTCAACAAAACCAAAAGATTTTAGATTCTAGTAAAAAAAGTAAAGAGGATACAACTTTAAAAGTAAAAGAATTAGCTGATAAAATAGAGACTCAAAATAATAATATTTCAAAATTAGAAGAAGATATTATAAAAATAAATGAAGATATAGAGCAACATCAAAAACTTCTTGAGAATTCTCAACTTAAATTAAATGAATTGCAATCAAAATCAGAAGATTTATTAAAAGAAAAGAATAGTAGTGAAGAAGAGATAATAAACACAATTGTTGAAGAATTCTCTATATCTATGGCTTTAAAATTGGCTTCAATAAACTCTTTTCAAGAACTTATTGACAATGAAATTTTTAATCTTTTATCTCAAAACTCTCAAAAAAAAGTTTTACAATTAAATGAAAACTACAATAAAATATCTGAAAACACAAAAGCAAATCAGCAAGAAATAAATAAGCTAAACACTTATATAAAAGATAGATTAAAAACAAAAGAACAATTTACAGCTTTAAAAACAAAACATGCTAGTTCTTTAGTAAATCTTGAAAAAGAACATAAACTATATCAAGAAGAATTAAAAAAAGTAGCTCTTCAACAAGAATCTTTAAATAAAATTTTATCTGATTTAAAAATTGTAAAACAACAAGAGATAAAAAAAGCACAACAAGAAGAAAAAGATAAAGTTAGTCAATCTAGCGAAATACAAACAACAAATGTAAGAAATCAAAAATTTGCAAAAGATTTAGATTTAGATGTTAGAAAAATAGGTTCTTCAACGGATGGAGTTAAAATAGCAAAATATACTGGAGCAAAAACAATAGCTCCTTTAAAATCTTTTAAAGTTGTAAAAAACTTTGGAACATATTATGATCCAGTTTACAAAATAAAGTTATTTAATGAATCTATTGTCTTACAGTCAAATGATAAAGATTCAAAAGTTGTTTCAGTTTTAAATGGAAAAGTTGTATATGCTAAAAAGAATGCTGGAATGCTTGATAATGTTGTAATAATCCAACACGAAGCTGGAATACACACTATTTACTCACATTTAGATGATATAGCTCCAAATATAGTTGTAGGGAAATGGGTTCAAAAAGGTTCAGTTGTAGGAAGAGTAAACTCTAATCTTACATTTCAAGTTACAAAAGATTCAGCTCATATAGATCCAAAAGATCTATTTAAAATTTAGGCTTATTTATGGTAAGAAATAGTTTAGATAATCCAGTTTTTATATTTTTTTTACTAGTTTTTGCTGTTAGCATAAATTTTTTAGCTTCAATTCATTTTTTAGTTATAATCTTTGCTGGTATTATCTCAACTGCATTTTATAGAACTTTAAAACAAAGATACTATTACTCTTTTGCACTTGTAATTATTGCATTTTTATTTATTGAATTAAATATGGGATTAAAACCATTTTCTTTATCTTTATTATCATTTTTTGTATATTTATTTATTATTCCAAGATATGAACAAAGCCATGTAAACGGATTTTTATATATAATCTTTTTCTATATTGGTTTAGCAATTATGTGGTATATATTTTTCAATTTTGATACTATTTTTAGTTATATTCTTATAGTAAATCTAATCATAGATCTTATTATATTTGGGATATTTTTATGAATTGGAGATTAAATCTTATATATATTTTTGTAACTCTTATTTGTATTATGATTCTTTCAAGAGTATATTTTTTAAGTATTAAATCTAATACATATTATGAAGAGTTATCACAAAACAACTATATAAAGAAAACTTATAAAGCACCTACAAGAGGAGTTATTGAAGATAGAAATGGAGAACCATTGGCTCTAAATCAAATGGGATTTTCTATACTAATAAAACCTCATTTAAGAGCAAAGAAACATCAAGAAAAATTAGAAAATATAATCGATATAATAGTAGAGCAATTTCCACAATATGAAAAAGATAAATTAATTAAAGATTATATGAGGAATGACTCACCTTATAATCATGAATTTATAAAAATAATTGATTATGTACCATATGAAGATATCTTCTCAAAATACACATTTTTAGCAACACAAGAAGATATAAAAATAGAATCTTCATCAAAACGGTACTATCCACATAAAGAACTAGCCGCTCACATTATTGGATATGTTGGAAAAGCTTCAAAACTTGATATAGTAAATAACGAAATAGCAAAATATAGTGGAATTGTAGGTAAAAGTGGTATAGAAAGATTTTACAATGAAAAACTTCAAGGAAAACTCGGATATAAAGATACAAAAGTTAATGCTTTAAATAAAGAAATAGAAGTAATAGATGAAAAAGAACCATCAAATGATAATAATGTAAGAATTACAATTGATGTAAATTTACAAAAATATCTTCAAGAATTATTTATTGATAAAAGTGGTTCAATTGTTGTAATGGATGCACAAAACGGTGAAATACTTGCGGCTGGTTCATTTCCTGAATATGATAGTAATATATTTGCAAGAGGAATTTCACAAGCTGAGTGGAATGAAATGAGAAATGATTTTAATCACCCTTTTACAAATAAAATAATAAATGGTCTTTATCCTCCTGGTTCTGTTATAAAGATGGGAGTTGCACTATCATTTTTAGAAAATGGAATCAGTGATAAATTTACTGTTGATTGCTCTGGTTCATTACCTATTGGAAATAGAAATTTTAGATGTTGGAAAACAACAGGACATGGACATATCAATTTTAGAAGTGCCATAGCACAAAGTTGTGATGACTTTTTTTATAAAGGTAGTTTAAAAATTGGTATAAATAAAATATCTGCTACTTTAGATAAATTAGGAATTGGTCAAAAAACAGGAATTGATTTAGACAATGAATTTATAGGAATAAATCCAAATAAAGAGTGGAAAGAGAAAAGACTAAAAAAACCTTGGTACATAGGAGAAACTGTAATTACTTCTATTGGTCAAGGAAATATGCTTACAACACCTTTACAAATTGCTAGATATACAGCATTCTTTGCTTCTGGAAAATTACCTAAACCACACTTGACAAGTGAATCTTATGAAGAACCTATAGAATTAGATTTTAAAAAAGAGTATGTAAAATTGATGCAAGAAGGTATGTTTGATGTTTCAAATGCTCCATCAGGAACAGCAAAAAGATATACAACTTCAAAAGTAACAATTGCTTCAAAAACAGGTACAGCACAAGTTGTATCTATTCCACAATCTGAAAAAGTAAGGATGAAGGAAAGTGAACTTGAGTATTATCAAAGATCTCATGCTTGGATTACAGCTTATGGACCATATAAAAATCCAAAATATGTTGTAACAGTAGTACAAGAACACGGTGGAGGTGGTGGTAGTGCCACAGGTGGAGTTGCTAGTAGAATTTTTGATAAACTATATGAGTTAGGTTATATTACAGAACTTGAATAGTTTTACTTTAAGAATTTTTAGTTAGAATTACAACTCATTTTATATAGGATATTTATTTGAGAATATTTTTATTCATACTTTTTTTAACAAGTTTCTCTTTTGCACAAGATCCATTACCAATGGTAAATCTTTCAATAGCTGCCATAGAAGAACCTGTTCAATTTGTAAAAACTATAAATATAGCTATTATACTAGCTTTAATGGTTCTTGCACCATCATTACTACTTATGGTTACTTCATTTACAAGAATTGTTATTGTTCTAGCTCTTTTAAGACAGGCTCTAGGTTTACAACAATCTCCGCCAACACAAATTATTATATCGCTATCACTAATATTAACTATTTTTATAATGGAACCTTATGGTAAAAAAGCTTGGGATGAATCAATAGTTCCATATATGGATGAAAAAATATCATATCAAGAAGCATTTACTAAAGGTGTTGCACCTTTTAAAGATTTTATGATAAAAAATACAAGAGAATCTGATTTAGCTTTATTTTATAGAATAAAAAAAGAGTCAAATCCAAAAAATATTGATGATGTAGCTTTAACTTTATTAGTTCCAGCTTTTATTGTAAGTGAATTAAGAACTGCTTTTGAAATAGGGTTTTTAATATTCTTACCATTTTTAATTATTGATATAATAGTAGCTTCAATCTTAATGAGTTTAGGTATGATGATGTTACCACCTGTTATGATATCCTTACCTATAAAAATAATATTCTTTATTGTTGTTGATGGTTGGCTATTAATTATTGGAAATCTCGCACAATCCTTTAAATGACAATTTTTTAATCTCTAGGTTTTTATATCAATGAAAAAAATTTTATATTTTAGTACAATATTTATTTCTTTACTATTCTTTTCACATTTTTTTTACTATTTACCAAATATTAATAATCTAACAGTTAATACTTATTTAGAAAAAAGTAAACTTATGAGAGAAATGTTTTTGGAAGAAGTAAAAAAAGAACAAGAAAAAACAACAATTTTTACATATCTTATAGGTCAAGATTCAAGAATTATAGAATCTTTAAAAACAAATCAAACAGAAAATTTAAACTATGATATTGTTATGGATTTTTTGCATAATAATGGAGATTATAAAGATATTTGGTTTCAAATAATATCTAAAGAAGGTAATATTGTTTATAGAAGTTGGTCAAAAACAAAAAATGATAATATTTTAAGTTTTAGAGAGGATTTAAAAGAATTAGTAAAAAACCCAAAACCAATACAATCTATTACTTCTGGAATTTCTGATTTAGTTTTTGTAACTACACAACCAGTATATGATAGAGCTGGAGTATTTATAGGTTTTATTGAACTTATATCGCATTTTAATTCTGTTGCAAATACTTTAAAAGAAAATAAAATTGAACCGTTATTCATATTGAGTGAAGAAAAAAGTGCAATAATAACTGAACCTTTTACGAATATATTTTTAGGAAATAACTACATTGCTAATTTAAATGCTTCAAAAGATATTTTAAATTTGGTTCAAGAGCATAAAATAAATAATTTTATTGAGATTGAAAACTTTATTAGTATTAGTCAATATTTAGCAACAAATATAGAGATAAAAGATGTTGAAGGAAAAAGTTTAGGTCTATTCTTAATGTTTTTAGATAAAAAAAATATTGATTACTCAAATATATCAAATTTTCAAACTCAATATCTAACATTTATTATTTTTTCTATGATTATTTATGCTTTTATATTTTTATACCTTTTAAAAGTTTCTTATACAAAAGAACTAAAAGCAGAAGTAAGTAAAAAAACTCAAAAAATAAATGATCAACAAAGAAAACTAAAATCTTTAATAACCATATATGATAAAAATGTAATATTCTCAAAAACAGATTTACAAGGCTTTATAACACATGCAAGTTCAGCTTTTTGTGATATTAGTGGATATACAAAAGAAGAACTTATTGGAAAACCTCACAATATAGTAAGGCATCCTGATATGCCAAAAGAGTTTTTTAAAGATATGTGGAAAAACTTAAAAGAAGAAAAAAGAGTAACAGTTGAGATAAAAAATATTAGAAAAGATGGTTCGTATTATTGGGTAATTGCTGATTTAGAACCCGAATATGATGAAAAAGGGACTCATATTGGATATTTTTCTGTAAGAGAGGATATTACTGCAAATAAAGAGATAGAAGAACTACAAAGAGATATTATTTTTACTATGGGAAGTATTGCTGAAGTAAAATCAAAAGAGACAAGTGAGCATGTAAAAAGGGTAGCTAAATACTCAAGAGTTTTAGCAAATGCACTTGGATTAAGTGAAAAAGATATAAAAATGCTTGAACTTGCAAGTCCAATGCACGATATAGGTAAAATTGCTATTCCAGATGAAATTTTACATAAACCAGCAAAACTAACTTTTGAAGAGTTTGAAATTATGAAAACTCATGCACAAAAAGGCTATGAAATGTTACATATTTCAAATAGACCATTATTTAAAGTAGCTTCACAAATTGCTCTAACTCATCATGAAAAATATGATGGAACTGGATATCCAAATGGATTAAAAGGTGAAGATATACCAATTTTTGGAAGAATTACAGCAATTGTAGATGTATTTGATGCAATTGCTAGTGATAGATGCTATAAAAAAGCTTGGGAAATGCCTAAAGTTTTAGAATATATAAAAAGTGAAAGCGGAAAACAATTTGATCCCAAATTAGTTGATTTACTGTTTGAAAATATTGATAAATTATTAGAAATAAAAGAATTACACAAAGATGGATAATAAATTCAAGTTATAATATAATAAATATTTATTTATAACTATAATATTTTTTTATAATTCTTAAGAAAATATATTAATTTTTAGGTTATAATTCTAAGAAAAATATTTAGGAATTAATTATGAAAAAAATTTATATATCTTTTTTTCTATCAACAATCCTTTGTTATGCACAAAGTATAACTTTTCAAGAAGTTTTAAATCAATCATTAGAAAATAGTAAAGATTTAAAAAAACAAGAACTAAATATAGATCTAGCAAGACAAGATAGAAAAATAGTTGATAGTTTTTCATATGGAAAATTAGAGATAAATTCACAAATAAGTAGAAC
Organism: Aliarcobacter vitoriensis; assembly: GCF_048320235.1. NCBI lineage: Bacteria > Pseudomonadati > Campylobacterota > Epsilonproteobacteria > Campylobacterales > Arcobacteraceae > Aliarcobacter > Aliarcobacter vitoriensis. The sequence goes on from NZ_CP182882.1 coordinate 438,908, forward strand.
AAATCACTCTGGATATGTCTTTAATTCTAAATTATCAAGTAGAGAAGCAACTTTTAAAGACTTTGGATTTTCTCAAATGAATGAAGGATTAAATACTACTCCAAAAGATTTAAACTATCCAGATGATAGAACAAATATAAACTCTTATGTATCTTATGATATTCCACTTTTTATGGGATTTAAACTACAAAATCTAAAAGATATTACAAAACTTCAAGAAAAAGCAAATGAATATTTATACAATCTTGACAAAAAAAATTTAGAGTTTGAAGTGTTAAAAGCTTATAACGGTGCGGTAGTTGCTAAAGAGTTTGTAAAAGCTTTAGAAAAAGCAAAAAAAACTATAAACTTTATATCAAACGCAGCATCAGAATTTCATAAAAATGGACTTGTTACGAAAATAGATGTAAATGAGGCTAAAGTTTATGAACTCAATATAAATTCTAGTTTTATTGAAGCTCAAAATAACTTCAATCTAGCCTTAGCTTACCTAAAATTTTTAACTTCAAATGAAGATATAAAAGATGTTGAGGATTTAGAAAATATATATTTTGACTTAAGTAATTTTGATGAATTATACAAAAAAGCCTTACATCAAAGAGATGAAGTAAAGATGCAAAATATAAGTATTGAAGCAAATAAAAAAAATATAGATGCACAAAAAGCATCATATTATCCAACTGTTTTCTCTCATTTGGAATATGGTTTCAATGACAATGATTTTACATCTTCTAAAGACAAAGATTACTATATGGCACTTTTAGGAGTAAAACTAACACTTTTTGATAGTTCAATAAGTGCAAATGTTCAAAAAAGTAAAATTGAACACTTGAAAGCAAATCTTGATTTTGAAAAACTAAAAGATGGTATAAAACTAGAACTTGAAAAAGCCATTTTAGAGTTTCATACAAAGCAAGAGATTTTAAAAGAAAAAATAGAAGCTAAAAATCTTGCACTTGAAGTATTAAAGCAATCACAACTTCAATATAAAAATAGACTTGTACCTATGACAACTTTGCTTTTACAAGAGGCAAATTATAGAAAGGCTGAAGCTATGTTAATCAATGCAAGATACGAAAATTCATTGGCTTTAGCCAATTTGAACCTTGTTTTAGGACAAAATTTAAAAAAGGATAATCAATGAAAAAATTTTTAATCGCTAGTTTATGTTTTATAAATATTTTTGCAAACTCTTTAGAGTTAGATGGAATAGTACAATCACAAAATGAAAAAATTATCTCAAGTAAAATGATGGGATATATAACAAAAATATATGTTCACGAAGGAGATAGTGTAACAAAAGGTGATATTTTATATGAAATAGATGCTTCTGATATTGTTTACAATGCTGAAATCTTACAAAATCAAGTAAAAAATCTTGAAGTAAATTTGAACAGATATAAAAATCTTTTAGAACAAGATTTAGTTTCAAAGTTTGATTATGAACAATTAGCTCTAAATCTAGCAACTGCAAAAGCAAAACAAAAAGAGTTAAATTCACAATACAACTATTTAAAAATCAAAGCTTCAAACAATGCGTTGGTAATTAAAAAAAATATTAAAGAAGGTGAGATGGCAATGCCTGGTATGCCACATCTTATTTTAACTGATTTAGATGATTTAATAATAAAATCAAACATAGCAGAATCAAATCTAAAAGATATATCATTAAATCAAGAAGTAAATATAAAAATACCTTCTCAAAACTTTGAAACTATTGGAAAAATAACTGCAATTTTCCCAAATCTAGCTTCAAATACACACTCTTTTGCTATAAAAATAGCTTTTGATAAAAAAGATTTTACAATTTATCCCAATATGTATGCAAAAATTTTTATAAATTTAGGGCAAAAAGATGAACAATGAAAATAGCACTAAAAAACTAAATATTGCAGGAAGAACTGCAAAAATTTTTATAAATCATCCTTTAACTGCAATTTTGGGTATATTCATCTTGATTTTAGGATATTTTTCACTTTTAATAATGCCCAAAGAGGAAAATCCACAAATAAAAGTGAGTGGAGGAGTTGTAATTGTAGCTCTTCCTGATGCAAAAGCTAGTGAAGTTCAAAAAGTCATAATAGAACCTTTGGAGAAGAAAATAAGAGAAATTCAAGGGGTTGAACATATCTACTCTTTTGCAAGAGATAGTGTTGGTATAGTACAAGTTCAATTTTTCATTGGAGAAGATAAAGAGATATCAAATCTAAAATTATATGATCAAGTTATGAGAAATATGGATTTAATGCCTAAAAATGCTATGCAACCAATTATAAAAACTATGGATATTGATACAGGTATTCCAATAGCAACTATTGCCTTTTACAGTGCAAAAAAAGATGGAAAAGATTTGGTATCAAATACAGAACTTTTCAATGAAGTAAACAAACTATCAAAAGAGATAAATAAGATAAAAAATGTTGCTTCAGTTGATTTAAAAGGAGATAAAAAAGAGCAATTTAATATTTTGGTTGATACAAATAAATTAAGTTCATACAATCTAGCACTTGCTCAAGTTATGAAACAAATTCAATCTTTGAACTTCAATACACCAAATATTTCAACAAATACAAAAGATAATGAAACTGTAGTTTTTTCTATAAAACAAGCAATACAAAATGAAAAAGATTTGGAAAATCTTATAGTTTCTTACAATTTTCAAACACCTATTTATCTAAAAGATATAGCAATAATTACAAAATCTTATGAGATACAAAATAAAAAAGATGCCTATATTTACCAAAAAAATGAAAATGGAAATATGCAAAAAAGCAGTCAAATAACACTTAGTGCTTCAAAGCTAAAAGGCTCAAACTCTGTAAAAATAAATGAAGAAATATTTAGTTTTATGGAGTCAATAAAAGATGAATTATTGGCAAAAAATATAAAATATACAATAACAAGAGATGATGGATACACAGCAAACAATGCAGTAAATGCTTTGGTTACAGATTTACTTGTTTCTATTGTAATAATCTCTATTTTACTTATTTTTACTTTAGGATTTAAAGAAGCTATGATAGTTTCTCTTACAGTTCCTATGATTTTATCTTTAACACTTTTTATAGGATTTATGCTTGGAGAAACAGTAAATCGCATAACACTTTTTGCTTTAATTGTATCTTTAGGGATGTTGGTTGATGCAGCTATTATAGTAATAGAAAATATTCACCGACACAAAAAAGAAAATCCAAATATGGACTTGGAAACTCTAAGTATTCAAGCTACAAATGAGATAGGAAATCCTACAAATATTGCAACAATTGCTATTATTATGGTGTTTATTCCTATGTTTTTTGTTGGTGGAATGATGGGAGAATTTATGCACCCTCTTCCTGTTTTTGTACCTATTTCACTTGCTGTTTCACTCTTTATAGCTTATGCTTTTACTCCATATTTAGTTAAAAAGTTTTTAGGAGCTAAAAAATGAGATTAGAAAAAATAATATTAGATATTTTGAACTCTAGTTCAAAGATAAAAATGGTTTATTTAATAACAATAATTTTGTTTATATTATCAATTTTAACTTTTCCAACAAAAATAGTAAAAGCAAAAATGCTTCCTAGCAAAGATTCTGATAGCTTCTCAATTTATATAGATTTAAAAGATGGTTCAAGTTTAAATCAAATAAAAGAGGTAGTTGATTGTATTGTAAGAAATATTCAAGATGATGAAAATATCACCAATATTTCAGCATTTTTAGCACAAGGGCAACCAATAGATTTTGCTGGACTTGTAAAACAAAGCTCTTTAAAATACAAAGATAGTCAAGCTGAACTTATGGTAAATATAAAAAGAGCAAAAGAGAGAAACATATCTAGCTATAATTTAGTAAACTCTCTTCGTCCTCAAGTGCAACAAAATTGCCAAATGTATGAAGCAAATATAAAATTTATAGAACTTCCTGCTGGTCCTCCTGTACTTGCTTCATTGGTTGCTGAAATATATGGTGGAGAAAATTTTGAAAATAGAAGAAATTTTGCAATAAAAATAGCAAATATTTTCAAAAATCAAACAACTCTGGTTGATATTGATATTCTTGCTGATGAAGATTTTATAACTTATGATTTGGAGATTTTAAACAACAAAACTATTATGAGTCAAGTTGATTTGGAACATCTAAAAGCTACTTTATATTTAGCTTTTGAAGGTATGCAAATAGGAGTTATAAATGATAAAAATGCACAAAGTCAAATTCCTATATTTTTAAGACTTGATGATTCAAGAAATTTGCAAAACAAATCAAGAGAAGCTTTAAATTCTAAGTTAAATAGCCTAAAAATTATGAATAATATAGGACAAATGATAAATATTTCTGAACTTGTAAATATAAAACAAAGTATAAAAGAGCCAGAAATCACTTCAAAAAATCTAAATCCAATTATAAATGTGATAGCTGAAACTTCAAATGATAGCCAGATTTATCCACTTTTAAACTCAAGAGATGAAATGATAGAAACTTTATCAAATGAGTATGAAATTATTAAAACAGATATGTTAAATCTATCTTTTATTGATAAAAAAACAGATGAAAGATTTGATTTAGTATTTGATGGAGAGCTAAAAGTTACAATAGATACTTTTATAGACTTAGGAACAGCATTTATCATAGCTTTAATTTTGATATTTTTACTTATGGTAGTTTATTATAAAAATTTTGCTTTAAGTGGTGCAATAGTTCTATCTAGTTTTATATCTATTATTGGAGTTATTTTGGCACATATTGTTATGGATATATTTACAAGTGATACTTTTTATCTAACAGCAACTTCTCTGATAGGATTTATTGGTCTTATAGGGATAAATTCAAGAAACTCAACTTTGATTATAGATTTTGCAAAACAGTTAGTACAAGAAAATGGTTTAGGAATAAATGAAGCAATAGCAAAAGCAGCAGCAACACGGTCAAAACCTATTATTTTAACAGTTTTGGTACTTGTTTTTGCAAGTTCTTTAATAGCAAATGATGCTGTGTTTGGTGGGCTTGGAGTTGCACTTATAGGTGGGACTTTAATCTCTTATGTGGTTTCTATGTTTTTTGTTCCTATTGTGATAAGAAATAGCCTTAAAGAAATAGTATAGAAGAGATTCATATATGAACGAAAAACTAAAAAAATATATTAAAAGTATCATAAAATACACTATTCTATTTGTAATAGTTTTAAATATTATAAGTTATTACAAAAGTACTGATCTAAACAAAGAAAAGCTTGATATAAAAAGTTTTACTCTTTTAGATGGCTCTATTTATGAAATAAAAAATGACAAACCTCTTCTAGTACATTTTTGGGCATCTTGGTGCCCTATTTGTTCTCTTGAAGAGCAAAATATTGAAAAGATTTCAAAAGATTATGAAGTTTTAACAATAGCAACTCAATCAGGAAACAACAAAGAAATCGAAGAGTATTTAAAAAATAACTCTTTAACTTTCAAGGTTGTAAATGACGAAGATGGGATTTTAAGTAAGAAATTCAATATAAAAGCATTTCCAACAACCTTTATATATGATGAAAACCAAAATCAAAAATTTACTGAAGTTGGCTATACATCGACTTTTGGACTATATTTAAGAATGTGGTGGAGTAAATAGAAAGTTCAAAACAAGTGATTTTTGGATAAACTTCCACAAAAATAATATTTATAATTGGGGTAAAAAATGAAATTTAAAGTATTTGTTGATGGGCAACATGGAACAACTGGATTAAAAATCCATGAAATGTTAGAAAATAGAGATGAAATTGAACTTTTAACAATAGATGAAAAAGATAAAAAAAATACAGAAAAAAGAAAAGAACTTCTAAATAGTGCTGATTTAGTGTTTTTATGTCTTCCAGATGATGCTGCGATTGAGTCTGTGAGTTTAATAACAAATGAAAATGTAAAAGTAATAGATGCAAGTACAGCTCATAGAACAAATAAAGATTGGACTTATGGGATACCAGAACTTACAATTAAACAAAGAGATAAAATAAAAAATTCTAAAAGAGTTTGTGTTCCAGGTTGCCATGCAAGTGGTTTGATAATGGCTATGAAACCTCTAATAAAAGAGAAAGTTTTAAACAAAAACCATAAAATAATTTGCCACTCAATAACTGGATATAGTGGTGGTGGAAGTTCTATGATAAGTGAGTATGAAAATGGTGAATTTGAAGTATTTGGAGCTCAAAGACCTTATTCACTAGCTTTAAATCATAAACATTTACCTGAAATGAAATATATTTTAAAACTAAAAAATGCTCCATTGTTTACTCCAAGTGTTGGAAATTTTAAACAAGGGATGCTTGTGATGTCTTATTTAGCTAAAAAAGATTTAAATAAAAAACTAAATAAAGATAAAATTATAAAATTGTATAAAGAGTACTATAAAGATGAACTTTTTATAAAAATAATTGAAAACAATGATGAATATTTGGAAAGCGGTTTTTTAAATCCTATGAGATGTAACAATACAAATAGCTTAGAAATTTCTGTTTATGAAAATCAAACTGATTTAGTAGTTATATCAAGACTTGATAATTTAGGAAAAGGTGCTAGTGGTGCTGCTGTTCAGTGTATGAATATCATGCTAGGGCTGGAAGAAAGAAAAGGTTTAGAGATAAAAATCTGATATTTGAGATAGATTAAAATCTATATTTTTAAGAATGAGTTACAAGGTAAAAGAAAGGACAATTTCTTAACTTTAGCTCCTAATCTAAATTGATGTTAAAAAATCTGAAAATATAAAAAAACCTTGAAACCCATACTTAAAAATACAAAGAGAAAAATCTCTTTGTATTTAGTTAAAACTATTTATTATTGAACTTGAAAAGTTAAAGTTGAAGAGTAGAATAGTTCATCTACTTTATCTTGCATATCTTTTGGAGATTTTACATTATGTTCAACTTGTAAAAGCCAATATCCAGAATGATTTAATTTTATATTTGCAACTCCTTCTTTATTTGTAGTTGTTGCAAGTGCAAAATCTCCTTTATTTGAAAATCCAGCATAAGTTCCAACGATATTTGAAGATGCTAAAGGTTCATTATTAAATAGTACTTTTACAGTTAAATATTCACCATTTCCTTTTAATTTATTTGGATTTTGCATAGGAATTATCTCTAAAGTTTGTCCTAAAGCTTTTGAATAATTTTCATCTTTCGCTTCACCAACACTTATAATTGCTTTAGCAAACCTATTAAATTGTTTACTAGAAATTACATTATCTAAACCCTCTTTTGTTCCAGCTTTCCAAGTTTTATTACCTTTATTATCAAGATATTGAGTATAAAAAGCTGGATTTGTTTTACCTAAAACCAGATAATTTCCATCATTTTTCAATACTGCTTTATAGCCTAAAAGTTTATCATCAAGATTACTTTGTTTATCTCCTTCAACTATTTTGAATTCTGCTTTTGCCTCATAAACTTCATCTATTGGATAGATATGTCCACTTCCTGTATATAGATTTGTTATTGCACCTAATTTGTTCAATTGTGGAGTATAACTTGAAGAGTGTATCCAAAAATCATGAGCCAAACCTTGAACTGTTGATAATGTAGTAAAAAGAACTACAAAGCCTATTTTTTTAATCATTTTTTATCCTTTATTTTTAAAATTTATAATTTATACCAAACTCAAAACTTCTTGCATCACCTAAAAATACTTGTGTATCTCTTCTTGCTGTTGTAGCGAACATCTCATCTGTTAAGTTTTTAAGTAAAAATGAAAACGTTGTATTTTTATTGTATGTATAATCAAGTGTTAAATCAACAGTTGTGTAACTTGGTAATTTTACTGAATTTGCAAAACCTATGTTGTCTGTATAAAAAGAATCTACATATTTAACCCAAGTTCCAATACCTAAATTTGAAATAGGCATATATCTAATTCCTAAATTTGCCACATATTTTGGAATAGAACTTGGTGTTTTTCCAGCATAATCAACACCATTATGAACAAAATCATCATATTTTGAATCTGTATAAGATAGATTTGCATCTATTTGAATTTGTTCTATTGGTTGAATACCTAAAGCTATTTCAAAACCTTTTGAACTTTGTTTTCCGACATTTAACAATCCAGTTCCTGGCATTGGATTATTTACAAACATATTCTTTTTAGTTATTTTATATGCACTTGCAGTAAACTCTGCTTTATCATCTAAAAATGATTGTCTTAATCCAACCTCAAATTGTTCAGCTTTAGTTAAATCTAATTTTGTTTGTGCAGCACTCATTGTAAGAAAACTAGCACTTGCATCTCCTGATTCAAAAGATGAAGCATAAGAAGTATAAAGAGTTGTTGTATCTGTTAAATCATAAACCAAACCACCTCTATATGAAAATTTATTATGTGTTTTATCAATTTTTTGGGCAATAGGACTGCTAAGCCCTGCTTTAAAATCATATTTTATATCATAAGTATCATGTCTAATCCCTGCTACAAGTTTTAAATTATCCATTATACTTAACTGGTCTTCTACATAAACGCCAATTTGATTTAATTTTATATCAACATCAGGTTTTTTATAATCATCTGTTGTTGGTTTAAAAAAATCCTTATAATACATTTTTGTTAGATTATACATAGGAGTATTTATTATATTTCCAGCATATGTTGATTGTTCTCTATTTAGTTCTAATCTACTTATATCAAGACCTACAAGAAATCTATTTTCAAGCCCAAAAAAATTACCTTTATGGATTAAATCCAACCTATTTCCTATTAAATCTTGTTTTTGACTAGAGTCATAACCTCTTCTTTGAACCATAGTTGGATTTGCTTTATCTTGTACAGCCAAATATAATCTTCTAATATCAGAATCTGCATTTTGATAATATATTTGATTTTTTAACTCTATATTTTGTGTTGGATACCATTCAAGATTATTTTTTATCCATAAACTATCACCTTTATCTATACCATCTTCTAAATTATTATAATTTATTTTTCTAACACTTTTATCCAATTTACCATTTACTAAAGGTGTTCCTTGATAGTCATGCTTTCCATCATCTTTAGATTTTTCAATAGATAATGTTGTAAGTAAATTATGATTTAATTTATAAAGCAATGAAGCACTCAAAGAGTCAATATCTCTTTTTTCTCCATCATAATTTGAACCTAATTGTCTAGTAAGTACATCCACTCTGTAAGCCAATTTATCTTCAACAGCTACACCACCTGTTCCAAAATTAAATCTATAACTATCATAACTTCCAGCTTTAAATCCTAATTCTGTTTCTTGTTTTGTAAAACTTGGTTTTTTTGTGATTAAATTTACAGTAGCTCCTATCGAGCCTTCACCATTTAATACTGAGCTTGCTCCTCTTATAACTTCTATTCTATCAAGATTTGAAACATCTAAAGTTCTTTTTGAAAAAATTGTCCCATTTAATTTTATTCCATCTTGTAAAAAATCAATTCCAGGATAACCACTAAATCCTCTTACAGAATAATTCCCAGTTGTTCCATGACCAGAACTTCCACCAGTTATACCAGTTGCTTTTGTAACAGCTCTTATTACTGTACTATCCCCTCTTTGCTCCATTGTTTTTGAATTTATCACTTCTACACTTGCGGGAGTTTCTTTGATAGTTAAGCCAAGCCTTGAACCAGTTGATGTTTCTTGTTTTAATTGATTTGTGTATCCAGTAGAGTTATTATAAGATTCTTCTGTAACTTTTATAGTATCTAATTTTGTAGTTTCATTCGCACTTAAATATGTACTTGATATTAAAAGTGTAGCAACAGAAACTGCTAATTTTATTTTCATATTTTCTCCTATTTTATTTATGCAACTAGGTTGCAATTATTTTGTGATTCTAATATTTTTTATCTTATTTGCAACTTAGTTGCATAAATGTTTCGTAAAAGTAAGTTTAAAAAGAAGCATTTTATATATAGAATTTAAATAAGAAAATTTGTGATTTTTGTAAAATAAGAGTTTAAAGAAGTTGAATATTTTTATAAAATAGTTATTTTACTTCCGAGGTCAGACATTCCACAAGAGTACATAGCACTCGTAACAATAGCATCTATACCTAAAGAAGCATACTCTTTAGCATTGTTTATATTTATTCCTCCACTACATATTATTTTTACATATTTATAGTTTTGATTTCGTAATTGTACAACTCTTTTTATATCTTCTTTTGACATTTTATCTAACTGTAAAACATCAACTCCATATTCTAAAAGATATTTGCTATCTTTAAAAGTTGAACTTTCGACTACTATTTTCTTTTCTGGCATTTTTATTTTAAAAGTTTCAATATCTTTATAAAATTCTAAATCATCTTTATATACAACACGGTGATTTGGAAAAAATAGCAAACTTTCACTAAGATTCAATCTATGAACAAATGCTCCACCATTTAAAATAGATTTTATACAAAATTTTTTTGCAAAAGGATAAGTTTTTCTTGTAGTTAATAATTGACAATTAGGATTTACCTCAGCAATATTTTGCTTCATTGTTGCTGTATATGTAGCTATTTTAGAACTATATTCAACTATTAGTTGTGTTGTTCTCCAAATTTTATGGATATTTTCATAAGTTCCAATAAAACTTAAGACTAAATCACCTTTGGAAGCTTTTGTTTTTGAACTTAGATAATGCACAACTTCACAATTCATAAGTTTTGCTATTTGACAAGACTCTTCACTACAAGATACAACAATATCTTCTCTTGTAAAAATATCCAATTTAGCTTTTAGATTTGATTTTTCTTGTAAAGATGTAGTTAGATCTAAATATGGTAAATCATCACTTAAAAGTTCTAAAAGTTCATTATCAGAAAACAATATCATTTTATGCGATATTTGGAACTAAGAAATCAGTCTTTTTAAGAAGTTTAGAGCCTTTTTTATTAAACTCACTCTCTAATTTACCTCTATTCTTACAAATATACTCTAAAACAAGTGGTTCTTGCTTTTGAATAAGATTTAAAATTGCAAGTTTCATAGAAGTATAAAACTCTTCTTCACTATAAATAGATTCTGCAATCTTTTCTATTATAACTTTATTTGAATTCTCTTCAAAACTCTCTTCTAATAGTATTGTAACTTTTTTTGCAACTTTATAGTTTGTGATATGACGAAGAAGCTTATAAAATTTTAGTGATAAATCTAAAAGATAATCTTGACTTCCCATATCTTCAATACGACTTATCTTTCCTGTTTTTAAAAATTCTACTAACTCTTCATCAGTAAAAGCATACTCTATAAGAGAAATTATCTTCCTTTTATCTTGCTTCTTCCATTTATAATATGTTGGGGCAGAAAACTCAAAAAGCTTCGTCATAATCATCTCTTTAGTCATATCTTTCCTTTTTTTAAATTATGTCATTATATACTTAAATAAATAATGATTTTATTAAGCTATTTTAAATCTTGCCAAGAGTCACCAACTGCAACAGATACTTTAAGTGGTATATTTAAAACAAAGATATTTTCCATAATATCTTTTATATCTTCTTTAACTTCATCTACATACTCATCTTTGATTTCAAATATAAGTTCATCGTGGATTTGTAAAAGCATTCTTACATTTTCATTATCTTTATATTTTAGATGTATTTTTATCATAGCAAGTTTTATCAAATCAGCTGCACTTCCTTGAAATAGAGTATTTACTGCTTCTCTTAAAATTCCAGCTTGTAAAATAGGACTTGCTCCTTGAAAATCAAAAAGCCTTTTTCTATTTAACAAAGTTTTTACATAGCCTTTTTGTATTACTCCATCTTCTATAGATTTTAAATACTCTTTTACACTTTTAAATGCTTCAAAGTATGAATTAATATATATTTTTGCTTCTTTTATACTAATACCCAAGGTATGTGCTAATTTCTTACTTCCCATTCCATACAAAAGACCAAAATTGATAGTTTTTGCAATAGCTCTTTTACTTTTTGCCTCATCTTCTCCAAAAATTTTTACAGCTGTTTGTAAGTGAATATCTAAATCTTCTTTAAATGCTTTAACCAAAGCTTCATCTTGACTAAAGTGTGCAAGTAATCTTAGTTCAATTTGAGAATAATCTACTCCTACAAGTTTATATCCATCTTTTGCTACAAAAGCTTTTCGTATTTGTATCTCGCTTTGAGATCCAACTGGAACATTTTGTAAATTTGGAGTTTTTGAACTCAATCTTCCAGTTGCTGTTCCTGTTTGTAAAAATGAACTAAATATTCTATGCTCTTTATCTCTTAATCCAAATTCTAAAAGTGGCTCGATATATGTAAATTGGATTTTAAAAGCCTCTCTATATTTTAATACCAATGGTACAACTATATGTTTATCTTTTAAACTTTCTAAAACAGATTCATCTGTAGCATATCCTCTTTTAGTATTTTTATAAGATGTAAATCCTAGTTTTTCAAATAATATGATACCCAACTGCTTTGGAGAATTTATATTAAAATTCTCATCAACTGCTTGATGTATTTGAGAAGTTAATTCAATCAAATATTGAGAAATCATCTCTTTATATTTTCTTAAAAGATTAACATCTATTTTTATACCTTTTTGCTCCATTGATGCTAATACATATATAAAATTAAACTCCAACTCAAAAGCTATATTTAAAAGTTCTTCTTCTTTTCGTTCTTTGAAAATATCAAGTTGTCTATTAAACAATTTTAAAGTCCATAAAGCATCTTCTGCTGCATATTCACAAGCTTCTGCTAGTTCAATTGATGAGAAATCTTCACCTTTTTTAACAATATCATCAAAAGCTATCATTTTATGTCCAAACTGCTTTTCAACTTGATAATCTAGTCCTATTTTTTCACTTGTATTTAATAACCAAGATAATATCATAGTATCGGCATATAGTTTTAAATCTAAGCCAAAGTTATTTTTGATTATTTGCCAATCATATTTAAAGTTTTGAAAAATTAATTTATATCTATTTAAAATTTCAATAGTTTTTCTAGCAACATCATGTGAAATTTGATTTCCCACACCTAAATAACTATGAGCTATTGGAACATAATATGCTTTATTCTCTTCATAGCAAAAAGAGAAACCTATAATTTTTGCTTTTGCTGTATCAAGATTTGTAGTTTCTGTATCAAAAGATATATAACTATCTCTTGGTATTTTATTTATAGCTAGACTTAAATCATTTTCATTGTCAAGTAAAATGTATTCTATTTTTTCACTTGATTTCTTTTGTGGTGCTTGAGGAATCTCGGTTTTATAGCTAAGCCCATTTTTGTTTACTCTTTCTAAAATTTTAGTCATATCATATTTGATTAACTCATCAGAAATTTTAAGTATTGGATTTTCTAAGGGTAAAGTAAATTCATCAAGATTTGATATTACATGACAATCATTTTTTAAAGTTACAAGCTTTTTAGATAAAAAGGCATTATCTTTACTTTCAAGTAAAAGTTCTTTTGTTCGTTTTTTTTCAATATTTTCTATATTAGAATATATATTTTCAAGACTTCCAAATTGTTCAATTAAACTTTGTGCTGTTTTTGCTCCAACACCTCTAACTCCAGGTATATTATCAGCCGTATCCCCAACAAGAGATTGATAGTCTGTAAATTGTTTTGGTGTAACTCCATATTTTTCTATACATTTTGCTTCATTAATAACTTGCTTTTTTGTAGGGTCAAACAAATAAACATTGTTGTCATCATCTATTAGCTGATATAAATCTTTGTCATGCGATACTATTCGTACTTCCAAACCTTTTTCTTTTGCATCTTTTGCTATACTTGCAACAATATCATCTGCTTCATATCCCGTTCTTATGGCTATTTTAAAACCCATTTTTTCTACCCAAGATATTGCTATTGGAAGTTGAGTTAATAAATCCTCTGGAACATCTGGACGCTGTGCTTTGTAGTTTTCAAATAATTCTGTTCTAAAAGTATCACCTTTGGAATCAAGTGCAAAAACAATATAATCTGTTTGAAAATCTTTTCCAATACCAGCAATAAAATTTGTAAATCCAGTCAAAAGACCTGTTGGTAAACCCTCATTTGAACGCAATGGTGGTAATGCAAAATAACTTCTAAATAAAAATCCAAATGTATCTATAATCGTAATACTTTTTTTCATAACTCTTCTTTCAATATTGGCTTAAGGACTTATAATATAATAAAATCTTTTAAAAATGGGTTATTATAAAAAGATTACAATTTGTAATGTTTTTTGATGTTTTGATTTTTTTTTGATAATATTCAAAAAACAGCAAAAGTAATTTGTTGAAAATAATAAAATTTTGGAGGTCTTAAATGAGTGAAACATTTATCATTGCAAGTAGTTTATTTGCTTTTATCAGTTTTTTTACTTGTGTATAGTCTTTTTATAAATTTATAGAGTTTATAATATAATAAATCTTTCTAAACAAAGGATAGAATATATGATAATAATTCCAGCAAGACTAAATTCAAGCAGATTTGAAAATAAGATTTTAGTAGATATTTTGGGCCTTCCAATGGTTATAAAAACGGCAAAACAAGTGAGTTCTTTGGACAAAGTAGTAATAGCAACTGATAGCCAAAAAGTCATTGATTTAGCTTACAAATATGGTTTTGATGCAGTATTAACATCAACTGAACACAATAGTGGAACAGATAGAATAAATGAAGCTGTAAATAGACTAAATTTAAGTGATGATGAAATAATTGTAAATGTTCAAGCAGATGAACCTTTTATTGAAGAGAGTGTCGTAAAAAGCGTTATGCAAAAAGTACAAGAGATAAAAAATCAAGAAGATATTTTGATAACTTCTTGCTATAAAGAGATAAATAGTGAAGCAGCTGATGATCCAAATTTAGTAAAAGTTGTATTAAATGAAAAAGAAAATGCAATATATTTTTCAAGAGCAAAAATCCCATATCATAGAGACCACAAAGAGAATTCTAGCTATTTTGGACATTTAGGAATATATGGATTTACAAAAAAATCTCTAAATAAGTTTTGTAGCTTGAACTCTTCAAAATTGGAAGATATAGAAAAGCTTGAACAATTAAGAGCAATAGATAATGGCTTTAAAATAGCAATGGTAAAAGTTGAATCAAAATCATTTGGGATAGATACAAAAGAAGATTTAGCAAGAGCTTTAAAATTATTTAAGTAAAAAGGAAGATTAAAATCTTTCTTTTTTAGAAACTAAAATCTTCTCCCAAATAGTGTTCTTTTACTTTTGCATCATTTTTTATCTCTTCTGAAGTTCCACTACTCAACAAACTACCAGATTTCATAACATAAGCTCTATCACAAATTTGTAGTGTTTCTCTAACATTGTGGTCTGTTATTAAAACGCCTATATCTATCTTTGTTAATTGATGAATTATCTCTTGAATATCTTTAACTGCAATTGGATCAACTCCAGCAAAAGGCTCATCTAAAAGTAAAAATTTTGGTTTTGAAACCAAAGCTCTTGCTATTTCTGTTCTTCTTCTTTCTCCTCCTGAAAGGGAAACTCCTTTTCTTTGTCTTATTGGTTCAATATTAAAAAGCTCCAAAAGTTCTTCAACTCTTCTTTTTTGTTCATCTTCATCATCATATATAATCTCAGCTGCCAAAAGTAGATTGTCTTCAACACTTAAATCTTTAAAAATAGATGACTCTTGTGGTAAATAACCTATTCCTTTTAATGCTCTTTTATGAAGTGGTAGTTTTGTTATGTCTTCTTTATCAAAAAACACTGTTCCGCTACTTGGTTTTACAAGTCCACAAACTGTATAAAATGTTGTTGTTTTACCTGCTCCATTTGGTCCTAAAAGTCCAACTATTTCTCCACTTTTAACCTCAAGAGAAATTCCATGTAAAATCTCTGTTTTTTTAATACTTTTTTTAATATCAACTATTTCTAACTTATGCATCTATTTTATACAACCTTTTATCATTTTCTTTAAAAATATTTATAATAACAACTTCATA
Source organism: Aliarcobacter vitoriensis (assembly GCF_048320235.1). NCBI lineage: Bacteria > Pseudomonadati > Campylobacterota > Epsilonproteobacteria > Campylobacterales > Arcobacteraceae > Aliarcobacter > Aliarcobacter vitoriensis. The sequence goes on from NZ_CP182882.1 coordinate 454,793, forward strand.
ACCATAGTTTTTTAAAAGTTCTTCTAGTTTTTCATCGCCCCATTCAACAAAATGTATGCCATTTTTTTCAAACTCTTCAAGCATTCCTAAACTTATAAATTCATCTAAGGTTTTATTATACAAATCATAATGAAATATTTTATCCGAATATATAGCTTGTAAAGAAAAAGTCGGTGATGTTACTAAATCATCAAATCCTAAAGAATGAACAAAACTTTTAACCAAAGTTGTTTTGCCACTTGCTAAATCACCTCTTAAAATAGCTACACAATCTTCAGATAAAATATTTTTTAAATTATCAATTAAAATACCTATTTCATCCAAGCCCAATAAAAAATCTTTTTTCAAAAATCAACCTTTTAACAACTCAATTTTTGTGAAATTTTAATAATCTGTTCCAATTTCTCTTTTGCTTTTCTACTATCGATTATCTCTTTAGCTATTTGTATACCATCTTGAAAATCTCTTGCTTTACCATCTACAATTAAAGCTGCTGCTGAATTCAATAAAACAATATCTCTTTTTGCTCCATCTAAATCACCATTTAAAATATCTCTTGTAATTTGGGCATTAACTTCTGGACCAGCACCAACAATATCATCTTTTGAACTTAATTTTATTCCATAGTTTTCTGGGTTTATCTCTAACTCTTCAATTTTCCCATTTAATAAAAGTGTTGCATAAGTAATATCTGAAACAGATATTTCATCCATTCCATCATTTGAAGATACAACCATAGCTCTTTTGCACTCCAACAAATCCAAAGCTGTTGCTATTTTATTGATATAATCTTTATGAAATACTCCAATAACTTGTTTTTCAACACTAGCTGGATTACATAAAGGGCCTATTATATTCATAATTGTTCTATGTGGAATCGTTTTTCTAACAGGAGTTATAAATTTCATAGCAGGATGGTGATTTGCTGCAAACATAAAAGCAAACCCAGTATCTTCAAGCATTTTAGCAGTATCTTCTAAACTCAAACTCAAATTTATTCCCAAGGCTTCTAGCATATCAGCACTTCCACTTTTACTTGTAACACTTCTATTACCATGTTTTGCTACATAACAACCACCAGCTGCTAACAAAATAGAAACTGTACTAGAGATATTGAAACTATAACTTTTATCTCCACCTGTTCCAACAATATCGATTGATTTTTCTTGTAAATCTTTTGAAATTGGAAGTGGTATAACATAATCCCTCATAGCACTTGCAGCTCCTGCAAGTTCAGAAGCAGTTTCTCCTCTTTCATATAAAGCTAAAAAATAATCTTTAATCTCATCATGACTCAAATTATTTTGAAAAATCTCATCAAATCTTGCTTTTGTTTCAATAAACATTCTAATCTATCCTTTGTACATATTCATCTATTTTTGATTTTGGTGTTGATTTTGTAGTTGGTATTTGTAAAATCTTGAATTTTTCACTACTTTCAAGGTATTTTATTTCGATAATATCCCCTATTTTTACCTCTTTTGCTTTTTTCACAGCTATATTATTTAAAAACACAACTTTGTGTTCTAACATATCTTCAGCAACGGCTCTTCTTTTTGTTATATTAACGGCATTTAAAAATTTATCTATTCTCATAGAAAATATTATAACTAAAATAAACTAAAATATTTTTAACCTATTTTTGATTAAAAATTGTGTATTATAGAATAATCTTTATCTTTGGAGTTTTATGATTTTTAGATATATTATTTTATCATTTTTATTGATATTCAATTCCTTTTTAAATGCAAATGAATACAAATTTGACTTAATGGATGATATATTTGATTTAGACTTAGAACAACTTAAAACTATGAAACTAACTACAGCTTCAAAATCAATTCAAGTTTTAGATGTTGCTCCTACAAAAATCATAATAATTACAAAAGAGCAAATAGAACAAAGAGGTTACAGAGGACTTGATGATTTATTAAATGATTTACCTGCAATTCAAATATTAAGACATGCAGATAGTGGAATAATAAATCAAATTGGTATTCGTGGAATTATGGGTAACAACTACTTCAAAATTCTTCAAGATGGTATAGAAATAGACCAAACAGATGGAGAATTTATGAGTGTTTCTATGCAATATCCACTCATTGGAATAGAAAAAGTAGAAATACTTTATGGTGCAGCTTCTGTTATTTATGGAGCGGATGCTATGAGTGGAGTTATCAATCTTGTAACTTCTTCTAAAGAAAATGGACAAATAGGAGTTTGGGCAGGAAAAGATAGATATAAATATTTTTATGCAAATCAAAGTATAAAAATAAACGATGGACTTCTTTCATATAAAGCTCATTTACATACAGATCAAGACTATAATTTTGACAAAGAATATCCAGATAACTTTAAAAATACAAATCAATCTAATAATTTTCAACCACATGAAACAAAATCTGCTTCTTTAAAATATTTAAAAGGTGGCTTTGATATTGGAGCAAATTATAGTTATTCTTCTGAATCTACACTTATTTCAATGAATGGAGATAATGCAAATAAAAATAGAAATATTTTTGATAAGAATGCAAACTTAAATACTCAAAAAATCAATACTTATTTAAGATATGAAACTGATATTTTTTGGGATATGTCATCAACAACAACTCTAAGTTATAGCCAAACTGAATTTTTAAATGATAGTTATTTTAGAAACAGATATACAGGATGTGATGCAGACTATAACTGTTTCAAAGGCTACCAATATTCAAAATCTAAAAAATATAGTCTAGAAGAAACTTTAAATAAACAAATAAAAAACCATGATATAACTATTGGAACAAATTTTGATTGGTATGATGTAACACCTATTGGTTATCAAGGTATAAAAAAAGGAAAAGATAAATACTATTTGATTCAAGATGGAAATAATGCTTATCTTTCAAATATTAAAGCTCCAAATTATGAACAAAAATGGCATAATATTGCATTTTATATCCAAGATCAAATAACATTAAATGATAATTTTGAAATAGCTTTAGCAGCAAGATATGATGAAAATTCAAACTATGAATCTTCTTTTAATCCAAGAATTGCCTTAATACATAAAAATAATTCTTTAACACAAAAGTTTATATATTCTCAAGCTTTTTTAGCACCTTCCAATAATGTTAAATATAAATCTTATGGTGCATTAAACAAAGATTCTAATGGAGAATTATATTTTAATGAAGCAAGAGTAGGAAATTCAGATTTACAACCAGAGAAAAGTAAAACTTATGAATACAATCTATTTTTACATCTTTCAAGTAATGACCAAATAGTTTTTTCTACTTACTATACAAATATAAAAGATATTATTCTAATAGAAGAACCTCTTCCTAGTGGAAAATATAATGACATTCAAATAAATAATCCCAAAAGTGCTCAAAATGCAGCAGACTCTCACATATATGGTGGAGATATATCATATATGGGACACTCTTACTTTTCTGGATATGATATAAACTATTGGGCAAATTACAGTTATATAAATGGAAAAATAGACTATGAATACGACTATAATTTACCATTTCTTGCATCACATGTATTTAAAGCTGGAAGTACTTTTAGATACAAAGATTTTACATTTTCACCATCACTTAGATGGTTAAGCCCAATAAAAGTTGCACCTTTTGATGATATTACGGATAGAACTACAAATGGTTATTTCATAGCAAATTTGTATGCTAGTTATAATATTACAAAATCACAAAAAATAGCACTTAGAGTAGATAATATTTTTGATGAACACTATTTTACTCCAAGATATAATTCATCAAAAAGATATGTTTCACCACAAGATACCAGAATGACTTATATTTCATATACAATTAATTTTTAGGAAAAACTATGAAGATCTATATATCAATACTTATTTTTTTATTATCAATAAATAATACATTTTCAGATGAGATAAAAGAAGAACAAATAAAAGTTGCGTATGTTTACAATTTTTTAAAAAACATCTCTTGGAAAAATGATGAGAATATAAAAAGCTATAAATTGATGATAGTTTCTCAAAATCAAACATTAAACAATATGTTTAAGATGTTAGCTTCAAGAAAACAATTAAACGATAAAAATATAGAAGTAATTATTTATAATAATACTAAAGTAGATAACATTCAAGCCATTTTTATAGATAAATCATCAGAAGTTGAATATGAAAAATTATATTATGAATATGAAAAAAACAATACTCTATTAATAAGCGATAATTATGCAAACAAAAAACAAGTTATGATAAATCTACTTCAAAATGATTCAAAAATAACTTTTGAGATAAATAAAGCAAATATTTTAAATAGAGATTTGACTGTGTCGCCAGATATTATTCTTTTAGGTGGAACAGAAATTGATGTAGCTCAATTATATAAATCTTCTCAAGTTCAATTAAAAGAGCAAAAAGAGACTATTACATCTTTAAATAAAAATATTGAAGACAAAAACAAAGAATTAAAAGAACAATTAAAAGCAATAGACCAACAAAAAACAATAATTAGTGATCAAATAAAAAATATAAAAGTTCAAAATGAACAATTAACTTTACAAAAAAAAGAATTATCACAAATTTACAATAGCATAGAAGAACAAAAAGAGAAACTTTTTATTGCTCAAAATGAAGCAATAAAAAAAGAAAAAGATATAAAAAATTTAATAAATTTACAATTAGAGCAAGAAAAAACTTTTGAAGATGCAAAAAACAACCTAGATCTTCTAATGAAAAAAATAGATGAACAAAATAGTAGTATCTTAGTAAAAGAAGAAATTATTACAAATCAAAAAAATATAATTCTTGTATTCTTTATTTTATTAATTATTATCTTAGCCCTTGGATTAAATGTTTTACGACAAAATAGACTTCTAAAAAATTTATCTGAAACTGACACTTTAAGTGGATTATACAATAGAAGATATACTCTAAAAAGACTAGAAGAAGAAGTTTCAAGATTTAAAAGATATAAAACGCCATTTTCAATAATCCTTTTGGATATAGATTTCTTTAAAAAGATCAATGACACATATGGTCACGATAAAGGAGATTTTGTAATAAAACAAATATCTGAAATCTTTAAACAACATACTAGAAAAACCGATATATGTGCAAGATGGGGAGGCGAAGAATTTTTAATACTAGCTTCAAATAGTGATATCCAATCGGCAACAAAATTAGCTGAAATCTTAAGAAAAGTTGTAGAAAATAGTGATTTTGGAATAAATCAAAAAGTGACAATAAGTCTAGGAGTTGCAACTTTGAGTGAAAACTCAGATCAAGATGTAGTTTTAAAACTTGCTGATGAATTACTGTATAAAGCAAAAAGTTCAGGAAGAAACAAAGTTATTGCTGCTTAAATCGTTTTATATTAAATTTTAGATAAAATCAGCGAAATTTAATAACCAAAAATAGGATATGTTTATGAGTAAAAAAGATATAAAAAAAGTTGTTCTTGCATATAGTGGAGGTTTAGATACTTCTATTATTTTAAAATGGCTTCAAGATGAATACAATGCTGAAGTTATCACTTTTACAGCTGATTTAGGACAAGGTGAAGAAGTTGAACCTGCAAGACAAAAAGCTATTGCTTGTGGAATAAAACCTGAAAATGTTTTTATTTTAGATATTAAAGAAGAGTTTGTTAAAGATTATGTTTTTCCAATGTTTAGAGCAAATGCTATTTATGAAGGTGAATATCTTTTAGGAACTTCTATTGCAAGACCATTAATTGCTAAAAAACTTGTAGAAATTGCAAACCAAAAAGGTGCAGAAGCAGTAAGTCATGGAGCAACAGGAAAAGGAAATGACCAAGTAAGATTTGAACTTGGAGCATTAGCTTTAAATCCAGATTTAAAAGTTATTGCACCTTGGAGAGAGTGGACTTTAAATTCAAGAGAAAGTTTACTTGAATATGCTAAAAAAAATGGAATTGAAATATCACAAAAACATGTTGATGAAAATGGAAATCCAAAAATCAGCCCATATTCTATGGATGCAAATTTACTTCACATCTCTTATGAAGGTTTACACTTAGAAAATCCAGCAAATGAACCAGAAGAATCAATGTGGTTATGGACAAATTCTCCTGAACAAGCACCTGATGAAGCTGAATATATCACTATTGGATATAAAAATGGAGACCCTATTTCTATAAATGGAAAAGAGTTATCACCAGCAACTTTACTTAAAACTTTAAATGATTATGGAAATAAACATGGAATTGGAAGAGTTGATATTGTTGAAAACAGATATGTTGGTATGAAAGCTCGTGGTTGTTATGAAACTCCAGGTGGAACAATTATGTTAAAAGCTCATAGAGCAATAGAGTCTTTAACACTAGATAGAGAAGCAGCACATTTAAAAGATGAATTAATGCCAAGATATGCAAAACTAATTTATCAAGGATATTGGTTCTCACCAGAAAGAGAAATGCTTCAAGCTGCTATTGATGCAACTCAAAAAAATGTAGAAGGGATTGTTAAACTAAAACTTTATAAAGGAAATGTAACAGTTGTAGGAAGAGAATCAAATAAATCACTTTATGATGATGCTTACTCAACTTTTGAAAAAGATGAAGTTTACAATCAAAAAGATGCAGAAGGGTTTATAAGACTTAATGCTCTAAGACTTGTAATAGCTGGTAAAAAACAAAAATAATTCATATAAAGAGAGTGAAAACTCTCTTTATTTTTAAATATTATTAAAACTCCATTTTCATGGAGAAAGCAACACTTCTAGTATCCCCTATACCATTTGCATTTGCCCAATAAACTTTATTTGTTAAGTTTTGTACATTTAGATTAAAAGTTGTTGGATATTGTCCTAACTTAGTAGAATATCTAAGTCCTGCATCATAAATTGTATAGCTTGGTATAACATCCTTATTTTCTTGATCTACATAGCTTTTACCAGTATAGTATGCTCCAGTATTTATAGCTAAACCATTTATATATGGAATATTATACTCTGCAAATAATTTAGCCATTTTTGTAGCTACTAATGTTGGTTTGTTTCCTTTTAAAGATTCATCTTCAATTTTTTCTAAACTTAAATCCATCAAAGTTACTCCACCCATAAGTGTAAGATTATCTGTAACTTTTCCAGTAAGCCCTATTTCAAGACCTTGATGTATTTGTTCTCCATCTTGAGTTAATGTTGGTTTTCCTAAACTTGCTGTTGTACTTTCATCAGTGTAAGAATTAGCTTTTTCTATTCTAAACAATGATGTTGTTATTAAAGCTTTTTCATCAAATAAACTATATTTTGCTCCAATTTCATATTGTTTGCTTTTATATGGATCTAAAATATTTCCTTCATTTGCATACCAAATTCCGACAATAGTTCCCGCCTCTAAACTCTCTATATACGTAGCATAAGTTGTAAAATTCTCAAAAGGCTTATAAATAAGTGATAAAGTAGGAGTTAATTCTGATTTATCATATTTCGTATTTGATAAATAGTTTTTATTAATAGCCGTTGCATAATTTACTCCTACTAATGCACTCCATTGTTCATTGAAAACTATATCATCACCTATTAATATATTTTTATATTGAGTTTGAGTTATTGGTTTTTTTGATTGTGTTCCTATTGTTCCATAATCACTCCAATTTGGTTCAGATAAATTTTTATAATCATTAAAAGTGTAATTGTAATACCTGTTAGTTCTAAGTTCATTATCTGCTGATCTAAAAAGTTTTCTAGAATTTAAAGAATAACCAAGAGTTAAAGTATGATTTATACTTCCTGTATCAAACTTTGAATCTAAATATATATTGGCTCCATAATTTTTAGTTTTATTCCAAGCAAATTGTCTAGCATCCAACTCTTCAATAATATTATTTTTATAATAGTGAATATAGCCGTAAGTTCCTCTTCCTTTATGTTCTTCATACATTGCATTTGTTCTTAGAGTAAAAATATCATTTATATCCCATCTTATATTATTTGAAATATTGTGAGTATTTGACTCATTATCCATCCAATCTGGAATAGAATATTTATTTGAAGTTATATCTGAACGAACCACTCCTCCATAATCACCAAAAACAAGATTTCCACCTTTTGCTAAATAGTTTTTGTAAGCATATTTTATATCTGTATAAAAATTATCTGTTGGTTTCCAATCAAATACTAAACTTATTGCTTTTTGCTTTGTATCAGCTTCTGATGGTAGTCTTCCATCTTGATATAGTCCATTTACTCTATATCCAAAAGTATGATTATCATCAAATTGTCCACCTAAATCTAAGTGTGTATAGTATGATTCATTTCCATAACTACCTATTGAAATATTTCTTAAATCCTTAGTTATTGGTTTTTTAGTTATATAATTAACTGCTCCTCCAACTCTTCCGCCACCATATAAAAATCCTGTTGCTCCACTGATGATTTCAACCCTTTCTATATCTTGCATCATCACACTATTTGTACTACTTCCAGCATAAGAAATACCATCAACTATTGGATTTGAAGAATTAAATCCTCTAATTGTTACTCCTGTATGATCTCCTCCAGTTGATCCAAAATTCCCATCTTCTACTTGAGTAGTTGGATTCATTTTAAAAATCTGATTCATATCTTTTGCTTGAACATTTTCGATTAAGTCTTTTGAGATTATACTCATTGAGTATGGAGTGTCTTGTAGTTTTCTTTCATTCCAAATACCTACTCCCTTTGTTTCTTCTACAAGGTAGCCTGAATCAGCACTTCCATTTTTATAATTAGAACTAGAAACAGAGATTTCATCTAGGACAGTAGTATTACCAAAGTTTTGATATTTTGGTTTTTCTATTATATATATTACACCATCTTCTTGAATAGCTTTTAAATCATTTGGATTTAGTACACTATTTAAACTATCTAATACCGTACCCCCCCCCGAAACTCACTTTTTCTGAATCTACTATTTTATTCTTCAAATCTTTTGATTTTGAAATATACGTTACATTATATTTCTTTACTATATTCTCTACTGCTTCTTGCAAACTTATCTCTTTTGCATTTAACATTGTTCCACTTAACATCATTGATGTTAATACTGACATGAAAACTTTGTTTTTCATCTTCTAATCCTTTGTATTAATTTTGAGAATTTGTTTCTCTATATAGTAAGACGATTTAAATGAAAAAAATGGACAATTTTTACAAAAGAATTTTCAAATTTGTTGCTTAGAGTTACCTTTGGTAACAAAAATAGATAAAATTTAAATTCTTAATATATTCTGATTTAAATTCAAATACCAATAGATAGCTCTATTTTATAACTATTTGTGTTATAATCTATTATGTTAATATCAAATGGAACAGCTTTAAATATACTTTTAGCAAATAACAATAAAGTCTTAAATGATGTATTAAAAGAGACAGACAATAAAACTTTAAATAATCTTTTAAAACAAGATAAAGGACAATTATCAACAATCGATGCTGGAAAAGTTTTAAAAGAAGTTTTTGATAATATAAAAGATGGTACAAAGTCGAATTCATCTTTAGAAAATATGCTAAAAAATTCAAATCTTTTCAAAGATTTAGGAAGTGTTTCAACAAATATATCAAATTTACTTAATTCTGTAAAAGATGATGAAAATTTGCAAAAATTTAAACCATTATTAGAAAACTTTGCAAAAAATCTAAAAGATATTGATGCAAATAGTTTAAAAGAACAATTAAAAAATAGTGGTATTTTTTTAGAAAATAAACTGACACAAAATTCAAATTTGAGTACAAAAATAGAAAATATTTTACAAAATATTTCAAATTTATTAAAAAATATTGATACACCTCAAGTAAAAGAGATAAATAACCTTATAAACAATATTATCAAAAATGTATCAAGTCCAGCTTTTGTATCTAGTGGTGATTTACAAACTAGTCTAAAAAATCTTACAACAGCATTACAAAATTTAAATAATGCTTTGAACAATCCACAGACACAAAGTTTAAGTAACCTTGTAAATGAATTAAAAACAGTTTTAAATCAAGGAACATTAGTTGAATCAAAACTAGAGAATAAACCTGCTCAAAACCAAGTACAAACAAAAACTTTAGATAATCCAATAACAAATTTGATGAATAATCAAGTACAAAATTCAACTTCATCTCAAGCTACAAATCAACTACAAAATCCAAGCATTTTAGAAACAAAAAATAGTATTAATCTACAAGTAAAAGAACTTTTAGTACAAATTAAAAATGACATAATACAAAACCCTACTTCAGTACAAAACAAAAATATTTTGCCAATAATAGATAACCTTCTGAAAATAAATGATTTTTTTTCAAAACCAGAAGTAGCAATACAAAATAATCAGCAATCATCACAAAATATATCAAATTTGGCAAATAACTTACAAAATATAAATTTATCAACTTTTTCAAATAATTTTACAACAAATTTAAGCCCTCTTTTAAATGCTTTAAAAGATAGTTTACAATCGCAAAATCCACAAAATAGCCAAATTCAAGAACATATAAATACTCTTATAAAAAAAGTTGAAACAGTCATTCAAGAGCAAATAAATAACCCAACACAAAATTTGAAAACAAATATGAAACTAGAAGATGATTTCAAATCAGTTTTATTAAAAATGCAAGATGAATTAAGTACAAAAACAGATGTAAAATCACAAGATGCTTTGAGAACAATAAACAACTTGATAACTCAAGTAGATTATCATCAACTAACTTCTATTGTTTCAAACTCTAACTATGTTTATATTCCTTTTTTTTGGGAAATGTTAGAAGATGGAACTATCGAGATGAAACAAAAAGATGAAGAAAAGTTTTTTTGTCAAATAAAACTAACATTAAAAGATTTTGGAAAAGTTGATTTAATGCTCTCTCTTTATGATGAGAATAAGTTAGATATGACTATTTATGCGCAAAGAGAACATTTTAAAATAGCTCTTAGAGATAATATGCAACAATTAAAAATAGCTCTTAACAATGTAGAATTAATACCCGTAAATATAAAACTTCTTGATATGAAAGACGAAGAAACAAAAGAAGAAAAACCATCAAATATTTACCAACAAAACTACTATAATAGTGAGTCTTTTGGTTCAAAAGTTGATATAAAGGCGTAAGATGGAAGATAAAAGCCCAAATATTCAAAAAGCCGTTGCACTACAATATGACAAATCAGTAGATAATGCTCCAAAAATAACAGCAAAAGGGAAAGGTGAAACTGCAAAAAATATAATAAAAATTGCAAAAGACAACAATATTCCCATAAAAAAAGATGAAGATTTAGTAGAACTTTTATCTCAAATTGATATAGATAAAGAGATACCATCTTCGATGTATAAAGCTGTTGCAGAAATTTTTGCATTTATTTATGACTTATCAAACAAAAATAAAAAATAGGATAAAAAATGATTTTAAAAAAATTTATTATAAAAGATCAAAAAGAGCTTTATAGACATAAAAACTATCTTTTATCTTTAGATTTAGAATTTGATAGCCATAAAAAAGAGTATTCAAATAGTGGATACCTTGATTTTAATACAGAATATGAACTTGTAGAATTTTTAAAAAATGGTGACTTTAAATATACTATAACAGAAGAAAAAATAACTGATTTCAAAAAACAAATTATAGCTAAATATAAAACTTTACAAATTGATACAAACAATATATTTATAGTTGAAAAAAATGATAATTCTAAAATATATCTATTAAATCAAACAAAAAATCAAATTCAAATATTAGACTTAAAAAAATCAAATTTTAAATCATATAAAATAGATAAAGATATACAAAATGAAACAAATTTGAGTATAAAAGTACTTAAAACTCTAGCTTCAAATGATGATGATTTTAAAGAACTTTTCAATATTTTTGCTATATTAGAAAATCAAAATAGTGAAGAATTACTATTTATCGATAAACTTAAGAAATTTAAATATTTTTGTATTTCAAAAATAAAAGAAAAACAACAAGATATGTTTTTATGCAATTGCATAGAAGGCTTTTTCCCTGAAACAAAATTTTATATAAAAGGTGATAGAGTTTTTTCAGACTATACAAACTATTTCTTAAGTTATGAACAAGAGTTTAAATTATGGAAATATCTATATAATAATAGAAATTTAATAGGAATATTTAAAGAACCAACTTTAAATCAACTTTTTGTTGGAAGAAAAATATACATTATAGATGAATTTGCAAACAAAATAAAAGTTATTATAAAATCTGCTAAATTTAGAGAAGACAACCAAGGAATAATAATAAGCTTATCAAATGGAATAAGTATACAAAAACTATCAAAAATATTTACAAAAGAAGAGTTACAAAAAAGAGTTGTTGAGGCTAGAGATTGATTGCGGGATTAAATATTTAATCTACCGCAATCCTAAATAATTTAGTTTAAAACTTCATATTCATAGCAACGCTAAATCTTCTACCATCTAAATTCCTTTCATTAGTTCTGTTTGCTATATTATAAACTCCAGCTGTAAATTGTAGTTTTTTATCATAATTATAAACTCCACCTAAATCAACTAAAGTATAAGCTCTTTTTTCTAAACCTAAATCTCCTCCACCTTGTGGTACTGAACCACTTGTTTTACCATTATAATTTAATTGCGTCCATAACAATAACTTAGAAGTTACATCCCAATCAAGTCCAGCATTAAACATATGTTTTGGTGAATCTGTAAAAGGTCTTCCTTTATTATTTCCACTTTTTTGCTCTGTATCATTAAATGTATAAGAATGTCTATACTTTAAATTATCTAAAATATTATACTCTGTTGTAAGTTCTATACCTTTACTTTCTGCTTCATCCACATTATAATATGTAGTATATCCTCTAGAAGCAAATGGAAGGTTTGGATATTTACTATAAAAACTACTTCCAGCAGTACCACTTCCTGCCAATGTATCTGAACGAAGAATTTTATCTTTAAAATCTATTTGGAAAACTGTTAAACTAGCAGCAAGTCCAATATCTGGATTATCATAAGCAAGACCTGCTTCATAATTCATACTTTTTTCAGGAGTTAAATTAGGATTTCCGATCATATCTCCGCCCATAGAACCTTCTGCATAATTGTCACTTGAATTTCTTAGACTTGGTGCTTTATATCCAGAAGTAACTCCAGCTTTTAAATTTAAATTATCTGTTAAACTATAAACTGCATAAGCTTTTGGAGAAAAATTACTACCAAACTGTTCATTATCATCATATCTTCCACTTAAAGTTAAAGCCAAATTATCTGTAGCTTGCCAAGTATCTTCAGCAAATAATGCCCATTGATATCTATCTAAATCTGTAGTTTCACCAAGAGCATTATGCTGTCCATCTGTAAGGATTTTCTCTTTTTTATAATTTAGTCCAATAGATAAAGAGTTTGTATCAAAGAAATATGTCCCTAAAGTATTTGCACTAAGAGTTTCAAATTGATTCTTTTGAGTTAAACTCTTATCTTTATCATGATTTACATAAGAATTTATAGAAAATTTATCATATTTTGCTTCATGATCTATATTATAATTAGTTCTTTCAAATTTTGTATAAGGAGTTTCTCTACTACCAGCCACTATACTTTTACCTTCAGTATGAGTTCTTTCTTGAATTGTATAAGAGTATCCAGCTCTAATAGTATTATTTTCATCTGGAGTCAAAATCAATCTTGTACCAATATTTTTTCTTTCAAAATCAGGGTCTGCTCCAGATACAGCATGCTCACTTTCATTCATATTCATTAAACCTGCATCAAGTTGAAAAGAAAGAGTTTTTTCAATAATTGGAGCATTTAAATAAACACTTGTATTTGATGTAGCATTATTTACTTTATTTGATGAAGCACCTTTTATATATTCTGTTCTTATGCTTGCAGTTGCTCTATCTTGATGTTTTTTAGTAATTATGTTTATAACTCCACCAATAGCATCTGAACCATAAAGTGAAGAAGCCGGACCTCTTATAACTTCTATTCTTTCAATTGCCTCAAGTGGTGGCATATAATTAACTTGACTTTCAGGATAACCACCTCTAATTTTATAAGCATCATCACCTTGTGCAGGTTTTCCATCAATTAAAAATAGTGTATATTCAGAACCCATACCTCTAATAGATATAGTTCTTTTTGAACCATTTCCAGAAACATTAACACCAGGTATATTTTTTAAAGCATCAGTTACATCACTATAAGATTTTTTTTCTAATTCTTCAGCAGTTATTACTGAAATTGAAGCAGCCGCATCTAAAACATTTTGTTCAAACCCAGAAGCAGTAGTTACAACTTGAATATCATCAAGTTTTGTAGTTTCATTTGCGTTTAGTAGGTTGTACCCCCCCGCAAACTAGTAAAGCTGTTGCAACTGTTCTAGCCATTTTAATTTTCATTTTTTTCCTTTTTTTGAATTTTAGATTAAAATTTCGATAAATCTTTTAGGATAATTTATCTTATTTTACATTTTTAATAATTATTATACTAATTAGTAAAAATTAAATGTAATATTAATATATTATCCTTAAGATAATTTTAAATCAATAGTAATTATTGATTAAATTCTCTATTTTTATTTCTTTAATAATAAAAATGATAACATTTAATAAAAAGTATAGAGTAACTTCTTTTGAATAAAACTCAATATTTCAGAAGATAGATAATGGATAAAGAGGATATAGATAAAATTTGGAGAAGGTGTTTAAATATGTTTAATTGTGTTGAGAAGGAAGAAATAGAATAAAAAAAAGCCTTCCCTAAAATACTAGAAGAAGTAACTTAGGAAAGGCATTTGTAAAAAGAATACTCAAAGAGTTAGCGGTGACCTACGTTTCCACAAGGGGACCCTGCAGTATTATCGGCGATGAAGTGCTTGACTACCAGGTTCGGAATGGGGACTGGGTATTTCCACTTCTCTGTAACCACTAACAAAGTTGAGTAGTAAAAGCAAATAAAAAGTGAATTATTCATTTTCCATTTTTAACTTTTCATTTAAAAGCTTTGCTCTTAATACTCAACTCAAATATAGAGTTTAGATAAAGATAATGTTAAAGTCTTTTTGTATTTCATATAAAAACTAATGTAAACACAATTATTAAGTATTGTATACTTAATAAGATAGTAAACCAAAGAAATAAAAATAAGCCAAACGTTCTATTAGTACTGGTCAGCTAAACGCCTTACAACGCTTACACATCCAGCCTATCAACCAGCTAGTCTTGCTGGGAACTTCAGGGAAAGTTCATCTTAGAGTTGGCTTCGAGCTTAGATGCTTTCAGCTCTTATCACATCCGTACGTAGCTACCCAACGATGCTCTTGGCAGAACAATTGGTACACTAGTGGTACGTTCATCCCGGTCCTCTCGTACTAGGGACAAATCTCTTCAACTTTCCTACGCCCACGGAAGATAGGGACCGAACTGTCTCACGACGTTCTGAACCCAGCTCGCGTACCGCTTTAAATGGCGAACAGCCATACCCTTGGGACCGACTACAGCCCCAGGATGCGATGAGCCGACATCGAGGTGCCAAACCTCCCCGTCGATGTGAGCTCTTGGGGGAGATCAGCCTGTTATCCCCGGCGTACCTTTTATCCTTTGAGCGATGGCCCTTCCACGCAGAACCACCGGATCACTATGACCGACTTTCGTCTCTGTTCGACTTGTAGGTCTCACAGTCAAGCTAGTTTATGCCATTATACTCAACAAGCGATTTCCATCCGCTTTGAACTAACCTTTGTAAGCCTCCGTTACTATTTAGGAGGCGACCGCCCCAGTCAAACTACCCACCAGACATTGTCCTGATACAAGATAATTGTACGCAGTTAGTAACTCAAATATTCAAGGGTGGTATCTCAAGGATGGCTCCGACTCTACTGGCGTCTAGTCATCATAGCCTCCCACCTATCCTGCACATGAATATCCAAGCTACAGTGTCAAGCTGTAGTAAAGGTGCACGGGGTCTTTCCGTCTTTCCGCGGGTAGGAGGAATTTTCACCTCCACTACAATTTCACTGGATCCCTCTTTGAGACAGCTCCCATCTCGTTACGCCATTCATGCAGGTCGGTATTTAACCGACAAGGAATTTCGCTACCTTAGGACCGTTATAGTTACGGCCGCCGTTTACTCGGGCTTCAATCAAATGCTTCGCTTGCGCTGACATCATCAGTTAACCTTCGAGCACCGGGCAGGCGTCACACCTTATACATCCACTTACGTGTTAGCAAAGTGCTGTGTTTTTGGTAAACAGTCGGGAGGGACTCTTTGTTGCAACCTCTTTGGCTTTTTGAAGCAAGTTCATATACCAAAGTAGGCACACCTTATACCGAAGATACGGTGCTATTTTGCAGAGTTCCTTAAAGAGGGTTCTTCCACGCGCCTTAGAATACTCATCCCACCCACCTGTGTCGGTTTACGGTACGGGCAACATATAATATACTTAGTGGCTTTTCTTGGCACGACAGTATCATCGATTCTCCATCTCCTCCGAAGAGTGTCAAGAGCCTGTAAGATCTCGGTCTAATGTTAAGCGGATTTGCCTACTTAACAACCTACGTCCTTCGAGCCACTATTCCATCAGTGACCTCGATTAACTCTATGCGTCCCCACATCGCGCTTATATGTTGGTATTGAAATATTAATCAATTTGCCATCGTCTACCCCTTTCGGACTCGACTTAGGTCCCGACTAACCCTACGATGACGAGCATCGCGTAGGAAACCTTGGGTTTTCGGCGTTAAGGATTCTCACCTTAATTATCGCTACTCATGCCTGCATGCTCACTTCTATCCGCTCCAACGCTCCTTACCGGTACATCTTCTACGCTGAATAGAACGCTCTCCTACCACTCAATTAAAAATTGAATCTAAAGCTTCGGTGTACATCTTAGCCCCGTTATATTTTCCGCGCAGAATCACTAGACCAGTGAGCTGTTACGCTTTCTTTAAAGGATGGCTGCTTCTAAGCCAACCTCCTGGTTGTCACAGTAACTCCACATCGTTTTCCACTTAGATGTAACTTAGGGACCTTAGCTGTTAGTCTGGGTTGTTCCCCTCTCGACGATTGATTTTATCACCCACCGCCTGACTCCTGTGATTCCACATATAGTATTCATAGTTTGATAGGGTTTGGTACCGCGGTAAGCAGCCCTAGCCCATTCAGTGCTCTACCCCTATATGCTACAACACAAGGCTATACCTAAATATATTTCGGAGAGAACCAGCTATCACGAAGTTTGATTGGCCTTTCACCCCTATCCACAAGTCATCCCAAGACTTTTCAACGTCAGCGGGTTCGGTCCTCCACTGGCTCTTACACCAGCTTCAACCTGCTCATGGATAGATCACTTCGTTTCGGGTCTGCAGCTAGTGACTATGGCGCCCTATTAAGACTCGCTTTCGCTACGGCTTCGTACTTGACTTAACCTTGCCACTAACCACAACTCGCAGGCTCATTATGCAAAAGGCAGTCCATCACCCTGATAAATCATAGGGCTCTGAATGATTGTAAGCTAATGGTTTCAGGTTCTATTTCACTCTGCTCGCTGCAGTACTTTTCACCTTTCCCTCACGGTACTTGTTCACTATCGATCTGTAAGTAGTATTTAGGATTGGAGGGTGGTCCCCCCAGCTTCAGTCAAAATATCACGTGTTCCGACCTACTCAGGATACTATTAAAATTATTGATGATTTAAATTACAGGAGTTTCACCTTCTATGCTACACTTTTCCAAGTATTTCATCTATCATCTTTAATTCATATTATAGTCCTACAACCCCCAATACAAGTATTGGGTTTGTCCTTGTCCGCGTTCGCTCGCCGCTACTTACGGAATCTCTTTTGATTTCTCTTCCTCTAGCTACTGAGATGTTTCACTTCACTAGGTTCGCTCCCCGTAGGGTAATATAACTCTCATTATACTGGGTTGCCCCATTCAGAAATCCACGGATCAACGCTCTTTGGCAACTCCCCGTGGCTTATCGCAGCCTAATACGTCTTTCATCGCCTCTTACAGTCTAGGCATCCACCATTAGCCCTTAATAGCTTATTAATAAATAACTCTTTCAAGTTATTTGCCTTTAAAGTATTAAAAATTAATTTAATACTTTTAGTTTGATAATATTCTTTGGCTACTATCTTATTAAATATATTTATATTTAATAATTTAGTTGTGTTCTATCTATAGTTTTATAATAAATTTAATTTATCACAAATTATTGATATGAAATTTTTTTATTTAAAATTATTTAACTCTACTACAATAAAAAACTCTCATCTTTTATCTTCATATTATTATTTAATCTTACGAAAAAATTTTAAAGACTTTAACATTATATTTTTAAATATCATACTACTTAAAATAACTAAAGTTATCTTAGTAATGTTTTCTAGTTTTAAAAACCAGATATAAACTTTTAATCTATAAAAGCTTATATCTAATTTTTAAATATTAGTTTATATATATGGTGGAGAATAGCGGGATCGAACCGCTGACCTCCTGCGTGCAAAGCAGGCGCTCTCCCAGCTGAGCTAATTCCCCAACAAAACTCTTAATTCTAATATCTCTATTAAAAGTAAAGATTATTTAATGGTGGGCCTATCAGGACTTGAACCTGAGACCTCACGATTATCAGTCGAGCGCTCTAGCCAGCTGAGCTATAGGCCCATTCACCTATATATATTTATTCAAATAATCTTTATAAACCGAACATATATTGTTAATTGTTTTTTTCTTATTCTATGTATTAAGAATCAAATCTTAATACACTTCTCTGAAAGGAGGTGATCCAACCGCAGGTTCTCCTACGGTTACCTTGTTACGACTTCACCCCAGTCGCTGAATCCACTGTGGAAGGTAGCTACTTTAGCATCCCCGCTTCGAATGAGTTCAACTCCCATGGTGTGACGGGCGGTGAGTACAAGACCCGGGAACGTATTCACCGTAGCATAGCTGATCTACGATTACTAGCGATTCCAACTTCATGTAGTCGAGTTGCAGACTACAATCCGAACTGGGAAGTATTTTATAAGATTTGCTCCACATCACTGTATCGCTGCTCTTTGTATACTCCATTGTAGCACGTGTGTAGCCCTGGACGTAAGGGCCATGATGACTTGACGTCATCCTCACCTTCCTCCTACTTGCGTAGGCAGTCTCGTTAGAGTTCTCAGCCGAACTGTTAGCAACTAACGACGAGGGTTGCGCTCGTTGCGGGACTTAACCCAACATCTCACGACACGAGCTGACGACAGCCGTGCAGCACCTGTATGCAAGTTTCTGCAAGCAGACACTAATCTATCTCTAAATCATTCTTACTATGTCAAGTCCAGGTAAGGTTCTTCGTGTATCGTCGAATTAAACCACATGCTCCACCGCTTGTGCGGGTCCCCGTCTATTCCTTTGAGTTTTAATCTTGCGACCGTACTCCCCAGGCGGTACACTTAATGTGTTAACTGCATTACTGCAAGATCTAGTCTCACAACAACTAGTGTACATCGTTTAGGGCGTGGACTACCAGGGTATCTAATCCTGTTTGCTCCCCACGCTTTCGCATCTCAGCGTCAATAATGTTCCAGTAGATCGCCTTCGCAATCGGTATTCCTTCTGATCTCTACGGATTTTACCCCTACACCAGAAATTCCATCTACCTCTCCCACATTCTAGATTAACAGTTTTCAAAGCAGTTCTATAGTTAAGCTATAGGATTTCACTTCAAACTTATCAATCCGCCTACATGCTCTTTACGCCCAGTGATTCCGAGTAACGCTTGCACCCCCCGTATTACCGCGGCTGCTGGCACGGAGTTAGCCGGTGCTTATTCATATAATACCGTCATCATCTTCTTATATAAAAGGAGTTTACGCACCGAAATGTGTCATCCTCCACGCGGCGTTGCTGCATCAGACTTTCGTCCATTGTGCAATATTCCCCACTGCTGCCTCCCGTAGGAGTCTGGACCGTGTCTCAGTTCCAGTGTGACTGATCATCCTCTCAAACCAGTTATGCGTCATTGTCTTGGTAGGCCATTACCCCACCAACTAACTGATACAATACAGGCCAATCTCTTACCAATAAATCTTTCCCTTACAAACTTTTGTTTATAAGGAATATAAGGTATTAGCAAACGTTTCCATTTGTTATCCCTTAGTAAGAGGCATATTACCTATACATTACTCACCCGTGCGCCACTTAGCTGACAGTTATAACAAGTTATAACCCGTTCTCGTTCGACTTGCATGTGTTAAGCACGCCGCCAGCGTTCACTCTGAGCCAGGATCAAACTCTCCATAAATTTACAATGAAAAATAAAAAACTACAAATTAAAAATTACATTTTAATTTACATTCTAAATTCTATCACTCTTTATAGTGTTTGAAACTGACATATTCCATAATTACTCTCTTTTAAACTATATATCTATCTCTAAACATATAACTCTCTATTAAGTTAGTTACAAAATTATCACTCAAGTTATAGACAAGTATTTCAAATAATATCTATTCCTATCTCTAGGTTAAATATTACTACTTGTACAAATTTTCTTTTAACATATATATTCGGTTTACAAAGATTACCCTCTCTAAACCTATCAAACTTTAAAGATCTCAGATTTTACTAAATCTTAAAATGGCTCCGGCACCTGGGATCGAACCAGGGACCAAATGATTAACAGTCATCTACTCTACCGCTGAGCTATGCCGGATTATCTTAACCATCTCTGGTCAAATTGGACGGGAATTATAATCGCTTTTTCTGTCTTTGTCAAGGGGTTGTCACTTAATATTGGCTTAATTTTTTAAATTTATAAATAATAATCGTTTAATATTCGATTTTATAAGAGTTTTTATAGATAAAAGAACTTTCTTTTATCTATATATATTATAGTTTTGAGATAAAATCTGCTAAAATATCAATTTGTTCTGGTGTTTTTGTTTCAACATGAGGTTTCATGATTCCTTTCATAACACCACCATAAGTTCCATCTTTATAACCATTTAAAGCTTTTATTGTTCTATCTTTATCCCATCCAGCTATTGATTGAGATTTTCCTAAAGCTTCTTTTTCACCTTTTGTTCCATGACATGATGCACATGTTTTAAACATAGTTTCTGCATCTACTAAATTTGCATCTTCAACTAATTTTTCTTCAACTTTTAAATCTATTTTTGATTCTTCTTTTTTTTCTTGTTGTATCTCAGTAGTTCTTTCTTCTGTTTTTTTAACTTCTTCTACAATTTTTTCTTTTTCTTGTTCAACTGCTACACTAACTTCTTGCTTCACTTGTGTTTTAGTTGCTTGTTCAACTTTTTGCTCTTGTTTATCTTCTGTACAGCCAGATAATAACAATAATGTAGTTGCAGTTATAATTAAACCATTTTTCATATCATACCTTTATTTTTTGTTTGGAATTGTATCAAATAAATTGTAAAATAATTGTGTTATAAACTTTCATATTGAAAAATAAATTCATCTTTGAAATCTATTTTTACAATTCCACCTTTTTTTAGCTTTCCAAATAGTATTTCATCTGTTAAAACATTTTTAATTTTCTCTGAAATAACCTTATTTAGTGGTCTTGCTCCCATAGATTTATCATAACCTAATTTTGCCAATTCATCAGTTGCTTTTTTGCTAATTTCTATTTTTATCTTCTTATCTTCAAGTTTTTGTTCCAAATCTTCTATAAATTTGCAAACAACTTTTGAAACAATTTCCAAAGATAAACTATCAAAAGTTACAACTGCATCAAGTCTATTTCTAAATTCAGGAGCAAAAAATTTGTTTATTGCTTTATTTTCATTTAATTTCTCATTTTTTGCAAACCCCATAACATTTGCTTCAGTTGCACCTAAATTTGAAGTCATAATCAAAATAATATTTTGAAAATCTGCTTTATTACCACTATTATCAGTCAATTGTGCATTATCCATAACTTGAAGTAAAATAGACATCAAATCAGGATGTGCTTTTTCAATTTCATCAAGTAATAATACTGAATGTGGATGTTTTCTTATAGCTTCAGTTAAAAGTCCACCTTGTTCAAACCCAACATATCCAGCAGGTGCTCCAATAAGTCTTGAAACTGTATGAGCTTCCATATATTCACTCATATCAAATCTTTCAAAATGAATTCCTAATTGTAATGACAACTCTTTAGCAACTTCTGTTTTTCCAACTCCAGTAGGACCTGTAAATAAAAAACTTCCTATAGGTTTTTTATCCAAACCTAATCCAGCTTTATTTCTTTTAATTGATTGAACAATAGTTGTAATTGCTAAATCTTGCCCAAAAACTCTTTTTTGCATATTTTTTTCTAAATTTTTAAGTAAGCTTAAATCTGATTTTGTAGCACTTCGTAATGGAATATGTGCCATTTTAGAAATAGTTTCCTCAATATCTTTTGCACTTATTGTAATATTTGAATCATTTTGTGTTTTTAAAGTTTTTGATAGCTCTATTTTTTTAGCTGCACCAACCTCATCTATTACATCTATCGCACAATCTGGTAAGAATCTATCTTGAATATATTTTTTACTAAGTTCAACTGCACTTTGTATGGCACTTTTTGAATATTTTACTTTATGATACTCTTCATATTTTGATTTTAAGCCTTCTAAAATCAATATAGAGTCTTCAATAGATGGTTCATTTATATCAACTTTTGCAAATCTTCTACTTAGTGCTTTATCTTTTGAAAAATCATTTCTAAACTCTGCAAAAGTAGTAGCTCCAATACATCTTAATTTTCCATTTGCTAAAAGTGGTTTTAGTATATTTGAAGCATCCATTGCACTTCCACCTACACTTCCAGCTCCTACAATGGTATGAATTTCATCTATAAACAAAATTGCATTTGGAATTTTTGAAATCTCTTTTAGCAAAGATTTTAATTTTTTTTCAAAATCTCCTCTATATTTTGTACCAGCTACTAATGAACCCATATCAAGTGAAAAAACTTTTGAATCTTCTAAAAATGGTGGAACTTCTTCATTAGCAATTTTTAAAGCTAAACCTTCTGCAATAGCTGTTTTTCCAACACCAGGTTCTCCAACTAAAATAGGATTATTTTTCTTTCTTCGTCCTAAAATTTCAATAACTCTATTTAACTCCTTATCTCTACCAATAACTGGGTCAATTTGACCTTTTATAGCAATATTTACAAGTTCATTAGAATTTTGTTCTAAAATTTTATCATTTTGAGAAGTTTCTTCACTTTTTTCTTCATCCTCTTTGTGTGAAATTTCTTCTAAAATATCAACTCTTTGAACTCCATATTTTCTCAATAAATATGTAGAATATGCTTTTTCATCTTTTAAGATTGCAACAAACATATCTTCAACACTTGCATTTTGCTTTCCACTCCCTTGAGCATGAGCCACCATATATTCTATAGTTGAAGATAAAGCTAAGGTTTCTATTGGTTCATCATTAATATCTTCAGGTACTTTTGGAGTAGTTTCATCTATATATTTTTTCAATTCTTCAAATAATTCTTGAGAATTTAGCCCTAAATCTATAAATAACCCTTCAATCGTCAAATCATTTATCAACATTAAAAATATGTGTTCTACTGTTAAATATTCATGTTTATTAGTTTTTGCATAACCAACAGCTTGTGCAAAAATGTGTCTTAACTCTTTACTTATCATTTTTATTCTTCTTCCATTACAGCTTTTAAAGGAAAGCCTTTATCTCTACCCATAGTTTTTACTTGTGCAACTTTAGTACTAGCTATTTCATAAGTATAAACTCCACAAAGTCCTTTTCCATTATTATGAACACTTAGCATTATAGATTCTGCTTCATTTAAATTTTTTCTAAAAACTTTTATCAAAACATCAATTACAAAATCCATAGTTGAATAATCATCATTCAATAAAAAAACATTATATTTTTTTGGCTCTTGTAACTCTATCTCATCACTTAATTCTATTTCTATTTCATTACTCACATTAAACCCTTATAATTTATGATAAAATCATTTTCTAAAAATCGCCAAATTATAACAAAAAAGAGATTATTTATGAAAAATAATATAAAACCTTCTAAAACTATATTTATAACTGCTACAAATACAGATGTTGGAAAAACCTATGCTTGTGAAAAATTTTTAAAATATTTTGCTAAACAAGGTTATAAAGTAGGATATTTCAAACCTATTGAAACAGGAGTTATAAACAATCAACCTATTGATGGCAGTAAAATGTTTGAATTAACAAAAGAACTAAATCCAAATTTTAAGAAATTCTCTATGAATGATATTGTTCCATATCAATTTGAACTTCCAGCAGCACCTTATGTAGCAAAAAAAGATACATATATAGATATAGAATTTTTAAAAGAGAAAAAAGAATATCTACAAAATTTTTGTGATATTTTGATAATTGAAGGTGCTGGAGGATTGTTTGTACCTATAAAAAAAGATTTTTTTATGATTGATTTGATAAAAGAGTTTAATTGCAAAACATTTTTAATAACTCCTTCAAAACTTGGTTGTATAAATGACACCCTACTTTCAATAGAAACTTTAAAAAATTACAACATAGATTTTGAGTTTTTTATAAATTTATATCAAGATATTGATAGTTTTGAGAAAGTTTCAAAGCCATTTTTAAAAGATTATTTTAGAAATTTGAACTTTCTACAAGATATATAGCCCTATTTCTGGACTTTAAAGCATTTTATTAAACCAAACTTAAATTTATTTACTATTTCAAAAGATATAAAATTTATTCATTTTAATTTGTGTATAACTTCTGTATTAGTTTTATGTATAATATCTTTTGTATATAAAATGAATTTGTAAAATATAGAAAGGTTGAAAAAATGATGACTTCTGCTATTGATTTATCTAAATTAACAGAAAAAGATGATTTAACACCAGTTTTAGGTGGTTATTGGCCAGGTATTCAAATATACTACCCTCCAATTAAATATAATCCTCTTGATGGTTCTTATGAAACAATGGAACAAGCAAAATTAAGACTCCAAAAACATGCTTATAAAACAAAAGCTCATACAGTTTTATTTGACTTAGAAGATGGCTGTAGACAAAAAGCCATGAGTAGAGAGCTTCTAATTCAAGAGTTACCAAAATTCCCACAAAGAGATTTTCAAATAGCTGTAAGAATAAATCCTTTTAGAACTGAAGAGTATGAAGAGGATTTAAAAATGTTAAAACAAATACACCAATATATTGATGTGATAGTTTTGGCAAAAGCTGGAGAAGTTTATGGAAGTGCTGAAATAAGAGATTTATCTTCTTGGTTAGTATCTATTGGAAGTAAACTTACTATTCAACCAATTGTTGAACACCCAAAATCACTCCAAATTGCAGATAGGTTAATGGAACACTCAACAGTAAAACATATTGTATTTGGAATTCATGATTTTTCAAAAGCGATGGCATATAAAATAACTCCAAAAGGTTGGATTGATGAATTACAAACATTTTTCAACATACTTACGATGGAAGCAAGAATAAAAGGAAAAGGTGTAATTGGTGGAGTTGAAGTTCTACTTACTCCTCACTCTTTACCTGATAATTGTGTTGAAAAAAAAGATATTAGAAGATGGTTAGATTTACATGGAGATGAAGCTAGTAAACATGTTTATGCACATGCTTTAAGAGAAAATGCTATGGGATTAACAGGAAAACAAGTTATCACTCCAAATCATATAAATATTTGTAAAGTTGCATTTACTCCATCTCCAAATGAGATTGAAAAAGATGTATCTATTTTGAAAGCTGCACTTGAAGCTGATGCTCTTTTAAGTGGTGCGATAAGATATGAAGGAGAGATGCTTGATCCTCCGATGTTTGGAAAATCTTTGCAAAATATTTTAAGAGCTTATGCACTAAATAGCTTATCAAAAGAAGATGAATTATTTGCACTATCAGTTCTAAACAAAATGCCATTACACACATTTAAAGAAAATTGGCCATACGGTCAGTTGTAATATAACAAGGAGTTTTATAATGAGTCAAACAATTAAATTAGAAGTACCAGAATTTTTAAATATTGGTGTCGCTTGTACAAGCAAACATATAGGGACAAACAAAGAAAATAGCGTAGCTATGATAATTGAAGATGATAAACTTGGTACTGATACAATCACTTACAAAGATTTAGCTACAAAATCAGATCAAGTTGCAAATTTCTTTAAAGGGATTGGATTAGAACCAAGAGATAGAGTTCTAGTATGTTTAAAAAACTCTTTAGCTTACCCTATTTCATTCTTTGGGGTTATGAAAGCTGGAATTATTGCAGTACCTACTTCGACTCTTTTAAGTGGTAGTGAGGTTAAATATCTTGCTGAAGATTCTCAAGCAAAAGCTATTGTTATGAGTGCAACTATGTATGAAAACTTGGTTCCATATTTAGAAAATCTTGATAATTTAAAAACTATTGTTGTTGCAGGAGTTGATAGCGTTGAAGATTTTAAAGCACCTAAAGGTATAAATGTTTATGCTTTAAATCAAATTTTTAAAGATATAGATTCAACACCAAAACACTACAATTCAAAATCAGGAGAACCAGCATATTTAGTATATACTTCTGGGACAACTGGTTATCCAAAAGGTGTTTTACACTCTCATCGTTCATTAATAGGAAGAAAACCTGCTACTGATTTTTGGTTCGATTTTAAAGAAAATGATAGAATTATGCACTCTGGGAAATTTAACTGGACTTATGTTTTAGGTTCAGCATTAATGGATCCATTATACAACGGTCATACAGTTATTGCATATGAAGGCGGAAATGATGCCTCAACTTGGATAAATTTGATAAAAAAACACCAATGTACAATATTTATTGGAGTACCTACAATATATAGACAAATTATCCAAAAAACAGACTTTAAACTTGAAGATTGCCCAAGCTTAAGATATTGTATGAGTGCTGGAGAACATTTAAGTGATGAAATGTTAGGACTTTGGAGAGAAAGATTTAAACAAGATATTTTTGAAGCTATTGGAATGAGTGAATGCTCTTACTATATCTCACACTCAAAAAATAATCCTATAAGACCAGGAAGTGCTGGATTTGCACAACCAGGACATATTGTAAAACTTTTAAATCCTGAAACTTTAGAAGAAGTTGGTGTTGAAGAAGAAGGAATGATTTGTATAGGAGAAGATGATCCTGGATTATTTTTAGAATACTGGCAATTAGAAGATGAAACAGCAAAATCACGACATGATGGATATTTCTTTACAGGAGATTATGCAAAAAAAGATAAGGATGGATATATTTGGTTCATTGGAAGAAAAGATGATATTATCAATACTTTTGGATTTAGAGTAAGTCCACACGAAATTGAAAGAGTTGTAAAAACTCACGATGATGTTGCTGATTGTGTTGCTTTCGGACTCGATATTGAAAAAGACAAAACTTTAGTTGCTATTGCTGTTATTGGGCATTCACCAATTAGTAAAGAAAAAGAAGAAGAGATTTTAAAATTCTCACAAGATAATCTAGCAAAATATAAAGCTCCAAAAAGAATCTTTACAATGACAGATTATCCAAGAACAAAGAATGGAAAAGTTCTTAGAAAACAACTTGTAAAAGATTTACATGATTTAGAAAGAGCTGTTGTTAAAGGTGAAGAAGTTATAGAATATAAAGCTAGACGATCTATGATTTTGGTTCCAGCATACAATAAACACAATGTAGAAAAAGCAAAATCAATTCTAGCTGATACAGTGATTTTTGATTTAGAAGCTATTTTATCGGAGCAAAGAGAAGCTGGAAGAGAAACTTTAAGAGAAGTATTCAAAGAGTTTAATTCAAACTTTGGAGAAAGCGAAAGAGTTTTAAGAATAAATAATTTAATAAGTGAAGATTTGAAAAAAGATTTAGCTTTAGCAAAAGAGTTAGAAATTGATGGTTTATTATTCTCTAAAATTGACTCAAAAGAAGATGTTTTGGAAGCGGTAAAATTAATAAATGAAGTAAATCCAAATCTTACACTTATGATTATGATTGAAACTCCATTATCTGTTTTAAATATTCAAGAAATTTGTGCAGCTAGTCCTAAAGTTGAAGTTGTTGTTGTAGGTTCAAACAAATTAGCAAATAGGCTTCAAATAGACATAAAAAGAGGTTCAAAAGCAATCGTTACTTATCTATCTCAAATTGCACTTGCAGCTAAAGCTTATGGAAAAACTGTTATTGATGGACCACATTTTGATGTTCATGATGAATTTGCTTGTGAAGACTCTACAAAAGATGCATTTAATCTAGGATTTGATGGAAAATCTTTAGTACATCCAGTACAAATTGAATATATTAACGATATTTTTACTCCAAAACAAAGTGAAGTAGAAGATTATGAAGATATGATTGCAAAATATGAAGAAGCTACAAGAGAAGGTAAAGAGGTAATTTTACATAATAATAAACTTGTAGATTCATCAAGAATTAAATGGGCTAGAAAGATGATTAAGTTATATGAAACTTATAAAGCTTTAGGGCAAAATTTATTTAATAAATAAGGAGAGAATGTGTCAAAAATTAATTTTGGTAACTATTTTGAAGATTTTCAAATCGGACAAAAAATAGTTCATCCACTTCCAAGAACAATCAGTGATGGTGATGTATCTTTATATATTGCTTTCACTGGTTCAAGATTTGCTCTTCACTCTAGCGATGTTGTTGCAAAACAAATTGGATATGAAAAAAAACCATTAGATGATATTTTGATGTTTCATTTAACATTTGGAAAAACAGTTCAAGATATATCTTTAAATGCTATTGCAAATTTAGGTTATGCTGAAATATCATTTGCTAATCCTGTATTTGTTGGAGATACGGTTAGTATGACTTCAACAGTTATAGGATTAAAAGAAAATTCAAATGGAAAAAGTGGAGTCGTATATGTTCATTCTATTGGTGTAAATCAATATGGAAATGAAGTTTTAAATTTAAAAAGATGGGTTATGGTTCATAAAAAAGACCATTCAACAAAGAGTGATATAAATGAAGTTCCAACTTTTGCAAGTTCAACACCAATTTTAGATGAAATAAACATTCCAACAATAAAAGTAGTTGATACAGATGCTACTGGTGGAAAGTATTTTTTTGAAGATTATGAAGAAAAAGAAAGATTAAACCATCCAGAAGGAATTACAATTGATAATAGTGACCATACTTTAGCAACAAAGTTATATCAAAACAATGCAAAAGTACACTTCAATGACCATATGATGAAATCTACTCCAATGCAACAAAGATTGATGTATGGAGGGATTGTTATATCAACAGCAAGAACAATATCTTTTAATGGGCTTCAAAATGCACAATGGGTATATGCAATAAATAGTGGAAATCACTGCAATCCAACTTATGCAGGAGATACAATATATGCTTATACTGAAATTTTAGAGAAAATTGAGCATAAAAGAGAAGATTTAGGACTTTTAAGACTTAGAACTATTGCACTTAAAAATAAAACTCCAAAAGAGATTGAAAATGCAAAAGATGAGGATGGTAAGTACTTACCAAATGTTATTTTAGATTTGGATTACACAGTTGTAATCCCAAAAAAATCAACAAAAAAATAAATTTAATTAAAAAAGGAGAATATTATTATGACACACCCAAAAGAAGCTTTATTTGAATCTGGTAAATCTTTACCAATTATTCCAACTTGTGAACACTTTGCAGGAAGCGAAAAGCTAATCCTAAAAGGTTTTGAGATGCAAAAAAAACTAGGTCCTGTTTTTGACATTACTTGTGATTGTGAAGATGGTGCTGAAACTGGAAAAGAAGTTGAACATGCAAATATGATAGTTAGAGTTGTAAATTCAAGTGAAAACCCATATAAAATGGCAGGTACAAGAATCCATGACCATTCACATCCTGACTGGAGACAAGATGTTGATATTTTAGTTACTGGTGCTGGAGAAAATTTAGCATATATCACTTTACCAAAATCAACTTGTTATGAAGATGCTAAAACTCAAATAGAGTATATTCAAAGTGTTGCAAAAAAAGCTGGAATTAAAAAAGAGATTCCAATTCACGTACTTATAGAAACTCACGGTGCTTTACAAGATGTTGAAAAAATAGCAACTTTACCTTGGCTACAAGTTTTAGATTTTGGTTTAATGGACTTTGTTTCAGGTTACCAAGGAGCAATTCCTGCAATAAATATGAGAAGTCCTGGACAATTTGAACATAGATTAATTGGTGCTGCAAAAGCAAGAGTTGCACAAGCTGCTATTCAAAATTGTGTAATTCCTTGCCACAATGTAACACTTGACCTTAAAAATCCATATCAAACATATAAAGATGCTGAACGTGCTAGAAATGAGTTTGGATTTATGAGAATGTGGTCAATTTATCCAACACAAGTTCAAGCTATCGTTGATGCTATGAAACCAGATTTTACAGAACTTGAAGCTGCACAAAATATTTTAATAAAAGCTCAAGATGCAGAATGGGGACCAATCCAATATGATGGAGAGTTACACGATAGAGCAACTTATAGATATTTTTGGGAATTAGTTCAAAGAGCTAAATTCTCTGGAGTTAAACTGCAAGATGAAGCAGAAAAAAGATTTTTTGCTTAATTTTTAATTTCTTAAAGCTACTCTTTTTAAAGGGTAGCTTTTTTATTTTAAAAGATATTTCTAAACTAAACAATTTTGTAAAATATCCTAATTTATAGCTTAGAAAAAGCCTATCTTTAAAACTGCATTGATATAATTTCAAGGTTTATAAAACAAAAAAAGGAAAACTTATGAGCAAAAAAATCACAGAACAAGATATTATTGATTCGGTTGCATCAGCCTGTCAATACATCTCTTTTTATCATCCAGAGGATTTTGTAAAAGGGATGGTTGAAGCTTATGAAAAAGAACAAAGTGAATCTGCAAAAAATGCTATTGGACAAATATTAATTAATTCAAAAATGTGTGCTATGGGTCATAGACCCCTTTGTCAAGATACAGGAAGTGTAAATATTTTTGTAAAAATTGGTTTAAAAGCAAACTTAGATTTAAGTAGAAATTTAGAAGATGTTTTAAATGAAGGTGTAGCAAAAGGTTATACAGATCCAGATAATACTCTTAGATTTTCGGTTGTTTCAGACCCTGCTGGAAAAAGAGTAAATACAAAAAACAATACTCCAGCTGTTATTCATATCTCAACAGATAACTCTGATAAATTAGAAATCACTGTTGCTGCAAAAGGTGGAGGGAGTGAAAATAAATCTAAATTTACAGTTTTAAATCCATCTGATAGTATATATGACTGGGTTATGGCAAATGTAAAAGATATGGGTGCAGGATGGTGTCCTCCTGGTATTTTAGGTATCGGAATTGGTGGAAACCCTGAAAAAGCTATGTTACTTGCAAAAGAGTCTTTAATGGGACATGTTGATATCCACGAATTAAAGGAAAGAGGTCCACAAAATCCTCTTGAAGAGTTAAGATTAAGACTTTATGAAGATATAAATAAACTTGGAATTGGAGCACAAGGACTTGGTGGATTAACAACTGTTTTAGATGTTAAAATCTTAGATTACCCATGTCACGCCGCTTCATTACCTGTTGCTATGATTCCAAACTGTGCAGCAACAAGACATATTCATTTTGAATTAGATGGTAATGGAGCAGCTAAATTTGATAAACCAGATTTAAATCTTTGGCCAGATATTGAACTTCCAATGGATACAATCAAAAGAGTAAATATTGAAGATTTAACAAAAGAAAACTTATCTCAATTCAAATCAGGAGATACTCTTTTACTTTCAGGGAAAATTTTAACTGCACGTGATGCTGCTCATAAAAAAATAGTTGAATACAAAAATGAAGGTAAGCCTCTTCCAAATGGTGTAGATTTAAAAGATAAATTCATCTACTATGTTGGACCAGTTGATCCAGTTAGAGATGAAGTTGTAGGACCTGCAGGACCAACAACATCTACAAGAATGGATAAATTTACAAAAGATATGATGGATATTGGTATTATGGGTATGATTGGAAAAGGTGAGAGAAAACAACCTACAATTGACTTAATAAAAGAGTACAAATCTATTTATTTAATTGCAACTGGTGGAGCTGCATATTTGATTGCTCAATCAATAAAAGGAGCTAAAACTTTGGCTTTTGAAGAGCTTGGAATGGAAGCTATTTATGAGTTTGAAGTAAAAGATATGCCTGTAACAGTTGCAGTTGATACGCAAGGAAATTCTATTCACACAACTGGTCCAGCTAAATGGAGATCAATTAAATAATAATTTTACAAAAGGTAACACCTTTTGTAAAATCTCTTAAATTTACCTTAACTTCGTAAACTATATCCCTTTTTTGAACTTTATTAACTAAAAACTTTGCTATTATGTCAATTCAAAAAAATGTATTGGGATTTATGATGAATTTAATTGAAGATTTAAAAGATTACTTAGGTTTTGCTGTTGCAGGAAATTTTGCAGGGCATTTAAATGCAGCAGGTGAAGCTGATGAGTTTTCAATAATAAAAACAAAAGAAGAAGGTGCACCAAAAGGACTTTTCCCATTTTATATAAAAGGTCATAATAGCTTTTTAGGAACTTATCCTCTATGTGATGATATTATCTTAACTCATGAAAGAGAAGCAGATAATCTACAAATAGAAGCTGAAGTAGCTTTAATATGTGATTTTGTATATGAAGATGATAAAGTTGTAGATATCATACCAAAATATTTTAGTGCATTTAATGACTGTTCGATAAGAGTTCAAAATGGAAATAAATTAAGCACTAAAAAGAATTGGGGAGCTAGAACAAAAGGAATATCACAAGATATTATTCCTATTGATGATTTTAGTGAGAATGGTATTTTAAGCAAATATCATATCGCTTCATTTATAAAAAGAGATGGTATAGTTTATGATTATGGTACAACTTGCTCTGTAAAATCTTATAGTTACTTTTTCCACAAACTAAAAAACTGGATGGTTGATATGCTAAATTGCCAAGAAGATTGTGGACCATTGGAAGAATTAGGACAATTTTTAAAATATGCACATTCTGCAAAAGGTATAGTTATAGCAGCAGGTGCAACAACATATACAGATTTTGGTAAAAAAAACTTCTTAAAAAAAGGCGATGAAATTTTTGTTTATGTTTATAATGCAAATGCTCATAGCTTTCAAGATATTATGAATGATATGTGTGGTGTGGATACATATTTAGGACAATGTTCTAAACTTCACCAAATAGTAAAATAGTAGAAAATAGCTTGTGCTATTTTTTATGATTTCTTGATTCAAGATACAAAATATCATTTAAACTATCAAAAACTTTTATTGTGTTTTCTTCTACTTGATTTGCTATTTTTCGTAAAACTTGATTTTCTACTCTACTTGCATTTTGACTTATATATTCTTGTATTTTATTATGCATATTTTCATGGTTAGTTTTTAAATTTTGCCATTTTTCATCTTTTACAAAAGCCTCTTTTTTACTCTCACAACTTACTATCCATTTTCCTAAATTACACATTCTACAATTATCTATAATACAATCTTCAAATTTATCTAAAGTTTTGAAATATCTTTTTTTGAAATTTATATGATCATTTTTATATCTTGAAATCTCTTTAATTAATTCTACATTTTCAACCATTTCATAATATTTATCTTCTATTTTCGATTGTGATGTAATTTGAAGTAATTTATCTGATAAAATTGAAACTTCATTTGATAATTTATCAATATTTGAAGCTGTTTTAGCATTTTCTTGTGTAGAAAAATCTAGCCTTGAAACTGTTTCATTTATCTGTACAATTTCAATATCTTGCTCTTTACTAAATAAAGTTACATTATGAATAATATCTTTTGTTTCTAATATCTTTGAAGTTAGATTTTCATAACCTTTTATCATAGTATCAGCTACTATTTTTCCATCATTTGTTTCAATATTTGCACTTTCAACCAAATCTTTTATCTCTTTTGCAGCATTTGCACTTTTATTTGCCAACTCTCTTACTTCACTAGCAACAACTGCAAAACCTTTGCCTACTTCTCCAGCAGTTGCTGCTTCAACTGCCGCATTTAGACTTAAAATATTTGTTTGAAAAGCTATTTGGTCAATTACAGTTATAGCTTCATTTATAGCTTTTACTTTTTTACTTATTTCATCCATTGAATTAAAAGTTTGATTTGCAGATTTACCTCCTTGTATTACAGCAACATTTAATTCATCTGCAATTAATTGCATCTTATTCATATTTTCATTGTTCTTTTTTAAATTTTGTGTTATTTCTTCAAGAGAAGCCGAAGTTTGTTTCAAAGATGAAGCTTGATTTGAAGATGAAATAGCCAATTCATTTGATGAGTTAGTTAAAATTTTCGTATTCTCTTCCAATTTCTTTCCAGCATTTGTAATCATAGCAATTAATTGTGATGAAGATTGTCCTAAAAGTATAGTTGAATTACAAAGTATTCCAAAATCTCCATACATCCCTTTTGTATGAATCTCATCTAACTTAAATTTGTAATTTCCTTCACTATATTGGCTCAATAAAAAATTTAGATTATCTATTTTCAATCTTGTTCTATCTAACATTTTATTTATTATTTCTACTAAAGTTTGTAACTCTTTTGTAGATGGTTTAGCTTTTATAGAGTATTCAAAAAAACCATTATTAACTTTTCCTATAACATCTGCTATCTCGAGAATAGCTTGTTTATCATTTTGAGTTATTTGTTCTATTTTTACAACTTGCTCATTCATATTTCTTGTCATCAAAGCAAACTCATCTTTACCTTCAAGTTTATTTAACTTTATTTCATCTTTTTCTTTCATAGAGTAAGAAAAAAATTGATTTAGATTATTCTCAAATTTTTTAATAGATTTCGTAACATTACTCGTCATTATCATAATTACAAGAAAAATTAATAAAGTTAAAACTATCAAAGATACAAAAAATAATAATATTTGAGTATCACCTTCTTTTACATTTGTATCAATAAACAACAGCGTATCATTTACAATTTTCTCTTTTATCTCTTCTAGTATTTGTATCTTTTGTAAAGAACTATTTTCCCAATCTTGAATATTTGCACCATATATATTTTTTGATAAAAATTCTAAAGCTTTTAGAGTTTTTAAATCTAACTCTTTTGTGTCTTCCAAATATTCACTATTAAAAGCCTTTGACATATATAAGTCTATTGCACTTTGAATATCATTTAAAAGTTCTTTTTCTTCATCTAAATGTTCTAATTTTTGATAATCTTTTATTGCTCTTAATGTTTTTGTATGATTTCTTTGTATTTGATTTAAAATATTTTCATCACTTGACAAAATAAAATCTTTATACAGATGAATCAATCCACCATATCCTAGTCCATCTTTTATAGTGTTTATAATGCTCTCTTTTTCTATTTTTAAAAATATAACTCTTCTTGAATCTTCAATCTTTTTAAAAATATCATCTTCAAATCTTTTATAAACATACTCCAATTGTTCTTTTGTCAAATTCTCTTTTAATTCGTTTATATCTGAATCTTGAAAAATCAACAAAGATATAAAACTATTATAATCTTTATTTGAAATTGTATTGTAGTTGAAAATATTTCTTATTAAATCTTTCTCTTTATATGTTTTTTCTATTATACTTATGATTGAAATATATGTTTGAGAAGCTTTCAGTAAATCCTTACTTTTTGAATAAACCAATAACTCATCAAAAAAAGATATTAAATTAGTTATAACTTCATTGTAAAAATTTTCTAAAGTTTTACTATCTAGTTTTAAATCCAAGGCACTAGATCTTTTTTCATCTATTAAAGATATGTTTTTTCTCAAAGTATCAAGTTTATCTAACAAATTTGTATCTTTTTTAATCAATTCAAAATTATTTATAAAATCTTCTAATTTTTTTTGTGATGAAATATTTACTTTTATTTGATTTTCTAACTTCTCTTTATATATTGTATCTCCATAGTTTTTTATATATAAAACTGCGATTTCTCTTTCTTGTTGTAAATCTTTTAGAAATTGTGAGATTTCAACTGTAAAGTCTATGTAACTAGAAGTTTTATTCATATCTACAACTTTTTCATATTTCTCAAAAATCAAAACAGAAGAGAGCATAAAAATTGCCATCATTGGTAAAACTAATATCAAAAAGATTTTATTTCTTAATTTTAAATTGTTCATTTACATTTCCCCATTTTATATTTTTGGCAATTTACTCTTTATTTTATAAATATGGGGTTATACAGTTTTAAGCTGTAATTAAGTTGTAATCAAAGGATTATTTATTGATTATTTTATAAAAAATAAATACTTTTATTATCTATAAACCTATTTTTAAATATAATCTCAAAAAATCAAAAAGGATGAAAATGTTTAAAGAGTTTAAAAAATTTCTTATTTCTGGAAATGTAGTTGATATGGCAATAGGTTTTATATTTGGTGCAGCATTTGCAACATTTGTAAAATCTATGGTAGAAAATGTAATAATGCCTCCAATTGGACTATTACTTGGAAGAGTCGATTTTTCTCAATTGTTTATACCACTTGATGGAAATTCTTATACTAATTTAGCAGCTTTAGAAGCAGCAGGAGCACCTGCAATAAAACTTGGTGTATTTATGAATGATACAATATCATTTATAATTTTAGGATTTGTAGTATTTATGTTTATAAAATCTTACAATAAATTAAAAGGTGAAAAAGAAGAAGCACCAAAAACAAAATCTTGTGATGATTGTGCTATGGATATTCCAGTAGCTGCTAAAAAATGCGGACATTGTGGAAATACTGCAGTTTAATCTGCTACTATATTTATATTATTAAAATTGCAGGTTTCTCCTAAAAAAACCTGCAATAAAAAAGAAAAGTTCCGACTATTTGTCGAAAATGAAAATAAATGGCGTTTGTTCTACTTCCCAAATGTCGCCAATACTTGGGAATGAATATTTTTAATTATTTTAGAATTTCAAATTCATAGCAACGCTATATCTTCTACCATCTAAAACATTTGAATTTCCATCATCTAAAACATTTTTATTAGCTATATTATAAACACCTGCATTAAAACTTAAATTTTTATCATATTTATAAACTGCTCCTAAATCAACAAATGTATAAGATGGTGTTTTACTAGCACTAGTTCCACTACCAGCAGTTTTACCTCTATAATTTGCTTGTGTCCACAATAAAACTTTAGAAGTTACATCAAAATCTAATCCAGCATTAAACATATGTTTAGATATATTATTTAAAGGTTTTCCAATATTTGCCCCTGACTTTTGTTCACTATCTGTATATGTATATGAGTGTCTATATTTTAAATTATCTAAGATTTCCCAATCTGTTGTAAGTTCTAAACCTTTAATCTCTGCTTTATCAACATTTTCATAGAACTTAACTCCTCCTCCATAATATTCACCTTTATACCAATATTGTTTCGCATCACCTGGTAAAATATCAGTACCATCTCTTGATTGAACTTTATTTTTATAATCTGTTTGAAATACCATTAAACTTCCACCAAGTCCTAAATCTGGATTATCATAAGCAAATCCCAACTCATAATTTCTACTTTTTTCTGGTTCTAAATCTGGATTACCAACCATTGCAACAGCAGGACCTCCACCTCCAGAAATTCCAGCAAAATCAGGAGCAGCTTGTCTTAAACTTGGTGCTTTATATCCAGTTGTAACTCCACCTTTTAAGTTTAAATTATCTGTTAAACTATAAACAGCATAAGCCTTTGGAGAAAAATTACTTCCAAAAAATTCATTTCTATCAAATCTTCCACTTAAAGTTAAAGCCAAATCATCAGTTACACTCCAAGTATCCTCAGCAAATAATGCCCATTGATACCTTTCCATTTTAGTAATACTATCATCAGTTACACCACCAACTGTAATAGCATTTGTAGCACCATCTTCAAGATTTTCTTTTTTATAGTTTGCCCCAATAGTTAAAGAGTTTGTATCAAAAAAATAAGTTCCTTGAGAATTTGCTGTAATAGTATCCATTTCAATACCATTTCCAGTTCTAGAATTTGCTCTTGTTGGATTTTGTGATTTTTCATAAGTTAAGTAAGAATTTAATAAAAATTCATCATATTTTAATTCATGAGTTAAATCATAATTATAGTTTATTGATTTTTGAAAAGAAGAAGAATTTTTTTGTTTACCTGTAACTGTACCTTTAGAAATTTTTCCATCCCAACCAACTGCTCTACCATTTGAATCTAATATATTTCCATTTGCATCTACACTATATCCATTTGCTGTACTACCTCTAAATGATCCTTCACAAGCAATACTTTTACAAGGATTAGATGTTCTTTCTTGAATTTTATATGTATATCCAGCTGTGATTGTATTATTTTCATTTGGAGTTAATATAACTTTACCACCAACATTAGTTCTTTTATAATCAGGATCCGAACCAGCTTTCAAAGCTCCACTACTTACATAATCACTTTCATCTGTATCTAAAATTCCTGCTGTTAGCTGAACCGATAATAAATCTTTTACTACTGGAACATTTATAAATGTACTAACATTTTTTGAGTCATTATTTACTTTGTTTGATGAATCAGCTTTTAAATACTCTACATTTATATTAGCAGTTACTTTATCAGAATGTTTTTTCGTGATAATATTT
Source organism: Aliarcobacter vitoriensis (assembly GCF_048320235.1). Taxonomy (NCBI): domain Bacteria; kingdom Pseudomonadati; phylum Campylobacterota; class Epsilonproteobacteria; order Campylobacterales; family Arcobacteraceae; genus Aliarcobacter; species Aliarcobacter vitoriensis. The sequence continues at coordinate 493,355 of NZ_CP182882.1, forward strand.
ATAACCCCACCCATAGCATTTGAACCATATAAAGATGAAGCAGGTCCTCTTATAACTTCAATTCTTTCAATAGCTTCTAATGGAGGTAAGAAATTAATAGGATTCCCAGCATGACTCCCATTTGGAGAGAATGCTTGATTATCTTGCATAGGTCTTCCATCTATTAAATATAAAGTATAATCAGCACTCATACCTCTAATAGATATAGATTGGTTACTTCCACCACCATTTACATAAACACCTGGTACATTTTTTAAAACATCTGTTACATCTGTAAATGATTTTTTTTCAATTTCTTCAGCTGTAATAACTGAAATTGTTGCAGCAGCATCGGCGATATTTTGTTCATATCCCCCAGCAGTAGTTACAACTTGAATATCATCAAGTTTTGTAGTTTCATTAGCACTTAATAGGTTACCCCCCCCCGCAAACGAGTAAAGCAGTTGCTACTGACTTAGCAATTCGTATATTCATACTTGTCCTTTTTGTTAAATTTTCAATTAAAATTTCGATAAACTTTAGGATATTTATCTTAATTTTTTACATTTTAATAATTGGTATATTAATTATCAAAAAGTAAATGAAATATTAATATATTAAACTTAAAAGAATATAAAAGTAATAATAGTTATTGAAGAAATATTATAAAAAAACTATGGATTTAATCCATAGTTTTTTAGCAAGAGTACATAGTTTTAAATTCAAAAGGTGTAGGTCTAGCTTCATAAGGCCAAACTTGTGTTGAGAACTTATAGTGTTGATACGTATCTATCATCTCTTTTGTAAATACAGGTTTAAGAAAATCATTATATCTAATAAGTGCTTCCAACGAACCTCTTAAAGTATGAGGCATTTGAGGGATATCTCGCTCTCTAATTTCATCTAACGATAACTCAAATAAATCATCATCCATAGGTCCTATTGGCTCATATTTATTTTTTATTCCATCAATTCCAGCCATAAGCATAGATGAAAATGCTAAATATGGACAAGAAGTAGAATCAGGGAATCTCATCTCTACTCTTGTTGATTTTTCACCTGCTCCATAAGGAATTCTACAAGATGCACTTCTATTTTGTGAAGAATAAGTTAAAATAGAAGGTGCTTCAAATCCAGGGATTAATCTTTTGTAAGAGTTTGTTGATGGATTTGTAAATGCTGCAACAGCTCGTGCATGTTTAAAAATACCTCCAATATACCATCTTGCCATATCACTTAAGTTTCCATATTCACCTTGTTTATAGAAAAGATTTTTACCATCTTTCCAAATACTTTGGTGAACGTGCATACCACTTCCATTATCTCCATAAAGTGGTTTTGGCATAAATGTTGCTGATTTTCCATTTAAATGTGCAACCATTTTAATTACATACTTTAATTTTTGAACATTATCACTAGCTTCAATTAAATCACCAAATACAATTCCTATTTCGTGTTGTCCTTGAGCAACTTCATGGTGACCTAGAGTAACTTCAAGACCAACTTGCTCTAAAACTTGCATCATTTCAGCTCTTAAATCAACACCATTATCAATAGGAGCAACAGGGAAATATCCACCTTTTAATCTTGCTCTATGTCCTATATTTCCACCTTCATAATCTCGAGAGTCATTCCATTCACCATCTTCACTATCAACTCTAAAAGATGACTCATTTACACTATCTTTAATTTTTACATCATCAAAAATGAAAAACTCATTTTCAGGTCCAAAATATGCAACATCACCAATATTTGCTTCTGCTAAATACTCTACTGCTTTTTTAGCTATTGATCGTGGACATTTTTCATACATTTGCCCTTTGTAAATATCATAAACATCACAGATTACAACTATTGTACTATCAGCTGTAAATGGATCTAAAAATGCAGTTGGAACATCTGGTTTTAAAATCATATCTGATTTATGAATTGGTTGCCAAGCATCTATTGATGAACCATCAAAAGGCATACCATTTGCCAATAAATCTTCATTTATTGCTTTATAATTATATGTAACATGATGCCACATACCTTTCATATCAGTAAATCTAAAATCTACAAATTTCACTTCATTTTCACTACAAAAACTTTTAAACTCATCTATACTATTTACAAATTTTCCCATCTGTTTATCTCCAAAAAATTTAAGCTGATATTTTAGCAAATTAAAACAAAATTCTTGATTTATACTATTACTCCATAATAAAATAAATGAAATTTTAGTAGTTTTATTGTGAGTATTTTTAAGGCGGAAGTTAGAAGCTTACCATTGTGTAAGCGATAACTTTCAACGCAAAAAATATTTATAATAAAACTAACATTTTGGTGTTTTCTCTCACATTATTTACACATTCTTTTTGTCCAAATTTTACTCAACATACGATGTATGTCTTCATAAATTTCAAACAAAAATTGATGGTAAAAATATGGCTAAAATTTCATTTATTTTATTGTGGAGTAATATATTAAAAATTCACCAATTTTCTATCTTTATTTTCAAAAGTCATACATTTTGTAAAACCTATCTCTTTTGCCAAATTTGTAGCTTCTTCATATCCAAAACCAATATGCTCTACGCTATGGGCATCTGATCCAAATGTTATATTTATTCCCATATCAAAAGCTACTTCTAAAAGCTGTTTTGATGGATATGTTTCTCCTATTGGTTTTCGTAAACCTGCTGGATTTATCTCTAAAACCATATTTGATTTTTTTATCTGATTTAAAGCATCTTTTGCCAAAATTCTCACATCTTTTTTTGGTAAAAATTTAAAAACTTTTATCAAATCAAAATGCCCAACAACATCAAAAAGTTGAGTTTTTGCCATAGATTCAATTGCATTAAAATACTCTTGCCAAATACTATCTATATCTTTTGACTTATAAACTCCTATAAATTCTGGATTATCAAATCCCCACATATCATCTTTATTTTTTAAAAAGTGAACAGAACCTATTAGATAATCAACTTTAGCATTTATTATCTCATCAAGTAAAAATCCATCTAAATAATCTACTTCATATGCAAAAAGAATTTTTATTTTGTCTTTATAAAAATCTTTTGCCTCTTTTATCCATCTTTCATAAATATCTTTTTGAGATAAACTCATTCTATATTTTGGGTCATAATTCATAGGTGCATGACATGAAAATCCATACTCATCTATACCCAATTTTATAGCTTTTTCTACATAATCAAAAACTGTCCCAGTAGCGTGATTACACAAAATTGTGTGATTGTGCAAATCTACTCTTTTTATATCTTTCATAGCAATATTCCTGCTCCATTTATTTTTTGACTTCTATCTTCTGCATAAACTCTTTTGCCATTTAAAATATCATATTTCCAAATTGGAGCATTTGCTTTAAAATCCTCTACAAATTCATCAATTAGCTCCAAAGCAACTCGTCTTTTTGGACTACAAATCCCAGCTATATACGAACTTTGATGATTTTTTACATTACCCAAACTATGAGCCATAAAAACTATTGCATTTTGTTTTTTAGCTTTTTCTTGCCAAGAGTTAAACCAAGATTTTAAAATAGGTTCATAAATATCAAAAGATAAACCTTCGATACTATTTTCATCTCTTACAATTCCAACAAAAGTTATAAATGCTCCATAATTTAGATTTTTATATTTTTCATACCAAGCATTATGAATTTTTTCTACTGGTAAATCGTCTTTATGTATTTGTAAATCTTCACTAAACACTATCAACCTCCACAAACTGGTGGTAATAAAGAGATTTTATCTCCACTTTTTAACTCATAATTTTTTGAAAAAACTAAAGTATCATTTACTGCAACTGCACAAGTTTCAAGCCAAGAAGAGATACTTTCATCATCTTTTAAAATTAAACTTAATTCTTTTAAATTTTTAATATCTAAATTCATATCTTCTTTATTTATAGGACCTAAAAATTCGACTTTTACCATTTTAATCCTTTCTAATTATCTTTATACTATTATATCGACTTAATTTTAAAACATTTTAAGGCAACAATTTTATGATATTTTCAAAAATTGATTTTATAAACTTATTACCCTTTCATATTTATATCAAAAAAAATATAAAATCGAACCAACTTAGGTCAAGTATAGAATATAAAAAATCTTATCCATCAGTTATAACAAACAATTTCAAAAAAAGAAGAGTTCATAGTGCATTTATATCATCTATTGGCTCAAGAAATGAAAAATTTTTAGATTTTGGAATAGTTGCAAGAGATGAAGTTTTATCCGTTTTAGTTTTGCCAAATAGAGTTTCAAAAGATGATTTTCAATCAAAAACTTCAAATGCACTAGCAAAAGTTTTAGAGCTTGATGGTGAAGTAATCATAGGTGATAAAGCTTTGAAATTTTATTGTGAAAATAAAGATGATAAGATTATTGACTTAGCAAAAACATGGCAAAAAAAATATAAATTACCATTTGTTTTTGCAGTATTGTGCTACAACAAACACGAAAATAGACTTAAGAAAATCACAAAAAACTTTAACAAAAAACATATAAAAATCCCACAATATATTTTAGATATCTACTCAAAAAGAAGTGGTATTTCAAAACAAAATATTTTAAATTATCTAAAAAAAATAGATTATGATTTGGGATATAAAGAAAAAAGAGCCTTAAAACTATTTTTAAAACTTACAAAAGAAAAAGGAATTATTTTATGACAATATTAGACGCAATTTGGCTAGGAATTCTTGAAGGAGTTACAGAGTTTATCCCTGTATCTTCAACTGGACATTTAATAGTTTTAAGTAAATTCTTAGGAATTGAACAAAATAATGTAAATAAAGCTTTTGAGATAATTATCCAATTTGCGGCAATTATGGCTTTAGTTTTTGTATATCCATCAAAATTTACATTTAAGCATATCAATCTTTGGGTGAAAATAGCTATTGCATTTATTCCAATTGGTGCTGTTGGTTTTTTGTTTGCAAGTCAAATAAAAAGCTTATTTAGTATAACAATAGTTGCTTGGGCATTTATAATTGGTGGGATAATTTTTTTAATAGTTGAAAAGTTTTTTTATGATGATAAACAACCTTTGATTGATGATGTAGAAAAAGTGAGTTTAAAACAAGCAATATTTATAGGAATTGCTCAAATTCTTGCATTAATCCCAGGAGCTAGTCGAGCGGGAGCTAGTATAATTGGTGCTATGCTTGTGGGATTAAATAGAAAAGCAAGTGCCGAATTTTCATTTTTACTTGCAGTTCCTGTGATGTGTGCAACAACTTTTTATGATATTTATAAACATCATAATGAAATACTACAAGATGGAAATTTACTAAATCTAGCTGTTGGATTTGTAGTATCATTTGTAGTTGCTTATTTAGTAATAAAGCTATTTTTAAAATTTTTAGAAAAATTTACTTTTGTAGCTTTTGGAATTTATAGAATATTTTTTGGGGTTTTGATTCTCCTAATATTCTAAAATATCATCAACAATATTTTTTATAGCATTTGGTTTGATAATATCTTTTAAACCAGTGCTTATTTTTTCAATATCACTATTTAAGCAAGAAAAAAAGTAGTTTTCATCAAGTTCATCTTCTATTTGCAAAAAACATAATTTTTTATCAAAAAGTTCTTTTGCATTAAAATATTGATGATTTGCTGCAGCATATTTAAAAGGTATAAAAAATGTTGGAAGATTGTTTGCACAAAGCTCAAAAAGTGTAGAAGCTCCAGCCCTACTTACACAAAAATCTGCTTCATTCATTTTACTCATAATATCTTTTGTAAAATCAAAAATATCAGCATTTATACTATTTTGCTGATAAAAATCTTTTACTCTTTCAAAGTCATTTTTACCAGTTTGATGAATTATTTTTATTCCCATTTCATTTAGTTTTGGTGCAACTTTTAGTGCAAAGTTATTTATAGCAATTGCACCTTGTGAACCGCCAAAGAATGCTATTGTTTTTATATCTTTTCTTATTCTTGAGTTTTCAAAAAACTTTAAATCAACAGGATAATCTTTAACTTTTGAATTTTCTAAAAAAGATGAATAAATCTGTCTTGCAAACTTTGATGTAATTTGATTTAATTTTCCCATTTTAGAATTTTGTTCATGTATAAAAAAGCTACAATTTCTCTTAAAAATAGCTGCAAAACTAGCAGGAGCAGCTGAAAAGCCACCAACAGAAATAACTTTTTTTACTTTAAATTTATTATATATTTTTAAACACTCTAAAGATTTTGAAAACATATTTGTCAAAGACAATATCTTACTCAAACCTTTTTTATTTACAACTCCACTAGTATCTAAGAAAAATGTTTCGCTCAATCTTTTATCATTTTCAAACCAAGCTCTATCTTGTCCCTTTGTAGAACCTATAAAAATAACATTAAAATCTCTATTTCTTAGTTCTTCTATAAAAGCATCTGCGACTTTTAAATGCCCTCCAGTTCCACCACCAGTTACAACAATATACTCTTTTTTCATCTTATTATAATCCTTTGATTAACTTTTGGTTTCGGAATATTTTTTTGTGGAATTTGTTTTTTTGATGTTCTACTTATTGATAAAACCAAGCCTATAGCAAAGGAAGTCGTCAATAAAGAAGAACCACCATAAGATAGAAATGGTACAGCAATACCTTTAATAGGAATAATTCCAGCAACCCCAGAAGAATTTATCAAAAAAGCTATAATTATCATCAATGCAACTCCAGTTGTAAAAAGATAATATACTTTATTTTCAACATTTCTACTAATTCTGAAAATTCTTAAAATAATTAAAAATAGTATAAAAACAATACAAAAGAATCCTATCCAACCTATCTCTTCAGTAATTCCAGCTAAAACAAAATCCGTGTGAACTTCTGATAAAAATCCCATTTTTAAATTACCATTTCCGATACCTTGACCAAAAAAATCTCCATTATGAATAGCATTTAAAGAGTGAGAAACTTGATATGGTTCTGGTAAGTTTTTAATTCTTAAATATGGTTCTAAAGATGCTGGTAAAACAGACAATATTCCATCTTGCACCATAGACCACCAAGAATGTATCCTATTTATCCTATGTGGTGCAGCTATAATAAGCCCTAAAAAACCTACAATAGCTACAACAAATAAAACTAAAATAATCTTAAAAGACCTATTTGCAAATAGTATTAAGATAAGCATAATCGAAGCCAAAAGTACAACTTGCCCTAAATCTTTTTGTAAAAATGCAACTATAAATACAACTACAAAAAATAGTAAAAAATAAGGCGATAAGAGTAATAAATCTCCAAAAAGTCCTTGTTTTGGCTGGTGAATAACTTTTCTATAAAATGACCAAGAAATAAAATATATAAATCCTATTTTAAAAAGTTCAATAGGAGATAGAGAAAATCCTGGTAATCTTATCCATCTATTTGCTCCACCAGAAGCAGTTACTAAAGAAGCTGGTAAAAATGGCATAGCAACCATAAGTAAAAAACCTACTATAAAAAGTGTTATTCCTACTTTAAACATTATTTTATCTGGATTTAGCCTTGCCATTGACCACATCAAAAAGATACAAAAAACACCTACTAATCCTTGTCTGAACACATAATGAAACTGTCCATATCCCATAAATTCTACTGTATATATTGTAAGTGAATATGAAAAAATTATACTTGTTATAATTAACATTGACACTAAAATAAACAAAAGGTAATCAGGTTCGCCTAAATTGGCACCTGTAGTTAATAATTTAATCTTATTTTTGATATAATTCATACCCTATTATATAATATTATGGATAAAGATGTCTTCAAAAAAATGCAATTAGAACAAAAATTTATAGAAAACAAAAAGAAAAAAAGAAAAATTATAATCTTACTCTTTCTGATTGCTTTAGGGCTATTTATAGTAACATTCTCATTTTTCAGAACTGTACATGAAAAAAGAACTCTTCCATCTTTAAAAGGTGAAAAAAGTGAATTGGCTGTTCGTGGAAATATAGTAAGTGAAGACAACTTTAACCTCGTATCTTCAAAAAAAGTATATAAAGCTGGACTTGATACAAGATATTTAAATCCTGAGAAAAAAGAGCTATTTTTAAAACTTTTTTCTATTTATAGTGGAATGGACTATCAAGAGTTAGAAAAGAAAATAAAAGATGCAGAAAAATCACCAGGATATGTAGTTTTATCTTATAATATTGACTCAAGAGCAGCAAAAAACCTAAAAGAATTAGACATAAAATTAAATCAGCTAAATGTATTTATACCACGAAAAGGTGGTAGTTTAAGCTTAATTAGAAGATTGGAAATAAGTGAAAGTGGAGAAAAAAGAACTTTCTCTTATGATGATACTTTGACTCCAGTTTTAGGATATAACTCAAAATTTGAATCAAAAGATGGAAAAACAAAAGTAAATGGAGTAAAAGGGCTAGAAAGAATATATAATAACAATCTAAATGACTCAAAAGATGGAGTATTAAAGGGATTTAGAGATGTTATTTCATATATCTATTTTGATAAAAACTCTATTATGTCACATAGCATAGATGGTTATAGTCTAAATTTAAATATTCCTCTAAAACTTCAAAAAAACAATGAAACAACACTAGATATTCATAAAAAAAGAACTCATGCTGATGAAATTTTACTAACTATTATGGAAAGTCATACAGGTAAGATCATATCTATGGCATCTTCAAATAGATTTAATCCAGAAAAAATCAAACAATCAGATATTCCATATTTAAATGTAAATGCAGTTGAGTATCAATTTGAGCCTGGTTCTGTTATCAAACCTTTATCTATATCTTTGGCTATGGACAAAGGTTTGATAAGAAAAAATGAGTATTTTTCAGCATACAATCAATCTAGTGTAAAAGGTGCTTATCCAATTGGTAAATTTACAATCAAAGATGACCACGCGTTTCCAAAAGGAAATATCTCACTTGATGATGTTGTGATATTTTCTTCAAATATTGGTACTTTACAAATTGCACAAAGACTATCTGGACCAGAATTTTATGAAGGTATGAAAAAATTTGGTTTTACACAAAAAACAGGTATTGATTTACCTTATGAAAAAAAAGGTGTTATGCCAAAACTTTGGCAATTTTCTGTAGGAGATAAGCAAAAAAGAGATAATATATATAAAGCAACGGTATCTTTTGGTCAAGGTATGACATCAACTTTTATACAACTAATAAAAGCTTATTCTGTATTTAACAATGATGGTAAAATGGTAACTCCACAAATTGTATCATTTCTAAGCCGTGATGGTAAGAAATATGAATCACCATATTTTCAAGCACCAGAACAAGTAATATCAAAAGAAACTGCCCTAGAGATGAAAAGAATGCTTATAAAAACTGTTACAGATGGTACAGGAAGAAGTGCAAGGATAGATGGTCTTGAAATAGGTGGGAAAACAGGAACTGCCCAAATTGCTGGTGGAACAGGGTATTTAAAAAAATATATATCTTCATTTATAGGATTTGTAAATGATGAAAAAGGTAACTCATATACTATTGGAGTAACAGTTATAAATCCTCTTCCAGTTCGTCCACACTACTATGCAGCCCAATCAGCTGTTCCAGTTTTTAAAGAGATTATTCAAAATCTTATTAAATTAAACTACTTATATCCAAAAGAAGATATAATCTCGGAAAATTAATTAAAAGGAAAAATATGTTTTTTAAAAAAGAATTAAAAGAATATAACTACTCAAAAGAAGAGTTAGCAAAATTTAACTATGCAAAAATCGCAACTGATAAAGGTGTTATTTGGATTAAACTTTTCAATGACGCAACACCAAATACAGTTTCAAACTTTGCAACTTTAGCAAATGATGGTTTTTATAATGGTTTAAATTTTCATAGAGTAATATCTGGATTTATGGCACAAGGAGGTTGCCCAGATGGAACTGGTATGGGAGGTCCTGATTGGGCTATCAAATGTGAGATAGATGCCCCAAAACAAGTTCATAATAAAGGTAGCTTATCTATGGCACATGCGGGAAGAAATACAGGTGGAAGCCAATTCTTTATATGTTTTGTACCTTGCCCTCACCTAGATAGAAATCATACAGTTTTTGGTGGAATTGAAGAAGGTGATACAGAAAGCTTTAAAAATTTAGATTCTATAAAACAAGGTGATAAAATAGTTTCTATTGAAATTTTAGAAACTAAATAAGTTTTAAAGAGGAAAATTCCTCTTTAAATTATATAAAATCTGTTATTTCAACTTCTGTAAAACTTCATCTATATCCAAACTCATTTTAGAAAAAGCGAACCATTTTTTACACAAATCTTTTAGACTAGCTCCCAAATGATATATCTCTTTTTTATCAAGTATTAAAAATCTATCATGAGAATTTTTAAAAGTTTTTAGTGTTATATTTTTATATTGTTTAGAGTATTTTTCAAAATCTAAATTTAGTTGTTTATTTATAGTATTTGTATAAATAGTAAAATTTATATTTGGATATTTTGAAAACAAAGTAAAAACTGTATCATCGATATAATTATCTATTAAAATAACTTCTTTTTGTGCTAGTTTTAATAAATCATTTATAAATCTGTATGAATCATATATTTGTCCATCATAAAATATTCCACTATCTTTTTCAAGTTTATTATCTTTTATTTTAGATTTTAAAATCTTTACATCATTTTCTAATGATAATAATCTTTGTTCAGTTATTTTATGAGTATTTATAGCATATCCATTTTGGATATAATTTTTCAAAATGGAAGTTGCCCATTGTCTAAACTTCACACCTTTTTGTGATTTTACTCTATATCCAACAGAGATTATTACATCAAGATTGTAGTATTCTACATCTCTTGTTACTTCCCTTTCACCTTCAAATTGAACTGTCGCAAAATTTGCGACAGTTGAAAATTTCTCTAACTCTTTTTCAATAAATACATTATTTATATGTTTTCCAATAGTTTTTACATCTCTTCCAAAAAGTTCAGATAGTTGATTTCTATTCAACCAAACTGTTTGATTATCTACCGAAACTTTTAGTTCTAGTTCTCCATCATTATAAACTACTAAATTTGATAAATTTCCCATTTTATATCCTTATGATAACAATTCTAAAATTCTATCATAAAAAGAAAAATTGTATAAAGAATATTACATTTTGTAAGATTTTATTTATACCCTTAAGTATGAGTTTCAAAGTAAAAAGGAAAGGAGAAAGTATATTTTTTGTATCGAAATTTTAATCTCAAAATTAAATAAATACTTTGAAACCCATGCTTAAAAATATTTGTTGGAACTGGGAACTTTGCTCCCAGTTCCAAAAGTTTAAAACTTATATTTTAAAGTAGCCATCCAACTTCTTTCATCTCCATAAGAATATGTTTCAAAATTTGTTTTATACTCTTTGTTTAAAGCATTATTGATATTTACAAGTAAACTTAAGTTTTTATTAAATTCATAATTTGCCATCAAATCAATCACATAATAATCATCTTGTTTAGCTTCTCCAACTAAATCTTCACGACCTAGTCTAATATAAGTATTTTTTATACTATCACTTGAAGATTTATCATGCCATCTTAAACCACCACCTACAGTTAAAGATGGTGTAGTTTTATAAGTTGTAAATAGATTTGCTGTTTTAGTAGTGTTTATTAATTCTTTGTTACTTTTTCTTAAACTAGAAGAAGAAAACCCTGCTTGAACTTGCCAATTTGGAGTAATCTCTCCTGAAACTTCAAACTCCCAACCTCTATTTTTTGTATCATCTTCTGCTTTAGAAGCACAACCACCATTTGGAAGTCTATGGCATTCTCCATCATCTCCGATTAAATAATCTGTTATAGCAAGATTGTCTTTTCCTGATTGAAATAGTGCAATACTACTATTTAGTCTTCCATCAAACCACTCGCCTTTTAAACCGACTTCATAGTTAAATCCAGTTTCTGGGTCAAGAAATTTATCACTTCTATCTTTTGCATTTTGAGGGTTAAAAATTTCTGTATAGCTTGCATATGTAGTTAAGTTATCTGTAAGATCATAAGTTAAAGCTAAATATGGTAAAAAATTATCAAATTTTCTATCATCTGTAACCCTAGTACTATTACTAATAGATTTAGTTTTCCATTCACTGTATCTTCCACCTAAAATTGCTGATAAATCATCTGTAAAGTTTAATTTAGTTGATATAAACCCACCATATTGTTGTGTTTCAGTATTGCTTGTACCAGATATTCCATCCCAAATTGGTTCAGATACTACTACTCTATTATTAATCATCTTTACATCTTGTAAATTCGTATTGGGATACAATGCAAAGATGTTATATTTGCTCTTTACACTATTAAATCCTATTACTAAATCATGAGTTTTTCCAAAAAGTTCAAAGTTTCCAGTAAGTTTTGTGTCAATTGAGTGAATTTTAGAATCTATTTTAGATATATCACTTTCAAAAAGCTGACAACCATCAGCCCTCCAAGTAAAACAACTACCTATTTTATGTGAAGCATCTTCTTCAATATAACTATAAGAAGTATCTATTTTCCAAGAGTCATTAATATGATGTTCTAAATTTAAAGTATAATTATCTCTAATTTGTTTGTGGTTTGTCCAATCTGTTGCATGCCAAGTGTATTTATCAAAGTTTGATAGTGAAACAATATTCCAATTTTGATCATAAAGAAATCTTCTTGCACCAACATTTATCATATAATGACCATTATTCTTCATTTCTGTTCTATTATATGAACCTGATATTGTAGTTGCATCACCTAAATCAGCTTCTACTACACCATATAAAGTCGTTCTTTCTTTTTCTGCTAATGGATTAAAATATCCACCTTGATCATTAACAGCGATAAATCTTCCTCTTATACTTCCATCTTCATTAAATCCACCACTAACATCTACAACCCCTCTATATTTATCCCATCTTCCAGTTTGAGCTTCTAAAGATGCTTGAAAATCTTTAGTTGGTTTTTTTCGTACTAAATTTATACTTCCACTAGGATCTCCAGCACCTGTTAAAAGCCCAGTTGCTCCACGAACTACCGAAACAGAATCATATATTGCAGTATCAGTATTATAACTTTCATAACTAGGGTTACTGTAATAGGCAATAGGGACACCATCTACTTGATAATTCGTTATTTTATATCCACGAGATACGAACATATCTCTTGCTTCTCCATTTGAACTTACCCCAGTTGTATTTTTTAAAACATCAACTAAATCATTTAATTGTTGGTCAGACATTCTTTTTGAAGTGATTACTGAAACTGATTGTGGTGTTTCTTTAAGCGATAAGTTCATACCAGTTGATGAATTGTCTTGGCTACGAGTGTAGCTATTTTCTTTATTATCTTTTACAGAAATTTCATCTAAAACAGTAGTATTACCAAAGTTTTGATATTTTGGTTTTTCTATTATGTAAATTATGCTATCTTCTTGAATAGCTTTGAGATTATGTTCTTCTAGTACGCTATTTAGATTACTTAATACCGTACCCCCCCCCGAAACTTAACTTTTCTGAATCTACTATTTTATTCTTCAAATCTTTTGATTTTGAAATATATGTTACATTATATTTCTTTACTATATTCTCTACTGCTTCTTGCAAACTTATCTCTTTTGCATTTGCAAAAGAACTTCCTAACATCAATGATGTTACAACTGACATGAAAACTTTGTTTTTCATCTTAAATCCTTTGTATTAATTTTGAGAATTTGTTTCTCTATATAGTAAGACGATTTAAATGAAAAAAATGGACAATTTTTGCAAAAGAATTTTGAAATTTGTTAGTTCGAGTTACTTTTGGTAACAAAATTATATATATTTAGTAATTCATTATACAAGATTTAAAATCATAAGAATTTATATAAACCTATAAATTAATACCATTTAGCTATACTTTGCAAAATTTTTAAGAAAGTAAAGAACAAATATTATGAATATAGTATCAAAAGATGCACCAGTAGAAGTTTCAATATCAAAAATGAAAAAAATCTTAGATGATTTTGGATATAAAGTAAAACTATCAAAAGAAAAAAATCCAGTAAAAAATAGCTTCTCTATAAACTTAAGCTTTGAAGGAGCAAATAATTATATATTTTCAAATGGAAAAGGTTCTATATTAAATTCTTGTTTAGCTAGTGCTTATGGAGAATTTATAGAAAGATTACAAACAAATCTATATTTTAATGACTTTTATTTGGAAGATAGAAAATTTTTTCCTGATCAAAAAGAGTTCAGTATTGATGAAGATTTTTTCCCAGATGAATTAAAAAAACAATATGATACAAAAGATTTTGAAAATGAAGATTTTTTGGATTTTAATTCAAATAGCTTTGATAAAATAGTATCTATACCATTTGTAAATCAAACTACTAAAGAAAAAATATATTTCCCTACAAGCCTTTTATCAAATCTTTTTGCAAGTAATGGCTTATCTACTGGAAATACACAAAATGAAGCAAAGGTTCAAGCTCTTTGTGAGATTTTTGAAAGATATGTAAAACTAAAAGTTATAAAAGAAGGTTTGGCTTTACCAAAATTTCCAAAAGAGATTATAGAAAATTTTCCAAAAATAAAAGAAGACATAAAATCCTTAGAACAAAATGGCTATAAATTAAAAGTTTATGATGCCTCACTTGGTGGAATTTTTCCAGTAACTGCAATAGCTTTTATAAACCCAAAAAACAATACACTTTTCTTATCTTTTGGAAGCCATCCTATTTTAGAAGTATCAATTGAAAGAACTTTAACTGAACTATTGCAAGGAAGAGAAATAAATGAACTTGATAGCTTTGAAAAACCATCTTTTGATATGAGAGAAATAAGCTCATCATCGAATTTGGAATCACATTTTGTGGACTCAAATGCAAAAGTAGGAATACAATTTTTAAGTACAAAAAAATCATATTTATATACTCCGTGGAAATTCCACAATGAAAATAGTGCTGAACAATTTATATTTTTAAAAGAGATTTTAGATAAAAAAAATAAAACTATATATTTAAGAGAATATGATTATTTAGGATTTTACTCTTGTCAAATGATAGTTCCAAATTTTTCTGAAGTTTATCCACTTGAAGATATGATTTATAACAATAAAAACCAAGGAAAATTAATCCGTGATTTTATTTTAAATAAAGATAATTACGATTTAGAAGATTTATTAACTCAAATTGATGGTTATGATGATTCTGTAAATGTTGGAGCATTTATTGGTGTTATTTTTAAAGAAGACTTTTCTCTTTTTGACTTTAAAGCTGATATTTTAATAAAACTAAAAGAGTATGAAGAAGCCATTTTTAATTTAGAACAAACAAATAAAAGCTTTAACTATCTTTTATCACAACTTCTAAGAATGTACCAAAACAAGCTAAATTTAGAAGATTATTTAGAAGCACTTGATGATATTTTTAGTAAAAAAGATGTTGAAAAAGCATTAAAAATCATAGAAGGTAAAAGTTCTTTAATAAATCTGGAATTTGCAGATGAATATAAAAATATATTAGCTTTATTTGATTCTAAAAAAGAGAAATTTTAATTTCTCTTTTTAGTGTTTGTTATAAAACTTCATCTGTTTGATAGTCTGCATATCTATATTTGAAGCTCTATTTTCTAACTTTTGAGTGAGTTTATCTCTTTTTTCATCATTTAAGTTTTGCCCTACTTTGATTTTACAAGATATATTTTGTGGTTTTAACCTAATAACAGTAACTTTATCCAACATTTTTGTGTACATTGCTTTATCATAAGATATCTCTTCATAACCACCATCATTTTGTAATTTTTTCATCAAATCATTTAAAACTTTAGCTTTATCATCACCATTTTCTACAAAACTTAAACTTCCTTCAAGCAAAACAGACGCAAAAAATTGAGTTGCAGGACAAGCAGCAACTGTATCAAAAAAATATGAGGGAATAGTAGAGTATGGCTGTACAACTAAAAAAGCACCATTGGGATTCTCTTTTATAGTATCTATTTTTTTACCTTCATTGCTTCCATGAAAGTAAATAGAACCTTCAAAATATACAAAATTCAAAGCTACACAATATGGTTTCCCTTCACTAATCAAACTCAAGGTTCCATATTCACAAGTTCCTAAAACTTCATTTATACTATTTTCATCTTTTACATCAAACTCTGCTCTTCTCATTTTATTCCTTTTATGTTGTTTGATAAGATTCTAAGATCTCTATTTTCATAACTGCTCTTGCCCATTCAAATTTAGATTTTATATCTTCATATTCTTTTATATCATTTTGAATAAAAGCTTTTCCAATTATTTTAACTCCCATACCCATTCCATGAAGTCCCATAAGTTCTTTTGTTCCAATTACAACTATAACTTTATTATCATTTTTAAGAGATTCTTCCATTTTAAACATTCCTGCAACTGGAACAAAAATCTCATTATTTTTGAAAATCACATATGAATTCCAAGTATTTACAATATGCGGAAAATCATCACCTTTAGCTACAACACTAAAAACTCCTTCATAGTTTAAAATAGATTCTATTTTTTTCTTCATATTCTTTCCTAAATATATTTTTCACTTATTAAAAGTGCTTGTTTGTAAAGTATAATCCCTTTTAATTTCTACAATACTTATCTTATAGTCTTTAAAAATAGATTCTCTACCTTTTTTCTGTGCAGCTGCATGGTCAATATTTTTCTTCCAATTTAAAATAGATTTTTCATCTTCCCAAAATGACAAAGATAAAAGCTTATTTTCATTAGCTAAAGATTGAAATCTCTCTATACTAATAAATCCTTTTTCTTTTATTAATTGTTCTTTTAAGATAGAAGCAATTTTCAAATATTCATCTTTTCTATTTTCCAATATCTCAACTTCAAAAATTACACCAAACATAATAAACACTCCTTCCTAAGTTTTTTGTTTGTATAATATCAATTATTTGTACTTTATAAAAGATACATTTTTTATTATTTTAATAAGGACACTTTTGTATAAATTTGAACAAAATCAAACTCCACTTTATTTACAACTTTATAATCAAATAAAAGAAGATATAGAAACTAAACTAAAAGCAGGAGCAAAACTACCTTCTATTAGAAAACTATCAAATGAATATAACCTAAGTAAAACAACTGTACAAACGGCTTATAACCAACTTTATGCTGAAGGTTATATAGAAAGTAAAAAAAATAGTGGCTATTTTATTTGTGAAGATATTATTCAAAATTTTCAAATAAATTTAGATAATAAAGAAAGAGATGTAATAGAGGATAATAGTTATAAAATAGATTTTTTTCCTGCAAGTTTATCTAAAAACTCTTTTCCAAAACAAACTTGGTTAAAGCTTTACAATAAAGCAGTAAAAAACGATATTCACTATGGGATTTATCATGATATTCAAGGAGAATTAGAGTTAAGAGAAGAGCTAGCAAAATATCTTTTATCTTCAAGAAATGTTATTTGTAAAGCTGAACAAATCATTCTTACAAGTGGTTTTACAGATAGTTTATTTATTGTTTCAACTATTTTGAAATCTTTTACAAAAAAAGTTGCTGTTGAAAAGCCTTGCTATAAAACTGCTAGAAAAGTATTTGAATTACAAGATTTTGAAATAGAAGATATTTCAATAAACCAAAATGGATTGGATTTATCACTTTTACAAAATATATCTTCAAAAGCTTTATACCTTACTCCATCACATCAATTTCCAACGGGAGTTACTATACCAATTTCAAATAGAATAAAACTTTTAAATTGGGCAAAAGAAAATAGTGTTTTTATAATAGAAGATGATTATGATAGTGAACTAAGCTACTACAATCGCCCTATTCCATCTATGCAAGGTTTAGATAATTTTGGAAATGTTATCTATCTTGGAACTTTTTCAAAAGCTCTATCTCCAGCTTTACGAATCTCTTATATAGTTTTACCTACAAAACTACTTCATATTTATAAAAAATCTTTTGACTTTAGATTTTCTCAAATTTCTATTGATATTCAAAAAACTTTAACACTATTTCTAAAAGAAGGTTATTGGGACAAACATTTAAGAAAAATTAGAAATATAAATAGGAAAAAACACCACATTATGAAAGATTATTTAAAAGAGTTTTTAGGTGATGATATAAAAATTTTACGAGAAGGAAGTGGATTAAACATCCTAATAAAACCAACTTTTACTATGAACTTAGAACTTTTAGAAAAGTTATGTCTTAAAAACAAAATAAAAATCTATTTTAAAGAATTTTTCAATTTAGAAAAAGTTATAGCTTTAGGATTTGGTGGATTTGAAGAGTTTGAAATAAAAGATGCAATAAAAACTTTCAGTAAGATTTGGTTTGAAGCTAAAAAACAAAATCTTATGTATGATAATAACTAAATTGTTCATCTTTATCACCCATTTCATATCTTTTTTGTAAAGAGTTTTTAAATTGATATCCTAACTCCTCACAATTTAAAGCTTTTAAAGTCAAATTTTCATCAATCATTGGGTTTACTATGATTTTATTTAGTTTTTCAATAGTTAATTCTGGATTTATCCTACTTTCTAGGTAAATTTCATCACCTTTTGAAATATTTCCTTCTTTTAAAACCTTTGCATAAAATCCTGTAAATCCACTTTCAAAAATAAACTTTGTCATATTTTTTTGTTCTGTATTTGCACTAAGTTTCCAGCAAGGTTGTCTTGGTTGTGTGATTTGTACTTGTGCATCGCCAATTTTTAATATATCACCAATACAAATATCTTTTTCACAAATTTCATCAAGTATCAAATTCTCCCCAAAATATGCCATATTTGTCATATCAAAACTATTATTAAAATGTGAATTTATATTTTGATAAGTTAATTTTGAAAATAAGAAAAGTGCTTTATTAACTCCTCCATGATGGAGTAAATCAGCTTGAAAATCATCAATAAAACCATTTTTTGATAAATATGCTTTTGAAACTGGATATTTTTTTATACCAGAAACAAGCTCTTGCCTTTTTTGATTTTCAAGTTTTGTGATAGTTACATTTCCTACTTTTATGTACAAAATAGTTGATATTTTTGTAGCCATTTTCCATACTCCAAATTTTGTATATTGGAAGTATAGAAAAATGAAAGAGTTTTTACAATCTGTTAATTGCTAATTTTATAGTTCACTCATCTTTGCTTCAAATTCACTATTTATGCTCTCAATTTTTTGCATAACTTCTAAAATCTCATTCTCTACTTTTGTTTTATCTACTCCAAAAAGTGTAGAAGCAAGGCTTTCTAATTCTTCAATTTTAGCTTTGAGAGGTTTTAAATCTTGGCTTTTTTTAGCTACTAATTCAGCTCTTAACTTTTTACTCTCTTTTTTATTTATCTTTGGCTTATCTTTTTTTTCATCTTTATTTGAAGTTTTTGTAGGTTTTTTATCATCAATATCATCACCCCAACCTATTTTTTCTAAAAATTCATCATAAGTTCCATTGAAATAATCAGCTCCATCATTTGTAAAAACTATCAATCTATCACAAACTTTTCTAAGTAATTCTTCACTGTGAGTTACAATGATACTTGATCCTTGGAAATCTTTTATTGCTGTTGTAAGTGCTTCAATAGACTCAATATCCAAGTGATTTGTAGGTTCATCAAGAAATAGTAGATTTACATCTTTTGCTATAATTTTTCCTAGCATTACCCTACTTTTTTCTCCACCAGATAAAAGTGAGATTTTTTTCTTTGCATTATCTCCACTAAACATCATAATTCCACAAATATTTCTTATTGTTGATTCAGGTAACTTCACATTTACAGAGTGAATTTCATCCATAATTGTATTGTTCATATTTAAATGATTTATATTTGTTTGTCCAAAATGCCCAAAAACTGTACTTGGATGATATTCAATATTTCCACTTAAAGCTTTTAACTCACCTGCAATTACATTTAAAAGTGTTGATTTTCCTTTTCCATTTTTTCCTATAATTCCCAAAGTTTCACCACGACTTAGTGCAAAAGTTATATCTTTAAAAAGCAGATTTTCTTTTGTATATCCAAAACTTACATCTTTTACTTCAAGTAAAAACTTAGCACTTGTATCTTTGTAGTTAAAATCAAATTTTAAATCTTTGTCATATTCAATATCTTCTAAAATATCCATTTTTTCAAGTATTTTTACTTTCGATTGAGCTAAAGTAGCTGTTGCTGCCCTTGCTTTGTTTTTAGCGATAAACTCTTCTAAATCTTTTATTTTTTTCTCTTGAGCAATTTTTTGCTTTTCATAATGCTCTTCATTTGCTTCTAATTGTTCAAAGAATTTTTGAGTTCCACCAGCAATAATAAAAGCATTTTTTCTAATAATCCCCATAGTATGAGTACAAACACTATTCATAAAATCTCTATCGTGAGTAATAAGTATAACTTCACCATCAAAGCTTTTTAAAAACTCTCTAAGCCAACGAATAGAAAGGATATCTAGGTAGTTTGTAGGCTCATCAAGAAGTAACATATTTGGTTCAGTTAAAAGTAATTTTGCTAAATTGATTCGTATTTGGTAACCACCAGAAAAAGATTTTGGCTCTTTTTGTAAATCTTCTTCACTAAATCCAAGTCCAAAAAGTATTTTTTCAGCTTTATAAATATTGTATTTATCATCTTCATTTAAAGCCAAAGCTGTTTCATCTATCAAAGTTTTTTCTGTAAAATCAAAATATTGTTTTAAAGCACCTATTTTATAATTTTTTGGTGTTGCTATATCTCCACTATCTTGATGTTCTTCACCAAGGATAAGTTTGAACAATGTAGATTTCCCAGTTCCATTTCTCCCAACTAGTCCAACTTTATCACCTTTATTTAGTCGTAAGTTTAAATCACTGTAAAGTTGGCTTGTTGGATAACTTTTTGATATGTTTATTAGTTCTATCATATTTTTCTCTTTTTTATTTTTTAGGGCGAGATTATATTAAATTTTTAGTTATAGATTGGTTATATCTAATTTACAAAAGAAAATTCATTAAGGATAAAATATATACATATTATTAAAAATATAAATGTAAGAAATATTACAAATAAACTCTCAAGATTTTTTATTTTATTATGTTTATAGAAAATATTTTTCTCTTTTTTCTTCAATTTCATAGCAAATATTATCTAACAATAACTTAATAAAGCAAATTATTTGCCTTTATAGGCATATAAAATAAAATTATTATCGAATTTTATTTATATAATTAATTTTATATCATCTTTGTATGAAACTAACCCAACAAGATATAGCAAGAATATTAAATATTACTCCAATGACACTAAGAAATTGGAAAAAAGACAAACCAAGACTTTATGAAATAGTTATGAAAGGTTTTGCATTTGAAGAAGCAGTAAAAAAAGCTCAACAAAATGCAGATGAACTAAAAGAGTTAGAAGAGAAATTTAAAATTAAAAAATAAAGTAGCAAAAGCTACTTTAAAAGGTTTTCAAAACTATATGTTTCATTTTCATTTGGAAGTATATGTTTTAAAACTCTTGAATATTTTCCTACAAATTCAACTTTTGGATATTTATTTGCAACTTTTAGCAAAATTTCATTTTGTCTTAACCAATCAAGCTCAACTGGAACTCCATCTATCCAAGCACAAGTTATAAGTAAATCATCAATTCGATCTAAATTAACATTAATATTTTTGCTATATTTTGCATAAAGTTTTAAATATGCTGTTTCAACACTTTGTGGTTTTGTATCTTCAAAAATAAATACAACTTTAAAATCATCAGCACTAAGTCCACTTTCTATTGGTAAAGATGCTAAAGTTGATATAACTTGCAAGTTTTTATGTTGCTCTTTTTCTTCATAAAATGGCTTATAACTCTCTACGCAATATGACAAAAAACTATCAGTCAAATCAAAAACTGCTTCACTTTTTGTTATATCAAATACAACTCCACTTTGTTTTATAGCATTTAAAAAAATTGCTGCACTTGCACTATTTTCATTCCAGTTTATAGTAGGATATGTAACTTCTAAGATACTATTTTTATTCAAAACTCCTCTGCTTACTCTAGCTATTGCAAATGCCAGTGGTTCTTTATACCAACTTTGTTTTTTTATATCTTCAACTAAATTTTTAAAATCATCTTTTGTAGTTACCATTTTATCTCCTTTGTTTTATTGATTTTACTAAATTTTTAATAAATAGTATCCATATCTATAGAAGCATCACTTGATTTTATAGAGTGCAAAGCTTTTAATAGTGCTTTTGTATTGTTTGAACGAAGTAAAATCTCATATCGGTATTTGTTTGCTATTTTAAAAATAGCACACTCTCCAAAACCTATAACTTCAATATCTTGTATAGTTTTAAATATATTTACAGCTTCAAAAGTTTCATCTTTTGCCTTTAAGCCATTTTTATTTGAAAAAACTACACGTGCAAGTTTTACAAAAGGTGGATATAAATCTTTTCTAAACTCCATCTCACTTTGTAAAAACTCCAAATAGTTTGATTCTTCCAAATAGTATTTGAAAAAATCTTCATTTTTTGTCTCAATTATAACTTCACCAAATCCACTTCTTCCACTTCTTCCTGATATTTGAATAAGTAAAGATAAAGCTTTTTCTCTAGCTTTATATGAATTCATATTTAAAACAAAATCTATTCCTAAAACAACTGCTAGTTTTACATTGTGATAATCATGCCCTTTTGAAAGCATTTGAGTACCAACTAAAATATCTATTTTATTGTCATTAAAATCTTTTAGTGTACTTTTCAATACTTTTTCACTTTTTATCTCATCTTTATCAAACCGTTTTATAACTTTATTTGGAAATTCTAGCTTTAAAAACTCTTCAATTTCTGCTGTTCCAACTCTATGATTTTTGATGATTCCAGTTTTACAAGAGGGGCAAAACTCTGGTATTTTTTGAGTATATCCACAATAGTGGCACTTCAATGCCAAATCATTTTTATGTAAACTCATAGAAACACTACAAAATGGACATTCAACACTTTTCCCACAATCAAAACATATCTGATGTTTAAAATTTGCACGAGTTGGCAAAAAAACTATTGCTTGATTCCCACTTTTTAAAGTATTATCTATTTTAGCTAAGCTTTTTGGACTGATTGTTTGGCAATTTGCTTCAAAAATATACTCTTTTTTTGTCTCAAAAAATGTCTTATCAAGGTTAAAATATGGTATTTTGTAAAAAGAACCAATAGATGGAGTTGCACTTCCTAAAATAAGTCTTATATCATACTTTTTAGCTATGTAAATACTCAAATCTTTTGCATTATATCTTGGAGTTTGATCACTTTTATATGAATCATCATGTTCTTCATCTACGATTATTAATTTGAGATTTGAATATGGTAAAAAAAGTGCTGATCTTGCTCCTGCAATTAGTTTTATACTTCCATTTTGAAGTCCTAAAAGTATCTCTTTTTTCTTTTTAGCACTTATCTTTGAGTGCCATATAGCAACACAATCTCCAAAAACTTTCTCCAATCTTTTTTGCATTTGTGGAGTTAAAGATATTTCAGGCATCAAAAGTATAGCTTGAGAGTTGTTTTTTAGATTTTCTTCAATAGTTTTTATATATATTTCAGTCTTTCCAGCTCCAGTTGAAGCAAAAAGTAAAGCTTGTTTTTTTTCATCTAAAAACTCTTTTGCTTTTTGTTGAAAACTTGATAATTTAATTGAGCTATCTATTTTTATATCAATATTTTCATCTTTTATATTTTTATTAAAGCCTTGAAAAATACTCAAAGCATAACCAAGAGAGCAAATATAATATTTTGATATAAAATTTGCTATTTCAATCATATAAGAAGAGTAAAATTCATCACAAATTTCTAAAATATTGCTACAGTTAAACTCTGGTTTTTCAACCTCTTTTATAACAACTGCCTCAATAAAATTTTTCCTATTTGCAAGTTGCACTAAAACTTTTGAACCAATCGAAATATCATCTTTACTTTGAAATGTAAGATTTTGCAAAGGCGATTTCAATATAGCAAGTTCATAATAATTCATTCTAACTCTTTACAATCTATTTCTTTACTTGAACAGATAAAATCACCATTGTTTAAATAAAACTCATAAGTTTTTGAAGAAGTAAAAAATATATATTTACTATTTGATACTTTTGCCCAAGAGCCTTTTTCTTTATCTTTTGTTGATGTAGATATGATAGGCATTTTTAAGATATTTGAAAACAAATCTTCATTTTTTATATCTATTTTAGCACTATCTAAAGAATTTATATAACTATTTTCTTGTGCTAAAACCCTTTTTGTCTTCTTTTTTTGCAAAGCATTTTTTATTAAAACTACATCTGATTTCAATTTCAAAATATCATTTTTTTCTAAATAAACACTCATTTTTGGTAAAATAAAAGATAATAATATAGCCACTATTACAATGGTTATGACGATTTCCAAAGTTGAAAATGCTTTGAGTTTAAACTCCTGCAAGTTTATTTGCAATGTCCTCAACCTCTTTTTTAAAAGTTCTATATTCTTGAGTAAGTTTTAAATATGCAAGTAATAAAGCTTTTGTTTCATTGTTTTTATTTATATCTAAATACTTGCAAAGCTCTTGTTCAAGCTCTTCATCAGCTGTTATCGTATAAGCCATATTATTTATATGAAAAGTTAGTTCTTTAGTCACTTTTGAGCCTTTATAAGTGTTAGTGTACTATCTATTTTTAAAATCATATCTTGATTATTTCTTTCTAATTTATCATTTTCATCTATCAATTCTTGAATTTGTTGCTCCAAAGCTATTTTTTCAAGTTTTAATTTTTCATGTTCATACAGTAAATTATCAATTCTATCATTTAAAATTTTAATAATTTCCATTCTTTTTTCCAAATTATTTATGATACAAACTCTTCTAAATTATCATCTTTAATATAAACTTTTGCAATTTCATAAAGTGTCGCAACAGATTTTCCCCACGCTGAATAATTGTTTACTTCTTCAGCAGAAATTCCAAAATCTTTTGCTAATTTATCTATCACAATTTGTTCATTTATATTGAAATTTCTATCAATATGTATTAAAATCATCAACTCTAATATAACTATTTTTTTACTTTTTAAGCTTTTAAAATTTTTTAAAGTATCTTCTAAACTAAAACTACTAATATCAAAAGAATCAATATTTTCAATACCCATTTCATCACAATACTCTAATATAATATCTTCTTCATCTTTTCCAAAATTATTATCAATTCTTGCTAAATAGTGTGCTAGTTGTAAAAAGGCAAATTTTTCTCTTGCTTGAAGTTTCATCAATAACATATTTTATATCCTATAATTTTTATAATATTCCCTTATTATAGTATATTTTTTCTAATTTGTGGTAAACATAAATTTCAATTTTTATTATTTAATTCTTATTTTAGGATTCTATAAAAATAAATTTATATTTAATTTATAAAATATTAGTTTTTAAAACAATAAAAATGTAACTAAATGAATATTTCAAATAAGATTCTTTTATCTTATTTATAACTTTTTCTTTTTTTAATCTTGTTATAAGTAACTTGTTTATATTTTAAAATAATTATTTAAACTCCATCAAAGGAACCCTATGCTGAAAAATGTTTCTACTAGAAAAAAGTTATTTTTGTTGCCAATAGTATTTGTTGTTGTAATTATTGCATGTACCTCGATATTTCTGTATTTTGAGAGCAATGCAAGTAAAAGACAAAATGTCGTTAAACAAACAGATGTACTAATACAACAAATGTTAAAAGGGCGAATTTCTGTCTATCAATTCTTACAAAATCCAGATCAACAAGCTGTATTAAATGTTAGAAATAATTTTTCAGAACTTCAAGAAAATCTTAGAGATTTGAAAACTAAATTAATAGAACAAGACAATATAGTTTTAGTTGGAGAACTTTTAGATTTATCTGGAAGATATTTATATCTATTTGACAGAATGTATCCTATAAAAATTGATGAATCAAATGGAAATTTAGAAAATAAAGAAAAACTTCCAAATAGTATAAAAGAAATTGCAAATGTAGGTCTTATATTAGAAGATAAATTAAATTTGATAAGTATAAAATCTGCTGAACTAAGAGATAAAACAATTAAAGAGATGGATATTGCGCTTATTATAACTATCTTGTTATCTATCATTTTCTTTGCAACTTTCTCATTGTATCTTGCAAATGAACTCATTAAATCTTTAGCAAATTTCGAAAAAGGGCTATTGAGTTTTTTTGATTTTATCAATAAAAATAGCAATGCTAAAATAGAATATTTGGATGATAGTTCAAAAGATGAATTCGGTACTATGGCAAGAGTTGTAAATGAAAATATTGAAAAAACTAAAATAACTTTAGAATCAGACAAAAGATTTTTAAGTGAAATTGATGCAATTGCAGAAGATATAAAAAATGGTTTTTTAAATAAAAGACTAAATAATAAAGTTGAATCTCACAATCTTGAATCTTTAAGAGAACATTTAAATGATATGTTTCATAGTTTACAAATAAAAATTTGTACAAATATAAATCATGTTACTCAAGCACTTGAAAGCTATGCAAAACTAGATTTTACATATAGAATACCTAATTGTAGAAGTGGTGTTACTACGGGATTGAATAAACTTGCAGATATTATAAGTGAAATGTTAGTGGATAATAAATCAAATGGTTTAACATTAAATGAAACTAGTATGATTTTATTAAAAAATGTTGATATTTTAAATAAAAATTCAAATGAAGCAGCTGCTGCTTTAGAAGAAACAGCGGCTGCAATAGAAGAGATTACAAGTAATATTTCAAGTAATACAAATAATGTTATTCAAATGTCAAAAATAGCTTCAAATGTTACATCTTCGGCTAATCAAGGTGAAAAATTGGCAAATCAAACAACACAGGCTATGAATGAACTTGATAAAGAAGTAAATGCCATAAATGAAGCAATAAGTGTAATTGACCAAATAGCATTCCAAACAAATATTTTAAGTCTAAATGCAGCAGTTGAAGCAGCAACAGCAGGAGAAGCTGGAAAAGGATTTGCAGTTGTTGCACAAGAAGTTAGAAATCTAGCTTCAAGAAGTGCTGAAGCTGCACGTGAAATAAAAAACCTAGTTGAAAGTGCAACTTTAAAAGCAGATCAAAGTAAAAAAATAGCCGAAGATATGATAATTGGTTATAAAGATTTAAGTGAAAATATAGATGCAACAATAGAACTAATAAAGGGTGTTGAAGCTTCAAGTAAAGAACAACTTACTGGAATTGAACAAATAAATGATACTGTAAGTTCTTTAGATAGTCAAACTCAACAAAATGCAGCTATTGCAACTCAAACTTATGATATTGCTGTTCAAACAGATACTATGGCTAAGTTAATTGTTGCAAATGCTGATGATAAAGAATTTGTAGGAAAAAATGAAGTAAAAGCTAAAGTACTTTCTAATAATCAAGAAATTAAAATTCCAAATATAGCTAAAACAGAGATAAAAAAAATAGCTCCTCAAAAAAAAGAAAATGACGATGAATGGACAAGTTTTTAAAACTTGTCCATTTTAGATTATTTTGAACTTCTACCTAAAAACTCTGAAGCTTCTGTAATTATCATAAAAGCATCTGGGTCATATTTACTTATCAAATTTTTTAGCAAATCAATCTTACTAGCTTCAACTGTAACATAAATAATAGTTTTATTTTGTCCTTGATGAAGTCCAATTCCTGTTAAAATAGTACCATGTTCTTCAATTCTTTCCCTAATTTGTTCTTTTAAAACTTCTACATTATTTGAAACAATATTTACTATCTTCTTTGAAGGTCGTCCAGTTAATATCATATCAATAACTCTAATTCCCACATAAACACTAAGCATACTATAAAGTGATTTATCTATATCGTTATATACAAAAACTGAAGCAAACATAATAGTTGCATCAATAGCTAATAAAACTTCAGCTGCTTTGAATTTTGTCTTTTTAGCAACTATTTCTCCAACAACCGAAGTACTTCCAGTCGAAGCTCTTCCTTTTATAACTAATCCTACACCTAAACCTATAAAAATACCACCAAAAATAGATGCTAATAAAATATCATTTGTCATAGCTTTTATTTGTAAAACTTCCTTAAATATATCCGTAAAAGTTGATAAAAGAATAACTACAATAAATGTTTTAAATAAATAGTATTTTCCAAAATAAATATAAGACATAATCAAAAATGGAATACTAACTATTGCCATAAAAATACCTAAAGTAATTTGTGGGAAAAGTGCATGTAAAAGTAAAGAAATTCCTACTCCACCACCTGTAATTATCTGATTTGGAGATAAAAAGCACACTGTTCCAAATGCCATTGCTAATGAGCCCAAAACTATAAATATATAATGTTTTAAATTTATTTTTTTCATATTTTTCCTAATAATTTACCAGCTAAAAAGCCACTTGAAAAAGACCATTGAAGATTATACCCACCACATGGTCCATCAATATCAATTACTTCTCCACAAAAATATAAACCATCTATTAAACGACTTTGCATAGTTTTAGAATCTATCTCTTTTAGGCTTATTCCACCTCTTGTTATCATAGCTTGTTTAAATCCATCATGACCAATAATAGTAAAAGGTGTCCAAGCCAAAGTTTTGATTAGCTTTTCTCGCTTAATTCCTTCAATTTGTTTAAATCGTAAATCATCTTTTATCTCACAAATATTTAAAATCTCTAGTGCAACGCTACTTGCCAATAATGTTTCTAAATTTTGTAAGATATTATTTTGTGGATTTTTTACTATTTCATCTTTTAATTGCTTATAAATCTCTTCTTCATTTCTACCTTTTAAGAAACTTATCAAAAGTGGAACTTCATCAAATGAAGCTAAAATCGGAGTAATTTCTCTAGCAAAATCTAAGATAACTGGACCTCTTAGACCTTGAGCCGTAAATATCAAATCACCAACTAACTTTAAATTTTTATATTTTGGAATATTTACTTTTAAAATAGCTTTTGAAATAGTATCAGCTTTGCAAGAAGCAAAGTTTTTCTCTTTTGTAAAAAGTGGCATCATAGCTGGATGAGTTTGTGTGATTGTGTGAGAAAGATTTAAAGCAAACTTATATCCATCTCCAGTTGCTCCAAGTGTTGGATAGCCTAAACCACCAGTTGCTATTATGATATTTTTTGATATAAAAGTTTCATTTAAAATTTTTACTTCAAAAAGTTCTTTATCTTTTTTTATCTCCAATATTTCTATTGAAGTTTTTACCTCAACTTTTTGATTTTCTAACTCTTTACTTAAAGCTTCTAATATGATAGTTGAACTATGATTTATAGGAAATATTCTAAAACCATCTCTTGCAATAGTTTCAACTCCAATAGAAGCAAAAAAATCTTGCAAATCTTTTTGGCTAAATTCATCTAAAGCACTTTGGATGAATCTTCCATTTTTGCCAAATTTAGCAATAAAATCATCTTGGCTTAGAGTATTTGTAAGATTGCATTTTCCTCCACCAGTTGCTTTTAATTTACTTGCAATTTTAGGAAGTTTTTCCAAAAGTAAAACGCTATTATTATTTTTGGCACAACTTATACTAGCCATTATTCCAGCAGCTCCTGCACCAACAACTACACAATCATAAATATTTTTCAAAATCAACCTTTTTTTAAATAGATGAAATTTTAGCTAGTTATTACAAATTTATCAATTTAATATATATTTAAATTGTTTTAAAATAAATAAGTATAATTCTCTTTATTTATTAAGGTGTAAAAATGAATGAAATAGTAAATTATAATAATTTAATAGAAATATCAAAAACAATATCAAACCCATTTTCAAGAGAAATCACTATATCCAAAATAAAAGAAGAGTTTGGTAATGGTTATTCAATTTTTTATGATTTAGGTAATGGAATTGCTGTTTTTATAAGAAATTTTATTCCAAAAAAAAATTTTACATTAATTGAAGAATCTAATATTGCAGGAACAAGTTTCATTTTTAATCTATCTTCAAATTTTACTTTTATATATAAAGATAAAAAACAATATATTGTAAACAAAAATCACTTTTTGACAGAGATTGCATCAGATAAATTTTATTGTGAAATTCCAATAAAAAAAAATGATCCATTTTCAGTATTTTTTATAGGAGTAAAAGAGGAACTATTTTTAAAACTTTCATATCCTATAAAAGATATTCAAGAATACATAAAAAAAGCTCATAAGAAGTGTTATTATATTTTAAACAAACTACAAATTGATACTTTTCAATTAGAACTATTTAATGATTTTATAGATGAAAATTCTTTTGAAGATATTTTAAAAAGTATATATTTAGAATCTAAAACTACAAATTTAATTCACTATACTATACAGAAAATAGCAAAAAATTTAAATACTTCACTAGATAATAATATATTATCTAGTTTAGAAAGAGCAAAAGAAATAATTATGAAAAATTATAATTTAAATCTATCTATAAAAGATATTGCTTATAAATCTGCGATAAATGAATGTTATTTAAAAAAATACTTCAAAATGCACTATGGAATAACTATTTTAGAAATGCTTCAACAAAGACGATTAGAAGTATCAAAAGAACTACTTAAAAAAAATCTTACAATGAAAGAAATTTTAGCAAAGATAGGATATAAAAATCTTGGACATTTTAATAAACTATTTTTTAATAATTTTGGAATATCACCAAATAATTATAAAAAACAACTAAATTAAAACCTACCTAGTTTTCCCTTTTAGGAATAATTTTTTCCTATTTTGGCAATATTAAATATTGATAACAACTATTTATTTATATATTATTCTTTATATTTTAATATTTAGGAGTATAAATGAAAAATAAAAATATATCTATTAAACTTTGTGTAATATTATTGGCAAGTACAACAATATTTGCACAAGAAACGACTAAAATAGATACCATAACAATAACGGAAAAACAAAGTTCTACTACATACAAAAATGATGACAAAGTAAATCTAAATAGAACAAAAATATCACAAGAAGATACAGCTAAATCTATTCAAATTTTTAATCAAAATTTTATAGATGATGCAAAATTACAAAATATTGATGATATTATAGAAATGTCATCAAATACAGTTTATACTGGTGATACAGATGGGAAATCAACAAATATTACAATAAGAGGGTTTTCAGGAACTCCAATACTTTTTGATGGTATAAAATATACAAATCAAATAGCTCATCCAGAAATCTTTAATTTTGAATTAGTTGAAATTCAAAAAGGTGCAGATTCATTACAATATGGACAATCAAGTCCAGGTGGATTGGTAAATTTAGTAAAGAAAAAACCTATAAAAACATCTTTAACTTCAATAGAGTTTGAAGCAACAGACAATCCATCATATAGTCCAAAACTTGATATTGGCGGTAGTCTAACAAATGATAATTCTTTATATTTTAGAATGCTTTCTGTTTTTAAATATGATAAAGGTTGGACAAATAGTAATACAAATACAAATAAATTATTTGTAGCTCCAAGTTTAGCTTATGACATAAATGATAATCATACTTTAACTTTTATAGCTGAATATACAGATGAAACAACACCAACAAATTTTGGAAGTAATGTAAATAGTAATGGTAAATTAGTTGCTCCCATTAAAAATGTAACTGGTCATCCTGATGAAAAATTTGAGACAACACAAAAAATTGTCGGGTTAGATTTTGATAGTATATATAATATTTGGAACTCAAATTTCAAATATCGATATTTTGATAATAAAAGAGATTATGGCAATGTTTACTTGCCACTAATGTATTTTGAGAACACTAATACAGTAAGAAGATTTGCAGCAGAACAAAAAACAGACTCTTCTGAACATGCTTTACAATATAGTTTAAATACAGAATTTAATTTGTTTGGTAAAAAAAACAACTTAAGTATAGGAGCTGATTATAATAAATCTTACTCTAAAACAATTTCTCGTGTAGTACAAGCTAGACCTTTCGATATTAGTATAGCAAATCCCATATATGAATCAAATATAATATCCGTAAATGATTTAGGATTTCCAATAAGAGATATGTCATCTTCAAAAACTTATGTAGAAAATTATGGAATATTTTTACAAGATAATATATATGTAACTGATGATTTAATATTTAGTGCTGGAGTAAGATATAGTGAAGTAAAACCACAAAATGGACAAAAAAGTGATGCTACAACTCCATCTTTTGGATTAATATATCATCTAACTCCACAAACAGCACTATTTACAAATTACTCTAAATCATTTACTCCAAATAGTCGTTTAGATTTAAATGGAAAAGTTCTAAATCCTGAAGAGGGGAAAAGTTATGAAATAGGATTTAAACAAAAACTATTTAATGACAATTTTGATTTAACAACATCTATTTTTAAAATAGAAAAAGAAAATGTTGCTGAACTCGATCCAAATGACATAACAAGAACAAGATATAAAGCTAGTGGAGAACAAGAAAGTAAAGGTTTTGAAATTGATTTAAGTGGAGAAGTTACAGAAGATTTACAAGTTATTGCTTCTTATGGATACACTGATACAAAAAATAAGGTTGTTAACGATAATGATTTAAGAAATGTTCCAAATCATACAGCAAACTTATTTTTAACTTATAAATTAACTGATTTGAATCTACCTAATTTTTATGTAGGTGGTGGAACAAGATATATAGGAACAAAATATGCAGATGATGCAAACAGTATAAATCTTGATAAAGCTATTATTTACAATGCGACAATTGGATATAAAAAAGGAAATTGGAAAGCTAACTTAAGTGTTCAAAACTTAACAGATAAAAAATATGTTGATGGTTCAGCTTCTGGTACTACAAGTGATACAAGAGTATATGTAGGAACTCCAAGAACATTTCTAGCTTCAATTTCTTATAAATTTTAAATAAAAAAACAAAGGATAAAAAATGAAAAATTTAAAAAAATTAGTGTTTATTAGTACAATATTGTCTTTAGGTTTTACGAATCTAAATGCTCATAATTTTTGGGTAAACTCTTTTGAGTCATTTTCTCATAAACCAGGTCATATTATCGTTGGTTTGGCTTGGGGTCATTCAATGCCAATGGATGATATTTTAAACTCTCCAAATGGAAGTGTTATTGTTGAAGAGTTTAAAATAACTTCACCAAATGGTGAAGTTACAAATCTTGATATTCCAACTAGTGAACCTAAAGAAGCAAATAAAAAAGCTAATAATTTTGATATTTTTAGTGCCGATATGGGATTACAAAAAATTGCATTAAAAGCAAATAGTCAAAAAGGTGTTTATAAAATAGAAGCAAAAAGTAAACCTACTTTTTATACTAAATATATAGATACAAAAGGAAAAGAAAGACTCAAGCTAACAACACTCGATAAAATCGATGATATTCAAAAAGTTTTAATGTCTTTAAAATTTGAAGCTTTTGCAAAATCTTATTTGACTATTGACAAATGGGAAGAACAAAAAGCAACAAATAAAGGACTTGAAATCATCCCAAAAACAGATTTATCAAATGTAAAAGTTGGGGATTTAGTAGAATTTGAAGTTTTATTTGAAGGAAAACCTTTAAGTGTAAGTGCTTCTAGCATAGATTTTATAACTGCTAGTAGTAACTCTTTTGGTCAAAATGACGGTTTTTCTTTAATGTCATACATAGAAAATGGAAAAGCACAATTTAGAGTCCAAAGTGCAGGACAATGGAGAGTTTCTTGTGAACATAAAGATAGTGTAACAAAAGATGGTGTTTTAAAAGATCTGTTTGGCAAAGTAGAGTATGTTTTCAATGGAGCAGCTTTAACTTTTAATGTAAAAGAATAATCTTAATATATTTTTGTATCAATCTTATAAATGAACAAAGATTGATACAAAATCTCTCATTATAAAAACATATATCAAACATTTACTCATATATTCTTTTTTTTAAATAAATTTTAGTATTATAAAAACTTGATTTTAAATATATAGGATTGTTGTGCATATTTTTTTTATTTCTCTCTTTTTATCGTTAAATTTATCTGCGATTACTAATTTTTTTGAAAACAATTCTACTATTAAAGAAGCAAAAAATGAAAAAATAGTACTTCTTACTTTTGATGATGGTCCAATAAGTGCAACAAAAAATATTTTAAAAGTAGTAAAAGAAGAAAGTATCCCTGTGACTATGTTTTTTATTGGTTATCAAGTAGAAAATGCAAATAATATTTATAAAAAAGCTCTGAAAGAATCAAATATTACTATTGCAAATCATACATATTCTCATGCAAACAATAGATATAAAGAGTTTTATAGCAACCCTATTTCAGTTCTTGAAGATATAAAAAAATCAAACTCTTTAATGTCAAACAATGAAAAATCTATTTTACCAGTTCGTCTTGCAGGAAGAAATGTTTTTAGGTTACCAGAAATAAAAGTAAATGATTTTGCAATATCAAAAGAACAAACAAATATAGAAACTATTGCTTATGATGATATTTTTAATGAAGGTTTTCATATTTATGGATGGGATTTAGAGTGGGAATATGATGTAGATGGAGAACCAAAACAGACTCCAGAACAAATATTTTACTCTATGGAAAAGATTTACAAAAGTAAATTAACTATCAAAGAAAATAAAGTAATCCTTTTGATGCATGATATTATGTTTTCTAGCCATTTTGAAGGTGAAGAAAATCTAAAAACTCTAATCACACTTTTAAAAAACAGTGGTTGGAGTTTTGAGAGTATCGAAAATTACTAAAATTACTCAATAATTTTTATTTTATTAGGAAAGATTGTATATTATTCCACTTTAAAAAATCAATTAAAGGATTTTAATGGCTGGAATATTAGGCTATTTATCTATTTTAGCAGATGATATTGGATCACTTGCAGGAAAAACTATGGCAACAACTGCCAAATCACTTGCAACTTCACTTGATGATATTGGGCTACTTTTTGATGATATTGCAACTTATACAAAACTTGCAAGTGTAAAATCAAGCGGACTTTTAGTTGATGACCTTGCAGCTATTGCAAACTTTACAAATGAAACAACTTCACAAATTTTAAAAAAAGAGTTAGAAAAAGCAAAATCTGTTGAAGATTTACAAGAAAATATAAAAAAGTTAGATGAGAAGTCTCAACAAGAAATTATTGAAGAGTTAGAACATATAAGAAATGTTGCAATGCTTGAAGCAAAAAGAAAAGCAGCACTTAGAGAACTTCCAATAGTTTATAAAATTGCAAAGGGAAGCTTTATAAATAAATTTATAATCATTCCTGTTGTTTTACTTTTAAGTTATCTTGCACCTTGGGCAATAGCTCCCATTTTAATCATAGGTGGAGCATATTTAGCTTATGAAGGAGTTGAAAGTATAATAGAAAAATTTTTTCATCAAGAAGCTCATAATGAAGATAATAAAAAAGAAGTTTCAAATGAAAACTTTGAAGATGAAAAAGTAAAAAGTGCTATTAAAACAGATTTTATTCTTTCATTTGAAATTATTGTTATTAGTTTAAGTTTACTTGATAATAGTGATTTTTTAACTAAACTTTTTGTTTTAATAAGCGTTGGAATATTAACAACAGTTTTTGTATATGGAATAGTTGCATTTATCATAAAACTAGATGATATAGGTTTTTACTTACAAGAAAAAAGAAGTAAGGCTATACAAAAAATCGGAGATGGTTTTGTAAAATCTATGCCATATATTATAAAAATTATTGGTGTTTTAGGAACTATTGCTATGCTTGCTGTTGGTGGTGGGATAATTGCACACGAAACACATATTTTAAGCTCATTTGATGAAACTTTAAAAGCTGTTCCACTTGGTGGATTTTTTAGTGAAATAATATTAGGTGTAATTGTTGGATATATTGTTGTTTTAATAGTGCCTTTATTTTCAAAAGTAGCAAAAAAAGTAAAATTAAATAAGTAAATTATTTATAGAAACTTTTGATACAATTTTACTATCTAAAAGGATTTCTTATGCAAGAATTTATAGAAATATATAATAAAAATCAAAAAAATATAGAGATTTTTATCAAAGAAAGTATCTACAATATAGGTGATATAAAATCAAAATCTTCAAAAAACTATCAACAACTTTTCAAAATATTTCCTTCATTAGAGCTTATATACATTGCAGATATAAATAATTTAAATCAAACTTCACCAAATATTTTCAAAGATAAAATAGTAGAAAAACCAATAGGTAGAAATAGACAATATTTACTAGATAATATAAATTTAAAAGATGAAAAAATAGCTATTACAAAACCTTATGTTAGTAGTGCAACCGCACAAACATGTATTACAACTATCATAAAATTAGAAGATTGCATAATATTTTTGGATTTCAATTTACAATCTATTCTAAAAAAATTAGGCTTTTTAGAGATAAATAAAAACTTTAATTTGTTGAATAAGACGTTTTATGTTGTTGTTTGTGTTTTGATGATAGCTTTAGCACTTTTTACAATATTCTACTCTTTATATGATTTTATAAACTCAATATTAAATCATACTATTTCTATTGAGTATATTTTTAAACCTATTATTGCATTAACACTAGGGTTGGCTATATTTGATTTAGCAAAAACAGTACTAGAACAAGAAGTTTTATTTAAAAGTTATGATAAAAATGAGAAATCAGAATATAAAGTTTTAACAAAATTTATGATTACAATTATAATAGCACTTTTGATTGAAGCCCTTTTAGTGGTATTTAAAATAGCAATAGATGATTATAGTCAAATGATAAATGCTTTATATTTAATAATTGGTGTAGGAGTAATCATAATATCTTTATCTACTTTTATTTATATTACAAAAAGTAAATAAAGATTGTTTAAATGTTAGAAATCAAAAATTAAAGATGTTAAAAACTTTTTATCTGTTTTCTCTTTTTCAGTATAGTTTACATAATCTATTCTATAACTAGCTCCTAAAGATAGGTTTTCCATCATCTTTACAGCAATACCTGTTTCACTAGAGAAGAAGTACTTTTCACTATCCTCAGCAGATATAAGATAACTTAACATCTGTTTTAATTCAATATTTTCTTTGATTTTATATTTATAATTCAGTTCAGCTCTTGGTGCAACATACTCATCTTTTTTACCATTTTTGAACTTATCTACTGCATAGTCAAATCCACCTTGGATATCTAAAACTTCATCATCTGTATAGATAAATTTATACCCAAGTCCAGGACCTACATTCAATCTTGAATCATAATCTGAAAACTCATCATTTATATAATGAGCTCCTAAATATGTATATAATCTGTCTCCTATCATATGATCATAATCTAACTCTAATTCATATTTATTTGCTGATTTTTTATTATTATCTTTACTTTTTAAAATACTTCCTTTTGCTTTTAGTTCTTGCTCATCAAACTTTGCATTTAATCCAAGTCTTCCAGAAAGTGAACTTGTATCAGTATTTCCACTTGTATTTATATAAGACAATTCCAATCTTCTATCTATATCAAATGCACTCAAAGAACTAAACAAAATTGGTAATATCAATAAATATTTTAAAACTTTATTCATTTTTTTCCTTTTTTTTAAATTTTTGGATTTTACTAAAAGTGGTGTTATATTAACCTTTCATAAAGAATAGTTTACTATACTTGGGCAAAAAATCAAAAGGTTAGATATGTTAAGAACAAAATTTTCTCAATTTAGAGCAATATCAATAATTGAAGGAATATCTTATTTAATATTGGTATTTATAGCAATGCCTTTAAAATATTTTTTTGCAGAACCACTTGCTGTTAAAATATTTGGAATGATGCATGGTATATTTTTTATTCTTTTTTGTATAGCATTACTCAATGCTATGAGACAATATAAATGGGAGTTTTTATTTAGTTTAAGACTATTTATATACTCTTTAATTCCATTTTTCTTTATACTAATAGAAAAAGAGATTTTAAAAAAGAGAGAAAATATTTAGGCAAAAAGCCTAAATATTTATTTTATTTCCATTCCTTGTGGAATTTGTAGCATAGCTTTTGGTAAAATTAAAACATCATTTGCATAAACACCATCTTCTTTAAGTTGAGCTTTTAAAACTTTAAATTTTTTATCATCTGAATCAACTAAATCTATACCCATTCTACTTAATCCAATTATATTTGAAATATTTTGAGCCGATTTACTATCAATTTTTAAATCTATATTTACAGTTTTAACAACGTCATCAATAGTTTGGAATTGCATATCACCTAATTTGCTACTAAAAGTAATATTTGATTTTAAATCAATTTCTTCAAACCAATCTTGACCTAAGAAATTAAGATTTTTTGAATTTGCATCTATTTTAATTTCTGAACCATTTTGTGCAATCTCTTTTAAAAGTTCTTTTAATTTATTATGCATTTCTTTGTTGATATCTTCAGAAACATTATAGTAGCTATCAATAAACTCTTCATATTTTTTCATAGGTAACTTATCAATTCCAAGACCAAAAGAAGTATCTTTTAAATTTACATTTGTAAGATTATTTTTAAAAGATAATAAATCAATAGATATTTTTGTATTTCCATCTAACAAGTCATTTAAAATTTTCTGAGAAGATGAACTTTTTAAACCACTTATATCTAATTGTGCTTTTTCATCACCAAATTGTATAGTTTTAATATCAAAACTTGAATCAATAGTTTTATTAGCTTGTTCTTCATAAGAAGTTTTTATTCCATATAAACTAAGTGAAAATTTATCTTTTGGAACATCAAATTTAAAACTTTCCATATCAAAAACTGTTTTATTTCCAGTCATTCCAAGAAGACTAAATTTTGCTTCATTATCTGGAGCAACAATATTGATATCTTTAATTTTATAGTTATAATCTTCATCTATATTTACATGGAAATCTCTATTTTTTAACATATCATCAAAAGTTTTTGGTAAATCTTCCATCATTTTAGTTGAAAATTTTGTTAAATAAAAGTTCAAATCAAGATTTGCAGTTAAAAGAGTCAAACTAAAATCATAGTCAAAAACTGCACCTTCTAAAATAAGCTTTGACAAATCAACATCTGGGAAAAATAACTTTTCATTATCTATAAGTCTTTCTAAAGCTTTTTTAGCTTCTCCTTTTTGGCTTTGCACCATATATTGAGTAACTTTTGAAGAATCAACAACTTCAATTTGACCATCTCCAACTATTTTAAGTGGTACAAATTTTTCATTGTAAGTTACATTAAATCCATTTGCTTTAAGTTCTTCAATCTTTGCTTCAATTTTTGAACTAACACTATTTCTTAAAAAGAAACAAACAGCAACTACAACGACAATAAGGGCAATAAGCCCTAATAATATTTTTTTCATTTAAACCTTTCTTATTTTTTCTTATTTTTTAAAGAATACAAATCTATATCAGCTATTTTTATAGGATATGTTTGTTGATCTTGAGTAAAACTTTGATTTTGATTTGGGATAAGTTCATAATCTATTTTATTAGCTTGTGTTGAATACCCTCTTAAATTTATCTCTAAAACATTACTTAAATCTGTAATATCTAAATCTACACTAAACTCTTTTTCTATATTTTTATCACTCCAAGAAGCATCCCAACCTTCAATCATCAAATACTCACCAGTTACATTTTCTTTTAATAATCCACTATAAAGAGTATCACCTTTTTTATAAACATCTAGTTTCTCAAATGTTTTTGTATTTTTAGCTTTTACTCTAGTATCATCTTTAAATTGAGGGAAAGATACAGAAATTCCACCAGAAGATACATCTTTCAAACCTGTTTTATATTTAAAATTTACTCTTAAAAGATTTGGTGAAACTAACTCATAAGTATAAGATACATTATCCATACTAGACTCTTTTCCATCATAAGAACTATTTGTATCATAAGCATAAGGTTTATATTTGTTTGGAAATAGTTTTAATTCAGCTTTTGGTAAAGTCAAAATACCATTCGTATATAATCCATCTTCTTTTAATTCTACTTGTAATTTTTTGAAATTTTCATCACTAGCATTCTCAAATTTAAGTTGAGATTTCAAATTTTCATCAAGACTTTGTAAAGATTTATCTACTGATTCCTTATCTATTTCAATATCAGCTTTTAAAACACTAAAAATATCATTTAAAATATCAATTTTATTAAAATCTAATTCTTTACTTAATACAAGATTTCCAGATAATTTCAAGCTTTTATACAAACTATTTTTATCTACATCTAAATCTTTTGATTCACCATTTATATTTATAGTTAAATCAGATTTTGCTAAAACTTCAAAGAATTTTTTATCAGCTTCTTGAGTTTTTGTTGTAGGTGTTAAAGAGTATGCTTCTATACCTAAAGATTTTGTAAATTCTTTGTACTCTTTGTATGGTAATTTATCATAAGCAACTAAAAAAGATGTATTTTTTAAATTTGTACTATTTTTATCTTCTTTTGTATAATAATCTGTATTTTTAAAATTTAAAGAATCAAAAGATATTTTTGTATCACCTTTTAAATAATCTCCATTTGGAATAGAAAAAGACGATATTTTTAAATTTTTTATATCAAATTCATTTAGAGTATATGTATTTTTATATTTAAGATTTCCAATATCAAATTTTGAATCAATTTTCTTATTTTTATCTTCACTATAAAAGAAATTAATATCTTCCATAACTATTTTATCATCTAAATAGTAGTTTCCTATTTCAAAATCAATAAAAGATATTTGTAAACTTTTATCATCACCTTTCATACCTCTTACAGTATATATTCCACCTGTTTGTGCAATAAAAGTAAAATCAGAAACTTTAAATTTACCTTTTTCATCTATATTTACTTGAATTTCTTTATTTTTCAACATCTCATTTATAGTTGAAATAGCATAAGAATTTTTCATCAAATTATATGTATTTTTTATAGGTAATTTTGTTAAATATAAATTTAAATTCATTTTTGAACTAAAATTTGATACTACAAAATCATAATCAAAAGTTAATCCATTTATCAAACTATCTTTATCCTCTTTTGATAAAAGTTTTAAAAGCGTATCAAATTCATCTTTCATTTGAGAATTTTCTTTTTTATTCATAAAATACTCAATAGCTTTTGAAGCATTTGAAACTTCTATTTTACCTTTACCTTTTGTTTTGAAAAATCCACTATAATTTTTATTTGTTACATAAAAACCATTTGAATTTAGTTCATCTACTTTAGATTGAATACTACTTTTTACTGAACTAGTAATCATAAAACAAATTAGAAATAGTGCTATAAAGATAGCAACTATTGAAATAACTATTTTTTTCATTTATATCCTTTTATAAAATTAAAATTGATTTTATCATTATTAAACTTATTGTTTTGGTCGATAAACCTTTATATTTGAGTATCCCTCACTATCTTTTAAAAACTGTCCATGAAGCTGACTTAAAACTCCTTTATCACAATACAAAAGATATGTTTTTTCTTTTGATAGAGTTTTAAACTCTTTTTTCAAATTATAAAATGGTATTTTCAAAGTTTCAACAGAAGTTTTTATACAATCAATATTTTGTCTTATATCTATTACAATATCATCTTTACTTGGTTCTGTTACAACTTCCAAACTTCCAATCTCACAAATATCATCTAAAACTTCATTTATATTTTTTATTTTTGCTTGTTTTACAGCTTCATCTAAAACAGAATAATCAAAAGCTTTAGCCTCTTTTTCAACTCTATCGTAACTCCCAAAAGTTACTGGATTTTGAGATATAACTCCACAATATTCAGGCATAGCTTCTGCAAATTTTCTAGTTCCTATTTTTGTAGCAATATCTATAATATCTGGTTTGCTCATCATTGCTAAAGGTCTTAAAATTAACATATTTGAAGCACTATCAATCAAACTTAAATTTCTGAGAGTTTGACTAGAAACTTGTGCAACACTCTCACCTGTTAAAAGAGCATCAATATTTAAATCTTTTGCTATATTTTGAGAAGCTTGTATCATCAACCTTTTAAGCATAACTCCCATATATGACGGGCTTATATCTTTAAATATTTGAGAAACAACATCTTCAAAAGGTACAGTTATAAAAGATACTTGATGAGAACTTGCAAACCTATTCCACAAATACCAAGCGACTTGTTTAACCCCTATTTCGTGAGCTAATCCACCCAAATTAAAGAATATAAAATGAGTTTTCACCCCTCTTTTTATAGCTAAATATGAAGCAACAGTAGAATCAAATCCTCCTGACATTAAAGATAAAATATCTCCTTGTGTTCCCAATGGAAATCCACCCATACCAAAATATTTTTTAGTAATAATATTTAGTTTTTTGTGTTCAAGCTCCAAGTTTATAGTAACATCAGCATTTTTTAAATCAACACCTTTACTATTTTTATTCATAGCCAACATATATCCACCAACAGTTTGCTCTATATTTGTAGATTTAAAATCTTGAGTTCCCACTCTTTTTGCTCTTACAACAAAAGTCTTATTATCTATTGTATGACGCATAAATTCATCAACTTTTACTTTTATATCATCAAGTGTTTCCATATTATCAACTTGTATTGCTTCTAAAACTTGTTCAATTCCTGAAGTTTCTAAAAGTTTTACTCTTAAATCATCTACAAATTGTAAAGGTGTTACAAGTTCAATCTTGTCAAAAAATTTCTTAATTTGTATATCTTTTGAAATATTTGAAGATATTTTTTGTAAATTTTGATAAAGCTGATTTATCATCTGTTTTTTAGCACTGTCACCTTTTATCATTATTTCAGTGAAGTATTTAACTATAAATTTTTGTGTTTTTATATCGTTTTCAACCATTTTTTCCAAAGCCTTAAATTTTTTAAGGTGTGATTATACCATTTTTTGAGATAATATAGCTTTCACAAAAAACTAAAGGTAAAAGTATGGATATAGATAATCTAGAAGATTTAGCAAAAGAGCTTAAATCTGACAAAAACAAGAATGTTTATAAAATATTTGATGACTATGCTACAAAGAACAACTTAACAAGCGAAGAGTTAGAACATAAATTAGCAAAAGAGTACGATTGCTTTAAATGTGATAGCTGTGAGAGATTTTATTGTTATGATGAATATTCATTCTTTGATGAAGAGTGTATTTATTGTTTTGATAGCGAAGCCGAGGATGAAGAGGAGTACTAAAGCTCCTTATCACTTATTCATCGCAATTTGCTTCTAATTCATCTTTTAAAATTAAAGCATCAATTTCTCTACTTTTAATATTTAAATCCTTTGCTCCACCAAAACATTTGATTAAAATTTCGTTATCATTTTTTTCAAAAGTTACTTCTCCCGCACCTTGTATAACATAGTCTGTAAAAAGTCTATTTGCTACTCTTTTAAAAGAAAATTTTCTAGGGAAAATTATAAACTTTGTAGATGTTATTATATACCTTGATTCAACTGCAAATGAAGATAGAAGCTTGTTTCTAATTAAAGCATCAGTTTTTCCTTGAATTAAATCGCACTTTAAATCTTCTTCTAATAAACAGACTCTATCTTCATTTATCTTTAAAAACCCAAATTCTTTTGGCTTAACCCTTACATTATAAAACTTTTTAAAAACCTCTATATGGCTAAAAGAGTTTGAAAAAACTATCAAACTCTTATTAGTTCTTGCAAATTTGGCAAAATGTGTAATCATATAAAATTTCCCTTATAAAATTATAAAACATATACTAGCAATTATTGTTGGTACTAATGCACCTAAAAATAGATATCTTGGATCTATAGTATTATCTTCAAAATGACTTTTCAAAATAGCTGCACCAGCTGGATTTGGTGCATTTGCAATTACTGTTAATCCACCACCAGATACAGCTCCTGCAACCAAATAATATTTAAATTCATCACTTAGATTTGGAACCAATGAACCTAAATATGTAATAGCAGCATTATCTGTAAAAGCTCCTAAAGTAATAGCCCCTACAAAAGCTTCAATATTACTTAAACTTGATATAATACCTGTTAGCCACCACTCTTGTTGTCCACCTAGAATTACAAGTCCACCTAAGAAAAATGCAACTAAAAGACCTTCTCTTAACATCAATCTATCTTGATATTGTTGATAAGCATAAGTTACACCTAAAAAAAGTAGAAACAAAATCATAAAAAATGCCGGATAATGTCCAAAATATACTACTAATATTAAAAAAGTAAAGTGTACTAAAACTATACCAAAAGGAATCTTTTCTCTATCACTAACTGTTGTTCTTATATTTATTTTTGATAACTCTTTATAAAATAATATTATCATAAGATTTGTATTTATAAATACAGCTATCATAGCTTTCCATCCAAAAGTAGTAAACATAAATGAAGTACTCCAATCCCAAGTTTGAGCAACCATTAATATTGGAGGAGCAGCAAAATTAGTCAATGTACCACCAATAGATATATTTATAAATAATGCTCCTAAAGTCATATATTTAAATTTAGTTGAAATACCTTGAGAAAATAATTTATCACTCAAAATAAGCGCAGCTAAAGTCATAGCAGCAGGTTCAGTTATAAAAGAACCTAAAAGTGGAACAATGGCTAATACAACAAAATAAAACCCTGTTGCTCCCTTTGCAGGTAATATATTTGATAATCGTTTAACAAAAGCAATAACAGTATGCAAAATTGGTCGTGTTGCAGCAATAACCATAATTACAAAAACAAACATTGGTTCGATATAATTTCTACTATTTACATAAGAAACTGTAGTTTCTTTTCCTTGTAACAAAAACATAAACATT
Organism: Aliarcobacter vitoriensis; assembly: GCF_048320235.1. Lineage (NCBI taxonomy): Bacteria > Pseudomonadati > Campylobacterota > Epsilonproteobacteria > Campylobacterales > Arcobacteraceae > Aliarcobacter > Aliarcobacter vitoriensis. The sequence goes on from NZ_CP182882.1 coordinate 537,955, forward strand.
ACTAAAAACATAGCCCAAATACCAAAAACAACTTCTATTTCACCAAGTAAGTGAAAAAGTCCAGAGTGTTTTTGACTTCTATGTGATAAATGTTCAAAATATTTAACTGAAAATATATGTATAATTGCTAGGATAAAAATAACAAGTGCGATAATTTGCAAGGTAGTAGGTGGCATAAAGCATTCCTTTAGGTTGAATTTTGCCCGATTTTACTAAAAAAAAATTAATATAACCTTAACAATATTAAATATCTTTTACCATTGCAATTTCATTACAGATTGGAAATAGTTTACAGCGAATACAATCAGCCCAAATCTTTTGTTCTGGAATATCTTCTTTTTCTATTTGTATAAAACCACATCTTAAAAAAAATTCTTTTTCATATGTTAATGATAAAACTTGTTTGATTCCATAAAATTTTGCTTCTTCAACACAGGCTTCAACTAGTTTTTTACCAAGTTTTAAACCTCTAAACTTTTCTTTCACTATCAAGCTTCTTACTTCAGCAAGTCTTGGAGAATGAATATGCGTTGCAGTAAAACCAGCCATTTCTCCATCAACTTCAACAATAGTATAAGAACGAATTGTTGTAGCCATCTCATCTTCAGTTCTAAGTAAAATTTTTCCACTTTCAACTTCAGGTTTTACAAGCTCTTGCATTTTTGGTATATCAATAACTGTAGGTTTATAAAATTTAATTTCCAAACAAATGTCCTGTAATTTTATTTTGTAAGTCTATTATACCTCTTTTTTTAAGGTTTGATATAAAAATTCCATTAGGATAATCTCTTTTTAATTTATTCAATTCACTACTATTTAGCTTATCAGTTTTTGTAAAAGCATTTACTATTATTTGATCGCCTCTTTTTATATCTTTCAAAAATTCATCAACATTTTTATCTATTTCAAGTTCTGGGTGTCTTGAATCTATTAAATGTACAAAGATTTGTAAATTAGGTCTATCTTGTAGATATCCAGTTAAATTTTTATTCCAAGCAGCTTTTAAACTTTTTGCAACTTTTGCATAACCAAATCCTGGTAAATCTACAAATCTAGCAAATAAATATGGCATTTCTTCACTATTTGTTTTAAACTTAATATCAAAATAATTTATTAATTGTGTTTTTCCAGGTGTTGAAGAGGATTTTGCTAAACCTTTTTTATTTGTTAAAGAGTTTAATAAAGAAGATTTACCAACATTAGAACGACCCAAAAAAGCAACTTCAACAATATTTGGAGCAGGAGAATCAACTATACTTTGGGCTGATTGTAAAAATGTAGCATCAATTAAATTCATACTAATTCTTTTCTCCTCTTTCTACATTTATAATAAATTTAACAGGTTTATTTTCACTTCCTTTTACTTTTGCTTCACCTGTTAATTGATTTATATATATATTATCTCCATAAACTTTTCGATCATCATTTTTTTCATGAACAAAACCATTACCAATAATAGTATATTCTTCTTTTATTGGGCTATAAACTATTTTATCACCTTTTCCTACATAATGTTTATCATTTGAAATAACTTCAAAATCTGCATTTCCAGTTGCTTCATATTTTGTAGCAATTTTATTTTTTGAATTTTTTTCATTTTCAAAAAATACATCTACTCTATTTGCATTTAATTTATCTTCACCCATTCTTACTTTTACATTTCCTGTAAATGTAGATATTCCTTTATTATCATCTGCTTTAAAATCAAGTGCATCTATTACTAAAGTTTCACTTTGTGCAAACAAAAGTATAGAACAAATAAATAATCCAGCTAAAATTCTCATCTCTTTACCTCTTTGTTGTTCATATCTATCTCAAAATGTGTATTTTTTGAATTTATAATATTTTTTTCTATTTCAAAATATAAATTCTCTCCATTATATCTATGAGTATAATACTCTGCTTTAAATGGTTTACTATTTTTTGCAATTTTATTCAAATCATCATAAATTAGATGATCTGTATTTATTTTAATAAAATCATCTCTTTTATATTCAACATTCTCTTTTAGAGTATATATCCCACCTCTTTTTACTATAAAATCTGATTTAATATTTTCTTTATTAAACTCTTTTTTTTCGTTACTATTATTTAAAGTAATATCCCCAAAATACATTTCATCTCTATTTTCATATCTAATTGCTTGTTTTGCAATAATTATTCTATTTAAACCACTTTCATCAAAACTATACATAACTGGTTTTTCAAAAATAAATAAAGGTATATCTTCATTTTTAATATCTTTTTTTGTATCTTGTATAGGAGAAAAATAGAAAAATATTGCTATAAAAAAAATAGATGTAATAAATATTTTTAAACCCATGCGTTTAAAAACTCCTCTTCTAAACCATCTTTTTTTAATATATAATCTATCATTTCTCTTGCAGCTCCACTACCACCATTTTTTTCACAGACTACATTTACACTATCTTTTACAAGTTGTATAGCATTTTGTGGAGCGAAAGAAATTCCTACACTTTTAAGCATCCTAACATCATTTAAATCATCTCCAATAGCAGCAACTTGAGATAGTTCTAAACTCTCTTTTCTTAAAATTTCTTCTAGCACTTCAAGTTTATTTTTTACACCTTGATAAAGATGAGAGATATTCAACTCTTTTGCTCTTTTTTCAACAATAACAGAGTTTCTTCCAGTAATAATAGCTGCTTTTTTACCTAAATACTTTGTCCAAAAAACTATTCCAAATCCATCATTTACATTAAAAGTTTTGAACTCTTCTCCACTACTTGAATACATAATATCACCATTTGTAAGAGTTCCATCTACATCAAAAACTAAAAGTTCTATCATAAAATACCTTTTGTACTAGGAATACCTATCTTTTCATTTTTAGCTAATGCTCGTCTTAATGCAACTGCAAAAGCTTTAAATGTAGCTTCAATAATATGATGTTTATTTCTTCCTCTATCTTGTATCAAATGTAAAGTTATCCCAAAATTTCCACTTAATGCATGAAAAAATTCCTCTACAAGTTCAACATCAAAAAGCCCTACTTTTTCATTTACATCTATTTCATAAACTAAAAATGGTCTATTTGATAAATCCAATGCACATGAAACTGCAGCTTCATCCATTACAACTGTTGCATTTCCATATCTTTCAACTGCCTTTATAGGGAAAACTGCCTTTTTTAAAGCTTGTCCCAAAACAATTCCACAATCTTCAACTGTATGATGATAATCTATATGTAAATCCCCTTTACACTCAAGATTTATATCTATTCCACTGTGTTTACTTAAAGCTTCTAGCATATGATCAAAAAAGCCAACTCCCGTATTTATAGAAAATTGTCCACAACCGTCTAAATTCAATTGACATTTAATATCTGTCTCTTTTGTAACTCTATTTATTTCTACCATTTTAAATCCTAATTTTGTACTACAATTGCACTATTTAAACTATTGTTTTCTTTAAATCTCTGTCCATCTTCATAAGATGAGAAACCTCTGATATAAACTCTATATATTCCACCATTTTCACTATATTCTATTTTTTTTGAAGGGAATTTAACCTTATAGTCATTTACAGTTTTTAAAGCACCTGTTTGTAAACTAAATGCCCCAACTTGAATACTAAACTTTCCTTTACCTACAACTGGTTTTGTAGAGTTTTGATTTGATATTGGTGTTCCAATATTTGTATTCACATCTGTTGTTACAATAACATCTTCAACTACATCTATTTGATCTACTTTTGGTTTTTGTTCAACAGTTGAAACAGATGGTGCATTTTTATCATCTACTAAGCCATTGTACCCTAAAACAGTAACTTTAACTTTGGCTGTTCCTTTTCTTATCATATCAATTTCATGTGCTGCTTTGTTTGATAAATCTATAATCCTTCCTGCAACAAAAGGTCCTCTATCATTTATTCTTACAATAGTAGATCTTCCATTGTCTAAATTATCAACTCGAACAACAGTGTTCATAGGTAAAGTTTTATGGGCAGCTGTCATTGCATACATATTGTAAATCTCACCATTTGAAGTCTTTTTTGAATGAAAATCTGGACCATACCAAGATGCAATACCATCAAAAACATCACCAACATTTGCAACAAATGGATAATATCGAACCCCAAACACATCATAAGGTCGCATAGTAGCCCTATGCATAGCATCTGAATTATTTATATTTGTATTTCCTGTTTGCTTATGAAAAGTTCTATAATCAGTACTTTGTTTTGTTGAACAACCTGTAAATAAAAAAACTGAACATAAAAATATTCCTATAAAATATATTATACTATTTGTAAATTTCAATCTTTTCTCCTATTTTCAACATATTTGTCTTCTTTTTGTTATCACTTTTTATCTTTTTTACACTTACTTTATATTTTTTTGATATTGCTTCTAAAGTATCCCCTTGTTTTACAATATGTATAGTTTTATTAGCTTTAGATAAACTCTTTTTAGCTACTTCTTGTTTTGTATCTTTTGATACAACAACTTTTTCATCAGTAGCTACTAAATTTTTAATATTTGTTAATTTTAAATTAAAAAGTTCACTTTTTGTATGAGGAATATATAAATTATAGTTATTTTTATCTGTTGGTATTACTTCTTTTAAAAGATGTTTATTTAAACCTTTTAATTCATTATAATCCATAGATATTGCATCTGAAATAGTTTTTAATCTCAATCCTTTAGAAGCAGTTATCTTTTCGAGCTCATATCTTGAATTTTTATCTAAATTTTTAAATTTATCATTGTTTGCCAAAATAGAAAATGCAACAAGGGTATTAATGTAGTTTATACTTGTTTTAGGAAGATAATCTCTTTTATTGTTATGTTTCATGAGGTACATATAGTCAAAATGTCCATTTTTTTTACCTAAATCTCTATAAATAGTGAAAAGATTATCTATTCCTTTCTTACTTTTTCTATAATCATTTATATAAATATTATAAAGTTTTATAACTTTATCATGATACATTGTTGGATTTTTTTCTAAATAATTATCTAAAGATGCTCGTGCTAAACCATGAATAATTCTTCCTTCACCTGCATTATAAGCTAATACAGATAAATACCATTCACCAAATTTTTTGTAATACTTTTGTAAGTAAGAAGTTGCTGCTTGAGTTGATTTTATTAGATCAAGCCTTTCATCTACAAAATCATTTCTTCTCAATTTTAAGTTAGTTGCAGTAAGTGGCATAATTTGCCAAAGACCTGAAGGTCCTTTTTTACTTATTTGATTAACATAACTTGATTCAATTAATGGTACAAAAAATAAAAAGCTAGGCATTTTTTCATACTCTAACTCTTCTCTTACTATTTTTGCATTTAAGATAGATTTTTTTATTATATTATCATAATATCTGATTTTTTTTTGTGAGGATAGGTCTTTATACTTTAAAAGAAAAGATGATTCCTTTAAAAATTCTTTGGGCACTCCTATTTCATCCAAAACCTTAATATCTTCATTTTGAAATGAATTTGAATAAATTAAAGTAGTTAAAAACAACACTATAAAGAATATTTTTTTCAAAACTACCTCTCTTTATTTTAAATATTTTAGATTATATCTAAGAAATATTAGAAAATTCTTTAAATAATTTTTTAGCATTTTTTGTTGTAAGATCTTCTATTTCAACCTTACTTAGATCCAAAAGTTCGGCCATTTTATCTGCTACATAAACTGTATAATAAGGTTCATTTCTTATACCTCTATATGGATGTGGAGTCAAATATGGAGCATCTGTTTCTATTAGTAATTTATCTTGTGGTATTTTTGGTAAAATTTCAACTAGCTTTTTTGCATTTTTAAAAGTCAAGACTCCGCCTATTCCAAAATAAAAATTATGTTCAGATAACATAAGTAGATGTTCACTTGCATTATAACAGTGCAAAACCCCGCCTACTTTTTTTGCTTCATTATCTATTAAAATTTGTCTTGAATCATTTGAAGCTTCTCTTATATGAATAATCAAAGGTTTATTGTATTTTATAGCAAATTTTATTTGAGAAATAAAAACTTCCTTTTGTTTTGCTACATTTTTTAATTTTTCTTCTTCATTTTCAGCTAATCTATAATAATCTAGCCCACACTCACCAATAGCTATGCACTTAGGATGTGTTACATATTTTTCCATAATCTGTTCATCAAAACCATCTATATCATAAGGGTGAACTCCAACAGCAAAATAAACTTCATCATACCTTTCAGACAACTCAACAGCCCTTGGTAAATCATTCAAATCAGCACCTGGAATTAAAAAAGCTTTTACACCATTTTCTAAAGCTTTTTTGATAACCTCATCAATATCATTATAATATTGAGAGTTATCTAAATGGCAATGTGTATCAATAATAATGAAAAATCCTTATGATAAAAATCTTTTATTTAAAAGATTTATAAGATTATTTATTTGAGATATATCAGCACTTTTAATCCAAGCATCTATTCCAAAATTTTTAAAAGCATCATAGTCACTTTCATCTTCAATAACAGCAATACTTACAAACTTATCTTTACAAACACTATGCTTATTCTCTTCATATTCAAATATTGATTCAATATCTAAAATTGCTATATCAGCTTTATCTTCACTTTTAGAGTGAAAAGACTCCACACTAAAATCTGGATTAAAAATTGTCTCATCAATTTGACAAAAAGTTATTATTTTCATATATCCCCCAATTTTTTAATTAAGATGTATTTTATCAAAATATTATTAAATTACAATATGTACCTAGTAATATCAACATTATCCACAATTTTTTCCAATTTTTGTGAAACTAAATCCTTATCCACAGTCACTTTTGAACCATTTTTTTCATCTGCATCAAAAGATATATCTTCTATAACTTTTTCAATAACAGTATGAAGCCTTCTTGCTCCTATATCTTCAGTTTTTTCATTTGCTAAAACAGAGTATTTAGCAAAAGCTCTTATAGCTTCATCATCAAAATCTAGTTCAACTCCTTCAACAGATAAAAGAGCCTTATATTGTCTTAAAAGTGAATTTTTAGTATTTGTCAATATTTTATATAAAGCCTCTTCATCTAAAGATTCTAACTCAACCCTTAAAGGAAATCTTCCTTGCAACTCTGGGATTAAATCACTTGGCTTTGAAACATGAAAAGCACCAGCAGCAATAAATAATATATGGTCAGTTTTTACTTGTCCAAATTTTGTTTGAACACTACTTCCCTCAACAATAGGGAGTAAATCTCTTTGAACACCCTCTTTTGATGGATCACTTCCATTATTTTTCTTTCCTGTTGCTATTTTATCTATCTCATCAATAAAAATAATTCCACCATTTTCAGCTCTTTTTATAGCTTCAATTTTTATAGCTTCAGTATCAAGTAAACCTTCACTTGCAACATCTCTTAATAAAACTTTTGCATCTTTTATTGTAACTTCTTTTTTAATTTTATCTTTATTTAAACTTCCAAGCATTTTATTAAGACTTTCTTGCATTGAACTCATATCAAATGGAATACTTGAATCTATTATCTCAACATGAGCTTTTTTAGGAACTTCAATCTCTATTTTTTTATCATCTAAATCACCACTTAATAACTTTGTTTCCATTAAATTATAAGTTTTTATAAAAGACTCTTTTGCACTATCACTTGCTGTTTCAGGTAAAGGGGGAACTAATTTTTCAACTATTCTTTTAGTAACTTCTGAATCTATTTTATCTTTTATTTTTTCTTCATACTCTTTTGTAACCAGAGCAATCGACTCATAAACCAAATCTCTAACCATAGATTCGACATCTCGTCCTACAAAACCAACTTCAGTATATTTACTAGCTTCAACTTTTACAAAAGGTAATCCCATCATTTTTGCTAATCTTCTAGCAATTTCTGTCTTACCAACTCCTGTATTTCCTATCATCAGAATATTTTTTGGCATAATCTCTTCTTGAAGTTTTGGCTCAACCCTCATCCTTCTATATCTATTTCTCAAAGCTAATGCAATAGTTTTTTTAGCATCTTTTTGACCAATGATATAATCATCTAAGTAAGCAACAATTTGCTTTGGTGTCATATCCATAATATATCTATTCCTCTAATTTTAATATTTTAATATTTTGATTTGTATATATACAAAGCTCTCCAGCTATCATTAAACTCTCACGAACCAAATCTTCTTCGTCTAAATTTGAGTGTTTAGCTAAAGCACGTGCAGCACTAATAGCAAAGTTTCCACCACTTCCTATACTTGCAATTGCTCCATCTTCAGGTTCTACAACATCACCATTTCCACTTAAAATAAATATTTTTTCTTTATTTAAAACTATCATCATAGCTTCTAATCTTCTTAAAACCTTATCTTTTCTCCACTCTTTTGAAAAAGCTATAACAGACTTTAGTAAATCTCCTTTTGAAGCTTCTAAGTGTGATTCAAACATATCAAAAAGATTAAAAGCATCTGCTGTGCTTCCTGCAAATCCAGCTAAAATTTTCCCCTGATAAAGTGTTCTTATTTTTGTTGCATTTCCTTTTAAAACAGAGTTTCCAAAAGTAACCTGTCCATCACCACCAATTACAGCTTTATTTGCACCTTTATAGGCAAGTATTGTAGTTGCATGAAACATTTTTAACCTGCTATAACATCAATTTTTAAAACTGCACTTATAGAATGTCCCAATTTGCAAGATACTTCAAAAATTCCTATATGTTTTATTTTGTTATCTATACTTATATTTTTTTTATCAATCATAATTGAAAACTGTTTTTCAAGTTCTTCACTGATCTCTTTATTTGTAATACTTCCAATAAGTTGGTCGTTTGCCCCAACTTTGTGTCTAATTGTTAGTTTTGTTGAGTTTAATTTCTCTGCTAACTCTTTTGCTTTTGCAATCTCTTCTTCTTCTTTTAAAGCTAATTTTTTTTGTTCTGATTTATGTCTATTTAAAACTTCAGTAGTTGCATGAAGTGCTAATCCTTTACCAATTAAAAAGTTTTTACCATAACCATCAGCTACCTCTTTTACTTCTCCAGCTTTTCCTAAACTTTTTACATCTTTTAACAATAATACTTTCATAAAAACTCCATTTAATTTGATATTTAATTCTACACTATTTTTAATAAAAATAGTATTTTAAGCTTCTTTTGAAGCCTTAACATGCTCTTTTATAGCTCTTTTTTTAACATAGTTATTTAAACCTATATGATTGTTATAACCTAGAAGCTTAGCTATTTTTCTAACACTCAAACCAACACCTAAAAGCTCTTCAATTTTTTCTCTTTGAGTATCAAATTTTGATTTTTGTATAGTTCCTTTTGGTTTCCCTAAAGCTATTCCATCTTGTTTTTTAGCATTCAAAGCCTCTTTTGTTCGTAAACTCATAAGCTCTTTTTCTAAATTTACAGTTATTGAGATAATATTTAAAATCATTTGTGTAAGTTTGTCATTGTCATCAAGTAAATCTAAATTTTGTTCAACAACCACTATTCTAATTTTATTTGAAAGTAAAAATTTTACAATTTCTAAAATCCTATCAATTGTTCTACCAAAGACATTTAAATTTGAAATAATTATAGTAGAGTTTTTCTCACAATTTTCCAAAAAATGTACAATATTTTTCTCTTGTGAAGGGCGATTTATCTCTATTTCAATATTTTTACTTATAACTAATTTATTTTTATTGACATAGCTATCTATAAAATCTTTTTGTTCTTTTGTATAAGTTTCGTTATTTTGATTTTTTCTTATATAGGTAAATATTTTAGACATATTCTTCTCCTAGTTTTATAAAATATTACTATTTTAATTTATACAAAATGTTATCTATTTATTCATTAGCAAAAGCTTATACACAGACTATTTAAAAAATTGTAATATAAATAAAACTCAAAGCTTTTTTTTGATAACATCAATGTTTTTATAATTTAATAAACTTAGAGGTTTTTTTGAGATTAACAGTTGCAATTAGTGGTGCTAGTGGAGTCAATCTTGCACTAAAATTTATAAAACAAATTCCTAAAGATATTGAACTTTTTGTTGTTATTTCAAAAAGTGCAAAAAAAGCTTTAAAACTTGAAAATGGAATAAATTCTAAAGAGATTTTTAAAGATTGTGAAAATATTTCAATTTTTAAAGATAAAAATATTGGTGCATCAATAGCATCTGGGTCATTTAAAGTTGATAAGATGATTATTATTCCATGTAGCCAAAATACTTTAGCAAAATGCTCAATAGGAATAGCTGATAGTTTGATAACAAGAGCTTTTAGTGTAATGCTAAAAGAAAAAAGAGAAATCATAGTAGTTCCTAGAGAGCTTCCTTTTAATACTATTTCTTTGGAAAATATGTTAAAGCTATCAAAATTAGGAGTTACTATTGCTCCTCCAATTTTGGGATATTATAGTTCTCAACAAAGTTTAGAAGAGATGGAAAATTTTATAATTGGTAAATGGCTTGATTTACTAAAAATTGAGAATAATTTATATAAAAGATGGAAATAAATATGAAAAATAAATATGATTATACAGGCTCATATAAAAAAGCTATTTATAGTGGAACTTTTGACCCTATAACTATTGGGCATTTAGATATTATCGAAAGAGCAACAAAAATATTTGATGAAGTTATAATAAGCGTTGCAAAAAGTGAACTAAAAAAGCCAATGTTTAATCATCAAAAAAGAGTAGAATTTGTAAAAGCTGCAACGGAACATTTAAATAATGTGCAAGTTATTGGCTTTGATACACTACTTGTTGATTTTGCACGTGAACTTAAAATAAATACTATAATAAGGGGCTTAAGAGCTGTTAGTGATTTTGAATTTGAACTTCAAATGGGATATGCAAACTCATCGATAAATAAAAATTTGGAAACAGTTTATTTGATGCCAACTCTTGAACATGCTTTCGTAAGTTCTACAATAGTTAGGGAAATCATCAGATTTAAAGGAAATTTTGAACATTTAGTTCCAAAAAGGATTATTGAATGTATGTAAGTATAGAAGGAATTGATACAGCTGGAAAATCAACACAATTAGATATTTTAAGAAATAAATTTCCAGATGCAATTTTCACAAAAGAACCTGGGGGAACAGCATTAGGAATAAAATTAAGACAAATGATTTTAAATGGAGAAGCAAATTCAAATATTGCTGAAATGTTCTTATTTTTAGCAGATCGTGCTGAACATACAAAAGAGATTATTATTCCAAATTTAGACAAACTTATCATTTCAGATAGATCATTTATTTCTGGAATTGCTTATGCCATAGAAGAAAATATAGAAAAATTAATTGAATTAAATAAGCTAGCAACTCAAAATAATTTTCCAAATAAAATAATCCTACTTGAATTAAGTAAAGATGAATTGATAAATAGACTTTCAAAAAAAAAGAACGATAGCATAGAACAAAGAGGAATTGATTATTTACTATCAATTCAAAGTAGAATGAAAGAAGTTATAAAAAATATAAATATCAATCATATAATCATTGATGCAAGTGAAAAAATAGAAGTTATTGAAAAACAAATAGAGGATTTTATAGATGCAAAGTAGCACAAAAAATATTCAAAGTTTAAGAGGTATGAAAGATATTGTAAATGAAGAGAGTGTTTTATTTACATATTTTATAGAAAATGCTTCTAAAATTGCAAAAAAATATGGTTTTTCATATATTGAAACTCCACTTTTAGAAGAAACCGCTTTATTTAAAAGAAGTGTTGGAGAAAGTAGCGATATTGTAAATAAAGAGATGTATCAATTCATCGATAAAGGTGAAAATGATGTTTGTTTAAGACCAGAAGGAACAGCTGGAGTTGTAAGACATTTTGTAGAAAAGAAACTTGACCGTGCAGGTGGAACTTATAAATGGTATTATTATGGACCAATGTTTAGATATGAAAGACCACAAAAAGGAAGACTTAGAGAATTTCACCAATTTGGTTGTGAAGTTTTTGGAATAGATAGTGTTTATGAAGATGCAAATATCATAATGCTGATAAAAGAGATTTTAGATTTTTTTGGCATAGGATTTACTTTAAAATTAAACTCTTTAGGTTGCAAAGAGTGTATGCCATCATATAAGGAAAGTTTAGTAAAACATCTATCAACTTTTGTAAATGAACTTTGTGAAGATTGTAATAGAAGAATTCTAACAAATCCAATTAGAGTTTTGGATTGTAAAAATGAAAAATGCCAAAGTTTATTAATAAATGCACCAAAAATAACAAATAATTTGTGTAATTCTTGCGATAGTGATTTTGAAAAATTAAAAGAGATCTTAGATTTTAATAATATCTCTTATGAAATTGATTCAAATTTAGTTCGTGGACTTGACTACTATAACAAAACTGCTTTTGAGTTTGTAAGCAATGAAATAGGCTCTCAAAGTGCAATAGCTGGTGGAGGAAGATATGATAGGTTGGTTGAGTTTCTAGGTGGTAAAAGTACAGCTGGAATTGGTTTCGCAATAGGAATAGAAAGATTACTTGAATTAGTAAAAATAAAAGAGTTTAAAGAAGATTTTGTATATATTGGTGCTTTAGATGAAAATTGTTTAAATGAAGCTTTCAAAATAGCAATAAATAAAAGAAAAAATACAAAAACCCATATAGAATACAATCCTAGAAGTTTTGGAAAACACTTTGGAATTGCACAGAAACTAAATTGTAATATTGTTGCACTTATTGGAGAAAATGAGTTAAAAAATAGTACAATTTTTATTAAAAATTTAGATACAAAAGAAGAAAAAAACATTGCATTAGAGGAGTTTTTAGTTGAAGAATAAATATGGTATAGACATTTGGTCTGATAATAATTTTTTTATTGAAGATGGAGTTGTAAAAGTTGATTATGATAGTAATCCATCTTTAATATCAATCGTAAAAAATGTAAGAAAACAAGGCTTTAAAGGTCCTTTACTTCTAAGATTTCCACATATCACAAAAAAACAGATAAAAACTCTGTTTAGTAATTTTAATGCAAGTATGAAAGAATATGATTATAAAGGAACTTTTAATGCCGTTTTTCCTTTAAAAGTAAATCAGTTACCAAATTTTATTCATCCATTAATAAGTGCTGGTAAAAAATACAATTATGGACTTGAAGCAGGAAGTAAAGCAGAATTAATCATTGCTATGACTTATAACAATATGGGAAGTCCAATAACTATCAATGGTTTCAAAGACAAAGAGATGATACACCTTTGTTTTATAGCAAAAAGTATGGGACACGATATTACAGTTATAATTGAAGGTTTAAATGAACTTGAGATGATTGTGGAAGTTTTAAAAGAGACAAAACTTGAAGCTCCAAATGTTGGTTTAAGAGTAAGACTTCACAGTGGAGGAAGTGGTGTTTGGGCAAAAAGTGGCGGAATTGACTCAAAATTTGGTTTAACTTCAACAGAAATTTTAGAAGCTTTTGAACTTATGCAAGATAATAACCTTGAAGATTTACTAACAATGATTCACTTTCATATAGGTTCAGCTATGAACTCTATAAAACCTCTTAAAAAAGCTCTAAGAGAATCTGGACATATTTATGCAGAACTTAAAAATTTAGGTGCAAAAAATCTATCTTCAATCAATATTGGTGGTGGATTAAGTGTAGAATATAGTGCTTATGAAAGAACTAGATTTTATTCATTAAGAGAGTTTGCAAGTGATGTTGTATTTACACTAAAAGAGATTGCAAGACAAAAAGGTGTTGAAGAGCCAAATATTTTTACCGAATCAGGAAGATTTATAAGTGCTGCTTCAACTGTACTTATAACTCCTGTTTTAGAACTCTTTTCAGCAGAATATGAGTTAAATCATCTAAAATTAAAAGAGAAAAATCCTCCTTTAATTGCAGAATTAAATGAGTTATATAAAGATATGACTAAAAAAACAGCTTATGAATTTATGCACGATAGTATCGACCACTTAGAATCATTGCTAACATTATTTGATTTAGGATATATTGATTTGCAAGATAGATCAAATGCTGAAATATTAACTCATCAAATCATAAAAAAAGCTATTTCATTACTTCAAATTGATGATTATGAAGAGTTAAAAAGATTTGATAAAAATATTCAAGAAAAGTATCTTCTAAATTTCTCTTTATTTCAATCACTACCTGACTATTGGGGAATAAATCAAGAGTTTCCAATTATGCCAATAACTCATCTTGATGAAAAACCAACAAGAAGTGCATCTTTATGGGATATTACTTGTGATAGCGATGGAGAAATACCATTTGATATGAAAAAACCTCTATATTTACATGATGTAAATTTAAATAAAGAGGATTACTTTTTAGGATTTTTCAATGTTGGAGCATATCAAGATACTTTAGGAATGAAACACAACTTATTTTCACATCCAACAGAAGTAAATGTTGTATTTAAAGATGGAGAAGTTCAGCTTGAAAAGATTTTAGAATCTCAAAAGATTATTGATATTTTAGAAGATATTGATTATGACACAGAAGAGATACAAACAATTTTAAGAAGAAGTTTACCTCTAGAAACTTATGAAGTATTACAAAAATATCTAAATGACAATAGTTACTTAAAAACTATTTGGAGTTATTATGATGATGAATGAAGAAGAGATAAAAAATGGTAAAAAATTATCTTTATGGCAACAAATAAAAGAAGATTTTTCTGTTCCAAAGCTAAATGACCCAGTTTTAGAATCAAATTTTGAAATATTTTTTAATTATCCTGGTGTTTGGGCTATCATAAATCATAGAATTGCAAATAGACTATATTACAAAGGTTTTAAAAAATTAGCAAGAGTTCTTACTGGTATTTGTTCTATTTGCACAAAAACAGATATACATCCAGCTGCAACTATAGGAAGAAGAGTTTTTATTGATCATGCTATTGGAGTCGTTATTGGCTCAACTGCTATTGTTGAAGATGATGTTTTGATATACCAAGGAGTAACTTTAGGTGGAGTTAGCCTAAATAAAGGTAAACGTCATCCAACAGTTAAATCAAATGTAGTGTTAGGTAGTGGAGCAAAAGTTTTAGGAAATATTACTATTGGAGCAAATTCAAAAATAGGAGCGAACTCAGTTGTAGTTGTAGATGTACCTGAAAACTCAACAGCTGTTGGAGTTCCTGCAAGAATTATCAAAAAAGATAACTCTAAAGATAAACTAGCTCACAATGAATTACCAGATATAAATAAAGAGATGTTTAAATATCTAATTGAAAGAATTTCTATTTTAGAAAGTAATGTAAAAAATGAAAATTGCAATTGCAATATAAATGAAAAAAATGAAGTTTTAGAAAAAGAATACCAATCTTTTATTGAAACATTAAAAACAAATAAAAAAGGTTAATAATGGAATTTGAACTAATAGCATTTGGATTAATTACTGGTTTTACATCAGGTTTTTTTGGAATTGGTGGAGGAAGTATATTAATTCCTATGTTATTACTTGCAAATTATGGTATGAAAGAAGCTGTTGCAATATCTATTATGCAAATGGTTTTTTCATCTATTTATGGCTCTTTTTTAAACTCAAAGAAAATAAAAGGTTTAGTAAGAGATGGTGTTATATTAGGTATTGGGGCTAGTTTAGGTGGAGCTACAAGTGGTTATTTTTTACCAAAAGTTCCAGATATTTATCTTCAATATCTTTTTATAACAGCACTTTTATATACAATATATACTCTATTTAAAGCTCCTGCATCTTCAAATATACAAAAAGAAGATAAAAGTGTATATGTACTTTTAGCTATTGGTTATTTTGTTGGTATTTTAGCTATGAGTATAGGAATTGGTGGTTCTTTAGTGCTTCTTCCTATTTTAGTTGGATTTTTAAAATATGATTTAAAAGTTGCAACTGCTTTAGGATTATTCTTTGTGATTTTTTCTTCTATTGGTGGTTTTATATCTACTTCAATATATGGAAATATGCTATATTATGAAGGTGCAATAATAGGTATTGGTTCACTAATTGGTGTATATTTTGGTATAAAAATAAAAGAAAAAACACAAGCAACTTCATACAAAACTTTTGTTTTACTTTTAAATCTTCTTGTTTTGGTAGTAACTATATACAAAACTGTATTTTAATATTACAAGGTAGTGCTTGTAATATTAATATATTTACAAAACTATTAAACAAAACTATCCTATAATAATGGCTTTAAAATTTTAAAGGCAATATATGAGTGATACAATAAAAATTTTTAATGCAAAAGAGAACAATCTAAAAAATATTAACTTAGAAATCCCAAAAAATAAGCTTATAGTATTTACAGGACTTAGTGGAAGTGGGAAATCAACTTTAGCTTTTGATACACTGTATGCAGAAGGACAAAGAAGATATATAGAGTCTTTATCTTCTTATGCTAGACAGTTTTTAGACAAAGTTGGAAAGCCTGATGTTGAAAGAATAGAAGGTTTAACTCCAGCAATTGCAATTGACCAAAAAACAACATCAAAAAATCCTCGTTCAACTGTTGGAACAATTACTGAAATCTATGATTATTTTAGACTATTATATGCAAGAGTTGGAAAACAACACTGTCATCAATGTGGAAAACCAATTTCACAAATGAGTGTTAGTGATATTATAGAGCAAGTTTTATCTCTACCAGACGAATCAAAACTTATCATTTTAGCACCACTTATAAATAGAAAAAAAGGAAGCTTTGCAGATTTACTAGAAAGCCTTAGAAATAAAGGTTATGTTAGAGCTATGATAGATGGGGTTATGGTAAGACTTGATGAAGATATTGAGTTATCAAAAACACAAATGCACACTATAAAAGTAGTTATAGATAGAGTTACAGTAAAAGAAGAAAACCGTGATAGAATTGCACAAGATGTTGAAAAAGGGCTAAAAGAGAGTTTTGGAGAACTAGAAATTGAAATAGCAAATTTTGAAGATCTAGGTACTCAAAAAAGTATTCATTACTCTGAACATATGGCTTGTTTTGACTGTAAAATATCATTTGAACCACTTGAACCATTGTCATTTTCTTTTAACTCACCAAAAGGGGCATGTAGTTCTTGTGACGGATTGGGTATTCGATACACTCTTGATATGAAAAAAATTATAAATGAAGATTTACCTATCGAAGATGGAGCTATAAAAATAATTTATGGTTTTAACAAAGGGTTTTACTTTAAAATGCTTATAGCATTTTGTGAAAGTCAAGAAATAAATATAAAGATACCTTTTGGAGAGCTTGAAGAACATCAAAAAAAAGCAATTTTACATGGAAGTGCTGAAGAGTTCTCATTTTTTTGGAAAAGACACAAACTTTCTAGAAAGTGGGAAGGTATCGTAAAATTAGCCTATGATATGATAAAAGATGAAAAAGAGATGGCTGAATATATGACAGAGAAAAAATGTGACTCTTGTTCTGGAAATAGATTAAAACCATCTTCTCAAAGTGTTTTTGTAGCACAAAAAAATATTCCAGATTTATTAAATATTCCTATTGAAGATACACATAAATTCTTTCAAGATGAAAAAAACTTTGATTACTTATCTGAACAAAATAAAATGATTGCTGCTCCCATTTTAAAAGAGATAAAAGAGAGAATATTTTTTCTTTTTGATGTTGGTTTAGGATATATAACATTAGGAAGAGATGCAAGAACAATAAGTGGGGGAGAGGCACAAAGAATAAGAGTTGCCTCGCAAATTGGTAGTGGATTAACAGGAGTTATGTATGTACTTGATGAACCATCTATTGGTCTTCACGAAAGAGATACAAATAAACTAATAAACACTTTAAGAGCATTACAACAAAAAGGAAATACAGTTATTGTTGTAGAACACGATAAAGAGACTATACAATCAGCTGATTTTATAGTTGATATTGGTCCAAATGCTGGAAAGTTTGGTGGAGAAGTTGTATTTGCTGGAACACTAAAAGAGATGAAAAAAGCGAAAACATTGACAGCACAATATGTAACTGAAGCAAAAAAAATTGAGTATGCTCACAATCGCCCACAAAAAGAGTTTATAGAGATAAAAAATGTAAATATAAATAACATAAAAAATCTTGATGTGAAAATCCCACTTAAAAATCTAGTTTCAATAACAGGAGTTAGTGGAAGTGGAAAATCATCACTTATATTACAAACATTACTTCCTGTTGCCCAAGAGCTTTTAAATCGTGCAAGAAAAGTAAAAAAAGTTGATGGAGTAGAAATAGAAGGATTAGAAAAGCTAGATAAAGTTATCTATCTTGACCAAAGCCCAATAGGAAGAACTCCAAGAAGTAATCCTGCAACTTATACTGGACTTATGGACGAAATAAGAGATTTATTTGCTAAAACTAAAGAAGCAAATCTAAGAGGATATAAAATAGGTCGTTTTTCATTTAATGTAAAAGGTGGAAGATGCGAAAAATGTCAAGGAGAAGGTGAAATCAAAATAGAAATGCACTTCTTACCAGATATTATGGTTAAATGTGATGCTTGTCACGGTCAAAGGTACAATGCTCAAACTTTAGAGATAATGTACAAAGGTAAAAATATATCTGATGTTTTAAATATGAGTGTCGATGAAGCTTTAGAATTTTTTATAAAAGTACCTAAACTTAAAGCAAAACTTCAAACTTTAAGTGATGTAGGACTGGGATATATAACTTTAGGACAAAATGCTATAACTCTAAGTGGTGGAGAAGCACAAAGAATAAAATTAAGTAAAGAGTTAAGTAAAAAAGATACAGGAAATACTCTTTATGTATTAGATGAGCCTACAACAGGACTTCATTTTGCTGATGTTGATAGATTAACACGAGTTCTTCATCATTTAGTTAATTTAGGAAATTCTGTTCTTGTAATTGAACATAATCTTGATGTTATAAAAAACTCTGATTGGGTTATTGATATAGGTCCTGAAGGTGGAAGTAAGGGCGGTAAAGTTGTAGATGAAGGGACACCTGAATTTATGGCAACAAATCATAAAAATAGTGGTTCATATACTGGATACTATTTAGATAAAGAGATAAACAAAAACTAGAAGAGTTTATTTTAACTCTTCTGGTTTATTAAAATAGCATCATTAAAAATTTAGTATTTAATGCATATTTTTATACAAATTTATAGCTTTTGCAATCTCTTTATCTGTTGCTTTTTTTCTACAAGATAAATATCCTTTTTCCCCATTATTCAATATAGTTGGATAAATTGTTGCAAATACCCAATAATATCCACCAGACTTTGTAGAATTTTTTACATAACCAGTCCAAATTTCATCATTTTTTATAGTATTCCATAAATCTTCAAATGCACTTTTTGGCATATCAGGATGTCTTACAATATTATGTGGTTTTCCAATCAATTCATCTATACTATATTCAGCTATTTCACAAAAATCATCATTTGCAAACTGTATTACTCCCTTTTCATCTGTTTGACTAACTAAAAAAGCATAGTCATCTAAAATAGTCTCTTTTTTTTCATTCATATTTATTCCTATAGAAATGATTTCTTGAGAAGATTGTATATAAGTTCTTTTTAAAATACCCTTATAGAAATAATTTCTATAGGAATAATATGTTAAATTTACCAGAGATAGTTACAGAAGAAGAGATTGAAGAATATTTTAAACTAATTTCTAAAAATGTTAAAAGATTGAGAAAAGAGAAAAATTTAAGTCAACTAGAAGTCGCTTTGTCTATTGGACAAAAATCTTCAGGTTTTTATGCAAATACTGAAAATAATGCACATGGAAAACATTTCAATTTAGTTCATTTACTAAAATTATCAAAATTATTTGATATACCAATGGAAGAATTTTTTAAAGAAGAGTAAACTATTTTAACTCTTCTGGTTCGTGTAGATAATATCCTTGAGAATAGTCGATTTTAAGTTCTTGAACAATATCAAAAACCTCTTTATTATGTACAAATTCAGCAACAGTTTTTATATTCAAAGCCTTTGCAAAATCTACAATTGTTTTAACTGTAAGATAAAGATGTTCATCTTTATGAATATTTTTTATTAAAGAACCATCTATTTTTACATAATCAACATCAAGCTTTATAATATATTCAAAATTTGAGTATCCAGTTCCAAAATCATCAATAGCAACTTTACAACCTAAATGTTTTACTTTTCGAATAAAGTTCCCTACTTCTTCAAAGTTTTCAATTCCTTCACTTTCAACTATCTCAAAAGCTATAAATTCAGCTGTTTTTGTTCTAAGAAGTATGTTATATATAAAATCCATAGTATATGTATCTTTTAAATCTTCTAATGTTAAATTTATACTAAAATGTATATTTTTATCTTTAAAATATTCACATGCTTTTTTAACCAACATTCGCGTCATATTGAGATATAATTTTGATTTTTTTGCTTCTTCCAAAAATTTAAAAGGAGATAAAATTGTATTATCATTTAATTTCAATCTCATTAAAGTTTCATATTTTTCTTCACCTGTAAAGTTATTTATCATTTTTTGACCATACAATAATAAATTGTTATTTTCTAAAACACTTTTTAGCTGTTCTACAAGTGTTCTATTCTCTTGCAATTTATTATATAACTCTATGTTTTCATCTAAAAATAGTATTGATATATCTTTTTTTCTAGCAATCCGAACTGCAAATTCAGCTTTTGATAATAAATTAGAACTATTATCTAAACAATTACAAGCAACTCCTATCGCAACATTTATATAAAAACTATTATTAGCGACTAAAATTGGTTTTTGTGCAATATTTTCTATAATATTTTTACAAAGATACTTTAAATCATCTAAACTATTTTTATCATTAGATAATATTGCAAAAATATCATTTGATAATTTATATAAAATCAAATTAGAAGGTGTCAGTTTTTTAAGAATATCTGCAAATTTTTGAAGAACTTTATCTCCAGTTTCAAAACCGTAAAAATTATTTATATCTCTGAATCTATTTATGTTTATAACCGCTACTTTTGAAAATTCAGATTTTTTGATATCTTTTAAAAGTTTTTGTCTATTTGGTAGATTAGTAAGTTCATCTAAATATTGTTCTTGAATTATCTTTTCTTGTTCGTATATTTTTGTAATATCATATCTTATTGCCATAAACTCTATAATATTATCTTTATCATCAAATATTGGAAATACAGTTGTATCTACATAATAAGATTGTCCATCTTTTTTTCTATTTTTAATAATTGCTTTAAATACTTTTTTATCTAAAATAGTTGTCCATAACTCTTTAAATACTTCTATTGGCATATCTTGATGTCTTATAATATTATGATTCTTACCTATTAACTCTTCTTTTGAATATCCAGAAACAGTACAAAAGTTATCATTAACATAGGTTATCACACCATTTTTATTAGTTTTTGAAACTATGGAACTCTCATCTAAGGCTTTTTTATACTGATTTAAAAGAGTAAACTTATCTAAAATCTCTTCAATTTCATTTAAAAGAGTCTTATTATCTATTATCTCACCCAAAAAGACCCCTTACGGTTTTTAATATCTAAATTTAAAAATTTTAGCT
The DNA here is from genome assembly GCF_048320235.1 of Aliarcobacter vitoriensis. Classification (NCBI taxonomy): domain Bacteria; kingdom Pseudomonadati; phylum Campylobacterota; class Epsilonproteobacteria; order Campylobacterales; family Arcobacteraceae; genus Aliarcobacter; species Aliarcobacter vitoriensis. The sequence goes on from NZ_CP182882.1 coordinate 559,378, forward strand.
AGAAAAAAGCTTTAATATAAAGAAGACAAAAATCTTCTTTATCATTAATTTTTAAATTACTTAATGAGTTGGGATTATATTATAATATTTTGTAAATTATTATTAATTACAAAGCCGAAGCCATATTCAAGTAGTGATGGGCCATATAAGAACTTCTAGCATAAGGACTTGCTTTTACAAACTCAAAACCTAAATCATAAGCTAGTTTTTCATATCTTAAAAACTGTTCAGGTTTTACATACTCTATAACTTTTTCAAAATCTCCACTAGGAGCAAGATATTGTCCTATACTTAAAAATTTACAACCAACATTTAATAAATCTTTAAATACTTGAACCATTTCTTCTTCTGTTTCTCCAAGTCCTACCATCAAAGCACTTTTTGTCTTAACTTTATCGCCACCTAGTTCTTTCAATTTTTTTAATACTTCCAAACTTCTTTCATAAGTTCCATTTCTTCTTATTCTATATAGACTTGGAACTGTTTCTACATTATGTCCGATGATTGTAGCACCTGATTCTATAGCTCTTTTAAGACTCTCTTCTTTACCTTTAAAATCAGGAATTAAAATCTCAACTTTTGTGTTTGGTGATTTTTCCAAAATATCTTGTGTTACTCTAAAAAACTGCTCTGCTCCACCATCTGGTAAATCATCTCTTGCTGGACTTGTAATAACTACAAATTTAAGCCCAAGTCTTAAAACTGAAGTTGTAACTTTTTGTATTTCATTTAAATCAACTTCAGTTGGTCGTCCTGTTGTAACATTACAGTAAGTACATCTTCTTGTGCAAATATTTCCTAAAATTAAAAAAGTTGCATTTTTATTTGCAAAACATTCACTTATATTTGGGCATTTTGCCTCTTGACAAATAGTATGAAGTCCACCAACATCTTTAAGTAGATTTTCCATTTCTACTTGTGTATGTGGAGTTAATTTTTTTCTTAACCATTCTGGTTTTTTAAAATTTGCTGATTGCTTAAAATTCATTTGTTGTGTCATAATAGTTTATTCCTTACATAATTCATTATATATTTTTAATTCATCCTCATTTAATTCAGAATTTGTAAATTCCGAGTTAAATGTTTTAGTAAATGCTGTTTTTAATTTTTCTATTGCTTCTTTAAAATCTAATTTTACACCAAAACTTTCCAAACTACTACCATATTTTTTGTCATTTTTTACATTTTTTATGGGAATAGAACCATGTTGAAAGATTACTTTCTTTGCTCTTTTTTGTGCATTTCCACCTATTTTTTGCCCATCAATTATGATATCATAAGCTTCAAAGCCTACTTGACAGAAATTACTTTTACTTAAAGTTATCTCTTTTATATCTTTTGCAAAAGCTACTTTAAAATCTAAATTTTCATAAAAAGCAAGTACAAACTTACATATCAATTCATAAGTTTCTTTTACATTTTTATCTTCAATCATTTTTGATGGAACTATCAAAGAGTATGAAATATCATGCCCATGAAATAAAACTCCACCGCCAGTTATCCTTTTTGAATAATTGTTTTTATAATCTTCTATCAAATTTTTATAATCTTGTGGGTCTTGCCCTGCACCAAAGGTAACAGAATCTTGCCAAGAATATATTCTTAAAATTGGTAAATCATTATCTTTAAAGTTTTTAAATAGTGCATTATCTATATTTGAATTAACCTTTGCACTAAGATTATGTGATATAATCAATCTAAATTTATTATTGAATATCATTTATATTTATCCTAAAAAAATTTATATAAGTGAATTATAATTTATAATAGATTAAAATTGCAAATTAATTTTAAAAATTAAGAAAACTTTTATAAAGGATATTTATGCCTAAAAAACAATTAGAAGACATTAACCCACTTGAAACGCAAGAGTGGATGGAAGCTTTAGAAGCTATTATTGAAGAAGAAGGTGTTGAGAGAGCTCACTTTTTATTGGAGAAATTAATTGATAAATCAAGAAGAAGTGGTGCACATTTACCATATAATTCTACAACTGCTTATATTAATACAATTCCAACTAATGAAGAACCTAAAATGCCAGCTAATATGGATTTGGAGAGAAAAATAAGATCTATTATTAGATGGAATGCACAAATAATGGTACAAAGAGCTTCAAATAAAGGTTTAGAACTTGGAGGGCATATTGCATCTTTCCAATCATCTGCTACACTTTATGATGTTGCTTTTAACCACTTTTTTAGAGCACCAAATGAAAAAGATGGTGGAGATTTAATATTTTTTCAAGGTCATATAAGCCCTGGTATATATGCAAGAAGTTTCTTAGAGGGAAGATTCACTGAAAATCAAATGGATAACTTTAGACAAGAAGCATTTAATGATGGATTATCTTCATATCCACACCCAAAATTAATGCCTTCTTATTGGCAATTCCCAACAGTTTCTATGGGACTTGGACCATTACAAGCAATCTATCAAGCAAGATTTTTAAAATACCTTACAAATAGAGGAATAAAAGATTGTAGTGCACAAAAAGTATATTGCTTTATGGGAGATGGTGAGTGTGATGAGCCTGAATCTCTTGGAGCTATTGGAATGGCTGCACGTGAAGGTTTAGATAACTTAATCTTTGTTATAAATTGTAACTTACAAAGACTTGATGGACCAGTAAGGGGAAATGGAAAAATTATCCAAGAACTTGAAGGTGAATTTAGAGGAGCTGGATGGGAAGTTCTAAAAGTTATTTGGGGTGGACTATGGGATAGTTTACTTGAGAAAGATACATCAGGAAAACTTCTTGAACTAATGGAACAAACAGTTGATGGAGAGTACCAAAACTTCAAACAAAAAGGTGGAGCATATACAAGAGAGAATTTCTTTAATAAATTCCCTGAAACTGCAAAATTAGTTGAAAATTTAAGTGACAATGATATTTGGAAACTTAATCGTGGTGGACATGACCCTGTTAAAGTTTATGCTGCATTTAAAAGAGCAACTGAAACAACAGGAAGACCAACTGTAATCTTAGCAAAAACTGTAAAAGGTTATGGAATGGGAAGTGCTGCTGAAGGTATGAATATCGCTCACCAAGTAAAAAAAGTAGATGTAAATCATCTAAAAGCATTTAGAGATAGATTTGATTTACCAATCAGTGATGAAGCTGTTGAATCATATTCATACTATAAACCAGAAGAAAGTTCACCTGAAGTTCAATACTTAAAAGAAAAAAGAGCTGCTCTAGGTGGATTTGTACCTCAAAGATTAGAAAAATTCACAAATAAAATGCAAATTCCTGCTTTAAGTGATTTTGAAAGTATTCTTGCAGGTAGTGGAGATAGAGAAATCTCTACAACTATGGCATTTGTAAGAGTTTTAAATGTTTTATTAAAAGATAAAAATATTGGTAAACAAATAGTTCCAATAGTTCCAGATGAAGCTAGAACTTTCGGTATGGAAGGTATGTTTAGACAATATGGAATTTATTCAAGTGCTGGACAAAAGTATATTCCTCAAGATAAAGACCAAGTTGCATTTTATAAAGAAGATATTAAAGGTCAAGTTTTACAAGAAGGGATTAATGAACTTGGAGCTATGAGTTCTTGGATAGCAGCGGCAACATCATATTCAGTAAATGATTATCCTATGATTCCATTTTATATTTTCTACTCAATGTTTGGATTCCAAAGAACTGGAGATTTATGTTGGGCAGCTGGAGATCAAAAAGCAAGAGGATTCTTAGTTGGAGGAACTTCAGGAAGAACAACACTAAATGGTGAAGGACTACAACACGAAGATGGACACTCACATATTTTAGCAAATACTGTTCCAAATTGTATATCATATGACCCAACTTATGGATATGAAGTTGCTGTTATTGTAAAAGATGGTGTTGAAAGAATGTATGGAGAAAACCAAGAAGATATTTTCTACTATATCACAACTTTAAATCAAAACTATGTACAACCAGCAATGCCTGAAGGTGCAGAAGAAGGAATTATCAAAGGAATTTATAAAGTAAAAACTTTTGAAGCAAAAAATGATTTCAAAGTTAAACTTTTAGGTTCAGGAACTATTTTCCAAGAAGCTATAAGAGCAGCAGAAATTTTGGCAAGTGAATATGATATTAAAGTAGATATTTACTCTGTTACTTCATACAATGAATTAACAAGAGAAGCTCAAGATACAGAAAGAGAAAATCTTTTAAATTTAGATAAAGAAGCAAAAATTCCTTATATAGAAAAAGTTTTAGGAAGCAATGATGACAATATTGTTATTAGTGCAACAGATTATATGAAAGCATATTCAGAACAATTAAGACCTTATGTAAAAGGAAGTTTCAAAGCTTTAGGAACTGATGGTTTTGGTAGAAGTGATAGCAGAGCGAATTTGAGAAAATTCTTTGAAGTTGATACAAACTTTATTGTTTACACAACTTTAGCACAACTTTCAAAAGCTGGAAAATTAGATAAAAAAGTTGCTCTTGAAGCTATGAAAAAATATGAGATTGATTCAAATAGAATCTCTCCAAGAAATGCTTAAGGAGTAAACAATGGCAAAAGTTTATGATATTTTTATTCCTGATTTAGGTGCTGATAAAGATGTTGATTTAATCGATATTATGGTTAAAGTTGGAGATAAAGTAGAAGTTGAAGATGGACTTATAACTCTTGAAACTGAAAAAGCTTCTATGGATGTTCCTACAACTCATGCAGGAATTATTAAAGAGATTTTAGTAAAAGTTGGTGATAAAGCAAATAGTGGTGACTTAATAGCTAGAGTTGAAGTAGAAGATGATTCAGTTGCTGATGAACCAAAAGCTGAAACTGTTTCTCCTGCTGTAAAAGTTGAAGAACCTAAAGTTGAAGCTGTAGCTGTTCAAACTCCAACACAATTTGTAAAAGAACAAACTATAAAATCAGTTGTTGAAGAAGTGAGAGTGCCTGATTTAGGTGCAGAAAAAGATGTTGATTTAATAGAAATTATGATTCATGTTGGAGATATTATAGTAAAAGATTATAGTATCATCACTCTTGAAACTGAAAAAGCTTCTATGGATGTTCCAGCACCATTTGGTGGAGAAGTTATTGAGATTTTTGTAGAAAAAGGACAAAAAATAAATGGTGGAGATTTAATAGCAAAAGTTATAAAAACTGTTGTTGTTGAAGACAAAGTTCCAACTCCAGCATTTGCAGCAAACTCAACTCCTACAAAAGTTGAAAAAGCTACAAGTTCAACTCCTACAATTCAAGAAGTTGCTGCTATTAGCATAGAAAAAGAAGATAGTAAAGTTTTATCTAAAAAAGCTACAAAAGTTTATGCTTCACCATCTGTTAGAAAAGTAGCAAGAGAGTTTGGCGTTGATTTAGGATTTGTAAAAGGAAGTGGTGAAAAAGGAAGAATCTTAAAAGATGACATCAAAGCTTATGTAAAAGAACAACTAAACAAACCTGCATCTGCTTCAAGTATTGGTTTTGGATTTAATTTACCAGAATCAAAAGAGATAGATTTCTCTGTATTTGGTAAAGTTGAAAGAGTTGAACTTAGCCGTGTTCAAAAGGTTTCTGGACCATTTTTACATAAAAACTATCTATCTATGCCTCATGTTACACAATTTGATGAAACTGATATTACAGAACTTGAAGAGTTTAGAAAATCACAAAATGCAAAAGCTGTTGATTTTAAACTATCTCCTTTAGTATTTATCATCAAAGCTGTTCAAAAAGCTTTAGAAATTCATCCAAAATTCAACTCAAGTTTAAGTAGTGATGGGCAAGAATTGATTATGAAAAAATACTTCAATATCGGAGTTGCTGTTGATACACCAAATGGTTTATTAGTTCCAGTAATAAAAGATGTTGATAAAAAAGGTTTTAAAGATATAGCTATTGAATTAGCTGAACTTTCTAAAAAAGCAAGAGATGGGAAATTAACTAGTGCTGATATGAGTGGTGGTTGCTTTACTATTTCAAGCCTTGGTGGAATTGGTGGAACATACTTTACTCCAATTATAAATGCCCCTGAAGTTGCAATTTTAGGTGTTTCAAAATCTTCTATTAAACCAATTTATGATGGGAAAGAGTTTAAACCAAAATTGATTTTACCATTAAGTCTATCTTATGATCACAAAGTAATTGATGGTGCAGATGGTGCTAGATTTACTACAACAGTATCACAACTTTTAAGTGATATTAGACTGTTAAGTCTATAAGGAGCTAAAATGACAGAAATAAAAACTCAAGTTTTAGTAATCGGAGCAGGACCTGGAGGATATTCAGCTGCTTTTAGATGTGCTGATTTAGGACTAGAAACAACTATAGTTGAGAGATACTCAACTTTAGGTGGAGTTTGCTTAAATGTTGGTTGTATCCCTTCAAAAGCCCTACTTCACGTTGCAAAAGTTGTAGAAGAAGCAAAACATATAGAAAAAGCTGGTATATTTTTTGAAGAACCAAAAATAGATATAAAGAAAGTTGCAGAATATAAAAGTGGAGTTGTAAAAAAACTAACTGGTGGTTTAGATGCAATGGCTAAAATGAGAAAAGTAAACCATGTTCAAGGATATGCAAAATTTTTAGATGAACATAGTGTTGAAGTAGCTCTTACAAATAGTGATGAAAAAACAAAAATCACTTTTGAGTATTGTATTATTGCAGCTGGTAGTCAAAGTTCTAAAATGTCATTTATTCCACATGAAGATCCAAGAGTTTGGGATTCAACAGATGCACTTGAAGTAAAAGAAGTACCAAAAAAACTTTTAATTCTTGGTGGTGGGATAATTGGTCTTGAGATGGGTACGGTTTACTCAACTTTAGGAAGCCAAGTTGATGTTGCAATTCGTGGTGATCAACTTATGACTGGAACAGATGCTGATTTGATAAAACTTTATACAAAAGCAAATAGCAGTAGATTTAATATCATGTATAAAACTCAAACTCAAAGTATCATTCCAAAAAATGAAGGAATTTATGTAGAGTTTAAAGGTGAAAATGCTCCAAAAGAAGGAGTTTTATATGATGCTGTTTTAGTTGCCCTTGGAAGAAGTGCAAATGGAAATAAAATCGGACTTGAGAATACAAATATAGAAGTAAATGAGCAAGGTTTAATCAAAGTTGATAATCAACTGCGAACAAAAGTATCTCATATATTTGCTATTGGAGATATAATAGGACAACCAATGCTTGCACATAAAGCTGTTCATGAAGGTCATGTAGCTGCTGAAGTTATTGCAGGTCACAAAGTATTCTTTGAACCAAAACAAATTCCATCTATTGCATATACTTTCCCAGAGATTGCTTGGGCTGGAATGACAGAAATTGAAGCTAAAAAAGCTGGAATAAACTATGAAATTTCAACTTTCCCTTGGAGTGCAAGCGGTAGAGCACTAGCAAGTGATGTTTCAACTACAGGTCTTACAAAACTAATTTTTGATAAAGATACACATCAACTAATTGGTGGGGCAATCGTAGGAGAAAATGCAGGAGAACTTTTAGGAGAAATCTCTTTAGCACTTGAAATGGATTGTGATGCAGAAGATATTGGCCTTACAATTCATGCTCACCCAACACTTCACGAGTCTATTGGTATGGCTGCTGAGATTTTCGAAGGAACAATCACAGACTTACCAAACGCAAAAGCTGTAAAGAGAAAATAATTTCTCTTTACAAATTGTAAGATTTGATTTTACAATCTTTTACTCCAAAACTCTTGAATCTTTTGTCTATCCGTTGGTAACTTCTTAGCCACATAAAGTAATATCAATCCAAAAACAAACAATCCTATATCAACAGCTAAAACTGTATATATCTCTTCATTCCAAAGTCTAATAGGACTAAATCCACTAAATATAAAATGAATGATTGGACTTAAAGCAAACAATACTCCACCAAGATATAAAAATTCTTTAGCTGTTTGATAAGAGTTTAATCTATAAAACGAATAAGTCAAAGTTCCTATCCAAAAAGTTGCAAAAAGTCCATGTTGAATAGCTACTCTATCTTCCATATCAAATGGAAGTATCCATTGTAAGAAAAATAAAAGTGCAGTTGCAGGAATAACTCCAACCATTCCAGCTAAACAAAACTTTGAAACCCAGTTATATACAGGAGTTGTAGTTGGAAATTTTCTTGCTTGCTTTTCTAAATATAGCAATACTCCAAATCCAACAGCTAAAGTACACAAAAGCATAGTTACAAATACAAACAATCTCAACCAAATTCCATGATTAACAAGTATATGCAAATAATGTATACTATCAGATATTATAAAACTATAATGTCTATTTTCAAATAAATTCTCTTCTATCAAACTTCCATCAACAGCACTTAAAGTAATACTTGGAAAAGTTTGTTCATCTTTTAAAAATGGTACATATTGATTATGTCCTCTAAATGTTATTTTTGCATCTTTATCTTCCCAATTTTCTAATCTTATCCATTTAAAATCTATATCTTTATTGATTTGTAAAGCTTTATTTGTAAGTTCATTTAAACTTAACATTGAAGCTTCTATTCCACTTATTTTTACTTCTTCTTTTTTTGGGTTTTTTAACTCTTTGAGATGCTCTTTATATTCCCAATAGTCACTAAATTCTCCTTTAGAAACTACATAAGTCATAAAAGAGGATTGTTTAACATAATGCATAGGAACATTTAAGTTTGCTCCACTCCAAACAATAAGTAAAAAAGGTAAAAACAACCAAATAAATATTTTTCTATGCCAATTTGAAAATTTACTTGATACACTTTTCCCACCATTTTGATATTTTATAATACTTACTTGTATCAATCCACCAATAATTAAAAATATTCCTGCAAGTGCAACAAAGCCAAAAACTTGTGTCATATAGATTTTATATAAAGGTGCTCCATAGTGCATACCATTTAAGAACCAAGCTAGATTTGATTCTTCCTTTACTTTTTCTACTTCTTCATTTGTATTTGGATTAAAAACTTTTCTTTCCATAAATTGAGTAGATATAGTTAAATTTGGAGATTTATTTGGTAAGTTTACAAAAATAGTATTATATTTAGGATACTCCTTATCATCTAAAACTTTTTGTATAGTTTTATCAAAATCTATATTTTCTATATTTACTATTTTTTTATGATTAGATGGTCTTTCCCAATTTGCTATATAAGGCAAGAATATTGCAAATATTCCAAAAAACAAAGCTATATACATAAATACTGAAAACCATATTCCTATTACTACATGTACTCTTTGTAATCTTTGTTTTAAAAGTTTACTATTCTCTTTATTTTCTTCTTCTTTTAATTTCTCTTCATTACATGATATTTTTATATTCATATTTATTTTATTCCTTTAAATTGTAAGTCACAACCTACGATTTATAAAAAATCGTAGGTTTAATAAGATGCTTTAAAACTTATATTTCAAAGTAGCCATCCAATTTCTTTCTTCTCCATAGTTATAATCACCAAAACTATTTTTGTATTCTTTATTTAAAGCATTTTTGATATTTACCAATAAACTTAAGTCTTTATCAAACTCATAGTTTGCCATCAAATCAACTACATAATAATCTTTCTGTGTAGCTTCCCCCACCATTTCAGAATGACCTACGCTAATAAATCTATCTTTCAATTTGTCATCCCAAGTTTCACTTTGCCATCTTAAACCACCACCTACTTTTAATTGTGGTGTAGCTTGATAAGCTGTAAATAGATTTGCTGTTCTTATAGGCATAGTTGTACTATTTAATCTTTTTCCATCACTATCTTTAAGAATTGATGAAGAGAAACCAAATTGAGCATGCCAATTCGGAGTAATCTCTCCTGCAATTTCAAACTCCCAACCTTTGTTTTTTGTATCATCTAAAGATTTATAAGCACAATCCCATTCAGATGTAGCATCTGGAAGTAAATAGCATTTTCCTGTTGTTTCATCTTTATCTTGAATAGCTAAACCATCTTTACCTGATTGAAAAAGTGCAATACTAGAGTTTAGTCTTCCATCAAACCATTCACCTTTTAGACCAACTTCATAGTTAAATCCTGTTTCTGGATCAAGTAATTTACCACTTCTATCTTTTGCATTTTGTGGGTTAAAAATCTCTGTATAGCTTGCATAAGTTGTAAGATTTTCTGTAAGATCATAACTTAAAGCTACATATGGTAAAAAATTATCAAATTTTCTATCATCACCAGGGCTTTTTGTTTCCCATTTACTATATCTACCACCTAAAATTGCAGATAAATCATCTGTAAAATTTAATTTAGTTGATATAAATCCACCATATTGTTCATTACGTGTATCATAATATGGTACTGCATTACCAAACTTAGTTGGTTCAATTACTACCCATTTATTATTTATAATCCCCATATCTTGTAATGCACCTATTTGGGGATAATATTTACTATTTAGCTTACTTTTTTCTCCATTAAATCCTACTACTAAATCATGAGTTTGTCCCCATAATTCAAAATTACCATTTAGTTTTACATCAAATGAATGAGATTTTGTAAGATATTCAATTGGAGAACCCCAATATGGTGTACCAGTACAAGTACCATCTGTACGAAAGTAAGTACGACAACGTGCATCTTTTATTTCTATATCATCTTCCGTATAGTTATATGTAGCATCTATCTTCCAAGAATCATTAATATGATGATTTAAATCCAAAGTATAATTATCTCTAACTTGTTTATATCTTGACCATTCTGGTCTAATCCAAGTATATTTATCAAAATTTGATAAATGGACTTTATAATTTTCATCATAAACAAATTGTGAAGGAGAAATACTATGAGCAGAACCATTATGCTTTGTTTCTGTTCTTTCCCAAGAACCTGATATTGTAGTTGAATCTCCTAAATCAGCTTCTATCACACCATATAAAGTACTATTTTGTCTATCTAGTAATGGATGCCAAAATCCACCTTGATTATGTAGTGCTATAAATCTTCCACGAATTGAATCATCTTCATTAAATCCACCACCAATATCTACAACACCTCTATATTTATCCCATCTTCCTGTTTGAGCTTCCAAAGAGGCTTGAAAATCTTTTGTTGGTTTTTTTCGTACTAAATTGATACTTCCACTAGGATCTCCAGCACCTGTTAAAAGTCCAGTTGCTCCTCGAACTACTGAAACAGAATCATATAATGCTGTATCAATATTTTCAAGTCCCGTTTTATCTGTATCAAAAAAACTGCTTTTTGAACCATCAACTTGAAAATTCTTAATTTGATACCCACGAGAATAAAATTCTGTCCAACCAGTATTTCCTGATTGTGAAGTTGCCCATACTCCTGTAGTATTTTTCATAACATCTATTAAATTATTTAATTGTTGTTCTTCCATTCTTTTTTTAGTGATTACTGAAACTGATTGTGGAGTTTCTTTAAGTGATAAATTCATACCAGTTGCAGAATTGTCTTGAGTTCTTGTGTAGCTATTTTCTTTATTATCTTTTACAGAAATTTCATCTAAGATATAAGTTTTACCTACTTTTTTATATGAGGATTGGGAATTTTCTATTATATATATCACATCATTTTCTTGTATAGCTTCGAGATTATGTTCTTCTAATACACTATTTAGATTACTTAATACCGTACCCCCCCCCGAAACTCACTTTTTCTGAGTTTATACTTTTATCTTTCAAGTTATTAGCTTTTGAAATATATGTTACATTATATTTCTTTACTATATTCTCTACTGCTTCTTGCAAACTTATCTCTTTTGCATTTAACATTGTTCCACTTAACATCATTGATGTTAATACTGAAATGAAAATTCTATTTTTCATCTTTAATCCTTTGTATTAATTTTGAGAATTTGTTTCTCTATATAGTAAGACGATTTAAATGAAAAAAATGGACAATTTTTACAAAAGAATTTTCAAATTTGTTAGTTGGAGTTACTCTTGGTAACATTTTTTACGAATTATAACTTCAGAACTTTTAATTTCTAAATTGTATTTGATACTCTTTTTGCTTTATTTTTGCTACTTATTTTGAATACAATATCAAGTTTATAAGGAGATTTTATATGATATTAAAATTTAAAGAGTTTTATCCAAAGATTCATCCATCTGCTTGGATAGCACCAAGTGCTGATTTGATAGGAAATATAGAAATAGATGAAGATAGTTCTGTTTGGTTTGGATGTGTTATTCGTTCAGATGTAAATGAAGTAAAAATAGGTAAAAATACAAATATTCAAGATTTATCATGTATTCATACAGATACAAATACAAAAACAATTATTGGGGACAATGTTACAATTGGACATAAGGTAATGCTTCATGGATGTAAAATAGAAAATAATTGTTTAATAGGAATGAGTGCAACTATTTTAGATGGAGCAGTTATAGGAGAAGGAAGTATCGTAGGAGCAAATTCACTTGTGACTGCTGGGAAAAAATTTCCACCAAGAAGTATGATTATGGGAAGTCCTGCTAAAGTTGTAAGAGAATTAAGCCAAGAAGAAGTTCAAGGTTTAATAAATCATGCTCTGCATTATGTAGAGTATAAAAACGAATATAGATAGGCTTTAAGAAAAAATAGATATAATTCCAATCTATTTTTTCTGTGCGGCTGTGGTGGAACGGTAGACACGCTATCTTGAGGTGGTAGTGGCAACAGCTGTACGAGTTCAAGTCTCGTCAGCCGCACCATAAATATTTCTGATTATTTATATATATGTTTCTATCAATTTAAAATTAGCAAAAGCATTTTCAATACTAGGGATATTTTTATATAAAGTCTTTGTTAATCTCACACTTCTTGTTTTCAAATCACATATTGCAATTCTAAAATTTGAACCAATTGATGGTTCAACTACACAAATGATTTTATCTTCTATTTGTTTTGTTACATAAATAGTTCCTTGAAGTTGTGAAAAAAAATATTTTGGATAACTCAAAGGGGTGATCTCAACTATATCAATATTTTCTGGTTCTTCAAGAGTTTGTACAATATCCATCGCTTCTTCATAGCTTTCAAATGAAATACACCAATCATCAAATTTTTTATTGAAATGTTGTAAATCTTCATCTAAAAATCCCCCTGCTATTGATTGCAAAGCAAAAATAGCCATATAACCACCTTTTTTATTCATATATCTTTTATAAATTAAAATCTATTGATTATTTAACAATACATCAGCTTTTGTTTTTAGCTTTTTTTTATGTAAAAGTTCTTTTTCTCTTGGAGTAAATTTTTCTTCTTGTGGTATTTTTTGTTCTTTTTTTACTTCTTTTTCTTTTACTTCAACATCTTTTTTAAACAAACTTAAAATTAAATATATAGAAAATAAAATATTAAAAAGTATTATGAGCCATTTTGCAAAAAGTACATACTTCAAATATTCAATATTTTGTGTAAGTTTCAAATACTCAACAACATCACCATAAATAAGTCCAGAAAACAAGGCAACCAAAAGAAGAAAAAATATCAAAATTGCTCTTTTTCTAAATTTATATAAGTAATACCAAAAAACAGCTGATTTTACTTGTTTAAACATATTTTAACCTATACAAAAAAGTTTATTCCTAAAGCAGCCAAGGCAACAACAAGTGATTTCGTTTTTAAATCATCAACTATTTTTCTCTCTTCATCTGCAATGATTATTTCCAAATCATCATCGCTAAAATCATTTATAGTTTTTCCATTTTCAACTAATCTAGCTTTTGTTGCAATAATCGCTTTTTTTCTGATTTTTAAATTTACCATATCTTTTAACTGATTACTTTTAATCTTTGGATAATCAAAAGCCTTTGTTACATTTTCACTTGCTATATTCACAAGTTCTTTCGACTTATTTTGTAAAATATCTTTTATTCCCATAGTCTATCCTAAAATTTTGGATATTTTATCATATTAAGATACATATTCCCATCTATTATAAGCACTTGCAACTTTTTTTAAATCTTCAAATCCCATAACTTTGATAAAAGTAAATCTTCCACTTGCTAAAAAAGCTTTTATAAGCATTTTATCTCCTTTTAAAATAATATATATTCTAGCCTTTTATATATTATAATAAACTTAAAATAAATATACTTTTATATATTTTTTAAATTATTATGATATACTTTTGTATATTTTATTATTTGGAAGAAAATGGATAAAGAAGAGTTTAAAAAGCTTTTAAAAAATGCAAACTTTTCAAAAAAAAGTTTTGCATCTTTTGTTGGATTAAAGTATCAAAGTGTGAACACATGGGGGAATAACAATCGGGCTATTCCTTACTGGGTTAAATCATGGTTAAATCTCTATATTGAAAATTTGAAATATCAAAAAATGAAAGATATTTTAAAAGATAGTGGAGTTTGTAAGGAGTAAAAATGAAAGTAGTTTTAAGTATAGCGGGGAGTGATAGCAGTGGTGGTGCAGGAATTCAAGCTGATATAAAAAGTGGGTTTTATCATAAAGTTTTTATGACAACTGCAATTACAGCAATAACTGTGCAAAATACTTTAGGTGTATCAAATGCAGTAGTTTTAGAACCAAAATTTGTAGTAGAACAGATAAATGCAGTAATAGAGGATTTTAAAGTTGATTGTATAAAAATAGGAATGCTGAGTTCAAAAGAGCTTATTTTAGAAGTTTTTAATGCTATTAAAGATTTAGATATTCCTATAATATTAGACCCCGTTGCTATTTCAAGAGCTGGTTCAAAACTTATTGATGATGAAGCCATAAATAGACTAAAATCTATGTTTAAATATGCTTTATTAATTACTCCAAATAGTTTAGAAGCAAAGCTATTTTTTGGAGTAGATAGTATTGAAGATATTAAAAATATAAAAGATATTCCTACAAATATTATTTTTAAAAATATAGTAAAAAATGATGAAACAACGACTGATGTTCTTTTAACAAAAGATGGAAATATAGAACTTTTTATAGGTCACAAAGCTGATATTTCAAATACACATGGAACAGGTTGTAGTTTTAGTGCTTCAATTGCTTCTTTAGTTGCTAGAGGTTTTAGCTTAAAAGATAGTATAGATTTATCAAAAAAATATATTTATGAAGCTATAAACCATGCTCCAAATTTTGGAAGAGGAAATGGACCAATAAACCATATATTAGATTTTTAAAAGGCTTAACAAAGTCTAATTTTAGTATATTTACATAAAAATTTTAGGAAATTTTATGCAAGATTTTTTACAAAAAGCCAAACAAAGTAGCCGTATTGTAGCTACTTTAAGCACTGAAATTAAAAATAGTGTTCTTTTGCAAATGGCAAATGCTTTACAAGAAAACACTTCATATATTATTGAAGAAAATAGTAAAGATATGAAAAATGCGAAAGAAAATAACTTGAGTTCTGCTATGCAAGATAGACTTCTTTTAAATGAAAAAAGAGTATTTGATATGGCAAATGCAATAAGACAAATAGCTTCTCAAACTGAACCAGTTGGGCGAATACTTGATGGTTGGGTTACAAAAGATGATTTAAATATTCAAAAAGTATCTATTCCTATTGGTGTTATTGGAATAATTTATGAAAGTCGTCCAAATGTAACAAGTGATACAGCAGCACTTTGTTTTAAAAGTGGAAATGTTTGTGTACTAAAAGGTGGAAAAGAAGCTGAAAACTCAAATCAAGCAATAGCAAAAATTTTACAAAATATTTTAGAAAAAAACAATCTTCCTAAACAAGCAATTTCTTTGCTACCAGATAGTAGTCGAGAAGGTGTTGCAAAGCTTATAAAAGAGGATAAATTTGTTGATTTGATAGTTCCAAGAGGTGGTGAAGCACTTATAAGATTTATTAGTGAAAATTCTTCAATTCCTGTAATAAAACATGATAAGGGAGTTTGCCATATATTTATAGATAAAGATGCAAATGCAAATAAAGTTATATCTATTGTAATAAATGCAAAATGCCAACGACCAAGTGCTTGTAATTCAATAGAAACTATTTTAGTTCACGATGATATAGCTCCTTATATTTTAACTGGTCTTCAAGAAGAGTTAAAATTACAAGGGACTCAACTAAAAGGTTGTGCAAAAACTTTAGAATATATAAAAGTTGATTTTGCACAAGAAAATGACTTCTATACAGAATATTTAGAGAATATTTTAAATATCAAAGTTGTATCAAATGTAAATGAAGCTATAGAACACATACAAAAATATGGTTCTGGGCACTCTGAATCAATTTTAAGTGAAAACTACACAACAATAAATAAGTTTTTAAATGAAGTTGATGCAGCTTGTGTATATGCAAATGCAAGTACAAGATTT
Organism: Aliarcobacter vitoriensis; assembly: GCF_048320235.1. NCBI lineage: Bacteria > Pseudomonadati > Campylobacterota > Epsilonproteobacteria > Campylobacterales > Arcobacteraceae > Aliarcobacter > Aliarcobacter vitoriensis. Next base: position 575,568 of record NZ_CP182882.1, read on the forward strand.
ACGGATGGTGGAGAGTTTGGTTTGGGTGCTGAAGTTGGAATTTCTACAAATAAACTTCACTCACGAGGACCTATGGGAATAAATGATTTAACAACATTTAAGTATAAAATCTACGGACAAGGACAAACGAGAAAATAATGAATACAAATAGACTATTTTTAATATTTTGTAGTGCAATAATAGCACTATTTTTCTGGCATTATTTAGGTGAAAAGGCTATCTTAAAAGATGATTCAAATAGCTTTGATAAACTTCAATGTGTATCTTATGCACCTTATGGAAAAGATGAATCTCCTTTTTTATTTGATAAAGGTTTGGTTTTAAAAGAAGAAAATATAAGAAAAGATATGGAACTTCTTTCAAAATATACTTCTTGTGTAAGAACTTACTCAACTGTTGGGCAAGAACTTATACCAAAAGTTGCAAAAGATTTAAATATGCAAGTTTTAATGGGGATTTGGATAGGAAAAGAAGAGAAACAAGCTATTGCTGAAATTAGCAAATTAAAAGAGTTAGCTGCACAATATCCAGAAGTTATAAAAGCAATTATTGTAGGAAATGAAGTACTTTTAAGAGGGGATGCAACTGAAAATCAACTCGTGAAATATATAAAAGAAGTAAAAGAAGCTCTTCCTCAATATCAAGTAACTTATGCTGATGTTTGGGAATATTGGATTAAATATCCTAAAGTTAAAGAGGTTACAGATTTTGTAACTATCCATATTTTACCATATTGGGAAGATGACCCAAAAAATATTCATGATTCAATAGAACATGTAAAAAATGTAAGATTAGAAGTTGAAAAAGAGTTAGGAACTTCAAATATTTTAATAGGTGAAACAGGTTGGCCAAGTGAAGGAAGAACTAGAGTTGATGCACATCCAAGTAAAATCAACCAAGCAATTTTTATAAGAGATTTTGTAAAACTTGCAAATGAACATAACTGGCAATACAACATAATAGAAGCCATAGACCAACCATGGAAAAGAGTAAGTGAAGGAGCAGTTGGAGGTTTTTGGGGAATATTTGATAAAGATAGAGCAGATAAAAATGTATTTAGTGGAGATGTTTCAAATTTTCCAAATTATTTATATTTAGCTTTTGGTTCTTTAGTTTTAATCTTAGGTTTCTTCTTCATATTTAAAAAAGAACAAACTTCAACTATAAAAATAATTACTTTTAGTGCTATAAATACACTATTTTCTATTCTTTTTATGCTTCAAGTTGAGCAGTATATTGTAATTTCAAGAAATTATCTTGAAGCAATTTGGGCTATCTTACTTTTAGGAGTGCAAATATATGTTTATTATCAACTTCTAAAACATATTGTATGTAAAAATCAATATGAGATTATTTCAAGAGTTGCATTTTATTTAAGTGCTATTTTTATATTTATTATGACTGTAAAACTAGCTTACAATGGAAGATATGAAAACTTTGAAATTTATGGTTTAACAATTTTAGCAATATCATTTATCTGGTCATATATTGGTAAATTTGATAGATTGAAATTTGGAAATTTTGAAAGATTATTTGCAATTATTTTACTTTTAAATACTTTTGTTATGCTTTATAGTGAAACTACATTAAATATCTTTAGCAATATTTTAGCAATTATAAATTTTATTTTTGTAGCTATTCTTTATTTAGGTTCACTTAAAAATAGTAGTTTTAACGAATTAAAAAAACCAATTATTTATATAATATTTACAACTGTTATTCTGGTTTTATTCAAAAATGGTTTGATTATGAATAACAGCTTAGGTATGAGTTGTAAAGAAAATGGTGGAATATTATGTTCATTTGTTGGATATATATGGTATTTACTATATTTCAACTATATTGGAATTGCAGCAATTATAGCTTCAATAGTAGCATTTTTAATAAACACTAGAGTATTACTTCTTGTAGCACTATTCTTGAGTATTTTAGCTTCTATGCTTACAAATACTTTCTTAGGAGCAATAGCATTTATTATTGTAATGTATGCCATTACAAAGGATAATGATAAAAAAGCTCTTATCTAAAAATAAAATAGATTGAGAAAACTCAATCTATTTTAATCTTCGCCTTCAGATATTATAATATCTATAGCTTTAACTGGAAAATTAGGTAGCTTGAATTTATTATCTTTTATATCTATATTAAAATTTGCATTTTTTGCTATTTGCATTTGTTCACTTCCAGAACTTTTAGTTATCTGTTTTAAAGGAACGCTATTATAAATCCAAATTTTATATTCACCTAACTGCCAAATATCACACTTGTATCCCAAAATATTCTCATTTCCCAAAAATTTTGCTCCCATTTGAGTAAAACTCTCTTTATTTTTAATATTTCCAACTGGGTCATCTTTATCTATTTGTAAATCTTGAGAATATATCATCTCATCATTGAAATCAACAGTATAAAGTTTGTCTTTTGAAATTTTATTTATATTTCGTTCTTCTTCATCTTCAAAATTGCCTCTTTTATAAGTAATTCTTTCATCAAGAAGTTCTATTTTTCCAAAGTCCTTAAAATAAAGTACACTAGTTCCTGTAATAGTGCTATTATCCATCGCACCTACAATATCATACTCAACAATTCCTGATTTTATATCATATCTATTAGTTTGAGCAAATAAACTATTCAAACTAAAAAATAAGAATATAGATAAATAAAGTGCTTTTTTCACTGCTTATTCCTTAAATAATTTAAATAAATTATACATATATATAAATAAATTTACTATTTATACCACCAAATAGCCACTATTTTTTCGTAAAATTAAAAAAAATTTAAAAGGAGTATATATGGCTTATGCTAAAAAAAGATATATTGTATATCTTTGTATTACAATATTTGTTATGGTTTTACCATTTATAACTATAAATGAAAATCATATTTTACTACTATCATTTGATAAGTTACAGTTTCATTTTTTGGGGGTTTCTTACAATGTAAATGAACTTTATGTTATGCCATTTTTATTAATGTTTTTATTTATTGGAATATTTGCATTAACTTCTATATTAGGTAGATTTTGGTGTGGGTGGGCCTGTCCACAAACAATATTTAGAGTAATTTATAGAGATTTAATAGAAAGTACTATTTTAGATTTACGAAGAATAAAAAATAAACAAAAAGATATAGACTATACAAAAACAAACAATAAAATTAAAAAATATATATCTTTAGTTTTATGGTTTATGATAACTTTAATAATATCATCAAACTTTATGCTATATTTTGTACCACCTGAAGACTTTTTTACTTATTTACAAGATCCATTTGAACATAGCTTTATGATTATTTTTATTATAAGTGTTGCGCTATTTTTATTTTATGATATTGTTTTTATGAAAGAAAATTTTTGTGTATATGTTTGCCCTTATTCAAGAATACAATCAGTTTTATATGACAATGATACAAAACAAGTAACTTACGATTTTAATAGAGGTGGAAAAATATATGAAAATGGAACTAAATCTATTTTTAAAATCAATCAATGGAAAAATAATGAAGAGTGTACAACTTGTGATGCCTGTGTGAAAATTTGCCCAACTCATATTGATATTAGAAAAGGTTTACAAGTTGAGTGTATAAACTGTCTTGAATGTAGTGATGCTTGTAATACAGTTATGGGAAAACTAGGAAAGCCATCTTTAATAAACTGGGGAAGTACAAATCAAGTTTTAAACCATAAAAAAGTATCTATATTTACTAAAAAAAATATAACTTATTTTACTTCGCTTTTTATTTGTATATTTTTGGCATTTTACTTTTCGCTTGAAAAAGAGCAATTTTTAGTAAATATCAATAAAACAACTGAACTTTACAAAATAACAGAAGATAAAAAAATAGTAAATAACTATATTTTAACTATTCACAACACTCAAGATGAAACATTGTCTTTTAATATAAAATTAAAAGATGAATTAAATTTTAAAATAAAAAGAGTTGAAAACCCTACTTTAGAAGCAGGCAAAAGAGCTAAAATAGTATTAATTATAGAAAGTAATGATGAACTTAAATACATTAAAGAAAAGAATATACCTATTTTTATTGAGATATTTACAGAAGAGAAAAATTTTAAAACTGTAAAAAAACTAACTTTCTCAAAACCTTAAATAGTTTTTTCTATAAAGATGGAGAATTTTGCTCCATCTTCTATATTTTGAACTTGTAATTTTCCATTAAAACTTTCCTCAATTATAATTTGAGATAAATAAAGCCCTATTCCTGTTCCTTCTTCTTTTGTAGAAAAATATGGTTCAAATATTTTTTTTATATTTTTTGGTTTTATTCCTCCACCATTATCAAAGATTTCTATTATCACATCAGCACTAGAAGCTAAAACTTTTATATATATTTTTGGGAATTCTTTATTTTTTAAAATATCTATTGCATTTGAAACTAAAGATAAAATAACTTGTGAAAGTTCATTCTTTACTCCATAAACTTTTATCTCTTCATAAACTTCAAATTCTACACTCAAACTAATATTGTGTTTTTTTATATCTGCACTTAAAATTGTAAAAGCATTTTCTATTGCATCTTTTACAAAAAAATCTTCTTTTTCTTTTTCTTGTGTATAGAACTCTTTAAAATCATCTATTGTTTTTGACAAAAAGTGTAACTGTTCATTTGCTTGATTTATCTTTTTATCAAAAAAAAGTTTGTCTAGTTTTTGGCTTTCAAACCTCTTTTTTAGGTTTATTAAAATATATGAAATATTATTTAGTGGCTGTCTAAATTGATGAGTTATATTTGCTATCATTTCACCTGATTTTACAAACTTTGATTGTTGTAAAACCATCTTTTCAAACTCTTTATTTTGTTTTTTAAGGTCATTATATTTATATGCAACTGAAACAGTAAAAAGGACTGCTTCAAAGGTAAATACAAGCAATACTAAATCAAAATATCCCTTATTTATATAGAAGTTTTTAAAATCAAAAATAAATAAAATTATACAAAAAACACTCCAACCTAAAACATAAATCATTGTGGGCTTAAAACCTTGTTTTAAATTAAAAACTATAGAGATAAATAAAACTGCATAAATAATAGTATATGGTAAATATTCAAATAATATATAGTGATAAAATGAAGTTAATATAACAATATTTAATAAAAAAGTGTTTATAAAAAGTTCTTTATAGTTTGAAATCTTTGGTATAAATTTTCCATCATTGTAGCTTATAGCAAAAATAAGTGCAGAAATAGAAGCAAGAATCAAAAATAATTCTTTATAAAAATAACTTATTTCATAAAGTTTACTATGAGCTATAATAAAAATAAGAGAAAAAAGTTGCATAAAACAATAGCTTATATAAAATACTTCTTTAGAGTATAAATATCGAACGAAAGTATAAACTATAGTCATCAATAAAATACCAAATGTTATTCCATAAAATAAAATTATATTTATATCAAATGTCAATTTTATACCCAATATTTGTAAGATTTTGTATCAAATCTTTTGGTAATTTATGTTTAATATTCTTAACTAAAGTTTTCAAGGCATCTTTTGTCATAACACTATCAAACCAAATATAAGATTCTAATTCTTCATAATTTACATATCTAGTTTTATTTTTTATTAAAATATCTAAAAATAGTATCTCTTTTGCTCTCAATTTTATTATTTCACCATTTGATACTAAAGTTTTATTAAAAATATCAAAATATGTTATTTCATCAAATTTTATAATATTTGTTATATTTTCACTTAAAGACTCGATACATAAAGATAAGGCCTCTTCAAACTCATTTTCTTGTACAGGTTTTACAAGATATTTTATAAGCTGTAACTCAACTGCTTTTAATAAATATTCTTGATTACAAAAAGCTGTAATAATAATAATTTTTGTGTGTTTATCATTTTGTCGTATTTTTTTTATAAATTCCAAACCATCCATTTTTGGCATTTGTATATCTGTTATAATAATATCTGGATTGTATTTTTCATACATTTGTAGAGCACTTATAGCATTTGAGGCTTCATAAATAGTTTCAAAATAGTTTTCTAAATACTCAACACCATTTTCTCTTGCTATTTCATCATCTTCAACATATAAAATTTTTATATTTTTATTTATATTTTTTAACATTTCAAATTATATCTTATATCATATTATTATGATAAAATTTTAACTATGAAAAATTATAATATTTATACTACCATTATTAAAACTCCCATAGTTGATATGTTTGCAGCTAGTTTTGAGAATGAACTTTTACTTTTTGTCCCTTTTGAAAAAGAGTTTTGTCAAAAAAAAATAGAAGGTTTTAAAAAAATTTTAAATGTAGAAAAAATTATAGAAGATGAGAGTAAATTTGATAAATTAAAAATAGAATTAGATGAATATTTTAGCAAAAAAAGAGATTTTTTTACGATTCCACTAAAATTAATAGGAACACCTTTTCAAATAAAGTGTTGGAAAGCTTTACAAAATATTCCTTATGGAGAAACTATTAGCTATAAAGAACAAGCCAGTAATATAGGAAATGCAAAAGCCTATAGGGCTGTTGCAAATGCAAATGGTAAAAATAATTTCAGCATTATTATCCCATGTCATAGAGTTATAGCAAATGATAAAACAATTGGTGGTTACACTGGTGGAATTTGGATAAAAGAGTTTTTACTAAACTTGGAAGGAACATATAACATATAATTTTGAAATGATTTTTATCATATACAATTTTTTCACAATTTTGAAATATTATCTATATTCATTGTAAAAAATTCAATAAGGAGAAAAGCATTGAAATTTAAGTTACTACTAATGATTTTATTATTCATTTCTAATGTCTTTGCATCTGAAATAGATATAAAAAATTTAACCCCTCAACAATTAGAGACTCTTAAAGAGATAAAAAAATATGGAGAGGATCATGGTCTTGGCTATACTTTAATGGCAATAGCTATAAAAGAGTCAAAATTAGGTACATATATGGTAAATCTTGATACGAAAGACTTTGGGCTTTATCAAGCAAATATAAGAACTGTTTTGAATAGACAAAATATCAAAGATACTACTTGGAATAGAAATGTTTTCGCTTCAAAACTTGTTTCTGATTTCCACTTTGCTACTCAAAATGCAATAGAAGAACTAACTTTTTGGCAAAAAGTACACAGAAATGATTGGTCAAAAGTTTGGGGAAGTTATAATGCTGGGTACAAATATAATAGCCTGGAAGCAAAAAATTACTCAAAAGAAATAGCCTCTATTATTCGTGAACTAAAAAAAATTGATGTTTAATAAAAAATTACAGCCAGTTTATGCTGGTTGTTACACAAATTAATAAATTCTACAAAAAACAATAGCAATTCTCATAATTTAACTAAAATTTAAGTTTACTTTCTGTATATTTTCTGATACCAATTATTAGTAATTTTATAAGGATATAAAAATGAGTGTTTTAATAATAGGCGGAGACCAAATATCACAAATAAGTTCAATGCTTACAAATTTAGGTGCAAAAACAATAAATCATTGGGATGCTAGAAAAAAATCTTCTGCTCCAAAGAAGAAAGTCCCTCAAGATACAGATTGTATAGTTATGCTTACATCTTTTTTAAATCATAATACTATGCTTAAATATAAAAATGAGGCAAAAAAGAAAAATATCCCATTTATATGTGCAAAAAGATCAATATCTTGTGTTTATGATGAATATGTAAAAATCATGGGAATAAAAGATTGTAGTCAATGCTATGCAAACTGTACTAATAAGGAACTTGAATGTCAATAGAAAATAATTTTATTGGTTTTTCGAATAATTTAGAGTATTTACCAAAAGATTTTGATGAATTTAATTCTATATATAGATTGAGACAGTTATTTTTAGGTCTTAGTAACAACATTTTAAAATCATATTGTAACTTTTCAAAATATGAACAAAGAAAGTTATCTATTTTACCTTTAAATAAGGCTTTCTCATACAAAATAAAAAGTATGCTACCTATAAGCTTTATTAAGTCAAAAAAAGCTACAAGTATGAAATTTAATCCATGTAGTAACTCTACAAATATTATAAATAGCTATTTAAATAATGGTATTAGTGGAGTTATATCTGCTACTAATTTAATACCCGTAGCAAAATTAATATCAGTTTGTTTTGTACAAAACTGTTTTCAACTACTTATTGATAAAGATTTACTATTTCATGAGTTTGTTTTAGATAAAATAAAGAAGCTTCATGGAAATAGAAAAGTTATTGATTTGGGTGATTCTATTGGTATTAAAGTTCAAAATTCTATTGGCATTAAAGTTTATACATCTTGGAAACATATAGAAACAACAAAACCAAATATAAAAAGTGAACTTGATAATGCAATAAAATCTATAAAAAAAGGTGAGTTTTATCAAATATATTTAGCTTATCCAAAAAACAAACAATTTACTAAACATATACCTGTTTATGTAGATGAATTAAAAAATAGAGAGTATCAAATCAAAGCGATACCATACTCTTTTAGATCAATTATAAAAAATTAAAGAAGGAACAAAATGGCAACAGCAATCTTTTATGGAAGTAATACAGGAAACTGTGAAGATATAGCTAAAAAAATAGCTAAAAAATTAGGGAATGTAGATATTTACAATCTTGACAAAACAAAAATAGAAAAAATAAATGACTATGACAAAATTATTTTAGGTGCTTCAACTTGGGGAGATGGTGAATTAAATGATGATTGGGAAAGTGCTTGGGATGATTTTAAAGAACTTGATTTATCAAATAAAATAGTAGCACTTTTTGGTTTAGGTGATCAAGAAAGCTATTGTGATGAATTTTCAAATGCGATAGGTATTATTTATGAGCATTTACAATCAATTGGTGTAAAAGTAGTTGGTTTTACGTCTACAGAAGGATACTACCATGATTATTCAAAAGCTCAAATTGATAAAGAATTTGTGGGATTAGTAATAGATGAAGACAATCAAAGTGACCTAACAGATCAAAGAATAGACGATTGGATCAACGAAATAAAATCTGATATTTTATAAAAAATAAAAGTAGTATAAAAAACTATACTACTTTTGACAATTCTCACAAATACCATAAAGTTGCATTGAGTGGCTAGTAATTTTAAATTTATTAGCTTTTGCAATTTTATCTTGTCTTTTTTCAATCTCTTCATCTATAAATTCGATAATAGCATTACACTCTGTACAAATCAAGTGATCATGGTGAGACTTCATATTGCTTTCATACTTTTTACCTTCAGTTCCAAAATTAATTGAAGCAATTAAATCAACTTCTTCTAAAAAGCTTAAAGCTCTATATACAGTTGCTATACCAACATTAGATTTAGGGTACTCTTTTTTTATCTGATTATATATCTCTTCAGCTGTTAAGTGACCATCTGCATGTAACAATATACTTAATACAATTTCTCTTTGTTCTGTATATTTAAGACCTTTTTGTTTAACTATTCTTCTAAGGTCGCTAATTACCTCTTCGTGATTATTATTATTCTCTATCATGTAACACCTCTCAATTTTTTAAACATTATAGTATATCTAAAGTTTTTAAAAATTTCAAATTAATTTTGATTTTATTTACACAAAATAGTAGTAAATTACTATTTTAACTCAAATTTAGATGAATACTCATTACCTTTATAAACAATTACAAAGTCCCATTGACCTTTTTCTCTTCCATCAAGGTATCTAAAATCATAGGCAGAGGTATCTCCAATAGGAATTACCATTTCTCTAGTTCTAGAAATTTCTCCATTTGGATCAATCCAATTTATAACTATTGTTTGATTATTTTCTACATCTAGTTCTACTTCAAATTTACATATAATTGAGTTTTCATCTTCTAAAATAACACAATCAACATTTGGGTTATAAGGTTTTGGTTCTGCTGCACTCTCTGCAAAAGCTGAAATTACAAAAAGCAAAACTATTAATAAATTTCTCATAATTCTCCTTAAATTTAAAAACAGATTATAGTAAATTTTTTATTAAACAATAATAATTAGTTTATAAACTTTTCCCAAATAACTTCTTCATGAAGACCAGCCCTATTTTTCAAAACTTCAAAAGGTTGATAAGCTCTTTTATATCCCATAGAATAATGGTTATCTATCCAATACCCTAAATAAACATATGGAACATTTAATTCTTTAGCTATTTTAATTTGAGCCAAAATAGAAAATTTTCCTATAGATAGATCTGAATATTCATGATCATAATAGCAGTAAATAGCCGAAATTGATTTTGGCAAAACATCAACTAATGCAACACCTATTAATTTATCATCTTTCATATACAAAAACTCTCTTGCATAGTCATCACTTCCTTCAACATAAGACTTTGCATAATCATCAACTGTTATAGGAGAATATGGCCAATCTTTTTTATCATGCATAAATTTATGGTATTTATCATATAAATTTAAATGTTCCATTGTGAGAGTTGGTTTTCTAATATATAATTTTGTATCTTTATTTTTTGAAAATACTCTTTTATCTGATTTTGAAAATTTATAATTTTCTACATCTATTCTCATAGAAACGCATTTTGTACAAGTTTTACACTCTGGAACAAAATGCATTTTTCCAAATCTTCTCCAACCTCTTTCTAACTTTTTTTGATAATCAGAAATTGAACAAGAGTTAATATATTGATATCTTATATCAGAAGCTTCTTTTTCAAAATATGAGCAACTTCTATTCTCTTCAAAAAATTCTAAATCACAGTTAAAAAAATTCATTTTCTATTCATTTATCTTTATTTTTATCTCTTTTGCTAATTGTGAAATCTTAGAAATTTTTTCACTATTTGATAAACTATTATCTAGTAAATGCTTTACAAAGGCACTTCCTACAATAACACCATCAACATTTTTTGCTTTTTCTTTACAAGTTTTTTCATCTACTCCAAAACCTATGTAAAGTGGTGTTTGTGTATATTCTCTAATATTTTTTATTATTTCACTTAAATCTTCACTTTTACCACTTCCAGTAATTCCTGCATAAGCAACCATATATATAAACTTTTTAGAATTTTCAACAAGAGTTTTTATTCTATTCTTTGGAGTTGTTGGAGCTACAAAAGTTATATTTGTTTTATTATATTTATTAAATAATTCATCATATTTTTGTGACATTTCAAAAGGTAAATCAGGAATAATTGTTCCAGAGATATTGTATTCTTGTGCCTTTTTCAAAAATTCTTCTATACCATAATGATAAAAAGGATTCATATATCCCATCCATAAAGTATCAATATCATGCCCTATTTTTGAAGACACTTCAAATAAATCGTTTAATCTAAATCCATTTTGAAGTGCCAATAAATTGGCTTTTTCAATAATAGGTCCATCAGCAACAGGGTCACTAAAAGGAATTCCTAGTTCTAAAATATCAACTCCATTTTCTTTTAAAGAATATGCTAAATCAACTGTTAAATCATTGTTTGGTAAAGAAGTAGTAATATATGCAACCAATTTTTTCAAAATGTAATCCTATTTTTAAATTGTATAGATTTTATCCAAAACCAAATTAAAATATATTTTTAGCTATAATCTTTCGTATTTAATTTAAGGATTTTTTAAATGAGTATAGTAGTAAACAATTTTGAAAAAATGAATATAACAAAAATAAAACAATCAAAAAATAAAAAAAAATTAACCGTTATAACAGCTTATGATGCACTTTTTGCAAAACTCTTTTCTCAAGCATCTGATATGATATTAGTTGGAGATAGTTTAAATATGAGTTTTGCTGGTGAAAAAGACACTCTAAGTGCAACTTTAGAACAGATGATTTATCACACGAAAGCTGTTTGTAATGGTGCAAAAGATGCTTTTGTTATAACAGATATGCCTTTTGGAACTTATATAAATAAAGATGAAGCTTTAAAAAACTGTACAAAAGTATATCAACAAACAAATGCTAGTGCTGTTAAAATAGAAGGTGGAGAAGATAGAGCTGATATTATAAAACACTTAACTTCAAACTCAATAGCTGTTATGGGACATATTGGACTTATGCCCCAATATGTAAGAAGTGAAGGTGGATATAAAGTTCGTGGAAAAACAAAAGAAGATGAAGAACAACTTATTCGAGATGCAATTGCAGTTGAACAAGCTGGAGCTTTTGCCATCGTTGTTGAAGGTGTAATGAGTGATGTTGCAAAAAAAATAACTCAAACAGTTAATATTCCAATAATTGGAATAGGAGCTGGAGTCGATACAGATGGACAAGTGTTAGTTTGGTCTGATATGTTAGGATTTTTTGAAGAGTTTAAACCAAAATTTGTAAGACACTATCTAAATGGAGCAAAACTTGTAAAAGAAGCTGTAAACCAATATAGAGATGATGTTCAAACTCAAAGGTTTCCATCTAAGGAAGAAGAATACTAAAATGAATTTAAAAGCGGAGCTTTATAGTGCAAAGATTAGTTGAAGTTGAATCTGTATCATTCGAAGAAGAAAAGAACGAACAAAGTCTTCGTCCATCTTCATGGGAAGACTATATAGGGCAAGAAAAAATCAAAAAAAATCTAAGAGTATTTATAGATGCTTCAAGAAAGAGAAATGAAGCTCTTGATCATATACTATTTTATGGTCCTCCAGGACTTGGTAAAACTACACTTTCATATCTAATATCAAATGAGATGAATTCAAATATAAAAGTAACAGCTGGTCCAATGATAGAAAAAAGTGGTGATTTGGCTGCAATTTTAACAAATCTTGAAGAAGGTGATATCCTTTTTATAGATGAAATACATCGTTTAAGTCCTGCTGTTGAAGAAATTTTATATCCTGCGATGGAAGATTATAGGCTTGATATTATTATAGGTTCTGGACCAGCTGCTCAAACTGTAAAAATAGACCTACCAAGATTTACACTAATAGGTGCAACAACAAGGGCTGGAATGTTATCAAATCCATTAAGAGAACGATTTGGTATGCACTTTAGAATGCAGTTTTATACACATGAAGAGTTGGCAAAAATCATCCAAAAAGCTTCATTAAAACTAGGAATATTTTGCGAAGACAATTCAGCACTTGAAATGTCTAAAAGAAGTCGTGGTACACCAAGAGTTGCTCTAAGACTATTAAGAAGAGTTAGAGATTTTTCTCAAGTTTCAGGAGAAAAATCAATAATTCTAAAAACTTGCCAATATGCACTTGATGAATTAGGAATAAATGAAAATGGTTTCGATGAAATGGATATAAATCTTCTTGAACTTCTTATTTCAAATCGTGGGAAACCTATGGGACTATCTACTATTGCAGCAGCACTTAGTGAAGATGAAGGAACAATAGAAGATGCTATTGAACCATATTTATTAGCAAATGGCTATATTGAAAGAACAGCACGTGGAAGAGTTGCAAGTGCAAAAACTTATGATATGTTTAGATTAACACCACCAAAAATGAATTCAGAGGATAAACAAGGAAATTTATTTTGAAACCATCACACTTTTTAATAGCAATTGCCATTTTACTGCTATTTTTCTTAGCACAATTATTCGATCCATTTTTAAAACCTATTTTCGTAGCAACACTACTAACAATTGCTACAAATTCGATGTTTATAAAAATAAATGCTATTATAAAAAATAATGCTGTTTCAACTTCCATTTTAACCTTACTCATGGCATCACTGTTTTTTTTACCAATGCTATATTGTATTATCTCATTTGCAACATTTTTTAATCAAGTAGATCAAAATATTTTGATAAATAACCTAAATGAAATTAAAAATTCTAGTATTAAACTTTTAGCTGAATTTAGTTTTTTAAATGAGTTCACACACAATATAACTTCAAGAATAGATATAGGTAAAATTGTTCAAACAATGGTAAGTTTTAGTGCTGATTTAGGGAAAAACTCTTTAAAATTTATGATGGATATGATATTTATTTTAGTATTCTTCTTATTTTTTACTTTGTATTCATCAAAAATTGCACACTATTTAAAAAATATTATTCCTATAAATAATGATGATGCAAATATTTTATTTAACGAATCATCAAGTGTTATGAGTGTAGTTTTTTACTCTATATTAATAACTGCAATTTTTCAAGGATTTTTATTTGGAGGTTTTTTAAGTGCTTTTGGATACGATGGACTTTTATTTGGAGTTTTATATGGTTTTGCTTCTTTAATTCCTGTTATTGGTGGAATAATAATGTGGCTTCCAATCTCTATTTATGAAGCAACAACAGGAAGTTTATCAAATGCTATTTTTATAGCAGTTTACTCAATAATAGTAATATCAATAATAGCAGATACTTTTATAAAACCAATAATAATAAATTACATAAATAAAAAAGTAGTAAAAAATAAAACGAATATTAGTTCACTTCTAATATTTTTTGCTATTGTCGCAGGACTCTCAACTTTTGGTTTTTGGGGGATGATAATAGGTCCAGCTATGATAAGTCTATTCATATCTATAATGGAATTAATAAAAAAATATAGTAGCAATTAGAGAAGATTATTCTCCTCTAATTAAATCTCCTCTAAAACTTGAAATTCCAAAATCTAAATTTACAACTTTCTCAAATCCCATATTTTGCATAACTCTTTGACAATAAGCACTTCTACTACCACTATGACAATATACAACTATTGGTATATTTTTTTTATCATTTAATGATTCAATAGAGTGATAAAAACTTGTTGTTGGAACTAAAAAATCAACACCTTTTATCCTTGCATTTATCCACTCCATCCACTCTCTTGTATCAACCAAACAAAAATCTATAGCTTTTTTATCTCTTGCTTTAAGAAGTGCTTCTAGTTCTTGAGAATTTATCTCTTCTTGATAAAATAGGTCTTCACACTCTTTTTTCGATAACCCATTAAAATCAGATATATCTTCTTCTATATTGGCTTGAGATTGTAAATCTTGTGCTTTTTGTGGTGTAACAAAGATACCACAGTGACAACTACCATTATTTGGTATTTCAACACTCAAAGCAGGAACACAAGGACATAGCCTGTTTTTTTCAGTTTCACTTTCTTCAATAACCATAAAACAGGGACAATATCTTTTACCATAAATAATCATATTTCTTGTTAATCCCATTTGAATAGCTTCATTTACTTCATTATTTGGATTAAATACTAAATTATGTGTTTTTAACACATCTTGTGTAAATTTTATTGTATTTTTTAGTTCATTTTTAAATTCATTTGATTCTACATCAATCTTTTTTATCATTTTTACCTTTCATATTTTTTAAATTATTCTTGACAATTATACTATATTTTCATTAATTAGAATTTTGGCTATAATGTACCAAAAAATTATTAAGGTTTACTATGAATACTTTTGATTATGAAAAATTAAAACTTTTTTATATAGGAAAAGAAACGATAGATGGACAAAAAACTCCATTGGTTTATCAAAATAAAGATTTATTGACTCATGCAGCTATACTTGGTATGACAGGAAGTGGTAAAACAGGACTTGGAATAAGTTTACTTGAAGAAGCAGCAATTGATGAAATACCATCGATAATTATTGATCCAAAAGGTGATATGACAAACTTGATGCTAACTTTTCCAGAGTTAAAACCTAATGATTTTGAACCTTGGATTGATGATAGTGAAATTTCAAATAGTGGAAAATCAAAAGAAGAATTAGCTTTAAATATTTCAAATTTATGGAAAAATGGAATCCAAAAAGATTTTCAAGATATAAGTAGAATAAAAAAATTAAAAGATAATGCAGATTTTACAATATATACTCCAGGAAGTAATGCAGGAGTTCAAATCTCTATTTTATCTTCATTTAAAGCTCCAGCAATTGAAGTTTTAGAAGACAATGAACTTTTTACTTCACTTATTAGTTCAACTGTAAGTTCTATTTTATCGCTAATTGATGAAAAAAGTGAAGCAACTTCAAAAGAGTCAATTTTACTTAGCTCTATATTTACAAACTATTTTAAAGAGCAAAAAGATTTAACTTTAGAAGAGTTAATCACTTTGATAGTTACTCCACCATTTTCAAAAATTGGAGTTTTTGATTTAGAAACATTTTTTGCACAAAATGATAGATTAAAATTTGCATTAAAACTAAATACAATCATTGCTAGTCCGTCTTTTAGCTCTTGGCTTGAAGGTGAAAGCCTTGATATTTCAAAAATGCTGTATGATGAAAATGGAAAAGCTAGAGTTTCAATATTTTCTATTGCTCATTTAAATGACTCTCAAAGAATGTTTTTTGTAACAATTCTTTTAAATCAAATCTTAGCTTGGATGAGAAGACAAGAAGGTACTACTTCTTTAAAAGCCCTACTTTATATGGATGAAATTTTTGGATATTTTCCACCACTAGCAAATCCACCATCAAAACAACCTATGCTAACACTTTTGAAACAAGCTAGAAGTTTTGGAATAGGAATCATACTTTCAACTCAAAATCCAGTTGATATAGACTATAAAGGTTTATCAAATATTGGAACTTGGTTTATAGGAAGACTTCAAACAAAACAAGATATTGATAAAGTTATTGATGGCTTAAATAGTGCAAGTGATGGTGCATTTAATAAGCAAGAATTATCATCAACTATAAGTAATCTTCAAAAAAGAAATTTTATTTTAAAGAATATAAATGAAGATAAAATAAAAATATTTGAAACAAGATGGGCATTGTCTTACTTAAAAGGACCAATATCAAAAGATGGTATAAAAAAACTTATGAGTGATAAACGAACATCAAATAAAGCTCCTAAAAAAGAAGAACAAACAGAAAATTTTATTGATGTTCAAAAAGGTGTATCAAAACCATTAATCGTAAGTAATATTAAGGAAAAATACAAATATATTTCTCAAAATAGTGCTTATTATATGCAACCAAATCTACTTATTTCTTGTACAACACACTATGTAAATAGTACAAAAAGTATCGATTTAGAAGAACAACTATCTTATAAAATATATATAGATGAAAATACAAAAGAGATAAATTTTGATGAAAAAGAAGAACTTTTAAATGAAATTTTTGATGAAAAAGATAAACCAAACTCATTTTATTACGAAATACCATCTTTTATTCAAAATGATAGAGAATTGAAAGCTTTAGAAAAAGATTTTGCTGATTATATATATAGAAATTCAAAACTCATTTTATATAAAAATGAAAGTTTAAAATTAACTTCAAAACAAAATGAAAATTTAAATGATTTTAAAATAAGAATACAAGATAGACTAAATGAAAAAATAGATTTAGAAATAGAAAAACTAAAAGAAAAATTCAAAAAAGATAATTTTTCAATAGAACAAAAATTATCAAAACTTTTTGACAAACTTGAAAAAGAGCAAATGGAAGCTTCAAATATAACTACAAATAGTATCATCTCTATTGGAACTTCTATTTTAGGAGCTTTTTTTGGAAAATCTAGTAAAAGTGCTATCGCTTCAAAAGTAGCAACAAGTTCAAGAGGTGTAAGCAAAGTTTTAAAAGAGAAAAATGATGTAAAAGCTGTTGAAAATGAGATAAATCTACTTCAAACACAAAGAGATGAACTTCAAAATAGATTAACAATAGAGATAGACAAAATAAATCAAGAATTTGATATTTCTAAATATCAAGTTGAAGAGTTATTTATAAAGCCAAAAAGAAGTGATATTTATGATATAAAAGTAGAACTTCTTTGGCAAGAACAGTAACAAACTAGAGTTTAAAACTCTAGTTCATATCTTTTTTCTAAATTTGTATTTTGAATAATACTATTTATTGAAATTCCACTTTTTCCACCAAAATCATATAAATAAGTATATAAATTTTCATTAAAAAGCTTAAAATATATATCATTTATAAACTCAGTACAATAAAAAGTATCATTTTCTAAAGAAAACTCAAAATCAAATTTTGGTCTATTTTCTAAAAATCCATTCAAAATTTTAGACAATGAATCTTCATTGATATTATTTTTATATCTGTAAATAGCTATTTTTTTTGAAAAATTTACAAAATCTTTTATATTTGATACTTTCATTTCATCACTATTTTCATCAACTTCTAAATGAAAAACTACAAAACCATCTTCACTATTTGCAACTATTCCTATATGTGAAAATCCAGCACCATCTAAAGAAGTAAAAAAATCACTTAAAGCATTATCTTCTTTTCGTAAAATAATATCACCATTTTTAAGTTCTAAAGTTTCTTTTAGGCTTTCAGTAGTTAAATCTTTTTCTCTTTTTTCCATAAATTTTTTTGCTTCATATGAAGCAAAAAAAAGTAAAAAAAGTATAGCAATAAGTCTAATTTGCATCTTTTCTCACTATATCACCATTTTCTGATATCAATATAGCCAAGCTTTTTGTACTCTCAAATTGAGATAATATTATAAGTAAAATCATCATTATAGGAACAGCCAAAAACATACCTATACTTCCCCACATAGCACCCCAAATAACTAAAGACAATATCACAACAAATTGAGAAATATTCAATTTATTTCCCATAAGTTTTGGGTATATAATATTTCCTATTACAAACTGAATAATAACCAAAGCTGTAAATAACCATAATATATCACTTAAATCATCTATTTGTATAAATGCAAAAATTGTAGGTATTAAAACAGCCACTATTGTTCCAACGGTAGGAATGAAATTTAGAATAAATGCTATAAATCCCCATAAAACAGAAGCTTCTAAACCAAAATATTGACATATTAAAAAAGTTAAAAATCCTGTTACCAAACTTACAACCGTTGTTATAAAAATATATGTTCTAATTCCTTGTGAAATTGAAGTTAAAATATTTTTTGCTCTTAATTTACTATCATTCTTTTTAAAAAGTGCATTTAGTTTTGCGTTGAAAAATCTTTGGTCAATCAGTAAAAAAAGCACATATAAAAAAATTTGCATCAAATTACTAAAAATTGAGCTAAAAACAACAAATATTCTATTTAAAACACTAGAGATACTGAACTCTTGAAAAAATTTACTTAAAGGTTCTTTCAAATCTATTGAAGTTAAAGTTGAAATTTTATCTATTACAATATTTATTTTTGAATCTAATTGAGATACTACAGAACTCAATTCCATCATACTTGTAGTTAAAAAAGCTCCTATTTTTATCATAGAATATATGATAATTATTAAAGATAAAGGAGTAGCTATAAAATCTAAAAATTTATTATTTACATAAGGAATTTTTCTGATTTGTGATGCTAAAGCATTTATCAAAAACCATATAAAAAATGCTATTGCAATAGGGATTAGAATGTTACTCAGACTATTAAAAGCATAAACTACCAAAAACATAAAAGCAAAAACATAAAATAGTTTTGCAAAATTTATATCACTTTTGAAACTTTCCAAAATATCCCCTTTTTATTAGGCTCTAGCAAATTTCCTAAACTTATCTTTTGCTAACTCTTGCATATCTGTAACTTCATCCATTTCATCAACTATTTCAACTCCAAGTAGAGTTTCCAAAGCATCTTCAAGTGTTACAACTCCACTTGTTTGTCCATAGCTATCAACTACTATAAAAAGGTGGCTTTTTCTTCTTACAAATAAATCTATCAATAAAGAAACATTTATATCTTCTGAAATTTTATGAACAGGGATCATAATATCTTTCAAAAGAGTATCTTTTTTCTTTTTCACACTTTTTTCTAAAATAGTTTGATTGAAAACAACTCCTACAATATCGTCTATTGTTTCATTAAAAATTGGAATTCTTGAGTGAATATAAGTCTTATCCATTTTCAAAGCTTCTTTTACAGTTGTTTGAGAATCAAGAGCAAAAACTACACTTCTTGGAGTCATAATATCTTCTGCTTTTATACTTTTTAGTTTAAATAAATTCTCAATAAAATCACTCTCTTTTGCTTGAATAGTTCCCTCTTTTTCACTCAAATTTACTAAAGCCATAATCTCATCTTTAGAGAAATTTGCCTCTTCTTTTTTATTTTTTTGTATATAATTTGTGATTTTTGTACCAACCCAAATAAATGGATATGTTACTTTTATTAAAAATGATATTGTATAAGCTGTTGGAACTAAAAATCTTTTCCAATACAATGCAGCATAAGTTTTCGGATATATTTCAGTAATATATAAAACCAATAAAGTAAGAATAAAAGCAACCAAACTTTGCCATTTTTCTCCAAATACAATAGCAGCTTGTGCTCCAACTCCAGCTGCTCCCATAGTATGTGCAAAAGTATTTAATGTCAAGATTGCAGATATCGACTTATCAATATCTCCTTTCATCTCTTTTACCAAATTTATACTTTTAGGGCTATAGCTATTTTTGTCCATACTTTCAATATAAGAAGGAGTTGAAGATAAAACAGTAGCTTCTAATATAGAGCATAAAGATGAAAAAAATAGTGCTAAAAAAAGGTATATAAATAGTAGTGTCATTTTTTAAACTCAATTAATGAAATATTTTTTAAAAGATGATTTATATCTTTTAAATTTAATATATGTTTATCTTCTAAAACTTTCATAAAAAACCTAACTTCAGCATTAGTGAATCCATCAGGTTCTTTTTGTTTTACAGAGACTTCACAACCATCTTCTAAACGAATCCTATATAGTTTTTTATCTGTAAGTTTTGCATAATAAACTACATCTATTTGTGTTTGATTTACTTTTTCTAAAGTTACAATAACTCTTTGTGTATCAACTTGCATATCAAAATCTTGATACAGTTTTTTAAACTCTTCAACTTCCATATACCCAATGTATAATTTTGTATAAATATCAAAATATAATTCCATTTTTGGTGATGAAAAAAATCTTAAATCGACACTAAATTTTGGATTTTTTCGTGAAGTATTTAAAATCCACTCTAAAGTTGGAAAGTAAGGAAACTTCTTATATTTGAGGCTATCAGCTTCAAGATATTTGTCATTATTTGGAGCTTTTAGAGTTTGTAAATCATTTTTTACTCTCTTTGTAAAAATCATCTCTTCTATTAAACTTTCGTCTTCTAAATCTTTTGTAACCCAAATCGTGGCATATTCTGGGAAATTTCTAAGCCCAGTTGAACCAGAAGTTAAAACTATCAAAGCATTTATTTTTAAATATGGAAATATCATCTTCAAAAGTGCATATTTCTTAGCCAATCGTTTATTTAAACTTGCTGTTTTTTTAGATGTACTCATCTCTACAAAATAAAGTCCATCTTTTGTAAAAAACAAAGCATCAAACTCACTTATATCTTTATATGCTGATTTAAAAACTATTTGAGAAGTTCTGTCTATTAAAAGTCCACTTTTTATAAATTTATTCTCTTTATCTTGATATGGTCCTTTTAACACAAAGCCTTCAATATCATCATTTGTTTTTGCATAATCAAGTAAAAGTTCATAAATAATATTTTCATAAATCTCTCCTTTAAAACTACTGTATGCTGTTAAATAAGAAATTTCTTCTTTTGAAACATCACTTTTAAATAAAGATTTTAAAGTTTTATTATCATATGAGTAATGAAAAAGATTATCTTTTATATCTTCGATATCTAAATTTTTGATTTTATCTGTTATTTTAAATTGCAATTCTTCTCTTTTTTTCATAATAGCTTTGATTATATCAAATATTTTCTCTATTTAAAATAATAAACTTGATATAATGTCAGCTTTAAAAAAAGGGTATGAATGAAAAAGGTATTTAAATTAATTGTGGAAAATAAGTCTAAAGATAGACAAGTTGATTCAATTAAAAATGAGATTAGAAAATACGTAAAAAGAGAAAAAAACAAAAAACTTCCTGAAGAGTTTAATTTTTGGAGCTTTGAATGTAAAGCTGGTAAATCTCAAGATGAAGCAAATAGTATCGAATTTAAAGATATTATTAAATATGTTGATTTTGCATCGTCAGAAAATTTTGATAGTTTTTACTTAGAAATTATTGCTAAAGCAGTTTTTAAAGAGAAGAAACAACAAACAATTGAAGATGAAAATTTAGAATAAAATAGCAATTTTTGGATTGTCTATTTAATATAAATAAGTTAATATTTTAAAAATTTAAAGGAGAAATTATGAATTACATAACAAACGCGAATTTAAAAGAAGCAGATAACGAAGTATTTGCAATAATTGAAGATGAATTAAAAAGACAAACAAATCATTTAGAGATGATTGCAAGTGAAAACTTCACAAGTCCAGCAGTAATGGAAGCTATGGGTTCAGTTTTTACAAATAAATATGCTGAAGGGTATCCATATAAAAGATATTATGGAGGTTGTGAACAAGCTGATAAAGTTGAACAACTAGCAATTGATAGAGCTTGTCAAATTTTTGGTTGTAAATTTGCAAATGTTCAACCACACTCTGGAAGCCAAGCAAATGGTGCAGTTTATGCAGCATTACTTAAAGCTGGTGATAAAATTTTAGGTATGGATTTATCTCATGGTGGACACTTAACTCATGGAAGTAAACCAAGTTTTTCAGGACAAAACTATTCAGCATTTTATTATGGTGTAGAACTTGATGGAAGAATAAACTATGACAAAGTTGAAGAGATTGCAAAACTTGTTCAACCAAAAATCATTGTTTGTGGAGCAAGTGCTTATGCTAGAGAGATTGATTTTAAAAGATTTAGGCAAATAGCTGATAGTGTTGGTGCTATTTTATTTGCAGATATTGCTCATATTGCTGGTTTAGTTGCTGCAGGTGAACACCAAAGTCCATTCCCACATGCTCACATAGTAACAACAACAACTCATAAGACTTTAAGAGGTCCAAGAGGTGGAATGATCATGACAAATGACGAAGATATTGCAAAAAAAATCAATTCAGCAATATTCCCAGGACTTCAAGGTGGACCACTTGTTCATGTAATTGCAGCTAAAGCAGTAGCATTTAAAGAGATTTTAGATCCAAAATGGAAAGATTATGCTAAACAAGTAAAAGCAAATGCAAGAGTTTTGGGAGAAGTTCTAATAAAAAGAGGTTATGATATAGTAAGTGGTGGAACAGATAATCACTTAGTATTAGTAAGTTTTTTAAATAAACCATTCTCTGGTAAAGATGCAGATGCAGCACTTGGAGATGCAGGAATTACTGTAAACAAAAATACAGTTCCAGGAGAAACAAGAAGTCCATTTATCACAAGTGGAATTAGAGTAGGAAGTCCAGCATTAACTGCACGTGGAATGAAAGAAAAAGAGTTTGAAATCATAGCAAACAAAATTTGTGATGTTTTAGACAATATAGAAGATAAAGAGTTACACAAAAAAATCAACAAAGAGATGGAAGAACTTGCTTCTAACTTTGTGATTTATTCTAAATCTACTTACTAAGACCCAAAAGGAAGTGTAATGCCTGCACTAGATAAAACATATAAACAGATAGAAAAGGCTATAAAATATATAGATGACAACTTCAAACAACACCCAAGTGTTGATGAAGTTGCACTTAATATAGGAATGAGCAAATATCACTTTATAAGAGTTTTTAAAGAGTATGTAGGTGTTACTCCTCAACAGTTTTTACACTGTGTAACTTTAAATTATGCAAAAGAACATATAAAAGAATCCAAATCTATACTTGATAGTAGTTTAGATATTGGACTATCTAGTACTAGCCGACTTCATGAACTTTTTGTAAACTTAATAGGTGTTACACCAAAAGAGTGGAAAGAAAAAGGAAAAGATGTACAAATAACTTATGGATTTGGACAAACTCCTTTTGGTGAAGCTCTTCTTGGATTTACTGATAAAGGGATTTGTTATTTAGGATTTATTGACAATAACAAAAAAGAGATTTTCCAAAGATTTAATGAACTTTGGGAAAATGCTAATTTAGTTTTTGATGAAAAATTGGCAAATGAATACTTGGAAAATATCTTTGTAAAAAATCAAAAATACCCCCTTTTAGTAAAAGGTACAAATCTTCAAATAAATGTTTGGAAAGCACTTCTAAATCTTCCAAATGGAATAGTAGCAACTTATAGCGATATCGCAAACTATCTTGAAAAACCAAAAGCTGTAAGAGCAATAGCAAGTGCAATAGGACAAAATCACATAGGATACTTAATCCCTTGCCATAGAGTTATTGCAAAAAGTGGAGCAATGAGTGGTTATAGATGGGGCATTGAGCGAAAAAAAATCTTAATAGCTTACGAATCAGTAAAAGAAAATAGTTAAAATGAATAAAGTTTTTAGTATTTATAAAAAGCTTTATGAAACTTATGGTGCTCAAGGTTGGTGGCCTTTTATAAACTATCAAGGTCAAAATAGCCAAAAGCAAGGAAATAATGATGGTTATCACATTTTAGATTATAGTTTTCCAAGAGATGGAAATGAGATTTTTGAAGTATGTTTAGGCTCAATTTTGACTCAAAATACTACTTTTACTTCTGTCATAAAATCTTTAAATAACTTAAATGATTTAGGTTGCCTAAACTACAAAAAAATCAAAAACTTACCAATAGAAAAACTAAAAGAACTTATAAAACCATCTGGATATAACAACCAAAAAGCTAATTATGTTTTAAATTTTATAGAATTTTTTGAAAACTTAAATGGTAAAATTCCAACAAGAACTGAACTTTTAGCTATAAAAGGAATTGGTTTTGAAACTGCTGATTCTATGCTTCTTTATGGCTTTAATCAAGCAGAGTTTAAAGTAGATGCTTATACAAAAAGATTGCTAGTACATAATAAACTTTTAGATGAAACAGCAAAATACAACGATATAAAATATTTTATGGAAGATGAACTAAAAAAAGTGATTTTTGATGAAAAAGAGCTAGTAATAACTTACCAAGAATACCATGCTTTGATAGTAAATCACTCAAAATTGTATTACTCAAAACAACCTTATGGAAATGGGTGTTTTTTAAATAAAATTTGTTAAAGAACTTTCTCTCAAAGCATTTCTTGAAGCTTTATCTACAAGATTAAAAATCTTATCAATTTCATTTTTCAAACTATTTTTTTTATGCCCTTTTACTTTTATAAAATCAATATTGAACTTATCTATTTTTTCAAAAAATAGTTTATATAACTCATGATTATTTATAGTTTTTTTAGTTGAAGTTTTATAGTCATTTATCTCAAACTTTTCTCTTCTATTTTGTAAACTTAGTATATTTTGACAGTCAGTATAAACTTCTATTTGAGTATTTTCATCTATTACAGCAATCTCATCTAAAGCCCAAAGCAAAGTTTGAAGTTCAAGCTTTGTGGAGCTTGTATCTTCAAATCTTTTTATTTTTATAGTTTTCTTTAGCTCCTCAAAAGAAAAACTCTCATCAGAAATTTTTAAAAAAGCCCCAAATCCTATTTTCTTTTGTGGGTTTACACTTGAATCTGTAAATAATTTGATTTTTTTCATATTGTTGCAACTTTTTGTGTAAATTGTAAAAAGCTTAATTCATAATTTTCTATATTTTTTATTAGTAAATCAATATGTTTCATCATTATCCTTAATATTCTTTTATCAATTTTTTTAATTGATAATATCCATTTTTATTTATAACTATTTTATTTGTCCAAACTAATATCCAGAATAAACTACTAATTATATATTTAGATGTTAAAAATTTATTAATTTTATATTTTATAGTCTTTATAAAAGATTCCTTTCTTAAGTTATAAGAGGAAAGAATCTCTCCATTCAATATTTTATAATATATATATTCTCTCAAATCTTCTTTCCCTTCTTCAATATATTTTAAGTTCCAATTTATATCCCATTTTATATCCCATCTATCATTTATTAACGAAGAAAACATTGGGTATAATTTTTCAAATTCTTGATTTACACTATTATGATTTATACTAACTACTTCTATATATATTAAATTATATTTTGGAATTATAGAATCTTTATAAAATTCAAGTTCTTGAAAAGGTATTTGATTTAATATAAATATATTAGGTTTTTCTTCAGGTGATAAACTATCTATGTATATATGTTGAATATAATTCCCAAATATTGATTTTGCAACAATTTTTATTATTAAATTCTCAAGTTTATTTGTTGAATTATTTTTAATCATCAAAAACGAATTATCATTTACATCATTCTTATATATATTTTCAAGACATATCTTATAAGAAAAACCAAATTTATCAATATTGTGCCAATTTGAAGTATATAAATGCTCTATATATTTTGAATGAGAATATTGATAATATTTTAAAAATAATTTTTTATCAATAAATTCTATTATTTTACCTATAAATGGTATAGGAATACTTATTTCTGCCATGACTTTATTTCCTTATTTTATTTTTTATAATTATATTACAAATCTAAATATATAGCAACTATAATTATATCAATATGAAATATTTTTATATTTAATTAAATAAATGATATTATATTTCAAATAAATAAAGGTATAGGAAATGAAAACTTATGGAGAAAATAACAATATTTTTGATGCTGTAGAAAGTTTTATAACATATGGGATTGTTGCTATAAAAGGTACAAAAACACCAGCTTTAAATTATGCTCATAGAATTATTAAAGCTTTAGAACCTTATTCTAATGTTAGCCCAACTGTTAGTTATCAAAATGTAGAAAACAATGGATATTTATATTTTATAGTAGATTTAAATAGATTTAATTTATTGGGTAATGAAATAAAAGAATTTATAAATATAATTGATAAAACAAATATTGGATAAAAAGTATTGCAAATTGTGATTTTATTCTAGGATAAAAGATAAAATCAAAGGCTTTATAGCAAAACGAGACTAACCATAATTAATAATATGTGTGAATTAGGAAACGATACACACAAAATAAAATGCTATAAAACCCATGAAGTTAAGTTTATACACAAGTTATAAACTTAATTATAAGTTTTGAATAAAATCCATAATTAAATCTATAAAGAGAGCAAACTCTCTTTATATTTTAAAACTTCAAAGTAACATTAAAAGCAACACTTCTAGGGTCACCTAAGTAGTTTCTTGTCACCCAATATTTTTCATCAGTTATATTTGAAGCATAGATTCTAAATGTTGTATCATATCCATCTAATTTTGTTTCATATCTAGCACCAAAATCAACTGTTGTATAAGCATCAAGTTTTTCTGTATTTGCACCATCTCTCCATTGAGTTCCTGTATAGTAAACTCCACCATTTAAAAAGATTTTTGGAGAAACTGGAAGTCTATATTCTGCATACATTTTTGCTTGAACTTTCGCAATACCTGTTGATTCTTTCCCTTCAAGTGTTTTATCATCAGTTTTTTCTACTTTTGGACTTAAGTATGTAACTCCACCCATCAAAGTTAAACTATCTGTTGGTTTTCCAGTTACTAAAACTTCAACTCCTTGGTTTACTTGCAGTCCATCTTGAGTTGTTGTTTGTGTTTTCCCATCTCCACTATCAGCAAAATATTCAGTCATATTATTTGCTTTTTCTATTCTAAATATTGCAGTGCTAAGTAATAAGTCTTGATTTATAGAGTATTTTGCTCCAATTTCATACTGTTTACTTTTCAATGGGTCAAAAGTTTTTCCATCATTTCTATCTACTGAATTATCAATCACTGTTCCTTGTTCTAAACTTTCCATATAAGTAATATAAGTTGTTAAATCTTCTATTGGTTTATATATTAAAGATAAAGTTGGAGTTAATTCTGATTTATCATATTGAGTAACTCCTTGTCCATTTTTATTTTCCATTGAAGCATAATTTACTCCAACTAAAGCACTCCATTGTTCAGAGAAAGATATATTATCACCTAAAACTACATTTGTATTAAAATTCTTTCTGTCTAAAGATTTTGATTGTGTACCATTTGGGATTGTGTAGTTCCAATTGTTATAATCAGCCAAATTATTACTACCAAGAGAAGCACCCCAAGGAGTATTATAACCACCACTACTATAAGCTTTTTCAGTTCCGAAAGAACCACCAAAAGTTAAAGAGTGTTGAATAGAGCCTGTATTAAAATCTCCATCTAAGTAAGCATAAGCTCCATCATTTTTAGTTGTTTGTGGATAAAAGTAATATAAAGTTCTTCCTAAAGTACCTGTATTTGTATTTAGATAATTATAAAATATAGTTCTTTTTCTATCTGCTTCTTTATAAATATAAGCAGATCTTAGTCTTAAATTATCACTAAAATTATAATTTGTTTTTAGTTCTACTTTATCTGAATTTGTATCTACTTTAGCCCAATCAGGAATATAAGCTTTTGAAGTATCAAAATCTTTTGCATTTGGCATTTTACCCGTTATTAACCACATAGGTTTAGTGCCTTTTATTGATTCTAGATGTGAGTAATATAATCCTAAATCAAGATTATCTGTTAGTTTATAAGTAAAAGATACACCAAGTAGTTTTTCTTCATCTTCATAATTTTCTATTGCTGTTTCACCATCTTGATATGAAGCATTTACTCTAACACTTAATTTATCTGTGATGTTTTGAGAAGTATCTATACTTGAATAATAGTTTTCACCTCCATTATTTCCAATACTTACTTTTGTAAATGGTTTATTTGTAGGGTATTTTAAAGCATAGTTTATAGTTCCTCCTACATTTCCACTTCCATATAAAAACCCACTAAGTCCAGATATAACTTCCACTCGTTCTACTTCTTTTAATGATGTTCCAAAACTAGAATTTGGAAGTGGTATTCCATCAATTAAAGCTGTTAAAACACTAAAGCCTCTAATATTGGTATTTAATTCTCCAGATTCTGAAATACCATCTTTATTTTCTAAAAGTGGATTTTGTTTTGCAACTTGTCCCATATTATTTGTGATTGTATTTTCTATAAAGTCTTGTGGAATTATTGACATCGAATATGGAGTATCTTGAAGAGATAAATTTCCCCAAACTCCAAGAGTTTTTACATATTCTACAAGGTAGCCAGATTCTGCACTTCCATTGTTATTCGTATCATTAACAGAGATTTCTTCTAAAATAGTAGTGTTAGATTTTGAAGTTTGTTTTGGTTTTTCTATTATATATATTACACCATCTTCTTGTATTGCTTTTAATTCATTTGGGTTTAATACACTATTTAAACTGTCTAATACCGTACCCCCCCGAAATTCACTTTTTGCGAATCAACTATCTTATTCTTTAAATCTTTTGATTTTGAAATATATGTTACATTATATTTCTTTACTATATTCTCTACTGCTTCTTGCAAACTTATCTCTTTTGCATTTAACATTGTTCCACTTAACATCATTGATGCTAAAACTGAAATGAAAACTTTGTTTTTCATCTTCTAATCCTTTGTATTAATTTTGAGAATTTGTTTCTCTATATAGTAAGACGATTTAAATGAAAAAAATGGACAAATTTACAGAAAGAATTTTGAAATTCGTTAGTTTGAGTTACTTTTTGTAACAATTTAAGAATCTTTTTGATTTTTAAATTTGATTTTCTTAATCAAAATGATATAATACTTTCAAATTTAAAAAGGATAACTTACAATGGAAAAAAGTAAAATATTTGAACTAAAATGTATAACATATTTAAAAAAAGATATATCTTTTGAAGATACTTTTGATGTGATTTCAAAATATATCAACTTCTCAATTTGCAAAAAAGATGAGTATTTAGAAAAGCATAATAAGAATATATTTAATAATTTTTGTTTTGGTGGATTTATGCCTCTTGAAAAAGATAAAATATATAAAAAAGGAAACAACTACTCTTTTACTTTTAGGACTATTGATGAAGAGTTTGCAAAGAATGTATATAGTCTTTTTCGAGCAAATATCGACAACCAATATTTACAAATTGTAGATATAAAACAAAAAGAGATAAAAAATTATTTTATAAGTGAACTTTATAGTGCAACTCCTGTTGTAATGTCTATTAAAAAAAAGGATTTACAAGATAGACAACTTTTTTGGACTTTGGAAAAAAGTGGAGATATAATAGAACTTCAAAATCAACTCCAAGATAATCTACTCAAAAAATATGAAGAGTTTTTTGGTGAAAAACTAATTCCAACTCAAAATTTTATCCAGTTACTTGAAATAAAAAATCATAAACCACAATATATTTTTTTTAAAACCACAAAAAATGAAATTCAAAAAAAAGTGGCACTTATAGGTAATAAGTTTAGAATAGTTCCAAATGAAGATGAAGTAAGTCAAAAATTGGCATTTTTAAGCTTGGGTGTTGGACTGGGTGAAAAGATCAGCTATGGTGCTGGGTTTTTGATTGTAAAAAGTATATAATAAAAGATTGTATAATTATTACAAAGGTTAAAAAATGATAACGATTCAAGAAGCACATTGGAAATCAGAAGGAATTTTTAATAAAAAAGATTTAAGTAATATTATGACTTTAGTTATTGAACAAAATGGGTTTTATTTTGATCCATCAGATAGTGATTTTTTAGGAGCAATATTTAAAGAATATGTACGAAATTTTTTAGATAATGATTCTGTCATACTTAAATTGTCAAAAAAAGAGTTGTTTTTTTATGGTGAAAATGCAAATCTTTATTTACTTAATCATATTTATAATAATTTTTTCCCAAATAAAAAACAAAATCCATTTAATTCAATTTATGATGACGATGAAGACGGAGCAACAAACCTTGGAATATTTAACTTACCATTTGCTAATCAACTTCAAAACTTAATTGAAATTTTGGAAAAAATGGAGATTGATTTTAAAAAACTTAGTGAAAAATATATGCTTTTGGGATTTCCAAACTCTATGAAACGTTACAGAAAAAAAGATATAATTGATTTGAGTTATAAATTGTGGGAGGATAGGGGATGATTTATGATATTTTAGAAGTTTTTAAAAGGCTTTATGCTGAATCTAAAGATAAAATTATATTAGATAACTATTTATTGAAAGATGGTTTATATGTAATTGTAGATAATAATCAAGAAGAATTTTTTATATATAAAGCAGATAAAAAAATTGCTGACAAAGATTTATGTTTACTTGACTTAAATAAGAATCGAAGAAGAGATAAATATTTTGACCTAACTCAAAAAAGATTATTATAGTGAGTGGCTCAATGCCAATAAAATGTTTTTTGATAAAAAAATTCATAGTATAAATTATTTCTCTTTTTTTGTAAAAGTTGAAAGTTTTATAAGTAAAGATGAAAAGAAATTAATTGATAGAAAAAATATACAAAAACATTTTGAAGGTTTTATTGATTTTTCAAAATATACAAAACCTGAAGAAAAAAAGGTACTAAAAGAATTTTCTCATACATTTGAAGATGAAAATAGAAAACAAAATATTTTGAAGCATTTAGATTTTATTGAAAAAAATATAGATAGGTATGTACAAATAGCACAAGAAAATGATGTAAAAAACTATATAAAAGTTTTTTTTGAAGCAGATATTGATAAATATCAAAAAGAGAGTGAAATATATTATTCTTTAAAAATATTTAATGATATAAAATATAGTTTAGATGATAATGGATTTACTTTTGGATTAAGCGATTCCAATATGGGATTAAATTCTAAAAAACCTTTTTTAGAACATAAATCACGAAAAAAAGAAGCTCCTTTTTTGATAAAAAAAGATGAAGCGATTATGACAAAAAAGTTTTTTGATTGGTTGAAATATCAAAAATATCAAAATAAAAAGCCTCTGGGTGAAGAATTTTTTATAAATAGAGATTTTAAAGAAAAAAATTTGATTACGGAATATGATTATATTCCTGTAAAAATAGATAAATTTGATGATTCTATTTATTATAAAAATTATTTAAGTGTATTTGAAAATAAGAATATTATAGAAAATGATACTATTGATTCTTTGGGACAATTAGAAATTATGATTGATGAAATTATTTTTAATCATCAACTTATGAATAATTATTATGGAGAAGTTTATAACAAACTTGATAAATCATTTGCAAATCTGATTTATCTTACACGAGAAGCTATGATAAACTATTTTAAAAAGTATGATGATAGAGCATTTAAAACTATTATTTTCAAATACGGTTTAGATTTTGTTTTAGAACATATACGACACAATCGAGAACTTGGTGCAAAAAAATGTATGAATTTATATTTATCGCTTAAAAATTATTATTTAAAAAAAGAGGAGAAAGAGATTATGGATATTAAGGCAATGCAAAAAAATATCATAGAGAAACTGGAAACAAATGACTATAAAGAGCTAAATTCAGAAGAGTTTTTTTATCTTTGTGGGCAAGTGGTAAAATATTTATTATCTCAAAGTGAAAAAGAGAAAAAAACAGCTGATATGTTAGAACCTTTTTTAAGAGCAAATAATTCTAAAAAACTAAAGCAAGATATAGAATTGACTTTTTTTAAATATAAACATAAAATTTCTTTAAATCATGTGAAGTTTAACAATGCAATGAGTATCATAATGGCTTATGA
Organism: Aliarcobacter vitoriensis; assembly: GCF_048320235.1. NCBI lineage: Bacteria > Pseudomonadati > Campylobacterota > Epsilonproteobacteria > Campylobacterales > Arcobacteraceae > Aliarcobacter > Aliarcobacter vitoriensis. The sequence continues at coordinate 607,835 of NZ_CP182882.1, forward strand.
AAATATTGAAAAACTTTCACAAAATATGGATATTTTTTTGGTAGGAGTACTATCTCAAAATATTTTTTATATAAAAAATGAGGAATAAATATGACTTATTGGCATATGCAACTTTCATCTAAAGCTCATTTAAGAGGTAGATTAAAAAGAATATTAGAAGAAAATTCTTTAATAGACTTTGCGGATATTGAAGAGAATAAACAGATAATAAATAAGTTTAGAGAGAATGTGAAAGTAAATGATTTGATTTTAATTAAAAATAAAGATAGACCTATAGTATTAGTTCAAATATCAGAACTATTAAAAAATATAGAATTTACAAACTCATATCAGTGTAAAGTTAAAATTATAGATTGGGCAACTACTACAATGGATAAATATCCATTAGGCAGTATGACTCAAGAGCTTCAAGCAATAAATCCAAATAGTATTCTTGCATATAATTATATACAAAAGTGGTATGTTCAAGGTAAAGAAATATTGATTAATGGTGTAAAACTTAGAAAGTTGTATATTGATGATTATAATAATGGAATGATAAAAAATCTTGAAATTGATTTTATTGATAAAGAAGATAAACCTTTAAATATAATTGTACTTGTAGGAATTAATGGAAGTGGCAAAACTACACTATTAGAATATATCCAAAAAAATCACTTATTAAATATAGGAGCATTTTATGCAAATAATAAAGATTTTATTGAACTTGAAGAGAATAATAAAATAAAATTCTTAAATAATGAAGCTAAAAAGAAGAGAAAGGAGATAGATGATTATTTAAAAAGAATAGTTGAAATAAAAGGAAGTGCAGGAATATCATATAATGAAGATGAATTATATTTAGAGGATTTAGATAAAAAAATTTTATACATTAAAGTTTATGAAGATAATGTGGTAAAAGATATAAAACAAAATATTTTAGAATTCTATAGAAGAGAATCTAGAGAAATAGATTCATATTCTGAAACAGTTAATAATCTAAAAATTTTTATAAATAAAATTTTTGATGGCTTAGAAATAAACTTCTTTCTTGAGGATGTAGATGATATTTCAAAAGAAGAAGTTGTTCAGTTTAAAAATTCTTCAGGACTAATATTTCGGATAGAAAGACTTTCTACTGGTGAAAAAACACTTCTTTCAAAAGTTTTGAATTTATATTTTAAAGATATTAAAAATCAAATTATTTTAATAGATGAACCAGAACTTTCTCTTCATCCAAGTTGGCAGAATAAAGTTTTAAGTATATATGAACGATTTGCTAAGGAGTATAATTGTCAAATAATTTTAGCTACACATTCTCCACATATTATAGGAAGTGCAAAAAATGAATATATTAGAGTATTAAAAAAAGATAAAATAACAAATGAAATAAAAATTTTAAATAATTTAAAAGCTCATGGAAGAGATATAAATTCTGTACTTTTTGATGTTATGGGAGAAGTTTTATATAGACATGATGAATTTAGGAAAAAAATTGATAGGCTTTTTTATGCTATTGAAGATGAAAAAAACTATGAATTATCTAAAAAACTTTTTGATGAATTAAAAGAAGATTATGGAGAAAATGATAGTATTATCCTTGAGGCTAAGATGTTAATAAGTATGACTTTTGGTGAATAGCTATGAGATTAATAACTAAAAAACATAAGGGTAAAGGTTATAAAAGATTAATTGGAATTCATAAAAATAATGGGTCATACACAAGTGATGTGTGCTCAAACGATGAAAATGGAATTTGTACTAAAAATATAGTTCTAAAAGATTTGCTTAAAGAACAAGGATATATTTGTGCATATTGTATGCAAAAAATTGATGAAAAAAACTCTACAATTGAACATATAATTGGACAAAGTTTCAAGGATGAAGAAGATTTAGAAATAGGCAAAAAAGAAGATACAAACTATGATAATATGTTGGCTGTATGCTTAGGTAATTCCTGTAAAGAACTTCATTGTGATAAAAGCAGAGCAAAATATCAATCAAAAAGGGCTAAACTTTATGTTAATCCTTTAAGTAAAGTTCAAATGGAAAATATAAAATTTTCGCAAAGTGGAGTGATTTATTATAAAGAGTTAGAGGATATTATTGATAAATCTAGTGAAATACAAGAAGAAAAAGAAATAAGATTTGATTTAAATAAAGTTTTAAATTTAAATACTAATAGATTAATAGAAGAAAGAGGAAAAATAATTAAAAGTATTAAATCTATATTAAGTAGAAGTGGTTTAAATAAATCAAGTTTTGATAAAACTAAAGCAAATATTGAATTAGATAAATGGCAACATAATGATGGTTGTTATAAAGAATTTTGCCAAGTAGCAATCTATGAATTAAAAAAACACATTTAAGGAGACAAACAAATGAACAGAGTTTACGGAATAATAGGAATAAAAGCTAAAATGGCAAATTGGAATGCAGATTTTACAGGTCGTCCAAAATCTACAAGTAATGGTGAAATATATGGAAGTGATAAAGCTTTAAAATATCCTATGAAAAAAATGTGGGAAAATGAAGGAAAAAAAGTTTTATATGTTAAAAGTTTTAAAGAATCAAAAGGTGCAATTATTCCGAATCAATTAGCTGAAAGATATGAAAAACTTTTTTCAAAATTAGATGAAAAAGATATGACAAATGATGTGATGATAAATCTTTTTAATTGTATTGATGTGAAAAATTTTGGTGCAACTTTTGCTGAAAAAAAACAAAATATTTCTATAACTGGTGCTGTTCAATTTGGACAAGGTTTTAATAAATTTGATGATACAAATGTAGAGATTCAGGATATATTATCTCCTTTCGCCGATTCAACAAAAGATGATGCAAAGCAATCAACTCTTGGAACAAAAATCACAGTTGATGAAGCTCACTATTTTTATGGTTTTTGTATTAATCCAAAAGCTTATGATGAATATAAACTTTTGTTAAAAGGTTTTGATGGATATACAAAAAATGATTATGAAGAGTTTAAAAAAGTTGCTCTTACAAGTGCAACTGCATTTAATACAAATAGTAAATTTGGTTGTGAAAATGAGTTTGCATTGTTTATTGAGTGTAAAGATGAAGAGTGTTATTTCCCTGATTTAAGTAATTATTTAGAGTTTGATAGTCAAAAAAGAGAGATTGATTTATCTCAAATTGAAAAAATGATAGAAAATAAAGTTACAAAAGTGGAAATATATTTTAATCAATTTAAATTAAGTGTTTCTTCAAAATATGATAAATTTAATATTTTTACAAAAGAGAATATACAATAAATGAAAGCAATAAGTTTCATACTAAGTGGTAAAACCGCTTGTTTTAGGAAACCTGATGTTAATCAATTTGCATATTTTACTTATAACAATATTCATAAACCTGCACTTTTAGGATTATTTGGTGCTATTATAGGCTTAGGTGGATATACTCAATTAAATGATGAGAATATTAGAAATAAAAAAGATAAAAAGTCATTAAATAGTGGCTTTCCTGAATTTTATGAGAAATTACAGCATTTAAAAATTTCTATTATTCCATTAGTACCAAATGGATATTTTAGTAAAAAGATTCAGAATTTTAACAATGGAGTGGGATATGCAAATGCATTTGGAGCAAAACCAGAAGAAAGAATCAGTTCATATAACTTACAAGTTCGTGAACAATGGCTTGAAAATCCTATTTGGCAAATTATGATTCTTGATGATGGAAGTAGTGAGTATGAGAAAATCAAAGAATATTTAGAGAATGGTAAAGCAGTTTTTATTCCTTATTTAGGGAAAAATGACCATTTTGCTGATATTAAAGAAGTTAAAAGTATTGAATTAGAAAGTCCAATATTAGAAGATAGGATATATTCTATTTTTATGGAAAAAGATTTAAAACTCTCAAAGATAAAACCTCGAGCTGAGAACTCTTGCTTTTTTAAAGAGATTGCTCCAATTAGATTAAATAAACAATATCACTTTTATGAATTTGAAAATTTAATTTTTACAAATCATAGTATTATTGAGGGAGATTATCTAAATATTTATTCAGTTAATGAGAAAAATTATGCTTTTATCTGATTTTGGAATTGATGAAAGATATTTTGCTCATACTTGTATAGATAAAGAACCAGAAACATTAATAGAGCATTTAGATTTAACACTTGAATATTATAAAAAAATTATAGAGAGTAAGAATTTAAATTTTGTTATTGATTCACTTATAAAAAAGATTGATTCAAAGAATTTTGAATTAATAAAAGAGATGTTTATAAACACCATTTATTTACACGATTTAGGTAAAAAGAATCCAATTTTTCAAAAAGTTAAAATGAAAAATCCTTTATTTGGTAGTTGTGAAGATGAGGGAGATAGTAAACATTCTCATATAGGTGCTTTGGAATTTATAGCGTATTATAATAATCGTTTTAATAAAGAAATAAAAAATGATGTAGATTTTTATAGATTAAATTTTATTCTTTACACTTTTTCTTATCATATTAGTAAACATCATGGAAAACTTGATAATATGAATGATTACCCAAAAGACAAAAAAGAGAACAAAAAAAAACATAATGATTTTACAAGTATTTTAAAAAATATAGATGACTATGTTACAAAAGATGATTTTGATTTTTTTATTTTAAATAAACTTCTTTTTTCATTAGTTATTTCAAGTGATTATTTCGCAACAACTGCATATATGACCGATAAAACTTTTGATAATTTTGGGATTTTTCAGAAAAAAGATAAGTTATTATTTGAAAGTTTATATTCTAATTTTATGAAATCATTTGGCGAACCAAAAGGGATTAATAAATTACGAAATGAAATATCAAAAACTGCTGTAGAAGAGTTATCAAAAAATATCAATAAAAGTATATTTTATCTTGAAGCACCAACTGGAAGTGGTAAAACATTAACTTCCATATCACTTGCATCAAAACTTCTTAATACAAATGAAAATTTAAATAAGATTTTTTATATATTTCCCTTTAATACTTTGGTTGAGCAAACAAAAAAAGTATTTGAAAATATTTTTAAAGATAAATTTAATATGGAAGTTATAAATTCTGTAACACCTATAAAAGAGATAAATGATGATGAAAATGAAAAAGAAGAAACAAATTATGATAAATCTTATTTAAATAGACTTTTTTTTAATGAACAAATTATTTTTACAACACATATAAAATTTTTTGATATATTATTTGGAACAACAAAAGATGAAAATTTTCCATTATGGCAATTGGCAAATAGTGTAATAATTATCGATGAAATACAAAGTTATAATAATAATCTTTGGTGGTATATGACTCAATTTTTTGAAAAATATGCATCACTTCTTAATATGAAAATTATAATAATGTCTGCAACTTTACCAAAACTAGATTTCTTTCTTGAAAAAAAAGACAATTTTGTTTCATTGATTCCTGATGAAAAAAGAGATGAAATATTTGGAAATAAATATTTTAAAGATAGAGTCAGTATAAAATATCTTGATTTAGATAATAAAATCACTTTTGAAAAATTATATGATATTTTTAAAGAAGAAAATAAAAAATATAAAAAAGTGTTATTTGAATTTATTAAAAAAGATACAGCAAGAAAATTTTATCAATTTCTAAAAGAAAAAAAAGTTAAAAATTTATATGAGTTGAGTGGAGATGATAATAAAGCTTTTAGAGAATATGTAATTAATAAAACAAAAAATAATGAAGAAATTGTAATAGTTGCAACTCAAGTAATAGAAGCTGGCATTGATATTGATATGGATTTAGGTTTTAAAGATATTTCTACTTTAGATAGCGAAGAACAGTTTTTGGGGAGAATAAATAGGAGTTGTTTAAAAAGTGAAATAAATCCTACTGTTTATTTTTTTTATATGGATGATGCAAATAAAATTTATAAAAATGATAATAGATTAGAATTTGATTTACGAATAAAAAATTATCAAGAGATACTTTTAAATAAAAATTTTGCAAAGTATTATGAAAATGTTTTAACTCTTATAAAAGATAAGGGATTAAAATATGAAGATGGGTATTTAACAAATTATGGGAGGTTTGAAAAAGATGTAAAATATTTAAACTATAAAAAAATTCAAGATAATATGAAATTGATCAAGTCTTCACAATTTACACTTTATTTTCCATTTCAAATCAATTTATCAATCTATAAAGATGTGAAAGAGTTTATTGGTTTAGATGAAATATTTTTAACAGATGGGAAACTTGATGGTCAAAAAGTTTGGGATGAATTTATAGCTTTAAATAAAATTGAAAGTTTTACAAAAAGAGAAATAGAAAAATCAAAAATAAATTCTCTTATGCAATTTTTTACTTTTAATATTTTTAAATATTATGATGGGCAAAGACCGCATATTGGTGAAGAAATGTATGGGTATTATTTTATAGATAATTTAGAATATATTACGAGTGAATGTAAATTTGATAGAGAAAAATTTAACAATGATAAAAAAAGTTTATTTCTATGAATATAATCAATAAAAATAAGTTATAATACAGAATACATTCCTAATAAAGGTTATAAAATATGGAATCAATTCTTTTAGAAGACAATAAACATTGGTTTGATAGCTCTTGTTATGATAGCTACATTGAGCGAAATATATTATCAAAAGCTTTAGAGTTTTTACATACAAAAGAAATTCTAGCAATAATTGGTGCAAGAAGAGTAGGAAAAAGTACTTTATCAAAGCTTATGATAAGAGAGTTATTAAAAGAGGTAAATTCTAAAAATATTTTTTTTATTAATCTTGAAAAACCAGAATTTATACCATTCAAAGAAGATGCTTCTTATTTACAAAAGATTTTTGATGAGTATATAAAACTAGCCAATCCAAATTTACAAGAAAAAATATACTTTTTCATAGATGAAATTCAAATTTTTTCAAATTGGGAAGTTTTTATCAAATCAAAATATGAAAATAGCAATATAAAGTTTATTATCACAGGTTCAAACTCTTCACTTCTTACATCAAATTATGCAACAGTTTTAACAGGTCGAGTTATCAAGCTTAAATTAAATAGTTTTAGTTTCAAAGAATTTTTACAATATAAAAATATAGATATTTCTTCAAAACTTTTAAGAGTAAAAAATAAAATTGATATAAAAAGAGCTTTTGATGAATATATAAAATGGGGTGGATACTTTAGTGTTATTTCAAATTCAAATGAAGAGATAAAAAAAGAGATTTTAAAGAATATTGCTGAAGATATAATATTAAAAGATATTGTTCCAAGATACAATATAAAAAATTCTTCTCAAATAAGAGATATGTTTTTTTATATCGTTTCAAATGCTACAAACATAGTAAATTATTCAACTTTATCTACTAAGCTAGGAATTGATGCAAAAACTGTCAAAGAGTACATAAACTATTTTGAAGATAATTTTTTGATTACTAAAATATCAAATTATCACAATAAGTTAAGTGAACAGATAAAATCAGCAAAAAAAATATATATCAATGACAATGGTTTTTTAAATCTTTCAATCTCACAAAATAGAAATTTTGGAATAAATCTTGAGAATTTAGTATTTAATTATCTTTATGAACACGATGAAAATATTACATATGTAAAAGACAAATATGAAATAGATTTTTTTAGTAAGAATTCTATGTATCAAGTATCTTTTAATATTAGTGATGAAACTACAAGAAAAAGAGAATTAAATGCTTTTAAGCATTTTGATTCACTAAAAAACTCACAAAAAATTTTAATTACTTATGACTACAATGAAACTAATGAAGATATTCAAATCATAAGTTTTGATAATTTTATATTAGATAATAATTTATGAAAAATATAACAGGAACTTTAATAAACTATTATTTTCACTGTCAAACACAATGTTGGCTCCACGCAAATCGCCTAAACCTTGAAGACAATAGCGAAGATGTTCGAATAGGAAAAGTTTTACATGAACTAAATGAAGAAAAAAATAAACAAAGTGAAATAAACATCGACAATATAAAAATAGATAAAATCACGCGAGATTATTTAGTTGAAGTTAAAAAATCAGATTCTGACCCAGAAGCTGTAAAATGGCAAGTTTTACTTTATCTTTATAAATTAAAGCAAAAAGGTGTAGAGAAAAAAGGAAAAATTGAGTATATAGAGAAAAGAGGTGATAAAAAAGTAGAATTCATAGAACTTGATGAGATAAATGAAAAAGAGCTTTTAGAAGTTTTAAGCAGTATTGAAATGCTTATAAATCAAGCAATTCCACCAAAAGCAAAGTTTGAGAATAAGTGTAAAAAATGTGCTTATTTTGAGTATTGTTTTATTTGACAAGTAAAATATAAAATGTTAGAATTATTTATCATTTTAATATGTAAAAAGGATATGTATGATTAATACAACATTAGCAAATTTAAGAAACTCTACAAACTTTTTTAATACAAAAGAGATTTTGCATATTTTTGATGGACGAAAAAAAGAAGAAATTGGATATTTTGTACCAAAATATTTCCAAAAAGAGTTTGAAGAGTTCATACAAAAAATTGAAAAAGATAAAAAAAATAGACTTTTAAAAAGGATAGCAAAAGCTCAAAAAAGTGATCCAATAGAAGAAGGAAGTGAAGATGATGGACTTAGATAAAGGGGATATTTGTCTTATCAATTTTAATCCTGCAAAAGGTGGAGAAATAGGTAAACTTCGCCCTGCAATCATCTTAAGTTCAAAAGAAGACATAGAAATTTTAAGTACAGTAATAGTCATACCACTTTCAACAGTTATAGAACAAGATGCTTTACCATACAGATATTTGATAAAAAAAAGAGAGAAACTTAAAAAAGATAGCGATGCTTGTATTTATGAAATAAGGGCTTTAAGTAAATCAAGAATTAAAGAAAAAATTGCAAAATTAACTATAAAAGAGTTAGAAATTATACAAGAATCACTATGTGAAGTATTGAGATAATAGTGGCAAAAAATCATACACGATATATTTTTAGCATGGGTGAACTTAAACGTAAAGATAATTCAATAGCTTTTAGAAATGAAAAAGGCAATTTTTATATTCCTGTACAAGATACTAGAGAAGTTTATTGTATGAATGAAGTGAGTTTTAATACAAAATTTTTGGATTTTATAAGCAAAGCTGGGATTACTTTGCATCTGTTTAATTATCATGGAAATTATAGTGGGACTTTTTATCCCAAAGAACAGCTAATAAGTGGAGATTTGAGTATAAAACAGGCTGTTTGTTATATAGAAAACAGACTAAATATTGCAAAATCAATCGTTCAAGCAATTGCAGATAATATCTATGAAACTTTATATCACTATTATAGACATGATAAAAAAGATTTAAAACCAACTCTTGATTGGCTTAAAACTGAACCAAAAAAATTTTTGGAAAAAGAGATAACAATTGAGCAGATTATGTTTATTGAAGGGCAAATTTGGAGTAGATTTTATGATAGTTTTAAACACTTTTTGCCTGAAGATTTTTTGATGAATAAAAGAGTAAAAAGACCACCAGATAACCCTATGAATGCACTTGTAAGTTTTGGAAACACCCTACTTTATACAAAAACAATAAGTGCAATTTATACAACTCACTTAAATCAAGCCATAAGTTTTTTACATAGCCCACAAGAAGGAAGATTTAGCTTATGTTTGGATATAAGTGAAGCTTTTAAACCTGTTATTGTGTTTAAAACTATCTTTGATTTGGTTGGGAGAAAAAAATTGCAAGTTGAAAAGCATTTTGATAAAAGTTTAAACTATGCACTACTCAATGAAGATGGCAAGAAAATATTTATTGATGCTTTTGAAACAAGACTAAATGAGACTTTTATCCATCCAAAACTCAAAAGAAAGGTTAGTTATAAACACTGCTTAAAACTTGAAGGATATAAACTTATAAAATATATTGTTGAAAGTCGAGAGTTTGTACCTTTTAGATTGAAGGATAAAATGTGAGTAAAGATAAGTTCAATTATAACTACGCTTTTTTATTTTATGATATTGCTGATGAGTTTAGTGAAGTTGGAAAATATAGAGTTGCAAAAGTTTTTAAAATCTGTAAAAAATATCTTAAACATCACCAAAAATCTATTTTTAGAGGAAATATTACTCCTGCAAATCAACTAAAACTTGAAACTGAACTAAAAAAAGTTATAGATAAAGATTTGGATTTCATCTCTATAATTAAGGTACAAAATAGTGGAAGTTTTGCTGAAAAAATCATAGGAAATGATAAAAAAGAAGTTGAATCAATCTTTATATGATTTTCCAACTTATAAGAGTTTAATTTAATGGTAAAAGTGCTAAAATACAGCTTGTACAAAAGTTATTTTACAATTTATTGTTAATTATACTTTTGATTGGAAAAAATAGTTTTGAGAGCTATTTTTAGGCAATTCGATATTTTAAGATGTCGATTTTGCCTTACTTGAACTAAAACATATAATGTATTGAAATAATTTACTATCTTCAAAATTAGATGAAATATTGGCTTGAACTAAAACATATAATGTATTGAAATTCATATTCGCTTACAGTAATCTCATAATCTTCCGCTTGAACTAAAACATATAATGTATTGAAATTCACCAATTTTTCTAACATCTGACCAACCCTTACAACTTGAACTAAAACATATAATGTATTGAAATGTTATTGCAAATCTTGCTATCGCTGGTGGTGCTGTCTTGAACTAAAACATATAATGTATTGAAATGTGTTTATATCTTTGCAACCTTGACCAACGCAGACTCTTGAACTAAAACATATAATGTATTGAAATATACGATATAATCTAAAATATCTCTTCCACCGTTTGCTTGAACTAAAACATATAATGTATTGAAATAAAGTTTTGCCTATTTCATATTGAAAATCTCTACACCTTGAACTAAAACATATAATGTATTGAAATTCAAAAACAATAAAGCTAACTTCTTTTAATCCCTGCCTTGAACTAAAACATATAATGTATTGAAATATATGAAATTTTAGATACTGTTCTCTAGCATATTTACTTGAACTAAAACATATAATGTATTGAAATGAGATTGATATTATTCAAACGGTTGGAAGAGTGCAACTTGAACTAAAACATATAATGTATTGAAATGAGATTGATATTATTCAAACGGTTGGAAGAGTGCAACTTGAACTAAAACATATAATGTATTGAAATAAAATATTTTACAAATGAATTAACGAGTTTAAATCTTGAACTAAAACATATAATGTATTGAAATTCGTTTCTAGTCTTGATTTTGTTTTTGTAGCACAAGACTTGAACTAAAACATATAATGTATTGAAATAATATTTTATTAAGAATAGTAGATAATGTCATTATGCTTGAACTAAAACATATAATGTATTGAAATACTGATTCATCTAAACATTGTAGATGTGTTTGAGCTCTTGAACTAAAACATATAATGTATTGAAATATTCTTAGCTTATAAGGTTGAACTTTAGCATTGAACTTGAACTAAAACATATAATGTATTGAAATTAGTATCAAAACAATCAATACTATCATAAGCACCAACCTTGAACTAAAACATATAATGTATTGAAATGTTAATGTTAGTTCTACATTTTCAATATCAGTTTTCTTGAACTAAAACATATAATGTATTGAAATGGATTAGGTTCATTAGGTTTAGTTTTTTCGCATTTCTTGAACTAAAACATATAATGTATTGAAATGGATTAGGTTCATTAGGTTTAGTTTTTTCGCATTTCTTGAACTAAAACATATAATGTATTGAAATATAATTCGTGCCATTTTTATTAGTTTAGCATCTCCTTGAACTAAAACATATAATGTATTGAAATATTATGAAAAATAAAGAAATTAAACAAAACAATATACTTGAACTAAAACATATAATGTATTGAAATTATCCACCTTTTGTACAAGCAAAAGTTTGGTATAACTTGAACTAAAACATATAATGTATTGAAATGGATTAGGTTCATTAGGTTTAGTTTTTTCGCATTTCTTGAACTAAAACATATAATGTATTGAAATCAATCATAGGAGATACTGCTTTTCAAAAGATTGGCTTGAACTAAAACATATAATGTATTGAAATTTTCAATAAATAATCCGTGATACTTTTTATTTGCAACTCTTGAACTAAAACATATAATGTATTGAAATACTGAAACTGTTTTGAACCCTACAAAAGCTAAAAACTTGAACTAAAACATATAATGTATTGAAATAGTTCAGCAATCAATCTCTTCTCAACAACCTACTACTTGAACTAAAACATATAATGTATTGAAATTTTACTATAAAAACTATATTTTCATTTCTTAGATTCTTGAACTAAAACATATAATGTATTGAAATTCATTTAAATCTCCCATTTCAATAACATCAAATGCTTGAACTAAAACATATAATGTATTGAAATTTTGTTACACTGCAAGTAGCTTCACAATAAGCACTTTCTTGAACTAAAACATATAATGTATTGAAATTAAGTTTTTCTGTATCTGTATTTACTATTTTTTTCTTGAACTAAAACATATAATGTATTGAAATGTGCTTCAATAAAACATTTTTTACCTATTCCATCAACACTTGAACTAAAACATATAATGTATTGAAATGTCATCCACCTTGGCATGATGCGAGTTAGAATTCTTGAACTAAAACATATAATGTATTGAAATTTTTTAATTAGAATTTGTAATTTTTCTAAAGCAAGCTTGAACTAAAACATATAATGTATTGAAATCGGGGATTTTAACAGCTTTAACTAATGAGATGGCTTGAACTAAAACATATAATGTATTGAAATCATGCTATTTTTATCCTCTTCAGAATATCCTTTACTTGAACTAAAACATATAATGTATTGAAATAACTTTTTGCATATTCAAAAATGCTATTTATTCTATCTTGAACTAAAACATATAATGTATTGAAATTCTAAAAATCTATTAACTGTTTTATTAAAAAATCTTTCTTGAACTAAAACATATAATGTATTGAAATTTACCTAAAGGATTTTTAAAACTATGGGATTTAAAAACTTGAACTAAAACATATAATGTATTGAAACCAAAAATAGACTTTTTGCATGAATGAAAAACTTCTCTTGAACTAAAACATATAATGTATTGAAACAGAAGCAAGGCTATTTCTAAAAGTGTATTAAGATATCTTGAACTAAAACATATAATGTATTGAAACTAATTGGAACTTTGCATACAATTTGTTTTATGAGAAGCTTGAACTAAAACATATAATGTATTGAAACTTCTAAAATCACTTTATCGTAGGAATTTCGATTAACTTGAACTAAAACATATAATGTATTGAAATAAAATTGCTCGAATATTTTTTTGTGTTAAACTCATCTTGAACTAAAAGAATTTAAAAAATAAATATGCCCTTAAGTATGAGTTCCAAAGTATAAAAGGAAAGTATATTTTTTTGTCGAAATTTTAATCTCAAAATTAAATAAATACTTTGAAACCCATGCTTAAAGATATTAGGAAGTTTTAAATCTTCCTAATATCACAATCTTTTACTCCAAAATTCTTGTATCTTTTGCCTATCAGTTGGTAACTTCTTAGCCACATAAAGTAAAATCAATCCAAAGATAAAAAGTCCTATATCAACAGCTAAAACTGTATATATTTCTTCATTCCAAAGTCTTATTGGACTAAATCCACTAAATATAAAATGTATTATTGGACTTAAAGCAAACAATACTCCACCAAGATATAAAAATTCTTTACTAGCTTGATATGAATTTATTCTATAAAAACTCCAAGTTAAAGTTGCTACCCAACAAACAGCAAATAAACCTTTTTGAATTAAAAATCTATTTTCCATATCAAAAGGAAGTATCCATTGTAAGACAAACAAAAGTCCAGTTGCTGGAATAACTCCTATCATAACTGCTAGTGAGAGTTTTCCAAATCCTTGATATACTGGAATATTATCTCCAAACTTTCTAGCTTTTTTTTCTAAATAAAGAAGATTCCCAAATCCTATGGCTAAAGTAGTCAAGATCATCAAAGATAAAACAACTAATCTTGTAAATGTATCAACTCCTACTAAAAAATGTAAAAATAAGATACCATCAAAAAATATACTACTCCAATGTCTATCTAAAACATCTTGTTTATCTATCAGACTTCCATCTAAACCACTTAAAGTTACACTTGGTTTATTAGTAATACCATTTAAAAATGGCATATAAGGATTATAACCCTCAAATTTAGCAATACCATTTTCAGTATTCCAATTCATAATATGAATTCTTTGAAAATCAATTTGTGGTGCAATATCTTTTGCTTTTTTTAATAATTCATTTATTGGAAACATTAAAGAAATTTTACCATTTTCTTTATATTCCAATTTGTTAGGAAATAAAATAGGATCTGTTAATTTATAAATATTTGTAGTTTCACCTTTTGAAGATAAAAATGTCATAGGAACGGAACCACTATATCCTATATTAAACAAAGCACCAGTTAAAATTATAATAATCAAAGGAGTAAAAGTCCAAATAAAAATTTTTCTATGATACTTTGAAAATTTACTTGTAGGAGTTTTTGCATTATTACTATATTTTATTTTTATTATTAAGTAAACTCCACCTATAACCAAAAACATCACTCCAACTGCCATAAATCCAAAAGTATAAAGTCCAAAATCTTTAAAAGGCTTACCATAGTGCATTGTATTTAAAAACCAAGAAAGTTCAGATTGTTTATCTTCATTAAAAACTTCTTGATTTGTATTTGGATTAAAAACCCTCTCTTTTGTAAATTCTGCAAATATTCTAAGAGCAGGATCATGCCAATATCCTGGAAGCGATATATGAACTCCATTAATAAGTGGATAATCTGGTTCAGCTAAAACTTTATCTATCATTTTTCCATAATCAATATTTGTACTATCTACTGTTTTAAAATGTCTTGAAGGTTTCTCCCAAGCTTGAATATAAGGAAGAAGTATTGCAAAAATTCCAAAAAAAACTGATATATACATAAGTAAAGAAAAAGTTATTCCCGTTATTATATGTACTCTTTGCAATCTTTGTTTTAAGAGTTTTTCATCTTCATGTTTACATAATTGTTCTGTATTCATATTTTAACTAATAAAGGAACTTATAAGTTCCTTTATTAAAACTCCATTTTCATAGAAAATGCAACCGCCCTAGGTTCTCCCAACATTGCACTATGTGTCCAATAAACTTTATCTGTTAGATTTTGTACATTTAAATTAAAACTTGTAGGATAATTTCCTAGTTTTGTTTTATATCTAAGACCTACATCATAAGCTGTATAACTTGGCATAATATCTGTATTTGTATCATCAGCATATTTTTTACCAGTATAATATGCTCCACCATTTATCGCTAAACCTTTAATAAATGGGATTTTATATTCTGCATAAATTTTTGCCATTTTTGTAGCTGTATTTGTTGCTTTATTTCCTTCAATGGATTTATTACTATGTTTTTCTACACTTAAATCCATCAAAGTTCCACCAGCAATAAGTGTTAGATTATCAGTTAGTTTTCCAGTAATTCCCAATTCAAAACCTTGATGTATTTGCTCTCCATCTTGTGTTAAAGTTGGTTTTGGTGTTGTTGTATTATCAATATAACTATTTGCTTTTTCTATTCTAAACAATGATGCTGTTAATAAGGCTTTTTCATCAAATAAACTATATTTTGCTCCAATTTCATACTGTTTACTTTTATAGGGATCTAAAAAATCTCCTTCATTTTTGTATATGCTTCCAACAGTTTCTCCAGCTTCTAAACTCTCAATATAAGTTGTATAAGTAGTTAAGTTTTCAAAAGGTTTATAAATAAGAGATAAAGTAGGAGTAAGTTTTGATTTATCATTCTTTTTATTATCAGAGTAACTTTTATTTATAACTGTTGCATAATTTACTCCTATTAATGCACTCCATTGTTCATTAAATACAATATCATCACCTATTAATATATTTTTGTATTGTTTTTTTTCCCAAGCTTTTCTTGAAGTTGTTCCAATAGTTCCTGTTCCCCAAGGAAGTTGATTAAAATCATTCATTGTTACATTCTTAAAATCATTTAAGGCAACATCTTTATTTAATCCATAACCAATCCAATCATCATCACTTATAGAAAATTTGTATGAATTAAATGAAGTTCCAAAAGTTAAAGTATGATTTATATCAAATGTATCAAAATTTGAATCTAAAAAGATATTTGCTCCATAGTTATCTGTTTCTCTATATCCATATCTCCAATGACTTGTACCAGAGTAAGTAGCCATATCATAGGCTTTTAGCTTTCCATCTTGAACATTCATAATAATATTATTTACATATGAAAGTACATTTTCATACATAAAATTTGTTCTTAAAGTAAAAGTATCATTTATATTCCATTTAATGTTATTTTCAAACTTATTTGATTTATATTTTTCTTCTACTAAATCAGGATTATAGCTTTTATTTTTCTTTATAACAGAACGGTCATTAATAGTATTAATAGTAGTGTACCCACCATTAGTATTCCTTTCGTTTCTTGTATATTTTATATCTGTATAGAAGTTATCAGTTGGCTTCCAATCAAACATCAAGCTTCCTGCTTGTTGTTCAGTATCAACTTTTGAAGCTGATTTACCATCTAATACAAATAAATTTGCTCTATATCCAAAAGTATTTTTGTCATCAATTTGTCCACTTAAATCTGCTTGAACAAAGTTTTGACTTCCACCATAGTTTCCAATACTTATATTTGCTTGAGTTTCAAGTGTTGGTTTTTTAGTTATATAATTTACTGCTCCTCCAACTCTTCCACCTCCATATAAAAACCCAGTTGCTCCGCTTATAATTTCAACTCTTTCAATATCAGACATTATTGGAGTAGTAGAATATATATATGCACTTGGAATTCCATTTATAATAGGAAAACTTGATTCAAATCCTCTCATAGTTACATTTGCAGTATCTATTCCTGATTGATAAAATCTCCCTCTTTCTTGAGTTACTGGATTCATTTTATATATTTGATTCATATCTGCTGCAACAGTATTTTCGATTAGGTCTTTTGAGATTATACTCATTGAGTATGGAGTATCTTGTAGTTTTCTTTCATTCCAAATACCGATTCCAGATGTTTCTTCTACAAGGTAGCCTGATTCTGCACTTCCATTTCTATATGAATTCCCAGAAACAGATATTTCATCTAAAACCATAGTATTACCAAAGTTTTGATATTTTGGGTTTTCTATTATATATATCACATCATTTTCTTGTATAGCTTTGAGATTATGTTCTTCTAATACGCTATTTAGATTACTTAATACCGTACCCCCCCCCGAAACCTAACTTTTCTGAATCTATACTTTTATCTTTAAGGTTATTAGCTTTTGAAATATATGTTACATTATATTTCTTTACTATATTCTCTACTGCTTCTTGCAAACTTATCTCTTTTGCATTTAACATTGTTCCACTTAACATCAAAGATGTTACAACTGACATGAAAACTTTGTTTTTCATCTTAAATCCTTTGTATTAATTTTGAGAATTTGTTTCTCTATATAGTAAGACGATTTAAATGAAAAAAATGGACAATTTTTACAAAAGAATTTTGAAATTTGTAAGTTGGAGTTACTTTTTGTAACAAAAAGAGTGAAAAAAAGTTTAAAATTTAAAATAAGTTAAAATAAAAAAAGATAGATTTTCTACCTTTTTTATTATATTTTAGATTGTATAAAATTATCCATTTCATTTACAATCTCTTCAATAGTTCTTTCACCATCTATTTTTTTTAATAAACCTTTTTCTTCATAAAATGCTTGAATTTGTGCTAATGGTTCAGTATAAACTTTCATTCGGTTGTTAAATACCTCAACTTTATCATCATCTCCTCTTGCTCGTCCTAGAACTCTATCTCGTGCAACCTCTTGGCTCACAACAACTTCTATGCAATTTACAAGTTCAACTTCACTTTCATTTACTAAATACTTATCAAGCTCACTCATTTGTTCCAAACTTCTAGGATAACCATCTATTATTATCGTATTTGTTGGTGCATTTTTTATGGCATTTAATATTGTTTTTATAGCTATTTGTATTGGAACTATCAGACCGTTATTTATATATTTTTCTATCTCTTTTCCAATTTCACTCTTTTTTGCAACCTCAGCTCTTAACATATCTCCTGTACTATAATGAGTAATATTTTTGTGTTTTTGTGAAATAAGTTCTGCATCTGTTGTTTTTCCACTTCCTGGAGCTCCGATTATTAAAAATAGTTTTTTCATATATACAACCTTTCCCATTTTAAAGCATTCATTGTATCAAAAATCATTTAAAACAAAAGTGTAACTTAAAAAACTTATCTACTATTAAATGCTTTTTATATACAATGTGCTAAAAATTTTTAAGGATAAAATATGAATTTAATGCTATTTGGAGCACCAGGAGCTGGAAAAGGAACTCAAGCAAAGTTCTTGATTGAAAAATACAATATTCCTCAAATCTCAACTGGAGATATTTTAAGAGCAGCAATTACAGATAAAACTGCTATGGGAATGGAAGCAAAAAAATTTATGGATGAAGGAAAATTAGTACCTGATTCAACGATCATTGGTATTATCAAAGATAGACTTATAGAATCTGACTGTAAAAATGGATTTATTCTTGATGGTTTTCCAAGAACTTTAGCTCAAGCAGAAGCTTTAGACGAGTTAATGAACAATATGAAAATATCACTTGATAAAGTAATATCTTTAAATGTTCCAGATTCAAATATAGTTGAAAGAATCACAGGAAGAAGAACATCAAAAGTAACTGGTAAAATATATCATATTAAATTCAATCCACCAGTAGATGAAAAAGAAGAAGACCTTGAACAAAGAGCAGATGATACAGAAGAAACTGTTACAAAAAGACTAGAAGCATATCATACTCAAACTGCTCCTTTAATCGACTTTTACAAAGCTAAAGGAATATTTATAGAACTTGATGGAACAAAAGATGTTTCAGAAGTTACAAAAGATATGATAAACTCACTTTCTTAAATCTTTAAAAAGTAACCACAATATGGTTACTTTTTATTTTAAACTCTTTGCGTAAAATTTTCATCTAGTTTTTTAATATCCAAAAGCATAGCGACTTTTGATTCTTTTACATCCTCTGTATCTTTTATCTCAACTAAACTCTCTATTAAAGTTCCACTTCCTAAAAAATGATTTTGTATATGTTGAATTGACTTTTCTTCCACTGTACAAATAGTTTCAAGTGAACTTACTAAAAGCCCTATACAATGTTCTACATTGTCTTTATCATACTCAACTAAGATAATATTTGAAAGTGTTTCATCACTTATATCTTCATTGATAAATTCTCTTATATCTAAAACAGATATTAGTCTATTTTTATGTAAAACCATACCTTTAAAAGGATTTGTATTATCCATTTCTATTGATTCTTGAAGCTCTTCTATCCCTATAGATTCTACTACATTTTGTGAATTTACTGCAAGTAGTTTTTTACCTAAATAAAAAGTTGCTAACTCTGTTGTATTTCCTGTAAACTCCTTTTTTTGAGAAGTTATAAATTTTGTTTTAGCTTGAGTTAAAATAGTATCAACTTCAACTTTTCCAATTAAGATAAAAATAAAAGATAAAACATCATTTTTGTACTCTCTATATCCACTTGAACATTTAACTCCAACTGCATAGTAGTTTCCACGAAATTCTATGATACGACTTAAACTTTGTCCATTGTTTAGTTTGAAAAATTTCTCATCTATATCTAAATATGAATTTACTTCAAAATTTGTACTAGTTGTAGCTATAATTTGTCTATTTTTATCAGTAAAAAAGGCATAAACTCCTTTTTGTTTTACTCCATTGTTATCCTTTGGTAAAACTTCATCAAGCATTGTATAAAACTGTGATGTTGAATCAAAAATAGTAGCGATTCCTCCAATAAATCTTTTTTCATCTTTTAAAGAGAAAATTGCACTACTATAAATATATGTTGAATTATTATCATAAAGAGTAGTTTTTTCAAATTTTGAAACATAATATTTTGAAGTATTATCTAAATATATAGTTTTTTCTACTAAATCTTGTGTTAAAGTTTTTCCAATGATAGAACTATATTTATCATTTGATATAGCAATTACTTTTCCTTCTTTATCAAAAAGTATCAAATTTGTATAGACAGTATATAAACTATTGATATATTTTAAAATAGAACCCAAATTTTCTTCTTTTTGGTTTATTGCCAAATTGTCTTCTAAAGCTTCTTTAAAATATGAGTTTAAAGCCCACCATCTACAATCATTTGCTCTTTCATACAGATTTCTATCCATAATATCAATCGCAAGTGAAGATAAAAACTCACAATCTTTTAATATTGAAGAGATTATTGTTTGGTTTAGATTATCTAAAGATGAACTAGCTTTATTTCCAGTAAGTCCAATTTCATTTAATAAAGCTCTTGAAAATGTTCTATTTGTTGAATTAAATTTACTTTGAATAATATTCCCATTCCAAATAACCCTTGTTAAATTATCTTGAATTTTTTTACTATTTTCAAATACATCTTTTAGCTCTTTAGAAAAATGCTGTTCATTTTTAATCATTGAATTTACAATTTGCTCATCAATAGCTAAACCTTCATGTTTTTCACTTAAAAAAGCATATTCAAGTGGTATCATAATATGAGAATACCATTTTGGACCAAAGAATCCTTGATATCCAGTTGTTTGTGAGCTTTTTGCTATATAATCTCGTCCAGCGAATGATATAATTTTATACTTTTCATTTAAAATTATTTGTAACTTTACATCTAAATTTATATGAGCTTTGTCACTACTTGCTATTACATAACCATTTTCATCAAGTATAGTTAGACACTCTTTATTTTTTGGATTTACTAAATTATTAAAAATTACTTTCATCTCATCTTTAAATTTAAAACAAAGAGATAAAACTCCTAAGATTTCATTACTATTTGATTTTGTAACCTTATATGAATATACTAAAGATTGTTTATATTTTGGAATAAAATCATGATATTGATAACTTTCAACATAATCTTCACTTGTATTTAAAACCTTGTGAATAAAAGATATATCAACTTTTTCTACATCAATATCCTCATTCATTCGTACAAGTACTCGTCCATTTGTATCTAATAAAACAATATCAAAATATACAGAATATTTAGAAACATACTCTTTAAATCTTTTTTTAATATTTTGTTTTAAAACCAAACTATTTTCAGCATATTTTGATACAAAATTCTCTAAAAAAAGCCTAATATCATCATCCGTTGCCAAAAATCCAATATCAGCTCTTCTTTCAAAAAGATTTCTAATAAGAATATCTATAGATACTTGAGATTTAAAATTCATCTCTTGAGTAACTTTTTTAATTTGTTGGATAGTTAAATGATTTAGTAGTGTTGAAGTAAGATTTAGAAAATTATCTTTTGTTTTTCCTATATCTATATTAATATCGCCAAGTTGTCCTAGAAGTGATAGAATATCCCAAGATGAGTTCAAAGTTCCTAATTCATCTTTGTATTTATCTACATCTTCAACATATTTTATAATTGGATATAACTCATTTTTTATGTTTATACCCTTATAATTTATTGTTTCCTCTTGCATAACAATCTCCTATTAGGGCTATTTTGAGTTGTGTTGAACTTCTATGTTCAATAAAAAATAATTTTTTATTCTCCTATTTTATGTATGATTTAAAAAATCTGGAAATTTTATCAGAAAAAAACTTTTATATAGTTTTTAACCTTGCATTCCTTGAGTAAACTTCTGTTTTGAGTTACAAAAACTCTTTTTTTCAATAACAATCTCTTTTTGTCTCTCTTTTCTTCTTGGGTCTTTTTCTACAAAGATTTTCTTTTTTGTAAATGGATCAAGTTCAGTATAATACATAACAGCAGAATAAGTTCCTGGAGTTGGAGTAAATATTTGTGCTTGTTCTGGATTCATTTTAAGTTCATGAGTTGTAAATTGTTTTAATTCATGCATATGTTTTTCTTCACATCCAGGATGAGCTGCAATTAAATAATAAGTTAAAAACTGTTTTTTACCCGATTCTTTATTCAAATCATCATACATTTTTTTAAAATCAATAAGTGTTTGTTTTCCTGGTTTTCCCATGTGATGTAAAACATCATCATTTGTATGTTCAGGAGCAACTTTCATCTGCCCTGAGATATGATGGTCTATCATCTGCTTTAAATACTCTTTTCCATGGTTTTTATCAGCAGTTATCAAATCATATCGAACACCTGAAGCAACAAAGGCTTTTTTAACTCCTGGAACTTTTCTAATATCTTTTAAAAGCTGAATATTTCTACTATGATCAACTTTCATAGTTCGACAAAGTCTATGAGCATCTACACATCTTTTATTATCAACACAAGTTCCTAAATTTATCTTCTTTTTACACTCATATCCATACATATTTGCAGTTGGTCCACCAACATCAGAGATTATTCCTTTAAAATCTTTCATAGTTGTAAAGTGTTTTGCTTCTGCTAAAATATTTTGTTCACTTCGTGTTCGTATAGTTCGACCTTGATGAGCTGCAATGGCACAAAAATTACACTCTCCCCAACAGCCATGATGAGTCATAATTGAAAATTTAATAGTCTCTAAACATTTTACTTTTCCATCTTTTGCATGATATGGATGAGCATCTCTTTGATATGGATAAGATGCTATTTTATCCATTTCCTCTTCTTCCATATGCCTGCTTGGTGGATTTTGTATCAAATATCTTCCATCAACTTCTTGACAAAGTCCTTTTGAATAAATAGGGTCATTATTATCATAAAAAGTTCTAAAAAGGTCTATGTATTTTTCTTTATTTGCTAAACATTCTTTATGTGAAGGTATTTGAAGATAGTCATCTTTTGGCTCTTTTGAGATATAACAAAGCCCTGCTATTGTTCGTACATCTTTTCCTTCTTTTAAATATGTTCCTAAATCAATAATAGCTTGTTCAGCCATACCATAAACCATATAATCAGCTTTTGAATCAAATAGAATTGGTTTTCTAAGAGTGTTTGACCAATAATCATAATGAGTAAGTCTTCTTAAACTTGCTTCTATTCCACCTAAAACTATTGGAACTGTATTTTTAAAATATCTTCTTATAAGATTTGTATAAACTAAAGTTGCACGATCTGGTCTTTTATTGTTTTTTCCACCTGGAGTATAATCATCATCATTTCTAAATTTTTTACTTGCAGTATAGTTTGAAACCATAGAATCTATACTTCCACCACTAACTCCCCAAAAAAGTTTTGGTTCACCAAGTCGTTTTATATCTATATCACTATTAACATCAGGTTGTCCAATAATACCTACACGAAGTCCAATATCTTCTAAAATTCTTCCAACAACAGCAATTCCCATAAAAGGTGAATCTATATAAGCATCACCTGTTATTAAAACAACATCAAGTTCTTCCCAACCTCGTTGTTTCATCTCTTCTTTTGTTGTAGGTAAAAATTTATTTTGTGAAAAATTGTTTATGTTTTTATTTAGCATATTTTTGTGTATTATAGGTTTTTATATTGAAAGTAGAAAGCTAAAATTAGCTATCTACACTTTTTCTTACACGAATGTGTAAATCTTTTAATTGAGTTTCATCAACACTTGAAGGTGCTTGTGTTAGTAAACATTGAGCTTTTTGAGTTTTAGGGAATGCTATAACATCTCTAATAGAATCTGTCCCAGCAAGTAACATAATCATTCTATCAAGTCCTAAAGCAAATCCACCATGACTTGGAGCTCCATATTGTAAAGCATCAAGTAAGAATCCAAATTTTTCTTTTGCTTCTTCTTGGCTTATTCCCATAAGTTCAAATACTTTTGATTGAATTTCCTCTTTATGGATTCTTATGCTTCCACCACCAAGTTCTGTTCCATTTAATACAATATCGTAAGCGATTGATTCAATCTCTTCTAAATCTTCTTTATTTAAATCTTTTGGCATTGTAAATGGATGATGAAGTGCTTTTGTTCTTCCATCTTCAACTTCAAACATAGGGAAATCTACAACCCATAAAAACTCATATTTATCTTTTGGAACAATATTCATCTCATCAGCTAAAAATAGTCTAAATCTTCCCATATAGTCCCAAACAGTTTTTTTGTCCCCAGCTCCAAAGAATACTACATCTCCAACTTCAAGTTGTGTAACTTTTACTATCTCTTCTAAATCAGCTTCTGTAAAGAATTTTGTAAGTGGTCCTTTAAGTCCATCTTCTTTCATTTGGAAGTATCCAAGACCTTTTGCACCAAATTTTCTTACATAATCTTCAAAACCTTTCATCTGTCTTTTTGAGAAAATATTATCTCCATTTGGACATCTTAAAGCTTTTATTCTATTTGCTTTTTTATCTTTTGCAATTTCGCTAAAAATTTCATTTGAAGATTTTTCAAATATATCAATAACATCAATTAAAGGCATATCAAATCTTAAATCAGGTTTATCTGAACCATAACTTTCCATAGCTTCAGAGTATTTCATTCTCTTAAAAGTTTTTGGAATATCTTTTCCACATTTTGTGAATACATCATAAATTAATTTTTCAGCAACACCTATAACATCTTCTTGATTACAAAAACTCATTTCAACATCTATTTGCGTAAACTCTGGTTGTCTATCTGCTCTTAAATCTTCATCTCTAAAACATTTTGCAATTTGGAAGTATCTATCAAATCCTGCAACCATTAAAAGTTGTTTGAATAGTTGTGGTGACTGGGGAAGTGCATAAAACTCTCCAGCGTGAACTCTTGATGGAACTAAATAATCTCTTGCACCTTCTGGAGTTGATTTTGTCAAAATTGGAGTTTCAACATCTAAAAACCCTAACTCATCAAGTGTATTTCTAGCTTGAATAGTTGCTTTACTTCTTAGTTGGAAAATATCAAATGATTTTTTACTTCTTAATTCTAAAAATCTATTTCTTAGTTTTATCTCATCATTTACTTTCTCATCATTTATATCAAAAGGCATAGCTTTAGATCTATTTTCAATAACAAGATTTTCTAAAATAATCTCTATTTTTCCAGTTTCTAAATTTGGATTTTCTAATCCCTCACCTCTTGCTCTTACAGTTCCTGTTGCAATTAAAACATACTCATCTCTTACAGTTTCTGCAACAGCTAAAGCCTCTTTACAATCTTGTGGATCTGCAACAAGTTGAACTAAACCACTTTTATCTCTTAAATCTATAAAAATAATTCCACCGTGGTCACGTCTGCTATTTACCCAACCAGCAACTGTTACTTTTTGTCCTATTAAATTTTCTCTTACACTTGTATTATAATGTGTTCTCAAATTAAACTCCATTTTTCTAAATAATCCGCGATTTTATCTAAAACCTACTTAATTTCTACAAACCCATACTCTGTACTTTTAAATAGTCTTGGAGTATAAATTGCTTGATTTTCTAAAACTTTTGTCGGAATAAAACTATTATTCCCATTAATTAAATAGTTTATTCCTACTAATGTTGAATAATCAACCCATTCATAGATGATATTGCCACCATAAGATAAAATCTCATCTTTTAATTTGTTATCAATATTTTCAATAGAATTTGCTAAAACTAGCCTTTCTCTATCTTTATCTTGAGTTAAAGTCATCAAAACTGGATCAAAATTTATTTGTGTAGAAAATATCATTTTAGGATATATATCATTTGCTCTTAATTGAGATAAAATCAGTGAGCTTTTTACAATATCAGTGTTTAAAAATAAAGCACTATTTCTCAATCTCGAATCTACAACAATACTTCGAAAATTTGTTTCATCTTTTTTTATCTCTTTTCTAACAATCGTATAATCAACTACTGATTCATAACTATTTTTTAATTTTGTTCCTAAATATGTATCTTGATAAAATAACACATTTGGACCATCAGTGTAATAACTTAATTTTTTAAGTTGTTCTTCATAAGATATTGAACCAAAAATTAAATTATCATTGTTTTCTAATGACTCTTTTTTTTCTATTAAAGGTAGATATACTAAAATATCATTTAAAGCAATTTTATTTATATTGTTTATAGAATTTGGAGTATATAAAGCAATTACTTTTGTAATTCCCTCTTCTTTTACTTTATCAAAAGCTTTATTTATACTTTCAGGACTCTCATTTATACTATCAATTACAACTAAATTGTAATTAGCTTTTACAAAAGATAGATAACCTGAAACTGTATTTATAGAATTTCTTGCATATTTAGATACCAAAGAAGATGGATAAACAAAAGCTACTTTTATATTAGCTTTTGTTCCATCAATATCACTTATCACAATACTATCACCATCTTTGATAATTTCATTTTGTGAACCACTATTATTGATAATCTCTTCTTGAATTATAGTATCATTTGAAATAAACTCTTCAACAACTGTTTTTTTATCTTCATCAACTTGTTTTACTGGAACAGTTTGATTTGGCAGCTTTAACTGCACAACTTGTTTTTGTAAACAACCTGAAAATAAAATAGCCATAAAAATTAAAGTTACTAAATGCTTCAATTTAACTCCTCATATAGATTTTTTATTTTTAACATATCAAGGTAAGTATCTTTTTTTAAAGATGGATTTTTTAGTAAGTGTATAGAAGAAAATATTGGAATCAATAAACTAGAATTAAAATTTAAAGTTTTCCCTCTATTTTGTGAAAAATCTTCATCATTTTTCATTAAATAACTATAAACTTTCTCCCCAACAGCAATAATAAGCCTTGGATTTATAATTTCAAGCTGTTTATGAAAATAACAACTACAACTTTCAAAGTTTTGAAAACTTGCTTCTTTTGATCCTCTACACTTGGCTAAAGTTGTTATATAAACTTCTTCTTTTTTGATATTTAAAACATTTTCAATCATTTTAGAGAGTAATTCTCCACTATTTCCTGAATAAAAAATTCCTAACTCATCTTCACTTTTTGTTGGTTCATCACAGACAAACATAAGTTTACTTTGATTATTTCCATAACTAAAAAGAGTATTCTTTCTACCTTTTGATAGTTCACATAAATGACAGTTTGCAACAGAATTTTTCAAATCATTTAAACTATTTGGTAAATTAAAATCACAACTACTATAAAAATTGATATTTAAATTACTATGATAGTTAAATCCAAAAAGTTTTTGATTGTATAGATATTTTAAAATTTGATTCTTAACTTGTTTTGTCATATGAGATTTTACAAAAAATATACTTTAGTATTGATTTGTATTTAAGAAGTTTTAAATAAGGTAAAAACCTTATTTAAACTATTTTTTTCTATGTACTATTCTACCTTTATCCAAGGAATAAGGTGTTATTTCCACAGTAACTACGTCGTTTGGTAATATTTTAATATAGTGCATTCTCATTTTACCTGAGATATGACATAAAACTATATGACCATTTTCTAATTGTACTCTAAACATAGCATTAGGCAAAGCTTCGATAACTTTCCCATCAATAACTATTACATCATCTTTCGCCACTTTCTCCCCTTAATCTTCCCGATTACTTAAAATAATTGCTCTACCATTAACAACAGCAACTGTATGTTCATAATGGCTACCTCTTAATCCATCAGCTGAGATTACATCCCAACCATTTTCTAAAATAACTGGATTTCTATCTTTTTGACAAATCATTGGCTCGATACAAAATACCATTCCATTTTTAATTTTTGGTCCAGACTTTGTATCTCCATGTTCCAAGTAATTTGGAATTTCTGGATCTTCATGTGGTTTTCTTCCAATACCATGTCCACAAAATCTAACTAGCGGTTGGTATCCTCTAGCAACAATAAAATCTTCAATTTTTTTAGATAACTCTTTAAATCTCATTCCATCTCTTATTATGTCAATTGCATAATACAAAGAATCCTTAGAACAAGCTATTAAATCTTCATCTTTTTTTGAAATTTTACCTATTGGCATAGTAATTGCACTATCACCATACCAACCATCAATTTCTGTTCCAATATCAAGCCCTAGTATGTCACCTTCTTTTAAAACAACATCACTAGGAATACCATGAATAATAACTTCATTCAAAGATGTACAAATAGCATTAGGAAAACCATATAATCCTTTAAATGCAGGTCTTGCACCTAAGTCTCTTATAAATTTTTCTCCAATTGTATCTACTTCTTTTAAAGTCATTCCTGCTTTAACATTTTCTTCAAGATATTTTAAAGTTTTAGCAACTGCTTGATTTGCAACAAAAAGTTTCTCAATTTCGTGTGGTTTTCTAAGAGCGATTGACATTTTATAGTCCAACCGCACTTAGAGTTTGATATTTGCTTGAATATTGTTGAGCTTCAATTTTTCTCATTGTATCAATAGCAACTTGAACAACAATTAATACTGCAACCCCTCCAAAATAGAAAGGTACTCCCATAGCTTTTACAATTAACCATGGTATAGTAGATATTAATCCCATATATATAGCTCCCCAGAAAGTCAATCTTCCTGCAACTGTATTTAAAAATTCAGCTGTACTTTCTCCTGGTCTAACTCCAGGAATAAATCCACCTTGTCTTTTTAGGTTTTCTGAAATATCTTTTGCATTGAATGTAATTGAAGCATAGAAAAATGCAAAGAAAACAACAAATAAAAACATAAATAGATTAAAAGTATATGAACTAGGATTTAAATAATCAGCAATCATAATTAGATACTTATTTTGGCTACCTTGTAACACTGTTGCAGGGAACATCAAAATAGCACTTGCAAAAATTGCTGGAATTACTCCTGAAAGGTTCACCTTAATAGGTATATAATTCATAACTCTTCTTTTTTGGTTTTGCATCATAACTTTTCTTGAGTATGATACAGGAACTCTTCTTTCACCTAATTCAACATAAATAATAGCACCAACAGTTGCTATAATAACAATTAAAATACCAATAACTGTTAAGAAATGCATTTGACCATTATTTACTAACTCTACCGTTCCACCAATTGCACTAGGTATTGCAGATACGATACCAGCAAAGATAATTAGTGAAATACCATTTCCAATACCTTTTTGAGTGATTTGTTCTCCAATCCACATTAAAAGCATTGTTCCTGTTAGCATTGAAATAGCTGATACTGCTATAAATGTATTCATATCAATAGAAATAGCACCTTGTCCATTTTGACCAGTTAATGAATTAAGACCTACTGAAACACCAACAGATTGAACTAATGTAATAACTATTGTAGTGTATCTGATGATTTGCATATATTTTTGCATACCATCTCTCTCTTTTTTCATTTTACCTAAAGCTGGGAAAGTTGCTGCAAGAAGTTCCATAATAATAGAAGCAGTAATGTAAGGCATAATTCCTAGTGAGATAATACTTAGTCTTTCAACTGCATTTCCACTAAACATATTTACCAACCCTAAAGCATTATTTGCATTTGAGTCAAAAAATTCTTTAACTACATCTATATTAACTCCAGGTACTGGCACATATGCCAATAACCTGTAAAGAAGAATAAAGCCTAAAGTAATAAGAATCTTATTTATTAGATCTTTACTCATAATTATTTTCCAGTAGTTGTAATGTTTTCGTCTTTAATCTTAGCACTTAAATTTTTTGCAGTTGCACCAATTAATTTAACTTTTACAACTGATTTAGATAACTTATACACAGATTTAATAGAATCTAATGTAATTTCATCAAGATTTGCAACTGCCGTAACTTTATCAACATTTATTGAGTAAGGTTTAACAACTCTAGAAACAAATCCAACTTTTGGAAGTCTTCTTGCTAATGGTTGTTGTCCACCTTCAAAACCTCTTTTTACATTGTATCCAGATCTAGCTTTTTGACCTTTGTTACCTTTTCCAGCAGTTTTACCGTTACCGCTACCTTGACCTCTACCTTTTCTTTTTGTATCTTTTGTACTTCCACAAGCTGGTTGTAAATTTTCTAATATCATATACTATCCTTTAATTCTTGCTAAAGCTTCAACAGTAGCTTGTACAAGGTTATTTGGATTATTTGAACCTAAAGATTTTGCAATAATATCTTTTAATCCAGCAAGCTCAAGAACAGGTCTTGCAGCTCCTCCAGCAATTAACCCAGTACCTTCTGATGCTGGTCTTAATAATATTTTACTTGCATTATATTTATGTTCAATATCATGTGCAATTGTTGTTCCTTTTATAGAAACTGTTACTAAGCTTTTAAAAGCATCATCTAATGCTTTTTTAATAGCATCTGGAACTTCTTTTGCTTTTCCTGTTCCAAATCCTACTGTTCCGTTTTTATCTCCAACAACAACTAAAGCTGTAAATCTGAATCTTCTACCACCTTTTACAACTTTTGTTACTCTTCCAATTTTAACGATTGCTTCTTGAAATTCTTCTCTATTTACTGCCATCATTAATCCTTATAATTTAATACCATTTTCTCTTAATGCGTCAGCAAATGCTGCAACAACACCATGATAAAGATACCCGTTTCTATCATAAACAACTGTTTCTATACCAGCTGCTTTTAATTTAGAAGCAAACTCAGCTGCAACTTTTACAGCATTCTCTTTATTACCATTTAAACCCATAGCTTGAGAGCTAACAGCTGCTAAAGTTCTACCTTCAACATCGTTGATAGCTTGTGCACTAATGTATTTGTTAGATTTAAAAATTGATACTCTAGGTTTTTCAGCCGTACCAGAAATATTAGCTCTAACTCTTTTTTTTCTTTTGATTCTTAAAGCAACTTTTTTTGCTAAATCTTTTTCTCTACTCATAGTTACACCTTACTTCTTAGCAGTTTTTCCGGCTTTTCTAATGATTTTCTCATCAGAATATTTAACACCTTTACCTTTGTAAGGTTCTGGTTTTCTAAAGCCTCTAATAATTGCAGCAGCCTGACCAACTTGTTGTTTATCTGCACCTTTAACAGTAATTATATTTTTCTCAACAGAGATTTCTAAACCTTTTTGGATCTCAAAATTAATTGGATGAGAATATCCTAAAATTAGTTCTAAAATATTACCTTTTACGGCAGCTTTATAACCAACTCCATTAATCTCTAAAGTTTTTGTGAAACCTTCATGTAAACCATTAATTGCATTCGCAGTTAATGCTCTATAAGTTCCCCAGAATGCCGCTGATTCTTTTGTTTCACCAATTTTAGATAAAACAACTTGACCATTAGCTACTTCTACACAAACTCTTCCATGAGTTTCAACTGTTGAAACACTGTTTCCTTTTTTTACATTAATTACTGTACCATTTACAGTAACTTCAATTCCTGAAGGAATAGCGATAGGTTTTTTACCAATTCTTGACATTACACTCTCCTACCAAACAGTACAAAGTACTTCTCCACCAACATTAGCAGCATACGCTTCATCATTAGCGATAATACCTTTGTTAGTTGAAAGAATAATAGTACCGTACCCATTTTTAAAGTTTTTAATTTCAGAAGCTGGTTTATAAACTCTTCTTCCTGGTTTAGAAACTCTTACAAGTTCGTTAATTACTGATTTTTCATTTTCATCATATTTTAATTCTACTTGAATTGTTTTTTTATTATTTGTTCCATCGATAACTTTGAATCCAGTAATATACTCTTTTTGTAAAAGTACATTCATCACACCAACAACTGTATTTGAGTGTAATAATGTTGCAACTTCTAATCTTCTCATTGCAGCATTTCTAATTCTAGTTAAAGCATCTGCGATTAAATCATTCATCATAGCTTTTTTCTCCTACCAACTAGCTTTTCTAACACCTGGTAATAAACCTTCGTTAGCCATTTTTCTTAAACAAACTCTACATAAACCAAAATCTCTGTAAACAGAGTGTGGTCTTCCACAAACAGAACATCTTGTATATGCTCTTACAGCAAATTTAGGTGTTCTTTGTTGTTTAGCGATCATAGATTTTTTTGCCATTACGCTCTTCCTTTTGTAAATGGAATTCCAATTAATTCAAGTAATCTGAAAGATTCAGCATCACTTGTTGCAGTTGTTGCAATTGAAATATTCATCCCGTGTGTTTTAATGATGTTATCATAAACTACTTCTGGGAACATTAGTTGTTCATCTAGTCCAAAGTTAAAGTTTCCTCTACCATCAAAACCATTTTTATTCAAACCTCTGAAGTCTTTAACTCTTGGTAGTGCAACATTGCATAGTTTGTCTAAGAAATGATACATATTTTCACCTCTTAAAGTTACTTTAACACCAACAGGCATTCCTTCTCTTACTTTAAATCCTGCAACAGATTTTTTAGCAATAACTTTAACCGCTTTTTGACCAGCAATTAAAGAGATTGTATCTTGAATATTTTGGATTAACTTAGTATCTTTCATAGCTTCACCAGCACCAACAGAGATTACAACTTTATCAACTTTAGCTGTTAAAGTTTTATTTTTTGCAAACTCTGCTTCAAGTACAGGTTTAATTTCAGCTTTGTATCTTTCTAATAATCTTGATGCCATCTTACTCACCTTCTACTTTTGCCACATTTGAAATATCAATTGGCATCTCTTTATTTATAAATCCACCATCTGGATTTTTTTCTTGATCAGGTTTAACAGTTTTTTTAGCAACTTTGCAATCTTTCACGATTACTTTGTTAGCTTTTGGTAATACTTTTAAAACTTCTCCAGTTTTACCTTTATCATCACCAGCGATGATTTTTACTGTATCACCTTTTTTTATTTTTAATTTAATAGCCATTATAATACCTCCGGTGCAAGTGAAACGATTTTCATAAAACCTGAATATCTAACTTCTCTGGCAACTGGTCCAAAAATTCTAGTTCCAACAGGCTCTCTTTTTGCATCAAGAATAACTGCTGCATTATCATCAAATCTAATTAATGAACCATTTTCTCTTTGAACTTCTTTATGAGTTCTTACGATTACAGCTTTTACAACTTGACCTTTTTTAATTTTACCAGTTGGTAAAGCTTTTTTAACAGAAGCAACAATAACATCACCAACAGTTGCATATCTTCTTTTAGAACCACCTAAAACTTTGATACACATAATCTCTTTAGCACCTGTATTATCAGCTACATTTAATCTTGTAAAACTTTGAATCATTATTTAACTCCTGTAGCAACGATTGTCTTTAATCTAAAAGATTTAGTTTTTGACAATGGTCTACACTCAACTGCAATAACACTATCACCAACATTTAATTCATTTTTTTCATCATGAATTAAATATTTTTTAAATCTTTTTACAGTTTTGTGATATTTTGGGTGTAAAACTGATCTTGTAACTAAAACAGAAGCTGTTTTGTCACCTGATCTTTTTACTACTACACCTTGAATCTCTCTTTTATGTGTCATACTAGATCCTTAGTTAGCTTTTGATGCAGTAATAGCTGTTTGAATTCTAGCAATATCTTTTTTTGCTACTCTTAATTCAGAAGTGTTTGTTAACTGCATAGTTTTTAGCTTAGCTTTTAATTCAAAAAGAAGCACCTTTTTCTCTTTTAATAACGCTTGTAATTCATTCAAGCTTTTATCTTTAATATCAGTATAGTTCATTTTCGCTATCTCTTGTTACAAATTTAGTTTTAAATGGTAATTTATGCATAGCTAAAGCTAAAGCTTCTCTTGCTAACGCTTCATCAACACCAGCCATCTCAAAACAAATTCTTCCTGGCTTAATGTTCATAACCCATTTATCTACAGAACCTTTACCTTTACCCATTCTTGTTTCAAGTGGTTTTGCAGTAAGTGGTTTGTCAGGGAATACCATAATCCATACTTTTGCTTGTCTTTTTACTTTTCTAGTCATTGCAACCCTAGAAGCTTCGATTTGTCTTGAATCTACTCTTCCATGTTCAACAGCTTTAATTCCGAAATCTCCATAAGCTAAAGAGTTACCTCTATGAGCCTGACCTCTATTTCGGCCTTTCATCATTTTTCTAAATTTTGTTCTTTTAGGCATTAACATAATTATTTACCTCTTTTCTTAGCTGGTCTTCTTTTTGGTTTTGAAGCAGTATCTTCTGATTTTTCAGCAGGAATTCCTTTAGCTAAAACCTCACCTTTGAAAATCCAAACTTTTATACCTATACAACCATAAGCTGTATGAGCTTCAGCAAAACCATAATCAATTCTAGCTCTTAAAGTATGTAATGGAACTCTTCCTTCTAAATACCACTCAGTTCTAGCCATTTCAGCTCCACCAAGTCTTCCAGAAACAGATACTTTAATACCTTTTGCTCCACCTTTTAATGCATTTTGCATTACTCTTTTCATAGCTCTTCTAAATGCTACCCTTCTTTCTAATTGCTGAGCAACATTTTCAGCAGATAATTGAGCTGATATTTGAGGTTTTCTTTCCTCTTTAATATTAACTGCAATCTCTTTTCCTACTAATTTAGATAAAGAATTTTTTAGTTTTTCAACATCCGCACCTTTTTTACCAATGATAATACCAGGTCTTGCAGCAACAACTGTAACTCTTACTTTTTTAGCAGTTCTTTCGATAACTGTTTGAGCAATTCCAGCATAATATAACTCTTTTTTAACAAATTTTCTAATTTTGTCATCTTCAGCTACATTTGCAGGCATTGTTTCAAATTTTGGGAACCATCTTGAATCCCAATTTCTATTAATACCTAATCTTAAACCTATTGGATTAACTTTTTGACCCATTATTTGTCTCCTTTTGTTGCAGCAGCTACTTCAATCATAATATGTGCAGTTGGTTTATGCTTTGGTGAAGCTGAACCTCTTGCTCTTGGAGTAAATCTTTTAAGAACTGGACCTTTATCCACTCTAGCCGATGTGATAACTGCATCAACAGGATCTAAACCAGAATTTGCAACAGCAGAAGCTATTACTTTAGAGATAATTCCAGCAGCTTTATTTGGAGTAAATTGTAAAGATGCTATAGCATACTCTGCATTCATTCCTTGAACTTCTCTTGCAATAAGTCTTGCTTTAATTGGAGAAACTCTAATAAATTTTAATATTGCTCTTGCCATTATTACGCCTTTCTCTGAACAGAACCTTTATGGCCCTTAAACGTTCTAGTTGGTGCAAACTCACCTAATTTATATCCAACATGGTTCTCTGTTACATTTACTGGTACAAAGTTTCTACCATTGTGTACATTGAATGTTAATCCAATCATATCTGGTAATATTGTTGATCTTCTTGACCAAGTTTTAATTGGTTTTTTATCTTTTGAACTATTAGCAGCTACAACTTTTTTTAATAGATGTGAATCCACAAATGGTCCTTTTTTTACTGATCTTGCCATCTTAAACCCTTACTTCTTTCTTCTTGAAATGATTAGTTTATCACTAGCTTTTTTCTTTCTAGTTTTATAACCTTTAGTTGGCATACCCCATGGAGTAACAGGATGTCTTCCAGAGTTAGTTTTACCTTCCCCTCCACCGTGTGGGTGATCAATAGGGTTCATTGCAGATCCTCTAGTTTGAGGTCTAACTCCTAAGTATCTATTTCTACCAGCTTTTCCAACTACCATATTAATATAATCTTCGTTACCAACTACACCGATTGTAGCCATACAAACACCAAGGATTTTTCTCATTTCTCCAGAAGGTAATCTTAAGATAACATATTTATCTTCTCTACCCATAATTTGTGCATATCCACCAGCAGATCTAGCAAACTGTGCACCTTTACCTGGTTTTAACTCAACATTATGAACCATTGTTCCAACTGGAATGTTACTTAATCTCATTGCATTACCTGGTAAAATATCCAATCCACTTTCAGCAGCTTGAACTTTGTCTCCAACTTTTAATCCAGATGGTTGAATAATATATCTTTTATCTCCATCTAAATAAGAAACTAAACAAATTCTGCAGTTTCTATATGGGTCATATTCAACAGTTGCAATTGTACCTTCTACTCCAAATTTATCTCTTTTAAAGTCGATAATTCTATATAGTTTTTTAGCACCTGCTTCTTTGTGTCTTGATGTAATTCTACCATTATTATTTCTACCAGCATTTGCTTTTACTCTTACAAGTAAAGATCTTACTGTTGGTTTTGAAGTAATATCAGAACTCTCAATAACTGACATAAATCTTCTAGCAGGAGTTATTGGTCTAAATTTTTTAATTGCCATTCTTTACTCCTTACGCTGATAGGTTCGCAATAGCTGCGCCTTCTGGTAATGTTACATAGAATTTTTTGAAATCAGCTCTTTTACCAACTTTTCCTCTAAATCTTTTAACTTTACCGTCTTGTCTTAAAGAATTAATTTTTGATGGAGTTACTCCAAAATACTCTTTAAACACCTCTTTTAAACCGTTTTTAGTCATTTTAGGACTTGTTTGAACAACGATTACACCATTTTCTTGAAGCTCAATTGTTTTTTCTGTATATAAAATTGATTTAATATCTGTAATATCTGCCATCTTAAGCCTCTTTAGTTAATACTTCTAGTACTGATTTTTCAATTAGTACAGAGTGGTAAACTGCAATTAAGTAAGCATTTACTTCTTGCTTTTCAACCATATAACAGTTTTTAATATTTCTAAATGATAAATAAGTTTTTTCATCAATTGTATCAACAACAATTAATGTATCTCTTTTATTTAATTTATTTAAAACTGCAACTGCATCTTTAGTTTTACCTGATTCAACTTTAAATGAATCTACAACAAAAAGTGAACCATTATTAGCTTGTGCATTTAAAGCATATTTAAGTGCTAAAGCTTTTTGTTTTTTATTTACTTTTTGATCATAGTTTCTTTTAGTAGGTCCAAAAGCTTGTCCCCCACCAACAAATAAAGGAGATCTTTTAGAACCCCATCTAGCAGCACCACTACCTTTTTGAGCTTTAGGTTTTTTACCACCACCACTCACTTCAGCTCTAGTTTTTGCTCTAGCAGTATTTGCTCTTAAAGAAGCTAAATATGATTTAACATATAAATATAAGTTATGTTGATTAATTTCTTCATAACTTGCTGGTAAAACTACTTCACCATTATTTTCAAATTTTTCATTTAATACTATTGCTTTACTCATTTAGCAACCTTTACTTTACCTAATGTTCCATTTGCACCAGATACTGAACCTTTTAATACTAAAATTCTAGTTTCAGCATCAAATGAAATGATTTCATTTTTTACAGATACATTTGTATTTCCGTATTGTCCTGGCATTTTTTTACCTGGTTGAACTCTTCCTGGAAATTCACAGTTACCAATTGAACCTGTTCTTTTTCCCATTCTGTGTCCGTGAGAACCTCTACCACCAGCAAAATTCCATCTTTTTACAGCACCAGAGAAACCTCTACCTTTTGTTTTAAAAGTTGTTTTAACTACTTTAGCAACACCCAAACCAGAAACATCTAAATCTCCAGCTTCTGCATTAGCTACAGTAATTGTTGCAAATCTATTAAACTCTTTAGATAGATTGTATTTTTTTTGTTGTCCCTCGATAGCTTTGTTATTTTTTTTACCATTGCTATAAGATACAAGTGCTACACCATCAGTAACTTGACATACCTTTGTATCAAGAACTTTTAAAAGTGTAACCGCTGTACTAGGAACAGATACTGTTCTACTCATACCGATTTTTTGAACTATAAATTCCATCTTGTATTACCCTTTCTTATTATTCTTGACCCATTGATCTTACTTCAACATCAACTTCAGGAGCTAAGTCTAGTTTCATTAATGAATCAACAGTGTCTGCAGTTGCAGAGATGATGTCAATCATTCTTGAATGAACTCTAATTTCAAATTGCTCTCTTGAATCTTTGTTTACGTGAGGACCTTTGATAACTGTATATCTTCTGATTTTTGTAGGAAGAGGAATAGGACCTCTTAAATCAGCACCAGTTCTTTTAACAGCTTCAACTATTGAAGCAACACTTCTGTCTAAAACTCTATGATCATAAGCTTTAAGCTTTAATCTGATTTTTTCCATATATTTTTTCCTTTAAAGAACTCGTTAGACACCAAAAAATGGCTCTAACCACATTAAGTGGACGCGGATTATAACTTAAATTGTGTTAAATGTCAATATTTATGGGTGTTTTAGAAAAATATTTATAAATTTATTTCCTTATACAAAGGAATAAAATATCAATTAAGAGCTTAATTAAGTTTAATTTTATATTTCTCAATTAACTCCTTTTTTAAATAAATATTGTATTGTTTCATAATTTTAGTTTAATAAGGAGTTATTAAATGAAACGAGATATTATAATAATTGGTGCTGGAATTATGGGCTTAACTACAGCCTATGAACTTATAAAAACAGGTAGGAAAGTTACAATTATAGATGAACATGATATTACAAATTCAACTTCTTTTGGAAATGCAGGTTTATTATCTGCTTTTGACAAAGGTCCACTTGCAAATCCAGGAATTGTATTTAATACATTAAAACTTATGATTAAAGGTGAATCACCTGTAAATATACATCCAACTTTAGATATAAATATATATAAATGGTTATGGAAATTTATAAATAGTGCAAATAAAGATAGATTAAAAAGAACCCTTGCTTTATTTGAAAAGTATGGTCATATATCAAATAATAGTTATGAAAATATGCAAAAAATTGATGGACTAGATTTAGATTTCCATAGAAAAGGTATGTTATCAGTTTTTACAGAACAAAAAAGTTATAATAAAAAACTACTTGATTATACAGTTAAAAATGATGATATTTTTGAGATTATTGAAAAAAATAGAATTAAAGATTTTATACCTTGTGTTACAGATGATGTAAAAGGAGCTATTTATTTTAAAAGAAATACTCATTTTGATCCTAAAAGAACTATATTAGAACTAAAAAGATATTTAAAAGAAAATGGAGTTGAATTTATATTAAATGAACGAATTTCAAATATTACTTATTCTGATACAAAAATAGAATCAATTAGTTCTGCTCTAAATACTTATGAAGCTGATACATATATCCTATCAACTGGTTATCAAACTAATTTAGTAAATAAATTAAAACAAAATCTTATGATGACTCCAGCAAAAGGATATAGTATTACCTTTAATATGCCAAAAGAGTTACAACCAATTACATCAACACTATTTTCTGATTTATTTATTGTTATGACACCAAGAAGAGATGATGTAAGAATTACATCAAAATTAGAAATAGGTTCTACAAATCATAAAATAGTAAAAAAACAAATAGAAAGTATAAAAGAAAATTTTAAAAAATACACTATTCCTTTTGATATGGAAAATATGCTTGAATGGACTGGCTTTAGACCATTAACACCCAATGATATGCCTTTAATTGGAAGAGACGAAAAATATAAAAATTTAATTTATGGAATGGGATTAGGATGGCTTGGAATGACATTTGGTCCAGCTCTTGCTTCTATATTAAAAGATTTGATTGTAAATAATTTAGAAAACAAAAATTCTGATGATATTCTTTTATTTTCTGGATTCTATCAAGGTAAATATTAAGAGTAGTAAAATTTCTACTCTTTATATTTCATCACCACAATTAAAACAATACCCTAAACCTTTTATACTATCTTTATGACAATTTTGACACTCTATTTTTAACTCATTCTTACAACAAGGGCAATAATTCATATTTATATAATCAACTCTAGTTCCACAACTATTACAAAGATTTCTACTATAAGATTCAATGATTGATATTTTACTATTTTTTAGTTTTTCATTATCATCTTTAAATCTTTTTTGTATTTTTACTATTACAAAAATAAAAAACAATATAGCAATTGCAATGGCAAAATAATAAACAATAAAAGGTATTTCTAAATTATAAAAAAACATTAAAAGTTTTTCTATAAAAATCTTTGGAATAAAAATATTTATCAAACTCAAAAGTGAAATCAAAGTTGGTATTAAAGTAACAACTAAAAGATTTTTAAAAATAATATATAAAATATATCTATCTTTTTTTAGATAGTTTTTCATCATATAGAGGAAAATCAAAACCAAAGGTATTAAAAATAACAAAATCACCAATTCATATTTAATAGAATAATATTTTTCGCTATTTTCTATATCTTCTAAAATAATATTTTTATTTGAATCAATATATAAATTAAATTCTTTTACAAAACTATTTTCCTTAAAGCTATTGTATAAATCTTCTTTTTGTTTTGTTAGTTTTTCTAATTCTAATGAGAAATTATCATATTTATCTTTAATATTCTTAGCTGTTAAATCTCCTTCAATAATCGACTTATCAACATCTTGATTACTTAGTTTTTCAAATAATATAGTGTTGTAATTGTCCTTTAAATATGAAATTTGATTATTTAATTCATAAGATTTATTTGATATTTCTTCATTTGTCTTTTTCAATAATTTTACATCTATATTATCTTTTATAAAATCTATTTTCTCATAAATTAAATTACATCTATTATCAACTTCTAAATCTTTTATATTTTGGTATTTTGAAGAATAATTTTTGGGATTGTATATATAGTTGTTAAAATCATCAACTTTTGAATTGTAAGCAAAAATATCTCTACAATCATATGGAAATTTTGTACTTGGATTATTTAAAACTTGTGTTTGAAAGTCTATACCTTGATAAAGTATAGTTAAAATAAAAATATCCAAAATAGCCAAAGCTAAAATGGTGATTTTCGATAATTTTTCTTTTCCTTTATATATAAAATTATTTATAAAAAAGTTTTTAATAATAGATTTCAAAGTAATTCCTAATATTTTTAATTTGACTATTGTACTTTAAATATCTTTACAATTTATAAAAAATCTATAAAGAGAGAATAAACTCTCTTTATTTCTAAATATTCTTAAAACTCCATTTTCAAAGATATTACAACACTTCTAGGATCCCCTAATCTATTTGAACCACTCCAATAAACTTCATCAGTTAAATTTTGTACATTTAAGTTAAAAGTTGTAGGGTATTTATCTATTTTTGTTTTATATCTAAATCCTACATCATAAGCTGTATAGCTTGGTAAAACATCTGTATTAAGAGCATTTGCATATCTTTTCCCAGTATAATATGCTCCACCAGATATTGTTAAACCTTTAAGCATAGGAATATTATATTCTGTATATAGTTTTGCCATTTTTGTAGCAGCTTCAGTTGGTTTCTTCCCTTCAATAGCTTTATTACTATGTTTCTCAACGCCTAAATCCATATATGTACCACCAGCAATTAAAGTTAAATTTTCTGTAACTTTACCAGTAATTCCAAGTTCAATGCCTTGATGTATTTGTTCTCCATCTTGAGTTAAAGTTGGTTTTGGTGTTGTTGTATTATCTGCATATTGATTTGCTTTTTCTATTCTAAAGAATGAAGTAGTCAATAAAGCTCTTTCATCAAATAAACTATATTTTGCTCCAATTTCATATTGTTTACTTTTATAAGGATCTAAAATTTCACCTTCGTTTTTATAAAAGCTTCCAACTATTGTCCCAGCTTCTAAACCTTCAATATAAGTAGCATAAGTTGTTAAATTTTCAATAGGTTTATAAATAAGAGATAAATTTGGAGTTAATTCTGATTTATCATATTTTGTATTAGCCGAATAATCTTTACTTATAGCAGTTGCATAGTTTACTCCTACTAAAGCACTCCATTGCTCATTAAATACAATATCATCACCAATTAATATATTTTTATATTGAGTTTGACTAATTGGTTTTCTTGGTTGTGTTCCTACTGATTGATATCCATCATAACTAACTCCATCTTTAATCCAATCTGGTTCAGATAAATTTTTATATTCATTAAATGACATAGCATTTGGTATATCAAAATACAATCCAGAATCAGCAGATTGGAAAAGTTTGCTAGAATTTAAAGAATACCCAACAGTTAAAGTATGATTTATACTTCCTGTATCAAATTTTGAATCTAAATATACATTTGCTCCATAATTTTTATTTTTACTCCAAGCACCCTTTGAAAAATTTGATGTGTTTTGTACAAGATTATCACTATAAGAGATGAACCCCAGAGTCCCTCTTCCTTTTTGTTCTTCATACATTGCATTTGTTCTTAAAGTAAAAATATCATTTATATCCCATCTTATATTATTTGCTATATTATGTGAATTTGATTCATGATTTACCCAATCAGGTGAATATACTTTATTTGAAGTAATATTTGAACGATTAGTATATGGAGCAGCATTAAATATAGCATTTGCACCTTTACTGTAAATATCTTTATAAGCATATTTTATATCTGTATAAAAATTATCCGTAGGTTTCCAATCAAATACTAAGCTAATTGCTTTTTGTTCAGTATCAACTTGAGTTGGTAATTTTCCATCTTGATATAAAGCATTTACTCTATATCCAAAAGTATGATTTTCATTGAACTGTCCACCTAAATCAATATGTCCATAATATGATTCGTTTCCATAACTTCCAATAGTTACATTTCTTAAATCTTTTGTTGTTGGTTTTTTAGTTATATAATTTACTGCTCCTCCAACTCTTCCTCCACCATATAAAAATGCTGTTGCTCCACTGATGATTTCAACTCTTTCTATATCTTGCATCATCACACTATTTGTACCATTCCCAGCATAAGAAATACCATCAACTATTGGATTTTGTATATTAAATCCTCTTATAACAACTGTTGCTACATCTCCACCAGTTGTTCCATAGGGTGTTCTTTCTTGTGTTGTTGGATTTTTTCTAAATATTTGATTCATATTTGAAGAAATAGAGTTTTCAATTAAATCTTTTGAGATGATACTCATTGAGTATGGAGTATCTTGTAGTTTTCTATCATTCCAAATACCGATTCCAGATGTTTCATCTACAAGGTAGCCTGAATCAGCAGAACCATTTTTATAATTAGAACTAGAAACAGAAATCTCATCTAAAACAGTAGTATTACCAAAGTTTTGATATTTTGGTTT
Source organism: Aliarcobacter vitoriensis (assembly GCF_048320235.1). Taxonomy (NCBI): domain Bacteria; kingdom Pseudomonadati; phylum Campylobacterota; class Epsilonproteobacteria; order Campylobacterales; family Arcobacteraceae; genus Aliarcobacter; species Aliarcobacter vitoriensis. The sequence goes on from NZ_CP182882.1 coordinate 650,675, forward strand.
TTCTATTATGTAAATTATGCTATCTTCTTGAATTGCTTTTAAATCATTTGGATTTAGTACACTATTTAAACTATCTAATACCGTACCCCCCCCCGAAACTTAACTTTTCTGAATCTACTATTTTATTCTTCAAATCTTTTGATTTTGAAATATATGTTACATTATATTTCTTTACTATATTCTCTACTGCTTCTTGCAAACTTATCTCTTTTGCATTTAACATTGTTCCACTTAACATCATTGATGCTAAAACTGATATGAAAATCTTTCTTTTCATCTTCTAATCCTTTGTATTAATTTTGAGAATTTGTTTCTCTATATAGTAAGACGATTTAAATGAAAAAAATGGACAATTTTTACAAAAGAATTTTTAAATTTGTTAGTTAGAGTTACTTTTAGTAACAATTATTAGTAAATAATCCTGTTTTAAATTTTTTATTGCTATTAGTTATATTTAAAAAAATAGTCATAAAATGTAATAAAACTTCTTTAAAAAAAAGAGTTAAAAAATAAATTATGTAAATAAATTTAATAAAAAGTATAGAGTAACTTCTTTTGAATAAAACTCAATCTTTCAGAAGATAGATAAAAGATAAATTATGTAAATAAAATTTAAAGAAGGTGTTTAAATATGTTTAATTGTGTTGAGAAGGAAGAAATAGAATAAAAAAAAGCCTTCCCTAAAATACTAGAAGAAGTAACTTAGGAAAGGCATTTGTAAAAAGAATACTCAAAGAGTTAGCGGTGACCTACGTTTCCACAAGGGGACCCTGCAGTATTATCGGCGATGAAGTGCTTGACTACCAGGTTCGGAATGGGGACTGGGTATTTCCACTTCTCTGTAACCACTAACAAAGTTGAGTAGTAAAAGCAAATAAAAAGTGAATTATTCATTTTCCATTTTTAACTTTTCATTTAAAAGCTTTGCTCTTAATACTCAACTCAAATATAGAGTTTAGATAAAGATAATGTTAAAGTCTTTTTGTATTTCATATAAAAACTAATGTAAACACAATTATTAAGTATTGTATACTTAATAAGATAGTAAACCAAAGAAATAAAAATAAGCCAAACGTTCTATTAGTACTGGTCAGCTAAACGCCTTACAACGCTTACACATCCAGCCTATCAACCAGCTAGTCTTGCTGGGAACTTCAGGGAAAGTTCATCTTAGAGTTGGCTTCGAGCTTAGATGCTTTCAGCTCTTATCACATCCGTACGTAGCTACCCAACGATGCTCTTGGCAGAACAATTGGTACACTAGTGGTACGTTCATCCCGGTCCTCTCGTACTAGGGACAAATCTCTTCAACTTTCCTACGCCCACGGAAGATAGGGACCGAACTGTCTCACGACGTTCTGAACCCAGCTCGCGTACCGCTTTAAATGGCGAACAGCCATACCCTTGGGACCGACTACAGCCCCAGGATGCGATGAGCCGACATCGAGGTGCCAAACCTCCCCGTCGATGTGAGCTCTTGGGGGAGATCAGCCTGTTATCCCCGGCGTACCTTTTATCCTTTGAGCGATGGCCCTTCCACGCAGAACCACCGGATCACTATGACCGACTTTCGTCTCTGTTCGACTTGTAGGTCTCACAGTCAAGCTAGTTTATGCCATTATACTCAACAAGCGATTTCCATCCGCTTTGAACTAACCTTTGTAAGCCTCCGTTACTATTTAGGAGGCGACCGCCCCAGTCAAACTACCCACCAGACATTGTCCTGATACAAGATAATTGTACGCAGTTAGTAACTCAAATATTCAAGGGTGGTATCTCAAGGATGGCTCCGACTCTACTGGCGTCTAGTCATCATAGCCTCCCACCTATCCTGCACATGAATATCCAAGCTACAGTGTCAAGCTGTAGTAAAGGTGCACGGGGTCTTTCCGTCTTTCCGCGGGTAGGAGGAATTTTCACCTCCACTACAATTTCACTGGATCCCTCTTTGAGACAGCTCCCATCTCGTTACGCCATTCATGCAGGTCGGTATTTAACCGACAAGGAATTTCGCTACCTTAGGACCGTTATAGTTACGGCCGCCGTTTACTCGGGCTTCAATCAAATGCTTCGCTTGCGCTGACATCATCAGTTAACCTTCGAGCACCGGGCAGGCGTCACACCTTATACATCCACTTACGTGTTAGCAAAGTGCTGTGTTTTTGGTAAACAGTCGGGAGGGACTCTTTGTTGCAACCTCTTTGGCTTTTTGAAGCAAGTTCATATACCAAAGTAGGCACACCTTATACCGAAGATACGGTGCTATTTTGCAGAGTTCCTTAAAGAGGGTTCTTCCACGCGCCTTAGAATACTCATCCCACCCACCTGTGTCGGTTTACGGTACGGGCAACATATAATATACTTAGTGGCTTTTCTTGGCACGACAGTATCATCGATTCTCCATCTCCTCCGAAGAGTGTCAAGAGCCTGTAAGATCTCGGTCTAATGTTAAGCGGATTTGCCTACTTAACAACCTACGTCCTTCGAGCCACTATTCCATCAGTGACCTCGATTAACTCTATGCGTCCCCACATCGCGCTTATATGTTGGTATTGAAATATTAATCAATTTGCCATCGTCTACCCCTTTCGGACTCGACTTAGGTCCCGACTAACCCTACGATGACGAGCATCGCGTAGGAAACCTTGGGTTTTCGGCGTTAAGGATTCTCACCTTAATTATCGCTACTCATGCCTGCATGCTCACTTCTATCCGCTCCAACGCTCCTTACCGGTACATCTTCTACGCTGAATAGAACGCTCTCCTACCACTCAATTAAAAATTGAATCTAAAGCTTCGGTGTACATCTTAGCCCCGTTATATTTTCCGCGCAGAATCACTAGACCAGTGAGCTGTTACGCTTTCTTTAAAGGATGGCTGCTTCTAAGCCAACCTCCTGGTTGTCACAGTAACTCCACATCGTTTTCCACTTAGATGTAACTTAGGGACCTTAGCTGTTAGTCTGGGTTGTTCCCCTCTCGACGATTGATTTTATCACCCACCGCCTGACTCCTGTGATTCCACATATAGTATTCATAGTTTGATAGGGTTTGGTACCGCGGTAAGCAGCCCTAGCCCATTCAGTGCTCTACCCCTATATGCTACAACACAAGGCTATACCTAAATATATTTCGGAGAGAACCAGCTATCACGAAGTTTGATTGGCCTTTCACCCCTATCCACAAGTCATCCCAAGACTTTTCAACGTCAGCGGGTTCGGTCCTCCACTGGCTCTTACACCAGCTTCAACCTGCTCATGGATAGATCACTTCGTTTCGGGTCTGCAGCTAGTGACTATGGCGCCCTATTAAGACTCGCTTTCGCTACGGCTTCGTACTTGACTTAACCTTGCCACTAACCACAACTCGCAGGCTCATTATGCAAAAGGCAGTCCATCACCCTGATAAATCATAGGGCTCTGAATGATTGTAAGCTAATGGTTTCAGGTTCTATTTCACTCTGCTCGCTGCAGTACTTTTCACCTTTCCCTCACGGTACTTGTTCACTATCGATCTGTAAGTAGTATTTAGGATTGGAGGGTGGTCCCCCCAGCTTCAGTCAAAATATCACGTGTTCCGACCTACTCAGGATACTATTAAAATTATTGATGATTTAAATTACAGGAGTTTCACCTTCTATGCTACACTTTTCCAAGTATTTCATCTATCATCTTTAATTCATATTATAGTCCTACAACCCCCAATACAAGTATTGGGTTTGTCCTTGTCCGCGTTCGCTCGCCGCTACTTACGGAATCTCTTTTGATTTCTCTTCCTCTAGCTACTGAGATGTTTCACTTCACTAGGTTCGCTCCCCGTAGGGTAATATAACTCTCATTATACTGGGTTGCCCCATTCAGAAATCCACGGATCAACGCTCTTTGGCAACTCCCCGTGGCTTATCGCAGCCTAATACGTCTTTCATCGCCTCTTACAGTCTAGGCATCCACCATTAGCCCTTAATAGCTTATTAATAAATAACTCTTTCAAGTTATTTGCCTTTAAAGTATTAAAAATTAATTTAATACTTTTAGTTTGATAATATTCTTTGGCTACTATCTTATTAAATATATTTATATTTAATAATTTAGTTGTGTTCTATCTATAGTTTTATAATAAATTTAATTTATCACAAATTATTGATATGAAATTTTTTTATTTAAAATTATTTAACTCTACTACAATAAAAAACTCTCATCTTTTATCTTCATATTATTATTTAATCTTACGAAAAAATTTTAAAGACTTTAACATTATATTTTTAAATATCATACTACTTAAAATAACTAAAGTTATCTTAGTAATGTTTTCTAGTTTTAAAAACCAGATATAAACTTTTAATCTATAAAAGCTTATATCTAATTTTTAAATATTAGTTTATATATATGGTGGAGAATAGCGGGATCGAACCGCTGACCTCCTGCGTGCAAAGCAGGCGCTCTCCCAGCTGAGCTAATTCCCCAACAAAACTCTTAATTCTAATATCTCTATTAAAAGTAAAGATTATTTAATGGTGGGCCTATCAGGACTTGAACCTGAGACCTCACGATTATCAGTCGAGCGCTCTAGCCAGCTGAGCTATAGGCCCATTCACCTATATATATTTATTCAAATAATCTTTATAAACCGAACATATATTGTTAATTGTTTTTTTCTTATTCTATGTATTAAGAATCAAATCTTAATACACTTCTCTGAAAGGAGGTGATCCAACCGCAGGTTCTCCTACGGTTACCTTGTTACGACTTCACCCCAGTCGCTGAATCCACTGTGGAAGGTAGCTACTTTAGCATCCCCGCTTCGAATGAGTTCAACTCCCATGGTGTGACGGGCGGTGAGTACAAGACCCGGGAACGTATTCACCGTAGCATAGCTGATCTACGATTACTAGCGATTCCAACTTCATGTAGTCGAGTTGCAGACTACAATCCGAACTGGGAAGTATTTTATAAGATTTGCTCCACATCACTGTATCGCTGCTCTTTGTATACTCCATTGTAGCACGTGTGTAGCCCTGGACGTAAGGGCCATGATGACTTGACGTCATCCTCACCTTCCTCCTACTTGCGTAGGCAGTCTCGTTAGAGTTCTCAGCCGAACTGTTAGCAACTAACGACGAGGGTTGCGCTCGTTGCGGGACTTAACCCAACATCTCACGACACGAGCTGACGACAGCCGTGCAGCACCTGTATGCAAGTTTCTGCAAGCAGACACTAATCTATCTCTAAATCATTCTTACTATGTCAAGTCCAGGTAAGGTTCTTCGTGTATCGTCGAATTAAACCACATGCTCCACCGCTTGTGCGGGTCCCCGTCTATTCCTTTGAGTTTTAATCTTGCGACCGTACTCCCCAGGCGGTACACTTAATGTGTTAACTGCATTACTGCAAGATCTAGTCTCACAACAACTAGTGTACATCGTTTAGGGCGTGGACTACCAGGGTATCTAATCCTGTTTGCTCCCCACGCTTTCGCATCTCAGCGTCAATAATGTTCCAGTAGATCGCCTTCGCAATCGGTATTCCTTCTGATCTCTACGGATTTTACCCCTACACCAGAAATTCCATCTACCTCTCCCACATTCTAGATTAACAGTTTTCAAAGCAGTTCTATAGTTAAGCTATAGGATTTCACTTCAAACTTATCAATCCGCCTACATGCTCTTTACGCCCAGTGATTCCGAGTAACGCTTGCACCCCCCGTATTACCGCGGCTGCTGGCACGGAGTTAGCCGGTGCTTATTCATATAATACCGTCATCATCTTCTTATATAAAAGGAGTTTACGCACCGAAATGTGTCATCCTCCACGCGGCGTTGCTGCATCAGACTTTCGTCCATTGTGCAATATTCCCCACTGCTGCCTCCCGTAGGAGTCTGGACCGTGTCTCAGTTCCAGTGTGACTGATCATCCTCTCAAACCAGTTATGCGTCATTGTCTTGGTAGGCCATTACCCCACCAACTAACTGATACAATACAGGCCAATCTCTTACCAATAAATCTTTCCCTTACAAACTTTTGTTTATAAGGAATATAAGGTATTAGCAAACGTTTCCATTTGTTATCCCTTAGTAAGAGGCATATTACCTATACATTACTCACCCGTGCGCCACTTAGCTGACAGTTATAACAAGTTATAACCCGTTCTCGTTCGACTTGCATGTGTTAAGCACGCCGCCAGCGTTCACTCTGAGCCAGGATCAAACTCTCCATAAATTTACAATGAAAAATAAAAAACTACAAATTAAAAATTACATTTTAATTTACATTCTAAATTCTATCACTCTTTATAGTGTTTGAAACTGACATATTCCATAATTACTCTCTTTTAAACTATATATCTATCTCTAAACATATAACTCTCTATTAAGTTAGTTACAAAATTATCACTCAAGTTATAGACAAGTATTTCAAATAATATCTATTCCTATCTCTAGGTTAAATATTACTACTTGTACAAATTTTCTTTTAACATATATATTCGGTTTACAAAGATTACCCTCTCTAAACCTATCAAACTTTAAAGATCTCAACCTTCCCAGCTGTCTGGTCAAATTGGACGGGAATTATAATAGCTTTTTTCTTATTTGTCAAGAGGTTTCTATTAATTCTGGCTTAAATTTCAAATTTTATTTTTTGTAAACATTTATTTTACAATTTTTAGGTAGAATTCTAGAGTTTTTATACGTTTATATATAGGAGTTATAGACAAAATGAGTGCATCTATTTTTAGGGAATATGATATAAGAGGAATATTTGAAAAAGAGTTAAATGAAGATATAGTAAAGAAAATTGGTTATTACTTAGCTAAAGCTTTACAAAAAAAAGTTCCAAATGCTGTTTACATGGCTGTTGGTTATGATGCAAGACTTCATTCACCAACTTTAAGAGACTGGTTAAGTTCTGGAATAAATAAAGCAGGTTTAAAAGTTTTAGATATGGGACTTGTACCAACACCTGCAAACTATTTTGCAAATTTTACTGATTTCGATGGTTTAAAATGTGATGGTTCAGTAATGATAACGGGTAGTCATAATCCTCCTGAATACAATGGATTTAAAATTACTTTAAATAAAGACCCATTTTTTGGTGAAGATATTTATGCTTTGGGAAGAGAAATTTTAGCGGATAATACTATTATTGAAGATAATGAAGAAACTATTTTGATTGATTCTAAAAATAGATATATAGATTATATAGTAAAAAGTTTTTCTCACTTAAAACTTGAAAATAAAAAATTTGTTTTTGATTGTGGTAATGGTGTTGCAGGAGTTGTTTTAAGAGAAATTCTTGACAAATTAAATATTAAATACAAAATTTTATTTGAAAAGCCAGATGGAAATTTTCCAAATCACCATCCAGATCCAAGTGACGAACATACTTTAGAAGATATTAAAAAAGAATTAGAAACTAAAGAATTTGATTTTGGATTTGCTTACGATGGAGATGCAGATAGAATTGCCCTACTTTCACAAAAGTATAACTTTAAAGGTGATATTTTAGCAATATTCTTTTCAAGATTTATTGATAATCCAACTGTAATTGGTGAAGTAAAATGTTCACAAGTTATGTATGATACTATCAACTCTTATGGAAAAGCTATAATGTACAAAACTGGGCATTCAAACTTAAAAGTGAAAATAAAAGAAACAAATGCTGATTTTGCAGCTGAAGTTTCTGGTCATTTATTCTTTAATGATAGATATTTTGGTTATGATGACGCTATTTATGCAACATTTAGAGCTTTAGAATTAATTGACCAAGGTTTTGATTTTGATAAAGAATATGAAACTTTACCAAAAGTTTACTCAACACCAGAAATAAATATAACAGTAACTGAAGATACAAAGTTTAAAATCATAGAAGATTTAAAAGATGCATTAAAAAATCCACCTGCAGATTTTCCAAAAATTAAAGATATTATAACTGTTGATGGAATTAGAGTTATATTTGAAAAAGGTTGGGGACTAGTAAGAGCTAGTAATACTACACCAAAATTAGTTACAAGATTTGAAGCAGATACAAAAGAGAATGCAAAAATCTATGAAGAAGTTTTAATAAATCTATTTAATAAGTTAGAAGGAAAATAAAATGAGTAATACAAATAATCCAATTAAAAAATGTCTATTCCCAGCTGCAGGTTATGGAACAAGATTCTTACCAGCAACAAAAGCAACACCAAAAGAGATGTTACCAGTTTTAACAAAACCTCTTATTCAATATGGAGTTGAAGAAGCACTAGCTGCTGGAATTGAAAATATGTCTATCGTAACAGGTCGTGGGAAAAGAGCTATTGAAGACCACTTTGATATATCATATGAGCTTGAACACCAAATAAAAGGAACTAGTAAAGAACATTATTTAACAGAAATTCGTTCAGTAATTACAAAATGTACTTTTTCATATACTAGACAAATAGAGATGAAAGGTTTAGGTCATGCAATTCTATGTGGAGAAAATCTAATAGGAAATCAACCTTTTGCCGTTTTACTAGCAGATGATTTGTGTGATGCAGCAACAAAGGGTGTTTTATCTCAAATGGTTGATTTATATAAAAAGTATAATTGTTCTATTGTTGCTATTGAAGAGATACCAAAAGAAGATACAAATAAATATGGGGTAATTGCTGGAAATGAGATAGAACCAGGAATTTTTATGGTAAAGGATATGGTTGAGAAACCTGAACCAGAAGTTGCTCCATCAAATTTAGCTATTATCGGAAGATATATATTAACTCCTGATATTTTTGATATTATAAGAGAAACAAAACCAGGAAAAGGTGGAGAAATTCAAATAACAGATGCCCTTTTAACTCAAGCTAAAAAAGGAATGGTTTTAGCATATAAATTTGAGGGTCAAAGATTTGACTGCGGAAGTATTGATGGGTTTGTAAAAGCTACAAATTACTTTTATGACAAATCTATAAAAGAAATAAAACAAGAGAAGAAAGATAACGGGAAAAAATAGTGAAAAATAATCTATACTATCCAAAAATATCTCTAAGCGACGAAGATATTTTTTTAGAGATAAAAAAAGAGCGTGAAGAGATAGGTTACTATTCTTTACCTTATTGCGATACAAATAATATAAAGAATGAACTTAATAAACTTGATTTCAAACAAAAGAATATTGCTATAATTGGGATTGGTGGAAGTACGTTAGGTACTTTTGCCATATACAATTTCTTAAAATATCACAAACAAAAAAATAAATCTCTAAAAAAAGAAATTTTTTTCTTTGAAAGCACAGATCCAGTAAACTTAAACGGAACTATTTCTCAGTTCAATTTAGAAGATACTTTATTTATAGTTATATCAAAATCTGGAACTACAATAGAAACAGTTTCTATTTTTAAATATCTTATGTCTATTACAAAAATAGATAAATCAAATCTTTTAGTAATAACAGAAGATGACAGTAAATTAAACACTTTTGCAAAAACAAATGAGATAAAAACTTTTGATATTCCCAAAAATGTTGGTGGAAGATTTTCAGTTTTATCAAATGTTGGATTGGTTCCACTATATTTAGCTGGTTTTGATATAGATGAACTTTTAAAAGGTGCTAGACATATATCAACTTCATTTTTTGAACAATATGAGCTTTATACTCACTTAATAAAAAAAGCTAGAACTTACTATGAATACAAAGATGTTTATAATATAAATGCAGTTTTTTCATACTCTCAACTTTTAGAAGGATTTAATAAATGGTATATTCAGCTTTGGGGTGAAAGTTTAGGTAAAATAGATGCAAACAGTACAAATCAAGGTTTAACTCCTATTGGGTTACTGGGACCAGTTGATCAACACTCATTTTTACAACTAATCGTTGAAGGAAAACGTGATAAAACAGTAACTTTTATAAAAATTAAAGATTTTAAGGATGATACAAAAATAGCTCCTACAACTTTGCAAGGTTTAGAAGAGTTAGACTATATAAATAATCTTGATTTTAAAAAACTTATAAACCTTCAAGCAGATGCAACTATTGCATCAGTTAAAGAGTATAAAAAAGATATTCCAATAGATTTAATAGAAATTGAAGATATAAGTGAATTTGAGATAGGGAAACTTTTATTTTACTATGAATTACTAACTTCTATTGTTGGTAAATTTTTAAGAATAAATACTTATGATCAACCTGGAGTTGAGGGTGGTAAAATTATCCTAAAAGAGATGTTGAAAAAGAAAAATTAAAAAATGGAACATATATTTTCAAGTTTAATTCCAATTTTTTCTCTAATTGTGATTGGTTACTTATTTAAAAGAATAAGTTTCCCATCACACGAATTTTGGCCAATGGCAGATAAACTCACTTACTATATTTTAATGCCCGCACTTTTAATATATACTCTATCAAAAGCTAAATTTGAACAAAATAGTATAACTTTTATATTTGTTTCTATTTTAGCAATTTTTATAACAATGCTTATATTGATGATATTTAATAAACTAAGTCCTACACAAAATAGTTCATTTACTTCTATTGTACAAGGGGGAATAAGATTTAACACTTATGTATTTTTAGCATTAAGCGGTTCAATATTTGGTTCAAATGGCTTAGTTTTATCAGCAATTATCATCACTTTTGCTATTCCTATTTTAAATGTTTTTTGTATAACAATCTTTGCTTTATACTCAAACAATAGCAAAATTGATTTTATATATTTAATTAAATCCATTATTAAAAATCCTTTGATAATCTCTTGTATTTTAGGAGCTTTAATAAACTTTTCAGAAGTAGCAGTTCCAATTAGTATAGAAAATTTACTTAAAATTTTAAGTAGTGCAGCTCTTCCTTTAGGACTTCTATCTATTGGTTATACTTTAGTTTTAAAAGAGATTGGAAGTGCAAAAAAAGATTTATCTGTTACTATGATAGCAAAATTCATAATTTTACCTATTATTATGTACTTTTTAGCAATTACTTTTGAACTTGATAATTTAATGATTTCAATTTTGGTTTTATTTGCTATTATGCCAACTGCACCTAGTTCTTTTATACTTGCACGTCAATTAAATGGTGATTTGCCTTTAATGACATCAATAATAACTGTACAAACAATATTGGCCGCAATATTTTTAATAATTTTTTTAAACTACTTTAATTAAAATTTATCATTTGATAATATATAATACTTGATTTTAGAATAAGAGCTTTATTAATATATTGTTAAAAAAATATAGTATATCATAAATTTTAATCCCCTAAAAGCTCTCATTTACTATATCATTTCCTTTGTGTTGAACTATATCTAAAATTTGTCACAATTCTGTCACAATTTTAATTTTTATAAATATCTTAAATCATTTTTATAAAAATATCTACTATAAGTTTAATAGCCAAAAGTGTAAGTAGTATTTTTAAAATGATTGTAAATTTTTTACCATCTACTAAATTTCTCGCTCTTGTTCCAACAAAACTTCCCAAAACTGCACCAAAAATCATAGCTAAAATAATCCAAATATAATCAAAAAATACAAATCCAAAATATATAAAAACAGCAACTTTAAGAAAATGAGTTATAGTCATCAAAGCTGCTCCAGTTGCTACAACCTTATCTTTATCATTATAATCTTTAAATAAAAGTGTCATAGTAAGTGGTCCCGTGGCACCTACCACCATAGAAAGTCCTGTTTGAAAAAACCCAGCAAGATAGTAGTTTTCATATCTTTTTATCTTTTGATTAAATTTTTGACTCCACAAAGATAGTAAAATATAAACTCCAATAAACAATGGAACATAATCAAGTGAGATAAAACTTAGAATTCCTGCAAAAAGCCCTATTCCTAAAATTGAACCTATCAAAAATTTAGGAATTATTTCATATTGAATATCTTTATATCCAAAAAAAGCTCTACTCAAATTGCTTGAAACTTGTGTAAGTCCATGAACTGGGATAAGAGCATTCAAGGGTAGAAAAGAAGGTAATATAGCTATTAACATCATTCCACCTCCAATACCAACAACTGCTGCAATAATTGAAGTTAAAAATGTGATGCTTCCTAATAATAACTCTGTCATAAATATTTACCTTAAAAAAATATTATGTAAAAATATCAAATTAAGGCTTTATTATTGAAATGTAGTTATAATTTATTAAAAAAAAAAGGAAGATATTATGAAAATATTACTTATTGTTACTATATTTTTATCAAATTATTTGTTTGCAAATTATATCTATACAGATCAAAATAGTGGAAAAATAGATATGCATGGTGGCAAAAAAGAGAATTTATTAAATCAAAAAAATAGTATTTCAAATATAAATCAAATTGGAATCGTAAAACCACTTGAGCCCAAAAAACCAAATGAACCAGAAAATTTAATAAAAGAAGATAAAAAAATAAAAAAGGAAGATAAAAAATAATGGCAAAAAGATATAAATTTATCTCTTGGAATGTAAATGGAATAAGAGCAGTTGATAAAAAAGAAGCTCTAAAATGGGTTGATGAAGCAAATATTGATTTACTTGGAGTTCAAGAAACAAAATCACAAAAGAGTCAAATTCCAAAGTCTATATTCAACAAAGAATTCTCTTTTACAACAGCTAGTGAATCAAAAATAAAAGGAAGAAGTGGAACAGCACTATTTTGCGATATTACTACAACTTTTGAATGTACTTGTCCAACAGTAGATATTTTAGATGAAGGAAGAATAAATGAAGTTCATTTTTCTTTAGGAAAAAAAAATATTGCATTTTTTAATGTATATTTTCCAAATGGTCAAAGTAGTCAAGAAAGACTAGATTATAAAATGGAATTTTATGATAGATTTTTAGAACATTGTGAAAATCTAAAAAAAGATGGAAAATCAATAATAGTTTGTGGTGATGTAAATACTGCACATACTGAAATTGACATTGCAAGACCAAAAGCAAATGAAAAGACAAGTGGATTTTTAAAAATAGAAAGGGATTGGATAACAAAATTTTTAAATCATGGATATGTAGACACTTTTAGACTTATAAATGGTGATTTAAAAGATAAATACTCATGGTGGAGTTATCGAGCAAATGCTAGAGCAAACAATGTAGGTTGGAGAATTGATTACTTCTATGTAAGTGAAGATTTAAAAGATTTTGTAAAAGATGCTTATATTTTAGATAATATTGAAGGAAGTGACCATTGTCCTATTGGACTTGAAATAGAAATATAGTCATTGATTTAAATCATTTATTAGGTTTTTGAATTAGGATATATTTTGTCCTAATTTTTATAAAGGATATTTATGAATGATTTAAAAAATAATTTAGAACAATTTGATGAAGGTCATCCAGTAAGAGTTTATCTTGAAGAGAATATTTTAATCAAAGAGCTTTTTAGCGAATTATTCAATATTAATCCAAAAGATGATTTTCAAAAATTTTACAATATTTTTAACCAAATTTGTGAAGTAGAAAAACATTTTGCTAGAAAAGAAAATCAACTTTTTCCATATCTTGAAAAATATGGTTGGACTGGACCATCTCAAGGTATGTGGTCATTTCACGATGATATAAGAGCATTAATAAAAGATGCAAGAGTAGCAGTTGAATCTAAAGATTTTGATAATATTGTAACAAAAAGTGTAAATGTTTATAATAGCTTATCACATCTAATTCAAGTAGAAGAAAATAGGTTATTACCAAATGCAATGCAACTTCTTAAAGAAGATGATTGGAAAGAGATGTATGAAGGTGATAAGGAAATTGGTTGGATGTTTGCTAATCCACCACAAAGATATCCAGCTCTTGAAGAAGAATATATTCACCCAAGTCAAGATACAAAAAAAAGAAAATTATCTTTTTCTCTTGAAGATAGAACTCATTTTGATGAAGGTTATCTGACTATGGAACAAGTAAATTTTATATTTAAGTTTCTACCAATTGATATAACTTATGTAGATGAAAATGATAAAGTTGTTTTTTATAATCGTGGAGATGAAAGAGTCTTCCCCAGAAGTGCAGGAATCATAGGAAGAGAAGTAAAATTTTGTCATCCACCTAAAAGTGTCGATCAAGTTTTAAAAATTCTTGAAGAGTTTAAAGCAGGAAGACAAGATATAGCTGATTTTTGGATAAATTTTAAAGGCAAATTTATACATATTAGGTATTTTGCAGTAAGAGATGAAAATAAAACCTATAAAGGAGTAATAGAAATGTCACAAGATGTTACTGAAATAAGAGCTCTAGAAGGGGAAAAAAGACTTTTAGATTGGAATTAATCATTGATTTTATTTATGTCTTTTTTATCCTTGTTCATAAGATTCGTTTTTCCACATCTAGGACAAGGATTTCCAGGATTTGAGTAACAAGAATAACAAAACATTGTAGTACAAGATTCACAGGTAAGCTTACAATGTTTACATACATAAGTTTTTGCTCTTTTAATTTTTTTATCTTTGTTTTTAAACAACCAAGCAAACATAATTATCCTTAAAAATAAAATAAGTATATTTGATATTCTTTTTATAAACAATGATTTATATCAAAGATTTTTGTTTAAAAATATAAAATTATGAATTTAAAGAGTAAAGAAGTTTAGCTAAAATCTTTTTCAAATCATCTTTTTCTTTATTTGTCAAAATACTAAAAGATTTTTCTAACATACAGGCTTTATTATCCATAATTTCAGTTATAAGTTCTACACCATTTTGTGTTAAACAAACCAATTTTTTTCTTTTATCATTGGAAATATACTCTCTTTTTATAAGTTTTCTTTCCTCAAGTTTTTTCAAAACCTTTGTCATACCACCAGAAGAAAATATTAAACCATCATATAAATCTGTAGGTGATAAAGTATAATCTTCTCCATTAAAAAATAAAGAAGCTAAAACATCAATATCAGTATGAAGCAAATCATAATTTGTCTTTAAAAACTGTTCTGAAGCTACAGTTAAATCCTTATTTATTAAAAAGAGTGGTAGAGACAAAGAAAATATCTCGCACTTTTGATCACTCTTAACCCTATCATAAAAACTATCTATATATTGTTTATCCATGAGATAATTATATCAAAACAGACATTAAAATATCTTTCTAGCAAGATACTTTTAAGAATAATATAGATAAAATCTTGCTTTATTTAAAAGGAGTTATTTTTGAAAAAGATATATTTTACTTTTTTAGTACCACTTTTTTTATATAGTCAAAGCTTAGAAGACATAGTAAATTTGTCTATTGAAAATAGATTAATTGAAGCTTCAAAACAAAATCTTGAAGCACTAAAATCTGATTATAAAAGTGTAAAAAGTGGCTATTTACCAAAATTTGATGTTGGTGCTAGTTATTCAATAAATGAACATGAATCACCAAATGTTCCAAAAAAAGGAACAAATGCTTATGCAAGTGCAAATTATGTCCTATATGATGGTGGAAAAAAATATGATATTTATGATAGTTATGAAAGCAGTATTAAAAGTGGTGAGAAATCACTAGATGCACTAAAAAATGATATTTCATTGACAGTTATAAACTACTATTTCAGCTACCAATCATTAATAGCAAGAAAAGATGCAAAATTAAAAGAAATTGAGCAACTTGAAGCACAAAAAGATAGACTTAGCAGATTTTATAATGCTGGAACTACAACAGAAGATGAACTACAAAAAATCATATCAAGACTACAAAATTCAATAGTTGAATTACAAGAAGTTGAATTAAATATTGTTACAATTTTACATAATCTTGAATATATAACTGGTACTCAAATAAATTTAGAAGATGGTTCAAGTATCAAAAATATTGAAGATTTAAAAACAAATAATCAAAGATTTGATATTCAAGCTTTAGAGTTTGATACTCAAACAAAATTAAGTAATGCCGATGCTCAAAAAAGTGGTTATTTACCAACTCTTACTTTAGATAATACTTTTAACTATTATGATAGAGATTATAGCAACAAAAATAACGATACAAATAGTCCTGATCATCAAAATGTTGCAAGTGCAAATTTAAAATGGAATATTTTTTCATTTGGAGAAACAAAATATAAACATGAATCTAAGCATAAAGAGTATTTAGCTAGTAAATCAAACTTTGAATATGAAAAAAACAAAGCAGAGGTTGATTTACAACTTGCACTTAGAGCTTATGATATAGCACAAACAAAGATTAAATCAAGTGAAGCGACTTTAAAAGCTGCACAAAGTGCTTATGATGTTATAAAATCAAAATATGAAAATGGTTTAATAGATAATGTTGCATTTTTAGAAAGTTTAAGTGAAAAATATGATGCAATAAGTCAACACAAAAGAGCTTTAAATGATTTAGAGATTAGTAAAGCAACAATAATTTACCATAGTGGTGAAAAATTACAGGAGTATATAAGATGATAAGAAAATCATTAGTTTCAATATCTTTCCTATTATTAGGATTTAACAGTTTAATGGCAAATGAAGCTCCAGCTTTACCAGTAAATACTTTTACGGTAAAAACAGAGAACAACACTACAAGTAAAACTTACCCTACTATTTTAAAGGCTTTCGAGCAAGTAAATGTGATGGCAAGAGTTTCTGGAACATTAAAAGAAAAATATTTTAATGAAGGAGATTTTGTAAAAAAAGGAACTCTTTTATATAAAATTGAACCTGATATTTATCAAGCAAACTTAAATGTAAAAAAAGCAAATTTTACAAAAGCAAAAAAAGATTTTGAAAGAGCAAAAGTATTAATTGCTTCAAAAGCAATAAGCCCACAATCTTTTGATGATTACACTTTCCAATATGAAAGTGCAAAAGCAGCACTTGATGAAGCACAAATAAATTTAGATTATACAAAAGTTATTGCTCCAATAGATGGGATTGTAGGTCTTAAAAATCATGATATTGGAGATTTAGTTGGTTCAACTGCAAGTAATTCTCTTCTTGTGACTATTACAAATACAAATCCAATTCATGCAGAATTTTCTTTACCAAAAGATGATATGAATAAATATTTATCTCAAATAAAAGAAAATCAAATAAAAGTTAGCCTTGAAGTAAATGGTAAAATTTATGATAATGGTAAAATAGATTTTATTGCTCCAACTATTGATACAGCAACAGATACGCTACTTTTAAGAGCAAAATTTGACAATGCAGAAAATGAATTAATAGTTGGAAACTTTACAAAAGTTAAAATTTCGAATCTTTCATTAGGAGATGTTTTTATAGTTCCTGAAAATGCTGTATTAAAAACTGCACAAGCTAGTATTGTTTTTGTAGTTGATGAAAATAATATTGCAAAACCAAGACCTGTAGTAACAGGAGATTTAGTAGCAAATGGAATGGTTGTAAAAGGTGGTTTAAAACCAGATGAGAAAATTGTAATATCTAACATCGCAAAACTTAGACCAGATACAAAAGTTCAAATTGTGAATGAAGAGAAATAATTATGATTTCAGCATTTTTTATTAGAAACCCTGTTTTCGCAGGTGTTTTAAGTATTATCATATTTTTAGTTGGACTTATTTCTATGGTCAATCTTCCGATTGAACAATATCCAAGAGTTCTTCCTCCACAAATTATTGTAAGTACATCTTATCCAGGGGCTAGTGCTGATACTATTGCTAAAAATGTTGCGGCACCACTTGAAGAGCAAATAAATGGTGCAAAAGATATGCTTTATATGAACTCACTAGCAGAAGATAGTGGAAGATTAAGTATAAATGTTTTCTTTGAAGTTGGAACAGACCCAGATAGTGCAAAAATTGACGTAAACAATAGAGTTCAAGCAGCACTAGCAAAAATGCCTGAACAAGTACAAAGACAAGGTGTTGTTGTAGGGGAAAGAAGTCCTAGTATTTTACAATTTATTATGCTTCAATCTCCAAATAACACTTTTGATAGTATATATTTATCAAACTATGCTTTACTAAACTTAGTTGAAACTCTAAAAAGAGTTAAAGGAGTTGGAGATGCTATGATTTTTGGTGGTAAAGATTATTCAATTAGAATTTGGATTGACCCATCAAAATTATCTCAATATTCTTTAGCAACAACTGATGTAATTTCTGCAATAAAAGAGCAAAATAATCAATATGCAGCTGGAAAAGTTGCGGCTGAACCAATTGCAAATAAGCAGATGTACACATACACAATCCAAACTCCAAGTAGATTTGAAAATCCAACACAATTTGGAGATATTGTAATTAGAGCAAATGAAGATGGAAGTAGCTTAAAAGTAAAAGATATTGCAACAATAGAACTTGGAGCTGCTGATTATAGTGTTGTAACAAGATTAAATGATGCACCTTCTACTCCTATTGGTATATTTTTACAAAGTGGAGCAAACTCACTTGAAACTGCCGAAGCTATAAAAAAAGCATTAGAAGATGCTAGTAAAATTTTTCCAGAAGATATGACATATTCTATACCTTATGATAGTACAGATTTTATTACTGCATCTATTGATGAAGTTGTTAAAACTTTTGTTGAAGCTTTAATTTTAGTTATTTTAATTATTTTCTTATTCTTACAAAGCTGGAGAGCAACTATTATTCCACTTATTGCTGTTCCTGTATCAATTATTGGTGCATTTGCAGGAATGTATGCTCTAGGATTTAGTATCAACTTGCTTACTCTATTTGGACTTGTTCTTGCCATTGGTATTGTTGTTGATGATGCCATTATTGTTATTGAAAATATTGAAAGACATATGGAAGAAGGTAAAACTCCTAAAGAAGCTGCATTTATAGCTATGAGAGAAGTAACAGGAGCTTTAATTGCTATTATATTAGTTTTAACTGCTGTGTTTGTTCCTGTTGCTTTTATGGGTGGATTAAGTGGAGAGATGTATAGACAGTTTGCCATAACTATTGTTATTTCCGTTATAATATCTGGTTTCGTTGCTTTAACTTTGACACCGTCTCTTTGCGTAAAAATATTAAAAAATAAAAAACATGAACCAAAAGGCTTTTTTAAATGGTTTAATACTATGTTTAATAAAGCAACTGAAGGTTATTCATTTTTAGTTAAAAAGAGTATTAGATTTGCATTAATCTCTGTTTTATTATATGTAGGTTTACTATTTGTATCTTTTGATATGTTTAAATCTATGAAAACTGGACTTATTCCAGATGAAGATCAAGGAACAATTTTTGTATTTGGATTCAATCCTCCTGGTTATTCATTATCAAAATCTTTAGAACTTAGTGAAGAAACAAATAAAATAATAATGGCCGATGAAAATGTAAGAGATGTTATAACTCTTGCAGGATATGACTTTACAACATCAGCACAAAGAAGCCATACTGTTGCAACTATTATTAAACTTAATGATTGGAGCAAACGTCCAAATCCTGAACAAGATGCTATGAATTTATTAAAAAAATTTAGCCAACAACTTATGGGAACAAGTGAAGGTTTCTCTGTTGCGGTTGTACCACCACCGATTATGGGTATGAGTGTTACTGGTGGATTTGATATGTATGTTCAAGATAGAACAGGTGGGACTATTGAAGATTTAGGAAATATCGTAAATGAAATTGTAGAAAAAGCAAATGCTAGACCTGAACTTATGGGAGTTAGAACAGCACTTGCAGCTAACATTCCTCAATTTAAAATAGATATTGATATAGAAAAAGTAAAATCAAAAGGTGTAAATTTAAATGATATTTATAGCACTATAAATGCTACTTTTGGAAGTTTTTATGTAAATGATTTTTCTTTACAGGGAAGAACTTATAGAGTAAATGTTCAAGCAATTGATGAATATAGAAATAATATAGAAGATTTGCAAAATGTTTTTGTAAGATCAAATAATGGTGAACTTTTACCTATAAACTCTTTCATAACTTATAAAAAAATTGTTGGTGCAGATATAGTTGAAAGATTTAACTTATTCCAATCGGCAAAAGTTTCAGGACAACCAGCACAAGGATATAGTTCTGGAGATTCTTTAAGAGCTATTGAAGAAGTTGCAAACGAAGTACTACCTGAAGGTTATACTATTGCATGGACAGGAACAGCTTATCAAGAAAAACAAATTGGTGGAAGTTCAGCACAAGCGTTTATATTTGGTATCATTTTCTTATTCCTAATACTTTGTGCACTATATGAAAAATGGTTATTACCTCTTTCAGTTGTTTTAGCCGTACCATTTGCAATATTTGGAGCTATCTTAGCCACAAATTTAAGAGGTTTAGATAATAATATATATTTCCAAATTGGACTTTTAGTTCTTGCTGGACTTGCTGCTAAAAATGCTATTCTTATAGTAGAGTTTGCTTTACAAAAAAGAAAAGAAGGGTATAACTTAATAGATGCTGCCATAGAAGCAGCAAAAGTAAGGCTTAGACCTATTATTATGACTTCTTTAGCATTTACAGTTGGAGTTTTACCTCTTGCAATTAGTAGTGGAGCTGGAGCTGCAAGTAAACACTCTATTGGTACGGGGGTTGTAGGTGGTATGCTTACAGCCACATTTATAGCAATTTTATTTATACCACTATTTTATGTACTTGTATCAAGAATTAGTAGAGAAAAAGAAGGTTCAATAGCTGAAGATTTAAAACGAGAAGAGGAAGAAAATAATAGTGAAAAATAGGTCATAAATTGGCCTATTTTTCATATTTAAAGGATAGATAATAGATATTTTTTCTAATATAAGAGATAGCTTTTTAAATCTTAGTTATTTTGAACTCATTGCAGTTTTTTTATCTATTCTTTATCTTCTTTTAGCAATTAGACAAAATATTTGGTGTTGGATTTGCGCTTTTTTTAGTACACTAATTTATACTATTTTATTTTTTGACTCATCTTTATTTATGTCTTCACTGTTAAATGCTTACTATTTAATTATGTCATTTTATGGATTTTATATTTGGAAATATGGAAATAAAGAAAATAATAAAGTTCTAAAAATATCATCTTTATCAGTAAAAACTAATTTTAAAATAATTATTTCATTATCCTTATTTTCATTTATTATTGGGTATTTGATGAAAAATTATACAAATGCATCTTTTGCATATCTTGATAGTTTTATAACTATTTTTGCTTTAGCAACAACATTTATGATGACAAGAAAAATTTTAGAGAATTGGATTTATTGGATTTTTATTGATAGTGCTTCAATATATTTATATTTTCAAAAAGAGTTTTATTTTACATCAGTTCTGTTTTTGATATATACCATCTTAGCAATTTTTGCTTTTATTACTTGGAAAAAAGAGATAAAATATGAATATTGAAAATATAAAAAACCTAAAGATATTTGATAATAGTAATATCTCTATGAAGCTTCTAAAATCACAAGGTTTTAACAATATAAGTTATCTTATAACAACTAAAACTAAAAAATATGTTTTAAGAGTTTTTAAATCAAATAAAAGTGTAAATATAGGTAGGAAATTTGAGTATAAAATACAAAAAATAGCAAATAAACTTAATATCTCTCCAAAACCTATTTTTTTTAATAAAAATTTTATGATATATGAGTATTTAGAAGGTGTACATAAAGATAATCTATCAAAAAATGATTTAGAAAATCTTGCTTTAACCATAAAAAAACTTCATTCAATAAAAGTAAAAACAAAACCTTATAATCTAAAAAAAGATTTCAAAAAATATAAAAATTTATTTGAAGATAAAGAAAATATACTTACTTTAAATAAATTAAAGAATTCTTTGAAAAAGCTAAAGAAACATAAAAATCATTTTGTTTTATCACATTTTGATTTAAATCCAAAAAATATTTTATTTTCAGAAAATAGTATTAAAATAATAGATTGGGAATATGCTGGAACAACTGATAGTTTTTTTGATTTAGCTTCAATTTGTATTGAATTTAAACTAAGTAAAAAAGAAGAAAGGTTTCTACTAAAAAATTATTTTAAACCAATAAACTTATCAAAAAACAGACTTATTAAATATAATAAAAAATTAAAAATCTTTAAAAATATATATAAAAGTTTATGCTTTTTATGGTTTAGTTCTCAAATTTAATACTTATATTTAATAATTTTTATTCTCAAATATTAATTTAATTTTAATATGCTTTTAAATATAATCTCAAATTATTTTTTATTTACACAAACTTTATATAGGGAATTTTATGCTTTCAAATAGGAAACCTACTATTTTAATTGTAGATGATATGACTACAAATATTTTATTATTATCTGATATATTAAAAGATGACTATAGCCTAAAAATCGCAAAAAGTGGGCAAAAATGTTTAGAAATACTTTATAACCAAGATAATATAGATTTAGTATTACTTGATATTGAAATGCCAGATATAAATGGTTATGAAGTTTGTAAACAACTAAAACAAGCCGATAAAACAAAAGATATTCCTATTATTTTTGTAACTGCAAAAAGTAGTGAAGAAGATGAAGAATATGGTTTAAATATTGGAGCAATAGACTATATTACGAAACCTTACAGTAAAGTTATAATAAAAACTAGAATAAAAAATCAAATTAAGTTAAGAGAAAAGACTCTTATGCTAGAAAAATTATCTATGTATGATGGTTTAACAAATATTAAAAATCGAAGGTTTTTTGATGAAATATTTGAAAAAACATACAATGATGTAAAAAGAGAGAAATCAAATCTTGCAATTATGATGATAGATATTGACTTTTTTAAACCATACAATGATAATTATGGACATGGAAAAGGTGATGAAACTTTAAAAAGAGTTGCTCTTACTTTACAGAAAACTTTGCATCGACCAAATGATTTAGTTGCTAGATATGGAGGAGAAGAGTTTGTAGTATTAATCAAAGATATAGATGAAGATGGATTAAATAATATTGCAAATAATATTTTAAAAGCTATAAAAGAGCTAAATATTGAACACAAATTCTCTAGTATTGAATCTTTTTTAACTATAAGTATTGGAATATGTTTTTTCAACTCAAATAATAATTTAACAAAAACAGAAATTTTACTAAGAGCAGATGAAACACTATATAATGTAAAACATAGTGGAAAGAATAATTTTCTAATAACTAAGATATAGTCTTTTGTTCCATATTCCATAATATTACTTTATTGTATTGACACCAACTTTATAACAATCTTTCATAAATATTAAGTGTCATTAAGGGAAAGCCTAAAAGCTTTCCCACTCATCATCTTTAGTATTCTCTTTTACAACTTCTACTTTTGATTTTATATTTGATGTTGTTTTTATAGTTTTTTCTTTTGAAGTATCTTCTATTTTTCTATTTACTTTATTACTCTCTAGATTTTTACTCTTTACTTCATTTTTACCTACAAACTCTTTAGCATTTGCATCTTCTACTATTAATTTAGCTATCTCATCTGCTCCCAATGCTATCTCATTTGTTTGACTTGCTACCATTGCATTTTGTTGTGTTTGTCTATCTAGTTCATTTACTGCATCATTTATTTGTTCTATTCCTGATAGTTGCTCTTTACTTGACATCTCTATATCTGATATTAGGTTTATTGTTTGTGAGATACTCTCATTCAACTCTTTATATCCTTCTATCATTGTCGAAGCTATATTTTTACCTTCATTTGCTTTTAATGTTGCAAGTTCAACTATATCTTTTATCTCTTTAGCTGCTTCTGCACTTCTTGAAGCTAAATTTCTTACTTCTTGAGCTACAACAGCAAATCCTTTTCCTGCTTCACCTGCAGTTGCTGCTTCTACTGCTGCATTTAAAGATAATATATTTGTTTGGAACGCTATATTATCTATTACACTTATTGCATCATTTACAAGATTTACTTGTGTATTTATTTCATCCATTGCTATTGTTGTTTTATTTGCCAACACTTCACCATCTTTTGCGCTAGAAGTTACATTAGAAGATATTTTTGACATTTGTGCGATACTATTTGTATTATTTCTTATATTAGAAGTTATCTCTTCTAGTGCTGCTGCTGTTTCTTCTAAAGAAGCTGCTGCTTCATTTGAACTTAGGTTTAGTTTATCTACATTTTCAAGTAGTAATCGTGAACTATTCTCTAAAGTTAATCCATTTGACTTATTCTCTTTTAGCATATCATTTATAATTGTTGAAAGGTTATTTATACCAACTGCTACTTTTCCATTATCATTTTCTATTTTTACTCTAAAGTCTAATTTACTGAAGCTATCTAATACTTCTATTATTTTATTAATATCTACACAGATATTATTCATTGTATTTTCTAGCATTTCATTAAAGTTATTCTTTAATTCTTCTAATCCTTCATTTGCTGTTATTTTTTCTATTCTTTTATTTAATTTTCCTGCTTTTACTTCTTCTACTACTCTTTTTACATCATTTATCAATGCTTCATCTTGCACTATTAAATTTTGTGTCTTTTTTATGTTCTCATTGATTACTTTTGCCATTGTTCCAAATTCATCTTGGCTATCTATTTTTATCTCTGTTGTACTTTTTGATTCTTTATTTAAAAATGCAAAAAATCCCAACAATCCATTTGATATTATTGTTAAGTTCTTACTCAACGTTCGCATATTCAATATTATGATTAAACCAATAATTACTATAATAGCTGCTGCAAAAACAATACTAAAATTCCTATTTTCGTAAGCAGCTTTTAAATATATATTTTCTGGTACAGACCCCATCATAAGCCAGTAAACTCCTGTATTACCAAATTCAAATGGATATGTAACAAAATAAGAATTCATACCTGTTGCTCTAGCAATAGAATAAAATTCATAAGGTTTACCCTCTTTTTGATTTGCAATAGCTTGAAGTCTATCCTTATCTCCATTTGCTAAAGTAGAAAAAGACTTTCCTATTCTAGCTTTATCATTATGTGCAACTATAATATCGTGATTCTCAATCAAATTAAAATATCCAGCATCAAGAATTTTTAATTTAGAAATCTCTTTATCTATGTCATCAGTAATAATATCAACTCCAGCAATTCCAATAACTTTATTATTTATAATAATAGGTTTTGAAACAGTTACCATTAGTAAATTTGTAGTACTATCATTGTATGGCATTGAAACCGAAACTATTTTATTTTCATAAGCTGATTTTATATATGGTGCATTTTTATCAAAATTAGGTAGATGTGCAACATCAAGATTATTTTTACCTCTATACACAAAAGGTGCAAAAAGACCATTTGGAGTGTAATAATTTTGTGTACTATCTGCACTTTTTGCACTAAATAAATTATATGAATCATCTTCAAAACTTATCCAAGAAGCAAATAATAAGTCATTCGCTTTTAAAATATCTTTTTGAAACTCTACCATTCCACTTTTTGTGATAAGTTCATCATTTTCAATAGCAACACGAACTTTTGATTCTAAAGCATCAACAGATGCAATAGACAAATTTAACTTGCTTTTGATATCTTCACCCCATCGTTCAACATCTTTTTTTACATAAGCTTTTGCTTGTTCTTCAATAGCGTTATAAGTTACATTACTTGTAATTGAGATCATTAGCCCTAACGTCAAAATAACAGTCCCCAACAAAATTATCAGTAATTTTGTACCAAAATTTAGGCTCTTCATCTTTTTTTGCTCCCTTGTTTAATTAAGGTGGAGATTATATTATCTATTACTAGCAAATAAGTAGCATATATAAACTATTTAACAAGAGTTTTTTTGCTACAATTCCAAAATGATTTTAGAAGAAAAATTAAAAGAATTACCAAATGATGCTGGAGTTTATCAATATTTTGATAAAGAAGGACATCTACTATACATTGGAAAAGCAAAAGTTTTAAAAAATAGAGTTAAATCTTACTTCAAATTTACTCCAAAACTATTACCCGCAGATAAATTAAGTCCAAGAATATATAAAATGATTAGTGAAGTTGAAAATTTAGAGTGGATAGTTGTACCAAATGAACACGATGCTTTAATTCTTGAAAATTCTCTAATAAAACAATTAAAACCAAAATATAATATCTTACTTCGAGATGATAAAACTTATCCATATATTTTTATAGATTACAATGATGATTTTCCAAGACTTGAAATAACAAGAAAAATACAAAAAGGGAAAAATATAAAATATTTTGGTCCTTACTCAAGTGGTGCTAGAGATATGTTAGATAGTATCTATGAAATAGTTCCATTAGTTCAAAAAAAAGCCTGTATCAAAGGTAAAAAAGCCTGTTTATTTCACCAAATAGCCAAATGCCTTGCTCCTTGTGAAGATAAAATCTCAAAAAATGAGTATAAAAAAATAGTTGAAAATGCTTTAGAGTATATATACAATAAGACAAAACTCATCTCTAAACTAAAAGAAAAAATGAAAATTTATTCAGATGATTTTCGTTTTGAAGATGCAATGAATTTAAGAGATAGAATAAAAACTATTGAAAAATCACAAATAAAAACTGGTATTGATTTAGCTACAAATGAAGATATTGATATTTTTTCTATCAACGCAAACAGTAAAAAAGCAGTTATTGTAAGAATGTTTTTAAGAGATGGAAAACTTGCTTCCTCAAATTATGATTTTATAAAAGTAAATGATGATTTAGAATTTGATTTTGATGAAGCATATAAAAGAGCTATTGTAAACTATTATGACAATGAAATACCAATTTTACCAAAAGAGATTTTGATTGCACAAGAACTTCAAGATATTGAAGATATTGAAGATTTTTTATTTAAAAGATTTAATAAAAAAATCAAAATTGTAAATCCAAAAAAAGATAAGAAAAAAGAAATCATAAACATTGCACTAAATAATTGTGATGAACTATTAAGAATAGAAAATTCTAAAAATCAAACAACAATTTATGAAGAACTAAAAGAGTTATTCAATCTTAAAACTTTACCATATCTTATCGAAAGTTTTGATAACTCTCATCTTATGGGACAAGCAACAGTTGGAGCTATGATTGTTTGGAATGAAGAATTAAATAATTTTGATAAAAAAGCTTTTAGACACTACAATCTTGAATCAAAAGATGAATATTCACAAATGAGAGAAATGCTAATAAGAAGGGTTGAAAGTTTTGAGAAAAATCCAGCTCCTGATTTATGGATAATTGATGGTGGAGAAACTCTACTAAAATTGGCTTATGATATAGTTCAAAGTGTAGGAGTAAATCTTGATATTATAGCTATTGCAAAAGAAAAAATAGATGCAAAAGCACATAGAGCAAAAGGTGGAGCAAAAGATATAATTCACTATAAAAATTCCAATGGTGAATTTAAAAGTTTTAATTTACTTCCCAGTGATAAAAGACTACAATTCGTCCAAAGACAAAGGGATGAAGCTCATAGATTTGTAATCAATTTTCATAAAAAACAAAAAAGAACTCAAGATAAACAAATATCATTACTTCAAATAAAAGGTATTGGTGAAGCAAAAATCAAAAAGCTTCTTTTATTTTTTGGTGAATTTGAAAAAATAAGAAATGCTTCATATGAAGAGTTAAAAAATGTGTTAAATGAAAAAGATGCACAAACAATAATTGAATATTTTAAAGATTTTAAGGAATAAATTTTGGCAAAAATATTATTAAATAAAAACAATCTATTTGATAACTTAGATGTTATTTCAAAAAAAGCTGGTTCAAAGCAAAAAGTTGCAGTTGTATTAAAAGATAATGCTTATGGGCATGGATTAGTAGAAATTGGAACTTTGGCAAAAGAGTTTGGAATAAAAAAAGCAGTAGTTAGAACAATAGATGATGCTATAAAAATTGAAAAATTATTTGATTATATTTTAATATTGGCAGAAAAATCTTTTCACACTTATTCACATAATTTTCACATAGCTTTAAACTCTCTTGAAGATATTGATAAACTTCCACAAAATAGTAATATTCATATCAAAGTAGATACAGGAATGCATAGAAATGGAATATCAATTGATGAATTAGAAAAGGCTTTTTTAGGGCTTTCTAAAAAAAATATCAATATTACTGGAGTATTTACACACCATAAAGCAGCTGATGAATTAACAACAGATTTTTTCTGGCAAAAAGAAAATTTTTCTCTTGTGAAAAATAGTGTAAAAAATATATGTGAAAAACTTTTATTACCAATTCCAGCCTTTCATTCTTGTAATTCAGCAGCTTTATTTAGAACTGAAAATTTTGATGAAGACTTTACAAGAGTTGGTACAGCAATATATGGATATTTAGATAATGCTGGAGTTTTTGAATTTCCAAAATTAAAACCAGTGATGTCACTTTGGGCAAGTAAGCTATCCACTAGAATTTTAAAAAAAGGACAAAGTATAGGTTATACAGGAACTTTTACTGCACCTAAAGATATGAGAGTTTCAACTTATGACGTTGGGTATGGAGATGGATTTTTAAGACTAAATGAAAGAAAACTTTATACAACACCAAAAGGATATAAAGTTTTAGGAAGAGTTTCTATGGATAACCTATCTTTAGATACAAATGATGAAGAAGTTTGTATTTTTGATGATGTAAGAAAATTAGCAAAAGTACACGACACAATCACTTATGAAATAACAACAACTCTCAATCCAAATATAGAAAAAGAGATAATCTAATCTCTTTTCTATTAAAGCACATTATTACTATCAAATTTCTACTTTAAATAAAGTTTTATTATAATTACGGTAAAAAAGATTTAACCATACATAATAATAAGGATTATAAATGGATTTTATAAAAAAATCAGTTATTGCAAAAGTAATCTCTGTATCAATTATATCTATTCTTATTTCAATGAGTATATTAACCTTTTTAGTAGTAAATAACACATTTGAAATAATGAAAAAAAACAATGAAGATACAGTACACAAAGAAATTAATTTATTAGTTGAAAACATCAATACTTTTAACAAAGTAGCTAAATCTGGTGCAGATACAATCGGTGACATATTTATAGATATGCTATCAGATATAAAAATAGATAAAACTCAAAATATTAAAATTGGAGATTTACAAACACCTATTTTATCAATAGATGGTAAAACTCTAAACCTTAATTTTGATATTGTTGATAAATTCACACAAATGACAAAAGGCTCAGTAGCTACTATTTTTGTAAGAAAAGATGATGACTTCATCAGGATTTCAACAAGTTTAAAAAAGGAAGATGGGAATAGAGCTATTGGTACAAAATTAGATGTAAATCACCCTGGATATACAAAAGTACTACAAGGTGAAACATATTTGGGAAAAGCTATTTTGTTTGGAAAAAGTTATATGACAAAATATATTCCAATAAAACAAGATGGTGAAATTATTGCAATCGCATTTATTGGGTTTGACATAGAAAACAATTTAAAAGAGTTAAACCAAACGATAAGTGATAAAAAAATAGGAAAAACTGGTTATTACTATATTATAAACTCAAATGAACAAGATAAAGATTATGGTAATTTCATAGCTCATCCAACATTGAAAAACAAAAATGGTTTAGAACTAAAAGATAAAAATGGAATTTTTATAGTAAAAGAGATATTAAAAAATAAAAATGGAACCCTGACATATATTTGGGAAAATCATGAAAAATTTGTAGTATTTGAAAATTTTGAGGAGTGGAATTGGCTTTTAATAGGTGGTGTTAATTCTGATGAAATTTTTGAAGATGCAAATAATATTATGTTCTTAATTATAGCTTTATCAGTTATAACAGTTATTATAATATCGTTGTCAATATTTATAACTATGAGTATATCTTTAAGATCACTCAAAAAAATAAAATATGGATTAGTCTCTTTCTTTCAATACCTAAATAGAGAAATAGCTCATGTTGAAAAAATAGCCATTGACTCAGAAGATGAATTTGGAGTTATAGCAAAACAGGTAAATGAGAATATTGAGAAAATAGAAAAAAGTATAGATGAAGATAGAAAATTAATAGATGAAACAATAGCTGTTTTAGGAGAATTTGAGCAAGGTGATTTATGCCAAAGATTAAATATAGAAGTTTCAAATCCAGCTTTAATGCAACTAAAAAATGTACTTAATAATATGGCAGATAATCTTGAAACAAATATAGACAATGTTTTACATATTTTAGAAGAATATGCTCACTATAACTACTTAAATAAAATATCAACAAAAAATTTAAAGGAACATTTGTTAAAACTTTCAAATGGTGTAAATACTTTGGGAGATTCTATAACTGAAATGTTAGTTGAAAATAAATCTATGGGATTACAACTTGGTAAGAGTTCGAATATACTTCTTTCAAATGTTAATAAATTAAACATTAGTTCAAATGAAGCAGCAGCATCTTTAGAACAAACAGCGGCATCTTTAGAACAAATTACATCAAATATTAGAAATAACACTCAAAATGTTCAAAAAATGACTCAACTATCGAAAGAATTATCTACTTCAGCAAATCAAGGTGAGAATCTAGCAAACCAAACAATGAATGCCATGGAAGATATAAATAATCAAGTAAATTTAATAAATGAAGCTATTGCTGTAATAGATAATATAGCATTCCAAACAAATATTCTATCACTTAATGCAGCAGTAGAAGCAGCAACAGCAGGTGAAGCAGGAAAAGGATTTGCAGTAGTTGCTGGGGAAGTAAGAAATCTTGCAAATAGAAGTGCTCAAGCTGCTCGTGAGATAAAAGATATTGTTGAAAATGCAACTTCAAAAGCTAATCAAGGAAAAGATATAGCTTCTAATATGATTGAAGGATATAAAAAATTAAATACAAATATCTCAAATTCTACTAAATTAATATACGATATTGAAAACTCTTCAAGAGAGCAACTTCTTGGTATTGAACAAATAAATAATGCAGTAAATCAACTAGATACTCAAACTCAACAAAATGCAATAGTTGCCTCTCAAACACATGATGTTGCCATATCTACTGATGATATAGCTAAAATGGTAGTAAATAATACAGATGAAAAAGAGTTTATTGGTAAAGATAAAAATTAGGGTTTCCCCTAATTTTAAATAGCAAAATTTAAGATTTTTTCTAAATCACCATTTGAAATCTCCTCTTGAAAAGATAGATTTTCAATAATTTCAGAAATATTTTTCTTATCTAAATTAAACTGATTTAATCTTGTAGGAGTTCCTATTTTATTAAACCAATTTTCTAAAGCTTCTATTCCTTCTATTGCACTATTTTTTCCAAAAACTTCTTTTGCAAATCTAGTAAATTGAGCTTCATTTTCTTTATAATACCACTTTGCCCAAGCAGGTATCACAACACTAAGCCCTGCTCCATGTGGGACATTATAAAGTGCAGATAAAGAGTGTTCTATTAAATGATTTGGAAATGAAAAAGATGATAATCCAACAGTAGTTGTACCATTTAAAGCATTTGTAGCAGCCCAAGCGAAATCTCCTCTTGCTTCATAATCATCTGGATTTTTTATTAAAATCTCTGTTGTTTCAATAACTGTTTTTATGATAGATTCTACAACTCTACTCATATATGTTGGATGTTTTTTTGCTGTAAAATAACCTTCTATACAGTGAGCTATGATATCTGTTGCTGAATAAACTAAATAATCTTTTGAAACACTTTTTTGAAGTTCAGGATTTATAACAGAAACTTTTGGATAAATAAATGGTGACCAAATAGAATCTTTTCTCTTATTTTTTTCATTTGTAATAACGGCATAACCATTCATCTCACTTCCAGTTGCAGCAAGAGTTATAATATCAAAAATTGGCAAGGCTTTTTCTATATCTTTTTTTCTTCCAAAAAAGTCCCAAACATCACCATCATATAAAGTTCCAACAGCTATTGCTTTTGAGCTATCCAATACAGAACCTCCTCCAACACTTAAAATTCCTTCAACTTTTTGTTCTTTTGCAACTTTTATAGCATTATGTACTGTTGATAAAATAGGATTACTGATAACTCCACCAAACTCTACAAACTCAATATTGTTCTCTGTTAAACTATGTGTTACACTATCAAAAAGTCCATCTTTTTTTATTCTTTGGCTTCCATAAACTAATAAAACTTTTTTTATTCCATTTTGACCTATATATTTTCCAATATTTTTCTCTTTATCTTTTCCAAATTCTATTTTTGTTGGATTATAAAAACTAAAATTTTCCATAATTTACTCCTTTTTTAAAATTTTATCTACTTTATTCTTTATATAGCAAATTCAAAGAAGCTTATATAAAATATAATTTTGTATAATAAAAACTTTATAAAAAGGAAAATATTATGAAATACAATTTTGATAAAATATGTGAAAGAAAAAATACAAACTGCTACAAATGGGATACTACAAAAGATGGTGTTATACCTATGTGGGTTGCAGATATGGATTTTGAAGTTGCTAATAAAATCATTGAAAATATCATAAAAAAAGCAAATCACGGAATTTTTGGATATACAATGATTCCAGATGATTACTACAAAGCTGAAATAAATTGGTGGAAAAAAAGATACAATTTTGATATAAAAAAAGAGTATATCTTACCAACAACTGGGGTAATACCAAGTTTAAGTTCTATCATTCAAACTTTTTGCGAGAAAGGAGACAAGGTTTTAATCCAATCTCCTGTTTATCACTACTTTAATATCTCTATAAAGAATAATGATTGTGAAGTTGTAACAAATAATTTAATCTATGAAAACAACTCTTATAAAATAGATTTTGAAGATTTTGAAAACAAAGTTAAAGATGAAAAGGTAAAACTTTTTATTTTGTGCAATCCACACAATCCAGCAAGTAGAGTTTGGACAAAAGAAGAGTTACAAAAGATGGGAGAACTTTGTATAAAACACAATGTTTTGGTAATAAGTGATGAAATTCATAGAGATTTAGTATTTAAAAATTATAAATTCACTCCTTATGCTTCTGTTTGTGAAGAGTTTTTAAAAACTTCTATTACTTGCACAAGTGCCACAAAAACTTTTAATCTTGCTGGACTTAAAGCTTCAAATATTATTGTAGAAAACAAAGATTTAAGAGTAAAATTAAGTAAAACTTTAAATAAAAATGAGATTTCAAGCCTAAATATATTTGGAATTGAATCAACTTTAAGTGCTTATGAATTTTGTGAAGATTGGCTAGATGAACTTTTAGTATATCTTGAAAAAAATAAGGATTTTTTGCTTGAGTTTATTGAAAAAAATATATCAGATTTAAAAGTTGTAGAAACCCAAGCTACATATCTTTTATGGATTGATATAAGTAAATTAAATATTAAATCTGTGGAATTTACAAAAAAACTTGAAGATATAGGTAAAGTAAGAGTTATTTCTGGTGCCACTTTTGGAGAAAATGGAGATAATTTTATAAGAATAAATATAGCTTGTCCTCTTGAAGTTTTAAAAGAGGCTTTAGATAGATTAAAAATTACTGTAAATTCGATAAAAGATAATATATGATAAGAAAATCAAATAAGAATGATATTGAACAAATTATGGAAATATGGCTTGAAGTAAATATACAAACTCATAATTTTATACCAATAAATTATTGGAAAAACCAATATGATAATGTTAAAAAAGTTCTACCACAAGCCGATATATATGTTTATGTGAAAAATAATAAAATAGTTGGTTTTGTAGGTACTATTGAAAATTATATTGCTGGTATTTTTGTATCTTCTTCTTTTCAATCCAAAGGAATTGGTAGAAAATTACTAAACCATATAAAAGAACTTAAAAAAGAATTATCTCTAAATGTTTATAGAAAAAATATGTCTGCAATAAAATTCTATCAAAAAGAAAGTTTTATAATAGATTCTATAAGTATTGATGAAGATACAAAAGAAGAACAATTTTATATGTTATGGAAATAGTTATTATTAAATTTTTATATTATATATCTCTATTTTGCATAAAGAATAATATAGTATAATAGATATCCTTATGATATTTAAAAGGTCCAATTTATGATATTTAAAAATTTAATTAAAATATTAAAAGATATAAGAATTTTTGTATAAAATATGAATTTAACAAAAGAACAAGAATTAATCATAAATAGTAAAGAACTATCTTTTAAGATAAATGCTGTTGCAGGAAGTGGGAAAACCACAACCCTACTTCTTTATGCAAAAAAAAATCCAAATTTAAAAATTTTATATCTTGCATACAATAAATCTTTGCAAGTTTCACTTCAAGATAAACTAAAAGATTTTCAACTTCCAAATTTGAGTATTAGCACTATTCATTCATTAGCCTACAATAAAATAGGTGCATACAACTACAATTTAACAAGTGATTTGAAAACTTATGTTTTAGAAAAACTAGTTATAAAATATGAATTAGAAACAAATCAAAAAAGCTACTATCCATCTATGGAATATTTGAGTTTATTAAAAGATTTGGTAAATTTTTACTGTAATTGTGCACTTATTCAAATAGATATAAAACTTTTGGAAAACTATAAAAAACAATCTGATTTAAGTGCAAAAATCTTAGAAATATTAAATAAAAACGAAAAAAAAATATTAAACCATATAAAAATAGTTTTGAGTGCTATGAAAAATAGACAAATTGACGCGATTCACGACTTTTATTTAAAAATGTTTTATTTAAACAAAAAAGCATCTACAAACTTGCCTTATGATTTGATATTAATCGATGAAGCACAAGACATAAGCGATGTTATGATAGCAATAGTTGAAAACCAAAATTGTAGAAGAGTTTATGTAGGAGATAGTTTTCAACAAATTTATAGCTTTAGATATGCAACGAATGCTTTAAATAAAATAGATTTACCAAGCTTTTATCTAACAAAAAGTTTTAGATTCTCAAACTCTTATGCAAAAGCTTTACAAAATCTATTAAACCATCTTTATTCTATAAATGAAACAAAGAAATTGAATCTAAATGGATTGGATAGTTCAACAAAAATAGGCAAAGAGTTTATAGATATTTCCAAACCTTTTTGTGTAATAGCAAGAACAACTTTTGGACTTATTCAAGAACTTGTAAAACATATTCATAGCAAAAAAAAGATATATTTTGAGGGTGGTTATAACTCATACTCTTTTATGAATCAAACTGTTTATTCTATTTTTTATTTAAAACAAAGAAAAAACGATAAAATCACAATAGATGAGATAAAAGATTTTGAAACAATCAATGAACTTGAGAGTTTTGCCAAAGATACAAAAAATCAAGATTATCTGAATATTATCAAGTTTATAAATACTTATGGAGATAATATTTTTGAAATAAATAAAAAGATAAAAGTATTGCTAGTTAACAATAAAGAAGAAGCTGATATCATATTTACAACAACACATAAAGCAAAGGGTTTGGAGTACGAACAAGTTTTGATGGTAGATGATTTTATAACAAAAAAAGATATTCTAAATAAGAAAAATCCTTTAAGTTTTCAAAGAATAAATGAAGAGTTAAATATCTATTATGTTGCAGCAACAAGAGTAAAAAATGCCATAGAATTGGCTGATTTAAACATAAATTACAGTGAAAGTGAGAACTGATGAAAAAATATATTTTGGTAAGCTTTGTTTTTTTTATAGCTTTTTTTATTTTTTTTGAAAAATCAAAAGAAAATACAAATCAAACTATGAGTTTTTACTCTTGGGAAAATAGTTATAAAGAAAAAATAGAAACTGAAAAAATGTATATAAAAGTTTTAGATATAAAATACTCAACAAAACTAGAGATTATAAAAACAAATTTTATAGAAAATCCACCAAAAGAGTTTATACCAGTAATATTTATCACAAATAAAACTTTGCAAAAAGTTGATTACAAAGATTTAAGCAAAGATATTTTAGAAATTCTAAAAACTTTTGATTTTAGTTTTGATGAGATACAAATTGATTGTGATTGGAGTGATAGCTCAAGAAGTAATTTCTTTTTATTTTTAGAAGAACTAAAAAGTAATTTAAATAAAACTATAAGTGCAACAATAAGACTTCATCAAATCAAGTATTTTTCAAGAACTGGAGTTCCTCCAGTTGATTATGGGGTTTTAATGTACTACAATATGTCTAATTTGGGTGATTTTGAAACAAAAAACTATGTTTTAGATAATGACATAGCAAAAAAATATCACTACAATTTTGATATTTATCCACTTAAATTAAAACTTGCTCTTCCACTTTACTCTCAAGCTGTGCAATTTAGAGATAAAAAAGCTATAAATTTATTTGAAGCAGTTGATCAAGAAGATTTTAGTATTAACTTTGAGAAAATAGATGAAAATAGATATAAAGTATTAAATAGTCATTATTTCAAAGGAAAATATATTTATAAAGATGATATTTTAAGATTTGAAAGTGTAAATGAAGATGATTTAAAAATTGCATTAAATGATTTTCTAAATCTAACAAAAAATAGATTTGATGAGATAATTTTTTATACATATAAATATAAAAAAAGATATAATCTCGAAAAATTACTCAATATTCAATAAGGATTTAAATGATAAAAAGATTTCTTTTTTCGATACTTTTTCTGAAAATATCGCTATTTTCTTGTGCTGATTATTGGGACCCTTCAAGTGTACAACACCTGTTTTTAGAAAAAAGAGATAATATTTTTTTACAAATATCAGAAGATTTAAATAGTCCTGGAATTTATAATGAAGTAATATATAAATATGAAATAGAAAATAAAAAAACAAATATAGAAGAGTTAGAAAAAGAGTTAAACAATAGATATTCTTTCGAAGATATTGAAAAATTTTTATATAAAAGAGAAAATTTAAATAATTTAAGAGATAAAGAGTTTTTAGAATATATAAAATTTGTAGAACTTCAAGAAAAATGTGCAATTTCTAACTATTATAATCCTAGACCAGAAAACTGTGGAGATTTAACTAAGATTGCTTTAAGTCATATAGAAAAAGTAGAATCTACTTATTTAAAACTTAGATATTTTTATTTGGGATTTAGACTAGCTCATTTTAACAATCAAGAACCTTTAAAAATATATGAAAAATATAAATACCTTTTAGATGAAACAAAAAATTCTATTGTGAAACAGTGGGTACAAGGAATTTATGCTGGTGCTTTAGTAAAAAGTGGCAAGAAAGTACAAGGAGTTTATGAGTTCTCAAAACTTTTTGATGAATCTATAAATAAACATTTATCTTTATATAATTTTTTCCATATCAAGACTCAAGAAGAGTTTGATGAACTTTTAAATTTAGCAAAAAATAGTGATGAAAAAACTAAAATGTATGCACTTAGAGCATTGGATGATTCAAGTAACATTATTGAAGAGATGCAAAATATTCAAAAGATTGATAAAAACTCAAAGTGGCTTGATTTTTTATTGTTTAGAGAACTTTTAAAATCACAAACTTATTTTAATAACATTGAATATGAATATTTCCAAGATGAACAACAAAAAGAAGTTGAAAATAGTTTTTATAAAAAATATATTGAGTTTTTACAAAATTTACAAAAAGATGACAAATATTTAGTTGATTTGAGTTTGGTTTATTTTAATATTTATATTAAAGATTTTTCTAAAGCACAAGAAGTTATGAATAGACTAACAAAAACTTATCCAAATTCACACGAAATAAAAACCGCTTCTTATATTCTATATCTTAACTCTTTAACAAAAATTGATGAAAAAATAGAAAATGAAATAATCTCAAAAATAGATTTACTAATATATGAAAATCACTCTTCAAACTCAATATACGAATATACTTTAGAAAACTTACAAAATCTATATAAAAAGCAAGGTTTAGATTTTGATGAGTTTTTAGTAAGAAATGCACTTTATTCGACTCTTTATGAAATAGATTTGAAAACATTTAGAACTTATGAAGAGTTTTTAGAAAAACCACAAACTTCAAAATTAAAACAATTTCTTCAAAATAGATTTAAAGAACAGATAAAAAATGGTAGTTCTTCTTTTGATACTACAAAGGTTTATTTACTTATAAATAATCTTTTATTTCAAGAAGCTTTAGATACAAAGCTATCTATTTTAGATACAAAAATAGAGTTTAACCCTTTTAATGGTCTTATTCGTGGAAATAATAGAAGTGGTAAAACACAGCAATTAAGTATAAAAGAGTTTTTGGAAAAAATCATTGTTATTAAAAAAGAGTTAGAAAAAAATCCAAATAGTGTTATAGATAACTTTTTATATGCAAATGCTTTGTATAACCTAAGTTATTTTGGAAATTCAGATAGAATTACAACACTTTATAGAAGTACTTATGATATTCATACTCCCAAAATGCAAGAAGAGAAATTAAATTTAGCAATAATTCACTATAACATTGCACTAGAAAATTCAAAAGACAAAGAGTTTCAAGCAAAAATAACTTATATGATTTCAAAGGTATATCTTGCACTTGCTGATTTAACTCAGGATAAAGATAGATGGAAATATTACAATGAATCAAAATATAATTACGGAACAATATATGAAACATTTTTACAAAAAAATGGAGCAAAATATTTTGATATCTTAAAAAATGATTTTTCAGACACAAACTATTATAAAGAGATTTTAAAATCTTGTGGTGATTTTAGAATTTATATAAATTCAAAAAAATAAAGGAGAAGTATGCAATATTTTGGAGAGATTCAAACTAAATATGAAGAGGTGTTTTTAACTCAAAGTTATATGTATTTTAATGAAGAAGGTCAAGAAATATCTTCTAAAGAGTTAAAAGATATGATAAAAACAACAAAAGATAGAAAGAAAAATATCATAGGAACAGTTTTTATATACAATCCTGTTGTTACTCCTATTGGATTTGACTCAAACAAAGAATTGTTAAAACAAAATTTTGAAGATTTTGATAAATTAATAGAACTAAAATGTGAAAACTATATCACAGTTTTTAAACAAGCTATGAATGAGCATTGTAAAGGTAAAATAGTAGAAATAAAAAACCTATTTAACCTAATAGAAGCTCATATTGATGCTTCAAATTTATTATCAAAATTTAATGAAGATTTAGAAAAATACAACTCATCACAAAATACAGAGTTTGATAGAGATATTATGTATCTTGATGCACAAAATTTTATCCCTTTAGGAAAATTTGTATATTTTTGTTGGGGAGATAAATTAAATGTAAAAGAGTTTCCAAATATAGTAGAATATGCAAAAACAATTTATGAAAATAGCATAAAATTAGGCAAAAAAGTAGCCTTTGTATATAAAAAAGAGAAAACAATAGATGAAAGTGTAAAATACTTACAATTTTCAAATCCTATTCAAAATATAAAAAATAAAAACTCTATTTCATTTGCTATTAAAAAATCTTTTGATGAGTTTCCACCTGTTCCAGCTTTTTATGAATAATTTTCATAAAAAGCCATTTATTTTTAGCTAATTTTAATTTTATAAAGTATATAATTCCGTCCATTTAAATTATTGGGGTATCGCCAAGCGGTAAGGCAACGGTTTTTGGTACCGTCACTCGAAGGTTCGAATCCTTCTACCCCATCCAATTTTTTGGGTTTTTTATTTTTTATGGTGAGGTTGGAGAGTGGTCAAATCCTGCGGACTGTAAATCCGCCGCCTACGGCTTCGAAGGTTCAAATCCTTCTCTCACCACCACTTTTAATTTTGCGTGGTTCGATAGCTCAGTCGGTAGAGCAAAGGATTGAAAATCCTTGTGTCGACAGTTCGATTCTGTCTCGAACCACCATCTTATTTATGCTTTTAAAGTTATGATAAAATCAGCTCCAGTAAAATCTTTGTTTTCATATTTAAAATTAATATTTTCAGCCTTGATACTACCATTTAATTGCTTTTCAATAATATCTTTTGTCATATACAAACCTATTCCTGTACCATCACTTTTTGATTTTGTACTAAAATATGCTTCAAAAATCCTATTTATATACTCAGTTGATATACCACCAGCATTATCTTTTATAGATATTACGATATCTTGATTGATTTTTTTTACATCTATAAATATATATCTATCATAATCTTTTTTAATAAGTTCATCTCTTGAATTATTTAATATATTTATAAAGACTTGAATCAATTGATTCTCATAAGAGAAGATATTTATATCATCTATATCTTGAATAATGTTTATATTTTGTTTATTAAATTGTGATGATATCAAATTAAGAGCTTTATTAAAGCTATCTTGTATAAAAAACTTACTTTTTTCTCTATTTGGTTTAAAAAAATCTTTAAAATCATCAATTGTTTGTGATAGGTGATTTGCTGAAGAGTTAATTTTTGCAATATATTCTAAAAATATTTCATCATTTAAAATATTCATCTCTTTTTGTATCTTCATAGCACTTGCAGAAGTTGTTATGATGGATAAAGGTTGTCGCCATTGATGAGTAATGTTTCCTATCATTTCACCCATACTTTCCATCTTAGTTTTTTGGTATAACATAGATTGATTTTGTTCAAGTTCTTTTTTATAATCTTTTAATATTTTTTCAAGATATTTTGAAATATATTTAGATATTAATAATAAACCAAAAATTAAAATAGCAAATATTAAAGTTATATTTTTTATATAAGAGCTGTATTTCTCATCATTTTTCTCTTGTAATTTTTCTATACTATTTATTATTTCATCTTCATAAAATCCAGCCCCAATAGTCCAATTCCAATTATATACACTTTTTATATAACTAATTTTTTTTCTAGTTATATTATCTTCATTCTTTTGTAAATAAGAATAAAAACCTTCATTATTCTTTGCAAACTCTACAATATCTATTGTATTATTATTTTCATCTTTTAAAATTACATTTTCTTCATAGTGTTTACCTATCAAATCTTTATTAATATGTGATAATAACTTCCCATTATTTTCCATTACAAATAGATATCCAGTATCTTTAAACCTAATCATACTTATATATTCTAATGCCTGTTGCTGAACGACTTTTTCAAAATCCTCTATATATTCACCTGTACCTATTACTACATTAAATGGTTCCAGATATTTATAAAATGCAATTTTTTTAGCTGCTTTTTTTGTATTTGGATTTTGCCAATAATATTCATCATATCTTTCAGTTTTATTTTTTATTGTTTCAACCATAGTTTTTACAAAAGAATAACCTTTTTCATCTAGGTGTTCAAAATAGTTTTTATCTTCATTTTCTTTATCTATAGGTAATAAACGTTTATTTCCAAATTCATCATCTATATAAAAATATCCTCTTCCATCATTAAATCTAACTTTATCAAGAGCAACTTTGATTAACTCAAAAATCTCATCTTTACTCTTTGTATATTTATATGTTTCATAAATATTTGTTGCTATTTCATGAGCTTCATAAACTCTATCTTTTATTGATTTTTTTAAATATTCTTCTGTATTTGCTTGTAGATATCTAATATAAGTATAAACTCTAATAACTTCTGCTTGAATGTTATCTTTACTATCACTAAGGAACTTGGTTTCAATAGCCTTCTTTTCCTCTTCATAAGTTTTTTTACTATCGAAGTATATAAATATCACTATAATAAAAGAGATAAATAAAACTAAAAATGTTGGAGCAAATTTAATTAACCGTAATAACCTATGTTCTCCAGAGTTATCCATATTTTCACCTTAAAATTTAAGATAAGATTATATCAATTTTTTTTTAAATATAATCTATAATTTTACAAGTAATATTTTGTTATAATCGCCGTTTATAATATTAATTAAGGATAACAATGTCAAAAATAGGAATAATAGTAGCTAGTTCAAATAATAACCAAAAGTTGGCAGTTCAAATACAAGATATTGCAACAAAGTTACATTATGAAACAGAAATAATAAATTTAGTAACTTATAACTTACCACTTTACAGTACAGTTGAAGAAGAGACAAACGGAATACCTGAATCTGTTTTAGATTTAGCTACAAAGATAATGGATTTAAAAGCATTTATTATAATTGCTCCAGAGTACAATGGAGTTATGCCTCCAGTTTTAAATAATGCTATGGCTTGGACTTCAAGAGCAACAAAAAATTGGCGTGACGCTTTCAATGATAAAGTTTTAGCTCTTGCAACTCACAGTGGAGGAGGAGGTCAAAAAGGACTTCAAGCTATGAGAATTATGTTTCAACACTTAGGAGCAAATATATTAGCTAGAGAAATATTAACAAACTATGAAAAAGGTCTTAATGAGGACTCAGCAAAATCTATATTAGAGAACTTAGTAAAACTTTCAAACGCTTAAGAGAATCATCTCTTAAGCTCATAAATATTGTAATTGAATTGTTATCAAATTATGATAGAATTCACTTATGAAAGAAAAAGTATATGTTTTAGATACAAATATCATTTTACAAAACCTTCAAAACCTCTATAAAATATCTGACAATAAATCCAATCATATTGTTATCCCTGAAACAGTCCTACTTGAATTAGAAGATAAAAAGAAGCTAGATAATGAATTAGGATATTATTCAAGAGAGTTTGCAAGATTATTGGCAAATATGAAAATAAAAGAAGTTGATTATAAAGTTGGTTTTAAAGTCGTAAAACTTTTTAATGATGAATTAAATTTGAATATCATTGCAAAAGATAGTTATGATACACAAATAGAGCAATTTCACATTTCAGAATCAAATGATAAAAGAATTATTGAAGTTGCAACTATCTCACAAGAGTATTTTAAAGGATATCAAACTATCTTTTTATCTTTAGATGTATATGCTAGAACTTTTGCACTATTTAAAGGTATTAAAACTGAAACTTTACATGATGACAAATCAACTGTTCCAAATTTTAATTTCTTAAAAAATATAGAGTTAGATTCATCACTATTTAATAGTTTAGATAATAAAAATATTCTTTTAATTGATGAAGAGTACCAAATAGAAAATTTTTCATATTCATTTGAAAGTAATGATGGAAATAGTGAATATGCAATAATTACAAATCAAAAAGTTGATATTTTAAAAGATAGTGATTTTAAAGCATTAACTATAAAACCAGTAAATATTAAACAAAAACTATTTTCAAAAGCTATTTTATCAAATATGTATGAGTTACTTGTAATTGATGCAAAGGCTGGAAGTGGAAAAACTTTGATGTCTATTGTTTGCTCTATGAGATTAATTGATTTGGGTTTATATGACAAAATAGTTTATGTAAGAAACTCAATAGAATCTCTTGATAAAGGTGCCGAAGTTGGATTTTTATCAGGAAATGAAGAGAAATTTAGAATTTATAATATGGCATTATATGATACTTTAGAATTTATTGCTAAAAAACATCTAAAAAAGAGTGAAAATAGAGAAAACCAAGAATCAATTAATTCAAAAATTGATGAACTAAAATCAAAATATATTATAGAAACTCTTTGGCCAGGAGAAGCACGAGGAAGAACTTTAAGTGGTGCTATTGTTATTATGGATGAGTGGCAAAATAGTAGTGAAAAAACAACTCAACTAATTTTATCAAGACTTGATGAAAGTTGTATGGCAATAGTTATTGGTTCAAATAGACAAATAGATAATCTATATCTAAACAAATATAATAATGGTCTAACAACGCTTTTAAAACAAACTTCTTATGCACATAGTGAAATAAAAATGTTTGCAATAGAACTAGATAAAGCAGTAAGAGGTAAGTTTGCACAGTTTACTGAAAGAATTTTTGAAAAAAGAAAGGATTAACAATACAAAATAGATTAATAAATGACACTATTTACAATCATATTGAATATACAAAGCTTGAAGATAAATTACTTCAAACAAAGATTGTAAATAGACTTCAATTCATAACGCAAAATGCTTTAGCATATTTTTCATATCCATCAATTACAACAAAAAGATTTATTCATAGTTTAGGAACTATGCATTTAATCTCATTTATGTTTAAAAATGCCTTATTAAATGCAGATAAAAAAACAAAAAATAATTTTCTAGCTACATCAAAAAAAGCTATTCAAAAAATTATAAAAGATGAAAAAATACAAATCAATATAGAAAAATTGGAATACTTTGACAATAAAGCTTTATATCAATTTACAATTCCTACAAAATCAAATTTTCAAAGAACAACTTATACAATTTTATTACAAACTATAAGAATAGTTGCACTACTTCATGATGTTGGACATTTACCTTTTTCACATCAA
Organism: Aliarcobacter vitoriensis; assembly: GCF_048320235.1. Classification (NCBI taxonomy): domain Bacteria; kingdom Pseudomonadati; phylum Campylobacterota; class Epsilonproteobacteria; order Campylobacterales; family Arcobacteraceae; genus Aliarcobacter; species Aliarcobacter vitoriensis. Next base: position 694,525 of record NZ_CP182882.1, read on the forward strand.
GTTGAGTATGCTTTAAAAAAAATTTATGAAAAAATAAAAGCAAAAGAAGAAAATAAAGAAATACTTTTAAAAAAAGAGTTAATATTCAAAGATAATTATGAAAAAATAACAAAAAACTGTAAGGATGTTTTACACGAAGCAATAGGTGAGAAGTTTTTGAAACTTCTATTTGATTATGAATTAAATGAATTAATATTTAAAACTCAAGATAGAGAATATCTAAAACTTATAAAAACATTGGCTTTAAAAATATTAGAAGAAAAAAATGAAGAAAACTTTGATTTTGGCATCTTGCATAAATTTATAGATAGTACAGTGGATGCCGATAGACTAGATTATATAAATCGTGATATGTTAGCAAGTGGTTATATAACTGGACCAAATGATCATTTAAGAATTACAAAACAAGCTGTTTTGGTAGAACAAAATAACAAATTTCATTTAAGTTTTTTTGATATGAGTTTAATAGATATTGAACATATGCTTGAAATGAGATTTAATCTTTATAAAAAAGTAATTTTTAATCATGGTATTGCAAAAACGGACTCTTTGCTTGAAAATGTAGTTCAATATTTATCTTCAAAATATTTTGAAGATAAATATGAAGATGATAAACTATCAAATTCAATATCTATGCTTTGGAATTTTGAAAACACAAATAAACAAAAAGAACTCGATACCATATCTATGTTGGATGAAAATTGGTTGATATCTTTATTTAAAAATAAATATTTTGATATAAAAAATAAAGATTATTTAAGCCAAGAAGATAAAAAATATCTATTTTGTTTTGAAGAAGTTTTGTTTGGTAAAAAAAGATTTAAAAGTCCTTGGAAAAATTTAAATGAGTTTTATAAAGTTTTGGATTTTTCAACGGTGGAGAGATATAAATTTAGAGAAAGTTTTGGATATATAACTAAAAATAGATTAAATAAACTTCAAAATGAATTAGATAATATTATCAAAAAATATGAAAAAGAAAATCTGTTTTTTGCTTATCAAATAGTATCTTTTAATCTTGGTATTGAAAAAGATTTTTATTTATATGATGGAGATGAACTTATAGATATTGATGAAGTTTCAACTTTAAGAAAAAGATTAAAATACTCTATGAGAAATACAGTTCCATTTTACATATATTCAAATAATATCATTTTATCAGATGAATTAAAAATTGATTTAAAAACTATTTTATTTAAAATATTTGAAGAAAAAGTTTTAAATGAATAATATTGTTAGATGCTTGCTTCTGGCTCTTTTATATAATAGCCTTGTACATAATCAACACCCAACTCTTTAACTTTATCAAATATCTCTTTACTTGATACAAATTCAGCAATAGTCTTAATTCCTTGATCCTTTGCAAATTTTATAATCATTTTAACGATATTTTCATTACCGTTATTTACTAAAATATCCTTAATCAAAGAACCATCTATTTTTATGTAATCCGCATTTAATTTTATTAAATACTCAAAATTAGAATATCCACTTCCAAAATCATCTATCGCAATTTTACAGCCAAGACTTCTAATCTCTTCAATAAAATTATTTACTATTGAGAAATTTTTTATCTCTTCACTCTCAACAATTTCAATTACGACTCTTGAACCAAAACCATAAACTTTAATCGTATTTAAAATATATGAAGAGATAATCTCATTTGATATATCTTGAAAAGTAAGATTTATAGAGAATTCATACTCATTATTTTTAAAATATTCAAAAGTTTTCTTAACCATCTGTTTTGTAAGTTGTAAATATTGCCCAGATTTTTTAGAAATATCTAAAAAGAAAAAAGGTGGTACAACTTTTCCACCATCATTTAATCTCATCAAAGCTTCATATTTTTCTATTCTCTGTGTTTGAATATTATAAATTGCTTGGAAATATGGAAAAATTCCATCTTTTTCAAGAGCTTTTTTAATTTTTTGAGTCCAGAATATATTTTTTTCATAATCTTTTTCTATATCAAAATCTTTATTATATATTATATTATTTTTATTTCTTTTTGAATATTTTCTTATAACATTTGCTGTTTCTAAAAGTGTGTCTTTTGACTCGAATGAAAAGCTCTGATTTAGTTGCAAATATATCTCTCTTCCTCTTGCACTAAAAGGTTTTTCTGTTAGCTTTTTTGTTGCTTTACTTACTTCTTTTATGAATTCATTTTGATCAACATTAACTGATAAAATTGCAAAAATATCAGCTGTCAATCTATAAACTTCATAATTTTTTTTATTTATAAATAGATCTTCAATTGTTTTAGCAATAAGTCTTAATATATTATCACCTATTTTATAACCAAAGAAATCATTTATTTCACTAAAATTATTTATATCAATCAAAGCAATTACTGGATTCTCTTTTTTTGCGATATCTTCTATAAGTTTATATCTACTTCCTATTTTTGTAAGATAATCTTCTCTTAAAATCTTATTTAATTCTGCAGTTTTTTCTACTAAATCTGTTATTTCATGTCGTATTGCTACATACTCAAAAATTTGACCATTTTCATCATAAATTGGTGAGATAATCGTATTTATATGATAAAAAGTTCCATCTTTCTTTCTATTTTTTAGATTTCCTCTCCAAACATTACCACTTTTAATAGTTTTCCATAAATCTTGAAATACTTCATCATCTTCTTCAGCTCTTAAAATATTGTGTGGTCTTCCTAATATCTCTCTTCTTGAATATTGAGAAACTTCACAAAACTTATTATTTACATAAGTAATATTCCCTTTTAAATCAGCATTTGAAATGATATTTGATGTTTTTGTAGCTTTATTGTATTGTCTTAAAATATTCGCTCTTACACTAAGTTCTTTTAATTTTTTTTGTAATTTTTTAATATTTCTTATTTTAGCTATCAATAAAATAGTCACTATAAGTAACAATAAAAATAATAAATATTCTAAGATAGTAAACAAATTTTTTCCTAAAGCTTTATAATTATAGTTATTTATAAAATTGAAGAACTATTATACTATAATTTTAAAAAAAATAATAAATTTTAAAGGACATTTTTGGATTTATCTACTTTTAGAGCAAAATACACAACAAAAAATATAGATATAAAAGATTTACATCAAAATGCTCTTAAACAATTTGAAATTTGGTTTAATGATGCAATAGAAGAAAAACTTTTAGAACCAAATGCCTTTTCTCTTGCAACAGTTGGAAATGATATGATGCCAAGTATAAGAACAGTTTTACTAAAAGTTTTTGATGAAAAAGGATTTGTTTTTTTCACAAATTATGAAAGTAAAAAAGCCAAACAAATAGAAGAAAATCCTAAAGCAGCTGCTCTTTTTACTTGGTTGCAATTAGAAAGACAAGTAAAAATTGAAGGTTCAATAGAAAAGATTTCAAAAACTGAGTCTTTAAAATATTTTTTATCTCGTCCTAAAGGTAGCCAACTTGGAGCTTGGGTATCAACGCAAAGCCAAGTTATAAGTTCAAGAGCACTATTAGAACAAAAATTTGATGAAATAAAAAGAAAATTCTTAAATAAAGAGGTACCATTTCCATCTTTTTGGGGAGGATATATTATAAAACCTATAAAAATAGAGTTTTGGCAAGGTGGAGAAGATAGGCTTCATGATAGATTTTTATATGAACTTCAAGAAAATAATAGCTGGAAAATTTCAAGATTAGCTCCTTAACCATAAAATATTACACTTTGTAATATTTTTTGCTACTTTTAAAAAAATTTAGTAAAATCCTTAAAATATAAAAAGGATTAGAATGATTTTAGGGAAATGTCCAAATTGTGATGGAGATGTTATAGCCATAAATACAATTGCACAAAATCAAAAAGTTGTTTTATACACTTGTGAAAACTCAAAAAAAGAACATGATGATAGCTTTCAATTTGTATATACAAATGATTCTACTTGCAACTTTAGAGTATATTCAAATGTTTTTTTAAAGTGGAATAAAAAAGGATTCTCAAAATATGAGATGAAAAGCTTACTAGATAATGGAAAAGTAGCAATTCGACTTTATAGTAAAAAAATAAAAGGTGAATATTTTAAATATGCTATGCTAGACAAAGATTATGGAGTATCTATTTTATGGGATGAAGAAGTGCAATAAAGTTTTAAAAAAACTCTATTGCATTTTTACCTTGTTTTTTAGCACTATACATAGCAGTATCAGCTTGTTTTATAATATCTTGAACACTAACGCTAGAATCACTAAATAATGTCACACCAATACTAGGAGTTGATATATTTTTATGTCCATTTATGTGTGTTATATTATTTAATGTATTTTTTATTTTTTCAGCTAAATAACTTATATTTCTTCTAGCATCATCACTATTATTTCCTATGTTATCCAATAAAACTATAAACTCATCTCCTCCTATTCTTGAAACTGTATCTTCATCTCTTAAACACTCTTTTATCTTCTTTGCAACCGTTATAAGAAGCACATCTCCCATATCATGTCCCAAGGTATCATTTACAGCTTTGAAATTATCCAAATCAATAAATATTAATCCACCAAAAATTTTATGCCTTACAGTTTTTGTAATAGCATGTTCTATTCTATCCAATAAAAGAAGCCTATTTGGTAATCCTGTAAGATTATCGTGAGTTGCTTGATATTCTAAAATTTTCTCTTTATCTTTTTGCTCACTAATATCCATATATTGACCAAGATAATTCGTAATTTTCTCTTCTTCATTTTTTATAACTGTTATTATACTTCTTAAAGCAATAATATCCCCATTTGCTTTTTTGTTATAAACATCTCCACTCCAACTACCATTTATTTTTAGATCATCCCACAAACTTTCAATAAATTTTCTATCTTGGTGTGCTGTTTTAAACATTCTTGGATTTTGCCCTAAAAGTTCCTCTTTTGAATAACCCATAATTTGACAAAATGCCTTATTTACTTTTACTATTGTATTTTTATTATCTGTAATAATCATTGGAGCAAAAGAATCAAATGCAAAAGATGATAGTTTTAGCTCATTTTCTTGTTGTAATCTGATATCTTCATAATCAATTTTTTCTAAACAATTTGCAATACCAAAAACCAATTTATCAAACAGTATCTCTGCTTCTTGATCAAAGAAATTAACTTCTTTAGAATAAAGTAATAATACTCCTACAACTTCATTGAATTTTTTAATAGGAAAAGTAGCCATTGAATTGATATTAAACTCTTTTGCTTTATCATAACATATAGATACATTTTCATCTTTAAAATTATTTATAACTATATTTTGTTCTCGTTTTATAGTTTTAGAAATAAGATTTTCTGATGAAGAATCTTTATTCTTTATGATTATCTCTTTTAATTCTCCATCTTGTGCAATAACTTGTTTATTTACACAATCATATATAAAGCAAAATGTCAAATCTTTATTGTCTTTTAAAAGTTCACAAATTTCTATATATAATTCATCTTTTTTAAATGTCTTTGTTAAAAATTTATTTGCTTGATTTAATAATTCATATATATTTTTGTGTTTTTCAATTTTTAAAGCTGAATCTTGTTCATTAAAAATAATATTTCTCAATATGAAAAATAATGGAATTAGTGTAAAAAAACAAAAAAACAAGAATATATAACTAATATTTTTTTCAAGATTTATATTTTGTTCATGATGAGACAACTCTTTTTGAATAGATATAACAGTAAGTTCCGCCAAAGATGATAATTTTTCTATATTATTTGCATTTGAGTTAAAATAATCATCTAATCTTAAAATATTTTGTGAATAAGAGTTTGTAGAATCCTTAAACCTTAGAAGAACCAAAGTTTTTATGATTCTTTTATTTACCAAATTAAATTTATTTGAGATATCTTCACTTGATACAACTAAATTAACTATTCTATCTCTTAATTCTTCTAATTTAGTGAAGTTATTATCTAAATCTTCAATATGTTCTTTCCATTCAAGTTTCCATGGAAAATTATTTAAAGCAATTTTTAATTTATCAAAATACTCTTTTGTTATATCTTGTTGTTCTTTTAAATTTTTATACAAGTCTTTTGAATTTAAGTAATTTAGTGATAACATTTTTTCTTTTTCCAAAGATATCATCAATCTTTCAGCACTTTTTAAATAATCAAATCTAAAACTATTATTTTCAAATTCTTGAGTAAGTTTAATTTTTTCATAAACCATTGTAGAACTAAAGAATAAGATCCCTAAAATCGGTATCGTAAAAATCAAAACGATTTTTGTAAAGAGTTTATTTTTAAACAATGCAAATTCCCCTTTGTTTAAAATATATGTATAATATCATAATCTTATAATTATTTTTCAAAAATATTATGAATTTTACCTTTTATTTTAGTTTTTTGCAACTCATTTAAGGTAAATTTAACCTTTTCTTTTTTTATTGCAACATATGAACAAAAATCTAAAATATCAATTTTACCTATATCATCTTTATCAAGCCCTATTCCAGCAGTTAAGCTTCCTAAAATATCAGCTTTTCTTAATTTATGTTTTTTCCCACTATTTATATATATTGTTCTAAAATCACTATCTATTTTAAAATCATTATTATCTTGTATATTTTGTACATCTTCAAAATTTATATCACTAAATGTACTTTTAAAAATATCAAGTTTATCATCTTCATTTTTTGTATAAAAAGTTACTGCACATCCACCTTTTCCAGCTCTTGCAGTTCTACCAATCCTATGAGTATGTATTTTTTCATTTAAAGCTAAATCATAATTTATAACTAAATCTATATCATCTATATCCAAACCTCTTGCTGCAACATCACTTGCTATTAAAATAGGATAAGATTTATTTGAAAATAATACTATAGTTTCATCTCTTTGTTTTTGATCTAAGTCAGAATGTAAAGTTAAAACATCAAACCCTAAATCATACAAATCATCAGCTAAAGTTTCGCAAGTTTGTCGCATATTACAAAATATTATTGTTGAACTTGCTTTATTTGAAGAGATTATTTTTGAGATATATTCAATTTTATCTCTATTTTCAATATTATAAAAAGTCTGTTTTATAAACTCTTTTTTTTCATTTTCTATTTTTACAAAAGTTGGATTTTTCATAATTTTTGAAGCTAAAATTTCAATATTTTTTTCATAAGTTGCACTAAAAAGTAAAGTTTGTCTATTTTGTGGTAATACTTCTACTATTTGTTCTATATCATCATAAAATCCCATATCTAGCATCTTATCGGCTTCATCTAAAATAAAATAGTTTATATTTTCTAAATTTAGATTTTTTTCTTTTATATGTTTTAGAACTCTTCCTGTTGTACCAACTATTATATGAGCATTGTGTTGAAGTGAAGCAACTTGAGGTTTAAAGGGAACTCCTCCACATAAAGTCAAAACCTTTACATTATGAATATGTCTAAATAATTTTCTAAGTTCATTTGCTATTTGATTTGCTAATTCTCTTGTAGGAGCTAAAATAAGAGATTGTATAGTAAACCTTTTAACTTCTAATTTTTCAACCATAGGAATACAAAATGCAACCGTTTTTCCAGAACCAGTTTTTGCTTGTGCTATGATGTCACTTCCAGATAAACTCTTTTCTAAACTAAGTTCCTGGATAGGTGTTAAGTTTTCATATCCTAAAGAATTAAGATTTTCTATAAACTCTTTTTTTAATTTTAGTTCTTTAAACTTCACTATTTTTTGCCTTTTTTCGTTTTTTATTAAAGTTTGAAATAAGGAAAAATATAATCACAAAAACGATGATTAATCCCATATATTGGAATTTATCTGCTAAACTCATCAAAAACTCACCAGCAACAAAACTAATATATCCAATAACACAAGCCCAAAGAATAGAAGCCATTATATTTAAAATCATAAATTTATAAGGATTATACTCTGAAACTCCCATAACAAGTGGTATTAAAGTTTTAACACCATAAATATATTTTTGAATAAATACTATAAAAATTCCATATTTTTTTAGTAATACTTTAACCAATGCTATTTTTTTAGTATGGTTTTTCATCATATCTTCTACATAAGCTTTATTGTATTTTCCCATATAAAATAAAAACTGGCTACCAATAAAATTTGAAACTCCTGCTACTGCAACGCAAATATATATGTTCAAATCTCCAGCATAAGAAAATGCTCCAGCAATAGCAAGAGCCAAAAATCCACCACCAAAAGAGTACAAAAACAGAGCTATATAACCCCAATCTTGAATAAACTGTTCCATTAAATTTCCTAAAATTATTATTTACATAAAAGTAAACATTTTATCTAAATCTATATTTATTTGTGCATAAAGTAGTTTTATATTGCTAGTTTGAAGCCAATCTAAAATAATTATTTATCGCATTGTTTTTTGCTAAACTTATATTTATATCCAATATTATATTTTCATTTTTAGGAAATTCATAATTATAAGATTTCTCAAAATTTTTTAAAAGATTTTCATACAAATCACCTTTTGTATCAACTATAAAAATCTCTTTATGCATCTCATAAATATATATAATATGTAAATTGTAACTTTTGTTTACTCTATAAATATTAAACTCATAGTGAGTATGTACTTTTTTCTCCAAATTTTCAAAACTATTTATTTTTAAATTATCTTTTAATAAATCTAAAAAACAAGAAAAAGCTTGAACATTCCAAACAGCATCATTGTAAGTATGGATATACTCCAAAAAAATATCATTTGCTTTTAAAGTATATGCTTCATATACATAAGAATCGTGTCTAGTTTTAATTTCTATATTGTAGAGTGTAAAATTATAAAAATTATCAGTTGAGATTTTGAATTTTAAATCATTTTCTTCAAGACTAAAATATGGGATTGAAAGTTTGGTAACGGTTTTAAAAATATATTTTAAAAATCTAAATAGAGCTTCAAACATAAAAATCTCCCCAAATTTTTATATAACTCTATCTAAAAAACCCTATTTTCGCAAGTAGTTAATAAAACTGCTAATTTCTATAAATTAGCAGTTAAATTTGTTTTAAAATTATAGTGCTTTAGCAGTTATTTTTGTAAGTCTTTTTGCAAATGCAACTCTATCACTTATCTCAAAACCTTCACTAATTTTTGCTAAATCTAGTAAAATCCAAGATATATCTTCAATTAAACCTTCATCTTTTGTATCTTTTAGTTTTTGTACAATTTCATGATTTGGATTTATCTCTAATATTGGTTTGATTTCTGGAACTTCTTGTCCCATTGATCTAAACATATGTGCCATCGCAGCCATTTGAGCATCTTGACTATCTTTTGTAATACAAGAAGCAGATTCAGACAATCTATTTGTGATTTTTACATCTTTTACATCATCATTTAGTTTCTCTTTTATTTTTGAAACTATATCTTTAAACTTCTCTTCAACTTCTTTTTTCTCTTCTTCATTTATTTCAACTTTTGGAGCGTCGCAAGTTGTGATATCTTTAAATTCCCACTCTTTAAATGCCCCAATAGCAGGAGTTATAATCTCATCTATCTCTTTATCATCAAGTATTAAAACTTCAATATCATTTTTATTGTAGCTTTCAAGTAGTGGAGAATTTCTTAAAACTTTTTCATTTTCTCCAACAATGTAGTAAATAGCTTTTTGTTCAGAATTTGCCCTATTTTTATAATCTTCAAGTGAAGTTAATTTTTTATCTTCTGTTTTTGTTGATTTGTATCTTAAAAGCTCTAAAATAGCCTCTTTATTTGTATAGTCTTGATAAACTCCTTCTTTTAAAGCACGATTGTATTGCTCTATAAATTTAGAGTATTTCTCTTCATCTTTTGAAAGTTTTTTGATTTCAGATAAAATCTTTTTAACACTACTTTGTTTGATATTTGCTAAAATTCTATTCTCTTGTAAAATCTCTCTACTTACATTTAAAGGTAAATCTTCACTATCAATAATACCTCTTACAAATCTTAAATATGTAGGTAATAACTCTTTATCGTCATCAGTGATAAATACTCTTTTTACATATAGTTTAATTCCACTTTGATAATCTGCTCTGTACATATCCATAGGTGCAACTTGTGGGATATAAAATAGTGTTGTGTACTCATTTACCCCTTCTGTTTTTGTGTGAATTGTAAGCATTGGATCACTACTATCTTGAGAAATTGATTTATAAAAGTTGTTATAATCTTCTTCTTTTAATTTTGCTTTTGGCTGAGTCCAAAGTGCTGTTGCTTCATTTATTTGTTCGTGTTTTCTTTCAGTTTTTTTCTCTGGAGTTTTTCCAGATTTTTCATCTTCTTCGCTTAAAGTTTCACTTACTTCTTCATCATAGTTTAAGAAAATTGGATAAGCAATATGATTTGAATATTTTCCTACGATATTTTTTATTCTATATTTACTTGCAAACTCTCCTGCTTCTTCATCTTTTAATTTTATATAGATTACTGTTCCAGCACTCTCTTTTGTGCAAGGAGCTAAATCAAACTCTCCAGAACCATTCGAACTCCATTTGTAAGCTACTTCTTCTCCTGCTTTTTTAGAAATAACATCCACTTTATCTGCAACCATAAATACTGAATAAAACCCTACTCCAAACTGTCCGATTAGATTTGAATCTTTTTTTGCATCACCTGTTAATGCTTCTACAAAAGATTTTGTTCCAGATTTTGCAATCGTACCAATAGAGTTTATCATATCCTCTTCGTTCATACCAATACCATTATCAATAATAGTAAGTGATTTATCTTTCTCATCAAAAGAGATATTTATCTCTCCTTTCCAAGAAGCAAAGCTATCTTTTAATTTTTCATCTGTTAGTCTTAAATAGTTTAATTTATCTATTGCATCACTTGCATTTGATACAAGTTCTCTTACAAAAATCTCTTTATTTGAGTATAAAGAGTGAGTCATTAAATGTAGTAATTGCCCTACTTCTGTTTGAAATTGATGTTTTGCCATATTATATTTCTCCTATATAATTTGAATTTTAAAAAGGAATTTTAGTGATAACTTTATTAAACTTGGCTAAAGTTTTAAAAAAATTTAGCACTTTTATATATTGAGTGCTAATTCATCACAAAATCAATACTTCCACAGTTCATATTTTTCATAATATTTTGAAGCTTCAGGGCTTCCACTATTTTTTGATTTTTCTATATAATATTTTGCTTTTTTCATATCTTTTTGTACACCTTCACCATTATAATACATAATTCCAAGTGCATTCATAGATTTATAATCACCCAAAGATGAAGCTTTTTCAAAATACTCGATAGCTTTTTTATAATCTTTTTTTTCATCACTTATATAAATCATTCCCAAATTATGCATAGCTTCGTGAATACCTAGAGAGGCTGATTTTTCATACCACTTTATGGCTTCATCTATATTTTTTTCTATATCAGTTCCAATATAATATTTATTTGCTAAGTTATACATAGCATTTGTATTTCCTAAAGAGGCTGATTTTGTGTAAAGTTCAATGGCTTTTTTAGTGTCTTTTTCTACTCCTAAACCATCATCATACATAACTGCAAGATTATAAGTAGCATTCAAATCACCTTTATTTGAAGCTTGTTCATACCAATAAAAAGCTTTTTTATCATCTTTATCTACACCAATCCCACCAGAATAAATAAGTCCTAAGTTATACATAGCTTTTTTATTTCCAAGTTTTGCTGACTTTTCATAATTTTTTATAGCTTGAGTATAATTTGCATTTTTATAATCTCTTGCTCCCTCATCAAAATAGTAAGTTGCACTATCCCAAGCAAATAAATTTAATGATATAAATATCATCAAAATAAGTGATTTTTTTAACATGTTTTTTCCTTTTTAATTCTACATATTATGTAGTTTATGTTTAATAATTCAACATTATACAAATTCAATGTTTAAATTAACAACTTAATAACTATATTATGTTGAATATATCAACTGTTGTTTTATAAAGAAGCTATTTGTAATCTAAATCCAAAAAGTAGGTGAATTATGACTCAAAGGGATATTGCAGGATATTTAGATATAGATAGAACAACTTTATATAACTGGAAGAAAAAAAAACCAAATCTTTATAAAACTATTATGCTTGGGCTTATGATAGAAGAGATTATCGAAAAATCAGAAAAAAGCTTGGAAGAGATAAAAGAACTAAAAAAAGAGTTTGAAACTAAAAAATCATAATTTTTATATATTTTAATAATTTTTGGTTATTATCTTAAATTATAAAAAATAGTGGATTGTATAATGGAATGCTCAGAAGAGAATTGTAATTTAAAAATACTTGAAAATGACAGTAAATGCATTTTACATAGTAATAATAAAGATAAATCTTTTAGAAAATTTTGGATTGAAATTAGAAAAGATTTAAAAAAAAATCATTCTATTTGTAAATATAGTGGTTATTTTAATTCCAATATAATATATAAAAATGTTAAATTTCCAATATTTGAAGAACATAGAGAACCAGAAAATAAATATGATTTAGATGCTGTAAATAATTTCTATTTTGGAAATAAAGATGAAACTCATGAAGAACAACCTTATCTTGATAGCATAATTAATGAATGTAATATAAAATTTGAAAATTGCGATTTTTGGGAAGAAGTGCATTTTAAGAATTATCATTTTAGTAAGAATTTAAGCTTTATAAACTGTACATTTGAAAAAGAGATATTTTTAAATAATAATATAAATGCAAGTATTGAATTTATAAATTGTACTTTCTATGAAAAAACTGAATTAACAAAAACTATTTTTAATAAAAATCTTACTTTTAATAATTGTATTTTAAAAAAAGAATTAAGTTTAGAAAATACTATTTTTCAAGAAAAATCTAAAGTAAGAATCCAAAATTGCAAACAAATAGCCAATGCAAATTTTAGGAATACAACTTTTAAAGATTTAGCTGATTTTAATAGCTCAACTTTTAAAGAAACAATTAATTTTGAAAAAACAACTTTTGAAGATATTTCAGTTTTTGAAAATGTAACATTTAAATGTTCTGTTGATTTTAAATACACAACTTTCAAAGAACTTGCACAATTTAATAATTCAATATTTTATGAAGATTTCAATTTAGAAAATGCTATCATAAAAAATGAAATTAATTTTTTAAAAGTAAAAAATGGAAAGAATGAAGATTTAAAAGCTAAAAATATTGCAAATAGAGAAACAGCAAGGATAATAAAACACTCTTTTGAAAAATTAAACAATATCATTGAAGCAAATAAATATTATGCATTAGAGATGAAAAAAAGAGAAGAAGAACTTTCTTGTAGTTGTTCAGCTGATGAAATAATATTTTTTTTACATAAAATAACTTCAAATCATTCACAAAGCTGGTTATTAGCTTTAATATGGATTGTGATTTTTTCTATTTTTGGAACAGGAAATAACCTAGCAGATTCAATATCCAAACTTTATTATTGTGTAGAACCATTTGATTTAATAGCAAAATCTTTTTATTCAATATTCAAATTTAATAGTGAAAATATCACTTTATACAAATTAATAATAAAGCTTTTTATGGGATATTTGATTTATCAATTTATTATTTCAATAAGACAAAATACAAGAAGAAAATAATATAAGCTAGATTTATTTAATAAAACATCAATCCCAAAGATTTTGATTGAAAATACCAAGGATAACAATCTTATGAAAATATTTTCGTTTTAAATAAACATAAAATTGCATATAAAAATACAATTATTTACTCCTCTTTATCCAATATAATAATTAATTTAGTTTTTTATTGTATAATTTAAAAAATTATTTTAGGAGTTTATATATTATGAGTTTATCAAAAAAACTATTAGCAGAATTTATAGGTACATTTTGGCTTGTGCTTGGTGGTTGTGGGAGTGCTGTATTAGCAGCAGGTTATCCAGAACTTGGTATTGGATTTGTAGGAGTTTCACTTGCATTTGGTCTTACAGTTTTAACTATGGCTTATGCAATAGGACATATTTCTGGTTGCCACTTAAATCCAGCAGTTTCTATTGGACTTTTTATTGGTGGAAGATTTAGTTCAAAAGAGCTTATTCCATATATTATTTCACAAGTTTTAGGTGGTATTGCTGGAGCATTTATTTTATATCTTATTGCTAGTGGAAAAGCTGGTTTTGATGTAACTGCTGGATTTGCTTCAAATGGATATGCAGAGCATTCACCAAATGGCTTTAGCTTAGTTTCAGTATTAATAGCTGAAATAGTTATGACTTTTATGTTTTTGATGATTATCTTAGGTTCAACAGACAAAAGAGCTCCATCTGGATTTGTTCCTATTGCTATTGGTCTTGCTTTAACTTTAATCCACTTAATAACTATTCCTGTTTCAAACACTTCAGTAAATCCTGCTAGAAGTACTGCTGTTGCAATATTTCAAGGTTCTTGGGCTATTGATCAATTGTGGTTATTTTGGCTTGCTCCAATAGTTGGTGCAATTATTGCTGGAATTGTATATAAATTTTTTGAAACAAAAGAAAACTAAACATTCAATCCCTTTGTGGGATTGAAATATTGCATTAAATAAATAATAATTAATTTATAACTTATATACAAAACGGTATTTTAATTGCAAGATAAGATAAGATAAGATATTAACTTATTTTGCAAGGAAACTATTTGGATTATAAAAAGCCTACAATACTTATTGTCGATGATATGACAACTAACTTATTATTACTATCTGATTTATTACAAGATGAATACGAAATCAAAGTGGCTAAAGGTGGCACTAAAGCACTAGAGATATTAGATGCTCCAAATAAAATAGATTTAGTTCTTTTAGATATTGAAATGCCAGATATAAATGGATATGAAGTTTGTAAAAAACTAAAAAACAACAGTAAAACAAAAAATCTTCCTATTGTATTTGTTACAGCAAAAAATAGTGAAGAAGATGAAGAATTTGCCTTGAACCTTGGAGCTATTGATTATATTACAAAACCTTTCAACAAAGCTATTGTAAAACTAAGGTTAAAAAATCATATCAATCTTAAACTAAAAACTGATTTGCTAGAACAATTATCAATGTATGATGGTTTGACAAATATAAGAAATAGAAGATTTTTTGATGAAGCTTTTGAAAAAATCTTTCTTGAAACAAAAAGAGAAAAATCTACTTTAGCTGTTTTGATGATAGATATAGATTTTTTTAAACCATACAATGACAACTATGGACACGGAAAAGGTGATGAAGCTTTAAAAAAAGTAGCATTTACTTTACAATCCACTATCAAAAGACCTTCTGATTTAGTAGCACGTTATGGAGGAGAAGAGTTTATAATAGTTTTAAAAGATATAAATAAAGAAGGTTTAAAAACAGTTGCAAACAATCTTTTACAAGCAGTAAGGGATTTAAAAATCACACATCATTTTTCAAAAGTAGAAAAATTTATAACAGTTAGTATTGGAATTTCTTATTATTCTTCAAATTTTGATATTATGCGACTTGAACTTTTAGTAAAAGCTGATGAGGCTTTATATAAAGTAAAAAATAGTGGTAGAAACAATTTCTTAATAACGGAGGTTTAGTATTTTGAATGAAAAATATTTTAAATATAAATTTTTATTTCTTATAATATTTTTATTTATTTGTTCATTTAGTGCATTATTTTACATATTTTATGATTTTCAAAAACAAAAATTAAATAGCGAAAAAAAAGAACAAATAAAAAAAATAAATAACTCTTTTTATAAAAATATAGAAAAACATTTAAAAGATTACTCTTATGAACTTAGTAACAAAATATTAGAAGACCCAAAAGTTATAAAAGCAGTAAAAGAGCAAAATAAAGATAAATTAGAACAACTAACTATTGATAAATACAATATCCTTTTAAAAAAAGACCCTTATATTAGACAAATGAACTTTATTTTTAAAGATGGTACAAATTTACTTCGTTTACAAAATCTTGATTTATCAGGAGATAATATCTTAGAAAAAAGATATATGTTACAAGAAGTATTTACTAAAAAAACAACTCTAACTGGTTTTGAAATCGGAACAACAGGTTTGTCATACAGAGTTATAGTTCCTTTATTTGATGAAAATAACGATTTTATAGGTGCTTTTGAGATAGGGATTTCTTTAAGAAAAATACTAGATACAATAACTTTTTTCAATAATATTCAAGGTGTTTTTTATGCAGATCAAATAAATCAAGTCATAACTTCTTCATCATTGATTGATTTTAATTTTTTAGAATATATAAAGGATTTTAAAAATGAAAAAACAACTAAAGATATTGTATATGATAAAAAGCATTTAACTTTACAATTTTTTAATATAAACTCTTTTAATAATGAATTTTTAGGAAGTTTTATATTTTTACATGATTTAACATCATATTATACAGATTTTGAAAATACTCTAAAAAAACTGTTTTTAATATCTTTGATTACAATCCTATGTATATTTTTGTTAATTATTTATGTATTTAATACTTTTTATAAACAAATTTCTATACAAAAAAATAGAGCAGAAAAGATACTAAACTCTTCAAATAGTATGGTAATAGTAACAAATAATGGAAAAGAGTTAATTCAAGTAAATAACACTTTTTTAAATTTCTTTAAATTTAAATCTATAAATGAATTTAAAAAACAGTACAAATGTATTTGTGATCACTTTATAGATGAACATGGGTTTTTACAAGAAAAAATGGGAGAGGTTACTTGGGTTGAATATATTTTAAATAATCCCAATAAAACTCATCTAGCAAAAATAAAAAAAGAGGATAAATATTATATTTTTAAAGTATTTGTAAATTTAGTAGAAGATAAGGTTTTCAATGAAAATGAGTTTGTATCTACTTTTGAAGATATTACCCAAGAACTTGAAAATGAAAAGGCTTTATTAAAAGCAAATGAATCAAAAAATCAATTTTTGGCAAATATGAGCCATGAGATGAGAACTCCTATGAATGCAGTAATAGGACTAAGTGAGTTGATGTTAGATACTCAACTAGATGAAAAACAGTATGATCTAATCTCAAAGATAAATACATCTTCAAAAATGCTTTTAGGAATTATTAGTGATATTTTAGATTTTTCAAAAATAGAAACTGGAAATTTTGATTTACAAATTCAAGCTTTTTCTTTAGACAATATATTATCTCAATTAAAAATTATTTTTGCACAAAATTCTACACATAAGAATTTGGAACTCTATTTTTTCAATAAAACAGGTACTCCAAAAGTTATTTTAGGAGATAAACTAAGAATAATTCAAGTTTTAACAAACTTCTTAAGTAATGCTTTAAAATTTACAAAAAATGGAAATATTACTTTAAAAATAGAACTTATTGAAAAAATATCAAATACTCGTGCTAAACTAAAATTTAGTGTAAAAGACACTGGCGTAGGAATGAACAACAAAGAGATTTATAATCTATTCAAACCTTTTGAACAAGCTGATAATTCAATTACAAGAAAGTATGGTGGAACAGGATTGGGGCTTACAATATCTCAAAGAATCATAGAATCAATGAATAGTAAAATAGAACTTCAAAGTAAAAAAGGAGAAGGAGCAGAATTTAGTTTTACACTAGAAGTTGAAGTTTTAACATGGGAAAAAGAGAATCAATTAAACGATAAAAAATTTAAAATCTTAATAGTTGATGATCAAGAGATTTCACGAATTATTTTAAAAGATATGCTAGAAAATTTCGGTTATGTTACTTTTGAAGCAAAAGATGGTATAGAAGCTGTTGAAATGGTAAAGAAAGCTGATTTAGAAAATGAACCTTTTGACTTTATTCTTATGGATTGGAATATGCCAAGACTTAATGGAAAAGAAGCAATAAAAAAAATATATGAACTACATACAAATAAAATAATTCAAAAAAATATTCCATCTATTTTGATGGTTTCTGCATATTCAAAAGAAGAGATTAATTTAGATGATATTTCTATTGATAGTTTTTTATCAAAACCTATTACAAATTCAACACTTTTTGATGCTTTAGCTATGGCAAAAAAAGGAATAGTAAAAAAATCTCCTATTGATATTAGCAAAGAGTGTCCAAATCTTTTTGGTTTAAAAATATTACTTGTTGAAGATAATGAGATAAATCAAGAAGTAGCTTCAATGTTTTTACAAAAAGCAGGTATTGAAGTAACCATTGCAAATAATGGTTTAGAAGCAGTTGAAGAATACAAAAAAAACCAAGGAAAATATGATTTAATTTTAATGGATTTACAAATGCCAATTTTAAGTGGCTATGATGCAACAATACAAATCAGAAAATTAGATAAAAAGATTCCAATAGTTGCCCTAACAGCAGCTGCGATGATTGAAGATAAAGAAAAAGTGCTAGAAGTTGGTATGAATGACCATTTAGGAAAGCCTATAAATAGTGATGAATTGTATAATACTATTATAAAACATGCAAAAAAAATTACACAAAAAACTCTTATACAAACAAAAACAAAAGAGTCATCAAATATTACTTTAGATATGGAATTTTTAGAAAAGACTCTAAGTAGCAAAGAGTTGATAAATAAGCTATTATTAAAGTTTTTAGAACAATTAAATGAAGAGTTTATTGATATTGTTGAAAAAATTAAACAAAATGATAAAAAAGCTCCTAATATGATACATGGATTAAAAGGAGTAAGTGGAAATTTAGGAGCAACTGCACTTTTTAAAATTTGTCAAAAAATAGATAGTAAATATAAAAACAATAGTGCAATAACTTCTTTAGAAATTGAAACACTAGAAGAAGAACTAGCAAAAATAAAGATAAATCTTAAAAACTTAAATGAAAAAGAAAATAAGTCAAAAGATGAAAATACAAATCTATTAAATGAAAAAGAATTTAAAGAATTACTAAATTCAATTAAAAAAGATTTGCAAGATGGAAGTATTATAAGTAAAAATAGTTTGGATACTCTATATACAAATTTAAAAAATATTTTAAATAATGAAGATATAGAAAAGCTAAAAGAGAATATTGATGATTTTGAATATGGTGAAGCTTTGAATATTTTAAATAAATTAGATTAAAAGTAAAAGTTCTATTTTGATAAAATACAATCTTAGAAAAAAGAAGGATTAAATTTTATGCTAAAAGAACAATTTTTAAATGATTTACAAAAAATATATGATTTTTTAAATGAACAAAAAACAAAAACAAATGAACTAATAAAGTATTTAGAAAATGAAGAGTTTGATAAACTAGGACTTATTGATGATTTTGCAAAAGCTTTAAATCTTGAAATGAAAGATGATTTAAGATTTGCACTTGTAACTAGACTTGTAAACCTAAGAGATGATAGTTTGGTTCAAGTATTAAAAAAACTTGAAAAAAATGAGAAGGAAATCATTTCTTATCAAGAAAAAGCTTATCAATTTGTAAAAGAGTATTGGCATAAAATTCATACAAAATTTATAGATTTTATTGTACAAAACTCTCTTTTAACACCTTTTTATAGAGAAGTTTTTATAGGAGTTTATAATGTTGGACTGCAAATGAGTTCTTGGCAAACTTCTTGGACAGCACATATTATAAATGGTATAAATAAAGAGTTAGTTGCCAAATTTGATGGCGATGAAGCAAAGATTATGAAATATCTTGAAGATGAAAAACTTTTTGATTTAGGACATGGAGGAATAACTGCTGATAGATGCTATTCAGCTTTGGTAAAAGATGGTGAAAAGTATAAATCACAAGCATATATAAAAGCTTTCAAAAAAGAGACAACTGAAGTAGTTGATGCACTTGAAGAGTTTGCAGATAAACTAATAGAACTTGAAGATGAAATATACAACCAAAAGTGGGATTATATTTTATATATTCAAGCACTTATTAAAGCTTTTAGTGAAGATAGAACAAATGAATTAGTTTCAAAATGGGCAGATGTAGATAGAGCTTGGATGAAAATAAAAACTCCAATCCAAATAGGACATCCTTTAGAATACTACGAAGACCACTTTAGAAAAGCAGTTGCACTAGAGTGGGATATAAGACTTACAAATCCAAAATTTGCTCAAAATGACCATAGAGTAAATAAAATAAAATCAGCATTTAGTAAAATCTATAGTAGTTTTGCTCCTTGCGAAAACTATAAAAAAATCTATGATTTCAGCTTTGCATCTTTAGATAAAGTTCAACTTTATGTAGGACGACCTGCACTATTTTTTGGAGCAGAATTAAATGGGCTTTTTTCAGCTCAAGTTGTACCAAATGATGAAGTGGTGAGTTTAGAAGAAGGTAAAAAAATCTTTGCATTTAGTGATGAAATCTTACAAAGTAGTAGAGCAAAGCCATTTTTAAAACTAAGCCGAGAAATCTTTGGTCAAGAGTTACTTACTCGTGATAGAACGTTTTTATTTAATGAAACTGCTTCTTGGCACCAAGTTTATGATATAAGCACTATTGGGCATGAATATGGACATATTTTATGGTGTGATGAAGAAACTGAAAGTGTTATGAATAAAACTGGAAATTTCAAAAATATAGAAGAATTCAAAGCAACAACAGGTGGATTAATCTCTTACTTTTTAGATGAAAATAGTGATGAAAAACACCTAAAAGAGCAAGTTTTAATTGATTTAGTTAAAAGAAGTGTAGGACTTATTGGTTGGATGGAAGTTGATGAAGTTCAACCATATTATTGTGAAGGATTGATACATCTTTGTGGGCTTTTTGAAAGTGGTGTTTTATCTTGGGATAATGAAAATAAAAAATTAAACATAGATATAAATGATGACAAATTTGAAGCTTTAAAAGCTTGGTACATAAAAACTTATACAGCTTTAGCAAAACACTATTTAGAAAAACTTGATGCAACAACTTTTTTAAATCGTTATGCAACAAAAAAAGAAAAATATTTTATGCCAAATGATGAAAATATCAACTCATTTGTAAAATACTACTTTAAAAGATACCAAGAAATAGGACAAGAGTTAGATAATGTTGATAAAAAAGAGAATTATATAAAAAAAGAGTTAGTATTAAACTAACTCTTTTGATTATAACCAATCATCTTTATAGGATTTATAATCACTATCTAATGTTTTAAAAATATCCTCATATTTTTTACAATTATCTAAAATATTACTTTCTAATTTTTCTAAAAATTTGATTTCATTATCACTATATAAACCTATCATATCATTTTTAATTATTCCAATATTCTTACGAATATTATTTACAATTAACTTAAATTCATTTTTTATTAATCGTGGTTGAATATCTGTATGGACACAAAAACCAACCATATCATAAGTACCCATTTTTTTTGAATCAAATTCATCACCAAAAGCCATAGCAAAATTATTATGGAATTGAGGATACATATCAATGTTTACTAAATCATAAAGTGGGGTTAATTCTAGCCCATTTTTATTTACAAAAAAAGATATATTTTTTGCATGAGCATCAAAATTATTTATACATAGATTAAATAGTGTCCATTTCAAAAGATTTAATTTTGTTAAAATTTTATTTGTTGTTAATTTTGAAGATTCAAATAAATTTTTAAAATTTGCATCACCTCTATAATCGGTATAAACCTTTTCATATTTCATATTAACATCTAAATCCAATAATTGGCATCCATCAATAATATGTCTTTTATAAATTTCAAAAGATTTATCATCAATTTCAAAAAATTCTCTATCAAATCTCTTTACAAATAAAACATTTTGAGTACCAAACTTTCTTATTTCAACTTCTGCAACATTTAAACCACATAATTTAGCTAATTTCATACAAAAGTATTCATTTAAAACTAAATGTATATCATCTTTTTTTTCAAATTTTAATATATGAGTTGAAGCAATTTTTCCTTCTCCTATACCATACTTATTATCTTTCAATACTACTAAGGGCAATTTATCCTGAACACCTGATAAACTAAGTCTAATTTTTCCATCCCACAAAGTAATATTTATATTCTCTTTATTCATAATTCTTTCAGTCAATTCTTCATTACTTATTTCTCTAAAATTAGTAACTAAAATATTATCTGGGCTAAATGTTAAAGCACCAGCAGTTTCATTTCCAATTGCTTCAAGCAAACCAAATTTATTAGCTTTTGAAATTTGTAATATTATACTAATGGCATCTAAACCATTACCTTCTGGTAAAAGATTATTTACAAACTTTTTAATACTATTTGAATCTATTTGTTCATCAAATTTAAGGTGTGGAGATAATTCAAATCCTATATTTTTCCAGTTTTCATCATATATTAATTTAACATCATTTGAATTTAAATCAATTTCTATGATTCCTACTCGTTCATTATTACAAAAAATATTAATATTATGTTTCATTTATCTTTTCCATCTAATTGAATATCAATACCTAGACCATTTACAACTTTTAAAAAACTATCAAGAGTAACTCCACCTTTATTATTATTTTCAAGCTTTGTAATAACATCAACAGGAACATTACACAATAATGCTGTTTGATGAGAAGTTAAATTTGATTTTGTTCTTTTTGCTTTAATGAATTTTCCTAAATATTCAATAGTTATTTCTCTATCATAAATAGGATAATCAGTTGGTATAACTTTTTTTGCCATTTTATCCCTTAAAAATACTTGATTTAAAGTATTATATATTAAAGTTAATATTTAGTCAATTAAAATACTATAAAAACAGTATTTTATATATTTTATAAATTAATTAATTTCAAAATACTTGATTTACAGTATTATATATAAAAATCAATATATGAAATAAAGATTTTAATCATCTAATTAATCTTTTACTAATATTTTTTTGCTATAAATTTCAAAACTACTAAAAAGATTTCTTATGAAAATTTTACTTATTGAAGATGATTATTTAATTGGTGATGGAATTGTTACTGGTTTCAAAAAATTTGGCTTTATCATAGATTGGTTTGAAGATGGATTTGATGGAAAAGATGCTTTAATGATGGTAAATTATGATGCTGTAATACTGGATTTAACTCTTCCAAATATTGATGGGCTTGATATTTTAAAATTTTGGAGAGAGAATAAGATAAAAACTCCTGTGATTATATTAACAGCAAGAGATGCTATAAATCAAAGAGTTGAAGGATTGAACAAAGGAGCAGATGATTATCTTTGTAAACCTTTTTCTTTAGCTGAATTACATGCAAGAGTTAGTGCTTTGATAAGACGAAATTATAAAGAAGTTTCACAATTTATAGAAGTTGGAGATATTAAACTTTATATAGCAGAACAAAAAGTGTTAAAAAATGAACTAGAAGTCGAACTTACAACAAAAGAGATAAAAATTCTTGAACTTTTTATACTAAACAAAGGAATAGTTTTAAGCAGAGAGATAATTTCTGAAAAACTTTATGATTTTGACAAAGAGATAAATTCAAATACTCTTGATGTTTTTATACACTCTATTAGAAAAAAAATCGGAAATGAGTATATCAAGACAGTTTATGGGGCTGGATATAAACTAGAAGAGCCAAAATGAAAAATTTAAGTTTAAGATTACGACTTGCCATTGTTCTACTTCTTTTATTTATAGTTACATCTTTTATTGTAAGTTCTATAACAATTTATCAAACAAAAAAAACTTTAATTGAATTCTTTAACACAGAACTTTTCCATTTTGCAAAAAAAATTTCAAACTCAAATATAGATATTTTTCAAAACTATTTAAATCATGATATTAATAATGTAGAAAAATTTATGTCTGTTGATGATGATGCTTTAACTTTTTCAATATTTTCAATAAATGGAGAAATTTTATATACAGATGGGGAAGATAGTAAAGATTTCAAATTTAATAATGAAGTTTTAAATAATTCAAATGGAATATTTTTTGAGAAAAATAAAAAGTTTAGAACTATTTGGATGTTGAGTAGTGATAAAAAATTTGTAGTTGTAGTTGCCCAAGAAAAAGAGTTTGTTGATGATTTGATATTTGATATAGTTGAAGATTTGATATATCCTTGGCTTTTTATACTACCTTTTTTAGCTATTTTTACCATACTTTTAATAACAAAAGAGCTAAAACCTTTAAACAATATATCAAAAAATTTAAGATTAAGAAACCCAAATGATAGCTCTTTATTAGATGAAAACACAACAAAAGAGTTAAAACCAGTTGTAAAAGCTCTAAATTCACTATTTTTAAAAACAAGCAATATGATAGAAAAAGAGAGACGATTTACTTCAAATGCATCTCATGAACTCAAAACTCCACTTAGTGCTATTAAAATCCAAACAGAAGTTGCAAAACTATCTTTTGATGATAAAGAACAACTTTTAAAATCACTAAATAATATAGATATTGGTGTAAATCGTGCTACAAGAATGATTGAGCAACTTTTAGCACTTTCAAAAATTGATTCTATAAAAGAACTAGAAAATATCTCTTATATAAATTGGATTGAGATTATAAGTTCAAGTATAAATGAACTTGAACATAAAGCAAAAGATAAAAATATAAAGATTAATTTCAATTACGAAAAAAATATAAAGGCTCTAAAAGGTGAACCATTTGTATTATCTTTACTTATTATAAATTTACTTGATAATGCTATAAAATATAATGACATTGGTACAAAAATAGATATAAATCTACAAAAAAATAAACTGTTTATATCAGATAATGGTAAAGGAATAAAAGAAGAAATTTTAAAAAATATTGGAGAAAGATTTGTAAGAGATATTCAAGAAAAACAACTAGGAAGTGGTCTTGGATTTTCTATTGTTACACAAATTGCAAAAATTCATAACTTACACTTAAGATTTGAAAATATATCTCCAAATGGATTTAAATCTATTATTTCTTGGTAAAAATTAATATTTTACTAATAATTATTTGTTTTAATTACAATATTAAAATAAAAAAGGATTAACAAAATGAAAAAAAGTTTTATATTATCAAGTTTATTGTTGGCTTCAACAACAGTTTTTGCTGAATTTGTAAGCACAACACAAAATCAACAAGGTGGATTTACTGGTCCTAGTATTTCAAAAACAACAGTAGAAAAAGCAAAAACATTTAAAGATGATATGCCTGTTGTACTAGAAGGAAATATTGTAGAACATTTAGGAAAAGATAAATATCTATTTCGTGACAAAACAGGCGATATTACAATAGAAATAGATCATGATGATTGGAATGGAGTTCAGGTATCTCCAAAAGATAGTGTTACAATCTATGGTGAAGTTGATAAAGATTGGAATTCACTTGAAATAGATGTTGATAGTGTTGTAAAAAAATAAATTTTATAAATTAAAAAGAGTTAATATTTTAACTCTTTCTAGTTTTTTAATTCTTTAAAAAAATCTTCTATTGGAATATCTAAAGCTTTTGCTATTTTATATAAATGTTCCAAATTAAAATGCTTTCCATTTGTATTATTTTCTGCATAATTATAAAATGCATTGCCTTTTTGTCCTATAGTTAGGGCTAATTCTAGTTGAGTCATACCTTTTTCATTGCGATATTGTTTTACATTTTTTGAAACAGTTTTATAAAATTTTATAATCTCTTCGTCATCAACATTTGAAATAAACATAGTTACTATCCTATTGGTTAATTAAAAACTAATGATAGATGAAGTAGAATACTTATTCAATTGTTTATAGAATACTAATCTATAGGATATATATTAATAATGCAAGATTTAATACAAGAAAATGAACAGTTAAAAATAATTAATTATGAATTAAATTTATTTTTAGAACAATTTAAAGAATTATCTTATTCTTCAGAAACAGATTTGAATGGGTTTGTAACTGATATTAGTCAATCTTTTTGTGATTTGATAGGATATAAAAAAGAAGAACTTATTTGAAAAAAACACTCAATTTTAAAGCATCCCTTAGAACAAGAATCAAAATACAAAGAACTTTGGGAAAATATAACAAACAATAAGCTTTGGATAGGTGAATTGAGATGTTTAGACAAGAATAAAAATGATATATGGTATAAAACTACAATTTTTATTAAAAGAGACATAAAAGGAAATATCTTAGGTTATGCTGCAAAGAGGCAAGATATAACAGACAAAAAGAAATTAGAGAATTTAAGTATAACAGACACTTTGACAAATTTGTACAATAGAAGATTTTTTGATGAAATAGTAAGAAAAGAGATAAATAGAGCTAGAAGGATGAATAAGAATTTTATTTTAATGATGATTGATATAGATAATTTTAAAAAGTATAATGATACTTTTGGGCATTTATATGGAGATAATATTTTAAAAAAAGTTGCAATTGTTTTAAAAAGATTTACGAAAAGAGCAAATGATTTTGCTTTTAGATTAGGAGGAGATGAATTTTCTATAATATCTATGGATTTTGATAAAGATAAAATATTAATATATTCTAATAAAATAAAAGAAGAGATAACAAAGTTAAAATTTAAAAATAATATATGTATTACAATTTCAATAGGAGTATATATTTTGGAACAAAATGAAAAAACTAGTTTAAAAGAGATTTTTAAATTTTCAGATGAAGCACTATATAAAGCTAAGAACTTAGGTAAAAATCAAGTCGTTGTTTATTTATAAAGAGCCTGTAAAATAAATTTTATAATTTAAAAAGAGTTAATTTCTTAACTCTTTTTTTTGAATATTCCAATAAACTTTGCAAAAACAAAATATAAATATGATTTAAAACTTTTAGATTTATCTTGTTCATTTAAATACACTACAATTTGTGTATTTCCAAACATACTAGCAAACATCAGTGGAGTTGTACCCATTCCATTATTTTCATGCATATTCGCTCCAGCATTTACAAGTAATTTCACAATATCTAAATACCCTTTGAAACAAACACCAGCAAGTGGAGTTTGTCCTTTATCATTTTTTCTATCTACATCGGCTTTGAAATCTAAAAGCATTTGTACTGTTTCAAAGTTTCCATTATAAGAAGCTAACATTAAAAGAGTATTTCCTTTATGATCAGTTAGATTCACTGCCATTCCAGACTCTAACATAAGTTCTAAATCTTGAGTTTTACCTTGTCTTGCAAAATCAAGTGCCAAAATTTGTAACTCTTCATATCGTTTTTGCTCTTCTTGTGAAACTTCCATTATTTTTCCTTATATTCCTAAAGCTTTTTTAACACCGCTTGCATAATCACTATGAATTTGTTCAAAAAGTGCAATTTGTCTATCAACAATATTTCTAGGAACTCCATCCATTGCATCTTTAATATTGCTAAATAGTTGTTCTTTTTGATTATCACTCATAAGTAAAAACAAAGCTCTTGGTTGTGAAAAATCATCATTTCCATCTCTATGATTGTATCTTTTAGCTATATCTCCAACTTCTAAATCGGGCTCTAAGAAGCTACTATCTTCAATTGCTCCATCAAAACTATTTGGCTCATAAAATGCTTTTGTTGGTTCTTTTACTTGGAAATTCATACTTCCATCAAGATTATATGTATTTACCTCAACTATTGGTCTATTTACTGGTAACATTTCATAATGTGTTCCAACTCTATATCTTTGTGCATCTGGATATGAGAAAATTCTAGCTTGTAACATTTTATCAGGAGAAAAACCAATTCCTGGAACTATATTTGATGGACTAAATGAAGCTTGTTCAACTTGTGAAAAATAGTTTTTTGGGTTTTCATTTAAAGTCATAGTTCCAACTTTTATCATAGGATAATCACTGTGTGGCCAAACTTTTGTTAAATCAAATGGATTAAAATCACAGGCTTTTGCTTGTTCTTCATTCATTATTTGAATTTCAAAACTCCATTTTGGGAAATTTCCTTTTTCTATATTTTCAAATAAATCTCTTTGATTTGACTCTCTATCTTGACCAACAATTTGTGCTGCTTCTTTATTTGTAATAGTTTCTATTCCTTGAAGAGTTTTAAAGTGGAATTTAACCCAAAATCTCTCATTATTAGAATTTATTAAACTATATGTGTGTGAACCATATCCATTTACATTTCTATATGATTTTGGTAGTCCTCTATCTGACATCAAAATCGTTACTTGATGTAAACTTTCAGGACTTAAACTCCAAAAATCCCACATTGCAGTATTACTTCTTAAGTTTGTTTGAGGATCTCTTTTTTGTGTATGGATAAAATCAGGAAATTTATAAGCATCTCTTACAAAAAATACTGGTGTATTATTTCCAACTAAATCCCAATTTCCTTCTCTTGTATAAAACTTAAGTGCAAATCCTCTTACATCTCTTTCAGCATCAGCAGCACCTTTTTCTCCTGCAACTGTTGAAAATCTTAAAAGAAGTTTTGTTTTTTCACCTTTTTGTAAAACTTTTGCTTTTGTATATTTTGATATATCTTCAGTTATTTCAAGCTCTCCAAAAGCTCCACTTCCCTTTGCATGAACAACTCTTTCAGGGATTCTCTCTCTATTTTGATGAGCTAATTTCTGAATTAGTTGATAATCTTGTAATAAAACTGGTCCTCTCTCACCTGCTGTTAGTGAGTTTTGATTATCCGAAATTGGATTTCCAGCTGTTGTTGTCATTATTTTTTTCAATATATCCTCCTTTATTTAAAGGATAAAAATTATCCTTTGATAAAAGTATTGTATATGTTTAAATATTAATTTTTGCTTAAAATTATTTTATACTTGGACTTATAGTTTTCCAATCTTCTCTTAAAGTTTTATTTAAAATAAATATATCATTTTCTTGTGCAATTTCGTTATATTCATAAGGAGTTACAACAACTAAACCACCTTTTATAATACTTGTAAAAGTATTTGATTCTACTTTTGCACCACTAAATATAGAAAACTCCATTTCAAAACCACTTATGTCATAAAATTGTGAGTTCTTTCTTATTAATTTTGTATATTTATTGTCTATTAAACAATCTATTACAACTCTTGAACCATCTGCACTTAAATCTACTTTTAAAACCTTTCCGATTTGTACATTTTTATAATAAACTGGAGAATCAACACTTACACTAGATGCTGTCAAATCTTCTACTTTAAAAACTGTTCCAAGATGAGAATGCCTTATTGATGGTTCTTTATCAAAGCCTGTAAATACTCTTTTAAATTCACCTTCACCCTTTATAACTCCAATATTTACACCCATTATGGTTGCACCAACATTTGATATTTCTTGAAATGAAATTCGTGGTTTTTTAAGATAAAACATTGTCCCATTTTTGGCAAAACTTGAAAAATCATCATAGATTATAGCTTCAACTTCAACTTGTCTGTTTTTATTTAAAGTTACTTTTTTAACTTTTCCAATATTTACACCTTTATATGTAAGTTTTGAAAAATTTTCTTGAATACCTTCAACATCATCAAATATTATTAAAACACTATTTGTAGCACTATTCATATCATCTTCACTTGCATAAATTTCATGATTTCCTAAAGGAGTTTTTGAACTATTATCAAGATAAATAGAGCCATCTATTAAGGAGCTAAAAGTATCAATAGACAAATCTACTCCACTTAAACTTGCTTTTACATCAATTGCACTTTTTTTATAAAATCTACTACTATTTATGATAAATTTTCTATAATCTTCATATATAAATAGCTCTACTTTTGATAATCTATCATCAAATTTTATATCTTTTACAAATCCTATCTCTTGATTTTTATAAATAACTGCCATATCCTTAGCCAATTTAAAACTATTATTGAACTGTGTAAAAACTGTAAAACCACTATTTTCCATCCTTTTTAATCTTACAACATCTTCATATTTACTATATAGTTTGAACTCTTTTTTCGTTAGTTTATTTTTATCATTAGTTGTTGATAAAATCCCAATAGAACCATTGAATATTCCTTCCATTCCACTATAATTTATATCTAAATTTAAGTTTTTCATCTGTACAAGTTTTGAACTCATATCATAAAATAGTGTTTTATCATGTATCAAGTTTTTATATTTTTCATCTATTAAAATAGATACTTTTACATTTTTATAATCGTTTGTTAAAGAGTAACTATCCACTCTCCCAACTTCAATACTCTTATAATATATTTTTGATCTTTCAGTAATTGAGTTAAGACTATCTACAATTAAATCGATTTTTATTGTACTAAGACTCTTGTTCAACTCTTTTTTATTTACTGCCATAAATCTATCACTAAATTCTCCCTCTTTATAATCTAAAGATATAAAATTTCCTTTTATAATATTTCCAAGATTTTTTATACCTCCAAAAGAGATTGTAGGTTCTTCTACAAAGAATCTACTATTTTTAGTCAAAAGATATTTATAATTTTCATAAACAAAAGCCTTCGTTTCTAAAATATCTTTATTTAATTTGATAGAAGTTATTTTTCCTATCTCAATTCCTTTAAATAAAATAGGAGTGTGGTTGTCTATTGTTGCTTCATAAAAGTCTATATCAAAATAGTGTTTATCTTTTAAATCGTCTTTTTGAGCATATAAAATTTGAACCTCATCTTTTGATATTTCATCACCCTGCTTTTGTGATGTTATAACTGTAATTCCACCAATTAGTGCTGAATAAAAAGAACCAACTTCAATATTTAAACCTCCAGCTCCATAATTTACTTTTAAAGCTTCATTCATAACAAATTTTGAGCTTTTATTTACTAAATATCTATATTTATCATAAATATGTGAAACCACAAAAAGTTGTTCATCTTTAAATTCTTTTGCTACTATTTCCCCAATTTGGTATTTATTATAAAAAATTGGTGTTCCTATATCTACATTATCTTTGTCATTTGAAAGAAGTGTTATATAGTAACCATTTTCATCAAATTCATCATCGGGCTGAAAATCTAAACCTTCAAAATACCATTTTGGTTTAACTTTTGATAGCTCTTCAGGAGTTGTAAATGTTGGTGCTAACTCTATTTTATAACCACTTATTAGTGTACTTAATCCAGAAATTTTTGTTAAAGATACTGTTGGTTTTTTTATCCAAAATTTTGAACCTTCATTTGCCACATATTTTTCAGCATCACTATTTACCAAGATATTAACACTTACACTTTTTAAATCATCATGCATAGTTATCTTTGTAACTTTTCCAAGTTGTAAACCTTTATATTCTAAAGGTGTAACATTCTCTTTTAAACCTTCTGCACTTTTGAAATAAACAACTATATTTGTTCCTTTTTTAGAGTAAGATTCATAAGCAATCCAAACTAAAATACCAAGAACTATTAAAGGTAAAACCCATATAAATGAAGCCCTATTCTTTTTCTCTAATTTTGGCTGATAAACTTCTACTTTTTCTAAATCATTTTCCATCCCAAATTATCCTTGTATCAAATTTATTTGCTGCTATCATTGTTAAAATAACCATCAATCCAAAAGATGTTGCAGCTAAACCACCTTTTATATTAAAAATTTCATCAAGTTGAACAATAGAAGATAAAATAGCAACTACATAAATATCTATCATTGACCATTTTCCAATTGCTTCTATAAACTTATACATTATAATTTTTGTTTTATTTTCCATTTTTATGTTTATTTTTAAAGATATAAAAATTACAAATAATCCAACAAGTTTTATCAAAGGTATTACAACACTCGCAGTAAATATTACAATAGCTATAAAATAACTCTTCATTTCTAAAAAGCTAATAACCCCTTCTAAAATTGTACTTTGAACATTAACTCCTAGTTGAGTTATTTCCATCATAGGATAAATCATAGCTGGAATATATAAAAGCATTGCACAAATAAGTAAAGCAAAAGATATTTGAAAAGAGTTTGGCACTCTTTTTGTAACTTTATGATTACATCTACTACAAGTAAACTCTTTGTAATTTTCTTTTTCATAAACTTTATGACAGTTTTTACAAGAAATTAAAACCATCTAATCTCCAAAAATATTTTTTGCATTAAATTTTTTATTTGACATATAAAAACAAAAAATATATACCAACATAACATAAAATCCTATATCAAATTTTGTTGTGGATACCATTCCTATTAGTTTTATATAAGTTACAATAATACTTATAATAAAAACTTCAATAAATCCCCAATGCTTAAAAAAATAAAAACTATCATACAGTATAGTTTTAGAAACAATATTTAGTTTTAATTTTTGTTGAACATATACAAAAATTATGATAAAAGAGTTTAAAACTGGTGCAAATAAAATAGTAAAAAAAACAACCAAACCAATAAGTAAAAACTCTTGTTCTATCAAAGTAATTACAGCTCCAATCAGAGTTGTTTCAAGTTCTTTTTGTGCAATATCCAAAGTAATTATCGGATAAATATTTAAAATAATAAATAACAATAAAGCACTAATAGCATAATACAAAGAGTCATAAGATATCTCTTTATCTACAGATAATTTAGTATTACATCTAGGGCATCTTTGACTTAAGTTTGTTTTGTTTTCTTTTTTAATAAATAAGCCACAACTATAACACTCTTCAATGCTATCCAATCTTTTATCCATAAAAATCCTAAAATAAAAATCGCCATTATTTTAACATAGTAAACATTTTTTAACTATAATGTAAGTATTATAGGAACCAAAATTTTATATATTATAAAGGTTAAAAAATGAATTACAATATAACTCAAGCACAGTTTGGTGTAAGACCACCAGTTACAAAACCAAGTCCAAGATTTTTAGAAGTTTTACAAGAAGATGGGTTAAGACAACTTGTATCAAATCACTATGATATTTTAAGAACAAGCCAAATAAAAGATATGTTTCCTCAAGATGATGAAGCTTTTGCATTAGCAAAACAACACTCTGCTGATTTTTTTATACAAATCTGTGGAGGACCTGATTATTTTAATCAAAATAGAGGAGCTCCTATGATGGTTGGACGACATCAACCATTTAAAATAACACCAAAAGCCAGACTTATTTGGTTAGATAGTTATAAACAAGTTTTAGAAAATCTTGAACTTGAAGATGAATTGAAACAATCTTTTTGGAATTATATAGATGTTTTCTCAATTTGGATGATAAATACTCCTCAGGATTAACAAGCCAAAATAAGGCAAGTTGAGATACAATCGCGAAAAATTATGGATGTTTAAAATGAGTATTCAATTTCAAGGTGTAATTTTCGCGATTATCTCAGCTATTGCTTATGGGATGAATCCCTTAGGTGCTTTATATTTATACCAAGAGGGTTTAAATGTAAGTTCTGTTGTTTTTTATAGATTTTTATTTGCTGTTATCATCTTAGGAATTTTGATGATTTTTCAAAAAAAATCATTTTATATTACAAAAAAGGAGTTATATTTTTTAGCTCTTATTGGATCACTTTTTGGTGTTTCAGCTTTATGTTTATTCGGAAGTTTTTTATATATGGATGCTGGGCTTGCTTCAACTATCTTATTTATTTACCCCATTTTCGTAGCTATTATTATGAGTGTAATGTTTAAAGAAAAAATCTCAATCATTGCTATTTTATCGATATTTATTGCATTTTTAGGAGTTGTAATGCTATGTGAATCAAGTGGAGATAATTTAGATTTTATAGGTATTAGTTTGGTAGCTATTTCATCTTTATGCTATGCAATTTATATTGTTATTGTAAATAAGGCATTAAAAATTCCTGCTATGAAACTTACATTTTACTCTATGCTATTTTGTACATTGACAATTCTTGCATATTCATTTTTTGATGAAAAATATTCAATACAAAGTTTAACAACAATCAATATGTGGTTTTTTTCTATATTCTTAGCTATCGTTCCAACTATAATATCTTTGATTTTTTTAATAAAAGCTATAAATTATATAGGTTCAACTCCTGCTTCAATTTTGGGAGCATTAGAACCACTAACTGCTGTTGTAATAGGTGTTACGATATTTAATGAACAACTAACAATATACTTAAGTATAGGAATAGTTTTAATTTTATTTGGAGTTACTTTAATAATAGCAAAAGATTTAATTGAGAGAAAGTTTAAAATAAAAAAAATATAAAATAAAAAGCTAATATATAGCTTTTTATTTTGATGGTATTTGTGTTTTTTCTTGAATTTCAACAGCTTGATCAAGAACTGGTTGTTTTAAATAATATAAAGCTGCTCCAAATAATACAAGTAATATAACAATCAATCTTACAGTATTTCTTTTTTGTTTTGATTCATTTCCATTATAATCATCTATTTTTTCTAAAGTTGGTTCACCTTTGTTTTTTGACATAATATACTCCTTTTATCGTTATGCAGTAATTTTACCTATTTTTGCTTTTAAAAGAACTTCTAAATCTTTTGGTTTAACTTCTATATCAAGTCCTCTTTTCCCACCACTTATAAAAATTGTTGAGAAATTCTTTACTGTTTCATCTAAAACTGTTCTTAAAAGTTTTTTTTGCCCCAAAGGAGAAATACCTCCTAGTAAATATCCAGTTACTTTTTGTGCTTCATCTTTTGAAGCCATAGAAGATTTTTTAGCTCCAAATATTGTAGCAACTTCTTTAAGGCTCAATTGATTACAAACAGGTAATACACAAACAACTAACTCTTTTGGGCTTAATTCAACAAGTAAAGTTTTATATACTTGTTTTGAATCTAAACCCAATTTTTCTACAGCTTCATCACCAAAATTTGTACAAGCTGGATCATGGTCATATTTATGTATTTTAAAATCACATTTATGTTTTTTTAAAAGATTAATTGCTGGTGTCAAAACATCCCTTTATCATTAAATTTATAGAATTATATAAAAAACTTAATAAATTCATAAAATTCTACAATACTGATTAATGTTATTATTATTTTTCATTTGCTAAAATTGAAAATTATTTTAAATAAGGATATTAAATGAAAAAAACAGTTGTTTCAACTTTAGGTCTTATGTTAATGACAAGTTCATTATATGCTGGTGTTTGCTCTGACAAACTTAAATATGACTTTACTTTTTATGGTGCAGAAGATAAATCTTATGTAGTTACTAAAAATACTTTTAAAACTGCTACTAGCAATTTCCCAAGTGAGAAATTACTAAATGCAACATTAAATATAGATGCTATGTCTATTGATACACATGCGGATATGAGTAATCTTAAAGCACAATGGCCAGCAGCTATGGCAACAGTTCGAGATAACAATATAAAAAATAGTTTCTTCAAACTATTTGAAAAAGATGCAGGGAAAGTTGATGTTAAAATCGTAAAAGTAGAAGCTTCTTCTATGGATGTTGAATTTACTATGAATGGTGTATCAAAAGTTATTCCTTTCTCATATAAAACTGAAGGTGATACTATCAAAGCTACTGGTAAATTAGATATTTTAGCTTTTGGTGTTGATAAAGCTTGGAAACAACTTAGTGCTATTGCAAAAAGTTTTCACCATGGTAAATCTTGGAGTGAAATTGATGTAAACTTCCAAGTTCCAGCTAGTTGTAAATAATTAATTTACTAAAAAAGATTTTTCGATAAGTTTTTCTCCATTTATGACTATACTTAAACTATGAATTCCTTTTATATGTTTTCGTGTAGTCATATCTTTAAAACTATGCTTTTTTATAAATTTTTTTGATTTATCAGAAAAATTAATTTGAGATATCATAAATATTTTTTTACTGTATTTGTTGTTTTGTTTTAAATAGTCTATTATATATTCTACTCTTACATTTTCCAATTTCTCTTTTGATATAAGTTCAAATGAAAAATTTAGATAATCTCCTATTCTCACACTTTCTTCACAATATAAATTTAAAATTTCTATATTTTTTACTTTATCAAAACCAAAAAGTTTCAATACCTCTTTATTTCCATTTTTTAGCATTGTTCTACTTCCATGTTTACAAATCCAATCTAAATCTTTTGAAATTCCAAGATTTTTTTGCAAAAATTCTATAACTAAAGATGGATTATCTTTTGATATATCATTTAAATTATTTGCTACACTTTTTTGAACATATTTTGAAGAATCATTTTTTAGAAGTTCTATTATTTCAAATACTTTTTTAGGATTTTTTTTAAATTTTGGCAAAGCAATAGCCCATGGAAGTCTAGGACGACATCCTTCACTTGACAATCGTCGTATATCTTCATCTTGTGATTTTGCCCAAAGCTTCATTTGAGTCATAGTTTCATCTTCATATTTAAGTATAAATTGCCTTATAGCAAATTCACTACTTGATTTTATAGTAAAACCTTCTAAAGCTTTTATAGAAGTTTCAAAATCATCAAGCCCAAAAATTTCAACAAAATCTTGAAAAATCATAGCTTCAAGTCCAAAGAAATCTTTTTTAACCTCTTTTAAAATATCAATTTGCTCTTTATATGAAAAGGGTAAAAATTTATCTACAGTTATAGCTATATATCTCATTCTAGCCTTTAACTCTAAATTTGCCCAAGAAGAATCAAAAATAGTATTTATAAATTTTTCTTTTTCAAATTTTGGATAAACATTTAAAAATTTATCTGTCAATTTTTCAATAAACTCTTTTGAATATAGATCTTTTAGAAGTTCTGCCATTTTATATAATATTCCTTTGTATAAGTTTTTCTTTAAAAATATATCAAATTATTTTATCATACTTTTGCTATACTCTATTATTATTTTGGATACAGGCTTAAGTTTTAAGCAACAAAGATATTTTCAAAATCTCTTCTTTGTCTTTTTATCCAATTTCTAATTTAAAAGGAATTGAAATGAAAAAATTGATTTTATCAATATTCACACTATTTTGTTTTTCAAATGCAAATGATGATTTAAAACCATTTGAGAATTTAAAAGGTACTTTAAATATAGCTGGGGGAACTGCCCACATTGCTTCAGAAAAAGAAGCTATGAAAAATATTATGGAAAAATACCCTCAAATTAATATGACAATTGCAGGTGGTGGAACTGGTGTTGGTATAAAACAAGTTACTGAAGGTTTAGTTGATATTGCAAATGCTGGAAGAGCTCCTAAAAAAGATGAAATTGAAAGAGGGAATCTACAAAGTTTTGTTTTTGCAATGGATGGAATAGCAGTTATTGTAAACAATGATTTAAATACAAAAAATCTAACAACAGAACAATTAGTTGATATTTTTACTGGTAAGGTAAAATCTTTTAATGAATTAGGGTTAAATGGTGGTAAAATAAATCTTTATGTAAGAGATGCTTCAAGTGGAACTATGGAAGTATTTACAAATGAAGGTATCAAAAAAGCACAAATTTCTCAAGATGCAAAAGTTGTATCTTCAAATGCTGCTATGAAAACTGCTGTTTTATCTGATAAAAATGGTATTGGTTTTATATCTTTTGGAACAGTTGATGATAGTGTGAAAGCTATTTGTATAGATGACAAATGTCCTTCAACAGAAACTATTTTAAATGGTGATTATCATATCTCAAGAGGTTTATATATGGTTACAAAAGGTGAACCAAAACCTTTAGCTAAAGCATTTATTGAATATATGAAAAGCAATAGTGGAGCAGAAATTACAAGTAAACTAGGATTAATTCCTTATCAAAAGTAATCTATGCATTTTTTATTTAATTTTGGACTTGTTATATCAGTTTTTATAACAAGTTCATTGATACTTTTTATACTGATATTTTTAATTTATTTCTCTTTTCCTTTGATAATTTCTGGAAATTTTCTACAATTTTTTTCTTTAAAATGGGATGAAATAAATAACTTTTATGGATTACTTCCAATGATATTAGGAACAATTTATATAAGTATTTTAGCTACATTTTTTGCAACTATTATGAGTTTTTCTTTTGCTTCACTTATGGCATTTTTTTTACCAAAAAGTTTAACAAATATATTAAATAAATTTATACTATTTTTATCAGGAGTACCTACTGTTTTATATGCTTTTATAGCTATATTTTTGTTAGTTCCTTGGTTAAATGATATTTTAGATGGAAGAGGATTTAGTATATTAACGGCTTCGTTTGTGCTTAGTTTTGTGGTACTTCCAACTATGACTATAATTTTATTTAATACATTTAATTCCATCCCAAAAAAAACTATTTTAGCTGCAAAATCTTTAGGAGCAACAAAAGAAGATATTTTTTTTGATTTAGTTTTAAAAAATGCAAAAAAAGGTATATTAAGTGCGATTATCTTTGGTTTTGCAAGAGCAGTTGGAGATACTATGATAGCTTTGATGATAGCAGGAAACACTCTAAAGATACCTCATTCAATTTTAGATAGTGCAAGAACACTAACAGCACATATTGCACTTATAAATGCAAGTGATTATGAATCAATAGCTTTTAAAGCTATATTTATTTGTGGCTTATTACTTTTTTTATTTTCATTTTTACTTGTTGGTAGCCTAAAAATCTTAAATAAAGAGAAAATATATGAATAAAAAATTTTTAATATCTATATTTTACTTTATCGCTATTCTTTCACTTATTATTTTAACAATATTTTTTGTTTTTGTTTTTTATAAAGGTTTTAGTGCCTTTTCATTAAATATTATATTTGATAATGTGAGTTTTATTGATGCAATTTTAGGAAACAAAAGAGTTTTTGATGGTATTTTCCCTGCTATTATTGGCTCTATTTTAGTATCACTATTAGCAGTTTTAATAGCTCTACCAATAGGTTTTTTAAGTGGTGTTTTTATATCTATTTTTGCTTCAAAAAAATTAAAAAATATTCTTAGCTTTTCTTATGAATTACTAGCTTTTACTCCATCTATTGTTATTGGTCTATTTGGTCTATCTATTACGATATTTTTGCACAAATATTTTGAAGATTTATACACTTGTTTATTAATTTCTGCTTTAAGTTTGGCTATTTTAGTTATTCCTTATATTGTCAAAATGAGTGAAAATGCAATATATCAAATACCAAATAATATAAAATTAAGTGCTTTAAATCTTGGTGCTACAAAATATCAGAATTTATTTTTTGTACAACTTCCATACATAAGTAAAGAACTTTTAAGTGGGATTATTTTATCTATTGGAAGAGCTATTGAAGATACAGCTGTTATTATGATGACAGGAGCTGTTGCTATGGCTGGTATTCCAAACTCAATTTTTGAAAAATATGAAGCAATACCATTTTTTATATACTACATTTCATCAGCTTATCAAGATATAGATGAACTAAATAAAGGTTATGTAGCGGCTATGATACTTCTTTTTAGCTCATTATCCCTATTTATAATAGCTTTTTTGATACAAAAAATAACTTTAAAAAGGAGAATAAAAGTTGCCTAATAATACTATTTTAAAAATTGAAAATCTAAACCTTTTTTATGATAAAAGACAAATCTTAAAAGATTTTAATTTAACTTTAGAAAAAAACTCTATCTTAGCAATTTCAGGTCCATCAGGGATTGGTAAAAGTTCATTACTTCTTACAGTAAATCAATTAATTAAAGAGTTTGAAAATAGTAATTTTTCAGGAAATATTATATTTTATGATGAAGAAAAAGAGTTAGATATCTTAAATATACAAAATAAAGATTTACCAACTTTACGAAGAAAAATAGTCTATGTAAGCCAACATCCTGATATTTTACCTTTTTCTATTTTTGAGAATATGTACTTTCCTTTAAAAATTCAAAAAATAAACAAAGAACAAGCAAAGGAACAAATAATAGAAGCTTTAAAAAGAGTATTTTTATATGATGAGATAAAAGATAGACTAAATGATAGTGCATATTTACTTTCAGGAGGGCAACAACAAAGACTTATTTTAGCACGTGCTTTGGTGTTAAAACCAAAAATTTTACTTCTTGATGAACCAACAGCCTCGCTAAATGAAGAATTAGCTTTAAAAATAGAAAATTTACTAATTGAATTAAAAAAAGAGTGTTCAATTATGATGATTTCTCATTTCAAATCTCAAGTTTTAAAAGTTGCAGATTTTGTTGTAGAGATAAAATAGTTTTAATTTGACTATTTCCTTATTTATCATATAATCACAACATAAAATATTAATTATTAGGGAAAATTATGAAATATAGAAGTTTAGAAGAAGAGATAAAGATATTGGAACTTGGGCTTCCACCACAAAAGACTGATGGATTTTTAGGTGGAAGATTAGATCCAAAAGAAGCTAGTTTGATTTTGATACCAGTTCCATGGGAAGCAACAGTTTCTTTTGGAGAGGGAACAGCGAAAGCACCTGATAATATCAAACTTGCTAGTCATCAATTAGATTTAGAAAATTATCATTATATCAAGCCTTATACCGCAGGAATTGCTATGCTTGAAACAGATAAATATGTATTAAAACTTAGTAACAAAACTAGAAAAAAAGCTTTAAAAGTTATAGATGCCTTAGAGTGTGGAGAGAACTGTAAAAAAGATTTAAAATATGTAAATGAATTATCAAGAGTTATAAACAATGAAGTATATGAAAAATCTTTAAAAAGATTAAATAAAGGTAAATTTGTAGCTGTTGTTGGAGGAGACCACTCTTGTCCACTTGGTCTTATAAAAGCTATAAATGACACAACAAATCAAGATTTTGGGATTTTACATGTAGATGCCCATCACGATTTAAGAGAAGCTTACGAAGGATTTACTTACTCTCATGCTTCAATATTTTACAATGTTTTGAATGAATGTGAAAAAGTTTCAAAATTTGTACAAATAGGTATTAGAGATTATAGTAAAGAAGAAGCTAATAGAATGCTAGATTTAGGAACTAAAGGAGCATGTCTGTATGATACAGCTATGCAAAGCCAACTAGCAAGTGGAAAATCATTGGAAGAAGTTTTTGCACCATATATTGAAAAACTTCCACAAAACGTTTATCTATCTATTGATATAGATGGTTTAGAGCCACTAAACTGTCCAAATACAGGAACACCAGTTCCAGGTGGACTAAGATATGGAGAACTAGAACACTTAATATTTATGGTTGTTAAAAGTGGAAGAAATATCATAGGTTTTGATTTATGCGAAGTTGGTGATAGTGAAAATGGATGGGATGCAAATGTTGGTTCTCGTGTACTTTATCAACTTTGTGGAGCATTATTGGCTAGTCAAGGGAAAATAGAATTTAGATAAAAAGTAAGTTTTAACTTACTTTTTAAATTATATTAATTTATCTAAAGATGGTTTCAAACTTTTATCTTCCAATTTATTTTCAAGATTTAATATTTTATTTTTTAAAATATTTACATCATTTTCTAAACCTAAAAATCTTTCATTTGTAATTTTCTCACCATTTATCACATATCCATTCTGGATATAACTCTTCAAAATTGAAGTTGCCCATTTCCTAAACTTTGTTGCTTTATTAGAATTTATTCTATATCCTAAAGAAAGAATCATATCAAGATTATAATGTTCAACACTTCTAGTAACTTCTCTTTTACCCTCTTTTTGAACTATCAAGTATTTCTTGACAGTTGAATTTCTATCAAGTTCATCTTCTTTATAAATGTTATTTATATGTAAACTAATATTTTGTTTTGTTCCACCAAATAACTCTATTAGTTGATTTTGTGTAAGCCAAATAGTTTTACTATTAACAGAATTTTTTAGTTCTAGTTCACCATCATTATAAACTACTAAATTTGATAAGTTTTCAATTTTGTAAGATTTTATTTATACCCTTAAGTATGAGTTTCAAAGCATACAAGGAAAGTATATTTTTTATCAAAATTTTAATCTCAAAATTAAATAAATACTTTGAAACCCACACCTAAAAGTACAAAGAGAGAAAAAACTCTCTTTATTCTACTTGCTTAAAACTCCATTTTCATAGAAAATGCAAGATTTGTTGGATCTCCTAGCTGTTGGTTATTTGACCAGTAAACTTTATCTCCTAAATTTTGTAGAGTTAGATTAATGGTTGTAGGAAATTTATCAATTTTAGTTTTATATCTAAGTCCTGCATCATATACTGTATAAGAAGGAAGAATCTCTGTATTTGCTCCATCTCTATATGATTTACCACTATAGTGTGCACCACCAGTTATAGTTAATCCTTGTAAAAATGGTAGATTATATTCTGCATAAAGTTTTGCCATTTTACTAGCTGTCTCTGTTGGTTTTTTACCTTTAAGCATAGGATTTGTATCTTTATCTATTTCTAAATCTAAATATGTTCCTCCACCAACAATTGTTAAGTTATCAGTTACTTTTCCAGTTACTGTAAGTTCAATCCCCTGATGAATAACCAATCCATCTTGATTTACATCTACCATATTATTTGGAAGTTTTTTTTCATATATATTTGCTTTTTCTATTCTAAATAGAGCTGAACTTAAAAGTAGATTTTCAGATACTGAATATTTTGCTCCAACCTCATATTGTTTACTTACATAAGGGTCAAGAACTTTATCTCTATCAATACAATTTGCACAATTCTTTAAATTTTGACCATTTTCTAAACTTTCCATATATGTTGCATAAGTTGTTAAATCTTCAAATGGCTTAAAAATTAAAGATAATGTAGGAGTTACTTCATCTGCATCATAACCACCTGTTCTAGTTCCACTTTTATTATAATTATCTGTTTCTGTTTTAGCATAGTTAAGCCCTACTAAAGCACTCCATTGGTCATTAAATCTTATATCATCACCTAT
The DNA here is from genome assembly GCF_048320235.1 of Aliarcobacter vitoriensis. Taxonomy (NCBI): domain Bacteria; kingdom Pseudomonadati; phylum Campylobacterota; class Epsilonproteobacteria; order Campylobacterales; family Arcobacteraceae; genus Aliarcobacter; species Aliarcobacter vitoriensis. The sequence goes on from NZ_CP182882.1 coordinate 736,840, forward strand.
CATAAAATTAATCTTTTCATTACGACTTGATAAATATTTAGGTTTATTAGTGTCTCTTAAATATGTTGGTTTTGAAATATTATTAATTTGATTCAAAGTATAATTCCCCAAGCTCACCCATTCATAACTACCTTCCATTTCATAAGATTTTCTTTTGTTCCCTGAAGCACCAATAGTTAATGTGTGTTCAATTCCAAAAGTATTAAAATCAAAATCTGTATATATATAAACTCCATGATCTTTCGCTTTATCAGGTGACAATCTATAATACGTAAAATCATATGTTCCATTATAATTATTATTTATAAATGGTTGACTATATTCACCCTCTTTTTCAAGATAAATATATCCAGTTCTTAGTTTTATATTATCATTTACTTGCCATAATGATTTAAAACCTAATCTATCTTGCGAAATATTTGAGAATGTCCAATCAGGTGCATAACCTTGTTTTGGATCGAATTTACTAGCTAAGTCACTAGTTAAAAAAGCCGCTCCTAATTTATCAGTTTTACTTTTCTTATGAGAAGCATCAAATGTAAAAATTAAATTATCTGTAGCTCTCCAATCTAATGCTCCACTAATTAAAGTATTATCAACTTTTTGGTCTTTTATAGAAGTTTCGCCATTTTGCTTGAAAGCATTTAATCTATATGAGAATTTTCCACTTTCATCTATCTTTCCGCCTAAATCAATATGTCCATAAAATGCTTGATTGCCTGTACTTCCAATAGTTAGGTTTGTAAGTCGCCCTTGTGTTGGTCTTTTTGTTATATAGTTTACTGCACCTCCAACATATCCAACACCATATAAAAATCCTGATAAGCCATTTAAAATCTCTATTCTTTCTAAATCCTGTGCTAAAGTTGTGTAAGTACCAGATATTGGAATACCATCTAAAATTGTATTATTTGCTGCAACAAAACCTCTTATATTCATTCCTATTGACCCCCAACTTCTTGATGATGTTGGTCCATAAGTCACTTGTACAGTTGGGTTCATTTTAAAGACTTGAGATATTTCACTTGCTGTATTTTCTATTAAATCTTTTGATATTACACTCATTTGATAAGGAGTGTCTTGAAGACTTCTTTTATCCCAAAGTCCAACTCCTGATATTTCATCTACAAGATACCCTGATTCAGCACTTCCATTTTTTCCACTATTTACAGAAACATCATCTAAAATATAAGTTCCATTTATAACTTTTACAACACCTTGTTCTTTTACTATAACTATTGATTTATCATCAATTATAGCTTTTAGTCCTGAACCTTCTAAAAGTTTATCTAAAGCTTGTTGAGTACCTTCAATATCTTCTATATTATTTGTACTTTTTCTATCTAGTACCTCATCATTTGCAATATATGATAAGTTTGATTTTTTAGATATAATCTCCAATGCCTCTTTCAAAGTTTTATTTTGGATAGTATATACTTCATCGGCAAATGAGTTCATACCCAAAAGTAACAATAAACTTGAGGCAACTAATGAATGTTTTGAAAAATTCATCTCTCTTTTCCTTTCCTTTTACATAATTTAAGTTGTGAGAATTGGTATCTCTGTATATTAAACGAATGAAAATGAAAAAACGGACATCAAATTTAAAGAAATTTTGAAATTTGCTGATTTTTTGTAAGAATTTGTATTTTTATAATTAAAATAACCTATTTTATAAATATCTTTCTATATCTAAAGCACCATGAAAAATACCTAATATATCAATTGTACTATTATCTTTTATTAAATAAGCAATTCTATAATGTCCATAAAGTAATATTCTTATCTCTTTATTTTCACTATTTTCATATTCATAACCAATTTTTGGAAAAGATTTTAAGATTTGGACTTTCTGATATATTTCAGTTACTACTTTCTTAGCAACCAGTTTTTTGTCTAAAGCTATATAATCATAAATATCTTTTAGCCAAAATTCTGCTTCATTAGTCCAATTAATTTCTACCATTTTTTAATTTTATCTTTCATATCTTGATTTGAAATAATTTTGTTTTCTTTTGAATCATTTAATCCTCTTTGAATCATTCTATCAAAAGCTAACTCTTTTAATATTTCATCATAAGATGTATCTTCAGGAAGTGAATCAATAATTCTTTTTGCTTCTTGTTTAGGTGCAGTCATAATAAACTCCAGTATTTTAAATATACACAATTTTAACAAATTGATGTATATTTTAGCTTTAAGTTCGATTTATATTTTAATATATTTTTATCCAAATAAAATTAACATTAATATTTACTTCTTACCAACTTTTACAATATTTCCGTCTTTTTTTATTTTAACAGGATATATCATCTGTATAGATTTTAAAAAATTATCATAGTGCAAAGTTGAGAATTTTCCAGATATTTTTAGATTGGCTGATTTTTCATCATCAAATAGCATTTTATTGTTTGAATACCTTCCAAACATCAAACTTGCATCTTTTAAACTTGTTTTATTAAAATATATTTCATCATTTTTCCAAGAAGCTATCTCTTTTATATTTACTTCATTTTGTGTAAATCTCTTTTCATGATTATTCAAAGTAAGAGATTGTGATTTTTTCAATTTTGCCAAAGTTTGAGTTGTAAAAAAATTTGATATATAACTTACTTGAACAACTCCTTCTAAAACATTTATCATTGTATTATCATCATAATTTATAACTTCAAATTTTGTACCTAAAACTTCGATCAAAGTATCTTTTGTTTTTATTATAAATGGTCTATTTTCATCTTTTGATACTGAAAACATAGCATTTCCATCTTCTAAAATTATAACTCTTTTTGTATCATAGTAACTTATTTTTATTTGCGAATTTTTATCTAAATCTATCATAGAACTATCTGGAAGTGATACATTTAAAATCTTTTCATCAACACTTACAAGATTTTGAGAAAAATTTGGTATAAAATTTCTATTTACTTTATATCCGCCAAAGGCGATAATACAGACAAAAACAACAGAAGCTGCAAGATATTTAAAATTAAAAGTATATTTTGTTTTTATATCTTGAGATATTTCATCTTCCAACTCTTTTATAAATTCTTCATCCAAAGACAAAATATCATCTATCAATATTTTATTATCATCATAAATTTTTTTATTGTTTTCATCTTTCATCCAAGTTTCAAACTCTTTTTGTTCTTTTACAGACAATCCTTCTTTTTGTCTTATAAGATAAAAGTTTGCTTGTTGTTCTATTTCACTTAATTTCATTAATCATCTTTCGTAATATCTTCTTTTATCTTAGCAATAGCTCTAGTTATGTTTTTTTCAACAGCATTTGTAGTTATATTTAAAGTTTTAGCTATCTCTTTTCTAGTTAAATTCTTATAATAAAACATTATAAAAACTCTCTTTTGTTGTGGTGGAAGATTTTTTATAGACTCTTTTAGTTCTCGTTTTCTTATCTCTTCAAATAATATCTCTTCTGTATATTTTTCTATTTCGATAGAATGTTCTTCTTCATTATAAGTAGTTTGCAAAACCAGATTGTCTTTTCTTACCTTATCTATAACCAAATGTTTTGCAATTTGATAAAGATAAGATTTTGCAACAGTATCTGAATCTTTATTTGTTTCTAAAAATTTTGCATAAGTTTCTTGTGTCAAATCTTGTGCTAAGTTTTTATCTCCAGTAAGTCTATATATATAAAGATTTATCTCTTTGTAGTGTTCAAGCATTTCAAATATCTAGCCCTAAAGTTTAATTTTGATAACTATACTCTATCTTTCTTTATAAATATATTACTTTTTATTAGAATTTTTGATTTTTTAAATTTATATTAAAAGTTTAGAAGAGGAACTCTTATTAAATCTTAAAAGATTTAAATAAGAGTTTATATTTTATTATAAAGATATTATGCTAATTTACTAGCTACAACATCCCAATTTACAAGTTTCCAGAAGTTTTCTAAGAATTTTGGTCTTGCATTTCTTGTATCGATATAGTAAGCATGTTCCCATACATCACATGTTAAAACTGGTGTTAAACCATCAGTTATTGGACAACCTGCATTTGAAGTTGTAACAATTTGAAGTTTACAGGCACTATCTTTTACTAACCAAGCCCAACCTGAACCAAATTGTCCAATAGCTTTAGCTGTAAACTCTTCTTTAAATTTATCAACACTTCCAAAAGTATCTGTTAAAGCTTTTTCAACAGAAGCTGGAATATCACCTTGAGTTGGAGTTAAACCATTGAAGAAAAAGTCATGATTAAATACTTGTGCAGAGTTATTAAATAATCCACCCTCAGAACTTTTTACAATCTCTTCTAAACTCATATCTTCATATTTTGTACCAGCAATAAGATTGTTTAAATTTGTAACATAAGTATTGTGGTGTTTCCCATGGTGATACTCTAAAGTTTCATCAGACATAAGTGGTGCCAAGCTTGTATATGGTAATTTCATTAATTCGTGTTTCATATATTATCCTTTTTTATAAAAATTTCAAAACTATATAGAATACAATTTTTTTAATTTGCTTTGACTTAAGAATATCGCTTCTAAAAAGTTCAAATTCCCTTTTTTATATACTTCTCATAAAGATTTATTATCTCTTCTTTTTTCAACTCTCTTTGCAATTTATCTGATTCTTTTTTTATAATATCTCCAAATTTTATAGCTTCATCTTTACTTAGATTTACTCCAAAAAACTCACTTATTATAAAACTAGCTCCTCCTTTTCCTGATTGAGAATTTACTCGGATAACATTTTCATAACCTCTATTTATATCTTTTGGGTCAATTGGCAAATATGGCACATTCCAAATCTTGCTTTCACTTTGTCTATAAAAATCTATTCCTTTTTTTATAGCATCTTGATGTCCACCACTAAAAGCTGTAAAGATCATATTTCCGACAAATGGATGTCTTGGATGCAAAAAAAGTTGCGTTTTTTCTTCATACATATTTTTTACTTCATCTATTATTGATAAATCAAGTTTTGGGTCAATTCCACTTGAATATATATTAAAAGCGAAATTTATTATGTCTAAATTCCCTGCTCTTTCACCATTTCCAAATAAAGTTCCTTCTACCTTATCAGCTCCCGCAAGAACTGCCAATTCAGCTGAAGCTACTGAAGTTCCTCTGTCGTTGTGTGGATGAATGCTTATGATTAAAGCTTCACGATGATGTAAATTCTTACACATATACTCTATTCTATCTGCATAAATATTTGGTGTACAAGCTTCTAAAGTATTTGGTAAATTTATAATCATCTTATTTTCAACCGTTGGTTTTACTATATTTATAACTTCGTTACATATTTTTATAGCAAAATCTAAATTTGTTTGAGAAAAACTTTCTGGTGAATATTGATAAATTACATTTCCTTTAAAATCTTTTGTAAGTTCTACCAAATATTGAATACTTTCAACTGCCATTTGAACTATTTCATCATCACTTTTTTGAAAAACAACTCTTCTTTGAAACTCATTTGTTGGATTGTATAGATGAAAAATCCCATTTTTAACATCTTTCATAGCTTCAACACTTTTTTTAATCCACTCTTTTTTTGCAGGAATTAAAATCTGAATTGCAACATCATCTGGAATTAAATCTTCTTCGATTAATTTTCTAGTAAATTTAAAATCCGTATCACTTGCACTTGGATAACTCACCTCAATTTGTTTAAATCCTAATCTTACTAAGCTTTTGAAATATTCCAATTTTTGTTCAATTGTCAAAGGATTTTCTAAAGCTTGATTTCCATCTCTTAAATCTACACTACAATAAATTGGTGCTTTTGTTATAGTTTTATCTGCCCATTCTCTTTTAAAATTTTGAATAGTTGGGTATTGTTGATATTTTTTAAAATTCATTATTTACTCCGATATGATTTTTGTTTTTTGATTTATTTATATGATTTGATTATTAAAAAGTTTTGAGGAAGAGGAAAGGAAAAGAGATAATTTGTTTTATATTATTTACACTCATAATAAACTCCTAATATTAATTTTGTAAATTATAACTTTTAAAAAAAATAAAATCTTGTACAAAATTAACATTTAGAAAATATATTTTTTTGGTACTCTTTAGGTGTAATTTGAAAGATTCTTTTAAAACTTCTATTTAGGTGGCTTTGGTCAAAAAAACCACTATTTTGTGATACTTGAGAAATAGAAATATTTGAAGACAATAACTCTTTTGCAAGATGCACTTTTTTATTTAAAATATATGAGTGAATTGGAAGTCCAAACTCTTTTTTAAATACTCGTATTAGATGAACAACAGTTAAATTAAAGCTAAAAGCTAAGTCATCTAAAATAAATTCTTCAAGATAATTTTTATCTAAATATTTTTTGATATTTAAAGCCAAAACAGACTCTTCTTTGTAAATATTTTCTTTTTGTTCAAAAGAAAAAAACAATAAACAAAATAGATAAAATTTTTCTTCTTTTTCTATTAAAGATATTTTTTTATCAAGTAAACAATCACATAATTTTATAAAACTTTTATAGATGTTTTTTTGTTTTATTAACTCAAAAGCTGATGAGAAATCAAAATCTATTTTTTTTAAATACTCTTTATCCAAATATAAAACATATCCATCTTTTGATTCTTGGTTTAATGTTGCACAATGAGGAATTTGACTATTTATAATAGCTATTTCATTTGATTTTAGTTCACAAGAAGTATCGTTGAAAATAAGGTTTAGTGAACCTTTTTTTATTGCAGTGATTGTAAGTTCTTCGTGTAAATGCATCTTTATACAGTTTTCAATATCTTTTACATATCGCAACTCGATAAAATTTAGTTTTGAGTTTTTAAATATTGCATTTTTCATATTTTTAGCTTTTAAGTAAAATTGGAAATATTTTTCCAATTTTACTTTAATTATATTGATAAGCCTTTATTCCAAAATCACCTAAAACAGAGTAAATATGGTCAAAAATATCCGATTGAATATTCTCATAATCTATCCAAACCGTTGTTGCTGTAAAACAATATATTTCTATTGGAATTCCATATTCATTAGGAGCTAATTGTCGAACCATAATTGTCATATTTTTATTTATATTTGGATGATTTTTTAAATATGTTTCAATATATGCTCTTAAAGTTCCAATATTTGTAAGTCTTCTTCCATTTACACTAACGCTTAAATCAAAGTGATTTTTTTCATTGTAATCTTTAATTTCATCTTCTTTTTTTTGTAAATATGGAGCTAAAAGATTTGCTTTTTTAAGTTTTTGTATATCTTCTTCATTTAAAAATTTTATACTATTTATATCTATTTTTATTGCTCTTTTTATTCTTCTTCCACCACTTTCTCTCATACCTTGCCAGTTTTTAAAAGAGTCTGATACAAGGGCATAAGTAGGAATTGTTGTGATAGTTTTATCGAAGTTTCTCACCTTTACAACATTTAATCCAATATCTATAATATCTCCATCGGCTCCATATTTTGGCATTTCTATCCAATCTCCAACTTGAACCATTTTATTTGTGCTTAATTGAAGTCCAGCAGTGAAACCTAAAATAGTATCTTTAAAAACCAACATCAAAACTGCTGACATCGCTCCAAGTCCACTTAAAATAGCAACTGGTGATTTATCCATCAAAATAGAAATAATATATATAAAGCAAATTATTCCAAAGATTAATTTTATACTTTGAATAACAGTTTGCATATCAAAAAATGGTATTTTTGTTTTATTGTAAAGAGTTTTAAATATCTTATCAATCAATGAATATGTAGCTAAAAGTCCAAAAATAACTATCCAAACAAGAGAAATAGTAAGTAAAGTTTCATATATATAACCCTTTTCTATCCAAATATTTGTTTGCCAATATACAACTAAACCTTGAAAAACAAGTGCTAGTCTTTCAAAAAGATTCTCTTCCAATAAAGCTGAAGTTATCAAGTTTTTCTTTTTTTCATCAATCTTTTTTATGCTTTTTAAAATAACTTTATGTAGTACAATATGAATAGTAACTGCTGTTAAAATGATAATTAGTAAAATAGATATACTCATAGCTAAAAATGATGGCTCTATGCCTATACTATGCAAGAATTCAATTAAATATTTTTTCATATAATCTCCTAAAGGTAATTTCAGTAAAATACAAAGCCTCTAGGCTTTGTGTTTTATGCGAATGCAGGTTCTAAAAAAGGAATAATCTGTTTTTTTCTACTCAAACATCCATCTAACCAAACTTTGTTATCTACAAGTTTACAGTTAAATGCTTTTTCAAAAATAGAAGTATCTTCACTTGTTACAAGTACTTCACTTCCCTCTTTCATAATATCTGTTAAAAGTAATGCAACTGTATGTAAATTTTGCTCCTCTTTAACTTTTTTAATATCAGCCATAAGCTCATCTTTTATAGAGTCAAATACACTTCCATCTACAACTTCAAGTTGCCCAACACCTACTTTATTTCCATGCATATCGAAGTTTTTATAATCTCTCATAACAAGCTCTCGAACTGGAGTTCCTTCAACTTGAGATTTTACTTTAAACATCTCCATCCCTAAAGCACCAAAATCTTCAATTCCACAGATTTTTGATAGTTCACGAACCACTTGAATATCAATCGGTGTACATGTAGGAGATTTGAAAATTACTGTATCAGATAATATAGCACACATCATAATACCTGCAATGTTTTTTGGTATTTCAACTTTATGATAATCATACATCTCTTTTACGATTGTATTTGTACAACCAACTGGTCTTATCCAACACTCTAGTGGAGCTGAAGTTGTAATATCTCCTAATTTGTGATGATCTACAATTCCTACAATAGTTGTTTTATCAAGTTCTTGTGGAGCTTGTGCAATATCTGAATAATCAGTTATAAAAAGTTCATGACCAGCAAATGAAGTTTTTATTTCTGGAAGTTCAAAACCAAATTTTTCTAAGATAAATTTTGTTTCTGGATTCGCTTCTCCTTGACGTGCAGGAATTGCTGGTCTTCCTATCTCATTTAGTAAATGAGATAGTGCAATAGCCGAACAAATCGAATCTGAATCTGGGATAATATGCCCACATGTATATAATGCCATTATTAAGTCCTAATTTAAAATTTTATGGATTTTAGCTAAAAGTTGGTAATTTTTCTTTTAAAGTGTTTTTGAATATGTTGTATGAGCTAAATATTTTAAATAAAATATGTTTTTTATTTATAAGTTTTTGATTTATTGATATTTAGAAAAATTTAAAATAATATTATTCTAAATTCTTCTTACATTTTTCTCTAAATATGGATATTCCATATGTTTTGCTGTTGATCGTGAAACTTCTTCACCAAAATATTTTTTCACAATATAAAGTGCCATATCAATACCAGCTGAAATTCCTGCACTAGATATAATATTTCCATCTTCTACAAAATGTTTATCTCTACAAACTTTTACTTTTTTAAACTCTTCTTCCATTCTATCTAAGCTTTTCCAATGAGTTGTAGCATTAACTCCATCGAGTAATTTTGCACTTGCCAAAATAAGTGAACCTGTACAAACAGAACTTAGAAGTTCTACCTCTTTTGCTTTTTGTTTTATAAAATTTAACACTTTTTCATCATACATAAGTTTTCTTGTACCAATTCCACCTGGAACTATCAAAATATCAAGTTTTGGACAAGTTTCAAAATCAAAATCTGGTATTATCTTCATATTTCCTTTTGTAAAAACAACTTCTTTTGTAATAGATATCAACTTAACATCAAAAGGAGAAAGAGTTTCTAATCTCCTATCTTCATCTAGTCTAGTTACACTTAAAACCTCAAATGGACCAGAAAAATCTAAAACTTCTATGTTATCAAAAATAAAAATTCCAACAATCTTTTGCATAAGTTTTCCTTTATAAAAATATCAAGTTATTTTATCATAGCTTTGATATTTTAATAATATTAAATATAAAAAAATTTAAGAGTTTAAAAACTGCCCAAGTTCTCTATTTTTAGTAAGATTTTTGTAGTTTTTTACACTTCCGTGCATAGATATATAAACTCCATTTTCTATTTTTGCATTTAAAAATCCAATAGCTTGTGCAAAGTTTAATGTTGCTTCAACTTTATTTATAGACATAGGTAGCATAGCACCAGTAAAGATTATAGTTTTATCTTTTATTTTTTCATCTACATATTTTGCACTCAAATCCATAGTATCAGTTCCATGAACAACAATAAAATGGTCATTTTTAGACTCTTTTATTGTTGTTACAATCTTTTCTCTATCATCATCTGCCATATCCAAACTATCTTTTGAGATGATATTTAGAACTTCAAAATCGATATTATATGAATATTGTATTATTTCTTGAAGTGCCAAACTCTCTTTTGACACTTCAAGTTCACCAGTTAGAGGATTGTATATTTTATTGAAAGTTCCTCCAGTGTTTATAACTACGATTTTAGATTTTGTCATAATTGTGAACCATATTTCTTGGTTGTAGTAACTCTTCTAGCTCTTCTTGTGTAAATAGTTTTTGCTCCAATAAAATATCATAAACTCTTTTTCCAGTTTTTAAAGCTTCTTTTGCAATAGCTGAACTTTTTTCATATCCTAAGATTGGATTTAAACAAGTTACAAGTGTTGCTGAATTTAGAACATTATTCATACAAACTTCAGGATTTGCAGTAATTCCTTTTATACATTTTTCACCCAAACTTTCAAAAGCTCTTCTCATCATATTTATAGAGATAAACAATCTAAAAGCAATAATTGGTTCAAAAACATTTAATTGCAATTGACCATGCTCACTTGCAAGAGAAATAGTAACATCAGCACCTATTACATCAAAAGCAACTTGATTTACAACTTCTGGCATTACTGGATTTACTTTACCTGGCATGATAGAACTTCCTGGTTGAAGTGGTGGAAGATTTATCTCATTTAACCCAGCACGAGGTCCACTACTCAAAAGTCTTAAATCATTACAAATTTTTGAAACTTTTATGGCAATAGATTTAAATCTTCCAGAAATTTGGACAAAAGAACCCGTATCTTGTGTAGCCTCTATCATATCATTTGCTTTATAATACTCTGTTCCAGTAACCATTCTTAAATGTTTTATCACCAATTCTTGATATTCAGGCTTTGTATTTATCCCTGTACCTATTGCTGTTGCTCCAAGGTTCACTGCTTTTAGAGTATTTTGAGCCGTTGTAAGTCTAAAAATATCATCATCTATCATTGTTGAATAAGTTTTAAACTCTTGTCCTAAAGTCATAGGAACTGCATCTTGAAGCTGTGTTCTTCCCATTTTTAATATATCTTTAAATTCTACTGCTTTATCATGAAAACAATCTCTTAAAAATTTAAGACTATCTTGAAGCTTAAAAATTAATTCATATAAAGTGATTTTTATAGCTGTTGGATATACATCATTTGTTGATTGGCTCATATTTATGTGGTTATTTGGATGAATGATGTCATAAGAACTTTTTGGATGTCCCAAAATTTCTAAAGCAATATTTGCTATTACTTCATTTGCATTCATATTTGTAGAAGTTCCAGCTCCACCTTGAATTGGATCAACTATAAACTGGTCATGAAATTCTCCTGCAATAATTCTATCACAAGCTTGAACAATAGCATTTTTTTGAGTATCAGTTAAATCACCTAACTCATGATTTGTTAAAGCACAAGCTTTTTTTACCTTTGCTAAAGATATGATAAAATTTGGAAATATTGATATTCCAAGAGTAGTTATATCAAAATTTTCTTTTGCTCTTAAAGTCTGAACACCGTAATATTTATCAATTTCAATCTCTTTTTCACCTAAGAAATCTTTTTCTATTCTATGTAAATTTTCCATACTTTGCCTTTAAAATATTTTAAACAAAGTATAGAATAAACCTACACAAAAAAAGCTTTATTGAGAATTATTTTCTAATAAGTTCTTCTACAATTTTGATTAGATAATCAGCAGAATTTTTTGCACTAGATTGTAAAAATTCATCAAAATCAAATCCCGCATCCATATCAGCACTATCTGAGATTGCTCTTAAAATAAAAAAAGGTACATTTAAAGCATCACAAACAACAGCAACACTAGCACCTTCCATCTCTAAAGCATCGGCTTTAAAAGTGTTTTGTATAAAATCTTTTCGTTCAGTTGAGTGAACAAACTGGTCACCAGTTGCAATAGTACCCTCAATTACTTTTAGATTATTTTGGATTGCTACTTTTTTTGCAACTTCTCTTAAATGTTTTGTAGTTTCAACAAAAACTTTTCCACCTGGAACATAACCATTAGGATGCCCAAAAGCAGTAATATCCAAATCATGTTGGCAAAGTCTATCAGCAATTATGAGATCACCAATTTTCAAATTTGGATTAACAGCTCCTGCAACTCCTGAAAAAAGTAAAGTATCACAAGAGAATTTTTCTATCATAGTTAAAGCAGTTAAACTTGCATGTACTTTCCCAATTTTTGAATAAGCTATTACAATATCAAGACCTTTATAATTTACTTCATAATATTTATTATTTGCAAACTCTACAATATTTACTTTATCAAAATAAGATAAAAGAGGTTCAATTTCCTCTTCCATAGCTCCCATAATTGCTAATTTAGTCATTTAATTCACCTATTACTGCTTCAAGCGTTGCCATATCAGAAACATTTAAAGTTGGTTTATCCGTAATTTTTCTGTTTAAACCTTTTAAAACTGCTCCATTTCCAAATTCAATAAATAAATCAACTTTATTACTATTAGCTTTTATTGATTGCTTATATTTTACTGGACTTACAAGTTGAGAAGATAAAAGTTCTATAGCTTCATCTTTCGTTGTATAAGCTTCAGCACTTACATTTGCAATAACAGAAGCAAACTCATCTTGTAAATACTCTTGTAAATATGGTTTTAAGTTTTCAACTGCACTTTGTAAAAGTTCGCAATGTGATGCAACGCTCATATCAAGAACCAATGCTCTTTTAGCTCCTGCAGCTTTAAAAGTATCAACTAAACTTTCTAAATCAGCTTTAACTCCTGCAAGAACCAATTGCCCATCCATATTATAGTTTGCTGGCCAAACTTTTTTTCCATTCTCTCTTTGCTCTTTACATATGTTTTCAACTATCTCATCATCAATTCCAACTAAAGCCATCATACCAGCACCACCACCACTACAAGCTTCATTCATAAAAGTTCCTCTTTTATTCACAAGCTCGATTGCATCTAAATAATCGATCCCTCCAGCAGCAACTAGTGCAGTAAATTCTCCTAATGAATGACCTAAAACAAATTCTGGTTCAATCTCACACTTTTCTTTAAAAATTGCAAGTGCAATGGCACTTACAAGTAAAATAGCTGGTTGAGTAAATTCAGTTTTTCCTAAATTATTATTTTCTTCAAATAAAAGTTTTTCAAAATCAATATTTAATCTTTGACTTGCTTTTTTTATCATATCTTTTGCAATTTCACTATTTTCAAAAAAATCTTTACCCATTCCAATAGTTTGACTACCTTGTCCAGGGAAAATAAAAGCAACTTTTTTCATAATAAAACCTTTTTTTTAATTTTGATTAAAAACCATCTTTAAAGACTCAAAATTAAGCCCTTAAAAATAGTTTTGCCCAAATGTAAAACTACACTTGGGCAAATTCTAAACTATTTTTCTCTAAAAATTAGTGGCAACCACATCCACCATGAGAGTGTCCATGACCAGTTCCACAACCACCACCGTGTGAATGTCCATGGTCATCTCCAGTTCCACAACTTCCTCCTCCACAACAACCACCTGCCATTGCAGCCATTCCACCTACAACACCAGTTTGAATCTCTTCATCTGTTGCATCTCTTAAACTTAATATAGCAACACTAAACATTAAAGTTCTTCCAGCCATTGGATGATTGTAATCAATAGTAACTTCGTTATCATCGAATGATTTAACTACAACTTGAACAGTTTCTCCATGTTCACCTGTTCCATATAAGCTCATTCCTTCAACTAATTCTATTCCAGCAAATTGCTCTTTTGGTAAAGTTTGCACAGCCTCTTCGTTATACTCTCCATAAGCATCTTTTGCTTCAACTAAAACATCTGCTTCTTCATTTGCTGACATATCAACTAATTTATTTTCTAATCCAGGTATAATTTGACCTTTTCCAGAAATAAATTCTAAAGGTGCTTGACCTACATTAGTATCTAATTGTTCACCAGTTTTTGCATCTTTTAATGTATATTCTATACCTATTACTTTATTTGACATATTTTAATCCTTTTATAATTTTGATAAATTTGTTTTCGCAGTTTTAGCTTCTGAACTGTTTGGATAAAGTTCTATTAAAGTACTATAAAAATTTTTAGCATTTTCTTTATCTTTTGCATTTTCAAATGATATTCCACTATTTAATAATAGCGATGGCATATAAGAAGCTTTATCATTTAACATAGCTGATTTCTTATAATATGTTATCGCTTGATCATATTTTTTTCTTTTAAACCACATTTCACCTAAATAATAGTTATTCTCAGCTGGTTTATAATTTAACTCTACAAGTTTTTCAAACTTAGGTATAGCATTTGTATATAATTTAGAATCATATTCTTTTTTAGCTTCTGCCATAAGGCTTGCTCTAGATTCAGCAGTTTTTAAGTCACCAAATCCTGAAGATGTTGTATCTGTTGTAACATTGCTATTTTTAGTTTCTTTAACATTTGTAGGTGTAGTTTGCGGTGTTTTAATCCCCATAGCTTTTTTTACAGCCTCAAACTCCTCACGAGTAACAAATTGCTGCATATTTTTCTCTAATTCATTAGATGAAACATATTCTGCATTTATTTTATTAACTAATGTTGTCAATTTTGTAATAGCAGTTTTCAAATTGTCTAAATCTGATTGATTTAAATTTGAAGCTGGCTCGTTAGAAGCTAAATCTGAAGATTGATTTAATTTTAAAGATAAATCATTTAATTTTTTTGAATCACCTTCATATGTAGACTCTAAGCCCTCTAATCTTAGATTAATAGATCTAACTAATCCATTAACTTCATCAAGTTTAGAAGATAAATCACTTATATTTGATTGATTTTTTAAGATATGTTTCTCAGTAGATGTTAGTCCATAAGAACTGTTTGACTTTGCTCCTCCATAAACCGAAACCTCTTCGGCTACGGTTAATGAAGATATTACTAATAGTAATGGTAGAATTTTTTTCATCAAATTATTTTTCTAATTCGTGCTCAACTCTTCTGTTTTCTGCCCAACACTCTTTAGTTTTTTCAGTACAAACTGGATTGCTCTCACCTAAAGAAACCATAGTAATGTTAGTTGAAACACCATTTGATACTAAAACATCTTTTACAGCATTAGCTCTTTTTAAACCTAAAGCATAGTTATATTCATCACTTCCCCACTCATCTGTGTTTCCAAATACTTTAATTGTAGTATCTGAAGAAACTTGAGATAATTTAGAAGCGTTGTTTACAGCTTTTTCTTTATTTGATGAAGTTAAATTATATTTATCAAAATCAAAATAAACATGCTCAATTAAAACTTTTTGACCATTAATCATATAATAGTTACCATTTCCTGCTCTCTCTAATAAAGTACCATCTTGAATTGGTGCCTCAGTAGCTACAGACTCAGATGGAGCAACTACATCATTTACATCAGCATTTTTTTCACTACAACCAGTAGTAAATAATAGAGCTGAAACTAAAACTGAATAAAGACCTAACTTTTTCATTATTTTTCCTTAAAATAAAATTTTCAAGAAATATTACTAAAGTAAAACTTAATTATTGTTTAGTTTTTTTATATTTTTAAATAATAATGAGGGTTTAAATAGGAAAGGAAGATTAAGTATTAATCTTCCTAATTTTTTACCAGTCTATAGATTGAATTCTTTTTCCAGAAAGGGGAAATAAAAACGATTTATTGTGTTCTAATCTAATAATTCCAATAGAACTTGATCCTTCTGTTTTTATGAATAATACACTTTCTCCATCAGCAGAAAATTTTGGAAATTGATTTATTCCACTAGAAGTTAATCTTTTTAAACTATCCGATCTTGTAGATATCAAATATAAATTAAAACTTTTACCTAATTCATTATTAGCATCTCTACTACTAAAAATAACATTATTCCCATGAGATGTAACAGAAGAGTTATTATTACTATGGAAAACCATTCTTTCAACAGCATTAGAACCAATAGATTGTGCAAAAATATTTGGGTTTCCTAATCTATCAGAAACAAAAACAATTTTTGAGTCATTTTCAACAAATTGTCCTCCAACATCAATTCCACTATATTTTGTGATTTGAGTTTTTGATTTTGTTTTTGTATTGTATAAGAAAATATCTGGTTGTCCATTTGGAGATGCAGTTACTAAAATTTTAGAACCATCAGCATTTACATCTGAACAAGCAAGCATCCCATCAGAATCCATAATAACTTCTTTACTTCTATTATAAATATTTAACTTAACTAAAGTTGGTTTTTTATAATTGTAAGAAGTATAATAAATTGTTTTTTGCTCTTTATCAGCCCATTTAGGGAATATATTCAAACCACCAGTTACAACTCTTTTTTTATAAGTTAAAGTATAATCTCCAATCATAATATCAGCTTTATTAGCTCCATCATAAACTGAAAAAACTACAAATTTATCCATCCAAGCAATACTAGGAGCTTTAAAATGGTCATTTATTGAAATTGCTGTTTTATGTGCTAAAAATACAAATCTTTCTTCTAACGATGTTGTATAATTTTTTTCTAAAATTAAAGCTCTTGAATTTATATCATAAAGCTTTGTCATTAATGTATAATTTCCATTTGTCTCTTTTTTAGCAGATAAATTAACATATAGGTTTACTCCTTGATTAGATAAGCCTAATATATCTGGTAAACTATCATATGCTGTTATACTAGAAACATTTGATACTTCAAAATGCCCACTCACATTGAAATCATCTGATAAAGCTTTTTTAATTTTACTTAAAGTATTTTTTTCTAGCGAATCAGGTGCAATTGAAACCACAACTTTTGGTAAAGTCATACCTTTTTTTACAATATCTAAATGCCCATCAACCTCTGCAAAAAGTGAACTTAGCATTAAAGATATAACTAAAAATATTTTTAACATAATTTTATCCTTCAAATTTAAAATCAACTGAATATCTTACACCTTTTCCATTAGGTGGAATAGGATACATTACTCCTGTTTGAGTATCTAAATACGTTCTTAAAGCTTCATTATAAGCTTCATCTGTTGATTTTTTTTGGAACTTATAATCAAACTTTCCATTTTCATCAACCATTACAATTACTCTTACCACAATTTTTGTATCTTGTGAAATTGGAGCTCCTGCTTGTAGTATTTCATAAAGTTTACTACCATAATCATCATTTGCATCACCTTTAGCAGAACTTTTAACTTTAGAATCTGTTGCAGTTTTCTCATCTTCCAATAATTTGTCTATTTTAATATTTGATGATTTTTTCTCTTTTTCAAACTTAGACTTAAATCTTTTTGGATCAATAGATTTTTCAACATTATTAACCTCTTCTTTTACAACTTTTGGAGCTGTTTCCTTAACATTAGCAAATAAAGATTTTAAATCTAGTTTTTTTTCATTTGAAGCTGAAGTAGATTTTTCAACTACCTCTTCTTGCTTAATAATTTTTTCTACTTTTCTTTCTACCATTTTCTTTTCTGCTATTTCTTCAATCATATCCAATTCAATAGTAGTAGAACTAGGAGTAATATTTATAGCATCTTTATTTGGAGTAAATATATAAAACATTACAAGAAAACATATTAAAAAATATATTGTAAAAGCAATAATACCAGAAAAAATAAAATAAGAATTATTTTGCATCTTTACCCATCTGTAACTAAAGCAACTTTAAAAAAACCTGCTTCTTTAACTGATTTTAATACATAAATAATATCATCATACTTCAAACCTTTATCAGCCCTAATATGAATAGGTGTATTTTGATCTTTTCCTCTTGAAAATAGTAAAAAACTATCTGCAAAATTAGATATTTCAACTTTATTTTTATTTAATGTAACTATTCTATCTTTTGTAATAATAATATCTATTTTTTGAACATCTTGAACTTGTTGTGACCTACTTCCCGTTGGAAGGTTAATAGGTTCTTCAAACTCAATAACAGGAGCTGTAACCATTAATATTGCTAATAAAACTAGCATTATATCAACTAAAGGAGTGATATTTAAATCTGGTTTTTGATTAAAATCAAACACTATTTACCCTTTAGCCACTAAGATTTCTGATTGTGCTTTTAAAAAAATATTTAATTCATAAATTTTTCTTGAAAGAATTTGATGGAATGTATAAGCAAAAATTGCAACAAAAATACCTGCAGCAGTTGCAACTAAGGCTTCACTAATAGCAGGAGCTATAACAGAAAATGAAACTTTAGATTCATTTGCAAACACAGCAAATGATTCCAATATTCCAACAACCGTTCCAAAAAGACCAATAAATGGAGATGTCGAAGATATTATAGCAAGCCAAGATAAACCAACGCTTGCATCTTTGATAATACTAATCTCACATGCATGTAAAATTTCTTTAGATGTAGAACCATTTGAACATTGGTTAAGTAATGATAATGGAGAAAATCTTCCTTGTCCTGATGTTAGCATTTCTAAAGATCTCTTCTCATTTGATAATAATCTATTTATTGCACTATTTCTATACAAAAATATCCAAAAAATAGCTACTGTATACGCTGACAATAGCGCTAAAACTATATAAGTTATAGCGCTACTATTTGCCAAATAATTTAGTAATGTAGAAATCATATTTTTTATGCAAATGAGTTGATTTTTGCTTCAACTGCAGCTAAAGATATATTAGAATCTTTTACAGAATTAACTAATTCTTTTGCTGCTTCAATATTTTTTGCTATTTCTGAATCTTTTCCAGAAGTTAATGCAATAGCTCCATCAACTAATACATCAACTGATTTTTCATCTACCTTAACATGTCCCCAATTGATGGCAACAGCTTCAATAGAATCAATCTTTTCAATAACAATCACACCAACATTTAAAGTTGATACTAATGATGAGTGTCCTGGAAGAACTCCAAACTCTCCCTCTTTTCCAGGGAGAGTTACACTTTTAACACTATCATTAAAAATCATTCCTGTCGGAGTAATGATTGATAATTTAATTGTATCCATAAGTTCTTTCCTTAATGGTTTTTATTATTTCATTTTCTCAGCTTTTGCTAGAACCTCATCGATTCCACCAACCATATAGAATGCCATTTCAGGGATGTTGTCATATTTACCATCTAAAATTCCTTGGAATCCTGCGATAGTATCTTTTAATTCAACATATTTACCTGGACTTCCTGTAAATACTTCTGCAACGAAGAATGGTTGAGATAGGAATCTTTCAATTTTTCTAGCTCTTGCAACAACAAGTTTGTCATTTTCCGATAATTCATCCATACCAAGAATTGCAATAATATCTTGCAAATCTTTATATTTCTGTAATACAGATTGAACACCTCTTGCTGTATTGTAATGTTCTTGTCCAATAATATCAGCACTTAAAATTCTTGAAGTAGAATCTAGTGGATCAACTGCTGGATATATACCTTTTTCAGCAATTTTTCTGTTTAGAACTGTAGTTGCATCTAAGTGAGCAAAAACAGAAGCTGGTGCAGGGTCAGTTAAGTCATCTGCTGGTACATAAACAGCTTGAACTGAAGTAATAGAACCTTTAGATGTAGAAGTAATTCTTTCTTGTAATTTACCCATTTCTGAGGCAAGTGTTGGTTGGTATCCAACAGCTGAAGGAATTCTTCCTAAAAGTGCTGACATTTCAGAACCAGATTGTGCAAATCTAAATATATTATCGATAAACATAAGAACATCTAGTCCTTTTTCATCTCTAAAATATTCAGCCATTGTAAGACCTGTTAATGCAATTCTATTTCTCGCACCTGGTGGTTCACTCATTTGACCATAGCACAGTGCAACTTTGTCAAGAACGTTTGAGTCTTTCATCTCATGATAAAGGTCATTTCCTTCTCTTGTTCTTTCTCCAACTCCAGCAAATACTGAATAACCAGAGTGTTTAAACGCAACGTTATGGATTAATTCCATAATAATAACTGTTTTTCCAACTCCAGCACCACCAAATAGTCCAACTTTTCCACCTTTTGAATAAGGCGCTAAAAGGTCAACAACTTTGATACCTGTTTCAAACATTTCTGTTTTTGTTGATTGCTCTTCAAATGTTGGAGCTGATCTATGAATTGACCATCTTTCTGTATCAGCAGGGATAGCAGAACCTTCATCAACTGGGTCACCAATAACATTGAAAATTCTTCCTAAAACTGCCTCACCAACTGGAACTTTAATAGGTCCTCCTGTAGCAATACACTCTTGACCTCTAACTAATCCTTCTGTCATATCCATAGCAATAGTTCTAACTCTACTATCACCAATGTGTGCAGCAACTTCTAATACTAATCTATCTTTAGTAGCATCAGCTAATGTAACATCAATAGCTTCGTTAATTTCTGGTAAGTATCCATCAAACTCTACGTCTACAACTGGACCCATTACCTGAATAATTTTACCTTTCATACGGGCAACTCCTTATTAAATTATTTTAATGCTTCAACACCACTGATAATTTCTATCAGCTCTGTTGTAATTGCAGCTTGTCTTGCTTTATTGTATTCAACTGTTAAACTATTAACTTTTTCTTTTGCATTTTTACTTGCAGATTCCATAGCTTGCATTCTAGCACTATGCTCAGCAGCTAAAGAATCAATTAATGCATAATACATATTGAAATCAATATATTTATCAGTTAATTCTTTTAATACTTCATCATCATCGTCTGGCTCAATATTTAGCATAGAAGTAGTTTCAGAAATTTCAACTTTTTCTAAACCAATTGGCAATAGTTCTTTTACTCTTATCTCTTGAGATAACATATTTAAGAAACCATTATAAACAATTATCACTTTATCAGTAACTTCATTTTTAAAGTCTTCAACAACATCATGAATAAAACTTGCAGCCTTATCATAATCTGGAGCAGAAGATAGTTCAATAGCTTTTTGCTCTATAGCTTGACCTTGGAAAGAGAAGAAATCAACTCCTTTTCTTCCAGCAGCTCTTAATCTAACTTTTACACCTTTTGATTCGTACTCTGAAATCAATTTACTAACAGTCTTAATTGTAGACATATTAAAACCACCGCAAAGTCCTTTATCAGCAGTTACAAAAACAATATCAACTGTTTTTGGATTTTCATTTTGTACAAATGCTCTACCAATATTTCCTTCATCTTGAACTTTGCTAACCCGTGTTGCAATATCAGAAAGAACTTCATTTATCTTAGCAGCATAACTTCTAGATTGTTCAGATAACTGTCTTGTTCTAGTAAGTTTAGCTGAAGATACAAGCTTCATAGCTTTTGTAGTCTTCTGAGTATTTTTAACACTATTAATTTTTAATTTTATCTCTTTTAAGTTAGCCATAGACTAATCCTTAATTTGCATTAAATACAGTTTTAAACTCTTCTAATGCAGCTTTTAATTGTGCTTCCGTATTATCATCTATTTTTTGACTTGATTTAATTGCATCTAAGATATTTGAATATTTTTGTTCAATAAATGCATGTAATTCAGTTTCAAATCTAACAACATCTTTAACTGCAATATCATTTAAGTAACCTTTTGTACCAGCATAAATAATTACAATTTGTTTTTCAATAACAAGTGGTTTATTAACACCTTGTTTTAAAACTTCAACCATTCTTTGTCCAAGTTCTAACTCTCTTCTTGTCGCCTCATCCAAATCAGATGCAAATTGTGCAAACGCTTCAAGTTCTCTATATTGAGCAAGTGATAATTTTAAAGTACCAGCAACTTGTTTTGTAGCTTTAATTTGTGCAGCTCCACCAACTCTTGATACCGATAAACCAACATTAATTGCAGGTCTAATTCCTGAGTTAAATAGATTTGTTTCTAAGAAAATTTGTCCATCTGTAATAGAAATTACGTTTGTTGGAATATAAGCAGCAACATCACCTGCTTGAGTTTCAATAATAGGTAAAGCTGTCATTGAACCAGCACCTTTTTCATCACTCATTTTTGCAGCTCTTTCAAGTAATCTTGAGTGTAAATAGAATACATCTCCTGGATAAGCTTCTCTTCCTGGAGGTCTTCTTAAAATTAATGACATTTCTCTATATGCAACTGCATGTTTAGATAAATCATCATAAATAATTAATGCGTGTTTTCCATTATCTCTAAAGTATTCACCCATTGTAACACCTGTATATGGTGCTAAAAACTGAAGTGTAGCAGAATCAGCTGCTGATGCATTTACAACAATTGTATAATCCATAGCACCAGAATCTTCTAATGTTCTAACAACAGAAGCAACAGAAGATGCTTTTTGTCCAATAGCAACATAAATACAAACTACATTTTCACCTTTTTGATTAAGAATTGTATCAATAGCAACTGTTGTTTTACCAGTTTGTCTATCACCAATAATTAACTCTCTTTGTCCTCTTCCAATTGGAACTAAAGCATCAATAGCTTTAATACCAGTTTGTAATGGCTCATGAACTGATTTTCTTGACATAATTCCAGGAGCTTTTTCTTCAACAAATCTTGTTTCAGTTGCTGCAATAGCACCTTTACCATCAAGTGGTTCACCCAAAGCATTTACAACTCTTCCAACTAAAGCCTCTCCAACTGGAACTTCTAATAATTTTCCAAGTCTTTTACAAGATGTACCTTCTCTTAATCCAGTTCCTTTTCCAAGGATAACAATACCAGCAGAAGATTCTTCTAAGTTAGAAGCAAGACCTTTTTCACCATTTTCAAACTCTACAAGCTCACCAGCCATAACATTTTTAAGACCATAAACTTGAGCAATACCATCTGCATAAGAGATAATTTTACCAGTTTCATTTACATCTACATTTAATTCAAAATTATCAATTCTCTCTTTAATAATAGAACTGATTTCATCAGCTTGAATTTTTGCACCCATTCAATTTCTCCTTTATAAGTTCTAAACTGCTTTTAAAATATGATCGATCAACTGTGATTTTAATCTATCTTTAGAAAAAGATATTTCAACACCTAGTCCATCAATATCAACTTTAATACCATCATAATCACCTACATTTTGTGATAATGAAAGTTTTACATTAAATTTTTTGCTAAATTGTTCTTCTATTGAAGATATATAATTACTTGGTAATTCTTCATTAGTATATACTATTCCGATATAACTATTATTCATTTTTGCAATTTCAATTTTTAAATCACTTGAAATTAAAGGTAATAATTCTAATCTTCTTTTTTCACCAAGTAGTTTAATAAAATTATTCAAAGAATTATCAGCACCGTTAACTAAAGATATGATTAAACTTGTTTTATCATTTTCATTAACTTCTGGTGAAGTAATAATTGATTTGAATTTATCGCTATTAAACGCTGAAGAGATTTCATTTAATTTATCACTAATATCTGTAATAGCTTTAAGGTCTCTTCCTTCTATTAAAGCTTTTACGTATCTTTTTGCTACCAAATCTTTCATTATGCTACCTTTTTAAGAACAATATTTACTAACTCATCTTGAGAAAGTTTAATATTATCTGATTTTAATAACTCATCAAGTATTTCAGCAACAACTTCTTTTTTAGCTTTAGAAATTTCAACTTTTATCATCTCATCTAAATTTTTGTTTAGATTGGCAATATCAGAATCAATAGCCGTTGTAACTTTTTGTTTAATAGAATCTACATCAGCTTTTGCACTTTCAATAATTTCAGTAGCAATTTTTTTTGCATCATCTAATTTTTTTTGAGCTTCAGTAACTCTATCTTTAGAGGCTTTTAAACTCTCCTGAACCTTATCAAGTTCAGCTTGAATTCCCAAAGTTCTATTAGCGAAATATGCTTTAATTTTATCAGCAAGTAAATACCATAAAATTGCAGCAAATATTACGAAGTTAAAGGTTCTTTGAACAATATCTGTTTCAACCTCACCATTACTTGCAAACAATGCAACAGGAACCATAGCCATAGCTAATAGTAATAATACTCTTTTCATTTCATTCTCTCCTAAATTGAACTAAGCTTAGCTTTTAAGCTTTCGTTAAATTGAGGCATTGATGATAATAAAGAGGCTTTAAGTGCACTTGTTTCTTCTTGTAAGCTTTTAGCAAATTCAGCAGATTTTGCTTCTAAATTTAATTTAGCACTTGCAAGTTTAACATCAGCACTATCTTTTGCTTCCTTATAGGCTTGCTCTCTAATAGCAGCAGCTTCTCTTTTAGCTTTAGCAATTAAATCATTTGCTTCAACCAAAAGTCCATCAACATCAGCACTATTTGATTTTGCGTCTTCTAAATCTTTTTTTATAGAAGTAGCTCTATCATCCATATGCTTTAATAATGGTTTAAACAAGCAACTGTTTAGTCTAGCAACAACTAAAAGAAAGATGATACCAGAGCTAAGCAATAGTACAGGACTTATGTCTAACATTCATTCCTCCATATTTTTACAGTTTAGTTTAACTAAAACGTATAAATTTTAGCAAAAATATCTATAAAAAAATATTAAAATGAAAAAATAAAATATTTTTTTAATTTTATTGTAGATTAAAGTAACGAGCTAATCTATCTATATCTTCTTGAGAGTTAAATTCAATCTTGATATAATTTTTATCTAATTTAGCTTTTATTTTATCGTTTTTGAGTATATTTGTAAAAGATTTTAATAATTCTGTATTATAAACATTTATTTTAGTATCTTTTTTAGGTTTTGGATCATTTTTTTCTTTTAAATCTTTGATTAATTTTTCAGTTTCTCTAACTGATAATTTTTGACCAATAATTGTATCGCAAACCACTTTTTGCTCATCATTAGTTAAGCCTAACATGATTTTAGCATGACCTGCTGTTAGTTTATCTGTTGCTAAAAATTGCTGTACATAAGAACTTAATTGTAATAGTCTTAAAGTATTAGTAATGGAAGTTCTACTTTTAAAAACTTTCTTTGATAATTCTTCATGTGTAATATTATGTTCATTTAAAAGTTGTGCATAGCAAAAAGCTAACTCTATTATATTCAAGTCATCTCTTTGAATATTTTCTATTAAAGCTAATTCTCTTAATTTTAATTCATCTTCATTTACTACAATAGCCTTAATCTCTTCAAGTTGTGCAAGTTTATGAGCTCTTAGTCTTCTTTCACCAGCTATTAAAGTATAACTCCCATCATTATCCTCAACAACAACCACTGGTTGAAGTAATCCATGCTCTTTTATAGAATCACTTAACTCTTGAAGTTTTTCTTCATCAAATATTTTTCTTGGCTGATGTGGATTTGGTTTTATTAAAGAAACATCTATTTTTATAATTCCTGTATTCAAATTTCCACTTGAATTTCCATAAGCTGTTTCAACTTCACCTAATAATTCACCTAATCCTCGTCCTAGTGCCATATATATTCCTATTTAAAAATTTAACCTATAATTGCTTTTGCTAAGTTAGTATATGCTTTTGTACCAATAGAAGCAGTATCATAAAGCATAATTGGTTTTCCAAAACTTGGACTTTCTGCAAGTTTAATATTTCGTGGAATCACAACATATGAATCATCATCAATTTTAAAAAGTTTATTTTCAAAATGTTGTGCTAGATCTGCAAAAACTTGTTTAGATAAGTTATTTTGAGAACTATACATAGTTGGTAAGAATCCTCTTATTTGTAAACTTTTATTTATTGTTTGTTTTACAAGTTTTATAGTATTTAATAACTGAGCAAGTCCTTCAAGCGCAAAAAATTCACACTGAATTGGTATCAAAACAGAAGTTGAAGCACCCAAAGTGTTAATAGTAATTGGTCCAAGTGCTGGTGGAGAATCTATAATTATATAATCATAATCAGATTTTACTGTATCAATTTTCCTTTTTAATACAAGTTCTCTCTCTTTTGTATTTTTGTAAAACTCTTTTTCTATTCCAACAAGTCCAATATTAGATGGAGCAACTTTTAAATTATCAATTTCAGAGTCTAAAATAATTTCTGCTAACTCTTTTGTTCCAAGCATTACATGATAAATATTGTACTCATAAGTATCTCTATGAAACCCTAATGACGTTGTGGCATTTGCTTGAGGATCCGCATCTATTAATAAAACTTTTTTACCATCAAGTGCTAAAGCTGCACTTAAATTAACGGCTGTTGTAGTTTTACCTACTCCACCTTTTTGATTTGCTATTGAAATAATCTCAGTCATCTTAAACTAAATACCTTTTTATCTTCAATTTGTATAGATCCATCGCTATTTAAAATAGCTTTTTCAAGCGATATCTTTTTATCATCAATAGTTGCTTGAAATTTTTTAGATTTTGTAAATTCTAACTTAAATTGACTAAAAATTTGCTTCCATAAAATTTTTTTATCCAATTTACCAAAATATATTTTTAAAAGTTCATCTATATCAACTTTTATATCTAAACTTCCATAATCACTCGAAACTTCAACTAAATTTAATCCTATTCCACAATATAATAATTCATTTGTAGTTGTAGTAATAGCACCACCAATTTTTCTATCATCAATATAAAAATCATTTGGCCATTTTATATAAACATTTGAACCAAAATCATTTAAAATAGTTTTTAAAATATATGTAAAATATATAGAAGAACTTTGCAATGGTAAATCATTCGATAAATCTGATTTTTTTATAACAAAAGAGAAAAAAAGATTTCCTTGCTTACCAGTCCAAGAATTTCCACGGCTTCCAATTCCATTTGTCTGTAAAGTTGTAACTACACACAAAGGGTTTTTGTATCCATTTACTTTTATGTACTCTTTAATATAATTTTGTGTTGAATCAACTTCTTTTAATTTGATAATTTCCATTTAAAAATTATATATAATATTATATTAAAACTTGAAATTAATATGAGTTTTGTAAAAAATAAGCATAAAAAAAGCCAAGAAGAAAACTTCTTAGCTTTTAATTATAAATCTGTAATTCTTATAGGAATGGATTCGCGTATAGTGCAATCATAGCAATAACAAGTGCATAAATAACTTGAGCTTCAATCATAGCTAAAGCAATGAACATTGTTGTCATTAATTTTCCACCAAGACCTGGATTTCTAGCTGTTCCAGCAATAGTTGCAGCAGCAGTGTTACCCATACCAATAGCTCCACCAAGAGCAGCTAAACCTAATCCAATACCTGCAGCAACTACAGAGTAAGCTTTTAAAGTCTCATTTGCAACAGCAGCATCAGCAGCAAATGCAAAACCAGCGAATGCTAGCATTAAAAGAACGATTTTTTTCATTCTATTTTCCTTTTATAAAATATTATTTGCAAAGTTAGTTCGGCTTGCGTATCCCTACTTAAAACTTTAGCGGTTGAAATTCTATTTTAAATAAACTAAAAATAAGATAAAATTAACAAAGTTGAAAGTTAAATCAATATTTCACACTCATTTTTTATTTTTATAATTCAACAATAAAAATTATATTAAAAGCCTATTAATTCAATCAAGAATGATATTTTAATAATAATTATTAATAAAGCAAAATTAAAGCTTTATTCTGCTTTAATTTTACCTCAATATCTATAAAAAAGGAAATCAAAATGAAAATTGGGAAAAAATTTTTACTGAGTTTATCTGTAACAGCTGCTTTAGCTATAAGTGTAAGTGCAAATTCACAAAAAGACACAACAAAAACTGTTATTTCAGCAAATGCTCCTATCTTAGAAGCTTATGCTAATATAGCACTTGATAATTATAACGATGCTGTAAAAGATGCAAAAGATTTAAAAGTTGCTATTGATAAATTTGTAGCAAACCCTACACAAGAGAATTTTGATAATTCTAAAAAAGCTTGGCTAGAATCAAGAGAATCTTATGGTTCAACTGAAATTTTTAGGCTTTCAAATGGTCCAATTGATGCAGAAGATGGGTGGATTGAGAAAGCTTATGGAGCTTTAGAAGGACAAATAAATGCTTGGCCACTTGATGAAAATATGATTGATTACACGATTGATGCAGATGGAAAACTAACTTCTGGAAATATAATTGATACTATTGGAAAATTTAATCCTGGAGGAGAAGATTCAACTGAAGTAGATGTAACAAAAATTACAGTGGAAGCTTTAACAGAACTTAACGAAAATGGTGGAGAAGCAAATGTTTCAACTGGATACCATGCTATTGAGTTTTTACTATGGGGGCAAGATCAAGATTATGCAAATTTTATGGAAGATAACATTACAAAAGGTGCTATGGTTGCTGGTCTTAGACCACTTTCTGATTTTACAACCGATAAAAATTCAAAAAGAAGATTAGAATATTTAAGTGTTGTGACAGAAAAATTGGTACAAGATTTAGAAACAGTTAAAAGTGCTTGGGAAAAAGATATTAAAGGTGATTCTGGACTTTACAGAGCAGCACTTTTAGGAAAAATTAAAGGTAAAAATAAAGATAGAAATATTTCTAAAAAAGAAGCTTTACAACAAATCATATCAGGAATGGGGGTATTTATAAAATCTGAATTAGCAAATGAAAGAATTGCTGTTGCAGTTTTAACTCCAAGTGAAGAAGATGAACACTCTTGTTTCTCAGATAACACTCATAGAGATTTAGTAAAAAATTATGAAGGATTCAAAAACATTTTAACTTCTACATATAATGGAAAGAGATATGGTAGTGCTTTACTTGACTCTTTAAACAAAGACGATAAAGATAGAATTTTAAAGCTTATGTCTGATATTGAAGATAAAATTGAAAGTGTTGATAGAATTGCAAAAACTGAAGCACACTTCGATTATCAAATACGTCCAGAACATCCACAATCAAAAGTTTTAGTAAAGCTAAAAAATGAGTTAAGAAAACTTGGAGATGAAATGATATCTGTTGCAAAAGCAAACAATATTAAATTAACTGAAGATGATGTTACAGATCCAGAAGAAACTAAGTTATAAAAATAATACTTTGAAAAGAATTATTTTATTAAATAGCCTTGTTGCAATATTTTGCACAGGGCTTTTTGCATTTAACGTTCAAGATAAATATATCTCGAATACAAAAAATAGTAAACTTTTGTTAAAACCTATTAATGATTTAAATGATGAAGAATATGATAAATTTATGCTAGGAAGAAGTTTTTTTACAGTTCCTTGGGTAAAAGCTCCTAGTATCACAACAGCAAGAGATGGTCTAGGACCACTATTTAATGCCAATTCCTGTATAAGTTGTCATCCAAACAATGGAAGAGGATTACTTTTTTCTTCTGAAAATATAGCTTCTAGAGCAATTGTTGCTAGATTATCAATAACATCAGATAATAGCTCGGAGCATAAAGAAGTTTTAAATAAAAAAGGCTATATCCCAGAACCTGTTTATGGAAATCAATTAGCAATAAATAGTATATTTGGAGTTGATTTTGAAGGAAAAGTAAACATTGATTTTGAAGAGAAAGAGATACTATTTCCTGATGGTGAAAAACAAATATTACTAAAACCAAAATATAGTTTAAAAGAGTTAAATTATGGAGACTTTCATGAAAATGGAATCGTATCATACAGAATAGCTCAAACTTTGAATGGAATGGGATTAATAGATTTAATTTCAGATGAAGATATTCTAGCCAATGAAGATATAGATGACAAAAACGGTGATGGAATCAGTGGAAAAGCAAATTGGGTATATTCAAATATTACAAAGAAAATAGAATTAGGTAAATATACATGGAAAGCTAGTGTTGCATTTTTAAAAGAACAAGTTGCATTTGCAGCATCAAATGATATTGGTCTAACTACAACTATTTTTCAAGATGAAAATTGTACAAAATTCCAAAAAACATGTAATGAATCTCCAAAAGCAAAAGATATAGATTTACCAGATAATAGATTGGATGCAATAACATATTATTTAAAAAATATAAAAAGTTATAGTCCAGTAAAAACTAAAGAGTATAAAGATGGTTTTACTTTATTTGAAAGTATTTCATGTTCAAAATGTCATATAAGTAGTTTTAAAACTAATTTAGGATTTGAAATATATCCATTTTCTGATTTTTTACTACATGATATGGGAGAAGAACTATCAGATGGTAGAGTTGAGTTTTTGGCAAATGAAAGAGAATGGCGAACAGCTCCACTTTGGGGTTTATCTTTACATGAAAAAATAAATAAAGAAAAACCAAGGCTACTTCATGATGGAAGAGCAAGAAGTTTTCAAGAAGCAATTTTATGGCATGGTGGAGAGGCAGAAAATGCAAAAAAAGCATATATGAATCTTCCAAAAAAACAAAGAGAAAAATTAATTAAATTTTTAGAGGAGTTATAATGAAAAAAATATTTTTAATATTTTTAGTTTTAGTTTCATATGTTTTTGCAAGTGAATCAGTTTTTAATAGTGTTATAAAAAATGTATCTATTCCAGATACACAAAAAGCAATAGATGATGCTAAGAAATTACAAAATAAATTTACTGATAGTAACTTTAAAGAGTTTATAAAATCATGGAAAAAAGTAGAAGCTATATATTTAGCAGGAGAAATAGATAGTGATTATTTAGATACACCAAGATATATTGACGTTTTTAACAATTTAAAAGAAGATTTGAACTCTCAAATGCAAAGGGTAATAGAAAGCAAATCAGATGTTAAGACCGCTTTATTTAAAAATTCATTTAAAACAGTAAATGCTTTAGAGTATGTTTTATACTCTTCACAGAAATTAAATGATAGACAAATAGATATTTCAAAAGAGATTTTAACTTCTATTATTTCAAAACTTGAAGAGATAAAAAAAGTTTATGAAAACTACCTAAATAAAAGTGATGGAGAAGAAGATCAAATTGAATATAATGCAAAATTAATAAATACTTTAATTGCTTCGACTTATAGATTAAAAGAGTGGAGAATAGGAAATTCAGGAGGATTTTCAGTAAAATATAAAAATGATCCTAAAAATAATAGAGCAGAATATTTTTTAAGTCAAAGTTCATTTGATGCAATAGATGCAATACTTGATGCACAAAAAGAGTTAGTTTCAAATCAAAAATATTCAAATTTAGTGAATTTAGCAAAAAATAAAAATGCTTCAACTGAATTAGAACTTGTTTCTTCTAAAATTGATGAAGCAAAAAAAGAGTTAAAGAACTTAAAATCAGATGATTTTTCTAATTCAAAAAAACTTTTTGATTTAGCCTCACAAATTCACGATTTATACTATATTACGATTATAGAAAAGCTAGGTCTTAAACCAAATATTTTAGATGCTGATGGAGATTAAAAATTGGAATATCTTGCATTAGATTTTGTGATAAATCCAAATAAAAGAGTCTTTTGGTTATATATTGTTAGCTCTATTATTTTAGCAATAGTATATTTTTACTATACAAAAAAAAGTAGTAAGCTAATATTATCTTCAAAATTATGGCTACATCCAAGTGCAAGACTTGATTATTACTATTTTATATTAGCAAATATTGTAAATATTTTACTTGTTGTTCCATTAGTATTTAGTGCAAAAAGTGTTGCACTAAGTACTAATAAATTTTTATATCAAAATTTTGGGTATTTTGAAAATACTATATTCTCATACTCACAGATTGTACTTCTATATACAATATCCATTTTTGTTTTTAGTGATTTTACAAGATATTGGTTGCATAGATTCTTACATACTATTCCTTTTTTATGGGAATTTCACAAAGTACATCATAGTGCAAGAGTTTTAACTCCAATAACATTTTATAGAGTACATTTTGTTGAAAATTTTTTGTTTGGACTTAGATATTCACTGAGTGTTGGTTTTATAACTGGTATTTTTATCTATTTTTTTGGTGCAAAAATAAATCTTTATATGATTTTTGGTGTAAACATATTTCTATTTATATTTTCAATATTTGGATCAAATTTAAGACATTCTCATGTTCCTTTTGCATATTTCTCTTTTGTGGAAAAATGGTTTTTATCTCCAAAACAACACCAAATTCACCATGATAAAAAGCATTTTGATAAAAATTATGGTGGTTATATAGCAATTTGGGATAGAATATTTGGTACACTTAAAATTTCAAAAGATGTCAAAGTCTTAAAATTTGGGATAAGGAAAAATCAAATGGGCGAATATTTAACTATAAAAGATTTATATTTCCGACCATTTGTAAATTTAATAAAAAAAGGGAAATTTTATGAAAATATTAAAACTAATTTTACCAATAAGCTTAATATTAACAAATCTTAGTGCTTCTAATTTATCAAAAGATGAATTAGGAAGAGCACTATTCTTTGATACAAATTTATCAAAAAATAGAACACAAAGTTGTGCTACCTGTCATAATCCAGAATATGCTTTTACAGATAACAGAGATAATGGAATTTCAAAAATGGCTTCTTTAGGAGATGATGGGAAATCTTTAGGAGATAGACAAGCACCAACAGCTATGTATGCTAAATTTTCTCCAAAATTTCACTTAAATGAGAAAAAAGGTTTTTATACAGGTGGACAATTTTGGGATGGAAGAGAAACTGACCTAGAAGGACAAGCTGGAGGACCACCTTTAAACCCAATAGAAATGGGAATGTCTAGCAAAAAAGAAGTAGTAGATAGAATCAAAGAAAATAGTTTTTATATTGATACTTTCAAAAATTTATTTGGAAATGAAATTTTCAAAGATAATGATAAAGCTTATGAAGCTATGACAATTGCAATTGCAAGTTATGAAAGAACAGAAGAATTTTCGCCTTTTGATTCAAAATATGATAGATATTTAAAAGGAGAATATGATTTAACTCCACTCGAAGATTTAGGAAAATCTATATTCTTCTCAAATAATAATAACTCTTGTGCAAATTGCCATGTTTTAAAAGGTGAGGATAAAGCAGGTGAAACTTTTACAAACTATGAATATCATAATATTGGAACTCCAATAAATTATGAGTTGAGAGCTAAAAATGGTGTTACTGCAATAGATGATGGACTTTTAGCTCATCCACAAATAGATGATATAAATCAAAAAGGTAAACATAAAACTCCAACATTAAGAAATGTAGCAATAACTGCTCCATATATGCATAATGGTGTTTTTAAAGATTTAAAAACTGTTGTTGAATTTTACGATAAATACAACAATAAAGATAGAACTATAAATAAAGAAACAGGTAATAATTGGGATGAACCAGAAGTAAAAGATACAATATCTTTAAACGAACTAAAAGCAATAAAACTCACAGATAGAAAAGTTGATGCTTTGGTTGCATTTATGAAACTTCTTACAGATAAAAAATATGAACATCTTTTAGAAGAGAATGAAAAATAAATTTAACTAGGTTCAAGCTTTAGCTAAGATTATATTAATTATAATCTTAGCTTTATTAAAAAAAGGCTTAAAGTATGTTAGATCCTGTTTTACCAATAGCAATATTTCTATTAATAGGCTATTTATTCAAAATAATTTTTCAAGACAACTCAAAACAACTTGTAGATTTTATTATATATTTTTCATTACCAGCAATAGTATTTTCAAAAATATACCCATTAAATATAGATTCTAAAATTATAGCTTTGATTTTTATGTTTATAGGAATTATCCTCTTTAACCTTTTACTTTCATATTTAATAGGAAAACTTTTAAGATTAAATAGAATACATCTTGCTACTTTTATGATTATGGCAACATTTGGGAATACTTCATTTATTGGTTTATCATATATTGATGCTTTTTATGGGCAAGATTTCATAATATATGGATTAATTTATGATATTTTTGGTTCATTTTTATTATTAGTATCTGTTGGTGTATTTATAATTACTTGGGGAAGTGGAAGAAGAAACTCTGTTATAGATATATCAAAATCAATATTTTTATTTCCACCAATGATAATGTTTTTCTTAACAATATTTTTAAAAAATTTTGAAGTTCCAAAATTTTTAATATATACAGCAGAAAATTTAGGTTCAACGTTAGTTCCTATTGCTATGATTGCTATTGGAATGAAATTAGAATTAAAATATATATTTTCAAAATTTCATATTGTAACAACAGCTGTTATTTTAAAAATGGTAATTGTACCTATAATAGTGCTTTTTACTTTTAAATACTTTTATGGAGTTGATGATACTTGGGTAAAAGTTACAATAATAGAAGTTGCCATGCCACCTATGACAATGGCTGCTGTTTTAGCTATAAAAGGCGGGTTAGATGAAAAAATTGCTATTAATTCTTTAGTATTAGGAGTAATTGTGAGCTTATTTACAATTACATTATTTGTCCAATATTTAGCGTAAATTTTTACGCTAAAATATCTCCAATTTCAAATCTTTGTCCTCTTACAAAATCAACTGAACAGATAGCCTTTTTTGATGGAGATTGTAAAGTTTTGATTTTTAAACTACCAATTATACAAGCTATAACAATAAAGTCTTTTGAGATTTCTAAAATCATTCCTGCTTGATTTTGTGAATTTTCTTCAATAAGTTCAATATCTTTTAATTTTAATTCAGATTCTAAAAAAACACCAGGCCAAAAAGAATAAGCTTTATATTTTAAAAATAGTTTTTTTGCATCGTTAAAATCAACTAATCCATCATCTTTTTTGATTTTTCTACAAAAACTCACTTCACTTTCATTTTGTTTTATTGGTTTAATATTTTCAAAATTATCTAAAGTTGTAATTGTAAGTTTTGCTGCTATTAAAGATAATTTATCAAAAGCTTCAGTTACTTCCATAGTAGGAGTAATTTTTAGATATTGTAAAGCTAAGATATCTCCACTATCAAGTCCCTCTTCCATAAGCATAGAAGTAACACCTGTAAAATAATCATCATTTAAAAGTGATTCTTGAATAGGACTTGCACCTCTATATTTTGGTAAAAGTGAAGCGTGTAGATTTATGCAAGGAGCTAAATCTAAAATCTCTTTAGGTAATATTTGACCATATGCAGCAACCACTATAAAATCAGGATTTAACTCCTTTATAGCAATATAAGCTGCAAGATTATCCTTTAATTTATTTGGTTGAAATATAGGAATGTTTATACCATTTTCAATACAAAATTGTTTTATATGTGGTGGTGTTAAGAGTTGTTTTCTACCTACTGGTTTATCAGGTTGAGTGAAAAGTCCCACAACCTCGTAAGAACTATCTAAAAGTTCTTTCAAAATTGTCGTTGCGTATTCTGGTGTTCCCATAAATAAAATCTTTTTCACTGAAAATCCTTAATTTTTATTTTTAAAAATTGTTCCACTTTTATGATTTCCATCAAGTAAAAAATCATAAGCATTTGTCAAATCAAAACCACTAGTCAAATACATAGGAATATTTTTTTGCATTAAAAAGTCAGCTGCTTTTAGTTTTGTAACTATTCCACCTGTTGCAAATTTTGAGTTTGCACTAGGAGTTTTTTCTAATTCAGCTATAGAAATTTCAGTAACCACTTTTTGAAGTTTTGCATCACTAAATTCTCTTGGATTTTTATCATAATATCCATCAATATCTGTTAAGATAGCTAACATATCAGCTTTAAAATAATAGGCTACATAAGCAGCCATTTGGTCATTATCCCCTATTAAAATTTCTGGAGATAAAATATCATTTTCATTTACTATTGGTAAAATATCATTCTCTAAAAGTGTACTTGCAACTATTTTTAAATTTTTTGAACTTTTTCTTGAATCAAAATCATTTGCAACAAAAAGCATTTGAGCAATTGTAATATCATATTCTTCAAACATTTCTTGGTAAGTTTTCATCAACTTTGGTTGCCCAATAGATGCCAGTACTTGCTTATTCAAAATAGTTTTTTCTAATTTTAAAGAAGTATATCCAGCGCCAACAGCCCCAGAAGAAACCAAAATAACTTCTAATTTTTTCTCATTTTTAAGCTTTGCTATTAACTTTACAAGATTTTTCATTCTATCATAAGCTAGTTCACCATCTTGAGTTAAAACAGCAGTCCCAACTTTAATAACTAATCTCTTCATTTCTATTTTCCTAGCATACCATAAAGTGCATATTTAAGTGAGCTTATATTTGTTTTGTTTAATGATGAAATTGGTAGTACAAAATATGGTTTACTATCATCAAATTTTGAATAAACTAAATCTTGTACAAAATATGGTAGATTATCATCAAATTTAAACTCATTTTTATCAGATTTTTCTAAATTTATAGCTTTCATAAAATCTTCAACATCTTTAGCTAAATCTTCACCATAGTACCCATCAATTTTACTTAAAACAATTGCAAAATTTCTTTTTGATAACTCATCAGAAAATTTAACAAGCTCTTCTTTTAAAACATTATATTGATCAATCATTGTTCTATAATTTGCAACATCAATTACAAAAAGTAAAGTTTTTGTTCTTTCTATATGTCTTAAAAATTCTAATCCAAGTCCTTTACCATCACTAGCACCATCAATAATTCCAGGAATATCTGCCATAACAAAAGAATTATAATCACCAACACTTACAACTCCTAATTTTGGAGTAAGTGTTGTAAATTCATAGTTTGCTATTTCAGGAGTTGCATTTGATGTTACTGAAATTAAAGTAGATTTTCCAACATTAGGATAACCAACAAGCCCAACATCAGCAATAAGCTTTAGCTCTAACCTAATATTTTTTGTAATTCCTGGAAGTCCTGGTTGAAAATATGTTGGTCGTTGATTTCTTGAGTTTTTAAAGTGTACATTTCCAAGCCCACCTTTTCCACCTTCTAAGAATAAAATCTTTTCTCCATTCTCAAGTAAATCAAATAATACCTCATCTGTATCATCATCAATTACCTGTGTTCCTGGAGGTACTATCAAAACTAAAGGTTCTCCAGATTTTCCAGTTTTTTGTCTACCAAGTCCTGGTTTCCCTTTATCAGATTTAAATACTCTTCTTCCTTTATAAAAAGATAAAGTATCTGTATTGTTATCTACCAAAAAGTAAACATCTCCACCTTTTCCACCATCTCCACCATCTGGTCCACCTTGGACAATAAACTTTTCTCTTCTAAAAGATGCACATCCTTGCCCACCTTTTCCAGAACTTACACTAAATTTTGCACTATCTATAAACATACATTTTCCTAAATAAATATTAAAAAACTAAAATATTTTAACTTTTCAATAGTTATTATATTTTACAAATAAAAAAAGGGTGATGCAAAAAGCATACACCCTTTAATAAACAGATTAAATTTCAGAATTACGAAGCAGCGTAAACTGAAACTTTTTTTCTATTTTTATCTTTAATTTCAAATTTAACTACACCATCAATTAAAGAGTATATTGTATGATCTTTCCCCATACCAACATTGCTTCCTAAGTGAACTCTTGTTCCTCTTTGTCTAATGATGATATTTCCAGCTTTTACAACTTCACCACCAAATTTTTTAACACCAAGTCTTCTTCCAGCTGAATCTCTATTATTCTGAGTACTTCCCTGACCTTTTTTGTGAGCCATTTTGTTTCTCCTTAATCTATTTTAGCTTACGCAGCTATTTTTGTAATTCTAATTTTTGTGAAGCTTTTTCTAAAACCTCTTTTTAATTTAGAATCTTTTCTTCTTCTTTTTTTGTAAATTACAACTTTTTTAGCTCTATTTACACCTGTTCCATCTAAAACTACAACTGCTTCTACTTTTGCTTTTGCAACTGCATCACCAGTTTTTAATTCACCATTATTTACAGCGATTACATCAGTGATTTCTAACGTTTCTTGTGCAGCTTTACCAGTATAATCAATATCTAAGATATCACCTTCTGATACTTTATACTGTTTTCCACCACATTTGATAATTGCGTACATCTTTTCTTCCTCTAATTTATTCTATAAGCACAAAGTTGGGATAATTTTCATACTATTTGCTATTTTTCGAACGGGAATAATATCTAAGATTTTATTAAACTTTCTTTAAAATGGTATAGGAGTTCTATAGATATATAAAAATTAAATAAACAAAATGTCAGTAGTTCCATTTTTGAAATTGTGAATATTACAAGAGAAGTAAATATCAGTAAGAAATTTGAGCTTATATAAATGAATATTTATATTTTGTAAGATTTTATTTATACCCTTAAGTATGAGTTCCAAAGTAAAAAGGAAAGTATATTTTTTGTTTTGTATCGAAATTTTAATCTCAAAATTAAATAAAAATACTTTGAAACCCATGCTTAAAAATATTTGTTGGAACGGGGAACTTTGATCCCCGTTTCAAAAGTTTAAAATTTATATTTTAAAGTAGCCATCCAGTTTCTCTCTTCTCCATAAGAATATGTTCCAAAAGTAGTTTTATACTCTTTATTTAAAGCATTATTTAAATTTACAAGTAAACTTAAGTTTTTATCAAACTCATAATTTGCCATCAAATCTACGACAAAATAATCATCTTGTTTAGCTTCTCCAACCATTTCAGAGTGACCTATATTAATATAAGTATTTTTAACGCTATTATCATAAGTTTCACTTTGCCATCTTAAACCACCACCTAAAGTTAATTTAGATATAGGTTTATAAGTAGTAAATAGATTTGCTGTTCTAATAGGTATAGCATCACTTGTTAATCTTTTCCCATTTTTATCTTTAAGAATTGACGAAGAGAAACCAGTTTGAATTTGCCAATTTGGAGTAATTTCTCCTGCAATTTCAAACTCCCAACCTCTGTTTTTTGTATCATCTTCTGATTTCATTGCACAATCCCATGGTGAACCACCTGGATATCTATAGCATTCTCCTGTCTCTTCATTTTTATCAACTATTACAAGACCATCTTTCCCTGATTGGAAAAGTGCAATACTAGAGTTTAATCTTCCATCAAACCATTCACCTTTTAGACCAACTTCATAGTTAAATCCAGTTTCTGGGTCAAGATATTTACCACTTCTATCTTTTGCAGATTGAGGATTAAAAATCTCTGTATAACTAGCATAAGTTGTAAGATTTTCTGTAATATCATAACTTAAAGCTAAATATGGTAAAAAATTATATGCTTTTCTTTCTATGGTGCTTCCAGCTTCTATTATTTTCCATTCACTGTATCTTCCACCTAAAATTGCTGATAAATCATCTGTAAAATTAAGTTTAGTTGAAATAAATACACCATACTGATTTCTTTCTGTTCTGCCATTCCATCTTTTATCTTCATTCCAATTTGGTTCAATATCTACCACCCTATTGTTAATTATCCTAAATCCTGCTCCATTGCCAGTAAAATAAATACCTGAGATACCTTCTTTAGCTTTTATTCCATTTGCTCCAATAACTAAATCATGAGATTTCCCCCATAAATCAAAAGTCCCATTTATTTTTATATCGGCAGAATGAACTTTATCTGCGTCCAAATAATTATAAAAGAAACTTTGTGTGCAAGTATCATCATTTTCCCAAGGAGTGCATGCACCAAATTTTTGCTTTCGATCCTCTTTTGTGTAGTTATATGTAGCATCTATGTTCCAAGAGTCGTTGATATGATGATTTAAAGCTAAAGTAAAATTATCTATTGTTCTTTCTCTTTTTGTCCAGTCAGAATTAAACCAAGTATATTTATCAAAATTTGATAATGCAATTTTCTTCCAACTTTTTACAAAAAATCTATCTCCTCCTTGTGTCTTTGGAGAAGTATTATCTTTCGATTCACTTCGTTCCCAAGATGCAGATACAGTAGTAGTATCTCCTAAATCAGCTTCAACAATTCCATATAAAGTACTATTTTCTCTTTCTAATATTGGGTTGAAATATCCACCTTCATTGTGTAATGCTATAAATCTACCACGAATTGAATCATCTTCATTAAATCCACCACCGACATCTACAACACCTCTATATTTATCCCATCTTCCTGTTTGGGCTGCTAAAGAAGCTTGAAAATCTTTTGTTGGTTTCTTTCGTACTAAATTTATACTTCCACTAGGATCTCCAGCTCCTGTTAAAAGTCCAGTTGCACCTCGAACCACTGAAACAGAATCGTATAATGCTGTATCAAAACCACCCTGTGTTTGATCTCCTGTTGCTAGAAAAACTGTAGTTGGAACTCCATCTACTTGTAAATTTTTTATTTGATAACCACGAGAATAAAATGAAGCATTCTGTGTATTTGTTGGAGATGATTGTGCATAAACTCCCGTTGTATTTTTTAACACATCTACTAAATTATTTAGTTGTTGATCTTCCATTCTTTTTGAAGTAATTACTGAAACTGATTGTGGTGTTTCTTTAAGTGATAAATTCATACCAGTTGCTGAATTGTCTTGAGTTCTTGTATAGCTATTTTCTTTATTATCTTTTACAGATATTTCATCTAAGATATAAGTTTTACCTACTTTTTTATATGATGATTGGGGATTTTCTATTATATAGATTATGCTATTTTCTTCGATAGCTTCGAGATTATGTTCTTCTAATACACTATTTAGATTACTTAATACCGTACCCCCCCCCGAAACCTAACTTTTCTGAATCTACTATTTTATTCTTCAAATCTTTTGATTTTGAAATATATGTTACATTATATTTCTTTACTATATTCTCTACTGCTTCTTGCAAACTTATCTCTTTTGCATTTGCAAAAGAACTTCCTAACATCAATGATGTTACAACTGACATGAAAACTTTGTTTTTCATCTTAAATCCTTTGTATTAATTTTGAGAATTTGTTTCTCTATATAGTAAGACGATTTAAATGAAAAAAGTGGACAACTTTTACAAAAGAATTTTCAGATTTGTTAGTTGAAGTTACTTATGGTAACAATATGAGGCTATATTTAATGTAAGAATTAAATATTACAATTTATATTTGATAGCAAAACTTTAAATTTCTATACTATAAAAATAATAGATATGCTTCCACAATGTGAAATATTTTTAAGTCATAAGTTAAACTTTATAAGTTTACCTTGTTTCAACTCATACAAATTATCTTTTATCTTTCTTATTAAATTTACTTTTTCTTTAAATTCTAAACTATTATCATAAGACAAAGCTAAAAGCTTATTTGAATAAAATTTATGTAAAAGAACTAGTAATTCTTGGTTTAACCTTTGTTCATCATAACTTTCTAATTTATCATTTAATATTATTTTATTCAATGAACTTGAATTAATATCTTCAAGTAACTCTTCAAAATCTTCTTTATGAAACTCAAACATTGAAGCATCTACTTTATCTAAAACCATATCCAATCTTCTTGGTTCTTCTAAAATAGATTTTATTATACAAAGTTCAGCGATATCAACTTTTGATAGATTTACTTCATTTACTCTTTTTTTAGAATTTGCAGTTTTAACCAAACTCTCTTTTATATTTAGCTTTTGAGCAATATATTTTTTATACTCTTCTTGATACAATAAACTAAGAGTATTTAAATAATCATTTGTCTCATTTAAAGCTTTTTGTTTTTCAACAGGACTGTTTATATCATAGTTTGAAACTATATAATCAATAGCAAAATTTACAAAAGATATAGGATTTGAAAATAGTTTTCCTACTTCTTGAATTTGTCTATTTTTTATCATATCAGCTGGATCTTGTCCATCACTAAAAATTACTACTCCACCATCAAATCCAGCTTGACTTAGCATAACAGAAGCCTTATAAGCTGCATTTAATCCTGCTTTATCACCATCATAAGCCAAAATAACTTTTGGTTCTCCCCTTCTTAAAAGTGGTAAATGCTCTTTTGTTAAAGCTGTTCCCAAAGTTGCAACTGCATTATTAAATCCAGCTTGATGAAGCATAATAACATCTAAATACCCTTCACAAACAACAATTTCTTTAGTTTTATAAATTTTCTCTTTTGCCAAATGATAACCATACAAAAGTTTTGATTTATTAAAAAGATTTGTTTGTGGAGAGTTTACATATTTTGCTCCGTGATTTGTCAAAGTTCTTCCACCAAAACCTACAAGTTTTGCATTTATAGAGTAAATAGGAAACATCAATCTATCTATAAATCTTGAATACAATCCATTATCACCTTGACTTATAACCCCTACATCAATTGCATCATTTAAGTTATAGTGATTTGCTTTTAAAAAATCTATTGTACTACTTGAACTACTGGCATATCCTATTTCAAATTTTTCAATATATGAATCAAAAACTCCCCTGCTTTGTAAGTATTCTTTGATATTTTGATTTGATAAAAGCTGTTTTTGGAAAAAACTGTTCACATCTTGTAAAACTTTATTATCACTTTTTTTAGAGACATTTGTATCATAATCCAAACTAAAGTTATACATAGAAGCTAGTTTTTCGATAGTTTCAGGATAAGAAAGTTTTTCATACTCCATAACAAATTTTATGCTATCTCCACCAACACCACAACCAAAGCAGTGATATATCTGTTTTGTTGGACTTACAACAAAAGAAGGTGTATCTTCTCCATGAAAAGGACAACAAGCTTTAAAATTTGCCCCAGATTTTTTAACTTCAATAAACTGTGAAACTACATCAACAATATCAAGATGATTTTTTAGATTATCAATCGATTCTTTTTTTATCATTTGGCAATTATACACTTTTATTTTTTTATATGTACTTTTATGTTAGGATAACTCCTATTTATCATTTAAAAAAGGCTTTTTGTGGATAATATAGTTTTAGAGTATCGTGATCCGATTGTTGGAGTTATTTTAGTAGTTTTTTTAGTTTTTTTAATCTCATTTTTTACATACTCTTATGGAATATATAAAGAAAGAAGAGCTAGAAAGGATTATAGAAAATTATCACTTAGATTTGAACTAGGAAAATTAAAAGAAGATGATTATATAAATTTGTATAAAACATACAATCTTCCTTTTGACTCTATCTTACTTTTAGCATCTACTTTTTTGTATAAAGGTGATTACAACAAAGCTATTTCTGTATATTTAGCACTTCTTGAACATGTAAAGGATAGAGTAAAAAAAGAAGAATTACTAGAACTTTTAGGTACAACTTATTTAAAAGGTGGATTTTTACAAAGATCAAAAGATGTATTTTTAAAAATACTAAAAAACTCTCCACGAAATAAAAATGTACTAAAAAATCTTATGATTGTTTGCGAAAAACTAAAAGATTATAAAAAAGCAAAAGAGATAACTCAAGCACTAGAAGAGTTAAGCGTTGATGTAAAAAATGATAAAATCTATTTTGATAGCCTTTTAATAATAAATGATTCAATATTATCTTATGAAAAAAGAACAGACATTTTATACGAAATATTTAAAGAGAATAAAATAATTGAAAGAGTTTTTACAACTTTTTTACTCCAATTTAATAAAAATTTTTTCTACAATCACATAGAAGAGTTCGACTGTTCAAAAATCATAGATATTTTATGGTATCAACCAAAAAACGATATTGACTTTGAAAAAGTTGAAAAAAATCAATTTCTAAAAGAAATCTTCAATGCAAAAAATCATATAAATAACTTGGAAAATAGTAGCGATTTTGTTTTGGATATTTTAATTTTGATAAATAATCATAAAAAAGGTATAAATGCTTCATTGAATTTTGAGTTTATTTGTAGTTCTTGTAAACAATCTCACCCATTTTTTGAAGTACGATGTCCACATTGTCACAATATTTTTACACTTCAAGTAAAACACCATATATGCAAATCTTTTTTTCAAGCAAATCAATCTCTACAATAAGATAAAATAAATTTGTGTTATACTTTTAAAAAATTTACAAAGGATAAAAATTGAGTGACTATTCAAAACTTGAAAAGTGCTTGGATTATCAGTTTCAAAATAAAAATCTG
This sequence comes from Aliarcobacter vitoriensis, assembly GCF_048320235.1. Classification (NCBI taxonomy): domain Bacteria; kingdom Pseudomonadati; phylum Campylobacterota; class Epsilonproteobacteria; order Campylobacterales; family Arcobacteraceae; genus Aliarcobacter; species Aliarcobacter vitoriensis. The sequence goes on from NZ_CP182882.1 coordinate 780,561, forward strand.
ATAATCGAAGCACTTACTCACAAAAGCTTCAAAAAACCATATAACAATGAAAGATTAGAGTTCTTAGGTGATGCTGTTTTAAATCTAATTGTTGGAGAATATTTATATAAAAAGTTTCCAAAATCAAATGAAGGTGAACTATCTAAAATAAGAGCTAGTTTAGTAAATGAGACTGGTTTTACAAAACTTGCAAATGAGATAAATCTTGGTGATTATATCTTTATTTCAACAGCTGAAGAAAGAAACAAAGGAAGAACTAAATCTTCTATTTTATCTGATGCATTTGAAGCCATAATGGGAGCAATATATTTAGAAAGTGGTTTGGAAAACTTAAAGCCAATTGTTTTAAATCTATTAGAAAACTCTTATGATAAAATCAATCTTGATGTTTTATTTAGCGATTATAAAACCGCTTTACAAGAGATAACTCAAGCTAGATTTGCTTCGATTCCAGAGTATATTATCGAAGGTTCTTATGGTCCAGATCATAAAAAAGAGTTTGAAGTTTCTATTTGGATAGATGGAACAAATTTTGGAAAAGCAAGTGGTAAAAGTAAAAAATTAGCACAACAAGCTGCTGCAAAAATAGCTATTGACAAACTAAGAGAGGAAGAGAATTGAATACTTTTGGACATAGATTTAGATTTACAACATTTGGAGAATCTCACGGAAAAGCACTTGGTTGTATAGTTGATGGTATTCCAGCTGGAATAAAAATAGATGAAGAGTTTATTCAAAATGAGATGAATAGAAGAAAACCTGGACAAAATAAATATGCAACAGCTAGAAAAGAAGGTGATGTTGTAGAAATATTGAGTGGAGTTTTTGAAGGAGTTACTACTGGAACTTCTATTTCAATGATTATTTTTAATGAAAATCAAAAATCAAGCGATTACTCAAATGTAAAAGATTTGTTTCGTCCAGGACATGCTGATTTTACATATTTTAATAAATATGGAATTAGAGATTATAGAGGTGGGGGGAGAAGCTCTGCTCGTGAAACTGCTGCGAGAGTTGCAGCTGGTGCTATTGCAAAACTACTTTTAAAAGAACTAAATATAGATATAAAAAGTGGAATTTGTGAAATCAATGGGATAGAGGCTTCAAGCTTTAATTTTGAAAATGTACAAAATTCTGAAATATTTGCACTTGATAAAAGTGTAGAAGAAGAACAAAAAAGAGCTATTTTAGATGCAAAAAATTCACACAATAGTGTTGGTGGAGTTGCACTTATAAATGTAAAAAATTGTCCTATTGGTTTAGGTGAACCAATATATCATAAATTAGATAGCCAAATAGCAAGTGCAATGATGAGTATAAATGCTGTGAAAGCTATTGAAATAGGTGATGGAATATTAGCTTCAAAAGTTTTAGGATATGACAACAATGACCAAATAAGAAAAACTGGCTTTAAATCAAATCATAGTGGTGGGATACTTGGTGGAATTTCAAATGGTGATGATATAAATGTAAAAGTATATTTCAAAGCAACTCCATCTATTTTTATAGAACAAGATACAATTGATATTTACGGAAATGATGTAGAGTGTAAACTAAAAGGAAGACACGACCCTTGTGTAGCTGTAAGAGGTTCAGTTGTTGCTGAATCTATGATGGCTTTAGTTTTAGCTGATATGATACTTTTAAATCTATCTTCAAAAATTGAAAATATAAAAAAAGTTTATAAAAAATAAATAAGAGAGCTTATATTAAGCCCTCTTGTATCCCCTCTTTTCTTTTCATATCCATAATTTCTAGCTCTTTTTCAGCAGTAATTACAATATCTTTATCAACACTAAAATCCAATCTTTCATCTTTTCCTTCGTAATCAACAGAATTTAAAATAACTTTGATTGAGTTAAGTCTTGCTAAAAATTTACTATCACTTCTGATAATTGTCCAAGGTGATTTTTCCGTATTTGTATATTTCAACATATCATATTTTTTTTGTGTAAACTCTTCCCAACGACTTTGCATCTGCAAATCTATCTCACTTAATTTCCACTGTTTTAAAGGATTTTCTTCTCTCTCTTCAAATCTTCTAGCCTGTTCTTCTTTTGAAACTGATAGATAAATTTTTAAGAATTTAATACCATGTTCTATCAAATCTTCTTCAAATCTAGGAACACTTTTCATAAAAACTTCATACTCTTTTTGACTACAAAATCCAAAAACAGGTTCAACCATAGCTCTGTTATACCAACTTCTATCAAAGATAACTATCTCTCCACCAGATGGAAATTGCTCTACATATCTTTGATAGTACCATTGAGTTTTTTGAACATCTGATGGTTTTCCAAGTGCTACAACTCTATAATGTTTTTCATTCATATATCTTGTGATTCTTCGTATTGCTCCACCTTTTCCAGAAGCATCTCTACCTTCCATCAAAATAATCATCTTCTCATTGTGCTTTTCTAGGTGTTCTTGAAGTTTTATTAACTCAACTTGATATGGTTTTAAAAGTTCATCTTTTGTTCTATATGTAAATTTTGAGTGTAATTCACTAATAAAACTTCCATTTCCTGATTCAAGTTTTTCTCTAAATTCATCTAAATTCATAGTTGCTTGATTTATTAAATTTTTATCATAATATTTATCAAATCCCATTTATTTCCTTTGTATTATATATTGGGGTTTATTATACTCAATTTTGATTACTTTTCAAGAACAAGAACTATTTTGAAACGGTTCCAATATGTTTTTCAACAGAAGCTATCTTACTTTTTATCCTATCTTCTCCACTTGTTCTAATATCAAAATTTAAAACTGCATAAACTCTATTGCAACCTAAACTTTCAAGTTTCAAATAGCATAAATTTACCAAATCCAAAAGCTCTTTTAAAGTTTTTGCTTCAACAATAGTGTTCATAGATGTTAGTTGATATTTCAAACCACTATTTTTGATGATATTCAAGATCTCACTTACTTCTTTACTTTTACTTCCATTTGTATCTGTTGGGAACATCGCTAGACTCATTAAAACTGACATTTATATCCTTTATATATTTTATATTTGATTAGTAAAAATCATACACAAATAAAGGTTTAATTGTCTTAAAAATTCATATTCTCTTGTAGTTCAGCATATAGCTTTGAATTGTTTTGAAGTTTTTTTGAATAGTATCCTTTCATTTTTTTGTCCTCTTGTATTTATATATATATACAAGTTAGGACAAAAAATCGGACGGTTTTATCTTTTAAAATAAAGGTTTCATATCTCGAAGATACATATTGTGATAAAGGCTAGTTGTTGTAAAAGTTATATCAGTTTGTAGTGTAAATGTACCTGCCATATTTGTAAAACCTGAATATATAGGTATTACTTGAAAATCACCTGATAAGCTTTTTACCTCTTTTAAAGTATTTAGTGAAATTATTCTTGCTGGTTCATTGTTATAAGTAGTTTTAACATCTTCTCTAGCTAGATGAGAATGTAGTTTTCCCTCAAATTTCAAATCTTTATTATTAAATACCTTTAAAACCACTTCATTACCAGATTGTAAAAATTGTATTTTATCATTATCCGTAGATAATACATATGATTTTTTATTTACAATGTTTCAATACCATATATTCCAGATTTACTAACAGCTATATTATAATTACCCATAAGATTAGAAAAAGTTTTATTATAACCTTGGCTACCACTTAAATCTAGATTCTTATTTATAAGTTTGAATGTTTTTCCATCAAAATTATAAACATTATCATAAATACTACTTTGATTTCTTTCTAGTTTAGTTAGTAATAAAAATTTATTATCATCTACAAACAAGATATAAATGAGTTTTTCAAATAGTATAATCCATAACTATCATTTAAATATTATTTTGATAACATATATAAATTTCATTAAAAAGGATTAATATGCAATTAGACGTAAATGCTGAAGTTATTTTATCTCAACTTGGTTACTCAAACAATGAATCTTCTTTACAACAAGCACAAACAATGATAGAATCTACAAAAAATTTTGATAAATTTGCAAAACATATCTTAACTTTAAATGACCATCTAAAAAAGATGAATGCCTATATCGCACTATCAAATACAACTGATTATCTAAAAATTAAATGCGATGAAAATGATGCAAAAGAGATCATAGAAGAGTTCCACGATATAGTTTCAAAATGGGCAACAAAATACAATGTAGATATAGAAAGAGTTAGTAAAAAACCAACTTACTATATCTTAGGTGTTTCAAACTAGAAAATATCTCTTTTACTATGACAATAAGGCATTTTATTATGCCTGTTGTAGTAGTTTTGATGATACTCTTCTGCTTTATAAAAATCCACTTTTTCATACAAACTTGTTGCTACTTCGTAACCTTTTTCTTTTAACTTCATTATCAAATCCAAAGCTATATTTTTTTGATTTTCATCACAATAAAAAATTGCACTTAAATATTGACTCCCTATATCTGGACCTTGTCCATTTGTTTGAGTAAAATTATGAATTTCAAAAAATAACTTTACCAAATCTTCATATCTTACAATATTTTCATCAAACTCAACTTCAACTGTTTCTATATGTCCACTAAATCCACTACAAACTATCTCGTAAGTTGGATTTTTTATATGTCCACCCATATATCCTGATATTACACTTTTAACACCAGCTACTTTTTGAAAGAAATATTCGACTCCCCAAAAACAACCACCTGCAAAATATGCCTTTGAAATCCCCATAAAATCGTCCTTTATAAACTATATTTTTAGAAATGGGTGTTTCCAAAAATAGCAAAAGTATCCCCATTTTAGTGATTTTTAAGCTTAAAGTATCCCTTTTTGGTATCCCAATTTTTTAAATCTTTAATTCAAATTTTAGTTAATCTATTCTTACATACTAATTATTTTAAATTCTATTTCTCATTGTTGAGAAACTAGATATAAAGATTAAAGAAAAAGTAATCTATATTCAAAATTTAATAGTTGAATTTTTACCTTATAAAAAATTTAATAAAAGTAGCAAAGGAAAGTAAAATATAATCTAAAAAATATGAAGTTATGGCTCACTTGGTAGGATTTTATAGAGAATCGAACTCATAACCCACAAATACCAACTAATAACCATTTTATGAAAACCTATCCTATAATAAAAATTAATCACAGGTATTTAACGGCACCAACATTAATTTCTTAAATAACATTTTGAAAATTTAAAATATATAAAAGTATTAAATTTATATAATAAGAACTTATCAATACCTAATTTAAGGATATTTATATTGAGGAAAATTTTACCAACAAAAAAACAATTTAATAAGTGGAGTTTACCTAGTAAATATTCAGCTCTCAGCTTTTATTTTTATATAATATCATTGATGTATCTAATACCTACTTCATTATTTTGGTCTTATGAGAAATTAGAAGAATATAGTTTAAATTATTTAAAAATAAAAGAAATTAAACACACTTTTAATTTTAATGATGAAACTATTAAAAATGAAATAACTAATGATGAAATAAAAAGAAAATATAACAAATTCAATATTGTATACCCTCAAATTGATAGCTTTATTATTAATAATTATATACATGATATAAATCAAGAGATTAAGGATAATATACTAGATGCTTATCAAGAAAATCTTTTTGAATATACGGGTGAATATGAGATAGGTGTTGTAACTCCTCATCTACTTTCATTGAAATGGTATCAATATACATATTATTATTCTGCTATAAATGGTAATGCTTCTGTTTTTGCTTTTAATATAGTACCAAATAAAAAACAATCTCTGGAGTTTTTTGATATATTTGATGCTAGATTAGATGCACTAAAGAATGTAAAAGAAATGATTAAAAATAAGCATATGAGTGAAAATGGATGTGATTTTTTTGATAGATTTGAATCAACAAATTTCGTTCCAAGATTTTTTATTAAAAATGATGGAATAGAATTTATTTTTAGTGAGTACGAAGTATCTCCTGGAGTTTGTGGGAGTATGAGCGTATTTTTAGAACATCATAGATTAGAGAATAATTATAGACAAGATGGTCCACTTGGAATATTTATAAAAAATACAAGAACCTGGGATGCATCAAATCATTTTATAAACTCTGTTATGTCATCATATGAAAAAGAGGTTGCAAAAACAAATGAAAATAGCATGAAAGTACCATAAATCTTACTACTTAATTCAAGTTTTATTATTCATTAAAACTATTATATTGTATTTATCAAGGCTTTTATAAAGCCTTCTTTTTAAATATATGCCTATAAATACATTTTATTTAATTTATATTAATCCTAATTCTTTCAATTTATTTTCAACAAAGATTATTCTAAATCCTATTCCAATACCAACATTTGCATTAGAATCTAAAACACTTGATGTTATAGATAAAGATTCAGAAATTAATCCTACTACTCTACTTATATCTAAACCATTTATATAGACATTTCCTCCTTTATCTATAAAAGATTTACATTGTTTTTGTATATTTTTAACATTTTCCTTTGCACTAGAATAATTATTTGGGGATAAAAATCGTCTTTGGGTAACAATCCCAATAACTTTGCCAGAGAGCGAATCAATAATAGGTCCACCTGAATTCCCTCCATTAATAGAACCATCAAGGTAAAATGATTTTGAATTTTGGACATTTGAAATAATGGCCTCATGAATGAGCAAATCTGGAATACCATGAGGGAAACCACTAAATACTGCTTTAATACCTCTTTTTAATTCTAATTCTAAATTAGGTTGTAAAATATTTCTATTTTTAGGTAATGATGATTGTATTTCTAATATTGCAAAATCATATTCTTCTTTAGAAGAATATGCAATAAGTTTTGTTAAAAATCTTATATTATCTTCTGTAATCGCATAAATTTCTTGTTTTGTAATAAATGTATTTTCAATTACATGACAATTTGTTATAATAATATTTTCTAATCTATAACTAAATCCACTTCCACTGCTATGCCCACATACTATTCTATATGTCGAATTAGCTAACTTTTCAAACATATTTTCATCTCCAATTAATTTTTAAACTATCTAATAGTAGCATAAATTAAAAAATAATTTCTGATACTTTTTATTAAAAGAGATAAAGGGACAACGGAGAATGGCAAAGCCATTCCCCTTATGTCCAAGCTTTTGATTAAGAATTGGATTATTTATTAATCCAATTTTGGAAATATTTAATCATTGAGTTTTGAACATCTTGTGCTAAATATGGAGTTTGTAATAACACTTTTTCACTACTTAATCCATCTTTATAAATAACCCTACCTTTGGGGAAATCTTGAACTCTTGTTTTTGTTATTTCTTCTACTTCTTCATTAAGCCCTATTGTATTATTTATATTAAATTGGCTACTTGTTCTAAGTAAAAATGAACTTTGTAAATTAGTAAGCACATTTGTTGGAATATTTGTACTATCAATTTTTTGAGAAAATATTAATAACAGAACTTTTGAAGCTCTACCTTTTTGCCCTATTTCTATAAGGTTATTAAAGATATTCTCTTTTAGTTTTTTATCGTGATGAGTTGATATTGTGCCTATTTCATCTATTAAACAAATTCTAAACTTTCCACTATAGGTTAAATCTTTTTTCTCTTTCATTTGCTTAAATCTGTTATTCATCTCATTTTTTAGATTTTCAAATAAATTATTTGCTTCTTCTATATTATCTGTAAAAGTTGTATTATTTAATTCATATCTACTTAATTCAACTCCTTTCAAATCTATAAAATCTAAATGTTCAATATATTCTGAATTATGTAATAATGAAAATATAATCATATTCAAGAAATTTGATTTTCCACTTCCACTTTCTCCACAACAAATAGAAGAAGTTAAGTTTTCTAAAGGTAAATAATAAGCACCATCTTTATTATGTCCTAGATATATATTTTTATCTTTTAATAATCCAATGTGCCAAACAAATTTTTTAGGAAGTTTAAAAAGCTTAATAGCTACTTCTTTTTTATTGTATGCTTTTATTTCAAATTCTACTTCATCTTTATTTTCATATCCTAAAAGATGGATAATTCTATCTTTTAAATCTATATAAGTTTGTTTGTTAATGGCTAATCTATTTTTAAAAAAATATGTATTACTTTTTTTATCATATTTTTTAAATTTATCTAAGTATATTTTAGATTCTTTTTGTTCATTATTTACTCTATTAAAAAGTTTTAGAGAATAAGGCAATATATGAAATCTATAATATTTTATATAATAAATTAATCTTTCAATAAATACTACTAAAGTAAAAAATATAATTAAGTATTTATACTTTACTATTTCATCAAGGGCTGCTCCATTTTTAGTGAAAAATATCACTAAAAATAGACCCATAAATAAAACTCCAAGATAGATACTCAAATTAACTATAAATAACCTAAGCATATATAACATACTATTTTATCTCTTTATGAAATTTAATATTATCACTTTGTGAGTAGTATAAATTTCCATTAACAGCTGAAATTGAAACTGGAACAGATACAACTAAATCTTTTTCTAGTTTTTGTATATCAGCTTCATTTACAATTTTTACTTTTATAATCTCCATTCCTTTGCTTTCACTCTCCATCAAAAACTGCGCATATACTGTTTTTTTATCTTCAAATTTTTTTTCTAGAACTGTTATTATTTTTCCATTTATTATTATTTGTGTCATTTTTATATTCTCCTATAAATTAATTTTTATAAAATCTTGTTTAGTATAAATTTCCCTTTTTTTATAGCTAACCTTAAAATCCTTTATCTTGTAATACTTAGCATTTTTTTCACTTGTAAGTTTTACTTTAAATAAAGAATTTTTTGCCCCTAAACTTGTAATTTCTCTATTACTATTTTTTAAAATAGTTTTTTCAATAAAAAAATTATCTTGAATAAAAAGATAGATTGGAAGACCTACGCGTCGGCATTCTATATCTATTTTTTCTTTCAATGTAATTATCTTATCATCAATTCTAAAATTAATCCTATTTTTTTCAAGAAATGAAACAGATTTATATATTTTTTTATAAACCATAACATTTAAAGGTAGTAGTGAAGAAGTTAAAACCCTTATTTTATGGTATCTTTTCCAACCATCTAAAATTCTAGCTTTTAAAATATCACTAGAATTATTCAAATCTTTTATAATATATTTTAAAAGATACTTTGAAGCATAATTTATATTTTCTTTGAAACTCACTTCTTCAAAATCAATCCTATCTAATTTAAAATATTCAACTACTCTACTAAAGGTTGCTTTTACCATATCAAAGCATTCATAAGGAAAATAAAGCACTAAATGTAAGTGTGGAATTGTTGTTTGGTGATTTTCAATAGCTTTGATATAGTATAAATCATTTTTTACATAATTTTTTACTCTTTTATAAAATATTTGATAAATACTGTTTAATTCTTTATATCCACAACTTACAGCTTCTTTTATACTGTTAAAAGCAAATTCTTTGTTTTCTTCTACATATAATCGCCCTTTTGGAGTTGATATACTTTTGAATGGGTGAAATCTTGATGGTAAAGTAAGAGTTATAAATACACTACAAAACTCTTTTCTCCTTGCTAGTTCTTGGATTGTTAATGCTCTTTGTTCAGATATTTTTGAATACTCTTTATATTTCTTTTCAAAATCATACTCTACATTTAGGTATTCTCCTGATTTTTTATTTAAAAAGCTAGTGTTTCTTAGGTATGATTTTTGTTTGTTTTCTTTATATATAGAGTGATTAATATAAAACTTTATATTTTCTTGTAGTTCAGTATATAGCTTTGAATTATTTTGAAGTTTTTTTGAATAGTATCCTTTCATTTTTTTGTCCTCTTGTATTTTTATATATATACAAGTTAGGACAAAAAATCGGACGCTTTTATTAATTATTTACATTCCAAACTATTTCATTATATTCAGGCTCTTTTACCATTCTTATTACCAATTCAAGCTCTGTTGTTCCAAAATATGTAAAAGGCAAATTAACAACATTTTGTGAATTTTGATTATCCATTAAAGTTTTATTTGTTTCAAGAAAATTTAATTCATGTGTTGCCATAGAAATTTGTGGATTTAAAAAACTTGCTAAATCTTCTTTATTATTAATTGGAAAACCATCTAAATTTGAAATTTGCTTTGGTGATACTATTTGAAAATATTCATAGCCCCTTTTTTTAACTTCTTTACTTATTTTATCCATAGCAGGAACTATAACTCTATGAATATTATATTTATATCCACCACTTGATTTATGAGTAGCTTTTATCAAAGTTTCACTATTTTCTACATTTTCAAATACAGTTTCTCCATCATAAGGAATATTAACATCAGATGTTTTCAAATCAACAGCTTGTGTTGGTAAGTTTGGATTTACAGTACCACAACCTGTAAAAATAAATGTTGTTAAAATTGAACTAATAAATAATATTTTTTTCATTTCTTAATTTCCTTATTTGAAAAAGTTATAGTTTTAAATCCACCACTTCTAAAATGGTAACTTTGGTCATTTGTAGTGCTAAATACTAATTTCATCTCATTTATATCCAATCCATCATCAGATACCAAATATTTTAATAATCTAGTTACTGGTTTATCATCTTTATAGTAATCAGTTACTTGTATATAGGTATCATCACCAAAAACAGGGGCTAATAAAGAGATTAAAGCTGCACTTCCAACAGCTGTTATTCCTATATTTTGTAAAGATTGCATATCCTTAAAATATATAGAATTTCCAAGATATTTTTGGTCTGTAAGATTTAAAGATTTGATAGTATCTTCACCTATTTTCATTCTTTGCATTGATTTTTCACCAAAATCTACATAATAATCTTTTATCTTTCCTTCAAAGATTGGTTTTGCAACTAAATCTTTAGTGATTGGAACATTTCTTGTATTAGTAATAAACAGTTGATATTCCGATGTTTCAAAACTATTTTTTGTAAGCACTTCTGGTGCTACGACATCAGCAAGTAAAAAACTACTTACTAATAATGAACTTAAAACTACTTTTTTCATTTCTCTCCTTTTTTAATTTAGTTTTTTATAAGCATAACAACCATTTACATATCCACTATTACAAGATTTTTCAAAATACTCTTTTGCCTTTTTATAATCTTGTTTTACACCTTGTCCATCTCTATACATAACTCCAAGATTATGTTGTGCAACAACATTTCCTTGTTTTGCTGATTTTTCCCACCACTCTTTTGCTTTTTTGAAATTTTGTTTTACACCTTGTCCATTAAAATACATACTTCCAAGATTATATTGAGCTTCAACAACTCCTTGTATAGCTGCTTTTTCATACCACATAGCTGCTTTTTTATAATCTTTTGTTGTACCATATCCATTTTCATACATTCCACCAAGTATAACTTGAGAAGAACTATCTCCTTTTGAAGCTAAATCTTCAAAAATAGTTAAAGCTATTTTAAAATCACCTTTCTTTACAGCATTTAATCCATCTTCAACAGTTGTTCCAAAAGACAAAGTAGCAAAAAGCCCTAAACTTAGTATCAATTTTCTAATCATTTTATTTTCTTCCTCTTTAATTTAATAATTTTTACAAATCTCATTTTCTAAGCCACCTTCACAAGCTAATTTCATATAGTAATGTCCAGATGTATTATCTTTTTCAACACCAATTCCTGTATAATATGCTCTACCTAATAATGCACAAGATTTTATATTAAATTGACAAGCCTCTACATAAAAATTAAATGCATTCTTATGGTTCTTAAATGTTCCTATACCATTTTCTGACATTTCACCTGCCATTTGACAAGCAACACCACGTAAAATTTTTTCTTCTTTTATTGCACCTTTACAAATATCTATATATTGTGATAGTGCTTCTGTGTATTTTCCTTTTTGATGTTTACTAATCGCTTCATCAAAAGCCACTCCTGCAAACATAACATCTATACATAATACCAATAGCAATACTTTTCTCATTTTTACCCTTTTTTGTTTATTTTAACACTCTATCAGGTGTTGTATAAAAAATTATATACTATTAAGATTAAATAAAACCTTATAGGGTGTTATTTAATGAAAGATATTGATTTTACAGATGAAATGTTATTTAATTTTTATGAGTGTATTAGTAAAAATATTATTAGAATTAGAAAAGAAAAAAAAGTTTCTCAATTAAAATTAGCAAATGCGATAGGGCATCAAAATGCGACATTTTTAGGTAAAGCTGAATTATTAGCAGAGGGAAAACATTTTAATTTAGAGCATATATATAAAATTTCACAAGTTCTAGAGATAAATATAGAAGAATTTTTTAAATAATCTTCTATCTTATAAATTCTAAAGTATTTTTTCTATCTCTCTTTTAATATTTGAGAAACTAAAATAACTTTTATTCTTCAATATTTGTATGGAAAATGATTTCAAAATGATTATCATCTGGATTAGATATGAATTGTAAATTAAAATTATAAGGGTTACAATTTAACCCCAAAGTATTAAAATGATTACAACTTATATTTCCCCACATATCTTCATAGCACAATCCACATATTTTAAAATTTTTCTCATTTTCATCTTCATTTAATAAATATTTACCAAAAGCTGCCTTTGATAAAGTATTTGATAAGCCACTTAAGAGAGCAAGTATTTCATAGTTTTCTATATCAATATCTTTTTTTTCTACTTGTATCCACTGATGAATTTTAAATTTTATTTTATTAAATTCTATCCCATTTAGATTCAATCCAAATTTATTGATATTTCTTTTATTTGTATTAAATAATATTCTAGCTTCTAAAAGTAATGAAAATTGAGACCTAGTTAATTTATTTAATGCTTCATCATTATCAAACAATTTCTCATCAATAAATTTTGATGCCTCATCAAAATTTAGACCTCCACTTTTTCCTATATCTTTTATAATTTTTTCATTTGAAATATAATCTTTTAAATAATATTCCTCATAAGTTTTAAAATAATAACATTTATCAGAAACACATAAAACATTAATTAATGGGTTTGTAAAAAAATTAATATCTAAATTCTTATATCTTTCGATTTCGCTTTTTTTTGTATCACTTGAATATGCAAAAAGTACAGTTGGTGAGTTTCCACCTATTTCTCTATATCTTTTAAATTTGTTTATTGTTGTTTTCAATTCAGTAGCATTTAGTGAACTTTTAACTTCAAAAATATACTTTACAGCTTCTACGGGCACAAAAGAAATATCTTCTTTTAAATAATCTGGTAATATTTCATCATCAAATATTATAATATCTGTTTCACAAGATTGTTCACTATTTTGATTTTCAATGACTCCATTTATTACAGTATATTTTTTAGGTATAATCTTTTTTATTACTTTATTTAACTCTTTTTCATTAAAAGAACCTTTCATTCCTTGATGATTTATTTTTCTATTATTTTCAAATTCTCGTTTAAGTTTATTAATATCTTCATTTATTTTATCTTTTATAATTCCCATTTTGTATTTACCTCAATTTTATTTATTCTATAAATATTTGATTATAAAGATTTTGTATATTGATATAATTCATCATCAAAATATTTTATAATATCAAATATTTCGTTATATATATTATTAAAATTATCTTTATTTAAAACTTTTTCATAGTGAAAAACTCTATTTCTAAAATTTCTTATATGATTTAATTTTTTAAAAAGGAAATCTCTATTTATAAGTTTTTCTTCTTTTGTTGGAAGATTTGGAAATATTAATTTAATATCTTTTATTCTCAACTTTTTCTCATAAGGTTTTTTGAAAAGATTTACCCAAAATCCAAAAGACAATTCAGCTATTATTTTTTCTTTTGTTGTTTTTTCTTTTCTTTTTAAAAGCAGCCCTTTGGCTTGAGAAACTTTTTCTTTGCTATCATTTGTTAAAAAATCATCTTCATACCAATTTTCAGAAACTATTTTTGATAAGTGATTATTCAAAGCATTTCTTAGTGCTATTTCCAAAATAGACAAAGGAATATAAGAGTTTTGAGAAAATATTAAATTTTGTGAATATTCATCTAAATTTTTATAACTTTTAAATCTATTTTCACTTATATATTGTTTTATTAAGCTTTCTTTCATTTTTTTTAACCTATAATCCTTCTAATGTAATTCCCTCGTAAGCCTATATTTTAAAAATATAGCCGAGGGTTTTTTTATGCCTAAATATTTAATTCTCTTAAAATTTCAAAGTTATATTTTATATTCATTTTTTCTTTTAAAATGTTATATCCCTCTTCTATTCCAAAATCTAAATTTTCAATTAGCTCTTTGGCTTTTAAAATTTCAATTGGTTCTCTGAAATAATGATGAATAGTTATATCCTTATGTAGGTCTTTTGTTGTATGTCCTATCAACTGCTTTAACTGTAAAAGCTTGTTTATGTTGTCATTATCTCCATTTAAAAATTTTCCTACAAAATAGGCTCTTAAATCATGAAATGCTGGAAGTTTATAATCTTCATATATATGAGCATAATTATCTTTTATATATGTTTTTACATCTTGATTAAAAGAGAGTGGGAAATCTTTTCTATCTCCATCTTTATTTACTTTTAAATCAAATACAAAATCTGCTTTATTATCAATTCTTTCTTTAATGAAATTTAAAAATCCCAAATCTATCAAGAAATCAGTTATAGGAATAGTTCGGCTTGAATGTTCATTTTTTAAGCTTTGTTTTTCTTTATCTGTAATTCTAAGGGTTAAAGAGTGTATAACTTCATCATTTACAATACTTTTTTTAAAATCTTTAACCCTAATTTGTGCTAGTTCTCCACCTCTAGCACCAGTAAAAATTGCTAGAACAACACTCCAAAAAATATGAGGTGAGGCTTTAGTATGTCTTGTGAAATTTCGTTCAGCTTGTCCTCTGTCATTTTCTTCTTTTTTATATCTATCTTTTAAAAAGTTATTTAAAATTTCTGATGATAAATATGTCTTTTTATTTTTATCTGTTAAAATTTGGGCTTCAAGTGTTAAATCTTTATATTCAACATTTAATTTATCCCATAACTCTAAGTTTAATTTTTCATATTTTTCAGGCTCATACAACTTTATATCTTTTAAAAATCTTTTTATTGTTTTTATCTTTCCTTGTAATCCTGATAAAACTGGTTTTTTATATTTTTCAATATCATTTTTTGTAAAATTTATAATATAAATCATTCCTTTTTCTCGCCAATTTGTTAAATCCTGATGTTGAACAACTGGAATTTGTGTATATAATCTTTTTAAAGCTTCTATATCTTCCAATCGACAATCCATAATTTTTCTTTTTGGAATTCCAAACCTTTCATCTCCAAGCATTAAAGAGCAAAACTGCTGTAAATCTGTCCTATTTCCACGAATAATGTTTACTTGTGTTTTTTGATTTTTGTAAGATAAAAATTTTTCTATTAAAAAATCCCAGTTATCTTCATCACTTTTTGGATATATAATATTTTTAAGTTGTGGATATTGAGTGATAAAATCTTCTATACTTCCAATACTTGATGAACTCTCTTTTTTACCCATTAATTTTTGGTATTTTTCAATATCTGCTCTTATTACTTCAATCTCTTTTTTAACTAAATTTTCAGAAAATATAGGCAACATATCATCAGGTATTTTTTTGATTTCATCGGCTTTTATAATATCTTGTCTTTTTAAAATATCATCAGCTTTTTTTCTATAAAGCCCTATATTATCTTTATTAAAAGCTTCTTCTAGTTGTTCTAATTCTTTTTTTAAAGCTGTTTCAGTATGTCCACCAAACTTAACTCCTAAATCATCATAATAAGCCAAAGCTTCATATCTTTTATTTTCAATATCTGTTCTACGGCTTCCCATGTCTTTTATGTAATGGTTATCTTGATTTAAAGCTTCATTTTCATATCTTTGTAATAGACCTATTACATACTCATTTAACTCTTTCAAGGTTAAGTTCTCCCTAGATAAAAATAACAGTTCTATTTTATTATCTATGTAAGATATTATAAAAAAAAGTGAACTATTGAATAGGTGCTTATAATAACCTTTTTTTGATAATAGTTTCATAAGCGATATTCGAAATATTGGAGTTTTTTTATTTAGATTATATGGTATCTTTTTTCTAAAATACCATATTCCATTTTTTTGAAAGCAAGAGTTAGTTTTCAATTTTTAATCCTTTTTTTTAATTAAAGATTGAAAAATTAGTATCCCAAATTTAAGCCACTTTTAAAACAAAGTATCCCTTTTTGGTATCCCAAATCAGGGATGGGTGTTTACAAATGTAGTTCAAAGCTCGATTTTATCGGTTATTTCTCATTTCTTGCTGAACACTCCCCAGAAACATCCTGCACAAAAATATGCTTTTGAAATTGCCATGTTTATTCCTTTTCAAAATTTAAAGATATAGAGTTTACACAATGTCTAATATTTTTTTGTGTAAAACCTTCTCCATCAAAAATATGCCCTAAATGTCCGCCACAATTAGCACAAACTATTTCAGTTCTTCTTCCATCAATATCAGGAACTTTTTTAACTGCATCTTTTATTTCATCATCAAAGCTTGGCCATCCACAACTAGATTTAAACTTATCTTGGCTTCTATAAAGTGGAGTATTACATTTTTTACAAATATATGTTCCTTTTTCATAAAAATCATTATATATCCCACTATTTGGATATTCTGTTCCTTTTTGTTCTATTACATACTTCTCTTGTTCACTTAATTCATTAAATTTCATAGATTTTTTTCCTTTAAAATAGTATGATACTTGTTTTAGAAAATTATAACCAAAGGCATTTTAAATGAAAGAGAATCTACTTATAGTTTGGACAAATGGAGATATAGAAGTTGCAAATAACTTTCCACTTCTATATTCAAGTGTAATTTTAGATAGAAACTACTGGAAAACAGCACATTTAATGCTTTGGGGACCATCAATATTGCTTGTAAAAAATCAAACATTTATAAAAGAGAAAATACGACATATAATAAGTACAGGTGTAAAAATGAGTGCTTGTATTGTTTGCGTAGAGGATTATGGTGCTAGAGAAGAATTAGAAAAACTTGGAATTGAAGTAACTCATACAGGTGAGCTTTTAACAAAAGCTTTAAAAGATGATAGCTATTCTGTTTTGACTATTTAAGCTTTTTCAGAAACTCTTTTATTAAAAATGAAGTAATACCCCAAATTACTTCATCTTTCCATTTATAAACCCAAACTTTATGATTTTTATTTCCCCAAGGTTCATGATATATTTTAGGTAAACCTAAATCTTTTGTAGGAAAATACTCTATTATATCTCCATTATCATCTATTTCATAAGGCATTATTTGATTTTTTAAAGTATAAACTTCTGGTTTTGTATTTTTAAAAAAAGATAGAGGAATTAATAAAATCTTTTCAACTTCATTTTTATCTATTTTTAAATTTTTTAAAGCTTTACTTTTTATTTTACCTACAAATGGTTCTATTAAAACACCAATAGAAGTATAGTAAGTATCAAGCTGTCCAAAGATATTTATATCTTTTTTAAGAATTCCTAACTCTTCATAAAGTTCTCTATAAACCGTATCTTTGAAATTTTTATCTAAACTTTGATCAAATCCACCACCAGCAAAACAAATATCTCCACCTTGCTTTATATGCTTTGCTCTTTTTTGAAAAAGTAGATGATATTTTCCTTTTATTTTTATAAGAGGAATTAAAACTGCACTATTAAGAATTCTATCTCTTCCTAAAATATTTGGATGTTTTGGAAGCTTTGCTTTCAGTGATTTTATTTTAGAATTTTTCATCATGATTTTCTATATATTTTATAGCATCTATCATAGTTTTAGTTATTTTTAATAACTCTTTTTGTGAAATTGTATATGCAACTATCGAGTAAAAAAGCTTACCAAAAGGACGAAGCCAAACCCCATTTTCCACACAAAAATCTTGAAGTTTCGAAGCATATTTATCATCTTTAAGCTCTATTATTCCAATAACTCCAATATTTCTTACATCTTTTACTATTTTGCTATCTTTTATTTTTTCTAGTTCTTTTCCAAATATCTTCTCTATTTTTAAAACTCTTTCTTGCCAAGGAGAATTTAAAAGTAAATCTATACTTGCATTTGCAACACTACAAGCCAATGGATTTGCCATAAACGTTGGACCATGCATAAGTACACCAATTTGGCTATTTGAAATAGTATCACTTATATCTTTTGTTGTAAGCATAGCAGCCATTGTCATATATCCGCCAGTTAAGCCTTTTCCAATAGTTAAGATATCTGGTTTTATATTTGTATGTTCATAAGCAAACATTTTTCCAGTATGTCCAAAACCAGTTGCAATTTCATCAAAAATAAACAAAATATCATACTTTTCACAAAGTTTTTTTGCAGTTTCAAGATATTTTGGATTATATATTCTCATACCTCCAGCACCTTGAACAACTGGCTCTATTATAAATCCTGCTATTTCATTATGGTGTTTTTTTAAAATCTCTTCCAACTCTTTTAATTCTTTTGAACAATCACTATCAAATCCTAAAGATGGAGCTTGTGTAAAAATATTTTGACTTAAATATGTTCCATAAAGAGAGTGCATAGAGTTTTCTTTATCACAAACACTCATCGCTCCTAGAGTATCACCGTGATAAGCATTTTTTAATGCTAAAAATTTATATTTATCTTTTCCTTTTGCTTTTTGATACAAAATAGCAGTTTTTAAAGCTACTTCAACTGAAACTGAACCACTATCACATAAAAAAACTGAGTTCAAACCAGTTAAATCAACCAATTTTTTACTCAAAATTGAAGCTGGTTTATGAGTTAAACCGCCAAACATAATATGTGGCATAATTTTAAGTTGCTTTTTCAAAGATTTATTTAGAAATTTATTATTATATCCATGAATTGCACTCCACCAAGAACTCATACCATCTATAAGTTTTTCTCCACTCTCCAAATATATTTTGCATTTTTTAGTCTTTTTTACACCTAAAATTTTAGTTTTTGAAGGTAAAGAGTTATATGGATGCCAAGTATGATTTTTATCTATTTCTAAATAATTCAAATGTTACTCCTATTAATCCACGATATTTAAAGCAATAGTTACCATTGCCCCTTTATAAGATACATTTTCAAAAGTAAATTCACAATTTTTTATAAAGATTTCTCCATTCATATGTTTAGAGATAATCTGATTTGACATATAAAGTCCTATTCCAGTTCCACTATATTGATGTTTAGTAGTAAAATATGGTTCAAAAACTTTATCTAAGATATTCTCATCAATTCCTCCAGCATTATCTTTTATTTCAATTAAAACTCTATTTTTATTAACTCTTAGCTCAATAACTATAATTCTTTTATCAATTTTATTTTGTTCCAATGCATCTTTTGAATTATTCAAAATATTTATTAAAACTTGTATTAGCTCTGTTTCATAACCAAATATTTTAATACTTCTTGATTTATATTCTACCTTCACCATATTTTTTACAAGACTCATATTAACTAATTCTATACTTTTTTTGATACAAGAATCTAAATCAAAAATCTCTTTATTTTTTTGTGGTTTAAAGAAATATCTAAAGTCATCGATTGTTTCAGATAGATACAAAGAAGTGCTTACAATAGAGTCTGTTATTTTAAATAATTCATCATCATCTAACATATTTAGCTGTTTCTTCAATTTTATCGAACTTGCATTTGTAGATATAATTGACAATGGTTGTCGCCACTGATGAGCTATATTTTCTATCATTTGTCCCATAGAGATCATTTTTTGTTGTTGAGATAAGATTCTATCTTTTTGTAAATTTTTATCAACCTCTTTTTTTATCCTATTTGCCAATCTTTTATTTACATTTTTAAGTTGTCTAGTTTTTAAACTAACTAGATATTTAAGTCTTTTATTCATCCTATTTAAGAAAATTTGTCTATACAGAATAACTCCCAATATAACTAAAAGTGCAATAAAAATTTTTGTAGCTGTTGCAAAATCAAAATAATTTTCATATTTTGTATAAACCCACTTATTCACAATATCAACTATCTGTTTTTCATCTATTGATTGTACTAATTTTTCAAAAATATTATATATTTCTACTTTATCTTTGTTTACTGCAATTGACACGCTTAAACTTTCATCTATCTTTCCAGAAATTGATATTTTAGATAGATATTTTGTTTGAATGTTATACCAAGAAGTTGCAATAGTATCTATGTGTCCAAAAACATCATCAGAGAGTATTTTTTCCATAGCTTCATCAAAATTATTTACTGGAATAAAATCTATATCTTTATATTTATCTCTTAATTTTTCAATTAATTCATAGTTTTTATTTACAGTAATTTTCTTATTTTTTAAAGAACTTAAGTTATCTATAAATGTTACACTACTTGAAGTTAATAAAACAAGTGGAATTTTCATATATGGTTTTGTATATAAAAAATCAGTTTCACCTTGATTTGGTTTTACAGATATTGACAAAATATCACACTTATTTTTATATAGATTTGTTAATGTTTCACTCCAAGTTGAAGTTGGTACAAGTTTTATAGGTTTTGGTAGCTTTGTTTGAAGTAATGCAATATAATCAGCTACAACTCCTTTAAAAATATCATTTTCAACTTGACTATATGGTAATATATTTGGGGCGGAACACATTTTTATATCTATGATTTTATCTAAATATTTTTGCTCTTCATAAGTAAATTTTATATTATCATCGTTCAAATTTGCAAAATAACTATTTATATCTATGTGATTATCTATTAATCCCATTAGATTATATAAATCATAAATTCTTTGAAACTTCTCTTTTTTTATATCTCCTAATTCAATATCTTTTACATAAGATAACTTTTTTAGTTCATTTGCTTCAAATAACAATTCATCTTTTGTCAGGTTTTGACTATTATATTTTTCTAAAATTGTATTAACACTATCATCTATATGAGTATAAGCATATTCCCAACCCTTTAAAGATGCTTTCTTAAAATCTAAGACTATATTCTTATTATCTTTTACATAATCTTCATTTGTATATAAAAAATCACTGTATAAATCAAATCCATAATCTTTTGGAGAAAATACATTATATTTTATATTATCTTTTTCTAGCCAATATGGTGCTTTTGAAATATAAGCTGTTATCAAATCTGTTTTTTTATCTATCAAGTCATTTATATTATGAGAATGGGGAATTATATTTATACTGTTTATATCTATTTTGTTTGATACTATCATAGATTTTATAGATACTTCACTAGAATCATCTAAAGTAGTCATCATTGTTTTATTTTGGAATTTTGATATAGTATCAACACCTGAATTTTTTGTACTAATCAAAACCAAAGGTGACACCTGAAAAAGTGCATTTATGATTACAATATTTTTATTTCTAGATTTTTCAACTATTAAATTTTCTCTTCCAATAGCAAAATTAATTTCACCATCATTTACACTTTTTGGAATATCTATATCAAATGAGAATGGTAAAATCTCAACATCAAGACCTAGCTCTTCATAAAAACCTTTTTCTTTTGCCATGTAGTAACCAGCATATTGAAATTGGTCAAACCAAGCTAATTGAAGTGTAACTTTTTTTAAATCTTTTGAATACATATTTGTAGAAAAGATGATAAATATAATAAAAAATTTAAGATTTAAAAAAAATTTCAATTTTAGCCTTTAAAATCTATACCAAAAATTTTGGTATAGAATATTTTTTAGTGTAAAAAGTGTCTTATTCCAGAAAAATATAGAGCCATTCCATATTCATTTGCTGCTTCTATAATTTCCTCATCTCTGATACTTCCACCTGGCTCAATAACACATTTAACACCTGCTTTTTGTGCCTCATCAATACTATCTCTAAATGGGAAGAATGCTTCACTTGCTAAAACTGCTCCAGTTACATCAATTTCTAAATCACTAGCTTTTCTTAAAGCAGCTTTTGCAGCATCAACACGGCTTGTCATTCCCATACCAACAGCAACCATTGCAGAATTTTTTACATAAACTACACAATTTGATTTTGTTAAACTTGCTATTTTATAAGCAATTTCCATATCTTTTATCTCTTGTTGAGATGCAGCTCTTTTTGACATAAGTTTTGAGTTTTTAACTTCATCAACTCCAACTTTATCAGCATCTTGATATACAAATCCTCCATCAACTCTTTTAAAATCAATCTCATCATTTGCCAATTCTAAAAATTCAGTTCCTTGCTCAAAAAGTTTAATTCTTTTTTTACTTTCAAAAACTGCTACTGCTTCAGGTGTAAATTTTGCAGCAAAAATAACTTCTAAAAAAATCTCATTCATTTTCTCTGCTAACTCTTTATCAACGCATCCATTTACTGCTACAACTCCACCAAAAGCTGAAATTGGATCACATTTTAGTGCTTCAATATAAGAATTTAATAGAGTATCTTTTATAGCAAAACCACATGGATTTCCATGTTTTACTATACAAACAGCTTTATCTTTTCCAAAAGCAGCAGCAATTTTAGCAGCTCCACTAATATCACCCATATTATTGAAACTTGGTTCTCCTTTTACAATTTTAAATTTACTTGAAAATTGTTTATCGAACTCATATAAAGCACCTTTTTGATGTGGATTTTCTCCATATCTTGTATCAAATACTTTATTTCCAACTATAAATTGTTTTGCCCCAAAACCATTATTAAATCTTTTGTTCATATAGTTTGCAATCATAGAATCATAAGAAGCTGTATGTTCATAGGCTTTTATCATTAAATCTCTTCTAAATTCAACTGTATTTGTATTATTTTTAAGATTATTTAATACTAAATCATAATCAGCAACATCTGTAACAATAATAACTGAATCAAAGTTTTTAGCAGCACTTCTAACCATCGCTGGTCCACCAATATCAATATTTTCAATGATTTCTTCAAAATCATCTGTTTTTTCTATTGTTGCTTTAAATGGGTATAAATTTACACAAACTAAATCAATACCTTCAACACCCAACTCTTTAGCTTGTTCTAAATGTGATTGTTTATCTCTTCTATGTAATATTCCACCATGAATATATGGATTTAAAGTTTTTACTCTTCCTTCAAAACATTCTGGAAATTTTGTAACTTCATTTGCTTCAATTACAGATACACCTTCTTCTTTTAACTTACTATAAGTTCCTCCAGTTGAAATTATCTCATAACCTAATTTTACAAGTTCTTTTGCAAAATTCACAACACCACTTTTATCACTTACACTAATTAATGCTCTCATTCTTTCCCTTCTTTTAATTTTAAAAATAAAAAAAGCCAAACTAAAAAGTTTGGCTAATAAAGATTTTATTGATCTTGTTCTATTACTTCTTTAAATCTATTAAAGTAAATTTGACTTAATTTATCTAACTCTTTAAAAATATCATTTATTATGATTTTATCTCCACCAGTTTTTCCAATACTTATACAAGAAATTCCATTTTTAGATGCTATTTGTTCAAATGCTTCACAATTTGAAAGTTCAACTTCTACTATTGCTCGACTTAAACTTTCACTAAAAATATCTTTATCCTCTTCTAAAGAGATATTTGCTTCAACTCCAATATTTCCAACAACAGCCATTTTTGCTAAAGATATAGCAATTCCACCAAGATTTACATCTTTTGCAGATCTTAAAAGCTTAGCTTTATTTGCTTCAATTACTGTATTCCATAAATTAAGTTCTTTTTCAAAATCAACTTCAGGGTGAGTTCCTGCTACTTTTCCATAAAGTTTTTTTAGATATAAACTTCCACCAAACTCTGACTTAGTATCTCCTAAAAGATATAAGATATTTCCATTTCCTTGAAGTTTTGCACTTAATACATTATTTGCATCTTCATTTACTCCAACCATAGCAATAGAAGGTGTTGGGAAAACTCCTACTCCATTTGTTTCGTTATATAAAGATACATTTCCACCAATAACTGGAGTATTTAAAGTTCTACAAGCATTTTTTATACCTTCACAACTCTCTTTAAACTGCCACATAACTTCTGGATTTTGTGGATTACCAAAATTTAAACAATCCGTAATAGCTTTTGGAACAGCTCCACTCATAGCAACATTTCTTCCACTTTCCATAACAGCTGCTGCTGCTCCTAGTTGTGGATTAATATAGCAGAATCTTGTATTACAATCAGCACTCATACTTAAAGCTTTTCCAGTCTCTTTAATCCTAATTGTTGAACCATCAAGACTTCCAGGACCTTTTATAGTATTTGTTTGCACCATTGAATCAAATTGATTATAAATCCAAGATTTATCTACAACTTCCATATCCGAAAAAAGTTCATCAAAAGCGATTTGATTTGAGATTTCTTTATCTAATTTTACATTTTCAATAGTTTTTAAATATTCTGGTTCTTTAATTGGTCTATCTAAAACTGGTGCTTGTTCACTCACTGGTTGAACTGGAATATCAGCAACTTTTTCACCATGCCAAAATAATTCCATATTTCCAGTATTTGTAACTTCACCAATAACAGCAACATCAAGCTCCCATTTTTGGAAAATATCTATAATATCTTGCTCACAACCTTTTTTAGCACAAATAAGCATTCTTTCTTGAGATTCACTTAACATAAAATCATAAGGAGTCATTCCTTCTTCTCGTGCAGGAACTTTATCTAAATGCATAACCATTCCAGAACCACTTCTTCCTGCCATCTCAAATGAAGATGAAGTAAGTCCTGCAGCTCCCATATCTTGAATACCAACAATTAAATCTTTTTTAAATAGTTCTAAACAAGCCTCTAAAAGTAGTTTTTCAGTAAATGGATCTCCAACTTGAACAGTTGGTCTTTTGCTTTCACTATCTTCTGTAAAAGAGGCACTTGACATAACAGCGCCACCAAGTCCATCTCGTCCAGTTTTACTTCCTACATAGATAACAGGATTTCCTATACCTTCAGCTCGTCCATAAAAAATTTCATCAGCTTTCGCTAAACCTAAAGTAAATGCATTTACAAGATTATTTCCAGCATAACACTCTTCAAAAGTTGTCTCTCCACCAATAGTTGGAACCCCCATACAGTTTCCATATCCACCAATTCCAGCAACAACACCTTTTAAAAGATATCTATGTTTTTTAGCAGTTTCACTATCTCCTTCAATTGAAGCAAATCTTATAGAGTTCATACTAGCAACTGGTCTTGCACCCATTGTAAATACATCTCTTAAAATTCCTCCAACTCCAGTAGCAGCTCCTTGATAAGGCTCTATGAAACTTGGGTGATTGTGTGATTCCATTTTAAATACAGCAGCATATCCATCGCCAATATCTATAACTCCAGCATTTTCTCCAGGTCCTTGAATAACCCATGGTGCTTTTGTTGGGAAACCACTTAAATATTTTTTACTTGATTTATATGAGCAGTGTTCGCTCCACATAGCAGAAAAGATACCAATTTCAACATAATTTGGCTCTCTTCCTAAAATTTCTTTGATATTTTCAAACTCTTCTAAAGTTAAAGAGTGTGCAAGTGCTATTTCTTGAATATTCATCTCTTTTTTTTGCATTTTTCGCCTTAAATTTGGTTATTGAATTTAAGGCTGATTGTATCTAAAAAAGAGTTAAATTTGCTTTTAATCTTCTGTTAGAATTTGAACTTTATTATTAACTATCTCTATAAAAAGTTCTTTTTTACCAATAAATCTTACACTTGGACTAAAATATTCCTCATCCATCAATACTTTATACATTTTTTTACCTAAAGAGTTTGGATAAGGAGAAATATCAAGATTAAATAGATTTATAGTTTTATCTTCATTTTTTGCAAAAACTGCTCTTTTTTGAGAAGAAAATGTATTAATATCACTTCTATCAGCTCTTTTAAAATCTTTTGAATAGTAAGATAAATACTCATCAATTTTTGAATACTTCCAAGCATCTTTCCATTTATAAATCGTACTTAAAATTAAAGCAATATCACTTTTTGTTGCTTTTTTGAAATCTTCATTTGTTGTAATTAAAACTGCTTGTTTATAATCAATATTTTTCTCTAAAGCTTCCAATTTATCATTGTTTAAAGCTATACAACCTTGAGTAAAAAGTTCTCTATCTCCATTTAATGGCATACCGTGTATCCAAATACCATGCCCTTTTCTATTTAAACTTTTATCAAAATTATCAGGATATGCAGTAACTAAAGCAAAAGGACCATAAAATTGATCAAGACCAGTTCTTTTTTGAGTTAATTCATAAGCACCTTCAGGAGTTTTTTTATCTCCTTCTACAAGTTTATCTCCCTCTTTTTCTCCAACAATTATGCTATCAGTTGATACCTTTTTAAAATCATCTTTATCTTTCTCATATAAAGAAATTTTTTTATTATTTTTTTGTGCAACGATTATATATTTTTTTGTTTCATAAAAACCATAATCAACATTTTTATTCTCAAGATACTTTTCCCAAGCACCAATATCTTTTAAACTTTTTTCTAG
This sequence comes from Aliarcobacter vitoriensis, assembly GCF_048320235.1. NCBI lineage: Bacteria > Pseudomonadati > Campylobacterota > Epsilonproteobacteria > Campylobacterales > Arcobacteraceae > Aliarcobacter > Aliarcobacter vitoriensis. The sequence continues at coordinate 806,963 of NZ_CP182882.1, forward strand.
TTCTTTTTCTACTGCACTAATACCTTTTGTTCTATAAAGTTCAAAGATATCACTAGCGAAAAGGTTTACCCCTAGAAAAATTAAAATTATTATTTTTAACAAGCCCTACTCCATTTAGTATTTAAGTTTTATTATTATATAATATTTGTCCTAATTTTTTAATAAAAAGGGATTATATATAATATGAAAAAAATTTTATTATCTTTTATTTTTCTTATCAATTTTTTATACTCAGCACAAGTTGAAGAGTTACTCTGGCCAAAAGGTGAAAGCTTTTTAACTTTTTTAGAAAAGAACAACATTCCATTAAAACTATATTATGAACTAGATAAAGAAGACAAAGAACTTTGTAGTGAGATTCAAACAAACAATAGGTTTCATTTATACACTGAAGATGATGGTAGTTTCTCACAAGTTTTAATTCCTGTTTCTCTTGATATGCAAATTCATATATACAAAGATTCAACAAACAATTATAAATTCCAAACTCTTCCTATAAACTATTCTGAAAGTTCTGAATTATTTGCTATTCCTATTAATGAATCAATCTCTAGTGATATTCAAAAAGCAACTGGAGACGTTACAATATCAGCAATAATAAACTCTTTATTTAGTGGAGTTGATTTTAAAAAAATGAAAAAAGGTGATTTTGTTGCAGTTGAATATAGCCAAAAAACTTATTTAGGAAAACTTCACGGAATGCCTGAAATAAAATCTGTAATGGTTCAAATAAATGGAAAACCATTTTATAGATTTAAAAATGAAAAAGATGACAAATACTATGATGAAAATGGTGTTGGATTTACAAAAACATATCTTTTCCAAATTCCTTTAACATATACTAGAATTTCAAGCCCATTTACAAATAAAAGATACCATCCTGTTTTAAAAAGATATAGAGCCCACCTAGGTACAGATTTTGCAGCACCAACTGGAAGAAATATATATGCAGCTAGTGATGGAAGAGTTGAATTTGTAGGAACAAAAGGTGGATATGGAAAGACAATTATCATTAACCACCAAAATGGTTACAAAACTTTGTATGCACATCAAAATGGTTTTGCAAAAGGTATTAGACAAGGAAAAGTTGTAAAAAAAGGTGAACTTATAGGTTATGTTGGTTCAACAGGACTTAGTTCTGGTCCACATTTACATTTAGGTTTATATAGAAATAATGTAGCGATAGACCCTATGACTGTACTTAAAAAACCAAAAATTGAGGGTCTTGATCCAAAAGACAAAGTTCCTTTCTTAGCAAATGCAAAAAGTATCATCTCGAAGTTCAATAAAGAAATGAATAACGACAACAGAACTACTCCAAATAGATTAGATAGGATTCATGATAGAAGTAATATTGATTTATTCTAAGTAAAATAAAGAGAGCATATAATCTCTCTTTATTTTTAAATATTATTAAAATTCCATTTTCATAGAAAATGCAACAGTTCTAGGATCACCTAATACACTTCCACTTGTCCAATAAACTTTATCTGTTAAATTTTGTACAGTTAGATTAAACGTTGTTGGATATTTATCAATTTTTGTTTTATATCTAATTCCTGCATCATAAAGTGTATAAGATGGTAAAATATCAGTATTTAGTTGATCAACATATTTTTTACCAGTATAGTATGCTCCAGCATTTATAGATAAACCATTTATATATGAGATATTATACTCTGCAAATAATTTTGCCATCTTTGTTGCCGTACCAGTTGGTTTTTTACCTTCAATAGTTTTATCACTATGTTTTTCTACACTTAAATCCATCAAAGTTCCACCACCCATAAGTGTCAGATTATCCGTAATCTTTCCTGTAATTCCAAGTTCTAGTCCTTGATGTATAGCTTCTCCATCTTGAGTTAAAGTTGGTTTTGGTGTTGTTGTATTATCTTCATATTGGTTTGCTTTTTCTATTCTAAATAGTGAAGTAGTTAATAAAGCTTTTTCATCAAAAAAACTATATTTTGTTCCAACTTCGTATTGTTTACTTACATAAGGGTCTAATATTTCTTTAGCATTTTTATACCAACTTCCTACAATAGTCCCTTTTTCTAAACTCTCCATATATGTAGCATAAGTTGTAAGATTTTCAAATGGTTTATATATCAAAGATAATGTAGGAGTAAGTTCAGATACATCATATTTTGAGCTTTGTACACCATTACTATAACTTGTATTTACAATAGTTGCATAATTTGCTCCTACTAAAGCACTCCATTGGTCATTAAATACAATATCATCTCCAATTAATATATTTTTATATTCGGTTCTCTGAGTAGGTTTTAGTGTTTGAGTTCCTATAATACCACTATTACTCCAAAAAGAACTATCAGGCTTAGAAAGATTCTTTAAATCATTTAAATATATGTTATTAGTAAATCTATAATAAGTATAAGCATCTGATGATTCATAAAGTTTTTCTGAATTTAAAGAGTATCCCATAGTTAAAGTGTGATTTACAATTCCAGTATCAAATTTTGAATCAAAGTAGATATTGGCTCCATAATTTTTTAATTTTTCCCAAGAATTCCTCCATACATAAGAATCTTTTGTTACATAACCATTTTCTACAAATAAATGCATATCACCTCCTCTATGTTTATTCTCTTCATAAAATAAATTGCTTCTTAAAGTAAAAATATCATTAATATCCAATCTTATACTATTTTCTATCTTTTGTAATTTCGTTTCATCCTCCATCCAATCAGGACTATAAATTTTATTCTTCTTTACACTTTGCCTATCGATTGAATGAAAAAAGCCATCTGTTCCTTTTTTTAAAATATCTTTATAAGAATATTTTATATCTGTATAAAAGTTATCAGTTGGTTTCCAATCAAATACTAAACTTATAGCTTTTTGTTCTTTTGTAGAAGTGTCAGATAATTCTCCGTCTTGATAAAATGCATTTATTCTATATCCAAAAGTATTATCTTCATTAAACTGTCCACCTAAATCAATATGAGAGTAATATGATTCATTTCCATAACTACCTATTGAGATATTTCTTAAATCTTTTGTTGTTGGTTTTTTAGTTATATAATTAACTGCTCCTCCAACTCTTCCTCCACCATATAAGAATCCTGTTGCTCCACTTATGATTTCAACTCTTTCTATATCTTGCATAATAGGTGTACTCGTCCTATTATCAGCATAGGGTATTCCATTTACAATAGGGTTACGTACTTCAAATCCACGAATTGTAGGATATAAATTATCACTAACATATGATGTTCTTGCAATTTCTTGAGTTGTTGCATTCATTTTAAAGATTTGTTGCATATCTTTAGCTTGAACATTTTCGATTAAATCTTTTGAAATTATACTCATTGAGTATGGAGTGTCTTGTAGTTTTCTTTCATTCCAAATACCGATTCCAGATGTTTCATCTACTAGGTAGCCTGATTCTGCACTTCCATTTTTATAATTAGAACTAGAAACAGAAATTTCATCTAGGACAGTAGTATTACCAAAGTTTTGATATTTTGGTTTTTCTATTATGTAAATTATGCTATCTTCTTCGATAGCTTTGAGATTATGTTCTTCTAGTACGCTATTTAGATTACTTAATACCGTACCCCCCCCCGAAACCTAACTTTTCTGAATCTACTATTTTATTCTTCAAATCTTTTGATTTTGAAATATATGTTACATTATATTTCTTTACTATATTCTCTACTGCTTCTTGCAAACTTATATCTTTTGCATTTAACATTGTTCCACTTAACATCATTGATGTTACAACTGACATGAAAACTCTTCTTTTCATCTTAAATCCTTTGTATTAATTTTGAGAATTTGTTTCTCTATATAGTAAGACGATTTAAATGAAAAAAATGGACAATTTTTACAAAAGAATTTTAAAATTTGTTAGTTGGAGTTACTTTTAGTGACAATTTGAGAGTAAATTTGAATTATAGAATTATATTTCTAAAATTCAAATTTATGATTTATCTTTGTCTTAAAATAATAATTGTAGCAATAACAGACAATAAAATTCCAGCTAAAACTCCAAAAGTTATAGTTTGTCCTTCAAATAAAAACATTATAACAGCAACTATTGCAGGATTTAGATAAATATAAGCCATAAGTTTTTTAGGTCCTAAAATCAAAGTTGCTTTTTGATATAAAAATAGCGTTATTATAGTAGTTCCAATAACCAAATAGAGTAAAGAATAAAAATGATTCAATTCTATTTTATTCCAATCATAAGGTATATTTAAAATTTGCATAGTTAAACTCATCCATACAATTCCACCTAAAAGTGTAGCAAAAACTAAAACCAATAATTCATCTTTTTTACTATATAAAATCTTTATAAATATAGGATATAAAGCCATAGAAAATGAAGCAATTAAAAATACAATATCACCTTTATTTAAACTCAAAGTTAGAAACAATCCAAAATCAGCTTTAAATACAACAATACAAGTAGAAATAATCCCTAAAATATATATAAATAGCTGTTTTAAAGGTATTTTTTCTTTAAAGAAAAATATACACAATATTGCAGTCATCAAAGGTACTAAAGTATATATTGTAGCTGTATTTAAAACTGTTGTATCTTCCAAGGCTTTTAGCATACCTATAAAATATAAAGTATAAACTAAACTCACAATCAAAGCTTTTGGAAGTATTTGGAATACTTTTATCAATCTAGCTTTGTTAAAAACAATAATTGGTGATAAAAAAAGTAGTGCCAAAACAAATCTAAATAGAGTTAAAGATGTTGGGTCAATAACATTTGCTAGTTTTTGTGAAGCCAAAAATGACCCAGCAATTAAAATAGTTGCAATAGTTGCTAGAATATGAGCTTTAAAAGTTTCACTCAAATCAATCCTTTAAATTTTTATTTTTATTTTATCTAAAAGAGTATAAAATAGATGTCTTTAAAGCAGAGACGACTCTGCCTCTTTACTCATCGAGGACGGCCTCAATTTTCAAATAAAGGATTTTTATGAGTTGGTTCATACTATTTTTGGCTGGACTTTTTGAAGTTATTTGGGCTATTGGTCTAAAATATAGTGAAGGTTTTACAAAATTAACTCCTAGCATAATTACTCTTGTTACTATGATTATAAGCTTTTATCTTCTTAGTCTTGCCCTAAAATCTCTTCCATTAGGAACTGCTTACGCTGTTTGGGTTGGAATAGGAACTATTGGTACGGTTATTGCTGGAATATTTTTGTTTGGTGAATCTATGAATATTATTAGAGTAATTAGTATTTTATTTATTTTATTGGGTATTATAGGACTAAAACTTACTACAAACTAAAAGTGTAGATAAATGTTGTTCCAAAGTTTTCTTTGGATTCAACATCTATTTTTATACTATTCTTTTTACAAATATTTTTTACAATACTAAGCCCTATTCCAAAACCACCAGTTATATTATCGCCTCTATAATATCTTTCAAAAATTGTACTAGTATCTTTTATACCAACACCTTCATCTTTGAAAATTAATTTTACAAAAGCACCCTCTTTTTCCAAAGTAACATATATATTTGAGTCATTTTTTGAGTATTTTATAGCATTTGATAAGTTATTATCAATCAACCTAAAAGCTTCTATTTCATTGAAATATATATTTATATTTGTTTGTATATTTTTATGAAAAACTATATTTTTACTTACTGCTAAGTCATTAAAAAATTCTACTCTTTTTTCCAAAAAGTTTGAAAAATCAATATTAGTTTTCAAATCTTTTACAACATTTTGTTGCATATAATACTCTAAATCTTCATATATAATAGTCATATTTTTGAGTGCGGATTTAACTCTTAAAATATTTTTATCATTTCTTAATCTTAAAGATAGCATATCTGTATTTATTCGTGCAACTCCAATAGGAGTTTTAAGCTCATGCATAGCATCTTTTAAAAATTCATCAAGATAAATATTTAATCTTTTATATGGCTCAATACTTTGTTTTATCACAAAAAATGAGAGTAAAAATATAAAAACACTCACAATTAAAAGAAGAATCAAAGCATTGTATATAACTTCACTATAATCAATATTTTTACAAACAACCAAAAAAGAAGCTCCTAAAATATTTGATTCTAAATACTCTTTGTAGCAAAATTTATCATTGAAATTTTTAAAATCTTCATCAAAAAGTTCTATTGAACTATTTGAATAAAAAATCTCTTTTCTATTTTCATCAAAGATACTTGAAAAAAATATGTTTGATCTTGGATAGTAGAAAATATTGTTATTTTGTTTTTCAAAATTTTCTATTTTTAAAACAATTTGATTTGAATAGTTTTGTAAATCTAGTTTATCTTTAATATTTTGGTTTTTTATAGTTGCATCAATATAAAAATATATTGGAATAAAAGCTATAAGCAAACTTATTGCTACTTGAATTACAATATACTTTATTTCTAGTTTGCTATCTATCAATTTTATATCCTAAAAATCTCTTAGTTTTTATAAAATCTTTGTGAGTTTTTTCTCTAACTCTTTTTATACACATTCTAATATCTGCATATGATATCTCTTTATTTTCCCAAACATTTTCATGTAAACTTTCAATAGAGGTAAAAAATCCTCGATTTTGTACCAAAAAAGCTACAAGTTCAATCTCTTTTGAACTTAAATCTACAATATCATCATCTTTATATAAAAGAGATTTCTTGACACTATATTTAAAATCCAAATCTAATTCTATAAAATCATCATTTACTTGAAAATGATTTTTTATAACTTGTTCTATTCTAAATTTCAGTTCTATCATATCAAAAGGTTTTCTTATATAGTCATTGCACCCTAAAGTATAACCACGACTTAAATCTTTTATATCAGTAAGTGAAGTTAAAATAATAATTGGCGTATCTATATTTGCCTCTCTTACATACTTTACAAGTTCAAAACCATCCATTTTGGGAACTCTGATATCTAGTAAAAGTAAATCATATTTTTTATCAAAAATAGCATGTAAGGCATCTTCACCATTTTCAAAATCATCAACTACAAAATCTAACTCTTCTAAAAACTCTTTTATAGATATTTTATATAAATAATCATCTTCAAGTAACAAAACTTTTATCATTTTATTATTATCTCTTTTCTTTGACTATTTTTAAAATCTTTTTTTTCTTGTTTTATACTAATATCTCCTAAATAATCATATTTTGGTAAATATGAGAAATTATTTATATTTTTATCAAAACATATTACTAAAACTCCAACGCTACTATTTTCAAAACTTCCTAAAGGAATTTGAGTAATTATCCTATCATTTGTCTCATAATAAAATTTATCATTTTTCAAATAATTTGTGTTTTTGCTCAAAGTTTCAAACAAAGTTTTATTGAAACTATTTTGTAAAACTACAAAATTTTCCAAAACTTTATTGTTGTTATGATATTTTGCAATATCCAAATATTTTGTTTCAAGTAAAACAATGCTTCCTATACCAAAAGCTTTTAATCTTTCAATCAAAAAACTAAAATCTACAATAACTTCAACAGAACCTATAAAAACACTATTTTTATCAAAAATAGGAGCAATAGCTTTTATATTAAATCTTTTACCTAGTTCACTTGAAACATAAGGTTCTTTTGTATTTTTTACCTTTACAAGTCCTTCTCTAAAACTCTCTAACTTTAAACCAAAATCTTTATCTTCCCAACTTCTAGTAAAAACTTCCAAATCTTTTGTATGGATTTGTATATCAATGTCATGCTTTGTATATGTTTTTATGATTTCTATAAGTTTTACAAGCTCTTTTTTTAACTCAATATGATTACTCTCTTCTAAATTTTTGATAATATCTTGATTTTTAGAGAACATTAAAGCTAAAGATAAAGCTTGATTCTTTTGATTTTCTAATTCATTTTGTGCAATTTGTACTTGATTTGATACTAAAATATCTAAAGTTCTTTGATTTAAAATATTGTTATATTTGTATAAAAAATATAACAATATAGCTATAAATAAAGAAAACAAAATAAAAGTTTTTTTATATGATTTAAAAAGAAGTATCATAAAGATACTCCTTTTTTATTTATTAAGTTTAATAAATTGTCCAAATGGTCCTGTTTTTTTCTCAATTGGATCTATTCCTTCAATATAAGTATCAGGGGCTTTTACCCTTGCATCAGGGAAATCTTTTTCTCTATTTGCTTTTTCAGGTCTTTCGTGTTCGTCTAAATTCATATAAACTGCCACATTATAAGCTTCTTCATCTGTCAAAATTGGATTTTCATGTGTAGCACCTAAAGGCATATTAGCTTTGATAAAATCCATAGCTTTTAGTGTTCTATACATTCCAGCACCCTTATTGTAGCTATCTGGTCCCCAAAGTGGTGGGAACATATATCCATTAGCAAGCCCATCATTTTTGATACCTTCACCATTTACTCCATGACATGAAGCACATTGAGTATCATACACAAGTTTTCCTTTAACTGGATCAGCCTTTGTTGTTTGTATCATTTTTCTATTAACTTCAGCTAAACTCGTTCCTTCAACCTTAGCACCAATTGGCACACCTAAACTTAACCAATACATATAAGCTTCCATAGCTTTCATCTCTTTGCTTTCTACTGGAAGTGGTTTTCCATTCATACTTCTTTGCATACAACCATTTATCCTATCAGCTAAAGTTCCAATAACATCCTCTCTTGGACGATATTGTGGAAAATTTCCATAGATTCCTACAAATGGAGCTGAATAAGCTTTTGTTCCAGCATCCAAGTGACAACTTTGACATGAAAGATTATTACCTGCATATCTCATTTTAGGATCTTCAACTTCTGGACCTATATATTTGTAAGTATGAACAACTAACTCTTTTCCATATTTGATTAAATCTCCAAATTGATTATTTGGAATAGTACTTTCATCTGGAATTTTATACTCTACCTTAGCTCCTTCATATTTGAATCCTATGTTATTTCGCTCTTGAATAAGTTTTTTCTCAAACTTAACAACTTCAGCTGCAAATAATGAACCAATAGCTAGTACAAATAAAGCTGTAACAGTTATAATCTTTTTCATAAATAATTTCCTCCTACTATTTATATAAAAAGACTATATCCTTTGTAGATAACTTGAATGTAACAAATACAATATTATAAATAATGTAAAAACTACTTGCAACCATAAAAACTATAATCACAAGTATTTTTTCAAAAGTTCTAAAACTCCATTTTCATAGAAAATGCTATATTTTTTGCTTCTCCTAAAGAATAAAAAGAAGACCAATACTCTTTCCCCGTTAAATTTTGTACATTTAAATTAAAAGTTGTTGGGTACTTATCTAACTTAGTTTTATATCTTAAACCTACATCATAAATAGTATAAGAAGGGATAATATCTGTATTTTCACTATCTCTATATGATTTACCAGTATAATATGCTCCACCAGATATTGTTAAACCTTTAAGCATAGGAATATTATATTCTGTATATAGTTTTGCCATTTTTGTAGCAGTACCAGTTGGCTCTTTGCCTTCTAATAATTTATTATTTGATTTTTCTATTTCTATATCCATAATAGTTCCACCTGCTATTAAAGTTAAATTATCAGTAACTTTTCCAGTTGCTGTTAATTCTAATCCTTGATGTATTTGTTCACCATCTTGAACATATTTTGGTTGTGGAGTTGCATTATCAGAATATTGATTTGATTTTTCTATTCTAAATAAAGCTGAACTTAAAAGTAAATTTTCAGAAACTGAGTATTTTACTCCAACTTCATATTGTTTACTTACAAGTGGCTCTAAGATTTCTCCTGCATTACTATATATACTACTTACAACTGTACCATTTTCTAAACTTTCCATATAAGTTATATAAGTTGTTAAATCTTCTATTGGTTTATAAATAAGTGAAAATGTAGGAGTTATAGCATCTGAATCATAATATGCTGTTTCTTTTCCTGTTATATTATAGCTATGAGATTCAACTTCTACATAATTTGCACCAATTAAAGCACTCCATTGTTCATTAAAAGCTATCTCATCTCCAATTAAAATATTTTTCTTTTCTGATTCACTAGAGATATATTTCTTACCATTAGAATTTCTTTTATAAATTGGTTTAGAAATATCATTTAGTTGTTCTAAAGTATAATTATTCCCTAAAGTCACCCATTCTAAAGCTCCTTCTCTTCGATGAGATTTATCTTTATATCCAGTAACACCTAAAGTTAGTTTATGTGATAAATTAAAAGTTTCAAAATCAATATCTGAATAAACATAAGTTCCATGTTTTTTTTCTTCTATTGGATAATATCTATAATAAGTAAAACGATAAGTTCCATTATAATTATCATATGAAAAAGGTAAAGACTGATCATATTCTGTTTCTAAGTATGTATATCCTGCTCTAAATTTTACAAAATCATTTATTTGCCATAAAGCTTTTGTTCCAAATCTATTTTGAGTAGTATCTGAAAATGTCCAATTAGGACTATATCCTTCTTTAACATCAAAATTATGTGCTGATTGATTACTCGAAATGTATCCTGTTACTTTATCTATCTTATTTTTTTTAAGGGAAGCATCAAATTGTAAGAGAAACTCATCAGATATATTCAAGTCTAATGCTCCACTAATCAAAGTCTTTTCAATATTCTGGTCTTGGATAGAAGTTTCTCCATTTTGATGGGAAACATTTAATCTATAAGCAAATTTACCTTCTTCATCTATTTTATCACCTAAATCAAGATGGGCGAAATATTGTTCTTTTCCATAATTTCCAATAGTTAAATTTGTAAGTCTTTCATAAGTTGGTCTTTTAAGTACATAATTAACACTTCCACCAACATGAGGGCTAAGTCCATATAAAAATCCAGATAATCCACTTAAAATTTCTATTCTTTCAAGATCATCTGTTGTTGAACTTCTAACATATCCCATAGGAATACCATCTATAATTTGATTCTCTCCAGAATTAAACCCTCTAATTTTAATTGATGAAGTACCAAATGAACCCGAATTTTCTTGTGTAGAATTAAGTTGAATTATAGGGTTTATTTTAAAAATTTGGTCAATATTACTTACAGTATTTTCAAATAAATCTTCTGTGATTACATTTATTGATAGTGGTGTATCCTGAAGTGATTTACCTCTCCAAGGACCTATATCTGATGTTTCTTCTACAAGGTAGCCTGATTCTGCACTTCCATTTTTATAATTTGCACTATTTACAGAAATTTCATCTAAAACAGTAGTATTACCAAAGTTTTGATATTTTGGTTTTTCTATTATGTAAATTATACTATCTTCTTCGATAGCTTTGAGATTATGTTCTTCTAGTACACTATTTAGATTACTTAATACCGTACCCCCCCGAAACCTAACTTTTCTGAATCAACTATTTTATTCTTCAAATCTTTTGATTTTGAAATATATGTTACATTATATTTCTTTACTATATTCTCTACTGCTTCTTGCAAACTTATCTCTTTTGCATTTAACATTGTTCCACTTAACATCATTGATGCTAAAACTGATATGAAAATCTTTCTTTTCATCTTCTAATCCTTTGTATTAATTTTGAGAATTTGTTTCTCTATATAGTAAGACGATTTAAATGAAAAAAATGGACAATTTTTACAAAAGAATTTTTAAATTTGTTAGTTAGAGTTACTTTTAGTAACAATTATTAGTAAATAATCCTGTTTTAAATTTTTTATTGCTATTAGTTATATTTAAAAAAATAGTCATAAAATGTAATAAAACTTCTTTAAAAAAAAGAGTTAAAAAATAAATTATGTAAATAAATTTAATAAAAAGTATAGAGTAACTTCTTTTGAATAAAACTCAATCTTTCAGAAGATAGATAAAAGATAAATTATGTAAATAAAATTTAAAGAAGGTGTTTAAATATGTTTAATTGTGTTGAGAAGGAAGAAATAGAATAAAAAAAAGCCTTCCCTAAAATACTAGAAGAAGTAACTTAGGAAAGGCATTTGTAAAAAGAATACTCAAAGAGTTAGCGGTGACCTACGTTTCCACAAGGGGACCCTGCAGTATTATCGGCGATGAAGTGCTTGACTACCAGGTTCGGAATGGGGACTGGGTATTTCCACTTCTCTGTAACCACTAACAAAGTTGAGTAGTAAAAGCAAATAAAAAGTGAATTATTCATTTTCCATTTTTAACTTTTCATTTAAAAGCTTTGCTCTTAATACTCAACTCAAATATAGAGTTTAGATAAAGATAATGTTAAAGTCTTTTTGTATTTCATATAAAAACTAATGTAAACACAATTATTAAGTATTGTATACTTAATAAGATAGTAAACCAAAGAAATAAAAATAAGCCAAACGTTCTATTAGTACTGGTCAGCTAAACGCCTTACAACGCTTACACATCCAGCCTATCAACCAGCTAGTCTTGCTGGGAACTTCAGGGAAAGTTCATCTTAGAGTTGGCTTCGAGCTTAGATGCTTTCAGCTCTTATCACATCCGTACGTAGCTACCCAACGATGCTCTTGGCAGAACAATTGGTACACTAGTGGTACGTTCATCCCGGTCCTCTCGTACTAGGGACAAATCTCTTCAACTTTCCTACGCCCACGGAAGATAGGGACCGAACTGTCTCACGACGTTCTGAACCCAGCTCGCGTACCGCTTTAAATGGCGAACAGCCATACCCTTGGGACCGACTACAGCCCCAGGATGCGATGAGCCGACATCGAGGTGCCAAACCTCCCCGTCGATGTGAGCTCTTGGGGGAGATCAGCCTGTTATCCCCGGCGTACCTTTTATCCTTTGAGCGATGGCCCTTCCACGCAGAACCACCGGATCACTATGACCGACTTTCGTCTCTGTTCGACTTGTAGGTCTCACAGTCAAGCTAGTTTATGCCATTATACTCAACAAGCGATTTCCATCCGCTTTGAACTAACCTTTGTAAGCCTCCGTTACTATTTAGGAGGCGACCGCCCCAGTCAAACTACCCACCAGACATTGTCCTGATACAAGATAATTGTACGCAGTTAGTAACTCAAATATTCAAGGGTGGTATCTCAAGGATGGCTCCGACTCTACTGGCGTCTAGTCATCATAGCCTCCCACCTATCCTGCACATGAATATCCAAGCTACAGTGTCAAGCTGTAGTAAAGGTGCACGGGGTCTTTCCGTCTTTCCGCGGGTAGGAGGAATTTTCACCTCCACTACAATTTCACTGGATCCCTCTTTGAGACAGCTCCCATCTCGTTACGCCATTCATGCAGGTCGGTATTTAACCGACAAGGAATTTCGCTACCTTAGGACCGTTATAGTTACGGCCGCCGTTTACTCGGGCTTCAATCAAATGCTTCGCTTGCGCTGACATCATCAGTTAACCTTCGAGCACCGGGCAGGCGTCACACCTTATACATCCACTTACGTGTTAGCAAAGTGCTGTGTTTTTGGTAAACAGTCGGGAGGGACTCTTTGTTGCAACCTCTTTGGCTTTTTGAAGCAAGTTCATATACCAAAGTAGGCACACCTTATACCGAAGATACGGTGCTATTTTGCAGAGTTCCTTAAAGAGGGTTCTTCCACGCGCCTTAGAATACTCATCCCACCCACCTGTGTCGGTTTACGGTACGGGCAACATATAATATACTTAGTGGCTTTTCTTGGCACGACAGTATCATCGATTCTCCATCTCCTCCGAAGAGTGTCAAGAGCCTGTAAGATCTCGGTCTAATGTTAAGCGGATTTGCCTACTTAACAACCTACGTCCTTCGAGCCACTATTCCATCAGTGACCTCGATTAACTCTATGCGTCCCCACATCGCGCTTATATGTTGGTATTGAAATATTAATCAATTTGCCATCGTCTACCCCTTTCGGACTCGACTTAGGTCCCGACTAACCCTACGATGACGAGCATCGCGTAGGAAACCTTGGGTTTTCGGCGTTAAGGATTCTCACCTTAATTATCGCTACTCATGCCTGCATGCTCACTTCTATCCGCTCCAACGCTCCTTACCGGTACATCTTCTACGCTGAATAGAACGCTCTCCTACCACTCAATTAAAAATTGAATCTAAAGCTTCGGTGTACATCTTAGCCCCGTTATATTTTCCGCGCAGAATCACTAGACCAGTGAGCTGTTACGCTTTCTTTAAAGGATGGCTGCTTCTAAGCCAACCTCCTGGTTGTCACAGTAACTCCACATCGTTTTCCACTTAGATGTAACTTAGGGACCTTAGCTGTTAGTCTGGGTTGTTCCCCTCTCGACGATTGATTTTATCACCCACCGCCTGACTCCTGTGATTCCACATATAGTATTCATAGTTTGATAGGGTTTGGTACCGCGGTAAGCAGCCCTAGCCCATTCAGTGCTCTACCCCTATATGCTACAACACAAGGCTATACCTAAATATATTTCGGAGAGAACCAGCTATCACGAAGTTTGATTGGCCTTTCACCCCTATCCACAAGTCATCCCAAGACTTTTCAACGTCAGCGGGTTCGGTCCTCCACTGGCTCTTACACCAGCTTCAACCTGCTCATGGATAGATCACTTCGTTTCGGGTCTGCAGCTAGTGACTATGGCGCCCTATTAAGACTCGCTTTCGCTACGGCTTCGTACTTGACTTAACCTTGCCACTAACCACAACTCGCAGGCTCATTATGCAAAAGGCAGTCCATCACCCTGATAAATCATAGGGCTCTGAATGATTGTAAGCTAATGGTTTCAGGTTCTATTTCACTCTGCTCGCTGCAGTACTTTTCACCTTTCCCTCACGGTACTTGTTCACTATCGATCTGTAAGTAGTATTTAGGATTGGAGGGTGGTCCCCCCAGCTTCAGTCAAAATATCACGTGTTCCGACCTACTCAGGATACTATTAAAATTATTGATGATTTAAATTACAGGAGTTTCACCTTCTATGCTACACTTTTCCAAGTATTTCATCTATCATCTTTAATTCATATTATAGTCCTACAACCCCCAATACAAGTATTGGGTTTGTCCTTGTCCGCGTTCGCTCGCCGCTACTTACGGAATCTCTTTTGATTTCTCTTCCTCTAGCTACTGAGATGTTTCACTTCACTAGGTTCGCTCCCCGTAGGGTAATATAACTCTCATTATACTGGGTTGCCCCATTCAGAAATCCACGGATCAACGCTCTTTGGCAACTCCCCGTGGCTTATCGCAGCCTAATACGTCTTTCATCGCCTCTTACAGTCTAGGCATCCACCATTAGCCCTTAATAGCTTATTAATAAATAACTCTTTCAAGTTATTTGCCTTTAAAGTATTAAAAATTAATTTAATACTTTTAGTTTGATAATATTCTTTGGCTACTATCTTATTAAATATATTTATATTTAATAATTTAGTTGTGTTCTATCTATAGTTTTATAATAAATTTAATTTATCACAAATTATTGATATGAAATTTTTTTATTTAAAATTATTTAACTCTACTACAATAAAAAACTCTCATCTTTTATCTTCATATTATTATTTAATCTTACGAAAAAATTTTAAAGACTTTAACATTATATTTTTAAATATCATACTACTTAAAATAACTAAAGTTATCTTAGTAATGTTTTCTAGTTTTAAAAACCAGATATAAACTTTTAATCTATAAAAGCTTATATCTAATTTTTAAATATTAGTTTATATATATGGTGGAGAATAGCGGGATCGAACCGCTGACCTCCTGCGTGCAAAGCAGGCGCTCTCCCAGCTGAGCTAATTCCCCAACAAAACTCTTAATTCTAATATCTCTATTAAAAGTAAAGATTATTTAATGGTGGGCCTATCAGGACTTGAACCTGAGACCTCACGATTATCAGTCGAGCGCTCTAGCCAGCTGAGCTATAGGCCCATTCACCTATATATATTTATTCAAATAATCTTTATAAACCGAACATATATTGTTAATTGTTTTTTTCTTATTCTATGTATTAAGAATCAAATCTTAATACACTTCTCTGAAAGGAGGTGATCCAACCGCAGGTTCTCCTACGGTTACCTTGTTACGACTTCACCCCAGTCGCTGAATCCACTGTGGAAGGTAGCTACTTTAGCATCCCCGCTTCGAATGAGTTCAACTCCCATGGTGTGACGGGCGGTGAGTACAAGACCCGGGAACGTATTCACCGTAGCATAGCTGATCTACGATTACTAGCGATTCCAACTTCATGTAGTCGAGTTGCAGACTACAATCCGAACTGGGAAGTATTTTATAAGATTTGCTCCACATCACTGTATCGCTGCTCTTTGTATACTCCATTGTAGCACGTGTGTAGCCCTGGACGTAAGGGCCATGATGACTTGACGTCATCCTCACCTTCCTCCTACTTGCGTAGGCAGTCTCGTTAGAGTTCTCAGCCGAACTGTTAGCAACTAACGACGAGGGTTGCGCTCGTTGCGGGACTTAACCCAACATCTCACGACACGAGCTGACGACAGCCGTGCAGCACCTGTATGCAAGTTTCTGCAAGCAGACACTAATCTATCTCTAAATCATTCTTACTATGTCAAGTCCAGGTAAGGTTCTTCGTGTATCGTCGAATTAAACCACATGCTCCACCGCTTGTGCGGGTCCCCGTCTATTCCTTTGAGTTTTAATCTTGCGACCGTACTCCCCAGGCGGTACACTTAATGTGTTAACTGCATTACTGCAAGATCTAGTCTCACAACAACTAGTGTACATCGTTTAGGGCGTGGACTACCAGGGTATCTAATCCTGTTTGCTCCCCACGCTTTCGCATCTCAGCGTCAATAATGTTCCAGTAGATCGCCTTCGCAATCGGTATTCCTTCTGATCTCTACGGATTTTACCCCTACACCAGAAATTCCATCTACCTCTCCCACATTCTAGATTAACAGTTTTCAAAGCAGTTCTATAGTTAAGCTATAGGATTTCACTTCAAACTTATCAATCCGCCTACATGCTCTTTACGCCCAGTGATTCCGAGTAACGCTTGCACCCCCCGTATTACCGCGGCTGCTGGCACGGAGTTAGCCGGTGCTTATTCATATAATACCGTCATCATCTTCTTATATAAAAGGAGTTTACGCACCGAAATGTGTCATCCTCCACGCGGCGTTGCTGCATCAGACTTTCGTCCATTGTGCAATATTCCCCACTGCTGCCTCCCGTAGGAGTCTGGACCGTGTCTCAGTTCCAGTGTGACTGATCATCCTCTCAAACCAGTTATGCGTCATTGTCTTGGTAGGCCATTACCCCACCAACTAACTGATACAATACAGGCCAATCTCTTACCAATAAATCTTTCCCTTACAAACTTTTGTTTATAAGGAATATAAGGTATTAGCAAACGTTTCCATTTGTTATCCCTTAGTAAGAGGCATATTACCTATACATTACTCACCCGTGCGCCACTTAGCTGACAGTTATAACAAGTTATAACCCGTTCTCGTTCGACTTGCATGTGTTAAGCACGCCGCCAGCGTTCACTCTGAGCCAGGATCAAACTCTCCATAAATTTACAATGAAAAATAAAAAACTACAAATTAAAAATTACATTTTAATTTACATTCTAAATTCTATCACTCTTTATAGTGTTTGAAACTGACATATTCCATAATTACTCTCTTTTAAACTATATATCTATCTCTAAACATATAACTCTCTATTAAGTTAGTTACAAAATTATCACTCAAGTTATAGACAAGTATTTCAAATAATATCTATTCCTATCTCTAGGTTAAATATTACTACTTGTACAAATTTTCTTTTAACATATATATTCGGTTTACAAAGATTACCCTCTCTAAACCTATCAAACTTTAAAGATCTCAGATTTTACTAAATCTTAAAATGGCTCCGGCACCTGGGATCGAACCAGGGACCAAATGATTAACAGTCATCTACTCTACCGCTGAGCTATGCCGGATTATCTTAACCATCTCTGGTCAAATTGGACGGGAATTATAATCGCTTTTTCTGTCTTTGTCAAGGGGTTTTTAGATAAATTTCAAAATTTCTTATAGAATTGAACTCCACTACTACCTAAAATACTTATAATATCATCATTTACTAAAGTTTTTAAAATATTTTTTGATTCTTCATCAAACATATTTTCTATATCTTCAAATGTTAAAGGTCGTCTTTTTAATGTAGAAATAATATCTTCTTTTGAATATCTTTCTATTTGTTTTGGTCTATTTTTATAAACTATATTAACATTTATATCACAAAATCTATTTGCAACTTTTTGTAAGAATTCAAAATCAACTGGTATAACCTTATATGCTGGTGGGCGATCAATGGTTCCAATATCTACTCTATTTGGATTTATATTTTTAATAGCCTTATATAAAAGTTCAATTTCTTCATCTTTATCATTCAAATCTTTTACAAATAAAATCTCAATTACAAAATTATTCTTTGTTCTTTTAGAAAATTCTATCATAGATGGAACAATTTTGTCTATTTCAACACTATTATCTTGTCTATCAAGTTTTTTAAAACATTTATTACTTATACAATCTAAAGATAATTTAACAGTATCAATCTTTAATAAAGCTTCAAAAATATCTTTTTTATAAATTGTACTTCCATTTGAAAGTATTAAAGTTTTAATTGCTCCCTTAATTTTATTTAATTCATCAATTAATTCATTTAATTTTGGATATAAAGTTGGTTCACCATTACAAGTAATTGTAATAACGTCAATTTTTGGATGTTTTATCAAACTATTTTTAACTTCAGAAACAATATCTTCAACTCTTGGATAAATATCCATTTTATTGATAGTTTTTGCTGGTTCAAGTTCACAATATAAACAATCAAAATTACACTGTTTTTTAGAAGGAGATAGGTCAATTCCCAAAGAGATTCCAAATCTTCTTGAAGGAATTGGTCCAAAAATAATAGAGTTTGAGTAAGACATTTATACTATTTTTTACTAACTCTTTTGCATTCTTTTACAAAGTGAATAGCATTTTCTACTGGTACATCAGGCAAAATACCATGTCCTAAATTGAAAATATGTCCTTCCCCTTGCATAATACTTTGTATTGCTTCAACACATTTTGTAGTCTCAGATTGCGAGTACAATCTACAAGGTTCCATATTTCCTTGAAGTACATATTTACTACCTAATTTTTCTTTCGCAAGAGCCATTGGAGTCCCCCAATCTACACCAAATACATCAAATTTTCCGTAAACTAATCCTCTTTCAATAAAAGAAGATACTCCCTTTGGGAACATAATAACTGGTATATGCGGATATTTTTCTTTTATGTACTCAGCTATTTCAACCATATATTTCCATGAAAATTCATCATAACGACCAGGTTCTATTGCAGCTGCCCATGAATCGAAAATTTGAACAACATCAGCACCTGCAAGAATTTGTTTTTCTAAATATAATTTAATTACATCTGTTAATTTTCTTAATATTTTATGTAATAATTCAGGATTTGAATACATAATTTTTTTACATAAATTATAAGTTTTAGTTCCTTGTCCTTCTATCATATAAGTAGCCAATGTCCAAGGAGCTCCTGTAAATCCAATCAGTGCTTTATCTTCTGGTAATTGTTGTTTTAAAAGTTTTATAGTCTCATACACATAAGTTAATTTTAAAGCTGCTTCTTCACCTTCAATTAATTTATCTAAATCAGCTTCATTTTTAATAGGATCTTTAAATATTGGTCCTTCACCTTTTATAAAATCTAAGTGCATTCCCATTTCATTTGGAATTACTAAAATATCACTAAATAAAATAGCCGCATCAACCCCTACAATATCAAGTGGCTGAATTGTAACTTCAGCAGCTAATTGTGGATTATGGCAAAGATTTAAAAAATTACCAGCTTTTGCTCTAACTTCCATATACTCTTTTAAATATCTTCCTGCTTGTCTCATCATCCAAACTGGTGTATATGGCGTTGCTTTTCTAAAACAGGCATCAACAAAAATTTTAGACATATTCTTCCTTTTATTTTTTTCCAACTTTACCTGTAAAGTAAAGCCCAATTGACAATGCTACAATTGCTAATGCAAAATATAGTAGCTCTAATGGTGTTTTATAATCCGTATGTAAAACTCTTTCAAAATAGTTTACAACTAAAACCATAATTATAACTTTTGCAATTTTATCTTTTAATTGATCAAGTGAACTTATATTTAAAACTGAACTACAATCATCTTGAGTACAAGCAGCTTCTATTTTAGATATAAATAGTTCATAAATTCCAAACGAAAATATCAAAAGAACAACAGCAATTAAATATAAATCAATAGCTGCAATTACTCCTGCAACTATATCTTCGTGAAAATGTTCAGGATGTTCTCCTGATAAAAGAGTACTAAGAACAAATTTTGCAACACTAAAAACATCAAAACTTGCAACAAAAAATAAAATTACTGAACCCATAAAACTAAATATAACAGCTAAAATTACAATAAATCTACTCTTCCATAAACCATTTTCGACAATTTTTTTAAGCATTTATATATCACTTTCTAATTCTATCCATTTTAAACCAATTCTTACTGCATTTGTTGCAGCTCCTACTCTTACTTGATCTGCAACATTAAAATAATGAACAATATTTGATGAATAAACATCTTTTCTAATTCTTCCAACATAAGTAAAATCTGTATCCGTTGAAATTATTGGCATTGGATATTTTTTATTTGCTAAATCATCTATTACTTTAACATTTTCAAAATTTTCTAAAGCATTTCGAACTTCACTAATATCAACATCAACTCCATCGTTAAATGTAACAGTTAAAGATTCACTATGAGATCTTAAAACTGGAACTCTTACACAAGTTGCAGCAACTTGAAAGTTTTTATGCATAATTTTTTGAGTCTCATTTACCATTTTCATCTCTTCTTTTGTAAAACCATTATCCATCGCAACATCAATTTGTGGAATTACATTTAGAGCAATCTGGTGAGCAAATGCTTTAATTTCTGTTTCATCTAATCTGAATGCAAAAAAATCTTGCATTTGTTTAACTAGTTCTTCCATACCAGATTTTCCAGCACCAGAAACAGCTTGATAAGTTGATACATCAACTCTTTTAATACCATATAAATCATCAAGTGGTTTTAAACTTTGAACCATTTGAATTGTAGAACAATTTGGATTTGCAATAATTCCACTTTCTCTCCATAATCTAATATCTTCTGGGTTAACTTCTGGAACAACTAAAGGAACTCTTGGATCCATTCTAAAGTGGCTTGTATTATCAATTACTACTGCCCCTGCTTCAACTGCAAATTTTGCAAATTTTTCTGAAACTGAACCACCAGCACTAAAAAATGCAATTTCAATTTCTTGTTCTTCAAAAACACTTTCCGTTAATTCTAAAACTGTGATTTCTTTGTTTTTAAATTCAACTTTACTTCCAGCACTTTTAGCACTTGCTAATGGTACTAATTTATTTATAGGAAAATTCAATTCCTCTAAAACTCTAAATAATTCTTCGCCAACTGCTCCAGTTGCTCCAACTACTGCAACATTAAATTTTCTCATTTTCTATTCATCCTCATTTTTATCATTATTTACATCTAATAAACTTGTTATATCATCACTACTATCTGATTCTATAATCTCACCGTCCTCGTTATATCTAATAACATTACCATTCTCATCCAGTTCTATTTCTTCATCTTCTTTTGGACATTTTGCAATAGACACAACTTTATCATCTTTATCAACGTTTACAATTATAACCCCACTTGTATTTCTACCAGCTTTTCTAATTGTATTCATATCAACTCTAATCATCTTACCAATTGAAGTTAAAAGCATTAAATCTTGAGTATCATCAACTAAAACTTCTCCAATAACATTTCCTGTTTTTGCAGATAATTTCATAGATATAACACCAGAACCTGCTCTATTTGTTAGTCTATATTCTTCAACTGTTGTTCTCTTTCCAATACCTTTTTCTGAAACTGTTAAAATCTCTTGCTCTTCATTGTCTATAACATCAGCATCAACAACAAAATCTGTATCAATTTTAAACTTAATACCTCTTACTCCTCTTGTACTTCTTCCTTGATCTCTTGTCTTTTCAAGTTCAAATCTTATACATTGTCCAAGACTAGTAAATATCATAATATATTGAGTTTGAGTGTCTGCAATTTTTGCTGTTACTATTTCATCTGCATCATCTAAAACAATAGCTCTTACCCCATTACTTCTTATATTACTAAATTCATTCAATGATGTTCTTTTTATAACTCCATTTCTTGTAAAGAACACTAAAGATTTACTTTCATCAAAATCTGGAGTTGGTATTATTTCCATAATTTTTTCATCAGGTCTTAAATTGATTAAGTTTACAACTGCTTTACCTTTTGCTGTTCTACTTCCTTCTGGAATTCTATAAACTTTTAACCAATATAATTGTCCCATATTTGTAACAAACATAAGTGTATCGTGAGTGTTACTTACAAAGAACCTTTCAATAAAATCATCATCGTGAGTTGTAACTGCAACTTTTCCTTTTCCACCTCTTTTTTGTTTCTCATAAGATTTTATTGGTACTCTTTTTACATAACCATTGTGTGTAATTGTTACAACCATTGGTTCATTTGGAATCAAATCTTCAATATCTATTTCATCATAAGAATCTTCTATTTCTGTTCTTCTTGGTGTTGAGAATTTTTCTTTAATTTCAGTTAATTCTTCTCTTATAATTTCGTTTAATTTATCTTCACTTCTTAAAATTGATTCTAATTCAGCTATTAAAATCATTAATTCTTGATATTCAGCTTCTAATTTATCTCTTTGAAGTCCCGTTAATCTTCCTAATCTCATATCTAAAATAGCTTGAGATTGAATATGGCTTAAATCAAATCTTATTTCTAACTTCTCTTTTGCATCTGCATCATTTGAACTTGATCTTATTATTTTTACAACTTCGTCAATATTATCAACTGCAATTTTTAGACCTTCTAAAATATGAGCTCTTGCTTTTGCTTTTTCTAAGTCAAATATTGTTCTTCTAATAATCACAGTTTTTCTGTGAGATAAGAAGATATTTAAAATCTCTGGAAGAGTAAATACTTTTGGTTCTTTATTATAAACAGCAAGTAAAATAATCCCAAAAGTTGTCTCCATTGGAGTTGATTTGTAAAGATTGTTCAATACTATCTCAGCCATTGCATCTTTTTTAAGTTCAATTACAACTCTTATACCTTCTCTATCAGATTCATCTCTAACTTCAGAAATTCCATCTATTTGCTTATCTTTTGCTAAATTTGCAATAAGTTCAATAAGTCTTGCTTTATTTACTTGATATGGTAATTCATCAATTACAATAATCTCTTTTTTTGCTCTAGTTTCAATATGGTGCTTTGCTCTAATTCTTACTCTTCCACGACCTGTATTGTAAGCATCTATTATTCCTCGTCTTCCAAAAATAGTTCCACCCGTTGGAAAATCAGGACCTTGAATAAACTCCATTAAATCATTTGCTTCTGAACTTGGATTATCAATCAAGTGTAAAATCGCATCAAGTAACTCACTCAAATTATGTGGTGGAATTTTTGTAGCCATACCAACAGCGATTCCTTCACTACCATTTAAAAGTAAAGTTGGAACTCTTGTAGGTAATACTGATGGTTCTTTCATAGTATCATCATAATTTGGTACAAAATTAACTGTATCTTTATCCAAATCCCTTAAT
The DNA here is from genome assembly GCF_048320235.1 of Aliarcobacter vitoriensis. Lineage (NCBI taxonomy): Bacteria > Pseudomonadati > Campylobacterota > Epsilonproteobacteria > Campylobacterales > Arcobacteraceae > Aliarcobacter > Aliarcobacter vitoriensis. The sequence continues at coordinate 830,571 of NZ_CP182882.1, forward strand.
ACTTCTTCAGCAATTCTTGTCATTCTAGCTTCTGTATATCTCATAGCAGCAGCATTATCCCCATCAACAGAACCAAAGTTTCCTTGACCATCAACCAATGGTGCTCTCATAGAAAAACTTTGAGCCATTCTAACAAGTGCATCATAAACGGATGTATCTCCATGGGGATGATACTTTCCAATTACATCTCCTACAATTCTTGCTGATTTTTTATATGCAGCTTTGCTTGTAACATTTAAATCATGCATTGCATAAAGAATTCTTCTATGAACTGGCTTTAATCCATCTTTCGCATCAGGTAACGCTCGTCCTATAATAACACTCATAGAATAGTCTAAATATGAAGCTTTTACAGAATCTTCGATATTCACATTTATAATATCTTGATTTTCAAAAAGGTTTTCCATTTTTAAAGGCCTTTATAATAAAAATTGTATTGATTTTATCCAAAATATACTTAAGTATGAGTTTAATAGTATTAAATATAAAAAAAGGGTTAGAAGCAATGCTTCTAACCCTTTTTATAAACAAGAAAAATAAAAATTATTTCTCTGCTTTATATTTAACTATCATAGAATAAATTTCATCTTTTAGTTTTAATTTTTCTTTCTTTTTAGTCTCAATTGTAAATTGATCTGCATGAGAATTTTCTAAATTAGTGATTTCGTGATCTAAATCGTTATGTTTATCAAAAACTCTAACAAAATGTGCATCTTTTTGTCTTAATTCAGCTATTGCATCTCTGTGTTCGTGAAGCATTATCTATCCTTGTTAAATTTGATTTTTTGGATTATAATAAAATTGTTCTTAAAATTAACTTCTATAATCAGCATTTATCTCTACATATTTGTAACCTAAATCACAACCATAAGCTGTAAATTTACCATTGCCCAAGCCAATATCACAAATAATTTTATATCTATCTTTTTTCAATACTGCAAAAGCTTTAGCTTCAGTTTCTTCGTCAAAACAAATTTCACCTTTATTGAAGACTACTACATCATTATATGAAATCACAAGTTTTTCATCATCACAATCAATTTGTGAAGCTCCAATAGTTGAAGCAATTCTTCCAAAATTTGGATCTTCACCAAAAAGTGCAGTTTTCACCAATAAAGAGTTTGATAAAGCTTTTGCTGCGGTTTCGGCTTGTTCATCATTTTTTGCATTTATTACTTCAAAAGCAGCAACTTTTTTAGCACCTTCACCATCAGCTACCATTAGCATTGCCATATCATGCATAACAAGTCTTAAAACTTCTTTGAAAGCCTCTTTATCATAAGCATTTGATTTGCCATTGGCTAAAACCATTACAGTATCATTTGTAGAAGTATCACCATCTACTGAAATAGCATTGAAAGTTGTATGAGCATTTGTATGTAAAGCTTCTTTTATATCATTAAATGGAGCATTTGCATCTGTACAAATAAAGCAAAGCATTGTTGCTAAATTTGGATTTATCATACCAGCACCTTTTGCAACTGCTCCAATTTTAAATGATTTACCATTTTCAAGTTTTACTTCATACATACAAGTTTTAGGATATGCATCTGTTGTCATAATGGCTTTACTTAAATTCTCTGCATTTTTAGAATTTAAATCAAACTTTTTAGCTCCAGAGACTAATTTCTCAATAGGTAATCTATTTCCTATAACTCCTGTACTACTCATAACTGGATTTACCAACTTAAAAGAAGAAAAGTCTAATTGAGAAAAGAGGTTATTTATATCTTCTATACCTTTTCTTCCAGTTAATGCATTTGCATTTTTTGAGTTTATTAAAACAAAATTTGTTTTAAAATCTTCTCCATATTGTAAAAAGTGTTTTAATGGTCCAGCTTGAAATTTATTCTCAGTAAAAATCGCTGCAACAGTACAAGGTTCATCTGTATATATAAATCCTAAATCATTATTTCCATTTGGTTTTAATCCAGCATGAATTCCATCACAATAAAATCCATCAATTTGATCAAAAAATCCTTTAATCGGTAAAATTGTAAACATTTAAAATTCCTTTGGTTCATTTATTAAATTTAAAACTCTTCTAGCTCTTAAAATACCTTTTTGAGAGCCAACAATTAACAAATTTGAGCTTTTTTCTATTATTTTGTCACCTTTTGGTAATTGTATAAAAACTCCATTTTGAGTTATTCCTATAACTGAAATTTTTAAATTATCTCTTAAATTTAATTCTTTTAATTCTTTTCCAACTATCCAAGCATTATCATTTATAATAACATCTTCCATAGTTACAGGACTATCTTTTTTATATAAGAATTCATCCAAAATATTTTCCATATCAGGACTTATTGCCATAGCACTAACTCTTTTTGCCATAAGAGATGGAGTTGCCACTACTTTATCGGCTCCTAATTTTTTTAATCTTAATTTCTCATTTTGTGTTTCAGCATTTGAAATTATCAAAAATGGACTTCGTCCTAACTCTTTTTCATAAAGTCTAGCTGAAGCTATAAGAGTAATGTTATCAGAAATATTTTTTGACAAAGATATAACACCTTTTGCTGAACTTAAATGTGATTTCAAAAAAGCATCTTCTTTATACGGTTCTTCTTTTATAAAATATGGATAGTTATTTTCTCTTGCTATTTCTTCTATATTATCACTATTATCAACAACTACAAAAGGGATATGATTTTCTCTAAACTGTTTTGCAACTTGAGCTGTATACTCATTATGGTAACATAAAACAAAGTGTTTTCTTAATCTTGCTATTTTAAAAAGCATTCTTCTCTCCCTTAATAATTCTCTTAAATTACCATTCATAAAAACATCTATAACAATACCAACTGCGAACATAGTAGTTGCAAATCCTGCATACATTAAAAATGTAGTAAATAAAATAGTCTCTTCTTGAAATTCAGACTCTTTTAGAGCACCAAATCCTGTATTTGTAAGTGTATATGCAGACTGAAAAATGCCCTGCATTATGGTATAATTTTCAAAATAGACATACCACAAAGTACCAATCATCATAAGTAATTGAATAAAAATTAATGGTAATCTTAAAGGTTTTAGTTTTGAATAGATTAGCGGGTCTAAATCATATTGAGGTTTAGAACTTTTGAGTTCCCAACCCAAAGATTTTCTTATAGCATTAGAAATGCTCACGAAAGCACTCTTGGTGCTTTATTATGAGTGTTTTTTAAGAGTTCTTAACTCTTTTGCAGAGATTTTTAATTTAGTTGTAGTTCCATCTTCTAATGTAACCCTAACTGTTCTGATATTTGGTAAAAATCTTCTTTTTGTTCTGTTTTTTGCGTGACTAACGTTGTTACCAACCATTGGTCCTTTTCCTGAAATTGCACATCTTCTTGACATTTTGTTTTCCTTCTTTTTTTAGTGAAAAATATTGTCGCATTGTACCTAAATTTTCTTGAGTTAATCTTAAATCTGTGATAAAATTTGATTAAACTTATTTAAATTATTTTCCAGAATACACTCCATTGCTCTTTCTTTATTTTCTATTTTTATTTTGTTCAACTCTCTATCATCATACAAAACTGCATCTATCTTAAAAGCTGTACTAGGATCATTTACTCTTTCCATCGAAGCATAAACATCTATTATCTCTTTTGCATCATTATTTATTGGTAAAAAAACAACACATTCACAAAACATAGCTTTTAAAATATTTGTAGCAAATGTTTTATTTTGTGTAGGTAATATAAATATATCAGATATCAAAAAAAGTTCATCAATATTTTTATAATCTTCAAGCAAAATTAGTTTATCTTTAAGTTTTGAATATTTTGTAAGTGAAAAATTCAAGTTTGCAATTTGTTGTTTACTTCCAGCAATAATCACTCTAAAATCTGGGTATGTAATACTTGCACAAATTTCTAAAAACTCTTTAATTCCACTTGTTTTAAAATTTTTTGCTGTAAAAAATATCAATTTTGTAGTTGGAAAAAAATCGAATTTTTCAATATATTTTTCTTTTAATTCATCTATATTTTTATAGTCAATATTTATTGATGGGTATATTACTTCTATTTTTTCTGAAGATAATTTACTTTTTTGAATAATTAAATTTTTAACACTAAAAGAGTTAGAAATAGTAATTTTAGAATTTTCTATATATTTCATAGCTTTTTCATCTAAAACTCCACTATGAAAATATATATCAGGGAAAGTCTGTTTTTTAAATAATTTTATTAAAGAATTTGGTTCTTTTAAAATTTCAATATTATTTTGTTTTTTTATCTCTTCAATTAATAAATTTGTTGATTTAAAATATACTGTTTTTTTACTCATTTAAAACTTTCATCATATAAAATTTAGACAATAATTATAGTTAAAAGTGCTTTATGTTATTATTTAATAATTTCAAAATAAGGATTTTTATAAATTCAATGCAAAAAAAAATAGTTTATCTTGATAGAGATGGAGTTATAAACAAAGATTTTGGATATGTTTATAAAATAGAAAAATTTGAGTTTATAGATGGAGTTTTTGAAGCTTGTAAACATTTTATAAATTTAAGTTATGAAATAATAATTGTTACAAATCAATCTGGAATTGGACGCGATTATTATTCGAAAGAGGATTTTATAAAACTTACACAATATATGAAAAATGAGTTCAAAAAGAACAATATTGATATTTTAGAAGTATATTTTTGTCCTCACTCTCCAGAACAAAATTGTGAGTGTAGAAAACCAAATATTGGTATGATTTTACAATCTTTAAACGATTTTGATATAGACTTAAATAATTCTTGGCTTATTGGAGATAAAATAAGCGATATAGAATGTGGAAAAAATGCTAAAATAAAAAATAGAATTTTAATAAGTTCAAAAGAAGAAAAAAATAGTGAAGATTTTTTAGTAGCAAAATCACTATTTGAAACAATAAATTTAATACAAAAGTGAGAGAAAATGAAATATAACAATATAAATTTTAATAAAAAAACGATTTTAATCACTGGTGGAGCTGGATTTATAGGCTCTAATTTAGCTTTTTATTTTCAAAAAAATTATCCTGATGCAAAAGTTGTAATTTTAGATTGTTTTAGAAGTGGAGAAACCTTTTCAAATGGAAATTTAAAAAGTTTTGGTCACTTTAAAAATCTTTTAGGTTTTCATGGAATCGTAATAAGTGGAGATATAAATGATAAAAATCTTTTAAAAACTTTAGAAAAAGATTATAAATTTGACTATATTTTCCATCAAGCTGCTATTTCTGATACAACTGCAATCGAGCAAGATATTATGATAAAAACAAATGTAAATGCCTATGAAGATTTAGTAAAAATTGCTATAAAGCATAAAGCAAATATGATTTATGCTTCGAGTGCTGCAACTTATGGAGATAGCGATAGATTTGAAGTTGGTTTTGAAAAACCAAACAATGTTTATGGATTTTCAAAAGTTATGATGGATAATATCACTTATGAATATTTAAAAAAAGATTTGCCAATTTCTATTGTTGGATTAAAATATTTTAATGTTTATGGTCCAAAAGAGTTTTTTAAAAATAAAACAGCATCTATGGTAGTTCAATTTGGACATCAAATACTAAAAGGTCTTACACCAAAATTATTTGAAGGAAGCGATAAAATATTGAGAGATTTTGTATATATTGAAGATATTATTCAAGCAAATATAAAAGCTTGTAAACCTAAAAAATCTGGAGTTTACAATGTAGGAACTGGAAATGCTAGAAGTTTTGAAGATATTGTAAATATTTTACAAGAGAATTTAGAAATAGACAATGGAAAAGAGTATATTCCAAATCCATTTTTAGGCTCATATCAATTTTTTACTGAAGCAAATATCGAAACTACAAAAAAATTTTTAGATTATAAACCACAATATTCAATGGAAGATGGAATAAAAGCCTATATACCTGAAATTCAAAGATTATTTAAAGAAGAATTAAAATGAATAAATTGGATAAAAACCCAAATATTGTAGTAATTGGTGATTTAATGATAGATCATTATCTGTGGGGCTCTTGCGATAGGATTTCACCTGAAGCACCAGTTCAAGTTGTAAATGTCAAAAAAGAGAGTTCAGTTTTAGGTGGTGCTGGAAATGTAATAAATAACCTTGTAACCTTAGGATCAAATGTTGATGTTATAAGTGTTGTTGGTGATGATGTTGTTGCAGATGAACTAAAAAATTTACTTAAAATCATAGAAGTGGAAACTTCAAATTTGATAGTTGAAAAAGATAGAAAGACATCTAAAAAAAGCCGTCTTATAGCTTCTCAACAACAAGTTTTAAGATATGATATGGAAAGTATTGATGATATAAATGAAGAAAGTCATAAAAAAATCATCTCAAATCTTGAAACAAATATAAAAAAATATAGTTCAATCATACTTTCTGATTATGGAAAAGGTGTTTTAACTACCGATTTAACTCAAAGTATAATAAAAATAGCAAATGAAAATAGTGTAAAAGTTTTGGTTGATCCAAAAGGAAAAGATTATAATAAATATAAAGGTTCATACACTCTTACACCAAATAAAAAAGAGGCAATGGAAGCCACAAATATAGAAATAAAAGATGAAAAATCATTGATTGAAGCATCAAAAATATTAAAAGAAAAATGTGATTTAGAAGTTTCACTTATAACTTTAAGTGAACAAGGAATTGCTATTTTTGATGAACAACTTACCATAAAACCAACAGTTGCAAGAGAAGTTTATGATGTAACTGGTGCAGGTGATACTGTAATTGCCTCTATTGCTTTTGCTTTAGGGAATGATTTGAATATAAGTGAAGCTGTAAGTTTTGCCAACCTAGCAGCAGGAGTTGTTGTAGGAAAAATTGGAAGCGCAACTGCAACACTTGATGAAATTTATGAATATGAATATAGTTTACATAAATCAAACTCAGATTCACATATCAAAACATTTGACGAAATAAGAACTTTATCTTCAAAACTTCATAATCAAGGTAAAAAAATAGTATTTACAAATGGTTGTTTTGATATTCTTCATGTTGGGCATGTAAAATATTTAGAAGAAGCAAAAAGCTATGGAGATATTTTAATATTGGGATTAAATGCTGATAGTAGTGTACGAAAATTAAAAGGTGAAACAAGACCAATAAACACTCAAGATGATAGAGCATATATTTTAGCTTCACTTGAAAGTGTAGATTATGTGGTTATTTTTGAAGAAGAAACACCTTATGAACTTATAAAATTAATCAAACCACATACTTTGGTAAAAGGTGGAGATTATGAAGGGAAAGAAGTAGTTGGTCAAGATATAGCAAATGAACTAAAATTAGTAAAGTTTGTGGATGGGAAAAGTACAACAAATACAATAAAAAGGATAGAGAAAAATGCAAAATGCAATAATTAAAGAATTTTTATCACACCAAGAGACAATAGCAAAAGTTATAGGAAGTATGGAAGAACCACTTTTAAAAGCTTCAAAAATTGCAGTTGAGACTTTAAAAGCTGGAAATAAGATATTAATTTGTGGAAATGGTGGAAGTGCAGCAGATGCTCAACACTTTGCAGCTGAATTAACTGGAAGATATAAAACAGAAAGGCGTGGACTTCCAGGAATTGCTCTTACAACTGATACAAGTGCATTAACTGCTATTGGAAATGACTACGGATATGATAGAGTTTTTGACAGACAAGTTGAAGCTTTGGCACAAAAAGGAGATTTACTAATAGGAATATCAACTTCTGGAAACTCTACAAATGTTATAAATGCTTTAAAAGTAGCACGAGAGTTAGGTTGTAAAACTATTGGATTAACGGGTAGAGATGGTGGAGCTATGAATGAACTTTGTGATATCAATCTTGTTGTTCCATCAAATGATACTCCAAGAATTCAAGAGATGCATCTACTTTTTGAACATACAATTTGTCAAATTATTGACAATGAATTAAGTTGAGTATGAGATTGTAACTAAATTGTAACCACAATAGATTAATATTCTTAATCCTATTCTTATGAGAGGCTAAATGAGTAATATCATTTAGCTTTTTTTATTCAAAATTACTCAAACTTTTTAAAACATCATTTGCTGTTATTTCTTTCATACAATTATGGTGCTTTAGTGGGCAAACTCTTTTCATACAGGGTGCACACTCTAGATTCTTTGTAACAATTATTCCATTGGGATTATTCCATTGGTTTGTTTCAGTAAACTTTGTGGGTCCAAAAATAGCAATAGTTTTTAATTTATAAGAAGCTGCAACATGCATAGGACCACTATCATTTGTAATAAATAAATTTAATCCTGCAATTTTTTCTATAAGTTCAGAAATTGTTGTCTTTCCTGCTAGATTTTGATAATTTGAAATACCTTGTTTTATAAGTTCTTTTTCTATATCTTTTGCAATATCAGTTTCGGTTGGTCCTCCAAAAATCACGATATCATATTTACTAGCTAAACTGATAGCAACTTTTGCAAACTGTTGAGGATACCATCTTTTTGCACTCCCATAAGTAGCACCTGGATTTATTCCTAAAGTTGGCTTATTGTATTTGAAAGGTTCAAAATATAGTTTTAAATCCCCTACTTTATTTTGTAAATTTAAAACTTTATTTACAAAATCATTGTATCTTATACATAAGTGTATCTCTTTTTTTGTAAGTCGTTTATAATTGAATTTTTTCTTAGATTTTATAAAAAACATCATAAATTTAGAAGAAAGACTTCTTCTAAAAGAGATTGCCAAATCAACTTTTCCTATACTTTTCGCTAAATCAATGAGAGCTTTATATCTATTTTTTTCTTTTTTTGTATTATCAACTATTACTTTTTCGATATTTGGATATCCAACAAAAGCTTGAGTTGATACGAAAGAGCCTACAAGTGTAATTTTAGCTTGAGGATATGTTTTAATAATATTTTGTATAGCTGGAGTTGCCATAATAGCATCTCCCAACCAAGATGGAATTTCTATAAATATTTTCATTATTTCTCTTTCAATAACTCTTTAAAAGCATAAAATTGTGGATATTTTACTATTTTTCCATCTCTATTATCAACTAAACCATATCCAGGAGCAATTAATTGATGCCAATAAACTCTTTTTATTTTCTTACTTTTTTTTGCTATTTCAAAATACTCTAACATATATTTTGTGTACTCTTCATTTGAAACACACTCTTTTTCACTTGTTGGAGCATATGGAGATGTATTTTTTATAGGATAATTTGTTTCTGTTATATATATCTCATTACTAACAGTTTTTGGGCTTAGTTTTACAAGTGAAAAAAGTAAATCAATCTTATTTTTTAAATCAAAAATACCATATTGAGTATTTTTAGGACTTCCTCTTCTATCGACATATAGTAAAGCCGAAGTTATATCATATTTTATTTTTTTTAGATTAAACATTGCTCTTATATTGTAGTAGTATTCAAAATCTATAACTGATGGTCCTAGTAGTTTTATATTTGGGAATTTTTGCTCTTTTAAATCTTGTGCAACTTTGTAAAAGTTCATATACTCTTTTACACTAAAAAAACTCCATTTAAGTCTATTTATCGTAGTTCCTATTTGAAATTCATCTGAAATATCAGTAAATTTTGTAAAAATAAGCTCTAAATTTTGTTTCTTTGATTCATCATATTCTATATTTTCGATACTTTTTCTATCTTGAATAATATTTAGAAGTATATTTTTTTTACTATTTTGATTGAAACTTTTAGCAAAACTTACATAGGAATCAATATTTTGCATATCCCAAAGGGGGAGTCGAATGATAAGATTTTTTACCCCTAACTCTTCAACTAAATCTTGCTGAATATTTTGTCCATCATCTTTATCTAAATTAACTCCAAGTCCTATAAAATCTTTATTTGAAGTTTCAACTCTTCCTTTAAAAAACTTCATAAATAATATAGAAATTGGTAAGATAAATAAAGATGAAAAAAGAAGTTTTAAATTATCTTTCAACTCCTTTTTTCTAATAGCTTTTTTAAATTCTTTATCTTTTATAATATGTGGTTGATCAGAGTAATTATCCCAAACAAAATGATTTTTATTCATTTATTATCTTTAAACTTACCTAGAGAAAGCTTTTTATAAAAACTTGCTTTTATCTTTTTAAATTTACTATCAAACCAATAACCAAAGCTAGATTTATTTTTATTTATATTTGCAACTCTTCTATGCCAACCTAAGTGTTCAATACAAGGGTTTAATAAAATTGCAGATACAAATTCTCTTTCTTTGTAGAAATTAGATATTTCTGTTTCAAAAATAGTTGATTCAAATTGTGAATATCTACAAATATCATTATATTCTTTCATTCTTTTTAAAGATGGATTAAAAGATAGTATTTCATCATAAACCAATTTATATTTTTCACTATCTTCTTTTTTTGGATCAGTTAAAAATATATCATTTGAAAATGAAATTGTTGGAAATTCATTAATATTTCTTATCCAAACTGATAGTATTTTAGGATTTCTTTCTAGAATTTCTATTGATTTCTCAATAAATCCAAATTTAGTGAATTTCCAATCATCTTCACAATGAAATACATATTCACTATTTACAAAAGAGTAGGCTTTATCAATACTTTTTAATTGTCCTAATTTCTCTTTGTTTACTAAAACAGTAAATGTCTGAGTTGAAAATTTATCTAAAACTTTTTTTAAATCTTTTTCATTTCCTGAATCTTCTATAATTATAATTTGTTCTAAAGGATAAGTATTAAAATAAAAAAAACTTTTTAAAGTTTCTTCTAATAAATCAAATCTATCACAACTAGTTATTACTAATGAAACTGTTTTATTCATTTTCTTCCTTATCTAAATATTTATTAATACCATTTTCACAAAATGTAAGTTTTTTATCTATTGTGTCTTGCAATAATTTATCATTTTCTTTCAAAGATGCTCTAGCATTTTCATTGTGGTATAAATGAAAAGCAACTGCCGCAAATTTAAGATATAAACGTTTTTTACCTGCATTGAGCATTCTTATAACAAATTCACTATCTTCTCTACCCCAGCCTACAAAGTCGTTATTAAATCCATTTACTTCTATCAAATCACTTTTCCAACACCCAAAATTACAAGTCCTAGTACCTCTATCACTATTTCTTTCAAACGAGAATATGTTTGAAAGAGTTCTAGAAGAGATTGTATTTTTTCTATTTTTTAATCCTTTAGTAAAAAAATGTGGTATATAATCACTACCAATAATTTTTTCACTACACTTATTATCCGTTATTACTCTACCACCTTGTATAAAATAACCAATTTTAGCTGATTCTTTATAATCTGAAATGAATTTTTTTGATAAAACCATATCTCCATCTATCATAACTATAAAATCACTATTAGCTTTAGCTATAGCTTTATTTCTACTTTGTGATGCTCTAAACCCATTATCTTCCTGCCAACTATGTATCAAAGGTACTGGAAATTTTTTTTGCCAACTTTCTATTAATTCTTTTGTATCATTTGTTGAACCATCATCAGCAACAATAATTTCATCTGGCAAAACTATTTGTTTTGTAACACTTTTTAAAACTGCATCTAATGCTTCTTTCCAATTGTAAGTTGTTATTATTAAAGATACTGTCATAATTTATTATTTTCTTCATACAATTTTAAATACTTAAAAAAGACACCATTTGCTCCAGAAACACAAACCAATAAACCAGCATATCCATCTAAAAACCCTAATCTAAATACATAATTTTTTATAAAAAAATATGTAGCTCTAAAAAATGCCTTTGAAGGAGAAGAACTCTTTTTATTTTTATTTTCATTTGCAAAAATAGTAGAATATTTATCAGTTTTTTGCAAAAAATCTGAAATAGAAGAGTAACTATAATGTTCAACATTCCCTTTTAATAATTCTGTCTTAAGATTTTTATCAACAATAATATCTTCATGAACCATATTATCATTTATTCTTGTCATTGTCTTATTGAATAATCTCTTAATTTTTTGACCACTCCAACCACAATGTTTAATTTGAATACTTTTATAATAAGCATTAAAATTTAATTTATAAACACAATTTGGATTTAAAGTTTGTGTTTTTAAAGTATTTAAAAGAGTTTCATCTACAACCTCATCACTATCTAGAATTAAAATCCAATCATACTTTGCAAAACTAACAGCTATGTTCTTTGTCCAACCAAAACCTTTAAACTCTCCTTGAACCAAATTTACATTTGAAAAACTTTTTGCTATTTGTATAGTTTTATCAGTTGAGCCATTATCATAAACAACAACATCATCAAATTCTATTAAACTTTTTAGAGTCCTCTCTATTGTTTTTTCATTATTTTTTGCTAAAACTACTACACTTATATTCATTTATTATCCAATTTTTTTAAGTAATGCTTTTAATTTATATTTTACTATATTTGTAAACTTAAAAATTTCATCTGCTGTTTTTAATCCATCAGCATTAATTCTATAATTTACTCCATTTATTCCACTAAAATTTTTATGAATTGCATTACCTATTCTAAAAGAGTATTCATATACTTTATGTGTTTCTTCAACTATTTGTTTATTAAATTTACCATAAGGATAAACAAAAGTTTCTACTTTAATATTTAACTTATCTTCTAATATCTTTTTTGACAATTTTAATTCTTTTTCTAAATCTATATTTTCTTCTAAAAGGTTTGTATGAGTATGAGAATGTGAAACTATTTGTACTAACCCACTACCAATCATTTCTATCATTTCTTCAAATGTGCAAAAAGTACCTTTTTCATAATTTAAGAATTCGTCATCATGTTCAAAAGCCATTCTTAAATCTTTTTCATTATCACAAAAATCCAAAATATATTTTGTAGGAACTGCCAATAAAGCCTTTATATTGTACTTTTTTAAAATAGGGAAAACAAGATAATAAAAATCTACATAAGCATCATCAAAAACTAAACAAATATTGTTTCCTTCAATCTTATCTTTTGTTGGAAATATTGTTTTGAAATTTTGACTAATATATTGAATATGTTTTTCAAATATTTCTAAGTCATTACTACATGAATCACTATTTACATGATGATACATCAAGTTAATCAACATCTTTTTGACCTCTTAATCTTTTTTTGAAATTTATTTTTGCTTTATGTTTATGTGAAAAATTTAAAGCTTTTTCAATCAACTCTTTTTCGTTTTGACTTGAAATCTTTGCATACTCTTTTATGATGATTTCTAAATCTTTATCTTTTGCCCAAAGTTTTGAAAAGTTTTTCATCCTTAAATCTATATCTAAATCTAAAAATTTCATACGATTTATATCTACAATTTTAAATATAAAATTATCATCAACTTTTTTAACTAAAATATTTCCTGGACTAAAATCAAGATGAAAAATTTCAGATTCATGTAAAGAGTAAGTAAATTTTGCAAATGCTTTGAAAATATCCTCTTTTTGAGCAAAATCTTTGTTTAAAAGTGGTTCACGAATAGTAAAATCATAATCGAATTTTTCACTCACAAAATAGCTATCTTTTAATAGAAAATCTTCATAAAACTCTATAAAACCTACTGCCTTTGGTGTAAACTCTGCTATTTGCAAAGAATATTCATAAGATTTTTTTGCTTTTGAATTTTTAAAGAATGTATATACAACTCTATTTATTAAGTTTGGAATTTTAAAAGATTTTACAACTAAATCACTATTTTTATAATTTATTACTTTTATTTCATTTCGTGCTTTGTGAATAGTATTTTGGTTTTCTTTAAAAGAGTTTTTTATATTAAGTAAAAACTCTTGAAAATTTTTCAAATTTTCATTTATTATAAATTTATAATCTGACAAAAAATATCCTTTCTATATAAATATCCATTTTAGCCAAAAACTATTTATCAACTATTTCTAACTTTGATATTACACTAAAAACTCCACCAAACAATGAAAATAATACCATAAATCTTTGTATACTAAAACTTTGCCCTGTTATTGAAAACAATAAACATAAAATGACAAATATATATAATAAATTTTTATATCTTTTATCTTGAATTTTTAAAGTAAACATAAAATAAAATATACTAATAAAAAGGATTAATCCAATAATTCCTATTTGAACTAAATGCTGTATATAAGCACTATGAAAATTTACATAATTTTCTGTTTTTCCATTAGGGAAATGCTCTACTTTAAAATTATCTATACTATTTTTTGTACTAAGATATTCGTCCCCTATCCCAATACCAAATATTAAATTATCTTTTGAACCTTCGATTCCACTAAGCCATAAAGCAACTCTTGTAGAAAAGCTATTAGAATAATTTTTTTCATATACCATTTTTTCTACATCTAGTAAAAAATAATCAAATCTCTGTTTGAATACAGGACTTATGTTATAAGCTGATACAAAAATAGTCATCCCTAAAAATATAAAGATAATAGTTGCTTTAAGTTTATTCTTAAAATTTATAATTCCAACTATACTCAAAGTTATTAAAAAAGCAAATTGCCCAACTCTACCAGCATTTAGAAAAAGATTCCCAAAAGATATAAGAAAAAATATTCCATAAGCTAATTTCCATTTCAAATTATCTGTATATATTATTCTATGCATCAAAATAAAAGCAGTAAAAGCTAAATATATACTGTAATCTGTTCTAACCATAAAAGGACTAGGATCCATTCTAGAAACACCTTCAATTGTCCAAATTTCAAGAAATACACCATATGATGTAATCTCACTTATTAGCATTGATAATAAAAATGCTGAAAAAACTATATTGATATACTCTTTTTTTAAAGAAGTCAATATTATTGGAATTATTAAAAAATGATAATATTTTTTTACAATTCCCAACGCAAAAATGTGATCACTACTCCATAATATTGCAATAAAACTATATAAAATAAATACTAAAATAGATAAAATAAAATAATTATTTTTTATTTCTTCTATTTTTCTCTTAAAGTCTCCTTGTAAAATCCAAAGTAATATTATTACAATAGTAGAAATAGAAACTCCTGCTCTTGCAATAGGCAAACAAAAAGCATATAAAACTATAAAATAGTTTATAAACTTTTCGTAATCAAATTTATTTCTTTTTATTATAGATATCATTAATTATCTTTTTTCAATAAATCTTCTTTTTTTGCATGAGTCCATTTACCTCGCGGTTTATCCATATATTGAAAATATTCATTTGTAAAGCTTCCTTGTATACAAACATATTTATATAATTTATAATTAATGTTTTCATCACCAATAGCATTATTTAAAGCCATAGGACCAGTTAAACTATAAACTCCATCATCAATTCTTTTATTTTTAATATTATCAACAATCAAATCAAGCGTCTTAGAAAAATGTTTATTATTTGGAGCAGTTGCTAAAAAATAGTTGTTGTATCTAAGTTTTGATTTTATAAAAAGTTCTTTATCATCAGCTTTTATCAAAGTCGATAGAGGTAAAACAACATGTGCATCAATATCCATATATACCCCTCCTAAATTATTTAAAACAAATAACCTCCAAAAATCAGCTTGTGCTGCACCATCTGTTAATTGTTCAAAAGCTTCTATATAATTATTAGGAGCATTGTTTCTTAAATATTCCAATCTATCTTCTGTACTTACATATCTATATTCCCAATCTAAAGACATTAATCTATTAAACAAATAATTTATGTAAACAGGTAGAGTAACAACATTTGAATAGTTTGTTTGCCATATTATTTTAGGTATTAAAGATTTGTTTTTTGATAATTTTTTAGCTTTACTTATTTTTGGAATTGTAAATCTAAGTTTTGGAAAAATAAAATATATAATATAAGATAAACCCTTTATTATTGCTCCAAAAATTTTACATAAACGATTTATTACTATTGCCATAAACTATATACCTTGTGTTAAATTTAGAATTTTAATTATATCGAACTTATAATTATTTTTCAGATATTTATGATAAATTCAAATTCTTAAAAAGCTTAAAGAATTGTAATACATCACTACCTAAAAGTCTTTTTATAAATTTTAATTCACTAAGCTTTATAAAAAATGAAAATCTTTTACTAAACTTTTTTAGTTTAAATTCAAAATTCTTATTATTTGAAAACTCTTTATATTTTGTTACAATTTTTATATAATCTATCTGGAAATTTAATTTTTTAAATTTAGTAAAAGACAGTAAAAACAGTAAAAAGTCCCTATATTGTAAAGTTTTTATATCTGTATCTTTACTAAAACTCTCTTCAAAATCTAAAACAAAAACTTTTTTATCTTTAGTTGTAAAATTTCTCATTTGGCTTCCACCGTGAAAAAAACCAAGATTATGAATTTTTGCTAATTCAACAATCATCAAATCAACAAAATAGTAAAATTCTTCTTCTTTCATATCTTTTTCAATAGTTTTAAAATATGAGTAAACACTCTCTCCCCTATCTTCAAGGACAAAAAAATCTTCACATTTATAGACAACATTTGGGACATTTATACCCGTACTTTTAAATTTCTCAAGCTTTGAACTCTCAAATTCCAAAGCTTCTTTAGAAGTTTTATAAAGTGAAGGAATCAACAACTCAAATTTAAAGAATATATAAAAGAACTTTTGAATTTTATTTGGTTTTGTGGCTCTTGCTTTTTTCAACCAATACTGTTTTTCTTCAAAAATAAAAGGAAAAATCTCTTTATTTGAGTTTTTAAACTCTTTTTTTGCTATCTCTTCAAAATTACTCAATCTTGCTTCTTTTTATAAATATCATTGTGAAAAGCTTTAAATCTTTTATGCTGCCAAAGCCAAAAATCTGGTTTGTCAAAAATTTGTTTTGATACAACATCATTTTGAATTTGTGTAAGTTCTTTTATCTTATCGTCAGTTTTAAATTCTAAAGTTTTAACATCTATTGGTTCTTTGACTTCTATTGTCCAATCTCTAAAACCATTATTTACAGTAAAGATAGGGATAATTATCGCATCAAATTTCAAAGCCATTCTTGAAGTAGAATCAGTAGCTATTGTTTTTTGTCCCAAAAACTCAACTTCTACTCCAGTTCCAATATGTTGGTCAATTACAACAGCTATACTTTTATTATCTTTAAAAGCTTGTAACATTCCTTTTGCAGCACTTTGCTTTTCAAGCATTGTTATTTTATTTTTACTTCTAGCTTTTGCATATTTTTCTTGAATATGTGGATTATCCATTTTTCTATTTACAACAGCAATTTCTCCAAACATCAAAGCAATATATGGTAAAGTTATCTCCCAACCACCATAATGTGCAGTTATGTATATGACTTTTCGATTTTCTTTAAAAGCTTTTTCAATAATCTCTTTATTTACAATGTTTGCTTTTTTAAATATATTCTCTTTTGTAATATTTTGATTTTCAATAAATTCATACATATTAAAAACCAAAGATTTATAAGAATTATAGATTATCTTTTCTTTTCTCTCTTCTCTAATACTATTTTTATAAACCAAATCTAAATTTGCAAGAGCTATATTTATATGTTTTTTATTAAATTTATATGCAAAAAATGCCATAAATTGTAAAATCTTTTTCATAAAAAATTTTGGAGTTATTAAAAATAAAAACATAAAAGTGTTATATAAAAAAAGTCTAAAATAATCTTTTATCTTTCTATACATACAAAAGTTCCTTTGCCATTTCTATAATCTCATTTTCATCAATATCTTGAATTGAAAAATCAGTTCTATCTAGTTTAAATGGATTTACAATACTAGCAGATTTTATAGTTCTATTTATACTTGTTTCATAAGTATTTCTATATGCTGGAGTATTTCCAAAAAGTGTGATGCTAGGAGTATTCAAAGCCCAAGCCATATGAGTTGGTCCAGTGTCATTTCCTATTAGCAAATCAACTTTGCTTACAACTGCTTTTAAACTATTCAAAGTTAATTTTGGCAAAATCGTAGCTTTTGAATTTTTAGAAATAAACTGTGCTATTTGTTTTTCTTTTTCATTTCCCCAAGTAATTAAAAAATTTTCATCTAAACTAGAAGCTATTTTAGCAAACTTCTCTTTAGAGTACATTTTACTATCCCAACTAGCTCCAACAACTAATAAAACATTTTTTTTATCTTTTTTTAAATACTCATAGATTATTTCATCTTCATCTTTATAAAACAAAAATGGCTCTTTATTTAAAATATCATCTTTTGAAATTGAAAAATTCAAAGGAGCACTTAAAATTTTGCAATTTCTAAGAATTGCATTTTCATCATAAGGAATATCAACTTTTTTTGTATAAAAATATGAAGCAATCTTTTCTCTTATAGAATTTTTACTAAATCCTGCTCTTTGCTTTCCCAATAATCTTGTAATAATTGCTGATTTTATAAGACCTTGAGCATCTAAAACTAAATCATAATTATTTTTTTTGAACTTGTTTAAAAGTTTTATTTGATTAAAAATCTCTTTTTTATCTTTTTTGATACTTTTTAGATTTAGTTTGATTATATTTGAAATATTTGGATTATTTTCCAAAATACCGTAAAAAGAGCCTTCAACAAACCAATCAATCTGCAATGAGGGATACTCTTTTTTGATAAATTGTAAAGCTACCATAGAGTGAATAATATCACCCATAGCTGATAGCTTAATGATAGCTATTTTTTTCATCATAAAATCTCTAAAGATAAATTGTTTGGAGTTTCTAATTTCTCAATATACGATTTTATTAAAAAAGATTTATTTGGCAAAGTCATTTTTAAAACATTGTTCTCTAAGCTATATTCAACTTGTGGTCTTGAAAAATCCTGATTTACAGCAAGATTGAGTGCAATCATAAATGACATCCATTGCATATCTTCCAAACAAGGCAAAAGCTCTTTGTACTCTTCTAAATCTATTGCTTTTGGTAAAGATTTTTTTGAAAACTTTAATGTATAAGCAACTATAACTCTAGAAGTATGTAAAAAATCGTAGTTCAATCCACTTAGAATAAAATCGAAAGCATTATCATTTGATTTATAGAAATTTATTGTTGTACCAATAGAGTGTAGTTTTGAAGATACAACCAAAAGAGTTTTAAACTTTTCATCAAGTCTATGAAGTGGGTTTAAAACATCAAATATTTTTTTAGCATTATTTCCAAAATAAGCACTCTGCTTTGAACAAACCTGAAACCTATCAAGTAAACTTCGTAGGCTCACATTAAAATTTTCTGGAAATTTATGATTTTGATTTCTTAATAAATCTGTTAGATAAACACCTTCTCGAACACCTACTCCAGAAGTTACAACGGTTTTTATATTAAGCTCTTCAAGAATAGTTTGAAATATAAAAGTTCCTTCTTTTATGGTGTCAAATCTATCTTTTTTTACTCCTAAACTTTCTAAATCTTCATTTGAATTTGCTTTTAAAATATCTTTAAAAAGCCTATTTTCATCTTTTACTTTATATGTAAACCCATGAATAGCATCTAGTGGATAAAAATTTTTTTGCATAATAAGTTTTGATAAAAATCTTATACTACCACCAATTCCTACAACTTTTGAAGGAATATTTAAATCTAAATTTAAAATATTTTTTAAATTATCTAAAATATATTTTTTTGCACCATCAATATTATTCTTATTAAAATATAGTTCTCGTAGTCTTACTGTTCCTATATTTAAGGATATTGATTTTATGATTTTTCCATCTTTTACAAAACAAAATTCTGTGCTTCCACCACCAATATCAACAGTTACAAAATCATCATCATGAAGCAAGTTCGAAGTAGCAACTCCACCATAATATGCTTCTTTTTCACCATCAATAACTTTGATATTTAAACCTAAATCTTTTCTAACTCTATTTAAAAAAACTTTAGAATTTGGAGCATCTCTAAGTGCTGATGTTGCAACACAAAGAATTTTTCTTGATTTTAGTGCATTTGAGATATTTAAAAAAGATTTTAAAGACTCGTAAGCTCTTTGCATAGGTATTTCTTGAAGATTTCCACCATTTTCATAGCAACCTTCTGAAATTTTCACTCTACTTTTAGTCTCATTTATAAGACTAAAAGCAAAACGACTAGATTTTTCTAAAACAACCATTCGCATTGAATTGGAACCAATGTCTATGATTGTTGTAATTTTTGACATTAGTTTTCTTCTTCCATCAATTGGTCATATTTAAATTTTAATTCTTCTAATGTCTCTTCATTATCAGGATCTAAGATAATACAGTCTACAGGACAAACCTCAACACATTGTGGTTCTTCATAATGCCCAACACATTCTGTACATCTATCTGGATCTATCATATAGATTGGATCACCTTCTTCTATAGCGTAGTTTGGACACTCTTCACGACAGGCATCACATGCAATACATTCATCCATAATTATTAAAGCCATATACATTTCCTATATATAAAATATGATTTGGAGTTATACCTAAAAATCATTAATAATTTCTTTAAAAAAATTTAAGTTATCCTTATTTTTTACAATCAAAATCGTCTCATCATCTTTATAAATATTTAAATCTTTACAAATATATAATCCAGCCAATACATCAAAATCTCGTATTTCACCTTTAAATAATACAAAATTATAATCCATTGCATTTGCTAAACTTAATGCTGTAGCTCCTAAACTTCTAAATTTAATATTTTTATCATTTAATCTTTTGCAAATATTTGGATATTCATAAGCCCTTTCAAAAATAGATATTTTACTTTTATCATTTTTAAATATTTTCTTTTCTTTCATATTTTGAAGACAAAAATATTTTACTTCACTTTCAAAGGTTCTATAAACAATAGTTTTCATAGGTAAATTTGCTACAAAACCTGCTATAACATCATTGCCTTTTTTCAATGCAACAGAAGTTCCAAAATATGGTAAATTTGAATAAAAATTGTTGCTTCCATCAAGTGGGTCAATAACTATCGTAAATTCACTTTCATTATCTATAAATCCACACTCTTCACTAAAAATATTTCCAAAACTACTCAAATGTTTTATAAAAATATTTTCAAAAAGAATATCTAATTTCAATGAATTATCACCACCAAAACCATTTATATTTGTATATTCAAAATCCTCTTTATTTAAACCATTTTCCAAGTAATCCAAAATCTCTTTATTTGCTTTTAAAACTGCTTCTATAAATAAATCTTTATTCAAAACTAGCCTCTTTTCGTCTTAGGTTTGTAAGTTCGACAAAATAAGCATTGCTTAAATAAATCACATAAAAAACTGCAACAAATAGAGTTATAAATGGGATAGTCGCTAAAAAATATAAAGCTAAAGTTCTGAACCTAAAAGAACTAGACTTATCTGTATATATTTTTTGATATTCATCTTTACTTAAAATCGTTGAACCTACATCAAAATTTAATAATTTGTGAAAGAAATAGTACAAAGGAAGATATAAAGCGACAATATTTACTAATGGAATAAAATATAAAGGAATAAATAAAATATATAAAAATATCATAACAAATATTGCTTTTAAAGAGTTTGTAATAGCATTTGTAATATTTCCAAATGGCTTTAATTCCAAATGTGAATAATCTTTTTTATGTAAAACCTCAACAATCATCGGAGTTAAAAATCCAATAATAAATAGTGTCAATATAACTGAAATATGAAAAACAAAAACTGTTCCTACTGTATAAAACAAAATCCCAGCCAACCAAGAAGTTATAGAGTATTTGAACATAAATACTATAAAATATGTAAACCAAATAATATAAAATGGTGCATTTTCATCGATAATAACTTCACCACCTTCTTGTGCAGTTTGAGCAACTGTTCTTAAAGCTTCTATTCCAATACTTGCCATTCCAAAAAATATTACATACAAAATAATCATAGAAACAATAAGTGGAATTAAAGCTATTTTTAGCATTTTTGAACTAAAAAAATCTTTCACACTTTTTAATATTATCTCTGCCTCATTCATCATTTTTCCTTTTCAAATCTTGTTCTATATTCACATTTTTGACAAAGTTCTTCTACTAAAATATTGTTTTTAAATCCAGCTTTTATATCTTTTACTCTTTGAGAGTTTAAAATCTCTTTAATAGAACTATTTTTTATATTTCCTAAATTAACTCTGGCATCTTTATCCAAACAACAAGGAACAACATCACCTGAAGCTAAAATACCAAAATGAGAATTTAAACCATAGCAAAATCCAGTTTTTGAAATAGTTTCATTTTTTAAATCTGGCCAATTAAAATACTCATCAAAGTTTATAAAAACTTTCCTTGCAATTTTAATATTTTTAGGCTTTTCTTTATAAATTTCGTCTATACTTAAACTCGTATTGAACTCTTTATTTAATCTGTCAAAAACTTTTTTGTTAAACTCTTTCGCACTTTTTTCTTCATCTAAATTCCAAATTCTAAAGTTTATAAAATACTCATGAACTTCTTTTTGTGCAAACTTTACAAAATCTATAATTGGTTCTAAATATTCATCTAAACTTTTTTTATGAGAGTTTGCATTGTAAGAATTTATTGAAAAATTTATCTGTTTTATTACACTATTTAGTAGAGTTTCATAATGTTTTTGTGAGATATTATTTGCTGTTGTTGTGATATTTACTCTTAAACTATTTTCTTTACTAATATTTAAAAAATCATTCAAACTACTCAAAACTAATGGGTCACCAACAATATGGTAAGCTAGTTCATTTGTAACTTCTTTTAACTCTTTATTTAACTTTTCAAAAAGTTCTAAATCCATACTTTTATTTGGTAATATTTTTGGTGGACAAAATGTACATTTTAAGTTACAAATATTTGTAATTTCTATATGCACTTTTCTAAATTTTTTGATAACTCTTCCTTTTATTTTTAGCAATTTTACCAAAAATATCTAAAAACCATTGTTTGAGTGCTCTTCAAAAAACTCTTTTAATCTCTTTTCATGTAAAGTTTTTTCATCTAATTTCTCTTTTTGATTTATAGTAACAACTTTATCTTTTTTCTCTTCTTTATTATTTTGTAAACTTTGTAAAGACTCTTCTAAATATCTATCTTCCAAGTTTTTAAGCTCTGTTAATTTATCTCTTATATATGTCAAATCTTTATTTTTTGGAACTAAATATGGTGTTACAATGATAACTAAATTGTTTTTTTTATTTACATTTGTTTCATTTCTAAAAATATTTCCAACAACAGGAATATCTCCCAGAAGTGGTACTTTATCTTCTACATTTTCACTTTTATTCTCTATTAATCCACCTATTATTACACTTTCTCCATTATTTAAAATAGCAGTTGTATTTATCTCTTTTTTATGAGTATCTGGATTATCACCAACCCCAACTGATTTTAATTTTATACCTTCAATTAAAGCACTTATTTCCAAGGTCAATTTTTCATCACTTGCAACTCGTGGTTTTACTTTTAAAGTCAATCCAACATCTTCTCTTTGAAAATTTGTCCTTTGGGTTCCACCATCTGTTACTGTACTTGAAGTTTGAACAGATATTTTTTCTCCTACATATATAAAACTCTCTTTATTATTTATAGCCAATATTGATGGTTCTGAAACTATATCAACAGCACCTTGTTGTCGTAATAAATTTAAACTAGCTCCAAAAGCTATTCCAGATTTTATATTTAGATTTCCTATGTTCCAAGCAAAACTAGATATTGCTTCATTTAAAGCATTTGAACCACCATTTAAATTTGTAGAGATAGCCATTATTCCATCACTTGAAGAGTTTGCTCTTAAAATTCCATAAGATAAACCTATTTTATTTACCATTTCATTGTTTACTTCTATGATTTTAGCTTGTATATAAACTTGTGATTTTTGTTTATCTATATCATCTAGCAAATTTGTGAGTTTATTTAGTTCAGGTTCAACTCCCATTAAAATTATAGAGTTAGACTCACTATCTAAAGTAACAATAGGTTTAATATGCTCATTTTCAAAACTATTTTTATCAATTAAAGTTGTTAAAATTTTTAAGATATTTTCACCATCAACATTTTTTAACTCATATATCTTTGTAGAATATGGCTCTTTTTTTGGTTCTTGAATTTTTACTATCTTGAAAAAAGTTCCATTATCTTCTAGCATATAACCATTGTCATTTAAAGTTGATTTTAAAATATTTAATAATTCACTTTTTTTCAAACTTCTATTTGAAAAGAAATTTACTTTAATATCAAAATTTTCTGATACCAAAATATCTTTATTCAATATTTTTGAACTAATTTTTATAAGTTCATTTAAGTGTAAATTTGAAAAATTTATATCTATTTTATCGGAAGAAAAACAATTTGTAGAAATTATGAGTATGAAAAATATCTTTAAAAACCTTTTCATAAAAGCCCCTTTAAGAAAATGATAATTATTCTATCTTAATTTCTCTTGGAAGTAAAGGACAAAGATTATCAAATTCATCTTTTGAAAGTTCAATCACTAGCTTTACATTTGTATTAAAATCTTTATTTGATATTCTTATATTTTGTTGATTTAAAATATACTCTATTTGTCCCAAATTACTATATTCAAACTCCAAAGTTTTTAATATTAATTTTTTATACTCTTTAAAATCAGCTATTTTTATAACTTCATTTGC
Source organism: Aliarcobacter vitoriensis (assembly GCF_048320235.1). Classification (NCBI taxonomy): domain Bacteria; kingdom Pseudomonadati; phylum Campylobacterota; class Epsilonproteobacteria; order Campylobacterales; family Arcobacteraceae; genus Aliarcobacter; species Aliarcobacter vitoriensis. The sequence continues at coordinate 855,029 of NZ_CP182882.1, forward strand.
ACTATCACTATAAGCTCGGACAAGTCCTCCTGTTCCAAGTTTTGTACCACCAAAATATCGTACGATTATAACTGCACTATTTATAATATCTGCACCAGATAAAACAGCTAATGTTGGTTTTCCACTTGTTCCTCTTGGTTCTCCATCATCACTAGAATTTTCTACAATTTGCTCAAACTCATTTAGATATCTATATGCATAAACAAAATGTACAGCTTTTAAGTGTTCTTCTCTCAATCTTTGTATAGTTTTAGAAAAATCACTATATGGAACTAAAAAAGCTATAAACTTTGATTTTTTCTCTTCAATAGTAGAATTAAATTCTTTTTGCACGAATTTCATATATTTTATTTGCCCTTTTTATTTTCATCAAAATTTTAACTATTTAAAGCTTAGCTTGGTATAATTCAAGATTATTATAAAAGAGTTTTAAAAGGTATTTTATGGAAATTTCAAACAATACTTCATCAATAATTTCAAATACTAATTCTGAAAATATAAGTTCTGAAATAGTAGAAAAAAAAGATAGTTTTGATATCTTTATGGAAAATAGAGAAAAAGAGAAATCTAAACAAAAAGAAACAGAAGAACTTTTAGAAGATTTGGATTTTGTAGCAAAAACAGGATTTACAAAAGAACAGCTGGAAGCTATAAGACAAAAATTAGAAGAGTTACAAAAAGCTAGAGCAGAAAGTGGACATACTCCCCAAAATATAGAAGAAGTTTTAGCAAATCAAAAAGCAGATTTACAAGCAGCAATTTACGAAGTTACAGGTAAAAATGTAAATTTAGATGAAGAGACTATTTCAAATTTTATGAAAGAACAAAATGGTAATGAATTTAAATCTATTTCTACTGATGAAAGTTTAAGATTATTAGCTGAATTTAAAAATAAATGAGATTAGATTTATATTTAACACAAAATTTTAATATTCAAAGTAGAAATAAAGCTTGTGAACTTATCAAATCAAATAAAGTAAAATGCAACGGTAAAATCATCACAAAATCTTCATATATAGTAATTTCAAATGATATTATAGAGCTACTTGAAGAAGATTTTTATGTAAGCAGAGCAGCTTATAAGCTAAAATATTTTTTGGATGATTTAAAAATAGATTTGAAAGATAAAATTGCACTTGATATTGGAAGTAGTACAGGTGGATTTACACAAATATTATTAGAAAATCAAGTAAAAAAAGTACTTTGTGTAGATGTAGGAAGTAATCAACTTCACGAAAGAATAAAAGAAGATAAAAAAATAGAATTTTTTGAAAATTGTGATATTAGAAATTTTCAAAGTGATATTTGTTTTGATATTGTAACTTGTGATGTATCTTTTATATCTATTTTAAATATTATAAATGCTATAAATTCACTCCAATTTAAAGAGATTATAATACTTTTCAAACCACAATTTGAAGTGGGAACAAATGTAAAAAGAGATAAAAAAGGTGTTGTAAAAGATATTCAAGCAATAAAAAAAGCTAAAGATGATTTTTTGGCAGTTGCATTTAATTTAAATTGGAAATTAAAAACAAATAACATTAGTAAACTTCAAGGAAAAGAAGGAAATGAAGAGGAGTTCTTCTATTTTAGTAAATAAAGAAAATATAGATTCCATAGCAATTGGTGGATTTGATGGTATGCATATAGCTCACCAAGAACTATTTAATAATTTAAGCCAAAATGGAGCAATCATAAGTATAGAAACTGGTTATGCTTCTTTAACCCCACAAAATTATAGACAAGAGTATTCAAAATTTCCTATTTTTTATTATGATTTACAAAATATAAAAGAGCTCAATGGAATTGAATTTATAAAACTTCTAAAAAGTGATTTTAAAAATTTAAAAAAAATAGTTGTTGGTTTTGATTTTTGTTTTGGAAAAAACAGAGCCTGTAAAGTAGATGATTTAAAAAAAGTTTTTGATGGAGATGTTGTAATAATCTCTGAGATAAAATTGGATAATTTTCCAGTTCATTCAAGATATATTAGAGAATTTTTATTAAATGGACAAATAGAACAAGCAAATAGATTTTTAGGAAAAGAGTATAAAATATATGGACAACATATAATTGGTCAAGGAATTGGGAAAAAAGAGTTTGTAGCAACTATAAATCTAAATGTTAATGAGTTTTTATTGCCACAAAATGGAGTTTATATAACTAAAACTATTGTTGATGATTGTGAATATAACTCTATTTCATTTTTAGGTCATAGGCAAACAACAGACGGAAATTTTGCAGTTGAAACTCATATTTTAAATGTAGATAATTTGGAAGTAAAAGATAATATAGTTCAAATAAAATTTATAAAACAAATCCGTGAAAATAAGAAATTTGATAGTTTTTTAGAGTTAAAAAATGAGATTTTAAACGATATAAATATTGCAAAAAAATATTTTTATTAATTTTTAGATAAAATATTAAGATGATAGATAAAGTATTTAATAAAACAATTTCAAAACAATTTGAGTTTGATGAAGAAGTCGCTAGTGTATTTGATGATATGTTAGATAGATCAGTTCCTTTTTATAAACAGATGCAAAAATTGTCTATTTCTTTTGCAAATAATTTTTTAGAAGATGGTTCAAATGTTTATGATTTAGGTTGTTCTACTGCTTCTACACTAATTGAACTTAGTAAAAGTAGTAAATATAATCTAAATTTAGTTGGAATTGATAACTCAAATGCTATGCTTGAACGAGCTAGTAAAAAAGCAAAAGCTTTTGGAGTTGAAATAGAACTTTTAAATGCTGATATTTTTGATGTTGATTTAAAAGATGCAAAAGTTGTTTTTTCAAACTATACTTTACAATTTATTCGCCCGTTAAATAGAGAAAAATTGGTAAAAAAGATTTATGATAGTTTAGAAGATGGTGGAGTTTTTATTTTTAGTGAAAAATTGGTTTCAAAAAATAGCTTTTTAAATAAACAGTTTATCGATGAATATTATAGTTTTAAGAAAACTCAAGGATATAGTGAATTTGAGATATCTCAAAAAAGAGAAGCTTTAGAGAATGTACTTATTCCATATACAGAAGATGAAAATAAAAAAATGATAGAAGATGCTGGATTTAAACATTGTGAAACAGTTTTCAAATGGGTAAATTTTGCTCTTTTTATAGCAATAAAATAAAGGAGAACAGATGTTAAAAGTTGGAGATAAAGCACCAAGTTTTTGTGCTTTCAATCAAGATGATACAGAAATATGCCTAAGAGATATAGTTGGTCGTTGGATAGTTTTATACTTTTATCCAAAAGATTTAACACCAGGATGTACAACTCAAGCTTGTGATTTTACAAGTAATCAATTTTTATTTGATAATTTAGAAGCTACAATAATAGGAGTTAGTCCTGATGATACAAAAAAACATAGACAATTTATAGAAAAATATGATTTAGGGATAACTTTGTTATCTGATAATGATAAAAAAATGTGCCAAGATTATGGTGTTTGGCAACTAAAAAAATTTATGGGTAAAGAGTTTATGGGAGTTGTAAGAACTACTTTTATTATAAATCCAAAAGGTGAAATTGCTCATATTTGGGATAAAGTAAGTGTACGAAAAACAAAAAGTGTAAAAGGTGAAAAAATCGAAATTTTACACGTTGATGAAGTTAGACAAAAATTAGAAGAGTTACAAACTCAATTTTAAAAAAGGAATAAAATGTTTAAGAAAAGTTTATTTTTTGCTTGTATTGGCCTGTTTTCGATGAATTTATCAGCGTTAGAAACTATTTGTTATAAAAATGGTTTAGATAACCCTTCACAAATTGAAACTGCAAAACTCGAAGGTGGATTTTGTGCTGGTAATGTAACTGTTGATGATATGAAAAAAGATGGTTGGAATATTTTGGATATAAAAGTAACTGTTGAACAAAATAAATTAAGCTATTCATACTATTTTTACAAAAATGCTAAAAAAGGTTTAAGTAGTGGAAACTATGCTTCAAAACTAGATAGTGGTAAAAATGAGTTCTCAATACAACCAATCGGTGCAAAAGTTGAAAATTTAACAGACAATAAAAGTGTAATTGCAGTTGGGAATTTATTGGTTGGTCAATCTGGAATTGTAGTTCATATTTATGATAATGATCGAAGGTTAATTGTATCAAATGCAAAAGTTATAAGTTCTGATGCTAACTCTTCGGTTGTTGAATATTTTGCTTTTAATGATTTAAAACAAGATGCTATTCCTACAACAAATAGAACTGTTCAAAATGGAGATGTTATTATATTAAATTATATGTATGACCAATCACTTCTAATTTCTCCTGATTTCAATGGTTATCAAGCAGTAAGAGAAGATTTTGCACAAAATAACTTTATTCATCCAGATATTTTTGGAGCTACTTTAAAGTTTGATAATCAACCTCTTCCAAAAAAAGAAGATTTCCAAAAATTTGCAATTGAACAAAATTTAGGAACGATATTTTTTGTTATAGCTAAAAAGATATATATTTTAGATGCAAAAACATTTACTGTTTTAGATTCATATAATTTTCCTTATGCCTCAAATGAAAAACAAATGCCATTTTTTACAAGAATTGAAGAGATAAAAGGTCCTTTAATTGATTTAAAAAATATTCCGTTTGTATCTGATGCTTTAGGATTAAAAGACGATAGTATAGATAGTTCAAACTATGACAATTACTATAAAAGTATTTTAGGAATAAAATAATGATTGATAAAAAACATTTAGATTATATTACATCTATTGTTGGACAAGAAAATATAAAAAGTGATAAAGCTCACTTGATTGCTTTTTGTTATGATGCAACAAGAAATAGGTTTGAGCCAGATGCAGTTGTTTTTCCAAGACATGAGCAAGATGTAAGTGATATTTTAAAATATTGTAATGAACACAAAATTGTTATAGTTCCAAGAGGAGCGGGAAGTGGCTTTACAGGTGGTGCATTACCATCAAATGGTGGAATAATTTTAAGTTTAGAAAGACATATGAATAAATTACTAGAAATTGATATGCAAAATATGGTTGGAGTTGTTCAACCTGGACTTATAAATATGCAATTTCAAAAAGCAGTTGAAGAAGTAGGACTTTTCTATCCACCAGATCCTGCAAGTGAAGAGTATTCAACACTTGGTGGAAATGTAAGTGAAAATGCTGGTGGGATGAGAGCTGCAAAATATGGTATTACAAAAGATTACGTTATGGCTTTAAGAGCTGTTTTACCAAATGGAGATATTATCGTTGCTGGTAAAAAAACAATAAAAGATGTAGCAGGATATAACACAGCTGGTATTTTAATAGCTAGTGAAGGAACTTTAGCTGTTATCACAGAAATTACTTTAAAACTTATTCCAAAACCAAAATTCAAAAAAACATATATGGGAGTTTTCCCTAGTGTAAATAGTGCTATGACTGCTGTATTTAAATCACTAGCAAGTGGAGCTAATCCAGTTGCTATGGAGTTTTTAGATTCACTTGTAATAAAAGCTTTAAAACAAAAATTTCCAAATATTGAATTACCGCAAGATGCTGGTGGAATTTTAATTGGTGATGTAGATGCTTCTAGTATTGCAGAAATTGATGAACAACTAAATATTTTAAAAGAGTCTTTTAGTGAAAATGGTTCTATTGATTTTATAGTGGCACGTGATGAAGAAGAAGGAAAAAAACTTTGGTTTGCAAGAAGAAATGCTAGTCCTGCAACTATGGTTTTTGGAACAAAAAAATTAAACGAAGATATTTCAGTACCAAGAAGTAAATTGCCAGAAGCACTTGATGAAATTTATAAAATTGGTGAAAAATATGGTTTCCAAGTACCTTGTTTTGGACATGCAGGAGATGGAAACATCCATGTAAATGTTATGGTAAAAGATAAAACAAATGAAAAAGAAATGGCTGATGGACACAAAGCAATTGAAGAAATTTTCCAACTTGTTGTTGATATGGGTGGAACATTGAGTGGTGAACATGGTATTGGTATCTCAAAAGCTCCATTTATGGATATTGCTTTTACAGAAGCAGAAATGAATCTATTTAGAAATATAAAAAAAGCTTTTGACCCGAACAATATTTTAAATCCATTTAAAATGGGATTATAATTTTGCAAGAAAAAACTATTTTTAGAAAAATCATAGATAGTATCGAATCATTTTTCAATGACGATACTACCTATTTTGCAGCTAGTCTTAGTTTTTTCACTATATTTTCTATATTGCCAATCATAGCTTTAGGAATTGCAATAATTTCAAAGTTTCCAGATTTTGATGCTTATTTAGATACATTTACAAGTTTTTTACTAAATTTCTTAAATCCAACTCACTCTGAAGATATTATAAATACTTTAAAGAATTATATCTCTAACTCAAATAAATTGGGATTTGTAGGTATTTTTTATATGCTTTTTGTATATATTATGTTTTTTAAAGATTATGATTACATAGTAAATAAAATACATAATACAAAAAGAAGAGCTATTTATAAATCATTTTTTATATACACAATATTTTTTATAGTTTTTCCAGCAATTTTTATATTTTTAAATACACTTTTATCACTTCATAGTAGTAGTTTATTTAAAAGTTTTCTATTCTTTTTATTTACTTGGAGTATATTTTTTCTATTATTTAAACTAAGTGTAAATAAAAAAATATCATCAAAATCAGCGATGATTTCATCATTTTTAACTTTAAGTGTATTGAGTATTACAAAAAATCTTTTTGTATATTATGTAGTTTACAACAAAACTTATTCAACAATTTATGGTTCTTTATCAACTCTTCTATTTTCATTTTTATGGATTTATATATCTTGGATAATTTATCTATATGGTGTAAAATTTTGTCATAGATTAAATACTACAAAATCAAATAAAATCGTATAATTCATCTCTTATTTTTAAATGTAATTCGAAGATATTTTTATCTTCATTTGTCAAAATTTTATTACAATCAAAACATAAAATAGCAATATTCTCGATATTATATCCTCCACCTTCTTCAAAATTATGAATTAAAAAGGTATGAGCATCAGTTATTTTTTCCATTTTATTTCCACAGCGATTACAAACTCGATTATCTCTAAAGAAAGCTAGTTCTTTTCTTCTTAAAAAATCTTGTGGCTTTTTTATATTTGGGCTAGAGTTTATACCATAACCACTCCATAAAAGTTCTTTTTTTACAGTTTCTTGAGTCTTTTTAGTGTATTCAAAATCAATAAATTGCTTTACAATTTTATCTATAAAAAGTGTTTTTTTTATCTTTAAATTTTCTTCTTTTAAAAATTTATCATCAATAGATAAATCAAAACTTATTTTTGGATGTTCTCTTTTTAAATAAGAGTTTACTAAATCAAAAAAAACATCAAAATTATCACTCTTGTGATTATCCTTTTGAAATAGAAAACTCTTTATTTTATCTAACATCAACTCTCTTTTAATCTTTTAACATCTGCACCAATATTTATTAGTTTTTCTTCTAAATTTTCATATCCTCTATCAAGATGGTAAATTCTATGAATATTTGTCTCTCCTTGTGCTACAAGGGCAGCTAAAACTAAAGCCGAAGATGCTCTTAAATCTGTTGCCATTACATCTGTTCCACTTAAACTATCTTTTTTACCAATAATAGTAGCTATATTTCCATTTAAATGAATTTCTGCACCAAGTCTTAATAACTCACTAACATGCATAAATCTATTTTCAAATAATCTTTCATCAATTGTACTTGTTCCATTCGCTTGAGTTGCCAATGCCATAAATTGTGCTTGCATATCTGTTGGAAAACCTGGATATTCAGTAGTTATTATATTTACTGGTTTTATATCTTGTGTTGGTAATATTGTTACACTATTTTGCGTTTGTAAAACTTCAAAATTCATCTCTTCAAGTTTTGAAATAACTGCTTCAAGATGAGATGGAATAATATTTTTAATAGTTAATTTTTGATTCGTAATAGCAGCTGCACACATATAAGTTCCAGCTTCAATTCTATCTGGAATTACTGAAAATGGTTTAATATCAAGTAGTTTTCCATTTGTTCCTTCAATTACTATTTTTGAAGTTCCAATTCCATCTATTTTTACTCCAGTACTTTGTATTACTTCACAAAGTTGTACTATTTCTGGTTCTTTTGCTGCATTTATGATAGTTGTTATTCCATTTGCAAGAGCTGCTGCCATAACTATATTTTCAGTTCCACCAACAGTTACTTTATCAAATACAATTTTTGCACCTTTTAATCCTTCTGGAGCTGTTGCTTTGATATATCCTTGCAATATTTCAATATTTGCTCCCATTTGCTCCAATGCTTTTAAATGTAAATCAACTGGTCTTTGACCTATTGCACAACCACCAGGAAGTGAAACTTCGCAATGTCCAAATCGTGCTAACAATGGTCCTAAAACTAAAATAGAAGCTCTCATAGTTTTTACAATATCATAAGTTGCAGTTGTATTATTTATCGTACTTGTATCAATAGTAGCACTATTTTTATCTTTTTGAAAAGTACCACCAAGTTTTGAGATAAGCTTTAAAAAAGTATTTATATCAGCAACATTTGGTAAGTTATTTATAGTGATTTTATTTTTTCCTAAAATTGTGCTTGCTATCAATGGCAATGCTGCATTTTTTGCACCAGATATACTAACTTCACCAGATATTTTTTTATTTCCAATAATCTTTAAATATTCCATAGATTTCCTAAAAATAGAGTTTAAAATAGAGTTTATATTACCCAAAAATTGCTTTATTTTAGTTATCTTACTATACTATTAGCTTTTTTAAAAAAGGAATGAATTTGGAAGAAAATGTTAATAAAGCTATAAAATATATGCTTATTGCTTCATTTTTATTTGCACTTATGGGAGTTACAGCAAAAGAATTAAGTGGAAATTTAGCTCCAATAGAAGTAGTGTTTTTTAGAAATGTTTTTGGAGTTTTTATAATACTTTACTCTATTTACAACTCACCTCTAAAACAAATAGGTGGAAAGTTTTGGTTACTTATTTTTAGAGGAACTGTTGGCTTTATTTCACTTTTATTTTTCTTTTACAATATTGCAAATATTCCTTTAGGAGAAGCTATGACTTTTTCAAAAACTTCTACAATATTTACCGCTCTTTTAGCATATTTTTTTCTAAAAGAAAAAATAGGTTTTAAAGGTTGGATTGGAGTATTTATTGGATTTATTGGTATTTTATTTATAACAGAATTTGATGGAAGTAGTTTAGAAAAGACAGATTATTTAGGTATTCTTTCAGGAGTTGGAGCAGCACTAGCATATACTTCTATAAGAGAACTAAGGCTTTACTATGATAGCCGAGCCATAGTTTTATCTTTTATGGCTATGGGAACTATTTGTCCATTAATTTTAATGGTCATTAGTGAATTCTACATAAATTCTAACCTAGATTTTATGTTAGGAGAGTTTATATTCCCTACAAATTATGAATGGTTTATTATAGTTTTATTAGGTCTTTTTTCTACTTATGCACAAATATATATGACTAAAGCTTTCTCTTTTGCAAAAGCTGGAATTGTAGGAACAATATCATATAGCAATATAGTTTTTTCTATTATTTTAGGATTATTTGTTGGAGATAGTTTTCCTTCATTTATAATAGTTTTAGGTATAATCTTAATTGTAATTAGTGGATTTTTAGTAAGTAAAAAATAAAAGGATTTTATAATATGATAGTAATGACAGGACCTTGCGTTTTAGAAGATATGGATACAGTTTTAAGAATAGCTGAAAAGTTAAAACCACTTAGTGAAGACAAGAGAGTAGATTTTTATTTTAAAGCTAGTTTTGACAAGGCAAATCGTACAAGTTTAAGTTCATTTAGAGGACCAGGTCTGGATGAAGGTTTAAAGATTTTTGAAAAAATAAAAAAAGAGTTTGGATACAAAGTTGTAACAGATATTCACGAATCTTATCAAGCACAACCAGCGGGAGAAGTGATGGATATACTTCAAATTCCTGCTTTTTTATGCAGACAAACAGATTTATTAGTTGCTGCTGCAAAAACACCTGCAAAAATAAATATCAAAAAAGGACAATTTTTAGCAGCAGATGCTATGAAACATCCAGTTGAAAAAGTTTTAAATACAAGAGGTATAACAGAAGTAAATTATGAAAATTCACAAAAAGCTGGAGTTTGGCTTTGTGAAAGAGGAAATACTTTTGGATATGGTGCTTTAGTTGTAGATATGAGAAATTTATTGTTACTTAGACAATATTCACCAGTTATTTTTGATGCAACTCATAGTGTACAAATACCTAGCACTGGAGGTACTACTGGAGGAAATAGCTCTTTTGTACCATATATGGCAAGAGCAGCTGCAAGTGTTGGAGTTGATGGATTCTTTTTCGAAACACATATTGACCCAAAATGTGCAAAAAGTGATGGACCAAATATGCTTCAAATAGATGATTTATATAAAACAATGAATGATATTTTTGCTATTAAAGAGGTTTTAGGAAACTAAAATAAGATATTTAAATGTTTAAAATAATTCTGTTTATCTCTTTATTTATAAACTATCTATTTGCTTTTGAATCAAATCAAATAGATTTATCACTCTCAAAATGGGAGTATAGATGGGGAGATTCTACTTTTTCAAATAATACTCCTATATGGACTTTGGAACAAGATAATAAAGAATGGAAAGAGATACTTTTCCCAAGTAATCCACCAAATAGAAATAATCAAACCAATGTTTGGTATAGAGTAAAACTTCCTAATAATTTACCAAATGATGCCAATTTATATATTTTTAGTACAGATTTAATTATGGAAGTTTATCTTGAAAATAAAAAAATATATCAATTTGGAACTTTTAATGCACAAGGAAAAGGTAAATTTGAAGGATGGCCTTGGCATTTAATCCCTTTGGACAATGAAGCTCAAAACAAATATTTATATTTTAGAGTATTCTCAAACTACCTTGATATAGGATTATGGGGTGAAATATTGATTGATTCAAAAGGAAATATTTATAAAAAACTTTTAGATTATGATATTCCAAAAATTATTATAGGTTCTATATCTATTTTTGTATCAATACTATTTTTACTTACATTTTTTTCTAAATTTAGAAGTAAAGAACTTTTGATATTAGGTTTACTTTTTCTATCACAAGCATTAAATGTATTTTGTTCTGTGAAAATATTAAAATTATATTTTGATTTTCCACTATTGTATCAGTATATTTTGGCATTTTCTTATTTCTTTTTTCCTTTGGGTATAGCTTATTTTATGGATAAAACTATTAGTTTTAAAACTCCATTTAATCTAATAAGAAAAATATGGCAAGTACATTTTTTATATTTAATTATTGCATTTTTTGGTTCTATATTTGGTTTATTTACATTAACATCATCTTATAAATATTTTGATATTTTATATAATCTCATAACTTTACCTATTTTGACAATTTTTATAATTTACTTCTTTATTAAAGGAGATAAAAAAATAAAAATAATTACATTTAGCTTCTTTATAATATCTTTGTATTGGGTATATTCAACTTTAATAGCTCTCGGTGTTGTACCTTGGGAAGAGTATCCAAGTGATATTGTTATCCTTATTTGCTTATTACTTTTAGCTTTTTCTATGATTGATAGATTGAACTATACAAAAGAGTTGGAATTAGCAAAAGAAGAATTAACTAAACTTTCAAAAATAGACTTTTTAACTAAACTAAACAATAGAAATGAAATAGATTCAGTTTTGGGAATAAGTGAAAGTATATTTAAAAGATTTAAAGATAATTTTTCTGTGATTCTACTTGATTTGGATGATTTTAAATATGTTAATGACACATATGGTCATCTTGAAGGTGATAAAGTATTGATTAGCCTTGCTTCAATATTAACAAAATCAACTAGAGATATAGATATAGTAGGAAGATGGGGTGGAGAAGAATTCATCATTATTTGCCCAAAAACATCTCAAAAAGAAGCAATAGTTTTAGCAGAAAAATTAAAAAACAAAATATCAAATTTTGATTTTGGAATAGTAGGTAGAAAAACTGCAAGTTTTGGAGTTAGTGGATTTAGAGAAGATGATAATTTAAATGAGCTTTTATTAAGAGCTGACAAGGCTTTGTACTGTGCAAAAGAAAAAGGTAAAAATAGAGTTGAAGAATGTTAATATAACTAAGAAAATTCAAAACAAAATCTTATCAAACAAGAGTTGAAATAAATCCCAACTCTTGTACTTAATAACTATATTTCTGATATTTTTAAAACTTATATTTCAAAGTAGCCATCCAATTTCTTTCATCTCCATAAGAATGGTAATAAAAGTTTGTTTTATACTCTTTATTTAAAGCATTATTAAGATTTACAAGTAAACTTAAGTTTTTATTAAACTCATAATTTGCCATCAAATCTACTACAAAATAATCTTTTTGTGTAGCTTCTCCCACCATTTCAGGATGACCTGCACTAATATAATTATTCTTTGCATTATTATCCCATGTTTCACTTTGCCATCTTACTCCACCACCCACTGTTAAAGATGGTGTAGCTCTATATGTTGTAAATAGATTTGCTGTTCTTATTGGCAGAATAGTACTATTTAATCTTTTTCCATCTTTATCTTTAAGAATTGATGAAGAGAAACCAAATTGAGCTTGCCAATATGGAGTGATTTCTCCTGATACTTCAAACTCCCAACCTTTATTTTTTGTATCATTCTCTGCTTTAAATGCACAATTATTAGTACCTGGTCTTTTATAACAAATTCCATTTTCATCTTTATCTTGAACAGCTAGATTATCTTTTCCTGATTGAAATAGTGCAATACTAGAGTTTAATCTTCCATCAAACCATTCACCTTTTAATCCAACTTCATAATTAAATCCAGTTTCTGGATCAAGTAAATTATCATTTTTATCTTTTGCACTTTGTGGATTAAAAATCTCTGTATAACTTACATATGTAGTTAAGTTATCTGTAAGATCATAAGTTAATGCTAAATATGGTAAAAAATTATCTGTATCTCTAGTAATTATTCCTTTACTTTTAGCTTCATATTTACTATAACGACCACCTAAAATTGCTGATAAATCATCTGTAAAATTTAGTTTTGTTGAAACAAATCCACCATATTGTTGTGTTTCTGTATTACCTGTGCTTTTTATTCCATTCCAAATTGGTTCAATATGTACTAATCTATTATTAATTATTTTCATATCTGTTTGTGAATTTACATTAGGTCTATCCAAAGAAATAGCATCTTCTTTATGTTTTTTTCCATTAAAGCCCATAACTAAATCATGAGTTTGATTAAATAAATCAAATTGTCCATTTAATTTTACATCTAAGGTATGAATTTCACGATCATATTCTACATTAGTGGCATAATAACTACTGCTGCAAGTACCATCATCTAACCATCTACTACAATTACTATATTTTAGCTTTTGATCACCATTTGTATAACTATAATTAGTATTTATCTTCCAAGAATTATTGATATGATGTTCTATATTTAAAGTATAATTATCTCTGGTTTCCTTGTCTTTTGTCCAATCTGAATTATCCCACATATATTTATCAAAATTTGTTAATCCTACAACTTTTCCACTTGTATTATAAGAAAATATATCTGGATTCATTGCATAAGCTTGAAAATTGGATTCATGATTAGTCCTTTCATAAGAACCAGTAATTGTTGTTGAATCACCTAAATCAGCTTCTACTACACCATATAAAGTACTATTTTCTCTATCAAATATTGGATTGAAATATCCCCCTTGATTATGAACAGCTATAAATCTTCCTCTGATACTTCCATCTTCATTAAATCCACCAGCGATATCTACTACACCTCTATATTTATCCCATCTTCCAGCTTGTGCTTCAAGTGATGCTTGAAATTCTTTAGTTGGTTTTTTTCGCACTAGATTGATACTTCCACTTGGTTCTCCAGCACCAGTTAAAAGTCCAGTTGCACCTCTTACAATGCTTATAGAATCATAAAGAGAACTATCAATTTCTCTAAAACCATAGTTATTACGTATATAATTACTTGGAGAACCATCAACTTGTAAATTTTGAATTTCATAACCTCTCGAGAAAAAATAAGCAAAACCTGCACTTCCTATTCCTTCATTTACATTAACTCCTGTTGTATTTTTCATAACATCAACTAAGTTATTTAATTGTTGGTCTTCCATTCTTTTTGAAGTGATAACTGAAACTGATTGTGGTGTTTCTTTAAGTGATAAGTTCATACCTGTTGCTGAATTGTCTTGGCTACGAGTGTAACTATTTTCTCTATTTTCTTTTACTGAAATTTCATCTAGTATATAAGTTTTACCTACTTTTTGATATGATGACTTGGGATTTTCTATTATATAGATTATGCTATCTTCTTCGATAGCTTCGAGATTATGTTCTTCTAATACACTATTTAGATTACTTAATACCGTACCCCCCCCCGAAACTTAACTTTTCTGAATCTACTATTTTATTCTTTAAATCTTTTGATTTTGAAATATATGTTACATTATATTTCTTTACTATATTCTCTACTGCTTCTTGCAAACTTATCTCTTTTGCATTTAACATTGTTCCACTTAACATCAATGATGTTACAACTGACATGAAAACTTTGTTTTTCATCCTAAATCCTTTGTATTAATTTTGAGAATTTGTTTCTCTATATAGTAAGACGATTTAAATGAAAAAAATGGACAATTTTTGCAAAAGAATTTTCAAATTTGTAAGCTCGAGTTACTTTTTGTAACAATTTAACAGTATTTATTTTTATATTATTCAAATAAAAAAATAGTTTTTAATAGTTACTTTTTTGTATATCATAATCAAAGACATCAAATATTTATACTTTAAACCTTAAGCCCATTTTATGTATAATCACTGCTTATTGAAAACAATCTTGGAGAAATAAATGAAAATAATAGAAGGTGTTTTAAGACTTAAAGGTGATGAAAAAGTTGCTATCATAAATGGTAGATTTAATCACATAATAACTGATAGATTAGTTGAAGGAGCAAAAGATGCTTTCAAAAGACACGGTGGAAATGAAGACAATTTAGATTTGATTTTAGTTCCTGGTGCTTTTGAAATACCATTTGCATTAGAAAAAGCACTATCAAGTGGAAAATATGATGCTGTTTGTTGTGTTGGAGCAGTAATAAGAGGAGCAACTCCACACTTTGACTATATAAGTGCAGAAGCAACAAAAGGTATAGCAACAGTTGCTTTAAAATATGGAAAACCTGTATCAAATGGTGTTTTAACAACTGATTCAATAGAACAAGCAATTGAAAGAGCTGGTTCAAAAGTTGGAAATAAAGGTGCAGAAGCTATGATTACAATCATTGAAATGTTAGATTTATATAACGAAATGGGAAAATAATTTGGCAACACGAACACAAGCAAGAGAGTCTATAATTGGACTATTGTATGCATACGATTTAGGAAATACTGAGATTTCAAAATTTGTTGATGAACTTTTAGAAGAAAAAAAAATAAGAAATAATCAAAAAGAGTTTGCTTTAAATCTATTCAATGGAACAATTAAAAATTTAAGTACAATTGATGAACAAATAAAAGCATTTATAACTCAAGGAAGTTTAGAAGACATAGGTTCAGTTGAAAAATCTATATTAAGACTTGCAATTTATGAAATATTATTTGAAAATTTACCAAAAGCGGTTATTATAAATGAAGCTATTGAATTATCAAAAAGATTAGCAAGTGATGGAGCACCAAAATTTGTAAATGCTATTTTAGACCAAGTAAAAAAGGCTTAAAATGACACAAGATATGAAACTTTGTGTATCTTTAGATTTGGAAAGTTCAAAAGAAAATCTAGCTTTAGTGGAAAAAATAAAAGATTTTGATGTATGGTTAAAAGTGGGGTTTAGAACATATTTAAGAGATGGAAAAAAGTTTTTAGAAGATTTAAAATCTATAAATCCAAATTTTAAAATATTTTTAGATTTAAAACTATACGATATTCCAAATACGATGGCTGATGCAGCAGAAGATATATCTAAATTTGGAATTGTTGATATGTTTAATGTTCATGCAAGTGCAGGAAACCATGCTATGAAAACAGTTATGGATAGAATTAAAGATATTCCTAATCGTCCTTTAGTTTTAGCCGTTACAGCTCTTACTTCTTTTGATAATGAAAGTTTTAAAAAAATTTATAATGAAGATATAGATAAAAAAGCAAGAGAATTTGCAAAATCAACATTTGAAGCTGGACTAGATGGAGTTGTTTGCTCTGCTTTTGAAAGTCTTGATATAAAAAACAATACTTCAGGTGAATTTATCACTCTTTGCCCTGGAATTCGTCCTTTCGGGGAAGATAGTGGCGATCAAAAAAGAGTTGCTGATATAAAATTTTCAAAAGATAATGCTGTAGATTTTATTGTTGTTGGAAGACCTATATATAAAAGTGAGAATCCACAAGAAATTGTTAAAAAAATTATAGAAAATATTTAATATAATTAATTTTTAAGGGTGTTTTAAGTCATAGACTATTATAATTCCCGTCCTGATTTTATGAATATAAGATTAGAACGGACAGTTGGGTGAGTTGGCTGAAACCACCTCCCTGCTAAGGAGACGTACTGGTAACGGTACCGAGGGTTCAAATCCCTCACTGTCCGCCACTGGGTCGTTAGCTCAGCTGGTTAGAGCACTCGGCTCATAACCGAGTGGTCGAAGGTTCGAGTCCTTCACGACCCACCAGCTAAAGTATTAAGTTTTATTTAATATTTTTTTAGATAACATTCCAATCCTTTTAAACAAGGATTTTATGCGGGAGTAGCTCAGTTGGCTAGAGCTTCTGCCTTCCAAGCAGACTGTCGCGAGTTCGAGTCTCGTCTCCCGCTCCACTTGTATTGAAGTGGTGTTCTTTTATTTATCGCGGAATAGAGCAGCTAGGTAGCTCGTCGGGCTCATAACCCGAAGGTCATAGGTTCAAATCCTATTTCCGCAACCAATTCTAATTTTTATGTCAAAGTAGCTCAGCTGGCTAGAGCGCTGGTCTCATAAGCCGGAGGTCGAGAGTTCAAGTCTCTCTTTTGACACCATAAAAATAATATAAAGTGCTGGTGTAGCTCAGTTGGCTAGAGCAGCTGATTTGTAATCAGCAGGTCGGGGGTTCGACTCCCTTCACCAGCTCCACTTTATTTACTTAATCCTTCTGGGGTATCGCCAAGCGGTAAGGCAACGGTTTTTGGTACCGTCACTCGAAGGTTCGAATCCTTCTACCCCATCCATAAATAAATCATTTTTTAAATCAACATAAAATTTTAACTACTTTTTATAATAATTTTTATAGAATTTACTCCCTAATTTATAAAAAAGGCTTTTATATAAAAAAGATTATATTTTCAGTTCTTATTCTATCAAGTTTACTAGAAGCTTTAGATATTGATTATTTCACAGGTATAAATTTAAAAAAAACTCAAGCAAAAATATCACATAATATAGATATATATATACCAACACAATTTGGAACAATAGTACAAAATGAACAAAAAGATCAATCTATACAAGACACTTCTCCTGAACTAAAAATTGGAGTAATTCTTAATAATCAATTTAGGATTTATTTATCTGCTATTGAATATAAAACAGAACTTTTTAAACTAAAGCTTGTTACTGGAAATTATGAATATCTTATTCCGATTAATGATAACTTTAGATTTTTTACTGGGTTTCATTTGGGAACTTTTAAAGATAATATGGTCTATGGACTCCAAATTGGAAGTATTTATGATGTTACAAAGAATATTGAATTTGAAATTGGTGGAGTATATTCAAAATACAGAAAAGATGTAAAAATAGAAGGAGAGAAATTCGGATATAGCTATTCAAATAGAATAAAAGTAAAAAACTCTAGTTCTATTTATACAGGGTTTAATTTCAAATTTTAATTTACTTTCGCAAAAACTTTACTTACTAATAATTCATGAATATTCCAGTCATCTTTTTCATTTAATGTTACAACTATATAAGTTTTACTATCATGATTGAAAGCTGTTGCTAGAGTTCTTCCTGCTTTCTTCGTATATCCAGTTTTTCCAGATATTGCTTGATAATCACTTTTTCCTATTAGTTTATGTTTATTTTTCCAAAATTGTCCATTTAAGCTATTTTTGTAAGATAATCTACTTGAAATACCTTTAAATTTATAATTATTTAAAGCTATATTCAACATATTTGCTACATCATTTGCTGTTGATGTATTATTTCCAAGTCCTGTAACATCAACAAATTTTGTATTTTCAAGTCCTAATTCTTTTATCTTTTTATTCATAATTTCTACAAACTTTTCTTCGCTTCCAAAAGTATATTCAGCTAAAGCAACCGCTGCATCATTTCCTGAACGCAAAAGCATTCCGTAGACTAAATCTCTTACTTTATACTCTTCATTTTCTTTAAGATATATACTAGAACCTTCTTGAATCGAAGCCTTTTTTGAGATTCTTACAATACTATCAAGATTACAATTTTCTAAAACCAGTAAAGCAGTCCAAATTTTTGTAAGACTTGCTATCTGTTTTATACTTTTTGAGTTATTTTCAAGTAAGACTGTACCAGAATTGGAATCTAAAACTACATAAGAAGATATAATATCTTTTGCATTTACTTGATTTACAAAAAACAATAAAAGTAGAATTATTCTTATATACATTTTAAACCAAGCTCTCATTTTTTCTCCTAATAATATTATTTAGCAATATTATATATGTTAAAAGTCGCAAGAAAGTCAATTGAAAGTCTTATTAAAGTGATATTTTAAAATTTATATTAAGTTTATAGTTTTGATTTAATTTTCTAAAAGATATTTTTTATAAATATCTTCCCAACAACAGTTATGTGTTGCTTTATATAAAGAGTAAGTTATATTTTTTTTATTTCTAAATTTACTTTGATATGAAAAAAATATCTCTTTTGGGATAATCTTATCATCTTCTCCTATTAAATGATGTTGTTTTATATTTTCCAAAGTATTAGAAAAATCTGCTGGATTTAAAGAGTCACTTAAACTAGAGATTTTTTGTACATTTGTCCATTTTTCAATATCTAAATTTCCAGCTATTGTTGTTATACTATTTATATCATCTCTTTTTGAAGCCAACAAAGTCACAATAGCTCCACCACCAGAGTATCCAAGCAAATCAAAGCTATGATTTGAATACTCTTTTTTTAAGCTATCTAAAGCTTCATTGAAGCTATCTATAATCTTGCTATTAAACCGATGACTTGTCCAATATTTCTCTTCACAAATATTTGAAGTTGTATATTGGCAAGGTCTTGCAAGATATATTTTGCAAGAGCTATCATCAAGTAGCATAAGTTTTAGTGATATTGGATTTATTGGAGTTGGATTTGAAGATGCTATATTTTTTGAAACCCAAGATAAACCATCTCCTTCTATATAGATTTTGATACTATTTTTACACTCATTTGATATTTTTTGAAAAGAAAAAAGAGTGAAAGTATCTGTTTTTATATCTTTTTGAACAACACTTTTATCATTTATCAAGGAAAATGCTATATTTTTTCTATCTTCTAAAGATGGTATTTTGCTTGAACAAGCACTAAAAAACAGAACTACCATAAAAACAAAAATATAAGTCTTCAAAATCTTCCTTTATTCAAAAATCACTAAAAAATCAACATTTTTATTTAAAAATAGAGCTTTTATTTTTTGAGAAATGGTATGATTTTTAAAAAAAACTAACTCTTTCTTAAAATCAAATACTTTCTCTTCGCTTACAAAATATGCTTTTGTTCCAGCTAAAATAAGCTCATTTTGTCTATACATAGCATCTTGGTAGTTATTATAAACTTCTACTTCTATTTTTCCACTATCTTTTAAAAGTAAATCTAAAAATTTTCCTATATTTTGTTTTGATATAGCACCACCACCTAGAAGTGGAGCAAAATTTACTTCATTTATTATAGCCTTTGTTTCATACCAAGAATTTGATATATCAGTAGTAATAATATCAATACCTGCAACTTTAAGTTCAAAAATCTTTGTAGCTTGTAGAGCAATTTTTAAGTTTTCTGGATGAACTATATTTGTTATATCTACATCATATCCACCCCATTTTGTTGATTCAATATCTCTTAGAGGAATTATAGTATCTTTTATAGGGATAGATTTTAAGGTATATGAAGCCTTTTCTATCTGCTTTATAGCTAATTCATCAATTGGAAAAAATAGTTTTGTAGAATCCCAAGGCATTTTTAAAGCTTCTTTTTGATTTGCTTTTTCTATTAATTTTTCAATAGAACTATATCCATCAGCAATAACACAAATAGGCAATCTTTTTACTGCATATAGTAACTTTCCATTTACTATAAAAAGTCTATGACACACACCATTTACTTGTTTTTCTACAATAACTTGCTTTCTTTTTGATAAGTTATATGCTAACTCAAATGCTTTCATTAAATTCTCTTCATCAAAAATATTTACACTAACTCCCTCCCCTCTATCCAAATCCACAGGTTTTACAACAATAGGATAATTTAAAGTTTGTGCTATTTTTAAAGCTTCTTCTTTACTATTTGTTATACCATGAATTGGTGCAGGAAGCCCTGCTAATCTCAATAAATTAGCAGTAGATTGTTTATTTTGTGATAATTTAGAACCAATAGCACTATCACCATTTATAGTACTTCTATCTATCTTTATACTTTTACTTCCAAGTCCTAATTGATAAACACCATCACCTAAATGAAAAAATGGTATATCTTTTTTGAAAGCTTCTTTTAATATATGAATTGTTGATTTTCCTATTGGCATTTGAAGTAAGATTTGATTTATTAGATTAAATATATTATCTAGTAAAAGCTTTTTATTCTCTACTGTTATTTGATTTGCTACCATATATAGTACATAGTTTAAAGAGTTATTTAATATTGTATTGTAGTGATTTATTTGGATAAAATCGATATATTCGCAAGATAGTATTAAATTAAATCTATTCTCTTTAGCTTCATCTACAGTTAAAGATAAAATCTCTATATCTTTAAAAATAGGAATTTGACAAGCTTGAAAGAGTTGCATAGCTAAAGTTGTAGCATATTTTGATAAAACTATCAAATGATTCTTATCTTCTACTTCTAAAATATCTATATTTAAAACCTCTTTAAACCACTTTTTTAAATAGTTTAGATTTATATCTTTTTCTATCTCAAAATTAAGATTGTAGTTTATCGTACTACTTTTTTGAATTTGGTTTAAAACTATCTTCTCTTTTAATTTTGATTTCATTATCTTCCCTTGCTCATTTTTTGGTATTTTATCTAAAAATATTATATCTTTTGGAGCTTGAAACCCTAAATTTTCTATACAATATCTTATCAACTCATCTTTTGATATTTTTTTATCCTCTTTTAATACAATAGTACATATTGGTATATCTTGATGAATTTTATGTTTAAAACTTACTACACAAACATCTTTTACAGCTTCATGAGAGAGTATTTGGTTTTCTATTTGTGCTGGATATATATTTATTCCATTCATTATCATCATATCATCGGTTCTTCCACAATATATTAGCTCTTTTTCTTTTGTAAATTTCCCTAAATCCAAAGGATAATACCAACTATATTTAAAAGCTCTTTTTGTAGATTCTTCATCATTTAGGTATCCATCTATCATGCCTAAGCTTTTAACTCTTATATATCCAACTTCTCCTATTTCTAACTCTTTTCCAGTTTCATCTACAATTTGTATTAAAACATTTTTTAAAGCTTTACCAACAGTTTGAGATACATCAAATACACTTTTTTTATCTGTACAAGTTATACCACCAACTTCATTTGTTCCATAAGTAACATACAAATTTGAAGTTAGTTTCTCTTTAATTCTTTTTCTTAAATCATCACTTATATTTGAAGCTCCAATAGATAAAACTCTTAAAAAACTAAAACTCTCTTTTTTAATATTTGGAAAAGTTTTTAAAATACTTTCTATATGAAAAACTGTTGTAAAAAGTATGCTTACTTGATACTTCTTACAAAAACTTACAAAATCACTATCTTTTTTATCCCAAATTATATAAGAAGCACCACTGTAAAGTGTCATAAGGAATCTTATTTTTGTACTATTATATAAAAGTTCAAGTAGTGAGAAAACTCTATCACTATCTTTTGTATCTATTGAACTTTGAGATATTTTAACTCTTTCAAACTCCAATTTATGGCTTACTTGAAAAAATTTAGGTTTTCCTGTTGTTCCTGAACCAATTACAACTTGCCAGATTAAATTTGAATCGAACTCTTTTTCATCATAATAGATACTATTTTCTAATGAGTTTAGAATTTCATTTGTAAAAATCAATTTTTTTAGTTTAAAATCTAGGTTCATATGAATATTACTTAATATATATTTTGGATTTAAAAGATTATATATCTCACTTAATTGGGTTTTGGGACTATTTTTTGAGATACTTACTAAACAAGCACCAATTCTCGCCAATGCCAACATAGTAACTGCAAGTAAAAATTCATCATCAAAATAGTGTAAAACTATATCTTTTGGTTTTATATTTTGATTTTTTAAATAGTTTGCTGTTTTACAAACATATTCTTCAAGTTCAAAAAAACTAATAGTTGAATTTTTTGTATATATTGCTATTTTTTTTGGATTGTTTTTTGCTTGAAAGCTTAGAATATAAGCTAGGTTTTTTATAATCATTTTTCACCTTAAAACAAACCTCAAGAAAGAATCTTGAGATTTTAAGTTATTAGAATTTTAGTGTATATTTAGCAGAGATAACATTGTTTGAGAATTTACTTCCTTGTCCTTGGTAATCGTATGAGATATTTATATTGTTTGTTTTATTTATATCAAGTTCATATCCTATTCCAGCTTCATAAGACCATCTTCCATTATCTATTCCATTTGTATCAAAACTAGTTCCTATATTTCCTTGATATGCTGAAGTTACCATCTGTTTTTTATCTTGCAAATCATATCCTACATTTACAGAACCTATTATTTTAGAATCTTCTGTTAGTTTATAATGAGCTAATGTTCCTAATCCTACTATTAATTCACTAGTTGTAAATTTATCAACATTTAAATTCAAAGCTCCTGCTCCACTCTCAGAGTAATTTGGGTTTGTAAAGTGTCTATAAGTAGTATTTACTAAAGGTTGAAGAAGTAAACTATCTGATATTTGGAAATCTCTCATAAGTTTTAAATCTAAAGATGCAATTTTACTTGTATATTTAGCTTCTGCATTTTCTCCTGTAAATAAATCTCTATTTGTATCTGTTTTTTGCCAAGAGTATCCAGCTTGATACAAAAAATTTGTTTTATCATCAATAATAGGTATATTTCCATATACTAAAGCTGTATATACATCTAAATCTGCTTTTTGATTTACATTATTTGTATCTACACTAGCATTTGTATAGAAGAAAGCCAATCCTAATTTTGAGTTATCTTTTATTTCAGTATCAGCACCAAATCCCAAACCATAAGTTTTTAAATCAAATCCATTTATACCATCTTTACTATTTTGTTTACCAATACTTCCAAAAGGTTTAATCCAAAGGTTATTTTCACTAAACATACCATCACCTGAGTTTAGTCCTGAGTTTGAAATATTTGCATTTTGTCTTTGAGTTACAATAGTTGAAATACCATTTGATATTTGAGTTGCTGCTCCTACTGTTGCATTTGTTGTTTGTGGAGTTGTACTTTCAACTGCACGAGCAATAGAGCTATCTGTTGGAAGTTTATTAAATGCACTTGCTACTTCTGGATTACTATCATACAAACTTTGAAGAGATTTTGCTGCATTTTGGTCATTTTGGTTTCCATTACCTGCTATTGTTGATGAAAGAATTGTTTTATATACAGGCTCTTTTGGATCTGGTGGTGTTGGTGGAGTTGGTTCAGTTGCTTTTACTGCTTTTAGGTGAATTGCTCCATCTTCTCCATTTCCTCCCCAGCTATCTTCGCCATTAGAAGCTGTAGTTTCATATTCAAAATCTAAAAGTGCTGAATTATCTGTGATATTTAGTTTTCCATCTATTGTTAGATTAGTACCTGCTGTTACAACATCTGTAAGTTTACTTCCAGCTAAAAGTGCTACATTTGTAGAACTATCCAAAACATTTACATCTATTGTTGAACCATTTTTAAAGATTGATGCTCCTGAAAGTACTTTAGAATATTGTGTTCCAGCTCCTAATTGTCCGTCTGTTTTTAGACCAATTATAAGTTTCCCAGATGATTCATTTTCAAAAGTCTTCATTTGTGAAAAAGTTCCTGATGGTAGTTCTACCGTTCCCGTATTTTTTAAGTTTAGATAAATATAACCGTCTATAAGCCCTTTTAAAGTTCCACTATTATTTACATTCACATCATAAGGCAATACTGAAGCTATTGATATAGACTTTCCATTTGTATCAAGAATACCATTTTTATAAGCTTCTATTGTTCCATTATTATTGATTGTAATAATTCTATCCATACCTGCAAATGTAGATATCCCAATAGAAGTATTTTCGCCATTTACCTTAATGATTCCATTATTTGTAATAGTTTTATTTGCTGATAAAGCACTAGTTTCAATTCCTATATTATTAGACCCGCTTTCAATAACAATAGAACCATTTTCAGTTATAGTAAAATCTGCCCAGCTAGCATCAAAAGTTTGCATTTCTGTTTTTTTACAATCCAATGAAGCTTTACCACTTTCAGTAACTCCTATATTACAACCAGCAACTGCTTTTGCTTCATTTACAAAAACTGTTGAGCTAAGAAGCATAGCACTTACTACAAGTGAAACTTTTCCACCTTTTAATATACGAAATCTATTTTTAAAATTAGATAATCTGTTCATTTTTTTCTCCTATAATTTAAATTGAACTATTTTATCTTTCTAAAGTCGTAGCAAAGTCAAGCAAAAAATAAATTTGAGAATTTTTGGTTATAATTTTTCCAAGCTATAAAAATTTTACACAAGGGATATTTTTGATAGAACTAAAAAATTTTAATATTTTATTTGTAGAAGATGATTTAGAGATACAAACAAATATGAATAAGATATTAAATATGATATTTAACAAAGTTTTTATAGCAAATGATGGATTGGAAGCATTGGAAATTTTTGAAGAGAATATTGTACATTTAATAATCACAGATTATGAGATGCCAAATTTAGATGGATATGAATTTTCAAAAAGGATTAGAGAATTTAACAAAAATATTCCTATAGTCATTTTAAGTAACTATACAGATAAAGATAAGCTTTTAAAGTGTATTCCACTAAATCTTACTTCATATTTGGAAAAACCTATAATATATGAAAAACTTCTTGAAACTTTAAATATTTGTGTAAATCAAATAGAAAAATCAGCTATCTTTGAGTACCAAATAGATGATAAAACAGTTTATAATTTTAAGACAAAAGAGATAATAAGTGAAAATGAGATTGTAAAACTAACAACTCTTGAAATTGGTATTTTTGAGTATATGCTAGATAAAAAAAATCAGTTAGTTTCAAAAGAGAAGTTATTAACTATTTTAAACAAAGATGATTACTATGATGACATCTCTTTAAAAAATATTATTTATAGATTGAAAAAAAAGTTTAGTGATAACTCTTTGATTGTAAATCAAAAAAATTTTGGTTATATGTTGAGAATAAAATGAAAAAATATATATTAATATGCATACTATTTTCAAACTTTTTATTTGCAAATATTGTTTTAGAAAATGGCTCTTTTGATAGTTTAGCTTTAGAAAAAGATACACAAATATATATCGATGAAAGTTCAAATTTAGAGTTTGAAGATATAAAAAATAAAGAGTTTAAAAACTCTTTAAAATCAAATTTTACTGCTACAAATTCAGCTATTTGGAGCTATTTTGCTATCTCTTCACTAAATCATGTTGAAGTTTTTTTTGAAAATATAAAAGCTGGACTTGATTTTATAGATGTTTATATTGTAAAAAATGGTGAACTTATTTCAAAAATAGAGTTAGGAGATTATAGAGATATTAAAAATAGAGAAATAAAGACAAAAAATAGTGCTTTTAGCTTAAATATAGAAGCAAACTCTAAGTATGAATTTTTTATAAAACATAAATCATATAGTAGTATTTCAACTCTTTGGGAGATTTATAATAAAGATAATTATGAAGAGTTTTTAAGTATTCGCTCACTTGTTTGGGGTATTTTTATAGGGACTATTTTTGTACTTGCTTTTCACAATTTATTTATATATTTTTCAACAAAGGAGAAAGCATTTTTATTTTATGTAGTTTTTATCATATCATCTGCTTTATATCAACTCCTTGTAAATGGAATTTTTTACGAATATTTTGTAAATATTGACCTAAATATTTTGAGTGGATTGAATTGGATTTTTGCATTTTGTACACTTTTTGCAACATTACTTTTTCATTTTTCTATATTAAAACCTAAAAAAGGAACATTAAGTTTTAAATTAATTATCCTTGCAATTGTTAGTACAGTTCTTGTCTTGATTTATTATATGTTTTGCTTTAAATATCCAGAGATTAGATATAGTGTAAATTATACAAATATGGTCTCATTTTTATCTATGTTTATACTTTTATTTACTAGTTTTTTGACATATCAAGATAAACAAAAAGGTGCAAAAATATATTTTGTAGTATTGAGTATATATGTTTTGATAGCATTTTATATAGTATCTGTTTTGATTGGAAATTTTGAATATTTCAGAAATTTTTGGTTATTTGTACCAATATTTGCTCTTATAGATGTATCTTTATTTTCTATCATTTTATACTCAAAATTAAGATATATTTATAGAAAGAAAATAGAGCAAGAACAGTTTATTATATCTCAAGCTAGATTTACAAGTCTTGGTAATAATGTTGCTAATATGATACACCAATGGAAAAACCCAATTGCACAAATAGGTTCACAAGTTACACTTCTTGAAACTACATATAACTTTGACAATAAAAACTATTTACAAACTTCAAAAGAAGTTATTCCTCATATAAAAACTAGTATTCTGTTTTTAAAAGATACTATGAATGATATATATAATTTTTATAGAAATCCACTTGAAAAAGAGAGTTTTTTTATAAAAGAACAAGTAGATATACTACTTAGAATTCTAAAAAATGAACTGGAGTTAAATAATATAAAAGTAAATTTAGATATTGAAAATATAGAAATATATAGTTATAAAACAAGTTTTTTGAATGTCATTATGATTTTACTTGAAAATGCTATATTTCAACTAAAAAACTTTAAAGAAAAAGATAGAAAAATCATAATAGTTGCAGAAAATTTGACTGATGGCAAAATAAGAGTATTAGTTGAAGATAATGGAGGAGGAATTCCAATAGAACATTTAGATTCTATATTTAGTCTAAATTTTAGTACAAAAAATAAATCAGGAAGTGGTATTGGTCTATCTTTAGCAAAAACTTTGGTAGAAACAAGACTAAATGCAAAAATAGAAGTAGCAAATAGCGTTAAAGGTGCTAAATTTACAATAATAATGAATAAATAGAGGATAAAATTAAATGATAAATAGATATTTTATAGCATCAGATATTTTAGTTGATTATTTATTTGATGATAATGATCAAAAAATAAGAAATGATAACTTAACTTATAAATATATTGCAAATATCTTAAAGAATAAAGAAAATATTTGTGTAATAAATAGTTCATCTTTGATAGAAATACTTTATCATTCAAACAATAAAAAAGAAAATGCTAGTTTTGATATAGCTAATTTATTAGTACAATTTTATAATGATGCAGAAAGATGGATAGTTATAGAAGAAGATGAAAATATAATAAAAAAAGCTTTGGAATATTCTGAAAAAACAAAGATAGATTATCCAATAATTTTACAATATTTTTGTGCTATAGAAAATAAATGTAAAGCTATAATTACAAATAATCCAGAGTTTCCAAAAATTGATATTTCAATTATTAGTTCTAAATAACAAGCCCTATAAATAAGGCTTATTTGAATTAATTTTTAGTTTTTTGGAAGTAGTTTTACAGGAACCATCTGTATTTCAATCACTATTATAAATAACTATAAAATAGTATTTTTTATCTTAATATATTTTATAATACCTGAAAAAATACCTTTAAAATATTTTACAATATATGACTATTTTATTTTAAATAATATCTTAATAATTTTCACTTTTTTTAAAATATTTAATAATATAAATTCCACATAACTTTATAACCGTAAGTAAACATTTTTTATCTCATTCAGATAATCTCTTATACCCTTGTTATAACTATAATAACTTATATAAATTTAATTTTTTGATAACCTTAAATCTATACAAAATATTTTTATTCTTTCTTCATATTCACTAGTAAGTGATTTATAAACTTTTTTTAGCATTAATTCTTTATTTTTTGGCTTTCCAAAATAAAAAATTAAATAAATTCCATTTTGAACATTTGATGAAAAATATTTATTTATTAATTGGCTTTCTATTCCTTTATATATATCTTTATTATCTCCTCTTTTACATTCTATTTGAACTTCATATGATAAATTTTTAATATATTTAAGATTTATATCTACTCTATTATTAGCTTCATGTAATTCTTTTGTAAAATTTAATTCTTCACGATATTTATCTTTGAGTCTTTGTAAAATAATATCTCTTGCTTCCTCTTCAGTCTTATTAGAATTAGTATCTGTATTGTAAAAAATATCTTTATCATTATTTCTATTATCTTCTATTTCTTGTTTCAACATTTCGATTTTAAAACAAATTTCTGTAAAAAAATCTTCTTGTGATAAAATAGAATTTGTTAAAATAAATTTTTTAATTTCCTCTAAAGAATAATTACCATGTAAATTATCAGCTTCTTGTAGTCCTTTACTGTTTAATTCATTCAATATTCTATATTTCCATATACTATTCTTTGAATCTTGTAATTCTTTTAATTTTTTCAATTCATCCATATCAAGTAATTTGAGTGAAAAATTCTTTAAAAAATCTGCACAGTCATTTTTAGATGATTGAATACCATTAACATTTTTTATAGATTCTTCTGTATAAAATGCATTCATCATATAATTTATAATTTTAACTTTAATATCACTATTAAGTTCTTTTTTGAATACCTTAAAATCTCTTGAAAATCCTTTTATTAGTTCATAAATACCAATGGCCTTAGTAATTGTGAATTTATCTTTTTCTACTTTTAAAATCTGAAGAGCTTCTATTCTATTTTTATTATAAACATCTAATTTAATAAAGTTATGTATTACAAAAGTTAACTCATCTATTGATAATTTAAATCCATAAATAAATATAAAATTTTCAAAAATCGAATTATGAATATCTACTTCAGTAGAATTTTTATATTTAGCTATTAATTTCAGATTTTCTAAATTATCCTCTTCTTCTATAAATTTCATAATAAGATTTTCAAGTTTTGGAATATGTTCTTTTATTAAATATCCTATATATTCTTTTAATAAACTTTTCACAAAATCTATTCTAGTTGATTCCAAATTTTTATTATAATTAGTTTTTATAATATTAGATATACCTTCATGATGTAATACATTTAAATATAAATATTTTTCTAATTCTATATTATCTAACTTAATATTATTTTCATTTAAACATAATGAAACATAATATACTATATCAATACTTCTATGTGCACCTTCTGAATTTTTAGCTAAAGAGATTAAAGTTAATAATTCAGGATTAATTAAATCACAAAATAGTGCATTTTTTAATAATTTTTTTAATCTTTCAAATGTATCTTCTTCTAAATATATTTTATCTTCTTTATTTATCATAGTATAAGTTAAATTAGTAATCCAATTTAAATCACTAAAAGTCTTCTGAATATCAGAATCTTGTTTACTTTTAAAATATTCCTCATTTTTTCTTTTGATTTCTTCAATTTCAGCTAATCTATCTTTTTCAAAATTTTCATTTTCAATTTCCCAATCTTGTTTTTTTGGATTTAACCATTCTTTATATTCTTCTTCAAAATTATATTTTTCAATTAAGTTTTTTATATTATCATTTATTATTGGTTTATTTTGTTCACCATTTGATAAAAGATTTAATCCAGAAAAGAAAAGCTTTAAATTTATTTCTTTTAAATATTTAGCATTTAATTTTTTAAACAATACTTCACTCTGATTATTTGGCTTCATATAATCAAAATAATAATTAAATCCATAGATATTAAACTTCTCAGGAGTATTAGTTAGCATATCATCTATATAATATCCATATAGTTCATTTGCCAATTGTTGTATTTCTTTTTTATACTCTTTTACTCTATCATTAATTTCATATTTATAAGATTGAAATTTAATAGGAGTATACCATTCCATATATTTTTTAAAATGTTTTATTATATTTTCATAAATTTGTTTAGCAGTAAGAGTTTTATTATATTCTAATAATGTTTCAAGAAAATAATCTTCTATAAAAATTTTTAAATTATATGGAATAATTAGTTTTTGTTCTCTGTTTTTATCATAGCTTTTTTTATATATTTCATCAATTAATTCAAATTTATCTTTATATTCTGTATTAAAAAGATAGAAACAATATCCACCAACATCATTTGTATATAACATTAAGTATTTAACAATATCTTTATTATTTATATGACTAGGATATAGAATTTTTAAAAGTTCTTCTTTTAATAAATCTTCTATATCTAATAATTCATTTAATCTAATTTTTTTAAGTAAATATTTAAGATATTTAAACTCTAGTTTTAATAATTTTATAAAATCACTCTTATAATATGTCTTTACTTGATTATTTTCCAATATATCTTTAGAAAATTTTATAATTTTCTTACTTGGGATTTCACTTTGAAGAATAATATTATTAAGAAAATAAATATAATGATTATCTAGGATTATGGCTTTATTATACTCTTCAATTAATAAGTCATCTAAATCTTCATTATAAAAACCTTCAAGCTCCATTTTTTGCCCAAACTCAAAAAAATATGGATTATTTTTTGAATATTCTCTGACTGCTTTTATAATTTCTTTTTTAGAGTCTGTATCAAATAAACTATTATCAGCATGAATTGCTTGATAATATGGATCAATTTTAATTAATTCAATATCTTTATCAACAGAACATAACCAAGCATAAGTACCTCTTAGTTCAGTTGGTATTCTATTATTTTTCATAAACAAGCTTTTAACTCTATTTTTATTTATAAAAGATCTTTCTTCTAGTTTATAACTCTTTATATACTTTGCTAATAAATATTCTGCAATAGTTCTATGAATAAATTTATTTTCTCTAAAGATCTTAGTTTTTAAAACATTTAAAATAGAATCTTTTGAAAAACCTTTTTCTGAATCCAAAATTTTATCAATAATAGAGTCATCAAATTTGTCAATTCCACTAAAAATATAATAAAATGCTAAATACCCAGATATTTTAAATAGCTCTTTTTCTTCTATATAAATTGCTGATCTATCATGATTTATATTATTCTCACGTGATTGTAAAATGAATTGTTCATATAAATTTGTTTTTGAACTAACTTCATTATGACTATTTTTCCATACTTCAGAAAGCATCCAAAACATTTGTGGATTATCTAAAAAACCTTTAGTTTGAAATTTATCTAAAAACATATCTTTATTTTGTATATTTAGTATATCTGCCAATATACTTTGCTGTTCTTTAGTTAATGGTTTGATATTAAAAAGTGTTACATCATATAAAATTTCATCTTTTAAAGCATTCTTATCAGATTCCCCATACCAATCCATTTCTCTACAACTAATTACTACTTTCAACTTTTGGTTTATTTTTAATAGTTCTTTTAATTTATGTCCAATTTCATTTACTACAAAAGTTTTATCACTTGATACAATTCTATATTCATCCAATCCATCTAATAGCAATACTTCTAAAGTATCTTCTATTCTTGTGTTAAATTTAATAAATTCTTTTATCTTTATGTATTTGGTTTTTTCTTTATTTTCAGATTCATATTTCTTTAAAATTGTACTTTTACCACTTCCGGGTGCTCCTAAAATTATAATAATTTTATTTTTATCTATACTATCACTTAATCTACATATTTCTTTTTCATTTTCAGATACTTTTTTAAGAGACAAATCAATAAATTTCATAGAACAATTCCTTTTAAAGTGATATCTATTTTATCTTTATAATTTTCAAATTTATGTAAATAATATCTCATAAGCCAAATATATTTATTTCTAACAGAAGGTTCTTCTTTAAACTCAAATATTTTATTTTGTAGTAATTCAAAATAATTATCATCCTCCTTAATAAAATCAATAAAGTAAATATTTTTACCATTTTTATTATAAGCTTTTTCTAATCCAAAAAATTCTTCTTTATTAATTTTAAACTTATCTTTTAATCTTTTAAGATTTATTTCATCTGTAGCAATTAAAGGCCAATCAATACAATTTGATTCCAACTTATAAGCTCTTGCTAATCCATTACTTATATATTGATTTCCTTTTTCTATATTTTCATCAGTTTCATATTTTGAACCAAGAGCTATCCCACCTCTAATAAAATACTTATTTTTTAAGATAAAACTAAATTGTTTTTCAGAAATTTCTTTAAAAATTAAATTTATTTTGTCTCTACCTGGGTCTTTTAGATATATGATAAGTCCATCAGAGATTATTTTAGCATCATATGAATTTTGTGTACTATCAAAAAATAATTGTTTAAATTCTTTTAGTAATTCCGATAGTTCTTTATATTTTTCTTCTTTATCAACTGCTTCAGCAAAACCTAAAATATCTAACCATATAAATAATGAATTATCTTTATTTTTTATATTATCTGTTGGTAAAACTTTATCATCTCCTACATAGCTCATTAAATTATGCCCCTTACTATTATATTATATTATATTATATTGTATCATTTACAACTTTAGAAAGTTTTATTTTTAAAAGTTAAATAATTATTTTTATAAATTCATTTTCTAAAATATTTATAATATCTTTATCAAATAATATATTTTATAACTACTAATTTAGTCTATTATAATGACCTATAAAAAGTAAACAAAAGTTTATTCAATTTACATATATAAAAAATATAATTTAAAATAAAAATAAATATTTTCTAATTCAAATCAACCATATGCTTTTCCTTATCATCTTCTATAAGTTTCAAAAGACTATTAGTTGCTTCTTTAAGGTTTTCATCACTTGTATCAAATATATCTTCATCTTTTGTTTCTTCTGGTATATCATCAGTTGATTTTGATTTATTTAATTTTTCATAATATAAATTGATTGCTTGTTTTTCTTGCTCTGAATAGTTTAATTTAGCTAAAAACTCATTTCTATCTTGTTGTGACATATTTTCTATTTTTACTAATATTTGTTTTATAGTTTCATCTTCAATCTCTTTTGATCCTGTTACAACTAAATTTTCTAGTTTTGAACCTTTTGCTTCGTATAGTTCTAGCATTAGTTTTACTTGTTCTGTAACATCTTCTTTTAAAAGTATTGTATCTCTTGATTTTGTTGCTATTATTGATTTTTCTTTATCTTTGATTGTTAAATCTTTATATTTATGTTTAAACTCTACTTCATTATCTAATTTATTAATATAGTAGTTTTCTAGGCTAATATTTGGCTCTATTTTATAGATTGTATAGAATATCTTACTGTTATAAGTTTTTTGTTTTAAAGGTATGTAATCGTTTATCTTTGCATTATAATTTAATAGCTCTGTTTGTATAGTGGAATCTTTTATATCAATATTGTTTTTATATGATGTTGTAAGACTTTTATAGTTTAAATCTAGTGAGTTTAAATAAACTGTATAGTTTTCATTATTGTTTGTAAATGTGAACCCTACTCTTTCTCTTTTACCCTCTACATTTTTAGCTTTAAATTTGATATTTTCATATCCTAAAGTTTGCATTAACTCTAAGAAGTGTTTATCATTTTTAACAACTTTTAAAATCTTTGTTACATCTTCTTTTACACTAAAAGCAAGAGATTTTTTATATTTCTCATTACTTGAATCTTTTGATGTCATCTTTTTATTTATATCTATATTTACATCTGTAAAATCTAAATCTATTTTTTTAAATATATTTCCTCTTTGTTCTAACTCTTTAGTAACTACATTATTAAAATCAAAGTTATATTCAATAAAAGCTCTAGCTATTTTATTCTCTCTAATTTTAATTAGCTCTTTTATTGCTTTAACATTTCCACTATTTATAGTATCCAGGCTTTTAATTTGTTCTTCATTAAAAAATAGTGGAAAATCTTCACTTTTAAGATTTTTACCATCATAGAAAAAATCAATATTCTGTCTTAATAGTCTTTGTTTAAAATCTGTCATACCTTTTATATAGTATTGGATATTTTCAGTTCTTTTATAATGTTTTATAAACTCTTGTATATATTTATTTACTTGTCCACTTTGAACTGCATTTAAGAAGTGTTGATCATCTACTCTTTTATTAAACCAAGTAAACTTTGTAGCTTGTTTTTTAGTAATTAAATCTGTATCATTTGATACATTCTCATTAAAATTAAATGTAAGGTTATGTTTTAAAGCTACTTCATTTATCATTCTTCTTAAATTTAAATATCCTAGCCCTACTTTAGTACTTTTTTTATATTTGTTTTTTAGCTTTTGAGGAATTAATAAATGAAAGTGTGGTTCTACTTCATAGTTTTTTGAATTGATTGAATCACTATCTGTATTGTGATAAGCAAATAGCATATGAGAAAAATCTAAAGACATTTTTCTTTTTGGTTTTTTAGATCCTTGTGATTCATAAAATATATACTCATACTCTTTTATATCTTCAAAGAATTTACCCATAACTAAATCTATATCTTTTTGAGATTTACAATTATGATTAACTATAAGTTGGCTCTTATCTATTGAAAAAGTAAAGTGTATATTTTTATCATCTGCTAAATTAAAATAAGAAGGTAAATTGTTACTTACAAGTGCAGCATGATCTAAAATATGATCCTCTAAATTCCAACTCATTTTGTTAATCCTTAGTTGTTTGGTAGTGTGCGAAGCACACTAAAATATGAAGTATTTTACATAAAAACTAGCCCTACTGTCAAGTAGGGCAATGGCTCATTTATATTAATTATTATAAATACGATTTATCAGATAAAAAATAATATATTTAAACGATAATTTTATTAATAATACGATTTAAATATATAATATACAATTATTTATATGATAATAATGTAAATAATAAGATTTATATAAGATAAATACAGATAATATTATACGATATAACTAAAAAGTGAGATAATAGATGAATTCTTTAGAGTTAGCAAAAAAAAGAGCAAAAATTGAGAAATCTAGATCTAATAGATCCAAATTAGATGAGCATATCAAAGCAATAGAATATCTTCTTTTTGAAGAAGAATTTACTTTAAAACAGATTCAAGTTTTTTTAGAAGAGGATTGTAATTGTAAAGTTGCTTATTCAAATCTTCATGCATTTTGTAAAAGAAGATTTAAAAGTAGTAGTAAAGATAGTGTAAGTATAGAACCTATTAAAGTCAAAGATGGAAAACCTAATGCTGAAGATAGAAAACCTATTGATATTTTTGCAAATTTAAAAAGTTAAATGTCATTTCTAATTAAAAGTGCTACTTTACAATTAAAAATGATATAAAAAATCTAATCAAAGATAATAAGTGTCAAACAAAGTGACATGTCAAAATGATGTATGTTAAGTTATTTTATATATAATGTATATTCAATAAATAGTTATGTCATAAATACAAAAGGATTTCAAATGAGCTTTGCTATAGAAATATATAATTTTATTACAGATGATAAAAATGAAAACTCGATAGACATTGATGATTATGGTAATGCAACTTTTCAGGCAGATATCCAATATCAATTTAGAAAACAAATTTTACTCTCAACTACTGGTGTGAAAATTATTAGAAATGGATATGATGATGGAAAAATTAGTCTAAATGAAAATGATGAACTAAACGTTAATTTTCTACACATGGATTTCAAACCATATTATCAAGAGTACAGTTATGATTTAATTGATCATAGTTTAAATATTACAGGAACATCTAAGAAAATGGGTGGAGAATACTCTGTTAAAATTACAATATAGTCAGAGTATTTAACAAAACATTGAAGAGAAATATTTTACCCCTCGGCTCAAATATTTTTCAACACAAACGTTATCTATAGCAAAAGGAAATTTATTTGGCAACAATATATGCAATAAAAGGGTTGCTTCTTGAAGAAGTATTATTAAACTTATTAAAAGAATCAGGTTATTCTACAGTCAATAATGCAAATAATGATGCTACTTTAAAACAAGGACATTCAGGAATAGAAGTAAAAGGAAGAGGTTGGAATCACCAAATTGATGCAATTGCTGATTTTATTATGACTCCACCATTTTCATATCCTGTAAGACTATTATTAGAAGCAAAATTTTATTCATCAAAAGTAGGTATAGATATAATAAGAAATGCTGTTGGAGTGCTAAAGGATGTAGATGAGTATTGGGTAACAAATAATAATGAAATATCTAAACAACGATTTCATTATCAGTATGCAGTATTTTCATCTTCATCTTTTACCAATCCAGCACAAAGATATGCTTTTGCACAAGATATTTATTTGATAAAACTTGAAAATAATAAATACTTTTTACCAATTGTTAATTCAATCAGCAACTTGGAATATCAAGACTTTAATGCAACATCAAATGATAATATTAATATTAATTTATCTGAATTAAGAACAAAAGTACGAGAAAGTTTAAAGGATCAAAATCAATCAATATTATCAACTTACATTATGAGTAAAGGGTTTAGTTCTAATAAATTTAATACTTTATATCAAGCAAGTACTACACTCAATTCCTCATTTCTTGGAATGCTTGGTCAACGATTCCCTGTATTCCTAACACCATCGCCTACATTTGATATTATTGATTTAATCAACAATCCTACAATTAGAATATGCTGGGATGATGATTATTGGTATATAGTTAAGAATAATGCCAACTGTAGATTATTAGAGGAAGATGATATTTTGTTTTCATTTGATTTACCAGATGAGTTATTTAATTTATATGCAGATAATAATATGCTTACACAACATAAAGCATTAAATTTAAAAGAAGAACTAATGTCAACCATTCAAATTATATTTAAAAATACAGATCAAAGTATTATGTCTTCTTTAGAATTAAAACTAGATAACCAATGGTTAGAAAATATACGAGAACATATCAATACAGAGGATAGATAACAAAACATAAGAGCAATAGAAGGAATTTAAAAAATCAATTAGAACTTTTATAATTAGAACTGGTGTTTTAAAAGCTTATTCTGAATCTCCCACAAATTGTAGAATGTCAATTACTAAGATTTCTTTCAAATTTTTAATAAGTTAAATATTAGTAATGATTTAAGAGTACATGTAGGGAGAGGATATTATAAATATATGTAAAGAAGATTTTAAGATCGATGTTATGGATTTTTATAATTTATCTTTTGATATTGAAGAATTTCACTCATATATTGAACAAAAACTTTACTGTCAAACGAAGTCTTATTTTAGTAAGTTTAACTCCATGTACAATCCTAAAAATTGTATTTTTATAGGATATTAGTGATAAGATTTTCTATAAAACTATTGTCTAATTTTGTTATTTAAAACTAACAAGAATAGGCACTCATAACCAGTTATTTAATA
This sequence comes from Aliarcobacter vitoriensis, assembly GCF_048320235.1. Classification (NCBI taxonomy): domain Bacteria; kingdom Pseudomonadati; phylum Campylobacterota; class Epsilonproteobacteria; order Campylobacterales; family Arcobacteraceae; genus Aliarcobacter; species Aliarcobacter vitoriensis. Next base: position 892,777 of record NZ_CP182882.1, read on the forward strand.
ACTGATATAGAGTAATATAGCTTAATTTATGAAATTTTAATACCTTCAGATCTATATCTTTCATCGTGCATTTCAAGTATTTCTTCATCAGTATATTTTGCTTCTAATTCTTCTATAGTGTCATAACCTAATATCCACCAAGCAACAAATGTATTACTACCATACTTTATTTTTAAATCATCTTCAAAAGCTTCTTTACCATAGATAGTTTTTACAGCTTTTAATCTTCTTTTATTCTTTTCTGACATTTTTGTTTCCTTTTTATTTAATATAATTTTTTTATTTTACATAGTTAATATTAGAGAAAGCCACTTTAAAAGTAGCTTCTTTTTTAATTTGTTCTAACTATATTTTAGAAAAAGATATAGTTTTTATAACTATATAAAGCAATGGAAGTCCTGAAAGAATTTTGATAATTTTTTCATGTTCATTTTGAAAGTTGTTTTTAAATATTACTATATTCTTTGATAGTATTTCTACAGCTTCACGCATTAAAGTTTTATCTTTAGAATTATATAAATTTTTAGTAAGATTTGAAACAATTTCTTTTCTAATATTTTTCATATTTGAAATTTCATTTTTTATAAGTTTATTTATATAAATAGTATTGCTCATTTTATTATCCTTTTTATAAATTATAAAATTCGTCGACTAATATTGCTAAATTTCTTCTATAATTATCTTTAGCAAATCTATAAAACTCCATAAAAAGTACACTACTTCTTGTTAAATCTAAAAAATGATCAATTAGATATAGTTTATTTTTATAATATCTTATAAACAAATATCCAGTTGGATACTCTTTATCTTTCATTGTGTCACAAATAAATAATAAACCATCCATTAGTCCACAAGTAATAGGATCAATAGCATTTATTAATCTTCTATCAGGTAGATAAACAAATGGTTCAGAGAATTTAAAACTAGCAGAATTCATCTTTACAAACATAAAATCTATGTCATTATATACTTCATCAGGAAAATCATTATTATTTGTTATAAACTCAAATCTATTTGGAATATCTTTTAATTTCATATCTGGATAAGTATCTATAATAAATTCTCTATTTTTAGCAATTATCTTTTCTCTTTCTTCATTGTTTTTTAATACAATTATTTCATCTAGTTTAATATCTGTTGTCATAAGTTAATCCTTTTTTTTAATTTTTGCATATATTAAATACAAGAGTAAATTATTACTCTTATATTTTCTGACCCCAACCAGTAGCATCACTTTTCATGCTCTCTATTGCACTATCAAATCTATTAGTTCCTTGAACTTCTAAAATATCAGATACTGTTTCATGTAGTGATATAATAATTTTATAAATAATAACAGTCGAAAAAACAGCTATTATAATCTCTAAAAAACCATCAAATAAATAGATCTTAAGATCTCCAAAATCAAATAAATCATTTTTTGTAAGATTATTATTGTTCTCTAACATAAAAATAATCATTTTTTTACCAAATATATCACCTATTGTATGAAGTAATGAGTTGGCAGATAAGGCTAACCAAACAGATAGTACAAATATTGGTATTTCTACCATTGTTATAAATATCTTCATTGTAAATTTAAAGAATGCTTCTAAGTTTTGTTGAACAAACATTAAAGGCATTAAAAACAAACTTATAAAATGGAATACAAATATTTTAATTAAGATAATTACATATCTTAATAATCCAATAACTATAAGTCCTAAAATTGGGGTAAGTTGTAGTAAATTATATGCTACACTTTGGGCAAACCAAAGTCCTAAAGCTCCACCACTAATAGTTCCAATAGCTGCTCCAATTAAAGTTCCAACAGCTCCTGAAAGAAGCGAAAATACTCCACCACCAGCTCCAGTTCCTAAGCCCCCACCAACAGTTGCTCCAATTTTTCCAGAGTTTTCACTCACAACATTAAATATTGTTCCAGCACCTGGAACAAATAGATATGGAATTGAACTAAAAAAACTATGTAAAAACTCATCATCTCCACTACCACCATCACCAGTTTTTGCAATTTGTTTATTTAATTTATCTAGTACTTCACTTCTTTGTGTTTTATACAATCCACCTATATATTCAGTTTGAAGTTTTAAAACTGGTAATCCCAATACTGATAAAAACCCAAAATCTCTATAAAGTTCATATTGATTTGTTAATAAGCTCTCAATTGCAACTAATTTACCACTATTATCTTGATTAATTAAAATATCTCTTTGTTTACTATAATCTTCAAATAATCTATTATTATGGCTATAGTCATAATAGTTTTTACCACAAGAACTTAAAGAGAAATCAGGGTAAACATCTTTATACTCATTTTTTGTAGAAGTTGAATAAGCATTAGCACTTTTTACTTCACCTTTGGGAGATGGAGAGTAATATATTACTGAAGCATTATTTTTAATTTTACTCATAATGTAAGCCCATTTTTCATTTAAAGGAAATGGTTGATTTGGATCTTGTGAATAGTGATGTTTATTGTTTGAATCAAGCAATCCTGAATAATTGTACATATCATTAATACAAATACTCCAAAGGTCTTGATTAAATATTTTTAATTTTTTATATTGTTCATATCCAGCAATAGTAGATATTCCTTGATCTCTAGTACCAACTCCACTTTTTTTAAGTAATGCAGATACTTCTGAATCAATAATTACTTTTGCTGCATCATCTGCCCACTTATTAAATAAAGCATAACCATCTTTTTCAAACTCCTGGTATTTTGTTTTATAAACTTCATATTCAGTATTACCCTGAGTTTGAGTATAAGTTGTTGGAATAAATAATAAAACTCCAAGAATAGCCATTAAAGTATATGGAATTAATCCATCAGGCTTTTGTCTTTTTTCCATTTTAGCAAATACATTTCCTAAAGCTTTTCTACTAATTCCAGAAATTCCAAAAAGTAAAATTATAAGTATGTAATAACTCATACTAATATCACCAAGACCTGTATATACTTTTGAGAAAGTTTCAGCATCAGCTAAAATATATTTTTTATTATCAATATATTCATTACTATTTACATCTTGATAAACAGAAGTAAAATTATCTTTTAATTGAAATGTTCCAGTTGCTTCTGTTTTTTCAAAATCAACTACATCAGTATCAGTTAAAACAGCAGCAGTTAAAAGTTCTGGAACAGTTAAAAAGTCTTGATGATTATTTACATTTATTGAGTTAGATATAGCTTTAATTCTATCTGATAAAGGTTTAAATTGAGCATCTAAACTATTTAAAACAGCTATATTCTCTTTTTCTGCTTTTTCTAAATCTAAAGCATAAGCTTTTTTCATAGTTGGATAAAATACATTAAATAGCCCTATTGGATTATAGATATCTCCTTTAACAGCTACCATACAAGTTACAATACCCTCTTTTGGATTAATATTATAAACTGTAGCAGTATATTTATCTGTAACAAATGAACATTTTAAACTTTGTCTAATAGATTCTAAACTAATTCCACTATTAGGATTAGTTGCTACATCTCTAATTAGATCATTTCCATTTGAGATAATTCCATTTTTTAATAAAGATTCACTACTCATCAAAATAAGTTCATCATCTCTATATTTAGCCATATTATTATTTTCAAAATCTCTTAAAGCTATCTCAAAATTTGTTTGAGTAAAAGCAAATAAATTAAGAGAAGTTAAAAATAATATAAGTAAAGTAAGCTTTTTCATACTCGCTCCCCTACTTCAAACTTTGGTATTTGCAATACTTTTTTTCTAGCTCTTTGAACAAGCTTGTAGTCAAATATCATAAATAACATGACATAGACCAATAGGAACTGTTTTAAGAATGTTCCAAATGCTAAAAAATCTAAAGGTTGATCTTGTGCAGATAATAAAAATGAATTTAAAAGCATTAAGAAACATAATACAAATATAATTGTGTAAATTACTATTCTAAAAAACCAGTTACAATTCCTAAGTCGCCACCATTGAAGTTTATTAGCTCTTATATAATTTTCTTTATCTTCTTTTTCTTTTTGGTAAGTTTCAATATCAAAATCTATAATAAACTCCAAAAAAAAGAATCCAAACATTAAAACAATTGCAAGTATTTTAAAAAATCCAAACATAGAAATAATAGTACTTTCAACAGTTGAATCAAAGCTATATGAGATAATAAAGCTAGTAGATATTTTTTCCATAAAATTTATGAAAAAATAAAAAGTAATATTTGTAGCTAAATACAAAAACCATCTAAAATACTTGTTTAATGGTTGTAACGCTTTAAATAGTAATCTATGTTTATCAAAGATTGATAGCCAAATAAGGGCTATCTTTATTGCTATTTTCATTTGTTTTCCTTGTTTAAAATTTTAATTATCAGATCTTTATTTGAATTGTAGCCCGCTAAAAATGGTTCTTTATCTATTTGTGTTTTAATAAACTCTTTATCATTTCCCATCAAAAAGAAAGTTATGTATTCATTATGCTTTTGCATATATAAAATATGATAAAAAAACAGTAATAATGCTCCTACAAGGAATCCTCCTCCAAAAGTTGCAAGAAGCGTGTTAAAGCGTAAGAACCTTGATGTTATGTTTATTTCTTTTGCCAAATTTTCTTTAGCTACAGATACGATTAAAGGTATTTGTTCTCTTAGATTTTGCACCTCTTCATGTATTCTATTTGATTCTATTTCCAACTGATTATTTTCAATTTGAAGTTTTTTAGCAGCACTATCTACTATGTCTTTTAGATTTTTTTCAAAATCTTTAACATTTATGTTATTTGAAGCTTGAGATATTTTATTTATCTCAGCTTGAATTTCTTCTAAAGATTTAAAATTAGAATTAAATTCTGTGAATTTTGAAGTTAATATTTTTAAATCTTCAACGTTTTTTCGTGATGAAGTGTTCAGTTTTTGAAGTTCCTTTAAATAAATACTCTTGTTAAAATCGAATTGATCAAACAAATCAATTACTTCTTTTTCGTCCAGTACTATCTTCTTTCCCATATTTACACCTATAAGGCTTTTTGGATAGGTTTAAGTTGCTCTATTAATTCAACTACCATTTTTGCAAATCTATATCTTTTATTATTTGCTTTGAATACATCTTGCCCCTCTTTAATCCACTCTTGACGATATGTATCAATATTTTGAATTAAATCTATTGAAGATAAATAACTATCAAGTAAACTTACCTTGTAATGGCTTTTAAGTATTGAAAATATATTTGAATTTGGAATAAAAAAGATATTATTAACTTTTAGATTATCAAGTTGATTTGGAATATCCAGCTCATCACTACCGAATATATTGATAAATTGTTTTTGAATTTCATCCTTTTCCAAAGAAAAACATCTGTTAAGAACAAGATTAATATTTGCAAATTTATCAAAATCACGAATTAAAACTATCGTCTCCTTAATATTATTCACTTGGTCAAGGTCATCATTCAAAGGTACATAATAGTTTAAACCAGATAGGTCTATCTCTTTTAATTTTTGTAAAACTATTTTAGTGTCATTGCCACCACCTGCATCCACGATATTGGCAACATTACTATCAGATAGATTGCTAAACTGTATATCATCAATTACAACTTCACTATCTTTTAATTTTAAACTTTGATAATTTATGTAATTTGAATTTATCTTACTGTTATTGTTGTCATCGATTTCAAAAAGGTTTATTTTTTGATTTTCATTTAGTAAATATAACAATGTAGCAACTATGCCTGATACTGTAGTTTTCCCTACACCACCTTTTGTTTGGACTGTTATATGTATATTTGATTTATTTTCTTTTTTCATTTTAATTTTTCCTTTTATTTTTTGTTTTTATTTTTTAAGGGCTCGACTTTTTTTATAAAAAAAAGTGAGCAAACTACGGGCTAGACACATCTCTTACTCAATCTATGTATACCCCGTAGTATTAGGGTATTTGTCATTCTAATACCTGATTATTTTGATTTGCAATATTTAAATCTTCAAGCTTAGATATTTTCATTGATTTTTTGACTTGAGATTTATTCCAATTTTCCCAGAACTCATTTTTTTCTTCTCTATCTCTATTCTCTAGCTCTATCTCTTGTCGGACATGTCCTTTTTTTTGATTTAAATTGTCAGGACAATTAGAGGACATTGTCTTTTTATTTCTATATTCTCTCTTTTTTTCTGCCCATGAAGTTTCAGAACCTACCATATTTTGGACTTCAAGCATAAAAAAAGTACCATCTTCCCATTTTTCCATTAACCCTAATTCTATAAATGTGTTAATTGCTGTATTAACAGTATCTACATTGCAATTAGTTATTGTGCTTAACATCTCAAGATTGTATGGTATAGCATCCCGAAACCTTAAAGTTCCCTCTGTCTTTAAGCTTTTAAGTAGAAGCTTAAAATAGAAATTAATGTAATCTTTACCATTTTTTTGTGATTCAATAATTTTTATCTCATCACGCTCAAAAAAATCTTCTTTCAATTTTAACCAATAGTATTTTTTATTTATGGACATATTTATATTTATCCTTTATATTTATATAGTCATTTAATAATCGATAAGCAACTATATATTTGTTATTTAGTATCATTAATCGATTAAAACCCTAAGCTGTTTTAATTACTCTCTCTTTTATTACTCGCAAAGTTTATTCAAAGAGGGAGTTTATTTAGTTTCTTTTTTGTTTCTGTTTCTCAATCCAATCTTTTATTTCTGATGTGCTATATAATGGGTATGCAAATCCATTAATTAATATAGGCTTAATAAAATTTCCTTTCTTAATTATTTCATCTAATTTTGATTCTCCTATACCTATATAATGAAGAATTTCTTTTTTTTGTATTAGTTTATCTTCCATTTTTTTCCTTTTTGATTTTGTTTTAAAGTAATAATTACTTTATTTGTAATTAAATTGGCTTAAAGTAATTTAATTAAAGCAATTATTACTTAGTTATACTTAAATAAACCTAAATAAAATGTCATAGTTTCTTTTTTATATAAATATTAATATTTATAAGATATAATTCTGCGTAACTATTACTATATCATTAAGGTTTAAAATTGAATTCAACATTATCTAAGATACTAGGAAATTCACTAAAAACAGTATCTAATTGGAAAAAAGAGAAGCGGCTAATCATTAATTTATTAGAAAAGTATTTTAGTAAAGAAGATTTAGAAGAATTTATTGAAAAAAATAAAGTGTCTAAATATGATTTTGTCAATGAATACTCATTTTTATCTTGTATAAATTTTTTAGAAAAATTAAAATTATTAACAACTGAATATAAATCAAATCCAAGCGCATATCAATATGATTATTTTTTTTATTTTACAAACTTTATTTTAGATTATATAAAAAATGGATATCAAAACAACAAGAATACATGGAAAGGAACAAATGAGTTACGTTTTTTTCAAAATTATTTCTTAGACTTTTGTATTAATAATCAACCTAATATTAATAGTTTAAACCCATTTAAAGCTATAGATTTTATATATAATCCAGAGACTATTAAGCCACAATATATAGATTTAGAATTTAATACAATAAATACTTTAAGAGAGTTATCTAATTTTATTAATAATTTTAAACAAGAAGATTTATATTTTTTAAATTTATGTATTCAAGATAATTTTATAACATTGCTAAATTTCTATAAATCTGATGATGCTAATATTTCTAATCTAAAATCTGATATATTATATTTCCTTAATAATTTAAAAACTAGTCTAGAAAAAGTATTAAATATAAAAATTGATAGTATTAACGATATACAAACTTATGTTATTCAGTATAAAGAATCAGTGAAGTAGTTAAAAAAGTTTTAATCTTAATATGGAATGACCCATAAAAAGAAGAATAAAATAAATTCATTAAATCAAAATAAATACTTTTTACATAAGAGGGCAAATAATACCCTCTTCAAAGATTTATACTCTTATAATTATTTCTTTGTACTCTTAGATGGTTTTAGACTTGAAGTATTTCCTGGAGTACTTTTATTGTCTCTACGTCTTTGATCAGGTTTTCCTGTAGACTTAGCAATTGGCTTTGGCCCTGGTTTTATTCCCATATTATTCACATCCTTTCTATAATTTAACCAACTTTATTTAAGTCAGTTAATATAATCTTAACATATTTTATTGTCTTGAATATATATAATATTACAATTTGTAATAAAATTTCTCTTTATTTAAATTATATGTTAATATAAAAAAAATTTAGGAGTTAAAAATGCTATTTACAAAATATGATTTTGAAAAATTTAAAAATGATCCTTTTAAATTATTAGAAGAAATAACACAAAATATAAATAATGGTGACACAAAAATGATTTTTGCAAGAGAACCAGTAATAGAAGATTATCCCAAAGAAGAAGGTATATTTTTTATCCATAACAAATTAATAAATTTAGAAGAATTATCAACAGAAAATATTACAAATGCATTAAAACATTACACAGATTTTATGAAAAAACATAAAATACAGATTATTAAAGAATTTGATTCAAAATGTGAATTAGCATATGAAGGAGAAATTCCCCATATTAAAGTTGCTAGTTTTGAAACTCTATCTTTTTATGACTTTAATAAGTTCCAAGTCATTGATGGAAATACCCTCAGTAGAATTAATAGTGAAAACACATTAGGATATTTAAAATATATAGATTATAGTTATGCTTTAGATAGTAATATAGCTTCATTTTTTGCAAGATATATCACTAATAATGACATTAAATATAAAGATTTATATAATCAAATCATTGCTAAAGAAAATAATATCGATATTGGACCATATATTTTTGAAATAGTTATGCATGGACTAAAAGATTTTGGAATTAATTATAAACTCAATAAAAAAAATAAAAATGAAACCCAAGCTGCTTTTTTTGAAACGCTTAAGGTATTACACAAAGAAGGACTATTTAAAGAAAAATCAGAAAAAGAATTTATTAATAATATTATAAAATCTACTAATCCACTTATTAAATACTATGGAATGTTAGGATTTTCAGCACAAATCTTTTTACTAAGTCTATTAGAAGCAAAATATAAATTTGGTAAAGCTCCTAATAAAATAAAATATTATGTATATGACGAAATGAGAAAAGCTAAAATACCTATAGAAAATAGATTAAAAGCAATACTATATCTTTTTTGTGATAAGCCAGGGCATCCATTTTTTGAAAAAGTTATAAATATTGAAAATATTGAAAATATTGAAAAATATATGAAGGATGTAGATAATACAGGAAGAGATATTGCAATATCATTATTGGAAAGATATCTGTATGGTATATCAAATATTTATCCTTATATCGCAACAAACGATCAAGGGCTAATTGCAATGTTTAGAAGTACTAAACCGGATTATGTTTATGTACTTAATGGTATAAACATTCCCATCTATAAAAAAATAAATAGCGAAATGGAAAAAAAATATTTAAACTTTTTTGAAACTAATAATACAAACAATATGATTGGTTACCAAGATAGTACATTAAAAGATTTAATCAATATATATATAAATAAAAAAAATAAATTTATTAATTTAATTAAAAAATAAATAAATATTTTAAATAGTACTCTTAAGTAGAGTCTCTATTGGTATATGCAAAGCTTGTGATAGATTTCTAATCATCGATATAGATAGAGAGATTTTTCTATTTAAAAGCTCTGATACTTTACTTTTATTTCCAATATAAGGTATTAAATCTTTTTGTTTTAGATTCATCTCTTCCATTCTATATTTTATAGCTTCTATTGGGTCTGGAACATCTATTTGCCAGTTTAACTCTTCATATTTTTCTACTAATAAAGCTAAAATTTCAAGCTCATCACTTTGTGGTGTTCCTATTTTTGGATTTAGTCCCATTAATTCATCAATTCTACTTAAAGCTTCATCATAATCTTTTTCAGTTTTTAAAATTTTTAATTGCATTTATAAATCCTTTGCATTTATTTTATCATACTCACTGTGAGTACCAATAAATTTAACTCTTACTATTTTTCTTAAATAATCAATATGAACTATAAGTCTATAATCATTGCCTTTGATATTAAAAACAACTCTATTGTCTTCTAAAAAAGAAGCACTAGAATAAAATTTTTTAATATCATCAGGAGTTTTCCATTGGGCTTTTTTTACATCTTGATGCCAAACTTCTAAAGGAGTTTTAGCTTGTGTATGTTTTTCATAAAATTGTACTAATGTTCTTTTGCTTATTATATTCATTTGAAATATTACCTTTTGTTCCTTTATAAGGAACTTAATATATTTATTTTACTAAGTTATCTAACCAATTAGCCCACCATTGCATTAACTCTTTCTTTTCATCATAATATTTATATTTTGATTCTCTATTGTAGGCTGCTTTTACTCTATTCTTTTCTTTATGAGCTAGACAAGATTCTATAATATCACTATGAAATCCATGTTCTTTATAATATTCATAAGCTATTGTTGAAAACATACTTCTAAATCCATGAAAAGTATGCTTATTTTGATAACCTAATTTATTTAATGTATCTGATAATGTTGCTCCAGCAATTCCTCTATCAGCTTTTAAAGGTGATGGAAATACAAACTCACTTCTATGTCTAGAATATGGTTCTATCTGTTTTATAATATCTATTGCCTGTATTGGTAAAGGACAAACAAAATCAATATGAGTTTTCATTTTTTCTTTAGGAATTTCCCATATACCTTTTTCTAAATCTAACTCATTCCATCTCATTAGCCTAATATTTTCACTTCTTACAAAAACATAAGGTATTATTTTAAAAATAAATATAATACTAATATTAGATCTAAATCTTTCACCAATAGAACTAATATCTCTTAATAGCACTTTTATTGCATCAGGTAAAGTTATTGCTGGATGATGAATATTTTTATTACTAGGAACCAATACAGATTTTTTATCTATATCAGCAATTATATTATGCTCTATATACTCTTTAGTAACAGCAAACATATATATTTTATTCATTAAAGATAAAATTCTATGTGCAGTTTCAATTACTCCTTTATTTTGTATTTTTTCCAAAATATTTATAATATCAACTCTTTTAATATCTTTTATAGAAATATTGCCTAACCAATTTGTAATATTATTTAACATTCTTCTATTTTGGATTATTGTTGCTTCACTTGAACTTTTAGATCTTAATTCCAACCATTCATCAATAACCATACTTAAAGTAAGAAATTCTGAAGCTCTTTTTATCCTCTTTGCTGATATAGGATTAATATTTTTTGATAATAACTCTCTAGCCTCTTCTCTTTTTTCTCTAGCTTCTTTTAAAGACACTTCAGGATAAACTCCAAAAGACATACTAAGATTCTTATTTCCATACCTAAAATCAAATCTCCATAATTTAGATCCATTAGGTTTAATAATTAAATATAATCCTTTTCCATCTGCTAATTTATTCTTTTTAATAGCTTTTTCTTTTGAATTAGATTTTATTAATTCATTTTTTAATATTTCAAACTCATCATCAGTTGTGTATCTTGCATTTTTAATTTCTGATTCATAAAGTGGTTTTGATATTTTTGGCATTTTTAAGGTACTCACTGTTTATTTTAATTTTAGTACCTAGAATAATACCTGAAAATTATTTGATTTTATTTAAAATCATATGTTTTAGTTTGTTTTCATTTAAGTAGATAGCATAGTAATAAGCCCAATAAAATGGGCTTATTTGAGTTAATTTTTAGTTCTTTGGTAGAACTTTTATAGGAACCATCTGGAATTCATCCATATTCCAAACATTATTTTTAACATAAGGTTCATTTAAAAGCCACTCATCAATTTCTTCATCTGTTTCAAAATCAACAAATAAAGTTGATCCAACCATAACATCATCTTCTATTAGAGCTCCAGCATTTATAATTTTACCTTCAGCAATTAATTTTCTAGCACCTTCTAAATGAGCTTCTCTTGAGTCTTGTCTTCTTTCTAAAGCACCTTCATTATCATAAGCAATTACTAAATACTGCATAATCGTTCCTTTTTAAATTTTTTAGATTCTAACACAATTTTAATTATATAAATGTAGCAAGAATAAAACAACTAGGATATATTAATAAATTAAAATATCTAAACCCTGGCGTAATAGCAACATCATAAGGAGCTATATCTTCAAGTTTTCTTCCTTGATATAATCTTTGCATAAATAAAAGTTTAAAACAAATTTCTAAAAATTTCAATACTATTATTGAACTCATAAAAAATCCGAAATTACTTAAACTAAATGCTACATAAATTGAATAAAAAAATGATAAATGTAATCCTAAATACAAAAAAACACTTTTTTCATACATGGCATAGTTATTTTCTACTAAACCAAACATTGTATCTGCTTTCTGCCAATTTACTTCAAAAAGCTCAATTGCAATAAAAATTATAAAAAAATATATTGTTTCCATAAGTTTTCTTAGTAATAGGGCAAAGCCCTATTTTTTAGTTTTCTGAGAATTTAACTTTTTGATCTTTATATAATCCTGTTCCAACAGGAATTGTTCTTCCTATTACAACATTTTCTTTAAGATCTTCAAGCATATCCATTTTAGCACTGATTGCAGCTTCTGTTAAAACTTTTGTAGTTTCTTGGAAAGAAGCAGCAGAAATAATAGAATCTGATGTAACAGCTGCTCTCGTAATTCCAAGTAAAACTGGTTCAGCAATAGCTGGTTGTCCACCCATTCTAATGATCTTTTCATTTTCAAGTTTAAATTTCTTTTTAGAAACCATATCACCAATAATAAACTTAGTATCTCCACCATCAAGAATTGATACTTGTCTTAACATTTGAGATGTAATTACCTCAATATGTTTATCTGCAATATTAACCCCTTGAGATCTATAAACTTGTTGAACTTCAGAAACGATAAAATAATGAAGAGCTTTTTCTCCCAATATTTTCAATACATCATGAGGAGAAACCTGACCATCAGTTAAAGATTCACCAGCATGTACAAATTCTCCTTCATGAACTAAAACTTGTTTACCTTTTTCAACTAAATACTCAGCCGTATTTCCAGTAATATCAGTAATTACAAGTTTTTGTTTATTTCTTAGAGGTTTACCAAAAGAAACTACTCCATCAAATGATGCTAATATAGCAATATTTTTTGGACGTCTTGCTTCAAATAATTCAGATACTCTAGGAAGACCCCCAGTAATATCTTTAGATTTTTGAGTAGCTTTTGGAGTTTTTGCAATAATATCAGCTAATTCTACTCTTTTACCTTCTTGAATATTTAAAGATGCCTTTGGATCTAACGCATATCTAATAAGATCTTTATCATCTGTTGCCAAAATAACTGTTGGTTTATAACCACTTGGTATATATTCATTAACAACTAATTTTGAAGTTCCTGTTAGCTCATCAAACTGTTCTGAAACCGTAACTCCAGGAATAATATCTTCAAACGATACAATACCAGCTTTTTCTGCTATTGTTGGGTTTGCGTAAGGATCCCATTCAGCAATAACAACTTGCTCACTAACAGTAGGAGAAGAGATAATTGTATCTTTTGTAACTTCGCTATTATCATCTAATGCAATTGAAGAACCTCTTGAAATATAGTGTCTAATAGCTTCTCTATCATCAGCATCAGCAACAACTGCAAAAAGACCTTTTTCTACAACTTTATCACCAGCTTTTATATCATGTCTTCTTTCTAAATAATCTCCAGTTAGTTTATAGTACTTTAACATACCTTTTGCACCGGAAATAACCTTAGAAGTAGCAGGAGCACCATCAGCAACTTTTAGTTCAGAAGCATAAGGAATTCTATTTGGAACATTCCATCCATCTTTTATTATTTCAACGATAGAGTCATTATGCTCAACCTCTTCACCATCTTTAAATGGTAAATATAATTTTCCTTCAATTTTTCCTGAAATTCCTGCAAGTTCATTAACTTTTGCAACATCATTTTTTCTTAAATAATATGATTTTTCTTCTTTTGCATTTTTAATTGTTAAAATAACTTCTTCATGTAAAGTTTCAACTGTAACTTTACCTTTGAATGGAGCATTTATTTTTGGTTCAACCAATAATACTCCAGCATTTCTTCTATTTGCAACAATTATTTTGCCTTCTGCTGTTTCATATTTTTTAATATTGTAATATCTAATAAATCCTTCTTTATCTGCTTTTAACTCTCTTTCAGTTTGAGTAGCACTTGCAGTCCCTCCAACGTGGAAAGTTCGTAGTGTTAGCTGTGTTCCAGGCTCTCCAATAGATTGAGCAGCAACAACTCCAACAGCTTCTCCTGGTTTTGCTTTTCTTTGCTCACCTAAATTTAATCCATAACATTTTGAACAAAGTCCATTTTCAGTTTTACAAGTTAAAGGAGTTCTAATAACAACAGATTTCACTTCAGATTCTTTTACAATTTTTGCAAATTCTTCAGTTATTAAAGTACCTTCTGTAAATAAAATCTCATTTGAAATTGGATCAATTATATCTTCAGCAATTACTCTTCCAGTAATTCTTTCTTCTAAAGACTCTATTAATTCATTTCCAGATGTAATATCTGTAATTTCAATACCTTCGTGTGTTCCACAATCTTCCATTGTAATTCTAACATTTTGAGAAACGTCAATTAATTTTCTTGTTAAATACCCAGCATTTGCAGTTTTTAAAGCTGTATCTGCAAGACCTTTTCTAGCTCCGTGAGTAGAAATAAAGTATTCAAGAACATTAAGACCTTCTTTAAAGTTAGAGATAATTGGTGTTTCAATAATAGTTCCATCAGGTTTTGCCATAAGACCTCTCATACCTGAAAGCTGTCTAATTTGAGTTGCACTACCTCTTGCTCCTGAATCTGCCATCATATAAATAGAGTTAAATCCATTTTTATCTGTTTTTACAAGATCCATCATCTCAGAACCTAATTTATTATTAGCTTCTGTCCAAATATCAATAGTTTTATTATATCTTTCTTGTTCAGTTAAAAGACCTTGTGCAAACTGTTTTTGAACTTCAATAACATCTTTTTTAGATTTAGCAATATGATCTACTTTACTCTCAGGAACAATAATATCATCAATAGAAATAGACATACCTGCTGCTGTTGCATACTTAAACCCTAGATTTTTTAAATTATCTAAAAATCTTGGAGTTACTTCATATCCAGCCTCTTTGTAAATATAATCAACTAAAGCACCAATATCTTTTTTCTTTAAAATTTTATTCCATAAACTAATAGGAACGAAGCTTGGTAAAATTTCGTGAATTATCAATCTTCCAACTGTTGTTAAAACAATTCTTCCATCAAGTTTTGTTCTGATTTTTGCATGTAAATCAATTTGGTTCATATCTAAAGCAATTTTTACTTCATTTACATCAGTGAAAAGTTTATGCTCACCTTTTACACCATCTTTTTGTAAAGATAGATAATAAATACCTAAAATCATATCTTGAGAAGGAACAGCAATTGCTCTTCCAGATGCTGGTAAAAGAATATTCATAGAACTCATCATTAAAATTTTTGCTTCAGCAACAGCTTCTTGTGATAAAGGAACGTGAACAGCCATTTGATCCCCATCGAAGTCCGCATTAAAAGCAGCACAAACAAGTGGATGAAGTCTAATAGCTTTTCCATCAATTAAAACGGGGTGAAAAGCTTGAATAGATAATTTGTGTAGAGTTGGAGCTCTATTTAATAAAATTGGATATTCATCAACAATTTCATTTAAACATTCCCAAACTTCATTTGTTTCACTTTCAATCAATCTTTTAGCAGCTTTTAAAGTTGTTGCATAACCTTTTTCTTCAAGCTTTGCCATCAAATGTGGTTTAAATAATTCTAAAGCCATTTTTTTAGGAATACCACATTGATCCATATTTAAATTTGGTCCAACAACAATTACAGATCTTCCAGAGAAATCAACCCTTTTACCAAGTAAGTTTTGTCTAAATCGTCCTTGCTTACCTTTGATTATTTCACTTAAAGATTTTAAAGGTCTTTTATTTGCACCTTTTACTGCATTCGCTGTTTTTCCATTATCAAATAATGCATCAACAGATTCTTGAAGCATTCTTTTTTCATTTCTAATAATAATTTCAGGAGCATCAAGTTCAGTTAATCTTTTTAATCTGTTATTTCTGTTAATAACCCTTCTATATAAGTCATTTACATCTGAAACAGCGAATTTTCCACCATCAAGTGAAACAAGAGGTCTTAAATCTGGTGGAAGAACTGGTAACATTGTAAGCATCATCCACTCTGGTCTATTACCACTATTGATAAAATTCTCAACAACTTTTAATCTTTTAATAATAGTTTTTCTTTTTGCTTCAGATTTTGTCGATTGCATATCATCTTTTAATAAAGTTAATAACTCAAATAAATCAAGTTTTTCTAATAACTCTTTTAAAATCTCTCCACCCATCTTTGCTTCAAAACCAGTATGTTCAAATAAATCAGCAATAGTTCTATACTGTTCTTCATTTAAAATATCATATTTTTCGATTTTTTTAGTTTTTTCATTGTCATAGTAAGAATCTCCAGCCTCACTTACAATATATGCTTCATAATATAATACTCTTTCTAAATCTTTTAATTTAACACCTAAAAGAGTACCTATTCTTGAAGGAAGTGATGAAACCATCCAAATATGAGCAACAGGAGAAACAAGTTCAATATGTCCCATTCTATGTCGTCTTACTTTTGAAGAAGTTACTTCAACTCCACATTTCTCACATACAACACCTTTGTATCTCATTTTTTTATATTTACCACAAAGACATTCATAATCTTTTACTGGTCCAAATATTTTTGCACAAAATAAACCATCTCTTTCAGGTTTTAGTGTTCTATAGTTAATAGTTTCAGGTTTTTTTACTTCTCCACAAGACCAAGAAAGTATTTTTTCAGGACTTGCTAATTTTAGTTGAAAAGCAGAAAAATCTTGTGGTCTTTCTAACTCTTTAATATCAATTGGTGATAACAGTTTTTCATTATTGCTCATCGTTTTCTACCTCTTCATAAATCTCTACATCTAAAGCTAAAGCTTTTAACTCTTTTGTTAAAACAAAGAATGTTTCAGGAACACCAGATTGTGGAACATTTTCACCATTTGCAATAGCTCTATATGCTTTTGTTCTACCTTCAACATCATCAGATTTTGTTGTAAGCATCTCTTTTAGTACATTTGTTGCACCATAAGCTTCCAATGCCCAAACCTCCATCTCTCCAAATCTTTGTCCTCCAAATAGTGCTTTACCACCAACTGGCTGTTGAGTTACAAGTGAATATGGCCCCGTACTTCTTGCGTGAACTTTTTCATCAACTAAGTGGTGGAGTTTTAGCATATACATATACCCAACATTTACTCTTTCTTTCATCCTTTCACCAGTTTTTCCATCATATAAAACTGATTTTCCATCATTATCAATTTTTGCCATTTCAAATAGTTTTTCAAAGTCATAAGCTTCAACACCATCAAAGATTTGTGTAGCAAATTTAACACCTTTTGACCAATCTCTAGCATAATCAAGAAGCTCATCATCAGTTAATTTTTCTACAAAAGCTTTTGCATTCATAAGTTTTGCAACTCCTGCAACTTCGATCATTTTTGTTCTTAATTCAGATACAAAACCAGCTCTTTTAGATTCATATATTTTTTGAATTTGCTTACCTAATCTTCTACCAACTAATCCTAAGTGAACTTCCATAATTTGACCAATATTCATCCTTGATGGAACTCCAAGTGGATTTAGAATAACATCGACAGTAGTTCCATCTTCTAAATATGGCATATCAACTCTTGGAACGATATTTGAAACAATACCTTTATTTCCATGTCGTCCTGCCATTTTATCTCCAACTTTGATTTTTCTCTTAGTTGCAATATATACTTTTACTTGTTTTATAACACCTGAAGGTAAAATATCATCATGCTCTAAAATATCTATTTTTTCTTCGTGTTCTTTTCTTAATTCAGCTTTTTGTTTTATAAAGTGTTCTTTTATATCATTGTATGTTTTTTCAATATCTTTTGAAAAAGATGATACAATTTTTTTCATAGCAAATCTATTTACGTTTACTAATACTTCAAGAGGAATAGTTTTCCCTTCTTTATAAACAATATTTTCATGTTCTAACTCTTTTGACAATTTTGCTTTCGATAAAAGATTATTTATTTTTAAAGCCTCTTCTCTATCAAGCATTAAAAGTTTGTCAAGATGTTTTTGATTTAACTCATTTTTTTCAGCTTCAATTTCAGCTTTTGCTCTTTCACACTTTTCATAACCTTTTTTAGTGAAAACTTTTACATCAACAACTGTTCCCTCCATTGATGTTGGACAATATAATGATTTATTTATAACATGTCCAGCTTTATCACCAAATATTGCTCTTAAAAGTCTCTCTTCAGGAGTTGGTTTTATCTCCCCTTTTGGAGTTACTTTTCCAACTAAGATCATTCCTGGAGTTACATAAGTTCCAACTTTAACAATTCCCGAACTATCTAAGTGAACTATCGATTCTTCTTTAACCCCTGGTAAATCTCTCGTAATTTCTTCATTACCATGCTTTAACTCTCTACAATCAATCTCTTTTTCGTAAATATGTACAGAAGTAAAAGCATCTTTTTTGATCAATCTTTCACTTAAAATAATAGCATCTTCATAGTTATATCCATTCCATGGCATAAATGCAACCATAGCATTAATACCAACAGCTAATTCACCTTTATCCATAGAAGGACCATCCGCAATTACTTGACCTTTTTCAATAATATCACCATCTTTTATAGCAACTCTTTGCCCAAAAGATGTATTATTATTTGTTTTAACATTTTTATTTACTTCATAATGGTCAATAAATGCACCATTTTCATCTTCACCACTGATATAAATATTTTTAGAATCAGCTTTTTCTACAACTCCACCTCTTTGAGCTTTTATTGCTTCCCAAGCATCTCTTGCAACAGTTTTTTCAAGCCCTGTTCCAACTATTGGAGCAGTTGGTTTTATCAACGGAACAGCTTGTCTCATCATATTTGAACCCATTAATGCTCTATTAGCATCGTTGTGTTCTAAGAATGGAATAAGTGAAGCAGCAACTCCCATAACCATTTGTGAAGAGATATCTATTAAATCAACTTTATTTCTCTCCATTAAAATAATTTCACCATTTAATCTAACTTCAATTAGAGGTTCAACTATTTTACCATTTTCATCAACTTTAGTTGATCCTGGTGCTATTACAAGCCCCTCTTCTTGTGTTGCTGTATAATAAGTAATTTCATTTGTTACAATACCATCTACAACTTTTTTATAAGGAGACTCTATAAATCCTAAATCATTTACTTTTGAATAAGTTGATAAAGTATTGATAAGTCCAATATTTTGCCCTTCTGGAGTTTCAACAGGACATATTCTTCCGTAGTGAGTCGGATGAACATCTCTTACTTCAAATCCAGCTCTTTCTTTTACTAATCCACCTTCACCCAATGCAGAAAGTCTTCTTTTATGCGTAACTTCTGATAATGGATTTGTTTGGTCCATAAATTGAGATAATTGCCCAGAAGTAAAGAACTCTGTAATAGTAGATGTAATCATTTTTGAATTTATTAAATCATGTGGCATAATATCTTCTAAAGTTCCAGATAGAGTTGTCATCTTATCTCTAATAGTTTTTTGCATTTTAATTAATCCAGCATGCAATTCATTTGCTAATAACTCACCAATAGCTCTAATTCTTCTATTTCCTAAGTGATCTCTATCGTCAATATGTCCGTGTCCAGCTTTAACTTTTACTAGATATTGAACAGTTTTAATAACATCTTCGTAAGTTAGAGTTGTTACATATTCTGGAACATTTACTCCTAACTTATGATTCATTTTCATTCTTCCAACTTTTGTTAAATCATATCTTTCTGGATCAAAGAATAATTTTTTTATGAAATCTTTTGCAGCTTCTTTTGTTACAGGTTCACCTGGTCTCATAACTTTATATATTCTAATAGCAGCTAAATCATTTTCATCATCGATTTGCTCAGTTTGTTTTAAAAGTTTTAAAGATTCACCATCAGCTTTAAATGCATTAATAATAGAAGCATCTGCACTTGAAGATAAATCATTTGCAATATCAAAAGACTCAAATCCTAAATCCAAAAGTTTTTTAAGTTTTAGCTCATCAAGATTTGTTAAAGTATCAAATAGTACTTCTCCTGATTCTGGATCATAAATTGTGTTTGCAGTATATCTATCCATTAATAATTCTAGTGGATATTCAATAAGTTTTAAACCACCTTCTATTAGAGCTTTAGCTTTTCTTACAGTCAATCTCTTTCCAGCACCAATTACTAGATTACCTTTATCATCTTTAATATCATGCTCAATTCTTCCCATAAAATCATCAGGATTGAACTCTGTTAAAAATTTATTATTTTTAATCTTAATATTTACAATAGGATAGAACATTTTAACAATATCTTCTTTTGAGTAACCTAATGCTCTAAAAAGAATTGTAATTGGAACTTTTCTTCTTTTATTAATTCTTACGTATAATATATCTTTTGCATCATATTCAAAATATAACCAAGAACCACGATCAGGGATTATTTGTCCTGTATAAAGAAGTTTGTTATCTGTTGTATTTGACTCATCTTCTTTGAAAATAACGCCTGGAGATCTATGTAACTGATTAACAACAACCCTTTCTACACCATTTACAATAAATGATGTTCGGTCTGTCATTAAAGGTATTTCTCTAATATATAAAGATTGTTCTTTTATATCTTTAACACCAATTTTTTCACCAGTCTTTTCATCTAGATCCCATAAAGTTAATCTAATATTTATTTTTAAAGGTATTGAATAAGTCAGTCCTCTAACCATTGACTCTCTAACATCATATTTAGGTTTTCCTACTTCACTACCTAAATAATCTAAAGTTAGCCTATTTTGTGCATCATGTATAGGGAATATTGTTTTAAATACTTTTTCTATACCAGCTGTTGATCTATCTTTTTGACCTATCATCAAAAAAGTATCATACGAAGTTTGTTGTAACTGTAATAAGTTTGGAATTTCAATTTTTTGTGGGTTTTTTGCGAAATCTATTCTGAGTCTATTACCAGATTTTAAAGAGTTTAACATTTGACACCTTGTTATAAAATTTGGTTGAATTGCTTTTATTAGTATAAAGCACAAAAGCATCCATAAAGGATAAGGTTAAAATTTCAAAAAACTTTAACCTTAGCCTTCAAAGATGCTAAACTATATATAGGGAAATCCCTATATACCGTTAAGTTAAAAGTTAAATTATTTAACTTCTACTTTAGCTCCAGCTGCTTCTAACTGTGCTTTAATTGCATCAGCATCAGCTTTAGAGATTCCTTCTTTAATTGTAGAAGGAGTTTGCTCAGCTGCATCTTTAGCTTCTTTTAATCCTAAACCAGTAATTGCTCTGATTTCTTTAATTACATTGATTTTTTTATCTCCTGAATCAACAATGATAACATCAAATTCAGTTTTTTCTTCTGCAGCTTCAACAGCAGCAACAGCTCCACCAGCAACTGCAACAGGTTGTGCAGATACACCAAATTTTTCTTCAAACTCTTTTACTAACTCTGATAATTCTAATACAGATAAACCAGAAATAAATTCTAAAACGTCTTCTTTAGAAATTGCCATTTTCTATCCTTTTTAATTTTTTATTATATTTTAGCTTAAATAATTAAGCAGCCTCTTCTTCTTTTTTTCTTCTAAGAGCATCAAGACCAATAGTAAAGTTTCTAACTGGTCCCATCCATACAGATGCAAGCATTCCAAGAAGTTCTTCTCTTGATGGTAATTTAGCAAATGCATTAACTCTAGCAACATCTGCAATCTGACCTTCAATAATCCCTGATTTAATAACAAATTTGTCTTTAGAAGATGTTGCAAATTTATCAGCAACTTTACAAGCTGAAATTTGATCTTCTGACCATAAATAAATATTTGTTCCTGTTAAATCAATATCACCTAGTTCAGCAGCCTGAACAGCTTTTACAACTAAAGTATTTTTAATAACTTGAACTTTTGTATTATTAGCTTTTGCTTCTTTTCTTAAAGATTCTAACTCTTTATGAGTAAGCCCTTTATAATCACAAACCACAACAGCTAAAGAGTTTTTAAACTCAGTTGATAAATGGTTTATTATTTCTGATTTTTCTTGTCTTGTCATTATTGTTTTCCTCCTTTCAAAACATCATCTTAGGCGGGACTTACAAAAGAACGAGGATGTTCTTTTACCAGCTGTCTTCAGTTTTATATCAGTGCTTTGAATAACACTCAAAAATATTGAACAATTTCAATACTTCTGAATATTAAAAAAGATAAGGGTTCCCTTATCTTATTTCTAATAATTCCATATTATCTAAAACAATTGATGGACTCATAGTTAAACTAATCGCAGCATTAGTAATATATCTTCCTTTTGCAGTTGAAGGTTTAGCTTTATTAATAGCTGAAATAAATGCTTCTGCATTTTCTTTAATAGCTTCAGAAGTAAATGAAATTTTTCCAATAGCAGCTTGCATATTACCTTTTTTATCAACTCTATATGTTACTTGTCCACCTTTAGCATCATTAACTGCTTTTGTAACGTCCATAGTAACTGTTCCTGTTTTAGGGTTCGGCATTAAACCTTTTGGTCCTAAAATTCTTCCAACTTTACCAACAATTCCCATACAATCAGGAGTTGCAATTAAAACATCAAAGTTAATATTTCCAGCTTGAATAGCTTCAGCTAAATCATCATTTCCAACAACATCAGCACCAGCTGCTTTTGCTTCATCAAGTTTTACACCTTTTGCAAATACTGCAACTCTAACAGTTTTTCCTGTACCATTTGGAAGAACAACTGCCCCTCTAATCATTTGATCTGCATGTCTTGGATCTACATTTAAATTAAGAGCAATTTCAACACTTTCATCAAATTTAGCTGATTTTAGCTCTTTTATAGTTGTACAAGCTTCAGCTAAAGAATACTTTCTATCTTCAACTTTTGATTGTAACGCTTTATATCTTTTTGAAACTTTTGCCATTTTGTTCTCCGCAATATTTATTTTTTTGCTTCCACTATTTAAAAGACTAGTGGTTAGACTTTATCCAAAACAGAATATTATAATTCTGTATCGATTCCTATAGATCTAGCTGAACCAGCAACAATTTTAGCTGCCACTTCTCTATCATCTGTATTTAAATCTTTGATTTTCATATCAACGATTTCCATGATTTGTTCTTTAGATAGTTTTCCAACTTTATTTTTAAGCGGATTATCACTACCTTTTTTAATTCCTGAAACTTTTTTAATAAGTTCTGTCATAGGTGGTTGTTTTACTTCAAATGTAAAACTTTTATCTGCATAAATTGTAATAACTACTGGTAATCTATATCCAGCTTTATCTTTTGTTTTTTCATTGAATGCTTTACAGAATTCCATGATATTAACACCTCTTTGCCCAAGAGCTGGTCCAACTGGAGGAGATGGATTTGCTGCACCTGCAGGTATTTGTAATTTTAAATAACCTTGAATTTTCTTAGCCATGCTATTCCTTTAAAAAATTTTAATGATTAGACATTAGGCAAAAAAACTATGAAGAAGCTAGTTTCTTTGCCTAATGCCTAAATTAAACTATATATTAAACTATTCTTTCTACTTGAGTATATGATATTTCAACTGGTGTATTTCTTCCAAAAATAGAAACATTTAATTTCAATACACCAGAAACCATATCAAAATCTTCTACAATTCCATTAAAATTAGCAAATGGCCCTTCATTTATTCTTACCATTTCACCTTCATCAAAAGATATTTTTGGTTTTGCGGCTGCTTTATTCTTAGCTTTTTCCAAAATAAGATTAATATCTTTTTCACTCAAAGCTGTTGGTTTTTTTGATTCACCAATAAATCTTCCAACTTTTGGCATTGATTGAATTCTATGCCATAAAGCAGTATCTAAATCAATTTTAGCAAAAGCATAAGCTGGGTATAGAGGTCTTTCAACTATAGTCTTTTTACCTTTTTTTACTTCAATTAAATCTTCAGTAGGAACTAAAACTTCAGCAATTCTATCATCTGCCATTTCATCAGCTAATTTAACTAATGCCTTTTTAACAGACAATTCACTTCCCGAATAAGTTTGTATTGCATACCATTTATGAGCCATAAATATTTCCTTAGTTGATTATTGAAGATAGACTAATTGACATAATTCCATCAATTATAGCTAAAAATATTGTTATAACAGTCACAACAATAAATACAGATAAGTATGCAGTTCTTATTTGTTCTTTAATAGGAAAGATAACTTTAGACAACTCTGATTTTACATTGTTAAAATAACTACTAACTTTACTCACTATCTTCTCCGATTTTGCAATTTAATCTTTAAATTCTATAAAAAGAACTTACAAAGAACTCTTTAAAGAACTTAAGTGGCAGGCCAGGAGGGACTCGAACCCCCATCACTCGGATTTGGAATCCGATGCTCTACCATTGGAGCTACTGACCTAAAAACTTTAAGTCTGCATAAGCAGACTTAGAGTATATCAAGATTTTAACTTTACTTCTTTATGAGTAGTATGTTTTTTCAATCTTGGACAATATTTTCTAACCTCAAACTTTTCAGTATGAGTTTTTGGATTTTTCCAAGTAGTGTAGTTAATATCTCCACTTTCTTGACATTTTAATCCAATTTTAATTCTTACTGCATTTGCCATCAATAATCCTTATTTAATTATTTCTGAAACAACTCCAGCACCTACAGTTCTTCCACCTTCTCTAATAGCGAATTTTGTTCCTTTATCTAAA
The DNA here is from genome assembly GCF_048320235.1 of Aliarcobacter vitoriensis. NCBI lineage: Bacteria > Pseudomonadati > Campylobacterota > Epsilonproteobacteria > Campylobacterales > Arcobacteraceae > Aliarcobacter > Aliarcobacter vitoriensis. The sequence continues at coordinate 917,573 of NZ_CP182882.1, forward strand.
GCGATTGGAGCAACTAATTCTACTGTCATCTCTACGTTATCACCTGGCATAACCATTTCAGTACCTTCAGCTAAAGTACAAGAACCTGTTACGTCTGTTGTTCTAACATAGAATTGTGGTCTATATCCACTAAAGAACGGAGTATGTCTTCCTCCTTCTTCTTTTGACAAGATATACACTTCACATTTGAAAGTTGTATGTGGAGTAATTGTTCCTGGCTTAATAAGAACTTGTCCTCTTTCAACTTCTTCTTTTTTGATACCTCTTAAAAGAATTCCGCAGTTATCTCCAGCTTGACCTTGATCCATTTCTTTTCTGAACATTTCAACACCAGTAACTGTTGTTTTTCTTGTATCAGAGAAACCAACGATTTCAATTTCTTCACCAACTTTAATTGTACCTTGCTCAATTCTTCCAGTAACAACTGTTCCTCTTCCTGAAATAGAGAAAACATCTTCAACTGGCATTAAGAATGATTTTTCAGTATCTCTTTCTGGAGTTGGGATGTATTCATCAACTGCATTCATTAATGCAACGATTTTTTCTCCCCATGGACCAACAGTACCTTTTTTAGCTTCTTCTAACGCTTGGAATGCAGAACCAGCAATAATTGGTGTATCATCACCCGGGAAATCATAAGTAGATAATAGCTCTCTAATTTCCATTTCAACTAATTCTAACATCTCATCTTTGTCAGAAGGATCTAATTGATCTTCTTTATTTAAGAATACAACGATATATGGAACACCTACTTGTTTAGATAATAGGATATGCTCTCTTGTTTGAGCCATTGGTCCATCAGTTGAAGCGATAACTAAGATAGCTCCATCCATTTGAGCAGCACCAGTAATCATGTTTTTAACATAATCGGCGTGACCTGGACAATCTACGTGTGCGTAGTGTCTTTTTTCTGTTTCATACTCAATATGAGAAGTAGCAATAGTAATTCCTCTTTCTCTTTCTTCTGGAGCATTATCGATTTGATCATAATCTTTCATCTCTCCACCATATTTAACTGCCAATACTGCAGAAATAGCAGCAGTTGTTGTAGTTTTACCGTGGTCAACGTGACCAATTGTACCGATATTTACGTGTGGCTTATTTCTTGAAAACTTTTCTTTTGCCATAGGAATTTCCCCTTCTAAATTTATTTTACTTAATTTGCCCTCTGAGTAGATAAGCCAGCAGGCTTCTCTATTCAGAGGGGGATTTGTTTTACACAAATTGAATGTGTATTATATTGACTAAATACTAAAAACTAAATTAATGGGATATGAAAAATTAGAGTTATAAAAAAATTTGCGTTTATAACTCAGCTCCCAGTAATCAATAAATAATGGAGCGGGAGACGAGACTCGAACTCGCGACAGTCTGCTTGGAAGGCAGAAGCTCTAGCCAACTGAGCTACTCCCGCAACATTGCGTGGTGGTGAGAGAAGGATTTGAACCTTCGAAGCCGTAGGCGGCGGATTTACAGTCCGCAGGATTTGACCACTCTCCAACCTCACCGTTGAAAAATTATTGTTCTGGTCAAGCGCTGTTTCTTAAACTTACGCAAGACAAAATGGAGCTGGTGAAGGGAGTCGAACCCCCGACCTGCTGATTACAAATCAGCTGCTCTAGCCAACTGAGCTACACCAGCATCCATAAAATGGTGGTTCGAGACAGAATCGAACTGTCGACACAAGGATTTTCAATCCTTTGCTCTACCGACTGAGCTATCGAACCACTGTAAATTGGAGTGAGATTATACATCTTACAATATTAATATTAACTTAAATTTGTAACATATTTTTTGAATTCTTCTCCTCTATGTGCATAAGATTTAAATTGATCTAAAGAAGCTGCTGCTGGAGATAAAAATCCAATACTATTTTCTTTCATATTTATATCTATTAATTTTACTGCTTGTTCTAAAAAATCACATTTATTAACTTTTATATTAAATACATTACAAAAATCAACTATCTTTTGTGAATTTGAACCAATAGAATAAACTTCTATATCTAAATTTTTTATATTTACAAAAAGTGGTTCAAGATTTGCACCCTTATCATCTCCACCTAATATTATATGTATGTTACTATTTTTATATGGCACTAGTGCATTTATAGTTGCATCAACATTTGTAGCTTTGCTATCATCAATCCACAATCTATTTTTACTATCTTTAAACTCTTCGACTTTATGTTTATCAATTTTAAATTGATTTATTAATTCATAATTTACATCATCAAATAAAATCTTTCTAACACTCATAGATAATAGAGCATCAAGTAGAAATGGTTCTTTAAAATTTAACTCATCTTTTTTAAATCCAAAATGTTTACAGATATCATCACTACTATTATATGTAATTACACAAGCATTTGTTTTTATATTTTTAAATTCATCTGGAATAATTGCAATATCATTTTCATTCATAAAATTAAGAGGTTTTAATTTTGCTTTTTTATATTCATCAAAACTACCATGCCAAGTTATGTGATCTTCTGTTATTGGAAGTAAAATATAAATATTCGGCTTAGCTTTGTTTGTATAATGTAAAGTGAATGATGAAGTTTCTAAAATCCATATTTTTTTACTGTTATCAAGCCCACTCAAAGGTACTCCAATATTACCACCATAAACAGAATCATATTTTTCTAAAAGATGTTGAGTCATTTGTGTTGTAGTTGTCTTTCCATTTGTACCACTAATCCAAATAGAAAAAGGCATATCATTATAAAATAAGTCATAATCACTCAATAAGTTTTTTGAAGCAACAACAAGTTCATTATATGGAGGTATTCCAGGACTTACAACTGTAACTTCATTAGAATTTTTATCAAATATTTCTAAATCAACATCATCAAAAAGCTTTGCATTTGGAAATCTTTTTTTTAATGCACTTGCAGTTTTGCCTTTTCCTAAAATTCTTATATTATCCAAAGTATCCCTTTTCTATCTTAATTTTAAACTCAACAGTGCTACTAAATTTGCCATAAATGATATTATCCAAAAACGTACTATTATTTTATTTTCTTTCCAACCTTTTTGCTCAAAATGATGATGAATTGGAGCCATCAAAAATACTCTTTTTTGTCTTAGTTTATACGAACCAACTTGAAGCATAACTGAAACTGTTTCTAAAACAAATATAAATCCAATAGCAATTAACAATATTTCTGATTTTGAAACAATTCCTAAATATCCCATAAATGCTCCTAATGGTAAAGAACCACTATCTCCCATAAAAACTTCCGCTGGGTAGGCATTAAACCATAAAAATCCTATCAAGGCACCACAAATTGCAGCTCCCATAACTGCCAATTCTCCAACAATAGCAATATTTGGTAATAACAAGTAATTAGCAAAAACTGCATGTCCTACAACATAAACTAAAATAGATAAAGTTGTGAAAGCAAGTATTGAAGGAACTGTTGCTAGTCCATCAAGCCCATCTGTGAGATTTACTGCATTTGAAGAACCAACAATTACAAACATCCAAAAAATTATTGCAAAAACTCCCATTTCAAAAAGTGGGAATTTGTAAAATGGAGTATATAAATCTGTTGTATGCCCAAAATAATACAAAATTCCTACAACTATTAAGGCACTTATAAATTGTAATAAAAGTTTCATTCTAGCACTTAACCCTGCACTATTTTTTGCTTTTAAAATTTTTGATAAATCATCTTGTATCCCAATAAGAGAAAAAAGCCCTAAAGTCAATAATCCACCAACAACATAAAAGTTATTTAATTTTGCAGTTAAAACAGTAGCTATTAAAGTTGAGAATATAAATACAATTCCACCCATTGTTGGTGTTCCAGCTTTTATTTGATGGGCTTCAGGTGCTAATTCATAAATTGGTTGAGAAGCTTTTCTTGCTCTTGCCCATCTTATAAACTTCGGCATTAAATACATAGTTAAAACAAAAGCTATAAAAAAGCTAATTCCTGCACGAACAGAGATATACTGTAAGATATTGATTTCTAAATGTCGATAGAGCCAGTAAAACAAAATTAAACCTTGATTTTGATATAATAGGTCATAATTATATTATATTATACTTTTTAAAAGGTTTAAACAAATGAGCAAAACACTATTAATTATAACAGATGGCATTGGACATAATAGTTCAAAAAACTACAATGCTTTTTGTAGTGCAAAAAAGCCAACTTATGATTATTTATTTGAAAATGTACCTTACTCATTAATCCATACTTATGGAGAATATGTAGGACTTCCAGATATGCAAATGGGAAATAGCGAAGTTGGGCATATGACTATTGGAAGTGGAAGAGTTTTATATCAAGATTTAGTAAAAATTCATCTTGCTATAAAAAATAATACTCTAAAAGATAATGAAGTTTTAAAAAACACTATTTCAAAATCAAATAACATCCATTTAATTGGACTTTTAAGTGATGGTGGAGTTCATTCGCATATTGACCACATTATTGCTTTGGCAAAACTATCTAAAAATCAGGATAAAAAAGTATTTATTCATATCATAACAGACGGTAGAGATGTTGCTCCAGACTCAGCAAAAAAATATTTAAATAAAATTTTAGAAATTTGTGATGAAGATATAAAAATTGCAACAATATCTGGAAGATACTATACTATGGATAGAGACAATCGATGGGATAGAGTTCAAAAAGCTTATGTTGCGATGACTTATGCTATACCAAAAACTCAAAATGATTGTTTGACATACGTAAAAAATTCTTATGAAAATAAAATATTTGATGAGTTTCTTGATCCAGTTGCTTTTGAATGTTACGATGGAATAAAAGAGAATGATGGGATAATATTTTGCAACTTTAGAAGTGATAGAATGAGAGAAATTTCTAGTGCTTTTGCAAAAAGTGACTTCAATGAGTTTGAAACTTTTAAAGGTTCTTTAAATTTAGCTTCAATGACACAATATGATAAAAATGTGTTTATTCCAGTTTTATTTACTAAAGACAATCCAAAAAATACTTTAGCCGAAGTTATATCAAATGCTGGACTTTCTCAACTTCATACTGCTGAAACTGAAAAATATGCCCATGTTACATTTTTCTTTAATGGCGGAGTAGAAGAACCTGTTTTAAATGAAACAAGAGTTTTAATACCATCTCCAGATGTTGCAACTTATGATTTAAAACCTGAAATGTCAGCACCTCAAGTTGGAGAAGCAGTAAGAACTGCTATGAAAAATCATACTGATTTTATAGTTGTAAATTTTGCAAATGGAGATATGGTAGGACATACAGGTGTTTTTGAAGCAGCAGTTAAAGCTGTTGAAGCAGTAGATAAAGAACTAGGTCTTATAGTAGATATCGCAAAAAAAGAAGATTATAACATCATCTTAACATCTGACCATGGAAATTGTGAAATGATGAAAGATGATGAAGGTAATATTTTAACAAATCATACAGTTGGAGATGTTTACTGTTTTGTTATGGCAAAAGATGTAACAAAAGTAAAAGAAGGTAGCTTAAATAATATCGCTCCAACAGTTTTAAAACTTATGAATTTAGAAATACCAAAAGAGATGGATGAACCACTAATCTAATGATAAACATAAAAAAACTAAAAATAAGTGCAAATGATAAAGAGTTAGTAGATATAAGTTTTAAAATATCTACTTCTACTGCACTTATTGGAGAGAGTGGAAGTGGAAAATCTTTGACTTTAAAAGCTTTACTAAATCTACTTCCAAACTCTTTAAAGTATCAAAATGAGATAGATTGTAGTTTTGAACTTAACTACAATACAATAGGATTTATCCCACAAAATCCTTTTACTTCACTTTCACAAATGACAAAAATCAAAAATCAAATTTTTTGTAGTGATGAAAAAAAAGAGGAAGTTTTTAAACTGTTAAATCTATCTTTGGATATATTAAATAAATATCCATCTCAAATTAGTGGTGGACAAATACAAAGAGTTGTTATTGCAATTGCACTTAGTCGTGATATAAAACTTCTTTTACTTGATGAACCAACAACTGCATTGGATTTAGAAAATAAAACAAATATTATAAATATTATTCAAGATTTACAAAAACAACTTGATTTAAAAATACTATTTGTAACTCACGATATTGAATCTATAAAAGATATTTGTAATGATATTGTGATTTTGAAAAAAGGTAAAATTATAGAGTTTGGAAAAACTATTGAAGTTTTAGAAAACCCAACAAATGACTATACAAAAGAGCTTATAAACTCAACTTTTAAAAACAAAGAATTTAGGAAATAAAGATGTTAAAATTTTTAACAAAAGCAATTTTTTTCATTTCAATTATTGTAGGGGCTGTTATTGTAGTCTTACTATATGATTTATATGAAGAGATAAAAGATGATATTGATAGTGTAGTAAACTACGAGCCAAAACAAAGTACACAATTTTTTGATAAAAATGGAAGACTATTAGCAAATACTTTCAAAGATGAAAATAGAGAGTATGTAAACTATGACGATATTCCTGCTCGTGTTATAGAAGGTCTTGTTGCAATAGAAGATACACAATTTTTTGAACACTTTGGTATAAATCCAGATGCAATAAGTAGAGCTGTTATAAAGAATATTCAATCTGGTGGATATAGCGAAGGGGCGAGTACTCTAACTCAACAATTAATCAAAGTTTTAGTTTTAACTAGAGAAAAAAAGCTTATGAGAAAAGTAAAAGAAGCTTTACTTGCTATAAGACTTGAAACTCTTTTAACAAAAGAAGAAATTTTAGAAAGATACTTAAACCATGTATATTTTGGTCATGGATATTATGGTATAAAAACTGCTGCAAAAGGGTATTTCAAAAAAGATTTATATGAACTTACTTTAAAAGAGATTGCTATTTTAGTTGGGCTTCCAAGAGCTCCTAGTTTTTATGACCCAACAAAAAATCTTCAAGTTTCATTAACAAGAGCAAATCAAGTAGTAACAAGAATGAATAGTTTAGGTTGGATAAGCAATGAACAATTTGAAGAATCAATCAATGAAATTCCGACAATTTATAATCAAACTTTAACTCAAAACATAGCTCCATGGGCTGTTGATTATGCAGTAAGCGAGTTGATAAATGATATTCCAGATATTTTGTATGGTGGATATAAAGTTTATTTAACAATAGACTTACAAACTCAAGAAATAGCACAAGAAGCTTTGAAAAAGTCTTATGATGAAGCTATGAAAAGAGATGAGAATATAAGAGCAAATTCAAAAAATCCTGACAATGATGCTTTTACAAAAGAGTTGAATGGAGCTATGATAACTTTGGAAAGTGGTACTGGTAAAATATTGGCTATGGTTGGTGGGATTGATTACTCTCAATCGGTATTTAATAGAGCATTTCAGTCAAAAAGACAAGCTGGAAGTGCTATCAAACCATTCTTATATCAAACTGCATTAAATGAAGGATACAATCCAGCTTCGCAACTATTTGATATCTCACGAACTTATACTTTTACAGTTGGTGGTGTTCAGAAAAAATGGCAACCGAAAAACTATGGTGGAAATTTTCAAGGAATTGTAAGTTTTAGAGATTCTTTAGTTCAATCAAGAAATTTATCAACTTTAAACTTAGTTACTGATGTTGGAATTGATATTACAACAAATGATTTACAAAGATATGGATTTAAAGATATTGTAAACAATCTTTCTATCACTCTTGGTTCTATGAGTGTATCTTTGGTTGAGTTTAGCCAAGCTTATACTATTTTTTCAAATAATGGAGTTAAAGTCAAACCATATATTGTAGAACAAATTTCAAATAAAGATGGAAAAAGTGTAACTTTTGAACCTATAAAAACTGAACTAAACTCTCCTGAACAATCATACTTAATAACTTCTATTTTAAAAGATGTAGTTACAAAAGGGACAGGAAGAAGAGCAGCAGTTGATGGAATAGAACTTGCAGGAAAAACTGGAACGACAAATGACAATATTGATGCTTGGTTTTGTGGCTACTCACCATCTATTCAGACCATAGTTTGGTATGGAAATGACAATAATAAACCTATGAGAAGAAGTGAAACTGGAAGTACACTAGCAGCTCCAGCATTTTCATATTTTTTCAAAAAATATCTTGAGCTTTATCCAGAAATACCAAGAACATTTACAAAACCTGAAAATGTATATCTAGGAAATTTTAATGGGAAAGATGAGTATTATACAGATTTATCTCCATTACCAGATATTGATTCACAAATCATAATAGAACAATCAAATTCAAATGAAGAGGTTTTAGAGTTTTAAATCTTTTTTAGTACTTAAATAAAGGTATGGTAGGTTTCTCCTAAAAAACCTACCATAAAAAAGGAAAGTTTCCGAAAATATATCGGAAATGAAAATAAAATGGCGTTTAATCTACTTCCCAAATGTCGCCAATACTTGGGAATGAATATTTTTTAGAATTTTACATTCATAGCAATATTATATCTTCTACCATCAAGGGTAATTCCATAATCTGCATTTGTAATTTGTTTATTTGCAACATTATAAACACCAGCTTTAAAACTTAAATCTTTTGTAGCTTTATATACAACTCCTAAATCTGATGTATGATATGCTGGAGTTTCAGGTTGTTGATCTGTACTATGATCAAAACTCAAATATTCTGCTGATTTACCTCTGTAATTAAATTGTCCCCATAGATTCCATTTTGAAGTTGGTTGATAATCTAAAGTAAGATTAAACATATGTTCTGGTGTTTTATTTAAAGTTTTTCCTGAAAGGTCTATTTCAGTTGACATACCTTTATTAAATACTCCATCTTTAACTTCAGATTTTGTAAATGTATAACTAGCTCCTGCTTGTAAGTTTTCTAAGATATCATAATTAGTTGCTAACTCTATACCTTTCATTGTAGCATCTGCAACATTTTCATATTTATTTACAAATCCATTTGTATTAGTTGCACCATATTGTTCGCAACCTGTATAACTACCATTAGAACCAGTAGGCTGACAAACTCTATTTGGCACAATTTTATTTTTATAATCTGTTTGGAATAAAACAACACTACTAGTTAATCCTAAATCTTTATCTTCATAGTGAAGCCCAGCCTCATAATTTACACTTTCTTCTGGATCTAAATTAGAATTTCCAAGCCATAGTCCCCTTCCATAACCTTGAGTCCAACCATCAGTAGCAGCTGAAATTGTAGGTTGAGAGTATCCAGTTGTAACTCCACCTTTTAATGTCCAATTATCAGTTAAGTGATAAACCCCATAAACTCTAGGAGATAAATTTCCACCATATTTTTCATCATCATTGTATCTAAGTCCAGTTGTAACTGCTAAATCATCAAGGATACCCCACTCTGCTTCAGCAAAAATAGCACCAAGCCATCTATCTATTTTTTTTAATTTTTGAGCTGGATCTTTAAACTCTTCTTCTTTATATTGTCCACCAAAAGTTAAAATATGCTCACCTAAAGCATAAGTTGATTGATGATTGAAAACATTATTTGTTTCAATCACATCAAGATTAGATGTTGAACCTTCTTTTTTTGTCTCTTCTGCTTGATAGTATGTACTCATTATAAGATTTCCATATCTTCCATCATGAGTAAGAGTGTATATATCTTTTATATAAGGGCTTGTATTTGCAACCGTTTCAGCAACACCTTCTGCTAATACTGTTTTTTTCTCTGAATACTTATACTCTGCACTAATATCATTTTCATCATTTGGTGTAAGTATAAGTTTTCCACCAACTCCTTTAGCCTCACTACCATTTACAACTGATGTTGCATCAGGGTTTGTAGCAGTTGGATTTGGTCTAACTCCACCACCATCTTTTTTAGTATGTGAAGCATTTAGTTGTAAAGCTAAAAGATTGTCTATTAAAGGTCCTTGAGTAAATACATTTGTAGCTAATTTATTATCACCTATTTTATTGCTTGAATCTGGAGTTAGATATTCAACATTAAAACTTCCAGTCCACTCTTTTGTGGCTTTTTTTGTGATGATATTTATAACTCCACCTAAAGCATTTCCACCATAAAGTGAAGAAGCTGGACCTCTAACTATCTCTATTTTTTCAATCATAGAAATTGGTGGTAACATATTATTTAAACCATTAGCTTGTCCCGCAGTTCCTGCAGCTCTTCCGAAATTCCTTCCATTTGTTAATGGTTTTCCATCTACTAAGTATAGTGTTTCTGTCACTGCCATACCACGAATAGAAATTCCTTCTGATTCAGTACTACTTCCATATTCGTTATTAACATATACTCCTGGTACATTTTTAATAGCATCAACAACACTAGTATATGATTTTTCATTTAATTTTTCAGCAGTTAAAACTGTGATTGAAGCTGAAGCATCTTTTAAAAGTTGCTCGTGTCCTGCAGCTGTTGTAACTTTAATTTCATCTAAAGTTGTAGTTTCATTAGCACTTAATAGGTTACCCCCCGAAAACTAATAAAGCAGTTGCTACTGTCTTAGCAATTCGTATATTCATACTTGTCCTTTTTGTTAAATTTTGGATTAAAATTTCGATAAATCTTTTAGGAAAATTTATCTTTATTTTCTACATTTTAAATAATCAATATAACAATTATCAAAAAAGTAAATGAAATATTAATCATTTAAACTTAAAATAATATAAAAGTAATAACAATTATTAAATAAATTTGTAAATTTATATCGTTATGTAAAATTTTATATAAAGTTTATGTTACATTTTTTATACATTTCTATTAATTAAAACTTAAAATATTAATATTTAATAGTTTTAAATTGTTTTTAATATAAGATTTACTTGTAAGAGTTCTTACACTTAACAATCATAAAAGGAGAGAGTTATGAGTGAAAAAACAAAAAAAACTGTTGGAATACATGAAGCTTATGCAAACGACCCTGTAAAAGCTGATTTGGAGATTTTTGGAAGAGAAGTTGAACCTACTACAAGAAGAGGATTTTTGAAAAAAAGTTCACTTTTAGCAATGGCTGCTGTTGTTGGTTCAAATATTCCATTTGCTAACAATATGCCTTCTGGATTAATCCCTGCACTCTTAGCAAATTCAGATAAACCATTTTCTGTTGAAGGTAAAGATGGTCTTATTTACTTAAATGATAGACCAATCAATGCTGAAACACCTGCACATTTGTTGAATGATGAATTTACACCAGATAAACACTTTTTTATAAGAAACAATGGTGTTCCACCTGAACTTAATAGCATAGATTTGAAAACTTGGACTTTAGAGATAACTGGAGAGAGTTGTCAAAATCCAAAAACATTTACTATTGATGAACTAAAGAAAAAATTTAAACATTACACTTATGCTATGACTTTAGAGTGTGGTGGAAATGGAAGACATGAGTTCAATCCTCCTACAAAAGGAAACCAATGGGAAGTTGGAGCTGTTGGTTGTGGAAGATGGACTGGTGTTAGACTTAAAGATGTTTTAAAAGATTGTGGTATTAAAGAAGATGCTGTTTACATAGGATATTATGGAAAAGATACACATTTGAGTGGTGATCCTACAAAAGTGGTAATAAGTCGTGGTGTACCTATAAGTAAAGCTTTAGAAGATGAAATATTAATTGCTTGGGCTTATGAAGGCGAAGATATACCTTATCACAATGGTTATCCATTAAGATTGGCTATTGGTGGTTGGCCAGCTTCTGTTTCTGGAAAATGGCTAAGCAAAATTGTAATAAGAAACAAAATCCATGATGGTGAAAAGATGATGGGGCAATCATATAGAATGCCTTGTGAACCAGTTGTTCCAGGTTCAAAAGTAGAAAATGATAATATGTGTATTATAGAATCTATGCCTGTAAAATCATTGATTACTTTTCCTAAATCAGGAATTAATCACAATATAAATGATAAATTAAAACTAAATGGTAAAGCTTGGGCTGGAGATTTAAAAGTTGATGAAATGTATGTTTCAATAGACTTTGGAATAACTTGGCAAAAAGCAAAAGTAAATAAACCACTAAACAAAACTGCTTGGCAAACTTGGGAAACAAGTGTAACATTCCCTAAAAAAGGATATTACGAAGTTTGGGCAAGAGCAACAGATAGCAAAGGTAATATGCAACCTATGATTTTACCAGGATGGAATCCGAATGGGTATTTAAATAATGCTTGTCATAGAATAGCTGTTCAAGTAGTATAAAAGGAGATTTTATGAAAACTTTTATAAAACTTACAATTCTAGCTTTCTTGATTTCACCTTTTTATCTTCAAGCAAAAGAGTTTGATAGTGAAACAGGCTTGATTATAGACAAAGGGTTTGAAACAGTAAAAGCAAATTGTACTGTTTGCCATAGTGCAAAGTTTATCACTTTACAAAAAGGTGATAGAGATATGTGGAAAGCTATGATAGTTTGGATGCAAAGAACTCAAGGTTTATGGGAATTTGAACCAGCTATTGAAGATGAGATATTAACTTATCTTGAAAAAAACTATCCACCAACTGAAACATCAAGAAGACCAAATTTAAAAGCAAAAGATCTTCCAAATATAAACTAGAGTTTTCTCTAGTTTATAAATCAACCATAGCTTTAAAAGTAACTCCAACTCTTCCAATACTCTCTATATTTGTATGATTTCTTTCATTGATTCTTCCATCTTCGATATATTGATAATTTATTTTTAAGATAACTGGTGTTGTATCTCCATCTACTTTATAAGTATCATAATACTCACAAAAAAGTGCTGTTTGAGTTGAAGTAATCATAGGTGGATAATCTTCTAACTCTTTTCTTACATCTATTTCAAATTTTTCTATTTCGCTTTCATCTTTTGACAGTTGCATAGCACATTTTTGAACTTGTTCAATATTGTCTTTATTTGGAAAACAAATTGTTGCTTTTTTTGTTTTTAAAATATTTGCCAAACTATCTTTTGGACTTCCATCATCTTTTTTACCAATGGCTACAATTACTAAAGCTGGACTTGTAGAAATTGGAATAAAATAAGAAAAAGGAGCAGCATTTAAAACTCCATTATCTTCAGTAACTATCCAAGCTATTGGTCTTGGAACTATACTTCCAGACATTATCTTGTATCTATTTAACTCATTTACATTTTCATAATCTAATATCATTTTTTATCCTTTTAAATGGTTCCCATTTAAAAGGAAACCTAATATTTATTAAATACTTTTTAACGAAACTTATAAAAAGTTTTTAAAAGTAGCAAAACTCTAAAGGGCTTTTAGAAAAAAGCCTTTCTCAAATTAGTTTCAAAATTTTTGTATAGTAATATGCAAAAAACAAAAAAGCAACTCCTAAACAAATAGTTATAACCGTAGTTGTAGTAATATGTGCCATAGTTCCTATAAACAAAGTTGTAGATACATTTGCTAACATAAAAACCATATCATTATACGATATTACTCTTCCAATGTATTTATTATCACAATGATTTTGTAGCATTGAATATGTATAAGACCATAAAAATGCTGTGCTAAATCCTACGAAAAACAATGATATCAAAGATATATAAAAATTATCTTGAGTTAATGCCCATAAAATAATAGTTATCCCTTGAAAAGTTAGCAAATAATGTAAATTTTCTTTTTTTATAATTTTATTTAAAATTAATGGACCTATCATAAGAGCAACTGCTCTAACAGCATTTGATAAACCAATAGCAAGTGGCACAGCAATGAGTTCTTTATACTGATTTTTTGCCAAAATCGTAATAAGTGCGTCATAAGAACTTAATCCTACACTTGCATGTAAAAATATCAAATGTAAAATAATTTTATTATTTTTAATATATAAAAATCCATCTTTCATCAACTCAAATATCTTTTGCGTAACTTGTTTATGTTCAATATTTAATTTTATTTGAATAAATACAATTAAAGCTAAAACAAAAATACAAACATCAATTATAATCGCAGTTTTTACACCATATAAATTTACTATAAATCCACTTGCCGCCATACCAACAGCATAAGTAAAAGACCAAATAATTGAATTTATTTCATTTGCTGTTTGAAGTTTCTTACCTTCTAAAAGCTTAGCTAAAAGTGACATTTCAGTAGAAAAATACATAGAAGCTGCACTCATTCTAATAAATATAAAAATCAATAAAATCCAGAGGTGACTTAAATCATTTATCGTTAAAAACATTATTGTCATAAGTAATTCAACACAAAGTAGTGAAATCATAAGAGGTTTTATTTTTACTCTATCAATTATTGCTCCACTTATTGGTGCAATTATAATTGCAGGTATAAAGTGCATAGCAGTTACTATTGCTATTGCTAATTCAGATGAACCTAATTCTACAATCATTGTATATATCGCAACAGTTGAGAACCAAGCTCCAAAAGATGAGATAAAATTAACTAAAGACAAATCTCTAATAATTTTATGCTCTTTTAAAAAGCTTATATAATATTTCAATTTTTTTCCTTAAAGAAATTAAAAAAGTGTTTTAATTTTAGAACTCTAAAGTTCCTTCAATAGCAAAGTTTGCTTTTGAATCTAGTTCTGCGTGAGATAAAACAGGTAAAGATAGTCCAAACTTTTCGTAAATTTCTGAAATTCTTTTTCTTAAAACTGGATCTACAACCATAGCAACTTTAGAGAAACCTTTTTTCTCAACATCATCTAAGAGTTGTTTTGTTTTTGTTACAAGGTTATTTATTTCAGCAATTGAAAGCATTAGCTGTGAAGCACCATGATGATCTTGAAGCTTACTTATAAACTGCTGTTCTAATTCAGGTTTTATTGTAACTATATGTAAAATACCATCTGTATCTTTGTATTTTTGAGTAATAAGCCTATAAAGTTTTGCTCGTACATGCTCTAATAATATCTCTGGAGCTTTTGTAAACTCTGCAATATCTGCAATTGCTTCAATAATTGTTAGCATATCAACTATTGGTATTTTTTCATGAAGTAAATCTTTGCAAACTTTCAATAAACTTCCATAAGATGCAACTTTCATAGCTTCTTCAACAACAATAGGGAAATCTTTTTTTATTCTATCAATAATATCAACTATATCTTGTCTAGTGATGATATCTTCTGCATGTCTTCTAATAATTTCTGATATATGTGTTGATATAATTGTTGGAGCATCAACAACTGTAAAACCTTTCATCAAAGCATCATCTTTTAAATCTTTCGATATCCAAATTGCATCAAGATTAAAAACTGGTTCCTTTACTTTTATTCCATCTAAAGTTTCATTTCCTAAGCCACCCATTGCAAGAAATTTATCAACTTCTATTCGTCCTTTTACAATAGGAATCCTTTTAAGATAAAATTGGTACTCATTTTGAGCTAAATTTGTATCATCTGAAATTCTTATTTGTGGTATTACAAAACCCAATTCACCAGCTATGTTTTTTCTAATAGCTTTAATTTTATCAAGAAGTTCAGAATTCCCTTGAACAAGTTGTAAAAGTCTAACTCCAAGTTTTAACTCTAAAACTTCAAGCTTCATAACAGTTTCTATACTTTGGCTTTCATCTGGAATAGCTGCTGCCCTTTTTTTCTCTTTCAAATCACTTGGCTTTTCAATTTTTTTGGCAACTTGTGGTTTAAAAAATCTGGTTACAATATTATCATCACCTTTTTCTATCATTATGATTATATATCCCATTGCTATTAATAAAAGCCCCATCATCATCAAAATACCAGTTGGGAAACCTGGAACTAAGGCAAAAAGCATCAATCCAATACCAACTAAAATTAGAGATTTAGTATCTTTAATAAGTTGATTTACGGCCCTTGAAGCAAATCTCTCTTCATCTGTATTTGATCTTGTAATAATAATTGCAGTTGCAGTAGATAAAATAAGTGCTGGAATTTGTGTAACAAGTCCATCACCAATAGTTAAAATTGTATATATATTTGCTGCTTCACTTGCATCTAAACCATGCTGAAAAATACCAACTAATAATCCACCAATAATATTTACAATAGTAATGATAATACCAGCAATTGCATCACCTTTAACAAACTTTGAAGACCCATCCATAGCACCATAAAAGTTTGCTTCTGTTATCAAAGCTTTTCTTCTTTCTTGTGCTTCTTTGTCATCTATGAATCCAGCATTTAAATCTGCATCAATAGCCATTTGTTTACCAGGCATAGAATCTAGTGTAAATCTAGCAGTAACTTCTGCAACCCTTGTAGCACCTTTTGTAACAACCATGAAGTTTATAAGTACAAGAATAATAAATATGATTACACCAATAACCATATTTCCACCAACAACAAATTCTCCAAATGCTGTAATAATACTACTTACAGCTTCTGGTCCATTATGTCCTTCAGCCAATATGGATCTAGTTGTAGCAATACTAAGAGCTAATCTAAAAATAACTAAGATTAAAAGAAGGGTTGGGAAAGTCGTTAAATCTGCTGGTTTTTGAATATATAACGATATTAAAAGAATTAAAAATGAAATAGCCAAAGATAGCGATATAAAAAAATCTATAGCAACTTGATTTAAAGGAACTATAATAATAGCAAGCATTGAAAGAAACAATGCTACTGCTATTAAATCCCTAGAAAAAAGATTTTTAAAACTAAACTTCATATATACAAAAAATAGTCAATTTTATCTCATAAAATTAACTAAAGATAATTCAAATGTTCTATTTACAGTAGAATAAACTGAAGCATAAGATAACTCCAATGCTTTTAATTTTATAGCAATATCAGCTTCATTTGCCTTACCTAACTCAGTTTTTAAAATACCTAATTGAGTATTTTTTGAGTTAAGTCTTTCCAAAGAGACTTGAAAAGTCTTATTCTTTGCTCCTAAATCTGAATGAGAAATAGTTAAAGAGTCATGAACTTTACTTATTTCATCAACAGCTTTTGAAATTCCAGCTCTTCTAAATTCATAGTTTGCTGCATCATCTGTTGGAGATACAGGATTTCCTAATTCATCGAGTCCTCTTAAACTTCTAACAGCTTCATCTAGCATATCAAAAACACTTCTTCTTGCTTCAAATTTAGTTCCATCAGCTGTTGGTAAACTAGCCTGATATTCCCCAGTTACTGGATCTTGGCTTACTGGTGTAATAACTTCAGTTGAACCGTCCCAATTTGTTTTTGTTAAAGTATCATTTGTAGGAGAGTTTAATTTCCACTCATTTCCATCTTGATCAACAATTCTATCACCTTCTTTAAAAGTTAAAGTTTCACCTTTTAAACCAGAATCTGTAGTATAATAAAAAGCATCAAGACCATTTACTCCTGCATCTCTATATGAACCATCATCAATAGCCACTTTTCTCAAGCTATCATTACCTTGGTATGTAACTTTTCCATTTGCATCCATAACGAATGGCTTAACAGAAGCATCACTTCCTGAAAAAACATATTGACCTTCAGTACTTGTATTTGCTAGATTAAAAATACTCTCTTTCATACCTGCAAGATTTTGTGCAATAGCTTCTAATCCTTCAATTCCAGTTGTTGATGTATTCGCTTTAATTAACTCTGATTTGATATATTCAACATTTTTCTTAGCATCATTTAAAGATGTATCTGACGTTTTATTTAAAACATCTACTCTATTTATTTGATCTCGAAGTCCATTATTTGTTTGTATCGAGTTATCAACATGAACAAGTCTGCTATATAAAACAGAATCATCACTTCCATATTGAAGTTTATCCCCACTAGCTAATTGGTTATTTAATTTAGTTTGAGTCTGGTCCAAAAGACCTATTCTATAAATTGTAGAATTTATACTTGATATCATAATAACACCTTTTTTAAGTTTATAACAATCTCATCAAAAGAGTAATTTTGTAAAGTTCCTTGAGTAAGGAACTCTCTTATTTTATCTTTTCTTGATATAGCATTGTCAAGTTCTGGATCCATACCTTTTTTGTATGCACCAACTCTAATTAAAACTTCATTCTCTTTTATTAGTGATAATACTCTTTTTAACTTTAAAAAGTCATTATAATGTTCTTGTGAGACTACCTTGTCTATAACTCTTGAAGCTGATTTTAGTAAATTTATTGGTGGATAAAATCCTTGTTCTGTTAAATCTCTTGTTAATACTATATGTCCATCTAAAATCGAACGACTTTGATCTGCTATTGGATCATTCATATCATCTCCATCAACTAAAACGGTAAAAAATGCTGTAATAGATCCTAATTTACTATTTCCAGCTCTCTCCATAAGTTGTGGTAAAAGTGCAAAAACAGATGGTGGATAACCACGACTAACAGGTGGCTCACCTGTACTTAAGCCTATTTCTCTTTGAGCCATAGCAAATCTTGTGACACTATCCATCATCAATAAAACATCATGTCCTTTGTCCCTAAAATATTCAGCTATTGCCATAGCAGTAAATGCTCCATATTTTCTCATCAAAGCAGATTCATCTGAAGTTGCAGTTACTATAACAGTATTTTCTAAATCATCATTTAAGTTATAATGTATAAATTCTGGTATTTCTCTTCCCCTTTCTCCTACCAATGCAATAACTTTAATAGTTGCTTCACAACCTTTTACAATCATTCCCATTAAAGTAGATTTTCCAACTCCACTTCCAGCAAAAATACCAACTTTTTGACCTTTTCCACAAGTTAGCATAGAATCTATCGCTTTTACACCTGTTGAAAACTTTTGATCAATTATTCCTCTATCAAGTGGTGACATACTCTCTTTATTGATAGCACAATTTGCATCTATATCTCTTATTTTACCTTTGTTATCTATTGGTTCTCCCAAAGCATTTACAACCCTTCCTAAAAGGCCATTTCCACACTTTATTGTGAGTCCATCTCTTTGTAAAAA
Source organism: Aliarcobacter vitoriensis (assembly GCF_048320235.1). Lineage (NCBI taxonomy): Bacteria > Pseudomonadati > Campylobacterota > Epsilonproteobacteria > Campylobacterales > Arcobacteraceae > Aliarcobacter > Aliarcobacter vitoriensis. The sequence goes on from NZ_CP182882.1 coordinate 936,305, forward strand.
AACTTTATCATTTATTCTAAAACCTTCAATAAATGAAAAAGGAACAATAATAAATGAATTGTCATTTAAAACTGTAACCATTCCTAAAACAGAATAAAGTCTTTGTTCTGATTCTATTCTTACAATATCTCCAACTGCAACTTCAAGTCCAGTAGCACTCAAAGTAATTGCTGAAATATTCGTCAATCTTCCAAAGGCAACATTAAGATTTGATGAATCTATTTGGTTTAAAATATCATCTATATTCATTGACCCAAACTCAAACACATTTTTTTGTAAAGATTATCTTCAATTTTTACATCTTTGCACTTTTGTAAATATTCATCTTTTTTTTCTTTATTATCCAAAGTATCATATAACATTACAATATCATAATATATTTTAACCTCATCCTCTACTTTTAAATTTCTTACATTTTGACTTGCTTCAACTAAATAATTTACCGCTTCTTCAAATTTTTGTTCATTTTTTGCTATTTTAGATAATTCACTCTCAACAAATGGAGAATAAACATTTATTTTAAAATCTTTTTGTTTATCATATAAATCTTTTAAAATTTTTGTAGCTTCTAGTTGATTATTCTCTTTTAACAAATATAAGTAAAAATCGTAATAAAAATCTACAATTACAGGTTCTTGAGTATTTGAATCTATTAAATTTTTATTTTGCAAAGTATTTGCAAAAAATTTATCAAATTTTATAGAATCATTTTTTATCTTTAAAACTTGATATTTATACAAAAACTCTTTTTCTAATATATCTTTGTCATTTGCTTTTTCTATTTTTGATGAAAAGTATAGAGCATCTTCTATTTCATCAACACTTAAAGCCATAGTTTCTAACATAAAATATATATCCAAATTCTGAACATCTTTAAAAATATTTTTTAGTTGTGTATAATTTTCAAGAGATGGTACTTCACTAATACATTTTATCAATCCATTTTTTATAGTATTATCATCTAATAAGTCTTTAAATATTTCATATTTAACATCTTTTAAAATAGTACTTAGTTTTGAACAATCATCATTTTCCAAATACTCTTTTATCAAACCAATATATGAAATATCTAAAAGTTCATCAATATTATTAAAACCAAATCTTTGTAAAATATCTTTTGGAATATCTCTATAAACTTTATCAATTTTAACTGTTTGTTCAAATTTCTTATCTATGTTGTTATTTATTAATTCTTGTAACAAAGCTTTATTCTGCATAGCTTCATTTTGATTATATTTGTCTGCTATAGTGTTAGGAGAAATTAATCTTTGTCTCATTTTTATTTCATCAAAATATATTTGTGAAGCTTCAAAATATTCACTTTTTGGGTAGCTATCTACAATATTTTTATAAAGTTTTTTTGCTAAATTCAAATATAAATCTGTTTTATCATAAAGCTTCATATAAATATTTGCCAATTTAAACTCTGCTTTTTCTAAAATATCTTGTTTTTTTGAAGTTTTGATTAAATCTTTTAATATATCAACAGCCAATAATGTCATATCAAGTTTCAAAAGTAAATCTACTCTTTGATTTGCTAATATAAAATCATTTGAAAAGAAAGATGGATTTGTTACTAAAAGTTGTTTCATTAACTCTTTTGCTTCATCTTTTTTACCTTCAAGTAAATATACATCAAAAAGTTCATTCCCAATTATTGAGGCTATATTTTTATCTTTTGTATTTCTTAAAATATCAAATAAAGTTTTAGATGCCTTTGGATAATCTTTTTGATACTTAAAAATCTTTCCAAGTGCAATTTTACCTTTTGCTTTTGCCTCTTCATCATCAAAAACATCTATCACAGTTTGAGCATAATATCTTGCATCTTCTACCCTATTTACACTAAGTTTTAAATCTATTAAAAGTAGATATGCCTTTAATAAATCTTCTTGGTTTATAACCGAAGAGTTTATAGCATTTTCAAGTTCATTTGATGTATCCAATAAAAGTTTTTTTGACTGATTTTTGAGAACCAATTCTGAATATAGTATTAAAATATCAGAGTTTAACAAAGATATTTTATTATTGTCTTTTAAATCAACTAATCTTTTAAAAGCTTCATTTATCTTTCCATCAAGTGCAATCTCTTTAATATTTTCTAACTCATTTAAAGTATTTATAATACTCTCTTTAGTTTTTGAAGATATTTGTTTTCCATTTGAATCAATAAAACTATAGTAAAACTCTTTATCTTTAGCATTTAGTAGTGTAAATAATATAAAAAAAATAGCTAAAAACTTCACTTATTACCTTTTTTTCTTCAATTCATAAATATAAGAGAAAATTTCTGCAATAGCTTTATAAAATTGACTTGGAACTTCTCTTTCTAATTCTATTTGATCATACAAAGCACGAGCAAGTGCTGGATTTTCTATGATTGTAATATTATTTTCCTTTGCAATATCTTTTATTTTCAATGCAAGGAAATCTATCCCTTTTGCTACTAAAACAGGAGCTTGATTTACACTATTATCATACTTTAAAGCAACAGCATAATGTGTAGGATTTGTAATAACAACATCAGCTTCAGGAACACTACTCATCATACGTTTTTGTGCCATTTGCATCTGAATTCTTCTAATTCTACCTTTTACTTGAGGATCTCCCTCCATATTTTTATATTCATCTTTAATCTCTTGTTTACTCATCTTTAAAGATTTCATATAATAATATCTTGTAAAATAAAAATCTATTATAGCAAAAATAATGATAATAAAAAGAATGGTAAAAATAAATACTATTGTTAAATCAAGCATAGCTTGTATTGTTGAGTTTATCTCTTTATTCATCATATATAAAAATTCTTTATATGTTATTGAAAAAAGTAAAAACATAACTCCTACAATAATTGACAATTTTAAAGTTAATTTTAAAGCTTCAAGTAATTTCTTTAAGCTAAAAACATTTTGTAAGCCTTTTATTGGGTCTAATTTTTGTAAATCAAATTTTAATGGTGTTGCTATAAATCCAAACTGCATCCAGTTACCAGCTAGCGATAAAACTAAAACTAAAATAAATAGTGGCGCCAATGCTATTAATAGTGTATTTACAATAGTAAAGGTAAGAGAATAGTATAAGGCATCATTTACTTCTTGCCCAATAAAACTATAAATATATAAAATAACCTTTTTTATCTCTAAAAATGTAAATCCAGAAAGAAATATCAAATAAACTGAACCCAATGTTAAAATTACAGCTCCTGCAACCTCCATTGATTTGGCAACATTTCCTTCTTGCCTAGCATCTTCAATCTTTTTGGATGTGGGTTCTTCTGTTTTTTCTTCATCATCAGCCATATAGAGTCCTTATTCAAACTTACTTATAAAATATTCTGTAAATGCCTCATTAAAAATCTCTAAGCCTAGTATTAAAAATATAAATATTAAAGCAAACTTTAACTGAAAAGTAATAATAAATGGAGAAAAAGCAGGCATAGATTTTGTACCATATCCATAATAAACATCTAAAATAAACCCTATAAAAAATAGTGGTAAAGCAAAAGTAAAAGCAAAAGCAAACATTCTATTTATCTCATCTATTGCTAATCTTATTCCATCAACAGTAAATATATCAAAAGTTCCAAGATGTATCATAGAAAAACTTTTTGCTAAAATAACCAAAGTCATCTCATACATTCCTGTTTGGAAAAATAAAATTATTGCTATCCAAAAAAGAAGCTTTGATATTAAACCTTCTTGAGAACCAGTTGCTGGATCGAACATCATAGCCATAGATAAAGCTGTCGAATACCCTATAAATTCACCTATTATTTTAACACTAGAAAATACAATATTTACTAGCATTGATGCAACTAAACCTAAAGTTATCTCTGATACTAAAGCTAGTATAAAATTACTCTCATTTATATAAGTTACACTACCAACAAAAGGAAATAGGAATATAGTAAGATAAAATGCAAAAGCAACTCTAATACTAACGCTTATTGCAGTATGACCAAAAATAGGCATAAATGCTATGAAAGAAAGAACTCTAGCAAGTAAAAGTAAAAATTGGAAAAGTACATCTTGATTTAAAAGTGAAAAAAAAGCTTCCATTACATATAGTCTGTAGTTTTCTCTTCTAAATCTCTATTTTCCTCTTTTAATTTTAGTATGGCTTGGGTATCTAAATCTTCTCTTGATTGTTGATTTTTACCATTTGAATTTGATGATGAATTTTGATGATTATTCTGAGATGAGCTAAAATCTAAGTTAAAATTAGAACTATCATTAAAAGTTTTAACTAAAGAATTTCTTAACATATTTTGATTATCCATCAATAACTCTAATGTTGCTAAACTAGAAATACTCATAGTAATATTTAATCCTGTGGTTTTATCTTGTTTCATTAAAACTGAAATTGAACCCAAATCAACTGGATTCAAAGTCATTCTAAATACAGTAACTGGTGGTTTATAGTTTTCATACATCTGTCTTGCAATATCTGACATCATAGAAGATAATTGCTGTTTTGCACCAATAATTCTTGATTCTATTGAGTTTACTAAAGTTGGCTGAATTTCAACGACTTTATCATCTTGTATAGTCAAAGTATTTTCAAGTAGTGCTTTTGATGCTTCGATAGAATTAGTTATAAGATTTCTTATATCCACACTTCTAACATCTTTTTCATTTAATATAGTATTTAAAATATTTTTTCTATCTTGTAGTTCTTTATCATTTATTTTTAATTTTTCTAAATCTTCTTTTACAATATCTTGCTCAACTTGAAGCCCACTAGCTTCCAAATCCAAAATATTTGCACTTTTTTGAATATCGTCTAATGAAGAAGCATTCTCTAAAATCTTTACTGCCTCATTTTTATTAAATAAAATCTGATTATTTAGTATATTTTTCTGGTCTGCTAAAAATATATTAGATGCTACATCTTTTGAAACTTTTACATCAATTGATTTATCAACATTTATATTTATATCTTTTAAATTACTCTCTTTTATCAATTGGTCCATCAAACTTAACTTTGGTTCAACATTTTTTTCATTAATTTGTATATTTTGAGATTCTTTTAAAATTTTTTCTATATTTTGTTCATTTACAATAGATTCATCTCTTAATTCTGTATTGATAACTTCTTTATTACTATTGGCTTGTATTAGCTGATCCATTAAACTCAATTTTGGTTCAATTATTTTTTGAGTATTGTTACTATCTTTTAAAAAATTTTCAGAATCTAAAATATCTAATGGAACATTAATCTCTTTCGTTTCGACTTCCAAAGATTCTATTTTAATACTATTTGTAGTTAAATTTGTTATTAAACTCTCTTTTTGAACTAACTCAATAATTTTATTATCTTGATTTTTAACTGATTTTTTATCTATAACTATTTCTTCTTTTAAGATATTTTTTGAATTATTTAGTTCATCAATTTTTTCATCTAAAGAGTTTAAAAAATTTGTATTATTTCCTTCTAAATCTGAAATATTTTTTAAATCTTTTGTATCTTCTAAAATATGTTCTGTTATGTCTAGTTTTTCTGCATTGTTACTTTTTACTTCCAAAATCAACCTATCTAATAATGAATTTTTATTACCTGTATTAGCAGTATTCGTCTCTTTTTTTATTTCCTGTTCAACTATTTTTTGTTCTTTTTTTGGTTCTAAAGATTTATTTTCACCATCTATATTATCATCAAATAAATAAGATTTTTGTTCTAAATTTTTTGTATCTAAATCTATATTCTCTATTTTATTTGTATCCATAACCATATTTTGTTCTATTTGAATAATTGATGTATTTTCAATATTTTGACCATTATTTTGTAAGGCTTGAGAATTTTGTGTTATAGGAGTTGAAGTTGTAATATTTTTTGTTTGAGAAACATCTTTATTTACTTCGATACTTTCAATGCTAGATTTCAATAAAGAATCAAATAAAGATGGTTTATCCTTTGGCAAATCTCCTGTAGTATTCAAAAGTATAGTATCAGAATTTGTACTATTTGTTTGAGTAAAAATATCTACTAAATTTGCCATTTTGAACCTAGTTTCCTGCTATAATGTCTAATGTTTTAGTATCTATCCCTCTGTGGGTATTAAATGCTGTAACATTAGCTTCATAAGATCTCATAGCTTCAATTAAATCAACCATTTCAACAACAGGATTAATATCTGGGTAAGCTACATAACCCTTCTCATTTGCATCAGGATGTGTTGGATCATATCTTAATACAGGTTTTGCATCAGTTTGTATTATTTTTTTTACACCAACTCCTCTTAAAGATAATTCTGATAAAGGAGAATTTGTTACCTCAATATCATTTGAATTTGTTCTCTTTTTTGAATTTGCCACTAAAACATCTTCAAAAACAACTTGTTGTTTTTTATATGGTCCACCCTCTGCTGTGTGAGTAGTTTTTGCATTTGCAATATTTGCACTTACGACATTTATTCTTGTTCTTTGAGCACTCATCCCTGAAGTTGCTACATTGTATCCATCAAAAAATCCCATAACAGCTCCTTACAACTAAATTTGCATTCTCATAATTTCTCTATAAGCATTTATAGCTTTATTTTTAACTTCTAGTCCAAGTTTTAAGCTAAGTTCAGCTTCTTCTATTCTTTGAACAGCTTCTTGTAGATTTGTAACTTTACCTGTTGCAATATCTGTCATTGCATTATAACCTTGTATTTGAGTCTCATTTACTTCATTCACAGCATTGTCAAGTAATTCTTTAAAAGATTTATTAGCATATTTACTGTCACTTAAATCTTCAGTTTGATTTACTACTTCACTGCTATCAATTGATTGTAAAGAATTTAAATAATTAATAGAACCTATAACATTCATAATATTTTACTCCTTATTCAGTAGCTTCTTTTTTTTCTGGATCTTGCACTTGAGCTATTTTGTCATTGTTATTTTCATTTATATCATTAATATCTTTTGTAACTAATTGATTAAGCAGAAGATCTATTTTATCTTCATTATATCTAAAATCAAAATCTTGTTTTTTCTGTTCTAAACTAAAATTATTTACTATAAAAGATAACATTAAATTACTCAAACCTTTTAGTGCAACAGTAACCAAAACTGCACCAAATAGCATTTGAAGAGGTGTAAATAACTCAGTATTAAAAATAAAGAATATTAAAGTTGCAAAAAAACCTATTGCTATATAAACTTTAAAAATTCCTGTATTGATTAGATTTTGAGAAAATCTTTCTACTACCACTTATAAAAACTCCAAATTTTAGATATTTTTCAATAAATTATCAACAACGTTATTCAATCTAACAGCAACCTCATCAAAAGGAAACTCATTTACAAATATTTTTCTTGTCCTAGCAATAGAAGATATTTTTTCACTACTAGGAACACTTCCTATATATTTTATCATAAAATCATCTTTAAGTCTATTTTTTTTACCTAAATTTATTAAAGAGTTTGAAATTGCTATTCCAATATTATCACTTTTTGTATGATTAAAACATAGCATTAAACCATTTTTTTCTATTGATAACATCTTTATTAAAGAGTAAACATCAGTTAAAGCACTTGGATCTGTTGAAGTTATTGCTAAAATATTTGTTGAAACTTTCAAAAATTCTTTAACATAATCATTTAAACCCGCTCCTGTATCAACAATCAAAATATCATAAATATTTAAAGCCAAAATATCTAAAACTAGTCTTGAAAATATAAAACTATTACTATTTGAACTATATTGATATCCACTTTTCCCAGCAATCAATGAAATATTTCTATATCTTGTATCTACAATAATTTCTTTAAGATTTTTTTGACCATTAATATAATCAAATAATGTATATTGTGGTCTAATATCAAATAAAACTTGCATATTTGCTAAACCAATATCTGCATCAAGAACTAAAACTTTTAGGTTCTTTTGAGATAAAATATGTGCAATATTTGCTGTAAAAGTAGATTTTCCAACACCACCTTTTCCAGATGTTATTGTAAGAAGTTTTGTTTTTGAATTTGGTAATTGTTCATTTTTAGATGTAATATTAAATAGCTTTTTAGCTTGAGATAATTTTGCATCAAGCATTATAAAATCCTACTACACTCATTATTCATAAAACAATCAATTAAAAAAGTTGCATCAGCAGGTATTAAATCATCAGGAACATTTTGTCCAATAGAAAAATAGGTGATTGATTTTTTAGTTTTATGTGAAAAAGATATTATATTCCCAAAACTTCGGGTCTCATCTAATTTTGTAAAAATTAAATTGTCAATATCCAAAATAGAGTAATTTTTATAAACTTCCATTAAATCACTATGTTTAACATTTGAAGGAAGAACTAAAGTTTTTTCAATAGGTAATTCATCAACATGTTTTCTATATTCATTTATAAGTTCAATTTTATCAATATCATATTGGCTAGAACCAGCTGTATCAATAAAAATATAGTTACAATCTTTTAGTCTTAAAAGTGCTTCTGTTAAATCCTCAGGTTTTTTTACAATTTCTAAAGGCAATCTCATAATATTAGTATATGCTTGAAGTTGTTCTATTGCTCCAACTCTAAAAGAATCAAGGGTTATAACTCCAACTTTATAATTTTGTTCCATTTTGTAAGCAAATCGTGCTGCTAATTTTGAAATAGTTGTAGTTTTCCCAACTCCTGTTGGTCCTACCATCATAATAATTTTTCTTTGTTGATTTCTTAAAGGAACTTCATGTTTTATTGGTATTACTCTTCTTAAAACAAGTTTAAAAAAATCATTAACTTTATTTTGATTTGTTTTGAGAGAAACTGGTAACTCTTTAATTGTTTTTTTCATGATAGTATAAGTCATCTCAGCATCAAACTCATTTTTCTCAAATATATTATAAATAGTAACAAATTCAATAGGTATAGTTAAATCAAAAAGTTGACTTTTGGGATTCCAAATAGATTTTTGAACTTGCTCTAAAAGAGTCTGCATTCTTAAAATCTCTTCTTTAAAATCATACACTTGAGCTTTTATAGGTTCAGCCTCAATAGATGCTTTTGCTATTGCTGTTTTTGTAAATTCCATATTTTTTTGTAGTTCTTCATCTTCAACTGCAACTACTATCTCATACATATCTTTATTGTAACCATTTACATTTACAACTTTTTTTGTAGATATTACAATAGCATCTTCTCCACACTCTATTTGGGCTTTTCTTAAAGCTTCTGTTGGAGTTTCTCCAATAAAAGAGAGTCTATTCATTTTGATCTTCCATCTTTATATATTTGCTCAATTGTTCCATCAAGATTTCTAAATCTAATAAACTCACTATTTTCATAGATTATTTTCCCTTTTTTTACTATCTTAAGACCACCAAAATTAAATATAACTTCATTATTCTCCACAAGTTTTACATCTTTTTGACAAACTATCACATTTTTGTTTATGTGGTGAGTTGTTATAAATTCATTGCTTTCTATCTCTTCTAAAGATATAGGCTGACAAAGTCTACTAACACTTTCAACTTGTTTAAGTATTAATTTAGTTTTATCAACTTTTTCTTCAAATTTCAAAGGTACAGTAGTTACCAAAACAGGTATTGCAAAAAGGTAAGTATTTAATAACAAAAATAGAAAACTAAGCCTTAATGTCAAAAAACTGCCCTCCACCATAAGAACTTATATCTTCAAGTAACTCTTTATACATCTCTTTTATTGGAAGAACTATGTTTGCTAATTTTTTATTTAATTCATATAAATCTTTTAAATTCTCTTCAAGAGCATCAACTTTTTCTCGATATATATTCACATCAACATTTTGTTGAATCAATTTCGACAATTCACTATTTAAATCACTTTTTTTCTGCATTATATTGTTTATTATAGAGTGTTTTCTTTCATTTCTCTGCAAAAGTTCTTCATGTCTTGAAGATTTTATATCTTCTATATCCAAGTTTATTGCATTTTTTAGCTCATCTATAAAAGTTTGCATATCATCTACAATTTTATCAACCATAATTCTTCCTACTATTTGTTATTGTTTTCAGATAAAAATTTGTATAACATATCACTAATTCCAAAAGTTCCACTAGAACTATCTGCAATAGATTGTAGATACATACCTTTTATGATATCACTTCCTGTTCCTTCTCCAGCAATACTAGTAGTTTTTAAAGATGTTTCCAAAATTTGTTGCAGAAAAAATGCTTCAAAATTATTACTAACTTCCCTTAACTTTTCATCTTCCATTTTAGATACACTATCATTAGTTACATTATCAAACTTATTTGTTTGTAAAATATCTTTATTGTATAAATTACTACTGTTAATTTCCATTTTTACAATCCTATTTTATCAATTTTCAAATCTTCATTTACTATTCTTTTGATTTTTAAACCAAATTTACCTTCAACTATAACAGCTTCACCTTCACCTATTTTTACACCATTGATAAGTAATTCTAAAGGTTCATTAACCATTTGTTCGAGTTCAATAATTTCTCCAACATCCCATCTTAAAATATCTTTTAATAAAACAATTTTTGTTCCTAGTCTTACACTTAACTTTAATCTAACATTATACAAAAGCTCTAAATTTTTAGATGGAGTTGAAATACTAACACCACTATTAGATACTACAGGCGTTTGAGGAGAAGGTGGTGGTGCTGTAACAACTTGAGGTTTTATATCTTCTTCAACTCCAGTTATACTAGAAAAAAATGGTAAAAACAACTTATCAAAATATATTACTAAAGGTGCTTCATCTTCATCTAAAAGTGATTTAAAAATAAAACTCTCTTTTTTGTTATCAAGCACATTCTTATCAACTTTTTTTGAACTCTTAATTTCTGATTTCATACCAACTACATCAGGAAAACCTTGAGCATTTGCTGCAGTACAAAAACTACCACATATATTTGAAACAATCTCATTTACAGCATCTATTGTTTCATCATCAATATTCTCTTTTACTAAATCACCCATTCCACCAAGTATCAAATACTCAAATTTTATAGAACTTTTATTTGGTATATAAAATGTAATTCCAGTCGAAATACCTTTTAATTCAAACTTTGCGTCACACTCAATAAAAGATGAATCTATATCATCTTCATATTTTTTTGTTTCAGCTATTTTAGCTTTTTTACCTAATAATTGTTCTAAAGTATTTGCCAATTCATTCTTAAATATAGTTGATAAATCAGATGCCAATTACGTACCTTTTAATTAAATTTTATTGTTTCTTTCAAACTCTTCTAGTAAATATGCTTTTACCTTCATCATATCTTCTGTTGGATACTTATATTCAGCTTCTCCTCTAGTCACTTTTACGAAAAAATCTCTTGATTTTTTGTTATATCCAAACTGAACATTATCTAAAATAACCTCATTTAGTTCAGTCATAGGATCTTTTGAAGCATTCTTTTTATACTCTTCTTCTTGAATAGTTTTCATTTTCTCTTCAACTGTACTTACTTGCTTTGCTTTTATATCATAGTTTTCTTTCGAATTATCTATTTGAGCAACTCTACCTATTTCCATAATAGACTCCTTTGTAAGAATTTAAACTATTATAACAAAAAAATTTAAATACTACTATAAAAAAAGCATTAGTTCATCAAACCTAATAATTCTAAAATCAATATATGGATTATTGTACCTATTTTCTAAAAACTGTTTAGCACTACTTATATTCATATTTTGAATCAACTGTATTGCAGTCAAAAAATCAGTATCTGTATCTTTATAAAAAGCTTTAATAAGTGATATTTGAATCGATGCATCTTCTGGACGCTTACTTTCTAAAAATGAAGCAACAGTAAGATACATAGTAAATCTATTTTCATATGAAAATTCTTCTTTTAATCTTTTTAATGTTTCTATTGATATTTGAGATTTTCCTAAATATAAATCACTATAGGCTGTTGTTAAAAGATATAAAGGATTATTATTTCCATCTATTTTAAAATCTGCTCTTGTAAAAATCCCTAAAGCTTTTAAAATATCTATATAATATTTTGAAGTAATCAATGAACTATCTATAAAATTATTATTATATTTTAAAGGTATATTATCTTGTAATCTTGCAAAATAAGTATAATCATCTTCCTCTTTTTGTTGTTGAACAAGTCTTAAAAGATATATAAAACTATCCTTTTCATACTCTTCAAGTAGTGGATGATTTGCTAAAGGTTTATTATCATACATACTTTTTAAAAAATCTATAGCTTTATAAAAAACTGTTCCTTGATATAAAGTTGAAGATTCTATAACATTGTAACTACTATTTATAAATAATTTATATATCTCTTTTGCAAAATAACTATATAAACCGCCTCCATCTCTTATTGATTTATCAATAGAAGCTTTTTGTTTTTCATCTATATTTATATTTAAAGAATTCGCCGTTATAAAAAGCATAATAGCATAAAGTCTATTTCCAGGACTTAGCTTGTATGCTTTTTCAAAGTTTATGTGGGCATTTGAATAATCATTTATTTGAGCATAAGCTAAAGCCAAGTTATAATATATATATGCTTTTGAATCACTATTTGTAAGTTTTTTTAATTCATTTACTCTTAAAATAGGGTCTTGTTTTACTAAATTAACAAATTTTGTATTATAATCAACCATACTCTCAAGATTTTCTACACTACTATCTTGTCCATATATAAAACCTTTTACAGAATCATATATTATCTCCTTTGAATCAGAAAAGACAAATGGTGCAAAATAGTAAATAAAATCTAGTTTTCTATTTTCATCAAACTTCAAAACAGATTTTAAATAATCTTTAGTAGAATATAAATCTTTATTAAAAAATATCTCAAATGGCATTTGAGTATTTACCTTGAAACCTTTTCTTTCATTAATCAAATCCAAGATCTCTTGTGTATCTTCGAACCTATTTTGTTTTAAACTAGCATAAGTAGATATCCACAAGATTTTATCTAACAAATCTCTATCTTTTTCTTCTTCTCTTAATTTTTTTAAAATTACAGAAGCTCTTGCAAAATTATTTAGTTTTATATATATCATAGCTTTTTTCAAATCAAGAGAATAACTCATAGCATTTAAAGCTGCAAGTGCATTTTCATAATCTTTTATATATAAATACCTATTTGCTAACTCTTTTAATATTGCATCTTTTATACCAGTTATTAATTCACTATATTCACTTAATTTATTACTATTTTGGAAAATTGTTACTAAATCTAACATATATTTATCATCTTTTGTTATATCAAACAAATAATAACAAGATGATATAAAAGAGTATGGTTGATTTATAAGATTTGTTTTTTTTGAATAAATTTTATTAAAAGTAGAAATAGCTTCATCTATTTTATTTTGTTTATAATAAATTATTCCTATATTAAGTAAAGATGGTACTTCAAAAAATTGTGAAGTTTTTTGAAATAGTTTTAGAGCATCTTCATATTCATTTTTCTTAAAAAGCAAAACAGCTTTGTTAAAATCAACTTGAATTTCCAAATTTTCATTTGAATTTTCAAGTTTTTGTAATTCAAAAATTACTTGTGGTTGAGACTCTATTATATTGTTTGCATATAAAATAACATTTGTAAGAAAAAAAATTATCGCTATTTTATATACAAACTTTTTCAAAATATTCCTAAATAATTGCATTAACTTGAGCAAACAATTCTTCATTTCGTTTTTGTAAGTCATTTATTTTATTTTTTAAAGTAATATTTTCCAATCTTAAAGCTTGTAAGTCATCTCTTGCAACTTGAAGATTTTCTTGATTATTTTTTAAACTATTAGTACCTATTTTTACTTGTTTTTCATATCTTTGAATGAGTGCTTCAAGTTTTAAAACCTCTTCATCTATAATCTCTTTTTCTTCTTTTATCTTCTTATACATAACTTTATAAGCATTTGTACTTGATATAAAGTATAGTAATAAAATAGCCAATACTGTTGATATTATAAAATCCAAAATTTTTCCTATGTTGAAATAGAGTAAGAAAGAATCTCACTCTACTTAGAATATTATCTTTTTAAGTTGATAAGAGTACTTAATAACTCATCTGAAGTTGTAATAGACTTTGCATTTGCTTCAAAAGCTCTTTGAAATACCATTAAGTTTACTAAGCTTTCACTTAAATCTGCTTTACTTAACTCTAAAGCTTGCCCTTTTACTCCATCAGTATTATTGTTATTTATACTATATATTGCACTTCCAGATTCTTGAGTTTTTTGGAAGTTATTTCCCCCAACTGCTTCAAGTCCTCTGTTATTTGTAAATCTTGCAATTGATAATTGACCTACAGCATACTCAACTCCACCCTCTTTTATCGTGATAAGTCCTGTACTATCTACACTAAATTCACCAAATTTATTATCAGAGATATTTAGAGCATCTAATCTTAATTGAAGACTACTTTGATTTGCTGATTGATCAACTCTTGTAACTATTTCCATAAATTCAGCACCTGCACCTTTTCTACCAGAATAATCTTGATTCACTTCAATTAAAGTTGGAGTTGTTACAGGTGGAACAGATGCACTATCAGTATATGTAAGTTTCGCATCAAACTCTACATCGAAATTGTTATCATTTGTTTCCAAAACTAAATTTCCATTAACAATTTTTGCAACTAAATAATCTCCTATTTGTGCTCCAGAAGCTGTTCTTGAATTATTTATCGCATCTACAATATCGTTTAAATCATTTCCTGTTAATGTAGATGGTGGAACGGCATTACTTGGTATTGTAATAGCTTGAGGTGGCGTTCCTCCATCATTTGGCACAGGGATAATCATATCTAAATCTTTATCATATATAGTCATACTAAATTCATATTGTCTAGTAGCACTTCCTAATGCTCCATATAAATCTTGTGTTGTATAAACACTTTGTTGTTTACCTGATACTAATCTTGCCAAAGCATCTTGAGCTGAATCAATAGCTGCTTTTCCAGAACCTTGAACAGCTTCTGCTGTTGTTTGAAAGCTACCTTTTATAGTTGATCCAGTATTTCCAGTTGATGTTTCAGAAACTTCTGTTATTTTAAACTCTTGTCCTGGAACTAAACTTTTTATTTGGATAACTCCCCTTAACATATCAGCAAGACTTGTACTTTCATCATACAATCCATCAGCATTCAATATATCACTTTGTGGGTCTAATCTATCTTTAGCCATATAAGCCACCATTCCACCTCTTGAAGAATTAGATATCTCATCAGCCATAGCTTTATATGTGTTTATTCTACCTGCTAGTCTATCGTATTTTGCAATCTCAGCATCTTTTGCAGCTCTTTCTGCTTCTGTTGCTGTTGGCATAAGTTCAATATTTGCAGGATCCACCAAATCATATAGAGTTCTTTCATCTGTTGGCATCAAAGGATCTGTTCCATCTGGTAATCCATCCCAAAGTTCAGCTCTCCAATCAGGAGTTGTTTTTGTTACCTGATAGTTTATGTTATAATTAGTTCCATTTATAACTACTAAAAGTTTATCTCCTTCTTTACCTAAAACTGAATCTGGAGGAACTCCTGTTTTAAAGTTTATTTGAGAAACTTGAGTAGTAGAACCAGCAGAAGGTTGGTTTGGGTCATCTTTATATTTTTGCAACATCTCTTCATAGTGTTTTTGTGCTAATTCTATATCTTTTAGTTTAGAAGCTTTTGTTTTATATCCAGCCCCAGTAAAAATTGATTGAGCATCTGATTGTGCTGTTTCGTTGTAGTTTGTAGCTTTTGCCGCTATTGTTTCTATATAATCAGGGTGTCTAATTATACGACTTCCCATAGCTTGTGTAAAATCATCTGTAAACCTATTTACATTATGATTTGTACTTTTTACATCATTTTTAGTGTCAATTGAACTCATCGCCCAACCTTGTACTTCAAAACCATCAGGATTTTGTAAAGTACCACTCTCTCCCATTCTAAAATTTCCAGCTCTTGTATAAAAAGTTTCGGCTGTACCTAAAGTATTTTTATTTACAACAGTAAAAAATCCATCACCTTGAAGTGCTACATCGTAAGGAACCCCTGTTTGTTTAAAACTTCCTGTTACGAAAATTTTTTCTGCATCTTGTACAAATGATCCTTTACCAATACTGTTTTGGTAAACTTGATCTGCAAAAGAAACTCTTCCTGCTTTATATCCAACTGTATTAACATTTGCTATGTTATTTGACTCATTGTCTAAAGCTGTTTGATGTGAAGCTAATCCTGATATTCCAGTCCATAATGCACCTATCATATCGTATCCTTTTTATTAAGGTAAATGAACATAAATGTTCATACTTTTATACAAAATTTTGTACAAAAGTATGAGCAAAAGCTCATACTATTTTATCAATCCTATTGCTGTTTGTAAAAATTCATCTGAAGTTGTAATAGATTTTGAATTTGCTTCAAATGCTTTTTGATAAACCATAATTTGTGTAAGTGTTGTACCATAATCAACATTTGCTCTTTCGAGTGATTTTCCTTTTATTGTATTCATAGTATCAGCATTAAAAGGATTTCCAGACAAATCAGTTTGAGAATACAAATTTCCACCAGCAGGATTTAAACCTTGTTCATTTCTAAAAGAAGCTGTACTTAATCTTCCCACTAAAAATTTGTTATCTCCACTTTTTACGAAAATAAATCCATCATCTGATATTTCAACATCAGCTACATCTTTATCAGCAAGTCCTAAAACATCTAATCTTACATTTAAATCTGTCATACCAATAGTATTCAAATCAGCATAATCTAAAACATTAGTTATTTCTAAATATTTTGCATCTGCTTTTTCAACAGCTTGTTTTAAAGCTTCTTTGGCACTATCAATCATAGCCATTCCAGAGCCTTTAATAGCTTCTTGTATATTCGTAGAATTTATTTTTTCATTATTTAACTCTACTTCACTTATTTTAAACTCTTTTCCTTGAATTAAACTCTCTATTTCAAGTGTTCCACTTTTTGCACTAGAAGAATATCCAGCATATGCTGAAATTTTATCCGATAAATCTTGCATAGCTTTTACTAAGCTTTTTGCACTTGAATATGCATTTATAGAATTATCTCTTAAAGCTTGTCTATCAGCTTTTGCTTGTATTTCTTCTGGAGTTGTTATAGGCATATTATCTATATCATCTTGTGTCGGAATTGATGATGGATCTATCAAACCATATTTTTCTCTTCCACTATCATCTAAAAAGTTATATAGTTTTTCCATCTCATCTTGATTGATATTTCCATCATGATCAAACTCTACACTAAAAGTTTTATTTCCCACTGTAATAGATAATTTATTATCTTCAGATGTAAGTGATGATATTTTTGAAGAAAAATCAACCTGAGATTTTTGAGCTTGAGAAGATATTTCAGGAACATTTGGAGTAAGTTGATACTCTTTTAACTTATTGATATAATCTTCTCTTAAAGCATCAACATCATTTATTTTAGATTGAGATGATTTATAGTTATCACCTTTTTGTGCAATATCATCATTTTTTGCAGAAGATGTATAATCAGTTGTTTTTGCATTGATATTAAATATTCTACCCAAACTGTTACTTATATTTGTAGAAACTATATTTCTTGCAAATTCATCAGTAAACATAGTATCAGTAGGATTCGTAGAACTTGTTAATCTACTTTGTGGAACTAATCCTTGCATTTTATAATCATCTTGATTTACTAAAAATCCATCTTTTGCTTGTACCAAATTTCCAGCTCTAGTATAAAAAATCTCATCGGGATTTTCTCTACTTCTTACTACCATAAATCCTTTACCTTCGAGTGCAACATCTATTCCTACACCAGTTCCAACAATTTGTCCTTGTTGAAACTGTTTTGAAACACTTTGGCTTCCTACACCATGTCCCATTCCACCATTTGTATATAATAAATCAGCAAAAGTTATTTGGTCTTTCTTATGTCCAACTGTACTAGAATTTGCCAGATTATTTGACTCAACAGCTATTCCTCTATCTTGTTGGTAGATACCAGACATTCCTTTCCACATTGCACCTATCATAATAAATCCTTATTATGCAATTTTTGTAATCGAAGAAAATGGGAATTTAATATCTTCATCAGCATATTGTGGATATGTAGTTCCTGTAAATAAGTAACTATGATCTTTTATCTCTTTTCCATCTTCATCTTTTATTATCATTTTTCCATCTTGAACTTTTGGTTTTCCAATACTTTCTAAAACTACTGTTTTACCAGTTTTCTCACCTTTATCATCAAGAATATTTCCATTTGAATCATAGGCAACAGCTTTATATTTTGCATCATCACCTTCACCTTCTTTTATAGCTATTTCATAAATAGAATATTTGTATTCTCTTCCAACAACTATAACTTCTCCATCTTGCATCTCAATAGAAGTTACTGCAAATTGCTTAGATGTTCCATCATCATAAGTTGAACCATTTTCAACCTTATGTCCAATAACTCCTGTTGCTGTTGATAAAGAAGATTGGTTAAAAGCCGTTTGTATAGATTGTAAAGCTTTTATCATTTCTTGATTTGCATTCAATGTACTCATTTGCATTTGAGTAGAAAGCATTTTTGCTGAATCCATAGGCTTTGTTGGATCTTGCAACTTAAGTTCTTCAATCATAAGCTTTAAGAAATCATTTGTTGTTAACTGATCATTACTTACACTTTGAGTGTACTGATTACCATAAGTATCTGTGCTACTACTTACTGTTAAACTATCTGCCATTTTAAACTCCTTATATCATATTTTCATCAAAGAAATACCTAACAACATTATCAGAGTCCATAGCATCTTGTACTCTAACTGCTAGTTTTTCATCAATTACGATTATATCTCCAGTTCCTATAATCCTAGAATTTACATAAATTTCACCACCAGAACCTGCTGGTTTATGCAAAGAGATTATATCCCCTTCTGTTAATTTCAAAAATTCACCAACAGATATACTTGTACTACCAAGCATAACATCAACTACAATTTCTGTATCAACTAATAAATCATAAACTCTTTCACTAATTTCCATATTTAATACTTTTTAATATTATTTAGTATATTGTAACATAAAATCTATATTATATTACTAAATCTAAAGATTCAAGCATTGAAGATACTTTTGTTTCAATACTTCCATCATAATTTCCTAAATCACTAGCAATTACAACTCCACCAGCCACAACATTTGCATCTTCAAAAAGTTCAATAAATGGTTCTAATTCTAAATCTTTTTTTAAAATATGATAATCTTTTGGATTAAGATGAATTTTAACTTTTGAAGCATTTTTAAGCTTTAACAATAGTTGCTGTATGGTTTGTTTAGCTATTTTTGTAGAATTCTCACCAACTTCAATATTTATAATTTTTTGTGCAATAGAAATTGATGTTTTTAAAAGTTTACTCTCCAGTTGAAAAGTTGCTTGTTCAAAAAAAGTTGCATATTGCTTTAAATCTTTTATAGCCTTAACAACTTGTTCATCCAAATCTTTACCTTTTGTTATAGCATCTTGCTCTATCATTGTAACTTTTTGTGATACTTGTTCTATTTTTTGGGTAAGCTTTTCAAACTCTAAAAATATCGGCTCTATTTTTTCTAAAACTTGAGTATTATCTACAATATTAACAGGCTCATTTTTAACATCTTTTTCCTCTGAAAAATTTTGTATATTATCTTCAGTTTCATCGATTTTTAGCTCGACAAAATGCTGTGCTTCGTCTTTATGTAATTTTGAGTTACGTTTACTAAAACTAGATAATTCAAATTTTTGTATATCACCCTCGCCTTTTACAACTTTTGCACTTGAATATACATTTTCAGCCATTAATTATTCTCTCTTTCTATAACTCCATCATCCATTAACTTTTGTGCAATAGCAAGCATTCTTCTTTGAGCAGCTTCAATATCCTTAATCTTAACTTTTGTAAGCATTTCACTCTCTTCAAAAAATCTCTCTTTTACCCTTTGAGACATTGCACTTGTAACCTTTTCAATTTGCTCATCTGTTGCATTTTTCATAGCAACAGCAACATCTGCTGATTCAACACCCTGAATGATTTTCATAATATACTCAGTATCTAAATTTAATAAATCTTCAAATACAAACATATTATCTTTAATTCTTGCAGCTAATGCCGTATCTATACCATTTATATTTTTTAAAATATCGATAGCTTTTGGTCCCATTTTGTTCAGCATATCAGCAACAACTTTAACTCCACCAACATCAACAATAGAAGATAATAAAGACTCTAATTTTCTCTCTAAAACAGCTGAAATTGTTCTTACAACATCAGGAGAAACATCTTTTATAGTAGCTATTTGAATACTAACTTTTACTCTTATTTCTTCATCTAATTCCATTAAAACATCAGCTGATTTTGATGGATCCATATGTGCTAAAATAACAGCTATAGTATGAGGAGATTCATCTTTTATAAAATCACTTAATTGTTTTGGATTAACTCCATCTAAGTATGAGAAAGCTTGATTTGCCAATTTCATTCTTGAAAGTTTCTCTAAAACTTCATCAGCAGCTTCTTGCCCTATAGATTTATATAAAATTTCTTTAGCAAAATCATATCCCCCTGAACTAATAAATCCTTTAGTTCTTGTGTACAAGTGAAATTCTTCTAATATTGCTAAAGATACATCTTTATTTATCGATTGAATTTGAGTAATAGCCGTTGAAATTTGTTCAACATACTGTTTATCAAGATATTGAAATATTTTAACAGTAGAATCTTCACCTATTAATACAAAAAATCTTGCGACTTTTTCTATCATAGACATACCTTTTAATATATCAATATCGCTATAAGCATCTGTTGCCATCAATCAACCTTATTTAAAATTAACATTGCCTTCACTTAAAAGCAACTCTATCATTCTAGCAATATCAGCTGGATTACTATTTATCTCTCTATCTAATTCTTCTATAAAGACTTCATATTTAGCAGCTGATTCTTCATCTAATCCATCAATATTATTTAAAATTTGACTTTTAACTTTTGACTTTAATCTTCCCTGAGCAGTATTTTGGTCTAATTCATCATCAAGACCAGCTAACATATCTTTTACTAAATCCTCATCATCAACAAATATTTCTTGTTTTTTACCTTCCCCTAGTATAACCATATCACTACTTGCAATAAATTTTTTATAAAAAATAAAAAGAAGTAATCCAACGATTAGGTATTGAATATAATCTTTATACTCTTCAAGTATAGATTTAACACTCATCGCTCCTAAATAACTACTATTTGAGCTTATTACATTACCATTTTCATCAAGCAATTCACCATTCTCATTATAATTTTTAATGCCAACAAACTTAAAATCTCTAACGGTAATTGTATCTCCTCTTGCTTTATCGTAACCTATTGCATCAGAAGCTAGAGATTCTAAAGAAGCTAAAAAACCTGCTCTATCAGGATGATCTTGTAAAACACTTGAATCAAATGTAACAGAAGCCGTAATCCTTCTAATATTTGTAAAATTTCCATCTCTTTGAGATATCAACTTTCTTGATATTTCATAGTTAGTAACTGTATTTGAACTTTCACTATTTTGTGATAATTTATTATTATCAACTGCCATTTGTGGAGGTTGTATATTATTATCCACTCCTGCTACTCCACCAACATCTACAGGTAATCCTTGTGCATTGCTAGTATTTTCTATAACTTGTTGAGATCTTATACTTCCTTCTGGACTATAAATCTCTTCTTCTATATCTTTTCTAACAAAATCTAAAGTTACATTTACTTTAGCAACAACCCTTCCCACACCAACAACAGGTTCCAATAAACTTATAATTTTTTGTTCATAATCTTCTTCAACTTTATCCTTAAATTTTGTTTGGATAGTTGATTTTTGAGTATTCATCTCATCAGCTGATACTTCTAAAAGATTTCCATCTTGATCTATTAATTGTATATTTTCAGTTTTCAAATCAGGGACAGCTGATGAAATAAAGTTTTTTATACCATCAACTTGTTTTTGAGTTAGAAAAATACCTTGTTTTAAAGTAATAACAGCAGATGCTGTTGTATCACTTCTTTTTTCAGTAAAGATTGTTTCTTTTGGAATAGCAATTTTTACACTAGCTTTCAAAACTCCAGACAATGATTCTAGTGTTTTGCTAAGCTCTCCTTCTAATGCTCTTAAATACTTAACTTTATTTTCAAAATTTGTTGTACCTAAAGATGATTTTTCAAATATCTCCCAACCAACATGTTTATTTGTAGAAGCTTCACTAGTAACAAGTTTTATTTTAGCAATATTTATAAACTCTTTTGAAGTTTTTAGTGTAAGATTATTTCCACTTCCTGTTACTACAAATTGTATTCCAGCATTTTCAAGTTCTTCTGTTGCTCTCATAACATCAGCTTGTGTAAGATTTGAAGCAATTGTATAACTCAATTTTTTATCTTCAGCTTTAACACTACTATATATCAAGAAGCCAGCTATTAAAAGTACTAATACTGCAAACCCACCTACAATTGCAATTCTTTGTGCTTTATTTAGATTATTTATAAACTTCAAAAGTTGTTCCATCTAAACCCTTAATTAACTTTTGCCAGAAGCATCAATAACAGACCTGAACAATCTTGAATCTCTTTTTATTGAAGATTGTATAGCATCAAAAATAATTTTATTTTTTGATTGCTCACTCATTTGACTATCTAAATTTACATTATTTCCATCATTTTGCTCAACTAAATTTGGAACTTGAACCAATCTTGGATTACTCAATCCTTTATAGTCAATATTATACATATGATTTGATGTTGTTCTTTTTAAATTTAAAATATTTTGTTCTTTTAACTCTTCATCAAATATTAAATCTTTTGTTTTATATTTTGGTGTATTTACATTTGCAATATTACTAGATATTACTTTTTGTCTCTCGCCTCTAAAATTTAACTGTTCAAAAAGTTTATTCGATACTTCGCTTGCTTGCATTATCTAGTATTACCTCCGATTTTTTCTATCAATCCTGCATTTAACTCATCTATAGTTTTAATAGCTTTTTGAGATTGTTCAAATCTTCTATGCGCATCTATTAACTCAACCATTGTACTAACTCTATTTACATTAGACTGTTCAACAGATCCTCTTAAAATTCTATTATCATTAATTTCGAAGTTTACAATTTCTTCTTCATTAATTGCTTTATATGTATTATCTCCAACTTTTTCAAGATTTGTAAAAGGTGTTTGAACAACTCCAATTTGTAACTCAAAACCTTCTTCAACTTCTATAGCTCCATTATCAGCATTTAAAACATTATTTCCATTTCCATCAACCAAAAATCCATCAAGATTTTTGAAAGCACCATCTCTAGTGTATACAATATCCCCATTTTGATTTTGTATTTTAAAAAAAGTTTCATTGTCATTTAATGCAAAATCTAATTCATTACCTGTCATCAACACAGGTCCCATTTGTGGATTTATATATCTCGTATCAATTTTAGGAATAGTATTTGTAACAACAGATTCAACCAATGGAGTTTTATATTCATTTTGCATTCTTTGTAAGTACCAATTAAATGACGTTTCAGCTGTTCCTTCTTGTTTAAATCCTAGAGTATCAACATTTGCAAGATTATTACTTATTTGATCTAATCTATTGATTTGATTAATCATAGATGCAGCTAATGGATAAACTCCTTGATTCATACTAATCTCCTTTAATTACTAAATTCTGCTATTAATTTATCTAAATCATCTCCAACCAAATCCTCTGTATCTCTATCACCATGAATATGTCTAGCCATAGGTATTTCTTTTGGATTGTCCTCTTCGAAAAGATTATTTAAGTAAATAGACAACTTTCTAATAACAGACATAACCCTTTCAATTTTTTGTCTATTTATATCATTGAATTGCATCAATTCCATACCTTGAAAAATATGCATATCTTCATCGTCCAACATAGAACGTAACCCTTTTAAAGAGTTTTCAAATTCTTTTACTTTTCCTAATTGTTGTTGAAATACATTTATATTTGGGAATTTACTAGCTAATGAATTGAGAAGTTTTTCTTGAGAAAGACTAAACTCTTCATACTCTTTTATCTTTTTTCTTAAGTCACCATTATTGTCTAAAGTCAAACTTAATACATCAAATATTTGAGATACTTTCTCTTCAGAGTCATTTGCAACTTGGCTTAACTGGCTAACAACTTTTGTATCATTTTCTGCAGGAAAAGGGAAAACACCTTCATTTATTTTTGAAGATGACCACTCTTTAACAATTTCATCTTTTACTTTATCATCTTCTACTTCATTACTCTTAATTTTAGTAACTTCTTGTACTTGCTCATCAATAGATTTTTCATCAATATCATTTAAAAGGGTTTCTATCTCATTTATCTTTTTTTCACTTGATACAGGAATACTTTCATTATCTTGATTTTCAACTTGAGATAATAGTTCTTCTATCTCTTTTGTATTTATTTTCTCATCGTTTTTTGGTTCTTCTTTAGAAACATCTGTACTATCATCAGCTGGAATATCTAAACCATTCATTAAGGCTTCGATATCTTCTTGACTCATACTCATAATAACCCCTTAATTTATTTTTTCAGAACACCATCTAATTTTTCTTTTAAAACTTCTGCATTAAAAGGCTTAACTATATAGTTATTAACTCCTGCTTTTAAAGCAGTAATTACTTCACTTTTTCCACCCTCAGTTGTAATCATAATGATTGGAGTTTTTTGATGTGTTCCTTCACTTCTTACTTTTTTAACAAGTTCTAAACCATTCATATTTGGCATATTCCAGTCTGTCAAAATCACATCATAATGCCCTTCAGTCAACAACTTCCAAGCTTTTAATCCATCTTCAGCTTCATCAAAACTCTCTTTATTAAATCCTAATTGCATAACTACATTCCCGATAATTCTTCTCATTGTTGAGCTATCATCAACTATTAGAATTCTCATATTTCCCTCTTTATGTTTAAATTATTTCAATAAAATATGCATTATATTAAATTTGTTTTAAATATTTACTTAAAATTATTTTTGCAAATTTTGGAGACTTTTATCAAAGTTTAATTCTTATTAAAATATAATTAAATACAATTGATAATCAAGGAGAATTCTATGATTAGAGGACTTTATACAGCAGCAACTGGTATGAATGCAATGCAACATCAAATTGATGTTACTTCAAACAATATTGCCAATGTTAATACAACTGGATTTAAACAAGATAGAGCTGAATTCCAAGATTTAATTTATGAATCTTTAAATTATACAGCAGGACAGACAACTCAAGATACAATGAACCCTACAGGAATTGATGCTGGACTAGGAGTAAGACTCGCAAACATTCAGAAAAATTTTACAGAAGGTGACTTAAAAACAACTGGAAATGATCTTGATATTGCTATTGTAGGAAAAGGTTTTTTCCAAATTACGCTCCCAAGTGGTGAAATAGCTTACTCAAGAAATGGTAACTTTAAATTAAATGATGAAGGAACTATAGTAAATGGAAATGGATATCCACTTGAACCCGAAATTGTAATTCCACAAGAATATAAAGATTTAAGTATTGGAAATGATGGTTTCTTATCAGCAAAAAATCCTCAAACTGGTGATACAATAGAGTTAGGACAAATTGTTCTAGCAGATTTCATTAATCCAGCTGGATTAACTCCCCTGGGTGACTCTTTGTTTATGCAAAGTGAAGCAAGTGGTGCTGTTGTTGAAGGTAACCCTTTGACAGCACAATTTGGTGGATTAAGACAAAGAATGATAGAAAGTTCAAACGTAAAACTTGTAAATGAAATGGTTGATTTAATTACAGCACAAAGAGCATACGAAGCAAATTCAAAAGCAATTACGACTGCTGATAATATGCTTGATGTAGTAAATAGGTTGAAAAATTAATTCTAATTTATTATGAATTTTGATGAACTAAGAAAAAAACGCGAAAGCAATTTTGCAAAACATAAACAAAAGAAGAAAGCTTATTATTTAAAAAGTAAACTCAAAAAAGAGATAGACTATGAAGATGATCTAAAAGAAGAGAATTTTTTTGCAAAAATTAAGGAAATTGCAAAAAACCAAAAAATACATATGGATAGTCGTCAAGAATCTATTAAATCAAAGATAAATGCTTATAAAGAACTCAAAAAAGAGTATTATGAGCAAAATAGAGAAAAAAGACTAGAATATGATAGAGAATACAGAGAAAAGAAAAAAGAAGAATTAAGAGAATATAGGCAAAAATATTATGAAAAAATTAAAGAGAAGAGATTAAAAGAACAACAAGATGGAAACAACTAATACAACTCCTGAAAATAGTCCCGAGAATGTAGATACTGAAAACAATGAGCAAATAAAAAAAAGTAAATCAGCTCTTATAAAGAAAATTTTAATCATATCTATAGCTGTTTTATCTTTATTCTTAATTATTTTAGTTGTTATTCTTTTATTTAAAGACTCTGATGATAAAAAAACTGTTGAAAATATTACAAATACAAATGAAAATATTCCTATAGAAACAATTGCAACTCCTGAGCAAAAGGACTTTAAATTTGATTTTAACAATTTAGAACCTGAAAAGTTAAATGAACAATTAGCACTTTTGACAAATAAAAATATGGAGATTCAAAAAATTGAAGAATTAAACAAAATTGAAGAACCTGTAAAAAATGAAACTTCTATAATCAATAAAGATGATGAAGAAAAAAAAGATGAAGCTATTGTAAATAATAAAGAACAAACGAACGAACTTACTCAAGATATAAAAGAAAAACATAAACAACAAAATGAACTTATGGTAAAAAAAGAAGAAAAAGAGGAAAATAAATCTGCTATTATAAATGATAGTCAAAAAGAAGTATCAGTTATCGAAAAGTCGGATTTTGTAAAACTAATAAATATAGCAAAAATTAAAGGCAATTTAAATAAAAAATACTTAGACAAAGCTGTAAATGTTAATACTAATATTTTATTATGTAGAGACAATGAAAATAACATAGAACTATACTATGGACCTTTTTTAGATGATAATATAAGAGATGAACTACTTACAAAGCTATTAACCGAGGGATTTAAAGAAGCTTATTCGTTAGAGATGTTAGAAGAAGAATTTAATAAGAGATGTAAATACTAGAAATTAAGAATTTTCTAATATTTCAAATGAATTTTTAACAAAAATCTTTTTTTGTTCAATATCTATTTTTTCAATGAAACTATCAAAAATATGAGGTATTAAAAATGTTTTTGGTAAATTTTTATTTATAAGTTCAATATCAGTAGAAACTTCTAAATAATCATTTAAAGGAAATCTGTGCATATCTTTTACTATTCCCAATTTCAAATCATTTTCAAAAATTTCACAAGAGATTAAATCAAACCAGAAATGTTCATTTTCTTTTAATTTACAAGATTCTTTTGTATTTTCAACAGATGTAAAAAGTTCACTATTCGTAAGTTTCTTTGCATTATCCATATCCAAATAACCTTCAAACCTAATAAGCTCTCTACTTGGGTTATACTCTAAAACTTTTAATAAAACTTTTCTATTTGTTGTAAAAACTGCACCTTTTTTAAACTGTTCAGGAAAATCAGAGTCAATAAAAAGTCTTAAATGACCTTGTAAGCCAACTGCTTTCCCTAATTTTGCAACATAAATACTATTATTCATATATTACTTTGTAACTACTTGTATTTTATAAGATATTCCATCTTTTGCCTTACAACCATTTGCAATAGTTTTTAAAGCATTTATCATATTACCATTTTTACCAATAAGTTTTCCAATATCAACACTATTAACATTTATTGTAATCTCGGCAAAATGTTCATCTATTTGTTCTTTAGAAACAACGACATCTTCTGGAACAGCTACAACTAATTTTGCATAATTTTCTATGAAATTTGTAATCATGTTATTTCAATATAATTATTTAGAAGCTAATTTTTTAACTTTTTCAGATGGTTTTGCACCAACACTTAACCAATAGTTATATCTTTCTTCATCAATTTTAAGAACTTTTGGTTCAACAACTGGATTAAAGTAACCAATTGATTCAATCCATCCTGAATCTCTTCTTTTTCTTGAATCAGTTACAACTATTCTATAAAATGGTTTTTTGTTTCTTCCCATTCTTGTTAATCTAATTACTGTCATTTTATTTCCTTTTTTAAATTTATAGTATTGAATTCTGAACTCAAAACAAGTTCACAACTCAATACTATTTAATATTTTTATCTTGGAATTTTAGGCATTCCATTTGCTCCAACTTGAGAGAGCATATTTTGTAAACCTTTCATTCCACCTTTACTTGATAACTGTTTTGCCATTTTTGAAGCATTTTTAAATTGTTTCAATATTTTATTTACTTGAACTTCACTAAGTCCTGAACCTAAAGAAATTCTTTTTTTTCTGCTTGGATTTAAAAGATCAGGATTTTCCCTCTCTTTTGGAGTCATTGAAGAAATAAGTGCTTTTATTCTTATAATCTCTTTTGAATTTTCAAAATCCATTTCTTTTAATGCTGGAGCCATAGAAGAAAGCCCAGGTATCATTCCTATAATTGATTTTAAACTTCCAAGTTTACTCATCATTTGAAGTTGCTCCAAAAAGTCATTAAAGTTAAACTCACCTTTTTTTATTTTTTTAGTAACTTCTTTTGCTTTTTTTTCATCAATAATTGCTGATGTTTTTTCAGCAAGTCCAGCAATATCACCAAGCCCTAAAAGTCTTGATACAATTCTATCTGGAATAAATACTTCCAAATCTGGCATTTTTTCACCAATACCAATGAACCTTAAAGGAACTTCAACTTGAGAAGCAATACTGAGTGCTACTCCACCCTTTGTATCTCCATCGTATTTTGATAAAATAACTCCATCTATTCCTATTTTTTCTTTAAATGCTGTTGCAGTTTTAGTTGCATCATGTCCTGTTAAAGAGTCTGCTACATAAAAAATCTCATTTGGATTTATGGCATCTTTAATATCTTTTAACTGTTCCATTAGCTCTTCATCTATTGCCAATCGTCCAGCTGTATCTATCAAAAGTACATCATAATGCTCTTTTATAGCTTTTTCTTTTGCTGCAAGAGCAATTTTTATAGGATTTTTTTCGCCCTCATCAAAATATATATCAACTTCAATAGAAGCTGCTATTTGTTTTAGCTGTTCAACTGCTGCAAGTCTTTGTAAATCACAAGCGGCAACTAAAACTTTTTTCTTTCTTGTTTTTAAATAATTTGCTAATTTACCAGTCGTTGTTGTTTTTCCACTTCCTTGAAGTCCAGTCATCAAAACAACAGTTGGAGGAGTTGAAGAAAATACAAAACCTTGATTTCCATTTGCAGTTAAAGTTTTTGTAAGTTCATCTTTTAGAATTTTTATAAAATTATCTTGTCCAATTCCTATATTTTTTGTACCAATTTCAATTGCAGTCAATAGTTCTTTTGTAGTTTTATGATGAACATCAGCTTTTAAAAATGCTTTTTTTAATTCAGATATCGCACGACTTAGTGATGCAACATCATCTTGATGTCTTATTTTATTTACTACGCCACGTATTGAACCTGTTATTGAATCAAACAAAATATATCTCCATAAATTTTTATTTTGGGATTCTATTAAAATTTTACTTTAATATAGATTAATTGATTTAAGATTTTTAAGTATTTTTTTAGTTTGTAGTTTTTACAAAATCCCTTCATTATGGGATTTATGTATTTTATAATCTTAAGAATTAATTAAAATCATACACTTTGAACTCTTTTGGTTCTCGTGCTTCAAAAGTATAGTCAAAAATCTTTGTAATTTTTGAGTGAAGTAAAACTCTATTTACATTTGATGCCGTTCTTCCGTATATTGCATCACCAATAATCGGTAATCCAACAGAACTTAAATGTACTCTAATTTGATGAGTTCTTCCACTTTCAATTACTAATTTTATTTTTGATTTATTTCCTTCAACAAGCATTGGATAAACAGTTGTTTTTGCACTTTTTCCATGTTTATCAATTTTAGATTTTGCCATTCCTCTATCTTTCGTTGTCAAAATTGGTTTATCAATTTCTATTTCTTCTACAACTTTTCCTTCAACAATAGCAACATACTCTTTATAAACTCTATTTTGGGCAAACTCTTTAATAGCTTTTTTTTGGAATTCTTCATTTTTTGCAAACATCATAACACCACTTGTTTCTTTATCAAGCCTATTTAAAAGTATAGCATTATCAAATGTTTTTGCTATTTCATCTGCTGTTATGAAAGCTGGTTTATCAACAACCAAAATATTTTCATCTTCAAAAATAACTTTAGTTTTTGCCACTTCTTTTACACTAAATTTTGTATCAGTTTTTATTTCACCACGTGCTATTAAAACTTTTTTATCACCAACTTTAACTAAACCTCTATCAATTAACTCTTTAGCTTTTGAATTTGAAATTTTTTCTTGTTGTGCTAAAAGCTTATAAGCTTTATCATACATTACAGCCATTTATCTATCTCCTTAATTATTGGATCAAAAGATCCAGCTTTAGTAAGCTCTGATTTTTTTAAAGTTTTTAAATTCTCTAAATAATTTCCTATTTCACTATTTTCAACTAAATAGTAATTTTTTATACAATCAAAAAGTGATTTTTGATTAAAAATATTCTTTCCACTTATTATTATATTTCCAAAATATGCCGGTTCTATTGGATTATGTCCACCAATTCTTTCAAATGCCCCACCTAAAATAGTAACATCACTTATCGCATAAATGTCATTTAAAATACCCATTTTATCAACTAAAACAATATCACTTGTAAAATCTTCTTTAGTACTAAATCTATGATATGTTAAATCTTTATCTTTTATAAAATTTTTAATCAAAAAATCAACTTTTTTAAATCTTTCTGGATGTCTTGGAACAATGACTAATCTACCAAAATCTTTTTTATATGAATTTAATATTAATTCTTCTTCATTTTCATGTGTACTTCCAGCAGTTATTAAAACTTCTTTCGGCTTTGATAAATCAATATTTTTTTGTGGAAGTTGAGCTAATTTTATATTTCCAATAACTTCAATATTTTTTGCACCTAACTCTTCAAGCCTTTTTTTATCAATATCACTTTGTGCAAAAACTTTATCAATATTATTAAATATTTTCTTATAAAAAAAACTAAATCTTTTATATGATTTATATGATTTATCAGAAATTCTGGCATTTATTAAAATCGTTTTAGCACTTTTTCTTTTTGCAACTAAAAAAAGCATATACCAAAGCTCAGCTTCCATAACAACTAAAACTTTTTGTTTTGTAATCCAAAATGGTAAAAAAATCTCAAAAGGAAGATACCTTACACTATCTAAGATATTCTTAGCCTCTGAAAATCCTGTATTTGTAATCACTGTTACATTTGACTGATCTTTATATTTTTCAATAAGTGGCTTAATAGCTCTTACTTCTCCCATAGAACAAGAGTGAAACCAAACACCAGATTTATCAAATTTTGGATTATTTCTTAAAAAAAATTTTGCGGGAATTGCTTGTTTGTACTTATTGATTTTTGTTTTATAAAGTAAAAATGGAATAAACAGTATATAAACAACTATTAAAATAAAATTGTAAAATATACTAAAGAGGCTCAAATTAAGCCTCTTGTGAAATAGTTTCTTCTTCACCTTTATAAAGGATTCTTCCACAATGAAGACAGTTTACAATCTCTTCACCTTTTATAACCTCTGCATAAGTTTTGTCATTTATTTTCATAAAGCACCCATAACAAGCCTGTTTTTTTACAGGAACAACTGCTGTATCTTTAGCCCATCTTTTAATTTTTTCATAGAAAGTTAGAATTTTTTTATCAAATTGTCCTAAAAGTTCATTTCTTTGTGCATAAACAACATTTCTTTCTTCATTTATAGATTCAATTTCTTGATCAACTGCAACTTTAATCTCTTTAATATCT
The DNA here is from genome assembly GCF_048320235.1 of Aliarcobacter vitoriensis. Taxonomy (NCBI): domain Bacteria; kingdom Pseudomonadati; phylum Campylobacterota; class Epsilonproteobacteria; order Campylobacterales; family Arcobacteraceae; genus Aliarcobacter; species Aliarcobacter vitoriensis. The sequence goes on from NZ_CP182882.1 coordinate 968,153, forward strand.
TCTTCTTCAACTTTTAATTTCTCTTGAAGTTCTTTTAAAGTATCTTCTTTTGCCACAGTTAATTTATCAAGTCTTTCTATCTCTTCATTTGCAAAAGAAACCTGCTCTTTTGCTATATCTTCTTCAAGTTGTAGAGCTTTTAACTCTTTTTCATTTGTTACATCTTTATTCTTTTTTGCAATACTATCTAACTTTGTTTTTAATTCTGCAAGATGAATATTGTTTTTAGTTCTTTTAGATTTTAACTCATCTATTTCTAAATAAATAGAGTTTATAGAACTTTTTAATGCTTCTGCTGTTTCTACAAAAACTGCTAATTTTGACTTTTGATTTTCAATCTTTGGATCAAATTGACTAATACTTGTATCATATTTTGATAAAGTTATTAAATCCTGTAAATACTTATTCAATGTTTTCTCCTTCTATAAAAAACTCAAATGGATTTTTTGAAGCTGTTATTATAGCTTTTAATTTATTTTTTTTCAAATATTCATCTAAAAGATATTCCAATAGTAGATTAAAACTATTTTCACTCTCATAGTGTCGAATATCAATTAACGACAAATCTCTTGCTTTTGCTTCCATTGCATCGTGATATTTTATATCACCTGTTATAAAACAATCTGCTTTCACTTCATCTATTAAACTCATAGCTGAACCTGTACAAATAGCTATGTTTTTTATATAATCTTTTGTTTTTACAAACTTTATATTTTTTAAATTTAACTTTTTATTTAGGTGTTTTAAAAGATTTTCAAAACTCATATTTACTTCACAATTTGCAATAAATTCATTTTGATTTACTATTTTAAATTCCAAAATATCTTCAACTACAAATCTATTTAAGTGTGTTTTATCTATATTTGTATGCATTGATATTAAAGATATATTTTTTTTTATAAGCTCTTTTAAAATCTTTGTACTATATGTGTCATAATTTATTCTTCTTAAGCCGCTAAAAATTAGTGGATGATGAGTAATTACTAAAGAGTTTGGTTTTAAAGATTGAACTAAAGTTAAATCTAAATCCATACTAATATATAAATTTTCAAATTCATCTTCTAAATTTCCTACAAGAAGTCCAGAATTATCCCATTTTTCTTGCAATTCAAAAGGAGAAATTGAGTTTAAAAATGTATATATCTCTCTTATTTTCACTATCTTCCAACTCTTTTTAATCTATCTTGTTCTTGCTCTTTATACATAACTGCACAAGCTTGTGCAAGTTCTCTAACTTTTAAAATATAGTTTTGTCTTTCAGTTACACTTATAGCTTTTCTTGCATCTAAAGTATTAAACGTATGACTTGCTAACATACATTGGTCATAAGCTGGTAGTGGTAAATTAGCTTCTAAACAAGCTTTACACTCATTAAAAGCATCTTCAAAATGTTTAAATAAAATAGAAGTGTTTGCTACTTCAAAATTATACTTAGAAAACTGATATTCTGCTTCTTTATGAACATCTGCATAAGTAGTTTTCCCATGTTTATTTTCATTCCAAACTATATCAAAAACACTGTCCACTCCTTGTAAATACATAGCTAGTCTTTCTGTTCCATAAGTTATTTCAACAGCAACTGGCTCACAAGCTAATCCACCAACCTGTTGAAAATATGTAAACTGAGTAACTTCCATACCATCAAGCCAAACTTCCCAACCAAGCCCCCATGCACCTAAAGTTGGAGATTCCCAATTGTCTTCAACAAATCTGATATCATGTCTACTCAAATCTAATCCTAAAAATTCTAAAGATTTTAAGTATAAATCTTGAATATTATCTGGACTTGGTTTTATCAAAACTTGAAATTGATAATATGCTCCCAATCTATTTGGATTTTCTCCATATCTCCCATCTGTTGGTCTTCTTGAAGGGGCTACATAGGCTGTACTCCAAGGAGTGCTATCCAAACTTCTTAAAAGTGTTGCGGGGTGAAATGTTCCAGCTCCAGCAGGAATATCATAAGGTTGTACAATATTACACCCTTCCTTTGCCCAAAATTCTTGTAGTTTTAATAGCATCTGTGAAAATGTAACCATCTATTTAATTCCTAACTCTTTATTTATTTTTTCTTTGTCAAATCCACAAATCCAAGTATTTCCTATTAAAATAATAGGGGCACCAGAACATCTTTTTTGACAATCTTTTAAAGCATCTTTATTTTTTGTTAAATCTATTTGATTAAATTTTAGTTTTTTACTTTTTAAGTAGGTAATCGTATCTTTGCACCATTTACAATTTGGTAAAGTAAATAGTGCAATAGGTTTCATTACAATAATACTTCTATATCTTTTGAATCACTTTCAACAGCTTTAGCTTTAACCATTCTATCTTCTTTTAATTTAACAGCTAAATCTTTATCACTAATTGCTAAAATTTGCATAGCCAAATAAGCAGCATTAATAGCTCCAGCTTTCCCCAATGCAACAGTAGCAACAGGCATTCCTGCTGGCATTTGAACAGTTGAAAGCATAGCATCCATACCATCCATTGCTCCACCTTTCATAGGAACACCAATAATTGGTTTTGTTGTTGTCGCTGCTAATGCTCCAGCAAGGTGTGCAGCCATTCCAGCAGCTGCGATAAAGGCTACTGCACCTTTTTCTTCAGCATCTTTTACATATTCTTTTGTTCTTTCAGGACTTCTATGAGCTGAAGATATAATTAACTCATATTTTACATTAAACTGTTCAAAAGTATCAGCACAGTTTTTCATAATTTCATAATCAGATTTACTACCCATTATAATTGATACAAATTTCATTTTTCACCTTTTTATTTTTTAAAAATTCCAAGATTATATCAAAAAGTTTCTAATAAATTTATAATCTTATCTACTTTAAGCTTTTTCCATTCATCAAATTTATTTATTGTTAATAAATCATTTTCATATATAAATTTTGATAAATTTTTTGAACTATTTTTTACAAAAATAGGTTTAACATATTTATAATATTTTAAAATAGTTTCATACTCTTCACTAGTAATTATACAAACTGTAGGTATCATAAATGTATCACTTATGTGCAATGCTGATGTATTTGCAGTAATTATTTTATCCATTGAAGATACTATAAAAATAAAATCTTCTATTGTTTTAGAAAAATTAGATAAATCAAGAAGATTATCATTTTTTATTTTTGGATCAACATTTAAAGTTGTAACAATAGTATAATCGTCTAATTTTTCAATTAAAGATTTTAAAATATCTATAGCAAAAGTTTGTGGAATTGATTTATTTATAGTAGCACTATATGGATGATATAAAAGAAGTTTTCCTCTCTTTTTCGCTTCAAGTAACTTATTACTTAATCCTTTTGTTAATTCAAAATTATCTATTTTTAGTGTTGAAAATTTCTCTAAATCTGAAACTTTTTTATAATCAATTCCAAATTTCAATAACCAGCTATCAACAATATTTAAATTTAATATTTTACTAATATCAACACTATTATCAACATAATAGTCATATTCGCAAATCTTTTTACTATCAATACTCAATGGCAAAATTTCATTTATATATTCTTGAGTAGAATAAATATCTTTATCTCTTTTATAATAACTATTATTTGAAGCTTTTATATATATATCTAATTTTATATTTGAATAGATTTCATTTAATTTATTATAAAATATTCTCAAAGCTGCCATAGAAGATATCATATCACTTATACTATTTCCTAAACTTCCAATCACTGCAATACGAATACTATTTTTATGAAAGCTCTTTAGTTGATGAAATAAATTTTGCTCTTTTATGTCAAAAAAATCTATATTATCAAACTTTGTTCTATTTTCAAATTCTTGAATATTTAAAATTCCCAATTCAACTGGAAATCTTGGGTTTTCTTTAACTGAATTTTCATTTATAGTTTTTGCAATATATTTATTTTTATCAACTTTTGCCAAAATATCTTTAAAATCTAAAAAATCATCATATGTTGTAATATAAACTGTTTCATTCTCAACTCCAACTGGAGCTTTAAATCTATTATACTTTATAACTGTTCCATCTGTTATTTTTATATTTATATTATTTGTAACTCTAAAAAAAATCATATTGTAAAATATTTATTCCACTATTTCATCAATATTTTCAACTCTAAACATAGTTAAATATGGTAATTTTGAAGGAAGTTTTATCTTATTTACATTTCCACTATGAACAGATTCTAATTCTTTATTTGTTTCTGTTAAAATCTTTTTAAAATTAATATAATATAAACCATCATCTTTTTTAAAAATCTTTCCTATCTCATTTTCACATTCAACTAATTCTTCATTTTTTGGAGTAAATATCTCTATGTCTTCATTTGGATAAACTTTATACTTACATAAAAAATGTTCTTCATCTTCAGTTACAAGTCCAGTAACTTCAAACGAACCTTTACTTAAAGCATATAAGTGATTTTGTGAATCTGTTTTTTCAAAAGGACGATGAATCAAATATGCATCAGTAAATCCTCTATTTTTTGTTGTATGAAGCTCTTTTTGATATTTCTCTGGTTCAAATTTTCCAGCATCATAATCATCAATTGCTTCTCTATATGCTTTTGCTGTAACTGCTGCATAATAAGGTGATTTTGTTCTTCCTTCAATCTTTAAACTATCAACTGCACCACTATCTAATATCTCTTTTATATGTGAAGCTAAATTCATATCTTTTGAATTAAAAATGTATGTTCCAACACCTGGTTCTTCTTGAAGTCTAAATAAAGTATTATGATCTTCATTTGCAGCATATAAAGTATATTGAAATCTACAGTCATTTGCACAACTTCCTCTATTTGGTACTCTTCCCATTTGAACAGCACTAACTAAACATCTTCCACTATAAGCAAAACACATAGAACCATGTACAAAAATCTCTATTTCCATATCAGGTAAGTGTTTTTTTATTTCCATTACATCTTTTAATGATATCTCTCTTGCAACAACTATTCTTTTTACACCCATATCCCAAAAAACTTGTGCATCAAGATAATTTAAAACATTTGCTTGAGTTGATAAATGAATATCAATTTGAGGAGCAATTTCTCTACACAATCGAACAACTCCTGGTGCTGCAACAATAAAAGCATCTGGTTTAAGGGCAGCCATTGTAGCAATATGTTTTTTTAATAATTCTATTTGTGAATTAAAAGGAAAACCATTAATTGTGGCATATACTTTTTTTCCTCTTTCATGAGCATAATCTATTCCTTCTTTAAAAGTTTCAAACGTAAACTCTTTTCCTGCTCTTATTCTTAAACTAAAGTGACTAACTCCTGCGTAAACTGCATCTGCACCATATTTAATAGCTATTTTTAATTTTTCTAAATTTCCAGCAGGTGATAGTAACTCTACTTTTTTATTACTCATAAATTTCCTTTGATTACATACATTATATTATTTAATTAAGCCGAGATTATATCTATTTTTTGATAAATATTTGTATTAAAGTTTTATTAAAAATGAGATAAAGAGCCTTTAGAAGCTCTCCCACTCATCATCAGTATTGCTAGAGATAAACTTCTTTTGAGATTCTTTATTACTAACTTTTTGTTCTATTGGAGAAGTATTTTCAAATTTAACATCTTGTTTTATTTCATTTGAAGCTTTAACAATATTGTCTTTTTTTAGTTGATCTAAACATTTAAACACCTCAAACATTGAACTATCTACTTGTTGTGATAAATTTTGTAAGATATCTCTATCAGAAATATCTTTACAATCTTGATTTATATACTCTTGAACACTATTATGAACACTTTCATGGTACTCTTTTAGTTTCTTCCAATTTTGTGCTTTTGTAAAACTAATACCTTGTTTTTCTTGTTCTATTATCCATCTTCCTAAATCGCAATCTGTTGGTTTTGTTATACTCCAAGCAGTTTTTGTTTGTCCAATTTTATTAAAATTTACAAGTTTAAATCTTATATGATCATTTTTTAATTTTGAAACTTTAAATACCAAATCGATATCTTCTATCTCTTTTGCATCTATTTGTTTAAATTTAGCCCTATCAGCTATTGTTAGAAGATTATTAGATAAATTTGCAGCTTCTAAAGCTAATGAACTAATAATATTTGACGAGTTAGCATTTACTTGAGTTACACTATCTAAAACATTTATCGTATCATTGATTTGTAAAATTCCAATCTCTTCTTCTTTACTACCTTTTGAAACATCTTCAATTAATACAATAGTGTCATTAATATTTTTATTTAATATTGTATAACCTTCTTTCATTCGATTTGCAATATCTTTACCTTCATTTGCCTTTGCTGTTGCTTTTTCTACAATATTCTTAATCTCTCTTGCTGCCTCAGCACTTCTATTTGCAAGATTTCTTACTTCTTGTGCAACAACTGCAAATCCTTTACCAGCCTCTCCAGCAGTTGCAGCTTCTACTGCCGCATTTAGTGAAAGAATATTTGTTTGAAATGCAATTTGATCAATAACTTCAATAGCTTCATTAATAGAACTTACTTCGTTATTTATCTGATCCATCGCTTGATTTGTTTTTGAAGCAAGTGTTTCTCCATCTTTTGAAGATTTTTGAAGTTCAAGAGCTAAAATAGACATTTGAGAAGTTTTTTGAACACTTTGCTTAATAATAGCTGTTATCTCTTCAACCGCAGCTGCAGTTTGCTCTAAAGAAGAAGCTTGTTCATTTGCAGAAGTTGATAATTTTTTAGCACTATCAGATAAAACACCTGTATCACTATTTAATTTTTTACCAGTTGCTACAATCATTGACAAAAATTCAGAAACAGTTGAACCAATTAGTTGTGTACTTGCAACTAGTGATGACATTACACCATTTACTTTTGATATGTCCATTTTTGAATCAATCGCAGCAAAATTTGAATTTCCATACTCTATTAGAACGTTGTTTAAACTTACTAAATTATCATTTGTTCTTTCAATCATTTGATTAATAGAATCTCTTAATCTTTGAATTTGTGGATTTGAAGATGTTTTTTCAATTTTATATACATAAAAACCTTGCGAAATTTTGTCTATCACTTCATCAACATTTTCAATAACTTTCCCATCTTCTATATAAGCTTCTTTTAGCTTAGAGATGTAAGCATTAAAACTATCTACTACTTTTCCTATTTCATCATTAGATTTTTTGTTAATTCTATCAGTTTCACCTTTTCCACTATTAATATCATTAATTGCCATATCCAGTTCATCTAAAGGTCTAATAATGGCTTGATTTACAAAATAGTTATAAATTAAAACTGCAACTAGCATTATAATAATTGCAAAACCTAAAATACTAAAAATTATACTATTTATTTTATCATTAGTATTCTCTTCCATCAAAGCAACTTCTGCTTCAATATCATCAACATAAGCCCCTGTTCCAATAATCCAATCCCAAGGTTCGAACTTTTGAACATAAGAAAATTTTGCTTTCGGATCATTTGGTAAATTTGGTTTATCCCAATAATATTTTACCAATCCACCTTCTTTTTTAGAATTTGTAACTTTTGACATTTCAATAAACAATTTTGTACCATAAGGGTCTGAATAAGTGCTTAAATCTGTTCCATTTAATTTTGAGTTAATAGGATGCATAATCATTTTGGGAAATGAATCATTTATCCAAAAATATTCATTATTTGCATATCTCATTTCTGAAATAGTTTTTAAAGCTTCCATTTGAATTCTTGCTGTTGCATTTTCAACATATTCACCCGTTCCAATAACCCAATTATATGGTTTAAATAATTTTACAAAAGATACTTTTAATTGAGGAGTATCAAATCCTGGTTTTGGCCAAACATAATCAATAAACCCCTCTTTATCACTTTTTGCAATTTGTGCAAACTCTTTAAAAATTTGCTTCCCTTTTGGATCTTTGTAGTCATACATATTTTTATTATTTAGTGATGGATTTATAGGATGTACTACAACGACTGCATCAAAGTCATTTATCCAAAAATATCCTGTAGCTGAATATCTTGTAGCATTTACAATACTTTTTAACCTATCTTGTAATGCTTCATTTGATAAAGTATTTTTATATTTTTCATACTCTGCTTCTAAAATAGAAAATAAAAATTCTGTTTGTTTTTGTAGTTCACTTTCTAATTCAAGTTTAACTTTTTCTATAGAAGTTCTTTCATAATATGCTTCAACTGTTTTCATAGCCAAAGATACATAGTTCTTCAGTTCTTGTTCTTTTTTTAGGTAAGCTTCTTCTTTATATTTAGTGATACCTTCATCTGAAAAACTTTTAATAGAATAAATTGAATCTATAGCAACGGCAATTGATATAAACATAATTGTTACTACAGATAAAATCAATATTTTTAATTTTATAGACAAATTTCTTAGCATTCTTCTCTCTCCAAAATAGAATGTTTCAATTGTACCATTTAAAATATAAATATTATATCTATTTATTATTTTATCAAATTTTTTGCAAACTCCATAGCTTCAACAGTTACATTTTCTCCACTTATCATTCTTGCTATCTCTTCTATTTTTTCATTATCATTTAAAAGTTTTACTTTTGAAATACCATCTTTTTTATCAACTAAAAAATGTTGATTTGCACTTGCAGTTAATTGAATTTGATGAGAAATTGCAAATATTTGATAGTTTGAACTTAATTTTATTAAAACTTTTGATATAGCATCACTTTCTTTTCCACTTAAATTTGCATCAATTTCATCTAAAAATAAAATTCCATTTTCTCCTATATCAAACTCTACAATTGCACTTAAAAGTGCCAATCTCAATCTATTATATTCTCCTGAACTAATAGTTTGTAAAGATACTCCATTTAACTGAAAAATAACTTCATCAATTCCATATTGATCTAATTCTTTATTATTTAAAACTATTTTTGCACTACTCAAATACAAAAATTTTAAATATTCATTTACTTTTTCTTCAAGAATTCTTAAACTATCTTTTCTAATTTGAGATATATCTTTTGCTAAGTTTATTACACTATCTTCCAATTTTATATATCTTTTCTCTAAATCTTCTTTTTCAAAACTTATATTATTGTATCCTTCAAGTTCTTTAATTTTTTGATTTTTATACTCCAAGCACTCTTCTATAGAACCAAATCTTTTTATTAAAGCTGATATTTTTTCAATTCTTGTTAATGTATCTTCAATATCAATATCCTCTAATTCACTTAAAGTATCTGTTGATTTTTCTATAATATTATTTAGTTCATTTATAGTTTCATCAAAAAAAGATGAATCAACTTCCATAAGTTCAAGCAACTCATTTACACTGTTTGTGTATTCAAAAATATTACTAGCTTTTTTTACTACTTGTTCTATTTTTCCTTTTTTTGCTAAAGATTTCTTCAATCCATTCAACTCTTCATATTCATTGTTTTTTGGATTTATCTCTTCAATTTTTTGAATTTCAAATTTGGCAAATTCTTTTAAATCTTCAAGATTTTTCTCATCTTCTCTTATTTTATTCACTCTTTTTTTAATATCAATTAATTCTTTGTAGCTAGTATCAAAACTATCTTTTATTTTTTTAAATCCATTGATATTTTTAGAAGAAAATCTATCTAAGAAATCAAGTAAGGTTTCACTTTTAAAATCACTTGTATCTCTTAAACTTAAATATTTAATCAAAGAGTTTGATACATTTTGAAGAGATTTTTTCGATATTGATTGATTATTCAAAAAATATCTAGTTTTGTCTTTTTTTATACTTTTTATTACAATATCTTCTTCAAAATTTATATCATATTCTTCATTTTTTATTCGTGAATTATTTAAATTTACTTCTCCAATATCACTTTTTACTTCATTTAAAGCAAATAAAGATAGTAACTCTTGCATCAAAATAGATTTTCCAGCTCCAGAAGGTCCTGTGAAAATATTTAATCCACAATTAAACTCTAAATCAATCTCCTGAAAAGATAAACAATTTTTAATATAAACTCTAGTTATCAACTTAATTCCCCCATCTTAATTTTTCACTTAAAACTTTAAAGAAATCTCTACTACTTTTATGCAACATTTTTGCTTTTTTTGTAGAAATTTTTATCTTTAAGCTTCCATTTTCTTTTAAATCATAAAATTCTTGTCCATCTACTATTATCACCGCTTCACTATTATTTGGAACATTAAATTCTATTTCAAAATCAGCTGGGACAACTATTGGTCTTTGAGTTAATGAGTGAGGAGCTATTGGTGTAATTATAAAAGCTTCTGTTAAAGGATAAACAATTGGTCCTCCAGCAGATAGATTATAAGCTGTTGAACCACTTGGTGTTGATACTATTAAACCATCTCCAAAATACGTATTAAATTCATTATTATCAATTTTTGCTCTAACTTTCAACATAGTAGATAAATCTTTTCTTGATAATACAACATCATTAAAAGAAATAAATTTTTTTCCTTTTATAGAACCCTCAATTATCATTCTAGAATTGATTTTATAATCATTTAGAAGTAAATCATCAATAAATTTTGGAAGTTCTTCCATACTTAAATCTGTTAAAAATCCTAAAGTTCCTAAGTTTATTCCTAAAACAGGTAAATCATACTTAAAAGCTCTTCGTACAACTCCTAAAAGTGTTCCATCTCCACCAACACTTACTAAAAAATCGACACTATTACATAAACTATCAAAACTTATCCCCTCTTTTCCTATCATTGAAGCTGAACTGTCTTCTAAAATTACAGCTATATTTTTTTGTAAAAATAGCACTTCTATTTTTTCATACACATCTTTTAATTCAGGACTTTCAGGTCTTAAGACAATTCCAATTTTCTCAATTTTTTCTAATTTTTTGTAATTCTTTTCTAATCTCAATTTTATAACCTAAATTAATTTTATATAAACAATTTGCAATTGTAGTAAATTACTCATATAAAACCAATAAAAAAAGGGATATGCAAAAGCACACCCCTTTTTTGTAAAAAGAAATTTAAAAATTATCCATTTCTTTTTTTCATAATTTCTTCAGAAACATTTCTTGGAACTTCTTGGTAAGAATCAAATAACATAGAATATGTTGCTCTACCTTGTGACATAGATCTTAAATCTGTTGAATATCCAAATAATTCAGATAATGGAATCATAGCAGTAACAAGTTTGATACCCGCTCTGTCATCCATAGAATTAACTTGTCCTCTTCTTTTGTTACAATCTCCAATAACATCTCCCATATATTCTTCAGGAGTTTCTATTTCTACTTTCATCATTGGTTCAAGTAATACAGCACCTGCTGCTGCACTTCTACAACCTTGTTTGAATCCCATTGAAGCTGCAAGTTTAAATGCCATTTCAGAAGAATCCACTTCGTGGTAACTTCCATCATAAAGTGTAACTTCAATATCAACCATTGGATATCCAGCTAAAATTCCACCTTGCATTGCTTCATTACAACCTTTTTCAACAGCTGGAATATACTCTTTTGGTACAACTCCACCTTTAATTTCATTGTTGAATTTAAATGTTGGTTCACTTCCTGAAGCCATTGGTTTAATTTCTAAATAAACATGTCCATATTGACCTTTACCACCAGATTGTTTTGCATATTTATACTCTTGTTTAACAGAATTTCTGATAGTTTCTCTATATGCAACTTGAGGTGCTCCAACTTCAGCTTCTACTTTGAACTCTCTTTTCATTCTATCTACAAGAATTTCAAGGTGTAATTCACCCATTCCTGAAATAATAGTTTGACCTGATTCTTCATCAGTATTTACTCTAAATGATGGATCTTCTTCTGCAAGTTTTCCTAAAGCAATACCCATTTTTTCTTGGTCAGCTTTTGTTTTAGGCTCAACTGCAACAGAAATAACTGGTTCTGGGAAATCCATTCTTTCTAAGATAACTGGATCTTTTTCACTTGCAAGTGTATCTCCAGTAATTGTATCTTTAAGACCAACAACTGCACCAATTTCTCCAGCATAAAGTTCTTTAATCTCTTCTCTTGAGTTTGCGTGCATTTTAAGTAATCTTCCGATTCTCTCTTTTTTCATTTTTGTTGAATTTAATACATAAGTTCCAGATTCTAAAACCCCTCTATAAATTCTTGTAAATGTTAATTGTCCAACAAATGGGTCAGTCATAATTTTAAATGCAAGAGCAGCTACTTCACCTTTATCAGTTGAAGGAACTATTACAGCTTCACCATCTTGTGTTTCACCTTTGATATCAGCAACTTCAGTTGGAGATGGTAAATACATAGCAACTGCATCAAGTAAAGGTTGAACACCTTTATTTTTAAATGAAGTTCCACATACCATTGGCGTAATTTCCATTGTTAAACATCTTTTTTTAAGACCTTCAACAATCTCTTCCTCAGTTAATTCTTCACCACCAAGATATTTATCCATTAATTCATCACTTGATTCAGCAGCAGCTTCAATTAATTTTTCTCTGTACTCGTTAGCAGTATCTACTAAATCAGCAGGAATCTCTTCAATTTGATACATTTCACCAGCTTGAGCATCAAGGTTATATGTATAAGCTTGCATTTTTACTAAATCAATCATTCCTCTAAATTGGTCTTCTGCACCAATTGGAACTTGAATTGGAACTGGATTTGCTTTTAATCTATCTTTTACTTGATTCATAACATTAAAGAAATTAGCACCTGTTCTATCCATTTTATTTACATAAATAATTCTTGGAACTCCATATTTATTCGCTTGTCTCCAAACAGTTTCAGATTGTGGTTGAACTCCACCAACTGAACAAAATACAGCAACAGCACCATCAAGAACTCTCATAGATCTTTCAACTTCAATAGTAAAATCAACGTGACCTGGAGTGTCAATGATATTTACTTGAAGTTGTTCTTTTGTTTTTGGATGAGTCCAATGACAAGTTGTAGCAGCAGAAGTAATTGTAATACCTCTTTCTTGTTCTTGTTCCATCCAGTCCATTGTAGCAGCACCTTCATGTACTTCTCCAATTTTATGAGAAACTCCCGTATAGAATAAAATTCTTTCAGTTGTTGTTGTTTTTCCTGCATCAATATGTGCAGCAATACCTATATTTCTAACTCTATTTAACGGTATTTTTCTTGCCATAATTTTATCCTACCATCTGTAGTGTGCAAATGCTTTGTTAGCTTCTGCCATTCTATGTACATCTTCTTTTTTCTTAAAAGATGCTCCTCTTTCGTTTGCAGCTTCAAATAGCTCATTTGCTAATCTTTCTACCATTGTTCTTTCATTTCTTTTTCTTGAAGCATCAATTAACCATCTTAAAGCTAAAGTTTGTCTTCTAACAGCTCTTACTTCAACTGGAACTTGGTAAGTTGCACCACCAACTCTTCTACTTCTTACTTCTAAAAGTGGTTTAACATTTTCTATTGCTTTTTCAAACAAATCAATACCTTTATCTTCACCTCTTGCATCTAAGTTTGCAATCGCACCATAAAGGATTTTTTCTGCAACAGATTTTTTACCATCTAACATAATTGCATTAACAAATTTTGTGATCACTTTACTATTGTAGATAGGATCAGCCATAATTTCTCTAACTGGAGCTTTTCTTCTTCTCATTTTCTATCCTTCTACTTATTTTTTAGCTTTTGCTTTTTTTGTACCATATTTAGATCTAGATACAGTTCTGTTATTTACTCCAGCCGAATCTAACGCACCTCTTACAATGTGGTATTTAACCCCAGGTAAATCTTTTACTCTTCCCCCTCTTACTAGAACAATTGAGTGTTCTTGAAGATTGTGACCTTCTCCACCGATATATGAAATAACTTCAAATCCAGTTGTTAATCTAACTTTTGCAACTTTTCTTAAAGCTGAGTTAGGTTTTTTAGGAGTCGTTGTATATACTCTTGTACACACACCTCTTCTTTGAGGACAATTTTTTAAAGCTGGTGATTTTGATTTTTTAATCACTTTTTTTCGCTCATTTCTTACAAGCTGATTAATTGTAGGCATTTCTTTCCTTTATAAAATTTGGTTTGAGTAGTTATAGCCCCACTCATGCTTCTCGTAATCTTCAAAATATTTTGAAACGATACTACCATTCTAGGAAACGATTTAAAGTTTTCTAAAAAAGTTTCGGATTATATCTAAAGTTCTTTAAATACAACTTATTAATATATTTTTAACTAAAATTACAAAAAAAGGTTTAATATGGAAATTTTAGCTTACAAAAGAGTTGGAACTGGTAAAAAAAGTATTATTTTTATTCATGAACTATTTGGTGATTGTACAAATTATGATAGTATAATTCCTTTTTTAGATAAAGAAAGATTTAGCTGTTATTTTGTAGATTTAAGAGGTTATGGTTTATCTAAAAATATTTTAGGAATTTACAATTTAGAAGAAGCTGTAAAAGATGTTATAAACCTCATTTCACATTTGAAAATAGAATCTTACAATTTAGTTGCTCACTCAATGTCTACAATGATAGCTCAACATATTTCTTTAAAAGACAATAGAGTAAAACAACTTATTTTAATAACTCCCATTAGCTACAAAGGTGTAAAAAGTACACAAAAAGCAAAAGAAAATTTACTATCTCAAATGGGAAAAGATAGTAAAAAAATAGAAGAAATTGTAGAGCAATCAAGCATAAGATATAACCAAACTTGGAAAAATTATCGTATAAATTTAGCTTTAAATTGCTCAATCTTAGAAGCAAGATTGGGTTATATGAGTATGTATTTGAATATAAATTTTGAAGAAGATAATAAAATAGATATTAATATTCCTATAAAAATATTAACTGGAAAATATGATTTTCCAGTTTTCTCAAAAAATGAAGTAGCTAAATATTTTCAAAATTTTAATAATATTGAAATAATAGAAGTTGAAGAATCAGGACATTATCCAATGATAGAGTGTCCTGTTTTTTTTGCTTCAAAACTAGAGTCTTGGTATGATTTTTAAATCTTTTTTGTATAGAATTCAAAAAAAATTTAAAAGGTAAACAATTTATGACCAAACAACTATTTCCTTTAGCATTAGGTGGACTTGCTATTGGAACAACAGAATTTATCATTATGGGACTTTTACCAGATGTTGCTAAAGATTTAGGAGTAACTATTCCTGTTGCAGGGCATTTAATATCTGCCTATGCTTTTGGAGTTGTTGTAGGTGCTCCAATTCTTGTAGCACTTAGTTCCAAATTTCCACCAAAAAATATTTTAATAGTTTATATGATTTTATTTACTCTATTTAATGCATTAGCAATACTAACACCAGATTATAATACTTTACTTATGTCAAGATTTTTTGCTGGTCTTCCTCATGGAGCATTTTTTGGAGTTGGGACAATAGTTGCAATAAAACTAGCAAAAAAGGGGAAAGAAGCCCAAGCTGTTGCATCAATGTTTACAGGATTGACTGTCGCCATTTTAGTTGCCGTACCAATTGTAACCTATATAGGACATCATCTTCATTGGAAATATGCTTTTGGTATAGTTTCTATTTTGGGCGCTTTTACAATTTTCTTTTTATATTTATATATGCCAAAACTAAAATCTTTAAAAACTGTTACATTTAAAGAAGAGATAGAATTTTTCTTAACAATAAAAGCTTGGCATATATTAACAATAGTTGCTATTGGTTTTGGTGGGCTTTTTGCTTGGTTTAGCTACATTGCACCACTTTTAATAAATATATCAAATTTTGATCCTGATAAAATATCATATTTAATGGTAGTCGCAGGTGCTGGAATGGTTGTTGGAAATATCTTAGGTGGATATTTAGCAGATAAAAGAAATCCTATAAAAGTAGCTATTTATCTTCTTTCTCTTATGGTTATTTTTCTAATTTTAGTATTCTTTTTATCTGAAAATCAAATTTTATCAATAGCGTTAACATTTATTTGTGGAGTTCTTGCTATGAGTATTGGAACTCCAATAAATATGGTTATGGTTAAAAGTGCAAAAAATTCTGAAATGTTAGGAGCTGCTTTTATCCAAGCTGCTTTTAATGTAGCAAATTCTTTAGGAGCTTTATTTGGTGGTTTTCCACTATTATTTGGTCTTAGCTATAATTATCCAGCATTAGTTGGAGCTTGTATGGCATTTATAGGTGTCATTTTAACTTTTTCTTTTTATAAAAAGTACAAAAAAGAGGAGTTTTAAACCTCTTTTTTATTCAAAATTTCGCTTTAAGTCCTGCAAAATAATATGTTCCTACATTTATATCGACATTTTCATTTACTTCTTTATTGAAGATATTATCAACTCCACCATAGATAGTAAAAATTTTACTAATATCATAGTTTATCCCTAAATCAACCAAAGTATAATCATCTACTTTATTATTGTTTTGAGTGTCTTCATACTGCTTTCCAATATATCTAAGATTTAAATTTGAAGATAAATTATCTAATATTTTATAGTTTAGATTTAAAGAAGCTGATAAATTTGGAGTATATGGAAGCTCTTTACTTGTAGTTTTATCTTCTGTATCAAGATAAGTTAGATTAAATGTAGTATCAAAACTATCATTAAATCTATAATCCAAATTTACCTCAACTCCATTTATATCTACCTTTTCTAAATTTTCAGAAGTATAATATTTTGCTCCACCAGTTCCATAAGGAACAGACTCAATTTTGTCTTTTACAATAGTTTTAAATAAAACAATTTCAGAGTTGAAATTATTAAAGCTATTAGCAAGTGCTAGTTCAAAAGTATCAGATTTTTCAGGTTTTAAATCATAAGCTGTTGTTTTAAAATTATTTATAACTTCTGAACCATATCTTTTCCCATCTTTAAAAAGTGGTGCAACAACATAAAGTTCTGCAATATCAGGAGCTCTGTATCCACTAGCATAATTTACTCTTACTCTTGTATTTTCACCTAATTTTTGTACAAGTCCAGCTTGGAAAGTTGCTTTACCATCTGCATTTGAAATATCATCATATCTTGCACCAATTGTTGCATTTAAAGAGTCTGTAAACTCTATTTCGTCTTGTAGATATACAGACTTATACTCTATAACTTTTTGAATAAAATCACTCGATTGTGGATTTGGATTTATTGCCGCACTATCTCTTGTCTCTTTTCTATAATCAAGTCCAAAAGTGATTAAATTTACACTATTTAAAGCATAAGTAGTGATACTTTCAATATCATCTATCTTTACATTTGCACTAAATTTTTTATTTACTGGTCCTGCAAAATTTATAGGGCTTGTTTCATTTCTTTTTTTATAGTAAGCCTCATAAAATCTTAAAGATGTTCTTAAATCATCATTGAAGCTATACTTTCCAAAAACTGAATAATCTACTCTTTTATTATCATCTTTTGATTTAACAGGAGTATTTAAAACCATCCCATTTAATCCTGTTCCTTGAGATGAACCTAAATACTGCCCTTCTCTATCTTCTTCAAAATAGTTTACATCAAAACCTAAAGTAAAGTTATCTGTAATATTTTTTTCAATTCCAACGCCAAAAGTATTTACAGTTGAATCATCTCCATAAGTTACTCCTAAAACTCCACTTTTTCCACTTTGAGGATTCATCATAGCTGGAAGTTCAGCTCCTGTATTTGGGTTTATAGCTTTTTGAGTATATTTTTTATCTATTTTGTATGAAGATGTATCAATAGTTGAAGCATAAACCTTATATTTTAAACCATTTACATTACCTAGAGTTGAAAAATTTGCATTTTTTTCTCTTGCTTGAGAATAAGCATTTGAACCATATTTTAAATCAAGAGTTGTCTGATTTATATCGTTAACATCTTTTTTTGTAATAATATTGATTACACCTCCAATAGCATCTGAACCATAAAGTGTACTCATAGATCCTTTTACTATTTCTATTCTATCAATCATAGAAGCTGGAATTCTACTCATCTCATACGGAGATTCTGTTTCTCCACTCAATCTTTTTCCATCAAGAAGTAGCAAAGTTCCATTAGGTCCAACACCTCTTATAGAAATTGCCCCTTTTGATAAAGCACTTGCATGTGGAAATCTTCCAAATTGTGAATTTATCGATGGAACTTTATCTAAAATATCTTTTAGTGTTGTTGCAGAAATTTTTTCAATATCCTCTTTTGTGATAACAACAACTGAAGCACTAACACCATCTATACTCTTTTGAGTCTTCGTTGCAGTTGTAACTAAAACCTCATCTAATTTTGTTGTGTCAGCTAAAATATTTGTTGTCAAAAATAAAGCTGCAACACTTGATAAAACTACTCTATTCATTCTTGTGTCCTTTTTATATATTAAGAATGAATATTGTAATATAATTTTATATAAAAATTATTGACTAAAATCAATAAAACTTATGGTTTATTTATAATATAAACTTTTATCTGGAATTTTTCCACCAATTAATTTGGCATCATTATCTTTTAGAACTTCAAAGAAAAATTCTAACTCTTTTTGTGAGTCAATTGCCATTTTATTATCAAAAACAATATGTGATATAGAATCAGCCAGTCCTTGCTCTTCCAACATTGGCAATGATTTAACTACCAATTTACTAGCTTCTTCTTTATTTGATTTATACCAATTCAAAGCTTTATCATATTCAAGTAAAAATCTATCTATTAACTCTTTTTTATCATCACTTTTTCCAATAACTGCAATCCCTGCTTGTGGGATTTTTGCTTCAGTTTGAAACAATCTTCCCCATTCATCTTGTAAACTAATACTTCTATATAAATCAGGAGCAATAACTTTCATAGGAAATGAACCAGTTTTTCGCAAAGCAATAGAAACGGCAGGTTCAGCCAAAAGTGCATGATCAACTCTTCTTAAAATTAACATTTGCATAGCATCTATTGGAGTTGCTACATATTGTATATCAAAATCTTTTTTTATATCAAGTCCAGCTTTTTTGATAACTGCTTGAAAAACAATATCTGGCATATCAGCACGAAATGGAACAACAATTTTTTTACCTTTAAAATCTTCAATAGTTTTTAAACTACTATCTCTACTTACCATTTGCAAAATTCCCCAAACAGATACATTTAAAAGTTTTAAATCAACTCCTTTATTGTGTAAGTTTGCTGCAACATTTGTAGGAAGAGCTATAAAATCAACATCACCTTTTAAAATCAATGCTCTTAATTCATCTGGATTATTCCAAAGTCTAAACTCTACTTTTTTATTTAAATCATTTAATACATCATTTTCTATCATATAAAAAAATGGATGAGAAACACTTGCTATTGGTCCAGCTACAACAATTTTTTGTTCATCTTTTGCCAATAAAATATTAAACAACAGAAAAAGTAAAACAACTATATTTTTCATAAAAACTCCTTTAAATTTAATTCAACCTTTTATTCCATCTGCTCTAGCACTTAGTAAAAATGGGAAAAATATTTTCATATATATGATAAAGGGTATAGCCCAAAGTATAGAAGATACAATATATGCTAATATCATATATTCATAATAATAAGGGATAAACGCTCTTATAAATGTAGCAAGAATGATTAAAATAAGCCCCAAAGTCAAAGCCCAATTTGTAAATATTGTTCTACCTGTATGAATCGTAGAAACTATTATCATCACAACATAAAATACCATTCCAAAAGTTCCAGTAGTTAAAAAGTGCCTAAAATGATTTAAAACATTTAATTCAAATAGATAATTAAATCCTAAAAACAAAAATCCAACTGCCGTCATTACAATAGTGGAAACTATATATAAAACAAATGGTTTTAATAATATATTATTATCCTTCAATACAAAATCATTTAATAAAGCCAATATAGAAGCTGTACAAGCAAAACAAATATAAGCTAAAGTAGAGTTATTTGGATAAAAGAACTCTATAAAACTATATAAAATGATGCAAAATATTGCTAAATTGTATCTATATGATTTTGCTAAAAATATTTCATCAATTTGCTGTTTTTCCAAAAGTTCATTTATAGACTCCATACTTATTCGCCGTAAAGCCAACAATATCAAAACTAAAAAAAGTCCCAAAGATAAAAGCAAAATTTGATACGAATTAATATCTACAATTCCAGCAACACTTAAAAAATAAACTATTTGAACGATAACAATTGAAGCCATAGAAAAGACTAAAGATATATGTTTTTTATTTGGGTCTTTAAATGCTGGAATAGTAGCAAGATATGAGATATAAACTAATAATGAAATATTTAAAAATCCTACGATATAAACTGTTAGAAAATCCATAAACCAAAATCCAACTCGCCCCAAAACCCATAAAACAACAATATATGCCAATTTTCTTCCAACGATTGGTATAACTCCATGAAATAATTCTGGTAATCCAGTTAAAAAAAATGCTACTATCATAGCACTTCCAACACCAAAAACCATCTCATAAATATGCCACTCTAAAAGATTATTAATTGGCAAACTTATATATCCAGCAAAAACAAAAGACCATAAAACAATATAAAGTACAATATATGGAGCAAGAAGTAAAAATATAGGTCTAAAACCATAAGCTAAATATATAGGAAAATCTCCTTTAGGATATGTTTCATAGTGATTCATCTTAACTCCAATTCAAAACTATCAATTATTATCTTGTCTTTTAAAAACTTTGCTGTTTCATTGTAAACAAACTCATCATCTCTTTTATCTCTTGATATATCAATACTAAACTTTTTAGCTATATGTCCAACCGGTTCGGCTTTTAAAACTATTATCTCATCACTTAATTTTATAGCCTCCATCAAATCGTGAGTTATAAACAATACACTCAAATTTTCTTTATTTATAGTTTCAATTAAAATATTTTGAAGTTCTTTTTTAAGCCCAATATCAAGTGCAGAAAATGGTTCATCTAAAAACAATAAACTAGGATTTACAACCAAAGCTCTAGCAAAAGAGACTCTTTGTTTCATACCTCCACTTAAATCTTTTGGAAATTTTGTAAAATCATCTATTTCTAGCCCAAATTTTAACGCTATCTCTTGGGCTTTTTTTATAGCAATATCTTTTTTCTCTTTTTTTGCTAACAATCCCAAAGCAATATTATCTATTACATTTTTCCAAGGTAATAATCTAGGTTCTTGAAAAGCAAAAGATGAACTATTAAAACTATTTCTTATCTCTCCATCTTCAACTCTTAGAATTTTTGAGCATAAATGCAAAAGTGTAGTTTTTCCACCACCACTAGGTCCAACAATAGATATAACTTTTCCTTTTTCAAGAACAAAATTTATATCTTCTAAAATCTCTTTAAATCCAAAAGAGAAATTTACATTTTTTACTTCTAATCTCTCCATGATTCAAGCTCCCTTTTTATCGGTTCTAAAATAATATACTCTATTAAAAGTAAACTTGCTATCATAATAGTTACAAGTGCTAAAGCAGTTGGAGTATCAAGCTGACTTCTAGCTATTGCCAGACTTGAACCTAAACCATCACTAGAAGCCAGAAGTTCAGCCATAACAACTATTTTCCACGACATTCCAAGTGCAGATATATAAGCAGGAAAAATATATGAAAAAACATGTGGTAAATATAAATCAAAAAGTTTCATAGAAAATGGTAAATGAAAACTATCAACCATCTGTTTCAAATCACCTTCAATAGTTCTTGTTCCTTGTAATGCTCCAACAAAAACAATAGGAAATGAAGCTATAAATACTGTAAAAATGACCGTCATATCACTCATACCAAACCAAATCATAGCTAAAACAATCCATGCAATTGGTGGCATTCCAAAAAGTATTGTTACTATTGGACGGCTCATAATAGAAGCTGTTATAAAAAGCCCTGATAATAGCCCAAGAATAGAACCAACTAAAACAGCTAAACCAAAACCAATCATAGCTCTTTTTATAGTTATAAAAATATTTTCTACAATTTCAGGATTGTGTAAGATTTCATTTAGAGCTATAAAAGTATCTTTTGGTGATGGTAAAACTAAACTACCATAAATTTGATGTCCAAAATCCCAAAGAGCCAAAAATAAAAATACAGAAGCAACAGAACCCCAGCCACTCCAAAGATAAGCTGGAAAATCTTTTATAATTTTTATAAAAAGTTTCATTTTAAATCCATTTCAAAATATTTTGTATTGTATAATATATATATTAATTATCATTGATTAACATCAAGTTTTATACCAAAATTTCAAATTTTGCTCCATCTTCAATATTGTAAACTATTAATTTCCCTTTAAAATGTTGTTCAATTATCATTTTGGACATATAAAGCCCTATTCCACTACCTTTTTGTTTTGTTGTAAAATATGGATCAAATATCAAATCTTTTTTATCTTTTTCTATTCCTCCACCATTATCAATTACAGATACAATAGAAATATTATCTTTTACATCAACAATTAATTTTATATTCGGATTTTCTATATTTCGTTCTATTAAAACATCTTTTGCATTTGTCAAAAGATTTAAAACAACTTGAGAATACTCATTTTCATAAGCATTTAATTCTTTATCATTTCTTATCTCAAAATCAAGAACTATTTTTTTATTTTCTAAAATAACTTTCATAATATCAATAGCTCTTTGTACAGCAACGCTTACATAAAAAAACTCTTTTTGTTTATTTAGTTTATAAAAATCTCTGAAATTATCAATAGTTTGCGACATAAAATCTAACTGATAAGTAGATTCTTTTAGTTTATCTTTTATATATTTTCTATCTAGTATTTCATCTTCTAAAACTAATTGTAAATTCATATTTATGAAGCCCAGATGAGTCAAAGGTTGTCTCCATTGATGAGCAATATTATTTATCATTTCACCCATTGAAGCTAGTTTACTTTGATGAATCAAAAGTTTCTCTTTTTCATTTTTTTCTTTTGCAAGATTTCTTAACATAATTCCTAAAGCAAAACTAAAAATTAAAGACTCTAAAGGTGTTCCAATATGTATTATATAGATTCCACTAATAGTAAATAAACCTTTTTGTGAGATATATATAATAACACACATAACAAACCAACCAATAGTATAAACAATAGCATTCTTATCTCCTTTAAATATAGCAATCAAGCCTATTAAACAAGGGATTAAAACTCCTATATAAAAAGGCATATATTCATACAATATTGAATATTTAGATATCAAAATTGCTATTAAATCTAAAAAATTTAAAACTATAAAGATATTTAATATTTTATGAAAGAATGGTAATTTATTTTTTGTTTCTAAAATAGCCTGAGCAAATAAAAAAGTAAATAAAAATGCCAAAGTTTCTGCAAAATCAACCAATGTATACATAAATATAGGAGCAGATGACTTATAACTAAAATACATAAAACCAACCAAAGATAGCAAAAGGAAAAATTGCATTAAAGAGTAATATAAAAAATATCTCATTTTTGTTGAAAAATATATTATTAAATAATACAAAAATGCACAAAATATTATCCCATAAGCAGTCCCATATAAAACTCCCTCATATTGTAAAAGGTATTTATATTCGAAAATACTTATACAATCAGAGCGAAAATCTGCAATTTTAGGTTCAGAATATCTATATTTAAAAAAAATCTCTTCTTTTTGATATTTATCTAATTTAACAACAATTATACTATTGATAATTTCATATTTTACATTTGTATATACTAAACTATTTTTATCTGAAATAACTGTTAAATAGTAAGTTTCATCTCCAAGTTGTTCCAAATCTAGCTTAAATTTAATTGTAAATTCATCCAAAATAACATTTCTATATTCTGAATATTGTAAATCTTTAAAATCTACATGATTCTCTGAAACATAATCTCTTATAAAAGAGCCATGATGATGACCATATAAATTTATAAATAGTAGGAAAAGTGTAAGTATTATTTTTTTCATATTGACATTATAACCAAACAATACCAATTCTTAAAATTTATCTTTTTGCTTGTATAATTCCACCATGAGTAAAAATGATTTTAAAAATATTAAAGTATTATTTGTTGATGATGAAGATAATATCAGAACAAATGCCATTTCTTATCTATCAAGATTATTTGATGAAGTTTATGAAGCAAAAGAGGTAAATGAAGCTTTTCAGATAATTGAATACAAAAAACCAGATATTATAATAACAGATATAAATATGCCTAAAATAAATGGTTTAGAGATGATAAGACAAATAAGACAAAAAGATATCAACACAAAAATAATAGTCCTAAGTGCTTACACAAATACAGAATATCTTTTAGATGCTATTGATTTAAATCTTGAAAAATATCTAGTAAAACCTATATCTCATGATATTTTATTTCCTGTTCTAAGTAATTGTGTAAATAAATTAAAAAATATTGATAGAAACATAAAATATTTATCTAAAGATTGCTATTTTGATATTTTAAAAAGAGATTTATACAAAGACAATGAGATTATAAAATTATCAAATAAAGAGTTAGATTTTCTAACTCTTCTTTGTGAAAGTAGTGGTAGTTTTGTATCTTATGAAACTATACAAGCAGTTGTTTGGCAAGACTCTTTTATGAGTGATGATGCTTTAAGAACAGTTGTAAGAAAACTAAGAAAAAATCTTCCAGAAAATTGTTTAGAAAACTTCTCAAAAACTGGGTATAGAATAACCACTATTTAGATAGTTTGAAAATATAAATATAAAATCTCCTTTTGAATATTTAATCTATATTTTTCAATATCTAACTTTCTTATCTCTTTAGAATTTTTCAAAGTATCTACATCTTCACTTGCTTTAAATCCAGCATTAAACTCTTCTTGATTTAACTCTAAAAGTTCTTGATAAAGTTCTATATCTTTTGTAGCTAAATTTATCCTATTTTCAAACTGTTTTATAGTTTCAAATGAACTATCATAAATTTTTTCAAGTTCAATCAAAGATAATTCTTCTTTTTTCCTATTTTGTAGATAAATTAATTTTGAGTACTCTACATCATTTAAAAAAGTATAATTTAATGGCATTGTTATACTCGCACCATAATTGTAATAATCTTTAGATTTATTTAAAGATGAATCTTCATAACCAACTTTTCCATTTAGATTTAAAGAAGGAAGATATTTACTTTTTGTTTTCTGATATTCATTTTTGCTTAATTGAGAATCTAAATTTGCATTAATTTGTTTTATAGCATTTTCTAAAAATATATCTTTAGAAATTAAAGATATTGATGGAATATTTATATTTCCAAATTCATAAGAAGTTAGTTTTTGTATCTCATTTTCATAAATTACATTATTAAGTTTTAATTCCATTTTGAAATCTTCTAAAGAGTTTCTTTTCATAATAGCATCATTTAATTCGCTAATATCACTTTGTCCATTTCTATATTGAGATTTTTTTATATCAACTTCTATTTCACTATTATTGATATTCAGGCTATTTTGTTGAAGATTTATACTATTTATTTTTAATTCAATAATATTTTTATACAAACTATTTAAATCTTCAAAATCATCCATTTTTATTTTTAAAGACTCTTTTTTCAATAGATTATTTGCATAATCAATTTGAGAAGATATACCTCCAAAATCTAGTATTTTTTGATTTAAATTTAAAGAATAATCTTTTGTTGTTATATCTTCATTATCTTTACTTTGACTCAAATTTATATTCAAATCATTTAACCATTCATATTTATTTAACTCTTTTTTCTCTTCTATACTCTTTTTTTCTAAATCTCTTATCTCATTCTTTAAAGGCAGTAAAACTTCATTTGATTTTTCATTTGCAAAAAGGAGTGAAGTTAAAAATATGGGAAATATAAATCTTTTCATTATTTAAACTCCACAGTTATACTTTTACCAAAATCTTTTGAATCTATTTCTATCTCAGCTTTATATGCTGAAATAAAAACTTTATCAGGAATAATATCAAGCTTTTTTATCTGTGCATTTGATTTTTTGCCATCTAAATAAATCTCTTTTGATTTTACATCTTTATAGTCTTCACTATTTAGATAAACTACAAGTTTTGCTTTGCTTATATCATAAACAGTAGCTATTTTAGTTCCTATATTTACATAATCATACTTGTTTACAACAAACTCTTTTAAATATAAATTGTTTAAACTTATCTCTTTTTTATTTATACTATTTTTTGTATTTGCTATTGAAATTTCTAAATTCTTGATACTATTTTTTAATTCAATTATTTCCATATATTTTTCATCTTTTTCAAAATCACTTTTACCTTTTATGGTTTTGAATTTGTTGTAATAATCTTGTAAAATTGTAAGTTTTTCATTCAAAAGTTTATGTTGAGTTTGATAAAGGCTTAAGTTCTCTTTATCTAAAACACTATCTATTTTCACTATAACTTCATTTACAATACTCATCTCTTTTGTTTTGTCAAGATAAATTATCTCTCCACTTGCATTTGCATAGATACTAAATTCATCTTTTGGTTCAATTTTTGCCATATATGAGTTAGCAAATAAAAATATTGGAAATATTAATAAAATATATTTTGTCATTGTTTAATCCTTGATTTTATATAAAGTTGCAAAAAGTGCAGGAACATAAACTAAATTTAAAACTGTTCCCCACAAAATACCAAATCCCAAAGAAACAGCTATTGGTTGAAGCATTATAGATTCTCCCGTTGGGAAAAATATTAAAGTAAATAGCCCGAGCATTGTTGTAATTGAAGTTATTAAAATAGGACGAACTCTAAGTTTCGCATTTGCAAAAAACTCTTTTTTTGTTCTAGTTTTATGCAAAAAATTTAACATAATAATTCCATCATTTATAACAACTCCAGCAAGTCCTAACATACCAATCATTGATTGAGAATTTAGATTTATTCCCATTATAAAATGCCCAATAATTGGTCCTAAAATAGTAAATGGAATAACAGATAAAATCACAAAAGTACTTTTAAAAGAAGGAAAAATTATAAGTAAAGTAATAAATATTAAAAACATTGATACTAAAAAAGCTTTTACTAAATCTAATGCCATTTGGTCACTTTTTTCTTTTTCTCCACCAAAATTTACTCTAATTCCTAAATTTTCAATCTCTTTTATAGTATCTTGTAGTTTGTCTAAAACTTCAGTTGCATTTACAATATCACTTTGAACATTTGCAACAACTTTTTTATAGATTTGACCATTTACTTTTTGTATCTCATTAAAATTTCTCTCAATTTTAAAATCGACAACTTCTTTTAATTGTACAAATTTATCATTGTCCAAAGGAATATAAAAGTTTTTTAACTCTTCAATACTATCTTTATTTATTGATTTTGTTATGATTTTTATAATTCCATCTTCATTAAAAGTATTTGCCTGTTCTCGCTCCAAAAAGAAACTTCCAACAGCTTTTGCTATATGAGTATCAGAAAGCCCTAAATATCTTCCATAAGGATTTACTATATATTTATATTCGCTCTCTCCTAAAATAGTATTATCAGCTATATCTTCAACTCCATTTATGTTTTGTAATTGTTTTTTTAATTTATCAATACTTTCAACAAGTAAAGAAGTATTTGCAGTATTTAATAAAATCTCTATATCAGTTGAGGCAATACCAATTCTTTCTGATGTTATATTATGATCAATAGCATTATCCTGCTTTGTTAAAGGTTCTATCAATTCTCGAATCATATTCATAGAATCATTTGAGCTAATAAGTCTTACTTTATCCAACCTTTCAAAATCAAAACTAAAATTTAAAATAGGATTTATATAGTTTTCAACAAAATTTTCTTCTCTAAACTCTTCAAGTTCTACCAAAATCATAAATCCATTTTCTATATCTTCTTCATTTCCTGCTAGATCATTATATACTCCAACATAAGTTGATATATTTTTGATATAAAGTTCTTTTGAATTATCTAGTAAAACTTTTTCATATCTCTTAGCAATATTATCAGTTATTGAAATAGGAATGGAATTTTCAAGTTTAATGGCAATTTCAATACTATTTGAGTCAATATTTGGAAATAGCTGAAATCTACTTGTTTTTATAAGAATAATCGAAATAATAGGAATAGTGATAAAAAATATGATTAAAAAACTTTTTTTATGTTCTATTACTTTATGCAAAATATTCTCATAAAAATTGTACATTTTTGTCCAATCCAATTGTTTCTCATTTACTTTTAAAAAATGTTTTGCATGAAGTGGTAAAAATAAAAAAGATTCTATAATAGATGAAAGTATCAAACAAGTAATCACAATAGGTATAAGCTTTATAAAAAGTCCCATTTCTCCACTGATAAATAGCATAGATAAAAAAGCAAAAACAGTTGTAACTCCAGCTATTATAACTGGACCTATTACTTGTTTTGTACCTTTTAAAATAGCTTCATTGAGTTCATATCCCTCGTCTATATGCCTTTGTATATTTTCACTTACAATAATTGCATCATCAACTACTATTCCCAACGCAATTAACATTGCCATCATAGAAATCATATTTAAGCTATAACCCATAAATTCTAAAAATAATAATCCAATGATGAAAGAAAAAGGTATTCCCAAAATAATCACAAAAGACAATCTAGGACTTATCAAAATATACATAGCAAAAGCAACTAAAATCAAACCCAATGTTATATTTGCCAAAATCGTATTTAGCCTATCTTTTATCTGTTTTGAGTTATCTCTTGATATAACTAATGATATATCATCATATGAATTTTGAGTCTTTTCTATCAACTCTTTTATCTCTTTTGTAAGTTTTATACTATCACCACTTTTATTTTTATAAACTCTTAAAGTTAAAGTATTTTCTCCATTAAGTCTTGAAATTGTATCTCTTTTTGGATATCCAATAGTTATATTTGCAATATCATTAAGATATATCTTTTTACCATCTATTTTTAAAATACTATTTTCCCAAAATTTTGTATCAAATTTATTATTATTTGCACTCAAATAAACATGATTTCCTACTTGCTCAATATTTCCAACAGGATAAATATAAGATAGTTGTGAAATTGCATCAACAACACTAGAACTATTCAAACCATACATATTTATTTTTTTATTATCTAAAACTAATTCTATTTGTAAATCAGCATCTCCAAAATTTCGTACTTTATTTATGTGTTTTATTTGCATCAAAGAGTTTTTTAAATTATCTGCAATTTTTAATAACTCTGTTTGATTATATTTTGAAGATGATAAAGCTATAGATAATAAAGACCACTCTTCATCCATTATTCTTACATTTGGTTCTTCCATATCAGTAGGTAAATATCTCTTTGCTAAGCTTACAGCATCTTTTACTTCATTTAATTTTATATTTTTATCAACACCATCTTGAAGTTTTATATTGATAGAGAAAAATCCTGAAAATATATATGAAGTTATTTTTTCAAGTCCAGCAATAGAGTTTAGTTGATTTTCTATTTCACTTACAGCAAAGTTATTTAGGCTTTCAGCACTAGCTCCTGTATAGCTTCCTTCAATATCTAGCATCTCTAATTGCGTTGTGGGAAATACCTCTTTAGGAATATTTATATATGCAAATATTCCTAATACTAGGAAAAAAACTAATATTGTGTGATTTAGTTGAGAATTATTATAAAAATAATCTATTATTTTATACATTAAAAACCTTGATTATATAAATTTTGATACTTCTAATTAAAAATGGAATTCTAATAAAAAAAAGTGGCTAAATTATGTCTTCTTTAAGATTTTTTACTATTTAAGACATTTTTTAGCCACTTTTTTTTAATACACTTCTACTTCACTATTACATATCAGTAGTAGTTATTACAATTATATAAAAGGAAAGTATATGAGAAAGAGTATGATACCATTGTCACTTTGTGTGATAATGGCTTTAGGTACGACAACTTTGGCACAAGAAACAACAGTTTTAGATACAATATCTGTATCTGAGAAAAATGGTGGTAGCTACTATGGTGTTACAGAAAATACAAATTCATACACAACAAAAAGTATGAAAACAGCTACAAAACTAGATTTATCTCCAAGAGAAACTCCACAGACTTCATTAGTTTTTACAAGACAAAAATTAGATGATCAAAATATTGTTTCTTTTCAAGATTTATTAGCAAAAACTCCTGGAGTTACTTTAAATAAATGGGATGAAAGGGTATATCCAACAGCAAGAGGATTTAGTGTTGATTACTATTTATTTGATGGTATACCAACATATTCAATGAATGGAAATGCAGCAGATCCAGACTTAATCATATATGATAGAGTTGAAGTTATTAAAGGTGCAAATGGTTTGATGACAGGTGCTGGAAATCCATCAATGGGAATGAACTTTATAAGAAAACATGCAAATAGTAAAGAATTTACAGGAAATGTAAATTTAAATGCTGGTTCTTGGGATAATTATGGTGCTTCAGCAGATATTTCAACGCCTTTGAATAGTGATGGAAGTGTAAGAGCAAGAATAGTAGCAAAACATCAAGATAAAAAATCATATATGGATAATTATAAAAAACAAACAGATGTTATTTATGGTGTAGTTGATATGGATTTAACAGATACTACATATCTATCTTTAGGTGCTAGTTATGAAAAAAATCAAAGAGATGGAGTAAGATGGGGTGGATTACCCGCATTTTATAGTGATGGAACAAAAACAGATTATACAAGAAATAAAACAGTTTCAGGAGATTGGACATACTGGGATAATGAAATAACTAGTTATTTTGCTGATTTTAAACAATATATTTATAATGATATTTCAATTAATTTATCTGTATTAAACAGAACTTTTGATGCAGATACAAAAATTGCATATTTTGGAGGAACAGTTAATAAGAATACAGGACTTGGAACGGGAGATCCCTCAAGATATACAGATACAAAAACAGAAAAAGAGAATAATATAGATTTATATGCTTCTATACCTTTTGAAATAGCTAATCTAGACCAAGAAATAGTTTTAGGAACAATGTACAATAAAAATAAAGTAACAAAATCTAATTGGGCAAATGCAAATCTTACAAATGTTACAATAGATGTTATTAATGTACCAAATCCTCATAATAATTGGACTTCATCAGGTAAAAATACACTTAATTCAACTACACAAAAAGCTGTATATTTGGCAGGAAAATTCTCTTTAATGCAAGATTTAAAACTTGTTACTGGAGTTAGAGTTTCATCTTGGGAATATAAGGCTGAAAATGGAAAAGGAAATAGAGAGTTTGATAATGAAATAACACCTTATGCAGGGTTGATTTATGATATAAATGATAATCACTCAATTTATGCAAGTTATACGAGTATTTTTAAACCTCAAAGCAATAAAGATGTAAATAACCAATATTTAGATCCTATAGAAGGTAAAAGTTATGAAGCTGGTATCAAAGGTGAATATTTTGATGGAAATTTAAATACATCTGTATCAATTTTTAGAATAGAACAAGATGGTGTTGGAGAGAAAATTGAACCAGAAATTAAAATTCCTGGAACAACTGAATCTGCTTATAGATCTGCTAAAGGTGTTGTAAGTAAAGGATTTGAGTTTAATGCAACAGGGAAAATTACAGATAATCTAAATTTAGATTTTGGTTTAGCAAACTTTGAAGCTAAAAATGCAAAAGGTGCTAAATTTAATACAGATTCTTCAAGAACAACTGCAAATTTATGGGCAAAATATGCTCTAAATGATTTTAGATTTGGTGCTGGTTTAAACTATAAAAGTAAAGCTTATACAGGAAGTGGTGCAACTAAAATTACTCAAGATGCTTTTGTAACTACTGATTTAATGGCTGGATATAAAGCAACTAAAAATTTAGATCTTCAAGTAAATGTGAATAATTTATTTGATAAAAAATATTATGATGGTATTGGAGCAAACTCTATGGTTTATGGAGATCCATTAAACTTCACTGTTGGAATGAAATACTCATTCTAAAAAATATCTATTTATGCTCTTTAGTTAAATATCTAAAGGGCATAAAAAAGGAATAAAATAAAAATGAATAAAGAACAATCATGTAAACATGAAGATGAAAAAGTCTTCAAACAAAGACTCCAAAGAGTACATGTTACAGTAGGAGTAAGCTTCTCATTACTTATGTATATAGCAGTTTTCTTTGGAATTTTTGCAATACTACTTCCATATATAGAAAATTGGGAGAAACCTTCACGACATTTTAAAATGGCAGATATTACAAATATTAATTATGGAACAATGATAGACCCAGTTTTAGCAGACCCTGATTATCCAAAAGTAAATCCTATCAAAATATCTTTTCCAGGATATATGTCAGATTCAGCATTAAGAATAAGCACAGATTTTGTAGATACAAAAGTTTTTAATCCAAATACATATTTGGAAGTTAAGGATGAAGATGATTTATCTGAACTTGCATGGTTTTTGAACTCTATGCACTATGGAAGACCTTTTAAAGATTTAGGATATATTATTTTCGGTTTGATGGCTGTTGGAGTTATGTTTTTGGTTATGGGAGGAGTTTATTTAATATTAAAAATAAAATATAAAAATAGTGATAAATCCCCTACAAGTAAATTTTCAAAATGGCATAGAAAGATTTTTATTTGGACTTTTGCTCCTTTTATTATCATAACTTTAACAGGTGCTTTGATGAATATTGGTTATAGTGGTTCAGCCCCTATGACATATATTGCTACAAAAGGAGATACACATAAAATTTGGAATATTACTGGACCTATTTTGTATCCACAAGAACCTAGGCTTGATTTAAAAAATGATAATGTGCAAATGCTTCCAATAAATGAGTTACTTAAAATTGCAAAAGATATAGCACCTCAAATAGATTTTCAAAGAGTAAGTATCATAAACTGGAATGATAGTAGTGCAATAGCAAAATTTGAAGGATACAATCCATATATGCCATTTTTAAATGGTATTTCAAATAAACCTTTTGTAACACTAAGTGGAGTGGATGGAAAATTAATTCATCAACAAAAAGTTATGGATAAACACTGGAGTGGTTTATTTTACGATAGTATTTTCTTTTTACACTTTTTATTTGGAGTAGATACTTTTACTAGGTTTTTTATACTTTCACTTATGCTTTTATCTACCCTAGCCATAGGCTTTGGGAATCTACTTTATTTAGAGAAGAAAGCCAGAAAGTTTGGAGATAATATTCCAGTATATCAAGGATTTGGAAAACTCTCACTAGCAGTTATGATAGGAGTTATTCCAGCAACAGCCTTGTTGTTTGTTTTACAATGGTTACTTCCTTTTGATATGGAAAATAGAGTTTTAATTCAAAAATGTTTTTTTGCTGTTGCTTGGATAGGAACTTTGACTTATTCGTTTTATAAATTAAACTCTTATCAAACAGCTAAAGAGTTTTTATATCTTGGTGGAGTATTGTTTGTTTTAAGTCCAATAATACATTTTATATTTAGTGGTTTTTCTCCTATTAGACTTTGGAATGAAGAAATATATACAGTTTTAGCTGTTGATATAGGATTGTTTGTTTTTGGATTGATTTTGCTTTATGTTGCTTATAAACTTCCAACTGATAGACAAAAGATACAAGAGTTTTGGACAAGAAGAGGTGTTAAATGATAAATTATTTAAATAGTTTAAAAGTAGTAGAAAGTAGTGGTAAAAAAATAGGATTGTTTAGAACAATTTGTTCTATTGTTGGTGGATTAATAGTTGCATATTTAGGAATGACTTTGCTAATATTTATTATTCCAGGAACTGCTGGAGAATCTATTATAGTACCGTTGTTGTTTAATACTTTTGCTTGGGCTAGTGTTGCTCTTTGGATAAGCTTATCTAAATCAAAATATATTGCACTTTTAAGATGTGTTGTTCCAACTTTAATATTTGGAATAGCTTTGATAATACTTTATAATGTTTAAGGATAAATAAAATGATAAAAAAATTAATATTAATGTTAAGTTTGAGCTTTGGTTTGTATTCTCATGAATTAATGCTGTTTGTAGAAGATAATAAAGATAATACTATAACAGTTGCAGGAGAGTTTGATACAGGAGATGATGCAGCAGGAGCATTAGTAAAAATAGAGTCTTTGGTTAGTGGAAATGTATTGTTTCAACAAAGACTTCCAAAAGAGAGTGAGATAACTATTGATATTCCAAAAGAGCCATATCAAGTAGTTCTTGATGGAGGGAGTGGACATACTTTGGTAAAAGAAGGTATTGCACCAATAGAAGGATATAGTGAAGAGTTAAAAGCACAAAGTAAACAAGTAACAGTACCACAGAATGTATCACATGAATGGAGTAGTGTAACTATAGTATTTTTTAGTATATGTATAATATTATTTTTAATGACAATTTATTTTAGTAATAAAAATACAAATAGAATATTAAATCAATTAAAAGAGAGTTAAAATTCTCTTTTAAAAATAGACTTAGGTGTGGGTTTCAAGGTTTTTTTGTATTTTCAGATTTTTTAACATCAATTTAGATTAGGAGCTAAAGTTAAAAAATTGTCCTTTCTTTTACCTTGGAACTCATACCTAAGTTTATATATTGTAATAAGTTAATTTAATAGTCATTTTTGCTAAAAAAGATAAAATGTAATAAAACTTATTAAAAAAAGAGTTAAAAGATAAATTATGTAAATAAATTTAAACAATAGAAATAGATAAATAGAAAAAAATAGAGGTATTTAGTAAAAAATAAATAGTATATAAATAAAATTTGAAGAAGGTATTGAAATATGTTTAATTGTGTTGAGAAGGAAGAAATAGAATAAAAAAAAGCCTTCCCTAAAATACTAGAAGAAGTAACTTAGGAAAGGCATTTGTAAAAAGAATACTCAAAGAGTTAGCGGTGACCTACGTTTCCACAAGGGGACCCTGCAGTATTATCGGCGATGAAGTGCTTGACTACCAGGTTCGGAATGGGGACTGGGTATTTCCACTTCTCTGTAACCACTAACAAAGTTGAGTAGTAAAAGCAAATAAAAAGTGAATTATTCATTTTCCATTTTTAACTTTTCATTTAAAAGCTTTGCTCTTAATACTCAACTCAAATATAGAGTTTAGATAAAGATAATGTTAAAGTCTTTTTGTATTTCATATAAAAACTAATGTAAACACAATTATTAAGTATTGTATACTTAATAAGATAGTAAACCAAAGAAATAAAAATAAGCCAAACGTTCTATTAGTACTGGTCAGCTAAACGCCTTACAACGCTTACACATCCAGCCTATCAACCAGCTAGTCTTGCTGGGAACTTCAGGGAAAGTTCATCTTAGAGTTGGCTTCGAGCTTAGATGCTTTCAGCTCTTATCACATCCGTACGTAGCTACCCAACGATGCTCTTGGCAGAACAATTGGTACACTAGTGGTACGTTCATCCCGGTCCTCTCGTACTAGGGACAAATCTCTTCAACTTTCCTACGCCCACGGAAGATAGGGACCGAACTGTCTCACGACGTTCTGAACCCAGCTCGCGTACCGCTTTAAATGGCGAACAGCCATACCCTTGGGACCGACTACAGCCCCAGGATGCGATGAGCCGACATCGAGGTGCCAAACCTCCCCGTCGATGTGAGCTCTTGGGGGAGATCAGCCTGTTATCCCCGGCGTACCTTTTATCCTTTGAGCGATGGCCCTTCCACGCAGAACCACCGGATCACTATGACCGACTTTCGTCTCTGTTCGACTTGTAGGTCTCACAGTCAAGCTAGTTTATGCCATTATACTCAACAAGCGATTTCCATCCGCTTTGAACTAACCTTTGTAAGCCTCCGTTACTATTTAGGAGGCGACCGCCCCAGTCAAACTACCCACCAGACATTGTCCTGATACAAGATAATTGTACGCAGTTAGTAACTCAAATATTCAAGGGTGGTATCTCAAGGATGGCTCCGACTCTACTGGCGTCTAGTCATCATAGCCTCCCACCTATCCTGCACATGAATATCCAAGCTACAGTGTCAAGCTGTAGTAAAGGTGCACGGGGTCTTTCCGTCTTTCCGCGGGTAGGAGGAATTTTCACCTCCACTACAATTTCACTGGATCCCTCTTTGAGACAGCTCCCATCTCGTTACGCCATTCATGCAGGTCGGTATTTAACCGACAAGGAATTTCGCTACCTTAGGACCGTTATAGTTACGGCCGCCGTTTACTCGGGCTTCAATCAAATGCTTCGCTTGCGCTGACATCATCAGTTAACCTTCGAGCACCGGGCAGGCGTCACACCTTATACATCCACTTACGTGTTAGCAAAGTGCTGTGTTTTTGGTAAACAGTCGGGAGGGACTCTTTGTTGCAACCTCTTTGGCTTTTTGAAGCAAGTTCATATACCAAAGTAGGCACACCTTATACCGAAGATACGGTGCTATTTTGCAGAGTTCCTTAAAGAGGGTTCTTCCACGCGCCTTAGAATACTCATCCCACCCACCTGTGTCGGTTTACGGTACGGGCAACATATAATATACTTAGTGGCTTTTCTTGGCACGACAGTATCATCGATTCTCCATCTCCTCCGAAGAGTGTCAAGAGCCTGTAAGATCTCGGTCTAATGTTAAGCGGATTTGCCTACTTAACAACCTACGTCCTTCGAGCCACTATTCCATCAGTGACCTCGATTAACTCTATGCGTCCCCACATCGCGCTTATATGTTGGTATTGAAATATTAATCAATTTGCCATCGTCTACCCCTTTCGGACTCGACTTAGGTCCCGACTAACCCTACGATGACGAGCATCGCGTAGGAAACCTTGGGTTTTCGGCGTTAAGGATTCTCACCTTAATTATCGCTACTCATGCCTGCATGCTCACTTCTATCCGCTCCAACGCTCCTTACCGGTACATCTTCTACGCTGAATAGAACGCTCTCCTACCACTCAATTAAAAATTGAATCTAAAGCTTCGGTGTACATCTTAGCCCCGTTATATTTTCCGCGCAGAATCACTAGACCAGTGAGCTGTTACGCTTTCTTTAAAGGATGGCTGCTTCTAAGCCAACCTCCTGGTTGTCACAGTAACTCCACATCGTTTTCCACTTAGATGTAACTTAGGGACCTTAGCTGTTAGTCTGGGTTGTTCCCCTCTCGACGATTGATTTTATCACCCACCGCCTGACTCCTGTGATTCCACATATAGTATTCATAGTTTGATAGGGTTTGGTACCGCGGTAAGCAGCCCTAGCCCATTCAGTGCTCTACCCCTATATGCTACAACACAAGGCTATACCTAAATATATTTCGGAGAGAACCAGCTATCACGAAGTTTGATTGGCCTTTCACCCCTATCCACAAGTCATCCCAAGACTTTTCAACGTCAGCGGGTTCGGTCCTCCACTGGCTCTTACACCAGCTTCAACCTGCTCATGGATAGATCACTTCGTTTCGGGTCTGCAGCTAGTGACTATGGCGCCCTATTAAGACTCGCTTTCGCTACGGCTTCGTACTTGACTTAACCTTGCCACTAACCACAACTCGCAGGCTCATTATGCAAAAGGCAGTCCATCACCCTGATAAATCATAGGGCTCTGAATGATTGTAAGCTAATGGTTTCAGGTTCTATTTCACTCTGCTCGCTGCAGTACTTTTCACCTTTCCCTCACGGTACTTGTTCACTATCGATCTGTAAGTAGTATTTAGGATTGGAGGGTGGTCCCCCCAGCTTCAGTCAAAATATCACGTGTTCCGACCTACTCAGGATACTATTAAAATTATTGATGATTTAAATTACAGGAGTTTCACCTTCTATGCTACACTTTTCCAAGTATTTCATCTATCATCTTTAATTCATATTATAGTCCTACAACCCCCAATACAAGTATTGGGTTTGTCCTTGTCCGCGTTCGCTCGCCGCTACTTACGGAATCTCTTTTGATTTCTCTTCCTCTAGCTACTGAGATGTTTCACTTCACTAGGTTCGCTCCCCGTAGGGTAATATAACTCTCATTATACTGGGTTGCCCCATTCAGAAATCCACGGATCAACGCTCTTTGGCAACTCCCCGTGGCTTATCGCAGCCTAATACGTCTTTCATCGCCTCTTACAGTCTAGGCATCCACCATTAGCCCTTAATAGCTTATTAATAAATAACTCTTTCAAGTTATTTGCCTTTAAAGTATTAAAAATTAATTTAATACTTTTAGTTTGATAATATTCTTTGGCTACTATCTTATTAAATATATTTATATTTAATAATTTAGTTGTGTTCTATCTATAGTTTTATAATAAATTTAATTTATCACAAATTATTGATATGAAATTTTTTTATTTAAAATTATTTAACTCTACTACAATAAAAAACTCTCATCTTTTATCTTCATATTATTATTTAATCTTACGAAAAAATTTTAAAGACTTTAACATTATATTTTTAAATATCATACTACTTAAAATAACTAAAGTTATCTTAGTAATGTTTTCTAGTTTTAAAAACCAGATATAAACTTTTAATCTATAAAAGCTTATATCTAATTTTTAAATATTAGTTTATATATATGGTGGAGAATAGCGGGATCGAACCGCTGACCTCCTGCGTGCAAAGCAGGCGCTCTCCCAGCTGAGCTAATTCCCCAACAAAACTCTTAATTCTAATATCTCTATTAAAAGTAAAGATTATTTAATGGTGGGCCTATCAGGACTTGAACCTGAGACCTCACGATTATCAGTCGAGCGCTCTAGCCAGCTGAGCTATAGGCCCATTCACCTATATATATTTATTCAAATAATCTTTATAAACCGAACATATATTGTTAATTGTTTTTTTCTTATTCTATGTATTAAGAATCAAATCTTAATACACTTCTCTGAAAGGAGGTGATCCAACCGCAGGTTCTCCTACGGTTACCTTGTTACGACTTCACCCCAGTCGCTGAATCCACTGTGGAAGGTAGCTACTTTAGCATCCCCGCTTCGAATGAGTTCAACTCCCATGGTGTGACGGGCGGTGAGTACAAGACCCGGGAACGTATTCACCGTAGCATAGCTGATCTACGATTACTAGCGATTCCAACTTCATGTAGTCGAGTTGCAGACTACAATCCGAACTGGGAAGTATTTTATAAGATTTGCTCCACATCACTGTATCGCTGCTCTTTGTATACTCCATTGTAGCACGTGTGTAGCCCTGGACGTAAGGGCCATGATGACTTGACGTCATCCTCACCTTCCTCCTACTTGCGTAGGCAGTCTCGTTAGAGTTCTCAGCCGAACTGTTAGCAACTAACGACGAGGGTTGCGCTCGTTGCGGGACTTAACCCAACATCTCACGACACGAGCTGACGACAGCCGTGCAGCACCTGTATGCAAGTTTCTGCAAGCAGACACTAATCTATCTCTAAATCATTCTTACTATGTCAAGTCCAGGTAAGGTTCTTCGTGTATCGTCGAATTAAACCACATGCTCCACCGCTTGTGCGGGTCCCCGTCTATTCCTTTGAGTTTTAATCTTGCGACCGTACTCCCCAGGCGGTACACTTAATGTGTTAACTGCATTACTGCAAGATCTAGTCTCACAACAACTAGTGTACATCGTTTAGGGCGTGGACTACCAGGGTATCTAATCCTGTTTGCTCCCCACGCTTTCGCATCTCAGCGTCAATAATGTTCCAGTAGATCGCCTTCGCAATCGGTATTCCTTCTGATCTCTACGGATTTTACCCCTACACCAGAAATTCCATCTACCTCTCCCACATTCTAGATTAACAGTTTTCAAAGCAGTTCTATAGTTAAGCTATAGGATTTCACTTCAAACTTATCAATCCGCCTACATGCTCTTTACGCCCAGTGATTCCGAGTAACGCTTGCACCCCCCGTATTACCGCGGCTGCTGGCACGGAGTTAGCCGGTGCTTATTCATATAATACCGTCATCATCTTCTTATATAAAAGGAGTTTACGCACCGAAATGTGTCATCCTCCACGCGGCGTTGCTGCATCAGACTTTCGTCCATTGTGCAATATTCCCCACTGCTGCCTCCCGTAGGAGTCTGGACCGTGTCTCAGTTCCAGTGTGACTGATCATCCTCTCAAACCAGTTATGCGTCATTGTCTTGGTAGGCCATTACCCCACCAACTAACTGATACAATACAGGCCAATCTCTTACCAATAAATCTTTCCCTTACAAACTTTTGTTTATAAGGAATATAAGGTATTAGCAAACGTTTCCATTTGTTATCCCTTAGTAAGAGGCATATTACCTATACATTACTCACCCGTGCGCCACTTAGCTGACAGTTATAACAAGTTATAACCCGTTCTCGTTCGACTTGCATGTGTTAAGCACGCCGCCAGCGTTCACTCTGAGCCAGGATCAAACTCTCCATAAATTTACAATGAAAAATAAAAAACTACAAATTAAAAATTACATTTTAATTTACATTCTAAATTCTATCACTCTTTATAGTGTTTGAAACTGACATATTCCATAATTACTCTCTTTTAAACTATATATCTATCTCTAAACATATAACTCTCTATTAAGTTAGTTACAAAATTATCACTCAAGTTATAGACAAGTATTTCAAATAATATCTATTCCTATCTCTAGGTTAAATAT
The DNA here is from genome assembly GCF_048320235.1 of Aliarcobacter vitoriensis. Lineage (NCBI taxonomy): Bacteria > Pseudomonadati > Campylobacterota > Epsilonproteobacteria > Campylobacterales > Arcobacteraceae > Aliarcobacter > Aliarcobacter vitoriensis. The sequence continues at coordinate 1,008,446 of NZ_CP182882.1, forward strand.
TACTACTTGTACAAATTTTCTTTTAACATATATATTCGGTTTACAAAGATTACCCTCTCTAAACCTATCAAACTTTAAAGATCTCAACCTTCCCAGCTGTCTGGTCAAATTGGACGGGAATTATAATAGCTTTTTTCTTATTTGTCAAGAGGTTTCTATTAATTCTGGCTTAAATTTTGGAATTTGTTTATTTCTTTTTTAAAAGTTCGATAAAACCACTATTTGGATGAATAGCAATTTCTCTAAAATCATTTGAATTTGATATAAACTTTATAATACAAGGTTTTTTTATCTCAAAATCATATGCTTCTGATATTCTTGAGTACACTTTTCCATCTTCACCAAAGGATATTTGTCCTAAAGAATCAGTAGAGTTGCAACTAATATCTACTTTTTTTATATCATAGTTTTTTAAAAGCACAAATGGACTATTTTCAATATTATTGTTACAAGCATTTGTATTATAAATATATTTATTTGAAAGTGGGTCTTTTAGACTCTCCTTTTGACCAGCATGTCCTTTATCATTTTTTTCTGAATAAATACGAAAATAAATTCCTCCACCTTTATTTTCAGAACATCGCATAAACTTCATAGTCCATCTACCTTTATACCAAAGATTATCTCCTTTGCTATCTTTTTCTTCTGAATAAACATCATCGCTCAAAGCTTTAAATCTTGTAAAATGTAAATATATTAAAATTCTATTCGTAACTTCATCTAATTTGTTTATATATTTCTTCGGAGTAAAAATTGAGTAAATTATCCCTAATATAACTATTACTATAATAAATTCTATTAGGAAAAATGATTTTTTCATATTAATTTTTTTATATACACTCTAAAAAGTTCTTTATCGTAGTAGTTAATTGATATTTTTTCATCATAACCATAAAATTCAAATTCTGATAAAAAGTAATCTTCTGTTTCTTTAATTCCATAAAATTTTAGCCTTAAAGCTAAAGACTTATCATCACAAAAAACACCATTGATATTTCTATTTTTAAGTTCTTTTGAAAGTTCTTTTACAAAATGGTATTGATGTACAAAGTGTTTATCGCTTCTTTCAAGAAGTAAATAAATTGGTTTATTTACAAATGTAAACAAAATATTAATTGATAAAAATAAAATTGTTGTTATAGCTATAATATTATAAGTTGTTCTAAACTCTTTTAATCTAACTCTATATGAATGCAAAAATATTTTTACAATTGCAGGAATAACCACAACAACATAAGGAGCAAAATCTTCTATATATATGCGTTGTCTAAATGATGCTAAAATAGACAAAAGAAGTGCTGTTGAAGCTATATACCAACTCAAATCCATCTCTTTTTTTATTAATACTCTATATAAAGAGTATAAAAAGTATAAAAATAAAAGTGGAGATAATATAGCTGCATATATTCCAAAAGTATCTATTAAAAAACCTTTTGGACGCCCATCAGTAAATATTCCATAAATAAATATAGATAGAACAAATAAAATTGTTGTGAAATATAAAAGTTTTCTATCTTTAGTTTTAAACGAAAATAAAAAAAGAGCCAAAAAAAGTATTGCAAAAGAGTTATCAACAAATAGTAAAAACGGTAACAAATAATATAAGTGTTTACCATATTTTTCATAATAGTAGATATATAAAAGAGTTAAAAATATACAAATTATTGCCGTATTTACTAAAAGTGAGGCACTCAAAACTCCTGGTAAGACCATAAAAAGGCAAATTGATATAAATCTATCCATTTCATATTTGAAATAGTTTTCAGTAATTTTATACATTAGAACTACACTAAAAATATACATACATATAAAAGGTAATCTTAATGCTAAATCACTTTGCCCAAATAAATATACAGAGGCTTGTGTAATAAATGATAAAATGGAACTATTCTCATAAAAATTCAAAGCTTCTTTATATGAAATACTTAGATAAACTTGTGTTTGTATAAAAAGTAAACATACAATAAAAAATAATAATATATAAAAATATAATGTATATTTACTTTTTAAAAGCATTCTAAATCTTTAAAAAATTATCTATTATCTTATGCCCATGTTCACTCATAATTGACTCTGGGTGAAATTGTACACCATAAATTTGTTTATCTTTTATTTCCAAAGACATTATCTCTTCATCATCTAAACTTTTTGAAGTAACAATAATATCTTTTGGTAAATCATTTTTATCTACAATTAAAGAATGGTATCTTGTTTGAGTAAACTCTTTTGGTAATCCTTCAAAGATTTTTGTATCTTTTACAACTTTTATTAAAGAAGTTTTTCCATGCATCATATTTTTTGCTCTTATAACTTTTGCACCAAAAACTTGTGCTATGGCTTGATGTCCTAAACAAATCCCAAAAATTGGTTTTTTATCAGAAAAATATTCTATAACTTCAAGGCAAACACCAGCATCATCTGGAGTTGCTGGACCAGGTGAAATTATAATTTTACTAGGATTTAAAGCTATTATATCTTCTAAACTCATTTCATCATTTCTAATTATATTTAAATCTGCTCCCAATTCTAAACAATATTGAACAATATTATATGTAAAGCTATCATAGTTATCAATCATTAAAATCATTTTATTTTTATCCTTTTAAGCCATATTTTCTATGGATTTATACAAAATTTATTCTAAAATATTAAAAATCATGCTAATCAATTACTACTCATTTTAGTATTTTATACAGTTTATAATAGTACGCTAAAAGTAGCATAAAAGTTATTCATTATATCTAATTGATGTTTAATCTCAAATTTTTATGATATGTGAATTAACAATATTTAACTATATTGTTTTATTATCATCTGCACAGCTTTTTCTACTAAGTTATTTTGTTCATCAGATGTCAATTTAGATGCACCATAGATTTGTGGATAAAAAGCAAATGATTTAATCATTCCTATAAACTGTTTAGATACAAATAAAGAACTTTCAAAATCTAATTTTTTATTTTCTTTAGCTTTCTCAAACCATTTTGAAGTCATATCCATACAGTCATCTCTTTCATAAGCTAATAATTTTAAACCAATCTCATTTTTTTGAATCATTACAACTGTTAAAATCTGAATTAATTTCATATTTTCATTGTTATTTAAAAACTCTAATTCTTTATATGCAATTTCTTTTAATTGAAATTCTATTGTTTTGTTATTATCATATTCATATTGAAAACTTTTTTCAAGTTTTTCAAGTAATATATGTGCTAATGCTAAAAATAGATCTTCTTTATTTTTAAAATGATTATATACAGTAGCTTTAGATACATTAGCTTCCTTAGATATTGTATCCATACTAGAAGCTTCATACCCTTTTGTATAAAATTCTTCAATAGCAGCTTTTATAATAGCATTTCTTTTTTCTTGATTTAATGGTCTATTTCTTTTCATAATAGAATTTTAACAAATAAAAACTTAAGAGATATTCAGACTAAACCGTTTAGTTTAATTAATATTTAAGATTTCTTACACTAAACTTTTGAGTATAGTTTAAACAACAAAGGAATGAAATGAAAAATGTAGCTTTAATTACAGGTGCAAGTTCAGGTATAGGAAAAGAATTAGCTAAAATTCATGCAAGTAAAGGTGGAGATTTAGTTTTAGTAGCAAGAAATGAAGATAGTTTAATAAGCTTAAAAAATGAATTAGAATTTAAATTTTCAGTAAAAGTTGTAAATATCATAATTGATTTATCAGTTATAGGATCAGCTAAAGAGGTATATGAAAATGTAAAGGCTTTAAATATTGATATAGAATATTTATTTAACAATGCAGGATTTGGATTATTAGGTAAATTTGATGAGCTTTCTTGGGAAAGACAATCTCAAATGATTAATCTCAATATAATAGCAGTAACAGAACTAACATATTTATTTTTATCTGATATGAAAAAAAGAAATAGTGGCAAGATTTTAAATATATCTTCAATTGCTTCATTACTACCTGGACCACTTCAAGCAGTATATTATGCAACAAAAGCTTATGTAACTTCATGGGGAAATGCATTAAGTGAAGAATTATATGATACAAATATTACAGTTACAAATTTGCTTCCAGGTGCAACTGAAACCAATTTTGGTGCAACTTCAGGAGTTGATAAAACAAAACTTTTGGATAAGGCTGTTTCTGCACTAAGTGTTGCTCAAGATGGTTATAATGCCATGATAAAAGGTGAGTTAGATAAAATCTCTGGTGTTGGTTGTTTTCAAAATATAATGATAAAAATAATACCATTTGTACCAAAACCAATATTTTTAAAATATGTTAGACAAATACAAGAGGTATAGTGGTTTATGAAATAAATAGAAAATACAATAACCTAAAATTTATTAAAATTAAAAATGCTGGAAGAAATTATAGGAGTTTGTAATATATAATTACAACATCCTAATAACCATTCTTACTATAACTTTTTTTAAAGTTTAAATATTATATCATTCAAGTTCAAATTAAAAAATGGAGTATATAATGATTAAAAAATTAGCATTAAGTTCACTTTTACTTTCAAGTTTTCTATTTGCAAACAATGAAGTAAATGTTTATTCTCAAAGACATTACGATTCAGATAAAATTTTATTCAAACAATTTGAAGAAAAAACAGGTATTAAGGTAAATTTGGTAACAGCAAAAGCTGAAGAGTTAGTTTCAAGATTAGCTATTGAAGGAGCAAATTCTCCTGCTGATATACTTATCACTGCTGATATTGGAAATTTATATGATGCAAAACAAAGAGATTTACTTCAGAAAGTAGAATCAAAAACTTTAGAAGAAAATATTCCAAGTCATTTAAGAGATGAAGATGGAAAATGGTTCTCTCTTACAAAAAGAGCAAGACTTTTTGTTTATAACCCAAAAACTGTAAATCCTAAAGATTTAGGGGACTATTTTTCTATTACAAAACCACAATTTAAAGGTAAAGTTATAACTAGAACTTCAACTCACGCTTATAATAAATCTCTATTAGCTTCAATTATTGCTCATCATGGAGAAGATAAAGCATTAGAGTTTGTAAAAGGTTTAGTTGAAAACTTTGCAAGAAACCCAAAAGGTGCTGACAAAGATCAAATAAGAGCAGTAGCCTCTGGAGAAGCTGATATTGCTATTGTAAACTCTTATTATGTTGGAGTTATGGCAAATAGTGGTGATAAAGTTGATGAAGAAATAGCAAAATCTATTGGAGTATTTTTTCCTGCACAAGAAACAACTGGAGCACATATAAATATTTCAGGTGCTAGTGTTACAAAATTTGCTCCAAATAAAGATAATGCTGTAAAATTAATCGAATTTTTAACAAGTGTTGATGCACAAGGTGCTTTAGCACAAGGAAATTATGAATATCCTGTAAATCCAAAAGTAAAACCAGCTGGTATAGTTGCTTCTTGGGGTGAATTTAAAGAAGATACTATCCCTTTAAATGAAGTTGGAAAATATACAAAAAAAGCAGTTGAAATAGCAACAAAAGGGAAATGGAAATAAAAAATTTAAAATTCTATATAGCTCCAGTTTTGGGGCTATGTATAGCCTTACCAATATTAATTTTAATAGCATATTTTATATTTAGTGGTTCATTTAATAAAGAGTTTTTACAAAGTGATTTCTTAATAGAATATACATTAAACACTACTCATTTGATTTTAGGAACGGCTATTTTTGTAATCATCATAGGCACTATAACATCATATTTAAGTGCAAGATTTACATATTTTGGAAGTAAATTTTTTGCTATTTGTTTTGTTTTACCTTTAGCTTATCCAGCTTATATTTTTGGATATACTTATGTTGGATTTTTTGAATTTCGTGGTCTTTTATCACAAATACTAAATAATACATCGATTAAACTTGATATTTTAAATATGAGTGGAGCAATTTTTATATTTACAATAGCAATGTTTCCTTATGTTTATATTCTAGCAAGAGTATCTTTTGCATCTCTTTCATCAACAGTAACAGAATTAATATCTTTACAAAAAATAAATCCTATAAAAGCCTTTTTCAAAGTATATTTACCATTGTCTTATCCAGCCATTTTTGCAGGAACAATACTTGCCATTATGGAAACATTAAGTGATTATGGAACAGTTTTATATTTTGGAATAGAAACTTTTAGTGTTGGTATTTTTAAAAGTTGGTTTGGTTATGGAGATTTAGCTGGAGCTATAAATGTAGCTATTGTTCTACTTGTTTTTGTTTTTTCTATTTTATTGGTTGAACATAATATTAGAAAAAAATTAAGATTTACAAGTTCAACTCATAGTTCAAAAAAAGCTAATAAAATAAAATTGACTGGGAAATACAATCTTTTAGCATTTTTAGTATCTTTTATTATCAGTTCTTTTACACTATTTATTCCAACTGCTATTTTAATTTATTGGACTTACTTGGATATTCACACTTTAGATTTTGAGGCATTTGATTTATTATTTAATACTTTAAATTTAAATATTATATCAAGTTTATTTATAGTACTTTTAGCATTCTGTATAGTTTATTTTATAAGAAAATTTCCTTCAAAAATATCAAATATTACTCACAAATTATCAATATTAGGATATTCAATCCCTGGAGCAGTTGTTGCTGTTGGGTTGATTATTATTGCAAATTTTATAGATAATAGTCTAGGAATATATTTCTTTAGTAGCTCATTTATAATTTTAATTTTTGCTTACACTACTAGATATTTTGCATCAAGTATTGGTTCAGTTGAGAATGGCTTTAGTAAAATAGATGCTAGTATAGATGATGCAAGTAAAATATTTTGTAAAAATGAAGTTCAATCTATTTTTAAAATTTATCTACCACTTTTAAAACCTTATTTAATAAGTGGTTTTTTAATACTTTATATAGATATAGCTAAAGAACTTCCTGCAACACTGATTTTACGACCATTTAACTTTGATACTTTAGCTATAAGAATATATGAATTAGCAACAAATGAAATGCTTTATAAAACTGGGTTCCCTTCATTAATCCTTGTTTTAACGACTGCTGTTGCAGTTTTATTATTAAATTCAAAATTTGTAAGAAGAAGAAAATGAAAAAAATTGTAGATATAAGAAATTTAAAAAAATCATTTTGTAAAGGTAATGTTTGTGTAGCAAATAATATAAATTTATCTTTTAATGAAGGTGAAATTTTTACTATTTTAGGTACAAGCGGTAGTGGGAAAACTACCTTTTTAAGAATGTTAGCTGGACTTGAAAAGCCTGATGAAGGTGAAATTTTTATTGATGAACAATTGGTTTTTTCAAATAATATAAATTTAGAACCAAGAGATAGAGAAGTTGCAATAGTTTTTCAAAATTATGCCCTACTTCCACATCTTGATGTATCTTCGAATATACTTTTTGGAAGCAATGCTTCAAAAAAGGAATTAGAAGATATTTTAGAAAAAACAAAACTAAAAGGTCATGAAACTAAATATCCACATGAATTAAGTGGAGGACAACAACAGCGTGTTGCACTAGCACGTGCTATTATAAATAAACCAAAAATATTACTTTTAGATGAACCTTTAAGTAACATAGATACAGAATTAAGAAATATTCTAAGAACTGAATTAAAAGAGATGATAAAATCTTTCAATATAACAGCACTTTTTATAACTCATGATAAGGAAGATGCATTTTTTTTATCAGATAGAATTGCTATTATGTTTGGTGGTGATGTTCTTCAAGTTGGTACTTCAAAAGAACTTTATCATAATCCATCTAATTTATATTGTGCAAATTTTTTAGGAAAATTTACAAAAATAGGAGATAATTCTTATATTCGACCTGAAAATATAAAAATTTGTGAAAATGGAAATATAAAAGCTATCGTAAAAGAAAATATTTTTTATGGAAATTTTAATGAAATCATAGCAGAGGTTGATGGGCAAGATTTATTGATAACTAGTTTTGATAAAAGCCCTAATATTGGAGAAATTATAAATTTAAGTTTTGAAGATAAAGTTTTAAATTTTTGATTTATAACAAAGGATATTTTTATGAGTAATATTCCAAAGGTTGAATTTTGTACTTTTGTTGAATTAGAAAAAGAGATATTAAATCCATTTGAAAGATTAATCCATATAAGATCTATAAATAAAGATTTAGGAGATGGAAAATACTTTTGGTATGATATGGGCAATGGTATAGCTGCTTTAATTAGAAATTTTACCCCTAACCAAGATATTACATTAATCGAACAAAGTGGCGGAGTTGCGGGAGCAACTTTTATTTTCAATCTAGGAGAACCTCTTAATTATACATTTCAAGACAAAGAATTTAAATTAAGAACTAATGATTTCTTTTTAGAACTTATTTCTGATAAATATTATGCTCAAAATCATTTAAAAAAAGGTAAAAATTATACAACTTTTATGATAGCAATTAAAGAAGAACTTTTTTTAAAACTCGGTTCTCCTATTGAAAATATTAAAAGTTATATGAATGAAGCTTATATAAAAATGAGAACTCATATATACAATGGAAATATTGATTTAGAACAATTTGAAATTTTGAATACACTTAATAGTAGTTGTTTTGATGAAGATCTATTAAAAAACCTATATTTGGAATCAAAAAGTATGAATTTACTTCATTATACTATAGAAAGAATAGCAAAGGTTTTAAATAATGATTTTATAAATTATGACAAGAATAGGCTTTCAAGTTTAGAAAGAGCTAAAGAGATAATTATGAAAGAGTACAGTTCAAATCTTTCTATAAAAGATATTGCTTACAAATCTGCAACAAATGAGTGTTATCTTAAAAAAGATTTTAAACAATATTTTAAGATGACTATATTAGACATGCTTCAAAAAAGAAGGCTTGAAGTAGCAAAAGAACTGTTAAAAGATGATTTTAATATAAATGAAGTTGCTTTAAAAGTTGGATATAAACACTCTGGATACTTTAGTAAACTATTTACTGACTATTTCAAAATAACTCCAAGTGAATATAAAAAACAATTTACTGCTTATTAAAATATTATAAATTTCCCTTTTTTAGTTTAATTTTTCCTTTTTATGATTCTTAAATATTGATAACAACTATTTATTTTTATAATATTCCGATCTAAAAAATTAAATAAAAGGAAAAGAGAATGAAAATAAAAATGGCACTATCTGTTGCTACAATTTTAACTATTAGTAGTGAAAGTCTCCTAAATGCAAATGAAACTACAAGACTAGATGAAATTACAGTAAATAGTTCTTCAAGCTATAATTATCAAAGTAAAATAGAGTTAAATAGAACTCAAATGTCAAAAGAAGATACAGCAAAATCTATTCAAACTTTTAATAAAAATTTTATCAAAGATTCATCTTCTCAAAATATTGAAAATATTATAACCATGTCATCAAATACAGTTTACACAGGCGATAATCATGGAAGAACAAATGATATATCAATGAGAGGGTTTTCAGGAGTTCCTATTTTATTTGACGGAATAAGATTTACAAATAAACTAGCACATCCAGAAGTTTTTAATCTTGAAGCAGTTGAAGTTTTAAAAGGTCCTGACAGTTTACAATATGGACAATCAAGTCCAGGTGGATTAGTAAATTTAGTTACAAAAAAACCTACAAAAAACTCTGTGGCTTCAATAGAATTTGAAGCCACAGACAATCCATCTTATAGTCCAAAACTTGATATTGGAGGAAGTTTAAATGAAGATAAATCTTTATATTTTAGATTAACATCTGTTTTAAAATATGATGAAGGTTGGACAAATAGCAATACAGATACAAATAAGATATTTATAGCTCCTAGCTTAGCTTATAATATCAATGATAATAATACTATTACTTTTGTAACTGAATATACAGATGAAAAAACTCCATCAAATTTTGGAACTTATGTAAATAGTAATGGGAAATTAGTAGCTCCTATAAAAAATATGAGTTCACATCCTGATGAAGAGTTTGAAAAAACACAAAAAATTGCTGGTTTTGATTTAGATAGTATTTTTGATACTTGGAGTTCTAATTTTAGATATAGATATATTGATTATGTTGGAGAAAATGAAAATGTTGCATTCCCATTTATGTATCAAGAAGCAACAGGTAATTTATTAAGATTCTTTGCTATACAAAACCAAAAATATCAAGAACATGCTTCTCAATATACTTTAAATAAAGAATTTGATTTATTTGGTATAAAGAATAGATTTACTATTGGAGCTGATTATAACAAAGCTTATTCAGAACAAATTATGTTTGCAGATATGAATACATTTTATCCTATAAATTTTTCAAATCCAAATTATGAACATCTTACAAATTTAAAAGACCATCCAAATGCAGCAAATATGTCAGTACCAAAAAATAATGTAGAAAGTTATGGAATATTTTTACAAAATAATATAAATATAACTGACTCTATAATTTTTAGTGCTGGAATTAGATATGATGAAGTAAAACCTCAAAATAGTCAAAAAAGTGATGCTACAACTCCATCTTTTGGTTTAGTTTATCAGGTAACTCCACAAACAACTATTTTTACAAATTATTCTCAATCATTTACACCGACTACAAGTATTGATAAAAATGGAAATGTCTTAGACCCAGAGAAAGGGAAAGGATATGAGTTTGGAGTTAAGCAAAAACTATTTGATGATAAATTTGATTTATCTGCTTCTATTTTTAAAATAGAAAAAGAAAATGTTGCTACTCGTGATATAGTTATAGGGAGTCCTATTTTTTACTATAAAGCAAGTGGAAAACAAGAAAGTAAAGGTTTTGAACTTGATTTAAGTGGAGATATCACAGAAAATTTATCTCTTATTGCTTCTTATGGATATGTTGATACAAAAAATAAAGATGTTAACAATAATGATTTAATAAATATTCCAAACCATACTGCAAATCTGTTTACAACTTATAAATTAGCTTCAATTAATCTTCCCGATTTTTATATAGGTGGTGGAGTTAAATATTTGGGTAGTAAATATGCAAATGAAACAAATAGTATAGAACTTGATTCAGTAATCACTTACAATGCAACTATTGGGTATAAAAAAGGTAATTGGAGAGCAAACTTAAGTGTACAAAACTTAACTGATAAAGAATATGTTGATGGCTCACTTATTAGTGATGCAAGGGGGACAAGAGTATATGTAGGAACTCCTAGAACTTTCTTAGCATCTGTTTCTTATAAATTCTAAAAGAATAAAATATGTTAAAAAAAGCTTATTTATATTTAGCTACACCTGAAATTTCAGGAAAGAAAATAGGACTATTTAGAACATTGATCGCCATTTTTGGCGGTCTATTTGTCGCTTATTTAGGTATGACTCTACTTGCTTTTATAATACCTATGGAAGTTAAACAATCAGGAATAATATCAATTATGTTCAATACTTTTGCTTGGGCATGTACTTTTACTTGGATAGCACTATCTTATACAAAGCTTGAAGCACTATTAAAAGCTGTAATTCCTACTGTGATTTTTGCCATATCACTTTATATTTTATATTAGGAAAAGATTATGGAAAAATCAAAACTATTTAAACAAAGACTTTTTGCTCTTCATATAGCTGCTGGTATTACTTTTTCTATTATTATGTATCTTGCAATATTTTTTGGAGTATTTGCTATATTTTTACCACATATTCAAAATTGGGAAAAACCTTCAAGATATATCGAAAAATCTGATATTACAAAAATTGACTATAACTCTATGGTAGAGATTGCTTTAAAAAATCCAGATTTTCCAAGAGATAATATTCTTATAAATCTACCTGGAAGACTTGGAGATACAGCAGTTAGCGTTACAAACCGTTTCGTTAAACCAGTAGTTTTTAATCCTACAACAAAAGAGATTCTCGAAGATGAGAATAAAGAAGTTACAAATCTAGCTGAATTTTTAAATCAACTTCATTATGGGTACCCATTACAATTAATAGGTAGATTAGCTTTTGGATTTACAGCTGTTGGAACTTTGGCTTTGGTAATAACTGGATTAATTTTAATTTACTATTTTAAATTTAGTTATAGAGCAAAAAATCAACAAGGATTATTTTCAACTATTCATGTCAAAATATTTACTTGGGCATTTTTACCATTTTTACTTATAACAATAAGTGGTGCTGTTATGAATTTAGGATTAATATCTGCTCCACCTATGGCAAAAATACTCACAAAAGGTGAAGCAAAAGCAATAGATGAACTTGTAGGTTCTACACTTTTCCCACAAAACAAACCTGTAAAAAAAGAGAATATTGAAGCGAAAATGCTTCCTTTAAATGAGTTGATGAAAAAAGCTAGTGAAATAAATCCACAACTTACATTTAAACAAATAAAACTTTTAAACTGGAACGATACAACTGCAAGAGCTGAATTTATAGGTTACAATCCTTATAAACCATTTTTAAATGGTGGAATGTTTAATATTCCTTATGTAGCACTCAATGCTCATACAGGGGAATTACTAGAAAATAAAAGAGTATTGGACAATACTATTCCAGTATTTGTAGCTGAAGGATTATTTTTCTTACACTTTTTATTTGGTATTGATATTTTTTCAAGAACTATTATAGCTATTTTGATGGCACTTTGTGGAGTTGCTATTGGATTTGGTGTGATGTTATGGCTTGAGAAAAAAGCAAAAAAAGTTGAAGGAAAAATCACTTTTTATCACTGGATGGGAAAACTATCAACAGCAACAATGGTAGGAGTTATTCCTGCTGTTGCAGTTTTATTTTTACTGCAATGGACATTACCATTTGATTTAGAGGATAGAGTTTTATGGCAACAAGGACTTTTTTATAATGTTTGGTTATTTACACTTTTTTGGTCATTTTATAGAATTAACTCTTACCAAGCTAGTAAAGAGTTTTTAGTAAGTGGAGGAATATTATTTATATTAGCTGTATTAATGCACTTGATAAGTTTTGATTTAGAACTTATAAAAAATAGTTATTATGCAGTTGATATTACTTTAGTTTTATTTGGAATTTTTTTAATATATTTAGGTAAAAAACTTCCAGAAAAAAGAGAAGATTTTATACTAGCTAAGATTTTAAACAAAGGAAAAACAGATGAATAAAATATTTAAAATAGCAATACTTTTACTATCTCCTTTATATATTTTTGCTCACTCTTTAGTTTTATATGTAGATGACAATAAAGATGGAACAATCACTATTGCAGGAGAGTTTAATACGGGAGAAAGTGCATCAGGGGCATTGGTAAAGCTTGAAGCTTTACACTCTGGCGAAATACTTTTTCAACAAAGATTAACTGATGATGATTTGATAGTCGATATTCCAAAAATTCCATATAAAGTAGTTTTAGATGGTGGAGGAGCTGATCATCAAGAAGAAAAAATTGGAATTGCTCCACCAAATGGATTTGAAAAAGTAGAACAAGTAGCTAAACCTGAAGCTAAAAAAGAACAAAAACCTAGTAGAAGCTTGATGCAAATTTCATCAAGTCCTGCTGTAACAATAAGTATATTTTTAGCCTTTTTACTACTTTTTGCAACAATGCTTGTAAGTATAATAAATACAAATAAAATATTAAAAAAATTAGAAGATAATAAGTAGAGAGTTAAAACTCTCTATTTATTGAATTATGGGTTTCAAGGTAGATTTTACTTAAGTATTAAAATTTCGACTAAAATTTCTTGATAGCAGTAGATAGTATTCCTTTTACTATCTTGGAACTCATAGTTGAATAAATCAACTATTCATCATCACTACTAGCACCACCAACTGGCTCTAAAGCAGCTAGATAATCCTTAAATCTTGTTTGTCCTAAGTTATCAGTTTTATAGTCATTTAAAAGACTTTCAATATAATCAACAACTCCAGTAGCTGGAACTTTTACACCTATTTTTCTAGCAATTCGGCTTTTACTTGTACCTTCTAAATTTCCACCTATTAGTACATCATATCCTTCTACTCTTTCTCCATCAAATCTCATCATTCCACCAACAAATCCAATATCAGCAATTTGTGGATGAGAACAAGTATTTCCACATCCAGAAATAGCAATTGTTAGGTCTTCTTTAAAATCTGGAAATCTATTCTCAAGTTCAACTACAACTTTTTTTGCATACTCTTTTGTTTCAGTAATTCCAAATTTACAGAACTCTTTTCCAGTACATGATTGTAATCTTGCTCTAAATGGATTTGGTTTATATGGATATCCTAAAGCTTCAAATTCATCTGCTAAACTTTGAGCAAATTCATCTTTTATATCATAAACTATAAAGTTTTGAGTTCCAGTTAGAGCAACTCCTCCAGCACTATATTTACTACAAATTTCATAGAATTTTACAAAATCTTCCCCAGCAACTCTTCCAGAATTTGTTGCAAATCCAACATAAGAAAGACCTCCTTGTTGTTGTTTGTTTATTCCAAAGTGATTTCTATTTTCATACGAAGCAATAATTGGCTCAACTTCACCAATTTGAAGTTTATATCCAATAGCTTTTTCTATCTCTTCAACAAATTTTTCAATTCCCCAATCATTTAAAAGATGTCTTACTCTTGCTTTATTTCTATTACTTCTATTTCCATTATCTCTAAAAATCTCTGCACAAGCAACCGCTACATCTAAAACTTGTTCTGGTTTTACATATCTGTTTGCCCTAGTTGCAATTTGTTTAGATTTTGATAATCCTCCACCAATAGTTAAATCAAATAAAACCTCATCATTTTTAGTTTTAAAAGCAGTAAATGCAACATCTTGAACTTCATGTGCTGCACAATGACATTTACAGCCACTAATTCCAATTTTATATTTTCTAGGAAAATTACAAAATCTATCATCGTTTTTATCAAAATATGTATCAACTTCTTTTAAAAGTTTAGCAACATCATAAATCTCACCATCATCTATTCCACTAACAGGACATGTCATGATAGGTCTTGGTCCATCTCCAGATGCCATTCTTGAAGTCAAATTTACACTACTTAATAAATCAAAAATCGCTGGAATATCTTTAATTTCTATATAGTGAAATTGAACATTCTGTCTAGTTGTAAAATCTACTAGACCTTGCGCATATTTCATTCCAATTTCACTCATAACTTTTAGTTGTTCTAAATTCATCCTTGCATCAACAAGCTTAATTCTTTTCATAAAATATTTTTTATCTTCAAGACCATCTTTGTTTATGTGTGGATACATACCATACCATTTTAAAAGTCCGATATATTCATCACTTAAAGGAATTCCCTCTAATGCCTCTTTATATAAATCTTCAACTACTCTTAGTGGATTTCTTGAAGCTTTAAGTTGTTCAAGTGCTGATAATTCTGCCATAATTAATCCCTTATAATTTTTTAATTTGTAATTTTACAATAAATTTGCAAAATTATATCTCTATATTTTTAAATACAGATTAAAATAAAGTTGATTAAAATAATATACTTTAATATTTTAAAATTAAGTTTCATTTTAGAATAAAAAAAAACTTTATGGTTTATAATTCCACGCATAGAATAATTTTTATTCTATCTAAAATTATAGGAGTTAATTTTGGTTAATTCATTGATAAATGAGCCAAAAAATTTTAATCTTTTTTTAGATTTGTTAAAGCAACTTATTCGTGTTCCATCTGTAACAGGAGCAGAACACTCTTTTTTAGTATATATAAAAAGAGAGCTTGAAGAATTAGGGATTAAAACTCAACATTATGATGGTTTATTAGTTGCCCTTGGTAATAATCCAAAAAATGGAATATTAAGTGCACACATTGATAGACATGGCGTTATTTGTACAGGTCCAAATGAGTTCCAATTTGCTGCATTTTTAGCAAAAAATCGTTCTGATTTAAAAGGAAACTCCGTATCTGAACAAACTTTCCAACTAATCTCTCAAAGATATATCAACCAACAAGTCCATGCTTATGAACCTTATAGCGGTAGTTATTTAGGAATGGGAACTATAAAAAATGCCTTTTTAAAAGAAGAAATAAACAATTTAATCTTTGAAATAGAAGGACTTTCTCATCTACAACCAGCAACTCCAATAGCTTTTAGTGATAAGTTAAAACAAAATGATAATTTAATATCTGCTCAATTAGACAATGTTCTTTCAGCAGCAATTATCATATATTTGTATCAAAATGGATTTCAAGGAACTGCATTTTTTACAGCTCAAGAAGAAGCAGGAAAATCTTGGAGATTTGTACATGAATGGTTTAAAAAACAAAATCTTTGCACAAATGAACTTCTTGTATTGGATACAAGTCCTTACGAAAGTAGAGAAGAAGCGGATAAACAACTTGTAGTTTTGAGAAATAAAGACGTAAATGCAAGATTTAAATCGCCTATTTTAAAACAGCTAAAAAGTTTTTGTAAAAAAAACAAATTATCATTTTCTTGTAAAGATAAGTTTATTGAAGAAAAAAATAAGATTCGAATAGAACAAGGTTTAAAACCTTTAAGTTTAGGAAGTACTGAACTTGGAAGAATTGTGATGGAATCAAAAGGAAAGATTCAAGGAACAACATTGCAAATCCCAACAACAGGCTACCATACAGTCGATGAAACAGCTTCAATAGAATCAATTAAGGCAATTTTATTTATTTTAAGTAGTTTATATATTACTACAAACTAAAAATTTAGAGGTATAAAATGAATTTAGCTATTATTTATGAATTAAGAGCAAACGATGTAAAAGAAGAAGACATCGAATTAATCATGGATAGAGTAAAGAATAGATTAAGTGAAGACAATATTGATAAAGAACTCGTAAAATTGGGTTATCCTAAAATATTTACTGTTGATTATAGCGAATATGACGACTATAATTATAACGAAGATTATTCACCAAACCATAAAGGAAATTTTGACGATTTAGACTAAAAAATCTTATTTTATACTTTCATAAGCATTTTGTTTATGAAAGTTGCCTATCATTTCACAAAATCCAAAAAAAGAACATTTATGAATTTAATAGAAATTTTACAAAACAAAACAAATTTATCAAAAAATATTATTGAAAATATTATAAAACTGCTTGATGAAGGTTGTACGATACCCTTTATCGCAAGATATAGAAAAGAGTTTACAGATGGTGCAACAGATGAACAACTTAGAGATTTTGAAGAGATTTTTGAATACTCAAAAAAACTTATTGAAAGAAAAGAAGAGATAATAAATCTTTTAAAAGAGAAAAACTTTTTAGATGAAAAAATAAAAAATAATATTCAAAATGCTACAACTTTACAAGCTTTAGAAGATATTTATGCACCTTTTAAAGAAAAAAAATCTTCAAGAACAACCTCTGCTTTGGAAAATGGATTAGAATCATTAGCAAATATCATTCAAAGTATGAAATATAGTATTGAAGAGTGTGAGCAAAAAGCAAAACTATTTTTAAATGAAAATATACAAAATATAAGTGAAGCAATCAATGGTGCAAAAGATATAATCGCACAAAGATATGCAGATGATTTTAAATCAAAAGAAGTTTTGAGAAATCTTATACAAAATTGGGGTATTTTAGAAATAAGTGAAGGTAAAGAGTTTGATAGAAATGGACTTTATGTAAACTTTGCAAATACAAGTGAAAAAATAAAATATATAAAATCACATAGAATATTAGCCATTTTAAGAGCAACAAATGAAAAACAACTAAATATAAAAGTTGAAATAGATGAAAATCATATTTTAGAAAATATAAAAAAATATAAAATCCCAGTTGAAGCAAATAGCTCTAAAGAGTTAGTATTTGATGCTTACAAAGATGGTTTAAAAAGATTGTTACTTCCAACTTTAAAAAGAGAAGCTATAACAACTTTAAAAGAAAAAGCAAGTATTGAAGCAATTGAACTTTTTGGGAAAAATCTAAAAGAGTTACTTCAAACTGCCCCGCTTGTAAATCAAATAATTTTAGGAATGGACCCAGGATATAAAACTGGTTGTAAACTTGCAGTCATTGATGAAAATGGTCTATTTTTAGATAGTAAAGTTATATATCCTACAAAACCAAAAGAGGATATACAAACTTCATCAAAAGTTGTTTTAGATTTGATTAAAAAATATAAAATTACTGCTATTGCTATTGGAAATGGTACAGCTTCAAGAGAAACTGCAAATTTTATAGATAATTTGATAAAAGATAATAATTTGAGTTTAAAATATGCAATTGTTAGTGAAATAGGTGCAAGTGTTTATTCAGCTTCAAAAATAGCTTCGCAAGAGTATCCAAACCTTGATGTAACAATAAGAGGAGCAATTTCAATAGCACAAAGACTTCGAGATCCTATGGCAGCTTTAGTAAAAATAGACCCAAAGTCACTTGGTATTGGACAATATCAACATGATGTAAATCAAAAAGAGTTAAGTTTAAAGCTAGAAAATATAACAATAGACTTAGTAAATAAAGTTGGAGTTGATTTAAACTCTGCTTCATATAAACTTCTTTCATTTATCTCTGGAATTAGTGAAAAACTTGCACAAAATATTGTTGAGCATAGAGAAAAAATCAAAAAATTTAGTACAAAAGAACAACTTTTAAAAGTAAAAGGAATAGGAGAAAAAGCTTATATTCAAAGTGTTGGATTTTTACGAATAAAAGATGGTAAATCTATTTTGGATAATACAGCAATTCACCCAGAAGATTATGAACTAACTTCAAAGTTGCAAAAAAACTACAAAGTCGAAGAAATAAAAGATTTTGAAAAAGTGGCAAATGAAATAAATTGTTCTATTTTAAAATTAAAAGATATTGTAAATGAGTTAATAAAACCTGGATATGATGTGAGAGTTGAGTTTAATCAAGTAAAATTTTCAAATGACATTTTGGATATAAATGACTTAAAAGAAGGATTTATATTAAGTGGTATTGTAAGAAATATCACTGATTTTGGAGCATTTGTTGATATTGGGCTAAAAAATGATGCCCTACTTCATATTTCACAAATAAGTGAAAAAAGAATCTCTCATCCTAGTGAAGTTTTAAGTATAAATCAAAATTTAGAAAACTTAAAAGTTATAAGTATAGATTTGGAAAAGCAAAGAATTGGAATAAGCCTAAAATGAATGTTTCAAAATCAAATCTAGGAATAATTTATATAGCTTTATGTATTTTTCTTTGGTCACTACTTGGAATTTTTGTAAAATTTGCACAATCAAACTTAGACCACTATCAATATATGTTTTATTCATCAGCTTTCTCTTTTTTATCTTTATTACTTGTAGCAATTGTAAGTAAAAATTTAAAAGAAATTCTAAGCTATACAAAAAAGATTTTTTTAGTTTTATTTGCTTTAGGATTTTTAGATTTTATGTTTTATCTACTTTTATATTTTGGTTATCACAATGCAAACTCTATTGAAGTATTGGTTATACAATATACTTGGCCTATTTTTATCGTTGTTTTATCTTTGATTATTTTAAAAGAAGATTTTACAAAAAGAAAACTTTTTGCTGTAATCTTAGGATTTATTGGTGTTAGTTTGGTTATCACTAAAGGAGATATTTCAGCTTTTAATTTTAAAAATATTGATGTTTTACTTATTGTTATGTTATCTGCTTTTTGTTTTGCTCTTTTTTCAGTTTTGAGTAAAAAAGTTAAAATAAATGCTGTAAATGCAGTTATGATTTACTTTTTTAGTGCAACAATATACTCATTTTTTACAATGCAAACTTTCTCAAATTTTGTAATCCCAGCATCAAAAGATTGGATTGCTATTTTGGTAAATGGAGTTTTTATAAATGGGATTTCGTATGTATTTTGGATAAAAGGACTTCAAATTTTTGATGCTTCAAAAGTAGCACCATTTACATTTATAATTCCTATTTTATCAGCATTTTTTTTAATTTTAGTTTTTGATGAACCTATATTAATGGTATATTTTGTAGGACTTGCTTTTGTTGTTACAGCTGGACTTATAAATAGTATAAAAACTAGATAAATCTAGTTCTTATATGATATAACATCTACTTCTACTAAAACATTTTTTGGTAATGTTTTAACAGCCACTGTACTTCTTGCAGGTGCAGTTTCACCTTTAAAATATTGTCCATAGATTTCATTGAAAGCTACAAAATTATCCATATCAGATAGATAACAAGTTGTTTTTAAAACATTTTCAAAAGAACTTCTAGCTTCTTCTAAAACAGCTTTTAGATTTTCCATAACTTGTTTTGTTTGTTCTTGAACTCCACCACTTACTATTTCCATAGTAGAAGGATCAAGTGCTATTTGTCCAGAAGTAAATACAAGTTTTTCAAAACTTGTAGCTTGATTGTAAGGTCCTATTGCACTTGGTGCTTTTGTTGTGCTTATTATCTTTTTCATTTTTATCCTTTATTTTTAAAGTTAGTATTATATTTAGTTTTTGCTTTCTTTCACAAAAAACAACTCAAACTCATTTTTTAGATGATTTAAAATTGGAGTTTCAGATTTTTCTAGTCCACTCATGCTTATCGCTGATTTTACGATAGTTTTTGTATATTTACTAATATCTTCTCTAATAAACATTTCATCAAGATTTAACCAAATAGCCTCACTTATTTCTTGTTTATCTTTTATATCTATTTTCAAACTCTTTGGAACTGCTTTACAAAGAACATATAAATTTGATTTATTAAATTGATGTGGATAAAAATGCCCTAAAGATACTATTTTTTCAAAATCTACAACAACTCCTGTTTCTTCAAAAACTTCTCTACTTAAAGCAGTTGTTATCATCTCTGCATCATCAATATGACCTCCAGGAAGCTTATAGTACTCATTTCTTAAATGCTCTTTTATAAGTAAAATCTCATTCTTTTTATTGATTACTACTGCACCTACTCCCAAAGTATGATTTGCCAGAGTTGGAACAATAACTCCTTGCTTCAAAACTTTTAACAAAAGTAAATAATCACTATTACAAGAGTGAAAAGTAAAACCATATTTTGTCAAAATTGGTATAAAATCAGAATCTTTTATATCAACATATATCCAAATAAGATTTCGTTTATTTTTTATCTCTTCAATCAAAATATCTAAACTTTTTTCAAACTCCAAAATATCTTTTGGAAAATCATTTTTTTCTATTGTTATTCCATTGTATGGGTCAAGACTTGTTTTAAAATTGGCTATATATTCTATGCTACTTGTCATTATAAATCCTTTTACACATATCTTATTGGTAGATAAAAATCTAAAGTAAATTCTTCATTGTTACTTAAAAAATGGTTTTTTTCATATATTGTATAAGATGGATTTGTTGTTGTTTCATATCCACTTTTTATAAGCCAAGTATGATAAACCCACTGAATCAACTTGATAACATCACCATATTTTCCACTCAAATTAAATTTTGCATAAATTCCCTTTGGAACAATCAAAGAAGGCAAAGACAAATCTTTTAAACTATCTTCATCATCTAAAACTGCAATCGCAATATATTGACAATCTTCCAGTGGAGTTATAATAGGATTATCGTGATGAAGAGCTATTTGCTTGTAATCTTTTATATCATTTGTATATATCCAAGTTTGAATTTTTGACCATGTTTGTTTTATAGTTTTATCATAACCTTTATGTCTTATATAAAAACCTTTTATTTCAGGCATTTTTACAATTGTTGGCTCTATATCAAAATCTATCTCTTCAATATTATTGGATATCTTTTCTACTATTTTATTTGAATATTTTTTATATCCACCATTTCTCCAGTCTTTTGGAGTCATATTAAATCTTTGTTTGAAACTTCTTAAAAATGAAGTTTGAGAACTATATCCAATCATTAAAGCAATATCAGATATTGTAGAGTATCTATTTGTAATAAGTAAATTTGCAGCTTTTTCAAGTCTGATAGATTTTATACTTTCATAGATATTTTTTCCAAATTCTTCTTTAAATATTCTATGAAGATGAAACTTACTTATATTTAACTCACAACTTAATTCATCTATATTTATATTTGTATCAATATATTTATAAATATAGTTCATAACATCATTCGCAAGTTTTGTTCGTTTTTCAAATGTAATTTTTTTCATAAGAAATTATATCAAGAATTGTATATAAATTTAGCAATAATTGATAATAATAAAAGCATTTTATGTAAAGCATAAATAATTCTTTTGATGTAGAATTTTGAAATATATATAAAAGGATTATAAACCAATATGAAACGGTCATTTATAAGAGAAATTCTTGAAGCAATAGATGAAGAAACTATCTCTTTTGCTGGTGGACTTCCAAGTCTTAATCTATTTCCAACACAAGATTTAAAAGAAGCAACAATAAAAGTTTTAGATAATCCAAAAATTTATCAATACACAGTTAGCAATGGAATAAATGAATTAAGAGAACAAATAGCCAAAAGATATTCAGATGAAGGATTTCCTACAACAAAAGATAATATTTTGATAACAACTGGAAGCCAACAAGCTATGTATATTTTAGCAAAGTTTTTTGAAAACAAAGATATAACTATAGAAGAACCATCATATTTGGGTGCTATGAATATTTTTAGATTAAATAAGTTAAAAATGCAAGGAGTAAAGTTAGAAAATGACGGAGTAAATATTAGTGAATTTGAGAAAAGTTTTAAAAACACAAAATTAACTTATTTAATACCAGATTTTCAAAATCCAAGTGCAACAACATATAGCAAAGAAAAAAGAGAAGAAATTACAAAAATAGTAGAAAAACAAGATGGTATCTTGATAGAAGATAGCCCATATAGTGAACTATTTTTTGAGAAAAAAATGCCTTATATTAGTGCTAAATTACCAAACAACTCTTTTCATTTAGGAAGTTTTTCTAAAACTTTAGTTCCTAGTTACAGAATGGGTTGGATTAGAGCAGATGAGGAAAAAATAAAATCTTTACTGATTATAAAAGAAAGTATAGATTTACACTCAAGTGGAGTTTCACAATATATTTTGGCTGAATATCTAAAAGATACTCAAAAATATGAAAAACATCTTCAATCAATAAGAGATGACTATAAAGCAAAAGCAGAATATTTTTCAAAACAATTAAACTTAATAATGCCCGAATTTAAACACCAATTACCAAAAGGTGGAATGTTTTTATATGGAACTTTTGGAGATAATATAGATACATTTGCTCTTGTTCAAGAGTGCTTAAAGAAAAAAGTTGTTTATGTTCCAGGAAATCAGTTTTATATTGATAAAGTTCCAAATGGTGAGATAAGATTTAACTACACTCATTCAAATTTTGAACAAATTGAAAAAGGTATAAAACTTATAAAAAGCTGTCTATAAGATACTTATAGGCTCTTTTTTCTTTTTTTTGTAATTTTGTAGTATATATAAGAAAAGATTACAATAGATACTAAAATTACGATTATAATCAAATGTAAATACTCTTTTAACAACTCTTCATTATCTCCTAAAAAATATCCAAGATATGCCAAAACTATCATCCAAAGTCCTGCACCCAAAGTAGTATAAAAAGTAAATTTTGCTAAATTCATCTGTGCAAGTCCAGCTGGTAGAGATATATATTGTCTTACAACTGGTATCAATCTTCCAAAAAAAGTAGAAATATGCCCATGTTCTTTAAAAAATTGCTCTATTTTCTCTAAAGTTTCTTCTTTTATAAAAACATAATTACCATATTTTACTAAGAGTTTTCTTCCCAATTTAATTGCTAAATAGTAGTTAAACAAAGCCCCTGCAAGTGAACCTAAAATCCCCGATAATACTACTAAAAGCATACTCATTTCACCTTTATATGCCAAATATCCTGCTGGTATCATAACAACTTCAGATGGAAAAGGAATTATAAATGAACTTTCAATAAACATCATTATAAATATTCCTATATAACCTAAGCTTCCAACAGTTTGAACAATAAAGTTAATTATTTCTGATAACAATTTTATCCTTTAAATTAGATAGTTTGAAATGAAGTATTTTAAATTTGTAGAAATTGTGATAAAAATCAAAAAAATTAAGGCAAAAAGCCCTAATTATTTTTTTAACTCTCTAATTTTTGCAGCTTTACCTTTTAACTCTCTTAAATAGTTAAGTTTAGCTCTTCTTACTCTACCTCTTCTTATTACTTCAAAAGATTTTAAAGATTCACAGTATAAAGGGAAGATTCTTTCAACACCAACACTATTTGCACCAAGTTTTCTAATTGTAAAAGTAGCATCAACACCATTTCCGCTTCTACCTATAATTACACCTTCGAAAGTTTGAACTCTTTTTTTCTCACCTTCTTTAATCTCAACACCAAGTCTTACTGTATCTCCTGCTCTAAATGCTGGAACTTCTTTAGAAGCAATTTGTGCTGCTTCGAAACTTGCAATATATCTGTTTTTCATCGTTTTTCCTTATTAGGTCTATAATATTTTGTCTTACAAATGGACATCTGGAATTTTAAGTCGCAAATTTTACTATGGTTTCCCTTTAAAAATTCTTTAATGACACTTAAATTTTGGTATTTTTCAGGTTTTGCAAAAGATGGAGCTTCTAAAAGATTATTTTCATAGCTTTCAACTTCCAAAGAATCGGCATTTCCTAAAACACCATCTACATTTCTAGCAATTGCATCACACATAACTAAAGATGGAAGTTCTCCTCCAGTTAAAATATATTCCCCTATAGAAAATACTTCATTTGCATACTTTTCAATAACTCTTTCGTCAATTCCCTCATATCGTCCACTAACCATTACTATATTTTTTTTCTTTGCCAATCTTTTTGCATCATTTTGACGAAATGGCTTAGCAGCAGCCAGCGGAAAAACAATGTATGCATCTTTGTTTTTCTTCTTTATATCATCAAGACAATCAAAAAGAGGTTGACAAAAAAGAAGCATTCCTGCTCCTCCGCCAATCATCTGATCATCAACTTTTTTATGTTTATTAGTTGTAAAATCTCTTGGATTAGAAAACTCATAAGATATAAAGTTTGATTCCACTGCTCTTTTTAATATAGAATCTTTAAAATATGGTTCTATCAAATTTGGGAAAAGGGTTACAAATGTAAATTTCAAAGCCTAAAATCCGTCCTAAAATTTTGTTTGGAATATTACCATATTTAGTTTTAGTTATTATTAAGGATTATTAATTTAGACTTCTTACTTTATTTATAATAATTATAAGAGAAGGTTTTTTATTGAAAACATTAAATGGTTTTGGAAAAAAATATTTTTCATTGTCATCAATACAAGCTCACAGTGTAGCTATATCTTTACACAATAAAGTAGTGTCTTGTAAAAATCATTTAAAAAATAAACTTCAATTATCTTCAAAAAATGATGAAGAAATAGAAGAATTAGAACCAACCATATCACAAATTTTACTATCTTGTTTTATTTCAAAAAGTAAACCTTGCCATTGTGACTGTTTCTTTAGAAAAAAAACGGCACTTGCAGTAAGACTTTTTAAATTTATTCCAAGATGTCCATATTATACGACTTATTTTGCTTTTAGAAGAACTGGCGTTCATCCTCCATTATATACTATTTAATTCGTATCAAAAATTATAAAGATACATCCATTTTTTAGTTTTAAGTTTTGGCTAACTAAATAGTCAATTATAGTATGGTTCCTTTTTTAAAAGGAACCTTTGAAAAAAGGATTAATAATGTCAAAAAATTATGTAATAGGATTTCCAAGAATTGGAGAGAAAAGAGAGTTAAAAAAAGTTTTAGAACAATACTGGGCAAAACAAACAGACTTTGATGAAGTAAAATATGTAGCGCAAAGTCTTAGAAAAAGACACTGGACATACCAAAAAGAAGCAAAAATAGATTTTATAGCTTCAAATGATTTCTCATATTATGACAATATGTTAGATACTACAATTTTACTTGGGGCTATTCCACAAAGATTTCAACATCTAAAAAATGAAGAATTATATTTTGCAATGGCAAGAGGAAATCAAGATTGTGTTGCTATGGAGATGACAAAATGGTTTAATACAAACTACCATTATATCGTACCTGAAATATCTAAAGATACAAAATTTGCTTTAAACTATAAGAAAGTAATAGAAGAGTATAAAGAGGCAAAAGAATTAGAAATAAACACAAAAATAAATTTGATTGGTGCAATAACATATTTAGGATTATCAAAAAGTGTTGATAATAGTGATGTTTTTGCTCATATAAATAGTGTAGTTGATGTTTATAAAGAACTGTTATTGGAAATTTCAAAACTTGATGAAGAAATTGTAGTTGAATTTGCAGAACCACTTTTTGTAAAAGATTTAGACACAAAAGTTTTATCTCTATTAAAACCAGTTTATGATGCACTTTCGAGCGTTGCACCAAATATTAAAATAGTTGTGACAACATATTTTGAACACTCAAATGAAGCAACAAAAATCTTGGTAAATACTCCAATTTGGGCTTTAGGATTAGATTTTATTCATGGAAGCAAAAATCTTGAAGCTTTAGAAATCATCAAAAATTCAAATAAAGTTTTAATAGCTGGTGTTATTGATGGAAGAAATATTTGGAAAAGTAACTTTGAAGATAAATTAGTGTTATTAAATAAAATTTCAAATGTTATTTCAAAAGAAAATATAATTGTAGGAACATCTTGCTCACTTTTACACGTTCCTTTTACTTTAAATTATGAAGAAAAATTAGATAGTGAAATTAAATCTTGGTTAGCATTTGCAACTGAAAAATTAAAAGAGTTATCACTTGTAACAAAACAATTCTTTGATTTAAAACTTTCACTTGATGACAATGCGAATATAAAGAAAAATGCTGAAGAAAATGCAAAAAGAAAAATATCTACAAAAATTCACAATGCAAAAGTTCAAGATGAAATCAAAAATTTAAAAATATTCCAAAGAACTGATAAATTCCAAGATAGAATAAAAGTTCAAAGAGAATTTTTCAAATACGATGCACTTGCAACTACAACTATTGGGTCATTTCCTCAAACTCCTGAAATTAGAGAAAATAGAAAACAATACAAAGCAAATGCTATTTCAAAAGAGCAATACGAAGCTGAAATTAAAAAATATATTGATGATTGTGTAGCATTCCAAGATGAAATTGGGCTTGATGTTTTAGTTCATGGAGAACCAGAAAGAAATGATATGGTTGAATATTTTGGTGAATTAATGGAAGGTTTTGCATTTACTCAAAATGCTTGGGTACAATCATATGGAAGTAGATGTGTAAAACCACCTGTTATTTTTGGTGATGTTTCAAGACCAAATCCTATGACTGTTGAGTGGATAAAATATGCTCAAAGTAAAACAAAAAAAGTTATGAAAGGAATGCTAACTGGACCAGTTACAATTTTAAATTGGTCATTTGTAAGAGATGATATTCCAAGAAATGAAGTAACAAAACAAATTGCACTTGCAATTAATAAAGAAGTTGATGATTTACAAAATGCTGGAATAAAAATGATTCAAGTTGATGAAGCAGCATTCAAAGAAGGTTATCCACTTAGAAAAGAAAATATCAAAGCTTATGAAGATTGGGCAGTTGAAAACTTCCGTTTAAGTGTAAGTTGTGCAGAAACAAATACTCAAATTCACACTCATATGTGTTATAGTGAATTCAATGATATTATAAAAACTATTGAAGCTATGGATGCCGATGTTATATCTATTGAAACAGCACGAAGTGGAAATAGACTTTTACGAATTTTCAAAGAAGTAGCATATAAACAAGAAATTGGACCTGGAATCTATGATATTCATAGCCCAAGAGTTCCAAGTGTTGAAGAAATGGTAGCTCAAATAAAAGCTTTAGTTGAAGTTTTACCAAAAGAACAATTATGGATAAATCCAGATTGTGGATTAAAAACAAGAAAATGGCCAGAAGTAAAAGAGAGCTTAAAAAATCTTGTTGAAGCAGTAAGAATAGTAAAAAATAGCTAAGAGCATTTGCTCTAGCTGTTTTACTAAAATCAATTCAAATTAATACATTATCAAGAATAAACTCATTCACAATTTTTTAAACTATTAAACCAATTTCTGATAAAATCCACTAAAATTTCTCAAAAAAGATAGAAGATGATTACACTAAACGATATAAAAGATGCAAAAAAAAGATTAGAAAATACAGTTTCTAAAACTCCACTTATGAAAGCCCCTTTTTTAAGTATTGAAAAAAATGCCCAAATTTTCCTAAAAGAAGACAATCTCCAAATAACAGGAAGTTTTAAATTAAGGGGTGCTTTCAATAAAGTAGCAATGCTTGATGATAGTAAAAGAAAAGCAGGAGTTGTAGCAGCAAGTGCAGGAAACCACGCTCAAGGTTTAGCTTTTGCAGCCCAATATTTTGGCTGTGAAGCAACTATTTTTATGCCTGAAGCAACTCCACTTACAAAAGTTTCAGGAGTAAAATCTTATGGAGCAAATGTTGTTTTAACTGGTGAAAATTTTGATGAAGCATATGCAAGTGCAGTAAAATTTGCAAAAGAAAACAATAAAGAGTTTGTTCATCCATTTGCTGATGATGAAGTTATAGCAGGGCAAGGAACAATTGCACTAGAAATTTTAGAAAATATTGAAGATATAGAACAAATTATCGTACCAATTGGTGGTGGAGGATTAATTGCAGGTATTGCAATAGCAGCAAAATCTATAAATCCAAACATAAAAATAACAGGTGTTGTAGCAAGTGGTGCAAAAGGTATGAAAGAGAGTTTTGAAGCTAGAATGCCAATAGACTCTTCAACTGTAAGAACAATAGCAGATGGAATAGCAGTACGTGATGTAACACCAAAATTACTTGATATTATTTTAGAATATGTAGATGAAATTGTAGAAGTAAGCGACAACGAAACAGCAAATGCAATTTTATTTTTACTAGAACGACATAAACTTATGGTTGAAGGTGCAGGAGCAGTTTCAGTTGCTGCTATTATGCATGATAAAGTTGATATTACAAATAAAAAAGTTTGTGCAATAGTTAGTGGTGGAAATATAGATGTTACTATGTTATCACTTATTATTGAAAAAGGTTTAATAAAATCTCATAGAAAAATGAATCTTATAGTTACACTTATGGATAAACCAGGTGCTTTGATGCACTTAACAGAAGTATTCTCACAATGTTCAGCAAATATAGTTCAAATAGATTTTGATAGAAACTCTTTAAAACTAGAGTTTGGAGAAGCACATGTAACTATAGCTCTAGCAACAAAAGGGGAAGAACATCAAGAGCAAATAAGAGAAAATTTGAAACAATATGGATATAGATTTAAACAAATCTAAATTATTTTACAACATTTATAAAATTTTTAGAAAACAAATATTATAATCCAAGCATAATTTAGTAAATGTAGAAACAAAGACAAAGGAAGAGTATGGAAGGAAGACTGTTTACATTCTTAGGAACAATCGGTGGACACGGACAAGAATGGATAATTTTATCTCACTACGTTTTAGTAATTGGGATTATTTTCTTAATTTCAAATATGGCAACTAGAAGATTGCAACTAGTTCCAACTGGTTCACAAAATGTTATGGAAGCATTTGTTGGTGGTGTTATTGGTATTGGTAGAGATTCTATGGGAGAGCAAAACTCAAGAATCTATATGCCACTTATTGGTTCGTTGGCTTTAGTTATTTTTGTTAGTAATATGATGGGAGTTATCCCAGGATTTGAAGCTCCAACTTCAAATATCAACTTTACTTTATCTTTAGCTTTGATAGTATTTGTATATTACAACTACTTAGGTATTAAGAAAAATGGTTTTATAAACTATTTTAAACATTTTATGGGACCTTTACCAATCTTAGCTCCTTTAATGTTCCCAATAGAGATTATCTCTCATCTATCAAGAATTGTATCTTTATCTTTCAGGCTGTTTGGTTCTGTAAGAGGAGATGATATGTTCTTAATGGTACTTCTTATGTTAGTACCTTGGATTTTGCCATTACCAGGATTTTTCCTTTTAGCTGTAATGGGTGTATTACAAGCATTTATTTTTAGTATCCTAACTTATGTTTATATAGCAGGATCTATTATGATGGAAGAAGAACATCATTAAGATGTCTTTGTAAAATAAAAAGGGAATAAGTTTTACTTATTCCCTTTTTTTATGGAGAGAATATGACAAATATGAAATCTTATCTTATCACTGATCCAAAGTATTTTTCAGATAATCCAAAAATATTTAAACAAACTTTAGAAAATAGTTTAAAATTACACAAAATAGATCTTGCTTGTTTTAGAGATAAAACATCTACAAACTTTGAAGAATTAGCAAAATTATTTTTAGATACTTGCAAAGAGTTTAATATAAAAAATATATATCTAAATTCCAATATACAACTAGCAAAAGATTTAAATTTTGATGGAGTTCATCTAAACTCAACACAATTTGAAAAAATAGGATTTGCAAAAAATCTAAATCTAAAAACTATTATATCTTGTCACAATCATAAAGAGTTAAAACTAGCCTTTGATAAAAAAGTGGATTTTGTAACATACTCACCTATTTTTGATACACCAAATAAAAGTGAAGCAAAAGGAATAGAAGATTTAAAGCAAACTATAAAAGAGTTTAATAGTCTAAATATATTTGCTCTAGGTGGTATAATAAAGGATATTCAAGTAAAGAAAATATCGCAAACAAATGCCTATGGATTTGCTTCTATTCGCTACTTTATTGCTAGTAATTAAGCCAAATTATCTATCAAATATAAATTCAAACTTAAATTAATCAAGAATTAATACATATTTAATGACTTTAAGAAAAGTTTAATTTTTTCTCATATAAAATAGTCGCGACGGTAAGCAAGGAAATATTATTTTTTGCAAATCGATTAAAATTTCGAAATTTTAGGAGAAACGAATATGAGAAAAATCTCAAAATTAAGTTTAGTAGCAGCTGTTGCAGTTGCTGGTTTTAGTACTGCTAATGCTCAACCATTAGAAGAAGCAATCAAAAATGTAGAAGTATCTGGATCTGTAGTTTATAGATATAATGATGCAAAAGCTAAAGATAAATTAAATGGTCAAACGATTAGTGAAAATGCAGATGTAAATAACAATTATAAAATTGCTTTAAATCTGTCTTCAAAAGTAAATGATTATGTTAAATTTAACTCAAGATTTATCGTTGGTGGAGCTGATTCTGGATTTGCTAGATTAGATACGACAGACAATGGAGATCAAAATGTTGATGTTACATTATCAAATGCATACTTTGCCTTAACAGCTATTCCAAATACTACAGTTAATGTTGGTAAACAAGGTTTAACAACTCCATGGACTGTTGCAGTTGATTCTGATGGAAATGAACAAACAGGGACTGGAGTTTTAGCTCTTACAACAGTAGGACCAGTTACAGGTGCTGCTGGTTACTTTAACCAAACAAATTTAGGAAAATCAGGTAATGGTTTACCAAGTCTTAATTCTTATACTGCTAACACTGGTTTAGTAGTTACTGGTCCAGGTGCAGGAGGAACTGTTCTTCTTGGTACAACTCCAAATGATGATTTTGGTGGTAAAGACATCGCTGTAGTTGGATTAATTGGTGATTTAGATTTTGTTAAATTAGATGCTTGGTACTTAAACATGGATGATGTTTTTGATACTTACTCTTTATCTGCAAAAGCTAATTTTGATTTAGCTGAAAATGCAAAAATTGGTTTAGAAGCTAGATATGTTCAATTAGAATTAGAAGATGAAGTTGCAACTGCTTTAGGTAGAGATGATAAAAACTCTATGTTCAGATTTGCTGTAGATGGTAAAGTATCTATTGTTAATGCAAAAGTTGCATATACAACTACAGATAAAAAAGGTGGTTTAACTGCTTTAGATAATGATGCACAAAATACAACTTTAGGTTGGAATTTAACATCTAATAATACTTTTGATGCTGATTACTGGCAAGGTGTTATCGGTGTAGATATCTTAGATAACTTAAACCTATCAGCTAATTATGGTCAAATTAAACATAAAGAAGGTAACTTCGCAGGTGCAGATACTTTAAAAGATAAAGAATACTATGCACAATTAACTTATAAAATGTCTAAAAACTTAAATACTTATGTAAGATATGGTAAATTAGAAGAAAAAGTTAATGGTGATAAACAAGTTGACGATACAGTAGGAAGATTACAAGTTGAATATACATTCTAATTTTTTTAGAGTATAAAACTTTCTTTCAAAGGTTGGGCTTTTGCTCAACCTTTTTTTAATTAAGAAGTGAGAATTCAGTCCTAATAAATACAAAAATCATATTTAAGATAAACTAAAATATTCTTTATACAATAAATCAAACCTCAACTTCAACAATATCCAAACTATCTTCTTTCAAATAAAATAGATAAGCTTTAACATTATGATTTGTAAAAATATCACTTATAGCTTTTTTATAGTAGCTAACTTGTATTTTATGCTCATCTAAAATCTGTCTTGTTGTTTTATAATCGATAATATAAAAACAATCATCTTTAAAAAGTAATAAATCAAGAATTTTCAACTCTTCTTTATACATCAAAGCTTGTTCATGAACTATTTTTGAATTTTCTAACAAACTTTGAAAAAAACTATTTTCTACTAGATTTTTTACGATTTTTTCTATTTTTATAAAATCCATATCATCTAAATAGTTTGAATATCTAGCTTTTGATAAATTTATAGCATAAAGCATAGAATAGATAGTAAATTCACTCATCATTTCTAAAACATAGTGAGTTGCAAGTCCAAAATACCTAGCTTTTAAGATTTCATCTTCTTCAACACCTTTTTCATTTACTATTTTTTGCTCTTGTTTTCCCAAATATATAGGGGTATAAGATATTTTTTCTATTTTTTTATCTAAACTCAAAGTTTCACTTTGAGATAAATGCCCTATTTTGCAAACACTTAATCCCAAAATATCAAAAGCCGATGACTTGGCTTTTTTAAATATGATAAGATTATTTTTTGCCCTTGTAAGTGCTACATAAAGAACATTTTTATCATCATCTAAACTTAAATTCTTCTCTTTTTCCAAAGCATTTTTATACTCTAAATCAAAATTCTCATATCCTGATATTTTATAAAAAATATTTTTCAGCTCTATATTTTCATAATCAAACAATAAAGAACTTTTATCAAAATTCTTCCTTTTTATCCTATCAAGTACAATTACTGTATGAAACTCCAAACCTTTGGATTTAAAAATAGTTAAAATTTGAAGTCCATTGTCTTGACTATTTTCTATACTTGTTTCAAGTTTATCTATCTCAT
Organism: Aliarcobacter vitoriensis; assembly: GCF_048320235.1. Classification (NCBI taxonomy): domain Bacteria; kingdom Pseudomonadati; phylum Campylobacterota; class Epsilonproteobacteria; order Campylobacterales; family Arcobacteraceae; genus Aliarcobacter; species Aliarcobacter vitoriensis. Next base: position 1,041,537 of record NZ_CP182882.1, read on the forward strand.
ATACAAAATCAACAATATTCTTATAATTTGTTGCGATATCCATCAGTTTTACAATATTTTCATCTATAATATCAAAATGTTTAGCAAGTTCATACACAATCTGGCTCATACTTTTTTGTGATATTTCAAAATCAAACTCAAAAGACGTTAAAAGTTTTCTTCCTAAAAGAGCATTAAAATTTTCTTTATATATATCTTCACCAAAATATATATATTTTATAGCATTTATCACAGCTTTTACATTTTGTTGATTGATAAGCTTTGAAGTCATATCTGTTTTTATTTTAAGATTTGGAAATTTTTCTTTTAGATAGTAAAAAAGTTCTAGCACATCACCATTTGTATAACATAAAATCGCAATATCATTTGGATTTATTCCACTATTTATAAGTTCATCTATTTTTAAAGATATATTTAAAAATTTATCTTCATTTTGTAGATTTCCATCTTCAATAACTTCTACAAAACCATCTTTTCTGATACTTTCTTGCTGTTGATAGTCGTAATTTGGCAAATTTAAAAAAGCACTATTTACGAAATCTATGATATTTTTACAAGAACGATAATTTGTATTTAAATGTTCAAGTTCAATTATAGGATTTGTTTTTAAAACAAAATCAAAAAGTTCTCTTTTACCACCACGAAATCTATAAATACTTTGTTTTGGATCTCCAACATAAAAAAATGTTTTAAATTTTGTTTCATCTCCTGATAAAATCTCTTCTATTAAAGGTTTTAAAATCTTGTATTGCAAAATAGAAGTATCTTGAAACTCATCTATCAAAATATGATGGTAAGTGCTATCAAGCCTAAAATACAAAAAATCTCTATTGATTTTTTGATTTAGAAGTTCATAAACTAGATTTGAAATATCATTGAATTCAAAATAGTTTTTGATTTTATTGAAGTTTAATTTATACTCTTTAAACTCCAAATATAGTTTAAAAATTTTATTTAAACTATAAGTTGCTCGTATTTTGTAGTAGTTTCTAAACTCTTCTTTTAAGTTTATAAACTCTTGATTTATCTCATCAGTGGCACATTTTTTAAAATAAGAGTAGTCAAATAAACTATCTTTTTCTATCCAAGTTTTTTCAAATAATTCTTCAAAATTTGTAAAATCTACTGCTTTTATCGCACTATTACTAGCATTTGGACAATTTGAAAAATGCTCTTTAATTTTAAAAGCTTGTTGTAAAACATTTTCTTTTTGTAAATCTATAAAATAACCATCAATCTCTAAAAGATTTATATTTTCATTTTTTTCTATCAAGATTTTAAAAAGTTCAAAAATCGAGTTAAACTTTTTTCTTTCATAATTTGAAAATTCAACCAAATCTTTAAAACTATTTTCATCTAAAGATTGTAAAAATTTGTAGCTTAAAAGTTCTATATCATCATTTTTTATATCAAAATCATCACTGATTCCTATGTAGCCACAAAACTCTCTTAGTATTTTATTTACAAATTTATCTATTGTAAAAATAGAGATTGTAGTATTTGAAAAACTTTTTATTAAAAATGATTTTTTACCTAAAATCTCCTCTTTTGAAAATCCAGAAACTCTTATTAATTCACCTAAATATGCTTCATCATCACCCAAAGTTTGCAAAGTTTTATATATCCTTTGACTCATTTCAAGTGCGGCTTTGTTTGTAAAAGTAAGTGTTAAAATCTCACTTGCATTTGCACCTTTTAACAATAGGCTAATATATCTTACAGTTAATGCAAAAGTTTTTCCACTTCCAGCACTAGCTTTTAATGCTAAATATCTTTTCATAAATCTATTCTACTATAAATCGTTTTAATTAATAAGCGATTTTTAGATATAATCCGTGCTTTAAAACTTGCAAGGATTGGCAAAATGGCACAAATAAACCAAAAAGTTCAAACTCTAATAGACGCAATTCCATATTTCAAAAAATTTTATGGAAAAACAATAGTTATAAAGTATGGTGGTTCAGCACAAACAAGTGATGATTTAAAAGAAAAATTTGCTCAAGATATAGTGTTATTAACTCTTTTGGGAATAAGACCTATCATCGTTCATGGTGGAGGAGCAAGAATAACAGAACTTTTAAAAAAATTAGAAATTCCATCATCTTTTGTAGATGGATACAGAGTTACTTGTCAAGAAAGTATGAGAGTTGTTGAAATGGTTTTAAGTGGAGAAATAAATAAAAATATCTCTTCTTTACTAAATTTTCATGGTTCTAAAGCTATTGGAATTTCGGGGAAAGACTCTGGAATTATCAAAGCCATTCCAAAAGATGGTGGTAAATTTGGCTTTACTGGAGATATCACAGAAGTAAATGGAGAACTTATTAATAATTTACTAAAAGAAGGGTTTATTCCTGTAATTGCACCTATAGCAAATGGAGATGAGCCAAATCATCCAGGATTTAACATCAATGCTGATGTTGCAGCTTGTAAAATAGCAATGGCTGTAAAAGCACAAAAAGTAATATTTTTAACAGATACAATTGGAGTTTTAAATAAAAGTGGAGAGTTAATCCAAACTTTAGATAAATCAAATGTTGAAATGTTTAAAAGAGATGGAACAATAGCTGGTGGTATGATACCAAAAGTTGATTCTTGTATTGAAGCAATATATAATGGTGTAAATAAAGCCCATATAATTGATGGTAGAGTTGAACACTCTATTTTACTTGAGTTATTCACAAATGATGGTATTGGAACACAATTTATAAGAGTTGATAATCCAAATAATGGTATTAATATAGAGAAATTATTAAATAGCTAAGTTTATTATGCACTTTAGAGTTTTGCTACTTTTAGTAATTTTTTCAAAATTGCGTTAAAAAGTAGTTATTAAATAAAAAGGTTTCCTTTTAAATGGGAACCATTAAAAGGAGAATATATATGAATTTTATTGAAACTAGAGGAAATGATGGAATAAAACCAAAAGAGGTAAGTTTTAGTGAAGCTATACTAAATCCAAGTACATCTTTTGGTGGGCTTTATGTTCCAAAATATTTACCAACACTTGAAGAAAACTTTATTCAAAATCATTTAAACTCAAGCTACAAAGAGTTGGCTTATGACATTTTAAAAGCTTTTGAAATAGATATTGATGAAAGTGAGATAAAAAAAGCTTTAGATTTATATGATAATTTTGATGATAAGAACAATCCTTGTCCTGTTGTTAAAGTTAAAGATGACTTATTTGTCCACGAACAATATCATGGACCAACACGTGCTTTTAAAGATATGGCTTTACAACCTTTTGGTTCTATTTTATCTTCAATTGCAAAAAAGAAAGATGAAAAATATCTTATACTTGCTGCAACTTCTGGAGATACAGGACCAGCAGCACTAAATACTTTTAAAAATAAAGAAAATATTCAAGTTGTTTGTCTATATCCAGATGGTGGGACAAGCGATGTTCAAAAACTTCAAATGGTTTGTGAAGATGGAAAGAATTTAAAAGTTTTGGGAATAAAAGGAAATTTTGATGATGCACAAAATGCTCTTAAAAATCTTTTAGCTTCATCATCTTTTAAAACTGAACTAGAAAAAGATAATATAAAATTAAGTGCTGCAAACTCTGTAAACTTCGGAAGAATAATATTTCAAATAATCTATCATTTTTGGTCATATATTCAACTACTTAAACAAAATGAGATTCAAAATGGTGAAAAAATATATTTAGTAGTTCCAAGTGGAAATTTTGGAAACGTTTTAGGAGCTTACTATGCACAAAAAATGAATTTACCAATAGAAAAACTTTTAGTTGCTTCAAATGAGAATAATATTCTTACAGAGTGGATAAACACAGGTATTTATGATATTAGAAACAAATCTCTAAAATTAACTAGTTCTCCAGCTATGGATATACTCAAATCTTCAAATATTGAAAGAGTTATTTTTGACTTATTTGGTGATAAAAGAACAAAAGAACTTATGGAAAATCTAAATAAAAATAGTATTTTTACTTTGAGTAAAGATGAAACAACAAAATTACAAGAATATTTTAGTGCTACTTTTAGTAATGATACTTTTGGTAACGCTACTATAAAAGAGTTTTTGGATATTGGATACCTAATGGATCCACATACTGCAACTTGCATAAAAGCTTATAATGAACTAAGAGAAAAACCTTTAAAAACTGTAATTTACTCTACAGCTGAATGGACAAAATTTTCTCCAACAGTACTAAATGCTTTAAATCAAAACTCTATAAAATATGCTGATAAAGAGGCTTTAGAAGAGATTTCATCTAAATATAAAGCAACTTTACCACAGACTATTAAAGATTTATTTAGTTCAAAAATCAATCATGATTTAGTAATAAATAAAGAAAATATAGAATCTGAAATTGTTAAATTTATTAGAAAGTCATAAGATTTTCTAATAAATATTATTTACTACTTTTCTACTCATTAATATATTTAAAAACACTTATTTATGACCTAAATCAATATTATTTAAGTAATTTTATAATAAAATCTAGCCTGATTCTAATTTTAAAAAAAGGAAGCCAAATATGTCTAAAGATACAAATAGACGAGATTTTATTGGTTACTCATTTGCTGCTGTGGCTGCAGTTGGTGGTGCCGCGTCTCTTGTTGGTATGAAGCAAGTATGGGATCCACTTCCTAGCGTTCTAGCTGGTGGATTTACAGAAGTTGATTTAAGTGTATTAAAAGCTGGTGAACCAGAAACTTTTACATGGAGAGGGAAACCTATCTTTGTTCTTAAAAAAACATCTGATATGGAAGATAACAAAAGAGATTTAGTTGTTGGTAGTGATAGATATACTGTTGCTATTGGTCTTTGTACACACTTAGGGTGTATTCCAGCTTGGAAAAAAGATCAATGGAAATGTGCATGTCACGGTGGAGAATTTAATGCGAGTGGACAACAAACTTTTGGACCTCCACCAAGACCATTAGATTTACCTCCATTTGAAGTAAAAGGGAATACTATCGTTCTTGGAAATGAAGGACCTGAGTATAAACAAATCGCTGATGCGATGATGGCGTAAGGAGGAAGAGATGGCAAAATTTGAAAAAGCTAACTCTGTTGGAGAGTGGTTAGACCAAAGATTAAACTTAACTACGTTTAATAAAGTTATGATGACTGAATACTGGATTCCAAAAGATATTAACTTCTTATGGGCAATGGGTGTACTTTTAGCTACTACATTTGGTATTTTAGTTATTTCTGGACTATTTTTAATGATGTATTATAAGCCAGATGTTGCTTTAGCATTTGATTCAGTTAATTATACAATTATGCAAGAAGTTGCATTTGGTTGGTTATTTAGACATATGCATGGAGTTGCAGCTTCTGTTGTATTCTTAATTATCTATATTCATATGCTTACAGGAATTTACTATGGTTCTTATAAACAAGGAAGAGAGATGATTTGGATCTCTGGAATGTTATTATTTATGACATTTAGTGCTGCTGGTTTCTCTGGATATATGCTTCCTTGGGGACAAATGTCTTACTGGGCTGCTATGGTTATTACAAATTTATTTGGTGGAGTTCCTGTTATTGGAGATGCTTTAGTTGTATGGATTAGAGGAGATTTTAACGTTGCTGATGCAACATTAACAAGATTCTTTATGTTACACGTGTTCTTATTACCAATTACTATTATGGGACTTATTGGTCTACACTTCTATACGTTAAGAATTCCTCACGTAAATAATCAAAGTTCTGAAGAATTAGATTTTGATGCTGAAGCTGAAAAATATTTAAGTGGTAAGAAAAAAGAATCAAAAGTTATTCCTTTCTGGCCTGTATTTATCTCTAAAGATTTAGCAGTTCTTGGAATTTTCTTAATTTTCTATTTCTATTTAGTATTCTTCCATTATAACTTTGCTATGGATCCAGTAAACTTTGATCCTGCTGATTCAATGGTAACACCAGCACATATTTATCCTGAATGGTATTTCTTATGGTCATATGAAGTATTAAGAGGATTCTTCTTTGATATAGCTGGAATTAAAGCATTTGATATTGGTTTAATAGCATTTGCATTTGCAAATGGTATTTTCTTAGTATTACCTTGGCTAGATAGAGATCCAAAAATATTACCAGCACATAAAAGACCAGCATTCTTTATTTGGTTCTGGATATTGATGGCTGATTTAATTGTATTAACTATTTGGGGTAAACTTCCTCCAACAGGTACAAATGCGTGGGTAGGGTTCTTTGCGGCTGTTACATTTATTTTACTGTTCGTTCTACTTCCACTTATCACAAAAATTGATGCAAAAAGAAGGGGAACACTATGAGAGAATTAAAAATATTAGCAGTAGTAGTAGCTTTAACACTTATTACTTACTGGGGAGTTGAGCCATTTGCTCACTCACAAATGCATCCACATGTTTCACCTGCAAATTTTGATTTTGCAGATGCTGATAAACAATCGGCACAAGAAGGTATTGAAAAAGCTCAAAAAGATTTAGCAGATGCTGAAAAAGCTGGAGTAGAAAAAACTATAAATGGTGCTAAAGTAACTTTAAATGAAAAAGTGGAGTTTGAAAAAACTATAAATGCTTTTTGGGCTGCAAATGAAGAAGCTATAAAAGCAACAGGTGATATAGCAAATGGTGAAATGTTAGTAACTACAAACTGTACTGCTTGTCATAGTATTGAGTCAAAAGGCTTCCCACAAATTATGGATAATGCAACTGCTGGATCAGCTTATGGGGTAACTCCTCCTGATTTAGGAAGTGCTGGAAAACTTTATACAAAAGAGTATTTAGTTGCGTTCATTAATAATCCTGCACTTGCTTCAAAAACATCGCATAAATTTGTAGATGGTAAAGTTCATCCAATGCCAGGATATGACTGGATGCCAGCACAAGAAGTTGCAGACATGGTTGCATACTTAAAATCTATTGCACCAAATGAAATGACAAATAAAGAGATATTTACTGATGCTTGTCAAAGATGTCACGGTATAAAATATGCTGATATGAAAGATGGTTCAATGTCTGCATTTACAACAAATGCTGATATTAAAAATTATATGGGGAAATTACCTCCTGATTTATCTCAACATATCAGAAGTAGAGGTGTTGATTTCTTACAAACATTTATAAACGACCCTCAAAAACAACTTGAAGGTACAGCTATGCCAAGAGTTGGTTTAAGTCAAGAATCTCAACAACAAGTTATAAACTATTTAGAAGAAGTTGGTGATTCTAAAAAAGCACAAAGAGAAGAGTTAGGACCTAAATTCTTAATCTATCTTGTAGTGTTTGCAATATTTGCATTCCTATGGAAAGCAAGTAGATGGAGAGATGTTCATTAAGAACATCTTTTCACAATAAAAAAAGGGATAGATTTAATATCTATCCCTTTTTTTATATATAAATTTTACAACTATAAAACAATTTGTGCACTAGCAGAGATTATTGCAGTTTCAGATTTTAAAATTAAATTACTATCGAATCCAACTACAAAATTTTTATTAAAAAGTTCCCTTTCTCTTTTTGAAAATCCACCTTCTGTTCCAATAACCAAAGTTTTTATATCATCTTTTTTAGTTCCAATTTTTTGATTTGAGAAATCTAAAAAGTATATATTTTTATTATTTTTTATAAATTCATCAATACTTTTACAAATATCTAGCTTTATTATACTACTTCTTCCACATTGAGATGATGAATTTATCAATATTTTTTCTAACTTTTCAATATTTATCTTAAAGTTATTTTGAGAAAAATCACTATAAATAAAAGTGATTTTATCAACTCCAATTTCATTTAGAGATGCTATTGTTTTTTCTATTGTTTTTGGATCAACAACACACCAAGCTAAATGTAATTTTCTTAAATTCTCACACTCTTTTTCTTCACTTGATATTAGATTTAAGATAGCTTTTTTTTTATCAACAAAATTTAATTTATACAGATAAATATTTTTATCTTTTAAATTTCTAAAATATATTTCATCATTAATTTTATGCCGTCTAGCTTTGATAATATAATTATAAACCTCATCTTTTATCTCTAAAGTTTCATTTCCACTTGAAGGTTCGTAAACAAATTGCATTAAAAAACCTTACTTATAGCAAAAACAGAAATCAAAACAGCTATTTCGATAAGATATATTTTTTTTGCATAAACATAAAATTTTTCTTGAAGTTCTACATCTGCGACTTTTATAACTCTCATTTTTTTATATCTTTTTATCTCAATTACCAATAAAAATATTGAAGCTGGTATCATTAAAGCAATAGTAACACTAAAATATTGCGCATAAAAAGCTACAATTGTACCTGTATAAATCACAATTGCATTGCTTAGATGATAAATAGGAGTCATAAATCTTAGTTTTTTTGCCAAAGATATAAAATCTTTTTTTCTCAAAACATAGTATAAATTAAAAAGCATAATTGCTAGAAAAATATATATTGCATAAATGTGTACTGATATTGCATCTTGCATTAAATCCATATTAGTTTATCTCACTTTTAAAAAATTTTGCTATTATATCCAACTTGTCATAAGTTTATAATTTCCAAATTCAATACATTTTTTATGACAAAAGGATTTTTTAATATGAATAACAATTTAAATAAAAAAGCTATAGTAATTTTAAGTGGTGGAATGGATTCAACTTTAAGTTCGTACATTGCAAAAACTGATGGCTATGAATTAATCGCTGTACACTTTAATTATGGACAAAGAACACAAAACAAAGAGTTAAAAGCTTTTAGAGATATTTGCAAAGAGCTAAATGTTGCCAATAAATATGAAATAGATATTCCATTTTTTACACAAATTGGTGCAAATGCTTTAACTGATTTAAATATAGATGTACCAACAAATGGTTTAGAAGATGGTGTACCTATAACTTATGTTCCTTTTAGAAATGGTATTTTTTTAAGTATTGCTGCTGCTATTGCAGAAAAAGAAGGTGCAACTGCTATGTATATAGGAGTTGTTCAAGAAGATAGTTCAGGTTATCCTGATTGTACTGATAGTTTTATAGATTCTATTTCTAAAGCTATCAATGAAGGAACAAAAGAGGATACAAAAATAGAAATCATAACTCCTTTAGTACATTTGAGTAAATCTCAAATTGTACAAAAAGCTATTGAGCTTGATGTTCCACTTGAACTTACTTGGTCATGCTATAAAGAAGAAAATGAAGCTTGTGGAGTTTGTGACTCTTGTAGATTAAGATTAAATGGTTTTACACAAGCAAATAAAATAGACCCAATAAAATACAAGGAATTTTAGATGTGGAAAATATCAAAAGAGTTTGATTTTTGTTATGGTCATAGAGTTTGGTCACAAACACTAAATGTTGATTTTTCTCTTGATACTTGTCTTATGTGTCGTCATCTTCATGGACATCAAGGAAAAGTAATAGTATATCTTGAAGCAACAACACTAAAAGATGGAATGGTTACAGATTTTAAACATTTAAATTGGTTTAAAGCATTTTTAGATGATGTTTTAGACCATAAGTTTATAATAGATATCAATGACCCACTATTTTCAACTATTGTACCAAATATAAAACAAGAAAATTTAAAAAAATTTGATGAGGGTTATTCTTTAGTTGATTTAACTCCTTTTAGAGATGAATTTTTAGAGCTTTATGAGAGTTTTATTATCGTTGATTTTGTTCCAACAAGTGAAAATCTATCGGCTTGGCTTTTGAAGATTGTCCAAAATAAAATGAAAGAGATAAATATCAAAGTTTCTCATATAGAATTTTTGGAAACCCCAAAAAGTAAAAGCACTTTTTATGCTTGAGATAAATGAGATTTTTGGTCCAACAATACAAGGAGAAGGAAAATTTGTAGGTTCACCTTCAATATTTATTCGATTTGGTAAATGTAATTTTTCTTGTGTTGGTTTTGGTGTAGAGTATGAAACTCCAAGTGGCATAAAAAAATGTGCTTGTGATTCATATTATGCTGTTGATAAAGAGTTTAAAGACAATTGGTATAAATATGAATCACATTTTGATATTATAAATGAAGTGAATAAACTTCTTGAAAATTTTGATTATAAATATAAAATTGATATTGTAATAACTGGTGGTGAACCACTTTTATATTGGAATAAAATAGAATTTCAAAATCTACTTAGATACTATATAGAAAAAAATCATAAAGTTACTATTGAAACGAATGGTTCTTTAGATATAAACTTTAAAGAAGAATTTCAAAAAAAACTTATATTTTCTATGAGTGTAAAATTAAGTAACTCTTTAGAACCTTTAAAAAAAAGAGTAAATAAAACAACTTTAACAACCGTTTTACAAAATTCTAGTGAATCATATTTAAAATTTGTCATTGGAGATGATTTCTTAACTCAAGCAATAGATGAAATCAATGATATTTTAAAGGATATTCCAAAGTGTGATGTTTATTTAATGCCTTTAGGTGACACTGCAAAACAGATAGATAATAACTCTATAAAAGTTATAAATCTAGCTATAAAATATGGTTTTAAATATTCTGATAGACTCCATATAAGAGTTTGGAATAATAAAAGAGGTGTTTAATATAATATAAATATTGCTATAATCTAGCTTTATTTAAAAAATAATAAGGATTAATGATGAAATTTTCTGGTGGTAATGTACTTATAACTGGTGCAGGTAGAGGAATTGGAGAGCAAATTGCAAAAACTTTAGCATCTTATGGTCTAAAAGTGTGGATTAATTATAGAAGTAAAATTGAGGAAGCACAAAAAGTTCAAGAAGAAATTGAAAAAAATGGTGGAAAAGCAGCAATAATAAAAGCTGATGTTACAAATGAAGAAGAATTTGTAAATATGATAAAAACTATTGTTGATAGTGATGGAGAATTAGCATATTTAGTAAATAATGCTGGAATTACAAAAGATAAATTAGCTTTAAGAATGAGTGTTGAAGATTTTACATCTGTAATTGATGCAAATTTAACTTCTGCATTTATTGGTTGTAGAGAAGCTTTAAAAACTATGAGTAAAAAAAGATTTGGTTCAGTGGTAAATATATCTTCAATAGTTGGAGAAATGGGAAATCCTGGTCAAACTAATTATAGTGCATCAAAAGGTGGATTAAATGCAATGACAAAATCATTTGCAAAAGAAGCAGCAAGTAGAAATATCAGATACAATTGTGTAACTCCTGGATTTATCCAAACAGATATGACTGATTTATTAAAAGCTGAAGTAAAAGCTGATTATGAAAAAAATATCCCTCTTTCAAGATTTGGAAATCCAAGTGAAATAGCTGATGCAGTAGCATTTTTATTGAGTGATCATTCATCTTATATTACTGGTGAAATTTTAAAAGTAAATGGTGGATTATATGTTTAAAATGTAGTTTTTAAACATATATTTTTAAATTTTAAATGAGTTTTAAAAACTTTTTTGTATAATTAGCGGACAATTTTATTAAAGGAATTAAAAATGGCATTATTAGATGATGTAAAAGCAGTTGTTGTAGAGCAATTAGATTGTGATCCAGCAGAAGTTAAAGAAGATTCAAAATTTATTGAAGATTTAGGAGCAGATTCACTAGATGTTGTTGAGCTTGTAATGGCACTAGAGGAAAAATTTGAAATCGAAATCCCAGATGAAGAAGCTGAGAAAATTTTAACTGTTGGTGATGCAATAGCATACATCGAAAATAACAAGTAATTTTATACTTTGATTAAATGAAAGATTTTTCTTTCATTTAAAATTTTTTCTATTGAGTTTTTATTGTAAAAATTGAATAAATAAAATAAGAATACTAATATATTGGAGCATAACTATATGAAAAGAGTTGTTATTACAGGTCTAGGTACTATAAATTCTACAGGACATAATGTAAGTGAATCTTTCGATGCAATTGTAAATGGTGTTTGTGGAATAGACAAGATAACACTATTTGACACAAATGATTTTACTGTACAAATTGCAGGAGAAGTTAAAAATTTTGATCCAGAAACTGTAATGGACAAAAAAGAGGTAAAAAAAGCTGATAGATTTATCCAATTAGGTATTAAGGCTGCTTTAGAAGCAATGATTGATAGTGGATTTGTAACAATTGAAAATAAAAAAGTAGATTCTACTATTGCAGATAGATTTGGAATTATTTCTGGTTCTGGAATTGGTGGATTATCAACAATTCAAAAGAACTCTACAATATGTGATACTAGAGGTTCAAGAAAAATATCTCCATTTTTTATACCTTCATCATTAGCTAATATGTTGAGTGGTTTTATATCTATTGAACACAATTTAAAAGGACCTTCATTAGGACATGTTACAGCTTGTGCAGCTTCAACTCATGCTTTAAGTGATGCTGTTAAAACTATTATGCTAAATGGAGCAGATAGAATATTGGTTGTTGGAGCTGAAAGTGCTATTTGTGGTGCTGGAGTTGGTGGATTTGCAGCGATGAAAGCATTATCAACAAGAAATGATGACCCAAAAACTGCTTCTCGTCCTTTTGATATTGACAGAGATGGTTTTGTTATGGGAGAAGGTGCTGGAGCTTTAGTTGTTGAAACTTTAGATAGTGCATTAGAGAGAAATGCAAAAATATATTGTGAAATTATTGGTTTTGGAGAAAGTGGTGATGCAAATCATATCACTTCACCAGTTATTGATGGACCGCTAAGAGCTATGAAAGCAGCTTTTGAAATGACAAAAAATATAACAGGAGAATATCCAAAAATTGACTATATTAATACTCATGGAACTTCAACTCCAGTTGGTGACAAAAATGAAACCGCTGCAATTAAAGCACTATTTGGAGGGAAAGAGAACTGTCCACCAGTTTCTTCGACAAAAGGACAAATAGGTCATTGTTTAGGAGCAGCAGGAGCTATTGAAGCTATTATGGCTATTAAGGCTTTAAATGAAGGTATTATTCCTCCAACAATAAATGTTATAAATCAAGATCCAGAGTGTGATTTAGATGTAGTCCCAAATGTAGCAAGAAAAACTGAATTAACAACAGTTATGAGTAATAATTTTGGTTTTGGTGGAACAAACGGTTCTATAATATTCAAAAAATATACGAAATAAATATATAAAAAAGGGATTTCCAATCCCCTTTTTATTGAGGAAAAAAATTGGCAACTTACTTAGAATTTGAAGAAAAAATCAAAAAAATTGAAGAAGAGATAATAATCGCAAAAACTAAAGCAGATGAACATGCTGTTGATATTTTAGAAAAAAAATTGGAAAAAGAGGTTGAAAAAACTTTTAAAAATTTAAATGATTATCAAAAACTTCAATTAGCAAGACATCCTGATAGACCATATGCGCTTGATTATATTTTAGGAATTCTTACAAATGCTTACGAGATTCATGGTGATAGACATTTTGTTGATGATCATGCTATTGTGTGCTACTTAGGATTTATTGGAACACAAAGAGTTCTAGTAATTGGAGAGCAAAAAGGCAGAGGAACTAAAGAAAAATTAAAAAGAAATTTTGGTATGCCAAATCCTGAAGGCTATAGAAAAGCATTAAGGGCCGCTCAAATGGCTGAAAAATTTCAAATTCCAGTTTTAATGTTAGTTGATACTCCAGGTGCATATCCAGGATTGGGTGCTGAGGAGCGAAATCAAAGTGAAGCAATTGCTAGAAACCTATTTGAATTTGCAAATCTTACAACACCAACTATTTCAGTTGTAATTGGAGAAGGTGGAAGTGGTGGTGCTTTAGCTATTTCTATTGCTGATAAACTTGCGATGATGAGATATTCGGTATATGCAGTTATATCTCCAGAAGGATGTAGTGCTATTTTGTGGAATGATCCAACAAAGGTTGAAACAGCAGCACAAGCACTGAAAATTACAGCTGAAAATTTAAAACAACTAAATTTGGTAGATGACGTTATCAATGAACCATTGATTGGTGCACATAGAAAAAAAGATGAAGCAATAATAGCGTTAAAAGAATATTTTTTAAGTTCACTTGAAGAGTTAAAAAAACTAACACCAAAAGAAAGACAAGAAAGAAAATATCAAAAGATAATGAATCTTGGTTCATTTCAAGAGTAAAAGCTAAACATCTTAGTTTAGCCTACTCTCTTTCTCTTACTAATCTTCCAACTTTTTCTCCACCTATTAAGTGAAAATGTAAATGGGATACCTCCTGCCCTCCATCAGATCCAATATTTGTAATTAGCCTATATCCACTTTTATCAATACCTAATTCAATTGCTACTTGTTGAATAAATTTTGTCATATCCCGCATAATGTCAGAATTTGTTACTTGGAATGAGTCAAAATGAATTTTAGGGATAACTAGAACATGAACATTTCTAGTTGGATTAATATCATGAAAAGCTAAAAAATTTTCATCTTCTAATACTATATTACTAGGTATCTCTTTATTTACAATTTTACAAAATATACACATATGATTATCCTTTAATTTGTTGCATTTGCTGTAAATATCATTATAACCAAACTCTAATAAAGTATTAGATACAATCGCTACTTTGAATTAGATAAATATAATATGAATTTAGAATTAGGAAACAAAAGTGAATCTTTGGATTGAAAAAATACAAAATACAAAAACACTTGAAGATTTGGAAAGTGTAAGAGTTGAAATATTAGGTAAAAAAGGTGTTTTGACTATTGAGTTTGCAAAGATGAAAGATATACCAAATGAAGAAAAAAAATCATTTGCAGAAAATCTAAATAAGCAAAAAGAAGCTATCACAGATGCTATTGAAGAGAAGAAATTAGAACTTGAAAAAGAGAGTTTGAATAAAAAATTAGAATCTGAAAAAATAGATGTTACTAAATTTAACAAAGAATTGTCATGTGGTGCAGTTCACCCAGTTTCTGAAACGATGAATAGAATAATAACTTATTTTCAAAATCTAAATTTTTCAGTTGAAGAGGGTCCTTTAGTAGAAGATGATTTTCATAATTTTGAAGCTTTAAACCTTCCAAAGTACCACCCAGCACGTGATATGGCAGATACTTTTTACAACAAAGATTTTACACTTTTAAGAACTCACACTTCACCTGTTCAAATAAGAACTATGCTTTCTCAAAAATCTCCTATTAGAATGATTGCTCCAGGAACTGTTTTTAGAAGAGATTTTGATATAACTCATACTCCAATGTTTCATCAAATAGAAGCGCTTGTAGTTGATGAAGCAGACAAAATATCATTTGCAAATTTAAAACATGTTTTAGTCGAATTTTTACAACATATGTTTGGAGAGGTTGAAGTTAGATTTAGACCATCATATTTTCCATTTACAGAACCATCAGCTGAAGTTGATATTTCATGTGTATTTTGTAAAGGAAATGGTTGTCGTGTATGTTCACAAACAGGTTGGCTTGAAGTACTAGGTTGCGGTATTGTAGATCAAAATGTTTTTGATGCAGTAGGATATAAAAATAAATCAGGATATGCTTTTGGATTAGGAATAGAGAGATTTGCAATGTTAATTCATAGTATTGGTGATTTAAGATCTTTATTTGAAAGTGATACAAGATTATTAGGACAATTTAAATGATAATTACGAAAAATTGGTTAGAACAATTCATTAATATATCTCATCTAAGTATTGAAGAGATTTGTAAAACTCTAAATTCTATTGGGCTAGAGGTAGATAGTGTAAATAATATATCAATTGCACAAAAAGTTGTAGTAGGTAAAATATTAGAAAAAGAGAAACATCTTGATGCCGATAAATTAAATATTTGTCAAGTGGACTTAGGAGACAAAATAGAACAAATTGTTTGTGGTGCAACAAATGTTGATATAGGACAGTTTGTAGCAGTTGCTACTGTTGGGGCTGTTTTAGGTGATTTAAAAATTAAAGCTGCAAAATTAAGAGGGGTAGAATCAAATGGTATGATTTGTTCTTCTACAGAACTTGGTCTTCCAAAGCTAAATGATGGAATTATGTTACTTGATAACTCTATTGGAGAACTTATTTTAGGAAAAGAACTAAAAGATTATACAAGTTTAAATGATACCATTATCGAAATTGGACTTACTCCAAATAGAGGAGATTGTTTAAGTATTTTAGGAATAGCAAGAGAATTAAGTGCTTATTATGAGATTCCTTTAATTGAACTTGATAAAGAAGTAAACTATAACGAACTAAGTATAGGTCAATTGTTTGATATTACTAGTAGCAATATTGACTCATTTTTGGCATACAAAGCAATAAATTTTACAAATTTTAAACTAAATTTAATCACAAATTTAAGATTAGCTACTATTGGAAAATTAAAAAACAACAGTGATATTAAAAACACTTTGAGTTATCTCACACACTCTGTAGGAGTTATTTTCAATGCCTATCCAAAAGATAAGGCTAAATTGAAAAATGAACTTTATGTTTGGGATTTAAAGAAAAATGGATTAGGATTTGATAGTCTTTATTCTCAAGGTGAGATTTTGAGTACTATTGGTGTTGAGCATAAAGATTTTGAAGAAGATTGTAAAGATTTTTTAGTTGAAGCTTCATATATAAATCCAGAAGTTATATCAAGAAAGGTTTTTGATACAAAAATTAAAACTAGTGATGTTTTTTATAAATCTTCAAGAGGAAGTGAACCAAATTTAGAGTTTGGTTTAGACTACTTCGCAAATTTTACGTCAAAATTAGGTGCAACTATATACTCTGGAACAAAAGAATTTTTAGAAGAAATAGAGAAAACTACTTTGAGTGTTAGTGTAAATAAAATAAACTCTATTATTGGAGAAGAAATCGATAAATTTGAAATTGAAAGAATATTAACAGCTTTAGATTTTGAAATAAAAGAGTCTTTAGATGATATTCTACTTATCAAAGTACCTTTATATAGACATGATGTAAAAAATATTGCAGATATAACTGAAGAGGTTATAAGAATGATAGGCATTGACAAAATACAAGCAAAGCCTTTAGCAATTGATGAAGTAAAAAGAATAAATAAAACATCAAATGATTTAATTAAGAAAAATAAAATAAGAGCAAAAGCAATAGAAAATGGTTTTTTTGAAACATTAACTTATGTATTCACTTCAAAAGAAGGTTTAGAAAAGTATGGATTTAAAACAGTTAAAAATGAACTAGATTTAATAAATCCAATAGTAAAAGAGCTAAATACATATAGAACTACTCTATTTTATAATCTAGTTGAAGCTTGTTCAAATAATTTTAAAGTGGGTGCAAGAAAAACATCTTTCTTTGAAATTGGAACAGTTTTTGATGAGAATAGAAATGAATCTAAAAAAATTAGTTTTATCTATAGTGGAGCATCTGAAATTGAAGATGTGAGCAATGCAGGAAAACCAAAAAATATTGAGTTTTTTTCATTTGCTAAAAAGGTCTTAAATAGTATTGGAGAATTTGATTTAGAGCCAATGATAGAAATAAACAATGATTTTATTCATCCATATCAAAATGCAAATATTTTAATAGATGGAAATATTGTTGGACATATATTTAAACTACATCCAAATGTAGCTAATGATTTTGATTTAAGTGATACTTTTATGGCAGAAGTTGATTTTGAGAGTATAAAAAATGATTTAATAAAAGCAAATCCTTACTCGAAATTTCAAGTTTCAAGAAAAGATTTAAGTATTATTACTCCAAAATCAATACAATTTAAAGAGATAAAAAAAGCTATTGATTCATTAAATAATACTATCATTAAACAATATAATTTAATAGATATTTATAGTGATGAAAAGTTAGGAGATAATGAGAGTTTAACTATAAGATTTATTTTACAAAGTGATGAAAAAACTTTGGACGATAATGATATTAACTCTATAATGAACTCAATTTTAGATGTTTTAAAAGAAAAATTGTCAATTACTATTAGATAAAAAGGAAAAAAGTGAAAAATTTTAGCATTAATAGATTAGTAAAACCTTTTGATATTACAATATCAACTATAGCAAGTGATAAATCTATATCTCATAGATGTGCGATGTTTTCACTTTTTTCAAACCAAACTTCACATATAAAAAACTATCTAACAGCTGAAGATACTCTAAATACTCTAAGTATTGTTGAACAGTTGGGTGCAACTATAAAAAGAGTTGGAAGTAGTGTTGAAATAACTCCAAAAGATATTCTAACTGAACCTTCAAACATTCTTGATTGTGGAAATTCTGGAACAGCTATGAGATTATTTTGTGGACTATTAGCAAGTATTGAAGGAAGCTTTATATTAACTGGAGATAAATATTTAAGAAATCGTCCTATGAAAAGAGTTGCTGATCCACTAAGAAGTATTGGAGCAAATATTGATGGAAGAGAAAATGGAAATAAAGCTCCACTTTTTATACGAGGAGTAAAAAATTTAGAACCTTTCGTTTATCACTCTCCTGTTGATTCAGCACAAGTTAAATCAGCTATGATTTTGGCTGCACTTAGAGCAAATGGAGTTTCAAAATATAAAGAAAATGAATTAACAAGAGATCATACAGAAAGAATGTTAAAAGGTATGGGGGCAACTTTAGAATATGATAATGAAGGATTTATAAATATTCATCCTTTAAAAAGCCATTTGAAACCTTTAAATATAACTGTTCCAACAGATCCATCTTCAGCTTTTTTCTTTGCAATTGCAGCAGCAATTACTCAAAATTCAAGAGTTTTGATAAAAAATGTTACATTAAATCCTACAAGAATTGAAGCTTATGAAGTTTTAAAAAGAATGGGTGTAATCGTAAACTTTATAGAAAAAGAAAATATTTATGAACCAATTGGAGATATCGAAGTAATAAACAATGAGTTAAATGGTATTGAGGTTAGTGAAAATATTTCATGGCTAATAGATGAACTTCCTGCACTATCTATTGCTATGAGTTTGGCAAAAGGAACATCAAAAGTTTCAAATGCAAAAGAACTTAGAGTAAAAGAAAGTGATAGAATATCAAGTGTTGTAAACAATTTGAAACTTTGTGGTGTTAAATTTACAGAATTTGAAGATGGATATGAAATAACTGGTGGAAGTTTACAAAAATCAACTATAAATTCATATGGTGATCATAGAATTGCTATGAGTTTTGCAATTGCTGGATTAAATTGTGATATGAATATAGAAGATATAGACTGTATAGAGACTTCTTTTCCTAATTTTAAAGAGATTTTAGACTCTTTATATATATAAGGATAAGTTTTGAAAATTGAATTAGCATCAAATTATGGTTTTTGTTTTGGAGTTAAAAGAGCTATAAATATTGCTCAAAAATATACAAATTCTGCAACAATGGGACCATTAATTCACAATCAAGACGAGATAAATCGTTTAAAAAATGATTTTAATGTTGGTCTTTATTCAAACTTAAATGATGTAAAAGAGAACGATACAGTAATTATAAGAACACATGGTATTCCAAAAAATGATTTAAAAAATTTAAAAGCTATGAATACAAAAGTGATAAATGCTACTTGTCCATTTGTTACAACACCACAAAACATTGTAAAAGATATGTCAAAAGATGGATACTCAATACTAATTTTTGGAGATAAAGAACATCCAGAGGTAAAAGGTGTACAATCATATGCTTCTGATTTAGATGATGTTCATATTGTTTTAGGAATTGAAGATTTAGAAAATATAAATTTTAAGCATAAAAAGATTGCTTGTGTTGCACAAACAACAAAGAAAAAAGAGACTTATTTGGAAATAGTAAATCATCTAATTTTAAGAAATAAAGAAGTTAGAGTCTTTAATACTATTTGTGATGCAACATTTGAGAATCAAGATGCAGCAAGGGATATTTCAATAAAAGCGGATGTTATGATTGTTATTGGAGGTAAAAACTCTTCAAATACAAAACAACTTCACTCTATTTGCCTTGAAAATTGCCATAATTCGTATTTAATTGAAAATGAAGATGATATAGATAGTTCTTGGTTCAAAAATAAAGAGTTTTGTGGAATAACTGCAGGAGCAAGTACACCAGATTGGGTAATTCAAAAAGTCGTAGATAAAATCAAAAATTTCAAATAGGTAATTTAAGCCTTTTTTTTGTATAATCGTCCTATTTTAAATAAAACTGGTAAACAAGAAGGTACGAAAATGCATATGGATGATATAGATTTAGGCGAAGAATTTGACTTTGAGCAACTACTTAATGAATCTTTTGAACAAGCAGAGAATAACTCTGTTGTTGATGGTGTAATTGTTGAAATTACAGACGAAAAAGTTTTAGTTGATGTTGGTCAAAAAATTGAAGGATTACTATCTTTAAATGAAATTACTATAAATGGTGAAGTAAAATATAAAGTTGGTGACACAATTCCTGTAATGCTTATGGGGAATAAAGGTGAAAGACCAAATATCTCACATAAAAAAGTTCTTCAAAAAGAAAAATTTGATAATTTTGTAAAAGCTCATGGTGATAATTTCGAAGATGTAATAATAGAAGGTAAAGTTGTAGCTGTTAAACAAAGAGGTGGATTTACAATAGAAGATACAGATGGTTGTGAATATTTTATGCCTCTAGCACAATCTTACATGAAAACTATTGGAGCTATTGGAAAAACAGTAAAAGCTAAGGTTATTAAAGTAAATACAAATCAAGCTTCTATAATTGTTTCAAGAAAAAAACTAATTGAAGAATCAAAATCAATCAAAGACACTAAGGTAACTGAAATTTTAGAAAACAAATCACCTATTGATGGTATTGTTAAAAAAATCACTTCTTATGGAATGTTTGTTGATTTAGGTGGAATTGATGGTTTAGTAAACTATAATGAAATATCTTACAAAGGACCAGTTAATCCTGCAAATTATTTTAGTGAAGGTGATACTGTTTCAGTTGTTGTATTATCTTATGATAAAACAAAACAACACTTAAGCCTTTCAATTAAAGCTGCTTTATCAAATCCGTGGGAAGAGATAAAAGATAAATTAGAAGTTGGAGATACAATCACTGTTACTGTTTCTAATTTTGAATCTTATGGAGCATTTGTTGATTTAGGTAATGATATAGAAGGATTATTACATATTTCTGAGCTATCTTGGAATAAAAATATTAAAAATCCAAAAGAAATTTTAAATATTGGTGATGAGATTAATGTTGAAGTAATTGAACTAAATTTTGACCAAAAAAGATTAAGAGTTTCTCTAAAAAATCTTCAAGAAAAACCATTTACAAAATTTATAAATTCTAATAAAGTTGGTGATGTGTTAAAAGGTAAAATTGCAACTTTAACTGAATTTGGTGCATTTGTTACTTTAGGTGAAGTTGATGGATTATTACATAATGAAGAAGCTTCTTGGGAACCAAATGCAAAATGTAAAACATTATTTAAAAAAGGTGACGAAGTAGAAGTAAAAATCATTAAAATTGATAGAGAAAAAGAAAATATATCTCTTTCAATAAAAGATATTGCAGAATCACCAGCTAAAAAATTCCAAGACAACTATAAAGTTGGTGATATTATCAAAGGTATCGTAAAAGACAAAAAAGAGTTTGGAGTATTTATCAAACTTGAAAACAATCTTGATGGATTAATTAGAAATGAAGATTTTGGACCATTAAATATTGATGATGTTAAAAATGGTGATGAAATTGAAGCTGTAATTATTAACATTGATACTAAGAAAAATAGAGTTAGATTATCTGTAAAAAGATTAGAACAACAACAAGAAAGAGAAATGTTAAAATCAGTGAATGATGACTCTTCTATGACTCTTGGTGATATTTTAAAAGATCAAATAAAATAAGTAGGATTTCTGATGAATAAACATACAATTGTAGTTTGTGATCATATTCATGAAGCTGGTTTAAATATTTTACAAAATACAGAAGATATAAATTATGTATATGCAGCTGATATTGATAAAACAAAACTATTAGATATTATAAAAGATGCAGATGTGGCAATTACTAGATCTTCAACTGATGTTGATGAAAAATTTTTAAATGCTGCAACAAATTTAAAAGCTATTATTAGAGCTGGTGTTGGTTATGATAATGTTGATATAGATGGTTGTAGTAAAAGAGGAATAATTGCTATGAATGTTCCAACTGCAAACACTATAGCAGCTGTTGAACTTACTATGGCTCATATGCTTTCTTGTATGAGAAAGTTCCCTTATGCTCATAATCAACTTAAAAACGATAGAGTTTGGAAAAGAGAAGATTGGTATGGAAATGAACTTTATGGAAAAAAACTAGGTGTTATTGGTTTTGGTAATATTGGTCATAGAGTAGCACTAAGAGCAAAAGGTTTTGAGATGGATGTTATTGCTTACGATCCATATATTCCTTCAACAAAAGCTACAGATTTAGGTATAAAATATACTACTAATTTTGATGATATTTTAGCTTGTGATATTATTACAATTCATACTCCAAAAAACAAAGAAACTATTGATATGATAAGTTTTGATGAAATTAAAAAAATGAAAGATGGAGTTGTTTTAATAAATTGTGCAAGAGGTGGATTGTACAATGAAGAAGCTTTAGTGGAAAATCTAAAATCTGGTAAAATTGCTATGGCTGGAATTGATGTATTTAAAAAAGAACCTGCTACTTCTCATCCTCTCTTAGATTTACCAAATGTTACTGTTACTGCTCACTTAGGTGCAAATACTAAAGAATCTCAAAGAGAAATATCTGTTCAAAGTGCTAATAATGCTATAGAAAGTGCAAGAGGAATTGCTTATCCAAATGCTTTAAATCTTCCAATAGATGAAAGTAAAATTCCATCTTTTGTAAAACCATATATTGAATTAACTCAAAAAATGGCATTTTTACTTGCACAAATAAGTAAAAGTGAAATTAGAGCTATTGAAGTAAATGCTGAAGGTGAATTAGGAGATTTTGTTGATTCACTACAAACTTTTGCAAGCGTTGGAGTACTAAACGTAAGCTCTGGTCTAAGTGTAAACTATGTAAATGCAAACTTCATAGCAAAAGAAAAAGGTATTGATTTAGTTACTAAATCTTCTTCAAATTGTAATGGATATAAAAATAAAGTTACTATAAAAATTACAACTTCAAAAGGTGTTAAAACTATATCAGGAACTGTTTTTGGCGATGAAGTTCAAAGAGTTATTGATTTTGATGGTTTTGCTATTGATATTGAACCAAAAGGTAAAATGATCATTATGAGAAATAAAGATATTCCAGGTGTTATTGGCAAAGTTGGAAATATTCTTGGAAATCACGGCATCAATATATCTGACTTTAGACTATCAAGAGGTAAAGATGGTATTGCTTTAGCAGTGATTTTAATAGATGAAAAAGCTAGTTCAAAAGTAATAGCAGAGCTTGAAAGTCTTGAGGCTTCAATAGCTATTGCTTATGCTGAAATTTAAGGAGAGAGTATGGCGATAGGAATGAGTGAATTAAAAAAAGGTTTGAAGATTGAAGTTGATGGTATTCCTTATAAAATTACAGAGTACCAACACGTAAAACCAGGGAAAGGTGCAGCATTCGTTAGATGCAAAATAAAATCATTTTTAAATGGAAAAGTTATTGAAAAAACTTTCCATGCTGGTGATAAATGTGAAGTTCCAAATTTACAACAAAAACAGATGCAATTTTTATATGATGATGGTGAATTGTTACAATTTATGGATACAACAACTTATGAACAAGAAGGTTTAACTTATGATCAAGTAGGTGAAGCGTTTGATTGGATTATAGATGGTATGAGTTGTGATATGATGTACTTTAATGGTAAAGCTATCACAGTTGAACCACCGATGGTTGTTGAACTAAAAATTGTAGAGACTCCACCAAACTTTAAAGGTGATTCTCAAGGTGGAAGAAAACCAGCAACTTTAGAGTCTGGAGCAGTAGTTCAAATACCTTTTCATATTTTAGAAGGTGAAACTATTAGGGTTGATACTAGAACTGGTGAATACTTAGAAAAAGTAAAGTAGATTTAAAGTATCTTTTAAACCCAAATCATAAAGATTTGGGTTTTTTATTATATATATTTTCTTTTTAGAAAAACTATTTTTTCATCTCCCAAATAATTTTCGTGTAATATTTCAAAATCTAAATTAATATCATTTATAGCATTTATTCCACTTCTAATATTTGGATTTACAATTAAAACAATAAAATCTATCTTATCTTTTAAAATATTAAGAAGATTATAAACTCCTTCAACCATAATAAACTTATAATCAAGTAATTTAAACAAATCATCTGAAACTATAACTTTTCTATTAGCTATATTAAAAAGTGGTATATTTTGGCTAAAAACCTTATTTTTACTATATATAAATACATCAGGATTTTTACCAAATACATATCTAGTATCTAAAGTTGGCTTATCAACTCTTACAGTGTTCCCACCAATCATAAGGAGGTCTATTTTATCTCTTAGAGTATGAACATAAAGTTTTGCTCTATGACTAGAGATTTGACCGTCTATCATACCATTTAAGGTTTGTGCCATTTTAAAAAATATACAAGTTTTATTTTGCCAAGTTTTAAAAGGAAGAATTAAATTTTCTCCTTCTTTTTTTAAAACTCCACTTACAACTTCAATATTTACATTTTGTAAAGTTTGTATTCCACCACTTGCTTGTTTATTTGGGTCTTCAACACTAACAATCACTCTTTTAGGTTTTAAAATAGATAAAAGTTTTGCACAAGATGGAGTTTTCCCTATATGATTACAAGGCTCTAAAGTTACAAAAATGTCACAATCTTCAAAAAAACCATCATGGTTTTCCATTAAAAATCTATGTATTTCAGTTGAATCATTTTTTATTTTTAGAAGTGAATTTGATTCTTTTGTTAAAAATGCAGTTTTTAGAGCGTTTATTTCAGCATGTGGCATTCCAGCTTCTTTATGTGCTTCTATTGCTAAAATTCTTCCATCTTTTACAATAACACAGCCAACAGCTGGATTTGGATAAGTTAAAAGTTGATATTTCCAAGCCTCATCAATGGCTAATTTCATATAGAAATTATCATCAATTTTCATTTTATTCTTTTCTTACCACTCAAAATATGTTGATGCACTTAGAATATTATCATAAGCTAATTCTTCTTCTCCAAACTCTGTAAGAATTACTATCTTTTCTTCATCAGCTTTTAAAAGTTTACCTTTAAAAACTTCAGTTTCAAGGTTTTTAACTTTTATAAGTTCACCAACACTAGCAATAAAATGCTCTTTTTTCTTTAGTTTTCTTTCAATTCCAGGAGAACTTACTTCTAAATTATAAACTCCATTCATTGGTTCTTCAATATCTAAAATTGGAGATATCATTCTAGAAACTTCTGCACATTTATCAAGATTAATGCCTTCAGGAGAAGTTACAACAACTCTAAAAACATTTCTATCATTTTCTCTTACTGTAATAATATCATAAAGTTTTAAACCATTATTTTCAACAATTAATCTTATTTGTTCTTCTAAATTCATTCTTCATCACTTTTTGTATTTTTATCTTTTTTTATTTGAGCAAATAAATCTTCAAGATGTTTTGATTTTTCTAAAGTTGTATCTGCTTCAAATTTAAAATTTGGACACTTATACCAACTTGTACTTGCTAAAACATCACTTTTTATTCTACCATTTGCTTTGTTTAAAGCTTGAACTACTGCTATTGTTTCTTCTTTACTAAAATCACTTCCATCAAAGTAAACAATAGCATCATATTTACCATTTTTACAATTAACACCTGTAATTGGCAATGAGTTAATTCTACTATCAGATAGTTGCGATAAAGCTTGTGGAATTAACTCCATCAATAAAGATTCTGTTCTTTGAAGATTTATACTTTTCATTAGTTATCTATTGAAACTTTTTCTTCAATTTGGATAAATGTTTCTATATAATCTCCAACTTTAATATCATTAAATTTTTCAAACATAATACCACATTCAAATCCATTTACAACTTCTTTAACATCATCTTTAAATCGTTTTAATGATGATATTTTACCTGTGTATGTAACAACACCATCTCTAATAATTCTAGCATGTCCACCTCTGATTACTTTTCCATCTGTTACTAAACATCCAGCAACTGTTCCAACTTTTGGAACAACAAATGTATCTCTAACTTCAGCTTGTCCAGTATTCTCTTCTCTAATAACTGCACTCATCATTCCAGACAATGCATCTTTTACATCATCAAGTAAATCATAAATGATTGAATACGTATTTATCTCTACTCCATCAGCTTTTGCTTTTGCTTTAACTGCTCCAGTTGGTCTTACATTAAATCCTAATATAATGCAACCTTCACTAGCACTTGCCAATACAATATCAGACTCTGTAATTCCACCAACAGCAGAATGAACAACTTTTACTTTTACTTCATCATTTGCAATTTTTTCTAATGAACCTTTAATAGCTTCTAATGACCCGCCAACATCAGCTTTTATAATAACTGGTAGTTGTTTGATTTTACCTTCTGCTATTAATCCACTCATTTCTTCAAGAGAAACTTTTGTAGATTTTGATAACTCTTTTGCACGTGCATGTTCAGCTCTAGTAGTTGCGATATCTCTTACTTCTTTTTCGCTATCCATAGCAATCAGACTAGATCCAGTTGTAGGAACTTCATTAAGCCCTAAAACAGTTCCAGTTTCACTAAGTCCAAGTTCTTTTACAATTTCACCCATATCATTTGTAATAGCTTTTACTCTTCCAAAAGTTGTATCACAAACTATATTATCTCCAACTCTTAAAGTTCCATTTTGTACTATAATATTTGCAACTGGTCCTCTTCCTTTTTCTAAAGATGATTCAATAACAGTTGCTTTTGCTTTTGCAGTAGAATCAGCTTTTAGTTCTAATAATTCTGATTGAATTAAAATATTTTCTAATAAATCTTCTATTCCATCACCAGTTCTAGCTGAAACAGGAATAAACTCTATATCACCACCCCAATCAACAGGAGTTAGATTTTTTTCAGCCATTTGAGCTTTTACCATATCTGGATTTGCTGTTTCTTTATCCATTTTATTCATAGCCACAATTATTGGACAACCACTAGCTTTTGCATGAGAAATAACTTCTTCAGTTTGAGTTTTTACTCCATCATCAGCAGCAACAACGATAATAATAATATCCGTAACATTTGCTCCTCTTGTTCTCATAGATGAAAATGCTTCGTGACCTGGAGTATCAACAAAAGTAATTTTTTGTCCATTTTTTATAACTGTATATGATGAAATATGTTGAGTAATTCCACCAGCTTCTCCTGCAGCTACTTTAGAGCTTCTAATTTTATCTAAAAGTGATGTTTTACCATGATCAACATGCCCCATAATAGTTACAACTGGAGGTCTTATTACAAAAGAACTTGTATCAATTTCTTCATCATAATTTTCCTCATAATTCACATCTTCTAAAGCATCTTTAACTGTTACAGATATTCCAAATTCTTCTCCAAGAATTTCAAGTTCATCTTGTTTTAAAAAGTCATTTTTTGTAACCATCATACCAAGGCTAAATAAAACTTTTATAACATCCGCTGGAGATTTTCCACAAGCTTCTGCAAACTCATAAACTCTTATATCCTCAGGAATTGTTACATCTTTTATTTCAAGTTTTTCTTGAACTCTTATAACTCTTTTCTTTCTTTTTCCTCTTTGAAGTCCAACTGGTGTATTACCAAATGCAGCTGGTTTAGAACTTCTTGAATGATTTGTAGTATTTACTGGCTTTGGCTCATCAAATATTTTATAAGTATCACTTAAATCCATATCAAGTAAAACTACTTCTTCTCCTAAAAGTGAATCTTCACTACTTGAGAATTCATCATAATTTCTAGCGACATCTAATCTTTTCCCATGATCTTGGGCTTTCACAGCAGTTTTTTTCTTTTCTTTTTTTATTCTTTGTCTATTTAATTCTTCTTGATTTTGACTTTTAAATTGTCGTTCATTTGTTGTTATAGTGTTATCATCATCTCCAAATATATCACTTAAAGATTTTAGAGGTTTTTTATTAGCCGTTTCTTCTATTTTAATTTCATTAACAACTTCTTCATTTGGTCTTTTCTTTTTAATAATCACCAAACCTTTTCTCTTTGGCATTATTTTATTTTGACTATCTTGTATCTCTTTTTCATCTAAAACTGAGTCATTTAATTGAGTTTTTACATTTGGTTTTGCGATTACTGGTTTTTTAACTTCAACTTTTTTTACTGTTTCTTTAGGTTTTACTTCAGATGAAATTTCTTCAACTTCTACTTCTTCTATGCTTTCGATGATATTATCTTCAGCAATCTTCTCTTTTTTTGCTTTCACAATCTTTGGTGTAGATACTTTTTTCAATCTTGAACTTTTACCTGTCATAATATATTGTGTAATCTCTTCAGCATCTTCAAATGTTACAGTTGCTTGTGCTGTTTTTAAATCTATCCCTAACTCTTTTGCTTTTTGCATCACTTCAGCACTAGTTGAACCAGCTTCTTCTGCAATCTCAAAAACTCTTACTTTATCTGACATCTGTTAGAATCTCCTTAAGTTGTATAACATACTCATCTTTATTTTTACACTCTTTACAAAGTGCTTTTTCAAATCTCTTACTATCTTTTATATTATCTATTCCCAAACTGCAAGGTTCACAAATATAAAAGCTTCTTCCAAAATTATCATAAAGTGATAATTTTTTATTTAAACATTTCAATCTTATTAGCTCTTTTTGCTCAAATTTTCCTCTACAAAAAATGCAAGTTCTTAAGATTATTTTTAAATTAGCCAAACATTATACCTAAAATTTTCTTAATCATAAAAAATTGCTAAATTTCAATTTTTACACCATAATTATCAAAATCTACTGTAAAAACTCTAAAATGTGGAAATTTTTCTTTTAAAGCTTGTTCAATTTTATGTGCATCTTCGCTATAAGCAATGGAAAATAGTGTTGAACCAGACCCTGATAATGTACTCATCAGTGAACCACTTTTTAAAGATGTTTTTTGAACTTCAAAAAGCTCTGGCATATGTTTCATTCTATATTTTTGATGAATTACATCTTGTGAAGCATGTTTTAACATATCCCAATTCTCGCTCATAAATGCTGCAGTTAAAAGTGAAGAGTGAGATATGTTAAATACAGCATCTTCTTTTGAGTATTTAAATGGTAATGTTTTTCTTGATAATTGTGTTGAAATAGGTCTATTTGGTACAACTATTACAGCTTTTAAACTTTTTGGAATAGATTTATTTATATATTTAACTTCATTTTCTTGAACACAAGCGACATTAAAACCACCCATAACAGCTGGTGTTATATTATCTGGATGACTTTCATAAGCTAAAGATAAATTTAACAATTTATTTTTATCTACTTTAATTCCTTCAATAGCATAAGCACTAGCTATTGCTGATACAATAACAGCTGATGAACTTCCAAGTCCCCTTGAAAGTGGAATTTCATTAAAAAATTCAAATCTAAAATGTCTTTTTTTCTGTGTCAAGTTATAATAAAAATCATTAAAAATAGAGATAAACATATTGTTATCTTTTAGTGCTGGGTTGTTTGAACCTTCACCTTTTAGTGATACACTGTGAAATTTTGCTGGTTTTATAATTACTTGATTTTTTAAACTTACTGCTAAACCTAAACAATCGAATCCTGGTCCTAAATTTGCACTTGTAGCTGGAACGCTTACTCTCAAATATTCTCCTTTTTTATACTGCTGGAAGATTATAAATTGGTAATGTATCAATATTAAATTTATAATCTTCTATACTCTTTGGTAATTCAAAATCCGAGATTTTACACTCATTTGGCAAAAAATCTACTTTAATATTACTTTGTTCATTTATAAAATATTTTTTACCCAAGGCTTTTATTGGAGAATTTTGATTAAATAAAAATCCATCTATTGCTTCAAATTCTATATTTTTTACCATAGTTAGTGTTTTTAAAAATATATATGCAATTTTTATAGACATAAAAGAACCAGGTGTATTTACATAAATAATTTTGTTTATATCAAACTCTTTTAATAGATTTTCAAATATTATTGGTAATTCATCAGATGTTAATCCATTTAATTTATACTCTTTTAAAAGTTGTTTATCCTTATAAATACCTATTAATAAAGGATTAGAAATAGTTATAACTAAAACTTCAATCAATTAAACACTCTCTTTTGCATAAGCCATTTCAAAAATTACAGCTTCACTATTTGCCTCTTCTAAATCTATAATTTCATAATTATCTTTATCTTCATAAAGTTTTTTTGTCAAAAGATGATTTAAATGATGACTTCCTGCAATAGCATCGTATTCACCAATAAGTGTATATTCTAAAAGTGCCATATCTCCAATAGCATCTAAGATTTTATGTCTTACAAATTCATCTTCATATCTTAAACCTTCTGGATTTAAAATCTTTGTTTCATCTAAAACAATCGCATTTTCCATACTTCCACCTAAAGCTAACCCCATACTTCGCAAGTATTGAACTTCATGTAAAAATCCAAATGTTCTAGCTTTGCTTATATTTTCTTTATACTCTTCTATTGAGTAGTCAAAGTGGAATTTTTGAGTCCCGATAGCTGGATGGCTAAACTTTATTTCAAAATCATAAACTATTCTATCTGATGGTTTTAAAGAAACTTTTTTACCATCTTCTGTTTCAACAACAACTTCTTTTTTAATTTTTATTGCTTTTTTACTCGCGTCAAGTTCAGCAATTCCAGCCTCTTCTATAAGCATACAATATCCAGATGCACTTCCGTCTAAAACAGGTATTTCATCATTATCGAGTACTATTCTTAAATTATCTATTCCATAAGCATACACAGCACTTAAAAGATGCTCTATTGTAGATACAACAACTCCATCTTTTCCTAAAACAGTTGCCATTTTAGTATCTACTACATACTCTTTTTTAAGTGGAATTGTAACTCCTACATCACTTCTATATATTACTATACCACTATTTTCAGGAAGAGGTTCCAATCTCATTTTAACAGGGACACCTTTGTGAAGACCTATTCCTACTATTTCAACACTCTTTTTTAATGTTCTTTGTTTCATTTTTGATTTCCATCTATAATTTTAATTGCATCATTTATAGTATTTGTAAGATTTAATTTCATCCAATTGCTATCTAACCACTCATTTGGATTTGCTTCTATACCCTGAACCAAAATACCAAAATGTAAATGGTCTCCAAATACAGCTCCAGTTGCTCCTGTATTTGCTATTTTTTGTCCAGCTTTTACAAAATTTCCTACTTCAACATCTTGGCTACTTGTGTGTGCATAAAGTGAAGCCAATCCCAAACCATGATCGACAATAACACTATCACCATAAATTCCCAAATAGTCTTTAAAAATAACTTTTCCAGGATTTGAAACTACAATATCAGCTCTTCTTACACTAGCCCAGTCCATACCTAAATGCCATGCTTCATCTATTTTTTCACCATTGTAAAAATAGTGTCTTCTTTCTCCAAACATTGCAAAAGTTTTTGCATTTGACATTCTTACAAAAGTTTTTACTTCAAAAGGCATATTTTGGCTATCTTGGAAATTTTTAACAACTACATTTTTAACTGTTTTAAGATTTTGTTCTCTTAAATCTTTATTTGCTTTTACAAAAATATCAACGGGATTTGTAGGGATATCCATATTACTTAACTCTAAAACATTTTTACTAACACTATAGATAAACTCATCACTAATATTCAAGTTATCAACTTTCTCTTTAAAACTTTGAATGTAATATGGTACTTTCGTAATAGATTTATTTCCGGCCATATCAACAGCAACTACATTTACCCCTTTCCACTCTTTTATATCAATAGGCCATGTGATTATAGAGATATAATAACCACTTTTATAAAATGGAAATAGTTCAAAAATAACCTCATCATTAAAAGTTACATAATAATCTTTTAAATTGTCATCTTTTATCTCTGTTATTAAAATCCCACTTCCACCTTGTTTTAACATATAAGAGTTTGATAAAACGCTTGTAATAGGACTTCTTCTATCTATTATGAGATTTGTATCAAGAATAGCCTCATTCCCACTAAAAAAGTTCCAACTGCTATTATCTCTTGCTTTTACTCTTAAAACTACATTTGAAGATTTAATTTCATTAAATTTAAAAGGTTTTAGCTCATAAGTTAAAATTCCACTATTTTTATCTTCAGATACAAGTTCACTATCGATAATTAACTCTTTTTGTCCATCAATTACAATAGCTTCAAAAGATTTTATCTTATTTTTATCAGAAATTTCAACTTTAATAGGTGCTTGTAAATTCCAGAAAATATCCTTTTGATTTATCTCTTTTTGAATATAAATATTTGGATTTTCTCTATCCATAGTTAAAATAACACTTAAAACAACAACGGCAACAACCATAATAGCTATACTTATGTATAATAATCCACTTTTTTTATCCATAGACTTTTAAAACTTCCTTTAATATTAAATTTTTTGCTTCAATTACATCTTTTACTTCTATTGTACAACCTGAAGCATTAAAATGACCTCCACCATCAAAAGCCATAGCAATTTTTGACACATCAATGCTACCTTTTGAACGTAAAGAGACTCTACAAAAACCTTCAATCGCTCTTACAAAATATGCTAGTTTTACAACTGCCATACTCATAATCATATCTAAAGCATCTTCACAATCACGGCTATGAGCACCTGTTTGTTTGAACCATTCTGGTAATGCATAGATAATAGCAACTTCTCCTTCTTTGTAAAGTTCCAAACTATCTAAAACTTTTGGAATAATTCTGTATTTTGCCAAACTATCACTTCTTAAAAGCTTATTTGCAATATAAGAAGGACTTGCTCCACACTCAACTAAAAAATTAATTTTAGTAAATGTTTGCTCATCACATCTATTTAAAGAAAATGCCAAAGTATCATCATAGATTCCTACATAAAGTGCTATCGCACTAGCTTTTGAGATATTCAATCCATTATATTTAAAAAATTCAAAAACAAGTTCTGCTGTTGAACTTTTATATGGATCTACAATATTAACTACTCCAAAATTTTCATTTGAAGCGTGATGATCAAAATTTATAAGTGGAATATCTTTTGGTAATTCAAATCCTATTCTTTTATAAGTTCCACAATCTACACTAATTGCTAAATCATAAAATGGTGGTAGTATATGTGTCATTTTTTCAAATCTAGGTATAAATTTAAGATTTTGTGGTAAATCACTACTAACATTAAAAACTTTATGTTTTATCTTATTTTCTGAAAATAAATTTGATAGAGCCAAAGCTGATCCAATAGAATCTGGATCAGGATTTACATGAGTAATTATCAAAATATATCTACTTTTTTCTATAAGCTTCAAAGCTTTTGATAACTCATTTGTATCAACTTTATTATTTAAGATAAAATCTTTTTTCATAAATATCAATCAACTCTCATAGAGAAATCAAGCCAAGTTGCTTGATGAATAATGCTTCCACTACTAATAGCATCCACACCTGTTTGTGCATATTCTCTAATAGTTTTTATATTTATATTTCCACTAGCTTCAAGCATAATATGTGGATAATTTTTATTTCTAAAATCAACAACTTCTTTTATTTGTTCTGGATTCATATTATCACACATTATAATATCTCCACCAGCACTCATTGCATCTTTTACCTGCTCAAAAGTCTCACATTCAATCTCTATTTTTGTAACCCAAGATATTCTTTTTCTAGCCTTTTTTACAAATTCTGCAAGATTATCAATAGTTCGAAGATGAGTATCTTTTAGCATTAAACAATCATCAAGACCAAGTCTATGGTTTATAGCTCCACCAATTCTACTCGCATATTTTTCAAAATCTCTCAATTGTGGTCTTGTTTTCCTAGTATCTAAAAGTACAACATCTATTCCATCAAGCATTGTTACATATTTATTTGCCATTGTTGCAATACCTGAAGCATGTTGTAGCATATTTAACATAGTTCTCTCGCTAGAAAGTAGTTTGGAAGCCTTACCTTCCAATGTAGCTAAAACATCTCCAACTACTATTTTATCACCATCTTGTTTTAAAAATTCAATATCTATTTTTTCTGTTCTAGCTAAAATTTCAACATATTTAACTCCAGCTAAAATTCCATCACTCTTTGAGATTATCTTTGCTGTAAAATCACCTTTTGGAGCAATGTCAAAAAACAAATCCCCTCTTCCATTATCTTCATTAATTGCATTTTTTACAAATTTTCGTATATTTATCATACTTCAAACATCCTTTCTAGTGCTATTTTTGCCCATTTAGCTGTATCTTCATCTACAAAAATTTCACACTCTTTAGAAATTTTATCATCTTTAATAGATTTTAATGTATTGTAAACGTGTTCTAAAGTTGTTTCATTCATTGTTGGGCACTCTGGTTTCGTAGAGCTTAAAATATATGTATTTTTTTCTCTAAGTCTATTTACCATATTAAACTCTGTTCCAACAACAACTTTTTGCTCAACTGGTAGATTCTTTATATATGTTATTAATTGTGAAGTTGAACCAACAAAATCTGCTTTATCACAAACTTTTGGGTCACACTCTGGATGAACAGCAACTAAAATATCTGGATATTTTTCTCTATAGAAATCTATATCATCAACATTAAACTGTTGATGAACACTACAAAATCCATTGTAACAAATAATATCTGCTTCATTTAAATTTGTTCCATCACCAACAACTGCTGATTTTAAATTTAGTGATTTTGCAAAATTTTGTCCTAAGCAACGGTCAGGAACAAAAAATATTTTTTTACCACTTTTTAAACCTTTTTCTATTATTTTGTAGGCATTTGAAGAAGTACAAACCATTCCACCCATCATTCCAACTCTTGCTTTTACCCTTGCACTTGAATTTATGTATGTAATAGGTAAAATATCTTCATTTTTAATTCCAGCTTCATTTATAATTTTTAGATTTTGTTCAAAATAGCCTTCATCAATCATTCTAGCCATTGCACAACAGGCAATACGTGGCATTAAAACTCTTTTTTGGGGACTCATTATCTTTACACTTTCACCCATAAATCCAACACCACAAAATACTACAAATTTTGTATTTGTATTCATAACTTTTTTTGCTAATTCTAAAGAATCACCAGTAATATCAGCCAATTCAAACACTTCATCTCTTTGATAAAAGTGTGCTACAAGTGTAACATCAAGCTCATTTTTTAGTTTTAAAATCTCTTCTTTTAAATTCAAAATAAAACCTTTTAATATTTTTATTAAGTGGGAATATAGCAAAATTTTAGTTATAATCTCATTTATTTTAGTCAAAAATCAAAGGTTATAAATGGAATTTTTTACAAA
Source organism: Aliarcobacter vitoriensis (assembly GCF_048320235.1). Classification (NCBI taxonomy): domain Bacteria; kingdom Pseudomonadati; phylum Campylobacterota; class Epsilonproteobacteria; order Campylobacterales; family Arcobacteraceae; genus Aliarcobacter; species Aliarcobacter vitoriensis. Next base: position 1,076,720 of record NZ_CP182882.1, read on the forward strand.
TCAAAACATAATATTTTATCTTTTAGCTTATCTTGTAGGCTCTATTCCTTTTGGATTAATTTTAGCAAAAACTTTTGCAGGAGTTGATATAAAATCACAAGGAAGTAAAAGTATAGGAGCTACAAATGTTCTAAGAGTTGTAAAAGAAAAAGACCCTAAACTAGCAAAAAAATTAGGTATCGCAACAGTTATACTTGATGCTTTAAAAGGAACTATTCTTTTAATCATTGGTTTATACTTAAACCTTAGCTATGAAACTTTATGGGCAATGGCAGTTTTAAGTGTTTTAGGACATTGTTACTCTATTTATTTAGGGCTTGAAGGTGGTAAAGGTGTTGCTACTGGACTTGGAGTTTATATAGTTCTTATTCCTTATTCTACTTTAATTGGTGCTATTGTTTGGATAGTTTGTGCAAAAGTTTTAAAAATATCTTCTTTGTCTTCTCTTTTAGGACTTATTGCTGCTGTTGTAAGTGCTACATTTATATATGATGACTTAAATGTAGGTTCAAATGTACCTATGTATTTAATTGCATTTATTATTCTATACAAGCATATTCCAAATATTATTAGAATTATAAAAGGTGAAGAGAAAAAAGTTATATGAAAATAGAGATTGAAAATCTTACTTTTAAATGTATTATTGGTATTTTAAATTTTGAAAGAGTAAAAAAACAAAAAGTTATATTAAATATATCTTTTGAATATGATTTTGTTGATAACTCTTTTATAGATTATAGTGAAGTTTCTATTTTAGTAAAAAAAACTATGAAAAAAGAAAAATTTGAACTTTTGGAAGATGCTATAAAAACTATTGAAAAACTTTTATATGATACTTATAATATAAAAAACCTAAAATTAAAAATATCTAAACCTGATATTTTAAAAGATTGTGTCGTAAGCCTATCATCTTGAAAAAGATTTAGTCAAATTATGGTAAAATCTTGCATTTTTAAAAAAAGGATTTTATCTTGAAAAAATCGATTATTTCTACATTTATACTCTTAGGAAGCTCTCTTTTAGCTGACACAACTATGTGTTTTAAAGAAAATCATCCATCTATTGCAACTATCGAAAGTACACCACTAAATGGTGGAGCATGTGCAGGAAAATACTCTATTAATGATATGAAAAAGAAAGGTTGGCTAGTTGATGATATAAAAATCAATGGTAATAGCTATATTTATATATTAAAAACTCCAGATAATGCAAAATCTATAACTCCATCAGGAATTAGCCAAGAGCAAATGGAAGCAAATATTATGGCTAAACTAGAAGCAAAAAAAGAAGCAGAAGAGACAGCAAGAGTTGTAAAAGAATCAGAAGAATTAAGAGTTGAAGCACAAGATTTATATGTAGCTCAATGTCAAAATTGTCATGGAGAAAAAGGTGAATCAAGAAAAGGAAACTCAAGACTTAAAGATTTAACAATTGCTGATATGCAAGAGGCTTTAAGAGAGTATAAACTAGGAGTTGGAGAAAAAGCTAGTTCAGTATATGCACCTGTTCATATAAACTTCTTAAATGACAAAAGTATAAAAGGTATAAAAGCTTATTTAGATAGTATTCAATAATTAAAAAAGGTCTTTGCCTTTTTTAATTTTCTCTTCAAAAACTAAAAATATATATAACTTAAAGGATAAAATCTAAATGGATGCCTATGAATATTCAGAACTTCTAAAACTACTAAATACAAAATTGAACAATATAAAAGGTATTCTAAAACCTGATGATTTAAATAAAAGATTACAAGAAATCATTGAGCTTGAAGCTGGTCAAGATTTTTGGAATGATGTTGAAAATGCCACAAAAGTTGGCATTGAAAAAAATAGAATTTTAGGAAAATTAAATAAATTTAATAAAGCATATGATTCTTTAAATGGTACAAATGAACTATATGAGATGGCCAATAGTGAAAAAGATGAAGACACTTTAGCTTTATTATATGAAGAAGCACCATATTTAGAAGATTTGATAAAATCAACAGAAATTTCTGTAATGCTTTCAAATGCTGATGATGCTTTAAATGCAATAGTAACAATTCACCCAGGAGCTGGTGGAACAGAAAGCCAAGATTGGGCTTCGATTTTATATAGAATGTATTTAAGATGGGCTGAAAGAAATGATTTTAAAGTGGAACTTCTTGATTATCAAGCAGGAGATGAAGCTGGAATAAAAGATGTTTCTTTCATAATTCGTGGAGAAAATGCTTATGGATATATGAAAACTGAAAACGGTATTCATAGACTTGTTCGTATATCTCCTTTTGATTCAAACGCAAAAAGACATACATCTTTTACATCTGTTATGGTAAGCCCTGAAATTGATGATAATATTGATATTGTAATTGAAGATAAAGATATAAGAATAGATACTTATAGAGCAAGTGGTGCTGGTGGACAACACGTAAATAAAACTGAAAGTGCTATAAGGATTACTCATATTGCTACAAATATTGTAGTTCAATGTCAAAATGATAGAAGCCAACATAAAAATAAAGCAAGTGCTTTAAAAATGCTAAAATCAAGACTTTATGAATTAGAACTAGAAAAACAAAGAGCATCTAAAGATAGTGGTGATAAAAGTGAGATTGGTTGGGGACATCAAATCCGTTCTTATGTTTTGCAACCATACCAACAAGTAAAAGATAGTAGAAGCAATATTGGATATTCAAATGTAGAAGCTATACTCGATGGCGATATTACAAAAATGATGGAAGATGTTTTAATAGCTACAAGTTCAAATTAATAAATACAAAGTATGTAAGAAGTTACATACTTTTATTTAATCTCTATTACAAATCGTTCTATAAGTACAATATTCACAAATACTTTTATCATCAGTTTTACAAAAATCTATTGTTTCTTTACTTTGTTTTTTTAAATCATCAAAAATTGTTTTTAAAAGTTCTAGTTTTTGTTCCAATAAAACTTCTTCTTTTAAAGAGTTTTCAAATAAATCAAAATAAAAAGCCTTGATATTTGAACTTTTATACAAATCTTTAATAGCTAGAAAATAAAACTCCAACTGAAAATCATAAGATTTAGGATAAGTGTTTATAGTATCTACTTTCAAACTTCTTGAAGTTTTATAATCTATTAGTTCAAAACCATCTTCAAATTTATCAACTCTATCTATAACTCCTGTTATTCTAAAATCATTAAAAGTTGTGCTAAATTTTTTCTCAATTTCTACAATATTTCTAGTTTTTAATCTATCTTTATCGAGCTTTAAAAACTCTTTTAACTTTTGTTTGTAAACTTCCAAATCAAGTATTAAAAAAGGATTATCACTTTTGTATTTTAAAAATAGTTCATCAACTTTGTTTATATCTCTTTGTGAATCTTTGTAAAATTCTTCCAAAACTTTATGCACAATATCACCTAGTTCAAAAGCTTTAGGAAGTCTTGAAATAGTATGTTCATTTAGTTTTAATATATATTTAAAATACCACCTTCTTTTACACTCTAAAAAAGTTTTCAAGCTACTTGCAGACCATATTTGTTTTGTTAAATCTATAGTCTTAGATATATTTTCTTCAATATATTCTAATTTCTTACTTTTATATAATATATCTTTATAAGCTTCATCATTTGTTGAGATTTTAATATTTGTAAAAAGTTCATAAGCAAATTTTGAAATTTCATCTTCGTTTGAACTAACATATGAAATATAAAGATTTTTAGTATTATCTGTCAATCTTTTGTAGTAGTATCTTTGTAAGTTTTCCCTATCATTTTTTGTAGGTAAACTTGCTAAATATTTTACTTTTGTGGATAAGAACTTATCTTTTATAGATATTTTTGGAATATATGAGTCATTAAAATCACAAATTATAACTGCATCAAATTGTATAGCTCTTGTTTCAAGTAGTCCCATAACTGTTATTTTACCAGAATGGGCATCATCTAGTTTTATCTCATCTAATTTTTGTAAAAAAATTTTAAAAGCATCTTTTAGACGTAAATTATTGTGATTTGTAAAAAATATAATATTTAATCTATATATTAACTCATCAAATTTTTCTACTAATTCAATGTTTTCTTCATCTCTTTTTATAAATTCACAAATATTTTCAAAAGTTTCTTTTGATATATGAATATTCCAAATTGATTTTATATTTTCATCTACATATTTTTTATCTATATCAAAATATTTTAAAGCTTCCTTAGTTTCAATTTCAGGTGAATTTATATATAAAAATATACTATTTGCACGTTGATAAAGTTTTTTATTTTTTATATCTCTTCCCATTGCAAAGTTAAAATACTCTTCATTGTCATTTAACTCTAAAATTTGAGCAAAATTCTCATTTGGTAATATTACAGCTATATTTTGTGGATTTATACCTTTATTTATCAAATTTACGATGGTAGATTTTATATATGCAACTTGATTAAATCTTGTAGAAAAACCTTTTATTTGAAAATTTTCTAATCTTTTATTTGAAAATATTTCTTCTATAATTTCAATAGAACTTAAATTTATAAGATATTCAAAATCTACTTTAAAATCATAATTGAAGTCTTTAAATAGTTCTATCGATTTTTTATTGTATATATTTGAATAAAACTTTATAAAAACTTTTGTTTTTTGTGAAATCTTTTTAATTATTTCATACTCTTGTTTTGTAAAATATCCTTCATAAACTATTGTTATCTCATCAAATCTTTTTATAAAACTCTCATTTATAGTATAAAACTTATCTAAATTTACTTTATCAATATATAAATTCTTTTCTAAAATATCTAAATAATTTTTATATATTTGATTTAAAATATCTAAATGCTCACTATAAAATTCATAAGTATCAGCTCTTTGCAAATTAGAAATTTCTATTTTCTCACTACTTAACTCTAAAAAAAATCTATATATATACTCGCCCTGCTTTAAAAACTTAACAAAACTATTTGAAATACCAAGTTTTTTTATATCAATACTTTTTATAGCTTCATGTAAAAATATAACTCTTTGTTCATCTTGAGCATATCTATAAGAATTCAATGATATAGATTTTTTTAAAAATTCATCGATTGTTAGTGTTGTTGGAAGAAGAGTATTTTTTGATTTAAAATCAAAAATATACTCTTTTACTGCTCTACTTGTAGGAAATACAAAAAGAGTCTTTTTATCTAGCATTAGTCTTTATGAAAATATAGCCTATGCTATCATTAACTTTGAAACTTCCTGTAATATTCCAGTTTGTTTCTTGGCTTATTTCAAATTCTGATATAAAATCATTATTTACATTTTCAAATTTATCTTGTTTTAATATTACGTCATTGTCATTTGTCATTGTTTTTGTAATAACTAAATCAATATCGATATTTTCTTTTTCATTACTATCTTTTGATGTAGCGACAACTTTTAAAGTATTATTACCAATCTTTAATGTATCTTTATGATTAGAGTATTTTTCAATAACTCTTTGTCCATATTTTATATCTTCCGTTGTAAGACCAAAATCTTTATCATTTAATATAAAAGATAAATTATATTTTGATAGAAATTCTTCATTTGCTTCCATCAACTTATTATAATTTTCATCAACATCTTGGTATTTTAACAAAAAACTTCTATCTTCAATAACTGGAGCTTTAATCGCTTTAGATACTGTCCATATTATCATTGAAAAAACAAAACTAAATATACCTATAAAAAATAGTGGCCAATAATTTCTTTTCATATTACTTTCTCTTTCTTAATACTGCATAAGTATATGCTAAAAGTCCGCTGATAATTAAAAAATACATAAAAACTCTCCAAATTGTACTAGATATTTTTCCAGCACTTCCAATGCTACTTTCGAGTTTTATATCTTGTTTTTCAGCTAATTTATCAGCAATAGCTGCATATCCGTTTAAAGTTGCAGCACTAACTTTTGCATAAAGTGTATTTTTATCTTTTGATGCAAGCAATGGTACTACATATCCATTTAAAATATCATTTTTATCTATAGAATCTTTTAAATTATCACTGAAATTCAAATTTACCATATTTTCTTCAACATAAATTGTAATTAAAACATAAGGATTTTGTAAAGTTTTTAAAATTTCATTTTCATGCAATTTAACTATTTCTATTTTATCTTTTGTTGTAATATTAGCATCTAAACCTAAATTAGATTTTGCATAGATATATATATTAACACCTAATTTAGATTTAACTTCTTCACCTATTTGAGTGATTTTCACCTTTGCTCTATCATCAATTAAACTATCATCATTTAAAATATAATTTTGTGCAAAGCTATTTGTATATAAAAAAAGTAGAAGTGAAAAAATCACTCCTACTTTTATAAATTTAACATTTTTCATTTAACCAACATATACTTTTGCTGCGTCGAAATATGCATAGTATGCAGTCATAATAGCGGCAACTAAAAGTAAAATACCAATAATTTTATCCATACTCTACTCCTTATTTTCAGAACCAACTAATTGGTACTGTTTATGGTTTTCAGGGCTATTAGCTTTTAATCCTTGTAAATCTTGATTAATGCTATATGCGTTTGTAGCTTCTCTTTGTTGAACTAAAACAGCATTTGTAACTAAAACAGCAAGAATAGTTAAAAGTAGTACAACAGCAACTAACATTCCACTAATACCATTTAATTTAAAAATACCTCTTTCGTTCTCATTCATTTGTGTATTATTTGACATTATTTATCTCCTAAACTTCTAATATATGAAGCTAAAGCTTTTTCTTGAGTTTCATTCAATCTCTCATTAAAGCTTGGCATTTGCCCTAAAAGACCTTTTTTACCTTCTTTTAATACTGCAAAAACAATTGCATCATCATAATATTTGATATTTGGACCAACAAAAGGCATACCTTCACCATTATCACCATGACAAGCTGAACAAGTTGCATAAGCTACTGGTTGCTCACCTTTAAACCCACCTGCAACATAAGTAGCAACTGCTTCAATATCAGCATCTTCTGTTAGCATCATTGGAGGCATTCCAGCTGGATAAGATTGAGTTAAATGATTTGAACCATTTTTAATTGTATAAATGATTTGATCTTTACTCATTCTTTTTGTTAAATCTTGAGCTTTTCCTGCAATTCCTTCTGCATCAACACCATGACAAGGTGCACATTGTACTAAGAATAATGATTGTCCCATTGCATTTAAAGTTGATTCATTTGCATTTACCCATTTTTGCTCAAATTTAGCATTATACTCATTTGTTTCTTCATTCCATTGTCCAATTTGAGAGAACCCAGTAATTGGATAACCAATTGTAAAGTACCAGAACATCCATAGTATTGTTCCTATGAATGCTAATGCCCAACCTGTTGGAACAGGATTTTTATATTCACCAATACCATCCCAATTTTCATCAGCAAGTTCACCACTTGCTGTATCATTTTTCATCTGATTAACATATTTTAGAACAACAAATGTACTAATCGTAATAATTGCTGCTGCACCTAAGAATGTTAATGCATTAATATAATCATCACTAATAAAAGCATCACCCGCAACAAAGTAAGTTCCTGCCATTAATGCGATGATAAGAATTATTCCACCTATAACCATAGATTTCATCTTATTTCTCCTTATTACCTATATCTTTTTCTCTTTTTATCTCTTCAAGAGGAGTCGAAACACTTGAATCATCATGTACAAGCTTTGAGTATTTTTCAAAATCTCTTTCTCCTTTTTTATCTCTTCTATAAATAGAAAAAGCATAAGAATAAAATAGAATGAATACAACTAAAACCAAAAAGAATTTAGCATAACCTTGTACTGTTAAAAGTGTTTCGTATTCCATAACAAACCTCTATTTTAAAGAATTTAAATATGCAATTAATGCAACTATTTCAGGAACTTCACCATTTTCAACAGCTTTTTTAACACTCTCATTTTTCATATCAGCTACAATAAGTTTAGCTTCTTCTAAAGCTGCTGCTTTTGCTTCTTCCCAAGTACCAAGTTTAGGCATACCTTCTTGATCATAAGGAGTGTTAAATACTTTTTTAACAGTTAATGCTTCTGCATAAGCTGTTTCTATATCAGCTTTATTTGAAAATTGGTGTTTGTATGCTGGCATAATACTTCCAGGTACAACTGCTTTTGGATCCCACATATGGTTTTCATGCCAATCTGTAGTTCTATAATTTCCAACTCTTAATAAATCTGGTCCAGTTCTTTTTGATCCCCATAAGAATGGTCTATCATAAGCATACTCTCCAGATAAAGAATACATACCATATCTATCAGTTTCTGATTTAAATGGTCTAATTAATTGTGAGTGACAAGCATTACATGAATCTTTAATATAAACATGTCTTCCTGCTAACTCTAACACACTGTAAGGTTTTGTACCAACAGTTGGTCTTGATTGTTTTGCAAAATCTGGAATAACTTCTATAATCCCTGCAAATGCAACAAATATAAATACTAGCACCGCAAAGAAAAACGGTCTTTGTTCAAACCAATGAAACATTTTTTCTCCTTTTCTTAAGCAGCTACTGGAGTTGCATTTACTGGTTCTTTATCAAGAACTCTTCCACATCTAATTGTTTTGTAAATGTTATAAGTAAATATAAAGAATCCTATTAGGTATAATAACCCACCAACTGCTCTAATTGTATAGTATGGATGTAATACTGTAACTGTATCAATAAATGAATAAACTAATGATCCATACTCATCATAAGCTCTCCACATCATACCTTGAGTAATACCTGCGATCCACATAGATGTAAAGTATAAAACAATTCCAACTATTTGTAACCAGAATTGAGTTTCCATTAAAGATTTAGAATATAACTCTCTTTTAAACATTCTTGGAACTATATGGAATAGTGCTGCCATAATCATAAATACAACCCATCCTAAAACACCATCATGAACGTGCCCTGGAATCCAATCTGTAAAGTGTGCAATTGCATTAACAGATTTAATAGACTGAATTGGTCCTTCAATTGTAGATAACATATAGAATGTTGAAGCTAAAACCATAAATTTAATTAATGTATTTGTTTGTAATTGATTCCACTCACCTTTCATAGTTAAAAGCATATTAATTGCAGATCCCCATGATGGTAAAATAAGAACAACAGACATAACAGAACCCATAGTTTGCATCCAATCTGGAACAGTTGAATAAATCAAGTGGTGTCCACCAGCCCATAAATAAACAAACAATAATCCCCAGAATGCTAGGATAGATAATTTATATGAATAAACATTTTGACCAGATTCTTTTGGTAAGAAGTAGTAAATCATAGCAATAATTGGTGTAGTAAATAAGAACGCAACAGCATTGTGTCCATACCACCATTGAACTAGAGCATCATTAGTACCTGAATACATAGAAACAGAGTGAATCCATGAACCATAATCAGTGAATAAATATGTTGGAACTGCCATATTGTTAAATAAATATAACATAGCAACAGCAATAAATGTTGAAATAAAGTACCAAATAGAGATATATAAAGTTCTCTCTCTTCTAATTCCAATTATTCCAAAAATAGAAATACCCCATAAAACCCACCAAACAACAACTAAGATGTCTATTGGCCATTCTAACTCAGCATATTCTTTTGATGTTGTAATTCCCATAAATAAAGTTACAACAGCAACAAGAATAGTTATAAAATATAACCAAAAGTGTAATTTAGCAATTACCATTAAAAAAGGTGACTCTTTTAATGAAACTTTCAATACCCTCTGTGATATATAATACCATGTTGCAAAAATACCACTTAGTGTAAATCCAAATGCAACTCCATTTGTATGCAATGGTCTTAGTCTACTAAATGTACCATATTCCCCTGCTAAATAATTTAGCTCTGGAAAAGCTAATTGAAAAGCAAGTACAACACCAATTGTCATACCAATGATACCAAACAATATTGTTGTAAATGTAAAACACTTAGCAACTGAGTAATCATACTCAATTTGTGCACCGTTTTGCATCAATTTCCTCCTACAAATTTATATACAAGTCACAAAATGTCACTTATTAGCTAAAATAATATCTAAGAGAAACTTAAAATAAACAAAAAAATTAACAATTAATTAACGATTATTTGCACTTTAGAGCATATTTTTTACAAAAAAATTAGGATAAAAATTATCCTACTTATAATTTTTTAAAGCTATTTGAGTATCTCTTTTCATACTCTTAATTTTTAAATCTTCTCTTTTATCATGTAACTTTTTACCCTGTGCTGTAGCGACTTCAACTTTAATCATATTCTTATCATTAAAATATAGTTTTGTACATATTAAAGTCATACCATCTTTAGTAACTTTTGAATACATTTTATCTATTTGTTTTGAATGTAAAAGAAGTTTTCTTGATCTTCTTTCATCTGGTCGATAAGTAGTATGAGCTGTACTAAGATGTGATATATGTGCATTTAGTAAAAACACTTCACCTTTTATTATTCGTACAAAAGAGTCTTTTAAATTCACTCTTCCCTCTCTTATTGCTTTTACTTCACTACCTTCAAGCATAATTCCTGCTTCTAAACTATCTAAAATAGTAAAATCATGAAATGCTTTTTTATTTCTAAAAACTAAATTTCTTTTTGTATCTTTTTTATTTGCCATTATTTATCCTAAAAAATGAACTTCCACTTCCGCTAAAAAACCAACCTTTTTGTGCAAATTTTTCTAAATTTGAATATAAACTAAGAGCTGGTTCGTATAAATCATTTGCACTTTTTATATCAAAATTGCTTAAAATCTCTTTTGATGATAAAGAAAATAATTTTTTGCTATCTTCTTGACTGATTTCTTTATAAAATTTTGCTCTAAATATTTTAAAAATTTCTCCTGTATTACACTCAATACTTGGGGTAAAAACTTCAATATCTAAAATATCTTCATCAAATTTCTCAACAATTTCACCTATTCCACTAACATTAGCACTATCATATTCATAAACAAAAAAAGGAATATCTGCTCCTATTTTTTCACCTATTTTTGATAATTCATCTTTACTCAAAGCTAAATTACAATAATTATTTACCATATTTAAAAAAACTGCTGCGTTTGAACTTCCACCACCAAGTCCTGCAAATTCTGGAATCTTTTTATCTATTTTTACAATATAATTTTTAAAAAATTCTTCAACACAACTAAACTTTTTAAGTTCTAAATATGCTTTATAAACTGTATTTTTTTCTAAGTTACAAGAAAAATCTCCAATCAAAGTAAAATTATCAACTTTTTCTTTTTCAAAACTTATAGTATCGTACAAACTATGCACCCTTAAAAATCTTGAAGCTAGTTCATGATAATTTCCTCTCAAACCAGTAATTTTTAAAAAGATATTTACTTTAGCATAAGATTTTTCAGTCAATTCTTTCCTTTATTTTTGGTATTTTGTTTAAAAGATATTTTACCTCTTTATTCTCTATTTCTACTATAGAAAAAAAATCTTCACAAATTATGAGATATTTACCATCCTCTTTATTTTCCAAATATTCAACTGTTATTCTTTTCCCATCTTCAAGCCATTTTTGTGTACCAAAATATCTATTTTGTGGTAAATTTATAAAATCAAGTGGATTTAACTCTTTTTCATTTTGATAAAAAAATTTTCCTTCTTTTATTCTTTCCAAATATGATAATGTACCTTTTACTCCTAACTTTTCAAGTAAAATTTGTGCTAATGAACGTATATATGTTCCTTCGCTAACTGTTGCTTCAAAAGTTATAAAAGGGTGATTGTATTGTAAAAGTTTTATATCAAAAATGCTCATTGTTGATTTTCCAAGCTCAAAATCCAAACCATCTCGTGCTAATTCATAAGCTTTTGAACCATTTACTCTTTTTGCTGAAAATTTTGGAGGAATATATTCAATTTCTCCTTTTAAACTATTAATTTGCTCAATTAGAAGTTTATCATCAAGCTTTTTTTCAAAGCCTATTTTTTCAACTCTTTCAATATCAAAAGATTCAGATTGAACACCCAACCAAATAACAGCTTTATATATTTTTGGAGCTTTTTCTATATATTTGAAAAGTTTTGCATACTGTCCAAATGCTACTATCAAACAACCTTTTGCAAAAGGATCAAGTGTACCACTAAATCCAGCTTTTTTATTTTTATACTTTCTTTTTATCTTATTTAAATAAAAATTTGAACTAATAAAAATAGGTTTATTGACAACTAAAAGTTTATTTACTTCACCCTTTTCATAAAACCTCTTTTGCAATATCAAGCCTCAAACTTTTACCACAAATGAAGATAATATATCTCTTTTTTGACCACCAAAATTTATTGTAAGTTTACAATCTTTACCTACATTTACAACTTTTTCAACTCTTCCTGAACCAAAAATTTTATGATTTACCATATCACCTTTTTTAAATCCAGATTGTTTTTCTATAACTAAACTACCTTTTACTAAACCACTTTCAACCAAGAATCTACTTTTGTTTAATTGTGCTCTTTTACCTTTGTAAAATCTTGAATGAACAAAAGAGAGTGTAAGATTATCCATAGCTCTTGTAAGTGCAACATAACCCAATCTTCTCTCTTCTTCTAAATCAGTTCCATCACCAATTATTGGGAAAAAACCTTCTTCAAGCCCTATGATAAAAAGATGTTTAAATTCTAAACCTTTACTAGCGTGAATACTCATCATTGATACAGCTTCACCACTATATTCATCATTTTGACTTTCTAATACTATTTCATTTAAAAAATCTTTTAAATCTAAATGTGGATTTTGTATAAAAAAATCTCTAATATATCCATAAAATTCATCTATATTCGCTTGTCTTTCAAATCCATCTGGAAGATTATCATAAGATGCTCGATAATCAAATGTTTCTTCAAAACTATCTAATAATCGCATTTTAGAAGCATTCATAATTTCTCTTAAATCCAAAATAGATGCTTCAAAAACCTTCAATGTTCTTGCATTCTTTTTACCAACAATAGAACTTAACTCTTCAGCATTTAATTCCTGAATTAGATCAAATATTGATTTATTTTGTTCAGTTGATTTTTCTTCAAGTTTTTCTATTGTTGTTGTTCCAATTCCCCTTTTTGGCTTATTTATAACTCTTTTTATAGAAAAATTATCACTTAAATTTATTAAAATCCTAAAATATGCTATTAAATCTTTTATTTCTGCTCTTTCATAGAATTTCATTCCACCAACAAGCTTATAATTAAGTCCAGATTTATTAAATCCCTCTTCTAATGAACGACTTAAAGCATTAACCCTAAATAAAATTGCTATATCTTTTGCACTTTCTCCACTTAATATTAAAGATTTTATATCTTCAACTATTTTTCTTGTTTCATCATTTTCATCATTAGACTCATAGACTTTTATAGAACTACCTTTTTGTCTTGTTCCTACAAGTTTCTTTCCTAACCTATCACGATTATGTTCTATTAAAGCATTTGCATGGTGCAATATAGTATCTGTTGAGCGATAATTGTCTTCTAGTTTTACAATCACAGCATTTTGAAAATAATCAGAAAAATTCAAAATATTTTTTATAGTTGCTCCTCGCCATCCATAAATAGACTGGTCATCATCACCAACAACACAAAGATTATTATGATTTGTACAAAGTAGTTTTAAAAGTCTATACTGTAATTCATTCGTATCTTGATACTCATCTACCATTATATACTGGTATTTTGAACTAGTATCTTTTGCTATTTTTTCATTGTTTTTCAAAATTTTATATGGTAAAAGCAATAAATCATCAAAATCTACAAGATTATTTTTTGATAAATGCTCTTCATATAAAGCGTAAATATCTGCAATTTCAGTGTAAAGCTTTCCTTGTGCTTGAGATTTTACCTCAAGTGGAGATAAAATAGAATTCTTATATCTTGATATTTCAGAAGTCAATAAAGCTGTTGGGATATCTTTATTTATACTTTTTAAAACTCTTTTTTTATCATCACTATCTATTATAATAAAGTTATTTTTTCTATCCAATTCACTAATATAAAACTTTAAAAAAAGTAATCCAAACTTGTGAAAAGTACAAAGAAGAGGTGGAGTATTTATCATAGAGTTATCAAGTAAAGAAAAAGCTCTTTCTCTCATCTCTGTAGCAGCTTTATTTGTAAAAGTAAGAGTTAAAATAGATTTTGGATCAATCCCAATAGATATTAAATATGCCAATCTAGTCGTGATAGTTTTTGTTTTACCACTTCCAGCTCCAGCTAAAATAAGTAATGGACCATCGATATGTTCTGCTGCAATTTTTTGCGATTTGTTTAATGATTGTAATAAATTATCAGACATCTTTTCTCCCAATATTTAAAGATTATAACATAAATATTATAAATAGCTTATTTCTCTTAATTATTCTATATATAAATAAATGTTATGATTTAGATAATTTATTTTTGGAGAACTTAATGCTTACTGATTTCGCTAAATTAGAAACTTTTTTAACTGTTGTAAGAGAGAAATCTTTTTCAAAAGCATCTGCAAAGTTAGGTATTTCACAACCAGCTGTAACACAACAAATGAAATATATAGAAGATTATTTAGATGTTCAAATAGTTGATAGAAAGAAAAATGGTATAAGGCTTACTAAAGAAGGACAAATTTTACATGCAATAGCTCTTAAAATAGAGAAGTGCATAAGTAATGCTGAAAAAGACTTACTAAAAATTATGAACAAAAATGTAACATTTATATTTGGAGCTTCTTTTATAATTGGAAATTATATTTTACCGCGTTTTTTAAATAATTTAAAAGAAAATATTCACAATGATGTATCTATAAATGTATCAGTTTCTCACGAAGCAATAGAAGATTTACTTGATAAAAAAATTGATATTGCTTTAGTAGAAAATTATATTCCTAATGATGAAATAATCTATAGAGAATGGATGGAAGATGAAATAGTAATATTTTCAAATCAAAAACTTCCAGCTAAAGCAAAGCCTGAAGATTTACTATCTTATAAATGGATTTGTAGAAATCCAGAATCAAATACAGGAGAAATTTTTAAAGAGAGTTTAGAAAAAGCAAATTATCCTGATTGTGATACTTTTGAAGTTACAAGCGAAGTTACAAGTGCTACAACTATTGTTCAAACAGTTTTACACTCTGATAAAAATGCAACTCCAGCCGTTTCTATTGTATCAAGAAATGCAATAGAATCACTTCTAAAATCTGGTGCTTTGTTTGAATCAAGAATTGGAAATCAAAAAATGCTCAGAAAATTATATATCGCTTATAGAAAAGATAGAAAACATGATGCGTTTATAGAAAATGTTGTAGATTATTTATTAAAAATTAAATAGCAAATTTGCTATTTAATTTATTTAACCTAAATAAAGATTAATAATTTAAACCAACTTTTTCCAAAGCAAGTCTAATATTTTTTATTTGTTGATGTTTATCTTTACACCATAAAGGTGATAAAAGTGTATCATCATCTATTCCAGCAGTTATTCTTTGAACAGATACATTTTGCGGTAAATTTACAATAGATTTCACAACAGTATCTATATAAACTTCTTCACTAATAGGAGTAAATCGTCCTTTTCTAAACTCATTTGTCAAAAGAGTGTTTTTCACCACATAAAGTGGGTGGAATTTGATACTATCTACTTTTAATTCGATAGTTTGTTTAAAAGTTTCCAACATCATTTCTTGATTTTCATTTGGTAAACCATATATTAAATGCCCACAAACATTCAATCCTTTATCTTTTGTTCTTTGTATCCAATACTTCATATTTTCTACACTATCTGCACGATTTACTTTGTCAAGTGTTATTTGAAAAAAGCTTTGTATTCCATACTCAACCCAAATCTCTTTTTGTTTAGATAAATCAACTAAATAGTCTAAAATTTCATCTGTTACACAATCTGTTCTTGTACCTATGCTAAGCCCAATTACATTATCAAAACTGAGTGCTTTTTCATATAAAACTTTGAGAGTTGTTAAATGTGCATAAGTATTTGTAAAAGATTGAAAATAAACTATAAATTTTTGTGCTTTAAATTTATTTTGGAGTCTTTTTTTAGTAGATAAAAATTGCATTTCAAGTTGTTTTAGTTGATTTTCTAAAAATGGATTTTCTTTTATATTTGGATTTAATTTGAACTTTGGTTTTCGCTCCTGTAAATTTGGACTAAAAGAGTCATTTTCACAAAAAGAGCAACCACCTTTTGCCTTTGTTCCATCAATATTTGGGCAAGTAAACCCAGATATTGAGATAGGAACTTTATAAACTTTTTCACCAAATTTATTTTTAAAATATCTTCCGATAGTTAAAACTTCTTGTAAATCCTTATTCATTATGCTTTTACGAAGTAATCTCCATCAAAACTTTCAAGGGCATAATGTCTATCATCACCTATTGCACTTACTAAATCATCTATTGAAAGATACTCTAAACTATCTGCTTCAATATATTTACAAACTTCATCTTTTGTCATTTGTGTAGAGATTAACTCCTCTTTTGTAGGAGTATCTATTCCATAAAAACAAGGAAATTTTATCTCTGGACTGGCAACTCTAAAATGTACCTCTTTTGCTCCAGCTTCTTTTAACATTCTTACTATTCTTTTTGATGTTGTTCCTCTTACAATTGAATCATCAATAACAAGTAATGTTTTACCTTGAATAATTGATCCCATTGGGCTTAATTTCATTTTTACTTTTAAGTTTCTCATCTCTTGAGTAGGTTCTATAAATGTTCTTCCAATATAGTGATTTCTTATAATTCCATATTTAAAAGGAACTCCACTTTGTGCTGAATATCCTAAAGCTGCAGGAACTCCACTATCTGGAACAGGTACAACCATATCAAATTTGGTTTTACTATTTACATCATTTTTTGCTAAAGCTTTACCCATATTTTCTCTAGTTGTATATACATTTTTACCATCAATCACAGAATCAGGTCTTGCAAAATATACATATTCAAATGCACATGGTCTGAATTCTGGTTCAAAAAGTTGTATTGATTCAGGTTCATCTGATTCACCAAGAATCAACATTTCTCCAGGTCTTACATCTCTTATAAACTCTGCTCCAACTAAATCAAAAGCACAAGTTTCACTAGCAACTATATATCCACCACTTTTTAATTTTCCTAAAGACAGAGGTCTAATTCCATATCTATCTCTTATTACAAACTGTTTACTTCTACTTTGAACAATAAAACAATATGCACCAATAGTTCTATTTAAAGCTTCAACAATTCTATCTTTTAAATGATCTTTTGTATTTTTTGCAATTAAATGTATTAAGTTTTCTGTATCCATTCCAGTTTGAAAAATAGCACCTTTATCAATCAAATCTTGTCTTACTTCATCTTTATTTATTAAATTTCCATTATGAACGATTGATATTTCACCTAATTTATATTTTGCATAAATAGGTTGGGCATCTAAAACAGAATCTCTCCCAGCAGTTGCATATCTATTATGACCTATTGCCATATCACCTTTTAAGTATGATAATGCCTCCTCATTGAAAACTTCAGAAACTAAACCTCTATCTTTTTTTGTATATATTTTCCCATCACATGATGATGAAATACCTGTTGCTTCTTGACCTCTGTGTTGCATAGCAAAAAGAGCTATTGAAGCTAATCTTGCTGCATTGTCATTTCCATAAATTCCTACTATTGCACACATTGTTGATTTCCTTATAGACCTAAAGCATCATTTATTGAATATAAATGAGCATCTTTTCTTACTATCCATTTAGCAACTTTAATTGCACCTTTTGAGAATGTGTTTCTTGCTGTTGCAGTATGATTTAGTTCTAAAAACTCTCCATCATTATAAAAACCAACTGTATGACGCCCAACTATATCCCCGCCTCTTAAAGCCATAACAGAAATTTCATCTTTTGTTCTAGCTCCAATTTGCCCATCACGACCTGAAATTCTAACTTCATCAAGATTTAAATCTCTTGCATTACTAGCATATTCAGCTAAAGTTAATGCTGTTCCAGATGGAGCATCAACTTTATGTCTATGATGTTGCTCTACAATTTCTATGTCAAAGTCTCTCAATGTCTTTGAAGCAAGTGAAACAAGTTTGTTTAGAACAGCAACTCCTAAACTCATATTAGTTGCATATAAAATAGGTACAAGCTTACTAGCTTCAAGAAGTAAGTTTTGCTGGTGTTTATTTAACCCAGTCGTAGCAATAACTAAGGCTTTTCTTTTCCCACCTTCAACAACAGCATTAAGAAGTTCTTCTGTTGCAACTGGGATAGAAAAATCAATAATTACATCACTTTCATCAAATAATACATTTATATCATTTGTAACTACTGTATTTTCTGGTAAAATTTTCTCTAATTTATTTAAAACATGGACACAAGACAATACTGCCTCTTTATCATCTTTCAAATCATCAATTAAAAGCGAACCAACTCTTCCTGTACTTCCTAATATACCTATTTTAATCATTAAAATATTCCTTATCCTAAATATTCAATTATATCAACTGCTGCTGTTGCACCATCTGCTGCTGCACAAACTACTTGTTTTGCCGCATCAATTCGTATATCTCCAGCTGCCCAAAGTCCTTTTACACTTGTTCTCATTTTTAAATCAACAACAACTTCTCCAGTTGCACTCAAATCACATAAGAAACTTCCATCAGATTGTTTTAAAGGAGCATTTAATACATTTCTTCCAACAAAAACAAAAACACCTGGTGTTGGTAAATCTCTTATTTCTCCAGTTTTATTGCATTTTACTTTAAGTCCAGTTACACCACTAGCATCTCCGAAAACTTCTTCAACACTCACATTTGTAACTTCTTCTATATTTTCAGTTTTTTTAATATGTTCAATTGTACTTGGAGCTGCTCTATAAGTATCTCGTCTATGTACTAAATATACTTTGCTACACATTTTTGATAAATAATAAGCTTCTTCTAAAGCTGAATCTCCACCACCAATTACAGCCACTTCTTTACCTCTGTAAAAAAATCCATCACAAGTAGCACAAGTAGAAACTCCTCTTCCAAAGAATTCATCTTCTCCTTTGAACCCTGCTCGTCTAGGAACTGAACCTGTAGCCATCAAAACAGATCTTGCTTCAAATTCTCTATTATCATTTGTTAAAATTTTAAAAGTACTTCCAGTTTGTATGATAGTTTCAACTTGAGCCATTTCATGTTTTAAACCAAATTTTTGGCATTGCTCTGGCCAAGATGCCATAAGATCCATACCTGTCATAACTTGACCTTGACCAGGATAATTTTCTATTTCTGAAGAGCCTGTTATTTGTCCTCCTGGCATTCCCATTTCAAACATAACAACATTTTTTAATCCACCTCTAGTAGAATATAATCCAGCAGTTAATCCAGCTGGTCCTCCACCAATAATTGCTAAATCCAACATCTTAACTCCTTATTTCGTTAATATAAATTTCATTACAATTTTATAAATGCAATGGTACTAAAATCTTTTGTAAGCTACTATAAAAGCAAACAAAATTTAAGGAAAAATTTTATCATTTAATATTTTATGTCTATCTTAAGTAAATTTACTAATTAAAAAAAGGAAGATGAAAATCACCTTCCTTTTTACTCTATATATAATTTATACAATTATAATAAAGAGTTTATTTTATCTGTTAATGCTTGTTTTGAAGTAGCACCAATTAATTGATCTACAACTTCTCCATTTTTTATAAATATAATTGTAGGAATAGATCTAATTCCATATTTTACTGCTAAATCTTGTTCTTCATCTGTATTTACTTTACAAATATTTGCTTTTCCTTCAAAATCACCAGCTAATTCATCAATAACTGGAGCGATCATTCTACAAGGTCCACACCAAGGAGCCCAGAAATCCACTAAAGATACACCATTATTTGTTACTTCTGAAAAATTTGAAGCCGTTAATTCAATATATTTTCCCATTTTGATTTCCTTTTATTAATTTTTAATAACATAAGTTCTAATTATAATCTGTATGATTAAAACAGAAAGATTATATCTTTACATAACTTAAATTTTGTTTTTTTAGTCTGTTATTTTAGAAATTTTATAAACAAAGCTAAATGATTTTTTAGATACCATAATCGAAAAATATTTAATATGGAAAAATTTTATGGATATTAGAAAAGAGTATTTAGAGTTTTTTAGAAGCAAAGGTCACGAAGTTATATCTTCAATGCCTTTAGTTCCAGATGACCCTACATTAATGTTTACAAATGCTGGAATGGTTCAGTTTAAAGATATTTTTACTGGAAATATCCCTGCCCCACAAAACAGAAGAGCAACATCATGCCAACTTTGTGTAAGAGCTGGTGGAAAACACAATGACTTAGAAAATGTTGGTTACACTGCACGTCATCACACACTTTTTGAAATGTTAGGAAACTTCTCTTTTGGAGATTATTTCAAAGAAGATGCAATATCTTATGCATGGGAATTTGTAACAAAGAATCTGGCTTTACCACCTGAAAAATTATGGGTTACAGTTCATGATAGTGATGACGAAGCTTTTGATATTTGGTCTAAATATATTAATCCTTCAAGAATTATGAGATTTGGAGATAAAGATAACTTTTGGTCTATGGGAGATACAGGAGCATGTGGACCTTGTAGCGAAATTTTTTATGATCAAGGTGAAGAACATTTTAATAGCCCTGAAGATAAAATGGGTGGAGATGGAGATAGATTTTTAGAAATTTGGAATTTAGTTTTTATGCAATATGAAAGAACTGCAAAAGGAGAATTAATTCCTCTTCCAAAACCATCTATTGACACAGGAATGGGACTTGAAAGAGTTATTGCGATAAAAGAAGGTGTTTTAAATAACTTTGATTCTTCAAACTTCAAACCAATTATAGAAAAAATTGAGAATTTAGCAAATAAAAAAGCAACAAAAGAAAATATTGGTTCATATAGAGTTATTGCCGACCATTTAAGAGCAACTTCATTTATGTTATCTCAAGGTATTTTATTTGGGAATGAGGGTCGTCCTTATGTTTTAAGAAGAATTCTTAGACGAGCTATAAGACATGGTTATTTAATAGGATTTAGAAAACCATTTATGGCAAAACTTGTAGATACTTTGATAGAAATTATGGGTGGACACTATATAGAGTTAGTAGAAAATCAAAATTTTATAAAAGAACAACTAACGCTAGAAGAAGAAAGATTTTTCAAAACTATTGATTTAGGAATGAGTCTATTTAGTGAAGAGTTAGCAAATACAAAAGATACATTCAGTGGAGAAGTGGCATTTAAACTATATGATACTTATGGTTTTCCATTAGATTTAACTGAAGACATGCTAAAAGACAAAGGGTTAAAAGTAGATTTAACAAAATTTGATGAGCTTATGGCAAATCAAAAATCTATGGCAAAAGCAGCTTGGAAAGGTAGTGGAGACTCTTCTAATGATGGTGATTTTAAAGAGTTACTGGAAAAATATGGTTTAAATGAGTTTGTAGGATATACAAATGTTACATATAAATCTAAAGTTATAGCTTTACTTGATGAAAATTTTAAAGAGGTTTCTTCTTTACAAAACCAAGATGGTTGGGCAATGTTAGATAAAACTCCATTTTATGCAACAAGTGGTGGGCAAAATGGGGATATTGGAGCATTGGAAGTTC
Source organism: Aliarcobacter vitoriensis (assembly GCF_048320235.1). NCBI lineage: Bacteria > Pseudomonadati > Campylobacterota > Epsilonproteobacteria > Campylobacterales > Arcobacteraceae > Aliarcobacter > Aliarcobacter vitoriensis. Next base: position 1,098,294 of record NZ_CP182882.1, read on the forward strand.
AAAATGGAAATATTATAGTTGAAGATACTTCAAAATTCCATGGATTAAACCTTTCAAAGATAAGTGTAAAAGAAGCTAAAATATCTCAAAATGATATTGTTGATGCTGTTGTTATACACAGATATGAAGTTGCAAAACATCATAGTGCAACACACTTACTTCAAAGTGCTTTAAAAATGGTTTTAGGGGATAGTGTTTCTCAAGCTGGTTCTTATAATGACAATTTAAAACTTAGATTTGACTTTACATATCCAAAAGCTATGACTACTGAACAGATAAATGAAGTTGAAGATTTAGTAAACTCTATGGTAACAAGAGCATTATCTGGAGTTGTAGAAGAGTTACCATTAGAAGAAGCTAAAAATAAAGGTGCTATTGCTATGTTTGGAGAAAAATATGGTGATATGGTACGAGTTGTAAGCTTTGGGAAAGATGTTTCTATTGAATTTTGTGGAGGAACACACGTAAAAAATACAGCTGATATTGGAAGTTTTTATATCGTAAAAGAATCTGGTGTTAGTGCTGGAATAAGAAGAATTGAAGCAGTTGTTGGAGCTAGTGCTATCAAGTATGCAAAGGATATCATAAGTAAATTTGGTGAAGTTCAATCTGAACTTAAATCAAATGATATGATTGCAGGAATTAAAAAGCTTAAAAATGAGATAAAAGATCTTAAAAAAGAGCTACAAAATGTACAAAGTCAAACTTCAAGCCCTATTGAAGAAACAATGATAAATGATACAAAAGTTATAGTTTCAATAGTAGAAAATGGTGATTTGAAAAAAATAGTAGATGATTGTAAAAATGCAAATGAAAAAGTTGCTATTTTACTTCTTCAAGTAAAAGATGACAAAGTTTTATTGGCTGCTGGAAGTAAAAATACAAATATCAAAGCTGGTGATTGGGTAAAAAATATAGCTACAATTGTTGGTGGAAATGGTGGTGGAAGACCAGATTTTGCTACTGCTGGTGGAAAAGATAGTTCAAAAATACAAGAAGCTAAAGAAAAAGCTTTAGAATACGCAAAAGCAAATTTATAATCTAAGAGATAGTTTTAACTATCTCTTTTTTAATCATTCAAATAATATTCAACAGTTGATACAATCCTAACTTTTTTGATATGTTCACTATTTTTATCTCTACTATTTATTTCAAATTGACCTTGAGTAGCTCTTTTTATTTTTCCTAATTTACTTTTTGAATCTTGAGCAAATTTTTGTGCAACTTCTCTAGCATTTGCTGTTGCTTCTTCTATCATTGTTGGTTTTATATCATTTAATTTTGTATATAAATACTCGATTTTTGAATCCCAATCATCAACTCTAAATAAAATACCTTGTTGTGAAAGTTCAAAAAGTTTTCCACTTACTTCTCTTACTTTTTCAACATCTTGCGAATAAACATTGATAGTTCTATTTGCTAAATATCTTAATGTATAATCCTTAGTTGAATATTCATTTGCCATTTTATCAACAATAGATGGAGAATTTACAGTAATATCCTCTTTTTTGATTCCATATTTATTTAAAAATTCTAATATTTTATCTGTATCCCTTTCAACCTTTTTTGACAATTCATCTAAAGTTTCAGTTGTACTACTAAATCTTATAGGCCATAAAACAATATTGGCATTTACTTCTTTTTCAGATAATCCTTTTACAACAACAGTTCTTTCTAACTCTTTTGATTTTATAAAACTAGTTGATAAAAAGTAACCTAAACTTGTCAATCCAATAAATATGAAAAACCCTAAAACAAAGGCTGATTTAAAACTTATTTTTTCCATAATTTTTCCTTTTTATAATTTAAAATATTATATCAAAACAATCTTTTATTTAAAAACACTACTAAAACAACAATAAAAGATATAACTCCAAATAGATAAAGCATAATATCCCAACCAAAACTTTTATAAATAATAGCTGGTATAAAAGAGCCTAAAGCACCACCTAAATAGTAAAATGTTAGATACATTCCAGAAGTCAAGGATTTTTGTGATGATTTCATAGAATTTGCTAATTGTGTACTAACTGTATGAGCAGTAAACATTCCAATACAAAGTAAAAATAGTAGTAAAAATAGGTATATGATATTTTCATTTGTTAAAACAACTGTTACAAGTGTAAAAAAAGTAACTGCTACTAAAATAGTATTTACTTCACCTTTAAAAAATTTGATGATTTTTTTTGCAGTTAAAGATACCAAAATACCCATACCATATCCTAAATAAAGTAAAGATATCTGAAATTCAGAGAAGTTTTCTGATATATCTTTTACTCTAAATGGTAATACATTTAAAACTCCTGCAAAAACAAAAAATACACAAAACATAACAAAATAAACTACCACAAATCTTTTATCTTTTAAAATATTTAAAACATCATTTAATTTTGGTTTTATCATAGTTGCATCACCACTATAATCCAACTTTTTTATGAGAATAATAGACAATAAAATCGCCAAAGACAATGAATAAAATACATACTGATATGCAAAAGTTGTAGCTATAAATCCTGAAAATATACGTCCAACAAGTCCACCAAAAACGGTAGCTGCTACATATATTGACATATTGAATTTTACATTTTCTTTGTCAATATTTGCCAAAATACTCATCAAAGAAGTCAATATTGCAGGTATTACTAAAGCTTCGCAAATTCTAAAAAATAAAAACATCTCATAGCTTGTAGATAATCCCAAACATATGTTTGTTACAAGTAAAATAAAAGAAGCATTTATAAGCATTTTTTTAGCACACATTTTTTCTAAAATATATCCATATATTATTGGAGAAATGGCCATAAAAAGTAATATTACTGCTGTAAACCAAGAAGCTTGAATAACTGTAATATCAAACTCTCTTGCCAAAAGTGGTTGTAATGGTTGAGTAGCATACATAATAGACATCACAACTATAAGACAATAAATAATAATTAAAAGATTAATTTGCAAAAGATTGGCTCTCTTTTACAAAATAATAGTTGATAAAATTCATTCTTACTAAACTTTTAAAATAGTCTGCATCTAATCTAGGCTTATCCAAATATTTATTTACATAAGATGTATCAAATTGTTTAATAAGATTTGTAGAATAAATCCCTTTATAGTCAATGATTAATAAATCTTCATAAACTTTATATTTACTTATAATATTCACATAAGAAGTATCATCTACTAAATATGTACTTACTTCAACATTATCAAACTCTACTCTTTCTACAAGTTTAAAAGAGTTTGATTTTATAGTATCTTTAAACAAATCTACAAAATATCCTCTTGAAAGACCATTCCATCGACACGAACTATCAAGACTTATATATTCACTAAATATCTTTCCATAATTTATATCATCACTTAAACTAATATATGAAAAATTTGTACATCTATCAAAAGTATTTTGTTTTTTGATATTTGTAAATTCACTGTTTTGTAAGTTTAAATTTGTTGTTGAACAGGCTGTAAAAAAAAGAAAAATTAAAAAAATTATTATATTCTTTATATTCATTTCTATCCTTTTTATCTTAATTTGGTATGATAAAGCAATTTAGTTTAAAGAGAAGTTATGACTTATAAAAAGTGGTTTTTGCAACATGCTAAAAAACATCAAGATATTTTAAAAAAGCTAGAAGATAAAACTCCAAGTGATATTTTAGAGTACTTTAAATTTGAAAATATGGTAAAAAATGAACAAGATTTTTGTCTTTTATATAAAGAAAATAAAAAATGCCATAATATAGACGATTTGAATTGCTATTTATGTGCTTGTCCACATTTTAGATTTAATGATTTGGGAATAAAAGAAGAAAACAATAAAACTCTATATTCATTTTGTAGTATAAACTCAAAAAAAGGCTCAATTTTTGAAGCAGAAAATAATATCCATCAAGATTGTTCAAACTGTGTTATACCACATAAAAGAAATTTTATAAAAAAAAATTTTGATAGAGATTGGTTAAATATTATGAGAAATGTTGAAATATAATTTCAAAAAGTTATATATCAATACATTTAAGTATGAGTTCCAAAGTAAAAAGGAAAGTATATTTTTTGTATCGAAATTTTAATCTCAAAATTAAATAAATACTTTGAAACCCATGCCTAAAAGTACAAAGAGAGTTTTTCTCTTTGTATTTCTTAGAATTTATATTTCAAACTCAACATTCCATTAACTGGTTCACCATAAGCATAGGCATTAACTGAATATCCAGAGTAATATGTTTTATCAAACAGATTATTGATATTTAACTGTCCAGTCAAATTTCTAGAAAAATCATATGAAGCCATCAAATCAACAGTTGCATAAGAATCTTGTGATACTTTACGTGCTCCTGAACCTACATAAGTATCACTTTTCCAATTTACTCCTGCACCTACACTAAAATCATTCATACTATATTTTGTAAAAATATTTATATTACTTCTTGGTGCTCTTGTATTAAATTTGTTTCCATTTGCCTCTTCAGCTGAAAAATAAACATATCCTGCACTTAAATCCCAGTTATCAGTAAGCTTTCCAGATATTTCAAGTTCAACTCCTTTTGAAGTTACACCATCTTTTTTTTCAAAAATAGAATTTCCTGCTTGATTTATTAACCCCGTATCTTCAGCAACATTATCTTGTTCTATTCTAAATAAAGTTATTCCTGTATTTAGTTTTTTATCAAAATACTCTCCTTTTACTCCAACTTCATAGTTTTTTCCTAGAATTGGGTCTAGCAATTTATTATCTTTATCTCTTGCATTTTGTGGTTTAAAAATATCTGTATAACTTACATATGCTGAGTGATTTTCATCTATATCATAAACTAATCCAGCGAAAGGTGTAAATTCATTTTTAACATCATATTTTGTACGTTGATTAAATCTAGAACTAATTTCTTCAAAATCATAGCTAGTTAATCTTCCACCAAGAATAAGTTTTAAATCATCAACTATCTCAAATTTTCCATTAATATAAAAAGCTGTTTGTTTAGTTTCACCTATAAAACCTGGAACTGATGTTGAAGTTATTGGTTTAGCAAGTTCACTTCCATTGTGAGTAAATAGATTATCTATACTAAGATCTCCATCTCCTTTCCATGTTTGCTTTGAGTTTTGTTTATTATATTGAAATCCTGCGATGATTTCATGTTCTCTATTAAAAAGTTTAAAAGGAATTGAACTATAAATATCTACATTATCTTCATCAATATCTTGTGGTCCATACATCCAACTATAATCCAATCCAGAACCATCTTTATTTAATCCATTCCAAACAGTTAAATAACCATTAAATCTATCTTTAGTTTTTATATCATTATGAGTGTAAACTGCATTTATTAATATATCATTTGGTAAATACTGTTTAAAATCAACAAAGTATGAATATCTTTCTGTATCCCAAGAACTCCAATCAGGTGAATAGTTTTTTGATCTATCAAATTTTGTTTTTGTTCCATCACTATAAAAAGCTGGTAAATTATTTGAATCACCATTTAAATCTTCCAGCTCATAGCTTGCACCTGCTGAAATTGTAGTAGTATCTGTAATATCAGCATCAACTACTGCATAAACTAAATCATTTTCATTGTGTACTCTATCTTTAAAAGTATCTGTTTCTTTATAACTTGCTACTAATCTTGCTCTTACACTTCCATCACTATTCAATGGTGTAGATATATCGGCTTTTATTTTATATGTATCCCAAGTACCTGCACTTACTTCTATATCTCCTTTAAATACTTTACTATTTGCATGTTTTCGTACCATATTTATAGCACCACCTGGATTTCCTGCACCACTTGTTAGTCCATTTGCACCTTTTACTATTTCAACTCTATCAAACTTATCCATATTGTAGTTATACATAGCAAGATCATTTTTAGCCATTGGAATACCATCCATTTGATAATAATCGAGATTAAAACCTCTTAATGAATAAGATGACCTACTATCTAAAACACCTTTTTCAACTCTTACACCTGTAACATTTTTCATCAATGTATCAAAATCATCTATTTTTTTATCTTCAATCATTTGTTGTGTTATTACTGATACTGATTGTGGTGTTTCCCTAAGTGATAAATCAAGTTTTGTAGCTGTTCTCATACTTCCTGTTGTATATGAGTTAGTCCCTTCTGTTGTACTTCCTAAAGAACTTTTTACAGAAACATCATCCAATATATATGTTCCATTTATAATTTTATATGTTGATACTTCTTTTATAATAATAGTATTATTCTCAATAGTTGCACCAAGTCCACTCCCTTCCAATACTTTATCAAGAGCATTTTTTAGACCTTGTACATTATCTATATTTGGGGCTGTTTTTCCATCTACCAAACTTTCATCTACTATAAAAGAGTGATTTGATTCTTTTGAGATTTTTTCTAAAGCCTTTTTTAGACTCATATTTTTTATAGTATATGCTTCTTGTCCCAATAAAGCACTACAAAGTAAAATTGCACTAGCAGAAGTTATAAACTTTGCCTTTAACTGTTTCATCTTCCATCCTTTTGTTTAATTGTAAGAATAATTCTTAGTACATTAAAACGAAATAGAGTTTAAAAATCGGACACTTTTTTTTGTAAATTTTGAAATTTGTTGAAATTTATCAGAAAAGATAGTAAATTTTGTAAATAATTCTAATTTATAACTATTTTATTTTTATCTTTTAAGACTTTTATAGGATATATTTTTTGGATAGCAAAAATAAATCTATCCACTTCTAAAGTATTAAACTTTCCACTAAAAAGTTTATCTTCAAATTTTTTATTTTTAAAATTAATCTCCAAATCTTGATATCTTGAAAAAGTTTTAAATGCTTCTTTTAGAGTAATTTTGTTAAAAATTATTTCATCATTTTCCCAAGGAGCTATCTCTTCAATAGATGTTTTACCTATATATTCCAAAATTCCAACATCATTTATAACTACCTTATCACCTATTTTTAAAGTAGAAATTTCTTTGTTTGGTTTTATAGGACTTGTATCAAAACTCACTTTTACAATTCCATCTTTTACATTTACAGTAGTAATATTATCCAATTTTCTAACTTCAAATTTTGTTCCAACAACTTCAATTTTAGTTTTTCCAGAATTTATAATAAATGGTTTATTTTCATCTTTTGCAACTTCAAATAAAACTTGTCCATTTTCTAACAAAACTTTTCTTCTATTGTCAAAAAAGCTTATTTCCATTTTAGAATTTGTATCTACTGATATTTTTGTACCATCTGGAAGTAATTCATTTTTTACTGTATTAAATGCTGTATGGTAGCTTTGAGTATAGTTTGGTACAAAAAACTTGTATCCTATAAATAAACAGGATAAAACAGCTACAAAACCTATGAAAGGTTTTACAGTTTTTTCTATAAATTTAGTCCTTTTTGCACCTTTATGTGCTTGTTTACTTAAAATTTCAGATTGTTCTTTTGGAATATTTTTAAATATATTATAAATAAGATTTGCATCTTCAAAAGCTTTTTTATGTAAATCACTTTTTTGTAGCCATAATTCAAGCTCTTTTTCTTGATTTTGAGATAAGCCCTCTTTTTTTAAAGTTGCCCATTTTATAGCTTCATCTTTTATAATTTCTTTCAAAATTCTTCCTGAGTTGTGATTAATTTTTCTTGTAAATTTTTTATAGCTCTATTTATAAGCTTTTCAACCGCACTTTGGCTTATTCCCATTTTTTGTGCAATTTCTTTTCTTTCATAACCATCTATTGAGTGCATTAAAAATGCTTCTTTACATCTTTTTGGTAAAGTATCTACAATTTTCATAATATTTTCATAGTGATTATCTGACAATACAACTTCTTCTGGTTGTTCATCTTTTGGACTTGTAATAATTTCTTCTATAAACTCTACATGATTATCTTTATTTCTTTTTCTAATATAATCAATTACAATATTTTTAGCAGTTTTATACAAAAAAGATCTATTTATATCTTTTTCTTGTTCGGCAGAAATAGCTCTTAAGTATGTTTCTTGAGTAACATCTTTTGCCTTTTCAGTATCTCCAGTAAGTTTTGAAACGTAGTTTAATATCTCTTTATAATATTTTGTCATATCTTTTTTTATATAGTAATTTTGAGTTATGTTATTGAATAAATACTTAATACTTTCTTATTTAAATTATAAAAGATTAAAGGGGAAGCCTAAAAGCTTTCCCACTCATCATCTTTAGTATTCTCTTTTACAACTTCTACTTTTGATTTTATATTTGATGTTGTTTTTATAGTTTTTTCTTTTGAAGTATCTTCTATTTTTCTATTTACTTTATTACTCTCTAAATTTTTACTCTTTACTTCATTTTTCCCAACAAACTCTTTAGCATTTGCATCTTCTACTATTAATTTAGCTATCTCATCTGCTCCCAATGCTATTTCATTTGTTTGACTTGCCACCATTGCATTTTGTTGTGTTTGTCTATCTAGTTCATTTACTGCATCATTTATTTGTTCTATTCCTGATAGTTGCTCTTTACTTGACATCTCTATATCTGATATTAGGTTTATTGTTTGTGAGATACTCTCATTCAACTCTTTATATCCTTCTATCATTGTCGAAGCTATATTTTTACCTTCATTTGCTTTTAATGTTGCAAGTTCAACTATATCTTTTATCTCTTTAGCTGCTTCTGCACTTCTTGAAGCTAAATTTCTTACTTCTTGAGCTACAACAGCAAATCCTTTTCCTGCTTCACCTGCAGTTGCTGCTTCTACTGCTGCATTTAAAGATAATATATTTGTTTGGAACGCTATATTATCTATTACACTTATTGCATCATTTACAAGATTTACTTGTGTATTTATTTCATCCATTGCTATTGTTGTTTTATTTGCCAACACTTCACCATCTTTTGCGCTAGAAGTTACATTAGAAGATATTTTTGACATTTGTGCGATACTATTTGTATTATTTCTTATATTAGAAGTTATCTCTTCTAGTGCTGCTGCTGTTTCTTCTAAAGAAGCTGCTGCTTCATTTGAACTTAGGTTTAGTTTATCTACATTTTCAAGTAGTAATCGTGAACTATTCTCTAAAGTTAATCCATTTGACTTATTCTCTTTTAGCATATCATTTATAATTGTTGAAAGGTTATTTATACCAACTGCTACTTTTCCATTATCATTTTCTATTTTTACTCTAAAGTCTAATTTACTGAAGCTATCTAATACTTCTATTATTTTATTAATATCTACACAGATATTATTCATTGTATTTTCTAGCATTTCATTAAAGTTATTCTTTAATTCTTCTAATCCTTCATTTGCTGTTATTTTTTCTATTCTTTTATTTAATTTTCCTGCTTTTACTTCTTCTACTACTCTTTTTACATCATTTATCAATGCTTCATCTTGCACTATTAAATTTTGTGTCTTTTTTATGTTCTCATTGATTACTTTTGCCATTGTTCCAAATTCATTTTGGCTATCTATTTTTATCTCTGTTGTACTTTTTGATTCTTTATTTAAAAATGCAAAAAATCCCAACAATCCATTTGATATTATTGTTAAGTTCTTACTCAACGTTCGCATATTAAACACAACTATCGCTATAATAAGTCCTAAAACAACCAAAGCAAATATCAAAGAAAAGTTTCTAACTTCATTTGCACTAGCCATATATTCTGATTGAGGAGATGCACTAATCAATACAAAATAATCATTTGTATTTCCAAATTCAAAAGTATGTGTATAAAAGTATGATGTTTTACCAGTTGCTTTTGCAATAGAATAAAATTCATAAGATTTACCCTCTTTTTGATTTTCTAAAATTTTCATTCTATCTACATCACCATTCGTAGTTCCAGCATAGTTTTTACCAACTCTCTTACCATCTGCATGAGAGATTATCGTACCATGTGGTTCTATAAATATTAAGTAACCAGTATCAAATAAAGTTATTGATGATATTTTTTTATTAATAGATTCAAGAGTAAAATCAACTCCAACAACTCCAATAACTTTATCATCAACCATAATAGGTGCTGAAATTGTAGCCATTAAAACTTTTTTTCCATCACTCATTTCATATTCGTAAGGTTCAGTTATCCCTAGTTTTTTATTTTCCAAAGCAGATTTTATGTATACATCATCTTTGTTAAACTCTGGTAAAAACTCTACATCAAATTTTCCACCATTATTTGTAACTAAAGGTTGAAAAACACCTTTTGGAGTATAGTATGGATTTTTATCAGTTCCATCATTTCTACTAAATAAATATGAATCATCTTCAAAACCTATCCAAGTAGTAAATAAGAAATCATTATTTTTCAAAATATTTTTTTGAAATTCTACCATTCCACTTTTTGTGATAAGTTCATCTGTTTTTATAGCAGTTTCTATTCTATTTACCATAGATTCAACAGCAGTTATAGTATTATCAAAAATAGCTTTTTGTTCAGCTGCATGAGCTTCAACAGTAGCTTTTATATAATTTTTAGCTTGTTCTTCCGCACTAGTATACTGAATCTTAGTAGTAAAAAATATCATTGTCCCTAATGATAAAATAACTGTACTTAACAAAATTATCAATAATTTTGTACCAAAATTTAGATTCTTCATATTGTTTCCTTTAACTCTGAATATTCATAATTATACTATTTTTTTACAAAATTTTATTTTCAAAAATATAAGTAATTTCTATATTAAGTTATTTTATCTAATTAGTTAAATTTATATTAAAGTAATTTTTCCCATCTTTATGTTCATAAACAAGAGTAAATTTATGTAAGTTCACAATAGTATTTACAATATAAAGCCCCAAACCAAAACCATTACTTCGTTTTTCTTCTTGGTAAAAAGCATCTGTATAAAACGATAGTTCATTTTTAAGAGGTTCTCCAGTAGAACCAATTTTAATAGAATTTTTATCTGCTTGCACACTTGCTTTTTTATCTTTACTAAATTTTATTGCATTATCTATTAAGTTTTTTAAAGCTATTGACATCATATAAATATCAACATCAAAACTAAAATCTTCAATTCTTGATTCTACATTTTGATTATTTATCATCATCAAATCCATTGTTTTATCAAAAATAGTTGAAAAATCTACTTTTTCCTTATAAATCATCGTATTTTTTGAAGTTAGTTTTTCCACAGTTGCAAGTTCTTTGATAATATCATCCATTCTTTTAAATGCCCTTTGAAGATTATCTCTTGCTTTTTCATCTTCTAAAGTTTCAGCAATAAACATAGCTTTCGTAATGGGTGTTTTGAGTTCGTGCATCATATTTCTCATAAATAAATCTTTTGATTTTGACTGATTATTTATTATATTTATAGCTTCATTAAAATTTCTTGCTATTGTTCCTACCTCATCACGACTTTTATAGTTTAATTTTATATCTTTATTTCCATTTGAGAATTCTATAATCTGCCTATTTAAAATTTTTAGAGGTCTTAATTTACGATTTAAAATTTCATATAAAAGTAAAAAAGTTGATAATGCTACAATAAAACCAGCTACAATAAATGCCATATTATAATTGTGTGATTTTGTATCTCTTAGCATAATATTGTAGCCATATTGTTGTACATAAATATAATAAGATTCATCATATTTATAAACCCTATAAGTTCCTAAATAATTTTGTGTAATTGTAAGTTCTTGAGCATATTTTATAATTTCTAATCTTCTATCTCTATCATCTATTGGTTTTACACTAAATTTCTTATATAGTTCAACCAACCTAGTAGGAGTAGGATGATCTTGAAAAAGTATCAAAAAGTTTTCAGCAATAAGTTCATATCTATTTTGTATATTCAACTCATGTCTTTGCTTGTCATAGCTAATAAAAGTTGCAAATGTTAAAAAAATACCTAAAAAAGCAAAAAAGAATATAATATTTACAAAAGTAGATATAGAGATATTTTTTATCATATTAATTGATAACCAATACCTCTAACTGATTTTATATATTGTCTACTATCATCAATTTTTGTCAGCTTTGTTCTAATCCTAGAAATAATTACATCAATATTTTTAAGTGATGAATCATCTTCAATATTATCACTTGTATATATAAAATCTTCTCTTGAAACAACGCCATGATTTCTTTGAATTAGTAGTTTTAAAATATCATACTCTGCTAAAGTTAAAACAAGAGAAACACCTTTAAACAATATTTGAATATCACTCTCTCTTACTTCAAAAACATTTTCTGATTGATCTTTTTTAGCTTCATTTTGGTTATCAACTCTTTTTAGAATTGTTTTTATTCTTGCTTGAAGCTCTCTTGGATTGTATGGTTTTGGAAGATAATCATCAGCACCTCTTTCTAATCCCATAACTTTATCTAAAATATCATCTCTTGCAGAACTAATAATTATAGGAATTTGAGATTTTTCTCTAATTTTTGGAATTAACTCTAATCCATCTATTTCTGGTAAAGTTAAATCTAAAATAATTAGCTGATAATCTTTACTTAAATTCAACATAGATAGTCCATTATACGGACTATCTGTTGTCGTAACTTCTATATCAAATGATTTTAAATAATCACTGATGATTTGAGCTAACTCTAAATCATCTTCAATCATAAGTATCTTAATAATGGGATATCCTTTTTATTGAATTACAAACATTATAGTTTGTCCATATCTATTTACATATATTCTTTTATGTTCATTATTATACTTTTTTAAAGCTGTTTCAATATTTGAAAAACTTTTTATTTCAGTATCTTCTATTTGAATGATAACATCGCCTGGTTGGAATCCAGATTTTTCAGCTTTTGATTTTGGTTCAACAGAAGTTATTAAAATTCCTGTTGCATCTAATGGTAGTCTATATTGCGTTATAACTTCATTATTAATAGAACTTACTTTTAATCCACCTAAAATTGTTTGATTCTCTGCTTCTGCTCCTAGAATAGAACTTCTATCACCTAAAACTATCTCTAAAGTAATATCTTTTTTATCTCTTTCTAATTCTACTTTTATCTTATCATTTGGTTTAAATGAAGCAATAGCATTCATTAAAGCAGTTCTATCTTTTATATCTTTTCCATTGATTTTATAGATTAAATCCCCTCTTTTTAAACCATATTTAAAAGCTGGTGTATCAGTTGAAATATCTAATACTATTGCCCCATCTTTTCTTTTATAAACTTGTTTTGAATCTTTATCTAAATCAGCTATTACAACACCTAAATAACCTCTTACAACTTTTCCATCACTTACAAGTTTCCCTACAACATCTTTTACCATTTCAACTGGAATTGCAAATCCAATACCATCATTTCCTCCACTTCTTGACAATATTGCAGTATTTATTCCTATTAATGCTCCACGACTATCTACCAATGCTCCTCCTGAATTTCCAGGATTTATGGAAGCATCAGTTTGAATATAGTTTTCGTATTTATTTATACCAACTTTATTTTTATTTAGTGCAGAAACTATACCCATAGTCACAGTATTTCCAACCCCAAAAGGATTCCCTATTGCAAAAGTTACATCACCAATCAAAAGAGCATTTGAATCTCCAAGTTTTATTGGTGTAAGTGCTTTACTAGAATCTATTTTAATAACAGCAATATCACTATCGCTATCCTTTCCTATTAATTTCGCACTATACTCTGTTGGATCATCACCAATAGTCACAGTTATCTCTTCTGCATTTTCAATAACATGATTATTTGTAACTATATATCCATCTTTTGTAACAATCACTCCTGAGCCTAATGATCTTTGAACTCTACTTTGTTTAAACTGATTTGTAAGGTCCTCTCCAAAAAATCTTTTGAAAAATGGATCATCGAACATCTGCAAAGGAAGATTATTCATATTTGTATTTACATTTCTTTTTGCAGAAATATTTACAATCGAATTTATTGAAGATTTAAGACTATTGTTAAAAGACAACACTTGATTTGTAGAATTTGGAACAACTCTCTCTGGATTTTTATCCATTTCTTCAAAATCAATACTCTTAGCAAATATTAAATTTGCACTTAATACAAAAATCAATAAAAGTTTTTTATTCACTTTTAGTCCTTTTTTATGAGTTTTTTATTCCAAAACAATATCTATTTTATGTAAACTATTTTCCAATATAAGGTTAATACAAAGTTAATATTTGCTTAAATTAAAAGCCTTTCTTAATCAAGGCTTTTAATTTTAATATAAATCTGTTTTTAATACAGCTCCACTACTTGCATTTGTTACAAGGCTTCTATATTGACCAAGCCAAGATGATGTAATAGGTTTTTTAATAGGTTTAAAATTTGCTTTTCTATTCTCTATTTCATCATCACTTAAATTTACAGACAAAATATATTTATCAACATCTATATGTATTTCATCTCCATCTTTAAGTAATCCTATCATTCCACCTTCAGCAGCTTCTGGACTTACGTGTCCAATACTAGCTCCTCTTGTAGCTCCACTAAATCTTCCATCAGTTATAAGTGCAACCTTATCCCCAAGTCCCATTCCCATAATAAGTGAAGTAGGAGCAAGCATCTCTTGCATACCTGGACCACCTTTTGGTCCTTCATATCTTATTACAACAACATCTCCAGCTTTTACTTTTCCACCAACTATACCTTTTATAGCTTCAGCTTGTCCATTAAAACAAACAGCTTTTCCTGTTAATGCTCTAGCACCAGTAATACCAGCAGTTTTTATAACTGCTCCCTGCAGTGCTAAATTTCCATATAAAATTGCTAAACCACCAACTTCAGAATATGGATTATCAATAGTATGAATAATATTTGTATCTTTTATAGTAGCATCTTTTATTCTTTCAAGAAGAGTATCTCCAGTAACCGTAAGATTGTCTAACAATATGTCATCACCTCTTTTTGTCATCTCTTTCATAACAGCACTTACACCACCAGCTTTATTTATATCTTCCATATGTACAGTTGTTAAAGATGGAGAAATTTTTGCAATATGAGAAACTCTTTTTGAAATAGCATTTATATCTTTTAATTCAAAATTTACTCCGGCTTCTTTTGCAATTGCTAACATATGTAAAACTGTATTTGAACTTCCACCCATAGCCATATCAACTGCAAAAGCATTTCTTACAGCTTTTTCATTTAAAATATTTCGTAGTTTAAATTTTTCTATTGAAGATTTATCAAGTGCAATTTCACAAATTCTTTTTGCTGCTTTTCTATATAGTTCTTCTCTTTCTTTAGTTAATGCTAAAATTGTTCCATTTCCAGGCAATGCTATTCCCATAGCTTCCATGAGAGTATTCATAGAATTTGCAGTAAACATTCCAGAACATGAACCACCACTTGGACAGGCATTGCACTCAATATCTTTTAACTCTTCTTCAGTTATATCTCCTGTTTCAAACTTTCCTACAGCTTCAAAAGCAGTTGCTAAATCAATAGGTGTTCCATCTTTTGTATAGCCTTTTTGCATCGCTCCTCCACTTACAAAAACTGTTGGAACATTTACTCTTAAAGCTCCCATTATCATACCAGGAACTATTTTATCGCAATTTGGAATAGCTATCATAGCATCAAGTTTATGTGCATTCATAACTGTTTCTATAGAATTTGCAATTAATTCTCTTGATGGAAGAGAAAAAAGCATTCCGTCATGTCCCATCGCAATACCATCATCAACCCCAATAGTATTAAATTCAAAAGGAACACAACCATTTTTTCTAATTTCATCTTTTATAATAGCTGATACTTTATCTAAGAAAAAATGTCCAGGTATTAACTCTATAAATGAATTAGCAACACCAATGAATGGTTTATTAAAATCTTCATCTTTTAATCCTGTTGCTCTTAATAACGATCTATGTGGAGTTCTATCAAACCCCTTTTTTATCTCATCACTTCTCATATTTATCCTTATAAAAATATGCCTTGATTATACAAATATTCCTTTTCAAATTTCATTAAAAATGATATTTTTTTACAAATTATAAAATTTTTTCAAAAAACCCTTGACAAATAAAAAAAAACCTATTATAATTCCAGTCCATTTTAAGTAGAAGCTTAAAATTGAGTTCTAAAATTTTGTGCGAGTGTGGCGGAATAGGTAGACGCGCGGGACTTAAAATCCCGTTCCGGTTTCGGAGTGTGAGTTCGATTCTCACCATTCGCACCATTTTTATTTATAGAGAGTTGACAGAGTTGGTCGAATGTACCGGTTTTGAAAACCGGCGAGGTGCAAGCCTCCGAGGGTTCGAATCCCTCACTCTCTGTTGTTTTTAAATCTATCAACACAAATCATAATATATTTGTTTTTTTATGGAGCTATAGCAAAGTTGGTAATGCCTCGGATTGCAAATCCGACATGCGTTGGTTCGAGTCCGACTAGCTCCTCCACTTCTCAATTTCTTATATATTTCAAAAAAAATTCAAATAAATCTCTTTAATACACAATTATTTCACAGTAATTTTGGTAATATTCCGAAATTTATTAAAAAAAGGATTTAGAATGAAAAAAGTATTATTAGCAACAACTGTAGCATTAGCACTATTTACTGGGTGTAATGAAGATAAAAAACCTGAAACTCAAACAGAGGCTCCAAAAACTGAAGTTACAAAAACTGTTGATGCTGTAAAAGACGAAGTTAAAACAGCTACTGAAGAAACAAAAGATTCAATCAAAGAAACTGCTGAAGAACTACAAGATAAAGCTTCAGAAAAAATTGATGAAGCAAAAGATAGTATAAATGAAACTAAAGAAGAAGTAAAAGATACTATTGAAGATGCTAAAGAAGCAGTAAATAACCACTTAAACCACGAAAAAAAATAATCTTCAAAATGTAAATCCGTAAAATTACGGATTTTACATTTCTTACAAAGTATTCTAAATAAACTTTTAAGTTAATTAATTGTTAAAAATAGATATAATCTCCAATTTACATAAGGAGAGAATATGGCAAATAAAACTCAAATAGATGAATTAAAAATTACTCTTTTAAATAGAAAAGAGACTATTTTAAACAATGTTAGAAATAGCAGGGAAAATATAGACCAACTAAAAGATCAGGACTTGAATGATGAACTTGATTATGCTGATTTTGTAAGTGATTCTTTTACTGAAGGAATGATTGCGAATCATCAATTAGACGAATTAAATCAAATAGAAGAAGCATTAAAAAAAATAAATGCAGGGACATATGGAATTTGTGATATGTGTGGAATAAATATTCCCATTGGAAGACTAAAAGCAAAACCATTTGCAAAATTTTGTACAGAATGTAGAACTGTTTATGAACAAGAACAACTAAAAAGAGTAGCATATTGATAAAAAGAGTTTATCCACTAAATGATAAAACTCTAAATTTTAGATTTTTACAGAACGAAGAAGATTTTATAGTAGAAGAAGAACCTATAAAATTCTCAAATCATGGGAATTTTTTGGTTCTAAAAGTTAAAAAAAGAAATTGTGATACTTGGGAATTAATTGATAGATTATCTAAATTTTTGGGTATCTATTCAAATGAAATAGGTTATGCTGGATTAAAAGATAAACGAGCAACAACAACTCAATATATAACTATCCCAAAAAAATACTCAAAAGAAATTAGTAATTTTAAATCAAAAAAAATAGAAATCTTAAATACTTATTTACACAATAAAAGACTAAATATTGGTGATTTAGAAGCAAATAGATTTAAAATAAATCTACATGAAGTTGAGTTACAAGAACTATTTCATATAGAAAAAATTTTAAAACTTATATCAAGAGATGGTATGCCAAACTATTTTGGCTATCAAAGATTTGGAAAAGAGATAAAAGAAAATCTTTTAAAAGCAAAAGAGTTATTATTTGGTGAATCAAAAATAAAAGATAAAAAACTTACAAAAATGTTAATCTTAGCTTATCAAAGTTCATTTTTTAATGCTTGGTTAGTTGAAAGATTGAAACTCGATAAAAATGGCTTTAAATTATTAGATGGTGATATATTTTTTGAAATAAAAAATCAAAAATACTTTACTTCAAAAACAATAAATGAGAAAATTCTAAGCGATTTTAAACAACAAAACATAACTCCAACTGGTCTTTTACCTGGAAGAGATGTATTTAAAGCAAGAGATAAAGCTCTTAAAATAGAACAAAAATATGATGACAGCGAAATATATGAAAAAGGATATAGAAGAGAAGCTATTGTTTTTCCAAAAGATATTACTTGCAAATACAATAAAGAAACAAAAATTTGTAGCCTAGATTTTGTTTTACCAAAAGGCTCTTATGCTACAGTTTTGATAGAATTTTTAGCTAATAGAAATTTATCTTAATAGAAAGATTTTAATCTCTCTATTAATTACTAAGGTAAAGTTATATAATCTGAGTCAAAATATATTTTATTATCTATTGCGATAAGTCTTTTTTCATTATCAAAGCTAAATTCATATACAGTATCACTCATAAAATCATCAGATATATTTATTAAAAAGCCTTGAGATTCAACTGCATATAAAGAATCACTATATGCTAAAGCATGAAATTTTGCATATTTATATTTTCTTTTTGCAAGTTCTTCCAATTTTGTATTAAGTTTTATAATGTGTCCATCAACTGTTGCTACATACACATACCCATTTTTTACAATAACATCTCTTAACTCATAATCTTTACTTGAAATCTCTCTTGCTGAAACAGAAATCAACTTATTTGGACTAGCAATAATCAAGGTTTCACTATCTTTTTCTACTTCTAAATTTATAACATTATTAAATTCGTTATCTGGATCGACAGCTACATTTCTTACTGCTTCATTTGTAACTAAAGATACAATTATTACTTTTCCATTTAAAGTTGGAAATAAAACTAAACTACCCATAAAAACTGGATTTGCAATTCTTGTATCATTTGCTAATGATATTGTTGAATATTCTTTAAATAAAGTTTTAGAAGAACTTTCATCTATTAATTCAACTGAATTATTAGAATATAATAATGCTAATTTATCACCTTGCTTTGAAGCAGCAACAACAACATCACTAACCACTCTTTCATTTTCACCAATTAAAATTTTATCTATATAGTTTGTAGCAATTACTTCACCACTTTCAGTGAAATTTATAAATTCAAAACCTTCTGGAAGTTTAATTTGAGAAACTCCTTGTTTTGTAATGATTTCATTATCATTTAGTGTAGCACCAACTCTGTTCATAGATTTTATAGAAGATGACATTGATTTTTTATTCAACTCAATATTATTACTAGTTTCTTCTGGCTCATAATATTTTTTACCAGAACAAGCTGTAAAAAGAGCAACTGCAAAAATGGCAAATATAATAGACTTCATTTTTATTCCTTATTTTGTAACTAAATAGTGTTTTAAAAGATTTGCTAACTCAGATGCTCTTGAATCTTTAGATATTTGTTCTAATAGCTCTTTTGCTTCTATATATTTTTGATCATTTACTAAAATCAAGGCTCTATTAAAAATTGCATAATCTTTTAATAAAAAATCACTTTTTTTTGCTAATACATCTAATTCATTTGAATTAGAATTTATAACTGCAACTTGATAATCAAGTATATCTTTAAGATATTTTAATGATATATCACTGTTTTTTTGTTCTTTTTTAGCATCTAAATATAGAGCAATTTCATATAGATTTTTATTTTTATCTTTTAAAATTTCTAGAGCTTGTTTATCATTAGTCTCTAAATATTTATTTAAAGCAACATTTGCATCATATAAATTAGATTTATCAACACCATTTTTTATAAAATACCCAATAGTTCCAATAACAAGCACTAAAACTAAAACAAAAATAATATTTCTGTATTTTTTAAAAAATCTCTCAGTTTTTACAAAGCTCTCTAAAAACTTTTCTTCATTGCTTAATTCATTTTTGATGTAATTTACATCATCTTTTATACTCATATCTCTAACCTTTTTGAAAAGTAGTTGATATATTACAAAATTTTTAATAAAATATTACTTTTATAATCTTTTTTGTATAATTATGACCTATAAATTTTAAGGATTATTATAAGATGAATAAACTATTAATAGCTTCTACTATTGCATTTGTACTATCTCAAAATATATTTGCAAAAGATACAAAACCAAAAGAAAATGAACAAACAAGATTTGAATCTTTATCAAAATTAACAAAGGTAATAGGTACTGTTGAAAAATATTATGTTGATGATATAAAATTACAAGAAATTGTTGATAAAACATTAAAAGGATTGATGCAAGAGCTTGATGCACACTCTAGCTATTTAGATAAAAAAGCAAGTAAAGAGATGAGTATTCAAACTCAAGGAGAGTTTGGTGGACTTGGAATAACTGTAGGTATGAGAGATGGAGCTTTAACTGTTATATCTCCAATAGATGATACTCCAGCATATAAAGCAGGTATTAAATCTCTTGATATTATTTTAAAAATAAATGAAACTTCTACTATTGGAATGACTTTAGACGAAGCAGTAAATATGATGAGAGGTGAACCAAAAACAGACATAGAGATAACTGTTGTAAGGAAAGGTGAATTAAAACCATTAGAGTTTAAACTTCAAAGGGATATCATCAAAGTTCAATCTGTTTTTGCTAAAAAAATAGAAGATGAAGATGTTTTATACCTTAGAATCTCAAGTTTTGATACAAAAGTTTCAACAGAACTAGAAAAAGCTATAAAAGAAAATAAAAATGCAAAAGGAATTATTTTGGATTTAAGAAATAATCCTGGTGGATTATTAAATCAAGCTATCGGTGTTGTTGATATGTTTGTAAAAAGTGGTGTGATTGTTTCACAAAAAGGAAGAGATGCTTCAGATGAAGAGAAATTTGAAGCTACAAAATTTGGTACGAAAACAGATTTACCTTTGGTTGTTCTAGTAAATGAAGGTTCAGCTTCAGCTTCAGAAATTGTTAGTGGTTCTTTACAAGATCACAAAAGAGCAGTTGTTATTGGAGAAAAAACTTTTGGTAAAGGTTCAGTTCAAGCAGTATTACCAATAGATAACGAAAGAACAGAAAATATAAAATTAACTATTGCAAAGTATTACTTACCAAGTGGAAGAACTATTCAAGCGTTAGGAGTAACTCCTGATATTATAGTAAGTGCTGGAAAAGTTGTACAAAATGATGATAACTCTTTGAAAATAAAAGAGGCTGATTTGAAAAAGCATCTTGAAGGTGAACTAGAAAAAGTTGTTGATAAAAAAGATGAAGCACTAAAAAAAGAAGAAAAAGCTATAAAAGATGAAAGTAAAACAACAATATCAAAAGAAGATTTACTTGAAGATAATCAATTAAATACATCACTAGCGATATTAAAAAGTTTAATTATAATGAATAAATAGGAAGTTTTATGAAAATAGAAGAGATTAAAAAACTTGGTCTTTGGCCAGAATCAAAAAAAACTACAAATAAAAAAGGGATAGATGAGCTAGAAAGTATTGGTTACAATCTATTTTATATAGGTAAGAATGCTGATTTATATAGTTGCCCAGGTGATGAGGCAAAAACTCTACTTGTAAGAAGTGATAGAACTTCTGTTTTTGATATTCCTTTAAATTTAGAAATAGAAGGAAAAGGTATAATCCAAACTTCAATTTCAAATTTTGGAGCAGATTTTGCTAAAAAATCTGGGATAAGAACTGCTATATTATCACAAACTGTTGATAAAGCTTTAAAAGTTTATCCAAGATGTCAATTGATGGAACTTTGTAAACCATTGGAAGCAAACATTGATAATGAGGTTGTTCAGTTTGAATTAATTTTTAGGAATTATCTAACTGGCTCTTTATTCGATGCATGTCAAAATGGTATAGATCCTTATGGATTAAATCTTCCTTCAAATTTAAAACAATGGCATCAATTTGAAACTCCACTATTTACACCCACTACAAAAGGAGTTAAAGATATTCCTTTAAATTCACAAAAAGTAAAAGACACTTTTCCTGAAATAATCTCTAGCTTAGAAAAACTATTTAAAGATTTTACTACTTTTGCTTATGAAAGAGGTATTGTTGTAGTTGATACAAAATTTGAGATTTTTGTAAATAGTGATGGTGAATGGGTTTTAGGAGATGAAGTTTTAACTCCAGAAAGTTCAAGATTTATAGCAAGAGAAGATTTTGAAGAAGAAAATTTTACTTCTATGGATAAACAAATTTTAAGAGATTTTGGAAAAGAGAGTAATTGGAAAGAACAAGCTAAATCTTTAAAAACTGGTGAAAAACTTGAAGTTAATGTTCCAAAAGAGATAAAAGATAAAATTTTGAGTGGTTATAGCACAATTTTAGAAAGATTAAGCAAATAAAAAATTGGATATAATCCAAAAAAACAAGTTAAAGGTAATAATAAAATGAAAGCAATAGTGAATGTAGGTTTAAAAAAAGGTGTTTTAGATGATCAAGGGAAAGCAATAAATCATGCTTTAGGAACACTTGGATTTAAAGATTTAATCTCTGATGTTAGAGTTGGAAAACAAATAATAATTGAACTAAATTCAACTGACGAAAATAGTGCAAAAATCGAAGTTACAAAAATGTGTGAAAAACTTTTAGCAAATACTGTGATTGAAGATTACACAATAGAAATAGTAGGTTAATTATGAAAGTAGCAGTTCTACAATTTCCAGGGACAAACTGTGAATTTGATGCAAAATATGCTTTTGAAAAATTAGGTTGTGAAGTTAATGTAATTTGGCATAAAGAAACAAAACTTCCAGAAAATACTGATTTAGTTGTAGTTCCAGGTGGATTTTCTTATGGAGATTATTTAAGAAGTGGTGCTATTGCTAGATTTGCAAATATTATGGATGATGTAAAAAAATTTGCACAAAATGGTGGAAAAGTTTTAGGTATTTGTAATGGTTTTCAAATATTGTTAGAAGCTGGATTATTACCAGGAGCTATGAAAAGAAACGATACTTTACACTTTATTTCTAAACATCATAATTTAAAAGTAGTAAACAATGACAATACATTTTTACAGCTATTAAATGTAAATGATGTTGTAAATATACCTGTTGCTCATCATGATGGAAATTATTTTATAGATGAAAATGGGCTAAAAGATTTAGAAAAAAACAATCAAATACTATTAAAATATTGTGATTCAAATGGAAATTTATCAAATATGAATGGTTCAGTCTCAAATATTGCTGGAATTTGTAATAAAGAGAGAAATGTTTTTGGACTTATGCCTCATCCAGAACGAGCGATAGAAGATATTTTAGGTTCAACAGATGGTGTAAATATGTTGAAAGGTTTTTTAAAATAGGGAGAATCTCTATTTTAATTACTTATGAAAAAGATATTTTTAATTTTAACTTTTCTTTCTATATTTGCAATAAATTTATTTGGGGCAAAAAATCTATATCTATCATCTACTAAAGTCCCAACAAATATTCACAAAAATCAAAAATTTGAAATTAAAATCGAAGCATTAGTTACTACAAATAATTTTACTGACTTGAAAACAAGTTTTTCTAATTCTTCAAATATTGAGATTTTAAATCCTGATTCAAAGTGGAAAGCAATTTCAAATGATACATATACAAATAGCTACTATTTTAAAGTAAAATCGTCTAAATTTTCATTGCCTACATTTGATATAAGCCTAGTAAATGCAAATAATATTATAGATACTAGTACACTTGAAATTCCAAATATTAAATTTGCAAATATTGGTAAAAGTGATGAAAGATATGCAAATATAATTGCTGAAAATGTTATTGTGAAAGCATACAAGACAAGACAATACAATAATAATGACGCTCTTACAATAATAGATATTGATGCAATAAATTCAAACTTGTCTGATTTTTCTCTAAAAGAAATCGAAGAACAAGGAGTTTCGAGTTTAAAAGAGTGGGAAAATATTGAAAATCTTGTTTATTATTTTGTAACTCCTATTTATCAAAAGAACCTTGTTTTTACATATTTTAACTCAAATTCAAATAGTTTTAAAGAGATAAAAATACCTCTTATTCTACAAAATGAATTAGTAAGTACACAAACTGATTTAAATCCAAATGATTCAACTTTTGAGAAATATAAAAAAATAGCAGCAATTGTTGTTTTTGTTTTATTTTTAATTTTATTTATATGGAAAAGATGGAAAGTTTTATTAGTTTTAACACTTATTTCATTGATTGTTGCTGTTATTTATAATTTACCTCATCAAGAAGGAATAATAAAACAAGATTCTTTAGTATATATTTTGCCTACAAAAAATTCAACTGTTTTTTTTAAAGCAGAAAATGATATGAAAGTAGAAATTTTAGAAAAAAAAGAGCATTTTATAAAAGTTTTATGTACTGAAAATGGCTTTATTGGTTGGATAAAGGAGGAAAGTTTTGAGAAAAATTAGAGGCTTGATAGTATTTATTCAATTTTCAATAAGTGTTGCTATTGTTGTATTTTTTATGTATCTATTTAGAAATCATGCTCATAAAGTTATAAAAATATGGATGAGTGTTCAAATGTATTTCTTAGGAATAAAACTAGAACAAGAAGGAAAATTAGATGAAAGTTGTGATTTAATAATCATCAATCATCAATCGATGTTAGATATTATTGTAATGGAACATATTCATAGTAGGCATATTGCGTGGGTTGCAAAAAAAGAGATTACAGACCTTTTCTTTTTCGGACATATTATAAAAGCTCCAAAAATGATAAGTGTAGATAGAGAGAATAAAGCTGGGCTTATTAATCTTTTAAGTGAAGTAAAAGATAGATTGGATAAAGGTCGTCCTATTGCTATGTTTCCAGAAGGTACAAGAAGTGATGGAACTTTTATTGGAGAATTTAAAGCTGGAGCTAAAATGGTTGGAAATAAATACAATTTAAAAGTTCAACCAGTTGTGATGTTTAATACAAGAAATATTATAAATTCACAAAAAATGGAAGCTTCTCCTGGAGTTGTAAAAGTTGTATACCTAGAACCAGTTCAAGCATGTAAAGATACTTCTTGGTATGAAGATACTCAAAAACATATGAAAGAGGTATTTGAAAAAGAGTATAAAAACTATGTTTCCTAATTACCAAGTAATTCTTGCTGTTGGAGTTGGTGGAGCTTTAGGTTCAATTTTAAGATATTTTACAGTTTTTTTTCAGCAAAAATACTATCCAGTTGATTTTCCTTTAGGAATTCTAGTTGTGAATTTAATTGGTTCATTAATGATTGGTTTTTTGTATATATACTTTCAATCTTATATTATTTCAGATAATATAAGATTTCTTTTAATAACTGGCTTTTTAGGTGGATTAACTACATTTTCTACATTTGCTTTAGATAATTATTTACTATATCAGACTTCATTTAGCCTTACAATATTAAATATTTTAAGTAACTTATTTGGTTCAGTTTTTGCTGTTTTAATAGGTGTTAAATTAGCACAAATTATCTTCAAATAGAAAAAATTTTAAGCAATATCAAGTTATAATATTTGTTATATCAAAAAAAAGGATAATTTATGGGTATGCCAAGTGGAATGCAATTATTGGTAATTGTTTTAATCGTATTAATTTTATTTGGTGGTAAAAAAATACCAGAACTAGCTAAAGGTTTAGGTAGTGGAATAAAAAACTTTAAAAAAGCTGTAAAAGAAGATGAAGAAGAAGTTGCTACAGCTACAAAAGTAGAAGAAGTAGAAAAAAAGGCTGAAGCAAAAACAACTTCAACTCAATCTACAACAGAACCAAAAAAAGAAGCATAAGAGTAAAACATTGCAAAATTTAGTTAAAGAGTATATAGAAAATATTTTACAAACAAATATTGTTTTAGAAAAACCAAAAGATATTTCTTTGGGACACTATGCAACTCCTGTTGCATTTGGTTTAGCAAAAGAGTTAAAAAAATCTCCTATGCAAATTGCTGATGAATTAGTTGTAAAACTTGAAAACAAAGATTTATTTGAAAAAATTGAATCTATTAAAGGATTTATTAACTTTACTTTATCGAGAAAGTTTTTACAATCTTTAGTTGATACTGCACTAAAAAATGGTAATTCTTTTGCTAAAGAAGATAAAAAAAATGAAAAAATCTTACTTGAATATGTTTCAGCAAATCCAACAGGACCTTTACATATAGGACATGCAAGAGGAGCTATTTTTGGTGATAGTTTAGCTAGAGTTGGAAAATATTTAGGATATGATATAACAACAGAGTATTATATAAATGATGCTGGTGCACAGATGGACTTACTTGGAATTTCAGTAAGTTTAGCTGCAAGAGATTTTATATTTAATGAAGTTGTAGAATACCCTGAAAGCTACTATCGCGGAGAATATTTAATTGATATTGCACAACAAATTATTGAAAAATTTGGAAAAGATATCATCTATGATGAAAATAGATTTAAAGAATTAGCCCTATTTGCTAAAGATATTGTAATGCAAATCATTGTTAAAGATTTAAAAGATTTAGGTGTTGAATTTGAAAATTTTGTATCTGAAAAATCTTTATATAGTTCTTGGAATAGTACAAAAAATGTTTTAGAAAAAAATGGCTCACTTTATGCAAAAGATAAAAAAGTATATCTTCAATCAACAAAATATGGTGATGATAGTGATAGAGTTGTTGTAAGAGAAAATGGAATTCCTACATATCTTGCAGGAGATATAATCTACCATAAAAATAAATTTGATAGAAATTTTGATAAATATATCAATATTTGGGGTGCTGATCACCACGGATATATAACAAGAGTAAAAGCTGCTATTGAATTTTTAGGAAATGACTCTTCAAAACTAGAAGTTATTTTATCTCAAATGGTACAACTTTTAAAAAGTGGTGAACCTTATAAAATGAGTAAAAGAGCAGGAAATGTGATTCTTATGTCAGATGTACTTGAAGAAATTGGTAGTGACGCTTTAAGATTTGTATTTTTAACTAAAAAAAGTGATACTCACTTAGAGTTTGATATTGATATGTTAAAAAATCAAGACTCTTCAAATCCAATTTTTTATATAAACTATGCACATGCTAGAATAAATCAAGTTTTTGTAAAATCTGGTATCTCAAGTGATGATATAAAAAATATAAATTTTGAAAACTTAAACAATGACGCTTTAAATTTAGTATATGAAGCCCTACTTTTAAAATCAGTTTTAGTTGAAAGTTTTAATAAAAGAGATATGCAAAAAATCACTGAATATTTATACAACTTAGCTTCAAGTGTACATAAATTTTACAATGAACACAAAATCATAGGAAGTGATGATGAAAAAGCATACTTAAAAGTTTTAAGTATGGCAAAACTAAGCCTAAATGTAGGATTAGAACTACTTGGAATAAAAGCAAAAGAGATTATGTAATCTTAGGAAACAAAACTTTAGTATAATCATAAATTATGATTTGCTAAAGTCTAATTTCCAAAGCTTTTAGTTTTTAGGTCTTTGAAAATCTTTCAAAAAATCTTCTATGTTATATTTTTCTCTATATTTTTCACTCATTAGATGTATAAAAATATCACCTAAATCTATAACAGTCCAATTTTCATCTTCATCAACTCTTAAAAACTCTTCACCTTTTGGTTTTAGTTCTATTTTGAGATTGTCTAAAAGTGCAGCACCATGTCTTGGATTTAGCGTTGTTGCAATAACAACATAATCAACCAAATATTCTTTGTCAGTTAAATCAAAAACATCTATATCTACTGCTTTTTTATCATCTAAAATATTTTTAATATTTTCTACTCTACTACTCAATTTTTCTACCTTTTTGTAAATTTAATATATCTTTTTGTATTGCTTTTGGAACAAAATTTAAATCAATTTGCTCTCTTAAATTTGTTGAACTAATATCAATATTTATATCTAAGATTTTAAAATCTTCAATATTTTGATTAAATCCAACTCTTGTTGCAACAACAAACTCAACTTCTCTTTTTAACTCTTCTATTTTATACCATCTATGAAGATTTCTTACATTATCTTCACCAATTATAAAATATACTTTAGAAGGCTTATACAAAGATTTTATGTAGCTAACAGTTTTATACGTATAACTTACTTTATCATTTTTTATTTCATAATCACAAATTTCTACATTTGGATATGGTGAAAAAACTTTCTTTAATAGTTCAAATCTAAATTTAGGTTCTAAATAAAAACTATTTTTAAATGGATTTAAATACGTTGGAACAACTATTAATTTATCAATATCTAAATTTTTTAAAGCAACCTCAACGATAGTTTCATGTGCTATATGTACTGGGTCAAAACTACCACCAAAAATTGCAATTTTCAATTATTTAAAACCTTCTAATTTGTAATTAAATAATATTATAGCAATTTTTGGATAAAATATCTATCGTTTAGATTTTTAACAAAGGGTAAAAATGGCTATTAAAGTTGCAATAAATGGTTTTGGAAGAATAGGAAGATGTGTAGCTAGAATCATAGCTAACAGAAATGATATTGAATTAGTTGCTATAAACGACACAGCAACACCTGATATGCTAGAATATATTACAAAATATGATACAGTTCACGGAACTTTTGATGGTGATGTAAAAATTGAAAATGGTTACCTAAGAATGGGAAAAATCAATGCAAAGCTTTATTCAACAAGAGATGCAAGTGAATTAACTTTTACAAAAGAGTGCGGTGCAGAAGTTGTTTTAGAGTGTACTGGAGCTTATTTAACAAAAGAAAAATGCCAAGTGCATATAGATAATGGGGCTAAAAAAGTTGTTATGAGTGCTCCTGCTAAAGATGATACAAAAACTTATGTAATAGGTGTAAATGAATCAACTTATGATGGAGAGAAAATAGTATCAAATGCTTCTTGTACAACAAACTGCTTAGGTCCAATAGCTAAAATTATTGATGACGCTTTTGGAATAGAAAAAGGTTTGATGACAACTATTCACTCATATACAAACGATCAAAATATCTTAGATGTAAAACATAAATCAGACAAAAGAAGAGCAAGAGCAGGTGCACAAAATATGATTCCTACAAGTACAGGAGCAGCTAAGGCTATGAAGCTTATTATGCCTCAGCTTGAAGGAAAACTTCACGGTCAAAGTGTAAGAGTTCCAACTCCAAATGTCTCAATGGTTGATGTAAACTTCTTAGTAAAAAAAGATACAACAAAAGAAGAAATAAATGCTTTATTTACTCAAAAATCAAAAGAATTAGCTGGAGTGGTAAGTGTTGATAATGATATGTTAGTATCTAGTGATATTATTGGAAATACTAATTCAACAATTATTGCGTCTGATTTAACTCAAGTAATTGGTGGAAATATGATAAAAGTTATGAGTTGGTATGACAATGAGTGGGGATATTCAGCTAGACTTGTGGATTTAGCTGTTTATGTAGCAAATAAATAAGGGAAAAGATGAAACTACAAGAGATTAAAAATATAGATATTAGTGGTAAAAAAGTATTTATAAGATGTGATTTTAATGTTCCTGTTGATGAAGACAACAATATCACAGATGATAGAAGAATAAGAAGTGCTTTAAATACAATTAGATACTGCATTGACAATGATTGTTCAGTTATTTTAGCTTCACATTTTGGAAGACCAAAAGGTGGATTTGAAGAAAAATATTCTCTTGCTCCAATAGCAAAAAGACTTCATATTTTACTAAAACAAGAGATTAAATTATCTCCAAATGTGGTTTGTGATGAAACTTTAAAAATGGCAAAAGAGTTAAAAACAGGTGAAATATTACTGTTAGAAAATATGAGATTTGAAGCTGGTGAAACAAAAAATGATGAAGAACTTTCAAAAAAATTGGCTTCTATGGCTGAAATTTATATAAATGATGCTTTTGGAGTTTCTCATAGAGCTCACTCTTCTGTTGAAGGAATTGCAAAGTATTTTGATATGAATAGTAAAGCAGCTGGTTTTTTACTAGCAAAAGAGATTAAGTTTTTTCATCATATTGTTGAAAATCCAAAAAGACCATTTGTATCTATCGTTGGTGGTTCAAAAGTTTCTGGAAAACTTGAAGCATTATATAATCTTGTTCCAAAAGTTGATAAAATAATTATTGGTGGAGGAATGGCATTTACATTCTTAAAAGCCTTAGGATATGAGATTGGAAAATCTTTGGTTGAAGAAGATTTAATTCCTGAAGCTCTAAAAATTATGGATTTAGCAAAAAAAGAGGACACAAAACTATATTTACCAGTTGATATAGTTGCAGCTGAAGCCTTTGATGCTGAAGCAATAGCAAAAATTGTAACTATTCAAGAGATGCCAAAATCTTGGATGGGGTTAGATATTGGTCCTGCAACAGCACTTTTATTTAATGAAGCATTAGCAGATGCAAATACTATTTTATGGAATGGACCAATGGGTGTTTATGAAATGGAGAAATTTGCAAAAGGTAGTACAAAAATATCTCATGCAGTAGCAAGTTCATATGCAACTACAGTTGTAGGTGGAGGAGATACTGCTGATTTAGTAAGAATTACTGGAGATGAAGATGATATGACTTTTATCTCTACTGGTGGTGGAGCTTCTTTAGAGTTAATTGAAGGGAAAATTCTACCAGGAGTTAAAGCATTAGTTATCGAGGAAGATAACTAATGCCAATAATTGCTAGTAATTTTAAAACAAACCATACTAGAAAATCAACTGCTTTATTTATTGAAAAATTAAATAACTATCTTTTACAAAACAATATAAAAAATGAAGTATTTGTATTTCCTACTTCAACTTCACTAGATAAATTTAATACCATTTCAAATCTACAAATTGGTGTTCAAAATGCTTATGCCACTTCGAGTGGTTCATTTACAGGAGAAATAGGAACTTTTCAATTAAATGAATTTGAGATTAAAACTATTTTAATAGGACATAGTGAAAGAAGACATATTTTAAGTGAAACACAAAGCCAAATAGCTAAAAAATATGAGTTTTATAAAAGTTTAGGTTATAAGATAATTTACTGTATTGGTGAACCTTTAGAGGTAAAAAAACAAGGTTTAGAAAAAACTTTAGAGTATATTTATGAACAATTTGATGGAATTGACACAAATTATGAAAATTTAATCCTTGCTTACGAACCAGTTTGGGCTATTGGAACAGGAGTTACTGCTACAAATGATGATATCAAAAATGTTCATACAGCAATAAAAAAGAAGATAAACAAACCTCTTTTATATGGTGGAAGTGTTAAAGTAGAAAATGTAAAAGAGATTTGCGAAATTGAAAATGTTGATGGAGCATTGATAGGTACTGCTTCATGGGTTATTGAAGATTTTATACAAATAATAGAAAATACAAAGGATTTATAAGATGTTAATGAAGGGTAAAAAAGGTGTAATTTTAGGTGTTGCAAATGATAAATCTATTGCTTATGGTATAGCAAAAGCATGTGCTGCTCAAGGAGCTAAAATAGCTTTTACATACTTAAACGACTCTTTGAAAAAAAGAGTTGAACCAATCGCAGCTGAATTTGTAAGCGAAGCTTTAGTTTATCCTTGCGATGTTTCAAATCCACAAGAAATAAAAGATTTAAAAATTGCTTTAGAAAAAGATTTAGGAGAGATAGATTTCATTGTTCACTCTATTGCTTTTGCACCAAAAGAAGGACTTAGTGGAAGATTTCATAATATTACAAAAGAAGCATTTGATATAGCAATGGACATATCAGTATTCTCTTTAATAGAAGTTACAAGAGAGTTAAAACCACTTTTATCAAACAACTCTTCAATTTTAACTTTAACATATTATGGTGGAGCAAAATATATTCCAAACTATAATCTTATGGGAGTTGCAAAGGCAGCTTTAGAAATGACTACAAAATATTTAGCTGAAGATTTAGGAAAAGATGGAATAAGAGTAAATGCTATTAGTGCAGGACCTATTAGAACTCTTGCGGCTGCAGGTATTGGTGATTTTAGATTTATGCTTAAATGGAATGAAGCACATTCACCTTTAAAGAAAAATGTTTCTATTGATGAAGTTGGAAACTCTGGAATGTACTTATTAAGTGATTTAAGTAGTGCAGTTACAGGTGAAATACATTATGTTGATAGTGGATTTAATATTATGGGAATGCCTGCAGTTGAGTTTGAAGAAGGTGGGAAACCAAGAATAGCTTGGAATGGTACAGACAAATAGATTAAATCTTTTAAAAAATATAGTTTTTAAAAGATTTAAATTTTAATAATTTTATAAAGGAATAAAGATGAATATAGATTTTAAGACATTGGCAGAAAAATATCAAACACCATACTATGTATATGATTTTGATCATATTACAAAACAGTATGAAGAATTAAAAAGTTCATTTAGAGCTAGAAAATCATTAATCGCTTATGCAGTAAAAGCTAATTCAAATTTAAGTGTAATAAAACACTTAGCAGACCTTGGAGCTGGAGCAGATTGTGTAAGTATTGGCGAAGTAAAAAGAGCTTTAAAGGTTGGTATTCCTTCATATAAAATTATTTTTTCTGGTGTTGGGAAAAGTGATGATGAGATAACACAAGCATTAGAACTTGATATTTTAATGATAAATGTTGAAAGTGCAGCAGAGTTAAACAGAGTTGAAGATATAGCAAAAAGTTTAGGAAAAATTGCAAGAATTTCAATAAGAGTAAATCCAAATATAGACCCAAAAACTCACCCTTATATTTCAACTGGACTTCATGAAAATAAATTTGGAGTTGATATAGATACAGCAAAAAGAATGTATATTCAGTGTAAAAATAGCGAATTTTTAGAACCAACTGGAATTCATTGTCATATTGGTTCACAATTAACTCAACTGCAACCAATAAAAGATGCAGTAAAAATAGTGGCTGAATTGGTAAAAAATCTAAAAGCTATAAAAATTGATTTATCATTTATGGATGTTGGTGGAGGATTGGGAATTATCTATGATAATGAAAAACTAATTGACACTTACGAATATTCTCAATCTATTTTAGATGCTATGTTTGGACTTGATGTAACAGTTGTTTGCGAACCAGGTAGATTCATAGTAGGAAATTCTGGAGTTTTTGTAACAAAAGTTTTATACGAAAAAGTAAATGGAAATAAAAGATTTGTTATTGTTGATGGAGCTATGAATGACTTGATAAGACCTGCTTTATACAATGCTTATCATAAAATTGAAGTTCTAAATGATAATAAAGAACTTAGTGATTGTAATCTTGTTGGACCAGTTTGTGAAAGTGGAGATTTCTTTGCAAAAAATATTCAACTACCACAAACAAATCATAACGATTTAGTAGCTATTTATAGTGCTGGAGCTTATGGATTTACAATGGCAAGTAACTACAATACAAGAGGAAGAGTAGCAGAGATAGCTGTTCTTAATGGTCAAGATAGATTAATTAGAAAAAGAGAAACTTTTGAAGATTTAATAGCTTTAGAAGAAGAGTTCATAAAATAAAGGCAATTTATGACAAATGAAGATGGATTATTGGAACTTAGAAACCAACTTGACAATATAGATAATAAACTTCTTGAGTTATTAAATGAAAGGATGAATCTAGTTCATAAAGTTGGCTCTTTAAAAGCAAAAAGTGGTGGAGCAATATATCGTCCTGATAGAGAAAAAGCTATTATTGATAGACTAGATAAAATAAATCAAGCACAATCTGGACTTTTAAATAGAAGTGCAATAGAAGCATTGTTTTTAGAAATTTTTGCAATATCAAGAAATATTGAATTACCTGAAAACATAGGTTATCTTGGACCTCAAGGAAGCTTTACTCACCAAGCTGCAGAGAGTAGATTTGGAGCTATGAGTTCATATATTTCAATAAGTTCTATAAAAGGGATCTTTAAAGAATTAGCATCTAAAAAAATAAAATTTGGCGTAGTTCCAATAGAAAACTCTTCAAATGGAATAGTAAATGATACAATTAATGGTTTTACAAACTATGATTCAAAAATTGTTGCTGAAGTTTTACTAAATATCCATCATACACTAGCAACAACTTGTGATAAGATATCTGATATAAAAAAGATTTATTCAAAAGATATAGCTTTTGACCAATGTAGAAGATTTTTAACAAATTTTGGGCTTGATGAAGTAGATTTAATACCAGTTGAATCAACAACAAAAGCAGCAAAATTGGCTGCAAATGAACCAAATAGTGCTGCTATTTGTGCTCATGTTGCTGCAAAACTTTATAATCTTCCTATTTTATTTGAAAATATTGAAGATAAAGACAATAACAAAACAAGATTTTTTATACTAAGTGATTTTGAAAATGCACAAAGTGGAAATGACAAAACATCAATTTTAGTAAATCTTCCTGACGAACAAGGAGTTTTAGTAAGATTTTTGAATGATTTTAATAATTCTGGAATAAACTTAACAAAAATAAAATCACATATTGTAGAAGGAAATTCTATATTTTTTATAGATTTTGATGGACATAAAGATGATGATAATGTTAAAAAAGTTCTTGAAAAACATAAAAGTAGCATTAAAGTTTTAGGATCTTATGTAAAAGAAATAAGTGATATTTAAAAGGAAAAATAAAAATGCAATTTAATAAATTATTAGACAATGTTTCAACATATGAAGCTGGAAAACCAATAGAATTAGTTGTAAGAGAGTATGGAATAGACCCAAAAGAGGTAGTAAAGCTAGCTTCAAATGAGAATCCTTATGGTACAAGTCCAAAAGTCGTTGCTAAAATTGAAGAATTAGCTAAAAATATGTATTTATATCCAGATGATTCTATGTTTGAATTAAAAGATGCTTTGGCAAAAAAGTATAATTTAGATAGTTCAAATATCATCATAGGGTCTGGAAGTGACCAAATTTTAGAGTTTTGTATCCATGCAAAATGTAAATCAAACTCAAATGTTATTATGGCAAAAACAACATTTGCTATGTATGAAATTTATGCAAAGCATGTTGGAGCAAATATCTTAAAAACTCAAAGTAGCCAACATAATTTAGAAGAATTTAGCAAATTGTATAAAGAAAATGGAGCCGATGTAATCTTTTTATGTATCCCAAACAATCCTTTAGGAGAGTGTTTAAATAAAGATGAAGTTTATGAATTTTTAAAAACAATAGATCAAGATACTCTAGTTGTAGTTGATGGAGCATACCAAGAATATGCTGCTTTCAAAGATGAGAAAAAAAGAATTTGTCCAAAAGATTTGATAAATACTTTTCCAAATTGTGTATATTTAGGAACTTTTTCAAAGGCTTATGCACTTGGTGGAATGAGAGTTGGTTATGGATTAGCAAAAGAGAATATCATATCAACTTTTTACAAAATTAGAGCACCTTTTAATATCACAACTTTAAGTTTGGCAGCAGCTATTGAAGCTTTAAAAGATGAAAAATTTGTAAATGATTGTATAGAAAAAAACTTTATTGAGATGAAAAGATATGAAGAGTATATAACAAGCAAAAACTTTGAATATATTCCTTCATATACAAACTTTATTACTATAAAACTTGGTGATAAATTTATATCTAAAGTTGTTGCTCAAAAACTACTAGAACTTGGAATGATTGTAAGAGATTTAACAGGTTATGGTTTGAATGCAATAAGAGTTACAATAGGAACAAATGAACAAAATACTAAACTATTCAAACTATTAGATAAAGTTTTAGAAGAGTTAAAATAGAGTTTAATTATGGAAATAAAAGGTAAATCACTAAAAGAATTAGAACAAATATCCCAAGATATTAGAGATAGAATCATTGATGTTGTATCACGAAAAGGTGGACATTTTTCATCAACTCTTGGTGCAGTTGAATTAACTATTGGTATGCATTATATTTTTGACTCAAATAGTGAGCCTTTTATTTTTGATGTTTCTCATCAGTGTTATCCACATAAACTTATCACTGATCGTTGGGAAGAATTTGAGACAATTCGACAGTTTGGTGGACTTTGTGGTTTTACAAAACCAAATGAGCATAAAGCTGACTATTTTGTTGCTGGACATAGTTCTACTTCTATTTCTCTAGCTGTTGGAGCAGCAAAGGCTATTAAGCTAAAAGGTGAAAAAAAAGTTCCAGTTGTTATGATAGGAGATGGTTCTATGAGTGCTGGAATGGTATATGAAGCATTAAATGAACTTGGAGATTTAAAACTTCCTGTTGTAATAATACTAAATGACAATGAAATGAGTATAGCAAAACCAATCGGTGCAATATCAAAATATCTTTCAAAACTTTTAGCTGGAAAATTTTATCAAGGTTTTAAATCAAAAGTTGATAAATTTATAAAAAACAATATGCCAGAAGGTACAACATATTTAGCTAAAAGAGTTGAAGGTTCTTTAAAGCTTATAACTCCTGGAATATTATTTGAAGAAATGGGAATAGATTATATAGGTCCAATAGATGGGCATGATATAGAAGAGATTATAGAAACTTTACAAATTGCTAAAGATATGGGTAAACCAGTTATCGTTCACGCAAGAACAATAAAAGGTAAAGGATACAAAATAGCTGAAGGGCATCACGAACATTGGCATGGAGTAGGACCTTTTAATGTAGAAGATGGTGAATTCATCAAAAAATCTTCACAAAAAAGTGCCACTGCTGTTTTTTCAGATGCTTTACTAAACCTTGCAAAAAAACACGAAAATGTTGTTGGAATAACTGCTGCAATGCCAAGTGGAACAGGAATGGATAAACTAATATCCGAATTCCCAAATAGATTTTGGGATGTTGCAATAGCTGAACAGCACGCCGTTACTTCAATGGCAGCTATGGCAAAAGAAGGCTTTAAACCATTTGTTACTATTTATTCTACTTTTTTACAAAGAGGATTTGACCAAATAATTCACGATGTCTGTATTATGGCTCTACCAGTAGTTTTTACTATGGATAGAGCTGGAATTGTAGGAAATGATGGCGAAACTCATCAAGGAGCTTTTGATATAAATTTCCTAAGATTTATACCAAATATGATTTTATTTGCTCCAAGAGATAATGAAACTTTAGAATTAGCTCTTGATTTTGCATATACTTTAGATAAACCATGTGCTATTAGGTATCCAAGAGGTTCTTTTAAAGAGTTAGAATATCAAGCTTCACCTTTTGAATTAGGTAAAGCGGAACTTTTAAAATCTGGTACTTCAAATAAACTTTTTGTAGCTTATGGAAATGGAGTTTCAAAAGCTATAGATGTAGAAAAACTACACAATGAAGATATAGCAATCTTAGATTTAAGATTTGTAAAACCTTTAGATATTGATACTTTGATTAATTTATCTACAAAATACAATAGTTGGTATATTTTTAGTGATTCTCAAAAACAAGCTGGAGTTGCTAGTGCTATTTTAGAAATATTGAATCAAGAGAATATTAAAAATATTAGTATTAAATCTTTTGAATATGAAGATAGTTTTATAGAGCATGGTGATACAAATAAAGTTGAAGAGTCTTTGGGGCTTTTACCATCACAATTAGTAAAACAAGTGATTAAATAGGACAAAAAGTATCTTGTATTATAAGTTAAATTTATAATTTTATTCCAAAAAATATATAATTTTAACTTTCATTTAATAAAATTTATCCTATGATTTATTAAATCATTTAGGAGGATTTTAACTATGAAACTAAAAATTTCTTTGGCATTACTTTTAGGTGCAAGTACATTATTTGCAAATCAAGCTTTAATTCAAAAAGCAAAAAATAGTGGTTTAGAAGCTATTCCAACTGATAAAAAAGAATGGATGAAGTTGGTTGATACTGATAAAAACAACCCAATAACAGATGCAAAAATTGAACTTGGTAAAAAACTATATTTTGATCCAAGACTTTCAAGAAGTAATTTAATATCATGTAATACATGTCATAACTTGGCTTTAGGCGGAGCAGATGGAGTTCCAGCAGCTATTGGTCATGGTTGGACAGCAAACCCTCACCATTTAAACTCTCCAACAGTTTATAACTCTGTATTCTTTAAAGCACAATTTTGGGATGGAAGAAGTCCACACTTAGCCGATCAAGCTCAAGGTCCAATTCAAGCAGGTCCAGAAATGGCTGCACCTCCAGCACTTGTAGAAGAGAGAATTAACTCTATTCCAGCTTATGTGCAAGAATTCAAAACTGCCTATGGTAAGGATGTAAAAGTTGATTTTGAAACTATTACTTCAACTATTGCATTATTTGAAAAAGTTCTTGTAACTCCATCAAGATTTGATGAATTTTTAGAAGGAAATGACAAAGCCCTTACAAAAGATGAACAAGAAGGATTAAATATATTCTTAAATAAAGGCTGTACAGCATGTCATACAGGGATTGCTCTTGGTGGAACTATGCAACCATTCCAAATTGCAAAACAATATACATTTATAAATGTAGGTGATTTTTCAGGGGATGAAAATGGTATGGTAAAAACTCCATCTTTAAGAAATATCACTGAAACAGCTCCATATTTTCATAATGGTCAAATTTGGTCATTAAATGAAGCAGTAAAAGAAATGGGTTCTGTTCAATTAGGAATCAATATTAGCGATGCTGAAGCTTCAAAAATAGTAACTTTCCTAAAATCTTTAGAAGGTAAAAAACCAGATATTACGTATCCAAAATTACCAGCTTCTACTGATAAAACTCCAAAACCAACTTTTGATTAATAAACTTTATTTCCAAGCCTACGCTTGGAAATAATACCCCTAAATAAATCTTGAGATTTTAAATTTTTAGAATTTTAGTACATATTTAGCAAAGATTACATTGCTTGAAAATTTACTTCCTTGTGCTTTGTAATCGTATGAGATATTTATATCATTTATTTTATTTATATCCTATTCCTGCTTCATAAGACCATCTTCCGTTATCTTGAAATATCCTCTAAAAAGTAGACAAAAACTTTCGCTATTTTTTCAAAATTAAATTTTAATAACAAAAATTTAGCGACAAAAATATATTATAATATTTATATGAATTTAGAAAACTTGAAACACTTATCTATTTTATATGTTGATGATGAAATTCTTAGAAATTCTACACAAAATATATTATCAACTCTTTTTGAAAAGGTTTTTGTCGCTAAAGATGGTGAAGAAGCAATAGAAATTTACAATAAAAGCCATATACATATTTTAATGTTAGATATAAAGATGAAAAATATGAGCGGAATAGATGTAGCTAAATATATTCGTACTGTAGATAGTAAAATTCCTATTTTTTTGGTATCAAGCTATACAGATGTAGAAGATGTACTTGAAGCAATCAAACTTGATTTGGTTGATTATCTAAAAAAACCTTTTAGTTTTGAAGAGTTGCTAAATGCTCTTCTTAGATGTTTATCAAAAATAGATAGTAAATACTTAATAAAAAATAATTTAGGAGCAAATGCCTTTTATGATTTTTTATCAAAACAGTTAATTTCAAATGGAGAATATATTACTTTAACAAAGTCTGAAATAGATGTGATAGAAATATTTTTACAAAGAAGAAATAAACTCATAAGCTATGTAGAATTTGCTCATATTTTAGGAGAGAATATTTCAGAAGTTGCTTTAAAAAATATAATATACAAGCTTAGAAAAAAAATCGGCAACAACTCTATACAAAACCTATCTAAAATAGGTTATATGTTAAACTAAATGAAACATATATTTTTACTTCTAATCTATTTATTATCTCTTGAAGCAAATGATATATTTATAATAGATTTTAGTAAAAATGACGAATTAAATCTATCTCAAAAAATGGTGCAGATTTACAAATATAAAACTTATTTTAGAACCAAACTCTTTATATGAGATTGTTACAAAAATAGATAACAATAAAAATAGCACTCAAATAGAGTGGATTGCTATGAGTGAAGAAGGTTTCAATAAGTTTTTATTTTTAGATTATTTTATTTGGGGAGTTATTTTAGGTGGTATGTTTTTACTGCTTATTTTACATATATTATTCTTTTTTACTATAAAAAACAAAAGTTTTATAAGCTATATTATCTATATTTTTATAGTTTGGGTTTATTTTTTTGTAAATAATGGCTATTTAGCTTTACTACTTGAAAATGGTATATATAACTCGATTTTATCACATTTAAGTGCTTATGCTATTTTTTTAGTTTATATGACATTTTTAGATGAATATATGAAATTTAGACAAAAAAGAATTTATTCTTATATATTAAAACCTATGTATGCTTACTATATTTTTATTGCTTTTAGCAGTTGGGTGATAATATTTTCTCCTGCCATATATAAATATGACTCTATTTATTTTATCCTTACCTTTGTTTCTATGGTAATTTTGATTGTTTTAACTTCTATTGAGATTTATAAAACTAGGACTATACAAACTTTTTATATTTTATTGGGGGGGCAAATAAGTATTTTTGTAGGTTATATTTTAATATTTTTATCTGCTTTTCAAAAAATCCCTGTTACAACAGATACTCAAAGAATTATTGGTTTTTTCTTATTTTTAGAGATGATTTTATTTACATTTGCAATTTTTATTCGATTAAAATATATAGTTGATATGAAGCAAAAAGGAGAGAAACTCATACTTAGTCAATCTCATTTTAGTTCTATTGGTCAAATGTTAAAAAATATAGCTCACCAGTGGAAAGTTCCTACTGTACGACTTGGAACTTTAATTACTGAAATAGAATCAATTTTATTTAACAATAAAATATTTGACCAAAAAATCAATAACATCATAAAATCTATGAGAAATAATATTAATTTTATGGAAAGCACTATTGTCGAGTTTACTCAATTTTACTCTAAAGATGAAAAAAGAACTATTTTTAATCCAATAGAAGAAATTTTCAACATAAAAACTATGCTAACTGAAAAGATAAATTTACAAAATTTAGAAATAAAATATAATATTGATTTAATCAACCTTCAATTAAATGGAAATCCAAAATCTTTTGCACATATTGTTTTGATTTTGATTGAAAATATTTTAGATATTTCAAAAAGAGACAATATTTCTTCACCAACATTATCAATTTTTTATGAAGAAAATTCATATCATACATTTATTCATTTTCGAGATAATTGCGGTGGAATTAAACAAAAACCAATAGAATCTATTTTTGAACTTGAAGTGAGTTCATATCAAGATAAAAATAGAGGTATAGGTTTATCGATAGCTAAAATTTTAACAGAAGAGAAACTCCAAGGAAAATTATCTGTTTTAAATGTAGAAAATGGAGCCATATTTACTCTTCAAATAGAAAAATTGAGTAAATAATCTATAAAAAAGCCAAAAGCTTTTCTATGCTCAATCCCATAGCAGTACTTTCATATCCTTTAACACTTTTTATATAAGGTTTACAAAATCCTTCAACCATTATAGCTCCTGCTTTTCCAAAGCATTCACCACTATCAAGATAGTCTTTCATATTAGTTTTATCAAATTTAGTAAATTCGTAAGTAGTAATTGACATATCAATAAGTTCTATATTTTTTGATTTATAAATCATACAAGATATTACACTTGTTTTATTTCCACTTTGAAGCTCTAGCATATATTTTGCATCGTCATAATCTTTTGCTTTTCGTAAGAGTTTTCCATCACAAGTAACTACACTATCAGCAACCAACAAAGGCATATCATCAACTCCATATTGTTTAAAAAGTTCATCAAATTTTCCTTTTGTAGCAATATAACAAAACTCTTTGGGATTTTGTGTAGCTATACTATCTTCATCAAAACTTCCTCCATTTTGTACAAAATCTATTCCAAAATCTTTTAATATTTTTGCTCGAGTAGGAGAGTTTGAACCAAGTCTTATCAAAATTTATCCTTTTTTATCGCAATTATACTAAGTTTTTATATAATACGATTTTAATATTTTATTAGGATTTATAATGCAAGTCGTCCAAAGAGTTTCGGGAGTTTTGATATTTTTGTCATTTATATTTACAATTTATGCATATTTTTTTCAAGAAAATATTTTATTATTTGCCATCATATTTATTTGGATAGCTTCAACTATACTTTTTTTTACTCTAAAAAAAAGAAAACTTATATATATACTTTTATCTCTTAGCTTAATATCTTTTTTATATAGTTATTTAAATGGCTTTTATATCGACTTTTACAAAGCTTTTAGTGTAAATCAATATCTTCTAACTTTACTTATTGCTGTTGGGTTTTTAAAGCTTATAGCAACTCCAAGAAAAGAGAAAAATAGTGATTTACCAAGAGGAAAAAGCTCTTTTTTAAAAACATATTTGAGTGTTCATCTTTTTGGTTCAGTTATAAATCTATCATCTTTACTTTTAGTTGCAGATAAAATGTATAAAAAAGCTCCTTTGAGTTCTTCTCAAATAGTTTTATTAACTCGTTCTTTTGCTAGTGATGCTTACTGGTCACCATTTTTTGTAGCCTTTGCAGCTGCTATTACTTATGCACCAAATCTACAAACATATACCATAATATCTTTTGG
The DNA here is from genome assembly GCF_048320235.1 of Aliarcobacter vitoriensis. Lineage (NCBI taxonomy): Bacteria > Pseudomonadati > Campylobacterota > Epsilonproteobacteria > Campylobacterales > Arcobacteraceae > Aliarcobacter > Aliarcobacter vitoriensis. The sequence continues at coordinate 1,140,525 of NZ_CP182882.1, forward strand.
ATTATTTCTAGCATTTTTTGCATTTTTAATAACATATTTTGAAGTAAGTGATAAAAAGAAGTTTGATTTAGATAATTTTTATGGCTATCCATTATCTCTACAAACTCTGTATTTACCACTTATATTAGCATTTTTTGTACTTTTAACTCACTATTTTTATGAAGATTTAAAAATCATAGTTTTAATATCTAGTTTTGCCTTTTTTATGACTCTTCTCATACTTCCACTAAAAAAAGGTTTTTTTGAAAGTATAAAAATCTTAAAATTTTACATAATAGATGAATTGCCAAAAATGAAAAGTGAAATATCTTTGTTTCTAGTTGCTGGATTATTTGGAATATCTGTTGGTTCAATATTAATAGGTTTGAATTTTACTCTACCTTTTGAAATTTTTGATTATAAAGTAGCTTCAATACTGCTTTTTATATTTATAGCCCTATCATTTATAGGAATTCACCCTATTATTTCTATATCAATTTTAGGAGATTTCTTTGTTGATGCAAATCATACTTTATTGGCTATGACTTTTTTGATGTCTTGGGCAACAACAGTTTCAACTTCTCCAATATCAGGATTAAACCTTACTATGAGTTCAAGATATTCTTGTAGTGCAAAAGAGATTTTTAAACTAAATATCTTCTATGCTTTAAAAATGTATGTTGTTTGTGTGATTTTTCTTTTTGTATTGTCTAAATTTTTGGGGATTTAAGAGTTAAAAGAGTTTATTTTAAAACTCTTTTTGCTGTCCAATATCTATTTTTAAAATAAACATTATCCAATTCAGAAATAGTTACTCCAATTTTTGTAGAAGAGTGCATAAACTTACCATCTTCAATATATATTCCTACGTGCTTTGTCTTTCCAGTATGAAAAAATACCAAATCACCCATCTGTAAATCACTTTTTTTAACAGTTTTTCCTACTTGAACTTGTGATCTTGTATCTCTTGGTAGTTGTAAATTAAACTTCTCTGCTAATGCTTTTTGTACAAAACCAGAGCAATCAATCCCTTTTTTGCTATATCCACCTATTCTATATTTTGTGCCTTTCCACTCATCATAAAAGCTAAATAATTTATCATTTATTTTTTTGTCTTTAGACATATAGTTTGAATATGTAACATCTTCTAAAAATGTATGTTTTTTAAGATGTGTTTGTTGTTCTTGGTTTGAGTTATATGTGTTATTTTGGAAATTTGAAGCATCTACAGTTTTTTGACTTGAAGTTGTGGCACACCCTGTAAATACGGAAGAAAATATTACAATAGATAAAAAACTTTTCCTTATATTCATACATTTCCCTTTTATTTTTAGTAAAGTTGTTGAGTATATAAAAAAACTACCTATTTTGTCAAGTAAAATTTATAAAATTTTTATATAAAATAATCAAAGATAAGCTAAATAGATTTTAAAGTATAATCAAAATAAAAACATATAAATAAGAGGTATTTCATGGCTGATAAAATATTTGTTGCTTTAGCTTCATATTGTGATGATATGCTTGAATTTACAATAAAAAGTGCATACAATAGTGCTAAAAATAAAGAAAATATTATTTTTGGTGTTGTAGAACAAAATTATGAAAATAATAGAGAGAGTATCAAATCTTTCGAATTCTCTCAACAGATAAGATATTGTCATATTTTTCCAAATGACTCATTGGGTGTATCTTGGGCTAGACACTTATGTTTCTCATTATATGATAACGAAGAGTATTTCTTACAAGTTGATTCTCACACATATTTTGAAGAAAATTGGGATGAAAATTTAATATATCAATACAATGAACTATTAAATAAATCAAATAAACCTATAATTTCAACCTATCCTTATGGTTTCACTATTGACGAAAATAGTGAAATAAATTACAATAAACCATCTGGAAAAACTATTTTAGTATTAAGACCAAAAAGTGAACTAGTTTTAACTAAAGACAATCTTGTTCTACAATTTCGGGCAGAACATATACATTCATCTGAAGCTATTTTAGGCTGTCATATTGCAGCAGGATTTTTATTTGCAAAGGGAAATTTTATAGAAGAAATTCCTTATGACCCATATTTATACTTTCATGGGGAGGAACAAAGCTTAGCTATACGTTCTTTTACAAAAGGATGGGATATTTATCATCCAAAATGGATACCTTTATATCATCTATACAAAAAAGTAAATACCAAATATGATACACATCATTGGAGTGGTGATACTTCTAAACAAAGAGATTTTGAATGGACATATTTACAAACAAGAGCTAAAAAAAGACTAGAAAAGCTTATATTTGGGGAGTTAAATGACAGTATTTATGGTCTAGGAAATATTAGAACTCTTCAACAATATATTGAATTTAGTAAGATTGATTATTTTAATTTATCTTTTAAATAATAAAGGTAAAGCTAAAAGCTCTACCTTTTTATAACAAATTAATTTGTTATACCATCTGAGATTGGTTGTTCAACTTTTACTTGAACAGTTTGATCCCCAACACTTCCACTATAAACATCAAATGTTTTATCACCTTCAGTTAAACTATTTTCAGATTTTGTCCAATCATTTTCACCTTTTAATGCAACCTTATCGAAAGCATCTCCAGAAATTTTGATAGTATTGTCATCTCCACTCATTTTTAAAACATCATCTAAAGTTAAACTTAGTTTATTTTCTTTTCCATTATCTAAATTTATCTCTTTGATATTTTTTAAATTTGATAAATCAATATCTCCACTAAATATATTAGTACCATCTTTAGTTGCAGTTGTTGTAATACTATCTGTAACTTCTCCATCTTTTACTTCAGTTGAAGTTGCACTTGCTTTGATACTATTTAAATCTTTATCTGAAAGATCTTTTTCGTTTGTTAAAGAAAGTTTTGCTTCACCATTTTCATCTACTTTTACAGTATAACTTCCATCATCATTTGCACTTATTTCTTTTCCATCTGCTCCAAATAATTTTGAATCTTTTGGAATATCTTTTATAGTAACATCAGATAATTGTTCACTTCCATCTGTATCTGTAAGTTTTGCATTTACTGTAATATCATATTTATATACTGTTGTTGTATCAACTTTTTCACCAAATGTTTTATCATCGAATGATATAGATTCAAAGTTCTTAATTTTTAATGCCCTATTTGTATCTTCAGTATGATTTTGCATAATATAGAACTCTTTTTGTGCAAACCCTTCCTTGTGTTCATTTACTTTCACAAAATTTTCAAAATTTATTATATACAATGGTTTCCCATTCACATATTTTGTATGACCTGCACTATCTTTAAATGGTTCTGTTAATCCATTGATTTTTTCATATGTGTATATTTTATAATCTGTTGAGTTTCCTTTTAGATATAAAGTATCAAATCCTTTTCCACCATCTATAGCTTCTTTATTACCCGCATTCCAATTTCTTGGCTCATATCTAAATCCATCATCTCCTTCTCCAAGGTCTACTTTTGCAAATTGATTATTAATTTCTCCATGAATTTGCACAAAATCATTTCCAGCACCAGTATTAATTTTAGAATCTTTATTATTAACATTTCCACCAATAATTATAGTATCATCTCCATCTTCAGAAGTTATAGTTCCACCATAATTACCTTTAATACTAACTACATTATTTCCGCTACCTAAACTAATATTTGTATTATCTGCTGAACCATCTATTACGAGTTTGTCAGAGCCATCTCCAAATTTAATTTCTCCATTATTTCCATTAGATATATTTTTTATATAAAGCTTGTTATCTCCTGCTCCTAAATCAATATCTGCTTTATTTATACTTTGGTTAATTCTAATTTCATCATCTCCAGAACCTGCTTTAATACTTCCACTCATTCCAGCATTAAAATGTGCTTCATTATTTCCATCACCAAGATCTAAATTTACACTTGATTGCTGTGAAAAATAAACCTTATCATCCCCTTTCCCAGTATTTACTATTTTGCTATTATTTAAATTATTATTAAATATTAAAGTATCTGAACTATCCTTAGCATCTTTATATTCTTTATCTCCTTTTATTTGAGTTCCAATTGAAGATTGCTCTGCATATTTGTATGTTTCAAAATCTAATTTTGTAATTTTTTCACTGCTTCCACTATTTCCATTGCCATTGCTTCCAGTTGAAGTTGAATTATCTGAACTTGGTGTGATATTTATACTTACAGTTGGTGCATCAGCAACTGCTTCAACATTTATAGTTGTTGTGTAATCTCCACTAAAGTTTCCTTTTCCATTACTTACACTAAATTTAAAGCTTCCATCTATATCAGAGTTTTCTTTTGGTACAAAGATTACATTCCCGTTATCTATTTGTGAAATATCTACGACACTTCCTGCTTTTATCTCAATAAATTTATCTTTTGTTGATTCTGAATATACAGCTTTATCATTCATAGAACCAGTATATTCAGTTTTTAAAATATATAGTTTTCCAGTTTCTTCTTTTGGTAATTCAGTAAATTTGATTTTTGCAACATTTTGGTTGTTATCCCCAAAGTCTGTAGATTTTAAAGTATATTGAGTATCTTCAAGTGTACTTATATTATCATTACTTGCTTTTGGCACTAAATGCCCTTCTATTGTTGTTGATGCCTTTGTATAATCAACTGCCTCAAAATTACCTTTTACATTTGAAACTTCAGCTTTTAAATCTACTGTTCCATCTGTTCTTACAGATACTATGGCTTTTCCATCTTTATCTAAATTTACCGTTTTTTCAAATACTATTGTTCCATTATTATCAACAATTTTTACATCTGCTGTCGGGAAAGTATTTTTAAAATCAAATTTTGATGGATCAGGTTTAACTGAAGTTTCTATATTAAATGCTACTTCGTTGCTCCCTACAATAGTTGTGCTATCACCATCAATTACTTCTTTATATTTAATAGAGTGTATTAAATAATCACTTCCTTTACCTTCTGCACTAAATACAGCTTTTGTAAATGTTACATCACCTGCTGGTTTAAATGTATAAACCAAATCAACTTTGTCTGTTCCACCTTGAGCTTGTACACTATCTTTAAGGCTTCCATTTTTATCATAATATTCAATAGTTGCCTGAGTATCACTTCCACCGCCTTTTACTACTGCATATCCTACTTTTTCATTTCCATTATAAAAATCTACTTTAGCTGCCTCACCATTGTGTCTCCAAGCAAATGCAACATCAAGTGTTTGAATAGGATTTTTAAACTCTACTTCTATACTTTCACTTAAATATTTTCCTGTTTTTGGATCTTTTACAACTCCAATTTCACTTGTATGTCCACTATATACTTTATCAGTTTGACCTAATTTACCTGAATTTGTTTCAGCTATACTTTCTACACCAAATCCTGATGGATTACCATGTGTAGAAATCTTTGCATCCTTACCATAAGGATCCTTTGCTTTAACAGTAAATCCTAAATTATTTATAAAATTATCTTTTGTAATCTCTTTTTCCGTTGTTTCAGCTGCTGTAATTGTTACTGTTATAGGGTCAATATCATCATTTATTGTAATAATTGCTGTCTTATTTGCTATATCTATATTTTCATTTGACGTAGATTGTATTGATATAGTTTCTGTTGTTGTACCCTGATAATATGCATCATCTACTCTTGATGTTTCAACATCAACATTTATGCTTATTTCTCCTTTTGGAATAATAACTTCTTGCCCATTACTTAATTTGATAGACAAATCTTCATTTTGTACTTTATCTATACTTATAGTAATTTGTCCAATTACTTTATCTCCAGTAGCTTCCCCTGTAATAGCCTCTGTTACAGTACTTCCAATCATTGAAATAATTGGAGCTTCTGTTGGAGCTTCTGTTGGAGCTTCTGTTGGAGCTTCTGTTGGAGCTTCTGTTGGAGCTTCTGTTGGAGCTTCTGTTGGAGCTTCTGTTGGAGCTTCTGTTGGAGCTTCTGTTGGAGCTTCTGTTGGAGCTTCTGTTGGAGCTTCTGTGGAGCTTCTGTTGGAGCTTCTGTTGGAGCTTCTGTTGGAGCTTCTGTTGGAGCTTCTGTTGGAGCTTCTGTTGGAGCTTCTGTTGGAGCTTCTGTTGGAGCTTCTGTTGGAGCTTCTGTTGGAGCTTCTGTTGGAGCTTCTGTTGGAGCTTCTGTTGGAGCTTCTGTTGGAGCTTCTGTTGGAGCTTCTGTTGGAGCTTCTGTTGGAGCTTCTGTTGGAGCTTCTGTTGGAGCTTCTGTTGGAGCTTCTGTTGGAGCTTCTGTTGGAGCTTCTGTTGGAGCTTCTGTTGGAGCTTCTGTTGGAGCTTCTGTTGGAGCTTCTGTTGGAGCTTCTGTTGGAGCTTCTGTTGGAGCTTCTGTTGGAGCTTCTGTTGGAGCTTCTGTTGGAGCTTCTGTTGGAGCTTCTGTTGGAGCTTCTGTTGGAGCTTCTGTTGGAGCTTCTGTTGGAGCTTCTGTTGGAGCTTCTGTTGGAGCTTCTGTTGGAGCTTCTGTTGGAGCTTCTGTTGGAGCTTCTGTTGGAGCTTCTGTTGGAGCTTCTGTTGGAGCTTCTGTTGGAGCTTCTGTTGGAGCTTCTGTTGGAGCTTCTGTTGGAGCTTCTGTTGGAGCTTCTGTTGGAGCTTCTGTTGGAGCTTCTGTTGGAGCTTCTGTTGGAGCTTCTGTTGGAGCTTCTGTTGGAGCTTCTGTTGGAGCTTCTGTTGGAGCTTCTGTTGGAGCTTCTGTTGGAGCTTCTGTTGGAGCTTCTGTTGGAGCTTCTGTTGGAGCTTCTGTTGGAGCTTCTGTTGGAGCTTCTGTTGGAGCTTCTGTTGGAGCTTCTGTTGGAGCTTCTGTTGGAGCTTCTGTTGGAGCTTCTGTTGGAGCTTCTGTTGGAGCTTCTGTTGGAGCTTCTGTTGGAGCTTCTGTTGGAGCTTCTGTTGGAGCTTCTGTTGGAGCTTCTGTTGGAGCTTCTGTTGGAGCTTCTGTTGGAGCTTCTGTTGGAGCTTCTGTTGGAGCTTCTGTTGGAGCTTCTGTTGGAGCTTCTGTTGGAGCTTCTGTTGGAGCTTCTGTTGGAGCTTCTGTTGGAGCTTCTGTTGGAGCTTCTGTTGGAGCTTCTGTTGGAGCTTCTGTTGGAGCTTCTGTTGGAGCTTCTGTTGGAGCTTCTGTTGGAGCTTCTGTTGGAGCTTCTGTTGGAGCTTCTGTTGGAGCTTCTGTTGGAGCTTCTGTTGGAGCTTCTGTTGGAGCTTCTGTTGGAGCTTCTGTTGGAGCTTCTGTTGGAGCTTCTGTTGGAGCTTCTGTTGGCTCTACACCAGGTGATGTTCCATTATCAGGAACAACAGGAGCTTCTCCTGTTACTGGTGTATTCAAAAGATCAGCAAGTAGTTCACTATTCTCAATTTCCTGAGCATTACCATCTAAAGGTTCTAATTCTCTAAGATTACTTATAACATCAGCAGAATCACCATCTCTTGAGCTAAATTTGCTTCTTAAAGCTCCACCATCTTGATTCTCTTCATTTCCAGCATTTGTAGCCTGTTCTGTTACATCTCCAGCAGCTGTTTCCATATCTTCAATATTTTCTTGTGCTGTATTCCAAGCACTCAAAGTTTCATTTACTACTTCAGCATCAAAAGTTAATTCTTCATCTCCAAAATTATTCTCAAACAAAGTTGAATCCAGATTCAATTCTCCTTGATTGAAAGTAATAACTTGATTATTATCAAATACAATTTCCAATTTTGATAAATCACTATTCGAATTTGAAGCAAAGATAATATCATTTTGATTTACTACATCGCCTACTTTTAATTCAACAAGATTCCCTAAAGCATCTTTAACATAAAACTTTCTATCTTGAATAGATTGAATTTTTCCTAAATTTGCCATTGTTTTCCCTTTTGTAAAAATATAATTGATTATATCAAATTTAAAAATTTTGTGTATCACCCATTGGGGTGATATTTTAGTTATTTTTTGTAAATTATTTTATTTATTTTGTAGTTATTTTTTTAAGTTCATTTGACCAAAGTATATAAGATTTTCCATTTAAATGTAAATCATCATAAGTAAATTCTTTTAAAAGAGTCTTATTTTTTGTAAAAATTGGATTCAAATCAATAAAAATTATTTGATTATTTTTAGCAAACTCTTGTAAATCTTTATTTAATTTTTCAATTTTTGGATTAAAGTTTTGTTTTCTACTTTCACCTATATATAAAGTAGATTGAATAACAATTTTTATATCTTTTTCTTGCAAATATTTTATAATTTTTTTGTAGTTTTCAAATACATATTCTGCACTTTTACCACGCATAATATCATTTACACCTATCATTATAAATACTTTTTTTACATTTGAACCAACGGTATTAAGTCTGTCTAAAACTCCATCCGTTGTATCTCCACTAATTCCTCTATTATGAACTTTAAATCCTAAAAGTTCACTCCATTCACCTTCATCTGTAATAGAATCTCCTAACATCATTGTCGTTATATCACTATTTTTATCCATTAAAACCTCAAATTGACTAACTTTGTGTTTATAATAAGGATCATTTTGTATTTTCCATTCTCCTGCGAATAATCCAACAACAAGTATCGAAGAAATCAATAATATTCTCATATATAACTCCTAATTTTTTGCAGAATTATATCAGATATATTATGAATAATTATTTTTAATCTTTACTTATATTTCTTTTGTAACTAAAATATATTATAATTTTATAATTTTTATAAGAAAGGGGACATTATGTCAAAAAAAAGTATAGGTTTACTGATACCTGTATTGGTCGCATTAGTTTTATGGTTTATTCCAGCACCTGAAGGCTTATCACAAGAAGCATGGAGATTTTTTGGAATATTTTTAGCTGTAATCATAGGGCTTATTATTGAACCTATTCCAGCAGCACTAATTGGTTTTGTTGGTATTTCAATTGTTGCTATATTGGGATTAATGGGGAACTCAGGGGATAGTATCAAGTGGGCTTTATCAGGATTTTCAAATACTACAATTTGGTTAATCTTTGCAGCATTTATGTTTGCAGAAGGTTATAAAAAAACTGGTCTTGGAAGAAGAATTTCACTACTTATGGTTAAATATATGGGAAAAAGCACTTTAGGATTGGGTTATGCTGTTGCATTTTCTGATTTAGTTTTAGCTCCTTTTATGCCATCAAATACTGCAAGAAGTGGTGGAACGATCTATCCTGTTGCTATTAATATACCTCAATTATTTGGATCATTACCTGATAATGAGCCAAGAAAAATAGGTTCTTATATATCTTGGGTTGCTATTGCTTCTACTTGTGTTACAAGTTCAATGTTCATAACAGCACTTGCACCAAATGTTTTAGCCGTTGGTTTAGTAGAAAAAAATAATATTTTTGTTGCATGGATTGAATGGGCAAAAATAATGCTACCACTGATGGTACCACTATTTTTATTAACTCCATGGCTTACATATGTAGTTTACCCTCCAACACAAAAGAAATCTCCAGAAGCTCCAGCTTGGGCTGCGGAAGAACTTAAAAAAATAGGTTCTGTAACATTTAAAGAGTTTTTAATGCTAGGTCTTGCAATTCTTGCTTTAGTTTTATGGATATTTGGTAAAGAGCTAGGAGTAAATGGTACAACAGCAGCAATTTGTGTTGTTTCAATTATGATTTTAACAAATATTATATCTTGGGATGATTTACTTTCAGATAAAGCAGCATTCAATGTATTTATCTGGTTTGCTACTTTAGTTGCATTAGCAGATGGATTGAAAAAAGTTGGTCTTATTCAATATTTAAATGATAATGTATCTAGTATATTTACTGATATGAGCTTAACTTCTGCTATGCTTATTTTGATAGTTTTATTTTATATATTGCACTATTTCTTTGCTAGTACAACAGCACATGTTACTGCTTTAGTTCCAGTATTTATTGCAGTTGCGGCACAAATTGTACCTAGTGAACAACTACTACCATTTACTATTTTATTATTAGGAAGTTTAGGAGTTATGGGGATTCTTACTCCTTATGGAACAGGACCTTCGCCAATCTGGTATGGTGCTGGTTATATAACTCAAGCAAGATGGTGGGGATTAGGTGCATTATTTGGTTTTATTTATCTAATTCCAATTATTATTGGGGTATTTATATTTCTTTAAAATTTAAAAGAGAGAAAACTCTCTTTTAAATCAGTGTTTGGTAAATCAAAGCAAGTGCCATAATAAATAAAAATCCTTTTATAACTTTATTGTAATTATCTTCTTTTATCTTATTTCTTAACTTTAATCCAATTACAATGCAAATTAGAACTATTAGTAAATTATATAAAGACAGTTCCAAAATCTCTTGCGTAAAAGAGCCATGATATGTAAAAAGTATAATTTGAATAATTTTTCCAAACATAAAACATAAATTTGAAGATTGAAATATCTCTCTTTTTGTGTGTTTTGACTCTAAAGAGTAGATTATTAAAACTAAAGCCATAACATTTGTCAATCCACCAATAATTCCTGCACTTAATCCAAAAATCACTGTTGATAATATTTTCTTTTTTTCAACCCAAGGCATAGAAAAAGATAATTTCTGGCTAAAAAGATAAAAAAGAATTGATATTGCTAAAAGAAGTTTAAATATTTCAGAGTTACTATAAATAAGTATTTGCGTACCTATAGCACTTCCTATCATTGCAAATATAGCTAAAAGATAAAATTTTTTTACTATTTGAAAAAAGTTCTTTTCAACAATTAACGCACTTATATTTAATAAAAGAGTTGGAATGGCAACATATATAACAGCTGTCTTCATATCAGTAACCATAGCTAAAACTGGGGTTGCAATCATAGGAAAACCAAACCCAATAGTTGCTTGAACTAAAGCAGAAAAAAATATAACAATAGAAGCAAAAATTAAAAATTCAGTAGTAAATTCAATAAAACAACTCCCTAAAAAAGGAGTTATTATACATCAATTTATCTAATTTTGAAAATTTCTATTTACTACTTCTAAAAAATCTTTTGGATTCTTATAACCAACTATTTTGGCACTTTTCACTTCATTCTTATCTTTATCCCAAAATATAATTGCAGGTGGTCCAACAACTCCAAATCTTTTCTGAATTGCTTTATCATAATTACTGTTTGCTGTAACATCAACTTTTAAAAGAGTAAATTGTTTAAGCTTTTCTATAACTTCGCTATCTTTAAAAGTAATTTCATCTAACTCTTTGCAAGATACACACCAAGAAGCCCAAAAATCTAACATTATTGGTTTAGAAGATTTTTTTATAGCATCTTCAAGTTCAGAAATATTTTTTATATATGTAAATTTTAATTCATCTTGTGCTGATAAAATGCTACTTGTAAATTTATCAAGCGGTTTTAATGGATTTGTAGCACCACTTACTGCTCCTACAAATAATATAACTCCAATTAAAGTTATAACTTTAGAAATAAGCTTTGAAATAATATGAGTATAAATTTTTAGATATATACCTGTTCCTAAAAACAATATAGCCCATAAATACATAGTTATAGTTGGATTTATAACTCTATCAAGAAGCCAAATAGCAACTCCTAGCATAATTATTCCAAATATTTTTGTTACACTCTCCATCCAACCACCTGGTTTTGGCATAAATTTACCAGCTCCAAGTCCAATTAATAAAAGTGGAACTCCCATACCTAAACTCATAAAAAATAGTGCCATTCCACCTAAAACTGCATCACCTGTTTGTCCTATATAAACCAAAGCTCCTGCAAGTGGTGGTGCTACACAAGGTCCAACAATAAGTGCTGATAAGAATCCCATAATGGCAATACCTAAAACACCTTGCTTTTCTTTTCCATCAGTTGTTTGATTTATTTTATTTTGTAGTGCTGTTGGCAATCTTAACTCAAAATATCCAAACATTGAAAAAGCCAATACAATAAAAATAGCTGAAAAAGATATTAAAACATAAGGATTTTGTAAACTAGCTTGTAAATTTGCTCCAAAGATTCCAGCAATAACTCCAGCAATTGTATAAGCTAAACTCATAGCAAGAACATAAATAAGTGACATAAAAAAGCCTTTTTTAGCACTCATAGTCTCATTTTGTGAAGCTTTAACTATAATTGATGAAAGAATAGGAATCATAGGGAAAACACAAGGAGTAAAAGACAATAAAAGACCAAATCCAAAAAAAGTTGCAATAACTATGATAGTACTTGAATTTTTAAAACTGTTTGCAATACCATCTGTTTCACTTATATTTTCATTTTGTGCTATTTCATTTTTTACTTCACTTTGAATTATAACTTCATCTTGTGCTGATGCTTCAAAGAAAATAACTTTTTTCTCACTCATAGGTGCATAACAAAGTCCAGCTTTTGAGCAACCTTGAAATTTAAACTCTATTTCATACTTATTTGAATCAATTTTTTCTTTTAGTAAGCTATATGGAATATTTAAATCTAAATTATCAAAATGAACTATAAAACCATCATATTCTACTGGTTTTGGAAGATTTAATTCTGGTAAAAGTTCTACCTTTTTTGGTTTTGAAATATTCACTTGTAGTTTATCATCATACAAATATATATCTTGTCCTAATTCTAGTTTGATATTCAAACTATCATTATTTTGTACAAATTTTACTTGAAATGCTTCTTCTGGTTCTAAAACTTTATTTCCCAATTCTGCAGAAAATGAGTATGCAAAAAAAGCTAAGAATATTAGAAATTTTTTCATTTTTTATCCTTATTTAAAATCTACTTTTGAACTTTCCAAAAGTTCTTCAGTAGTTTTAACTCCAACATATTTTTTGATTGGTTCTCCATTTTTAAAATATATCATTGTTGGAAGTTGTTTCACTCTATACATTTTTGCTAAAACTAAATCATTATCTATATTTACTTTAAAAATCTCAACATCATCAGGTTTTTGTACCTCAAAATCTTCTAAATTATTTGCTAAAATTTTACAAGGAGGACACCAAGGAGCATAAAAATCCACAATTACATTTTTACCTTTTATCTTTTCACTAAAATTACCTTCTGTTAGCTCTTCATAGGAAAATAAAGAAGTTATTGTAATTAAAGTTAATAAAAATATTTTTCTCATTTTTTTCCTTAATTTGTATTCTCCTGTATTATATTTAAGATTAGTAAACAATTTGTTTAAAATAATCTAAGAATATTTATATATTATAATTATTTCTTATCTATGCACCTATACTATCTTTTTTTATTTTCCTTTTTTGAGGATTTACAGGACAATTTGGTTTGATATTTTTTTCAACATAATCCATAATTTTTAAAGCTACATTTATACCTGTTGATTTTTCTATTCCCTCTAAACCTGGACTTGAATTTACTTCCATAACCAAAGGTCCTCTTTTTGAACTTATCATATCAACTCCACAAACACCAAGTCCCATAGCACGAGCTGCTGCTAATGCTGTTGATTTCTCTTTTCTGTTTAATTTATATATAGATGCATTTCCACCTTGATGAAGATTTGATCTAAAATCTCCTTCTGCTCCTTGTCTTTTCATAGCAGCAACAACTTCTCCATCCACAACAAAAACTCTGATATCACTACCATTTGCTTCTTCAATATACTCTTGAACAAGTAAATTTACATCCATTCCATAAAAAGCATCAAGTACAGATTTTGCAGCTTTTTTACTATCTACAAGTACAACTCCTACTCCTTGAGTTCCTTCTAAGATTTTTAATATCAATGGAGTTCCACCACTCAAAGCTATAACGTCTTTTGCATTTGATTTATTTGATGCAAAAACTGTTCGTGGTAAATCTACTCCATTTTTCGATAATACTTGCAAACTTCTAAGTTTATCTCTACTTCTTGTAAGTGCTAGATTTCCAGTTGTAGAAAAAACATCTTGCATCTCAAAGTGCCGTACCATCGCTGCACCAAAAAATGTTCTACTAGCTCCTATTCTTGGGATGATTGCATCTGGAACTTTTAAAACTTTACCTTCATAATTTACAACTAATTCATTTTTCATAATCTCTATAGTACATTTCAAATAATCTAAAACTCTAACTTCCCAACCTTTATTAAAAGCCTCTTCATATAATCTTTTTGTTGAATACAAATTTTCATTTCTTGATAAAATATATACTAACATTATTTATTCCTTAAATATTTTTACTTGCTAAATTTTCTTTTGAAACATCTACTAAAAACCTATTTGACAAAAATTTTCTTCCTATAAGCATTGGATATTTCATATCTTTTCTATTTGTCAAAGATACAACTGTTTTATATTTTTTACCATAAAAAAGGATTGAAACTTGAATAAAAACTCTTAATTGTGAAGCTCCATTTGAACTTTTTACAAGCTTTTGTTTATAAATTGGAAGTTTGATTTTTTTACCATGATAAGATGGATGAATTTTATCAAGCAGTTTAAAGTTTACAAAACCATCATCAAGAGAAATATCATCGCAATGTAGAGAATTTGAGTCAGCTCCCGTGTCTATTTTAGCATCTAGTCCAAAGAGTTCTAAATCCAAAATATCAACAAGTTCTTTTCGTCCTATAATTTTGAGTTGTGACATAATTACCCCTTTGAATTATGGATAATTATATCACAGAAAAGTAGTTTATTATTACTTTTTAGATGCTTTTGCTTCTTGCAAAGCTGAAATTAACTCATCTATATTTTCATATGGAATATGTGCTTTCCATTGTACATCTTCACCATTCAAAGCTATTCCAATACTTAATATATCGGCTGTATCTTTTCCATAAGGTTCAGTTACATTCGAAACTGTTATTTTACCTTTTTTTGTTCCTGCTAAATCGAACTCTTTTAACTTTGTAACTATTGTCATCTTAAATCTCCTTAAAAGTGATATACAAATTTTACACTAAATTGCTTTTTTTTAGATTAATCTATTCAAAAATAATTTGTGGTTTTCCCAAATAGTAACCTTGAAACTCATCTACATCTAACTCTATCAAAAGATTAAAAATCTCTTCACTATGTACAAATTCAGCAATAGTTTTTATATTCAAAGTTTTGCAAAAAGCTATGATTGATTTTACAATTTCATAAGAGTTTATATCTGCATCTATATTTTTAATTAAACTTCCATCTATCTTTATATAATCGGGTTTTATTCTAAGAATTCGTAAAAAGTTTGAATATCCACTTCCAAAATCATCAATAGCTATTTTAATGCCATGCTTTTTATACTTCATAACAAACTCTTCTAAGAAATCATAATCACTTAAGCTTTCACTTTCCAAAATCTCAAATATAATTCTACTTTTATCTTCAAAACTTAGCATTTGCATAATATCATCTAAATAATCTATAAAATCATAGTTAAGAATATCTTTAAAACTCAGATTTATACTTATTTGTTTGTCAGTTTTTAAAAGATTTTCAAAACTTTTTGAAACAATTATCTTTGATAATTCTAAATACTGTTTTGTTTTAAATGATATTCCCAAAAATTTATCTGGAGTTACAAAAATAGCTTCATTATTATCATTAATCTCTTCAATCCTCATAAGAGTTTCATATTTTATAACATTCTTATTTTTATCAGTTATTGCTTGATAAAAAGGTATTACTCTCTTTTCTTCAACAGCTTTTTTTATCTTTTCCCGCCAATACAAAGTTTGGATAATTAACTCTTTTGAATCTAGTTCATTGTTATAAACAAAATAACTTTGATTTAGTGATTTTGCTTTTTTTAAAGCCATTGCAGAAGTTATCAATGGTTCTTCTTGAAATAATGATATTCCCATAGTCATTGAAATAACAATATCTGATTTCAATTCATCTATATAAATCTTTTTATTTGAAAAAGTTTGATTTAGTTTTTCTATTAAAAGAAAAATTTCATCAAATGGCATATTATTAACATTTACAAGAGAAAAAATATCTCCACTCAATCTATATGCAGTTACATCATAACTTTTTTCAAACCCCTTTAGTATTTTTGCAACTTCAACTAAAACTAACTCTGCATTTATAAATCCATAAAGCTCATTCAAATCTTCAAATGAATCCAAATCAAGTAAAATAGTAACTACACTATCTTTATTTTTTATATAATCTTCTAAAGCTTTTCGATTTTTTAGATTTGTAAGTTCATCATTGTAGAGTCTATTCTCTACCTCTTTTTTTACATTTTCTACTACCTTTTTACAATTAGCTTTCGCATTTTTTATGCTTAATAAATATAGTAGAAATAAAATAACAGAAATTATTAATAGTAATAATTCTAAATCATTTATATGTTGCAATTTTCTGACCAAACTTAACATTTTGGCTTAAAAGATTCTCAAGTTCAACGAAATCTTTTTCCCAAACCATAACAACAGTTGATCCCATTTTAAAATACCCTAAACATTCACCTTTTGTAATTTCAATATTATCATAAGTGTACACTTTTATCTCTTTTGTATCCTTATTTGTTTCAACTTGTGGTTCAAAAGTAAATACCATCTGTCCAACATTTAAAGCCCCAACAAACACCATAAAGAAAATCTTTCCTTGGCTTTCACACTCTAAAATTACTCTTTCATTCTGAACAAAAAGTTCAAACTCTTTATTTAGATATTTTAAATTAACTGGATATAGTTTACCAGGAACATGAATAAGTTTTTTTAGTTTAAAATCTACTGGTGCATGGTATCTATGATAATCTTTTGGTGATAGATAAAAATTCATAAAATCTCCATCTAAAACTTTTTCAAAACTATCTGTACAATAATAAGTCAAAAGCTCTTCAACACTATACTCCATCCCTTTGATTTGTAAAGCTGTATCATTCTCTATTTTTCCACACTCAGTAATTAAACTATCTGTTGGTGATATAAATATATTTTTACTCTCATCAATTTGTCTATCAATTATAAACTCTCTTGTAAAAAGTTCATTTAAAGATTTGTAATGTTTTGCATTTTTAAACTCTGTCATATCCATTTTCATAAGCTTTGCATAACTTTTGTTTATTACTTTTTGTATAGGTTTTGAAAACTCTTTTTTTGCAAATTTTCCAAAATATTGAGATATAAGATTCGTTATGTGCATTGTATTCCTTTGTGAAGTTGTGATTGAATATTTTAACTTTTTTTTGCTAGACTTTTGCTTTTAAAAGGATATTTATGTTTAAAATAGTTGTTCAAGATAGATGTGGATGTTTTATAAAAAGTGATTTAGAAAATAATCTTGAATTTGATTCAAAAGATGATGCAATGCTTAAAGCCATAGAGATGAAAAATATTATGAATAGAACTTTTTGCAAAAAACACACTTTTGAACTTCAAGAAATGTTTAATAATCTGATCATAAAATTTTATAAAGAAGAGCAAAAAACTTATTGTTGTGGAAATGGTTGTTGTATGTAAATTAACTACATTTTAATATAATTTAGAAAATAAAGAGAGTAAAAACTCTCTTTATTATACTTTCTTAAAACTCCATTTTCATAGAAAATGCAACAGCTCTTGGATCACCTACTTCTGAAATACTATTCCAATAAACTTCATCAGTTAGATTTTGTACAGTTAGATTAAAAGTGGTTGGATATTTGTCCAATTTAGTTTTATATCTTAAACCTGCATCATAAAGTGTATAACTTGATAAAATATCTGTATTTGCTTCATCTGCATATCTCTTACCTGTATAATAAGCTCCTGCATTTATAGATAAACCATTTATATAAGGTATTTGATACTCAGCAAATAGTTTTGCCATTTTAGTAGCTGTATTTGTTGGTTTTTTGCCTTCAAGTTTTGGATCTGTTGCTTTTTCTAAACTTAAATCCATAAATGTTACACCTCCTATTAAAGTTAAACTATCAGTTACTTTTCCAGTGATTCCAACTTCAATACCTTGATGTATTTGCTCTCCATCTTGAGTTAATGTTGATTTTGGTGTTGTTGTATTGTCTATATACTGATTTGCTTTTTCTATTCTAAATAATGCACTTGTTAATAATAGTTTATCATCTAAAATACTATATTTTGTACCAATTTCATATTGTTTGCTAATATATGGGTCTAAAATTTCACCTGAATTTTTATATGTAGTACTAACAATAGTTCCAGCTTCTAAACTCTCAATATAAGTTGCATAAGTTGTTAAATCGTCAAAAGGTTTATATATAAGTGATAATGTTGGAGTTAATTCTGATTTATCATATTTTGTATTGTTAGAATAGCTTTTATTTATAGCTGTTGCATAGTTTACACCAAATAAAGCACTCCATTGTTCATTAAATACTATATCATCACCTATTAAAATATTTTTATATTGAGTTTTAGAATTTGGTTTAAGTGGTTGTTCTCCAATTGTATTATATCCAGTATAACTATATCCATCACCAAGCCAATCAGGTTCAGAAAGATTTTTAAAATCATTTAAACTATTATTTCCATTTGGTAATGTATAAAATATTCCTCCATCAGCATGAGTATATCTTTTACTTGAACTTAAAGAATAACCCATAGTCAATATATGATTTATACTTGCTGTATCAAATTTTGAGTCAATAAATAGATTTGCTCCATAGTTTTCTGTTTCTTGTTTAGCACCTTTCCAATATTCTGAAAAACTTGGTATTACTATACCTCCATTACCTACAAAAACACTAGAATCATCTGCTCTATGTTTTATTTTCTCATAAAAAGTATTTGTTCGTAAAGTAAAAATATCATTAATATCATATATGATATTATTTTCAACTCTATTTGATTTTATTTCGTTTTGTATCCAATCAGGACTATAACTTTTATTCTTTTTAATACTATCTCTATCTAAATTTGGCATCCATGATGTAAAATAAGAATATGCACCTTTTTCTAAACTATCTTTATATGAATATTTTAGATCAGTATAAAAATTATCTGTTGGTTTCCAATCAAAAACTAAACTAACGGTTTTTTGTTCTTTATTAGTTTCATTTGGAAGTTCACCATTTTGATATAAAGCATTTATTCTATATCCAAAAGTATTATTTTCATCGAACTGTCCACCTAAATCAATATGTCCATAATATGATTCATTTCCATAACTTCCAATAGTAATATTTCTTAAATCTTTTGTTGTTGGTTTTTTAGTGATATAGTTTACTGCTCCACCAACTCTTCCACCACCATATAAAAAGCCAGTTGCTCCACTGATAATTTCAACTCTCTCTATATCTTGCATCATTGGTGTACTTGAAATTCCACTAGAATATGAAATACCGTTTACTATTGGATTTCTTACATTAAAACCTCGAATATATGTAGATTGAACATCTCCTGTGTTTGTTGAATCTCCTTTGGTTTCTTGAGTAGTTGGATTCATTTTAAATATTTGATTCATATCTTTTGCTTGAACATTTTCGATTAAATCTTTTGAGATTATACTCATTGAGTATGGAGTATCTTGTAGTTTTCTTTCATTCCAAATACCAACACCTTTTGTTTCTTCTACAAGGTAGCCTGATTCTGCAGAACCATTTTTATAATTAGAACTAGAAACAGATATTTCATCTAAAACAGTAGTATTACCAAAGTTTTGATATTTTGGTTTTTCTATTATATATATTACACCATCTTCTTGAATAGCTTTAAGATTATGTTCTTCTAGTACACTATTTAAACTATCTAATACCGTACCCCCCCCCCGAAACTTAACTTTTCTGAATCTACTATTTTATTCTTCAAATCTTTTGATTTTGAAATATATGTTACATTATATTTCTTTACTATATTCTCTACTGCTTCTTGTAAACTTATCTCTTTTGCATTTGCAAAAGAACTACCTAACATCAATGATGTTACAACTGAAATGAAAACTTTGTTTTTCATCCTAAATCCTTTGTATTAATTTTGAGAATTTGTTTCTCTATATAGTAAGACGATTTAAATGAAAAAAATGGACAATTTTTGCAAAAGAATTTTGAAATTTGTTAGCTAGAGTTACCTTTGGTAACAAAAACCACTATTTGTAAATTAAAACTTTTTAATTGTTGTATTGTATTTTATAATTTATTTGTTTGATTTTGATATATCTAAATTTAGAAGTTTAAGTTTTAATTAATATTTTAGTGTAACTTTTAATTAAACATATTAGAAAAATTAAAGATTTTATATTATAAAGTAAGATTTGAATATGATTTAAAATAAGTGGTGCGGATGGAGAGACTCGAACTCTCACACCGTGAGGCACCAGATCCTAAGTCTGGCGTGTATACCAATTTCACCACATCCGCAAAGTGGTACTCCCAGTACGATTCGAACGTACGGCCTACGCCTTAGAAGGGCGTTGCTCTATCCAGCTGAGCTATGGAAGCATAGTAAAAATAAATGGGGTAGATAATGGGGCTCGAACCCACGACCCTCGGAACCACAACCCGATGCTCTAACCAACTGAGCTATACCTACCATGAAATAAATGGTCGGGGCGAGAGGATTCGAACCTCCGGCCCCCTGGTCCCAAACCAGGTGCGCTAACCAGACTGCGCTACGCCCCGAAAAACACCTTTTAATTACAAAAAGTGGACGGAATTATATTATATATTTTATCATTTGTCAATAGAAATCAAAGTAAATTTGTAATTTTCTTTAATTTCTATCAAAATTCTTAAAATTGAATCAATCCATCAAGTGGAGAACTAGCACTTGCGTAAGGCTTTTTAGCTATTCTTCCAGCTTTATATCCCATTCTTCCAGATATTACTGCATATTTCATAGCTTGAGCCATCATAATTGGATCTTGAGCACAAGCAATAGCAGTATTTGTCAAAACTCCATCTGCTCCAAGTTCCATACAAATAGCAGCATCACTTGCACAACCAACTCCAGCATCAACAATAACTGGAACATTTACTGCATCTTTTATAAAAGCAACATTATATCTATTTTGAACACCTAAACCACTTCCAATAGGAGCAGCTAAAGGCATAATAGCATCTGCTCCAGCATCTTCAAGTCTTTTAGCAACAATTAAATCATCACTTGTATATGCCATAACTGTAAAACCATCTTTTTTTAATATTTCACAAGCTTTGATAGTTTCAATTACATCTGGATATAAAGTTTTACTAAAATCTCCAATAATTTCAAGTTTTATCAAATCTATTCCCGTTGCTTCTCTCATCAATCTAAAAGTAGTAACAGCTTCATCTGAATTTTTACATCCCGCACTATTTGGTAAAAATTTGATATTTGTATCTTTGAAATAATCCAATAAGTTTTCTTCATTTGGATTTGTAATATTTACTCTTCTTATGGCAACAGTTATAAGTTCACTTCCACTTGCAAGTGTTGCTTCTCTTGTTGTGGCAAAATCTTTGTATTTTCCACTACCAACTATCAACCTACTATTTAATTCATATTTTCCAATTTTTAATATATCGCTCATATTGTATTTTCCTTTATAAATTTTAAATAATCTTCACTAATATTTGAAATATCTATCTCGATAATTTCTGGCACATCATAACTATGAAGTTCTAAGATTTTGCTTTTAATTTTAGAAAAATTTACTTTTTTTGTCTTTATATTTAAAAGTGTTTCATTCTGGCAACATAATTTATCTTCCCAATTATATATCGACTCTATTTCAAAAAGTTGAACACAAGCAACAAGTTTAGATTCTACCAAAGCTTTAGCTATATTTTTTGCTTCATCTTTTGAAGAACAAGTTGTTTGTATAACTACACAATTCATAATTTCTTTATCTCTTCTATTAATTCTTGAGGACTTAGCGAATAATTATTTTTTGAATAGTTATTTGAAGCCGTTGTATGAGCTAAACTTGCAGTTATACAAGCTTCTAATCTATCATATCCTTGTGCTAAAAGTGAAGCTATTAATCCACTTAAGACATCTCCACTTCCACCTTTACTTAAAACTGCTCTTCCAAAGTTATTTATAAATATTTCTTCATTTTGTGCGATTATTACATTTGCACCTTTTAGTAAAAGTACAACTTTTGGATATTTCTTACAAAACTTTTCTACATATAAAAATCTATTATTTTGTAATTCTTCAATAGAAACATCAGCAATATTTGTAAGTTTTAAAAGTGAGATAAACTCCTTTGGATGTGGAGTTAAAACTATCTTTTCATCTAAATATTTTAAAAGTAATTTTTCATAGAACAAATCAGCATCAATAACTTTTAAAATATCTGTTTTTAAAATCTTTTCAATTTCATCTTTTTCATACTCTCCCAATCCCATTCCAATTGAAATAGATGTACAATTTTTACTAATTTTTCTATCTTGCATAATATGATATGGTAAATCTAAATCTTCTTTTGATATTGCAGTTACTAATCCACAACCAAAAGCAAAAGCTGAATCGCAAGAGATAATTCCTGCACCAGTTTTTGAACCAATTATTATATTTGTATGTCCAAATGTTCCTTTATGAGAATTATTTTTATCGCGAAATGGAAGATTCATATCACTTAATTCAAGTAAAAATTTATTTGTTTGTATTTCATAAATTTCTCTTTGAATTCCTAAATTAGAAACTTGAATTTCTCCTATAAAATCTTTTACTACATCACTAAAAAGTGAAAGTTTCAAAGCTCCCATAGTTATAGTAACATCTGCTTTAAAAGCAATATTTTCTATTTGTCCTACATTATTAATTCCGCTTGGAATATCACAAGCAATTTTAAAAGAATTGAAACTATTTAGTTTTGAAATTAAAGTTTTACTATTTTCATCTAAAGATCTATTTAATCCCGTTCCAAATAAACAATCAATCAAAATATCTGCTTCAAAAAGATTTTCAGATATTGTGATATCTAAACTTTTTATTCTTTCATATTGAATTTTTGCCATAGAAGATTTTGGCTCATTTGCTAAGTATATTTTTATATCGAATTTTTTATATAAAAGCCTAGCTAATGCTAAACCATCTGCTCCATTATTTCCACTTCCACAAACAATTAAAATAGTACTATTTTTTTTAAAGTTATTTTCTATATAAGTATAAATAGAGAAAGCTGCATGTTCCATCAAAATATCTTCAGTTAAAAAAAACTTTTCATAAGATCTTTTATCTAAACTATTTACCTCATCAAATATTTTTTGCATGAGCCTTCTCCTATTAATTTTTAGTTTTTAAATTTCCATCCATTATCAACTAAAATTATTCTGATTTTATCTTTTAAATCACCTTGTATTTCTATGCTCTCATCTTTTATCGAACCACCACATGCAAGTTGAGTTTTAAGCAATTTTAAAATCTCTTTTCTCTTTTCATCTTCAATTTGAAATTTTCCAATTGTTGTAACTGGTTTTCCATTTCTCTTTTCAAAACCAAAAACTAATTGGTGTTGATTTTTTGGTAAAAGAGTTTTTTCATCCTTTTTAGGCTTTTTTTTATCTTCTTTTTTTGTATCAAAATGTTCACCATCAAGTTTTGCACCAAGCCCTAAAGCCAATTTACTTGCTAAACTCATCTATATCTCCTTTACTCTCGTTTTTATATCTATTTCGTTTACTTTTACAAAATCTTTTATTTTATATTGTTCAACTGCAACTCTTCCTATCATAGCTGCATTGTCTGAACAATATTTTAATTCGCTTAAATATAATTTTACACCAAAATCAAAACAAAGTTTTTCAATTTGGCTTCTTAAATATATATTCGCACTTGCTCCTCCAACTATTGCAAAATTTTTAGGAGCTTTTTGTTTAAAAAGTTTTTTTAATTTTTGCAAGATATGAGCTGAAGCAGTTTTTTGAAAACTTGCACAAATATCATATTTATCTTGCTCTTCTAAATTGGTGCGTTCTAAATCCTCAACTTTCAATCTAACTGCATTTTTAAGTCCAGAATAACTAAACTCTATTTTTGGACTTTGAGAAAGTGGAACTGGTAAATCAAACCTGTTACTATCTCCTTTTTGTGCATATTTTTCTACTATTGGACCACCAGGGTATCCGAGACTTAGCATTTTAGAAACTTTATCAAAGCTCTCTCCAAAACTATCATCTATCGTAGTTGCTAATACTTTCATATCATTTAAACTATTTGCCTGAATTATTTGTGTGTGTCCACCAGATACAAGTAAAACAGTTATTGGCAATATTTCCTTTTTTTCAATAAAAAGAGAATAAATATGCCCTTTTAGATGATTTACAGCAATAAGTGGAAGATTCAAAGAGATACTCAATGCTTTTGCCATAGCTACACCTTCAGTTAAAGTTACACTAAGTCCTGGTGAATTCGTAACAGCAATAGCTTTTAATTGTGAAAAATATTCTTTACACTCTTCCAAAATTTTAGGCAATGCTTCAATATGTAATCTAGCTGCAAGTTCTGGAACAACTCCACCATAGATGCTATGTTGTAGTTCTTGAGATATTTTTTTATGAAAAATCAGTTCTAAAGTATCTATTTTTGTAATAGAAATAGAGCTATCATCACATGAACTCTCAATCGCTAGTATCATATATTATCCTTGTTTTTCACAAACTTCTTCTCTTTTTATCCAATCAAGAGCACAATCAAGTTTTCCAAATCCAGCACTTGGATTTATATGTCCAGCATTTTCCATAATTTTCATACCAATATTTAGTTTACTTTGCAAAGATATTGCCTCTTCCAAACTCATATATGGATCATTTGTAGAACAAGCCATTATAATCTCTTTTGCTCTTAAATTTTTTGACTCAGGATAAGGAAAAAATGTTTTTGCCTCTTTTAATTCTTCATTTCTTACAGGAGCAACTAACATAAGTTTATCAAGTTCTATATCAAGTTCATCGCAAATATGAAACCATAAAATATTTGCTAAAGAGTGACAAACAATAATATCTGGTTTAAAATGATCTAGCTCTTTTTTTACAAAAGTTTTCCACTCTTGTAAATTAGGACTATTTTTATTTGGAAGTTCAGGAAAAGATACTATATAGTTCTCTTTAATTAAATCTGAAGCTAAATGGCTTTGCCAATGTGGATATGCACTTCCACTAAGTCCATGAAGAATTAATACTCTTTTACTCATATTTTATTCCTTACAAATAATATCAAACTTTCCTCTTTTAAGTCTATCTTCTATACTATTATCAATTATTTCTATACTTATTTTGTAATCTTCTTTAAAAACTAATCCTACAAAATCTTTATGCGGTTTTGTTTCATTTGAAGTTGGATTTTGTTCTTTCCACTCTTCAAATTTTTTCTCATACAAATTCAACATATCTTTTTCAAATTTTGTTCTAGTATAAATTAAATATATAACTAGTAATATTAAAATTCCAAAAGGTATAAGTAAATCAAGCCCCACAATAATTTCTCACTTCTTTATCTATTTGAAAAATATCATCTATTGAATTTGCTTTTATATTGTAAAATTTTTCTAAAGCTTTTATTGTTATTTTTGAAATATCTAAAAACCCTATTTTTCCATTTAAAAATTTTTCAACTGCAACTTCATTTGAAGCATTTAAAATAACTCCTAAATCAAGATTATTCAATATCTCATTTTTATATTCCCAAATGGGATATCTTTCTTGTTCAATTTTTTGAAACTCAAAAGAACCAACTTCTACTAAATCAACTGGTTTTAAAATCTCCTCATCAACTTTTCCTAAAATTGCATAAGCTATTGGAAGTTGCATAGAAGCATTAGCTATATGAGCTGTTGTACTTCCATCTTTAAAATTTACCAAAGCATGAATAAGTGATTTTCTTTCAATTATTGCATCAATCTTATTTGTATTAAAAAGCCATGCTGCTTCTATCAACTCAAATATTTTATTTGTCATTGTTGCACTATCTATTGTTATTTTGTTTCCCATTTTCCAATTTGGATGATTCAAAGCCTCTTTGATAGAAACATTTTTTAAATTTTCTAGTGGATAATCTCTAAAAGAACCACCACTTGCAGTTATTGTCATAGATTCTATTTTTTTATCTTGTAATAAATACCAAAGCCCAAAATGTTCACTATCTATCGGACTTAACTTTTCTTGATTTATAAATTTTCCAGCAACAACTAAAGACTCTTTATTTGCTAAAGCTACTTTTTTACCACATTCTATTGCTTTTAAAGTTGGTTTAAGACCTAAAAATCCAACCAAAGCATTTACAACAGTTTGGGATGAACTGTTTTCAATAGCTTCCAAAATTGCTTTTTCTCCAAAAGTTACATTTGTGTGATTTACAAATTTTATATCACTTTCAAAACCAACTACAACTTTTTTTGGATTGAACTCTTTTATTTGTTGGTTTAGTAGCTCTATATTTTTTCCAGCTACTAAAACTTCAACATTGAGATTGTATTTTTTTGCTATTGCTAAAGTATTAACTCCTATAGAGCCTGTACTTCCAAGCAATATCAAATAATTATCCTTAATAACACAAGCATAACTATGGCCCCAAATAAATATCCATCAACTCTATCTAAGACTCCACCATGACCTGGTAAGATACTTCCACTATCTTTCACTCCAGCTTCTCTTTTTAAATAACTTTCATACAAATCACCAAAAACTGATGATAAAGAAACAATAGCAGAAACTATAATAGCGCCTAGAATTCCTATATCATTTATAGAAGTTAATGTTCCTAAAATAACTGCAAGCACCATACCACCGATAACACCTTCTAAAGTTTTATTTGGACTTGTTTCACAAAATTGAGTTTTACCAAAAGCTTTTCCTGCAAAATATGCTCCTGTATCAGTAGCAGCAACTATCATTAAAAGCCAAAATAGTACCATAACTCCAAATTCGCTATAAAGTGCCATTAAAAATACAAACGAAGCTGTCGGATAAAACAATGGTAAAAACATTTTTTTATCAAGCTTTCTTTTATATGCAAGTTGAGAGGCATATCCTAAAGCAACGATAAATATAAGATCAACAGGCATTGGATAAAAATATACAGCTATCCAAAGTAAAGCAACATAAATGTATATGCTATTTCCTTCTAACTTATACAAATCTTTTGCTTCAGAGATTGCTACCATAAGCACAATTCCAAATACTAACCAAAATAGAAAATATGAATCTATATAACCTATCAATAACATTACTATTATCAAAACAATCCCTGTTTTAACTCTTGTTGATAATCCACCCAAAATTTCTAGCATATCTAATAAACCTTAAATTGAAAATTATGTTATTCTACTAAAAATTGGCTTTTAATTATATTTATTGATAATTTTTATTTGTTGAGTAATAAGGTAAGACTCAAAATACAATATTTCGAGTCTTATAATTTTAAAATAATCCAGAAATTTGATTTGAAATTTGTTGTTCTAAAATTGGAGTAGCTTCTTCTAAAGTTAATTTCATTTTTGTAGCTTCTGCAAACATCATTGTTTTGTGTTCTATATAGTCAGCTTCAAAACTTTGTGTTTGTGCATTTGCCATATTTGAATTTAACTTTCCAGTTGAATTTGCATCTTTTACACTTCCACCAAAACTATTCATAAATCCTGCTTTTTTACTATCATTTACACTAGATTGTCCAGCAACATTTGAATTTGAAGCATAAACAGGACCTTTAGCCTTTTCTCTTATAACAATATCAACTTGCATTTGAAAAATTGTATCTTCAGTTGCTTTTGCTATTAATCCTCCAATCAAAGCAGCTCCTAAACCAGCAGCTATTGAACCACCAGCTCCACCATGATTATATCCAGCAACTCCAGCTCCAACTGCTCCAGCTCCTAAAGCTCCTGCTCCTGCATTGTTTTCTTGTTTCTTATCACAATATAAAACATTTGTTAATAAAACATATGTTGCAGCATCTGGATCATCTACAACTTTGTACCCTTTAGCTTGAAGTTCAGATATTATTGTGCTTTCAAGATTTATTTTTTGCCCACTTGTATTTCTTGTAGAAACAAATACAGTTTTTAACTCTTTTTTTACTGGATTTATAAAAACACTTTGTGTCATTTTAGCATTAGTTTGCAATTCAGTTGTAGCACAACCACTAAAAAATAGAGTTGCTACAGCAACACTCAAACCTAAACTCTTAAATTTGTTCATAATAAAAAGTCTCCTAAATGAAAATTTGATTTTGATTCTACAATTTAAATCCTAAATTATATTTGAAATCATTGCAAAAAATATTTGTTATAAAGATTTTATAATTTAACTACAATTGTTTCATAAGGATTATATAAAACATTTGCACCTTTTTGTATTTTAACATTTCTTCTTTGTGTAAAATCTACTTCATAGCTTCCGCCAAAATCAACACTAAACTTTGCACACAATATTGCAGCCTTTTCTATAATAGATTTTGGTATATCTTTTTTACTATTTTGAACTATTACATGACAAGATGGTCTATCTTTTAGATGAAACCAAAAATCACTTGCCTTTGAATTTTCAAGTAAATATATATTTTCTCGTTCATTTGAGCCTAAAAGTATTTTGTATCCTTCAAAAAAGAAACTTTCATAATTTTTCTCTTTCTTTGTTTTTGTTTGATTTTTATCTTTTTTTGGATATAAAAATTCACACTCTTCAATAGAATTTGCATTTTGAATATTTAATTTCAACTTCTTTAAATACTCTAATTTCTCTTTTATATTATCTTCTTCTATACAGATATTTTGTGCTTTTTGTTTTACTCTTCTTGCTTTTTTAAATAAATCATTTGTATATTTTGCAGGATTTTGCATATTTTGTAAATCTATTTTAATACTTTTCCCATCATAATCTTCAATTTCTAAATATTTTTGATATGAAACAATATTATGTAAATTTGCCAAAATAAGATTTGATTTTATATAAAGTTCATTTGATTCTATTTCTAACTCCTCTTTTTTCGGTAAATCTTTTAAAATATTTTCTAACTTTTTTATATTTTTATCTATTATTTGAATTTTTTGCTTTTTAACAACTTGTAAATTATCTTTTTCTTTTTCTTCATAAATTTTATGTAAATACTCTTCAATATCTTCAATCTTTTCAATTTTAGGTATAAAATCTTTTTTAGGTATCTCGTCAAGTTTTACACCTACTTTTACAACTCTAAATGATGAATATTCATCAATATGCCTTAAAGCTTCCAAAATGAATCTATTTTCATCTAAAATGATAATATTAGTATATTTTCCAGTAAATTCAAGTTGTAAGATTGTAAATTGCTTTTTATATGAAGATGAAGATGAAACTTTAATACTTATGATTTTATCATCATTGTGTAGTTTAATCTCTTCTATTTTTGCATTGGTAAATCGTTTTTGTAAAACTACATCAAAAGGAGCATTAAAATCTTTTTTAGATGAAATAATATTTTTCGATTTAAAAATTGTTGCATTCGACTTGGATAAATCAAAATATATAATATTTTTATTATTAAATTCTATTATGATAATATTATTATCAATTCGTCTTATATGCTTTACAAGTTGGGCTTTATCTTGTAAGTATTCAATTAAGCTTTTAAGTATAAAATATTTCATTTTTTCTCTTTATTTTTTATTTTTTACTATATTATTTCAGATAATTTTTATATCTAGTAGTTATAATTGTATCGAAAATAAATTTAGGAGTACAATATGAAATTATTGAAAGTATTAGTAGCAAGTAGTTTATTGTTAGGGATATCTACAACTTCATTATTTGCAGATGCTGCAAAAGGACAAAAGGCTTTTATAAAATTTTTAAAAGAACCTTGTGGAATGGATGGAGCAAAATTTGCAGTAAAACATACTCAAGAAGAGTGGAGACAAATAAAATCTGATGGTAAATTTGAAGATGAAATCAAACGAATATGTCCAAAATATGAAATTGGAAGTATAAAAACAAATTTATTAGAGAACATTATAGACTTTTCTATAGAATTTGCAAAAGATTCAGGAAATGTACCTTCTTGTTAATTTATAAAAGGTCAAATGACCTTTTATAAAGATATTTTTTCATACTTATATATTATTTTTTCAGCTAAATCTATCATTTTTATATTTATACTTCTATACTCTATATCTTTTAATTTTATTAAAAATTTATCATATATTTTTGAATACGGATATAACGTAAAATATATATACTCTTTACTATTACTCTCTTTATTTAGTTCTTTAAACCAAAGTGCTAGAAATGAAAAATAGAGCATAGAAGGATTAAATTCTTCATTTTCTTTTAAATTTTTACTTAATTCTTTACTCAAAAAATTATAGCATTTCAAAATAGCTCTTATTTTAAAATTTTTTTGATTATTTATATAATATTGTGCTTCACATGTAAGATTTGATAATTGTGTAAACATATCTTCATTTATTTTTTTAAACTCTTCATATAGTATTTTATCAACATTTAAAGCTGATTCAATACCTTTATAAGAGTTTATTAAATCTTTACAAAACAGTAATAAAGCTTCTGTTTTTATTTTTGAAATATTTAAAATCATTCCAAATTGTAACTTATTTTTACTAAATTAGAGTAATATTTTAAATAAATTAAGTGATTTTGAGATAGAATATTCGCAACTTTAAACAAAATTTAAAAAAGGAAATTATTGGAACCTATTGGAGTATTAAAAGATGGTCAAATATATGACCTTCAAACTGCAGAGGCTTTAAATATTAGTGGAAATACAATTAAAGCCGATGATTCAAAAGAATCTTTAGAGATATTAAGACACTCAACAGCTCACTTGATGGCACAAGCTATAAAAGAACTTTACCCTGAAGCAAAATTTTTTGTTGGTCCTGTTGTAACTGAAGGATTTTATTACGATTTCAAAGTAAATAGCAAAATTTCAGATGAAGATTTAAGTAAAATTGAAAAGAAGATGAAAGAACTTGCGGATAGAAAACTTCCTATAACTAGACATGAAACATCAAGAGAAGAGTTTTATGAAGAGTTTAAAAATGATGAACTAAAACAAGCTGTTTTAAAAAACATTAAAGATGAAGTTATAACAGTTTATAAGCAAGGTGATTTTAAAGATTTATGCCGTGGTCCTCACTTACCAAATACAAGAATGATTAGAAGTTTTAAACTTACAAGAGTAGCAGGAGCTTATCTTGGTGGTGATGAAAAAAATGAGATGATAACTAGAATTTATGGAATTTCATTTTTTGATAAAAAAGCTTTAAATGATTATGTAACAATGATTGAAGAAGCGAAAAAAAGAGACCATAGAAAACTAGGAACAGAACTAGAACTATTTACATTTAATGACGATGTAGGAGCAGGTCTTCCTATGTGGTTACCAAATGGGGCTAGACTAAGAAGTAAATTAGAACATATTTTATATAAGGCACATAGAATAAGAGGTTATGAGCCTGTTCGCGGTCCCGAGATTTTAAAATCAGAAATGTGGAAAATATCTGGTCACTACGCAAACTATAAAGAAAATATGTATTTTACAACTATTGATGAACAAGAATATGGTATAAAACCTATGAACTGTGTTGGGCATATTCAGATATTTAAAAATAGTCTTGTTTCATATAAAGAGTTACCAAAAAAACTTTTTGAATACGGTGTTGTTCACAGACACGAAATGAGTGGAGCAATGCATGGATTATTTAGAGTAAGAGAGTTTACTCAAGATGATTCACATATTTTTTGTACACAAAATCAAATAAAAGAAGTTATTTTTGAAGTTTTAGAATTTGTTGATAGTTTATTAAAATTATTTGATTTTAAATATGAGATTGAAGTATCTACAAAGCCAGAAAAAGCTATTGGAGATGATACATTTTGGGAAAAATCAACAAAAGGTATTATGGATGCACTTGATGAAAAAAATATCCAATATGGTATAGATGAGGGTGGTGGAGCTTTTTATGGACCAAAAATAGATATAAAAATTCTTGATGCTATTGGAAGAAAGTGGCAATGTGGAACAGTTCAAGTTGATATGAATTTACCATCAAGATTTAATGTCGAATTCATAAATGATAAAGGTGAAAAAGAGCAACCTGTTATGATTCATAGAGCTATACTTGGTTCTTTTGAAAGATTTATAGGTATTTTAACAGAGCACTGTGCTGGAGAGTTTCCATTTGCTATTGCTCCAACACAAGTTATTTTTGTTCCTATTGCTGAACCACATGTGGCTTATGCAAAAGAGTTACAAAAAGAACTTTTAGAAAATAGTATAGATTCTGAAATCTTTGATATGAATGAGAGTTTAAATAAAAGAATTAGAATGGCGGAAAAACAAAGAGTTCCAATGATAGTTGTAATTGGAGATGATGAAGTAGCAAACCAAACTATTGCTTTAAGAGATAGAAGAAAAAGAGAGCAATCTAATTTAAGCAAAGTGGAGTTTATAGAACTTTTAAATGAAATAATAAAGGGGAGTAGAATTTGAGTAAAGACAAAAGAAAAGATGATGTAATTATGAATGAAATGATTACAGCTAAAGAAGTTAGGTGTACAAGTGATGATGGAACAAATCATGGAATAATATCAACACATGAAGCATTAGCAATAGCTGAAGAAGCTGGACTTGATTTAGTTTTAATAGCTCCAGATGGAAAACCACCAGTTGCTAAAATCATGGATTATGGTAAATTTAGATACCAACAAGAAAAAAAGAAAAAAGAAGCAAAGAAAAATCAGAAAGTTATTGTTATAAAAGAGATAAAACTATCTGTTAAAATTGCTGAAAATGATGTTAGTTATAAAGTTAAACACGCAAGAGAATTCTTAGAAGAAGGAAACCATGTGAAGTTTAGAGTTTTCCTAAAAGGAAGAGAAATGGCAAATCCTGAAGCTGGTGTTGAAGTTTTAAATAAAATTTGGACTATGGTTGAAGATATTGCAATTATGGATAAAGAACCAAAACTTGAAGGAAGATATGTAAATCTTCTTGTTACACCTAAAAAAGATTAATCTACTCAAAAGAAGGGATTTACTTCTCTTCTTCCAAAAATAAAAGACTATTTAATTCATTACTAAACTTTTTTTCAGTATAATCCAAAACTTTTTCATAAAATTAATGAAAATGCAAATTTATTTGAAAGGATTTCTTTATGCCAAAAATGAAAAGCATTAAAGGTGCGGTTAAAAGATTTAAAGTAAAGAAAAATGGAACTATCAAAAGAGGTTCTGCTTTTAGAAGCCACATTTTAACTAAAAAAACGCAAAAAAGAAAAAGAAACTTGAGAGGACCACAAACTGTACATAGTACAAATGTAAATGGTATTCTTTCATCATTGTGTAAAGCGTAATTACTTAAAAAATTAATAAGTAATTTTGTCCCTCCATTTTAAAATGGAAAAGTTCAGCAAAGCTGACACCTTATTAAAAATAACGGTAAAGAAAGGAAAAATATGCCTAGAGTAAAAACTGGTGTTGTAAGAAGAAGAAGACACAAAAAACTATTAAAATTAGCAAGAGGTTTTTATAGCGGAAGAAGAAAACACTTCAGAAAAGCTAAAGAACAATTAGAAAGAAGCCTTGTTTATGCTTACAGAGATAGAAGACAGAAAAAAAGAGATATCAGAAAACTATGGATCATAAGAATCAATGCAGCTTGTAGATTAAATGATATTAACTATTCAAGATTTATAAATGGATTAAGACTAGCTAATATTGAACTTGATAGAAAAATCTTAGCTGATTTAGCTATGAATGATTCGGCTGCATTTGCATCTTTAGTAGTTACTGCTAAAGCAGCACTTAAATAATAAATTTGCGAATAATAAAAAAGGGAAGAGTTAAATCTTCCCTTTTTTTATAGATTTTTTTTATTACTCTCTATTGTTTTACTCTTAACTTCATCTTTTCCAATAAACTCTTTCTCATTAGTATCACTTACTATTAATTTTGCAATTTCATCTGTTACTATTGCAATATCATGTGTTTGACTTGCTACCATTGCATTTTGTTGTGTTTGTTGATCTAGCTGATTTACTGCATCATTTATTTGTTCTATTCCAAGTAGTTGTTCATTTGAAGCATTTTGTATATCTGAAATAAGATTCATAGTTTGTGATATATTTGAATTTAAATCTTTATATCCTTCTATCATATTATTTGCTATATCTTTACCTTCATTTGCTTTTAATGTTGCTAATTCAACTATATCTTTTATCTCTTTTGCCGCTTCTGCACTTCTTGAAGCTAAATTTCTTACTTCTTGTGCAACTACAGCGAACCCTTTTCCAGCTTCTCCTGCTGTTGCTGCTTCAACTGCTGCATTTAATGAAAGAATATTTGTCTGGAATGCTATTTGATCTATTACACTAATTGCTTCATTTATTGCTGTAACTTGAGCATTTATTTCATCCATTGATACATTTGTTTGATTTGCTAGATTTTCACCTTGTGAAGCTGATTGTGTTACATTCTTTGAAAAACTTGCCATTTGAGCTATACTATTTGTATTATTTCTTATATTTGAAGTTATCTCTTCAAGTGCTGCTGCTGTCTCTTCCAAAGAAGCTGCTGCTTCATTTGAACTTAGGTTTAATTTATCTACATTTCCTAATAGTACATTTGAACTTTTATCTAATGTTAATCCATTTGATTTATTTTCAACTAACATTTGAGTTATTGAATCTCCAAGATGATTTACTCCACTTGCAAGTTTTAATAAATGTTCTTTTAAACCTTTTTCATTAATTTTATTTAAATAATTATAGTTTGAATATTGTTCTAATACTTTTAATACATTATCTATATTATTCTCTAAATTATAAGCCATATTATTCAAAACTTCTTTTAATTGCATCAAAGCTGGATTTGAAACTTCTATATTTAATCTTTGACATAAATCACCTTGTTCAAATTCACTTAAAACAGATATAGTTTCATCTATTAGTTTTCTATCTTCTTCTATTCCTGCTTTTGTTTTTATAATATTCTCATTTACTACTTTTGCCATCTGTCCAAATTCATCTTTTGAACTATCTTCTAAAAGTTCTGTTGTATTTGATTCTCTATTTAAGTATGCAAAAAATCCTAGTAATCCTAATTTAAAACTGTCTAAAGACTTAGAAATCTGTTTTATTATAACAACACTAACAGTAAATCCAATCAACACTCCAATTACTAGTAAAACTATTCCTTCAAACAAAGAATCTTTCGACAACGCTATTATTTCATTTACATTTGATTTTAAATTATTTTCTACTTTCTGTATTTCTTTTTCTATCTCATTTTCAAAATGATGTAAATGCTCTGAATAAGCTTCAATTGATTGCTCTAGTATTATATTTTTATTTTCAGTAACTATAAATTTGTTTGCTATATTCTCACCTTCAGTAAATAAATTTTTAGCCAATAATTCTAGATTTTTTATATTTTTTAATTCATTACTATTATTTTTAAATAGTTCTTGTATAACACTCATTTCTATAGAAGCTTTATTAAAATACTCTTTTGCTTCACCTATTTTATCGAAGTTATTTTCAATAATTGCATTTGATATTGATAGTTGCATATCTAAAATATATTTTTCAAATTTAGATAAATGAATTATTTCTGGAACAACAGTATTCTCAATATATTCACTATCATTAATTATCAATGAAAATGATTTACCAGAAATAAATCCATATATCATAAATAATATCATTATACTAGATGACAACCCAATAATTTTTTGCTTTGTATTTAAATTTTTTAACATTCTTCACTCCTTGGTTGATTTCTTTCAATTATTATTCTTATTTTATTTAGCTGGTTTAAGATATCTTTTAATACTTGTTTTTTAGATATATCTTTACAATCATATTTTTGTAATGAATACTCGTCTTCAACGTAACTCAATAACTGGTAAATTAAAAAATTAAGTTCAATATCTTTTTCTTTTGTCATATTTAATCCTTAAAAAAGATAATCTTATCTTATCTTATCTTGCAATTAAAAACCCATTTAATTTTGATTAAATTTATAAAGTAATAGTTTGATATTTATTTGAAATTGTAGATTTTAATAAATCTTCCTCTTTGATATTTTAAAATACAAAGAGAAAGATATATAAGAAGTGGATTAGTTTATTTTATTCTAAAGGCTCATTTACATCAATTTTGCATTTATTACCTTCACAAATAATATTTGCATCAAAGTAAAAAATTTCTGATAA
Organism: Aliarcobacter vitoriensis; assembly: GCF_048320235.1. Lineage (NCBI taxonomy): Bacteria > Pseudomonadati > Campylobacterota > Epsilonproteobacteria > Campylobacterales > Arcobacteraceae > Aliarcobacter > Aliarcobacter vitoriensis. Next base: position 1,176,455 of record NZ_CP182882.1, read on the forward strand.
ATCAACTTTATCTTTTTGTAATTTCATATATGCTTCCAATGATCTAGCACCAGCACTACAATGAAAAATAATAGTTTTATCTTTTGGTAACTTTTCAAGTATCTCTTTTGCACTCAATTTATCAGTTTCAATATTTATACTACCTTCAATATTTCCTTTTTCAAAATCCTTTTTAGAAAGTACATTTACAATTTGAATATAAGAAGGAACTTTATTTTCTAAAATTAATGATTTCAACCACTCTCCATCAACAGTTCCTTCATCACTTCCTAATTTTGCACCATTTTTACTAAACTCTTTTTTGGCTTCTTTTGGTTTATCTTCTGATTTTTTGCCACCTATTGTTGTAGGAAGTCCAGCTTTTTTCCACTCTGGAACTCCCCCAGCATATACAGAAACATTTTTATAACCTAATTCAAGAAGTTTATTTGCTACAATATTTGATTTTTCACAAGAATAACCAGAACAAAAAGTTACGATTTTTTCATCTTTGTTTATAGGAAATCTACCTATTAACTTATCAAGTTCAGTATCAGGGATAGAAATACTTCCTAAAATAGTTTCTTGCATAAATTTTGCATTTGGTCTTGCATCTACAAGTAAAGCACTATTGTTTTCTTGATAAGATTTAATAACTACTGTACCAACTTCTAAATAGCTTTTTGTTGCCCACTGCGGTTCTCCAGCACTATAAACTTTTACTTTTTTATGACCTTTTTTCTTTAAAAGATTTGCAACAATTGGACTTTTTTCACATCCATATCCGCCACAATAAACAATTAATTCTTTATCTTTAGATACATCTATAAGTTGTTTATATCCATCTTCAAAAGTTCCATCTGTAATGTTTAAACTAGAAGGAATCGTACCTCTTACATATTTTGTCTCTGGTCTTGCATCAATTAAAATAGCTTCTGTTGAACCTCTATGTCCAATACCAATTTTTTTCTTAACATATTCAAAATCAACTTGTTCTAATTTGTATTTATTTATCAATTCCAAAACTGCTGGAGTTGGTTTTGTTAAATTTGGTATCTCACTTGCAAATAATCCACCAAAACCTAAAATTGATACTACAACTAAACTACTAACTATTTTTTTCATTTTGTTCTCCCTATATTTTAAGCTCTACCGCTTAGCATTCCATACATTGTCATTGGTTTTAATATATAAACTTTTAATATCCACCAAATCCATCTCTCTTGTGTAGGATCAAGTGGTATAATAGGAGTTGGTTTTGATGTCCAATCAAACTCTGCAAGCATAACTTTTCCAATATCAGTTAAAACTGGGCAAACTGTGTAGCCATCAAATCTAGCTGTTAACTCTTTACCTTCCATAACTGATATTAGATTTTCAACTAAAACTTTATATTGTTTTCTTACCGTTCCCCCTGTTTTCCCTAGTGGTACAGCTGCAATATCCCCTAATGCAAAAATATTTTTATATTTTACATGTTGCAATGTTTCTTTATGAACAGGAATCCAACCTTTTTCTGAACCAATTTCAGATTTTCCTATTTCATCTGGAGCTTTTTGTGGAGGAGTAATATGTAAGAAATCAAAAGGAACTTCAATATTTTGGCTTTTTTTAACAATATCATACTCTTCTAAATCTTTATCATAAGCACCTTGTTCTTCCCAAAATTTATTAAAAACAGCAACTTTTTTTGCAATATCAACCTCAACTAAATTATGTTGAAAATTCCACTTCATATCTCTTGCAATAAACTGCTTTTCAATAGCATCAGCAAATTCCTTAACACTAAATAGCTTATCATTATTATCATACAATGTTAATTCAGCATTCGCTCTTGCTTTTGCTTCATTTAATCTTGCATTTGTAAGATACATAACTTTTTTAGGAGCTCCTCCACATTTTATAGGAGTATTTGGTGCAGTAAATACACCTTTTACCTTTTGCCCATCTTTTGCTTTTTGAATAAACTTTTGAGTTTGCTCCCACATATGTGCTGAACTATCAATATTATAAACAGATGTTACTCCACTATCACCAAAAACTTTTAAAATTTTTGAAGCATCTCCAGCACTATAAGCATCTCCTATCTCTTCTAATCCTTTAATTGCAGCAAAATCAAGAGTAACTCCTGCTGCTACAATTAAAAAATCATAAGATAATACATCCCCAGATGCCAATGTTACTTTATTTGCTTCAGGATTAAAATCAACAGCTTTATCTTTTATGAAAGTAACACCATTTGGTAAATAATCTTTTGTTTCAAAAAGTAATTCATCTTTTGATTTATAAATTCCAGATGCTACAAGAGTAGTCCCTGGTTGGTAAGATACTGATTTAGGATTTGGTTCAACAATTGTAATGTCAGGATCTGATAATGTATTAACCAATCTCGCAGCTGTTGAAATACCAGCTAATCCACCACCAATAATAAGGATTTTCCCTTTTGCTTCACTAGCTTTTGCAGCTGTTGATGCACTAGCTTTAGTTCCACCAGTTAAAAGTGCTGCACTTCCAAGACCTGCTAATTTAAAAGCTTCTCTTCTTGAGATTCCAGATTTTTTTAATTCACTATCTATAATCTCAAATGCTTTTCTTAACTCATCTTTATTCATTATTTTTTCCTTAAAATAAATATATAATATACTAGCAAAATAATTATAATAATACACTTACTTTATATAAGTTTGTATTCTCAAATATATATCATTTTATCTTATAATTTGTAGTGATTTATAATAATCTTCTTGTGAGTTTATATTTAAGAATTCATCTTCATGTTGAAAGTCTAAAATACTATGTTTAGAATTTTTAACTAAATAATTTATTTTATGAATATCATCTTTTATCATATTTTTAATTCTATTTAAAATATTTTTTGAAAATACTCCACATAAATTATGTGTTTTTAAAGGTGTTTGAGCAATGGTTATATCAAAATCTAAACTCTTACTTATTAGTTCTTTTATTGTTTCAATTTTTACAAAAGGTGTGTCCACTGCGATAATAAAAACTTTTTCATCTTCTATTGTTTCTAAAATAGTTTGTAAAGCTAAAATTGGCGAGAAAATCTCTTTATTTTTATCTAGGATCAGATTATTAGAATTTAGAAAATTAAATTTATTGCTTTTTGAAGAGATATAAATATCTTTAAAATAAGGTTTTAATCTTTCAAATTGATATTCTATCAAAGAGTTTGAAGAGCTAAAGGGAAGAAGAGATTTATCTTCTCCCATTCGTGAACTTTTACCTCCACTTAAAATAACACAAGGTATTTCAAATGGAATCAAAGACATTATAAACTTCTTGGGTCTGTAATATATCCACTAATAGCACTTGCAGCTGCAACAGCACTATTTGCTAAATAGATTTTTGAACTTCTACTTCCCATTCTTCCAACAAAGTTTCTATTTGTTGTAGAGATACATACTTCGTTATCTCCTAAAATCCCCATATATCCACCAAGACATGCTCCACATGTAGGATTTGATACAACCGCTCCTGCATCAACTAAAGTATCAATATATCCTAGTTTTGTAGCTTCTCTTAATATTTTTTGAGTTCCTGGAGTTAAAATAAGTCTCACGTGCCTTGCTACTTTTTTATCTTTTAAAATTTCAGCTGCAACTTTAAAATCACTTAATCTTCCATTTGTACATGAACCTATAAATACTTGATCAACTTTGATATCATCTTTAACAGCTTGAGATACACTATGTCCATTTGATGGTAAATATGGATATGCAATAACTGGTTCTAGTTTTTCTACATCGATAACAATCTCTTGACAATAAACAGCATCTTCATCACTATAATGAATTTTAGGCTCTGCTCTTAAACTATCCCTACTATCTAAAAACTCTTTTGTAATCTCATCATAAGCAACAATTCCATTTTTAGCACCTGCTTCAATAGCCATATTACATAAACTAAATCTATCATCCATTGATAAATATTTTATTGTATCTCCTGTAAATTCTAAAGCTTTATATAAAGCTCCATCAACTCCAAGTATTCTAATAATTTCTAAAATTAAATCTTTTCCAGTTACATATTTAGATGGACGACCATTAAATACTACTTTTATAGATTCTGGAACTTTAAACCAATTCCCACCAGTAATCATTCCAAAAGAGATATCTGTTGAACCCATACCAGTTGAAAATGCTCCTAAAGCTCCGTGTGTACATGTATGACTATCTGCACCAATAATAACATCACCAGGAATCACTAAACCTTTTTCAGGTAAAAGTGCATGTTCTATTCCCATATCTTTTTCATCAAAAAAGTTTTTTAAATTGTGTTTTAATGCAAAATCTCTACTAATTTTTGCTTGATTTGCTGAAGCTATATCTTTTGCTGGAATAAAGTGGTCTAAAACTATTGCAAAACCATCTGGATTTGCTAGTTTTTCAAAACCACCCTCTTCAAATGCACGAATAGAAATAGGAGTTGTAATATCATTTCCAATTACCATATCAATTGGACTTCTTACAATTTCTCCTGCATAAACTTTTTTTCCAACATGTTCACTAAAAATTTTTTCTGTAATTGTTTGACCCATATTTTTTCCTAAACTGTTTAATTTTGAGAATTTTGGCAAAATTATAACCAAAAAACTCTTTTAAGCTACAAAGAGCTTTTCTCTTTTAAATTTTTTTCTCTTCTATTGTTTCGTATTTGAATAAAGATTATAATAGCAACTGAAACATTTATCATAACATCTGCAAAGTTGAAAATTGCAAACTCAAATCCATAATGCCAATAAAAATAATCGACAACTGCACCATAAGTAAATCTATCCAAAATATTTGACAATCCACCAGCATATAAAAGCCCTATTGCAATATAATATTCTTTAAATAAATATATATTTTTATATAAATATATACTTCCTAAAACTACTATAAAAAGCTGGATATATTTTAAATACTCATCTAAAAAAGAGAACATTGAAAAAGCAACTCCATAGTTGTAAGCAAGTTTCAAGCTCATAACACTTCCATTTGCATCCCAACCAAGATTTGCAAAACCAAACTTTACAACTTGGTCTATGATAAAAATAGCTATAAAAATAGCAACTGCTAATTTAAACTCTCTTTTCATAAAGCTTTTTTAAAAAAAGAGATTAAAGTTTCCATTCCAGTTTCTACATCTTTTTTGTTTTTTCCTTCAAGTAGAAGTCTGATTTTATTCTCTGTTCCAGAATATCTTATCAAATCTCTCATTCCTTTTTCTCTTAAAGGTTTTAAAATTTCATCTAAACCCTTTATATCTTTTAATGGTATTTTTTCATTAACTTTCATATTATGTAAAATCTGTGGATACAGAGTAAAAGGATTTAAAACTTCACTTGCTTTTTTCTTACTTCTAATCATCATCGCCAACACTTGCAATGCCGAAGCTAAACCATCTCCAGTTTTTGCAGCATCAGAAAAAATAATATGTCCACTTTGTTCTCCACCAAAATTTATACCTTGTTCTTTCATGAGTTCAAGAACGTATTTATCTCCAACATCACTTCTTAAAAGTTTAATTTGATGATTCGCTAGATAGTCTTCTAAGGCTTTATTTGACATAACTGTAGCTACACAAGCATCACCTTTTAATAGATTTTCTTGTTTTAAGTATATTGTCAATGCTCCTAAAAGTTTATCCCCATCAACTATCTCACCTTTTTCATCAATAACAACCAATCTATCTGCATCACCATCAAGAGCCAATCCAATATCTGCTCGATACTCTCTTACAAGTTTTGCTACATTTTCTGGGTGCATTGCTCCACAATTATCGTTTATATTAAATCCATTTGGCTTATTGTTTATAGTTATAACATCTGCACCCAATTCTTCTAAAATTGTAGGAGCAACTTTATACGCAGCACCATTTGCACAATCAAGAATTATTCTTAAACCTTTTAGAGTTAAATCTTTTGGAAACGATGACTTAATAACAACAATATATCTTCCAATAACATCATCTATTCTTTTTGATGAACCAATATCCATACCAGTTACTTGTTCACTTTGGAGTAAATCATGATTGAAAAATATTTTTTCAATCTCTTTTTCATCTTCAACACTTAGTTTATTTCCATGATTATCAAAAAACTTTATTCCATTATCTTCAAAAGGATTGTGTGAAGCACTTATCATAATTCCAGCATCACATCTCATACTTTCTGTTAAATATGCTATTGCAGGAGTTGGCATAGGTCCTATTTGGATAACATCATATCCAACAGATGTAAGACCACTAACAAGTGCATTTTCTATCATATATCCACTTCTTCTTGTATCTTTTCCAACTAAAATTTTATTTGTTGTTGAGTGTTTTCTAAAATGAACACCAGCAGCTTGTGCAAGTTTTATTACAGTAAAAGCATCTAAAAATGCTCCAGCCTTTCCTCTAACTCCATCTGTTCCAAATAGTTTCATTAAATCTTCCTAAAATTAAACTCTGTTTAAGTTATTTTGGATAGTATTCTATCCTTTAAAATTTTATAAAGAGGTTAAAAAAATGGCAAATCACAAATCTTCTGAAAAGAGAGCTAGACAAACTTTAGTTAAGACTGAAAGAAATAGATTCTATAAAACTAGAATTAAAAATATAACTAAAGATGTAGTTGCTGCAGTTGAATCTGGAGACAAAACAAAAGCTACTGAAGCAATGAAAGTTGCAAACAAATATTTCCACCACTGCGTTTCTAAAGGTATTTTACCGAAAGGTACAGCAGCTAGAAAAGTAAGTAGATTACAATTAAAAGTAAATGCTATATAAGTAATTTATGTTAAAAAATAGACTCCAACCATTTATTACTAGATATGAGGAAATCACTCAATTATTGATGAGTCCTGATATCACAAGTGATATAAAAAGAATGACATCCTTGTCAAAAGAACAATCAAGTATAGAAGCAATAGTAAATAAAGCTAAAGAGTATATAAAAGTTCTTGATGATATTGAAGAAAACAAACTTATCCTTGATGATGCTGAACTTGGCGAATTAGCAAAAGAAGAATTAAAAGAATTAGAAACTTCAAAACCAATTTTGGAAGAAGAGATAAAAGTTTTGATGATTCCAAAAGATCCAAATGATGATAGAAATATTTACTTGGAGCTAAGAGCTGGAACAGGCGGAGATGAAGCTGCACTATTTGTAGGTGATTTATTCCGTGGTTATTTAAGATATGCTGAAAATAATGGTTGGAAAGTAGAGATTATGAGTTCAAGTGATAGTGAAGCAGGTGGTTACAAAGAGATAGTAATCTTGGTAAAAGGTGACCATGTGTATTCTAAACTAAAATTTGAAGGTGGAACTCATAGAGTTCAAAGAGTTCCAGCAACAGAATCTCAAGGTAGAGTTCATACATCAGCTATTACAGTTGCAGTTATGCCTGAAGTTGATGATGTTGAAGTCGAAATAAACGAAAATGATTTAAAAATTGATGTTATGAGAGCTAGTGGGAATGGTGGTCAATCTGTAAATACTACAGACTCGGCTGTAAGAATCACACATATTCCTTCTGGTATTGTTGTAACAAATCAAGATCAAAAATCTCAACATAAAAACAAAGAGCGAGCTATGAAAGTTCTAAAAGCGAAACTTTTTGAGATTGAGATGGAAAAAAAGATGGAAGCTGAGGGTGCAAACCGAAAAGAGCAAGTAGGTACTGGTGATAGAAGTGGAAGAATAAGAACTTATAACTTCCCACAAAATCGTATCAGTGATCATAGAATAAATTTGACTCTTTACAGACTTGAAAACATCTTAAATGATGGGTTGTTTGATGAAGTAATTGATCCTCTTATTGCTGATCATCAATCTCGACTTATCGAAGCAAATGGGCTATAAAAAGCCTTTTTTGTTTTTCTTTTTTAAATACTAATAACAAAATAAAAATACTTTTATAATTTTTAAAAATCAATCTTATCTTTACCAATATTTTTATTCTTACTTAGATTTATTGTTTTTGTTTTAAATAAAATAATACAAATCATACCAAGTTTTCGTTACAGTTTTATATTAAAATGATAATTGATTTATTATAATACATAAACACACAAGGAAAAAATATGGAAATAAATCAAACTACAAATATATATCAAACACAAAGTGTAAAAAATTTAAGTACAGCTTATTATAAGGAACTTGAAAAAATAGATTATAGTAACTATTCAGCAAATGATTTACTAAATATTTCTTTTGAAGAGGCAAAAACTCATCAAGAAGAGTTTGATAAAAGATATAAAGAACTATCAGATAATGGAGATATAAAAGCTTCCCAATATAGTAAGTTTTTACACTTAAAAGGTGCATTAAATTATAGTGAAAATAGTAGTATCAATAAAGCATATTATGAAACTTTACAAAATACAGATCCAGAAAAAACTGGACTTTTATCTTTTGAATTTCAAATGAATTTACAAGAGTTTTCTAACAATGAAGATATAAATGCAAGTTTTATGAAAAATGGCAGATCTTCAAATGATAATTATGTGATAAATCATAAAAATGAGTTAAATAATATAGATTTTGTTGCTTTTATAGATAAAGCCATAGCTAATTTTGAAAAAGCTTTAATAAATTCAAAATCTTCAAATGCAGATAAAAAAGTACAAGAGCAATATCAAAATATATCTGATTTTTATAAAAATTTTCAAGAGAACTTTAATAAAGCGACTAAAGAACCATATTATGCATAATATTAAATGTCCTTATTGGAGATACATATAAATAAGTATCTCTAAAGTAGTTATTATAAAAAACTATCCTTTTCAAGTTTAAATTTATACAAAAGTAACCAAACTGTAATCAAGGCTTATTAGAATTCTTCCGTAAATAAAATTTATCGGAGAAAAAATGAATTTAAAAAAATCATCTGTGGCATTGATAGCAAGTGCCTTATTAGTATCAAGTTTAAGTGCAAGAGACCAGATTAAAATTGTTGGTTCATCAACAGTTTATCCTTTTTCATCTTCAGTTGCTGAAGAATTTGGAGCAACAACATCTTATCCAACTCCTGTTGTTGAATCAACTGGAACAGGTGGAGGAATAAAACTATTTTGTGCTAGTGCTGATATAAATACACCAGATATTGCAAATGCTTCAAGAAAAATAAAAGCAAATGAATTAAAAATGTGTCAAGACAATGGTGTTACTGATGTAACTGAAGCTTTAATTGGATTTGATGGTATTGCAATAGCACAAAGTTCAAAAGTACAAAGTTTTAATGTAACAAAAGAACAATTAGCTTTAGCAGTTGCAAAAGAAGTTCCTTCAAAAGATGGTAAATCTTTAATAGCAAATCCATACAAAAAATGGTCAGATATTAGTAGTAACTTACCAAATAGAGAAATTATAGTTTATGGTCCACCAAAATCATCTGGAACGAGAGATTCTTTTGAAGAGTTAGTATTACAAAGTATATTTGAAAAACAATCAGTTTATACAGATTTATTTAAAGCTGATGAAAAAGCAAATAAAAAATATAAAGCTTATTCAGAAATCAGAACAGATGGGGCTTATGTAGAGTCTGGTGAAAATGATAACTTAATAGTTCAAAGACTTACAAAAAATGAAGCAGCAATTGGTATTTTTGGTTACTCTTTCTTAGCTGAAAATAAAGATAAAGTTATTGGTCTTAGTATAGACAATGTTGCACCAACAGTTGATACTATTGCAAATGCTTCTTATCCTGTTGCTCGTTCAATGTATTTTTATATCAAAAATCAACACTCAAAAGATGTTCCATCTTTAAAAGAGTTTACAAAACTTTTCGTATCTGAAAAAATGATTGGAAAAGATGGAATTTTAACTGAAATTGGACTTATTCCATTGACTGATGATGTTAGAACAAAAGCTAGAGCAAAAGTTCTAAATAGTGAAAAACTAACAGAAGCTGATTTAAAACACTAATAAGAAGTAGATAAACTCTACTTCTTAACCTCTTTTTAAAATATCATATAGGAAAACTATGCCAAATTGGACTGAAATAATATCAAAGCTTGATTATGCTTTTCAACCAATAATCTACTCTCACAGTGGGAAAATTTATGCAGTTGAGGCACTTTTAAGAAATGTTCAAGATATACCAAATCTCACAAATATTGATGACTTATTTGATTTAGCTTTCAACAATGACTATTTATATGAACTCGATTTAGAATTAAGAGAAAAAGCTATAAGTAAATTTGCAAAAATAAATTATTCAAATTTAAAACTATTTTACAATTTAGATAATAGGATTATTTACAATAAAAGCTATTCATCAGGAAATACAGAAAAGATATTAAAAAAATACAACCTAAACAAAGAAAGAATATGTTTTGAACTAAGTGAAAAAGGTACAGCAATAGAGCAAAATGCTTTATCTTCAATGCTTGAAAAATATAAACAAAGTGGTTACTCAATTGCAATAGATGATTTTGGAATAGGTGTTTCGGGATTAAAACTTTTATATTTTAGTGAAGCAAATATCATAAAACTTGATAGATTTTTTATTTCAAATATAGACCAAGATTCAAAGAAAAAACTATTTTGTTCCTCTATTATTGATATGGCACATATTATGGGGATACAAGTAATTGCCGAAGGAGTAGAAACTATCAAAGAATTTTATACTTGTAAAGATATAGGAGCAGATTTTATACAAGGGTATTTAGTTCAAAAACCTACAAAAAATATAAATGAAATTGAAATTTTATATAACAATATAGTAGATTTAATAGCAAAAGATAAAAGAAATGATACAAATAGGACTATTGATAGTAAATTTATAGAAGAGATTACTCCATTAGATGTTAATACCTCTTTGTATGATTTGTTTTTACACTTCAAAAAAAACACTCAACATAACTTTGTTCCTATTGTAGATGAGTTTGGATATTTGTTAGGAATAATTTATGAAAGTGATATTAAAAAAATATCTTACTCTCAGTATGGTCTATCATTAGCACAAAATAAAACATTTTCATCTACTTTATTAAAATATATCAAACCTGCATTAAGTGTAGAAATATCATGGGGAATTGATAAAATTCTTGAAATGTATAATCTAAACTTCAATGATTCTTTAGGTATATTTATCACTAGTTCGGATAAATACAAAGGTTTTATAAATCTGAACTCTCTTTTAACTTTATCGTATAAAAGAAATATAGAAATAGCAACAAATCAAAACCCACTTACAAAACTTCCAGGAAATAGTCAAATAGAAAAATATATTGATACATCATTTAAAAATTCTCAATTCAATACTACTTATATCATATATTTTGATTTCAATGATTTTAAACCATTTAATGATATTTATGGTTTTAGACAAGGTGACCGTGCTATTTTAATATTTTCTGAACTACTACAAAAAAGATATCAAAAAAATAGTTTTATAGCTCATATTGGTGGTGATGATTTTTTTGTAGGATTAATAGACTACAACTACAAAGATGTTTTTGAACTAACTTCAAATATACAAGATGAATTTAAAAATAGTGTAAAAAACTTATACTCAAAAGAGGATAAACAAAACAATTTTATAGTAGGAAAAGATAGATTTGGTACTACTAGAAAGTTTGATTTACTATCTGTTTCTTGTGCTATTTTGGAGATAAATTCTCAATCAGATATTTTGAACTTTGACAACACTTTAAATATTGTAAAAAAAGCCTCTAAAAACTCAAAAGAACCTATTTTTAAAATTATATAAATGTAACTCAATTGTAATCAAGTTCTTCTAAAATTCCATAAATTCAATACAAAGGTCGATTTTGTTGAGTAATTTTCAATCACAAAAAAAACGAAGAGAACTAAATGAGAAGCTTATAAAATATGCACTTATTTTTGCAGCTGGTATCTCTATTTTAACAACTTTTGGTATTTTATTCTCAATTTTATTTGAAGCAATAGAGTTCTTTAAGTTAAGAAGCTTTTGGTACTTTTTAACAGGTACCCAATGGACTCCAGGAACTGCAAATAGCCAATTTGGTGCTTTACCTATTTTTGCAGGAACATTTGTAATTACAGTTATAGCTTTGCTTGTTGCCATTCCTATTGGACTTGGAAGTGCTATATATATGAGTGAATACGCAAGTCCAAAATTAAGAGATTATCTAAAACCTATTTTGGAAGTTCTTGCAGGTATTCCAACTGTTGTTTATGGTTTCTTTGCAGCTATTACAGTTGCTCCTTTTGTTGTAAAAGCAGCAAACTTTTTTGGGCTTGAAGCAACATTTAATAGTGCTTTAGCATCTGGAGTTGTTATGGGAATTATGATAATTCCTTTGGTTTCTTCACTTTCAGATGATGTTATAAGAGCTGTTCCAGATAGTCAAAGAAAAGCAGCATTTGGTTTGGGTATGACACATGGAGAAACTATCAAAAACATAGTTTTACCATCGGCTATGCCAGGTATTATTTCAGCATGTCTTTTAGCTTTATCAAGAGCTTTAGGTGAAACAATGATTGTTGTTATGGCAGCAGGTTTACGACCAAATTTATCTATAAATCCTCTTGAAGATATGACAACAGTTACAGTTACAATTGTAAACTCTTTAGTTGGAGATTTTGAGTTTAATTCACCAGAAACACTTTCAGCCTTTGCTTTAGGTTTAGTACTGTTTATCGTAACTTTGGTTTTAAATATGATTTCATTGTCATTGATAAGAAAATTTAAAGAAAAATATAAAGTGAATACATTATGATAAAAAGAAATAAGAAAAATAAACAAAACAATCCATTTTATGACCCAACTTTGAAAAAAAGACATGCTAGTGCAGCAAGATTTAAAAAGTTTACTATAACTTCTTTGGTATTTTCAGTAGCATTTTTAGCTTTCTTTCTTTTTGATATGATTGGAAAAGGTATTCCAGCTTTTAATATAGCTTATGTAAAAGTTGATGTAACTTTCAACGAAAAAACATTGGATGATACAAGATTGGCAGTTCCAAGTGAATTTAGAAATATAGTTTCAAGAGCAGCTTTAAGAGATTTACCAAAACTATTAGAAGAAAATCCAGAGTATAAAGATTCAACACAAAATCTTTGGATTTTAACAAATCACCAAGTTGATCAATACATAAAAAATCACCATCACAATTTGAAAGATAAAGAAATAGCAATAGTTGATGAACTATATTCAAATGGTTTGATAGAAAAAAGATTTAACTCTTTATTCTTTTTAAATGGTGACTCAAAAATACCTGAATATGCTGGTATCTTCTCATCAGTTGTTGGTTCAATTTTAACTTTAATCATAACAATGCTTGTTGCATTCCCAATTGGAGTTATGACAGCAATTTACCTTGAAGAGTTTGCAGGTGATAATAAATTTACAAGATTTATAGAGATAAATATCAACAACCTTGCAGCTATTCCATCTATTTTATTTGGTCTTTTAGGTCTTGCAATATTTATAAATCTTTTTGGTATGCCAAGAAGTTCACCTTTAGTTGGAGGATTAACTCTTGCTCTTATGACACTACCAATTATAATTGTAAGTTCAAGAGCAGCTTTAAGAGCAGTTCCAGATAGTATTAGACAAGCTGGATATGGTTTAGGATTAAATAAAATTCAAGTAACACGAGATCATGTTTTACCTTTAGCATTTCCAGGAATTTTAACAGGTTCAATCATCGGTTTAGCACAAGCTATGGGAGAAACTGCTCCTTTAATCATCATAGGTATGATTGCATTTATTCCAGATGCTCCAACTATGGTTACTGGTGCAGCAACTGTTATGCCAGCACAACTTTTCACTTGGGCTGGAATGCCAGAAGGTATGTATATAGAAAAAACAGCTGCAGGAATTTTGGTATTATTGACAATACTAATTTCACTAAATGCAATCGCAATTTATCTTAGAAAAAAACTTGAAGTAAAATGGTAAAAGGAAAAAAATGAGTACAGAAATCAAATCAAAAATAGATGTAAAAAATTTAAATCTATTTTATGGAACAAATCAAGCTTTATTTGATATAGATGTAAATTTATACCAAAATAAAATCACAGCATTGATTGGACCATCAGGTTGTGGAAAATCAACATTTTTAAGATGTATAAATAGAATGAATGATTTAATCCCAATAGTTAAAATAGATGGACAAATTATCATAGATAAGAAAAATATATATGATAAAGATGTAGATGAAGTAAGTGTTAGAAAAAAAGTAGGAATGGTTTTTCAACAACCAAACCCTTTTCCAAAATCTATTTATGACAATGTTGCTTATGCACCTTTAAAACATGGGCTTGTAAGAAAAGGAAAAGAGTGTGACGAGTTAGTTGAAACTTCTTTAATTAAATCTGGACTTTGGAATGAAGTAAAAGATAAATTAACACAACCAGGAACTTCACTTTCAGGTGGTCAGCAACAAAGACTTTGTATAGCTAGAACAATCGCTATTAAACCAGAAATTATTCTAATGGACGAGCCAACATCTGCACTTGATCCAATAAGTACAGAAAAAATTGAGGCTCTTATGCTTGAGTTGAAACAAGATTATACGATTATAACTGTAACTCACAATATGCAACAAGCTGCAAGGGTTGCTGATTATACAGCATTTTTTCACTTAGGGAAATTGATAGAGTACGATATAACAGAAACTATTTTTGTTAATCCACACAATAAAAAAACAGAAGATTACATAACAGGGAGATTTGGATAATGTTAAAACCATACGAAATAAAACTAGCAACAGTAAAAGAAGAAGTAAAACAAATAGGATTTTCAGTAATTGAAGCTTTAGAGATTTGCTTAAAAGCTCTAAATGATAGAAAAATTGAAGATTTAAGTAATGTTGAAATAAGTGAGAAAAAAACTCTTCATAAATCAAACGAAATAGATAATATTATCGTTGGAACAATGGCTTTATATGCACCTGAAGCAAAAGATTTAAGAAGATTAGTATCTTTTCTAAAAATTACAAATGAATTAGCAAGAACAGCTGCAAACACAAAAGATTTTGCAAAAATGTTTAAAAAATCATATTCAAGTGATTTAGATACAAATGTTATTTTAGAATATGCAATTCCTCTTTTAAAATCAGCATTATTGTCTTTACAAACTGCAACTTCTATTATTGATGAAAAAGATGAAAAACATATAGAAGAGAAATATCATAGAGTTATAGTTGAAGAGAGTAAAACAGATGATTTATACCTTATGATAGAGAAAAATATTTTAAAGCTAATTTCAAAAAAATTAGATTTATCAAAAGAGTATTTTGATATTTTAAGTAGTTTAAGAAGATTAGAAAAAATTGCTGATAGAGCAGTATCTATTGCAAGATTATTACAATTTGCACAAGTTGGTGGAGATATTGAACAATCATAATAGCGAAATCTTTTATATTAGACATTTTAAAAAAGCTATAAGAAAAATTTCAAAATATTTTAGTTCACATTTTGAAGTTTTAGTTGCAATAATTATCTTTTTAACGATACTTATTGCTGGTCACGACTTTTATAAAGCAATCATCTTAATGTTAGAATTTATTGTTATTATGGAAGTTGTGAAGATGATTTCAGAATTTATAACAAAAGAGACTTTAAGACTTAGATATGTACTTGATATTTTTATTATATTTTTAATAAGAGAAGTTATAATTCTAGCTACGAATAAAAATAGAGAGTATTTTGATATTGTTTTTCTACTTTTAGTTATATTTATATTCTTTATTTTTAGAATATTAGCTATAAAATTCTCTCCACAAAATGATAAAAAACAAGATGTGATACAAAATGAACAATAAACTAATTTTAATAATAGAAGATGAAGAAGATATCTTGGAACTTCTTGAATATACCTTACAAAAAGAAGGATATGAAACAATAGGGTTTTTATCTATAAATGACAATGTAAAAAAAGTTTTAGAAGAAGAAACTATTGATTTAATATTGATGGATAGAAATTTAAGTGGTATAGAAGGTACCACTTTTATTTCTAGTATTAAAAAAGATGGTTACTCTACACCAGTTATTTATGTAACAGCAAAAGATAAAGATGAAGATATCATAGAAGGATTTGAGTATTATGCTGATGATTATATAACAAAACCTTTCAACATAAAAGAACTAAGTGCTAGAGTAAAAGCTGTACTCAAAAGAACATCAAAAGATGTAGAAATATTAAAAGTAAAAGATATTTTATATAACTCTTCAAATAAAAAATTTTATATTGAAAATATTGAAGTAGAATTAACACAACTTGAATCAAACCTACTTTTAGAATTCATAAAAAATAAAGATATTCTACTCTCAAGAGAATATTTATTGGAAAAAGTATGGGAAGACTCTTTAGATAAAAAAGAAAAAACTGTAAATGTGGCTATAAAAAGACTAAAATCAAAAATAGACCCAAAAAACAAAAAAAATTATATAAAATCTGTTAGAGGTGAAGGTTACATATTTTGCTAAAAATTCACCAACTATTTTTACGAACATATCTTACAATATTTGTTGCAATATTATTGACTGTAACACTCACTACTTATTTTTGGGCAAAAAATCTATATATAAATCAAATAGAGAAAAACCTTTTACAAAATATTGATACTTTAATAGTTGTTTTAGAAAATTCAAAAGATATAAATAGCTTAAAAAGTATTGTTCAAAATCTTAGTTCAAAACTATCTTTAAGAATATCGTTAATCAATGCTCAAGGTGATGTGATAGCTGAAAGCCACAAAAATTTAGATGGAATAAATAACCATAAAAATAGAGTTGAAATAATAGAAGCAGAGAATATTGGTCTTGGAAAAGATATAAGAAAATCTGAAACTTTGGATAAAGAACTTTTATATGTAGCTAAAAAAACTATCATTAATGAAGAAATATTTTATATAAGAATGTCTGATTATACAAATAAAATCACTGATAATTTTATGAAATTAACTTTAGAAATATTTGCATATATATCTATTTTCTTATTTATTGCATTTTTGGCAACCTATTTTATAAGTTTAAAAATAAAAAAAGAGACTGATTTCATACTTCATTTTTTAAAAGAATTGACAAAAAAAAGAAAACCAATGTTATTAAAATCAAATTATACTTTTGAATTTTATAAAATAGCAAAACTACTAAATAAAGTAGCTATAAAATTGGCTAAAAAAGATAAAGCCAAAGCCAAACACACAGCAAAACTGACTATTGCGAATAGACAAAAAGATGACATTATATCAGCTATTTCTCATGAGTTTAAAAATCCAATAGCTATAATTTCTGGGTATAGTCAGACTTTACTGGATGATAAAGATATGCCAAAAGATATGAAAATCAAATTTTTAAATAAAATATTTTCAAACTCAAATAAAATGGCACAAATAATAGATAAATTAAGATTAACTTTAAAATTACAAGAACAAAAACAAGAGCTTATTTTAAGTTCAATATCTATAAAAAAGATTTTAGAAAACTCAATAAGTGACTTAAAATTTAAATATAAAAATAGAGAAATAAAAGTTGTTGGTGATGATATTTATCTTAAAGTTGATGAAACTTTAATTTCAATAGCAATATCAAATCTAATAGAAAATGCTCTTAAATACTCAAAAGAAGAAATAGTAGTTGAAATCACAAAAAATTCTATTGCAATTATAGATAAAGGCATAGGAATAAGTAAAGAAGAACTTGAAAAAATAAAAAAGAAGTTTTATAGAGTTTCAAATAATGAATGGAATAACTCTTTAGGATTAGGATTATTTATAGTTCAATCTATATTAAAATTACACAATTTTAGACTTGAAATAGAGTCTCAAATCGATGTTGGTTCAAAATTTATAATTTATCATTAAAATCTACTTAATTTAAGCAAAACAAAAGCAATACTTAACTATTATTCCAACTTATTATTGAAAGGGAGTTAATAAATGAAATTTACTCAAATGGCAAAAGCCAACGAAATCGAAAGATCTTGGGTTGTAGTAGATGCAGAAGGTAAAGTATTCGGAAGAATTATTACTGAAGTTGCTACAATATTAAGAGGAAAAAATAAACCTTGTTTTACACCTAACGTTGATTGCGGAGATTATGTAGTAATTATCAATGCAAGTAAAGCTAAATTTACTGGTGCTAAATTAGAAGAGAAAAACTACTATACACACTCAGGTTATTTTGGAAGTACAAAAACTCACAAAATGTCAGATATGATTGAAAAAAACCCTGAAAAATTGTATAAATTAGCTACTAGAGGTATGCTTCCAAAAACTACTCTTGGTAAAGCTATGTTAAAAAAATTAAAAGTATATGCAGGAAGTGAACATCCTCATACGGCTCAAATTAAAGGATAATAGTAATGGCAAAAGTATATGCAACTGGAAGAAGAAAAACTGCGATAGCAAAAGTATGGTTAGAGTCTGGAAATGGACAATTAACAGTTAATGGTCAAACTTTAGATGCTTGGCTAGGTGGTCATGAGTCTATCAAAAAAAGAGTTTTACAACCATTACAAGTAGCAAAACAAGAAGCATCTGTAAATGTTGTTGTTAAAACATTGGGTGGTGGATATTCTGCTCAAGCAGACGCTGCAAGACATGGAATTTCAAGAGCTTTAGTTGCTTTTGATGAGCAATTTAGAACAATTTTAAAACCTCATGGTTTATTAACTAGAGATGCTAGAAGTGTTGAAAGAAAAAAATACGGAAAGAAAAAAGCAAGAAAATCTTCTCAATTCTCAAAAAGATAATTGGTATTTTTCTTTATTTTTCCAAAGGAGTGGTTTTATCACTCCTTTTTTTATGCCCTATTTACTAAGGTTATATGACATCTCTTTTTTATATGCCATATCCCAAAACATATATTCAAATTCAACACTAGATATAAAAATTTCTTCAATTTTTTCCTTCTCTTTTTGTGTTTTATTCTCAACCAATTTATCAACTGCATCATAAAACCATTCAAATGATTGTTCAAAAGCTTCTCCAGAATACATCTCTATCCAAGATTTATAAAAATTATCTTCTAAATTATCTTTATATTGTTCTTTTAACCTTTTCCCATAATCGCAATAAGTCCATGCACAAGGAAATACAGTAGCTAAAATCTCTACTAAATCACCTTTTTGTGCAACTGCTAACATATTTGAAGTGTATGCTCTGCTAAATAATGAAGCTTTTACATTTTCTACTTCTTCTTTTTTAATTCCAAACTCTTTCATATATTCTCGATGAACTTGCATTTCATCTACAAGAGTACTATGCAATATTGAACTAAGCCTTGCTAACATCTCTTCATCTTCAGCTTTTAGTATTGCAACAGCAAAAACTTTTGAATACTCCAAAAGATATAAATAATCTTGTAATAAATAGAATTTAAATTTTTCTTTATCTAATGTACCTTTTCCTAACTCTTGTACAAAAGGGTGATTGTATCCATCTTCCCAAACTTTTTGGGCTTTATTTTTTAAACTTTTTGAAAATGACATTTTTATCCTTTATTATTTTTTGATATATTCTATCATAATTAAAAAGTTAAAGCCAATTTATGGGATTTTTTGTAAAAAAACTATAAAATATCCTATGAAATTTTTAATAATCAACCTAATTTCTTTTATATCGCTAAGTGCTTCAACTATTACTTTAAGTATGAGTTCAAGCCCAAGTAGATTAAATCCTGTTTTAGCCAATGATACTGCAAGTTCTGAAATATCTGATTGGCTTTTTAATGGACTTTTCAAATATGATAAAAATGGAGATATAACAACTGATTTAGCTTCATCATATAAATTTGAAACACCAACCAAACTGATTGTAAAACTAAAAGATAATTCCTTTTGGCATGATAAACAAAAAGTTACTTCAAAAGATATAGTTTTTACTTACGAGCAAATCATAAATCCAAAAGTTTTTAACTCCATAAAATCAAATTTTAATGAAGTTGAGAATGTAAAAATAATAGATGATTTAACAGTTGAGATAAACTATAAAAAACCATATTTCAAAGCACTTGAAACTTGGATGGTTGGACTTTTACCATATCATATTTTAAAAGATGAAGAAAATCTAATGACAAGCTCTTTTAACAAAAATCCAATAGGTACTGGTTCATATATGTTAAAAGAGTTTAAAGTTGGTCAAGATATAGAACTTATCGCCAATCCTGATTATTTTGAAGGAAAGCCAAAAATTGATAGTATTTTATATAAATTTTTACCAGACTTAAATACATCTTTTTTATATCTAAAACAGAAAAAACTCGATATTGGAACACTTGACCCAATACAACTAAATAGACAAATAGATGATAATTTTAAAAAAGATTATACAATCATACAAAAACCAGCTTTTACATATAGTTATTTGGGATTTAATTTAAAAGATGAAAAATTTAAAGATAAAAAAATCAGAGAAGCTATATCTTTAGCGATAAATAGACAAGAGTTAGTTGATATTTTGTTTTTTGGATATGGACAAGTTTGTAATGGTCCATTTATGCCACACTCTTATGCTTACAATGAAGAAGTTAAACCCATAGTTCAAGATATAAAAAGAGCAAAAGAGTTACTAAAAGAAGCTGGATATGATGAAAAAAATCCTTTTACATTTGAAGTTATTACAAATACTGGAAATGATATAAGAGTAAATGCTGCTCAAATACTTCAATACCAACTTCAAAAAATTGGTGTTAATATGAAAATAAGAGTTATGGAGTGGCAAGCTTTTTTAAATACAATTGTACATCCACGGAAATTTGAAGCCATACTTTTAGGTTGGTCTATGCCTTTAACTCCTGATGCTTATCCTCTTTGGCATAGTTCTAGTGATAAATTAGGTGGATTTAATCTAGCTGGATATAAAAATGATAGAGTTGATGAACTCATAGAAAAAGGTATAAACACTATAAATAAAGATGAATTATCACTGATTTATAAAGAGATTTTTAAAACTATTACTGATGATTTACCATATCTTTTTTTATATATTCCAGATGGAATTACTGCTGTTAATAAAAAAATAAAAAATATTGAACCAACTTTTACAGGGATTTTACATAATCAAAAAGATTGGGAAATAAAGGAATAAATTTGAAAAACAAAATAATACTTTTTGATTTAGATGGAACTTTGATAGACTCAACAGATGCGATAATATCTACATTTAGATTTGCTTTTAAAGAACAAAACTTTGATTTTACTGGAACTGATGAAAATATAAAAGATTTGATAGGGTATCCACTTGATATTATGTTTGAAAATCTAGGAGTTGAAAAAGTCAAGGTTTGGGATTTTGTAGATAGCTATAAAAATAGATACAAAGATATTTCAGTTGCACAAACACTCCTACTTGAAAAGGCTTTTGAAGCTGTAAATCTAGCTTCAAGTTTTGCAAGACTTGGAGTAGTTACAACAAAAACTAGGATTTACTCAACTCCTATTTTAGAGAACTTTGATATTTTGAAACACTTTGAAGTAATCATTGGAAGAGAAGATGTGCAAAATCCAAAACCACACGAAGAACCTATTTTAAAAGCTTTACAAGGTTTGAATTATGACGATACAAAACATCAAGCTTTTATGATAGGAGATACAAAACTTGATTTAATCTCTGCTTCAAATGCTTCCATAAAATCTATTGGAGTATTATGTGGTTACTCAAATGAAGAAGAACTTCTAAAATATACGGATATTGTAAAAAAAGACTCTTTTGAAGCTGTAAAATATCTAGCAAATATATGAATATAAACTCTATTTTTCAAATGCTACTAGCTTTGCTAGTTGCTTTTTGTGGTTCAATTTTATTTATATTTTTGCATCTTCCTTTGCCTTGGCTTTTAGGAAGTATTTTTGCTACAAGTTTACTCATAAGATTTGATAAAATTCCAATACAAAGCCCAAAACTATTTTCAGCACCAGCTAGAATTTTGATAGGGCTTACTATTGGAAGTACTTTTACACCGCAAATTTTAGAGTTTATTCCACACTATGCAATAAGCCTTTTATTGGTAATTCCTTTTACAATTTTAGTTATATTTTTTGGAACATTTTACTACTACAAAGTTTTAAAATATGATTTAAAAACCTCATATTTAGGCTCAATGCCTGGTGGTGTAATAGAAATGGTGATAATCGGACAAGAGTTAAAAGCTGATACTTCAAAAATAACTTTGATGCAAAGTTCAAGGCTTTTTTTTGTTGTAGTATCTTTACCTTTTATAATTCAATATATTTTCCAAATAGACATTCGTGGTAACCAACTTTTAACAACGCCTATAAAAGATATAAATATGTTTGATTTTTCATATATCTATATTTTTTGTATATTTGGTGCTTTGTTGGCAAAAAAGTTAAAACTAACCGCTGCTTATTTAATAGGTCCTATGATAGTAAGTATAGTTTTGTACTCTACTGGTTTTGTAAATACTCATATTCCAGATGAATTACTGAAATTTATACAAATTGTTTTTGGTTCAATCATAGGATTTACTTTTAGAAATGTTAGCCTAAAAACAATCCTTAAAACTTTGGTGGCTACTTTGGGACATTTTGCTATTTTGATTCTTTTGTGTGCTATTTTTATAGCAATTATATTTTATAGTTTAGATTTTAAGGCGTTGGATATATTACTTGCCTTTGGTCCTGGTGGTCAAACAGAGATAAACTTGATAGCTATTTTGGTTGGTGCAAATTTACCTTATATAACTTTGCACCATATTGTAAGACTTTTTATTGTGATGAATATTGCACCAATTATTGCTAAAAGGTTGAAGTAATTATAGTTTAATTTAATTTTTCTATTTTTTCTTCAAAATCTTCATAATAACTTAAAAACAAATCAATATTTATCTGATTTATAAACTCATTTATATAAGATTTTAGTTTATCTATATTTGTAAAACTTTCTGCAAATTCTTGTTCAAGCTTTATATAAATAACAGTTCCTGAATATTCCTCATTTACGCAAGAGTTTACAGATATTTCACCATTTTGTATTTTACATTTATATGCAGTATCTTCACCAATTTTTTTAGATATTATTGAAATATTTTTTGATACTAAAAAAACTGCTAAAATATCAGATATTTTAGTAAGTTCAATAAGTTGATCTTTACTAAATCCTATATATTGATTGATCAGATGGCTCAAAATATACTTCAATACGACCTTTATATTCTTTTAACTCATTGATAAATCTTTTTTCTTTTTTTAGTTCTTCTAGTTTTATTACTGATTTATTAGCATTTAAAATCAATTCTCTTAAAAATAACTTTTTATCAATAAAACTATCTTTTTTCAGACTATCTAATATTTCATTATTAAAAATTTGTTTCACATCAATTCCTTTATAATTTAAATAAGAATTATATGATAAAACAATTAATTATGTATTAATTATTCTAATACTTATATTAAATTAATAGTAAGCTATCCAACAAACTATTTACAACCTCATCAAAGCCACTATTTACAGCTTTTACAAAACCATAAGCATCATTTGTTTCGCATAATATCTCTTTATCAAAATTGTATGATTTCAGAATTTTATTATCTGTTATCAAATCAAATTTTATTTTCAAAATAGCATAAGATTTATCAGCTTTAAATGTTTGATATATTTTTATAACTTCAGTTTTTAAAGCATATTTATACTCTATTTTTTTATCTCTTAAAACTATATTTTCAAAAATATTACTTGATATAAAAGAGTCTGTGAGTTGATTATATATCATATTACTTGGAAGATTTACCCATCTATTTTTTACATACTCTTCAAACAAATATGGTTTTGTATTGTAAAAAATTGATGTTAGATTAAAACTTCTATTTACATTTACATCTTCTATAAAAATTGAGTTAAATTTTGCTTTATCCACTTTTGCACTTGATTTAAAATCAATTGAGTAGTGATTTATATCTACTCTTTGTTGTTTAAAACTACACCCTGCAAATACCAAAATCAATAACAGTGCTAAAATCTTACTTCTCATTTTGCTCTCCTGGACCATATTTTATATTTTTTTGTTTAAACAATAAATCACTTGGGCTTTCATTTAAATTTTTTATTAAATCTTGAGTTTGATTTAGATTCTTTTCTAAACTTTTTAAAACTACATTTATATTATCAATACTATCTTGAGTTAGCCCTTTTATATCAAAAGTTCCATTGTCAAAATCCTCTTTCATCTTTGTTGTAAGTGCTTTAAAGTTATCAGCAGAAGATTTTACACTAACAAAAGATGAGCTTCCTATAACTGTAAAATCTTTGATTTTATTTAATAATTCATCAATTTTATTCTCATTTGTTACTAAATAAGAAGTTAGCTTTTCAATATTTTGCATACTACTATTACTTTTTGAAATAAGAGAAGATATATTTTCCAAATTCTCATCATTTAAAACTTTTTTAATTTGACTTAGAACTATCATAAACTCTTTTGTAATATCTTCAGTTGAATCTACAAGATTACTTAAAGCTGATTTCTTTGAATGAATTACTTTCATTCCATATTCATTTTCTTTTAAAAGTTTTGCTTGATTGCTACCACCTTTTAACTCTACATATTTAAGCCCTGTAATACCCAAATTTCCTAAAATCCCATAATTATCCTCTTTTATAGGAGTTCCTTTTTGGATTTGAAGTTCTATTTCTATTTGTTCAGAATTATATGGATTTATTTTTATATTTTTTACAACTCCAACATCAAAACCTTTATATTTTATAGATGAACCGATATTTAATCCTGAAATAGACTCTTCAAAATGTATAAAATAATCATCATATTTTTTATCTTCTAAACCATATTTGCCAAGCCAAAATATAGCAATCACAAGTAAAAAAGATATTACACTTACAAATAAACCTATCCTAAAAAAATTGATTTTTGTATTCATCAGTCTGCCTTTTTATGTGTTAAAAAATCTTGTATAAACTCATCTTTTGAGTTTAAAGCTTCATTTATATTTCCATCAAAAATTTTCTCTTTTTTTATGATTATAAATCTATCTAAAACCGTTTTGATTGTTTCTAAATCGTGAGTTATTATAACTATTGTGATATTTAGATTTTTCTTTAAATAAAGTAAGAGTTCATTTACTTGTTGTGTACTTGCTGGGTCTAGCCCACTTGTAGGTTCATCTAAAAATAAAAGCTTTGGTTGCATAGCAAGACTTCGTGCAAGAGCAACTCTTTTTTTCATACCACCACTAAGTTCACTAGGATATAGTTTTGCTGTATGTTTGGGAAGTCCTACAATATCCAAATTTGTATAAGCTATTTTTTCTATCAAAGATGATGGCAAATTTGTGTACTCTTTTAACATCACACTTATATTTTCAATCACATTTAAAAATGAATACAATGCACCAAATTGAAAAAGATATGAAAAATCCAGTTTTACTTTTTCTATATCTTGCATAGATAGTTTTGAAATATCTTTATCAAAGATTTTTATAGTTCCCTTTTGAATTTTATTTAACATAACTATCTGTTTTACCAATACACTTTTTCCACTACCACTTCCACCTAAAACTCCAAATATTTCACCCTCTTTTACACTAAAAGATATATCAGAATGAACTATATTTTTTCCAAAAGCTGTATGAAGATTTGAAACTTTTATAATATCCATCTTATATTCCCATTTGAGTGAATATTACAGAGAAAACTGCATCTAGTAAAATAACTACAAATATAGCATTTACAACACTAATTGTTGTATATTTTCCTATACTTGTAGTGTTGTTTTCTACTTGAAAACCTCTAAAACAACCAATAATTGCTATAAAAAATCCAAAAAATATGGCTTTAAATACTCCTAACAATAAGTGTTTTACTGGAACTTCATTGTGCAGTCTATTTACAAACTCTACAAATGTAACATCTAAACTTGTATATGCTATCACCATTCCACCCATTACCCCAATAATATCTGCAAAAAAAACCAATAAAGGTAAAGATATACTCAAAGCAAAAATTCTAGGTAGTGTTAAAAAAAGTATTGGATCAAAATTCATAGTTCGCATAGCATCTATCTCTTCTGTTATCTTCATAGCACCTATTTCTGCTGTGTAAGAACTTGCACTTCTTCCAGCAATTACAATAGCAGTTACAAGAGGAGCTATTTCTCTAAACATAGTTATACTTATCATCTCAACAACAAAGATATTTGCTCCAAATTTTTCAAGTTGAACCGCACCTTGATAAGCAATAACAACTCCAACTAAAAAAGAAGTAACAGCAACTATCAAAAGTGCATTTACTGCTGAAGTTTCGATATATTTTAGTGTAGCTTGAAATCTTATTTTTTTGGGATTTAAAAGTGAGTATATAAAAAAATAGAAAACTTCTCCAACAAAATTTATAAATAATTTTGTTGAACTATATATCTCATAAGTTTTTTTACCAATGCTTTCAAAAAATTGATTTATTTTTTTTTTGCCTTTAAAAGCTTCATCTTGATAATGTTTTTTATAAAATTCATAAGAGTTTTTGTATTTATCAAGATTTACCAAAGTGATATTTTCTTCTTTAAAATTCTTTAAAAATGATAATAAATAGATGATAGCAAGGCTATCTAACTCTTTTAAGTTTTGAAAATCTATCGTTAATTTTCTAATTTTTGAAATATTTAACTCTTTAATTTTCTCTATGATAAAAGGGATAGTTTGTTTATCCCAAATATCTAATAATATAAGTTTATAGTTATTTTCTACTATTTCTAAAGCAAAATATTTAAAATTTTTCATATGTTCTTTCATCAAAAATAAAATGCTTTATAGTATCTAATTTTTGTAAAAATAATCTTTTTTAAACCTAAATAAAATCTAACTCTTCACTCTATGTCTTTTCATTATTAAATACATAAGCAAATATATTGTCTCTTACTTTTCTTTGGATATAATCTTTTTTATATTTAAACATATTTCAAAGGATTTTTTATGCCATTATTAGATAGTTTTAGAGTTGATCATACTATTATGCCAGCACCTGCTGTACGGGTTGCAAAAGTTATGCAAACTCCAAAAGGTGATGATATCACAGTTTTTGATTTAAGATTTTGTGTACCAAATAAAAAAATGATGAGCGAAAAAGGAACTCATACTTTAGAGCATCTTTTTGCTGGATTTATAAGAAACCACTTAAATTCACCAACAGTTGAAATCATTGATGTTTCTCCTATGGGTTGTAGAACTGGATTTTATATGAGTTTGATTGGAACTCCAAATGAGCAAGAAGTAGCCACTGCTTGGAAAAAAGCTATGGAAGATGTTTTAAAAGTAGAAAAACAAAGCGATATTCCAGAACTAAATATTTTTCAGTGTGGAACATGTGCTATGCACTCACTTGATGAAGCAAAAGATATAGCTCGTGATATTTTATCTTCACAAATTGGTGTGATGTCAAATGACAAACTATTTTTAAGTGAAGAAAAACTTATCGGTTTAGGAAACTAAACTTGGAAAAAAAGCTAGAACTTTTCAAAGGTTTATTTAGTAACTATATAAATATCTCTATTTTGCATATTGACAATAATCTTGGCTTAGTAAACAGCACTTTAGAAGAGATAAAAAACAAAAATCAAGGAAAAGTAAAATATATATCTTTTATTGATGAAAATAGTGCAAAACTATCAAATGCAAGAGTTTTTGAATATATAGTTTTGAGTAATATTTTATCTTACTGCACAAATAAAGAAAAGATTTTAAAATCTCACTACAAAGCCTTAGAAAACTCTGGAAATATCATAATCTTAGAAAAAATATCAAATGACAATAGATATGAAATTTTAGATATGTTAGAAAATCTTGGATTTCAAGCACCAAATACAATAGAACTTTTTGATGATGTTTTGATTTTTACTGCAAAAAAGATGCACCATTGGGGATATGGTTTATAGATGAAAGAAGATATTTTAGTAACCACAGATGACGGTTCAAATACACTTTTTTCTTTAAAATACAATCAACACTTTCACAATACTCAAGATGGTGCTATAAATGAAGCACTAAATAAACATATAATTCCAGCTTTTACATATCATAAAGACAAAAAAGAGCTAAATATTTTAGATATTTGCTATGGTATTGGTTACAATACACTGGTTACTATTTATTATGTTTATAAAAATAATTTAGATATAAAACTCAATATTTATTCTGTTGAATTGGATTTTGATTTGATAAAATCTTTAAAAAATTTTACTTATCCAAAAGAGTTTGAAAAATTCAAAAATATAATCAATGAAATATCTAAAAATCAAAAATATGAAGATCAAAATATCAAAATAGAAGTTGCTATTTTAGATGCAAGAAAATATATACGACAATTACCAAAAGATTTCTTTGACATAGTTTATCAAGATGCTTTTTCAAGTGATGTAAATAAAGAACTTTGGACAAAAGAGTATTTTGATGATATTTATAAAATATGTAAAAAAAGTGCCATTTTAACAAGCTATGCAATAGCAACTTCCATAAGATTATCGATGTATGAAGCTGGATTTTTTATATATGAAGCAAAACCAAAACTAAAAATAACATTAGCACTAAAAACAAAACAAAATATATCTGCAAAATATATTGATATGGAATTAAAAAAAATTCGTAACCCAAATGCAAAATCTTTATATGATATTTAATATGTTTTGATTATAATTTTGCAAATTTTTCGCACAAGGAACAAAATGCGACTATCAAAAATCATTCTTATCTTACTCTTTGCCCCTATTTTAGCCTTTTCTTATAGTGATAAACAAGTTTTTCAACAAATCCAAAAAGATTTAGATTCAATAATTGTAAAAGATTTAAATAAAAAACAGCTAATTTTTCAAAAAGATGCAAATCAAAAATTAAGCCCTGCAAGTCTTACAAAAATTATGACTTCTATTATTGCAATAGAAAGTGGAAAGATGGATAAAGTTGTAACTATTACAAAAGAGATGAAAAATGTTGAACCAACTATTATGAATTTTAAAGTTGGAGAAAAATTTTATTTAAGAGATTTAGTAAATGCAGCTATGATAAAATCAGCAAATGATGCAGCAAATGCAATAGCCATATATTTAGGAAATGGAAATAAACAAAAATTTGTAAATATGATGAATGCCAAAGCAAAAAAATTAGGAATGCTCAACACAAACTTCCAAAACCCTTGTGGATTTGATGCTCCAACACATAAAAGTACAGCTAGTGATTTATTAAAACTTACAGAATATGCAATAAAAAATAAAACTTTCAATACTATTGTAAAAAAAGAGAATTACACTTTTCAAGCTATAAATACAAAACGAACTTACAAAATGCACACTAGCAATAAACTTCTTCCAAAAGAGAAATATATGGTTGGTGTAAAAACTGGATATACAAGTAAGGCTGGACCTTGTTTAATAGCTCGTGCAAAAGATGGGAAAAAAGATATTTTATTGGTTATGTTAAACTCTCAAAATAGATGGGAAAATACAAAATTAGCTTTAGATACAGTTTTAAAAAATAGATAAACTTCTACTATAAAGTAGAAACTTTATCTAAAATATACTTTTGTAAATCCCTTTTTGGAATCTCTTCTCTCATAGCTTCTTCAAAAATCTGATTTACTTTTTTACTATACTCTTCATAAGCAAAAAATGGGAAATGAACTCTCCAAGCCTTTTTTATAACCTCTTGTGTCATCATCTCTTTTATCTTATCTCTAAAGAAGTTAAATCCTATAAAAATCAATGCTGTTACTACCATTCCTCCAACTATTGAAATATGTGGATCAATAATTGCTAAAGTTTTATGTGTCAATAAAGATATTGGTATAAGTATTGCTAAAATTAAAACTATATATACAAAATATGCTCTTGCTAATTTCAATCTAAAGCCCAATCTTCCAGCATCAACTTCCATTCCATTGTTAAACTGTCTTGAAGCAACTAATAAATCTTTTAAAAGTATTGGTTGCTTTGAAGTGTTATAAACAAAATTTAATACTTTGCTTATCATATTTTTTTCTTGTAACATTTTTCTCCCCAATTTTTTGATAATAATTCTATCTTAAACATTATAATAATTTGCTTCTTTATTATGTACAACAATAGCACAAGTTGTTTGTTCAGGATGCATTTGGAAAGTTTCACTAAGTTCTATTCCATATTGTTCTGGATTTATCAAATCAAAAATATCTCTATTTTGACTTAATTCTGGACAAGCAGCATAACCTGGAGAATATCTACAACCAACATATTGTTTCATCTGAACATCACTTAATTTATGTCCTTCATTTGGCACAATATTCCAATCAAGTCTTATTTGCTTATGTAAAACCTCAGCTAAAGCTTCTGCAAGTTCAACACCAAGTCCGTGAATCTGATAATATTTTGTAAATTCACCTTTGTCGTAAAACTCTCTTTCATAATCACTTATTTTTAACCCAGCACTTGCAAGTGTAAATCCTACAACATCCAATCTATCATTTGCAAAAAAATCAGCTATACATCTAAATGGTTTTCTTCTTTGTCTTGGAAACTCTAAAACTTTTATAGCTTCACTCAAAGCTGGTACTTTTTTTGCTTCTTCAAGATTATTAAAAATATATTTTTTATCAAAAATATAAAGTTTATTATCATGAGATATGCAAGGAAAATACTCTATAATTGAAATTGGGTCAAAAATATTTTTAGCTATCAATTCAGCTTTTAAATCTTCATATAAAGGTTCAACTACATCTTTTTCATACTTTTGAAAAGCTTCTGGAGTTTGTTTTCCTCTTTTATATCCCCATCTTTGTCTAAATAAAACTCTATGATTTATCCATTTGAAAATCAAATCTTTATCCAATTCATCACCAGTTTTTGCAACTCTTTCCCAATATGGTGGACAAATAAACTCTCTTTTTGGCATAGAAATCTCTTCATAAGGTGGTATTTCGATAACCTCTTTTTCAACTCTATCACTTGTATCAATTCGCTCGATTAAATCAGCTGCAAGTGCAGTGTTATTTATATCTCCTTTTTCAATTCTTTGCATAGAAATAACTCCATCAAAAGCATCTCTACAATAAAAAATTGGTCCATCATAAAATGGTCTACAATAATCATCAACAAAGTTTTTTGTTAAAGCTGCCCCACCTAAAAGAATAGGGATTTTTATACCCATTTTTTGTAACTCTTCAAGATTTTCTTTCATAACAGCTGTACTTTTTACAAGCAATCCACTCATTCCCAGAGCATGAGCATTGTGTTCTTTTAATTTTTCAACAAACTGTGATAAATCAGCTTTTATTCCTATATTTACAACTTTAAAACCATTATTACTTAATATAATATCAACTAGATTTTTACCAACATCGTGAACATCACCTTTTACTGTTCCAATAATAAGTGTAGTTTCACTAGCTTTTTCTTGTTTTGGTAAATATGGATTTAGTGTATCAACAGTTGCTTTCATAGTTTCAGCACTTTGAAGTACAAAAGGAAGTTGCATTTGACCGCTTCCAAAAAGTTCTCCTATGATTTTCATTCCATCAATTAGCCACTCATTTACAATAAGTTCTGGAGCAACTGTATCTTTTAACTCCATCACAAGTGGTAACATTCGTTCTTTATCACCATCAAGTAAAAGTTTTTGAACTTTTTGTATTGGTTCAAGTTTTTGATACTCTTCATCACTTTGTTCTTCTTGTCCAACTGCATTTGAAAAATGTTCAATAAATTTAAATAGTGGGTCACCATTTTCTTGATTGTTGAAAATCAAATCATCACAAGCTTTTTTATCTTCTTGGCTTATTTTATTTAATGGAATTATATGCTTCACATTTACAATAGCACTCGTAAGCCCTGCTTTTACACAATGATCAAGATATATAGAGTTTAAGTAAACTCTTGCATTTACACTAAGCCCAAAAGAGATATTTGATAAACCTAAAGTTGTTCCAACTTCTGGATGACGAATTTGAAACTCTCGAATTGCTTCCATAGTTTCAATTCCAGCTGTTCTATACTCATCATCACCACTTCCAATAGTAAATGTAAGCATATCAAATACCAAATCACTTCCATCAAAGCCATGTCTATTTACACATAAATCATAAATTCTCTCTGCAACTTCAAGTTTTCGTTTCTTATCTTTTGCCATTCCAACTTCATCAATAACCAAACAAACAAGAGCTGCACCAAATTTTTTAGCTAAGCTACAAACTGCATCAAACTTCTCTTCTCCATCTTCTAAATTTACAGAATTTATGATACATCTTCCACCAATTTGTTTTAAAGCAACTTCTAAAGCTTTTATTTGTGTAGAATCTGGCATAAGAGGAAGTGATATTTTTTGAGAATATAAAGCCACAACTTTATCCATATCATGTGTTTCATCTCTCCCTGCAAATCCTACACTTACATCTATTACATGAGCCCCTGCACGAACTTGCTGTTGCCCTACACTCAAAGTTCCCTCATAATCATTGGCTTTTAAAAGTTCTCTAAAAGCTTTACTACCAGTTGCATTGCTTCGTTCACCTATTAAAAGTGGAGCTGGTTCTTGTTTTAATGGAACTACATTAAATAGTGATGCCAAAGAAGCCTTTAAAAACCCACAAGGTTTTAATGGAACAATATCTTTTACTGCATTTGCTAAAGCCTCAATATGTTGTGGTGTTGTTCCACAACAACCACCTAAAAATGAAACTCCATTTATGTTCAAAAACTCCTTTTGAAGTTCAGTAAATTCAGCTGGTTGCATAGGATAATAAGTTTTCCCACCTCTATTTTGTGGTAAACCTGCATTTGCATGAACTGAAATTGGGAATTTACAAACTTCACTTAGAGTTTTTACATGTTTTTGAACTTGCACTGGTCCTGTTCCACAGTTAAATCCAAGTGATAAAATATTAAATGGTGATAAGATAGCTGCTATTGTCATAGCATCTGTTCCAATTAACATAGTTCCACTTAATTCAATTGTTACTGATACCATAATTGGGATATGTGGAGCAACATCATTTAGTGCATGAAGTGCAGCTTTTATTTGAAGAGGATCTTGACAAGTTTCAAGTAAAAATATATCTGTTCCTCCATCAGCCAAACCTTGTGCCATAATTTTATAGCCTTCATACATATCATCATATTTTATATGCCCTAAACTTGGCAATTTTGTACCAGGTCCAATAGATGCTAAAACAAATTTTGGTTTATCTTTTGTAGCATATTTATCGCAAGATTTTTTTACAAGTTGAGCACCTAATTTTGATAACTCATAACTTAAATGTCCTATTCCATACTCATCTAAAACCCAAGGCATAGAACCAAAAGTATTTGTACTTATCAAATCCGCACCAGCTTGTGCATACTCATCATGTATTTTTTCAAGTATATGAGGAGCAGTTAAATTTAGAAGTTCATTACAACCTTCTAAGTTTTCATTTTCAAAAATCCACTCTTGATCTTTTATATCTGCTAATTGAAGCTGTGTTCCCATAGCCCCATCTATAATTAAAACTCTTTGTTTTATCAAATTTTCTATTATTTGTTTCATCTTTTTTCTTCTATTATCATATCTTTATTTTTAAATAAGTATATATTATATTTTAACTTTACTAAAAACTATTCAAGTTCTAAATTAGAACAATCAGTTTTTACCCCATCAATCAAAGTAATATAATATTTATCATCAATTTTCGTCAAATAAAATATTGTGTTGTATGTAATGATAACCTCTATACTATTTTCTAAAACTTCTTTTATAAAATCTTTTCTTTGAATATTTTGTTCATTTAAATAATCTTCCAAATATTTTTCAGTATTTAAAGATATAAAAACTCCATCTTGATTCCAACCATATAAAGCATCATTATATGGACTACAATAAAAATTT
Source organism: Aliarcobacter vitoriensis (assembly GCF_048320235.1). Classification (NCBI taxonomy): domain Bacteria; kingdom Pseudomonadati; phylum Campylobacterota; class Epsilonproteobacteria; order Campylobacterales; family Arcobacteraceae; genus Aliarcobacter; species Aliarcobacter vitoriensis. The sequence goes on from NZ_CP182882.1 coordinate 1,210,213, forward strand.
ACATCTTCATTTTTTATTTCAAAAGAACCTACATAATTATCAATTTCTTCTAATTTTTGTTTATTTGTAATTAAAATCTTTCCATCTTCAATATTAACTTCATAAAATCCAAATTCACTATTTATATAACTCTTATTTAAGGTTTGTAAATCATTTTTTCCTATGAGATATAAAATATATTTTATATGGCTTAAAAGATTTTCATTCATTTGTATCTTTTCTGGTTCTTTTAGATGTTTTTGGTTTAAAGAACATCCACTAAAAAGGGCAATCATTAATATAATAAAGAGATTTTTAAACATATATTTATCCATTTTTTTAACTTCTTCTATATTACATTTTTTATTCTTAGAACTTATTTTAATTATCTTTTGGATAATATTATTGATTAAAAAATTCAATTTTAGGATACTAAATACAATGACTGAAGCAAAATATATTTGGATGGATGGAGAATTTACTCCTTGGAATGATGCAAAAGTTCATGTTCTTTCTCACACTTTACACTATGGAAATGGTGCTATTGAAGGAACAAAAGCTTATAAAACAGTTGATGGAAGATGTGCAATATTTAAATTAAAAGAACATACTCAAAGACTTCTAAATTCATCAAAAATGACTTTAATGAATGTACCATTTTCACTTGAAGAGTTAAATAAAGCTCAAGTTGAATTATTACAAAAAAACGACCTTACAAATGGTGCTTATTTAAGACCTTTAGTTTATTTAGGTTACGGGGTAATGGGACTTTATCATAAAGATGCTCCAGTACAAGTATCTATTTCTGCTTGGGAATGGGGAGCTTATTTAGGAGAAGAAGGTCTAAAAAAAGGTGTAAGAGTTAAAATTTCTTCATTTACAAGAACTCCAAATACTTCTGGTATGGGAAAAGCAAAAGCTGTTGCAAACTATTTAAACTCTCAAATGGCAAAATATGAAGCAGTTGAAGCTGGATATGATGAAGCTTTACTAAGAGATGATCAAGGATATATTGCTGAAGCATCTGGAGCTTGTTTCTTTATAGTAAAAGATGGAAAACTTATAACTCCACCAAATGATAACTCTTTAGAGTCAATTACGCAAGCAACAGCTATTGAGTTAGCAAATGATTTAGGAATTGAAGTTGTTAGAAGAAGAATAACAAGAGAAGAAATTTATGTAGCTGATGAAGCATTTTTCACAGGAACTGCTGCTGAAATAACTCCAATTAGAGAAGTTGATGCAAGAGTTATTGGTTGTGGTTCAAGAGGTGAAATAACAGAAAAAATCCAATCTGCATATTTTGATGTAGTAACTGGTAAAAATCCAAAATATACAAAGTATTTAACATATATTAACTAATATAAATTATTATATACGACAAAAAATTTAATTTGAAGGAAAAATATGCCAATAGATAACGACTATTTTAAAAACAGGCAACAAGGTAATAAACCAAATAACGGAGGAAATGGTGGAGGTGGAAATTTCCAACCACCTTTTGAAACTCCAGAGTTCTTTAAAAATTTTGGGAAAAAAGCTGGAATGCTTTATGCTGTAATTATTATCATTGGAGCTTTATTTTTATTTAAGCCTTTTGTTATTATTGAATCTGGACAAGTTGGTATCAAGGCAACAACAGGAAAATATGATGAAACTCCATTAAACCCAGGGTTTCACTTCTATATTCCAGTAATACAAAAAGTTATTGTAGTTGATACAAAAGTAAGACTTTTAAACTATAGAAGTGTTGAAGAAATAAGTGGATTTGACCCAAGTATCAAAATAAATGGAGCAATTAGTGTTTTAGATAGTAGAGGTTTACCTGTTTCTATTGAATTAACAGTTCAATATAGACTTACAGCTTCTGGTGCACCTGCAACGATTGCAACTTGGGGACTTTCTTGGGAAGATAAAATTGTAAATCCAGTTGTAAGAAATGTTGTAAGAAATGTTGTTGGAGGATATAACGCTGAATCTTTACCAATGCAAAGAAATGAAGTAGCTTCGCAACTTGATACTTTAATAAAAGAACAAGTAAATGAACTAGCTGATGGTTCTGTTAGTATCGAATCTGTGCAATTAAGAGAAATTGTTTTACCTGAAAAAATCAAGGAACAAATTGAAAGAGTTCAAGTAGCAAATCAAGAGGCTGAAAGAGTAAGATATGAAGTTTTAAGAGCAAAACAAGAAGCTGAAAAAAGAGCTGCTCTTGCAAGTGGAGAAGCTGAAGCTAGAAGAATTGAAGCTCAAGGTAGAGCAGATGCAGTTACAATAGAAGCAAAAGCACAATCTGTTGCTAATAAAGTGATTGCAGATTCTTTAACACAAAACTTACTTCAAATGCAACAAATTGAAGTTCAAGGTAAATTCAATGAAGCTTTAAGAGAAAATAAAGATGCGAAGATATTCTTAACTCCAGGTGGTGCAACTCCAAATATTTGGGTTGATACAAAAGATAAACCTAGAGATACAATAATAAATCAAAAATAGATAAGAGCTTAAGCTCTCATCTATATGGAGAGTATAATATGAGATTTTATTCAATATTTTTTATAATTATTTTACTTTTTAGCTCTTTGTTTGCAAAAAATATAGAATCTGTCTTAAAAATAAAACCTCCTATAAAATATCATCTCAATCACAAATATAAAGAAATTTTCATATATAAAGATCCTAAGTTAGAAAAAGAAGAGAGTAAATATGATTTTGGTATTGATTTAGATATAAACAAAGAACTTATGACTATTGATAAACTAAAAATTGATGTAGGTACAAAATTTAAAGGAATAAACTAATGAAAGAACTTGAAATTGTAGATTGGAAAAAAATGAATAATTTAGTTCCTGTTATTACTCAAGATAGTACATCTAATAATGTTTTAATGCTTGGATATATGAACAAAGAAGCTTTAGAATTGACTCTTAAAACAAGGTATGCACACTATTTTAGTAGAAGTAAAAATAGAATTTGGAAAAAAGGTGAAAGTTCAAACCATACTCAAAAAGTTATTGATATTTTTTTAGATTGCGATAATGATACAATTTTACTAAAAGTCATTCAAGAAGGTGTTGCTTGTCATACTGGAAGAAAATCTTGTTTCTTTACAAAACTTGAAAATAACACGATAATTGAAGATATAAAAATAGATACTTCATCTGCCTATGGAGTTGTTGATACTTTATATCACACAATTCAAAGTAGAAAAAATGATGATATTGAAAAATCATACACAGCTAAACTTTTAAATGGTGAACAAAATTCTATGCTTAAAAAAATTGTTGAAGAAGCAGGAGAGTTTTGTTTTGCTATTAAAGATAACAATGAAAACGAAGCAATATACGAAGCTGCCGATGTTACATATCATATTTTAGTAGCACTTGCTAGTAAAAATATAAGCCCTGATAGAGTAAAACAAGAGTTAGCTAGAAGATTTAATATTTCTGGAATAGAAGAAAAGAATTCACGAAAAGTTTAGTAAATTATTAAAATTCCTTATGCAAATAAGTTGCATTTAATAATCACTTGTTATAATGCACCAATTTAAAACTTGCTTTAAAGGAGTTAAAATGACAAATACTTGTCAATACTGCTCTAAGAAAATACCAATTTCAAAGGTTTTCTGCTCTCCGACTTGCAAAGAAAGTTACTTTCAAAAAATTGCGATATCGGTACCAAAACCTTTTATAAAAAAATTGTACTTTTTTTGTACAAAAGAAGAAAAGGATTATGAGATTAAATCATTCGCCCAAAGACATAATTGGCATGAAGATCTTGTATTAGAAAAAGTTGAAGAGTTATTTCAAGAGTATTATAAGTGTGGGTAATTCCACACTTTTTTTAAAGTAAAAATATGGCACTTTTAAATAATCAAAAAAATGTTTTACCACTTAGTAGTATTTCTGAACTTTTAGATACAAAAACAAGAACTCTAAAAATATATGAAGAAAAATTGCTATTACCACAAAACCAAGATAAATCAATTAAAAAACTTTATTCAATAGATGATATACAAATGATTGCATTTGTCCATTATCTTGCAAGTATAAAAAAGATAAATTCCAATGGTATAAAATATATTTTAGAAATTCTTGAAGAAAATATGGATGATAACCATAAAAAAGAGTTTTTAAATATTATAGAAACAAAGCTAAAATCAATATCTACAAAAGATGTACAAGAACTAAGTAATTTCTAATTTCATAAAATAAATCCCTATAAATTCCACATATTATTGTAATAAATATCAAAATTCAATATGTATTGTATGCATTGTTAAGTTTTATTTAAAATTTTTATGTTAAATTACTACTCATTTTGTGTAAATATTTTACATATTATATGTAATATTTTTACATAATTTAATATTTAAAGGAGAATAATGCTGACCAATCTTATTTACAGAAAACCCGTCAAGAAAGACTCAAAAGATATAGTAAATATCATAAAAGAATGTAGAGTTTTAGACTTAAACTCAGAGTATTTATACTTACTTCAAACTACTCATTTTAAAGAAAGTTGTTGTGTTTTAGAATATAACAACAAAATTATAGGCTTTGTATCAGGATATTATCTTCCAGAAGACCCAAAAACACTTTTTATTTGGCAAGTTGCTGTTGATGAACAATATAGAGGTAAAAATCTTGCCTTTAGTATGATAAAGGATATCATAGATAGAAGAGAAATAGATTTTTTAATTTCTACTGTTTCTCCATCAAATACATCATCAACAAAAGTTTTTGAAAAAGTTGCACAATATTTTAATACAAAACTTGAAAAAAAAGCTCTATTTACACAAAATGACTTTTGTGAGTTTCATGAAGATGAAGTACAATTTACAATAAAAAAGGAGATATTATGAGAATATTTGAAAATTTTGAATCAGAGGTTCGTGGATATATAAGAAGTTTTCCAACAATATTTAAAAAAGCAAAAGGTTCTATTTTAACAGACGAACAAGGAATAGAATATATAGATTTTTTTGCAGGAGCAGGAACATTAAACTATGGACATAACAATGAACATATTTCTCAAGCTTTGATAGAATATATACAAAATGATGGTATTGTACATGGTCTTGATATGGCAACAACTGCAAAAAAAGAGTTTATTCAAACTTTTCATGAACTTATACTAAACCCTAGAAATTTAGAATATAAACTTCAATTTACAGGACCTACTGGAACAAATGCTGTTGAAACAGCATTAAAATTAGCACGTCTTGTAAAAAAAAGAAGTAATATTATTGCATTTACAAATGGTTACCATGGACTAAGCCAAGGAAGTTTAGCAGTAACAGGAAATAATCAATATAGAGATGAGAGTTATATTAGCAGAACAAATGCTACTTTTATGCCTTATGATGGCTATTTTGGAGATTTCAATACATTAAAATATCTTAGAAAATTTATAGAAGATAGTAGTAGTGGTGTTGATTTACCAGCTGCTATTATACTTGAGACAATACAAGGAGAAGGTGGTATAAATGTCGCTTCAAAAGAGTGGTTACAAGAACTTGATTCTATTTGCAAAGAGTTTGATATTTTACTAATAATAGATGATATTCAAGTTGGGAATGGAAGAAGTGGAGAATTCTTTTCATTTGAATTTGCTGGAATTAAACCAGATATGGTTACTTTATCAAAATCTATTGGTGGAGGGTTACCTATGGCTTTACTTTTATTCAAACCTGATTTAGACCAGTGGAAACCAGGAGAACATACAGGAACTTTTAGAGGAAATAATCTAGCTTTTGTTGCTTCAAAAGTATCTTTAGAACATTATTGGAAAAATGATGATTTATCAAATGCAGTAAAATATAAAGAGAATATTTTGAAAACAAAACTTGAAGAAATAGCAAATAAACATAGAGATATTTGTACAATAGATGTAAGAGGCAGAGGATTAGCTTATGGTTTTGAGATAAAAAATGATACAAATATTGCTGGAGAATTATCAAGTTATTGTTTTAATGAACAATTAATAATCGAAACTTGTGGTTCAGTAGGACAAGTTGTAAAATTTTTACCTCCACTTTTAATAAGTGAAGATTTACTAATAGAAGGTCTTAATAGATTTGAAAAGGCATTTGATAAACTACTAAAAGATAAAGCAAATAGATTAAATAAGGAGTATTAAAATGATAGTAAAAGATATAAAAAACATTATTCGTACTTCAAAAGAAATACATGCAAAAGATGGACAATGGTGTAGTAGAAGAATGCTTTTAAAAGATGATAAAATGGGGTTTTCTTTTCATGAAACAATCATAAAAGCAAATACAAAAACACACATTCACTATAAAAACCATCTTGAAGCTGTTTATTGTGTAGGAGGAAATGGAAAAATTGAAGATTTGAAAACAGGAACTATACACGATATTTATGATGGAATTATGTATGCTTTGAATAATAACGATGAACACTACTTATATGGTGGTAGTGTTGATATGAGGCTTATTTGTGTGTTTAATCCACCACTAGCTGGATTGGAAAATCATGACGAAAATGGTGTTTATTCACTAATAAATTAAATTTTGAATAGGAATCCCTATTCAAAATATTTTTAGTGACAACCACATCCAGTCCCACATCCACCACTTTTTTTAGCTTCATGTTCTGCTTTTATTTTTTGTCCTTCAGTTGAACAAGCACTAACACCTGCTGGCATAATTGGTTGAATATCAGCATTTGAAACCTCATCTTGGCTATCCAAAATAGAGATCAATTTATCTGCAGCTATCATATATCTTTTTGCTGTAATTGACTCTGGTTCAAAATAAACAATTGGTTTTCCACTATCTCCACCTTTTCTAATAGCTGGTTCTATAGGAAGATTTCCTAAAACTTGAGTATTGTACTCTTTTGCCAAATCTTCACAAGTTCCCATACCAAAAATATCACTTTCAGTATTACAATTTGGACAAATAAACCCACTCATATTCTCAACTATTCCAGCAACAGGAATATGAAGTTTTTGAAACATATCTAAACTTCTTCTACTATCATCAAGTGCAACATGTTGAGGAGTTGTTACATTTATTCCAACACTTACTGGGACACTTTGAGCTAAAGTTAGTTGAGCATCACCTGTTCCTGGAGGCATATCAATAAATAATATATCCAATTCTTCCCATAAAATATCTGTTAAAAGTTGCTGAATTGCTTTCATTATCATAGCTCCACGCCAAATAACAGCTTCTCCCTCTTTCATCAAAATACCCATTGACATAACATCAACACCATAGGCATTCAAAGGTTTTGCTTTATTCCCTAAAACTTCAACTTCCATCCCATTTACACCCATCATTCTAGGTATATTTGGACCATAAATATCAGCATCTAAAATACCAACTTTTTTACCTTGCATAGCACTAGCTACTGCTAAATTTACAGTTGTAGTTGATTTTCCAACTCCACCTTTTCCAGAACTCACCATAACAATTTTTTTAATCTGTGGAGCAATATTTTTTCCACTTACACTATTACTTTGTTGAGTTTGTTCTTTTGGTTTATTAAAATTTATTGTTAAATGTAAACCAAAAGAGTTTAAACAGGCTGAAATATCTTTTCTTAATTCTTCTTCAACATCTTTTGCAGTTGATGTAATATCCAACAAAATTGTACAATTTTTATCATCAAGTAAAATATCCTTTACAAATCCAAATTCAACAATTGATTTTGAAAAGTTAGGATATTTAACACTTTCTAAAGCTTTTTTAATATCTTCTATTCTCATTTTAAATCCTTTTTATTTGAAGCAAGGAATTATATTTTAATTAGGATAATTTTTGTCTTAAATTATCCTGCCATATTATCTATTGCTTCTCCATGAGTTTTTACAATCTTCTGTGTAATTTTATACGAACAAAACTTAGGACCACACATAGAACAAAACTCTGCTTCTTTAAATACATCTTGAGGTAATGTTTCATCATGGAACTCTCTTGCTCTATCAGGATCAAGTGCTAGTTCAAACTGTTTGTTCCAATCAAAAGCATATCTTGCATCACTCATCTCATCATCTATATCTCTTGCACCTTTTCGCCCTCTTGCAATATCAGCACTATGAGCAGCAATTTTATATGCAATTATTCCATTTCTTACATCTTCAGCATTAGGAAGTCCTAAATGCTCTTTTGGAGTAACATAACAAAGCATACTTGCCCCATGCCATCCACCAACAGCAGCACCTATTGCACTACTTATGTGGTCATATCCAGCACCAATATCTGTTGTAAGTGGCCCTAATATATAAAATGGAGCTTCGTGGCAATACTCTCGCTCTAATTTCATATTTCTTTCAATTTGATTTAAAGGAACATGTCCAGGACCTTCAATCATAACTTGAACATCTTTTTCCCAAGCTCTTAAAGTTAATTCTCCAAGAACTTTTAACTCTCTTAATTGTGCTTCATCACTAGCATCTGCTAAGCATCCAGGTCTTAAACTATCCCCTAAAGATAATGATACGTCATATTTTCTACAAATATCTAAAATATCATCAAAAGCTTCATAAAATGGATTCTCTTTATGATAGTGCATCATCCAAGCAGCCATTAAACTTCCACCTCGACTTACTATTCCCATTTTTCTTTTTGCAATATGTGGCATAAATTCCAATAAAAATCCTGCATGAATTGTAAAATATGAAACACCTTGTTGTGCTTGTTTTTCTATAACTTCAAGCATTTTCTCTATTGTTAAATCTTCAATCTTATCTTTTACATCATGTAGTATTTGATACATAGGAACAGTACCAATAGGAACTGTCGAGTGTTCGATTACAGCTCTTCTTATCATATCTAAATCACCACCCGTACTTAAATCCATAATAGTATCTGCACCATATTTCAAACAAACATCAACTTTCTCAATTTCTTTACTTACATCACTTGCCAATGCTGAGCTTCCAATATTTGCATTTATCTTACAAGATGATGCCATTCCAATAGCCATAGGAGTTAAATGTTTATGATTAACATTTGCTGGAATTATAAGTCTTCCACGAGCAATTTCAGCTCTTACAAGTTCTGGTTCAAGCTTTTCAACTTTTGCAACATATTCCATATCTGGAGTTATAATTCCCTGTTTTGCATAGTACATTTGTGTTCGTACTTTATCATTTTTGTTATTATCTAACCAAGTTCTCATATCTTTTCCTTTATCTTTTTGCTATACCAGTTAATTCTTTGTGTTCCTTTGCAGGGAAAACAAAAGATGCCATATGAATTTCAGAAGAGTAATACTCTAAATTATCCAATAAATCTGCTCTTTGTAAGTTTATATCAGCTGTTGGATGATATTTTTTAGATGCTATTATTGAAGTATTATGACCAAATCTAAATGGCATAGCTATCCAAAATTTCTCTCCTACAAGTTTTAAATCTGAAATTAATCTATCTTTATCTTTTGAAAATGCTTTTGTAGAAAAAGTAATAAGTGCATCATTTTTCAATACTCTTGAAATATTTGCTAAACTTTTTAAATCAAGTTTTACATCTGTAAAAATGATAGCATCAACTGATTTATCTTCTTTTGTAAATACAAAATCTAAATCCCCATACTCAATATTTGAAATTTTAGAGTGTTTATTTGCTTCTTGTTTTATAGCTTCATCAACTGTTCCAATAATCAAAACATTTTTAGCCTCTTGATGAGTGCAAAGAGAAATATGAACCATCATCTCTGCAAAAACATTACTATCTTTCATTGTTAAATCCTTTTTGATTGTTATGTTTTTTTATTGTTAGCTGGATTTTTGAGTAAAAAAAAGGGTACTTTCTTAAAGAAAGCACCCTTTTATATTAAATTTATTATCAAGTTTATTAAATTTAATTTTAAAATCGCTTCCTACTCTGGTGTTAACCAACAGGTTCAAAGGGTCAGGTTTTAACCTTCTCAACGCTAAATAGCGTCCCCCCGCAATAAAAAAAGTATTCTATCATAAACAATGTTTAAAAGTATAGTTTTTAAACTATAAGTTACAATTGCATATAATATTTAACAATTCATATTCAGGGATTCTAATTTAAGATGATAAAAAATTTAACAAAATATATAAATAATCTTCAAAAACTTCCAGATATTATTATTGAACTTGATAGTTTTAGAAAATCTAAAAATAAAAATTCTAAACATCTAGTAATGCTTATAAAAAAAGATAAAAATATTCATCAAGATATTCTAAAAATTATGAATTTTAATATTTTTGATTTTGGTACAAAACCACAAAATATTACAAATTTTATAGCTATTACAAATTTAGAATTTGTTACGACTTTGGCAACAGCCTTGTCAATTACAAAAAGCATAAATTTAAATTTATTTTCTTATGCTGTTACAATAGATGATTTTTTATATTCAAATGTTTTAGCAATGAGAATTACAGATATTTGGATAGGGAAAATTGATAAATCTTTAAAAAATGAACTTTTACTTTTAACTTTTTTACAAAATATTTCAAAGCCTATAATATCTTTAGCAGTTAGTGAAAATAAACTAACAGAAAAATTTTTAAATGATATTTCAAATAGTGATGATTTATCGCAAAGTGAAGAAAAATTTACTGGTTATAAAACAGGAAGAATAACTGCAAATATATTAAAACAATGGGATTTAAGCTATAAAATAATACTTCCTATTTTATTTGTACAAGATTTATTAAACTGCCCAGAAGAGTTTAGATTGAAAGCTGTGATTCTAAATGTAATAAACCAAATTTGTAATTTAAGAGACCCATTATGCGATAAAAATATACACAAAGCTTTAGAAGATTTAGCTTTATTTGATTTTGATATAGATATTTTTTTAGCTTCGATTGATGAAATAAAAAATATTATTAATAAGACAATTTAACTCTTCTATAAGTAACATTTAGTTAGAATCTGTAACTTTTTTACTCAAAGGAATGGTATTGTTAGATGTTACTTTAGTAGTTTTATGTGCTGGAAATTCCACAAGATTTGAAAAAATGTGTAAAAAGCAGTGGTTAAGAGTTGGTAATGAACCATTGTGGCTAAATGTTACAAAAAGATTAAGTTCTTACTCAAAATTTTCTAAAACAATTGTTGTATCTCATAAAGATGAACTAAACTATATGAAAAATTTTAGCGATTGCTACACTTTTGTTGAAGGTGGAGACACTAGACAAAACTCAATCAAAAATGCTTTAAAAAAAGTTGATACAAAATATGTAATGATTAGCGATGTTGCTAGAGCTTGTGTAAATAAAGACATCGTTTTAAACCTACTAGAGAATAAAGATAAAGCATCTTGTATCGTTCCTATTTTAGATGTAAGTGATACTGTTATTTTTGAAGAAAATACTATAAATCGTGACAAAGTAAAACTTATACAAACTCCTCAACTTTCAAATACACAAGTACTAAATAAAGCCCTTGATACACCTAGAGATTTTACAGATGAAAGTAGTGCTATAAAAGCTATTAGTGAAAAAATATTCTATATAAAAGGTAATATTGAAAGTAAAAAAATAACTTTTGGTAATGAAATAGAGCAAATCCCTTGTTTAAAAAAACCTTCAAACAATTTTTTTACAGGAACTGGTTTTGATATCCATGCTTTTGAAGAAAACAAAGAGATGTTTTTAGGTGGAATAAAACTTCCTTATGAATATGGGTTTAAAGCTCATAGTGATGGTGATGTACTAATACATTCTGTAATAGATGCTCTTTTAGGTGCTATTGGAGGAGGAGATATTGGAGAGTTTTTTCCTGACACTGATGAAAAATATAAAAATATTGACTCAAAAATATTGTTAGAGAATATTGTAAATTTTATTTACAATGTTGGGTATGAGATTGTAAATATAGATTTAACAATAATCGCTCAAAAACCAAAAATAAATCCATTTAAAATAGAAATAAAATCTTCTATGGCAAAACTTTTAAAACTTGAAAAACAGTTCATAAATGTAAAAGCAACAACTGCTGAGAAATTAGGATTTATTGGTCGTGCAGAAGGAGTTGCTGTACAAAGTATTGCTACACTAAAATATTATGATTGGACACAAAAATGAATATATTAATTATTGAAAATGAAATTTATCTAGCACAAAAGATAGTATCTAGGCTACTTGATGATGGACACAGTTGTGATTATGTTGAACAAGTAAATATTGAGAATCTTACAAAAGATTATGATATTGTTTTATTATCAACTTCACTTCCTAGTGAAGTTACAAAAGGTATTATAAAAAGATATGCTGCTAATTCTATTATACTTCTTTTAGTATCTTATATTTCAGATGAAACTGTAACAAACCCTATAAAAGATGGTGCAAAAGATTATATGATGAAACCATTTTTAATGGATGAACTTTTAAGAAAGATATATCACTATAAAGATTGTAGAAGTATGAGAAGAGAGCTTCAAGTTTTAAGAGATTATTTTAATTTTACAATGAATAATATTGATACAAGTGATGTACTGTTACCTTTATCTTTTCCTTTAATGATCGAAACAAATTTCCAAACTTATGCAGATAAACTTGTATTTGAGATATCAAATAAGCTTGATTTACCTATAAAATTTATTTCATTAAACTCTTCTTCTTGGCAAAAACAATTATTGGCAGTAAATGATAAGTCTATCATATATCTTACAGATTATCACTCTTTAAAGAAAAATATAAAAGAACAACTTTTAAAACAAATAGAAGATAAAAATTGTGTTATATGTACTCTTGAAAGTAATGAACCTTTTATGTATAAGAAAATCACTTTTAACAACGATAATAAAACTCTTGATAACACACAAATAATGTCAATCAACGATTATGTAAAAATGATGGTAACCACTTACCAAAATAGATATCCAGATACAGAATTGTCAAAAAGATTAGGGATATCAAGAAAATCTCTTTGGGAAAAGAGAAAAAAACTTGAAATAGATAAAAAGAAGTAAAAATGAATATTAGAAGATTTTTCTTAACAGTTGGATATAGTGGTCTTAGCCCAAAAGCACCTGGAACTGTTGGAAGTTTTGTGGCTCTTATTTTAGGGCTTTTTTTACTAGAATTTCTACATACTTCAACTCTATTTTTACTTTCATTGCTAATAACAGTAGTTGCTATAAAACAAATAAATATATATGAAGAAGAAGTTGGTATTCACGATGGTAGTGAAATAGTAATAGATGAACTAGCTGGAATGTGGATAGCATTAAGTATTTGTGGAATCAATAGTGAAAATGTATTAGTATTGGCTCCTCTTGCTTTTATTTTCTTTCGACTTTTTGATATATATAAACCATCAATTATAGGAAAAATTGATAGAGATGTAAAAGGTGGATTAGGTGTAATGGGAGATGATGTAGTTGCAGGAATCTTTGCTGGTATTTGTACGGCTGGAAGTTGGCAATTAATAGAGAAGTTTTTATTTTAATATATGAACCATATATTTAACTGAGGTTTAATCCTCAGTTTATTTTACAGAATTTGCAAACTCTTTATAAATTGGAGAGTTTGAAACTGGAGTAAATTCGCTACTTAAAATATCTTTATTTTTATATTTTAAAGCTACTAAACTATTATCAAATACTTTTGTATAAGTTACATCTGCTAGATTTTTTATACTATCATCTATTTTATAATCACTATTTATACCATATATTTCAACAGTTTTTTCACCTTTTACAGGATGACTTCCATATTTGATAGATTTGATTTTTTCTACTTTTGTACCATTTGCTAATGCAACTAAATAGTGCCCTAGTCCAACAGCAATTAATGGAATATTTGCATCAAGTAGTTTCTTAACTTCACTTACTATTGAAGTTAAAATATTTGGATTTCCTGCTCCACTACTAAGTGCAACTCCTCCTATTTCATTTGATTTAAATCTAGCTATTATATCATTTGCTTTTATTGAGTATGGAACAACTTCAACTTCAAGCCCAGCTTCTACAAGTTCATTTAAAAACGATTTTTTAGTTCCTAAATCTACAACTAATACTTTTTTATCACTCATACTAGCTTTATTGTACTCTTGTAAATCAGGATTCCAAGCACCAGATTTATGGATATAAATATCTTTTGTAGAGTTTTGGCTTACAAAATCTATTTCATCATATTTTTTTGCTTCGCTTAATTTTTTTGCTAGTTCATCTTTGTTAGAAATTGATGTTGAAGCAATCATCATCATACTTCCTTCTTCTCTAACAATTGTAGTTAAAAATCTTGTATCAATATCACAAATACCCATAACACCTTGTTCTTTTAAAAAGTTACTCAAACTTTGTTCTGCTCTATAACTTGAATATTCATCATGATAAGTTCTTACAAGTATTCCTATTGCATGAGACTTTGAACTTTCAAAATCAACACTATTTGCACCAACATTTCCTACCTCAACAGGTGTGAAATTGATAAATAAACCTGCATTTGATGGATCTGTAACTATTTCTTGATGTCCAAAAGTTGCATTATTGTAAACTAATTTTCCAATTGCAGTTGTATCTGCACCAAAAGATTTTGCCTCTAAAAATATTCCATTTTCTAAATAAATATATACTTTTTGCATTAAATTAATCCTCTTTTTATTAACTCTTCTTCATAAAGTCTATGATATACCAAATCATAATCTTCTGTACCAGGAATTAGTTTTCTTTTATAGTTTCTAAGCTTTGCTAAAACCTCACTGTCCGCTTTTTCAAATCCTTTTATAAAATCGTCCAAAGAACCAAATATCACATTTTTAATTTGGTTATCTGAACATCTAAAGTGTATATAGTCCTCCTCCCATAGATAATCTAATATTTTGTGAGAAATATCAGAAAATCTATCTTCATTGTTTAAGATTACTCCAAAATCATTTGCAAGTCTTTTTTTAGTCATCCAAAAAAGTTGCCGTCTATCCGCATTTAAATACTCTATTTCTTCTTCTTGAGAATCTAAAATCTCTTGAACCTTTTCATCTAAAGCTTGTTCTTTTTCTATATCTTCATCTAAAATTCTTTCGATTTCAGCTTCAATACTATTTTTTTCTTTTCTTACTTCTACAAAATCACAAGTTAGTAAATCTCTTGTGATTCTTCTTGCTACATAAGGCGTGTGATGTAATCTTAATCTCATAGTATTATCCTCTTATAATTGTGTCTGCTCTTTCTGGAGAAGTTGAAACTATTCCAACTTTTACAGAAGTTATTTCTTCTATTTTTTCTATATATTTTTTTGCATTTGCTGGAAGAGAATCATAATCTCTTATCCCAACTACACTATCCCAACCATCAATTTCTTCATAAATTGCTGTTACATTTTCCATATCTGATGGCATATAATCTATTCTTTTTCCATTAAACTCATAAGCTACACAAACTTTTATCTTAGAAAAACCATCTAAAACATCTAGTTTCATAAGTGCTAATTTATCACACCCATTTAATCTACTTGCATATCTCACTGCAACTGCATCAAACCAACCACATCTTCGTTTTCTTCCTGTTACTGTTCCAAACTCTTTTCCAACTTCTCCAATTTTTACTCCATCTTGAGTAAAATCTTCTGTAGGGAAAGGACCATTTCCTACTCTTGTACAATATGCTTTTACTATACCAATTACTTCTCCAATATCTTTTGGATTAAGTCCTAAGCCTGTACAAGCACCAGCACTAACTGTACTTGAACTTGTCACATAAGGATAAGTTCCATGGTCTATATCTAAAAGTGTTCCTTGAGCACCTTCTAGTAATACTCTTTTATTTTCTTCAAGTGCTTTCCAAACCATATTCGTTGTGTTTGTAATATATGGTGCTAAATTATTACTATAAGATTCTAACTCCTTTAATAGGTCACTTTTTTGTGGAGTTTTTATCTCTAATACATCAAAGATAGCTTTATTTTGTGCAAAATAATCTAAAATATCATCACAAAGTTTAGCTGGATTTAAAAGTTCTCCCGCTCTAAAGCCACTTCTACTTATCTTTTCAGCATAAGTTGGTCCAATTCCTTTTCCAGTAGTACCAATAGCTCTATCACCTTTAAGTCTCTCTTTTGCTTGATCAATTAGAGCATGAAATGGTAAATTTAAATGTGCTTTATCAGATATATATAGTCGTCCTTTTAAGTTATCAAATTGACTCATCTCTTTTAATATATTTTCTGGAGATACCACAACTCCATTTCCAATAATATTTATAGCTTTTGGATTTAAAATTCCTGAAGGAATAAGTTGTAGTGCATATCTTACACCATCAACCCAAATAGTATGACCAGCATTATGACCACCTTGGCTTCTACAAACCATATCATACTTTTGTGCTAACATATCAACTATCTTACCTTTTCCTTCATCTCCCCATTGAATTCCAACTATTACATCTGCTTTCATTTTATCCCTCTAACATTTTTAATAAATTATCTGTATACAATGCAAACCCTAAAGAACTTAGTCCATCAGTAGAGTACATTCCACCTTTACATAAAACTAAATTTTTATCTATTACTCTAAAATAAATATCATCATAATATTTTAGTATTCCATAATATAGTGGTGCAATTATAATATTTGAGTAGTTTACTTCTTTTGCTTTTGTAAGAAGTTTTTCTAACTCTTTTTTTAAACTATTTGGTACTACTTTTATAGTATTTTCTAAACTTTTTATATCTTTTACTCTTAGAAGAGTATTCAACCAATCACAATTTAGTTTTAAAAGTTCTGAAATTTCTCCCTTTTTAAATATCTCAATATCAATATTTAATTCAAGACTAACTAATCTTGGAATATTTATATTTGATATTTGCAAAATTGGTTCTATTTTTAAAGATTTTAAAATCTCCGCTGTTAAATTTATAATATCAGAGATATTAGTGTGCTCTATCCATTCACAACCAATTTGATAATCCTCTTTTGATGGATAAGAAAATATAGGTTGAACATAAAACCATTTTCTATGCTTTGTAGTTCTTCCTAATCTTTTTGTGATAATTCTTACAACATCTAAAGTAGAATCTGCTCTTAAAGAAACTTGCTCATTTTCTTCATCTGAAAATTTTATCAATTTTTTATCATTTTCAATTGATTGATGTTGTGAATATGAAAAATTTGGAGTTAAAATTTCTTCAAAACCATTATTCTCTAAAATTTCACAAACACTATTTTCAAGAACTCTTTTTGCTCTTGCAAGTTTTCCAAAATAGAGTCTACTTCCTTTTGGGATTTCATGTTCAAATATCATTAAATCATTTTCCTTTAAACATTGTTGTTGCAAATACTTTATTTGCAGTTCCATCAAATGTTCTAATTCCTAACTCATCCATAACTAATTCAATAGCATTTACTGCCCAAGAAGATTCAAAATCTTCAACCAATCCCATATGATTTATTCTAAAGATTTTTCCAGATAAATGGTCTTGACCACCAGCAATATCAACACTATATTTTGTTTTTAAAATTTTTCTAATCTCATTTGATTGCTCTGTATAAACTGTTGTCATGGCATTTGCTGGATTTTGTGGATATATTTCAAATCCAATAGCTTTTAACGATTCTCTTGTAGCTTTTGCTCTTAGTGCAGTCTGTGCATATAAATTATCAAATCCAATCTCTTTGAATTTTTCTAAAATAGCTTCTAATCCCATAATCAAAGTAGTTGCTGCGGTATAAGCTGTTGTATTTTTTCTTTGATTTTTTAACTCATTTGCTAAATTAAAATAATACCCAGATGCTTGCTCTTCTATTTTTTTAATTGCACTAGCTGATAAACCAATCATTGCTAATGCTGGTGGTAACATAAATGCTTTTTGACTTCCAGTAATAACAGCATCAAGATTTGAAACATCTATTTTTTCAACACCAATAGCCGTAATTCCATCTGCAATGATCATAATATCTGGATTTATTTTTTTAACTTCTTTTGCAATTTCTTCAACAGGATGTCTTAATCCTCCTGCACTTTCACAAATTTGAATAAAAATGGCATCAATAGTAGAGTCATTTTTAACTGTATTTACAACTTGTTCAACACTAACAGGAGTATTCCACTCATTTTTTATCTCTGTATATTCTATGTTGAATGCTTTACATATTTTTCCAAATCTCTCACCAAATTTTCCAGAATTTATTGTAAGAGCTTTCTTTCTTGTTAAATTTGTAATACAAGCTTCCATAGCACCAGTTCCACTCGAAGCCAACATTAAAACTTCTGGCATTCCATATAATTCAATAAGTAAATCTCTAGTCTTTCCAAAAATTGCTTCAAATTCTTTAGTTCTATGGTGTATTGTGATATCAGACATTGCTTTTCTAGCAAACTCTGGTACAGGAGTTGGACCTGGTGTCAATAACATATTCTTTATCCTTAATAAATTTTTATTCAGTAAAACAGAACATTTTATCGAAAAAAAGATTATTAAATGGTTAAACAAATATTTAATTAGCTATAATTACGACATAAATTTTAATAAGGAAAAAAATGAATCTTTTAAAAATAGCTTTGGGTACACTCATTTTAACGAGCACTTTGTTTTCAAAAGAGTATATAGTAAATAAAGACAATTCAAATGCACAATTTCAAATAAAATATCAAAAAAGTAATATTATTGATGGAACTTTTAAAGATTTATCAGGAAAAATAGATTTTGATGAACTATCTAATAATATAAAATCATTAAAAGGTGAAATAGAAATCGATTCAATACAAACTTTAAATGAAAGTTTAGAAGAGTTAATAAAAAGTGACAAAATATTAGACAATAAAAAATTCCCAAAAATCACTTTTACTGCTACAAAAATAGAAGAAAATAAAATTTTTGGTGATTTAAAAATAAAAGATGTCACTAGAAATATAGAGTTTGAACTACAAAATAATGGTATTCTTTTAGACACTTTATACCTAACTTTGACAACAAATATAAAAAGAAGTTTTTTTGATTTAAGTTGGGATGAACTTTTGGATACTGGAAGTAGTGCAACTTCGAATGAAATTCAAATTCAAATTAATATAGAAGCAAATTTACTGGATAAATTCTATTTTAAAGATAAAAAAGCAAAATAATTTTACATTAACTTTTATAAAGTAAAATTTTGACCTTTATTATTAAAATTAACAAAAGGAAAAAAATGAAAAAAATAACATTAGGATTAATCTCTGTAGCCCTTGCTACTTCTTTATTTGCTAGTGAATACAAAGTTGATGCTACAAATTCAAATGCAGGATTTACAGTAAAACATATGATGGTTTCAAATGTACATGGAAAATTTAAAGATGTATCTGGAACTTTTGAATTTGATGAAAAAACAAATGCTTTAGTTTCTTTAAATGGTGAGATTATGATAGCTTCAGTTGATACTGCCGATGAAAAAAGAGATAATCACTTAAAAGCTGACGATATATTTGATGCTCAACAATTCCCAAAAATCATTTTTAAATCTACAAAAGTTGAAAAAGATGCAGTTTACGGTGATTTAACGATGAAAGGTGTTACAAAAAATATCAAACTTGATTTGGAAAATGGGGGAGCATTAGGTAAAAAAGCTGGTTTTACTTTAAGTGGTAAAATAAATAGAAGTGATTTTGGAGTTACTTGGAATAAGGCTTTAGAAACAGGTGGTGTTGCTGTGAGTGATGAAGTTAAATTAAATATCGATATTCAAGGAAATCTTAAATAATTTAATGGTCACTCTTTGGAAAGACCATTTCTTAAAATATGTAAATTCTAAAATTTACATATTTTTCTCTTGACATCTAATACTAATTAGTAGTATAATTTCACTTATGGAGAATGTTATGAATAATAAATCGTTAAAAACTTATGGAAAAAGAACTGATAAAGCTATGAAAACTGTTGTTAGATTAGAAAAAACAAGTTTACGAATCACAAATTTAACAATTAATTATTTATCTCAACATAATCTTACGTTTAATCAATTTAAAGTGTTAGAAGTTTTATACCATTTAGGTGATTTAAACATAAGTTCAATTACAAAATTAACTATGAGTACACCAGGGAATATTACTGTTGTTGTAAAGAATCTTAAAAGAGATAGTTGGATAACATCGATAAAAGATCCTAATGATAGCAGAGCTTCAATTTTGTCTATTACTCAAAAGGGTAAAGATATTATTGAAATTGTATTTCCAAATCATTCAAAAAACTTAACTAAAATAATGGAAGTTTTAAATGATGAAGAACTTAATACTTTATATGATTTGTTGAATAAGGTTTATAAAGCAAATTGATATTTTTTTGCTTTATTTATACTAATTAGTAATATATACAAAAGGATAAAAAATGAAATTTTTAAAATTAGCGTTAGTTTCAGTAGTAACATCAAGTGCATTGTTTGCAGGAACATATGATGTGGATGCAAGTCATTCAAATGTAGGATTTAAGGTAAAACACTTAATGATTTCAAATGTAAGTGGAAAATTTGACGACTTTAGTGGAAAATTTGAATATGACGAAAAGACTAAAAAGTTAAAAAGTTTAGAAGGTAAAGTAAATGTATCTTCAATAAATACTGAAGATGAAAAAAGAGATGCACACTTAAAAGCAGCTGATTTTTTTGATGAAGCAAATCACCCTACTTTAACTTTTAAATTAGACAAAGTTGAAAAAGATGTAGCTTATGGAAAATTAACTATAAGAGGAATCACTAAAGATGTTAAACTTGATTTAGAAAATAACGGAACAGCAGTTGATCCATGGGGAAATAAAAGAGTTGGCTTAGCCTTATCAGGAAAAATCAATAGAACAGATTTTGGTCTTAACTGGAACAAAGCTTTAGAAACAGGTGGAGTATTAGTTGATGAAACTGTAAAGATAAATGTTGAAGTGGAAGGAATTTTAGCTAAATAATTTTTAGCTAAATTTTAAATACTATGTATCCAACACTATTTATTTCACATGGTGCTCCAAATATAATTTTAAGTGATTCTAAATCAAAAAGAAATTTTCAAAAGTTTGGGATTACTTTAAAAGTACCAAAATATATAATAATTGTATCAGCACATTATGTTACAAGAGATTTAAAAATTATTAGTCCTGATACAAATAAAATAATGTATGATTTTTATGGTTTTGAAGATGAATTGTATAAAGTTAAGTATGAAATAAATAGTGATAGAAATTTAACAAATAATTTAATTGAAAAATTAAAAGATGAAAATATAAATATAACAATTGATGAAAATAGAAAGAGTTATGACCATGGGGTTTGGAATGTTTTGGCACTTTTATATGAAAAATTAGATATTCCAGTATTGCAACTTAGTGTACCAATATCATATTCAGCTTCGCAGTTAATGAACTTAGGTGAAAAATTAAAAATATTTAAAGATGATGCAATGATAATTTTTAGTGGAGGAGTAACTCATAACTTAGGTGATATGAGTTATAGCAATACTCCAAAACAATATGCAAAAGAGTTTAATGAAAAGATAAAAGATATTATAGAAAAGGCTAATACAAATAGTTTATTAAATATAACATCGGATAACAATTTTTATAAAAATCATCCTTCAAGTGAGCATTTTTTACCTTTATTTATAGCTTATGGGAATGCTATTAATAAATGTGGAAAATCGTTTAATAGTGAGATGTCATATTCAAATATCTCAATGGAAAGTTTTATTTTTGATGAAACTAAATAATTTATAAAGGATTAAAAATGGTATTAATTTTTGTAGCAAGTTTAAATGAAAATATGAGCCTTGCAAATATTATAAAAGGTAAATTTGATATTAAAAATATAGATTCTAAAATAGTAAATCTTGTAGATTTAAATCTTCCTATGTATGATACTTTTAAAGAACAAAATGATGGAATACCTAAAGTTGCAATAGATTTAGCAAAACAAATGGAAGAAGCGACCGCTTATGTTTTTGTTTCACCTGAATATAATTTTGGAGTTCCACCAGTTTTAGTAAATACAATAGCATGGATTTCAAGAATAGGAGATGATTTTAGAAAATTATTTACTTTGAAAAAAATTCAACTCGTAACTCATTCAGGAAGTGGTGGACAAGATTTATTAAATTCTTTACGAAGTCAATTTACAAGACTTGGTGCAGTTGTTATGCCAAGAGAAATTATTGCAACTTATGAGAAAAAATGTAAAGAAGATAGTTTGGAGAGAATCCTTTCTCAATTTGAAACTTTTATAAAGGAGTAATTATGTTAAAAAAACTTCCAAAAGAGAATATGGGAAAATCAAATCTTGGTTGGTTGCAAAGTCGTTTTCACTTTAGTTTTGCAGAGTATAGAAACCAAAATAATATAAATTTTGGAGTTTTAAGAGTATTAAATGATGATATTATTCACCCAAAAACTGGATTTGACACACATCCTCACGAAAATATGGAGATTATTACTTATATTGTTGATGGAGAAATAACTCATAAAGATTCAATGGGAAATAGCGAAACTTTAACAAGAGGTGAAGTTCAATATTTAAGTGCTGGAGAGGGTATATATCATAGTGAAAAAAATGAGAGTGATAAATATCTAAGAAGTTTACAAATTTGGATATTTCCTCCACAAAAAAGTCTTCCAAGACTTTATGGTTCATATAAATATAAAAAAGAAGAAAGAGATAATAAATTTTTAAATGTTGTATCTTCACAAAATGGAAATAGTAAAATAAAAATTTACCAAGATATAAATATTTATGTAAGTGAATTTGATAAAACTCAAGAGTTTGAAATCCAAGAAGATAGACAAGTTTATTTTGTGCAAATTGAAGGAAAATCAGAAATAAATGGAGTTATTTTAGAAGATGGAGATGCAATGGAGATAGTTGATGAGAAAAAATTAATTATAAATCCACTTTCTAAAAGTCATATTCTATTTATAGAGATGCAAAAGAAATAAACATATAAATAAAATTAAACTATACTACGATTTACAAAATATAGTTTAGGTTAGTTTAAATGAGTACAAAAATCCTTTTAAATGGAGCAGGAAGAATAGGAAAAGCTGTTTTAAAAGAGCTTTTAGAAAACAAAGATTTTGAAATTGTTGCTATAAATGAAATAAATCCATATATTGAAAATATAGTTTATTCTATAAACTATGATTCAACTTATGGAAAATTTGAAGATAAATTTAAAATAGTTGAAAACAACTATATACAAAACTCTAAATCAAAAATAAAAATCTTAAATCATAATTCTTTGTTTGACATTGATTTAAAAAATATTGATATTATAATTGATGCGAGTGGTAAAAAAGAGGATGTAAAACTTTTAGAAAAACTTCCTATAAAAGCTATATTCTTAACTCATCCAAATATAAATGCTAATATAAACCTAATTTTAGGAGCAAATGAAGATGAACTTGATATAAATGTACATAAAGTAATTTCTACAAGTTCATGCAATGCAACTTCACTTCTTCCAGCTTTAAAACTTCTTGATGATAAAAAAGAGATAATTTGTGGTGATATAGTAACCATTCATCCATTATTAAATCATCAAAGAGTTCTTGATGGTAACTATGTAAAAAGTGATACTAGAGATGTTGATTTAAACTTTGAGTTTGGAAGAAGTTCAACTCAAAATATAATTCCAAGTCGTACTACAACTATAAAAGCCTGTTCTTATGTACTTCCTAAATTTAATAGTGAACTAATCTCTTCGAATTCTTTGCGAGTTCCAACAGATACAGTTGGAGCGATAAATGTAACACTTTTCACAAAACTTTCTTCAACAAAAGATGAAATTGTAGATATTTTTAAAGAGTTTGAGAAAAATCAAAAATTTCCAATAATTTTAAATAATTGTGAGCCTTTAGTTTCAAGTGATTTTAAAAAAGAGAAACATACAACTATAATTGACCGTAGATATTTAGAAGTAAAAAATAATATGATAAAGCTTTTACTTTGGTATGATAATGAATGGGGATATGCTTCAAAAGTTGTAGAGATTTTGAAATATTATAGAAATATTTGTTCTTAAGTTTTAAAGCTTAAGAACAAAATATATTTAAAGTTGTCTTCCTATACCTTTAGTTAAATTAAGCATAAAACTTAATCCTTTTAAAGTCTCTTCATCTTTCATCAACTTTAAAAGACCCAAAAGAGTCTGTTTATTGTTTTTTGCATTTTCTCTTTTTGCATATCTAACAGCATTGTCCATTATAAATCCTGCTGTTGCAAGATTATCAACTGTTCCTATCATTTTCTCAACCATTGGTTGAGTAGTCATTTCGATATTATCAGAAACTACTGCTAATAAATCTATAAGATTATCAATTCTTCCTGTTTTTACAAGCATAGTCATCTTATCTTCTAACTCTTGCATCTCTTTAGTTTTTAAAACTTCTACTTTTTCACTCATATTATTCTCCTATATCATTCCACGAGCAGCAGCCCAATAGATACCTTTATTGAAACCTTTTCTTACAAAACTACCCAATTTACTACAAGGAGTAGGTTTTACATCCTCTTCATAATCATACCAAAGTGGCATTCCGCAAGATAATCCCATTTGAGCGATAGCTATAACAAGTCCATCATAACTCTCTGTTGGATAACCATGTCTTAATTCCGAAGCTATATTATCAGCAACAACATCAGTTTGATTGTGTATTGTTCCACCAGCTTTTGAAACAGGTAAATCAACTGTATCACCTAAAGTATAAATGTTTTTTTGACCTTTTACTTTTAAAGTTTGTTTATCCGTAGGAAGCCAACCTTCATTATCTAAAGCTTGAGATAATCCAGAATTTCTTATAAACTCAACAGCAACAAAAGGTGGTGTAGACATAAGAATATCAAATTCAATTTCTTCACCTTCTTGTGAATATGCTATTTTTTTATCTGGATCAACTTTGTTTAATGTAAATCCTGTTCTATGTTTTATTCCAACTCCATCAAAAATTGTTGGTAAAACTTTTGAAGTTGGCTCTTGTAAAAACAATCCATTCTTTACACTTTGTGCTTCTGTTGGATAAGTATAAACTATCTCAATATCATCTCTTACACCTCTTTGTACTAAAAAGTCGTGCAACATAATAGTTGTTTCAACTGGAGCAATACCACATTGGTGTGGTATATTTGGAGTTTTTGGGAAATTAACAGTAATTAATATTCTACCTTTTTTTATTTTATGAAACTTATCAGCAAGTTTCATAGCACCTTCATAAGTATAGAATAAATCTCCACCCTCTTTAAGTCCAGGAATTTTCTCTGGTGCAGCTTCACAACCAGTTGCTAAAACTAGAAAATCATAATCAAACTTTTTCCCACTTTTTGCTTTAATAAAATTTTTCTCTGTATTTATTTCAACAGCTTCTTCAACTTCAAAATTTATTTCACTCATTAAAAGTGAACGTTGTTCTCTTACAAATTCATACCCTTCTGATTTTCCAAATGCAACATACATAGCACCTGGTCTATAATAGTGGTTTTTAGAATTAGATATTAATGTAATCTCTACTTCATCTTTATCTATTTCTGGCATTAATTTTTTTGCAAGGTTGTTTGCAGTCATAGTTCCAGCCGTTCCACCACCTACTATAAGAATTTTTTTCTTCATCTTAATTTCTCCTATATATTAGATAGAAGAAAACATTAGCTAAATTTCATAAGTTATTTATAAGATAATGATAAGTTTTGTATAAGAATTTAATCTATATCTACTTTGTATCCTATTCCTTTTATATTTTTTATCAAGGTAGAATATATTTTTTTTCTTAGGTTTGTAACAACCATTCTAATAGCATCTGCTCTTACAGGTTCTTTCCATACATTGTTTTCTATTTCTTCTATACTAACAATATTTCCATTTTTATATAATAAAAATTCTAAAAGAGAAACTTCTTTCTTTGTTAGAGAAATACTTCTTTCATCATTTTTTATAATCTTTTTATCGGAATAATATAAATAATTATTACCTAAAAACACTACTTTATCTTTTAAGATATTTTTTGAAGTAAATGTTGATATTGCTACTAATAATTCATCTATATCTATTGGTTTTTTAAAATAAAAATGTACATCTGATTCTATTGCTCTATTTATATATTCAGAAGTATTGAAAGCTGTCATTACAATTCTCATTGTTTTTGGTGATAGTAATGCTATTTTTTGTAAAAGGTGTAATCCATCAACTTGTGGCATCTCTATATCTGATATTACTATATCAAATGATTTTTCTTTAAAAACTTCAAAAGCATTTATAGCATCTTTTGCAATACTTACTTCATTAAAATATATTGATAATACTCTACTCAACCATTTTAATGTACTCTCATCATCTTCAACAATTAAAAGATTTAGTGAGTGTAATTTTTTGTGAATAATTTGCAAAATTAATCCTTTGATAGAATAATACTAAAGACAACTCCGCCTTTTATATTTTTTACTTTTAAAATACCATTCATATGGTTTTCTATTATTACTTTTGACATATAAAGTCCTATTCCATTACCCTTTTCTTTTGTAGAAAAGTATGGATCAAATATTTTTGGTATATTTTCATTTTCTATACCTCCTCCATTATCAATAACATTTATTTGTAAATGTTCTTTATATTCTTTAATATTTATTATTATCTTACCTTTTTCTATATTATTAGTGACTATTGCCACCATAGAATTATGTATTAAATTTAAAATAACTTGTCTAAATTCATTTAAAAATCCTATAACTTTTAAATTCCACTTTAACTTATTTTCTATTTCTATTTCTATATTGTTATTTTTTAACTGTACATCAATAAGCCTTATTGCATTTTTAATACTATCTAATATATCAAATTTTTCTTCTTCTTTTGTAATCCTGAAAAATGTACTAAAATCATCTATTGTTTGTGACATATAGTTTATCTTTTCCATAATATCTAACTCAATCTCTTTTAAAATATCTATATTCATTACATTTGAGGATATAATATGTCTTAAACTTTGAACAATAATACCTAAGCTATTTAATGGTTGTCTCCATTGATGAGCAATTGCATTTATCATTTCTCCCATAGCAGCAAGTCTTGATTGCTGAAATAATATCTCATACTGTTCAGCTCTTTTTGAAACTTCTATTTCTATTTGTTTTCTAAGTTTATTTTGATACTCTATCTCTTCAGTAATATCAGATGTAATCATAACTATTTCATCTTGATTTTTTAAATATGCTAAAGACATACTAGCATTTATATGCGTACCAGATTTTGTTACACAAACTTTTTTAAACTTTTTAACACTTCCATATTTAATAGCTTGTTCTACTGCTGTTTGTGAAAGTTTAGAGTATTCAGCTGATGATAAAGAGATACAAGATTCATTATATAATTCTTCCATACTATACTCCATCATATCTTGGAAAAATTGATTTGCATACAAAAATTTACCATTTCTATCAAGTATAGATATACCATTTGCAGCAAGATCAAAGACAGCTTGTAGTTCTTCTTTTTTAGAAGTAAGTTGTCTTAAGCTTTTATTTAGCTTCAATTGTATTTTGCAATAAGAAGTTATATCATAAAAATAAAAAGTATTATCTTTTATATATACTTCATATTTTCTTTTTTCCCATTTTATAATGGTAAGATTATTAACTCTTTTGGTAAGTTTTTTAAGTTTATTATATATCTTATTCCCAAAAATTGATTTTAGTTTTTGTCCACATAATAAATTTAAACCTTCTCTTCCATAAGTTTTTACGACAATTTTATGTTCAACTTTTAAAATAAAGAATTGTGATTTGTCTTTAAAAATATTTATTCTTTTCATAAATACAATGGTATCAAAGTTATGTTAAATAAAAAAAGATATTTAGCTAATAAAATAATTTTTAACTTGCCCCTCTCTTAAATTTTCTTAATCTTACTTGTGCATTTAGGTATGGAGAAGATGTGTTGAACTGTATCATTCTTCCCAATGTCCACTTTTCATACCAAGCAACTTCATAAAGTTCTTTGTTTGATTTATTTTCTATTAGAGTTAAAATATCTTCAACTTTTTTGTCTAGTTTCTCTTTTAAAGTATTGAAATCATCCTCTTTATAATCTTCATAAAATTTTTGTGCAAGTTTTCCTAGCTGATTCCATTTATACCCTGTTTCTGGAAAATCAACTTTTTCATTATTATCTTTTTTTATATTCCATTTTAAGACTAATTCTTGCCAACCAAGAAGATATGATAAAAGATTGTTTATAGACATAAAAGTACCTTTTGAATGTCCTTCTAAAACTTTTTTAGTAGTTAATTCAAGAGGTATATTTTCTAACTCTTTCTTGAGTTTATTGTAATTTTTATTTATAGTATTTAGTAGTTCTTCTTTATTTGTTGGAACTGCCATAAATTTATTTTATAAAGTATCTAAAATTCCTAGATAAACTCTACTTTTTTCTCACCTGATTTTAATTCACCAATTACATAACCATCAGTATTAGCTAAAATGGCATCAACATTTGAAGTATTTACTACAAGTATCATTCCCACACCCATATTAAATGTTCTATACATCTCTTCAAGTTCTACATGTTTACCCATAAATTCAAATATTGGTAAAACTTTGATTTTATTTCTTTCTACTACTGCTGTTAGATTTTCTGGTAGCACTCTTGGTAAATTTTCAGTAATTCCACCACCAGTTATATGTGCTAAAGCATTTATTTTATTTTTATTTGCTTTGAATTCTTTTACATAAATTCTAGTTGGTTCAAGTAAAACATCTTTTAGTTTTTTACCTTGAAAATCATCTTCTAAACTCATTCCTAATTTTTCAAGTAAAAGTTTTCTAACAAGTGAAAAACCATTTGAATGAACTCCAGAACTAGGAAGTGCAATCAAAATATCACCAGCTTGTACTTTTGAGATTCTATCAAGTTCATCTTTTTCAGCTATCCCTACACAAAAACCAGCTAAATCAAAATCACCCTCTTTATACATTCCTGGCATTTCAGCAGTTTCACCACCAATCAATGCACACTCACTTCTTATACAACCTTCTGCAATTCCTTTTACTACTTGAGTTGCTTCTTCAACTTCAAGTTTTGCTGTTGCATAATAATCAAGGAAAAATAATGGCTCCCCAAAGTTACAAAGTAAATCGTTTGTACACATAGCAACTAAATCTATTCCTACTGAATCAAACTTCTTTGCATCAATTGCAAGTTTTAATTTTGTACCAACACCATCTGTTCCAGCTAAAATAACAGGTTTTTTATATCCACTTGGTAACTCAAAAGCTCCAGCAAAAGAGCCAATTCCTCCAAGAACTCCAGGGATCATTGTTGATTTTACATAAGGCTTGATATTCTCTACGAATTGATTTCCTGCATCTATATCAACTCCTGCATCTTTGTAACTAACTGTTGCCATTATTCACCTTTTAATATTTTTCTTTTTATATATGGGCAATATTATAGCAAATGGTTTATAAATTTTTATGTTATACTTTTTATATGAATGAAAATATATTTAAAAATGCAATAGCACTAACAGGTGGAATTTCAACTGGGAAAAGCACAGTTTGTAATCTTCTAAAACTTCATGGATTTTTGATAATTGATGCAGATAAAATAGCACATAAACTATTAGATGAAAATAGTTCTAAGATAAAAGAACTTTTTGGTGAAAAGTATGTGGATAATGGAAAAGTATTAAGAAAAGAGTTGGGTAAAATAATCTTTTCAAATGAAGCAAATAAATTAAGACTAGAAGCCCTACTTCATCCTCTAATCAAAGAAGAAATCATAAAAGAATCCAAAGTTTTTGAAGAACAAAATAAACCATATATTATAGATATTCCACTATTCTTTGAGAAAATGAACTATCCAATTCCTAAATCTTTGGTTATTTATACTCCAAAAGATTTACAGATTCAAAGACTTATGAAAAGGGATAATATAGATGAAGAAGAAGCAAAACTAAAAATATCAAATCAAATGGATATTGAAGAAAAAAAAGAATTAGCTAATTTTATAATAGATAACTCAAAAGATTTAAAGCATCTACAAGATGAAGTTGAAAGTTTTGTAACAAAGATTTTAATTTAGTACCTTAAAAATATAGCGGAACTACTCCGCTACATTTATATCTACTCCTTGTTTTAATAGTTCATCTTGTCGAACTCTTAAATAATCTAAATAACTATTAGGATACTGTACATAATGTTTTCCACTAACGTATCTTAAAACTTCTTTAAAATGAAATGAAAACAATAAAGCATCAATTGTAGATATTAATTTTTCATCATCATACAATAACACTGCTGGTCGGTAATCAATATTTATTTTTTCAACAAAATTTTTAGGAGATATTTTTTCACCAGTTGGTAATATTATTTCTTTACTACTATTAGCATCTAATCTTAGTACTGTATATTTAGAAAACTCTTCTTTAACATCTTTATTTGTCAATATTTTATCGTGGAAATGCTCACATTGAACACAACTTTTATCTTCAATTATAACTGCAACAGGAGTTTTTAAATTTGATAAGTCATCTAAAGATTTAAACATTTTATTTTCTTTAAAACTATAAATCTCTTTTTTATCAACTTTACTTAAATATGTTGCTAAATCCATTTTATGATAGATTTTAGCTTGTACATATTCTACAATATTTTGAAAATCAGCTGGATTTCTGTATCCATTTACTCTTGCAACTATATTTTTATTTTCTCCAAAAATTAAAACTGTTGGACTATACTGAATTTTTAACTTTTCAGTTAATTCTTTTTCTGTTAAAATATCTCCATCTATCCAAGTAACTTCTTTACTTCCTTTTACATTTAATTCTATTACATCAAAGTTTTCTTTGATAAATTTACTAGTTTTATTGTCATCAACAAAATTTTCTTTCAACATTTTTGCACAATAAGGACAACCTTCAAAATCCAAAAATATCATAAAATGTTTGTTATTTTCTGTTGCTTCTTCAATATCATCTGATATTTCCAAAAAACTATCTTTAAACCATTTTGGTACTTCATGATTTGATGCACCTAAAACTTTTCCTTCTTTTGCACTTAAATTTGTAGTAAGAAATAGTGTCATTAAAAGGAAAACAATAATCCTTTTTAATCTATTTTTCATAAGTAATCCTTATTTATAAAGTTTAAATATATTTTATATAAAAATTGATAAAGATAACCATAAATAGGCTTTCTTATTAATATTTTTGTTTAAATTTTAGCTTTTTTTACACATATTTAAGAAATAAATATAATTTGTAGGAGTATAATAATTAAAATGTCGCGAAGGATAAAATTATGAAAGAAAAAAATGAGTTTTTAGATAAAACTCCTTATAGATATAGAAGATATATCGGTTATATAAGTGCTACTATATTTGCTTTAGTTATACCATTTATTCAAATAAATGGAAATCAATTATTTTTACTATCATTTGATAAAAAACAGCTTCATCTTTTGGGAACTGCTTTTGATATGCAAGAATTATATTTGATGCCGTTTTTATTGATGCTTCTGTTTTTAGGAATTTTTGCTGCTACTTCAATTGGTGGTCGTGCATGGTGTGGTTGGGCCTGTCCACAAACAATATTTAGGGTAATTTATAGAGATTTAATAGAATCAAAACTTTTAGGTTTAAGAAGAATTAAAAATAAACAAAAAAATCCAGATTTAAGTAAAACAGAAAATAAAGTAAAAAAAGTTATTGGTCTTATTTTATGGACTATTTTATCGCTTCTTGCTGCTTCCAATTTTATGTGGTATTTTGTCCCACCACAAGATTTCTTCTCTTATTTACAAAATCCTAGCGAACATCTATTTTTAATTGGTTTTGTTTTATGTATTGCTGGGTTTTTGATATATGATGTAGTTATGCTAAAAGAGGATTTTTGTATATACATCTGTCCTTATTCAAGAGTTCAAAGCGTTTTATATGATAATAACACATATCAAGCAATCTATTCCACAAATAGAGGTGGAAATATATACAATGAGAATAAAGAAAAAGTTGTATTTAAAGTAAAAGATCTACCAAGTGTAGAAAATGAATGTACAGCCTGTGAATCTTGTGTGACTGTTTGCCCAACACATATTGATATTCGAAAAGGACTTCAACTTGAGTGTATAAACTGTCTTGAATGTGTTGATGCTTGTACTCAAGTTATGGGAAAACTTGGAAAACCTTCACTTGTTCAATGGTCAAGTACAAATCAAGTAAAACTTGATACTCCTACAAAAGTTGTAAGAAAAACAACTGTTATGTATTTTGTAGCTTTAGCTTTAGTAATAGGATTGCTATTTGTAATGAGCGGAGAAAAAGAGTATATGCTTTTAAATGTAAATAAAGATACAGAACTTTATAAAATAAAAGAAGATAATGTGGTTGCAAACAACTATTTATTGTTATTCCAAAATACAGAGTCAAAACCTTTAACTTACCACTTAGAAGTTGATAATCCTGATTTAAAAATGACAAGATTTGAACCATTTACTTTAAGCCCTGGGAAAATGGCTAAAAAAGTTGTTATACTTGAAACTAATAAACTTTTAGTAAATGATAATACAAAAGATACTCCTATTAATATTACATTTAAAGCTTATGCACAAGAAGACCCAGAAAAAGTAAAAGTATTTAGAAATGCAACTTTCTTCTTCCCAAGAGCAGACAAACTTCAAAAATAAAGATAAAGTGCAAAAGCACTCTATCTTTAAATTGCTTATCAACTAAATTTAGATAGAATCACAGCTTATATTTTTTAAAAATTTATTATTATCTTGGAGTATTTGTAATGACAAAATTCATTTTTGTAACGGGTGGTGTTTTAAGTTCTTTAGGAAAAGGTATAACTTCTGCTTCTATTGCGGCTATATTAAAACAGTCTGGATTTAAAGTAAGTATGTTAAAAATTGACCCGTACCTAAATGTTGATCCTGGAACTATGAGTCCCTTAGAGCATGGAGAAGTTTTCGTAACTGCTGATGGTGCAGAAACAGACTTAGACTTGGGGAATTATGAGAGATTTATAGATAAAACTCTAACTAAAAAAAATAGTTTTACAACTGGACAAGTTTATCAAAGTGTAATTAAAAGAGAAAGAGAAGGTGGATATTTGGGTAAAACTATCCAAGTTATTCCTCATGTTGTTGATGAGATAAAAGATAGAGTTTTTGCAGCTGCTGATGATAATGACTTTTTAATCATAGAGATTGGTGGAACAGTCGGAGATATAGAAAGTTTACCATTTTTGGAAGCTATTCGTTCAATTCGACATGAACTACCAAAAACAAATACTATGAATATTCATGTTAGTTTAATTCCTTATATAAAAGCTGCTGGTGAACTTAAAACAAAACCAACTCAACACTCTGTTCAAGAGTTAAGAAGAATTGGTATAACACCTCATATGTTAGTTTGTAGAACTGAAAAAGAACTTCCAAAAGCATTAAAAGATAAATTGGCATTATCTTGTGATATTGATAGAAATGCAGTAATAGAAGCTGGAGATGCACAATCAATTTATCAAGTTCCACTTCATTTCATAAAAGAAGGGATTTTAAATCCTCTTTCAAATCATTTTAATATTAAAATAAAACCAAATATGGAAAAATGGGATATGTTAGTAAAAAATATCCTAGTTCCACAAGATGAAGTTACTATTGCTTTTGTTGGAAAATATTTAGGACTTAAAGAGTCATATAAATCTCTTATTGAAGCATTAATTCACGCAGGAGCTCATCTTAATACAAAAATAAACATTCATTGGTGTGATAGTGAAAATATAGAAGATTTAGGTGCTTATGAAGTAATTGGAAATGTTGATGCAATTTTAGTTGCTGGTGGATTTGGGCAAAGAGGAGTTGAAGGTAAACTAAAAGCTATTCAATATGCAAGAGAAAACAATATTACATTCTTAGGAATTTGTCTTGGAATGCAACTATCAATCATTGAATTTGCTAGAAATGTTTTAAAAATTGAAGATGCAAACTCAATAGAGTTTAATGAAAATACAAAAAATCCTATAATTTATCTAATTGATGAATTTATAGACCAAAGTGGTCATAAACAATTAAGAACTCATGAATCACCAATGGGTGGAACTATGAGATTGGGGGAATATCCATTTGAACCACTAAAAGGTTCAAAACTTCAAAAAGCTTATGGATCTGAAAAAGAGTATTTTGAAAGACATAGACATAGATATGAAGCAAATCCTAAATATAAAGAAGCTTTAGAAAAAGCTGGCATGATAATATCTGGAGAATCAAACGGTCTTATTGAAGCAGTTGAATTAAAAGACCATCCTTGGTTTGTAGGAGTTCAATTTCATCCAGAATTTACTTCTCATTTGGAAACTCCAAATCCAATAATTTTAGATTTTATTAAACAGGCCAATACTCCTAAATAATGCCTAAAATAACTAAACAAAAGCTTTTTGAAATATTGAATGCAAGGCATTTGAATAATCCTTATTCAAAACTTGCATCTTTACCATCTCCAAACAATTTTAAAGATATTGATATTGCTACAAAAAGAGTCAAATTAGCCATAAAAAACAATGAACAAATAACAATAGTTGGAGATTATGATGTCGATGGTGTAGTATCTACAACAATAGTTATAGATTTCTTTTCACACTTAGGAGTAAAAGTAAATTATATCATTCCAAATAGATTTGAACACGGTTATGGATTATCTGCTAAAATTGTAGATTTAATAGATAGTGGTTTAGTAATAACTGTTGACAATGGAATAAGTGCTTATGAAGCTAGTTTAAAATTAAAAGAAAAAAATATTGATTTAATCATAACAGACCATCATACAGTTGGAAATAAAGTTCCAATAGCTTTAGCAATAATAAATCCAAAACAAAAAGAGTGTAATTTTGAGTTTAAAGATATTTGTGGAGCCCAAGTTGCTTGGTATTTTTGTGCAGCAATAAAAAAAGAATTAAATGCAAATGTTGATATGTCATCTTATTTGGATTTATTAACTTTAGCAATAATTGCCGATATTATGCCTATGACTAACCTAAATTATACTATGGTAAAACAAGGATTAAAAAAGTTAAAGAACTCTTCAAGAGAAGCATTTAAGCTTTTAAACCAAATAATCACAAAAGAAATTTTAGTATCTGATGATGTTGGATTTACAATAGCACCAAAAATAAATAGTGCAGGTAGGATGGATGATGCTTCAATAGCTTTGGAATTTTTATTATCTAAAAATCAGTCAAATGCCTATGAAACTTTAGCTGTTTTAGATGAATTAAATAATTATCGAAAGACTTTGCAAGAAGATATAGTACAACAAGCCAAAAAACAAATCATTCACGATGAAAAAGCAGTTATAGTTTGGGGAGAAAAGTGGCACGAAGGAGTAATAGGAATAGTTGCTTCAAAGCTTTCAAACTCTCAAAAAAAACCAGCATTTATTTTTTCTATTGATAATGGTATCGCAAAAGGAAGTGCTAGAGCAAATTCAAATATAAATTTATATGAGTTAATAGAAAAAGCTTCTTCTTTACTGCTAGGTTTTGGTGGACATAAAAATGCTGCTGGATTATCTTTAAAATCTTCAAATTTAGAAGAATTTAAAAGCATCATAAATAACGAACTTGAGAAATTTGATGATACCTTACATAATGAATATATAACATTGGGGGAACTTGATGTTTCAAGTGTAGATTTGGATTTTTTATCTATTATTGAAGAGTTTGAACCTTATGGTCTTGAAAACGATAGACCAATATTTAATATATCAAATGCAGAACTTTTAAAATATGATTTAATTGGAAAAGATAAAAATCATTTAAAACTTACATTAAGTAGTGATGGATTTGTATTTGAAGCATTAAAATTTTATGACTCAAATACAAATTTATCAAAAAATCTAAATTTAATAGTATCAATTTCAAAAAATGAGTTTAGAGGAGTTATAACTCCATCATTTTTAATTCAAGAGATTTTATAAAACTAAAGGCTTATTAACTCTTTGCTTTAATTTTTCTTTTTTATCTCGTCCTTCATCTTGCCCTTCAAGAGCTAAAATCTCATCATCAAGGTCGGTTCTTGCAAAAGATGAGCTTAAGATATTACCATTGTTTATATCTATTAATTTTATAAAAAGATTTAAGCTCTTATTTGAAATAGAGTAAGTCCCAACTAAAGCATATCTTGATTGAACTTTGTTTGATAAAATTTTGCCATACTCTCTTGTAAGAAGATTAAATCCTGATGGTCCAAACTCAAACTCTTTTCCAAGTTCAATTTCTCTTATTATGATATCTAAAGACGATATCCTATCTTTTAAAATATTTGATAATAAAAAGCCTAACTGTGACCTATTTTCTAAATTATCTAAATTCACAAAATCAGAAACTAAAACAACTTCACCTAATCGTATATTCGATTTTATTTTAGGAGCTGATTTATCAACCATATCAGAAATCATAGAATGAAAGTTTGTAACTTTTGTTATAGGATTTTTATATGAGCAAGAGCTAAAAAAAAGGCTTAAGATAACAAAGCTAAAAGCTATTCTTAAACCTTTTAAAGAAAAAAAGGGCATAAAATTATTTCTCTTTTATAATTTTAATTGTTCTCATTGGTGGACAATCACCAAACATCATACAATCATGTGCTAGATTGTGTTTATATGTAGATCTTGCACTTGTTATAACTTTCCCCGTAATATTATCTATTACTCTAGCATTTAATATAACTCTTCCTTGTTGTCTTGAGTAAGTTCCTACAACAACATAAGTGCTTGGTACTTCTTTTTTAATTTCGTGAGGTTTTCTTGATAAAAAATATTCACCTTTTTCATTGATAGAAATAGCCATTTGTCCTCTAAATTCTATTAAATTAAAGCCTCTATTTGATAACTCGTCAATTAAGCTTTCACCTACAACTCTACCAAATTCTGAAGTAGTTTTAAACTGATCTAATCTTACAAAAGATGTTACAATAACAGGTTTTGTAGTATCTAATTTTTTATTTATCATCATTTGTGTAGCAAGAGAAGATATTGTTGCTTCTAAACTATTCTGAACTGTAACTCTCTCTTCTTTCATATTTGCAACACTCATCCCATCTGACATTCTTGATACTTTATCGTGTTCAGTTTGAACTTCTTTATCTTTGTAGTAGCATCCAGATAGAACCCCTAAAGAAATAGTTGTTAAAATAGCTAATTTTATGAACCCTTTAGACATTTTATAAATCCTCTTTATTAAATTCTTAAGATTTTATTTAAAAATTACTTACATATCCTTTATATAAGTTTAAATAAACCAATCTAATATATAATTTCAATAAAAAGGAGTTTTTATGGCAAAGATTCTAGTAGCAATTGCAAATGGTTTTGAAGAAATAGAAGCAGTAAGTATCATAGATATTGCAAGAAGAGCTGATATTGAAGTTACAATAGCAGGAGTTGAAGATATAAATCTTATTGGAGCTCATAATATACAAATTAAAGCTGATGTAAAAATAGAAGAGGTATCTACACAAAACTTTGATATGATAGTTTTACCAGGTGGTTTACCAAATGCTTTTACTCTAGCAGAAGATAAAAATGTTCAAAGACTTTTAAAAGAGTTTAAAGGAAATAATAAAAAAATAGGTGCTATTTGTGCAGCACCTTATGCTTTACATAAAGCTGATGTTTTGGAAGGAAATTATACTTGTTATCCATCTTTTGAAAAAAAGATAAAAGATGATGGTTACTATGATGATAAAGATGTGGTTACTGATAACAATATAATAACTTCAAAAGGACCAGCAACTTCTATATTCTTTGCTTTAGAAATAGTTAAAACTTTAAAAGGTGAAGAAGTTTATAAAGCTATAAAAGATGGACTTTTAGCTTAAAAAAGTAGATTTTAAAAATCTACTTTTTTAATAAGCCTACAATCAAACTTTAGTTAAACTATAAACTAAAAAAATTTATAAAGATTTTAAAATATGTCAATACCACAATTTACACATCTTCATCTTCATACAGAGTATTCATTACTAGATGGTGCAAACAAAATAAAACCTTTAGCAAAAAAGATAAAAGCACTCGGAATGAAAAGTGTTGCAATGACTGACCATGGAAATATGTTTGGTGCAATAGATTTTTACAATGCTATGAAAGCTGAAGGAATAAAGCCAATTATTGGAATGGAAGCATATATTCACAATAGTGAAGATATAGGAGATAAAACAAATAGACAAAGATTTCACCTATGCTTATATGCAAAAAATGAAATAGGGTACAAAAATCTTATGTATCTTAGTTCAAAAGCTTATATGGAAGGTTTTTACTACTATCCAAGAATAAATAAAAAGCTTTTAAAAGAAAATTCTGAAGGACTTATTTGTAGTGCTGCTTGTCTTCAAGGGGAAGTAAACTGGCATTTAAATACACAAAATGAAAGAAATGTAAAATTCGGTGCAAAAGGTTATGAAGAAGCAAAAAGAATAGCACTTGAATATAAAGAGATTTTTGGTGATGATTTTTATCTTGAAATTATGCGTCATGGAATAGGTGATCAACATTTTATTGACGACCAAATCTTAAAAATTGCATACGAAACTGGAATAAAGATAGTTGCTACAAATGACACTCACTATTTAGAACAAAAAGATGCTGATGCACACGAAGCTTTTATGTGTATAGCTATGAATAAACTCTATGATGACCCAAACAGATTAAGACATAGTGTTCACGAATTTTATCTCAAATCTCCAGAACAAATTGCAAAACTTTATGCTGATATTCCTGAAGCCATCGAAAATACTCAAGAAATAGCTAATAAATGCGATTTAACTATAAAATTAGGAAATCCAACTCCACCAAATTTTAAATTTACAAGAGATAAATTAAAAGATTTAAACCTAAATATTCCTGAACCACAAAATGAATATTCACTTGAAAATGACAAAGTATTATTTGGGTTTGAATGTAGAAAGGGACTAGAAGAAAGATTAAAACTAGTTCCATTAGAAAAGCATGAAGAGTATAAAAATAGACTTGAAGTTGAAATAGAAATCATAAACAATATGAAATTCCCAGGATATATGTTAATTGTTTGGGATTTTGTTAGAGTTGCAAAAGAGATGGGAATTCCTGTTGGTCCAGGACGAGGAAGTGCTGCTGGAAGTTTAGTTGCATATAGTCTTAAAATCACAGATATTGACCCTATTCCTTATGGTTTACTTTTTGAAAGATTCCTAAATCCTGAAAGGGTATCAATGCCCGATATTGATATGGACTTTTGTCAAAGCCGTCGTGGGGAAATTATTGATTATGTAGTTCAACAATATGGTCGTGCCAATGTCGCTCAAATCATAACTTTTGGTAAACTTTTAGCAAAAGGAGTTATACGAGATGTTGCTAGAGTTTTAGATATGCCTTATGCAAAAGCTGATGCTATGGCAAAACTAATTCCAGATGAATTGGGTATAAATCTTACTTCTTCTTGGGAAAAAGAACCAAAAATAAAAGAGCTTTGTGAAGCTGACCCACAAGCTGCAAGAGTTTGGGAATATGCACTTGCACTTGAAGGATTAAATAGAAATGCTGGAACTCATGCTGCGGGAGTTGTAATATCAAATGAACCACTTTGGAATAAAACACCTCTATTTAAACCAAGCGGACTTGATACTCTAGCTACTCAATATAATGGAAAATATATTGAAGATGTTGATTTAATTAAATTCGACTTTTTAGGCCTTAAAACTTTAACTGTTATTGATGAAGCTATAAAATTAATAGAATCAAGACATAATAAAAAAATTGATTTTAAAACAATAGATGTAAATGATAAAGGTGTTTATGATTTAATCCAAACTGGAGATACTTTAGGACTATTTCAAATAGAATCTGATGGTATGCAAGATTTATGTAAACGATTAAAACCATCAAATTTTGAGGATATTGTTGCCGTTCTTGCACTTTATAGACCAGGACCTATGGAATCAGGAATGCTTGATGACTTTATCGAAAGAAAACACGGACGAGCAAAAATTGACTATTTCCATGACGAACTAGAATCTGCTTTAAAACCCATTTTAGAAAATACTTATGGAGTTATAGTTTATCAAGAACAAGTTATGCAAATTGTTCAAAGTATTGGTGGTTTTTCTCTTGGTGGTGCTGACTTAGTGCGAAGAGCTATGGGTAAAAAAATCAAAGAAGAGATGGACAAGTTAAAAGATGAATTCTCTGTTGGAGCAGAGCAAAAAGGCTATACAAAAGCTTATGCTGAAGAACTTTTTGACTTAATTGTAAAATTTGCTGGATATGGATTTAATAAATCTCACTCGGCAGCTTATGCTTTAGTTACATTTTATACTTCATATTTAAAATGCTACTATCCAGCTGAATTTATGGCAGCACTTTTAACACTAGAAAAAGACAATACAGATAAAGTTGTAAGATATGTTGATGAAGTAAAAAGATTGCATTTAGACTTATTTCCACCTGATATAAATAAATCTGATATTGTATTTTCAGCAAAAAAAGTTGATGGAAAAGAAGTTGTAATGTTTGGAATGGGTGCCATCAAAGGTGCTGGAGATGTAGCAATAAATTCTATATTAAACTCAAGAAAAGATGGAGATTTTGAAAGCTTAGCAGATTTTATATCAAGAATAGATGGAAGTAAAGTAAACAAAAGAGTTATAGAAACTTTAGCAAAAGCTGGAGTATTTGATAGTTTTGGATACAAAAGAAGATCTATTATAAATCAAATAGAAAAAATTATGGATTGTGTTGCAAAAGCAACAACAGCTAAAAAAATGGCAACTGGTTCACTTTTTGGAGATAGTGCAGAACTTACAAAAATTGATGTTGAATTAGATGATTTAGAAGAATTTTCTCCAAAAGAACTTTTAGAACTTGAAAAAGCTAGTTTGGGATTTTATGTATCAGGACATCCACTAGATGAATATAAAGATAAATTAGAAAAAATAAACTATACTCTATCATCAGCAATAGATGAATTAGCAGATGGAAGCCAGATATTAATAGTTGGAAAAGTAGAAACAATAACAGAAAAAATATCGAAAAAAGGTGCTAAGTTTGGTATTGTTTCAATCCTTGACTACCACGGAACGGTTGAATTTATGCTATTTGAAGATAAACTAAAAGATTTAAGAGATAGCTTTGATTTAGAAGAACCAATAGCATTTAAAGTAAGAATTTCAAAAACAGAACAATTTACTAGAATGAGTGTCTTAAAAATAGAAACTATTTTTGATGCACAAAAAGAGAAAGTAAAAATAAAACAAAAAGAGATAATAGAACCACCTTTAACTATTGCCATTCCATATAGTGAAGATGAAATTCTAATGCATGATTTATTTGATCTTGTAGCAAACAATCAAGGTAAAAGAGAACTAAAACTTCTAATAAAATCAAAATTAGCCGATTTAGAACTAGAAACTGGATTTAAAGTGAGTTCAGATATTGAAAAATTAATACATACTATAAAAGGAGCATATATAGAAGATGTTTCAAATACTTCTAACAAATGATGATGGATATGATGCAGTAGGATTAAAAGCATTAATAGAAGCATTAAGTCCAATAGCAAGAGTTACTGTTGTAGCTCCAGCAAAAAATAAATCAGCTTGTGGTCATTCATTGACTTTAGATAGACCTCTTAGAATGATTTGTGTTCAAGATGATTTTTATAAAATAGACGATGCAACACCAACGGATTGTGTTTATATATCAGTAGGTAACCTTTTTAAAGATGGTTACAAACCAGATTTGGTAATCAGTGGTATAAATATTGGTGCGAATATGGGAGAAGATATTACATATAGTGGAACTTGTAGTGCTGCAATGGAAGCAGTTTTACATGGAATTCCTGCTATTGCTATATCTCAAGTATGCAAAAATATGTGTCAAGGTATAGAAAATGGTTGGGATTTTGAACTAGCAAAACAAACTATTTCAAAACTTGCAACTAAAATTTTAGAAGGCTCTTTCCCATTAGATGAAAGAAAGTTTTTAAATGTTAATATTCCGCCAATTAAAGCAAAAGATTGCAAAGGTTTTAAAATCACAAAAGCTGGTTTTAGAGAGTATGGTAACGATACAGATAGACATCTAAATCCAAGAGGAGAAGAGTTCTATTGGATTGGGCTTCATCCACTTATTTGGAAAAGTAGTGATGATAAATCTTGTGATTTTGAAGCAATAAAAGAAAACTATGTTTCAATAAGCCCGATAATGCTTGATATGACATCGCATAGTGATATAAAAAATTTAGAAAATTGGCTAAACAATTAAAAGGAAAATATCGTGAATTTTGAGAATTCAATAAAAAAACACATAGTAAAACTTGTAGGAACTTTAAAAGATGAAGAAGAACTACAAGAAGTTCTAAAAAGAAAATTTACAAAAAGAGAGTATAAAACTTTTGTAGCTTTTGAAGAAGGTAAATCAATAGAGGAAATAAAAGCTATTTTAAAAGAAGAAGATACTCAAGAAATAGAAAAACTATATCAAACTTCTATCAAAAAGCTAAATCAAGAGATATTTAAAAGGGAATTAGTAGATTTTTAAAATCTACTAAAGCACCATTTTTATATCACTATGTTCACCTAAAAGTCTAAAAAGTTCTTTTCTATCATCTTCATTGTGAACTAACATCTCCAAAGTATAGCTTTTAAACTTACCTTTTGAGCTAGTTTTTGATGGTTTTAGATTATGTTCTCTTTCTAAAATTATCTCTTTCACAGATTTTTTTATATTACAAGTTTCTAAAACTACAAGTTTATATTCCCAACTACAAGGATAATCTAGTTCTAGTTGTTTATCATTCAAATTTATCATCTTTTAAAATCTCCACTTTTTCCACCACTTTTACTCTCCAACTGAATATCAGAGATAATCATTGATTTATCGATAGCTTTTACCATATCATAAATAGTAAGAAGTCCTATACTAACACCTGTTAAAGCTTCCATTTCAACACCTGTTTGTCCGTTCAGTTTTGCTGTAACAAAAAGTTTAAAACTATTTTCTGCTTGATTTTCTTCAATATCACAGTTTATCCCACTTAAAAGTAAAGGATGACACATAGGTATCAACTCATGAGTTTTCTTTGTACCCATAATAGAAGCAATAACAGCTGTTTGTAAAACTGGACCTTTTTTAATATTGTTCGATATTATCGCTTCATAAGCCTCTTTAGACATAGTTATTTTACCACTTGCAACAGCAACTCTTTTTGTCTCATTTTTTTCTGAAACATCTACCATTTTTGGACGATTATTCTCATCAAGATGTGTTAAATTCAAAATATCACCTTTTTTATATTTATAAATTATTCTATTGAAATTTGGGTTAAATTGGAATTAAGAATTTTTTAAATATAATCCAAGCCTAAATTTAAAAAGAAAGAGGGTGATTTTAGTGCCAGGCATTAAAGTTAAAGATAATGAATCTTTTGACGAAGCGTATAGAAGATTTAAAAAGCAATGTGACAGAAACCTAATCGTTACTGAAACTAGAGCTAGAAGATATTTTGAACCAATGACTGAAATCAGAAAAAAACAAAAAATTTCTGCTAGAAAGAAAATGCTTAAAAAATTATATATGCTTAGAAGATACGAATCAAGATTGTAAGAGATTTGTTATTTCCAAGAAAAAGCCCAGTTCCTTTGAATTGGGCTTTTTTTATTTCTAAAAAAAGGTAAATTATGGAGATATTTGTATTTTTATCAGTATTAATACTTGCTTTAGTTGTTTTTATATTTATAATCTACACTCTTATAGATGTAGTAAGAAATGAATTTGAAACAAATACTATCAAAATAATATGGGTTCTCATCATAATACTTTTTGCTCCTCCACTTGGAAGTATCTTGTATTTTTTAGTGGGAAGACAACAAAAAACAAAAAAAGATTTTTAGCATTATATACCCTTAAGTATGAGTTCCAAAGTAAAAAGGAAAGTATATTTTTTTATCGAAATTTTAATCTCAAAATTAAATAAAAATACTTTGAAACCCATGCTTAAAAGCACAAAGAGAGCAAAAACCCTCTTTATTATACTTTCTTAAAACTCCATTTTCATAGAAAATGCAACAGTTCTAGAATCACCTAACATTGAACTACTTGTCCAATAAACCTCGTCAGTTAGATTTTGCACATTTAGATTAAAAGTTGTAGGATATTTATCAAGTTTTGTTTTATATCTAAGCCCTGCAT
The DNA here is from genome assembly GCF_048320235.1 of Aliarcobacter vitoriensis. Lineage (NCBI taxonomy): Bacteria > Pseudomonadati > Campylobacterota > Epsilonproteobacteria > Campylobacterales > Arcobacteraceae > Aliarcobacter > Aliarcobacter vitoriensis. The sequence goes on from NZ_CP182882.1 coordinate 1,254,285, forward strand.
CATATAAAGTATAACTTGGTATTACATCAGTATTTGCTTCGTCTGCATAACTTTTACCAGTATAATATGCTCCTCCAGTAATTGTTAAACCTTGAATCATAGGAATATTATATTCTGCTGAAATTTTAGCCATTTTTGATGTAGCTTCCGTTGGTTTTTTATCTTCAAATGCAGGATTTGTAACTTTTTCTAAACTTAAATCCATTAAAGTTCCACCAGCAATCACTGTAAAATTATCTGTTACTTTTCCAGTAATCCCAAGTTCAATTCCTTGATGTATTTCTTCTCCATCTTGAGTTAAAGTTGGTTTTGGAGTAGTATCAACTTCAAGTTGATTTGCTCTTTCTATTCGGAATATTGCTCCATTTAATAAAACTTTTTCATTTAAACTATATTTTGCACCAATCTCATATTGTTTACTTTTATATGGATTTAAAATTTCACCTTCATTTACATATCTATTTCCAACAGTAGTTCCAGCTTCTAAACTTTCAATATATGTAGCATATGTTGTAAGACTTTCAAAAGGTTTATAAATAAGAGATAAAGTAGGCGTTAATTTAGATTCATCATACTTTGTATTGAATGAATAACTATTATCTATTATTGTTGCATAATTCGCTCCAACTAATGCACTCCATTGATCATTAAAAGTTATATCATCTCCTAATAAAATATTATTGTATTGTGTTTTTGTAAATGGATCACGAGATGTTGTTCCCAATGTTCCAAGACTACTCCAATCTGGTTCAGATAAATTTCTAATATCATTAAAATAAAAATCATTTGGCAATTTGTAAAAAATAGTATGGTCATTACTTCTAAATCTTTTACTTATATTTGTAGAATATCCCATAGTTAAATTATGATTAATATCAAAAGTATCAAAGTTTGAATCTAAATAAACATTTGCACCATAATTTTTAATATCTTGCCATGAACCTTTACTTACATATGTTCCCCAATAAGGCGTTGCAATAACCATATCATTATTAATTTCTATATTTAAGTTATCACCTCTTGATTTCATCTTTCCATACATTAAATTAGTTCTCAATGTAAATGTGTCATTTATATTCCATTTTGTATTATTTTCTATTTTATTTAATTTTAATTCTTCTTCTATCCAATCAGGTGTATAACTTTTATTTTTTGAAATAATTGATCTATCATTTATATCACTAAAAAATACACTTTTCCCATTTCTTAGTGAATTTTTATATGTATATTCTATATCTGTATAGAAATTATCTGTTGGTTTCCAATCAAATACTAAACTAATTGCTTTTTGTTCAGTATCAGTTTCAGAAGGTAGTTTTCCATTTTGATATAAAGCATTTATTCTATACCCAAAAGTATTATTTTGATCAAATTGTCCACCTAAATCAATATGAGAGTAATATGACTCATTTCCATAACTTCCTACAGTTACATTTCTTAAATCTTTAACTGTTGGTTTTTTTGTTATATAATTAACTGCTCCTCCAACTCTTCCTCCACCATATAAAAACCCAGTTGCTCCACTGATGATTTCCACTCTTTCTATATCTTGTATCATTGGAGCACTTACATATTCATTAGAATAAGGAATACCATTTATAATTGGATTATTTGTCTGAAATCCACGAATAGTCACCCATGAAGAATCTCCTAGACCAGTAAGCCATTGTCCAGTTTCTTGAGTAGTTGGATTAATTTTAAAAATTTGATTCATATCTTTAGCTTGTACATTTTAGATAAGTTCTTGAGGTATTACAGTCATAGAATATGGTGTATCTTGTAAACTTCTTTTACCCCAAAGTCCAACACCAGTTATATTTTCAGTTAAATATCCAGCTTCTGCACTTCCATTTTTATAATTAGAACTAGAAACAGAAATTTCATCTAAAACAGTAGTATTACCAAAGTTTTGATATTTTGGTTTTTCTATTATATATATTACACCATCTTCTTGAATAGCTTTTAATTCATTTGGATTTAGTACACTATTTAAACTATCTAATACCGTACCCCCCCCCGAAACTCACTTTTTTCGAATCTATACTTTTATCTTTAAGGTTATTAGCTTTTGAAATATATGTTACATTATATTTCTTTACTATATTCTCTACTGCTTCTTGCAAACTTATATCTTTTGCATTTGCAAAAGAACTTCCTAACATCAACGATGTTACAACTGACATGAAAACTTTGTTTTTCATCTTTAATCCTTTGTATTAATTTTGAGAATTTGTTTCTCTATATAGTAAGACGATTTAAATGAAAAAAATGGACAATTTTTACAAAAGAATTTTCAAATTTATTAGCTAGAGTTACTTTTTGTAACAAATATTTGAATATTTCCTTTATAAGAAATTTTAAAATTTCTTATAAATATATGTAGTATTTGCTTTTTTATCTAATTTTATAGGATATATTTTTGTAATCGCAACCATAAATTTGTCCATATCATGTATTGAAAAAGAACCACTAACATAATAATTTTTTATATCTTTTTGCATTATCACATTTATATCTTGATATTTGTTAAATTCATTTATAGCTTTTTCCAAAGAGTAATCTTGAAAAAATAAAATCCCATCTTTCCAAGAAGCAATATTTCTTACATCTATATCTTTCAATACAACCTTGCCACTTTGTTTATCAAACGATATATGTTTTCCTTTTGTTAAGATAGCTAATTCTTTAAATTCATTATTTTTATTTTGTTGAACTTTTACTTTTCCACTTATAACATCTACTGTTATTTGATCTTTATCATTTTTGACTTCAAAATTTGTCCCTAAAACTTCTACTTTTATCATACTTGCATTTACTATAAAAGGTTTGTTGGGATTTGGTGCTACATCAAAGAAAGCTTTACCATCACTAATATTTACTTCTCTTTTATCATTGTGATATTTTATATCCAATTTTGTTTTTGCATCAACTACTACTTTTGAGCCATCTGGTAAAAATATCTCTTTTATTTCTTGATTTGTTGTATATGTATGCTTTATACCAAAATTCATATATTCATTTATAGCAAATAAACTTACAATTATCAAAGTAAAAGAGGCTGCAATTTTAAATAAATTTTCTTTTCTAAATCTTTTTCTATTTTTTATATCTTGATGAACTTTTTGTGATATATTTGATTTTATATCTTTTGGTAAAGATGAAAAAAGAGATTGAAGTTTTTCCACTTTTTCAAAAGCTTTTTTGTGTTCTATACTCTCTTCTATCCAAGTTTTAAACTCTAATTCTTGATTTCTTGTGAAACCATCTTTTTTACAGGTAAAAAAATAGGCTGCTTGTTCTTCTATACTTTTTATCATTTTAATTCCAATCTTTGTCTTCTATAAACTTTGTAATTTGTGTAGTTGCTCTTATAACATATTTTTGTACTGTATTTACATTTATATTCAACAAACTAGCAATCTGTTTTTTTTCCAATCCATCAACAAAGTGTAAAATAAAAACTTCTTTTAAATTTTTTGGTAAGATGTCTAATGCTTCTAAAAGCATATCATTTTTCTCTTTTTCCATCAAAATCTCATCTGGTTCATATTCTTTGGAGCAAAAAATCTTCTCTTCTTCATAATCTATAAAATCCTTATTTTTTTTATTCCTTGAATAATCAAAAGTCAAATTTCTAGCAACTTTGTATAAAAAAGCTCTTTGATGTTCAATATCCATCTCTTTTTGTTTTTCCAAGGTTTTTGCATAGGCTTCTTGTACTATTTCTAAAGCTAGTTCCTTATCTCCTGTCATTTTTTGGACAAATATAACTAATTCTTTGTAGTATCGTTGCATTTTTATTTCTCTTGAATTTTTTAATGAAGATTATCAAAACTACTTTTAAGTGTAACTTATTTTGGATACAAATTTAATAGAATTATTGAATATATATTATTTTTTGACACCAAATCGGCACCGAAAAAAATTTAATTGATTTGAAGATTATAAATAGCGAGTTCGATATTCTAATGGTACGCCTGGTAGGAGTCGAACCCACAACCCCTCGGGTCGAAACCGAGTATTCTATCCAGTTGAACTACAGACGCACTAAAAATTAGGACTGAAGTCTATCCTAATTTTACTTAAAATTTTAAAAGAAAGTTTTATCCAAAACTATTAAAAATAAAAAAACTATTCCTAAATATCCATTGACAGTAAAAAAGGCTCTATCAATTTTTCTAAAGTCTTTTGAAACTAAATAGTGTTCATAAGATAACATCAAAGCACTTATTAATACAGCTAAATATGCAAAATATGAGCTTTGTGAATATATGATGAATAAAAGCCAAAAAATAACTGTTAAAAAATGAAATAACTTTGATAAATTCATAGTTTTTTCCACACCAAAAATTGATGGAATTGAGTGAAGTCCTAGTTTTTTATCTACATCAATATCTTGTAAAGAGTAAAGCAAATCAAATCCAGCAACCCAAAACATAACTCCAGTACTCAACATAATAACCCAAAAAGGTATAGTTTCACTTACAGCAACTACTCCAGCAATAGGAGCTAATGCTAAAGAAATTCCTAAGATAATATGAGCAAGATATGAAAATCTTTTAAAATATGAGTAAGAACCAATTATTATTAAAATTGGTACTGATAAAATCAAAGCCAAATTATTTACAAAATATGCAACAATTATAAAACCCAAAGCATTTGCAAAAGAGAATAAAAACATAGCTTTAGGAGTTATTCTCCCATCTACATTTGGACGATTTGAAGTTCTTGGGTTAAGAGCGTCGATATCTCTATCCATAAAACGGTTAAAGCCCATAGCAAAGTTTCTAGCAGTAATTGCAGCTAAAATACCTAAAACAAAAAGTTTAAATCCAAACCAAGCAGAACCATTTATTTCATCAGAAGATACAACCATTGCTATAAAAATAAATGGCAATGCAAAAACAGAGTGTTGAAATACTACAAGTTCACTAAAATCTTTTATTTTTTTTATTATTTTTTCCATGGCAAAAATTTTATCTAAGATTAATTAAATTAAAGCTTTTTGGGTTATAATCAAAAAATCCCAAAAAAGAGTTATTATGAAAAACTATATGTTTATTATTTTTTTTGTTGCCTTTTTTTCTGCTTGTTCTACAAAGATTGATAGGTCAATAGAGCAATCAAACGTTAAAGATGTTTCAGAACTTATCTTACAACTAGCAGAACAAGAAAAAAAGATAAACGATATTATAAAAGACCTTGAACAATGTAATGCTACTAAAAAGAAAGAAGAATGAAAGAAATAGCAATCATTGGAACAACAGCTTCTGGTAAAACTTCTCTTTCTCTTGAAATTGCTTCAAAAACAAACTCTATTATCTTATCTTTAGACTCTCTTTGTGTTTATAAAGAAATAGATATTGTTAGTGCAAAACCAACAAAAAAGGAAATAGGGGATATTGTACATTTTGGAATAGATGAAGTTTATCCAAATGAAAATTTTGATGTAGTTGAATTTTTAAACTTGTATAAAAAAGCTAAAAAGTTTGCAATAGATAATGACAAAAACCTTATCATTGTCGGTGGAACTGGATTTTATCTAAAGGCTTTAATTGATGGAATTAGTATAGGAGTTGATTTAAAAGAAACTTTTAATATCAATATAGAAGAAACTTATGATTTTCTTTATAATTTAGACAAAGAGTATATGCAAAAAGTAGAAAAGAATGATAAATATAGAGTTGAAAAGGCTTATGCTATATACAAACAAACTAGTTTAACACCAACACAGTTTTTCTTACAAAATCCCAAAAACCCAATAGCACCAAATTTAAAAATATTTGAAATTTTATGGGAAAAAGAAGAGCTTCAAAATAGAATAAGTCTAAGAACAAAACAGATGATAAAAGCTGGGCTAATAGATGAAATAATATATTTAGAAAAAAAGTATAATAGAAGTCCAAATTGTATGACAAGTATTGGTATAATTGAAACTTTACAATTTTTGGATGGAAAAATTTCAAAGCAAGAATTAGAAGAAAAAATCATCTTAAATACTATGAAATTAGCAAAAAGACAAAATACTTTTAATAAAGGACAATTTGAAAATAAAACTTCAAATATAATTTCTAGCTTAAATTCAGAGATTGTTAAGTATTTTTCGATATAATCGCAAGTTCAAAGTTTGATAAAGGACTTGCGAAGACTCGCTCTTTTATCATTCGCTAATTTTTAAAAGGAAAATGGAATGAAAAAAGATATTCATCCAGATTACAAAGTATGTCAAGTTTCTTGTGCATGCGGAAATAGTTTTGAGACAAAATCAAATGTTGAAGCTTTAAGAGTTGATATTTGTTCATCTTGTCACCCATTCTTCACAGGAGAGCAAAAACTTGTTGATGCTGCTGGAAGAGTTGAGAAATTCAAAGCTAAATATAATATGGCAAAATAGTACAATATTATGTTGTGCTTAGTTCCAACACCAATAGGAAATCTTGAAGATATTTCCCAAAGGTCTTTAAAAATCCTATTGGAAGCGGAACTAATTTTTTGTGAAGATACAAGAGTTACAAAAAAGCTTCTAAATCTTTTAGGAGAGAGAAATAACTTAGATTTTTCAAACAAAGATTTCAAATCTTTTCACTCTCACAATGAAAATCAAATTTTACAAAGTTTAGATAAAAATACTTTTTCTAAAAATGTTGTTTATGTAAGTGATGCAGGAATGCCATGTATTAGTGATCCTGGTGCAACTTTGGTAGATTTTTGTATAAAAAATGATATTTCTTATGATGTACTTCCAGGAGCAAATGCAGTTTTAACAGCTTTTGCTATGAGTGGATTTAAAAATACAGAATTTACTTTTTATGGTTTTTTAGATCATAAAGGTGCAAGTAGAAATGCAAAACTTGAAGATATTTTAAGTAGCAATAAATTGGGTATTTTATACGAATCTCCACACAGACTTTTAAAACTTCTTGAAGAGTTAAAAAACAAAGATGAGAATAGAACAATATTTTTAGCAAAAGAGATATCAAAACTTCATCAAAAAACTTATAAAGATAGTGCAAAAAATCTTTATGAACTTTTTTTGAACATTGATATAAAAGGTGAGTGGGTTGTTGTGATTGAAGCAAAAGAACAAATTGGTTTCAATCTTGAATTAGATGATATTATGCCTTTAGATATAGCTCCAAAAGTAAAAGCAAAACTTATTGCAAAGCTTACAGGTTCTAGTGTAAAAGAGGTTTATCAAGAATTATTGGATAAAATCGAAAAATGATAATATACGGAAAACAGATAGTTTTATATGTGCTAGACAAACACCCAAATTTAGTAGAAGAGGTTTTTTTATCAAAAGAAGTTGATGGTAAACTATTCTCAAGATTTGTTAAATTGGGTAAAAAAATTCATAGAGTTGATAATCAAAAAGCTCAAGCTTTAGCAAAAGGTGGAAATCATCAAGGGCTTATTTTAAAGCTTAGTGAATATGAGTATACTTCATTGAAAGAGATAAAAAATATGAATTTTATCTTAGTTTTAGATGGAGTTACAGATGTTGGAAATATTGGTGCTATAAGTAGAACTGCTTACTCTTTAGGTGTTCAAGGACTTATAGCTTCAAATATAAAAACTATAAACAACTCTGGAACAGTAAGAACAAGTGCTGGGGCATTACTTGATTTACCATTTTGTATTCATCCAAGAAGTGTAGATTTGGCAAGTGAACTAATAGATGCTGGATTTACTTTAATTGGTGCAACAATGGATGGAATTGATCTTAAAAAATATGGAAAAATAGAGAGTAAAGATAAAGTTGCTCTATTTTTAGGTAGTGAAGGAGAAGGTATTTCTCCAAAAGTTGCTAAAAAACTGGATTTAAAAGTATCTATAAATATGGAACGTGAGTTTGATTCATTGAATGTATCAGTAGCAGCTGGAATATTAATATACAATTTAAAAAAATAAATGATGGAGAGTATTATGAAAAAGATATTATTAAGTATTGCTTTATGTATAGGTTTAAATGCAGACATTAACCAAGCAGTACAAGGAATAGTAGGTAATTCAGAATATAATACTCATAGAAATTTAATAAATCACGTTTTCAAAAATGAAAGTAATTTTTATACAAATGGAAGCCTAGATTATACAAAAGTATCTCAAGCACTCCAAGGAAATAATCTTTTAAAATTAAATCTAGGATCTACACAGACTATTGATGTTACATTTATCTTCAATTCAAATCCTAAAATTTCGTTTAGAAATATAAATGATATTTTAAAAGCTATTGGACAACAAAATTTTATAACTACAAATCAGGTTTCATTGGATAATCAACTAAAATGGAGTATAAAAGTACAAACAGCAGCCGCCATAAACCCTCTCAGATTATCTCAAGAATTACAAAATACCAATAGTAAAATCGTAGATATAAAAAGAGAGGGCAATAATAAATGGAGTTACTATATAGACTCTAGTAAATCTTCAATCTACAAAGCTGAAGATTTAGTTACAAAGGCTTCAACAACATTAAGAAAGCCTATAAAACCATACATTATTGAAATAGCAAATACAGATAAATTGGCTATAAGTTCAAATAATGGAAGTAATTGGTATCCAAGTATTACTTTTTATGATAATGATTTTGGTGTAATTGAAGTTTTTGAAGATAGTACTTTGCATAAAAACCTAAAAGTTGATGTGCCAAATAATACACGATTTATAAAAATTGATGATTTTTATGCCCTAACAAATATAAAAAATGGGCTTACAGTTACGAAGGAGTAATAAAATGTTTCCAGAAATTGAATTTGAACGAATGAAAAGACTTCCAAACTATGTATTTGCAGAAGTAAATGCTATAAAAATGGAAGCAAGAAGAGCAGGTATAGATGTAATAGATTTTTCTATGGGGAATCCTGATGGTCCTACACCAAAACATATAGTTGATAAATTAAAAGATGCAGCAACAAAACCAAAAAACTATGGATATAGTGCAAGTATTGGTATATATAAATTAAGACTTGCAATTTGTAATTGGTATAAAAGAAAATATAATGTAGATTTTTTAGACCCAGATAAACATGCTTGTGCAACAATGGGTTCAAAAGAAGGTTATGTTCATTTAGTTCAAGCAATAGTAAATGTTGGAGATGTAGCTGTTGTTCCAGATCCAACTTATCCAATTCACTCTTATGCATTTATGCTAAATGGTGCAGCAATTCATAAATTTGAGTTGGTATTTGACAATGAGTTTAAAGTAGATGAAGAACTTTTCTTTAAAAACTTGCAAAAAACAATAGATGAATCAATTCCAAGAGTAAAATATGTAGTTGTAAACTTTCCACATAATCCAAGTTGTGCAACTGTAACACCAGAGTTTTACACAAAATTAGTAAATATGGCAAAAAAAGAAAGATTTTATATAATCTCTGATATTGCTTATGCTGATATTACTTTTGATGGATATAAAACTCCATCTATTTTTCAAGCTGAGGGTGCGTTAGATGTTGCTGTTGAGTGCTTTACTTTAAGTAAATCATACAATATGGCTGGTTGGAGAGTAGGTTTTATAGTTGGAAATGAAAAATTAGTTGGTGCATTAAAAAGAATTAAATCATGGCTTGATTATGGAATGTTTGCTCCAATTCAAATAGCAGCAACTGTTGCTTTAGATGGTCCACAAGATTGTGTAGATGAAATAGTTTCTAAATATGAAAAAAGAAGAGATGTTATGCTTAAAACATTTGCCGAAGCTGGTTGGATTATGGATAAACCAAATGCTTCAATGTTTATTTGGGCAAAAATACCACAAAAAGCTCAACATTTAGGAAGTTTAGAGTTCTCTAAACAGCTTTTAAGAGAAGCACAAGTAGCAGTTAGTCCTGGTATTGGTTTTGGACATTATGGTGACCAATATGTAAGAATTGCTCTAATTGAAAATGAAAAAAGAATTAGACAAGCTGCAAAAAATATAAAGAAATATTTAAAAACATTAGAATAAATAAGGCTTTTTTCTCTTGTGCTTTAGCACTCTCTTTGAGAAAAGCCCTTTAGAATTTTTGCTACTTTTTAGAAGATTTTAAATCTTCGTTAAAAAAGTAGAAATATATGAGTACGGTTCCTTTTAGATGGGAACCATTTAAAAGGAAGTCAATATGTTAAAAGTTGGAATTATTGGAGTTGGAACAGTTGGAACTAGTGTTGCAAATATTTTAATAGATAATAAAAATATTATAACAGCACGAGCTGGAGTTGAGATTGTTCCAACTATTGGAGTAGTTTCAAACTTAGACAAAAAAAGAGATGTTAGTATCAAACTAACTACAAATCCTGATGAAGTGTTAAATGATGAATCAATCGATATTGTAGTTGAATTGATGGGTGGAATTGAAAAGCCTTATGAAATTGTAAAAAAAGCTTTAGAAAATGGAAAAGCAGTAGTTACTGCAAATAAAGCTTTATTAGCTTATCATAGATATGAACTTCAAGAGTTGGCTAGTGATACACCTTTTGAATTTGAAGCAGCAGTTGCTGGTGGAATTCCTATAATAAATGCTTTAAGAGATGGTTTAAGTGCAAATCATATCCAATCTATTCAAGGTATTATGAATGGAACTTGTAATTTTATGCTTACAAAGATGATAAATGAAGGTGCAAGTTATGATGATATTTTAAAAGAAGCTCAAGATTTAGGTTATGCTGAAGCTGATCCTACTTTTGATGTTGGTGGTTTTGATACTGCTCATAAACTATTAATTCTTGGTTCTATTGCTTATGGTTTGGATATAAAACCTGAAGATATTTTAATCGAAGGTATTCAAAATATAAAACAAACTGATATAGAATTTGCAAAAGAGTTTGAATACAATATCAAGCTTTTAGGAATTGCTAAAAAAGTAGAAAATCAAATTGAGCTTAGAGTTCATCCTGTTTTAATACCTCAAGAAAAAATGATAGCAAAAGTTGATGGTGTTATGAATGGTGTTTCTGTTGTTGGAGATAAAGTTGGTGAAACTATGTTTTATGGAGCTGGAGCTGGTGGAGATGCGACAGCAAGTGCTGTTATAGCAAATATTATAGATATTGCACGAAAAGGTAAAGGTTCTCCTATGCTTGGATTTGAAAAACAAGTAGGATTAAGACCAATTTTAATGCCAAAAGATGAGATAAAAACAAAATACTACTTAAGACTTGAAGTTGCAGACAAATCTGGAACTTTAGCTAAAATTGCGAAAGTTTTTGGTGACAATGATATATCTATTGAAAATATGATGCAAAAAGCTAAAAAAGATGAAAAAGCAAATTTACTTCTTACAACTCATACTTGTATTGAGAAAGATATTTTAAAAGCTATAAAAGAACTTGAAAACTCTGGTGTAGTTCTTAAAAAACCAGCTATGATAAGAATAGAAGATTAAATCTTCTACTCTTTTTCGTACAAATACTCCAAAAGTGCAGTATCTTTAAAAAATTGATATTTTTTAATCAAATTATCTTCAATATCTATTAAAGCCATAAAATCTGTTTCATATATCTCTTTACTTTTCAATATTTCATATTTTAGGTAACCTTTCACAAATACACTATTTTTATTTTCTCCAATACTTTGGATTTTAAAATCTAAAGTTTTATAATATTCATTTAAATGAGTAAAAAACTCTAATAACTCTTTTTTATTACTATATTTTCCATATAGCTCTGGCAAAGTTGGGCTAGTTTCTTTTACAGCTAAATACTGTATATTTTCATCAACTAAAGATAAAGCTTGATTTATATCTTTTTTTCCTAAAGCTTTATAAAAACTATTTACAATCTCTTTTTTATCCTTAGATATTTTTGAATTTATAAAATTCTTTGTAGAAATATTTGCTCCGAAGTGATGAACAATATTTTTTATAAAAAACTCTTTTTCTTCTTTTGTAAAACTACTTGTTGCATCATCAATCACAATAGAGTTATATCCTTTATCGTGAGCTTCTCTAAAAGTTGATTCTACACAAACATTTGTAGCATAACCTGTCATATACAAAGTTTTTATGCCATTATTTCTTAAAATTGAATCTAAATTTGAACCAGCAAAACCACTAGCACCCAATCTTCCACTTACTACAAATTCATTTTCTTTTGGGGCAAAATCCTTATGAAAATCTTTACTTTTTCCTTGCCAAGTCTTAACTTGTGGAATAACTGCTCTTAATCCATATTGCCCATCTCCAAACTCTTTATAGTCATCACTTAAAATCAAAGGTATATGAACCACTTTCATACCTATTTTTCTTGCAAATTCTAAAGCAATTTTTGAGTTTTTGATAGACTCTTCAAACTGCTTTTTATCTTTCATAAGCTTGTAAAGTTTAGAATTTTCATCTAGCCACTCATTTTGGTACTCAATTAGCACCAAAGCTGAATTTGATATATCAATCTCTTCAATTTTTATATCCTTTGAATAAAGATTTAACACTAAAAACAGTGTTACTAAAAATACTTTTGTCATATTATCTTCCTTTTTTGTAGATTAGTTGCAATTAATGTATGGGATTATCAAACAATTAACCTTAATTGTAGATTAATTACAAAATATGTATAATTTTCTACAATTTAAGGAGATAAAATGTTTGAAGATTTATTTGACCCAAACTTAGTATCAAAACTACTAGTAACTATTGGTGATGTTGCTGAAGTTACTGGTATTCCACAAAGAAAACTTCGATATTGGGAAGAAAAAGGGATTATTCAGTCATCATGTCAAAAAGATGGAACTACTAGAAAATTTGACTATTTAAACATAAAAAAGATACTTTTGATAAAGGAGTTACTTGATGAGGGTTTTACTTTAGAAACTTCTGTTAAAAAAGTAGAAGAGAGAATCGAAAATCTACAAAATGCTTTTAGTAAATTACAAGAAAGGCAAGAAAACTAAGGCAAAATGCCTTAGTTTAAGATTTTGAAACTATTTTTTTTCAGCTTCAACATCTACTTTTATTTTTACTTCCTCACCAACTGCTACACCACCAAGTTCAACAGCTTTGTTCCATTTTAAATCGAAATCTGTTCTGTTGATTTTACCTTCAAGTGCAAAACCTACTTTTTTACCTAAAACTGAAATATCTTCAACTTCTAAAGTAACTGGCTTTGTAATACCTCTAATAGTTAGATTTCCTGTCATTTTTCCATCATCACCATCTGCTTTGTATGAAGTCATTTCAAAAGTCATTTTTGGGAATTTATCACTAGCAAAAAAGTCATCACTTCTTAAGTGGTCATCTCTTTTTTCAATCCCTGTATCAACAGATTTTGTTTCTACTGTTGCACTAAATTTTTTGAAAGTTTTTGTTGCTTCATCAAAATCAATATCTGCATCATAAGCTTTGAAACTACCATGAACATTTGTAATCATCATATGTTTTACAGTAAAACCAACATTTGAGTGAGCTTTATCAACTCCGTATGGAGCTGCACTTAGTAATCCAGCTGTTAATACCATCGCACTTGTAATTTTTGTCATTAAATTCATAATATCTCCTTTGTTAAATAGATTCATATATTTTATTTGGATAAAGTTAATACTTAATTAATCTTAATTATTTCAAATAAATCTATATCTCTAACTATGGTTAGAAATTTATCTCAAGCCTTACATATCACCATAGAAACTTTGATAAAACCTATATAAATTTTATACCATTAAGTATGAGTTTCAAAGTAAAAAGGAAAGTATATTTTTTGTATCGAAATTTTAATCTCAAAATTAAATAAATACTTTGAAACCCATGCTTAAAGATATTATGGAGCTGGGACTAAAGTCCCAGTTCCGAAAAATTAAAATCTCATATTCATAGAAAATAAAAATGTTCTTGGAGTTCCTACCACATTTCCACCAGTTGCCCAACCTAATGAGTGATAATATTCTTCATCAAATAAATTATAAACATTTAATAAAAAATCAAGATTCTTACTATATTGATATTTTGTATTCACTCCAACTGTATAATATCCACTTTGTTTTATCTTATCAAAACTATTTGATTTGATATCATTTTGAGCATAGATATTTGCTCCAATTATCCACTTATTGAAATCAGATGGTAATCTATATGTAGTTGATAGTTTAAATTGATGTTTTGGTAAATTAAAATCAAAATTTTTGCCTATATTACTTTTATTTACATCTTTTGTATATTCTGTTTTTACATAAGTATATCCCGCAACTAATTGCCAGTTATCAGTAATTGCTCCACTAATTTCTGTTTCAAAACCTTTACTTTCAACTTCTCCAGATGCTCTTTTACAAAATCCACCCGTAGTTCCAGGGCAAGGATTTGGTCCATCTAAATCATCTGTTGCTCTATTTTGTTGTTTGATTAAAAATGTTGATAAATTTGCATTTAATGCCCCATCAAAATATTCACCTTTTATACCAGCTTCATAGTTTGTTCCAGTAATTGGGTCTAATAAATTTCCACTTTTATCTATATTATTTTGTGGTTGAAATATTTCTGTCCAACTAGTATAAATAGAGTGATTATCATCTAAATCATAAACTATTCCAGCATAAGGAACAACTTCTGCTGTTGCTTTATATGATGATTTGTTTTTTTTATCTTCATTTTCATACCAACTTAGCCTTGTTCCCAAAATAAGATTTAAAGAATCTGCTAAATTCAATCTAGTTGCTAAATATGTACCTTTTTGAGTAACTTCTGAATGTAATAGCCATTTAGTCATATCAATATTTGGTTTTGATACAAGTGAAGAATTCCAATTATATGGATTTACTAAAGGTCCATTTGTTGTCCAAGCATAATCAGACCAACCTCCCCAATTTTTATTTTCAAATTTTTTATAGTCTGCACCAAGCATTAATTCATGATTTCTTCCAAATAAAGAGTATGGTCCATTTAATGATACATCATAAGAATCTTGTTTATTATCAAGTTTATATCTTTGAGTATTTTGATATAACTCTCCCGAAATTCTACTAAATCCTGAAAACATTATATCTTGCTCTGGTCTTTTCCAATTTCCTGCTAGTTTTACTTTCCAGTCATTATTAAAGTTATATTCTAATTCTGAAAAAACTGTTTTATCTGTTTGTTTCCAATAATCAAAGTCATTTGACAAATTTGTTTTTCTACTTACATCTAAGAAACTTCCATCTGCATTTGTTGGTAATCTGTTATCTCCTCCTGTATTATCAACTTTTCTATAATGAAACCCTAAAGTTGCTTGAAGATTATCAGTTATATCAGCTTCTACAACACTATAAAATTGATAGTTTTTATGTTCTGCTGTATCATAAAACATATCTGTATCTTGAGCCGTTATAACTGTCCTAGCTCTTATAGTTTTATCTTCATTTAATGCCCCACCAATATCAAAAGTTCCTCTAAAGTTATCATAACTACCATAACTTAGACTGGCATTTCCTTTAGTCTCTTTTGTTGGTTTTTTTCTTACTAGATTTACAGTAGCTGATGGTGTTCCTGTACCAGTTGTTAGCCCTGTTGCTCCACGAACTACTTCAACTCTATCATAAATATCTAAAGAGTCATTATCAGAATTTAATGTTCCATTTGCACCAGTACTTGTAGGTACTCCATCTAATAAAATATTTGATATTTCAAATCCTCTAGCACTAAAACTTCCAGAATCTCCAACTAAATAACCTTTATCCATAACAATACCAGTTATGTTTTGCATAGCATCATCAAGTGTTGTATATCCAAAATCTTCTATTTGCTGTCTAGTCATAACACTAACTGATTGTGGAGTATCTCTTTGTGATAGGTTTAGTTTTGTTGCTGTGTTCATTCTTTCTGTTGTATATGAACCAGTTCCTTCTGTTGTATTTAGTGAAACTTCATTTACAGAGATTTCATCTAAAACAGTAGTATTACCAAAGTTTTGATATTTTGGTTTTTCTATTATGTAAATTATGCTATCTTCTTCGATAGCTTTGAGATTATGTTCTTCTAGTACGCTATTTAGATTACTTAATACCGTACCCCCCCCCGAAACTCACTTTTTCTGAATCTACTATCTTATTTTTTAAATCTTTTGATTTTGAAATATATGTTACATTATATTTCTTTACTATATTCTCTACTGCTTCTTGCAAACTTATCTCTTTTGCATTTAACATTGTTCCACTTAACATCAATGATGTTACAACTGACATGAAAACTTTGTTTTTCATCCTAAATCCTTTGTATTAATTTTGAGAATTTGTTTCTCTATATAGTAAGACGATTTAAATGAAAAAAATGGACAATTTTTACAAAAGAATTTTCAAATTTGTTAGCTAGAGTTACTTTTTATAACAAACATAGTATTTTCTTGATTGTAAATTTGTAAATTGGGATAGGTTGTTTTATAACATTCCTATCCCTTTTTTATATATTTTTTCTATAAATAATATAAAATATTGTAGGTATAACAACAAGTGTTAAAATAGTTGAACTTATCATCCCACCTATCATAGGAGCTGCAATTTTTTGCATAACTTCACTTCCTATACTATTTATGTACATAATAGGTATTAATCCACCAAATATAGCAAAAAGTGTCATAAGTTTTGGTCGAAGTCTCAAAACAGCTCCGTGATAAATGGCATCTTTCAACTCTTTATCACTATATTTTTCAACTTTCTTTTTTAAATCTTTTATTGCCACATCAAGATATACAAGCATAACTATTGAAGTTTCAGCTGCAACTCCTAAAAGTGCTAGAAAACCTACAACAACAGCAATAGAAATATTATACCCTAAAAACTCAAGATAAAATATCCCACCACTTATTGCAAATGGAAGAGTAAAAAATATTATCAAAGTGTATGTCAAATTTTTCAAAGCTAGATATATCAAAACAAAGATAAACATCAAAACTATCGGTATAATCATCTGTAATTTTTGCATAGCAAGTTCTAAAAATTCACTCTGTCCTGACCACTCAAAATAGTATCCAGTTGGTAGATTTAATTCTGACAAAAGTTCATTTGCTTTATCTTTATACTCTTTGATAGAGTAGTCTGTTTTAGGACTTATATAAACATAAGCAACTTTTAGAGCTTTTTCAGACTGAATAATAGAAGCTGACTCTTCATAATTTAAAGTAGCAAATAGTTTTAAAGGTTTATATCCTAGTTTTGTTTTAATTTGAAGATTTTGTAAAGCTTCAATATTTTCTCTTTGTTGTGCTTCAAATCTTAAACTTATAGGATATCTTTCTAATTTATCTAAAAATAGTGATAATTGCTCTGCTCCTACTCCTAAAGATAGAGTTTGTAACACATCATCTTTTGTTATTTCATATCTTGATATTGCTTCTTCATCTAAAACTATATTTAGATAATATCCTTGATTTATCTTATCTGCACTTACACTCATAGTTCCTTCATGCTGTTTTAGAATAGTTTCTATTTTTGAGCTCTCTTCTTGTAAGACTTGTAAATCATTTCCATATAGTTTTATCCCTAAAGGTGTTCGAATACCTGTTAAAAGCATATCAATTCTACCTTTTATAGGATATGTCCAAGAGTTTATAAGACCTTTAATTTGAAGTTTTTTATCCATCTCATCTATTAACTTTTTGTATGTCATTCCTTCTCTCCACTCATTTTGTGGTTTAAAAGTTATGATTGTTTCAAGCATAGCAAGTGGTGCAGGGTCTGTTGCTGTTGCAGCTCGTCCAGCTTTTGCAAAAGAGTTTTCTACTTCTGGAAAAGATTTTATAACCATATTTGTTTTTTGTGCTAACTCTTTAGCTAAATCAACTCCTATTCCATAAGGAGTTACTGGCATATACATAAAAGTTGCTTCATTTAATGTAGGCATAAATTCCCATTTTTGTTTTGAGTAAGTATAAATTGATGTTACAAAAATAGCTAAAAAAAGTGCTAAAATAAAATATCTAAACTTTAAAGAAAATCTTAATATTGGCGAGTAAAGTCTTATAAAAAATCTATTTAATATATTTTTATCTTCACTTATGATTTTACCTTTTATAAAATATATCATCAAAATAGGAACAACTGTAATAGATAGTATTGCTCCACTAAACATAGCAAAAGTTTTTGTAAAAGCTAATGGAGAAAATAATTTACCTTCTTGACCACTTAAAGCAAAAATTGGTAAAAACGAAACTACAACCAAAAGTAGGGCAAAGAAAATAGGGCGACCAACTTGTTTTGCTGATTTTATAATTATCTCTATTCTTTCATTTTTAGAAATATTTTCTTTTTCTTGTAGATGTTTATGTGCATTTTCTACCATAACAATAGTTGCATCAACCATCGCTCCTATTGCTATTGCAATACCACCCAAACTCATAATATTTGAACCAATACCAAATAGTTTCATAAGTAAAAAACTCAAAATAACAGTCAATGGTAGAGTTATGATAATAATCAACGCACTTCTAAAATGGAATAAAAATAGAGCAACTATAAGCATAACTATCAAAGATTCTTCAATCAAAGTCCGTTTTAAAGTGTCAATGGCACTAGAGATTAAAGAAGTTCTATCATAAACTTCTACTATTTCTACATCATCAATTTTTAAAGTTTCAAGCTTTGCTTTAACTCTTTGTATCACATCGTAAACATCTGCACCATATCTTGTTACAACTATTCCTCCAACTGTTTCACCTTCACCATTTAATTCAGCAACTCCTCTTCTATCAAGAGAAGTAATATTAACTTGGGCAATATCTTTTACTTTTAGTGGAACATTATTTAAAGTTTTTATAGTGATATTTTCAATATCTTTTTTTGATTTTAAATATGCTCTAGCACTTATTATTCTCTCATAACCATTTTCTAGTAAAATTCTTGCTCCACTATCATTATTGTTTTTTTCAAGAGCTTCTTTTATTTCATTTATACTTAAATCATATTGCACAACTTTGTCTTGATTTAAAGTGATCTCATAATTTCTTACAAATCCACCAACTGAAGCAACTTCACTAACACCATCAACACCTAAAAGACCATATTTAAAAAAGTAATCTTGCAAAGTTCTAAGTTCATCTAAACTTCTATTATTTGATTTTAAAGCATATTCATAAGCCCAACCAACTCCAGAAGCATCTGGTCCTAGTTTCACTTTTGCTAATGATGGAAATGTTCCTTGTAAAGTTGAAAGTTGTTCTAAAATCCTACTTCTTGCATCATATAAATCATATCCATCTTTAAAAATCACATATATCATTGATGTTGAAAAAGAACTCATAGCTCTTATAGTTTCAATATTTGGTAAACTCATAAGATTTGAAATAAGCGGATATGAAATCTGTTCTTCTATGGTTTTAGCACTTTGATTTGCCCATTCGACTTCTATTATCACTTGATTTGCTGATAAATCTGGAATTGCATCTAAACTTGTATTTTTTATAGCCCAAATAGAAGTAAAAGCCAATAAGAAAGTGATAAATAAGACAATAAAACGATTTTTTACACTTAAATCTATAATTTTTTCAACCATTTTCTACCACTCATCGCTAGATTTTGTTTCATACAATCTATTTGTCATAGCATCTGCATCAAATAAGAATAGGGCATTGTTTATTACCTCATCATTTTCATTAAGACCTGAAACAATCTCATACTTATCGCTAGATACTCTTTTTGCTTCTATATTTTTTGGTTCAAACTCGCCTTTTTCTTTTGGAATAAAAACATAAAAACTATCTTCTTTTTTTATAACTGCTGTTGAAGGAAGTATTAAAACTTCTGTTTTATCTTTATAAACTTCAACTTTTCCAAACATAGATGGTAAAATATTCAACTCTTGGTTTGATAAAACAAATCTTACATCAACTGTTTTGTTGTCATTAAATACTGGATAAATAAATTCTATTTTTGATGATATAGAGTTTTGTACTCCATCAAATCTTATATTTGCATTCATTCCTGTTTTTAAAAATGCTAAATCTTCTTGATAAACAGAAGCTATAAACCAAAGCTCATCCAAAGAAGCTATTTTGAAAAGAACTTCACCTTTTTGTATGTAACTATTGTTGTTGATATTTTTCTCTATTATTACGCCATTTATTGGGGAACTTACAGATATTCCACTATTTGTTATTTTGTCATTTTTAATTTTGTCTTGTTCACTTTTTGAGATATCAAAATTATCTAGTTTTGAAATAGCACTTTTATAAATATTGTTATTCAACTCTTTTGCTATTTGTATCTCTTTTTGAATAGAGTTTATTTCAGATGAATAAATACTATATAAAGGTTCGCCTTTTTTTATACTAATATAATTCTTATTCGCATTTAAATATGTAATATATCCATCAAATCTACTTACAATATCAAATGTTTTGCTTTCATCTATTTTTGTAATTCCATAAAAAGATTTTGACTCTTTTACAAACTCTTTTTTAACTTTTGTTTTTTCTATATTAAATAACTGCTTTGCATCTATTGGATTTGCATTTAAACCAATAGCTATAAAAGAGATAAAAAATATCAGATTTTTCATATTGTGCCTTTGTTTGAATAGTATATAAGTTCGCTATAATTTTCAAAATATTTTGCTAACTCTTCATTTGCTTTTATTTCATAATCAATTAATTCATTTAGATTATTTATACTCTCTTCTAAATTAGCTTTTTCAAATATCGTACTATTTTCTAAAACCTTTTGAAGTTTGAGTTTTAAGGGGATTATTCGTTCTTGTATGATTTTATAATTTTGTTTGCTTTTTTCTAAATTATTTAAATATATCTTTGTTTGTAGTTTTAAATTATGTATTTGACTTTTTTGTCTATCATTTGTTTCATTTGCATTTAAATTTGCTTTTAATTTATTTATATTTTCTGTTTTATATATCGGTAATGGCATACCAATACTAACATTTGCATAATCTTGGTCTTTATTTTGCATATACTCTAAACTCAAAGTAATTGATGAGAATTTCTTTGATTCTTCAAGCTTTGCATAATCTTTATATCTTTGATTTGTAAGTTCCAAAATCTTTATTTGTGGATGAGTATAAAAACTCTCTTCTTCAATTGTTTTATCGATATCTTTTAACTCTAAATCACCATTTAAATTGTCAATTCTTACGTAAGTTATTATCTCTAAATTTAAGTATAAATTTTCTATTGTTGTTTTAAGTTCATTTATTTGTATATCTATATCATATTTAGATATTTGTGTATTTAAAACATCATTAAAATTTGCTTTTTCATACTTATATAGTTTTGAATATAGATTTTCTAATTTATCTTGATTCTTTTTGTACTCTTCTAAGAGTTTTAATCTATTCTCTAAAATCAAAATATTGTATGAATACGAATATATTTTTGACTCTAGTTCTAATCTTTTATCTTCTAAAAGTATCTCTTGTATATCTTTATCTTTTTTAGCAATACTCTCTTCAATATCAAGTCTATTTCCAATAGGAATAGCTTGACTTATCTCGACTCCATACTCTTTTTGGTCATTTAAATAGTTTTTGTTTAGCATTATCATATTTGTTTTAAACTCTAACATAGGATTTTCCCAATTCTTTGCTAGTTTTATTTGATAATTTGCAACTTCAATAGATTTTTCAAGCCCTTTTAAATCATAATTTTTTGAAAAACTACTATTTACTAGCTCTTCTATTGAAGTTGCACTCAAAGAACTTATGATGATGCTTAAAACAAAAACTACCCTTTTCATTAGAAACTTACACTACTTTTAATAGAGTGCACTTTGTCATCAGAAGTTTTAAATCTAAGATGATATTGCCAAGTTCCATCCATACAAAAATTGATTATGAATTTATATTGATTTGCTTCAAAAGCACCTTCTCCATCATGATCCATATATGGCATACCTGGCATTTCAGGCATAAAAAATTTCACTCTTAGTTCAGCACCTTCTACTATTTTCCCATCTTTTGTGATTTTAGTAAAAAATTCGTTACTTCCAACACTCAAATCTCTTTTACTAACTAACTCTACACTATAACCATCTACTTCAAACTTCTCATTTAAAGAATTTGCATTTAAAAAAGTAGCTGTTAAAAATAGTGCTATAAACACTTTAAATATATTTCTCATATTTATCCTTTATTTTTAATATATGAAAATCTATCTAAAGTTTTGTGTAGTTTGTGTGGAGAATTCTTTTATTTAATAAACTAACTATTATAATATAATAATAAATTTTGTTCCTAGAATTTTAATATAATGTCTTAATTAAAGGATATTCAATGAATACAGTTATCCAAATAAAAGAGTTCTCTTATCTAATCAGAGTAAATAAAAGTAAAATTGTTGATACTTGGCTAGAAAATCAATTGGTTAAGGATATATTTTTGGCACATCAATTGGTTTTAAATGAAGAACACAAAAAAGTTTTCTATGATATTTTTGAATCTATTATAGGTTCAATGAAATGGGAATTAAGTATTTCTGATTCTTCAATTAATGGTAGGTTTTTAAAAATTTTAAGTACCTCATCTTTCAGTACAAATGATTTTTTTACTCTTTTTATGTCTTTGAAGAACTCTCTTATATTATTCTTTAATTTGGAAGGGTTACTATCATTCAAGCTTTTAAAAGATATTGAAAATAACTTTTTGGAAATTACAAAAGAACTTTTTATAATATATGAACAAATGAATGATTTAGAATCTATTCCAAAAGATGATAATACAAATCTACTAAATGAATATAAAAAAGCTGTTGATTTAAGTACCATAGTATCTAAAACAAATCCAAAAGGGATTATAACTTATGTAAATGACAAATTTTGTGAAATTTCAGGTTATAGTAGAGAAGAATTGATTGGAAAACCTCACAATATCGTAAGACATCCATCTATGCCCAGTCATACTTTTCAAGACTTATGGACTACAATTAAAAGTAAAAAAACTTGGAATGGATTAATAACTAATTTAAGAAAAGATGGTAGAAGCTATACAGTAAATTCTACAATGGTTCCTATTTTAGATATAGATGGCGATATTGTAGAATTCATAGCTATAAGAAGTGATGTAACAGATTTTGAACAAGCAAAAGAACAATTAAGTAATTTGAATAAAGCTATGAAACATAAAGTAGATGAACTTTATTCTATGGCTCAAACTTTAGAGCAACAAGCATCTATTGATGTTTTAACAGGTGTATTTAATCGATCTAAATTTGAAGAGTTTTTTGAATTTGAGATGCAAAAATCAAGAATGCAAAGAACTAAATTAAGCATTATTTTATTAGATATTGATGATTTTAAAAATATTAATGATAATTTTGGACATGATATTGGTGATGAAATATTAAAATCTATTACAAAACTTATTTCTTTAAATATAAGAGCAACAGATACTCTTTCTCGATGGGGAGGAGAAGAGTTTGTTATTTTACTTCCAGGAACTCATCTTGAACAAGCAAAGATAGTTGCAAATAATATTAGAAAAAGAATAAATGAATATGAGTTTGGTTTAACGCCTAATAAAACTACTTGTAGTTTTGGAGTTGCAACATCTAATGATGCAGACACTAAAGAAAGCCTATTTAAAAGAGTAGATACTGTTTTATACAAGGCTAAAAATAGTGGTAAAAATATTGTTATTGGGGAAGATGAAATTTAAATAGATTTTTAAAATACAAAAATCTATTTTATTTTATAATAAATCATCACTCCAATTAAAATAGTTAATAACCCAAAAATAGAAATAATTGGTCGGCTAATAAATGAAAAAATTATAATTCCTATATTTGCTAGAATAAAAATAAGTGGCAAATATGGATACCACAAAGTTTTATATGGTCGTTGGAAATTTGGTTTTTGAACTCTTAATTTTATCAAACCTATGACTGTAAGCATAGAAGCTAAAGATAATGTAAAACCAATATATATTAATAAACTCTCAAATGTTGCTGTTAAAATCATAATTATTGCAATAATTGCTTGTAAAATTATAGCTTGAACTGGTGTGTTTCTTTTTTCGCAAACTCTTTTAAATCTTTGAAAAAATAGTCCATCTTCTGCCATTGCATAATAAACTCTTGGTCCAGCCATAATCATAGCACTTACAACAGATAAAAGCCCAAAAGAGATAGCTAAAGATATGATTGAACCAATTTTATTTCCAAAGAGTGCATTTGATGCTTGTGTTGCAACTTGCAAAACTCCAGTCATTTCATCTATACTTAAAGCATAAATATATACAAAATTTAAAAGCATATATAAAATTATTACAAAAATAGTTCCTATTAAAAGAGCTAAAGGAAGATTTTTTTGTGGATTTTTTATCTCTGCTCCTAAATATGAAGCTGCATTCCAACCACTATAAGCAAAAGAGATAAAAATAAGTGAAATAGCAAAATGTGTCCATGATATAGAAAAATCATCTCCAAGTAAAGTTGTAGTCACTCTTGAAAAATCACCATTTCCAAAAGTAAATCCACCAATTATAAGTATTAAAATAAATACAATTTTAAATATTGTTAAAAAATTTTGTACATTTGAACCAAGTTTTACACTATGATAATGAATATATGAAAAAAGTATTACACAGGCTATTGCTATAAAAGAGATTAAATTAAGAGTTAAAATTTCATATTCAAAAATAGTAAAACTAAACCAAGTCTTTTCCTGATTTCCTAATAAATATGTAGCAAAAGCAATAGAAGCTGCTGCAATTGGAGCAGAAAATCCTACTACTAAAGATATCCAACCAGAAACAAAAGCAGGAAGTTTTCCAAAACTCTCTTTTAAATAGGCATATTCTCCACCTGCTTTTGGAAACATTGCCCCAAGTTCTGCATAACTAAATGCTCCAATTAGAGCAAAAAGTCCACCTAAAAACCAACAAAGCATTAGTAAAGAGTAACTATTTAATTCTGTGATTATAAATCCTGAAGTTGTAAAAACTCCAGTTCCTACCATATTGGCAATAACCAATATAGTAGCTGACATTAATCCAATATCTCTTTTTAAATTTCCATTTTCAGAAGTTCTCATTTAAGAAAATCACCTACATAAACCAAATGATTAAAAGGTAGTTTTTCAGTAACTTTCTCTTTTATAGTACCAAGTGTTGCAATAATAACTTTTTCTTTATCCTTAGAACCAGCATTTATTACAATAGCAATCCCAGTATCTTTTGAATATAAAGTATTTAAGTGGTCAATAAATTTATCAAACTCTCTATCCATAAAAAAAACAAGTGTTGATTTTGAATCTGCTAATGTTGAAATTAATTTATTTTTATCACTTCCAATAGTTAAAGTAACACCACTTGCATCTTTTATTCCACCAATAATTGCTGTTTGAAGTGCTGCATTTGCAGCATTAAAGCTTGACATTCCTGGAATAATTTTTGGATTTAACTCTTTAAATTCTTTCAAAAAACTTATTTGTGGTCCATAAATAGTTGGGTCACCATTTTCTATTAAAACAATTTTTTTGTTCGCTTTATATCCATTTAAAACTATTTTTTTAGTTTCAATTTTTAGTTGTTCTAGCTCCTCTTTTTTCATTTTTGTATTATCCATATTTGCAAAAATACCATGTCCAGCTTTATAAACTGGCTTATTTCCAATTAAAGAACTATATTCACCAGCTTTTCCATCCATTGTAAAGAAAATATCTGCTTCTTTTATAGCGTTATATGCTTTTATCGTCATATTATCTAAATCACCAACTCCAGCACTTACTATTGATAATTGTCCATTTGCAAAAAGAGAACTTGAAGCTATTATACTTCCAACTATAATTTTTTTAATATTTTTTAACATTTTATTTATCCTCATTAAAATTTATATTTTAGAGATACTCGAACATCTCTTCCAGCTTCACCAACTGCTTCACCATTTGCAACCATAGATGTATGTGAAGCATAATCTTTATCAAATAAATTATTAACGGCTAAAG
This sequence comes from Aliarcobacter vitoriensis, assembly GCF_048320235.1. Classification (NCBI taxonomy): domain Bacteria; kingdom Pseudomonadati; phylum Campylobacterota; class Epsilonproteobacteria; order Campylobacterales; family Arcobacteraceae; genus Aliarcobacter; species Aliarcobacter vitoriensis. The sequence goes on from NZ_CP182882.1 coordinate 1,280,107, forward strand.
AAAAAGTTAAATTCTTAAACTCTTGAGGTGTAAATGAAGCATTTAAATTGTGAATTACATATCCTGCTTTATTATTTACATTATCATTTGAAGGATTATCATTTTTTAATTGTCCAAGAATTTGATAACCAAACCCTAAATTTTTACTAACATCGTAATCAAAATTTGCAATAATTCTATCTCCATAACTTCCAGCTGTTCTTCTTACTGCACCATCAATTTCCGTTCCATCTTGTTTTACTTTTGCATGAGCATAGCTTATAGAAGAATTAAAATTATTTATTTGATATCCAACTTTAGCTTCGATACCTTTTGATTCAATATCTGGAAAATTGTTTATAACAAGTGGTGACATTCCTCCACCAACTCTTGAAATAGGATTTTTAATATTTGTTTCAAAAAATGATAATTTAAAATGTAGATTATCTTCATTTGCAAGAATATCATTAAAATCAAGTTTTGTTCCTACTTCATATTTTTCAGATTCTTGAGCTTTTAAATCTCCATTTACTGAACCATTAAATGTTGGTACTTTATTATCAGTTAGCCAACCAATAGGAACTGTATTTGAAGAACTAACAGTTTCTCCCCAACCAGCAAAAACTGATATATTATCTGTTATAAAATATTCAGCATTAATATTTGGAGATACTTTATCTCCACTAAATTTTTTATTTGCAATAGTTTGTTCATAATCATCATATCTAGCACCAAAAGATAAATTAAAACTATTAAATATCATTCTATTTTGTACAAATAAACCTCTATTCTCATCTTTTACTTTTCTATTAAACCCTTGTGATTCACCCTTATTTTCTTCATAATCAACACCAACTGTTAATTCATTTTTTAAAGTATCGTTTCCAAAAGAAAAAGTATTCCTTAAGTCTGCACCTTTTGTTTCATTTGAATATTTTGTAGAAGTATCCAATCTTTGTAAATCTTGATCATTTTTATATAATTTCAATCCTAAATCTACTAAATCATTTGGATTAAATCCATAATTTAAAACTGATGTTTTTCTTTTTACCTTTTGTGGTACAGCTTCATTTTCATCTATTAAATATCCCATATCACTACCAGTTGAGCCAAACTTATAAAGTCCTTCTTGAGTATTTTGTTCATGGCTTACTCTTAAACTATGATTTGCTAAATCAATCATACTTAATTTTACTAGGTAATTTTTAACTTCTTCTGCTGAACCTAAAACCTCTTTGCCACTACCAGTTTTAAAATTTTCACTATCTGATTTATTCCCATAAATCAAAAGCCCAATATTATTATCCAATTTCCCATATAAAGCTAGAGAATTTTTGTAAGAGTCATCAATACTTCCTAAAGTAGTTTTTATAAATGCTCCATAATTTTTTCCATCTTCTAATAAATCTTGAGCATCAACTGTTTCAAATCTAATACTACCACCCAAGTTCCCAGAACCTTGATCTGCAAAAGAAACTCCAGCATTTACACTAACAGATTTTAAAATATCTGTGTCTATACTTGATAATCCACCTCTATGTTGATGTAAATCTTTACTCTGTTTTGCACCATCAATAGTAATGTTTGTTAATGCTTCACTTATACCTCTTATATACAATCTTTTTGCATTTGGACTTCCTCCTGCAATATCTATACTAGCATCTTGCTTTAACAATTCAGAAATATTTTTTGGTTGAGTTTTCATAGATTCTTTAAAATCAAAATTTGTTTCTGATTTCTCAACTATACTAACTGTATCTAGTTTTGTAGTTTCATTGGCACTTAATTGTATCCCGCTAGTAGTAAGAATTGTTACAACAGACATTGCTAATCTTATTTTCATACTTAATCCTTTAAATTAAAATTTCGAAATAGGTTTTTAGGAAACCTTATTTATCAAAGTTTAATAATTATTATTAAAACAATGATTATGGAATTCTATTAACTTAATATTAATACAATATTAACAATACTTATTTTTAATATATTATTTTTATTTATAATTAGTACAACCCATCATATTATCAGAGATTATATTGTCTTAGCTTTTTTTTTAATTTCCTTTATCTGCAATATTGTTCTATACAAAATATTTTCTAAATTATATAATCCACCTTTTAAATTAAAAAACAAAAGGTGATTTATGTCTAAATATATACCATTTATTTTATTCTGGACTCTTGGGATAATTTGGGGTGCAAATTTTATATATATGAAATGGTCAAGTGATTATTTAAGTGCAACTCAAATTGTTTTAATAAGGGTATTATTTGGTTTTATTCCAGTTTCTTTATATGCTTATTATTTAAAAGTTTTAAAAATAAAACACTTAAAATATAGTTTTCATTTTTTTATAATGTCACTACTAGGAACTTCAATATACTATTTTTTCTATGTAAAAGGTTCTGCATTACTTTTATCAGGTGTTGCAGGAGCAGTAAGTGGAACTATTCCTCTATTTACTTTTATTCTTGCTACTATTTTTATAAAAGAGCAAAAAGTAACTCTTTCTTTGATTTTAGGTATTTTAATAGGATTTTCTGGAGTTATTCTTATCTCAAAACCTTATAATAGTAACTTATTTGAAACAAATCTTGAAGGTATAATATATATTCTTTTAGGCTCATTTATTTTAGCTTGTTCTTTTGTTTATGCCAAAAAATTTGTATCACCCTTAAATATTCATTTTGCAGCACTTACAACATACCAATTAGGTTTTGCATTTATGCTCTTAGCTTTTATTACTGATTTTAGTGGAATTACAAATATTTTATCAGATAGTCATACATTTTATGGACTAATAATAGGGCTTGGGCTTTTAGGAACAGGAATAACAACTATTCTTTACTACTATTTAATTCAAATTATTGGTCCAGTAAGAGCATCTTCAGCAACATATATTCCACCTGCTGTTGCACTTTTTATTGCATACTTTTTAATAAATGAAAATATAACTTTTGTAGATTTAATAGGAACTATTTTAATATTTTCTGGAGTATTTTTGATAAATAAAAAAAGAGCTTAAACTCTTTTTTATCTATCAATTGAAGAGATATATTCAAAAGGTGTTATTCCATAAACTCTTTTAAAATGTCTATTAAAATGAGAAAGGTCTGAAAAACCAAACTCTACAATAGCCCCATATAAGTCCTTTTTAGAATCAAGATATTTTCTTGCATGATTTAATTTTGTATTTAAAAAATATTGATAAGGTGTAAAGCCTGTATTTGCCTTGAATTTTCTAATAAATTGAAACTTTGAAATATTAAATTCATTTGATATTTGCTCAATATTGAGTATATTTTCTATTTCATAGTAAATCATCTCTTTTGATTTTTCTATAAAATCTTTCTCTTTTTTGCTATTAAAAATAAAATCTTTTTTACTAAAATTATCTACCACATTTAAAAATAGTTCACTACAAAAAAGTTCATCTTTTTGCGTTAATATCGCATTTGAAAGATTTAGAATATCTTGTTTTAATTTATCATTATAAATTATTGGAGAATCAAACTTGATAATATTTTTTTGTTCTAAACCTTCTAAAACTAACTGTGGTTTTATAAGTAATAATACATAATCACAACTACCACTTTTGCTTTCATGTATTTGTTCTGGATTAAAAAGTGTGATTCCATTTTTGTAAGAAGTAAGAGAAAAACCTTCTAGTTGATAATTTTGCTCTCCTTTTAAAGTAACTGCTAAAGAGTATTCTTCATGAGAATGTTTTTTAAGAGTAAGCTTGTTTACACTTGCTTTTAATGCTGTAATTCCTAACTTGTTTTTATATACAAATCTATCTTCCAATATAAATCACTTTCATATTTTCTAAATTATACATTTTAAAAAACTTTTCGGATAGGATATTATTGCAATAATTAAAGATTTAATTTAAAAATTGTTCCTTGATTTTCATCAGATTCAACTTCTATTTTTATATTATAATTCTTACATATCATATTTACAATATTCAACCCTAAACCAAAGCCACCACTTTGGTTTGTAGCTCGATAATATCGTTTAAAAATATCTTTTATTTTTGTTTTATCTATTCCTATTCCACTATCTTTTACTATTAACATTCTATCTTTTAAAATAACTTCAATTTGCCCATCTATCTTATTGTATTTTATTGCATTTGAAAAAAGATTATTGAAAAGTCTTATAAAATCATCTTTATTTATTTCATAATAAAACTCATCTAAATTCAAATCTATAATTAACTTTTTTCTTATAATCATTGGTTCAAAATTTGCTATCTCTTCTTTTATAATTTGAGAGATTTCGAGCTTTTCTATACTCTTGTTTTGTATTTTTTCTAAAAATATATATGTTAAATCTTTGTATATCTCACTTATTCTTTTTGCACTAAATTTTATTCTTTCAAGCTGTTTTTGAGTCAAATTTTCACTGTTACTCGACATTATCAAAGCACTTATTGGAGTATTTAATTCATGTGTAGTATCTTTGATAAAATTATTCAATCTCTGTCTTTCATCTTTGATTGGTTTTAAAAATAATTTTGCCAAATACCATCCAACAAGAGCTATAATTGAGTAAAATATTAAAAAAATGCCTATAATATTTAGAGTTAATTTTGATATTTTTTCTTTTAAACTATTATCTTTTAGAACTATATACCAAATTCCTAAATGCCCAACAGCTGAACTATCGACAATAATTAACTTATCTTTATCTTGATAAAAATTTAAAGAAAAATCAAAACTATCCTTTAAACTTCCAAATAATAACTTTTGATTCATATCATAAAATGACATTTCATAGTCATTCAAATATCTACTTTTATCAAAATCTAAATTTGTCATATGTGAAATAATTATCTCATTTGAAGCTTTTGATACGACATTTTGCATATTGGATTTTGCTAAATCTATATATAATATTTTCTCATTTTGATAATAAAAAAATGTTGCAAGTAGCATCAATATAAAAGAAGAGCCTAAATAAAGTCCTAAAAAGCTAAAAAAACTTTTCTTTTCACTAGAAGTTAAGTCTATAACCAACTCCTCTTATATTCAAAATTTTATCTTCACCTAAAATTTTTCGTAAATTCTTTATATAAGTTCGTATTGTTGAACTATCAACATTATCTTCATAACTATATATATTTGTAATAAGCTCATCAATACTTACTATTTTTGATGAATTTGTAAATAAATATTGTAGAACTTCACACTCTTTTTTAGATAAATTGTATATTTTATCATTTTTTATAATCTGGTAATTTTGTAAATCCAAATATATATTTTCACTTATCTTTGTTTTTAAATCTATATTAAAAAGCCTTTTTATATTATTTATTCGCAAATTAAGTTCTTTTAATTCAAAAGGTTTTCTAATATAATCTTCACATCCACTTTCAAACCCTTTTTGCATATCTTCTACCATACTAAGTGATGTTATAAATATTGCTGGTGTTTTTATATTGTGATTTCTAAGTTCTTTTAATAATTCAAATCCATTTAAATCTGGCACATTCACATCAAGTATTAGTAAATCAAAATTTTGAGAATACAAATAATCTTGAGCTTCATTTGAACTAAAGGTTGTGACAACTGTGTGATTTTGTGTGATTAGATGTTCTTGTAAGATTTCATTTAAAATTAAATCATCTTCAAGGAGTAAAATTTTCATTTTAGAAAGTTTAGTGATGTAAAAACATCACTAAATCATTTTTAGAATCTTCTTCTTGGTTTTTCTTCTCTTGGTTGAGCTTCATTAACTCTTAAAGTTCTACCTTCAGTTTCTTTACCATTTAAAGCTTCGATTGCTTCTTGTCCAGCAGATTGCTCAGCCATTTCAACAAATGCAAAACCTTTTGATCTTCCTGTTTCTCTATCCATTATAACTTTTGCACTTTTAACTGCACCAAACTTAGCAAACATTGCTTCAACTTCATTATCATTCATTCTGTATGATAAATTACCTACGTAAATATTCATAATTCTTATCCTTTGAAAAAGTTAGATATTATGCCTTAATATTTTTCAATAATCAAGTGTTTTGAAAATTTTTTTCCAAAGCTTTTGAAATTCGTGAAAATACTTCATCAAATCCTAAGATAAAAATTATGTCATAAACTGATGGTGCTTGCGTTCCACCCGTGATTGCTATTCGTATTGGTTGAAAAAGTTGTGGAAATTTTAAACCTTGTTCTTCTATAAAAGGTTTTGTAAAATTTTCTATTTTTTCTACACTATTTAAAGAATTTTTATTCTCTTTTAGTAAATTTATATATTTTTCTAATATTTCTTTTGTATCTTCTTTAACAAATTTTTTAACTCCAGCTTCATCATAAGAGCTTGGAATATTTAAAATATCTTCAATTGATTTTTTTAATTCTACTAAAGTATTTGCTCTTTGTTTTGCTAAATTCAATAAATCATCTTTTTTCTCTACATTTGACAAATCTAAATCAAAAAACTTTAACTCTTTTTCCAATCTTTCATTTGAAGTTTTTTTAATATATTCACCATTTAACCATAAAAGCTTTTCTGCATTGTACGCTGATGCTGATTTATTGATATTTGAAGGATCAAATAGTTTTAACATCTCTTCCATTGAAAATATCTCTTGATCTCCATTTGACCAACCAAGTCTTACTAAAAAGTTTAATAATGCTTCTGGTAAATATCCCAATCTTTTATAATCCATAACATCCATAGCACCATCTCTTTTTGATAGTTTTTTACCTTCTGGATTATTGATCATAGGAACATGATAAAATTTTGGAATTTTAAAACCTAAAGCTTCATAAATTACTATTTGTTTTGGAGTATTTGATAAATGATCATCTCCTCTTATAACATCTGTCATCTCCATCAAAGCATCATCTATTGTTACAACAAAATTGTATGTTGGCATTCCATTGCTTCTTGCTATTACAAAATCATCAACAAACGAAGATTCAAATTTCATAGCACCTTTTACTCCATCAAGAAACTCAATAGTTCCATCTTTTGGAGCTTTTATTCTAATAACTGGTTCAACTCCAGCTGGAATTTCTGGCAAAGTTTTCCCATCTTCAGGTCGCCAAGTTCCATCATATCTTGGTGTTTGTTTTGCTGCTTCTTGTGCTGCTCGTAAAGTATCAAGTTCTTCTTTACTCATATAGCATTTATAAGCTTTTCCACTATCTAACAATTTATTTATATACTCTTTATATATCTCTGTTCTTTTTGATTGATATTCAACTTCTCCATCATAACTTAATCCAACCCAATCAAAAGCTTCAATTATAGCTTTTAATGCATCTTGACTGTTTCTTTCTAAATCTGTATCTTCAATTCTTAGTCTAAAAACTCCATCATTTTTTCTAGCCCATAGATAACTATATAATGAAGTTCTTAATCCTCCAATATGTAAATATCCCGTTGGACTTGGGGCAAATCTTGTAACTGTCATAATCTATTCCTCATCTTTTTTATTATACATATAAAATCCTACACCTGCAATAATCACAAAAACAAATAAAAATATTAGTAATCCTACCTCAATTAGTCCCATTTGCATCCTTTTCTTTTAATTGTCCACAAGCAGCACTAATATCCAAACCTTTTGATTCTCTAATTGTACAAATAACTCCTTTAGAGTTTAAAAAATCTTTGAATTTTAACATATCATTTTCTTGAGGTCTTTGATATGAAGTTCCTGGATATGGATTGAAATATATTAAGTTTACTTTCGCTTGTATTCCATTTAGTAAACTAACTAGTTTTTTTGCAGCATCGATACTATCATTTTTATCTTTTATAACCAAATATTCAAACATAACTTTTTTTCTAGTATCAACTGGAAATGCTTTAACAGCTTCTATAATTGAAGCAATATTATAAGCTTTGTTCATTGGGATTAATTCACTTCTTAGCTCATCATCAACTGCATGAAGAGAAATAGCTAGTTGTATTTGTAAATCTTTTTCACCCAATTTTTTTATTTTACTTGCAATTCCTGAAGTTGAAACAGTTTGCCTTCTTCTACTTATTGCCAAACCATCAAGTTCTGAAAAAATCTCAACAGCTTTTACAAAATTATCAAAATTATCAAGTGGTTCACCCATTCCCATATAAACGATGTTTAGAGCCTTATTTTCAGCTATATTATTATCTCTTTTTATATTTACAATTTGTGCTATATACTCTCCAACAGTTAGGTTTCTTACAAATCCACCTTTAGCTGTTAAACAGAAACTACAGCCAACTTTACAGCCAACTTGAGATGAGATACAAACTGTATATTTTTCACTTCTTACTATTTGTCCATCTTCATCAATTTTTTTATCTTTCATCAAAAGTAAAACAGCTTCAACTGTATGATTATCTCTTAATTTAAAAAGATACTTTATACTTCCATCACGACTTTGTTCTTTTTTAACAACTTGCATAATGTCTATTGGATAATTTGTTTTTAAATCTTCAATTAACTCTTTTGGTAAATTTTTCATCTCATCATAAGAACTTGCATATTTTTTATAAAGCCAATTATAAACTTGTTTTGCTCTAAATGATGGTTTTAATCTACTTTTTAATTCATCTAATGTGAAATCATAAATAGATACTAATTGCTCTTTTGCCATTATTTTTCCATTTTTATTTTAATTATATCTTTTTGTACTAGATAATTTGTTAGTTTGTCCATAGCAATTTTGTGATTTTCTAAAAAATCTTTATGTGCGTCTTTATTTGTGTAATTTGTTACAACAAATATTCCTGCAACTGGTATTTTAAACTCTTTTGCTACACTTAAAACAGAAAAAAATTCCATATTTTCAATACCAACTCCATAGTCCAAAAACTCTTTTGTAAGCTTATCATCTGTTGAAATATAATTTGAACTATTTACTATTGTGTCATTTTTTACAAAATTATTATCGCTTTCTATTACATTATCAAGTGGAGTATAAGCACTTTGTGTTAAAAATCCTAACTCAATATTTGAAGATTTTTTTGATTCAACTATATCAAAAACTTTAAAATCTCCATAACTTCCAGCACTTCCAATAAAAAGTAGATATTCTGGCTTATTAAATAAACACATTCGTGTAAGATTTATAGAAGTTTCTATTAATCCTACACCAATTGATGTAGAAAAAGGAAAAGTTTCATTTCTCCCTGCACTTATTATCACTTACAATCCAATACATAACTTGTTTCAAGAGAAATATTTTGTTCAGTATTTAAAGGTGAGATATCACTACTACTTTCATAATTCACACTATCTGAACTCATCATCATACTTTTTCGTGCATATACTCCACTTATTCCTCTTTGTTCAAAACTATTTACACTTTTAATTTCACATTTTTTTGAGATTTTAGATGATAATTCTTTTGAATATTCATCAATCCAAAGTAAAGATTCCAATCTTAATTCTTCAACATTTTTATCTAATAATATTTTGCTAACACTCCATGATAAATGTGAAATATTTAGTTTTAAATCATTTGATTTTATACTATCTTTTAACTGCATAAGTTCCGATAAAAAGGTATTTATCTCTTTTGCATCTTTAGATTCAATTGAGAAACTACTATTCCCTGAATAACCTTTAAAAACTGATTTATCTTTTTCATATTCATACTTTGGATACAAACTATAATTTGTATTTTTTATTGTAATATTCTTTGTATTCTTTATAAAATTGTTAAATTTCTCAATTTCATTATTCACAGATTTTTCATCTTTTTTATCAACACTTATCGAAATATTTGAAGTTAGTAAATCTCCATTAACTTTTTTTTCAAATACCTTAGTAAAACTCAACTCATAAGAAAACCCTAAAATTGGTAAAAATAGGGCTGTTGCTAATATTTTTTTATTCATTTTATATCCTTACATTTATTCCATTTTGTTGTAAATACTTTTTTAAATCCATAATATCTATCTCTTTGAAGTGGAAAATTGAAGCAGCTAATGCTGCACTTGCACCAACTTCATATGCATCTTTAAAATGTTGCATCGTTCCTGCTCCACCACTTGCAATTACAGGGATATCTACAATTTTTGAGATTTTTTCAGTAATCTCTAAATCAAATCCTTGTTTTACACCATCAGTATCCATAGAAGTTAAAAGAATCTCTCCTGCACCTCTATCATAAACTTCTTTTGCCCATGTAAGAGCATCAAGTCCTGTATCTTCTCGTCCACCTTTTACAAAAACATGATAAGAACCATCAGAAACTTTTTTAACATCAATAGCTACAACTATACATTGGCTACCAAATCTTTTTGCACCATCATTTATTAAATTTGGTGTTGAAACAGCACTAGAATTTATAGATATTTTGTCACAGCCAACATTTAAAAGAGTATAAATATCGTCTAATTTTCTTATTCCTCCACCAACAGTTAAAGGGATAAAAACCTCTTTTGCTACATTTTTTACAATATCAACAATAGTTCCTCTGTTCTCATAACTAGCTGTAATGTCTAAAAATGTTAGTTCATCTGCACCTTCATCATTGTATCTTTTTGCAACCTCAACTGGATCTCCAGCATCTTTTAATCCAACGAAATTAACACCTTTTACAACTCTACCATTATTCACATCTAAACAAGGAATAATCCTTTTTGCTAAACTATTCACTATTAAATTCCTTAAAAATAAGTAAAAAATATTATCTAATTGTAAGTTAAAAACAGATATACTCCTCGCTATTATGGAAAAAGTAAAAGCAAAAAAACAATACGGACAAAACTTTTTAAAAGATAGTTCAATTTTAAATAAAATCATCGAATCGATGCCCCATAACAATAATCATATTGTAGAAATTGGGCCTGGATTAGGTGATTTGACTAAAAATTTAGTCAAGTACAAAGATGTAACAGCTTATGAGGTTGATACCGATTTAATTGGTATTTTAAAGTCAAAGTTTGCAATTAACTTAGATAAGGGAAATCTAAAAATCATTCACGCTGATGTTTTAGATGCTTGGGATGAGCAAAAAACCTTATATAATGGTAATTATGATTTGATAGCAAATCTACCATACTATATTGCAACAAATATTATATTAAAAGCTTTTGAAGATAGCTTTTGTGAACATATTATTGTTATGGTTCAAAAAGAGGTTGCTTTAAAATTTACTGCAAATGTAAATGATAAAGAATACTCATCTTTAGGTATTATCACTGAGTTATTATCAAATGACTCAAAGATACTTTTTGATGTTCCACCTGAAGCTTTTGATCCAATTCCAAAAGTTGTATCTTCAATTCTTTATATAAAAAAGGATTTGTCAAAAAATATAGATAAAGATTTTAATAGATTTTTGAAGGCCTGTTTTATTCAGCCAAGAAAAAAACTATCAAAAAATTTATCTACTATATTAGATAAAAATCAAATTCTTGAACTATTTAAAGAGCTTGAAATTGACGAAAATTTACGACCTCATGAAGTTTGTTCATCTTTGTATAGCCAAATGTATACAAAGGTAAAAAATGGAAGAAACAAAAGAATTTAAAGAACAGACAACACAAACTAACGAGATACAAAACAGCACTCAAGCTGAACAATCAACAGAAGCTCCTCAAAAAAGGCTTCCTTATAACAAAAAAAGAAAACCAAAACCAAAATATGCTGTAAAAGATGCTCAAAATAGTAGTAGTGGAGAAGGTTGGACTAATGATTTAAAAAAAGCATATATTATTAATGAGAAAATTCATAAAGATAGATTGAATCCTCACTATAAATTAAATCTAAATACAAATGCCAAAATAAGAATAACTCCACTTGGTGGATTAAACGAAATTGGTGGAAATATGATGGTTGTTGAAACTGAAAATGAAGCAATCATAGTAGATGTTGGTATGAGTTTTCCTGATGGAGAAATGCATGGAGTTGATATTTTAATACCTGATTTCTCATACTTAAGAGATATAAAAGATAAAATTGTAGCTGTTATTATCACTCATGGTCATGAAGATCATATAGGAGCTATGCCTTATTTATTTAAAGAGATGCAATTTCCTATTTATGGAACATCTTTACCACTTGAAATGATTGGTTCAAAATTTGATGAACATAAAATGAGAGAACATAGAAATTTATTTAGAGCAATTTCTAAAAGAACTCCTATAAAAATTGGAAATGATTTTGAAATAGAGTGGATGCATATAACTCACTCTATCATAGATTCATCTGCAATTGCTATTAAAACTGCTGCTGGTACTATGATACATACAGGAGATTTTAAAATCGATCATACTCCAATAGATGGTTTTCCAACAGATATTCATAGACTTGCACATTATGGAGAAGAGGGTGTTTTAGTTTTAACTTCTGATTCAACAAACTCTCACTCTCCAGGTTTTACAAAAACTGAAAAAGCTGTTGCTCCTACATTTGAAAGAATATTCTCAACTTCTCAAGGAAGAGTTATAATGAGTACATTCTCATCAAATATTCATAGAGTTGCTCAAGCAATAGAAAAAGCTTTAAAATACGGTAGAAAAATATGTGTTATTGGTCGTTCAATGGAAAAAAACCTTGAAATCGCTATGAATCTAGGTTATATAAAATTCCCAAGAGATCAATTTATTGAAGCTCATGAAGTAGGGAAATATAACGATAAAGAAGTTTTAATAGTAACAACAGGAAGTCAAGGTGAATCAATGAGTGCTTTATATAGAATGGCAATTCATGAACATAGACATATTAAAATTAAACCTGAAGATCAAATAATTTTATCTTCAAAAGCAATTCCAGGAAATGAAGGAAGTGTTTCTGAAATTATAAATCACTTATTAAAAGCTGGAGCTAAAGTTGCTTATCAAGATTATGCAGATATTCACGTATCTGGACATGCGGCTCAAGAAGAGCAAAAACTTATGCTAAGACTTGTAAAACCTAAATTCTTCCTACCAGTACATGGAGAATATAATCATGCTTTAAAACATGGAGAAACTGGAGTTGATTGTGGAGTATTAGAGAGAAATGTTTATGTTATGGCTGATGGAGAACAAATTGAAGTTAATCCAAAATATCTTAAAAAAGTAAAATCAGTTAAAAGTGGAAAAGTTTATATTGACAATCAACTAAACAATAAAATTTCTGATGATGTAGTTATCGATAGACAAACTATGGCAAAAGAGGGTGTCGTTATGATAGTTGCTCAAATAAATGAGAGTGATAGAACACTTGCTGGAAAACCAAAAGTTGCTAGTTTTGGATTGATATCTGATAAACAAGATAAATTCTTTACAAAAGAGATAGAAGATATCTTAGGTGTATTCTTAGAAAATGCAAAACCAGGTATTTTCAAAAATAGTAGAATCTTAGAAGATGAGTTAAGAAAAGTTGTAAGAAAACACTGTATTAGAAAATATAAAAAATACCCTATGATTGTTCCTACAATATTTGTACAATAGGACAAAATATGAACTACAAAGAGATAGTAAAAGATGTTTTGCTAACTGAATCAAAAGAGTTAGAAAAGAGTGCAAACTCTGTCTCTTTTGATATTGAAAATATTATTGATTTAATTATACAATCGAAAGGAAAACTTATTGTTACAGGAGTTGGAAAATCTGGACTTGTAGGAGCAAAAATTGCTGCAACATTAGCAAGTACAGGAACAAGTTCCTTCTTTCTTCATCCAACAGAAGCAATGCACGGTGATTTAGGAATGATAGGTAAAGATGATATTGTTCTAGGGATATCTTATAGTGGGGAAAGTGAAGAGCTAATCCAAATTTTACCACACTTAAAAAGATTGAATATCCCTTTAATATCTATGGCTAAAAGTGAAAACTCAACTTTAGCAAAGTATTCAGACTATTTTATAAATATTGCTGTTGAAAAAGAAGCTTGTCCACTTGATACTGCTCCAACTTCTTCTACAACTTTAACTATGGCAATGGGTGATGCTCTTGCTGTTTGTTTGATGAAAAAAAGAGATTTCAGAAAAGAAGATTTTGCTTCTTTTCATCCTGGTGGAACTTTAGGTAAAAAACTATTTATAAAAATAGCTGATTTACTAAAAAAAGAAAACTTACCTATTGTTTCACGTGAAACAAAACTAAAAGATGCAATTATTGTAATGAGTGAAGGTAGAGTTGGTTCTGTTATTATTGTAGATGAAAATCAAAAGGTTATTGGAATATTAAGTGATGGTGATTTAAGAAGAGCATTGATGAAACCAAATTTTTCTATTGACTGTAACATTGAAGATATTGCAACTATGAATCCAAAAACTTTTGATGATGAGAATTTACTAGCTAGTGATGCACTTCAAATTATAGAAAATTATAAAATACAACTTTTAGTTGTTACAGACAAAAACAAAAAATTAGTCGGATTACTTCATATTCATGATTTAATTGAGGCAGGAATAAAATGAAAAAAGATACAAAAAAGAGCGATGAAATACCATATGAAGTAATGAGATTAAATAAATTTTTATCTCATAACAGTAACTATTCAAGAAGAGAAGCAGATAAATTGATTGCTGATGGACTTGTAAGAGTAAACAACAAACTTATCACAGATTTAGCTACAAAAGTTAAAACAACAGATAAAGTTGAAATAGGTAAAAAAATCATCAAAGAAGATAAGAATAGAATGTATACTGTAATAGTTTATAATAAGCCAAAAGGTGAAATTGTAACAAAGAGTGACCCACAAGGTAGAAAGACGATTTATGATGGTTTAGAAGCAAAATACAAGCATTTCTTGAGTGTAGGGCGACTTGACTATTCAAGTGAAGGATTATTGCTTTTAAGTGATAGTGTTGATATTGTAAATAAATTAATGCACTCTGATTTAGAAAGAGTTTATAAAATAAAAGTTAGTGGCTTTATCACTCCTAAAGTTGAAGAAGCTATGCAAAAAGGTATTACAATTGAAGATGCAACAAAAGGTGCATATAGTAAAACAAAAATAAAATCTATGCATTTTGCTCCATTTTTAGCTTATGATATTCAAGCAAATGGTGAGAAAATTTCTAAAATAAAAGTAGTAATAAATGAAGGGAAAAATAGAGAATTAAGAAGATTCTTTGCACACTTTAATCTTGATGTTATGGATTTAAAAAGATTAGAATATGGTGGAGTATCTTTAAACAATCTTCCAACAGGAAAATCAAGATTTTTAACAAAAGATGAATATAAAAATCTTAGAATTTTTATGAATGAAGATGATAGATCTATCTAATAAACTTCGTCCAACAAATTTAGAAAACTTTGTTGGACAATCTCACATAATAGGTAAAGATAAAGCTCTTTACAAACTTATAAAACAAAAAGATATTCCTCATCTATTTTTTCATGGAAAACCAGGAACTGGGAAAACAACATTAGCAAAAATAATTGCTCGTGAAATAAACACAGATTATTACTACTTCAATGCAACTTCTATTAAAATTGAAGACTTAAGAAAAGTTTTTGATAAATACAAAGGTGCATTGATAAAACCTCTTATTTTTATAGATGAAGTTCATAGACTTTCAAAAAATCAACAAGAAGTGCTACTTCCAATAATGGAAAATTATGATGCAATTATTATAGGTGCAAGTACAGAAAATCCTTTTTTTACTCTAACAAGTGCTATTCGCTCAAGATCTTTTCTTTATGAATTTAAAGCATTTGATTATGAAGATATGCTAAGAATATTTGATATTGCTTTAAAAGATATTGATATAAATATATCAAGTGAAGCTAAAGAGTATTTGATACAATCAAGCTCTGGTGATGCTCGTGCAATGCTAACATTGTTAAATTTTTCATATAAAGTATCTAAAGATATTGATATAGATTTGTTAAAACAATTAAGAGAAAGAGTAATAGGAGATGGAGTAAGTTCTAGTAATACTCACTATGATTTAGCAAGTGCTATGATAAAATCTTTAAGAGGTTCAAATATAGATGCAGCTTTATACTATATGGGAAGACTGATTGAAGGTGGAGAAAGTGTAGATTTTATCACAAGAAGATTGGTAATTTTTGCTAGTGAAGATATTGGAAATGCAAATCCAAATGCTTTAAATCTTGCAGTTAGCACAATGTTAGCCTGTAACAAAATAGGCTACCCAGAATCAAGAATAATACTATCTCAGTGTGCAGTTTATTTAGCTTCTTGCCCAAAATCAAACAGTGCATACAAAGGTATAAATAAAGCTTTAGAACAAATAAAAAATGGTAAGATACTTGATATTCCAAAACATTTAGATAGCCAACATATTGGATATCTTTATCCACACGATTTTGGTGGTTATGTTGAACAAGAGTATTTAAAAGAAGATTTAAAACTCTATGATTCATCAAATATTGCATTTGAGAAAACTCTAAATGAATGGATAAATAAAATAAAAAATAAGGATTAATTTATGGAATATTACACTTGGATTTTGAGTTTACATGTAATTGCTGTTTTATCTTGGATGGCAGTTTTGTTTTATCTTCCAAGGCTTTTCGTATATCACACAGAGCATATAGATAAAAAAGAGTTTGTAGAAGTTGTAAAGATACAAGAACTAAAAATAGATGCTTATATAGGTCATCCAGCGATGACAGTAACAATATTTAGTGGGATTGCTATGATTGTTTTAAACCCAGCACTTTTAAGCCAAGATTGGATGATAGCAAAGATTGTAGCCATAATATTACTTGTAGCTTATGCTATATCTTTAACAAAATTTAGAAAATCTTTATCAAATGATGCCTGTAAAAAGAATGGAAGATTTTTTAGAATGTACAATGAATTACCAACAGCTTTGGCTATTTTAATAGTTACTTATGTTATAACTAAAAATCTATCTTGGATATTTACAGCTATTGTAATTGTACTATTTGCATTTATCTGTTATAAAATATTAAATCACAAAAAGGCTAAATAATGAATTTTGAAAAGTTCTATCTACTTGATACAAATATATTGCTTGAAGATGCTACAAATATTGTAAAACTATCTGATGAAAACAAAAATCTTATTATATTGGCAGAAACAGTTTTAGATGAAATAGATAGTAAAAAAAGTGGTTTTGAAGAGATAAATTTTCAAGCTAGAGAGTTCGCAAGACTTTTAGAAAATTCACAGATAATAGACTCAAAAAAAGTAGATAATTACAAAATTATCAGATTAAAAATAGAAAATAAAAAAGATACTATTGTAGATATTATTTCAAAAGATGAGTATGATATCAATACAAAAAATGTTTCATCAAACATCATAAATGATAGAAAAATTTTAGAAATAGCAACTTTCTCAAATAGTTACTATGAAAAAGATATTGAATTTATTTCAATGGATATTATGGCAAGAACAAGAGCTATATCTCTTGATATAAAATCTTCATCACTTTTAGGTAAAGATAAAGATGACTTTTATTTTGAATTTATAAAAGATATAGAGATAGATTTTAATGATTTAGAGTATTTAGATAATCAAGATATAAAAAAGTTTGATAAAGAGTATAAAGTAGAAAACTTTTCATATTGTATGAAAGTAAAACACTCTGATCAAGTAGTTTTAGCAAATATTCAAAATGATAAAATACAACTTCTCAATGAAGAAGAAGTTAGAAATCAAGTCATAACTCCTTTAAATAAAGAACAACTATTTTTCTCAAATGCAATCATAAACCACTTTTACAATGTTTTAATAGTAGAAGCAAAAGCTGGTAGTGGTAAAACACTTTTAGCTTTGAGTGGAGCATTAAAACTTGTAAAACAAAAATATTTTCAAAAGATTATCTATATAAGAAACTCTATTGAGTCTTTAGATAAAGGTGAAGATGTTGGATATTTACCAGGACTTGAAGAAAAATTTAGAATATATAATCATCCACTTATGGATAGTTTAGAGTATATCATCAGAAGTGAACATAAAAAAAGAAGAAATAAAAGAGCAGAATTACCATATTCTCCACTTGAAGATAGTGAAGTTCAAGCTAGAGTTGAACAGATGATTTCAAACTATGCAATAGAAACTATGTGGGTAGGTGAAATGAGAGGAAGAACACTATCAAATTCATTTATAATCATAGATGAAGCACAAAATATGTCAAATAAAACTATGCAAATGGTTTTATCAAGAATTGATGATAGTTGTAAAGTGGTAATCCTTGGTTCAAATAAGCAAATAGATAATTTCTATGTAAATAAATATACAAATGCTCTAACAACTCTTTTAAAATCAACAAAAAATGAAAATAAACTTGTAAATATTTTTGCTATAAAACTAGAAAAAGTTTTAAGAGGACCAATTACTGAGTGGGCTGAGAATTTATTCTCTAAATAATTTTGTTTTGTGATATAATACATAATTAAATTTGTAAAGGATTACAATGTCACTACTTCAATATAGTTCAAAAGAGATGTTTTCAGCAACTGATTTGGTAAGAAAAAACAAACCTATATTTGACAAACTAAACAATAAAGAGATTGAAAAAGCAGTAATATTAAAAGATGGAAGACCTTCGATAGTTCTTCTTGATTTTAATGAATATGAAAAGTTAATTGAAGAGTATTTATCTTTTAAAGGAAAATCTACTTCTACAAATCATTCACAAACTTCTACAAAAATAGAAACAAATTTAAACTCAAAAGAAGAGAATAAGTTTGATAAAATCTCAGAAGATGAATATAAAACTGCTTTAAAAGAGATAGAAAATCTATCTACAAATATTAGCTCAAATTCTAGTACAGAAACAAATGAAAATAGTAAAGCATTGAAAGAGTTTTGGGAAAAATAGAAAATGTTTCACGGGAAACATTTTATAAAATAGATTTAAGTATGAGTTCCAAAGTACAAAAGTAAAGTATATTTTATCATCGAAATTTTAATCTCAAAATTAAATAAATACTTTGAAACCCATGCTTAAAAATATAAAGAGAGAAAAACTCTCTTTATAATATTTTAGAATTTATATTTTAGTGTTACAGTTGCACTTCTTGGATCACCAAAAATATATTGATTACTATATACCATATTTGAATAATACTCTTTATCAAATAAGTTATTGATATTTAATTGTGCTGATAAATTTTTATTAAACTCATATTTTGCCATAGCATCTACTACAAAAAAGTCATCTTGAGTAGCTCTAATTTTACCAGCTGGAGTTGTTAAATCTGTATAAAATTCACTTCTCCAATGAACATTTCCACCAAATGTTAAATCACCTATTTTATATGTTGAAGATAGCATAACTTGTGTTTGTGGAGTTAAAGTAGATCTTCTCTCTCCTTTTGCATTTTTCATCTCATAATAAGATATACCAAATCCTACATTCCAGTTATCAAGTATTTCTCCATTTAAGTCAAACTCTATACCTTCAGTTTTACTTCCTTTTTCTGCTGTATAGTATGAATCTCCTGTTATTGGATCTACTCCAGCTAAAGTAGGAACATTATCTTGTTGAACTCTAAATAAAGTTAATCCTGTATTTAATTTTTTATTAAAATACTCTCCTTTTATTCCAACTTCATAGTTATTACCCTCTCTTGGATCTAACTTTTTACCACTTTTATCTTTATTATCTTGTGGTTGAAAAATATCTGTATAACTTGTATAAACACTATGATTTTCATCTATATTGTAAACCAATCCTGCATAAGGAATAAAAACTTCTTTATTTTTATAAGAGTATTTATTGAATTTATCATCTGATTCATAATTAGTCAATCTACCACCTGTTATAAGTGTTAAATCATCTAATAAAGAAAATCTTCCAACAACATAAGCCGCTTTTTGTTCTGCTGAACTTTCTCCACTTCTTACTTTAGCTTGATAAATTGGTTCAGGAATATTTGCATTCCAAGAATAGATACTATTTCCTGATAAATTTACATTTGATGATTTTTGCCCAAAAGTATCTCTATTTTGCTTTTGATACATAGCTCCAGCTATAATTTCATGCTCTTTATTTCCAAGTTTAAAAGGAATAGAAGCATAAATATCAAAAGTATTATCTACTTGCTTATCATCTGCTTTCCAAGGAGAAGTAGCACTTGTTCCTAATCCTGTATTTTTATCAAGATTACTATAATTCATATAAAGCATATTTGTTTCATAAGAAGTTTTATAGTATAAATAATTTGCTTTTATTTTTATATCATTATCAAAATAGTGTTCAAAATTTAAAAATGCTGAATTAGTTTCTTTATTATAATAAGCCCAATCAGTAACAAAAGAGTCTTCAGGACTAAAATTTGTTAAAGTTCCATCACTAAAATAGATAGGAACTCCTCCCCAAGTTGTACCTTTTGGTTTACTTTCTAACCTACTTGCACCAACTGAAACTTGTGTATTATCACTTATATCTACATCTACAACTGCATATAAAGTATTGCTTTCTTTACTATAAAAATCTTTATATGAATCTTGGTCTGCATAACTTACTACAATTCTTCCTCTTATACTTCCATCACTATTTAAAGGAGTTTGCATATCAACTGTTCCTTTATAAGTATCCCAAGAACCACCCTGTAAAGTTATATCTCCTTTAAATTCTTTAGAGTTTGCATGTTTTCTTACTAGATTCATTGAAGCAGCAGGATTTCCTGCACCACTCATAAGACCATTTGCACCTTTTACTATTTCAACTCTATCATAAATTGATAAATCTTCTAAAGTGATATATCTACTTGTAGGAATTCCATCAATTTGATAATAATCTATTTCAAATCCTCTAGCAGTCATATATACTCTATCAGTATCAGTTTTTGAGGCTCTTAAACCTGCTGTATTATTTACAATATCTTCAAAAGAGTTATAGTTAAAATCTTCCATTTGTTGTTTTGTTATTACAACAACGGATTGTGGTGTTTCTTTGATTGATAAATCAAGTTTTGTAGCAGTATTCATACTTCCTGTTGTGTATGAATTTGAGTTTTCTGTTGTATTTCCTAAAGTATTGCTTTTTACTGAAATAGTGTCTAATACCGTAGTTTCATTAGCACTTAATAGGTTACCCCCCCCCGCAAGTCAATATCGCAGCAACAGACATAGCTATTCGTATGTTCATATTTTTCCTTTGTTTTGGTTTTTTCGATTAAAATTTAGATAAACTTTAGGATGATTTATCTTGATTTTATATCATTTTATTAATGTTGATATCAACTATTAATAAAAGATAAATAGAATATTAATAAAGTACAACTTAAATAAAGATAAAATTGATAATAGTTATATTATAAGAAAATTTATAAATAAGTTTTTTTATACCATAAAGAAAAGACAAAAAGAGAATATAGATGTTGTTTAAATTTGTTTGAACTAGCTAAAGTATAGATATGTTTTACATAATCATCATTAAACAAATTTGTAGATTTATTTACTTCTAAAATAGTATCCAATATACCATCTTTGAACTCTTTTTGAAGCCATTCATTGTATGGAGAGTTAAAACCTTTTTTTGTACGGTTTATAATCTCTTGAGGAAGATATTTTAAAGCTATCTTTTTAAGTAGATATTTATTTGTATCTCCAACTTTTATCTCTGAATTTATACTAAAAACATAATCTACCAAAGTTTTATCTAAAAAAGGTGTATTTATCTGTAAAGAGTTTGCACTTGACAAAGTGTGAACTTTTGTCAAAACAGCATTTGCAACCCAAATTTTTAAATCAAGATAACTCATATTATCAACTGGGTCTTGCTTTGGATTTTCTGTTTTAAATGTTGGAACTTTTTTAAATAATCTTCTTTTTTGTATATCTGTATAAATCTCTCCAAAAGAGTTATAAATATTTTGTTTTTTTACTACTCTTCTTAAATATTCACTCTCTTTTGTATTGTTTTGTAAAGCAGAGATTATCTCATCTAAAAACTCATTTTGCTCTTTAGACAAAGATTTTTCAAAATTATAATATTTTAAGAATTTTGCATAATTATCATAACCTAAAAATATCTCATCGCTTCCTTCCCCTGATAACAAGCACTTTATATTTGCTTTATTTACTTGATTTAAAAGTATATTTAAAGGCACACTTGCACTATCACTATGCGGTTCATCAAAGATATCAAGTGTTTTAAAAAAATTGTCTATATAATCTTTTTGGTTTATGATAACTTCATTGTGATTTGATTTTATATGATTTGCTGTAATTTTTGCAAAATCCAATTCGCAGTAGTTTTTGTATTCACTATAACCTATACTAAAAGTGTTTATTTTTTTACCACTTAGCTTTGTATATATCGCACTGATAAATGAACTATCTATTCCACCACTTAAAAGTGTGCTAGGAGATGATACAAGCCTTTTTTCTATTGAGTTAAATAAAATCTCTTCTAAATCATTTAAAGCTCTATTTTCATCATTTATGGCTTTATATGTCTTGATTTTATAATATCTTTTTTTTATTAGCTCTTTTTTCTCTTGAAAAATCAAATATGAGGCTTCTTCAAGCCTAAAAATATCTTGATAAAATGTATCTTCACCAAATGTCGCAAAATATTGTAGATACTTACTCAATGCAACTTTATTCATATTTGGAAGATAATTTAACTTATTTAATATATTTTTTATAGAAGTTGAAAATAGAAAAGTTCCATTTTTAATATAGTAAAAAAATGGAATATTACCAAATCTATCTCTTGAACAAAAATACAAACTTTTCTTTTTGTCATATATACAAAAAGCAAAAATACCATCAATTTTATCTAAAAAATCAAAACCAAATTTCGTATAAAAATCTTTTAATAAAAGTATCTCATCATCAAAAAAGAACTCTTTTTTATTATATATCTCACCTTCGAAATATACTTCTAAATCATCAAAATCTTGTTTTTTCATATTTTCACTTTATGTAGTATTCGATTATTTCAATATAAAAATACAAAAAACCAACAAAAAGTACAGAAGATACTAAAATAGTTGCTGCAACATCTGATGGTTTCATATTAAATATTACTGAAAAATTCACATTATTTACAGCCAATGGCACCATAAGTTCCATAATCAGTATAGAAGCTACAAAAGAGTTAAGATTTGTAAAATTTAAAATTACAATTAACCCAATAAGTGGTAATAAGATATGTTTTGCAAAACTTATTTGAAAAGATAGTTTCCAAGGCATTGAGCTCACTTTTACACTATAAAGATATGTTCCAAATATAAAAAGTTGTGTTGTCAAAGATGTATATGCACCCATTTCAAGTGCTAAATGGATATTATCACTTATAGGCACTTGATAATAATTTATAAATAAAGCAAAAACAGCAAACCAAATAACTGGTATTTTAAATATAGATTTTAACGAATCAAAAACTGAAAATTTATCTCTTGCAAAAAAGTATATAGAAACTGTGTACATAAAAAATATATTTGCAATATTTATAATGCTTGTATAGGGAACTGACTCTACACCAAACAAGGCAATTCCCAAAGGAATTCCTAAATTTCCTGTATTGCCTATCAATCCTGTTGCTAAAAAAATATTTTTATCTGTATTTTGGGTAAATACAAATTTAGAGTATAAAAGCATAATAAAAAGTGTAAAAAACATACAAACCAAAAAGAAAATAGGGGACATTACAAATTCATAATCAATAGGAGCTTTTGTTAATCCCCAAACAATCAAAATAGGTTGAAAAAAATAAAGTGAAAGTAAAACCAAAGTTTTTTCATCTATTTGAGTTTTAAACCTTTTCTTTGCGATAAAACCCAAAAAGATAAAAAAGTATATTGGAATAACAGAAAGTATAGCTTCTATTTAATATCCTTAAATCTATAAAACAGTATAAGTAAAAACTTATACTGCAACAATTCCTTTAATCATATAAAAAATTCCAGCTGCTAAAAGTGCTGAAGCAGGTACAGTTATAACCCATGCTGCAACTATCTTTTTAACTGCATCTCTTTTTACGTATTTAGCACCTTTTGCTTCTTTAAAATCTTTTTTCTCTTGTTTTACAATATCTTCGATTTCATCAATTTTCTTAAATGTATCAACAATTTTAATATAAGTTGCTTTTGATTTATCTTTTATAAGTTCAAGCTTTCCTAACTCTGATTTTAATTTATCTAACTCTTTTTTATGTTTTTTGAATTTTTCTCTAATATCTTGAAAATAATTTTTCTCTGTCATATCAAGAGCTTCTCTTAAAAATCCAACTCCAAATACTCCACCTATTGTAATATGTGTTGAAGATACAGGAAGTCCTAATTGACTAGCTAATATAACAGTAACAGCTGTCGCCATAGCTATTGAAAAACCTCGCATTTGATCAAGTTCAGTTATTTCATTTCCAACTGTTTTAATCAATCTTGGTCCATATAAAATAAGTCCAATTACAATACCAATAGCACCAACAAGCATAATCCAAAATGGAATAGATGCACTAGCACCTATCTCACCAGCATTCACAATAGCATCATTTATAGCTGCAAGTGGTCCAATAGCATTTGATACATCATTTGCACCATGGGCAAAAGATAATAGTGCAGCAGCAAAGATTAAAGCAGGTGTAAATAGCTTATTTACACTTGCTCTATCATTTAGTAAAGATGGTAAAGTTTTTTCAATATGTCTTTTAGATATATAATATGCAATAAATGCAAAACCTAAACTTATAATTGAAGCCCCTATAAAACTAACATGTACTAATTGTTTTAAACCTTTTAACATCAAGTAAGTAGAAAAAGCCCAAGTCATAATAGCTATTAGATATGGAACAAATTTTTTAGCTTGTCCTAGCATATCTTCTTTATAAACAATTTTTTTCTTTATGAAGTACAAAAATGAAGCTGCGATAATTCCACCTAAAAGTGGAGAAATAACCCAAGAACTAACAATAGTCCCAAGGCTTCCCCAATTTAATATAGAAATTCCAGCTGCTGCAATACCAGCACCCATTACTCCACCAACAATTGCGTGAGTTGTAGAAACAGGTGCTCCAATAGAAGTAGCAAAGTTTAACCATACAGCTCCTGCCAAAAGTCCAGCTGTCATAGCCCAAATAAAAGAATTAACATCTGTAATAGCAGCAGGGTCTATAATACCACTTTTAATTGTATTAACAACATCTCCACCAGCAATAATAGCTCCTGCACTTTCAAAAATAGCAGCAATAATAATAGCCCCAGTTAAAGTTAATGCTTTCGCACCAACAGCAGGACCAACATTATTTGAAACATCATTTGCACCTATATTTAAAGCCATATAAGCTCCAAATATTGCTCCAATAATTAAAAAAGAGTTATCAGGAATAGTTCCGTGTGAAGTGTATGTCCAAAGAAAGACTGCTAAGATAAATAGCAAAGAAAGACTAAATTTTGCAAAACTTGGAAGTGTTTGCTCGGTGGCTTTTTCAAGCGTACTTATTGTTTTAATATCCATATATTTTCCTTATGTAATCATAATGTAATTAAGATATTGTAGTTCAAATTTACTTATTTATTTATTATAGAATCGATATTATGTATTAGAATATATGGAATTTGTGGATATTTTATAAGCGAAAACTGTATTTAATATAATAAAAAAAGATAGAGATTAAAAGTGTTACTTTTATTCTCTATTCATAAATGTTATTAATCTTGTTTTCTACTTCTATTAGATCTAGGAGGTCTATCTGTATTACTTCTTGGTGGTCTTGAAGATGATGAATTTCTATTTCTACTTCTTCCTCCACCATTTCCATAATCTCTATCTCTTCCACCTCTGTTTCTATCTCTACCTCTTGATGATCTTCTTCTATCATCTCCTCTATCTCCACCTTTAGAAATCATTTCTACCAATTTTTGAAGATCAACTTCGCTTTTACCTATATTATTATTTCCTTTAACATAAGTTTTTGAGGCAATAATTGAAGCTAATTTAAAAGCAATTGTAGAGATATCAAACTCATCTTTTAAACTCTCAACAATATCAATAGCATAATCTTTCACTTCTTGATTTATGATATCTGATTTAAGTTCATCAATCTTTTTTTGTTTTACAGTTGAAATATTTGGAACAACTTTCGACTCAAGTTTTGTACCAATACTTTTTTCTATTCTTTGAAGAGTTTTAAACTCATGTGGAGTTACAATAGATACAGCAACACCATCTTTTCCAGCACGTCCAGTTCTTCCTATTCTATGTACATATGATTCACTATCAAATGGTAAATGGTAGTTAAATACGTGTGTTACATCGTTTACATCAAGCCCACGAGCTGCAACATCAGTAGCAATTAGAATTTCTAATTTTGAAGATTTAAATGCTCTAATAGCTTCTTCTCTTTGTTTTTGTTCCATATCACCATGAAGTGCTTTTGCCATAAAACCTTGAGATACTAAAAAAGTTGATAATCTATCAACATCTTTTTTTGTTCTACAAAAAATAATAGATTTTTTTGGATTTTTATAATCAAAAAGTCTAATAAGAGCATCATCTCTTTCTCTCTCATCAACAACATAAAAAGTTTGAGTGATGTTTGAATTTGTCATATCTGCTTTTGTGATAGTTATAAATTCTGGTTCATTTAAAATTGTTTTTGCTAAATTTTTTATAGCAACTGGCATAGTTGCTGAGAATAAAAGTGTTTGTCTCTCTTTTGGAAGATATGTAAATATTTCTTTAATATCATCTAAAAATCCCATATCAAGCATCTCATCTGCTTCATCTAAAATAACAAATTTTGGTTTTACTTTTATTTGTTCATTTCTTAATAAATCAAGAAATCTTCCAGGAGTTGCAACTATTACACTTGCATTTTCAATAAGTTTTAGTTGTCTTGTATATGATTGACCACCATAAACAGTTGCAGTATTTAGATTTAAAAACTTTCCAAATCTATAAAGTTCATCAGATACTTGCATTGCAAGTTCTCTAGTTGGAACAATGATTAATGCTTCTGCATTTTTACCAGACAATTTATTTAAAATTGGAAGTCCAAACGCTGCTGTTTTACCAGTTCCAGTATGTGCTTGTCCTACAAGATCTTTTCCATCTAGTATATGAGGAATTGCTTCTATTTGTATTGGACTAGGCTCTTTAAAACCAGCTTCTTCAATCGATTTCTGAAGTTGCTCTTTAAAATTAAAATCTTTAAAAGTCATATTTTACCTTGAATATTATTTTAAATATACACTATTATATAGCTCATAAATGTATAATTAAAAATCATGCAAGTAAGATAGTCTAAAATTTGATATACCAATCAAAGTAGATATATAAATGTGTATAAATCGGGGCGGATTGTATCTAAGTTTATATTAAGTTTTGCTTTAAGAAAAGGGTTTTTTAACCCAAATTCTTAAATACTGTCTAATCCTCGATAATTTTCAAGGTATTTTGTATCATAATTGTTTGAAATGAAGTCTTTATTTATCATCATTCTTTTATGGAATGGAATATTTGTTTTTATTCCTTCCACTTCAAATTCACTTAAAGCTCTTTTCATAATATTTATAGCTTTTTCTCTATCTCTTCCCCAAACAATTAGTTTTCCAATCATAGAATCATAATGTGATGGAACAACATAATTTGTATATATATGAGAATCTACTCTTACATTTCTTCCACCTGGAACCATCCATTGAGTTATTTTTCCAGGGCATGGAAAAAATGTATTTGGGTCTTCTGCTGTAATTCTACACTCTATAGCATGACCTCTAAACTTAATTGTATCTTGGGCTGGTAATTTTTCACCTTGTGCTACTTTTATCATCCATTCAACTATATCAAGTCCTGAAACCATTTCTGAAACTGGATGTTCAACTTGAAGTCTTGTATTCATCTCCATAAAGTAAATATTTTGCTTATCATCTGCTAAAAACTCAAAAGTTCCTGCACCTTCATATTTCAAATATTTTGTTGCTTTAACTGCAACTTCATGAAGTTTTGCTCTTGTTTCATCATTTAATAATATAGCTGGTGACTCTTCAATAACTTTTTGGTGTCTTCTTTGTAAAGAACAATCTCTTTCACCTATATGAATAGCATTACCATGAGAATCTCCAATAACTTGAACTTCTATATGTCTTGGATTGTTGATAAATCTTTCTAAGTACATTGTTCCATCACCAAAAGCAGCAAGTGCTTCACTTGAAGCTGCCATAAAGTTTTGATCAAATTCACCTTCTGTTTTTATCAATCTCATTCCTCTACCACCTCCACCAGAAGCAGCTTTGGCCATAATTGGGTAACCAATTTCAAGTGCTATTCTTCTTCCTTCTTCTAAAGTTTTAACAGCACCTTTACTTCCAGGAACAACAGGAACACCAGCTTTTATCATCTCTTCTTTTGCTTTAGATTTATCAGACATTTTTTCCATTACTTCAACAGAAGGTCCAATAAATTTAATATTATGAAGTTTACAAATCTCTACAAAATCTTGATTTTCAGATAAAAATCCATATCCAGGGAAAATAGCATCACAACCTGTCATTTCAGCAGCAGTAATAAGGGCAGGTATATTTAAGTAAGAATCACTTGATTTTGCTCCACCAATACAAATAGCTTCATCAGCATGTTTTAAATATGAAGCATTTTTATCTCCAGCACTATAAACAGCAACAGATTTTTTACCCATCTCTTTTATTGTTCTTATTGCTCTTTGAACTATTTCACCTCTATTGGCTATTAAAATCTTTTTTATTTCTGCCATAATGAACTCTTATATTTTTTCAACAACAAAAATTGGCATATCATATTCAACTGGAGAACCATTTTGAATTAAAATCTCAACAATTTTACAATCAAATTCTGCTTCAACTTCATTCATAATTTTCATAGCTTCTAAAATACAAAGTGTTTGTCCTTTTTTTACTATATCTCCAATTTTTACAAAATCTGGAGATTCAGGAGATGGTGCACCATAATATGTTCCAACCATTGGAGCGTTGATAGTTAATCCATCTTTAGTATTTGATTTATTATCTTCACTTGCCACTGCAACAGAATTTTGTTGAACAGAAGCTGAAACTTGAGCAGCTGTAGGAACAGATTGAACATAAGGAGTCGTAGATACAGTTGTAACACCACTTTCAAATCCTCTTTGCATAGAAATTTCAAAATCTGCTTCTTTAATTCTTAGCTTATTTAGTTCACTCTTATCAAAAACTCTAATTAGCTCTTTAATATCTTTAAAATCCATTTTTTCCCTTTATTCTTATAAAATTTCTCTCATAATATCAAAATTTTTCTAATATTTATATTTTTATTATTAAAAATAAGCTTGATTTAAGATTGTAATTAGAATTCTGTTATAATAAAAAAATTTTATTTTAGGATTACTTTTATGTTAAATGATAGAAGCTTCATAAATATAGCAAAAGAGATAGCACTTGCTTCAAAATGCGTATCAAAACAAGTAGGAGCTGTTATAGTAAAAGATGGTCGAATACTATCAACAGGATATAATGGAACTCCAACTGGATATATAAATTGTAGTGAACATTGGAAAGGCGAATATACAAAAGATCATCATGAATGGTCAAAAACTTATGAAATACATGCTGAAATGAATGCTATTATTTGGGCTGCAAGAAAGGGTATAGCTATAGAAGGTGGAACAATTTATGTAACACTTGAACCTTGTAGTGAATGCTCAAAAAATTTAATTGCAAGTGGAATAAAAAGAATTGTTTATGAAAAATCTTATGAACATACAAATTCTAAAATTATCTCAAAATTCTTAAAAGATAATGGAGTAGAGATAGAACAAATTACAAATATTTCTGAATAAAAATAAAATATCATAAATTTTTCATATTTTAACTATAAAATAAGTTGAATAATATTTTAAGGAGAAAATATGAAAATTGGTCTGTTTATACCCTGTTTTATGAATGAACTGTATCCTAATATTTGTAAAGCAACATACAAACTATTAAAAAATCAAGGTTTAGATATCGATTATCCAATGAACCAAACTTGCTGTGGTCAGCCTATGGCAAATTCTGGATGTTCAAAGGATATAAAAACTTTAGCAATAAATTTTGTTAACACATTTAAAGATTATGATTATATTGTAGCACCAAGTGGTTCATGTGTAACTATGGTAAAAGAACATTATGCAGAATTTTTTCATGATAACAAAGATTATAATAAGGTAAAAACATCAATTTATGAAATTTGTGAATTCTTACATGATATCATCAAAATTGAGAATTTAAAATTTGACCACTCTTTCCCTTATAAAATTGGAGTACACAACTCATGTCATGGGCATAGAGTTTTAAAACTTGCAACTGCTAGTGAATTAAACATTCCATATAACTCAAAATTAAAAAATCTTTTAAATAAAGTTAATGATATTGAATTAATAAATTTAAAAAGAGAAGATGAATGCTGTGGTTTTGGTGGAACATTTAGTGTTCAAGAAGAAGCAATTTCAGTTGCAATGGGAAAAGATAGAGTAAAAGACCATCTTGATTCAAATGCACAAATAATAACTGGTGCTGATATGTCCTGTTTAATGCACATGGATGGAATCATAAATAGAGATAATAACCCAATTAAAGTTATGCATATAACTGAAATTCTTATAGGAGTTAGACCATGAGTAGTCATAGTATAAATGCAGCAAAATTTGTTGCAAATGATGAAAGAATGCATTGGCATGATGGTGCATTATGGTTTGTAAGAGAAAAAAGAGATAGAGCTAGTAAATCTATACCTGAATGGGAAACTTTACGAGAATATGCAAATCAAATAAAAACTCATACTATGGCAAATTTGGATAAATATCTTTTAGAATTTGAAAAAAATGCAACAGCAAAAGGAATAACAGTTCACTTTGCTTCTGACGCAAAAGAACACAATGAAATTGTTTATAAAATTTTAAAAGAGAATAGTGTAAAAAAACTTGTTAAATCAAAATCTATGCTAACTGAAGAGTGCCACTTAAATCCATATTTAGAAAATCATGGAATTGAAGTAATTGATACAGATTTAGGAGAAAGAATAGTTCAACTAAGAAATGAACCACCTTCGCATATTGTTCTTCCAGCAATTCACTTAAAAAAATCTGATGTTTCTGATACTTTTCATGAAAAACTTGGAACCCAACAAGGAAACTATGATCCAACTTATCTAACACGAGCTGCAAGAGCTGCACTTAGAGAAGATTTTTTAACAGCAGATGCTGGATTAACTGGAGTTAATTTTGCTATTGCAAGTACTGGTGGAGTTGTTGTTTGTACAAATGAAGGAAATGCAGATATGGGAGCTAGTGTTCCAAAACTTCATATTGCTTCAATGGGAATTGAAAAAATCATTCCAAGGCTTGAAGATTTAAGTGTATTTACAAGATTATTAGCAAGAAGTGCAACTGGACAGCCTGTAACTTCATATACTTCACATTTTCATGCTCCTGTTGAAGATGGACAAATGCATATAGTTATCGTTGATAATCAAAGAAGTCAATTTTTAAGTTCATCAAAAAATAAAAAAGCATTAAATTGTATTAGATGTGGTGCTTGTATGAATACTTGTCCTGTTTATAGAAGAAGTGGTGGGCACTCTTATGAATATGTAATTCCTGGACCTATTGGTTCGATTTTAGGAAGTGTAAAAGAACCAGAAAATCATAATAGTTTACCATTTGCTTGTACATTATGTGCTTCATGTACAAATGTTTGCCCAGTAAAAATAGATTTAGATTCACAACTTTATAGTCTAAGACAAGATTTAGGGAAAATGAATTTAATAGATAGTAAAAAGCAAATGGCTATGAAAGTAACCGCGTGGTTTATGAGTAAACCAGTTTTATTTGATTTTATAGGTAAAATGGCAAGATTTATAGTTCCAAAACTTCCAAAATCTATAATTTATAATAAATTTAATGCTTGGGGAAAACAAAGAGATTTACCAAAATTCCCTAAAAAAAGCTTCAAAGAAATGTTTAAAGATGGAGATTTAGATGACTAGTAAAGAAAAAATTTTAAACTCTATAAAAGAGAACAATTTAGTGAAAGATGTGAAACTTCCATCTTATGAAAATTTTGGTATCAAATTTGAAAATAAATTTGAAACATTTTCTACAATGCTTGAAAGTGTTGGAGGTAAAGCTTTGCTAATTTCAAAAGAGGATTTAGACAAAACAATAAAAGAGATATATCCTGAAGAAAAAGTAATTGCTTCAAATGTAGATTTTTGTAGTTTAGGAAACTTTGATTCAAATTCACAAGAAGATACTCATAATCTAAAAGATATTGATTTAGCAATTGTAAAAGGAAATTTTGCAGTTGCAGAAAATGGTGCTATTTGGATGAAAAATGAATCAAATAGACATAGAGCTTTATATTTTATTGCACAAAATATTGTAATTGTAATAGATGAGAATGAAATAGTAAATAATATGCATGAAGCTTATGAAAAACTTAACTTTGAAAAAGCTGGATTTGGTGTCTTTATATCTGGGCCTTCAAAAACAGCTGACATTGAACAATCACTTGTTATTGGAGCACATGGTCCAAAATCTGGTTATGTAATTTTTATTAAATCTTGATATAATCGCTAAATAGGAGAGAATAATGAAATATTTTTTACTATTTAGCATACTTTTTTTAAGTTTTCTAAATGCAAATGAAAACAAAGAAGTATTATTAATCCACTCTTATCATAAAGGGTATGCTTGGACTGATGATATTTCAAAAGCCATTGAAAACAACTTTTCAAAACACGAAAATATCGAACTTACAACTGTTTATATGGATACAAAAAGAATAGATGATAAATCATATTTAGAAAATTTATCACAATTATATAAAGAACAATTTTACAATAGAAAATTTGACTTAATAATCATAAGCGATAATAATGCTTTTGATTTTATGAAAGATTATTACGAAGATTTGTTTAAGGGAATTCCTGTTTTATTTTGTGGCTTAAATGACTATACAAAAGAGCGTTTAAATTCTCTACCTTTTAAAGATGTTTCAGGGGTTGCTGAAGCTGTGGATATTGAAAATAATTTTGAACTAATTTCAAAACTACATCCAAATATACAAAATCTTTTAATTATAAATGATAAATCAATAACAGGTTTAGCTGTAAAAAAAGATTTAGTAAAAATCATGGAAAAATATAAAGAAAGGTTTAGTATAGAATATACAGATAATCTTGAAATAAATGATTTAAAGCAAAAAGTATCAAATCTTGAAAAAGGTAAAAGTGCAATTTTATTTGTTCTACTTTTCAAAGATACTACAGGAAAATATTTTACACATAAACAAAGTTTTGAACAAGTAAGAAAAGTGAGTGAAGTTCCTATTTATGGTCTTTGGGATTTTTACTTAAATAGTGGAATGGTTGGAGGATTATTAACATCAGCAGTTGCACAAGGACAAACTGTATCAAATATGGCAATAGAAGTTTTAAATGGTAAAGATATCAAAGATATTCCAGTACTTGAAAAATCACCAAATCTTTATATATTTAATTATGATGAATTAAAAAGATTTAATCTTAATATCTCAAAATATATCGAAAACCCTATAATTATAAATGAACCAAGTTCCATATATAAAGAACATAAAAACTTTTTTATTATTACAATTCTTACAATTTCACTATTAAGTATAATTGTTGTTATTTTAAAAGCAAATATTAAAAGAAGAGAAAGACTTGAACGAGAACTTTCAAATAGAATAGAGTTTGATAAAGTACTTCTTGATACTATTCCAAACGCCATTTACTACAAAAATATAAATGGCAATTTTTTGGGATGTAATAGTGCTTTTGCATCTTTAGTAAGTTCTACAAAAGAAGAGGTTATAGGTAAAACTGCTTTTGATTTTTTTCCCGAAAATATTGCAATTCAAAATATAAAAATTGATAAAGAAGTACTAAAAACTTTTACTACTATTAGTTCTGAGTTTACTTTTTATACTCCATCAAAAGATATGAAACATATAATTTTAAATAAAGCAGCTTACAAAAATATAGATGGAACTATTGGTGGAATTGTTTGTATAATGGATGATATGACTGAAAGAACTCAACAAAGACAATTCTTAATTCAACAAACAAAACTAGCTGAAATGGGTGATATGATATCAGCAATTGCACATCAATGGAATGAACCTTTGGTTGAATTATCAGCACTTGTTCAGGATATTCAGACTTCTTATTTGCTAAATGAATTGAAAAATAGTGATGTAGAAAACTTTGTAAATGACTCTATGATACAGATAAAATATATGTCAAGAACTTTGAATGATTTTAGAAATTTTTTAAAACCATCGACAAAAAAAGTCCTTTTTTCTATTTCTAAAGCATTTAATGAAATAAACGAAATCATAGGAAAACAAGTTTTTTACTCAAACATAAATATGAATTTTAACTATAAAAATACAAATGAAGAACTTTTAATTTATGGCTATGAAAATGAATTTAAGCAAGTTTTATTAAATATTATAAACAATGCAAAAAATAAAATTGTTGAAAAAAATATACCATTTAATAAAAAAGCTAAAATAGATATAAACATTCAAAGATGTGAAAACTGTAATATGATAGAAATAATAGATGATGCAGGTGCTATTGATGAAAAAATAATAAATTCAATTTTTGAACCATATTTTACAACAAAAGAGAATGGAATGGGTCTGGGGCTTTATATGGCAAAAATAATAATTGAAGATAAAATGAAAGGTACAATAAGTGTTAGAAATAATGAAAATTGTGCTATTTTCTCAATAAAACTTCCATTTAAAGAGTTATAAATGAAAATATTACTTTTAGAAGACAATAAAAAACTAAATGAGACTATCACTAAAAGATTGAAAATGAAAAATTATAATGTAATATCTTTTACTGATGGAGCTGTTGCCTATGAAAAAATTACAGATGGCTTTTCATGTTTTATATTGGATATTAATGTCCCAAATATTGATGGTATAAATATCCTAAAAAAAATTAGAGAATTTTATGAGATTGTTCCAGTTATTATAATAAGTGCGAGTGTTGAACTAGATATAATAAAACAATCTTACGATTTTGGCTGTAATGACTATTTAAAAAAACCTTTCTTTATAGATGAACTAGAAATAAAAATAGAAAAACTTTGTAAAATTAAAAATAATAAAATATGTTTTGATGAAAATTCATATTTTGATTTTATATCTTCTACAATAATTATAAATAATGAAGAAATTAGATTAACAAAAAAAGAGAAACTCCTTATAAATTTATTTCTTAGTAAACAAAATCAAGTTATTACTTATGCACAAATAGAGAACTATGTTTGGGAAGGAAATTTTGTAACTTTAGATTCAATAAGAAGCTTAATAAGAAGATTAAGAAAAATTTTAGATAAAGATTTTATTCAAACTGTTGTGGATACTGGTTATATTTTTAAGAATATTTAACCAATTGTTAATTAAAAATCATATAAATCTCATATCTTTCTATTAATATCATTTTTATGATTTTAATTAAGGAGGTTTGTATGCAAACTTGGCAACAAGTATACGCACCAATAGGTGACAGTTTAGTTCTATCAGCACTTGTAGCACTAATTCCTATTGTTTTTTTCTTTTTGGCACTTGCTGTATTTAGGATGAAAGGACACTATGCAGCAATCATTACATTAGCTTTATCGATGATTGTAGCAGTTTTTGCATTTGAAATGCCAGTTAATATGGTATTCTCATCAGCTAGTTATGGTTTCTTATTTGGTTTATGGCCAATTGCTTGGATTATCGTGGCATCAGTATTTTTATACAAGTTAACGGTAAAAAGTGGTCAGTTTGAAATAATTAGAAATTCTATTATCAAAATAACTGAAGACCAAAGAATTCAAGTTATTTTAATTGGTTTCTCATTTGGAGCATTTTTAGAAGGTGCTGCTGGATTTGGAGCACCTGTTGCTATCACAGCTGCAATTTTAGTAGGACTAGGATTTAAACCACTATATGCAGCAGGATTATGTCTTATTGCAAATACAGCACCTGTTGCCTTTGGAGCTTTAGGAGTTCCAATTATTGTTGCAGGACAAGTTACAGGAATTGATGCATTTACAATTGGAGCAATGGCAGGAAGACAACTACCTTTACTATCTTTAATTATTCCTTTATGGCTTGTTGCTATGATGGATGGTTGGAAAGGAATTAAAGAGGTATACCCAGCAGCATTAGTTGCAGGAGCTAGTTTTGCTATATCTCAATATGTTACTTCAAACTATATAGGTCCTGAATTACCAGATGTTACTTCAGCAATAGTTTCTATTGTTGCAACAACAATTTTCTTAAAATACTGGCAACCAAAAAATATTATGAAAACAGTAGAATTAGGTGATATTGTTCAATCTACATATTCAACTGGTCAAATAGTTAAAGCATGGTCACCATTCCTTATCCTTTCTGTAATTGTTACTATTTGGACAACTACTTGGTTTAAAGCTTTTTTTGCAAAAGGTCAAATTTTAGAAAGTACTATTTTTAAATTTGAGTTTTCAGCTATTCATAATATGATATTTAAAATGCCTCCTATTGTTAGTGAGCCTAAAGCATTTGATGTTATATATACATTTAATCCTATTTCAGCAACAGGTACTGCTATTTTCTTAACAGCAATTATTACTTTGTTTATATTTAGATTAAATATATTAACAGCTATAAAAACAATGTGGGAAACTCTTTTTGAACTTAAATGGGCAATTGTATCAATTGGTATGGTTTTAGGATTTGCATTTGTAATGAACTATTCAGGTATGTCTTCAACGATGGCACTTGTTTTAGCAAATACTGGTTTCTTATTTCCATTCTTCTCACCATTCTTAGGGTGGCTTGGAGTATTCCTAACAGGTTCAGATACTTCATCAAATGCACTTTTCTGCGGATTACAACAACAAACTGCTCAACAATTAGGATTAAATGAAACATTAATGGTTGCAGCAAATACAACTGGTGGGGTAACTGGAAAGATGATTTCACCACAATCAATTTCTATTGCTTGTGCATCTACAGGAATTGTAGGAAAAGAATCTGATCTATTTAGATTTACAGTTAAACATAGTTTAATCCTTGTTGTTATTATGGGGATTATTACAATGTCACAAGCATATATTTTTACTTGGATGATTCCATAAAATTATAAATTTTATTTAGGCTTTTTGCCTAAATAGAACTACTCACTTATAAATATCATATTATTATCATTTTGTAAAGTTAAAATTTATACTTTATGAATCTTAGGAGAACTAATATGTTAGAAAGTAATTACCAAAAATTTTTTGATGAAATATCAACAAAAATCTCAAAAGAAAAAATCTTTACAGATAAACTTCATACATTAGCTTATGGAACTGATGCTTCTTTTTATAGGCTAATTCCAAAAATTGTTATAAAAACAGACAATGCCCAAGAAGTTCAAAATATTATTGAATTAGCAAATAATATGAATTTAAGTATAACTTTTAGAGCAGGAGGTACTTCACTTTCTGGACAAGCTATTAGTGATTCTATCTTAGTTATAACTTCAAGAAATTTTTCAAATTTCAAAATTGCAAGTGATGCTAGTTTTATCTCTTTACAACCAGCACTAACTGGTGCTCAAGCAAATGGATTACTTGCACGTTATTCAAAAAAAATAGGTCCAGATCCAGCAAGTATAAATGCAGCTATGATTGGTGGAATTGCTGCAAATAATGCTTCAGGAATGTGCTGTGGAGTTTCACAAAATTCATATAAAACTTTAAAATCAATGAAACTAATTTTTGCAGACGGAACAAAACTTGATACAGGTGATGAAAATAGCAAAAATGAATTTAGAAAAACTCATAAAGATTTTTTAGAAGATTTAAAAAGTTTTTCTAATGAAACAAAATCAAATGAAGAGTTAAGAGAAAAAATTGAGAAAAAATTTAAAATAAAAAATACATGTGGTTACTCAATAAATGCTTTAATAGATTTTAATGATGAGTTTGAAATTTTACAACATCTTATCATTGGAAGCGAAGGAACTTTAGCATTTATTGAAGAAATTACTTATTACACAGTTGAAGATTTAAAAGATAAAGCAAGTGCACTAATCTATTTTAAAGATATGAATGAAGCCTGTCATGCTGTAACAAAACTAAAACTTGCACGAGATTCTAAAGAAATCATTGTTGATGCAGTTGAACTTATGGATAGAGCGGCTTTAAAAAGTATAGAAAATGACCCTGCAATGCCAATATTTATAAAAGATTTCGATGATGAGGTAACTGCACTTCTAATAGAAACACGAGCTTTAAATGATGAAAAACTAAATATTCAAATAAATGAAATTGAGCAGTTATTAAAAGAGTTTAGTGTAAAAAGAGATATCTATTTTACAAAAGATGAACAAGAATATAATCTTTATTGGAAAATCAGAAAAGGTCTTTTTCCAGCTGTTGGAGCTGTTAGAGTTACAGGAACAACTGTTATAATAGAAGATGTTGCATATCCTATTGAAGTGTTAGCAGAAGCTACTCTTGAACTTCAAGGATTATTTCAAAAATATGGCTATACAGAAGCAATTATTTTTGGTCATGCACTAGATGGAAACTTTCACTTTGTATTCACTCAAGATTTTTCAGATGAAAAAGAAGTAAAAAGATATGATGATTTGATGAATGAAGTAGTTAATTCAGTTGCGCTTAAATATCAAGGTAGTTTAAAAGCAGAACATGGAACTGGACGAAATATGGCTGCATTTATTGAAGTAGAGTGGGGTAAAACTGCTTATGATATGATGAAAAAAATCAAAAATTTATTTGATCCAAAAGGTTTATTAAATCCTGGAGTTATAATAAACGATGATAAAGAAGCCCACTTAAAAAACCTAAAAACATTGCCTGCTACAAATGAAATTGTAGATAAATGTATAGAGTGTGGATTTTGTGAACCAACATGTCCATCAAATGAAATAACATTAACTCCTAGACAAAGAATTGTAATCAATAGAGAAATTTCAAGACTTGAATCTATTGGCAATACAAAAGAAGCTAAAGAGTATAAAGAACTATATCAATATGATGGAATAGAAACATGTGCAACATGTAGTTTATGTTCAAGTGCCTGTCCAGTAAAAATTGATACAGGAAATTTGACAAAACATTTAAGAGCAGAACAATTGACTTCTAGTAGTAAAAATATTGCAAATTTTGTAGCAAATAATTTTAGTACAACTTTAAATGGAGTTAGATTTGGACTTCATAGTTCTAACTTTATGCATAAAGTTTTAGGAACTTCAAATATGCAAAAATTCACTAACAGTTTGAGAAGTTTTAGTAAAAATAAAACTCCAAAATGGTCGGCTTATATGCCAAAAGCTATAAACATAAATATAAATTTTGAGCAAAAAAATAGTGATAAAAAAGTTGTATATTTTCCTTCATGTATTAGTAGAACGATGGGCTTAAATAGTGCATCAAAAGAAGAAAAAGAACTTTTTGATATTACAGTTGAATTATTACAAAAAGCTGGTTACCAAATCATTTTCCCTCAAAATCTATCAAATCTTTGCTGTGGTATGCCATTTAGTTCAAAAGGATTCAATGATGCTTCACATACAAAGTCAAGTGAATTAGAAGAAGCACTTTTAAATGCAAGTGAATTTGGAGAATATCCAATTTTATGTGATACAAGTCCATGTACTAAAAAAATGATGGAAAGTTTTTCACATAAATTATCAATTTATGAACCAATAGATTTTGCTTTAACTTTTTTAAAAAATGATTTAGAATTTACACCAATAGATGAAGCTATTACTATTCATACAACATGTAGTTCAAGAAAAATGGGATTGGAAGATAAGTTTAAAAAACTTGCTTTGATGTGTTCAACAAATGTGATTATTCCTTCAGATGTTAAATGCTGTGGATTTGCAGGTGATAGAGGATTTAATTTCCCAGAGTTAAATGATTCAGCTTTAAGATATTTAAAAAAACAAACAGATGGTGCAAAAATGGCATTTTCAACAAGTAAAACTTGTGAGATAGGTTTAAGTGAACACTCTGGACTTGATTATAACTCTATTTTTTATTTAGTAAATCAAGTTACAAAAGCTAAAAGTTTATAGTTCTTTATTTATTCCAAACTTTATATTTACAATTTTTTTGGTAAAATATCCCTTTTACCAAAGAAAGGATTTCCAAAATGCACAAATTTTTACTATCTTTAGTTTTTAGCACAGGACTTATCTATGCTTCAACAATAAATGGTATAGCACTAACAGTAAATGAAGAACCAATAACTCTATACGATATAGAACGAACTATGGTTGTAAACAAAATCCCAAAAAATGAAGCTGTTGCTTACTTAATTGACAAAATATTATATGATCAATTAGTTAAAGAAAATGGTATCACAGCTGATATTTTTGAAGTTAATGATTACATTGAAAAACTTGCAAATTCAAATGGAATGGATGTATTTGCTTTTAAAGGGATTGTAAAACAAGAGTATCCAGATTATGAAGTTTTTGAAAATGAGTCAAAAAATGCAGTTATTAGACAAAAGTTAATATCTAAAATTGTACAAGGTCAATTAGCAATAGCAAATGATGAAGATATGAAACTATATTATGAAAAGAATATAAACAAATACCTTACAGCAAAATCTTTTGATGTTATTCAATATGCTTCAACAAATCGAACAGCTTTAGAAGAGACTATGAGATCTCCAATGAAAGTATCAAATGAGATAAGTAAAACACCTTTAAAACTTGAAAGTCAAAATCTTCAAGCACAACTTCAATATATTTTAAATGGTACAAAACCAAACTCTTTTACTCCAATATTCACTTTTAATAAACAATATGTAACTCTATTTTTAAAAAGCTCTGAAGGTAAAGTTGCTTTGCCATTTGAAAGTGTAAAACCTAGAGTGTTCAATGACCTTATGTCACAAAGAGAACAAGCATTTTTAAAAGAACATTTTGAAAAACAAAAATTAACAGCAGATATAAAAGTTTTAAGATAAGGATAAAGAGATATGTCAAGTATGTTTGAAGTAATTATAGGATTAGAAGTTCACGCACAATTAAACACAAAAAGTAAACTATTTTGTTCTTGTGCAACAAGTTTTGGAGAAGAACCAAATACAAATGTATGCCCAACTTGTTTAGGTCTTCCTGGAGCATTACCAGTTTTAAATAAAGAAGCAGTTCACAAAGCTATTATGCTAGGAACTGCTCTAAAATCACAAATAAATAAAAAATCAATTTTCAATAGAAAAAATTACTTCTATCCAGATTTACCAAGTGGTTACCAAATATCACAATTTGAAGTTCCAGTTGTAGGTCTTGGAGAGCTTACTATTGATTTTCCAGATGGTAGCCAAAAAACTATTGGGGTTACAAGAGCTCACTTAGAAAATGATGCAGGAAAAAATATTCATAGTGGAAATGTTTCACAAGTTGATTTAAATAGAGCGGGAACTCCTTTACTTGAAATAGTAAGTGAACCTGATATGAGAAGTGCAGAAGAAGCTATTTTATACCTTAAAAAACTTCATTCAATTGTTAGATATTTAGGTATTAGTGATGCAAATATGCAAGAGGGTAGTTTTAGATGTGACGTGAATGTATCTATTCGTCCAAAAGGTGATACAAACTTCTATACAAGATGTGAAATCAAAAATATGAACTCATTTAGATTTATTGAAAAAGCTATTCATTATGAAGTAAATAGACATATTGAAGCTTGGGAAGATGGTGTTCATTCAACTGAAATTGTGCAAGAAACGAGACTTTTTGATACAAATACTGGAGAAACAAGAAGTATGAGAGGAAAAGAAGATGCTGCTGATTATAGATATTTTCCAGATCCAGATTTGCTTCCATTAATCATTACAGATGAAATGATAGAAAAATATTCAAAAATTCCTGAACTTCCAGATGAGAAAAAAGAAAGATTTGTAAAAAATTATGAAATCAAAGAATATGATGCGTCTGTTATTACATCATCACTTGAAATGGCGAACTTCTTTGATGAGATGATGAAAGAAGGAATTACTGCAAAAAATGCTGTAACATGGCTTACTGTTGAACTTCAAGGAAGACTAAAAGAGGGGGTTACAATCGAGCAATCTCCAATTGAAGCAAAAACTTTAGCAACTTTAGTAAAAAGAATAGAAGATAATACAATTTCAGGAAAAGCAGCAAAAGAAGTTTTAGATTATTTGATGGAAAATCAATCAAATGTAGATGAAGCTATTGAAAAACTGGGACTAAAACAAGTAAGTGATGATGGAGCATTACTAGCTATTATTGATGAAATTTTAAATGCAAACCAAGATAAAGTAGCTGAGTATAAAGCTGGTAAAGAAAAAATGTTTGCATTCTTTGTTGGACAAACAATGAAAGCATCAAAAGGTACAGCAAATCCAAATAGAGTAAATGATTTACTAAAAGAGAGATTATCTTAAAATGCAAAAAGACTCTATTGCAGTTATTGGTGCAGGAAAATGGGGACAAGCTCTTCATTTTGCACTAAGTCAAAAACAAAAATGCTATATCACTTCACGAACAAAAAAAGATATAGAAAATTTTGTTAATTTAAAAACTGCAATAGATTGTGAATATTTAGTTATTGCTATTCCAGCTCAAGAAATAAGAACTTGGTTAAAAGAAAATTTTATTTTTAAAGGACAAAAAATCCTTGTAGCATCAAAAGGTATCGAAGCAACAACTGGTGAGTTTTTAAATGAAATTTATGCTAATTTTATTCCAAGTGAGAATGTTGGATTTATCTCTGGTCCTTCATTTGCAGCTGAAGTTATAAAAGGATTACCTTGTGCATTGGTAATCAACTCTACATCAAAAGAATTATATGAATCATTTCAGCCTTTTTTCCCTAATTTTATAAAAACTTATTATAGTGTTGATGTAATTGGTGCAGAAATTGCTGGGGCTTATAAAAATGTTTTAGCAATAGCAAGTGGAATTTGTGAAGGATTGCAACTTGGTAAAAATGCTCAAGCCTCTTTAATTGCAAGAGGATTAGTTGAAATGCAAAGATTTGGAAAATATTTTGGTGCAAAGAAATCATCTTTTTTAGGATTAAGTGGAGCAGGTGACCTATTTTTAACGGCAAATTCAACTATGAGTAGAAATTTTAGAGTAGGGCTTGGACTTTCACAAAGCAAAAAACTATGGGTTATCTTAGAAGAGTTAGGAGAAGTTGCAGAGGGCGTAAAAACAGCTGATGCAATTGATAAATTATCAAAAAAATACAAAATATATACTCCCATAGCAAATGAAGTAAAATTAATACTTGATGGTAAAAATCCTAAAGATAGCTTAAAAGATTTACTAAAAAACTAAACTATCTTTTTTTATGATTATCTCCCCACAAATAAAGCTGTTTAATAATAGGTTTTAAACTTTTTCCATATTCAGTCAATGAATATTCAACTTTGGGAGGAACAATAGGATAAACTTCTCTGTGAACTATCCCATCAACTTCTAACTCTCTTAATTTTTGAATCAACATCTTTTGAGTAGCTTTTGGTAATAATTTTTGTAACTCATTAAATCTTTTTTTTTCATCCTTTAAATACCAAATTATCAAAATCTTCCATTTCCCTGCTAATACATCAATAGCTGTTTCTACTGGACATTTAAACTCTTTATCTGTATTAATTTGATTCTTTTTTTTAGTCATATTTTACTCCTAGAGTATCTTTTTAGTAAGTACATTTCTAAAAAGATAGTTCTTGCTCTTTTAAAATATTTTAGCTAAAGTTTTAAATCAAAAAGCTAAAAGGAGAGATAATGAAAGCTTTTGTTGTAGAGAAAAATAAAAATGATGAAATAATATCTAGTGTAAAAGATGTACAAAAACCAATTTGTAATGAAAATGAGATAATAATCAAAGTTGAATATTCATCTTTAAACTATAAAGATGCTCTTAGCTCTATTGGTCATTCAGGAGTTACAAGAAATTTCCCACATATTACTGGTGTTG
Organism: Aliarcobacter vitoriensis; assembly: GCF_048320235.1. Classification (NCBI taxonomy): domain Bacteria; kingdom Pseudomonadati; phylum Campylobacterota; class Epsilonproteobacteria; order Campylobacterales; family Arcobacteraceae; genus Aliarcobacter; species Aliarcobacter vitoriensis. Next base: position 1,323,917 of record NZ_CP182882.1, read on the forward strand.
ATGTTTCAGGAACCGTTTACGAAACAAAATCTCCTATTTTTAAGATAGGTCAAAATGTTGTAGTAACTGGTTATGATTTAGGTATGAATAGTGATGGTGGTCACTGTGAATTTGTAAAAGTTCCAGCTTCTTGGGCTATACCAACACCAGATTCCATATCAAATAAAGATATTATGATTTATGGTACAGCTGGACTTACATCAGCTTTGAGTATAAATGAACTGATAAACAATGGTTTACAAGAGCATTCATCAGTATTAGTTACAGGTTCAACTGGTGGAGTTGGTTCTATAACAGTTGCTATTTTAAGTAAGTTGGGATTTAAAGTAACTGCCTTAACAACAAAAAAAGATAAAGAGAACTTTTTAAAAAGTATTGGTGCAAATGAAGTTATTTTAATAGATGATTTTATGCAAAATAAACAAAAACCAATGCTAAAAGAAAATTTTGATGCAGTAATAGATAGTGTAGGTGGAGAAATACTAGCTCAAGCAATAAAACAAGTTAAATATGACGGAATAGTTACTTGTTGTGGTTTAACTGCTTCTTATGAGCTAAATACAAATGTTTTTCCTTTCATACTAAGAGGTATTAGACTTATTGGTATAGATAGTGTCGAGTGTAGAATAGAAAAAAAGCAAAAAGCTTGGGAAAAACTAGCTGGAAAGTGGAAAATAGAGTGTTTAGATGATATTACCAAGGAAATATCACTTGAAGAGATAAAAGACGCTTATGAGAAGCTTCTAAGTGGTAAAGCAACAGGAAGATATCTAATTAAAATATAAACATTAAATCGTATGATATTCTAAAACTATAAAGAGGAATGATTTAGAAAGCTCTAATTTTGTTCTTCTTTGATAGTATTTTCTTCATCTAATAAGCTTTGACTATAGTTTGTCTCTTTCCCTGTTCTTAAAATTTTTGCTTGTTCAATCCACTGATGATTTCTTACATAATTTGGAAGGTTTAAAAAGTTTTCTATCCACTCAGAATTTTTTTTAGTCCAATTTGATATTTGATTAAACTGATAAATCCCAAGTTCATATAACGCTGATTCTAAATCTTCATCAATACCTTTAATTTTCTTTAGATTATCTTTAAGACTCGATGAACTCAAAACCATTGGTTTATAGTCTAGTGAAGCACTTTTATTGAAGATTGGGTTCATTCTAAATCTTTTTTCACCAGTACAACAAGAACCTGCATTTGATCCATTTATTTTACTAAATTTTTCTTTTCTTCTTCCAATTAAATAACCTACTAGTATTCCTAAAACAAATGCTATAAATAAATTTACTACTATATATTGAGCAATTTCCCCTAACATTTTATTCCCCTATGTTGAATTCTACTCTTCTATTAATTTCAGATAAACCGTTTTCATCATCTTTTGCAATTGGTCTTTCATTTCCGTACCCAATTGCTGTAATCCTATTAGATTCCACTCCAAAGCTTTCTAATAACGATTTTACACTATTTGCTCTATCTTGAGAAATCTGTTTATTTAATTCCTTATTTCCTCTTGAATCAGTGTGTCCAGCAATTTCAACTTTATAAACAGTATATTGATTTAGAATATCTGCTATTTTTTGAATAGTATCTTTTGATTTTGGTGTTATTTCAACACTTCTTCTTTCAAAAATAATTTTATTTTCAATAATAGAATTATTAATTAATAATTGTATCTCATCTTTTGTTAAAATATTACTTTTGTTTATATCATTATTATCTATATTTATATCTTTTTCTAATTCTTCTACTAAGATTGGCTCTTTTATGTTATTAAAGATAGTTACTGAAGTAATTTTAGAGATCTTATCAAAAACTAAATCTTTATATTTTATGTCTTTCAATACTCCATCAAAAGTTAGTGTATTATTTATAAAAATAATCTTTGAATCATTTTCAAAGAAATCTTTTAATAATTCAATCAAGCCAGAAATTTCAACTAAAAGTTGCTTATTAACTTTACTATTTTCAACTATCTTAATATCATTCATTTTATTTATTTTTAGCAGTTCAACAATTTGATTTACGGTATTTTGATTGGGAAAAGTACCATTTAAAAGAATTAAATTATTCTCTTTATTTATAACAAAATCTGACGGAAGATATTCAACTTTTTTAAATATCTTTTCTTTTATAGATTTTAATATTCCACTATTTTCATCTAAAGTAATCTCTTTTTTTCTATCACTAAAATAATCTTCATAGCTAAAAGTATAAATAGATACTATATTTAAAGCTACAAAAAGTACCAAGAGTATAAGAATCTTTATAAAAATAGACATTATGTTTCCTTTTAATTTATATTAAAAATCATCAAAATCTATACTACCTTTTGAGTAGTTTACTACATTTCCTTCAAAAAAGTTTGTTCTTTGGTCATTGAATGAAGCATAACCATCAACCCATGGAATAGGATGTTTTACATTGTATTCTGGCTTATACCCTACTGCTTCAAGTCTTCTATCAGCCAAATACTCTATATATTGTTTAATAATCGCATCTGTAAATCCTAAGATTTGTCCTTGTGTAATATATGATCCCCATGAAGCTTCTAATTCAACAGCTTTTCTGAACATAGCTCTAACTTCTATCTCTAATTCTTCTGTGAATAACTCAGGTCTTTCTTTTCTAACACTATTTATCATATTTTGAAATAATAAAAGATGTGTTACTTCATCTCTTTGGATAAATCTAATCATTTGAGAACTACCTAACATTTTTCCAGATTTTCCAAGTGCATAAATAGCTGCAAATCCAGCATAGAAATATAACCCTTCTAAAATTTGATTTGCAAATAGTGCTAAAACTATTTTTGTATCATCAATTTCACCTGAAAGATTTTTATAAACTTCTGCGATATAAGTATTTTTTTCTCTTAGTTTAATATCAGTTTTCCACATGTCATAAATTAAATCTGTATTGTCAGAGATTGATTCAACCATAACTGCATAAGATTTACTATGATTTGCCTCTTCATAAGATTGTCTTGATAAACATGCATTTATTTCAGGAGCTGTTATATACGGATTTATATTATCCATAAGATTATTTGTTTGCAAACTATCCATAAAGATTAACTGAGAAAGAACTAAATCATACATTCTTTTCTCAGCTGGAGTTAAAAATTTATAATCTTTTGCATCAGCAGTCATCTGAACTTCTCTTGGAAACCAAGTATTTGCTTCCATTGTATCCCAAAGATTTAAAGCCCATAGATATTTCATTCTAGTGAAATTGATCATCCCATCACTATTTCCACCAAAAACTCTTCTATCATTTAAACTCTCTTTAGAATCTGGATTGTAAATAGTTTTTCTTTCCATTAAACTTTCCTTTTTAAATTTATAATTATTGACAACCTGCACACTCCATACTTCTATCTTCCACATCATTTTTAGCTTCAGGAGATTGGCTTCTTAGATAATAAGTCGATTTAAGACCTAGTTTCCAAGCTAAAGTATAAATTTCATGAAGATATTTTCCACTTGCTTTATCTAAACTCATAAAAATATTTGTTGATTGTCCTTGGTCTATCCATTTTTGTCTAATTGCAGCAGCTTTTATAACTTGTAATTGGTCAATTTCAAAAGCTGGTGTATAATAACCCCAAGTTTCTGGACTTAACTTCGGTACAACAACAGGAATTAATCCTGATAAATTTTCTTCAAACCATTTTCTTTTATAAACAGGTTCTATTGCTTGAGTAGTTCCTACTAAGATTGAAATCGAAGAAGTTGGAGCAATAGCCATCAAGTAACCATTTCTCATTCCATCTTTTTTTACTTTTTCTCGCAAGAAATCCCAATCATAATTTGTATCAAACAAATCTCTATCCACAAGAGCATTAACGCTTTGTGAAGCATGATCATGTGGCATTATTCCTTTACTCCAATTTGAACCAACAAATGTAGGATAACTTCCTTTTTCTATTGCTAAATCAGAACTAGAAAGAATGGTATTATAAGAAATTGATTCCATAATTTTATCTATTTTCTTAAAATGTTCTGTTGAACCCCAAGAAACTCTATATTGAGTTAGCATTTCAGCTTCACCCATCACTCCCAAACCAATACTTCTTGATTTTAAGTTTGTTGCTTTTACTTTTCTAAGAGGATAGAAATTTAAATCAATTACATTATCTAACATTCTTACAGCAATTGGTACAACTCTTTTTATATCTTCATCTGTATTTATTCTTGATAAATTTATTGAAGCTAGATTGCAAACAGCAGTGTCTCCATCAATTTTATCTTTTTCAACAATAAATATTTTTTTTCCATTTATGCTATCCAATGCCGTTACTTTGTTTGCTTTTTTCGTAATTCCACCATCAACAATTACCAAATCTTCTTCTTCAAAAGTTTTAATAGTTCTATCTTCAAACTCAATTTTTATTTTATAGTGATTTGGATTTGTATTTTGGAATATTTCTGTACAAAGATTTGAACTTCTAATATGTCCTACATGAGTATTTGGATTGGCTCTATTTGCTGTATCTTTAAAGCATAAAAATGGACTTCCAACTTCAAAATATGAAGTTAAAACTTTTTTCCAAAGTTCTTTTGCCTTTATTCTATTTTTTGTAACATTATCATCACTTTCATACGCAATATATTTAGATTTAAACTCTTCACCATAACACTCGCTTAAATCTTCTACTTCAACAGGGTCAAATAGTGTCCAATAAGAGTCCTCTAACACTCTTTCCATAAACAAATCAGTTATCCATAAAGCTGGAAATAAATCGTGGGCTCTTCGTCTTTCTTCACCAGAATTTTTCTTTAAATCTATAAAGTCTATAACATCCATATGCCATGGCTCCATATAAACAGCAATTGCACCTTTTCTTGTACCCAATTGATCAACAGCAATAGCTATATCATTTGTAATTTTTAAAAATGGTACCGTTCCACCAGCTGCACTTTTATGCCCATCAATAGCTCCACCTAAACTTCTAATTTTATTCCAATCCCAACCAATACCACCACCATATTTAGATAATAATGCCATTTCTTTGTAACCATCGAAAATACCTTCAATATTATCTGGACTTGAACCAATATAACAAGAACTTAATTGATGTCTATTTGTTCTAGCATTACTTAATGTTGGAGTCGCAAGCATAACCTCAAATTTAGAAATTACATCATAAAACTCTTTTGCTTTTGTCTGTTTATCATTTTCATTTTGAGCTAAAAACATAGCTATAGCCATAAACATTTGTTGTGGTAACTCTATTGGCTCACCTTTACTATTTTTCAACAAATATCTATCATATAAAGTTTTAATTCCTAGGTAGTTAAACAAAAAGTCTCTATTAGGATCAATATATGAGTTTAAATCATCTAAATCATATCCATTGGCTAAATTAGGGATTATTCTTCCAGATTCTATTCCAAAATTAATGTAATCTTTTAAATGTCTATATGCATCACCTTTTACACCATGTGTTGCAATTCCTACTCTATGATATAAATCATATAAAAATAGTCTAGCCGCAACAAATGTCCAATTTGGAACGTCAATATCTATTTTCTCAACTGCTGTTTTAATTAAAGCATCTTGAATATCACTAGAGTTCATTCCATCAATAAATTTAATATGAGCATCAAGTTCTAATTCACTTTGACTAACACCTTCTAAGTTAGCTGTTGCTTCAATAGTCATTTTTTGAATTTTTGTAATATCCAAAACCTCTCTTCGACCATTTCTTTTTTGAATCATTATTGCCATTGGATAACCTTTATTTAAAAACTCTTTTGAATATTGCATCTACATTTTTTGTATAATAATCAAAGTTAAAACAATCTCTTATTTGTTCTTCACTTAAACTATTTCTCAACTCATCATCTGCAAGTAAATATTGAAGATATAAAGACTCTCCTTTTTCATTTGTAGTTGATTTTCCTTTTTGTATCTCTTCCCAAACTTTCATAGCATTTCTTTGAACTATTCTATAAGCATCTTCTCTACTTACACCCTTTAATGGAAGTTCTAATAAAACTCTTTGAGAAAATACCAATCCACCTGTTAAATTTAGATTTTTCATCATATTTTCAGGCATAACAGTTAAATTTGCAATAACACTATTCATTCTATGAAGCATAAAATCAGTTGTGATAAAAGCATCTGGTAACCAAAATCTCTCTGTTGAAGAGTGGCTTATATCTCTTTCATGCCAAAGTGCCACATTTTCCATAGCAGGAATACAATAAGCTCTTATCATTCTAGCAAGTCCTGTTATATTTTCAGTTAAAATAGGGTTTCTTTTATGTGGCATTGCTGAACTTCCTTTTTGTCCAGCTGCAAAATACTCTTCAGCTTCATAAACCTCTGTTCTTTGTAAATGTCTTACTTGAACTGCAAATTTTTCTACACTTGAAGCTAAAAGTGCTAAAGAAGTAGCAAGTCTTGCATATCTATCTCTATGAATTACTTGATTACTACAAGGTTCAGGTTTAAGTCCAAGTTCAGCCATCGCATACTCTTCAAGTTCAAGTGGTGCATGAGCAAAATTTCCCATAGCACCTGAAATTTGTCCAACTGCAATAACTTCCATAGTATCTTCAAGATTTTTAAGATGTCGTGCAACTTCATCATACCAAACAGCTAAAGTCAAACCAAAAGTGATAGGCTCTCCGTGAATACCATGACTTCTTCCTACCATCAAAGTATATTTATGTTCATTTGCTCTTTTTTTGATACTTTCAAGTAGCATTTTCACATCATCAATGATGATATTTAAAGAGTCTCTCATTTGTAAAGCAACACCAGTATCAACAGCATCTGAACTTGTCATACCATAGTGGAACCATCTACTTTCTTCACCTAAACTTTCAGATACACTTGTGTTAAATGCTATTAAATCATGTTTTGTGATAGCCTCTATCTCTTCTATTCTCTCAACTGAGAATTTTGCATTTTCAACTATCTTTTTACAATCTTCATCAGGTATAAGCCCTAATTTATTCCAAGCTTTTACAGCCGCTTTTTCTACTTCAAGCCAAGCTGCATATCTTGCTTCTTGTGTCCATTTTGAGCTCATTTGCTCTCTAGCGTATCTTTCAACCATTGCTAACCTCATATAATCGTATTTCTATATTTTTTATTATAAAATTTCATAAAATTTAGTTTGTATTGTATCTAAAAGAACTAAAAGAAAATTAAAAACGTAAGGTTAGATTTTGCCATTCATTCTCAAAAAATTCAAAGCAATAAAAGATAAAAGAATACAGATTTTTTTAGTTAAAGATTTAAAATACTCACCCAAAATAGCACAAAAACTAACCTCCAAAGGAAGAGTTTTTGACGAAAATATGCAAGTAATAAATGCTGGAGAAACAATACCAACCGAATATATTTTTATAGCACTTTTTGAAGGTCAAACTAGGGGTTTAAAACCAATGTTAGAGTTTACTAATTTTGCTATTTTTGATAAACCTACAAATTTAATGGTTCATCCAATTTCAAAAAATACTCCTTATTCTTTACTTGATGAAATAAGATACCATTTTGGAGAAGATTCTAACTTGATTCATAGAATAGATGCTGAAACATCAGGGCTTGTAATAATAGGTAAAAATAAAAAAAGTGAAATTGAACTAAAAGATATGTTTCAAGAAAAAAAATATCACAAATCATATCTAGCAATAGCAACTGGAAAAATAGAAAATGAAATAACAATAGATAGGAATATAGACAAAGAAGGGCTTTTAATAGGTGTGAGAATGAAAGTTTGTGAAGATGAAAATGAAGGTAAAAAATCAGTAACCATCATAAAACCTCTAAAATACAACAAAGAAAAAGATTTAACACTTGTCGAAGCAATACCACTTACAGGAAGACAACATCAAATAAGAGTTCATCTTTATAGCATAGGTCATACCATTTTAGGTGATCCAATATATGGAATTGATGATGAAAATGCTGAAAATTATCTAAATAAAACTTTAAGCCGTGAAGATAGAATAAAAGTTACAAAATCGCATAGATTGTGGCTTCATGCGAACTATTTAGAATTTACATATAAAAACAATCAATATAAAATATTTTCTAAAAATCAAGATTTATATAAAGAATTTTTTTAAATAAAAAAAGGCAAGGCTAAAAACCTTACCTTTAAAAGTAGCATTTCAAGATGAAATTAGTTTGTAATTCCATCTGAAACTGGTTGCTCAACCTTAACTGTAACAGTAGTATCTCCAGTAGTATTTGACCATTCAGTGTATAATTTATTACCTTTATCATCATTAACTACATTTGATGACCATTCTTTTCCTATTTCATTTTTAAATGTAACTTTATCATCTGAATCTCCAAGAATTGTAAGATTAATATTATTTCCATCTTTTTTACCAATGCTTAAAACATCTTCAAGTGTAAGATTTAAAAGTTTATTTTCACCTTTTGCACTTAAATCTATTGTACTTACGCCTTTGATATCTCCATTTTCAATTTTAGAGAAATCTATATTTACTTCTTTTCCTAAAGTAAATTTACCATTTTCTACTGCATTTTTAGCAAAATCTACTTCCATAAAACCAGTTGCTGGTTTTTCCCTTGTACTATCAATACCATCTGTTGTCCAAGCTTTTATATCTACAGTAGTATCTTTATCATTTGTAAATTGGATATCGTTTATCTTGTCATATGCAATATCTTTAATTGTCCAAACTTTATTAGCAGAGTCATACTCAGATTCTACAATTCCACCATCTTTTAGTTTAAATTGTGCAAATGCTCCAAGACCTTTAAGCTCAAGATACATTTTTTCACTACCATCTAAATCTTTCATGTTTGCATTTAAATTTAAAGTTGTCCATTCAAATCCATTTACATTAGTTCCTGTTTTTGTAGGATCAATTGTAACACCATCCGCAACTTCTTTAACATATACAGATCCTGTGAGTTCTTTTGTAACTTTTGCTTCACCATCTTTTGCATTTATAGTTGCAGTAAATTCGATCTCTCCTCCTAAATGCTCTTTTCCTTTAAAGAATATTTCTGGTAAAGAACCATCACTATTAACAGGAACTAACCAAGAACCATCACCAACATTCATAGCTAAACTACTTCCATTTGAACCATGATAAACAGCAACTCCAGAAGCAACTTTGATAAGTACACTTTCAAATTTCTCTGATGGATCATATTTATCAACAGATAATTTAACACTTGCCATTTGTCCATCTTCAATACCATCTTGTACTTTCTCAACTTTAATTTCAGAAGAAACAACTGGTTGAACAGTAATAGATGCAGTTCCTGTTGAAGTTAATTCATTTGTTGCACCATTTTCTTTATTTAAAGCAACTACTTTTATTTCAACTGTTCCATGTCTATTCTCACCTGATTTATAAGTAAGATTTAAACTATCTCCTAATTTATAATCTGCAGGTAATTTATATTTTCCATCAACTAATTCTAATTTTGTATTTCCTAAATATAGTTCACCTTTTGAAGTTTCTTCTCCAGCTTCAAAGTGTTCATTAATAACTATATAAAAATCATTGATATTTGTAAACTCTTTATCTGAATTATTTGTAAGTTTAACATCAAAATTAAACTCACCATTTTCATTTATAGTTGTACTATCATTTGAAGTTATTTCTACAACCATAGTATCTGTAACAGGAGTTACAGGAACTTTTGCTATTACAGAATTTCCATCAATAGTTACAGTAATATCTAAAGTACCTTTATCTGTTGTATGGTTATTATTGTAATCTTTATTTGGAACAACTTTTAAACTTGATAAAACAGATTCAATATCAGCTCTATTTCCAGTAATTGTATAGTTTCCATTGGCATTTGGAGTTAAACCTTTGATTGTTGCATTTGTCGAATCTAATGTGAAATTTAACGTAACTCTTCCATCACTTCCACCATCAGCAACTACAACTTTGAATACATCCAAGAAATTAAACTCAGTATCTTCCGTTGCTTGATAAGGATTACCATCTTTTAGTTCAATACCTATACCTGAACCATTTCCACCACCAGTTCCATTGTGAGTTTTGTCAAGAGTTATTACAGTACTTGTTTGTTCTTCACTTGAACCTGCGGCATCTTGAGTATAAGCAGTAATTATAATATCTCTATGTTCAAAGTTTGCACCACTAGTTACATTAAATGTAATATTTTTAAAATCAGCATCATTTAATTTATAATTACTATCTTTTGGAATAATAGTATAAATACCATTATGCTGACTTACAGTAACTTTTCCATCTAGTTCAGGATCTCCAAAACTTATAGTAACACCTTGAGGAACTCCACTTATTACAATTTTTGTAATATTTTCACTTCCATCTTTATCTGCTGAAGTTACTTTAATAGGAATTTCTATAGTTTTTGCTTCTCCACTTATAACTTGTATATTAGTTTGTGTACCAGATTCAACTGTTATAGTTGGTTTATCTGTAACTGGTGTAATATTCAATGTATGTTTAAAATCATCTGTTTTTGTTGCTACATAATTTGAATTTGTAGCACCATAGTGACTATCTTCTACAGTATATTTACCTGTTATATCAAAGTTACCATGTTTATTTTCAGGAGCTTGCACATATATATTTTTTAGTTCAGCTTCTGTATAAGTTTTAGTAAAATCAGTTATTTCAGTATATATTCCATCCGCACCTTTTATAACTAATATATAATCTCCATTAGTTGGTTTATCTATAGTAACACTTACTAAAGATTCATCAGTATCACCATTTTGATGTGAAATTCCTAAATCAAGTTTATAATAACTTTTTCCATCAGCTGTTGATTCGGCTCCTATATCTTCAGCTTTTGTAGTATTTGAATTAAATTCAGCATCAACTGTTGGTTTTACAAATATACTTACGCTATCAGTTGATGTTTTACTATCGAAAGTTTTACTTGGATTATTTGCTTCTTTACCTGCTTCAGTAGTTATATAATCAATTTTAAAGTTTAACTCTCCACTATAATTTGGTGGAGTAACTATCTTAATATTTGGAATATCACTAGCTTTGAAAATATATTGACCATTAATTAAAGTTACACTTCCCTCTAAAGTAATACCTGCTGGTAAATCTTTGATAACAATAGTTAAATCTTCACTTGCACTATCATAAGAAGCAAGTTTTGTAGAATCTTTAAATATCGAGTCTAATTTAATTTCTTTATCTTCTTCTGCTACTAAGTTATATTTTTTCTCAGTATTATCAGCTAGAACTAAAACTTGCTCGTTATACTCATTTCCTTCAACACTATCAGCTAAATCTTTTACAACTACAACAATATCTTTTGTAGTAGCAACTTCTTGAGTATTTTTTACTTCTTGACCATCTATTATTGCAGTATCAACTGTTTTAGCTTCAACACCAAGTTTGAAATCACCATGTGCATTGTGTGGTGGAATGAATTTTATAACAGGTTGGTTATCGTTAGTATTTCCACTAATATCTACTGAATTTGATGTTGGAGGTGTTATAGTAACATCTCCTTTATTAGCTGTTATATTACCATCTGTATAAGCAGATTTTGTACCATCAGCATTCCAAATTTCTAATGTAGAATTTCCATCATTATCAAAACTTACAAGAACATCTTTACCTGTAATTGGATCTTTTATAAATAATGCTCCACCATTTGGAATATTTTTAATTTTTAATTCAAATTTTTCACTTCCGTCCGTATCAGTTGATGTAACTTTAATATTTAAAGGAATACCATCTTGTGGATTTGTGATAGTTCCATCTTTTGCAGATGTATTTCCACCAACTCTTCCAGAATCTTCATCTCCAATAGATTGTCCAACTTGTATTGTAGCATCATCAGCAACTGGGTTTACATTTACTTTGAAATCAACTTCAGCAGTTTTTACTTCTCCCCAATTTGCTTCATTTTCTGAAGTTTTTCCATCAGATTTAAAACCTTTATCTATAACACTTAAAGTAATTTTTGCATTTACTGTTCCAGAGAAGTTTTCATCAAATTTCATAGAGAAATTAGGGTCTTCTTTTGTATTATCAGGGAATGGAATAGTAATAGTATATAACTCATTAACATTTTTTGTAATATGACTAGGTAATGTTCCATCTGCATTTAGTTTTACTTCAAAAGTTTTACCATCTAAAGTTATAACTGTACCTAATGGAATATCAGAGATTATATATGTTCGTTTTTCACTACCATCTAAATCCCCACCTTTTCCTTGATGTCCATCTTCTTTTGAAGTACCACTTGTTTGAGAAAGAAGTGCTTTTAAATCAATAGCTTTATTTCCTTCTTTTATATCATTATATGTAAATGTTTTTTTATCATCTGATATAGTTCCTAAAACTTCTCCATTTACATCAGTAGCATTATCAAATTTCAACTCAATATCATCAGTCACTGGTTTAATAACCACTGTCATGCTTTTCGTTGTTGTTTTAGATAAATTAGAATTATTTTTATCTTCATAAGTAGAATCACTTGCATTTAAAGGTTTTCTACTATCATCAACTTCATAAGATGTTACACTGATTTTTATAGCTATATCTGTGTCATTATCTTCTGCATGTTGGATTTTTAATCCTTCATATTCTGCCTTTGTAAGATAAATTACTCCATCTTGTCCTAACTTCACATCTGAATGATGATAAGTTTTATCTACATTTCCATTTTCATCTACTATTACAATTTTTATAGTTTTATTTACTGAATTTATAGTTGCTAATTCTGTTCCGTCTGCTTTAAATATTTTTGCACCAGTACCATCATTATTTTTTAATTTATCTCCATTTGTAAATGTAAGAGTTATCTCTCCATTTCTTTCTGGGTGATCACCAGTAGCATTATTTTTATCTGTTTGATCTTTTGATAAACTTGGTACTTTAAGTTCTAAAGCTACTTTATTTGTACCTTCTTTTGTGTTTCCATCATCTTCTGTAGTTTCTACATTTTTAACAGTGATAGTCGGTGCATCAGCTACTGGTTTTACTTTAATATTTATAGTTCCTTCAGCATAATCTCCATCTGTATCATAAACTTTATATTTGAAGTTTGGTAAGTTATCATTTGTATATTTACTATAATCTTCAACTGGTTTAAACTCTAATTTTCCATCACCTTTATTTGTAAGTGTTCCGATTTTTTGACCATTTTCTAAAATATCAATAGAAGTTGCTCCATTTGTAGGTAAAGTCGTCAAAGTTTTATATGTAGTTCCACCATCATTACTGATTTCAATAGTATTTCCTTTGAAACCTTCATCACTTAAAACAAAAGTGTAAGCTCCATTTGTTTGTCCGTTATTATCTTCATAAATTGTAAGTGTATTTTCCCCTGCAATAGGTGTTGAATCATTTACAGTTACTTTGAATTTTTGTACTTTACTTGTTGAATCTTGATCTGTTATTTTGAATCCAAATTCAAAAGTGATGTTATCATCATTAATAGAATTTGTTGCATCTCCTGCTACTGGATGATCAATATTTTTATATTGAGTATATTTATAATCTCCAGTGTACTTACCATTAGTATCTTTTTCTAAAGTTATTTCAAATACTTTATTTGTATTAGCGTCAGTACCAATATATGCTACTATTTTGTCAGCTCCAACTAATTTATATTTTATTTCATTTCCATCTGATGTTAAAGTAGTTGAACCATCTTCATATTTAAAGTCTTCTAATGTACTAGGATTTGCCCCTTCTTCTGGTCTACCTTTTTGAACTGTTACTATAGGATTTGAAGAGCTATCACTTTCAAAAGATAATTTAAAATCTGTCTCCCCATTTTTGATAATCCCTAAATCTCCCTTTGTATGTCCAGTTTTACCATCAAGGTTACTGATATTTTTTGTAGTATATTCAGAAGATGAGTCTGTGTTATTAAAATCATTTTTATAGAAATTATCTTCATCTACATAAGCATTTTTAGGAGTACCTAAAGTAACACCATCTTTTATTTCTGTTGTTACTTTATTCTCTTCACCTGCTTTTGTTTTATCAAATACAAGGTTTTCAAATTCAGTTGAATCTATTTCACTAATACTTAAATCAAATGTTTCATTACCTTCTGCTGTAAAATCATCTTTTGTTTGGATAGTAAACTGTGTAGATGAACTACCTTTAGGAATAGAAATAGTTAATTCTTGATTAATATTGTCAAAACCTGTAATTTCTGTTGATCCATTTGAACCAAAAAACTTTAATAAATCATCTAAAGAAGCACCTTTTGTATCTGCACCTTTAAATTTAATAGTTACATTTGTATCTGATGATACTGTTACTACTTTACCATCTTTATCTACAAGTTTAACGCTATATGTAACTTTATTACCTTCTATAACTGAAGATTTATCTGATGTGATTACTGCCCAAACTGTATCTTCTAGTCCATAAACTGTTCCATCAACACCACCTTTATCATCAACTGCATGATTTTTTGTAGCTTGATTGTCAATAATTGTAGTTGTTACGGGATCCTTATCTGTAACTACATTCTCATACACTGCACCTGTTGTTGGATGCTCATATGATTTATCTGTAATACTGATTGTATATTTTTCAGTATCTTCATCTTCAGCATAATAGTCATCTAATGTTTCTACTTTTATAACTTTACCTAATTCAACAGTTTCATTTATAGATTTATAGTCATTTGAATCAGCACCAGCATCTTTAGTTGCAATTTTTACTGTTCCACTTTGAATATCTAATTTTGTATTATCATTAAATTTAGTTGTATTTGGTTCAAATGCCAATACTACATAATACGCATTATCTCCCTCTGGAACTTCATTTACTGTTAAATATTCTCCATTTGCATCTTTGATTGGATTCCCATTCTCATCTGCTGCTACTATTTTTAAAACTACTTGTTCTTGTGTTTTCTCAACTTTATTATCATCTGGATTATTTGGTGTATTATCTGTATCATCTTTTATTGTTGTTGTTACTGGATCTTTATCTGTAACTACATTCTCATACACTGCACCTGTTGTTGGATGCTCATATGACTTATCTGTAATTTTTATCTCATATTGTTCACCATTATCTGCTTTCCAATCATCTAATGTTTCTACAGATATCACTTTCCCTAATTCAACTTTTTGAGTTTTTGAAACATAATCTTGTGTTCCATCTTCTTTTGTTTGTGTTGTTGTTCCAGTTGCATCTTTATCAAATGTTTTTACTTCTACTGTTCCACTTTGAATATCTAATTTTGTATTATCATTAAATTTAGTTGTATTTGGTTCAAATGCCAATACTACATAATACGCATTATCTCCCTCTGGAACTTCATTTACTGTTAAATATTCTCCATTTGCATCTTTGATTGGATTCCCATTCTCATCTGCTGCTACTATTTTTAAAACTACTTGTTCTTGTGTTTTCTCAACTTTATTATCATCTGGATTATTTGGTGTATTATCTGTATCATCTTTTATTGTTGTTGTTACTGGATCTTTATCTGTAACTACATTCTCATACACTGCACCTGTTGTTGGATGCTCATATGACTTATCTGTAATTTTTATCTCATATTGTTCACCATTATCTGCTTTCCAATCATCTAATGTTTCTACAGATATCACTTTCCCTAATTCAACTTTTTGAGTTTTTGAAACATAATCTTGTGTTCCATCTTCTTTTGTTTGTGTTGTTGTTCCAGTTGCATCTTTATCAAATGTTTTTACTTCTACTGTTCCACTTTGAATATCTAATTTTGTATTATCATTAAATTTAGTTGTATTTGGTTCAAATGCCAATACTACATAATACGCATTATCTCCCTCTGGAACTTCATTTACTGTTAAATATTCTCCATTTGCATCTTTGATTGGATTCCCATTCTCATCTGCTGCTACTATTTTTAAAACTACTTGTTCTTGTGTTTTCTCAACTTTATTATCATCTGGATTATTTGGTGTATTATCTGTATCATCTTTTATTGTTGTTGTTACTGGATCTTTATCTGTAACTACATTCTCATACACTGCACCTGTTGTTGGATGCTCATATGACTTATCTGTAATTTTTATCTCATATTGTTCACCATTATCTGCTTTCCAATCATCTAATGTTTCTACAGATATCACTTTCCCTAATTCAACTTTTTGAGTTTTTGAAACATAATCTTGTGTTCCATCTTCTTTTGTTTGTGTTGTTGTTCCAGTTGCATCTTTATCAAATGTTTTTACTTCTACTGTTCCACTTTGAATATCTAATTTTGTATTATCATTAAATTTAGTTGTATTTGGTTCAAATGCCAATACTACATAATACGCATTATCTCCCTCTGGAACTTCATTTACTGTTAAATATTCTCCATTTGCATCTTTGATTGGATTCCCATTCTCATCTGCTGCTACTATTTTTAAAACTACTTGTTCTTGTGTTTTCTCAACTTTATTATCATCTGGATTATTTGGTGTATTATCTGTATCATCTTTTATTGTTGTTGTTACTGGATCTTTATCTGTAACTACATTCTCATACACTGCACCTGTTGTTGGATGCTCATATGACTTATCTGTAATTTTTATCTCATATTGTTCACCATTATCTGCTTTCCAATCATCTAATGTTTCTACAGATATCACTTTCCCTAATTCAACTTTTTGAGTTTTTGAAACATAATCTTGTGTTCCATCTTCTTTTGTTTGTGTTGTTGTTCCAGTTGCATCTTTATCAAATGTTTTTACTTCTACTGTTCCACTTTGAATATCTAATTTTGTATTATCATTAAATTTAGTTGTATTTGGTTCAAATGCCAATACTACATAATACGCATTATCTCCCTCTGGAACTTCATTTACTGTTAAATATTCTCCATTTGCATCTTTGATTGGATTCCCATTCTCATCTGCTGCTACTATTTTTAAAACTACTTGTTCTTGTGTTTTCTCAACTTTATTATCATCTGGATTATTTGGTGTATTATCTGTATCATCTTTTATTGTTGTTGTTACTGGATCTTTATCTGTAACTACATTCTCATACACTGCACCTGTTGTTGGATGCTCATATGACTTATCTGTAATTTTTATCTCATATTGTTCACCATTATCTGCTTTCCAATCATCTAATGTTTCTACAGATATCACTTTCCCTAATTCAACTTTTTGAGTTTTTGAAACATAATCTTGTGTTCCATCTTCTTTTGTTTGTGTTGTTGTTCCAGTTGCATCTTTATCAAATGTTTTTACTTCTACTGTTCCACTTTGAATATCTAATTTTGTATTATCATTAAATTTAGTTGTATTTGGTTCAAATGCCAATACTACATAATACGCATTATCTCCCTCTGGAACTTCATTTACTGTTAAATATTCTCCATTTGCATCTTTGATTGGATTCCCATTCTCATCTGCTGCTACTATTTTTAAAACTACTTGTTCCATATCAGATTCAACATTACTATCTTCATTTGGATTTGTTGTTGTATTATCTAATATTGTTGTATCTACGTTTGTTTTTTGTCCGTTCACATCTCCAGTTCTCATATCAAAATGAGTTGAGTTATTTCCTGTGATTTCTAAATTGTAAATTTCACCATTATCTGCTAAATAGTCATCTATTGTTTTTATATTAAATGTAGTTTCGCTTGTTCCTGCTTTGATCACTACTTCTATTACATTGTTATTGTTATATTCTGTATCGCCATCTTGAGTTGTTTTATTTGTATATCTTACATAGATTATTGTATCTTGAGTTGCTATTACTGGATTTCCTGCAGCATCTACTAGTTTTACTACATATTGAGCTTCATCACCTTCATTTACAACTCCTAAACCTTCAATTATAGTATAAACAGGAGGCAAGATAAAAATATTATCTGGTGCATCTTCGATTTGATTATCAGCTCCACCATTCCATGAAGCTTCTCTTAAATCACTAATAACATCTGTTGCATCTCCATCTCTAGCATTAAATTTAGATCTTAATGCTCCACCATCTTGACTCTCTTCATTTCCAGCATTTGTAGCTTGTTCAGTTACATCACCAGCTGCTGTTTCCATATTGTCTATATTTTCTTGTGCTTTATTCCATGCACTTAAAGTTTCATCAACAGCTTTTTTATCAAAAGCTACCTCTTCATTTCCAAAAGATATAGTAGTTAAAGATGAATCAAATAATTGATTATTATCTTGATTTACAACTACTACATCATTTCCTGATAGTTCAATAGCGATATTTGCCAAAGATAAGTTTGTTTTATCTCCAAAAACTACATCATTTTTTGCTATTGTATCGCCGATTTTAAGTTCTCTTACAGCTCCTGAAGAATCTTTTACATAAAATTTACCTTCAGTGATTGATTTTACTGTTCCTAATACTTCCATTAGTATCTCCTTAAAAATAATATACTAGATTATATCAAATTATTTAAGGAGTATGTATCACCCGCGGGGGTGATATTTGGCATAAATTTAGCTTAAATTTTCTCTTTTTCAAACTTTTTAGCTATAAAAAGTAAAAATACTCCTCCTAAAACTATCAAAGCTGTTAAATATAGAGCATAATCATAATTGCCATATTTTTCAATAAAATATATACTATAAAGAGGTGCGATAACCTGTCCTATACCATAAGAAGTCGTTAAAGCACCCATCAAAACAACTGGATTCCCCTTTGAAAGTTGCCCACCCAAATTCATAAAAAGTGCAACAAGCCCTATAAAAGTTCCACCATACAAAACTCCACTTAATAAATTTAAATAAATATTTGTTGTAAAAGCAGGGATTAAAATCCCTATAGCTTGTAAAAGTAGGGCTATGATGATGATATTTACACTTCCGTATTTATGAGCCAATCTCATCCAAATAATACAAGATGGAATTCCAGCAATACCAACTAAAGTCCAAGTCAAACTTCCATATCCTTCAAGTCCAGCAAGATTGTTTATAATATCTGGTAAAAATGTAGCTTGAACAACAAATCCTACACCTTCAGCAAAATATGCCATAATCAAAAGAATAACAAATGGAGTAAAAATAGTAAAATCAAATTTCTGTTTTATTTGAGCTTGTTTTACTTCTTTATCAAAAGATAAAATATACATTGCATAAAAAGATAAAACAATAGCATATATACAAAGTACACTCCAAGCATCTTCCCAAGTATAACCCAAACTTAAAACATATCTTGCTATTAAATCAGTAGTCAAAATAGAAAATCCTATTCCACTAAAATGTATTCCCATCGCTTTTGTTTTACTCTCGATTTTGAGTTTTTGCATAACAATTGCAGATCCTACAACCAAACACATAGCTCCTGCAAATCCACCTAAAACTCTTCCTATCATCCAAAGTGTATCATCTTTACTATAAGCTAAAATAAAAGTTGTAACAATAGCTAAAACTATTCCAAATCTATAAAAATATACTTTGATATTTATGTTTTTTATAAATACCGAAAATATAGAACCAGCTAAATATCCAGCAAAATTTAGAGAAGCTAAAATCCCTACAAATTTAATAGTTAAATACTCATCTATCATAAGAGGGATAAGCCCAGTAAAAGCAAATCGTGCAACGCCTATACCTATGATAATTGAAAATATACCAGCAATTAAAATCGCTAAATTATCATTTCTATCGAATAATCTTCTTAACATAAAACTCTCTTCCTTAGTTTTTTGGCTATCATATCACTAAAGATTATTCTATGTCAAATAATCAATAATGATAGATGATATAAGGAAAAATGATATGGATTTAAATTTATTAAAAGTTTTTGTAAGTGTTTCAAATAATAAAAGTATATCGATAGCTTCAAATGAGTTAAAATGTAGCCAATCAAATGTAACTTCAAGAATAAAACAACTTGAAAAAATATTGAATTTAGAGCTTTTTCATAGAGTTCCAAAGGGTGTTATATTAACTTCAAGTGGAGAGAAGTTTTATCCACAAGCTTTAGAAATAATACATAAAATGGAAAGTTCTATTGCTAGTTTAACTGAAGATAAGAATATAAGTTCTCTAAAAATTGGTTCAACTGATTGCAATGCAGTTGTACGAATTTCACCATTTTTAATACAACTTCACAAAGATTTTCCAAAAATGCAACTAGAACTTTTTACAGGGACTACAAAAGATATTATGCAATTAATCTTAGATTATAAAGTTGATATAGCTTTTATTAGTGGTGAGCCAAGAAATGATAGTTTAATAATATTAAAAAAATTTGAAGAAGAGATAGCTATTTTAGAACCTTATGAAGAAAATACTCCAAATGTAGCTTTAAGTTTTAAAGATGGTTGCGTTTATGATGAATTTTTAAAAGATTATTACAAACAAAAAAATATATATGTTGAAAAAACTTTACCTTTTGGAAACTTAGAAACTATTCTTTCGTGTATAAAAGTGGGTATGGGCAAATCTTTACTTCCAACAAGTATAGTTAAAAAAATGGGTTATGATAAAGATATCAAAATAACAGTTTTACCAAAAAATGAAGCTAATATTCCAACTTGCTTGATTTGTAGAAAAGATAATATTCCAAAAATTAGTGATTATTTAAAAGAAATGCAGATTAATTAATAAGCGATGAGTATAGTGTTTTAGTTAAACTTCTGCTGTAAGTTTTATACTCATCGGTTATCAATCTTTTTGTTTTTGGATTATATCAGAAATTTTTTTTATTTGTATATATTTTAAAATCTTATAATTAAAAATTTGCAAAAGTGTAACCATATGTAGGAAAATTATAAAATTAATCCTACAAATATTGTTAAAATACCTAAAATCATCAAACAAATTGAACTTGAAATTGCTTTTTTCTTTCCAAACCAAACTGTATATAAAGCTTTTAGTATATTATTACTTCCAGCAGCAATAATAATCGCTCCTGCAATTGATAAACTATCAATATTATAATTTCCAGCTAATAAAGATAAAATAAACGGGTCAATATCTGTAAATCCAATTATTACAGAAAGGATATTAAGCCCTGTTGTACCAAAACTATTAACTACTAAATTTGTAATAAGCATAGTCACAACAAACAAAAAGGCAAACACGAATGCTGTTCCTAATTCTAAGGGGTTTGAATCTTCTAATTCAACATTATTATTTACTATATGAGAACCTTTTTTATAGTAAATACCAACTATTAGCAAACAAATAACTGCAAATGCTAAAAATGGATAAACAATGATTTTAAAAACTTCCATATTAAAAATAGCTGCAATTACACTAAGTCTAAGATACATCATTAAAGTTGCACTTACAACAGAAGCTGTAAACATATCACTATTTTCTAAGCATTGAGATTTTTTTGATAAAACAACTGTTGTTGCTGTTGAAGAGTAAAGTCCTCCTAAAACTCCTGTTAAAAGTAAACCTTTTGAAGGGAAAATATATTTCTGAACTATATAACTTAAATAAGAAATAGTTGATATTACTACAACTGTAAGCCAAATTTTATATAAAGAAATTCCAAGATAAGGTATAGTTGTATCTTTTGGGAGAAGTGGCAAAACAACTGCTGAAAGAAGAATAATCTTTCCTAAAGTCTCTAATTCATAGATATTTATTTTTAGTTTGAAATTGAACAATTTATTTTTTGCATTCAGTAAAAATATTATTACAACAAAAATTAAAGAAGCCAACCAAAATGGAAAAATATCTATTAATGCACCAAAACTATATACAATCATAGCAACTAGAAAAAGTACTATACTATTTTTCTTATTTTCAAGGAGTTTATTAAAAAGCATAGTATAAAGAACTGTTATTGATATAAATCCTGATATAAAAATGAAGAAATTATTTGGTTCTAATATATAAAATATAAATCCTACAATACCTATAAAAGTGTAAGTTCTGGTTGTTCCAAAAAATGTTTTTATATCATTTTCATGAAATTTTAATCCATAAGCTTTAACTTCTAACCCTATTAAGAAACTAAAAACTGTTGTTGCAATAAAATCTATTAAAAGTTCATTGATTTCCATTTGTGTATCCTTAGTAAAACTTTGTAATAATATCATATTAATTTTGATTTAAATCAATATTTATTAAGATATATAACGATACTATTTGCCTACGTTATATATCTCAAAATATAACAAAAGGATTATATATGCCAATATCATCTAATTTGACTTTAGAAATTTTGAATCAACCTTTTTTGCTTGAAAAAAGAATTGAACTACTTATGGCTATAAAAAAAACTGGTTCGATAAACAAAGCAGCAAAAGAAGTCCCGATGAGCTATAAAGGTGCATGGGAAGCTATTGAAGCTATGAATAATTTATCAACAACTCCAATAGTTTTAAGAGAAACTGGTGGAGCAGGTGGCGGTGGAACAACTCTTACAAAGTATGGAGAAAATCTTTTAGAAACATATTTTTTACTAAAAGAAGAGCAAAAAAAGTTTATTGAAAATCTAAATCGAATTACTGATTTGAATACTGGAACTTTAAAAACTATAAGGAGGTTATCTATGCAAATTAGTGCAAGAAATCAAATAATCGGTGTAGTTGATAATATCTCACTAGGAGCTGTAAACGCTGAAATAGAGATAAAACTAAAAAGTGGAAACTCAATAGTTTCTATTATAACAAATAATTCTGTTGAGAATTTAGGGCTTAAAATTGGAGATGAAGTTATTGCAGTGATAAAATCTAGCAATGTTTTATTATCAACTCAAAGTGATTTAAAACTTAGTGCAAGAAACTCTTTAAAAGGTACTATTGAAGATATAAGTTTAGGTGCAGTTAATGCAGAAGTTGTAATAAATATCGGAGATAAAGATAAGATAGTTGCCGTTGTAACTGCAAATTCTGTTTCTAATATGAAATTAGAAATTGGAACAAAAGTTGATGCTATTATAAAAGCATCTGATATTATGATAGGAAGATAGGAGATAGTATGAAAAAGATTATTTTAGGATTAGCACTATTATGTTCATCTGTTTTTGCTGGAACAGTTAATATCGCAGTTGCTGCAAATGTTAGCTATGCAATAAATAATTTAATAGCAGAATTTAACAAAACAAATCCAAACACAAAAATAGAAGTAGTTCTTGGAGCTAGTGGAAAATTCACAGCTCAAATTCAAAATGGTGCACCATTTGATATTTTTATGAGTGCTGATATGAAATTCCCTGAAACTTTATATAAAGAGAATTTAACAGCAACTAAGCCTGTTGTTTATGCTCAAGGAAGCTTAGCAATATTAAGTGCAAAACCACTAGATTTCTCAAAAGGAATAGAAATAGTTTCAAATGACACTATCAAAAGAGTTGCGATTGCAAATCCAAAAACTGCTCCTTATGGAACTGCTGCTATTGAAGCACTGAAAAATGCAAATATTTTAGAGAAAAATGAAAGTAAATTTGTTTATGCTGAATCAATTTCTCAAGCTGTAACATATGCTTTAACTGCTGCTGATGTTGGATTTATCGCTAAATCTTTATTGTATGAAGATAAAATGGCTCAATATAAAGAAAATGTTCATTGGGTAAGTGTTGATCCAAAACTTTATACTCCAATTGATCAAGGAATAGTAGTTTTAAATAAAGCAAAAGATAATGCCGAAGCTAAAGCTTTTTATGATTTTATCTTAAGTTCTAAAGCAAAAGAGATATTTAAAAATTTTGGTTATTTGGTAAAATAAATATGATTGCAAGAGTAAAAAGTATTCAAAACAAAGACAATTTGAATATAGTAGAATTTGATTTTCATAATAACACTTTTAAAATGATGAGTTTAGATTTAAGTAGCAATTTACAAATAGGCTCAAAAGTTGAACTTCTTGTAAAACCTACAAATATTGTAATATCTAAAAATCATATAGAAAATATTAGTCTATCAAATCAAGCTCTTGCAATAATTACTGATATACAAAATGGTGAACTTCTAAGTAGTATCAAACTAAAAATAGAAGATACTACTTTAGAAAGCATTATCACAAAAGAGTCTTCAATAAGACTAAACTTAAAAAAAGATGATGAAATAAATATCTTGATAAAAGCTAGTGATTTATCTATAAATAGGGTTTTAAATGATTGATTATTTACTAAATGTTGATTATGCACCTTTTATGCTATCTTTCAAATTAGCATTTATTACGACTTTGATTTTGTTTGTGTTATGTATGCCACTTGCTTGGTATTTATCTCAAACAAAGTCAAAATTTAAACCAATTTTGGAATCGCTTTGTACAATGCCATTGGTTGTTCCTCCAACTGTTTTAGGTTTTTATCTTCTTTGGGGATTATCTCACAACTCTCCAATAGGGCAATTTTTTGAGAACTATTTTGGGATAAAACTTGTATTTAATTTTTATGGAATTATCATAGCAAGTTGTATTTATAGTCTTCCTTTTATGGTTCAACCTCTTCAAAGTGGATTTGAAAGTTTAAATAAAAATATGCTTGAAGCTAGTTATATAAGTGGAAAAAGCAAATTTACAACTGTTTTAAGAGTTGCATTACCAAATATCAAACCATCACTTTTAACAGCACTTATTATAACTTTTGCACATACTGTTGGTGAGTTTGGAGTAGTTTTGATGATTGGTGGAAGTATTCCAAATGAAACAAGAGTTGCAGCTATTGCAATATATGAATTTGTTGAAGTATTGGACTACAAAGATGCTCATATTTATAGTTTGATTATGATTATAATGAGTTTTTTAACTCTTCTTGCAGTTTATGTTTTCAATGGTAATCAAAAAAAAGATAGGTTTTTTTAGATGATAAAGCTAGATATAAAAAAAGAGCTTCATGGGAGTTCTGGAAAAATGCTTTTAGAAGTAGATTTAAATATAAATAGTGGTGAATTTATAGCTTTAAGTGGGGTAAGTGGAAGTGGAAAAACAACTATTTTACGAACTTTAGCTGGACTTGAAGAAGCAAATGGAGAAATAATTGTAGATAATGAAATTTGGTTAAATGATAAAATATCAAAACCTATTCAAAAAAGAGATATAGGATTTGTTTTTCAAGATTATGCACTTTTTCCAAATCTTTGTGTTATTGATAATTTACTTTATGTTACAAAAGATAAAGAGTTAGCAAAACATCTTTTAAATCTTACAGATATGTATGAACTAAAAAATAGATATCCAAATAGCTTAAGCGGTGGACAAAAACAAAGAGTGAGTTTATGTAGAGCTTTGATGAAAAGACCAAAATTGCTACTTTTAGATGAACCACTTTCAGCTTTAGACCCATCAATGAGAGTAAAACTTCAAAATGATATTTTAACTTTACATAAAGAGTTCAATACAACTTCTATTATGGTAAGTCATGACCCAAGTGAAATGTATAAATTAGCATCAAGAGTTTTGGTTATGAGTAATGGACAAATAGTTGAAGATGGCTTACCAAAAGATATTTTATTAAAAACAAAAGGTAGTCAAAAATTTAGCTTTGAAGGTGAACTTTTGGATATAAAAAAAGTAGATGTTATAAATGTAGCAATCATAGCTATTGGACAACAAATTGTAGAAGTTGTAATAAGTGAAAATGAAGCACAAAATTTAGAAATTGGTCAAATAGTAAATGTAAGCACAAAAGCATTTACTCCAAATTTACAAGGAGTATAATTTTTTTTAATAATCGTTATATACAAAAATAAACAAAGGAAGAAGAAAATGACAAAAAAATTGAGTTTTGCAGTTGCAACTGCAGTTATGACATGTTCATTGCTTGCCAATGAAACAACTTACTTAGGTGAAGTAAATATAATAGCTGGAAATAATTATGATAGCAAATTTAAAAGCAATCAAATTTCAAGTGAAGATATGAAACTACAAGAAAAAAATACGGTTGTAGAGGCATTAAATACAATTAGTGGTATAAATATATATGGATATGGAGCAAGAGGTGAACAAACAATATCTATTCGAGGTTTTAGTGCAAGGCATGCTCCTATATTTATAGATGGTATTGCTATAAATGTTCCAAGTGAAGGTTATGTGGATTTATCAAACTATACAACTTTTAATTTAGAGAAAATTCAAGTAAGTAAAGGTTTAACTTCTACTCTTTTGGGAGTAAATACTTTTGCAGGTGCAATTAACTTAGTTACAAAAAAACCAACAAAAGAGTTTGAAGGTACAATATCTGCTGGAGCATTTAGTGGAGATGGAAGAAAAGCTTATTTAAATTTAGGAACAAATCAAGGTAAATACTATATCCAAGCTAGTGGTTCTTATTTAGATAGAGATTATGTTCCTATGTCGAGTAATTTTAACTCAAATTCTGTTCAAGATGATGGGCATAGAGTAAACTCATACAAAGAAGATAAAAATATAAATCTTAAAGTAGGATATACTCCAAATGATACAGATGAATATGCTATCAACTATATAAATCAGAAAACAAATAAAGGAATGCCTGTTAATGTTTATACAGATGGTAAAAAAGGTAATCCTTATAGACAATGGGATTATTCAGATAAAGAGAGTTTTTATTTTCTTTCAAATACAAACTTTGATTTAGGGTATTTAAAAAGTAGAGTTTTCTATGATAAATATGAAGATAATATGCTTTTCTTTACTAATGAAAAATTTAATAAACAAAAATTTGACCCTACACCTTATGATGCAACTACAAAAGGTATTTCACTTGAACTTGGGCAATATGATACACAAAGAAATAGTTTAAAATTAGCTTTTCATGCAAAGCAAGATACACAAAAAGACAATGATAGTGGAATAACTTATGTTAAGAAAATGGATTATTTATCAATTGGTTTAGAAGATACTTTTAGAATTACTGATGATTTTAGAGTAATTGCTGGAATTAGTTATGATAAAGATAAAGTGAAAGAAGCTAACAATAAAAATCCTGACGCAAACTATAGTAATGAGTTTGAACATGCTAATTCTGATTCATTCAATCCTATGATTAAAGTTGAGTATGATATTGATGAAACTTTTGGGCTTTATGCAGGAGTTGCTAAAAAAACAAGGTTTGCTAGTTTAAAAGAAAGATATTCTTATAGATTTGGTAGTTATATTCCAAACCCAGAATTAAAGCCTGAAAAAACTATCAATTATGAAATTGGAGCAAATAAAATATTTGATAATCAAGGTATAAAATCTGTATTGTTTTACTCTGATGTAAAAGATTTTATACAAGATGAACTTATAGATGCAGTAAATGATATTTCTCAAAATAAAAATATTGGAAAAGTAAAACATATGGGTTATGAATTAGAATATTTCTATTCATTTGATGAAACTTTAGATTTTGATGCAAGTTATACAAGACTTTTAGCAGAAGATAAAGATAAAAAAGTTGATATAACAGATGCTCCAAAACATAAAATTGCTTTAGGTGTAACATATAGACCAATCAAAGCTTTAACAACAAATGTAAATATGCAATACTCTTCAAACAGACATACAGCTTCAAATGATAGAAGTAAAGATACAAGCGGTGCAGCTATTTGGAATGCAAAAATTGCTTATGAACTTGTAAAAGGATTAACTATTGATGTAGGTGCTTCAAATATATTTGACAAAAACTACGAATATAACTATGGCTATCCAGAAGCTGGAAGAGTTATATACTCAAATTTAACATACAAATTCTAATGAAAACTGCACTTTTTGCACTTTTTGAGAATTGGGAAGGAGATTTCCAAAAAGCAATAACAGACCAAATTGATTTGGTTTGTTATGCTGAAAATCTGGGTTTTGATGAAGCTTGGATAACAGAACACCATTTTAACAACTTTAGTGTAATTCCATCTCCTTTAACTCTAGTAAACTATCTTTTAGGAAAAACAAAAAATATCAAAATAGGAACAGCTGGAATTTTACTTCCATATTATAATCCTATAAAACTAGCAGAAGAAATAGCCACTATAAAAGCTTTTGATGATAATAGGTTTTTATATGGTATTGCAAAAGGTGCATTTGCTATTTATGATAAAACTTTTCATACAAATGCTTTAACAAATAGAGAAGTTATGTTTGAAGCAAATGAACTCATACAAAAACTTTTACGAGAAGAACAAGTAAACTTTAAGGGTAAATTTTTTTCTTGTGAAGATATATCAATTCGCCCAAAAATAAAAGATAAATTTACAATTTTTTTAGCTTCAGAATCACTTGAAGCGATAGAAAAATGTGCAAAAGATGATTTTGGACTTATTGGAAGTTTAGCTTTAAGCAAAGAAAAGATGAAAGAAATCTTCACGAATTTCCAAAATTTTAACCCAAGTAAAAAGCTATCGTTTAGAGTAGCAAGAGGTATAAATATAGGCTTTGACAAAAAAGAAATAGAAGAAGAAACAAAAAAAAGTACAGATATATTTATCAACTCAATGCGACTTTCAAAAGATACAAATCCAACTTTAGCAAAACTTCTAACATCTGAGTATATTGATATTAGAAATACCATATTTGATAAAAATAGAATTTTAGAAAACTCTATTTATGGAACTCCAAAAGAGTGTATTGAACAAATAAAAGCTTTAAAAAATGAGTTTGATATTGAAGCAATACTTCTAAAGCCACTCACAACTTCTACAAAAAGAGCAAAAGAAGTTTTAAATTTATATATAAAAGAGGTAAAACCTTATGTTTAAAATAGTTTTTTTAATTTTATCTTTATGTTTTTATGCAAATGCAAACAGCTACAAAGATATGTTTGATGAAAATATAGAGATAAAAAAAGTAGATAAAATTTATGCCTCAACTCCTACAATTTTATACTCACTTTATGCTGTTGATAAAAGTAAAATTGCAGGATTGAATTTCCCTTTTAATGAAATAGAAGCAAAATATATAGATGAAGATATAAAAAATCTTCCTATTATTGGTGGTTGGTTTGGAAAAGGAAATACTCCAAATAGTGAGATGATTTTAAAAATAAATCCAGATGTGATACTACTAAGTGAAACTTCAAAAGAGCAAAGTGAAAAAAAAATAAAAGATAGTTTGGGAAATATAAATATTCCATTTTTCTATATCAAATCTTCAACTTTAGAAGATATTATAAACTCATTTTCATATTTAGGTAAATTAACTTCAAATGAAAAAAGAGCAAAAGAGTTAGAAGATTATGCAAACAAAGTTTTAAATGAAGCAAAAGAAGTATCAAAAAAAGTTACAAAAAAACCAAAAGTGTATTATGCTCAAGGAAATAATGGACTTGAAACTGAATGTGATAGTTCTGTAAGATCTGAACTTATAACTTTTGCTGGTGGACAAAATGTACACAAATGCCAGAATTCAAACACTTATGGAAAACAAGCTATAAATTTTGAAAAAGTTTTATCATACAATCCAGAAGTTATATTGGTTTATGAAAAAGAGTTTTATAAAAAGATTTACAATGACCCAAAATGGCAATTTATAGATGCAGTAAAAAATAAAAGGGTATATTTCTTACCAAAAGGACCATTTTCTTGGTTTGATAGACCACCATCTTTTATGAAAATATTAGGTCTTAAGTGGTTACTTCATATCTTACACAATGATATTTATCAAATTGATATAAATAAAGATGCAAAAGAGTTTTATTCACTATTTTTAGGCTTAGAAATAAGCGATGAGCAATTAAATCATATTATGGGAAAAGATATTGAATAAATATCTATTTTTGATTATTGCTTTAGTGGTTTTGATAAATAGTTCTCTATTTATTGGCAACTATGAAATTTCATTTGATAACTATTTAAATTTTCTAAAAGCACTATTTGGTTTTGAATCAAATCTATCAAAAGAGCAATATGACTTATTAAAAAGTATCATCTTTGATATTAGATTACCACGAATTATAGCTGCAGCAATGATTGGGGCTTCTCTCGCAATTTCAGGAGCTTCTTTTCAAGCTATGTTTGTAAATCCACTTGTTTCTCCTGGAATTTTGGGAGTTTTAAGTGGTGCTTCTTTTGGAGCAGCTTTAGGCATGGTTTTAGGTTGGTCTTGGTTTTTCATAAATCTTAGTACATTTATTTTTGGTTTTTTAGCAGTAGTTTTTGCACTTTTTATCTCTTATATTTATTCAAATGCAAAGAATATGATTATCCTAGTTCTTGGTGGGATTATTAGTAGTTCGCTTTTTGGAGCATTACTTTCCATTTTAAAATATAGTGCTGATCCTTATGATACTCTTCCAGCGATTACTTATTGGCTTATGGGGAGCTTATCTTTTAGTACTTCAAGCATAGTTTGGAATTTAACTATTCCTATGCTTTTAGGAGTATTTATTTTGATTTTTCTATCAAAATACCTAAATGCCTTAAGTTTAGGAGATGAAGAAGCAAAAGCTTTAGGAGTTGATACAAAAAAAATTAAAATTGTTGTTATTTTAGTGGCTACTTTTATAAGTGCTTTAAGTGTTATTTTAGCGGGGATTATAGGTTGGATTGGGCTTATTATTCCACATATTGTAAGATTTTTATTTGGAGCAGATAACAAAATAGTTCTTCCAATAAGTGCTATTATAGGAGCTATTTTCTTGCTTATTGTTGATAATACTTCAAGAATGATATTTAGCTTTGAAATTCCCATAGGTATTGTTACATCAATTATTGGAATACCAATATTTATTTTGGTTTTAAAAAATGCAAAAAAAGGTTTTTAATGCTTTTAATTGATGCAAAAAATATCTCTTTTTCTTACCAAAAAAAAGAGGTTTTAAATGATATAAATTTTGAACTTCATCAAGGAGATATATTATCTTTGATTGGGAAAAATGGTTGTGGAAAAACCACTTTATTAAAAATACTTTTGGGAATTTATAAAAGTAGTGGAAATATAAAAATATTATCAAAAAATATCAATGATTATAAAAATAAAGAGTTAGCAAAACTCATATCTTATGTTCCTCAAACACATCAAATACCTTTTGATTATACAGTTTTTGATGTAGTTTTGATGGGAAGATTGGCACATATAAATCTATTTTCAAACTATTCACAAAAAGATATTGAGATAACTATAAAAAACTTAGAAAAAGTTGGCATTTTACATTTAAAAGATAAAATATACTCACAAATTAGTGGGGGAGAACGACAACTAGCCTTTATTGCTCGTGCTTTAACACAAAATGCAAAAATCATATTTATGGACGAGCCTGTAACTGGACTAGATTATGGAAACCAACTAAAACTTTTGAAGTTTTTAAAAGAGTTAGCAAATGAGGGATATACTTTTGTAAAAACAACACATTATCCAGATCATGCTTTGTATGCTTCAAATAAAGTTATGATGTTAAAAGATGGAAAAGTTTTGGATTATGGGACAGTTGATGATAAACTAACAGTTGAAAATATAAACCAACTTTATGATGTAAATGTTGAGATAATATCAAAAGAAAATTATAAATTCTGCATACCAAAAATTTAGGAGAAAAAATGGCACTAGTAAAAACAAATTTAGATGAGTTAAATTTTTCAAAACTGTATAAAAAACAGATGAAAAACTCTACTTTTAAAAGTAAAAGTAGCAAAGATTGGGATAATAAAGCAAAATATTTTAGTCAAAATGTTGTAAATAGTCCTTATACAAAAGAGTTTATAAGCAAAGTGGATACAAGTGATTGTGAAACTTTACTTGATGTTGGAAGTGGACCAGCAACCATCTCTTTGGCTCTTGCAAAAAAGCTAAAAAATGTTTATGCTCTTGATTATTCACAAGAGATGCTAAATTATGCAAATGAAAATGCAAAAGATAAAAATATAGATAATCTTACAACAATTCATAAATCTTGGTATGACTCTTGGGAAGATGTACCAAATACTGATATTGTAGTTGCAAGTCGGTCAATGGAAGTAAAAGATATAAAAAAAGCTTTACAAAAATTAAATGATAAAGCAAATAAAAGAGTTTATATCACTACAAAAGTTGGTGGAAGTTTTATAGATAAAGAGATACTAGAGCAAATCAAAAGAGATATTATTCCAAGACCTGATTATATATATTTAGTAAATTGTTTACATAGTATGGGAATATTTGCAAAAGTTGATTTTATCAAAACAAACTCTTCAAAATTTGATACACCAAATGAAGATGATTTTATACAAAGTTTAAAATGGAGTTTAGGTGATATGTCAAAAAAAGAGGAAAAAATCCTAAGAGAGTATTTTAATACAATATATAAAAATAAGAAATCAAAAGAGACTATAACTTGGGCATTTATTTCGTGGGAGAAAGAAGTATGAAAAAAATATTTTTAGTTTTGATATTTTCATTATCGCTATTTGCAAATGAAAATTACAAAGTATCAACAAAAGTTGAAGTTTCTGGTTTAGTTTTAAATAAGCTATCATTAAATGTAGAAGAGCTTGAAAAAATGAGTTATTTTAAAAGTGGTTCAACTCCTGTTATTTGTATGAGTGGAGAAACAAAAGACAATGTAGAAAGCTATGAAGGTGTCTTGCTAAAAGATATTTTAGATAAAGCTGTTGTTGATATAACTAGCAAAAAAGATTTTAATAAAATATATATTCAAGTTGTTGCAAGTGATGGCTATGATGCAATTTTTTCATATAATGAAGTTTTTAATACAAAACTAGGAGATAATATAATAGTTTTTTATAAGAAAAATGGAGAATATCTTAAAGATTATCAAGGTAAAATCGCACTAATAAGTATAGATGATATAAGAAATGGACCAAGACATATAAAATGGCTTGAGAAAATTGTTGTGGGAAAGATTTAACAATCTTTTATATTTAAAATATTTTAATACAATACATAAAATTTAAGGATTATGAAATATTTTTTTACAATTTCATAATCTTTAGTTTATTTAAAAATTATAAAACTAGCTAACTATACTCTTTATAGTAGATATTTTTTTATTAGCATATAAAACAACATCTTTTATAACTAGTTTTTGAATAGCTGAAATAAATATATTCATAAGTTTATAATTCAATTGATTGTTTTGTATTGGTAACTTTATTAGTTGATTTGCAATAATATTTACACTAAAACTTGAACTCCCCCAAGAAAAATAACTAAATGATTTTGTCATTGTAGTAATAAAAAATAGTGCATTTAAGTTATTAAATCTTTTATCTTTTGATTTTATAATTTTTATTTTATCACCAGTAAAATATGGTTTTTTTTGATAAAACATTGTTGCTGTATCTTGCCCAAAAGATATCGTATTTCCATCATTTAAAAATTCTTCATCTTCATTTATATAACCCCTAATACCATTATTTAAGCTTGTTCTAACAACATAAGGATTACCAATTTCTGAAATATCTACCTTATTTGCATCAAATCGTTTTTTATAAGAATTTATTTCAAATAATTCTCCAATTTTAAAATCTTTAAACTCAATTTTACTACTTATAAAATCATCTAAAACTGCTTTTTCTTCATCATTCAAAGTATAGTCTATTAGATTTGCCGCCGCCAAATAAGCTTCTAACTCTGCTATATGATAAGCTTCTAACTCTGCTATAAGGCTTTCCATAAACTCAAAATCTATTTTTTCATTTTTAATTGGGAGTTGAATTTTTAAATTTAAAAATATTTTATCTACATCTCTGACAAGCCCAGATAATAAATTCTTTTTTTGCTTGTTTAAAATTGTTGTAAAATAAATAATAGATCTTTTATTAAGTTTAAATTTTGGAATTATTTTTCTAATAAACTGTCCAGCATACCAAGGTTTTTCACGATAAAAAAAGTCCATTTGTAAAAGCCCCAAACTCCAATTATCTGATGCATTTATATTTTCTTGATTTACAAATCCTGTTTCTTGCAAAATTCCTTGATTTTGTGATGTTCTAGTAATATAATCATACTCTGAACCATTCGTAAGCTTATCTTTATTAAAACTCAATGTATTTTGAATTTCAAACAAATCTCCAAGTTTATATTCACCCCACTCAATACTTTCTAATTTTTTATTGAGTAGGGTTTCTACTTTCCCAGACTATTATCTCTTACATTTTGCTTTAAAATATTACTTACTTCCCAAGATAGATAATCACTTACAGTTTTTTTAAAATCTTCTAAAGTTGGCTTACTATTTATAATCTTATGCTGGTCAAAATTCCAGTCTGTTCCACTTTGATTTATAAAATCTTCTATATATACTTCTTTTAAATTCCAGTTTGCATCTATTTTTGCATTTAACCCTGCTTTATAAATTTTGATAATATCTGAATATCTTTTTGTAGGTTCATTTATTTCTTGTAATGCCCTACTTGTTCTTTTATATCCATCATCTCTAAAATCTATAAACTTTACTGTTTGTTCAAAATCATGTGGTTTATGTGCTTCAAATATATAGATACTTGTTTGAACTCCAGCCATAGGTTGAAATAAATCAACAGGCATTTTAATACTTGCTTTTAGTGTGTGATTTTTTAATATTTTCTTATTTGTAGAAACTGCTTTTCCACTTCCTGCCGAATCTTGTATAATAATTGCTCCTAATCCGCCTTTTTCCATCTTGTTCAAACCAAATTCAATAAAAGGCATACCATTTTCTTTATAACTAAAGGGTGGATTTAGTAGTAGTTTATTTGCTTTAAAATCTGTATATAGTTTTTCTGGAGTATCAAAAGTATTACCTTTTTGTATATTTGAACTTCCATCTCCTCTTAAAATCATATTTGTTGCAGCTAATGTAAACATTTCAGCATTTAATTCAACTCCTAAAAGTTGCTCTTTTTTGATATTTTCTATTTTTTCATTTGCTTGGCTTGTTTTTTTACCATAAAGATTTTCGCTATCTTGTATCATAAGCTCCATTGCTGAAATTAAAAATCCAGCTGAACCTGTTGCTAAATCCATAACTTTACTATTTTGATTTACATCTAAAATTGTAGCCATCATTTTAGTAACATATGGTGGAGTTAGAACTATACCTATCTCTTTTCCATCTCCCAAAGCATATTTTAAAAATTCTGAATACATCTCTCCCATAATATCAAGATGCCCTGCCATAGCATCAATAGATAAAAATATATTATGATAAATAAAAGTAAATATTTGTTTATTACTACTTTCATTTTTATTTAAAAATTTTGATACTTCTTTATCTAAAACTGTTGGTTCATCTCTTTGAGAATCTTTTGAAATTTCCTTAAAACTAGACAACATAAGTTCTTGTTTATCGGTAGGAATATCTCTAAAAGTTAAAAACTCCTTGATTTGGTTTATTATTTGAACTCCATCTCTTTTAGTTTCACTTTGTATTGCTTTTAAGTCATCTGGAACTAAACCATCTTGAATAATTTTTCCTTCTTTATCTACTACATTTTGCATAGATAAAAGCATACCTGAAACATATAATACTCTTTGTGGAGCGGTTATATTATGATTGTGCATAAGTTTGTTTAGGCTCTTTGCATACTTTTGTAAAGTTGCTTGAGAGTTTATAAGTATTTCGTGTTTTTCTTCTTCTGTTAAAATAGCACTATTATAAAATTCATCAAATGTTTTTTGATTTTCAAGAAAATCAAGAGTTGTTATATTGTCAAGTAATTTATAAGAGTGTTCACCCGAACCATAAACATAGTAAACTTTTATTTCAATAGTTTCCTTACAATCTCCTACAATTCCAATAGCAATTACTTCGTGGTATTTTCCAGATGCTATCATTCCAGTAGCATAATATAAAGCACCATTTACTGCAAAATCTCTTATAGATTTTTCATCAAATCTTATTCCATCTTTTGTTTCAGAGATAAGTTTTTTACTTCCTAATTTATTTTCAATAATAGTAGGTATTTTATATTTTGTAAGACTAAAATCTGGTTTACCAAAATTTGTTCTATTTTCTGTTTTTGCTCGACCCTTTAATGCCTCTTTTAAATATTCAGGAATTGCTGATTCTGTATAAAAATCTTTTTGGTTTTTTAAACCTAACTTTTCAAATTTGGCTTTTACCCAATCATTTATATGCTCTTCTAATTGATATTTTTGTGCCATTTATTCCTCTTATCTGTTTATTAAAGTTTGTATTATATCTTTATGTAAATTTATTATCATTTATCTTTTAAGTTAAAACCCTGTTATCAAAAAATCTATTGAGTTTAAAATCTCATCTGCTTTATCTTTCAAAGAGCAAACTTTATTTCCAAAGTTATCTGTTGAAATAGTTGAAATTTCTTGTGTTGATAATACAACTTCTATACCATTTATACTAAAGTTTGGATTTAAAATATTTATAGTTTTATTTGATTTTCTCATAGGAATTACAACTCTTGAAGATAAATCTTTCAAAATATTATTTTGTATATCAATAATATATGGAAATTTCTCTTTTGTCATTTCATTTATATTTTCATAGACATCAAATTGAGCCATCAAAAACTCCTAAAATGGTCTGAAAAAAGCCCTTGTTGTTTTACTCTTTGATTATAATCTTCTATTGCTTCTTTATTTTGTTTTTCCCAATTTACTTTTTCATACTCTTGTATCAATTTTTCAAGAGTTTTTTCAACATTTGCAGAGATATTTATTTTGTATTGTTTTGCTTTTTCTAGTAATTCAGAGTTTATGGAAATATTTGTAGCTTTTTTCTTTGCATTTTTATCATATATTGCTGTCATATACATATCCTTTATACATATAAATATTGTGTATATTGTATCATAAATATTAGTCTTTTAAACTATATAACAACTTATCATTCAACTCTATCTTGCCAATAGTTTGGTTTTCTACTATTATGCATAACAGATATTATCATTATTTGATTATTTACAATTTTATAGATTATAGAAAATGGGAATTTATTTAAAATATACCGTTTAAATCCATATTGAGAATTTACCCAAGAGTTTGGAAAATTTATTATCACACTATATCCATCTTCAAGTTCAAGTAAAAATCTATCTCCTAAACCTAGAAGTTGTTTTTCATACCAAAGATATGCTCCTTTAATATCTTATGCAACATCAGGGTGAAAAACAATTTGCTTAAACATTTAGCTTAATACTCTTTGTTTTATTTCATTCCAACTTTGAGTTTGAACTTGTCCAGATTGTATTTCTTCATATCTTTTTTTAGAAAGTTCTAGCCATTTATTTTCCGAACTTTCATCGTGTTTTTCATCCATTGAAGCAATCAAAAATTTTATAAGATTGTTTTTTTCATCTTGTGAAAGTTCTTGTATGTCATCTATAACTCTATTCATAACTTTAGTCATAGTAACTCCTTTTGTCATATTTTTTATTATATCAAATTATTTTAGTCTTCATAGTAATAAGTATAAATTATATAAATTTATGTAATATACAACAAGATATTTAAGGATTATAAGATGTATATAAAAAGATTAGTTAAAACTCCAAAAATCTTTTCTATTGATACGGGAGTTCTTTGTCATCTGCTTCAAATTAGTACAGAAGATGAATTTAACAAATCTGTATTAAAAGGAGATTGATTTTATTTTAGAGTATTCAAATAAAATTATTGCGCTTGAGATAAAAGCTTCAAAAACAGTTAAAAAAGATGATTTTAAACATATATATACTCTTAAAAATGAACTACACAAAGAGTTTGATAAAGGAATTGTTTTATATATGGGAGATACATTTTTACAAATTGATGAAAATATGTATGCTATTCCTATTGGATTTTTGAAATAAATTATAAATTTTATTAGATTATCAAAGCTATAAATAGGTACCTTCCTAACTTTGATATTATTACTAAAACCAAAAATATTTTAAAATTATATTTCAAAACTCCAGCTACAAAAGTAATAGGATCACCAATGATTGGTAACCATGCAAAAAGAATAGAGAAAGCTCCATATTTATCAAAATATTTTTTACAAAGATTTATATATTTCTCATTTACAAAATTCTTATTTACTAAATATTCTTCTCCTTTTAAACCCAAATAATAGTTTAAAACGGAACCTAGTACATTTCCCAAAGTGGCAAAAAATAAAAGTAAAAAAAGATTATAACCTTCTAAAATGTTGTAAATCAGTAAAGCTTCACTTCCAAGAGGAAGGAGGGTTGCAGACAAAAATGCTGAAAAGAATAGTATTAAATATGTCATTTTTCCCTTTTATTATATATTAAAGATATATTAGCTAAAATCACAATCTTTAAAAGTAGCATTGAGAACACAAAAAGTGTTTTGAATGCTCCTTTTTAGACCCTTTCAAGCATTACTAAAGACAACGCCCCAGGATGGGAACATAGCAAGGCACCTTTTTTAGTGTTGTGTTTGAGTATCTGGAAAGGAGTACTTTTTGTACTTCTAAATCAAATCTTCAAAATCATCATTTAAAATCAAAAGTTTTTTATCAGTTTTGTTATAAATAAATCTTTTATCATCATTTTTTATAGCTTTAAATATGATATTTTTTATTTCAGCTTCTGTTTTATTTGCTCTTTTTAGTATCATAAAAAACTCTTTTATAGTTATAAATTCACTTTTTTTATCATCACTTTTTTTTTCAATTTGTGGCTTATATATAGCTCTCATTTCATTAAAAGCACTTTGTAAAAGTTTTATTTCACTATTAAAAACTTCTATTATTCTTTTTTGATTTTTTTCCAATCTTTCTATTTCAGAAACATATTGGTTTCTCATCCATTTTATAGATTTTTTTAAGATGATTATTTGTTCATCTTTTGCTTCTATTAATTTATCAAAATTAGTAGTTTCTTGAACATTTTGTGTATTACCTTGTTGTATTAAATTATCATTTATATATACAAAAGTTTTTCCATCTTGTTTTAGTGATTTTAGTTGATTTTTTTTTATACGGTAGTGGATACCTTGTAAAGATAAGCCTAAAATTTCTGCTGCTTCAGAAGTAGTAACTAATCTTTCCAAGACATTTCTCTTATACTTTTGAACTATCTATTTCAATAACTGTATGAACATTTCCTCTTGGTTTAAAATCTGCTATAACTTTAAGCCATCGTGGTTCTAATTTAGAAGAAAGTGTATCAAATATCTCATTTGCTGAATTTTCATGAGAAATATATCTATTCATAAAAGAGTTTATATATATTTTTAGTGCTTTTAATTCT
Source organism: Aliarcobacter vitoriensis (assembly GCF_048320235.1). NCBI lineage: Bacteria > Pseudomonadati > Campylobacterota > Epsilonproteobacteria > Campylobacterales > Arcobacteraceae > Aliarcobacter > Aliarcobacter vitoriensis. The sequence goes on from NZ_CP182882.1 coordinate 1,362,839, forward strand.
ATGACTTTTTTATTTGGGATATATTGTATTTTTATTGTTGCAAAATCAGGGTAACCACTTCTTGGACATTTTGCCATAAATTCTGGTAACTCAATATCTATTGTATAGTTTTTATTATGCTCATTTGGCCAGAAATTTTCAGGATTATTTATATCAAAATCTAAAATCTCTTTTTCACCATATTTTATTTCCATTAGTAACCTTTTTTCAAATAATTAAGAAATATTTTATCCAAATATCTCTTATAAAGCTACTTTATATAAATCAAGTATAAAATATAGATATATTTATCATAGGATTTAATTATGAACAAAGAAATTTTTGATATTTTGATAATTGGAGCTGGTGTATCTGGTGTTAGTTGTGCGATTGAAGCAAAAGTAAAAAATATTGATAATATTTTAGTTTTAGAAAAAAGTGACAATTTTTTCGATACTGTAAGAAAATTTTACAAAGATGGAAAAAGAGTAGATAGAAACTGGAAAAATCATATTGTTGATATTATTGGAAATATAGACTTTTTCGATTCTACAAAAGATGACACTCTAAAATATTTTGAAAATCTTTTAGAAAAACATAATATAAATCCTTTGTACAATAGTGAAGTAGAAAAAGTGATAAAAAATAGCGAAAATATATTTGAAGTTTACTCAAAAACTCAAAAATTTTTAGCAAAAAATGTCATCATCACTATTGGAAAAATGGGAAAACCAAATAAACCTGATTATAAAATACCTTTAGAAATTCAAAAAATAGTAAATTTCAATCTTGATTCCTGTACAAAGAATGAAAATATTTTAGTTATTGGTGGTGGAAATAGTGCAGCTGAATATGCTTATAGCCTTATTGATGATAAAAATAGTGTAACTTTAGCTTATAGACAAAAAAGTTTCTCAAAGATCAATGAAACAAACGAAAACATACTAAAAGAGTATGAAAAGACAAAAGCTTTAAATATAAAATTAGCCTGTAATATATTAAGTTTAGAAGCTTGCGAAACAAAAGTAAAGGTTTATTTTAGCAATGAAGAAAGTAGTGTTTTTGATAGACTAATTTATGCTATTGGTGGTACAACTCCAACTGATTTTTTGAAAAATTGTGGAATACAAATCGATGAACATCATAAAGCCATTTTTGATGAAAATTTTGAAACAAATGTAAAAGGGCTATTTTTAGCTGGTGATTTAGCCGCACACAATGAAGGTTCTATTGCTATTGCTTTAAATCATGGTTTTAAAATAATAGATTATATTTCAAAAAGATAATTTGTAAGGTATAAAAACCTTACAAATTATACATCAAGATGTTCAACATCTTTTGCGTGAGATTCTATGTAGTTTCTTCTAGGTTCTACTTCATCACCCATAAATAGAGTAAATGTATCACTAGCAGCTTCTGCATCTTCTATTTTTACTCTTAAAAGTCTTCTATTTTCAGGTGTCATAGTTGTTTCCCAAAGTTGCTCTGGATTCATCTCTCCAAGACCTTTATATCTTTGAATATATGCACCTTTTTTAGCTAAAGATTCTATTTCTTCAAGAAGTTCTATTAAATCTTTTCCATCAAATAGTGTTAAATCTCTATCTTTTAATTTATTATAAATAAATGTAGATTCACTAAAATATGGTGATGCAAAAAGTTCATCATTTATTATAAGTTCTTCTAGTCCTTCATTTGTTTGTACAAAAAGTTGAATTCTATCATCTAAAACTGTTTTAGAAAGTATGTTATAACCTCGTGCTTCTAAAAACTCTTTTACTTTTTCATACAATACACTATATTCTAAATTTACTAAATCACTATTTTCAATCAAATGTTTTAAAACTTCAAGTAAAGAGTATCTTTTTGCTAACTGCTCAAGCATAGCTCTATATCGTGCTACTTGTTTAAATAAATCTAGTAAATCGTTATATCCCATACCTTCAAACTCAAAATTTTCAAGTCCATTTTCAATTAAATATGAAGATAAAGCACCATTATCTTTTAAATATATTTCATTTTTACCTTTTTTATATCTGTAAAGAGGTGGTTGAGCAATATATAAATAACCTTTTTCAACAACTGGTCTTAAAAATCTAAAGAAGAATGTTAAAAGTAGAGTTTGAATATGGCTACCATCAACATCGGCATCCGTCATAATGATTATTTTATGGTATCTAATTTTCTCTTCATCAAAATCTTCACCAATACCACAACCAAGTGCAGTGATAATATTTCTAATCTCATCTGATTTTAAAATCTTATCAAGTCTTGATTTTTCAACATTTAAAATTTTACCTTTTAGTGGTAAAATAGCTTGATAAACTCTATCTCTTCCTTGTTTTGCAGAACCTCCTGCACTATCTCCCTCAACTAAATAAAGTTCTTTTATAGCTGGGTCTTTACTTTGGCAATCTGCAAGTTTTCCAGGAAGTGTTCCAACACTCATAGAGTCTTTTTTTCTAGTCAATTCTCTTGCTTTTTTGGCAGCTTCTCTTCCTCGTGCTGCCATTAAAGCTTTTTCCATTATTGCTTTTGCATGAGTTGGATTTTCTTCAAAATATTTATCTAAATTATCACCAGTTAATTTTTGTGCAATTGGTCTTACATAAGAACTTCCTAGTTTTCCTTTTGTTTGACCTTCAAATTGTGGTTCTGGAACTTTTACAGAAACAACTGCTATAAGTCCTTCTCTTACATCATCACCAGTTATTTTTGTATCTTTTTCTCTTGCACTTGCATTTTCACTTAAATATTTAGAAATACTTCTTGTAAGTCCAGCTTTAAATCCTGCTTCGTGTGTTCCCCCATCTATTGTTCGTATATTATTTACAAAAGATAGAGTTTTTTCTATATAAGTGTCGTTATACATTAAAGCAATATCTACTTCAACACCATCAACTTTATCACTAAAAGATACAACTTCGCAAAGTGCTGTTTCTTTATTCATATCTTCAACAAATTGTTTTATACCACCTTCAAAATGGTAAACTTCTTTTAATTTTGCAGCTTCATCTTCTAAAGTTATAGATATGATTGGATTTAAATAAGCAACTTCTTTAAATCTCTTTTTTAATATATTAAATTCATATTTTGTAACTTCAAAAATAGTATCATCAACTAAAAATTCAATAACTGTTCCAGTTTTTCTAGGACTATCTCCAATAACTTCTAAAGTTCCTTGTGGAATTCCTTCTTTGAACTCTTGATAATGAATTTTTCCCTCTCTGTAAATTGTCATTTTTAGATGTTTTGATAAAGCATTTACAACTGAAACCCCAACTCCGTGAAGTCCACCTGAAACTTTATATGTGTCTTTATCAAATTTTCCACCAGCATGAAGTACAGTTAAAGCAACAGTTGCAGCACTTATACCTTCTGTTGGGTGAATTGCAGTTGGAATACCTCTTCCATCATCTTCTATTCTTGCCCAACCATCTTTTGTAAGAGTTATTTTTATATTTCTACAAAATCCAGCCATTGCTTCATCAATAGAGTTATCAACTACTTCATAAATTAAGTGATGAAGACCATTTATATTTGTATCTCCAATATACATACCAGGTCTTTTTCTAACAGCTTCAAGACCCTTTAAAACTTTAATATTACTAGCACCATATTCTGACATTATGTTTCCTTTTTATTTTTCTAAAACTATTGGCATTACAACTGTAATGAATTTATTATCTTCTAAGTAAAATGGTAAATTTGATTCATTAAATCCAATTTTTATTTTTTCACTATTTGTCATACTTAAGAAATCAAGTAAATATTTTGCATTTACAGCTAAATAAAAATCATTTGGGATATTTAGCTCCATATCAACTTGAGTGTTTGCAACACTATCTTCATCTAAAGACTCAAAGATAATAGAATTTTGTTTAAATGTGATTTTAATATTTGAAAATAATGAAGTTACAAGTTTAATAGATTCTACAAATATATTTTTTGGAATATATAAAGTATTTTTTAAAGTTTGTGGAATAATTCTTTCATAATCAGGGAATTTTCCATTTATTAGTTTTGTAAAGAATTTTGTATTTTCATTTGCAATTACTAAATTTGTATTATCATAAGATATTTTTGCATTATCTAAAAACAATTTTTGGATTTCAATAATTGCTTTTTTAGGAATAATTAATTGAGCTTCTTCGTTTGCCATATTTTCTAAATGTGATAAAGCAAGTCTTCTAGTATCTGTTGATACAAAATTTATTTTTTGACTTTTAATATCTAATAGTGCTCCATTTAGTTCAAATTTAGGATTATTATTGTCTATTGCTGGAGATATTTTTTTAATAGCATTTATAAAATTTATAGTAGTAATAGATAAATCTTTTAGATTTTCATATTTATTTATATTTGGAAATTCATTTGCATCATAAGTTGGAAGTTTAAAAGTTGATTTACCTTGTTTTATAACTAAATTATTTGAAGTAGATTCTAAAATAATATCTTCATTTTTTAATCTTTTGATTATTCCTAATAGGTTTGAACCATTTACAGTTGTTTTTCCATCTATTGTTTCATTTACATTATCCAATATAGTTTCTAAACCAATTTCATAGTCAGTAGCTTTTATAATTAGATTGTTGTTTATAGTTTCTAAATATATGTGAGATGTTATTGCACTTGAATCTTTTTTCTCTAAAAATGGTTGCATTGAACTTACAACATTTTCAAAAGTAGATTTGTTTATTACCAACTTCATTTTTTCTCCTATTTTTTTATTTAATTTAGTAAAAGTAGTAGTTTATGTGAAAAGATGAAAATATCTACTTAAACACTATAAAATCGATATTTTAAATAGTGATTAAATATTAAAATATATTCACATCTTTTCACAATTTACTTTAAAACTTTTACTCCTTATTGATTAATTTATTCTTTAAATTCTTAATTGTTAAATTAAAATTTTCATCTTTTTTCATTAGTTCATTTGTTTTTTTAATATTATGAGAAATAGAACTATGATCTTTCATTTCCAAAAATTTTGCAATATCAGGCATAGAGTTATGAGTTAGTTCTCTTGCTAGATATATTACAACTCTTCTTGCATTTGCAACTGATGTTGTTCTTTTTTTTGATTTAATATCGCTTGGTTTTATATTTAATTCATTTGCAACTGTATTTATAATATCTGGAAGTTTGATGTTTTCTTTGTTTTCTTTTATTTGGTCTTTTAAAAGATTTTGTACCATTGCAAGATTTATTTCTTGATTGAGTAGTGAAGCACTTGCATTTATTCGTATTAAAACACCTTCAATTTCTCGTATAGAACTATCCAAAGTTGTAGCTATAAATGTGATTATTTCACGGCTTAAATTGATTCCATTTAATTCAGATTTTTTTTCAATAATAGCAATTTTTGTTTCTAGTCTTGGTATTTGAATATCAGTTGTTAATCCCCATTCAAATCTTGATTTTAATCTATCTACAAGACCTGCAATTTGTGATGGAAGTCTATCGCTTGTCATTACTATTTGTTTTTTTGCATTGTGTAGTTCATTGAAAGTATGAAAAAACTCCTCTTGAGTTTGTTCTTTTCCACTTAAAAATTGAATATCATCTATAAGTAAAACATCACAATTTCTATATTTTGCTCTAAAATGTTCCATATTTTTATTTTTTATAGAGAATGTAAAATCATTCATAAATTGCTCTATTGTTACATAGATTACTGTTTTATCATTTTCTAAAGCATGATTTCCAATAGCTTGTAAAATATGTGTTTTTCCCAAACCTGTTCCACCATAAATAAAAAGTGGATTGTACTGTATACCTGGTTTTGTAGAAACTGCTAATGAAGCATTATAAGCCATCTGATTTGATGGACCAACTACAAAAGAATCGAATGTATAAGATGGATTTAGTATAGTACTTTCGGGAGTTTGATTTTGAATTTGTATATTTTGAATATCTTTTTTTGTCTTTTTTTCGCCAATTATTTTTATATCAATTTCTGGTTTTGAGCCATCAAATATTTCAAAACACTGTTGAATAAGATTTGTATATTTGCTTTTTATCCAAGAAGCTATATATTTATTTGCTACTTCAAATGTAGCTAGATTTTCTTCAATTGATACTTTTTTTAGTATCAACTGTTTTAAATATCTATCAAAATCAGTTTTACTTGCTTCTTTTTGAATAATTGTTAAAAACTCTTTGTTTGTCATATAAACCTAAAAATTAATTGTAATAAGTGTTTATTATATCGAAAATTTTTATAAAATAGCTTCAAGAAAGGAAAAAGAGATTAAAATTAGAAAATATTTTATTTTTACACATAGTGAATAAGTTGTGAATAAATTTTTTCTTTTGTATAAAAATATATGTTAAAATTACGATATAATGGCATTTTATAATAAGTGAATAATTATTTGATGAAAAGAGTGAAATATTGAAAATATTAGGGATTGACCCAGGAACTAGAAATTGTGGATATGCAGTTATTGAAAAAAATGGAAGAGATATAAAACTTATAGAAGCAGGCCTTATCAAGATAAAAACTACGATTTTACAAGAACAGATTGTTGAGATGACTGAAGGTATTGATTTGATATTTAAAACTCATAAAATAGATGAGGTTTCTATTGAAGATATGTTTTATGCTTTTAACCCAAAAACAGTTATAAAACTTGCTCAATTTCGTGGAGCTATTTCATTAAAAATACTTCAAAATTTTGGAAATTTTAGTGAATATACACCACTTCAAGTAAAACAAGCAGTAACAGGAAATGGAAAAGCTACAAAAGAACAAGTAGCATTTATGGTAAAAAGATTGCTTGGAATAAAAAAAGAGATAAAACCACTAGATATTACAGATGCTATAGCAATAGCATTAACTCACTCTCAAAGAATAAAAGGATAAAGATTGAAAAAAATAGGAATTTTAGCTTCGTATAATGGAAGTGGATTTGAAACAATCCAAAAAGCGATAGAAGATGGTATTTTAGATGCAAAAGTTGAAGTAATCATCACAAATAATAGTGATGCTGGAGTTTTAGAAAAAGCTAAAAAATATGGTATAAAAAGTTTTGTTATAAACTCAAAACTGTTTCCAAATGAAAATTTAGATTTAAAAATATCTCAAACATTAAAAGAGTTTGCTTGTGATTATATATTTTTATCTGGATATATGAAAAAAATAGAGGGTAATTTACTTAAAACTTTTCCAAATAAAATTATAAATACTCATCCAGCAATTTTACCATCAATTTATGGTGGAAAAGGTATGTATGGACATTTTGTTCATGAAGCAGTTGTAAAAAATGGTGAGAAAAAATCAGGTGTTACAATACACTATGTAAATGAGAATTACGATGAAGGTGAAAAAATACTAATAAAAGAGTTAGAATTAAGTGAAAATGAAACAGCTGAAACTTTAGAAACTAAAATAAAAGATTTGGAAAAGATTGCAATAGTTGAGGCATTTAAAAAAGTTTTAGCATAAAGCTAAAACTTCTTATTTTATAATTTCTGATAACTCTTCAGTAGTAGAAATTTTTCTTATTTCAGTAACTTTTCCATCTTCTAAACTATAAACGATTATTTTTCCATCTTCTTTAGTAAAATTATCTTTATTTGTATCATCTAAAAGTAAAACTGAAAAAGGGTATTTTTTCATTTTAGGAAGAGCTATAAATTTTGAAATTAGACTTGGCATTCCTGAAATATCAGCAACATAAACAGCAGAATTTTTTTCTAAGATATTCTCTTTTTCACTTAATGGTAAAAGATAATCTCTTAATAAATCACTTGTTCCTTTATCACTTGCAAAAAGTATAGTTTTTACATTTGCATCAATAGTTTTTTCAACTTCATGTTGGTCTTTGATTTTTAAATCAGTAATTGTACTCTCAACTGCCAATGGAGCAGCATTTAATCCAAGAGCTAAAAATGTAGCTAAAAGTAGTTTTTTTATCATATTTTTTCCTTAAAAAATTTTGTTGGATTGTATCTTTTAAAGGTAAATGAAAAGTTAAAAATGAGTTTTATCTATTGTAAACTCATCTTTAATTTATTTAGATACATAGAGATATTTTTTTGAATAGTTTGAAGATTTATCAGTTTTTGCTCTACTTGATAATTCTCTTTTTCATTACTGTTTTTTAGATAATTTTTTATTTCATCTATTTGATTATCGACTTTTGATTTGTAATCACTCATAAGCTTTATAACATCATTTAAAGGCTTATTGAATTGTGTTTTGATATAAAAAGCTAGATATTCAAAATCTATAAAATCTTTATAAATTGACTGTTCAATAATCTTTGTTAGTAAATTCTTTTGAGTTAAAACAGTATTTATATTTTCATAAAATTTATTCATATTTTTATCTATTTTTTTTGATAGGTTTGATATTTTCCCATCTTTAAAAGTAGATATTTGATTATTTAATAAATGATATATCTCATCTAATTTCTTTATTTTATCATCAATAATTGTCATATTATCTTTTATTTTTAATTCTACTGATTTATTTATTTTAAAATATAAACTGATAAAAAAGAAGAATATAAAAAAGAAGAAAAAACCTAAAATGATTCCTAAATAGTAGAATATAAATATAAAAGTATGTGAAAACCAATCTTTTTCTTTTGAATTCTTATGGTCATCTGAAATATTCTTTTTTAAAATATTAATATTTTCAGAGAGTTTTGATGGTTTTGATAGGTATTCATCAAATAGTTTTTCATAATCTAAAAGTAAATTTTTTAGTTTACTATCTTCTTCATAGTTAAAAATTTTATTATCAATTATCAAACCTTTTTTTGTATAAAGAATATTTGTAATTTTTGAAAATTTATAAGTCCTAAATAAGAGTTTAATTATTAAATATATAAAAATTGCAATATAAACAAAAGTATAAAATACAAGCATAGTTAGTAATAAACCTAATTTACTTTGGGTTACAAATAAATGTATAACAAATGCTAAAGGTAATATAAATATCATACTAAGTGCTATAAGTATATGAGTATAATTTTCCGAAGCAACAAATGCTAAAAAATCCTTATTTACCGTAAGAAGTAATTCTTTTAAAGAGATATAGTTATAGATACTAAATCCCTTTTTTTCTATCTCTTCTTTTATTTCTTGGTTTAGATAATCTTTTGTGTGCATAGAATTATTTATTCCAAATATGTTTTAATACAAAACTTTGTTTTTTTATCATATTTTCCCCTTAAAATATTTTTGTTACTGTAAACTTAACTCTAATTTATCCAAATATAGATTGATATTTTTTTGTATAGCTTGAAGATTTATCAGTTTTTGCTCTACTTGATAGTTCTCTTTTTCATTACTATTTTTTAGATAATTTTCTATTTCATCTATTTGATTATCGACTTTTGATTTATAATCACTCATAAGTTTTATAACATCAGTTAAAGGTTTATTAAACTGTATTTGAATGTATAAAGCTAAATATTCAAAATCTATAAAATCTTTATAGATTGATTGTTCTATAATATTTTTTAAATTATCTTGATATGTTAAAATATTATTTATATTGTCATAAAAAATATTCATATCTTTATCTATTTTATTGCTTAAATTAGATATTTCTCCATCTTGAAAAGTACCTATTTGCTTATTTAGTAAAAGATAAATTTCATCTAATTTCTTTATTTTGTTATCAATAATTGTCATTTTGTCTTTGATTTTTAACTCTATAGATTTATTTATTTTAAAATATAAATTTATAAAAAATGAGAAAATAAAGAATATAAAAAAGCCTAAAATAAAACCTAAATAATATAAAATAAAAGTTGTTACAGCATAAAAAATAACCAAAACAACAATTATTCCAGTATTTTTACCTCTTATTTGAGATACTTTAGAGAATTTTTCTGAGAAATTTTCTACTAAACCTTTTTGTAAGAATTTAATACTTTCACCTAATTTCGATGGTTTTGATAAATATTCATCAAATAATTTTTCATAATCTAAAAGTAAAACTCTTAACTCTTCATCTTTTTTATAGTGAAAAATTCTATTACCAATTACTAAACCTTTACGAGTATATATAATATTTGTAATTTGTGAAAATTTGTAAGTTCTAAATAAAAGTTTAGCTATTAAATATATAAAAATAAATCCATAAATAATAAAAACCATAGAAACTAAAAGAAGTTGATTAATAAGTCCAACAACTATAAAAAGAACAAATAAAGGAGTATTTAAAGCAGTAATAACTGCTAAATAATCCTTATTTACAGTAAGAAGTAACTCTTTTAAAGAGATATAGTTATATATACTAAATCCCTTTTTTTCTATCTCTTCTCTTATTTCTTTATTTAAATAATCTTTTTGGTACATTAATATTATTTACTTAAAATATGTTCTAATTCATCACTTTGTTGTTTATTAAGTAGTTTTATACTTGCCAAACTTTTTCTTGCATTATCAAAGTTTTCTTGCTCTTTTTTAGCTTCGATAGCAACTTGAGCTCTATAATCTTCAATCTCTTCAAAATGAGTTTTTAATTTACTTACATTTTCTACAAAAACATTTAAAGATAATACAGGTTTTGAAGATAATTCTTCAGCCTTTTTATTGCTTTTTATAGCTTCATCAGTCAAAGTTGAAGACATTTTATCTATTGTTTTACTCATAGCTTCAATAGTTGCCATTGAAGCATCTATTGCTTTTTGTCCTGAAATTTCAATAATTGCTGTTGATAAAAGTGTTTTAAATATTGGTTTTGAAGCATTCATTGATAAAGATAGTTTTCTAGCAGAATCAAGTCTTACAAGAAGTCTTTTTTTTGCCATCTCTAAATTACCTATTAAAACTACTAGATTTGTTTGAAAAAACTCAATACTTTTTACAAAAAGTTTAGTTTTATCATCATCTTGATTTGTTTGTAAATTTTGTTTAAACTCTTCAAGTTTTACATCTAAATACTCTTTATAGTCGATAACTTTTCCTAAATTTTGTTCAATCCCTTCTAAAAAATTGTTTTGCATATCAATAGAAGTATTTAAAGAAGTGTAAGCTTGGTCAAAACCACTAAAGATTGTTGAGATTTTTCCATTTATTGATTGGATATTAAAACTTTGTTCATCCCATTTTTCATCAAGATATTTTGCAACATTTCCAATAACTGGAATGGCTTTGAAAAACTTCATCACTCCACTATCATTGTCTATAATCTCATCATAAACAACATTCATCTCTTTATTCATAGATTCTAAAACTTTTGATACATCCATTATGGGGTCATTTTCTATGATTTTTGCTGTTTCATCTATGATTGAATCTATTGGAGCAGTTATTTGTTCACCTAATTGTCTAAAATCTTTTACTTCTTTAAATGATTTCTCAACTAATTCTTTTTCTACCACTGTTAAACTATTTGCCATAATAACTCCTTTTATTTTGATAAAGTTGGTAAATTCCACTTTTTATAATATGCAAAAACTCTTAAAAGTACACCAAATACAAAAACTATGATAAGTGTCATAAGGTTTCTCATTTCAAATATTTCTAAAATATATACCATAGAACCAATAATCAAAGCAACTGTTGCATAAAACTCCGAAACCAATATAAAAGGCATACGATTTATCAATACATCTCTTATTGTTCCTCCACCAACGGCAGTTATAAATGCCAACATTATTACACTTAAAAAATTAAAACCACTTTCTATTGCTATAATTGCACCAGTTATTGCAAAAGATGATAGTCCAATAGCATCTGATATTACGAACGCCCATTTTCCTTCTAAATTTGTGATTTTGTGTAGTTTAAAAAGCATTGCAATCAAAACAGTTGCAATTACAAGGCTAAGTGGAAGATTTGAAGTAAAAACATAAGGAGTTCTATCTACTAAAACATCTCTTGTCATTCCTCCACCAAAAGCAGTTAAAAATGCAGAGATAAAAACTCCTAAAATATCAAGTTTACAGTGGACTCCTATCAAAAATCCACTTAATGCAAAAGATATTATTCCTATAATATCAGCAATTTCTAATGCACTCATCCTAAAAGCTCTTGCATAGCAAGTGCAGTTTGTCTTATCTCCCATTGTGCGTGATTATCAAGTCTTAATTTGAAATAATTATCCAATTGTTTTGGTTGAAATGCTCCCCAAATTTGAGTATATCCCATTTGAGGAATTACTCTTCTTGCTTCTTGTGGTTTTACACCATTTTCCAATAATTCAAAATATAACTCTTCACTCTCTTTTATAAAGTTTTGCACTTTTTCATTATCTTTTAATTTTTCACTTACATAAAACTCAAAAGGTACTTTTTTACCGCTTACATAACGTCTTGAAAGTTCTTGCCAACAAACTCTATGTCTTACCATCTGACTTCTTGTTGGAAAATCAACTTTAAATAAAAATACTTTGAAATGCTCTTTTATAATTTCACACTCTTGTTTTGTATTAAAAATAGTTCTTATATCAAAGCTAAATTTATCTTTGTCATTTTCAAAATCATAAACTAAAGCTCTATAATTTGTAAGTAAATATTTATCATCTAAAATTTCACCAAATTTTTTAGAGTTTGAATATTCTAACTCCAAAATCTCTTTATGTTTAGGATTTTCATAATCTAGTAATACTGGTACAAATTCAAAACTAGAACTTGGTAATCCCATACTTTCTGCCATAAGTCTATTATAAAGGCTTTCGCTTCCTAATGCTTTTGGATTTTGATAACAAATCGAAGCTACTTGAGTTATTGCTCTTATTCGATTTTCTTCATTCAAATTTGCATGTGAAAAATCCCAATTTTCTACAAAAGCAATATCATCTCCAAAAACATTATCTTTTTTATTTATCAAATTTATCATCTTATTCCTTTTGTAAAAAATTAAGTGTGATTATACAAAAAACTATATAATTATTACTTTATTTCTTCCAGCAGCTTTTGCTTCATATACAGCTTCATCTGCTCTTTTAATGGTTTTAAGGATATCTTCATCATTTTGATATATTGTTCCTCCAAATGAACAAGTTTTTTGACCAACTTTTGGGAAATTATATTGTTCAATTGTTTTTCTCAAATTTTCAAGTATTTTTGGAAGATCATTTGGAGATTTTAATTGTAAAATTAAAATAAATTCTTCTCCACCCCAACGAATTAAAATATCATTTTGCCTAGAAGATTTATTTATAATTTCTACAAATCTTATTAGAACATCATCTCCAATATCATGTCCATAAGTATCATTTACTGCTTTAAAATGGTCAATGTCAAGCATAGCAATTGCAAGATTAGAATCATTTGTGTGATACTTATTAATTAAATTTTTATAGTTTTTATCAAAAAATTCTCTGTTATAGGCATTTGTAAGTTTATCATGCATAATTTTTTTCTCAAGATATATATTTTTTGAAATAGTTTGAGAAATATCAGTAAAGCTTACTATCATTGTTTCATCATCAAAATTGTTCATTTTTACAGAAAAAGCATGTTCTTGAAAATCTTTTCCTACTATTGCAACAATTCTTTTTGATTCTTCAAGTATTTTAATCTCTTTTAACCAAGTATCATTTTTAATAGAAAAGAAATTCTCTTTTTCTATAAATAATTCACAAATACATTTATGCTTTTTATTAAAATCATTAAGATTTCTAAACCCTAAAAAATCAAATAATTTTTGATTTGCAAATTTTATTTGTTCACCATCAGTTAGTATTACAATATTATCTTGTGATTCAATCAATCTTTCAAGATTTTTATAAGATTCTTGAAGTTTCTTTTGTATAAGTTTTTCATTTGTTATATCTCTTGCTGAAGAGTATATAAAATCTTCTCCATCTAGTGTTATTTTTACAAGACTAATTGCAGCATCATAATACGAACCATTTCTTCGTTTATGTACTCTTTCTATAAAAGTTGTATCATATCCAATCATAGATACAATATTATTTCTATATTCTTCAATATTTTTTATATCTTTATCCCAGTCTAATATCGTAAGATTTTTCATCTCTTCATCACTATAACCTAAATATTTTTTGGTTTGTCTACTATATTCTAAAAGTTTTCCTGTATTTATATCTAATATTGCAATTGCATCTGAAGATAGATTTATAAATGTTTGAAATTTTATTTTTTCTTTTAAAATCTCATTTTTAAGTTCTTGCTCTTTTGTAATATCTTTTATAATTGAAAATAATATAACACCACTATTTGTTTCTATTGGAGAAGAGTGAACTTCAACCGTTCTAATATCTCCATTTTTTAATTTATGAAAAAATATAAATAGATTTTTTATTGAACCTTTCGCTTCTTGTTGTTTTTCTTCTATACTTTTTGCTTCTAATAGATTTATTTTAGAAATATCCATTCCCTTTAATTCATCGATAGTATAACCATAAAAATCAATAGCACTTTGATTTGCATCGATTATTTTTCTATTATTAGGATCCGTCAAAAGCATTATTGATGAATGGGTTTTAAACATATTCTCAAATCTATTTTTTACAAGTTCCATTTCTTGGATTAATATTTTTTCTTTAGTTACATCAATATGTGTTCCCATCATTATGATAGGCTTATCTTTTTCATTCCAAGATATTACTTTTCCTCTTGCTTTTATCCATATCCATGAACCATTTTTATGCTTCATTCTCATTTCTGATTCATAATAATCTAGTTCCTTGTTAAAATGCTTTCTTAATAGTTGTTTACTTTTTTCTAAATCATCTGGTTGTACAAATTTCATCCATGTATTTATATCTGCTGGTTCAATTTCGTCCAATGTATAACCTATCATATTTGCCCATTTTTCATTAAATATAACTTCATTTGTTTGTACATTCCATTCCCACGTACCTGCATTTGTTCCAGTTATAATATTTGCTAAACGGTTCTTTTCAGTAATCAAAGAATCTCTAGTTTTCATTAGTTCAATAATAGCTGTTTGTTCTTTTTTATAACTCTTTTTAATGGCGATAAATACTAAAAAAGCTATAAAAATAAATAAAATTATTAAAATAGCAACTATCAATAAATTTCGTTTCCAGTGTTCTAAATACTCTTGTTCTGATATTGCAACTTGTACATAAAATGGATATTTATCCATTACTATAAAACTACCAACTCTTTTATGCTTATCTGTTGAAGCTATATATTCAAGCCCTCCTGCTTTTTCACCGTTTTTTATTTTTATAAATATTGGGTTACTTGGTGGTAATGGTTTATAAATTTCAAGATTATCGGTCATTGGGTATCTTGATATTAATTCAGTATTATCTGAACTTCTTATTAGTGATACGCCACCTTCTCCTATATTTATTGAGCTTAAAGTATTATTTATAGTATGCATATTTATAAATGCTATTAAAACACCTAATAAGTTACCATTTTCATCTTTTATTGCATGAAGTCTAGCAAGGAACTGTTCTTTATTTGGAGAAACTATGATATTAGAAAAAGTTTTTGTTAAACTTGTATTAGTTTTTATGTCTTTAAAATATGGTTTATTGGCTAAATCCATATTAAAATTTAACTGACTAGAAGAATAAATAATCTCTCCATTTGGATTTGCATAGCTTATATTGTCAATATCTTCAAAATTATTTATCAAATAATTAAATTTTTCAGAAACTATTTTTGTTTTTTGTTCAAAAGAGTTTTCTAAAAATAGTTTATTCTCTTTTGGTAAAGTTAATATTATATCTTCTGCAAATTTTAATATATTATCAATCTCTTCAAAATCATTTTCTAATTTTTTTGTAAGTAGTATTGTAAGATTATTTGTTTTGATTGTTGCATTTCCAACGGCATTTTTATATTCAAAATAACCTTGAATTAAAGCAATAGTTATAACTATACAAATAGAGAATATAAACCAGCTATAAGTAAAGGTTTTTCGATTAATATCTTTTTTCAAATTATAAATTCCTATTTTTGAATCTCAAATATAAATATTTTAGTGAAAATATATAAGTAGAGTAATAGTTAATTATATCTTCTAAAGATTTAGCTTTATATAAAGTAAATCTTTTTGAATAATTTAATAAGAGTATAGTTCAAATTTAGCTACAATTTGCATCTTACAATTATAATAATTGTTATTTTAAGGGATAAAGTAAACAATGACAGCACACTATGATGAAATTTTTCAATATGTTAGGAAAAATGTTATAGATAAAGATATAGCAGAAGATATAACTCAGGAAACTTTTACAAGAGCATATAAAAGTGCTAAAAAAGTAGATGTTGAAAATGAGAGAGCTTGGCTATTTAGGATTGCCAAAAATGTTATGTATGATGTATACAAAGAAAAATATAAAATGGATAAAATAAGTTTTGAAGAAGATTATCACATAGAAGAAAGTGATGATATACAAACAATAATGATACAAAATGAAGAAACAGCACTTTTATTGCAAGAAATAGAAAAGCTACCCAAAAAAAGAAGACAAGCTTTTACTTTGCATTTTATTGATTGTTACTCAAGAGAAGAAGTTGCTACAATGATGAATATAACTGTAAATGCAGTAGATAAACATATAAGTATGGCAAGTAACCAAATAAAAGAGAATTTGGAAAATGGAAGTGTAAAGTAATGGAAAATAAAAATATAATTTTAGAAAAAGCTAGATATTACTTGAGTTGTGAACAAGAAAAAAAAGATATATACTCTGATGAAGAATTTTTAAAGTGGATAAGCATAGAAGAAAATAAAGCAGTATTTGAAAAAGAGAAAGCATTTAGACAGATGTTTTCAAAAATACCAAAACAAGATAAACAAAGATTATCGCAACAAGTACAAAAAGAGTTAAGACAAGAAAGATTTTTAAGTAAAATAAAAAAAATATCAACTCTTGCAGCCTGTATTTTGGTAGTTGGTTTTGTATATATCTCTTATTTCAAGGACAACTACTCGCAAAAAATATATTCACAAAATATCATAATGAAAGATATTTTAATGCCAGATGATTCAAAAATAACTCTTGATGTAAAAACAAATATTGAAGTTGAATATTCAAAAGATAAAAGAGAAGTTTTTTTAAAATCTGGAAAAGCTATCTTTGAAGTAAGTCCAAATAAAGAACGACCATTTTATGTACAAAGCAATAATATTTTAGTAAAAGTTATGGGTACAAAATTTGAAGTAAATCAAAAAAGGAATAGTGTAAATATATCTGTTTTAGACGGAATTGTAGATATAAATCATAATGATTTAAAAGTTTCAGAGCTAAAAAAAGGTGATATTTTGGAAATATCAAATGATGGAGAAATTGCAAAGCTAGAACAAGTAGGAATTGAAAAAATGGCTTCTTGGGAAAATGGGAAATTTATTTTTAATCAAACTCCATTGATTGATGTATTAAATGAATTTCAAAGATATTTTGATAAAAAAATTGAATTTATAGTAACAAAAAATGATAAATTTCCAATAACTGGAGAGTTTGATATATATGATTTTGATAAATTCACAAAACTTTTACCTATGATTTATCCTATAAAAGTTCAATATGTAGATGATAAAAAAATTGTTCTTAGAAACTAATTTGTATTTATATTTGTAGTAATTCTTTTTGATTTAATGCGATTAGAATATATCGTTTAATGATAAGTTATGATGGTTATATCAAATATATTATAAAAAATATTTTTATTAAACCCCTATAAAATCGCTATCTTTCAACAAATTTTAACAAATTTCAAAATTTGTTAAAAAATTCTTTCAGGTTTTTTCAATTTTTTAGACTACACTTATAGAGATTAATTCTCATATTGATAATTTTAAAATAAAGGGAGAAAATATGAAATTTTCAAAAAAGCTTGTATTATCTACAAGTTTGTCTATCGTTTTGAGTAGTCAGCTATTGGCTCAAAGTTTTTCAGCAGGTGGTGGTTCACTAGAAGATGCAATAAAAGATATAAGTAAACAATCAAATATGACATATATGGTTGATACTAGAATCTTAGATGGTAAAAAAGCACCAAATATCAAAGATATTGAAGGTGTACAAAATGCTTTAAATGAACTATTAAAAGGTACAGACCTTGAAGCCATTATAAATGACAATACTATTGTTATAAGAAAAGTATCTTCTGTAAAAGTGATTAATGGTACTTATATATTAGATGATGTTTCTGTAAATACTGGTAAAAATGGGAGTGCAGAAGCTGGATACTTAACTGAAAATATAACTGGTGTTGGACTATGGGGAAAAAGAAGTTTACAAGATACTCCTTACTCAATGAATATAATCACAAAAGATTTAATTGAAAATGTACAAGCCAATGATATGGCTCCTATTTTTAAAATGAATCCAACAACTCAAAATAGTATGAATGAATTTAATGGTGCTAATATACCTTATATGAGAGGGTTTGACGTATCAAATTCAATAATTAATGGTATGCCAATAGCTGGTTGGTATAGTTTTATTACAATGGAGGATTTAGAAAGAGTTGAAACTATTAGTGGAGCAACAGGATTTTTATATGGTGGTGGAAGAGTTGGTGGAGCTGTAAATTATGTAACTAAAAAACCAACACTTGAAAATCAAAGAAGTATAAAAATAGGAAATTATGGTGGTGAACAATACTACGGACATATTGACCTAAGTGGACAAATAGATGATAAAAATATCTTTGGATATAGAATAAATGCTCTTTATCAAGATGGAGATAGTGTAAATGATCTTGAAAAAGAACAAAAATATGTGAGTTTGGCATTTGATTTTAAACCAACAGATAACTTTACAATGGATTTAAACTATGCACATAGAGATTTAGAAAAAACTATAAAACCACTTTTTTATATAGGAAATAATATGACTCGACCTAATCTTGATGTAAGTAAAAGCTATTCAGCTGATTGGGCATCGACAGAGGAAGAGAATGATAGAGTAATGACAAGTTTAAAATGGGATATAAATGATATATTTACTCTTAGAAGTTCATTAAGTTATGAAGAAAGTAAACATAAGTATATTGGTGAGCAAATTGTATATATGAGACCAGATGGTTTATATGATGTAGAAACTGGTAAATATTCATCTATTCCTAATGAGTATGAAGGATATTCAGGAAATATATATTTAGATAGTAAATTTGAAACTTTGGGAATAAATCATCTTTTAACAGTTGGTTATTCTGAAAATTATTTAAAATTTTCAAGACCAGAAATAAGAGCTGAATACGAATTCTTTGCAGGTGTAACCTTAGACCAAATAAAAAATCTACCATCAGTATCTACGACTGTTCATAATAGTAAATTGATACCTAGTTGGAAAACTCAATATAAAAATATATTAATTGGTGATGATATAGTTTTCAATGATAAATGGAGTGCTTTAGTTGGAGCAAATTATGCAACTATTATAAGTACAAGATATAATAATAGTGGTATACAAAGCTCAAAATATGATGTATCTGAACTTACTCCTACCCTTTCACTTATGTATAAACCATTTGAAGATTTAACAACTTATGCTACATATATAGAAAGTTTAGAAGCTGGAACTATTGTTGGGAATATATATGCCAATGAGAATGAAATCTTAGATCCATATAAAAGCAAACAATATGAAATTGGAGCAAAATATAGTTTAAATGAAAGTATATTATTAACAGGAGCATTATTTAGAATAGAAAAAGCTAATTCTTATATTGATAATAGCACAGTAGCAAGTTTAGGTAAACCAACACTTACTAAAGATGGAGAACAAATACATCAAGGTATTGAAGTTGGATTGACTGGAAAAGTTACAGATAATCTTACACTTATGGGTGGTGTAACTTTTATGGATTTAAGTGTTGAAAAACATAGTAATAAAGCTATTGAAGGTAAAAAACCAATAGAAGCTTCTACAAAGATGGCAAAACTTTATTCAGAGTATAATATTCCATTTGTAAGTGGATTGACTGTAACTGGTGGAGCATATTATACTGGTAAGAAGTATGTTGATAGTGCAAATACAGATAAAATTCCAAGTTATACTCTATTTGATGCAGGTTTAAGATATAAAACTAAGGTAGATAAATATCCAACAACATTTTTATTAAATGTGTCAAATTTAACTGGAAAAGATTATTGGGCTAGTGGCAATTATTTAGGGGATCCAAGATCTGTTGCATTTTCTATGAAAATGGAGTTTTAAGAATATTTAAAAATAAAGAGAGTTTTTTACTCTCTTTGTGCTTTTAAGCATGGGTTTCAAAGTATTTATTTAATTTTGAGATTAAAATTTCGATATAAAAATATACTTACCTTTTTACTTTGGAACTCATACTTAAGGGTATAAATAAAATCTTACAAAATGCAATATTATTTATCCAATTTTTCTTTTTATGATAGAATTTTAGAATTGTTATCATAAGGATAAAAAATGGAAGATTTATCAAATTTAGTAGTTTATAATGATGGTGAACTAGAACTAAAAGTTTCTGTTGATAGTGAAACCATTTGGCTTACACAAAAGCAAATTGCAGAAGTTTTTAATGTAACTGTTCCAAATATAAATATGCATATAAAAGCTATTTACAAAGATGAAGAACTGATAAAAACCCGAACTATTCAGAATTTCTTAATAGTTCAAAAAGAGGGAAATCGTAAGGTTGAACGAAATGTTGAGCACTATAATCTTGATATGATCATATCTGTTGGTTATAGAGTTAATTCTATTAAAGCGACAAAATTTCGTCAATGGGCAACATCTATTTTGAAGAGTTATATCCAAAATGGATATGTGATAAATGGTGAGAAAATTACAAATGAAAGATTTCTAGGATTAGAAAATGATGTAGTTTTTTTGAAAAATAAAATATCAAAACTTGAAAATAAATTTGAAGATAAAAGCTTAAAACCATCAGAAGGTATCTTTTATGATGGACAAATATATGACTCATACAAATTTATAAATGATTTACTAAAGTTATCAAAAAAAGAAGTTATTTTAATAGATAACTATATAGATGATACAGTTTTTACTCTTTTTAGTAAATATCAAAATATAAACTTTACTATCTATACAAATAACATCTCAAAACAACTAAATTTAGATTTTGAGAAGTATCAAAAACAATATAAAAATATATCTTTGAAAACTTTTAAAAATTCACATGATAGATTTTTAATACTTGATAAAAAAGAGATATATCATTTGGGTGCTAGTTTAAAAGATTTGGGTAAAAAATGGTTTGCTTTTTCTAAAATAAGTTTAGATGTAGATGAAATTTTGAGTAAGTTAAAATAGATATTTTGTTACATATTGAAACACAAAAAAAGAATTTAAAAATTCTTTTCTTATTTGTGTCCGTTTTTTGTAATCTCAAACGTTTAATATATAGAAGAAACTTTTTTATATCTAAATCAAAATTATTTTTGAATAATATATCTTATAGTTGGTCCATCACTATCAACTAAAAGTAATTTATATCCATGATTTTTAGCATCAGCAGGGATATTGTTTATACTTTGTGGACAATCGCTAATAACTTCTAATATTTCTCCATCTTTTAACTCTTTCATTGCTTCAAGAGTATTTATCGCTGGATATGGGCAAGGTTCACCTTGCATATCTATCCTATAATCTGGAACTATTTGTTTATTTTCCATAATTTTTCCTTTATCTATTTCTTGATTTTCTTAAATATCTTTTTTCTAAAACTAAAATTAAAATAAAAAACAATAACAACAATCCATAATTTGCTATTAATCCACCATAATTTCCAAAACTTTCAAGTAGATTTATCTTTGGCCAAGAAGTTGCTAATGTTGGACTTATATCATCCCAAACAAATGCTAAAAGTGTAGCTCCTATGATATTACCAATTCCAACTATCCAAAAATGAACTTGACCTTCAACAGCTCTATACATCCAACCACATTCACAACCACCAGCAAGAACAATACCAAATCCAAAAAGTAATCCACCTATAACAACATTTGGACCAGTCCAGAATATTTTTGCAGGTTGTCCCATCATAATAAATGCAAATACACCTAAAGTTGCTACCGCCATACCTATAATGATAGCTTTTGCTAATTCACTTCTTCCAGTTGTAAAAATATCTCTAAATGCAGATGTAAAACAAATTTGTGCTTTTGCAATAATAAGCCCAAAAGATGCACCAAATAACATAGCCATACCAAGTTTTGCACTATTTACAACAAATATTAAGTATAAAGCCCAAATAATAATAGCTATAAATGCAAAAGTACCAAATGTAAAGAATTTTTTAACTTTTTCTTCATTGTGTTCAAGTGGTTTCGCACAAGATACTTTTTGCATTTTGATTTTTGATTGGAAAAATGGGTGAAGTGCGACTTTTACTCCAAAATATACTCCTACAATCATAAATGCTGTAAATACCCAAGCATGGAATGAGAATTGTGGAATACCAGTAAAGAAACTTGCCAAGTTACAACCCATACCAAGTCTTGCTCCAAATCCAGCTATGATACCACCTATTAGACCTTGCCATATTCTTATGCTATTTAAAGGTAATCTAAACTTTACATTATTCCCCCAAAAAGCTGCTGCAATACAACCTGCAAACATACCAATAATCATAACACCATCAATTCTTGTGAATATATTTCCATCTATTTTCATAAGTTGATAATAACCCCAAGTTGAAACATCAACTCCAAATAGTTGTAGAAAATGTCCACCCCATCTAGTAAACTCACCTGTAACAGCCCAATAAGTTCCAGTTATTCCAAAATAATATGCACTTAAAACTCCAAGTGCAATAACAGCAGGAATTGGCGACCAAAATCTTGAAAGGGAAGCCTTTAAACTTTGCAAAAATTCCATTTTTGCTCCTTAACAATAAAAAATAAGATTGATAAAAGATATTGCTTGAAAGTAAATTGAAGTATAAATCAAGATATCAGTTTGCACCGCAAACCTAAACAAAAAATGATTTTAGTAAATGGAAGATTAATAAAAGCTAAAAAGGTAAAATATTCTTACCTTTTATACTTTATGTTAGATTAAATCCTATCTCTTAAATTCTCAAACTTTTGAACTTGCTCTTTTAAAAGTTCTCCTTGTTCATCTCTAGTTACAAATATCTTAAAAATATCTTCATCTTGTGAGCTAAAAACTACACTATGAGATAGTTTTCCTCTAAGTATTTTTGATACAAAAGATATAGTTTGTATATCACTTACTTTTAAATGCCCTGAAATAGAGCTATTTTTTGAATCAAAATTGTAGTAACCATGACCATAAGTTCCTGTTGGCATATTATCTTTTATCTCTATTACAAAAGATGGTGTAATTTTTATCATTAAAATCTTACCCCAAGTTGAGATATCTTCTATTATTTCATCAAACTTACTTGCTTCGACTTCTTTTATTATCTCATTTTCTACTATTTTTTCCATTTGTACTCCTTTTAAATTAATTGATTTTTGACAAATTCAAGATAGTGTCCTTCTTGTTTTTCTAATTCATTATGGTTACCGCTTTGAACAATTTTACCATCATCTAAAACATAGATTTTATTTGCATTCTTAACTGTACTTAATCTATGAGCTATTGTGATAACAGTTTTATATTTCAAGATATCTTCTAAATCACAAAATAATTTTGACTCTGTTTGAACATCTAAAGCTGAAGTTGATTCATCAAAAATTACAACACTTGGATTTGCTATAATCATCCTCGCAATAGACAATCTTTGTCGTTGTCCTCCACTAAGTCTTACTCCATTTTTTCCAACAAGAGTATCAAGACCATTTTCTAAACTATAAACAACATCTATTAATTGTGCTATTTTCAAAGCTTTATAAATATCTTCATCGTTTATATTTTCATCACCCATAGTTATATTAAATCGTAAGGTATTATTAAATAACATTGGCATTTGTAATACCAAAAAAATCTCATTTCTTAGACATTGTTTGTCTAGCTCTTCTATTTTTATATTGTTATATTTTATTGTTCCATTTGTTTTTGTATAAAATCCAGCAATTATTTGAGCTAAAGTAGTTTTTCCACTTCCACTTGCACCTATTAGAGCTACTTTTTCTCCATATTTGATATTTATATTTATATCTTTTAAAACTTCTTTAGTTTTATTGTATGAAAAACTAACATTTTTTAAATCAATATTTAAACCTTTTTCTTCAAAACATTTATTTCCATTTGGTTCTTTTTGAAGTGCCAAAATCTTGTTTATTCTTCCAATAGCTGCCATTGCTGTCATATATGAATATTGCATTGAGAGTATTTCTTGGACAGGAGTCATAATAAACCAGATATATCCAAACATAGCAAACATCATACCAATGGATAAATCACTATAAGCTACCATTACAAGTCCAGCAGCTCTTAAAACCTCAAAAACTATTAAAAATAGTGTAAAAGAGAATCTTTCATAAGCTACACTTTTATAGCTAAATTTATTTGAAGTTATTTGAATATTTTTTGCCTTGCTTATTGCATTATTAAAAAAATACTCCTCTTTATTACTAGCTTTTATTTGAGAAAATAGGTCTAAAGATTCTCCTACATCATTTTGGAAATCTGATATAGCTTCATTTTCTTCTTTTTTTAGTGTTCCAGTTTTTTTTGCAATATTTCTTGAAAGAAACATAATAAGTGGTTGAACAACTATGATTAAAATCCCTAAAATTGGATGAATAGCAATTATTACAAGCCCAACAGCTATTAAAGTTAAGATTGAAGTTACAAGTTTACTAGCAACTGACATTATAAAACTATCTAAAGTATTTACATCTGTTATCAAATTTGCTGTAACTGCTCCACTTCCTAAACTTTCATATTCATTCATAGATACAGACTTAAGATATTTTAAAAGTTTTTCTCTTATTTTAAATGTTACAAATTTTGCAATATTTGTAAATATTTTTGTGATAAGTACAGAAAATATATAGTGGAAAGCTCTTAAAAAAACTACTGCTAAAGTAACGATAAGAATATATTTGAAAGCATTTTGATTTCCAAAAAAGGCATTTATATTTTCTACAAAAAAACTAGGTTTATCTAAAAGTACTTCATCAACAAGTGCTGGAAGCATCAAAGGTATAGGAACACTTATTAATATTGCAATAATTGTTATAATTTGCCCGATTATTAAAAGTTTTTTTTTCTCTAAAAGTAAATTCCAAATATATTTTAAATCAATTCTATTCATAAAAATCCTGTAAATTTTTTGAAATTTTAGTATAAAGATAGTTTATTCAAAATGAAAATAATAGGTTAGATTTTATAAAAATATACATTTTAAACTATTTTTAAGCTTGTTTTGAAACAAAATATAAGAAAAATTAATTTTTTTGTATGTAAATAATCAAGTTTTAAAAATATATAAACTAAAATCCAAATACAATTTGTTTTAATAATTGTTATTAAGGAAAGATGATGACTAATCTATCAAGATCAAAACTCTATGAAGTAGGTAGAGTTATATTAAAAGAAGAAAGAAGTAAATATTTTGTAAAGCAAGTAGCAAGAGTGAATAATCAATATATAAATTTAAATATTGTAAATGCAATGATTGAAGATAATATATACTTGAATATTGTGGATAACGAGATAAAACAATCTCATATTCAAAAGCTTAGAAGTAAAAAAGAGTCTTTTCAAATAAGAATAATTCTTCAAGGTAATTTAGAAAAATTAGATCAATCTACAAATGAAAAAAGAGTTTATAGTGAAAATGAAATAAGTGTTGAGTATAAAAAAGATATTGAAGAATCTTTACTAAATAAACAAGGTGAACATATAAAATATATTTGTATAACTTTAGATGAAAATTATTTAAAAGAGAATGGCTATATTACGGATATGTTTAAAGAAGATTTTTATAAAAAATTTTATGAACCAGATTTAAAAAATAAATTTTTAGAAGTTTTTAGTAGAGAATATACTAGTGGTATGGATAAAATTTATTTAAAAAATAAAACTATGGAAGTGATACTTTATGTTTTTGAAGAACTTAAAAAAGATGTAATTAAAATAGATAAATTAAATGATGAAGATATAAAGAGAGTAAAAAAAGCAAAAACATATATTGAAGAGTATTTTTATGAAAATATTACTATTCCACTATTGTCAAAAAAAGTAGCATTAAATCAAACAAAATTAAAAAAAGGATTTAAAGAACTTTTTACAAAGACAATTCATGAATATTTAAAAGATTTAAGGTTAGAGAAAGCTGTAAAATATTTAAAAGAAAATAGATATTCTGTTAAAGAGGTTTCCTTAATGGTTGGATATACAAATCAAGGAAGTTTTTCATATGCCTTTTCTAGCAAATATAATACAAAACCAAAAGATGTTCAAAAAAAATCTGATTTGTGAAAAAAATGTTCTAATTTCGATAAGACAATATTGATATTTATTCCTAACTTTAATATAATTCTTTTGAAATTTTAATTTATTTGAAAAGGATTATTTATGGAAAATATGCCACAAACAGCAAGTTTAGAAAAAGCTCAAGAGAAATTAGATATTTTTTTAGACAATATAAAAACAGTTATATTATCAACTGTTAGTTCAGATGGAGAACCATTTGCTAGTCATTCACCATTTGTTCAAGATGAAGATGGAAATTTTTATGTATTTATAAGCACATCAGTTCAGCACTCTCATAATATGTACAATACTGGAAAAGCACATATTCTTTTTTTAGAAGATGAAAGTCTTACAAAACATATTTATGCAAGAAGAAGATTGTATTTTAGAGCTCATGCAGAGAAATTTGATGAAAATGATGAAAGAACTGAGAAAATAGCACAACTTTTTGAAGAAAGATTTGGAAAACAAGCATCGTTAGTTAGAAGTATGCCATCTTCAAGATTTTATAAATTATCTCCTTATGATGGAAATTTTGTTATTGGATTTGGAGCAGCTTACAAACTTGATGATACAAATAAAAAAGTTAAAGAACTTAATACTATGAATGGTAATGCTCATGGAGATACTCATGAATTAGGGTTAAAAAAAGATGCGTAATATAATAAAAATATCTTTGGTCTTTGCTCTTGCTACAACTTATTCTTATGCTTCAAAAATAGTAAGTGTTGGTGGAAGTATCACAGAAACTATTGTTGAGTTAGGACATGCTGATAAATTAATTGGAGTTGATTTATCAAGTGCTTATCCAAAAGAGATTACTTCAAAATTGCCAAATGTTGGATATTGGTTAAATCTTCCACAAGAAGGAATTTTATCTTTAAAACCAGAAGTTGTTATTACAAGTAGTCAAGCAGGACCAAAAAAACTTATAGATAGCCTTCCAAACTATGGAATAAAAACTTATGTTGTAGAAGATAATCCTACAATAGAATCTGCAAAAAATAAGATAAGACAAATTGGTGAGATTTTGGGTGAAGAGAAAAAAGCTTCAAATATTATAGAAAGAATTGAAAGTAATGTTTCAAAAATGCAAGAAGAGATAAAAGATAAGAAAAAACCAAAAGTTCTATTTTTATTCTCAAGAGGTGAGGGCACTATAATGGCTGCTGGAACTGAAACAAAAGCAGGATATATGATAAATATTGCGGGTGGAGAAAATGTAATTGATTTTAAACAATATACACAAATATCACCAGAATCTATTTTAAAGATGAATCCAGATGTTATTATAACTTCAAATCATACTGGTGAAACAGGTTTAGATAAAGATATTGTCGCTTCAACAAATGCTGGAAAAAACAACCAACTTTATACTATGGATATGCTTTTAATATCAGGGTTTACTGTAAGAGTTGATAGTGCTTTGCAAGAACTATCTTGTATGTTTAACAATAATAAACTTTCATATTGTAGTAGATAAAAATGTTTTTACATAAAAAAACTATTATTTGGGTTTTTGTAGTTTTAACTTTTTTATCTATGGTTATAAATACGACTTTAGGAGCATTTAGTATCTCATTTAAAGAGATACTAAATACTATATTAAATCCATCAGAAAATACTATTTTTTACCAAGTTTTAGTTGATATTAGGTTGCCAAGAATTTTTTTAGCTATTTTAATAGGAATTGCTTTTGGAATATCTGGTGCTATGATGCAAACTTTATTTAAAAATCCACTGGCTGATCCTTCTTTGATTGGAGTATCAGCAGGTGCTAGTGCAGGAGTTGTAATATTTATGTTAATTGGTAGTTATTTACCATTTGCACTTACAACTGGATTTTTATCTTATCTTTCACTTCCACTAAGTGCTTTTTTAGGTGCTGTTATTACTATTTTAGCTATATATAAACTAGCAACTATTTACAATAAAGTAGCTATTACAGTTATGCTTTTAGCTGGAATTGCTATAAATGCTATGCTTGGAGCATTGGTTGGACTTTTTACTTATGTTAGTACTGAAGAAGAACTAAAAAGTTTTACTTTTTGGACTATGGGAAGTTTAGCAAATGGTGATATGAAAGTTATCTTAACACTACTTCCTATTGTGATAATCACATTTTTATTTGCTATAAGTAAGAAAACAGAATTAAATCTTATGCTTTTAGGAGAAGATGAGGCTAAAAATTCTGGAGTAAATTCTGAATTACTAAAAAAATTGATTATTCTTTTTGTATCTTTAGCTATTGGTGTTAGTGTAGCTTTTTGTGGAATTATTGGATTTATAGGACTTGTTGTACCACATATTGCAAGAATCTTGGTTGGGTCTAATCATAAATATTATTTACCTCTTAGTGCGATTTTGGGAGCATTTATCCTTTTATGGGCAGATTGTTTAGCAAGGATGATAATTTCTCCAGCAGAACTCCCAATAGGAATAATAACTGCACTTTTAGGAGCACCATTTTTCTTATGGCTCTTAATCAAAAATAGACAAAGCACTATGAACTAAGGATAAAAATGTATAAAATAAAAAATCTTAACTTTTCAATCCAGAAAAGAGATATATTAAATGATATAAATCTTGAAATAAAAACAGATACTTTTTTATCTATTGTTGGTCCAAATGGTTGTGGAAAATCTACTTTGATCAAAAGTATAAATAGAAATTTAGATATTCAAAGTGGAACTATCACTTTAAATGATAAGAATATTGAAGATTTTAGTGATAAAGAGTTGGCTTTAAAGCGTTCAGTTTTAAATCAAGCTTTCTTTTTCCCATATAATTTTAAAGCTATTGAGATTGTAGAAATGGGGCTTTATGCTTATGAATTAAATACAAAAAAGAAAAAAGAGATTTTAGAATATATAGTTTCTAAACTAAATTTAGAATCTTTAAAAGATAAAAATTACTCAAATCTATCAGGTGGAGAGAAACAAAAAATCCAATTTGCAAGAGTTATAGTACAACTTTATGCTAGTCGTGAAAAAGAAAAATATCTTTTTTTAGACGAACCAACACTAAATTTGGATATTTTTTACCAATATAAAATATTGGATTTGACAAAAGAGCTTCAAAAAGATTTAAAAATAGGAGTTTGTGCAGTTTTACACGATATAAATCAAGCCTATTTATACTCTGATGAAATTGTGATGATGAAAGATGGAGAGATAAAATATTTTGGAGAAACAGATGATATTTTAACTTACGAAAATATTTATGATGTTTTTAAAGTAGAAAGTGAATTTGTATACTCAAAAAAGCTTCAAAGAAATATACTTATTACAACTATTTAGTAATTTAGCACTATTTTACAGTGCTAAATCTTTTTAAAAACAATAAAAACCCAATTTGTGAAAAAAGAGTTCCAAATTACAAAAATCAATTATTAATATTTACTATTATTATGGTTATAATTCAAGAAAATTTTAAAAAGGAACACTATGTACAAAAATAGCTTATTTGCAAGTTTGGCTTTGGCAATTGTATCATCTACTGCTTTTGCACAAAGCGATACAACACTTGAGTCAAGTAATGAAACAAAAAGGTTAGATGAAATCTTTGTGAGTACAAAAACAGATAAAACACAAGAAGATATATCAGCTTCTGTTACAGTAATAACAGCTCAAGATATAGAAAAATTAAATGCTACTGATATTAAAGATGTTTTACTGAAATCAGCTGGTATGGTAGAAATTGGTGGAGCAATGGGAAATGGAGGGACTTTTGTATCAATAAGAGGTACAAGAGAAACAGATACTCTTTTTTTAATTGATGGAAAAAGAGCTAATAATACAGCTGGTTATATAGAATCAAGTAATTTCCAATACAATATGGTTCCACTGGATGCCATTGAAAGAATAGAGATTATAAAAGGTGCAAAAAGTTCTATTTATGGTTCTGATGCAATGGGTGGAGTTGTAAATATTATTACTAAAAAAGACAAAAGAGCATTATATGGTTCTATTGATGTTAAAGCTGGAAATTCTTCAGCAGAAAATGGTGGAGATAAACAAAGCTATAGTGCAAATATAGGTGGAAATATATCTGAAAAATTATATATGTTTTTAGATGTAAATAAAACAAATAGAGATGCAACAGGAAATAGTAATGGTACATTTCTCGAAGGTTTAGACTCTACAAGTGGAATTACAAAATTAAGATATGATATTGATGATACACAAAATATTTATGCTTCATATATAAAAGGTGTTGATAAAAGAGAAGATTATAATGGTCCACAAACTTATAAAGTAGAAAGAGATATTTATACTTTTGGATATGAAAAAGTTTTTGATAAATTTGGTGTTGGTTTAGATTATACAAAAGCAAAAACTGATACAAAAGTTAGTTCTAGTGTATTTAATGGTACTCACGATCTTGAAACTGATACTTTGAAAGCTGAAGCAAAAATATCAGCAATAGATTATAATTATATAGTTTTAGGAGCAGAAGCGACAAAAGAAGAGTATTCGAGAAATGGTATGAATCTTAGTCAAAATTTTGATAGAAAAATATATAACTATTATATTCAAGATGAGATAGATTTAGGAGATTTTATATTTACTCTTGGAGCAAATCTTGATGATAATGATAAATATGGTACACAATGGTCACCAAATGCAGGTGCCGTATATAAAATAGATGATAAACAAAGATTAAAACTAAATTATAGTGAAGGTTTTAAAGCTCCAACATTAAAACAAGGTGATGGTGGCTATGTATTTAATGAAAGACCTATTCCTATAATGAATGTAATTATTTTAGGAAATGATGATTTAAAACCTGAAACTTCAAAATCTTATGAACTAGCTTATGAATTTTATGGAGAAGATACTACATTTAAAGCAGCACTTTTTAGAACAGATTTAAAAGATATGATAGAAACAAGAAATATAAGTACTCAAAGAACAGTTATCCCAGGATTTCCTCCTAAAATATCTATTGTAAGTACAAACCAATATTCAAATATAGAAAAAGCTAATATAAAAGGGTTTGAAACGGATTTAAAATATGATTTCAATGAAAATCATACTTTAAATGCAAACTATACTTTTCTTAAAACAGAAGATGAAAGTACAAATGAAGAGTTAGAGTATAGACCAAAACATACATTTAATTTAGGATTGAGTTCAGATTTTGCTTGGGGTATATCTTCTTATTTAAGTGCCAATTATATAGGAACACAATACTATACTGATTCAAATAATACAACAAATAAATCTTCAGGATATGCAATATTCAATGCACAAATTTCTAAAAAAATCACAAAAGATTTAACTGCAAGAATAGGTGTTAATAATATAGGTGATAAAAAATTTGACGATGGCGAGCCTTATTATCTTGAAAGACGATTGGCTTATGTAGGATTGAATTACAAATTTTAATTTTAAATAACTCTTGTAGTTTTAATTTTTATGACTATGAGAGTTTATTTTTCTTCTAAAACTTACTGATAAATTTTAAAAAAGATTAAAAATTCCAATTTATGAAAAAAGAGTTCCAAATCATAAAATATAGCATTGATATTTACTATTAATACATATATAATCCAAGAAAAAATTTATAAAGGAAATATTATGTATAAAAAAAGTTTATTTGCAAGCTTAGCTCTTGCTATGGTTTCATCAAATGCTTTAGCACAAGCTAATGTTGAAACAAAAAAGCTTGATGATTTGGTTATAACTACATCAAAATCAAATAAATCTATAAAGGATACAAGCGGAACAATTACAGTTATAAATGCTGAGGATATAGCAAAAATAAATGCAACAAATATTAAAGATATTTTAGTAAAAACTGCTGGTATAGTTGAAGTTGGTGGTTCAAATGGAATCAAAAGAGTTTCAATAAGAGGAACAAGACCAGTTGATGCACTTATTTTAGTTGATGGTAAAAAAACTAATCGTACTGGTACTTATGCAACTGCTGCTGATTTTGAATATTCACAAGTTCCTATTAGTATGATTGAAAGAATAGAGATTATAAAAGGACCAAAGAGTTCTATTTATGGTTCTGATGCAATGGGGGGAGTTGTAAATATTATTACAAAGAAAGACTATTCTAAAGCAATCTGGGGAGATATAGATTTACAAGCAGGAGTATCTTCAGCTAAGAATGGTGGAGATGAACAAAATCTAAGTGCAAATTTAGGTGGAAATATTTCAGATAAATTTTCATTTATGTTGGGTGTAAATAAATTTAATAGAGATGAAACTTATGGAGAAGGATATAGATGGGTTGGATTTTCTAAATCTAAAGTAGATGATGCTACATATATTGATGGTAGAGAAAGTACAAATGGAAATCTAAAACTAAAATATAATATCGATGACACACAAAATATTTATGCTTCATATTTAAAAGGAAAAGAAGATATAAAACAAAAAGCTAATGAAGATTATTATAGTGCAGATAGAGATGTTTGGAGTGTTGGTTATGAGAAAAATTTTGAAAAAGTATCTTTAAGTTTTGATTATACAAATGCAAAAACAGATGCAAAAATCAAAGATGGATTATTTGCAAATCAAACTCATGCACTTAAAAATGATTATTTAAAAGGTGAAGCAAAAATATCGGCATTAAAAAATAATTATATTGTAATAGGTGCAGAAACAGCAAAAGAGAAATATGAAAGATATAGACCAACAACAAATATAACAGATCAACAATTTGAAATAAGAGCAAATTCTTATTATATTCAAGATGAAATAGAGTTTGGAGATTTTATTTTTACTTTAGGAACAGTTCTTGATGATAATGAAAAATATGGTACTGAATTATCTCCAAATATTGGAGTTGTATATAAAATAGATGATAATCAAAGATTAAAAGCTAGTTATGGTGAAGGTTTTAAAGCCCCAGATGTTAAAATAGGAAGTAGCTCATATTTTGCAAATACAACTTGGGGAAATGATGATTTAAAGCCTGAAACTTCAAAATCTTATGAATTAGCCTATGAGTTTTATGGTGAGAATACTCTATTTAAAACAGCTTTATTTCAAAATAAAATAAATAATATGTTTGTTATTGAACAAAGAGTTATGCCAGGAAATCAACATCAATGGAGAAATGTTGATAAAGCTGATATTAAAGGTTTTGAAGCAGAAGTTGAATACTACATTACTGATAATCATATGTTAAATGCAAACTATACATTACTTAAAACAGAAAATAAATCTGGTACAAATCAAGGTAAAGATATACAATATAGACCTAAAAATACAATTAATGTTGGTTTAAGTTCAGACTTTGATTATGGAATATCTTCATATTTAAGTGCAAATTATATAGGAACACAATATAAAAATGCAGATAATAGTGAAAAAATTAAGGCATATACAATAGCAAATGCACAAATCTCTAAGAAATTAACAAATGATTTAAGTGTAAGAGTAGGTGTAGATAATATTTTTGATAAGCATTTTGATGAAACAATAGATAATGCAGATTATATAAAAAGAAGATTTGCTTATGTTGGTTTAAATTATAAATTTTAGTTATTAAATAAAATGTTAATTTTGCATCTAATACTAGGATTTCTTGAACTTTATATTATAGTTAATATAAATAGAGTTAGGACGTATCATACTTTTTTTGTTTTAGCAGGATTATTTACACATGTATATTTTATGCGTAGTGATAATATATACAATGAATTTTCTTCTAATGAAACGATTTTTGTTATATTATATTTTCTATATCTAATGTATTTAGCAAAAAAAGTTATAGATACAAAAGAAAATGTATCAATAAAAATACCATTATTAATAGTTGCACTTATTATTTTGATAAATGCAATTTATTATATTTTATAAGGGAAAAAAATGTTAAGAATTTCAATAGCTTTTATAGCTACAATTTTTTTATTTACTGGTTGTGCAGAAAAAGTTGCTAAACCATTGACACACAATTTAGAGAAAAAAGAGGATATTTATTCTATAAAACAAGCAAAAAGTATCTCTATGCAAGAGCTTGTAGATGAGGTAGAACATTATCCTGTTATTTTTGTAGGTGACCATCATAATACACAAAAGACACATAAGTTTTTTGCAGATTTTATAAATGAATTGGGTAAAAAAGGTTACAACATAAATCTAGCAAATGAGTGGTTTACTCCTACACAAGATGAGTTATTAAAAGAATATACAGATAATAAATTTGATACTGCTACATTTAAAGATAAAGTAGAGTGGGATAAATTTTCAAAGTACAAATGGGAATATGTATCGTCTTTGTATGAAGCAGTTAAAAACAATAGAGGAAGACTTTATGGTATGAATATCTCAAAAGAGGATAGAGCAAAAATCTCTTTAAAGCAGTTTGATAAAATGAGTCAAGAAGAGAAAGATTTTTATAATAATTTAGATTTAGGAGTGACTGCTCATCAACAACTTGTTTACCCATATCTACAACATTGTGATAAAATGCCATCTACAAGTCCAGAACCTTGTTTAGAAAGAACATATAGAGTTCAAGTTACTTGGGATACTTATATGGCACAAAATGTAGCAAAAATTGTAAAAGATGTTATAAAATCGCCAAAAGATAAACTTTTAGTTTTTGCAGGAGCTATGCATATAGAGCAAAATTTAGGAATCCCTTTGAGATTCTCAAGATTGAGTAATCTTCCATTTATCTCTATTTCAAATGAAAAAATAGATAAAGAAAAAGATTTAAAGATAAATACAAATAAATCGGATATTGTTTATATTTATGAAACAGAAGAAGAAAATAAGAAAAAATAATGCTATTTTTTACTCTAAGATTAAATTAAATAAATAAAACTAAGATAAAATGATTTTGTTTAACCATATTTTAAGCTATTATATATTTCTAAGTTTTTTTTAGATAGAATCCGCGAAAATTTTAAGAAAAAGAAGAAATATGAGAGATATTAGAAACATAGCAGTTATTGCTCACGTTGACCACGGAAAAACAACACTAGTGGACCAACTTTTAAAACAAAGTGGTACATTTTCAGCTCACCAAAATGTAGATGAAAGAGTTATGGATAGCAATGCTATTGAAAAAGAAAGAGGGATTACAATCCTTTCAAAAAATACAGCTATTGATTATGAAGGTGTAAGAATTAACATCATTGACACTCCAGGACACGCCGATTTTGGTGGAGAAGTTGAGAGGGTTTTAAAAATGGTTGATTCTGTTTTACTTCTTGTTGATGCACAAGAAGGAGTTATGCCACAAACAAAATTTGTTGTTAAAAAGGCACTATCTTTAGGACATAGACCAATTGTTGTTGTAAATAAAATAGATAAACCAGCAGCAGAGCCAGATAGAGTTGTTGATGAGGTATTTGACTTGTTTGCTCAAATGGATGCAACAGAGGAACAATTAGAATTCCCAGTTATCTATGCAGCTGCAAGAGATGGTTATGCAAGATATGATGCAACTGATGGAAATATGGATTTCAAACCACTTTATGACACTATTTTAAAAGAAGTTCCAAAACCTAATGGTGCTGATGAAAATGGATTACAACTTCAAGTATTTACTCTTGATTATGATAATTTTATTGGGAAAATAGGAATTGCTAGAATTTTTAACGGTACAATTAGTCATGGTGAAACAGTACTTTTATGTAAAGCAGATGGAGAAAAAGTAAAAGGAAGAGTATCTAAACTTATTGGATTTAAAGGTCTTGATAGAATAGATATCAAAACAGCTGGTTCTGGTGATATTGTTGCAGTTGCTGGATTTGAAACTATTGATGTTGGAGATAGTTTATGTGACCCAACAAACCCAATGCCACTTGATCCTATGCATATTGAAGAACCAACTTTAAGTGTAACTTTTTCTGTAAATGATTCACCACTAGCTGGAACTGAAGGTAAATATGTAACTTCAAATAAAATTGATGAGAGATTAAAAGCTGAAATGAACACTAATATTGCTATGAATTATGAGCAAATTGGAGAAGGTAAATTTAAAGTAAACGGAAGAGGTGAACTTCAAATTACTATTTTAGCTGAAAATATGAGAAGAGAAGGTTTCGAGTTTTGTATTGGAAGACCTGAAGTTATTATTAGAGAAGAAAATGGTGTTAAGATGGAACCATTTGAACATCTTGTAATTGATACTCCAGATGAGCATAGTGGAGCTATTATTGAAAAATTAGGTAAAAGAAAAGCTGTGATGACAAATATGGTACCTATGGGAGAAGGATTTACAAGATTAGAGTTTGAAATTCCTGCTCGAGGACTTATTGGTATTAGAACAGAGTTTTTAACAGATACAAGAGGAGAAGGAGTTATGAATCACTCTTTCTTAGAATTTAGACCATACTCTGGAACTGTTGAAAGTAGAAAATATGGAGCTTTAGTTTCTATGGAAAATGGAGAAGCTCTTGCATACTCTATTTTTAACTTACAAGATAGAGGTGTTATGTTTGTAAAACCTCAAGATAAAGTTTATATTGGAATGGTAGTTGGACAACATGCGAAAGATAATGATTTAGATGTAAATCCTATAAAAGGGAAACAACAATCAAATGTAAGATCTAGTGGTGCTGATGAAGCTATTAAACTTATTCCACCAAGAGTAATGTCTTTAGAAAATGCTTTAGAGTGGATTGAAGAAGATGAGTCTGTTGAAGTTACACCTATTTCTATTAGAGTTAGAAAAAGAGAATTAGATCCAACTGTTAGAAAAAGAACAGCGAAGAAAGAAAAAAACGCTTAATTTTATATATAACTATTAAAAAGGAAGAAACTTTTGTTTCTTCCTTTTTTTATCTTGACACAAAAATAAAAATCAATTATAATTTATCAATTAGGTAGGTGATAGATGAAAGTTTCAAAAAAAACAGATTATGCATTGAGAGCTTTATTCGCAATAGCAGAAGCAGACAATCTTATTTCAATTAGAGAATTGTCAGAATTAGTTGATGTTCCAAGAAGATTTTTAGAAAATATTATGCTTGAGATGAATAGAGCAGGTTGGGTAAAAAGTATTCCAGGACGTTATGGTGGATATGTTTTGGCAAAGGGTGCAGATGAGATAACGATGGGAGAAGTAATTCGATATTTTGAAGGTATGATTGCTATGATATCTTGTGTTTCAGTTTCTAATTATGAACCATGTAGTCAAGAGGGTAAATGCCACTTTAGAAGAGTATTTTTAAATATAAGAAATTTAACAGCACATATTTTGGACAAAACGACAATAGCATCTTGTTTGGCTCAAGCACCTGTTACAAAAGAAGATATTTTAAAAGAAGAGTTTGTTGGTGGATTGGGAATTTGATTTATAATAAATATAATATTTTAATATATATGTTAAATTCTCTTGACAAAAAATGTTTTTATTAGTATTATTTCACCAATCTAGTAGATGATAGATTTTTATTAAAAAACAAAAAAAGGAAGAACAATGAAACAAATTTTTAAAAAATTACTTATTGCTCTAGCAATAGTTCCAGCTTTAGCATTAACTGTGAGTGCAAAAGAAAAAAATTCTATTGATATTATCAAAGAAAAAGGGAAAGTAAGAATTGGAGTATTTAGTGATAAAGCACCATTTGGTTATCTTGATAGCAATGGAAAACATCAAGGATTCGATATCGTTATTGCAAAAAGATTGACAAAAGAACTTTTAGGTGATGAAAGTAAAGTTGAATTTATCAATCTTGAAGCAGCAAATAGAGTTGAGTATTTAGTTACAAATAAAGTTGATATTGTATTGGCAAACTTCACTGTAACACCTGAAAGAGCAAAAAAAGTTGATTTTGCAAATCCATATATGAAAGTTGCTATTGGTGTTGCATCTCCAGAAAAAAGCCCAATAAATAAAGTTGAAGATTTAAAAGGTAAGAAGCTTATAGTTACTAAAGGTACAACAGCTGATGTTTACTTTACAAAAAATCACTCTGATATTGCAACATTGAGTTTTGATCATAATTCTGAATCATTTGCTGCTTTAAAAGATGGAAGAGCAGATGCATTTACTCATGATAATACACTTCTTTTTGCATGGACAAAACAAAATCCAGGATTTGTTGTAGGAATTGATGCTTTAGGACCACAAGATACTATCGCACCAGCAGTTAAAAAAGGAAATACAGTTTTATTGAACTGGCTTAATGAAACTTTAGCAAAACTTGGTGAAGAAAAATTTATAGAAAATGCTTATAATGAAACTTTAAAACCTATATATGGTGATTCTGTAAATATTGAATCAGTTATTATAGAGGGTGGAAAAATATAATTTAGATGGATTTAGATTTTATTATAGAGGTTAGCCCTTTATTCCAACAAGCTTTATTGGTAACAATAAAGCTCTCTTTTATTGGTATATTTTTCTCATTAATTATAGGCTTAGTTTGTAATTTAATATTGGCTAGAGAGAATGTTTTTTTAAACTCTTTAGTCAATGCTTATATTGAAATATCAAGAAATACTCCTTTACTTATTCAGCTATTCTTTTTATATTATGGTTTACCAAAATTTGGTATAAAAATCGATGAACAAGTTTGTGCAATTATTGGTCTTAGTTTTTTGGGTGGAAGTTATATGAGTGAAGCTTTAAGAGCAGGAATAGAAGCTGTACATAAAAACCAAATAGAAGCAGGATTAAGTCTTGGTATGAATAAGGCTCAACTTTTTAGATTTGTGATTTTACCACAAGCTTTGAGTATATCTATCCCATTACTGACTGCAAATGCAATATTTTTAGTAAAAGAGACTTCTGTTGTTGGAATAATAGCTGTTAAAGAGCTAGTAAGTTTGAGTAAAACACTAATTGGTGTTTATTATAATACCTATGAAACGATGTTTATGCTAGTTGTATTTTATTTGATTATTCTTTTACCACTTTCATTTATTTTATCTTATATAGAAAGGAGAGTGCGATATGCAGAACATGGGAATTGAACTAATATTTCAAGGAAATAATCTTTTGCGAATATTAGAAGGTACTTTAAATACTATGTATATTGCATTTATTTCTATATTTTTAAGTTTAATATTTGGAGTTATTTTTGGGATAATTTATACTTCAAAAAATAAAATTATAAGATTTTTTTGTAGATTTTATTTAGAAATTTTTAGAATTATTCCTATTCTTGTACTGCTTTTTTTGTTTTACTTTGTAGTTCCAAGTCTTTTTGATATTGATATAAGTGGTGAATTTGTAGCTATTTATGTTTTTGTTTTATGGGGAATTGCTGAAATCGGAGATATCACAAGAGGAGCTATGGAATCAATACCAAAACATAATAGTGATGTAGCTTTAGCTTTGGGATTTAATAAAGTTCAGTTGTATATTTTTGTTTTAATTCCTTTATCATTTAAAAGAGTTCTTCCTGGTGTTATAAATTTAACAACAAGAATGATAAAAACTACATCATTAGTTATAATGATAGGTGTTGTTGATGTAGTAAAAGTTGGACAACAAATAATAGAAAGCAATATTTTAAAAGTGCCTGATGCTGCTTTTTGGATATATGGATTTATATTTGTAATATATTTTATTATCTGTTATCCTTTATCAAAAGTTGCAAAAATTTTAGAAAATAGATGGAATAAGTAGGAAATTATGGATAAATTGATAGAAATAAAAAACCTTGTAAAAAAATATGCAGATAAAACAGTTATAAATGGAATAGATTTATCTATACAAAAAGGTGAAGTTGTTGTTTTACTTGGACCTTCTGGATGTGGGAAAAGTACACTTTTAAGAACTATAAATGGACTTGAAAATATACAAGGTGGAGAGATACTTTTTCATGGTAAGAATATCCATGATAAAAACTCTAATTGGATAGAAATAAGACAAAAAATAGGAATGGTTTTTCAAAATTATGAACTGTTTCCTCACTTAAATGTAATAGATAATATTTTATTAGCTCCTTTAAAAGTTCAAAAAAGAGCTAAAGAGGAAGTTATGCTTCAAGCAGAAGAACTTTTAAAAAAGGTTGGTCTTGAAGATAGAAAATTTGCATATCCAAGAGAGTTATCTGGTGGTCAAAAACAAAGAATTGCAATAGTAAGAGCTTTGTGTATGAATCCTGAAGTTATGCTTTTTGATGAAGTTACAGCTTCGCTTGATCCTGAAATGGTAAGAGAAGTATTAGATGTAATTTTAAATTTAGCAAAATCAGGAATGACTATGTTTATAGTAACTCATGAGATGGGATTTGCAAAATCTGTTGCAAATAGAATAGTATTTTTGGATAGTGGAAAAATTTGCGAGGAATCTGAACCAAAAGAGTTTTTTTCAAACCCAAAAACACAAAGAGCAAGAGAGTTTTTAAATATCTTTCAATTTGAAGATTAATTACATATTTTTAACTTTTCTTTTATAAGAGAAGTTTAAAAATATTTTAAAATAGTAGATATAAATAAGTATAGATTATTTAAGTTATAAATAAAATATATAATATTCTTTATATTCTCTTGACAAAATATATTTTTATTAGTATTATTTCACCAATTTAGTAGATGATAATATAACTTAAAAAATCATCTAAATCAGAAAGGATAAAAAATGATGTGCGATATGTGTAGATATTCTAAAAATGTAGAATTAATTTAATGAAAGATTAGGTGAGATTTTTTTAAATCTTTAATTATCACACATTTAGTGTATATTAATTTAGGAAAAATTATGACAAAAATAGTTAGAAAAATATTTGCAGTATTAGCAATTATTCCAGTATTAGGTTTTGGAGCTTCAAAAGCTGAACAATTAAGAATAGGGTATCAAAAGTCAGACCCTGGGTTTGTATTGATAAAAGATTCTGGTGCTTTAGAAAAGAGATTAGAGTCAATTGGTGTAAAAGTATCTTGGATAGAATTTCCAGCAGGGCCTCAACTACTTGAAGGTTTAAATGTTGGAAGTATTGATTTAGGGACAGTTGGAGAAACACCACCAATATTTGCACAAGCAGCAAATGCAAAAATCAAATATATAGCTTACAAAACAGGTTTTCCAAAATCTGAAGCAATTTTAGTTCAAAAAGATTCACCTATTAAAACAGTTGCAGATTTAAAAGGTAAAAAAGTTGCTTTAAATAAAGGTTCAAATGTTCATTATTTATTAGTGAAAGCTTTAGAAGAAGCTGGTTTAAAATATAGTGATATTCAACCAATATTCTTACCACCAGCAGATGCAAGAGCAGCTTTTGAAAAAGGAAGTGTTGATGCATGGGTAATTTGGGATCCATTTTTTGCAGCGGCAGAGTTAAAAATTGGTGCTAAAAATTTAAAAGATGGTGTAAATTTGGTAAATAATTACCAATTTTATTTAGTTGAAGAGAGTTATATTAAGAATAAAGAAGTATTAGATATTGTTCTTGAAGAAATAAAAAAAGTTGATGAATATCTTACAAAAGAGCCTCTAAAAACAGCTGAAACTCTTTCTAAAGTAAATGGTTTAGAAGTTGATGCACTTGAACTTTCACACAAAAGAGCAGTATTTCAAACACAATATTTAACACCTAAAATTATAAATGATCAACAAGAAATAGCTGATACATTTTATGATTTAAAACTTATTCCAAAAAAACTAGATATAAAAAGTGTTGTTTGGATACCTGAAAATAATAAATAAGAAAGGTAACAAATGGCTTTAAATATATTTTGGTTTATACCTACATTTGGAGATAGTCAATACATATGTGAAAAAACTGGTTCAAGAATAATTGACTTTAATTATTCAAAACAAATAGCAGTTGCTGCTGATAATTTAGGATTTGATGGAGTTTTAATTCCAACGGGAAGACTTTGTGAAGACCCTTGGGTTGTTGCTTCAAGTTTGATAAGTGTTACACAAAATTTAAAGTTTTTAGTAGCACTTAGACCAGGACTTTTACAACCTTCACTAGCAGCTAGAATGACAGCAACTCTTGATAGATTTTCTAATGGAAGAGTTGCTGTTAATTTAGTTGCAGGAGGAGATAAAACAGAACTTGAAGGAGATGGTTTATATCAAAATCCAGAAGAGAGATATGAAGCTGCAGCAGAGTTTGTAGATGTTTGGAGAGATATTTTAAAATCAAGTTATAAAAAAGAACTTGTAAATTTTGATGGAAAATTTTATAAAACAACAAATGCAAAGCTTTTATATCCTCCTGTTCAAAAACCAACTCCTCCTTTGTTTTTTGGTGGTTCATCTGATGAAGCAAGAGAGTTAGCTGCTCAAAAAGTTGATTTATATATAACTTGGGGTGAGCGACCACAAGATGTTAAAGAAAAAATTGAAGATCTTAAAAAAAGAGCTTCAAAATATGGAAGAACTTTAAGATTTGGAGTTAGACTTCATGTTATTGTAAGAGAGACTGAAGAAGAAGCTTGGAGCGTAGCTGAGAAATTGATAAGTAAACTTGATGATGAAACAATAGAACAACATCACAAAGTTTTAGAAAAAAGAGAGTCAATTGGGCAAAAAAGAATGACAGCTTTAACAAATGGTGGAAAATCAAGAACTAGAGAAGAACTTGAAATTAGCCCAAATTTATGGGCAGGAATAGGACTTGCTAGAGAAGGTTGTGCAACTGCGCTTGTTGGAAGTCCTGAGATTATAGTTGAAAGAATAACTGAATATGCAAATATGGGAGTTGATACTTTTGTATTTTCTGGTTATCCACATCTTGAAGAAGCATATAAATTTGCAGAGTTAGTATTTCCTTTGTTGCCAGATAGAATAAAAAATAGTTTATCAAATCTTGTAAAAGGCGAAACTTTTGGTGGAGTTTTAAACGATGAAACTCATAAATAGAATAAAAATAAGTTTAGTTGACCATTTTATTGTTTGGCTTATTCCTATTTTGATTTTAGTTATTTGGCAAATTGTAGTTCAAAGTGGTTGGTTATCTTCAAGAGTTATGCCAGCACCTCTTGATGTGATAAGTGCAGGAGTTACTCTTACAGCAAATGGAGAGTTAATTCATCACTTTTTGGTTAGTTTACAAAGAGCATTGTTAGGATTAGTTATAGGTGGAAGTATAGGTTTTATTTTAGGATTTATTACTGGTTTATCAAAATTAGCAGAAAATTTACTTGATTCGACTATACAAATGATTAGAACAATTCCATTATTAGCTTTAGTTCCATTAGTTATTTTGTGGTTTGGTATTGGGGAATTTAGTAAAATATTTTTACTAGCTTTAGCAGTGTTTTTTCCTATTTACTTAAATACTTTTCATGGTTTAAGAAGTGTTGATAAAGATTTAATAGAGATGGGAAAAGTTTATGGCTTGAGTCCTTATGGACTATTTAAAAATGTTATTTTGCCAGGAGCAATGCCATCAATTTTAGTTGGACTTAGAATGTCTTTAGGATTTATGTGGCTTTATTTGATTGTAGCTGAAACAATAGCTTCAAGTGAAGGAATAGGCTATATGACGATGAATGCAAGAGAGTTTCTACAAACAGACATCATGGTTTTAGGAATTTTACTATATGCAGTTTTAGGAAAGATTTCAGATATTTTAGCTTCGATTTTAGAAAAAAGATATCTAAAATGGCACAAAGGTTATCAAAAATGAGTAATTTAAGTGGTATAGAAATAGAAACAAATAACTTAACAAAAAGTTTTGGTAATAGAGTAGTTTTGAGTGATTTTAATTTAAAAGTTAATTCTGGTGAATTTGTATCTATCGTAGGGAGAAGTGGTTGTGGTAAAAGTACATTTTTAAGATTAGTTGGTGGACTTGAAAAGTTAAGTTCAGGAAAACTTCTTTTAGATGATGATGAGGTTTTAGGAGTAGATTCAAATACTAGAATAATGTTTCAAGATTCAAGATTACTTCCTTGGAAAACTGTAATAGAAAATGTAGCTTTGGGGTTACCAAAAGAGTCTTATGATTTAGCAATAGATGCTTTAAAAGAAGTAGGACTTGATACAAGAGCAAATGAGTGGCCATCAAATTTATCTGGTGGTCAAAAACAAAGAGTTGCACTAGCTAGAGCATTGGTTCATAAACCAAAGTTACTACTTCTTGATGAACCATTAGGTGCACTTGATGCACTAACTAGAATTG
This sequence comes from Aliarcobacter vitoriensis, assembly GCF_048320235.1. Taxonomy (NCBI): domain Bacteria; kingdom Pseudomonadati; phylum Campylobacterota; class Epsilonproteobacteria; order Campylobacterales; family Arcobacteraceae; genus Aliarcobacter; species Aliarcobacter vitoriensis. The sequence goes on from NZ_CP182882.1 coordinate 1,407,088, forward strand.
AGATGCAAATGTTGATTGAGAAAATTTGGCAAGAGTATCAATTTACAGTTTTACTTGTAACTCATGATGTTAGTGAAGCTGTTATTCTAGGTGATAGGGTTATTTTAATCGAAGATGGAAAAATTACATTAGATTTAAATATAGATTTACCAAGACAAAGAGAGCGTGGAACTCAAGAATTTGCACAATTAGAAGCAAATATATTATCAAGAGTTCTTGGTAATATGTACTATATCTAAAAATAAGGAGGAAAAGTTGAGTCAGTATAATGGAAAAATTATAGACTTTAGAAGTAGGCCTGCATTGTTGGGTGAATTTTATGGTTCAACTCCAGGGACAAAAGGTTATGAAACTGCAAAATGGTTGAATAGAAGAGTTGGTTCAAAAGATGATGAACATTTTACTAAATCTTTTACTTTGGATGGTTATGTAAAAGAGATTCGAGATAGTGGTATAACAAATGCTGTTGTAATTGGTAGAGATACCCCAGATTTATCAATCTCAAATGACGTAATCAAAGATATAACATCTACATATGAAGAACTTATAGGAATTGCATCGGTTGACCCGCAAACTAAAGGTATTGTTAAAACTTTTGAAGAAATAAATAGAGCAACTGAAACTTTGGGTTTAAAAGGAATAAATGTAGAACCAACTTTTGGAAAACCAGCCGTTTATTTTGATGATAAGGATTTTTTACCTGTATATGATTTATGTCAGAGTTTAAAAATTCCATTATTTATAATGAGTGGACCAACAACACCAAATTTGGAACACACAAATCCTGCAGCAATTGGAAGAATTGCAAGAGAGTTTCCAAACTTGAAAATAGTAGTTTGCCATGGATGTTATCCTTATGTAAATGAGATGATAGGTGTTGCATTTAGATATGAAAATGTTTTTGTAGTACCTGATATGTATATATTTCAAGCAGGCAGTAAGCTTTTTGTAGAAGCAGCAAATGGTTTTTTTAAAGATCAACTTTTATTTGGAACATCGTATCCTTTTAGACCGATGAAACAGACAATTGAAGATTTTATAAAATTAGGTTTTAAAGATGAAATTTTGGACAATTTATTTTATAAAAATGCCCAACAAGTTTTAAGTCTTTAATATTCATACATTTAGTGTATATTTTATTATTCAAGGAAAAATAATGAAAAATTTAGTTAGAAAAATTTTAGTTTTATTAGCAATTATTCCTATTTTTGGATTTTCTGCAAATAAAGAAGATGTTTTAAGAATTGGTTTTCAAAAGTATGGAACTTTGATTTTATTAAAAGCAAGTGGCAATTTAGAAAAAAGATTAGAACCACTAGGTGTAAAAGTAACTTGGAGTGAATTTGCAGCAGGACCACAATTACTTGAAGGTTTAAATGTTGGAAGTATTGATTTTGGAACAGTTGGAGAAACACCACCTATTTTTGCACAAGCAGCAAATGCTAAAATCAAATATATAGGATATGAACCTCCCGCTCCAAAAGGTGAAGCTATTATTGTTCCAAAAAATTCGACTATCAATACAGTTGCAGATTTAAAAGGTAAAAAAGTTGTTTTAAATAAAGGCTCAAATGTACACTATTTGTTAGTTAGAGCTTTAGAAAATGCAGGATTAAAATATAGTGATATAGAAACAGTATTTCTTGCCCCTGCAGATGCAAGAGCAGCTTTTGAAAAAGGAAGTGTTGATGCTTGGGTAATTTGGGATCCATTTTATGCAGCAGCTCAAACAACTTTAGATGCAAAACTTATACAAGATGGAACAAATACAGTAAATAATCATCAGTTTTATCTAGCAGAGGAGAGTTATGCAGCAAGAAGACCAGATGTTGTTGCAATTATTTTTGATGAATTAAAAAAAGTAAATGATTGGGCAATTTCAAAACCAAGTGAAGTAGCAGCTGCTTTATCTCCACTTACAGGATTAGATTTACTTACTTTAGAAAAAGCATTAGCAAGAGGTGGTTATGGAATAAATTATCTAAATGATGAAGTTATCAAAGAGCAACAAAAAATTGCAGATACATTTTATGATTTAAAATTAATCCCAAAAAAACTAGATATAAAAAGTGTTGTTTGGATTCCTGAAACTAAAAAAGGAAAATAAAAATGGCACTAAATATATTTTGGTTTATACCAACATTTGGAGATAACAGATACTTAGGTTCAAAAGATCAATCAAGAGTATCTGACTTTGATTATGTAAAACAAGTGGCAGTTGCAGCTGATACTTTGGGATATGATGGAGTTTTAATTCCTACAGGAAGGTCTTGTGAAGACCCTTTTGTCGTAGCTTCAAGTCTAATAGGTGTAACTTCAAAATTAAAATTCTTAGTTGCACTTAGACCAGGACTTTTACAACCAGCATTAGCTGCAAGAATAGCTTCAACATTAGATAGATTTTCAAATGGAAGAGTTGCTTTCAATCTTGTTGCTGGTGGTGATAAAGATGAACTCGAAGGTGATGGATTATTTCAAGATTCAGATGAAAGATATGAAACAGCAGCTGAATTTGTAGATTTGTGGAAAGCTATTTTAAAAGCAAGTTATGAAAAAGAGCTTGTGAATTTTGATGGGAAACATTATAAAACAAAAAATGCAAAACTTTTATATCCTCCAGTTCAAAGACCACATCCTCCATTGTTTTTTGGTGGAAGTTCACAAAAAGCTCATGAGTTAGCTGCTCAAAAAGTTGATTTATATATAACTTGGGGTGAAACTCCAAAAGCAGTTAAAGCAAAAATTGAAGATGTAAAAGAGAAAGCTTTAAAGTATGGAAGAAGTATAAAATTTGGAATTAGACTTCATGTAATAGTAAGAGATTCAGAAGAAGAAGCTTGGAGTGCTGCTGAAAAACTAATAAGTAAACTTGATGATGAAAAAATCAATGCTTCTCAAACTGCTTTACAAAAACTAGATTCTGAAGGTCAAAGATTAATGACAGCTTTAACTAATGGTGGAAAAGCTAGAACAAGAGAAGAACTTGAAATTAGTCCAAATTTATGGGCTGGAATTGGTTTAGTTCGTGGTGGTTGTGCAACTGCACTTGTAGGAAGTGCTGAAATTGTGGCTCAAAGAATACAAGAATATGTAGATTTAGGAATAGATACTTTTGTATTTTCTGGTTATCCACATCTTGAAGAATCTTTTAGATTTGCTGAACTTGTATTTCCACTATTACCAAATAAAACAAAAGAAAAATTATCTGGACTTGTTCAATCTGGACCATTTGGTGGTGTAACAACTGAAGATACACCAGAAATAAAATAAAAATATTAATTAAAAAGGAAAAATAATGGATAGAAGAAGTTTTATGAAGCAAGCTTCAATATTTTCACTAACAGCAGCATTGCACTCTGGTTTGAATTTAAGAGCAGATACTGGAAAATATTTTGATGAAACTGTTAAGATAGGTTATTTACCTATTACAGATGCAAATTCACTATTGATAGCTCATGAAATAGGTTTATTTAAAGAAGAGGGTTTAAAATCTGAAAAACCTACTTTGCTAAGAGGATGGTCTCCTTTAGTTGAATCTTTTACTGCAAAAAAGTTTAATGTGGTTCATTTACTTAAACCAATACCTATTTGGATGAGATTTGCTAACAATATACCAGTTAAAATTCCTGCTTGGGCTCATACAAATGGTTCAGCTCTTGTAGTAGGTAATCATAAAAATATAACTAGTGTAAAAGATTTAGGTGGAACTAATCTTGCTGTACCATATTGGTATTCAATGCATAATATTATTTTGCAAAAATTATTAAAAGAACATGGTTTAACTCCTGTTATTCAAGATAAAGATATTCCTCTTAAATCAAATGAAGTAAATCTACAAATCTTACCTCCACCTGAAATGCCTTTAGCTTTAGTTGCTAAAAAAATTGATGGTTATATTGTTGCAGAACCTTTTAATGCATTTGGTGAATTAAAAGCAAATGCTACAATTCTTAGATTTACAGGTGATGTTTGGAAGAATCATCCTTGTTGTGCTGTAACTATGCATGAAGATATACTAAATGAAGAACAAGAGTGGAGTCAAAAAGTTATCAATGCAATTGTAAAAGCAGAAATTTTTATTTCAGAAAACAGAGTAGAAACAGCTAAAATATTATCTAATGATAAATCAGGTTTATTACCATTTGAATTTAAAGTGATTGATAGAGCAATGAATTTTTATGATAATCCAGTATATGCACAAATTGGAGCTAATAGAAATAAAGATATATGGAATAATCACAGAATAGATTTTGATCCTTATCCATATCCTAGTGCAACAGAGTACATAATAAATGCTATGAAAGATACACTAGTAGAAGGTAATTTGAAATTTTTGGACAATGTAGATCCAAAACAAGCGGTTAATGAAATTATTGATTATAGATATGTGACGAATGCAATAAATAAATTTTATAAAACACCACCACCATTCTCAAGAGAAGAGAAGCTAGATTTTTAATATGATAACTAATGTAAAATATAGCTTATTTGGGATTGTACTTCTAATACTTTTTTGGCAGATATTAGTAATGATAGGAACTGCAATAAATGACAATTATGTATATACTCAAATTACACCAGTAAATGCTATAGAGGCACTATGGAATTTACTTTTTGAAGTAAAATTTTATGAACATGTGTTTGCAAGTTTATATAGAATTATTTATGCATTATTGTTAGCTTTGCTAATAGGAATACCTATAGGATTGATTTACTCTAGTAATGAAAAGTTAAGAAAGATATTTTATTTACCATTTCAAATATTAAGAATGATATCTCCTTTATCATGGATGCCTATTGCAGTTTTAGTATATGATAGTTGGGATGGAGCAATCATTTTTTTAATAGTTATGGCTGCTGTATGGCCAATTATTTTTAATTTATCACAAGGTATGGCTAAAATTGATATAGGATGGATATATGTTGCCAAAAGTTTTAAAGCTAATTTATTTAACCAATTAAGATATGCTATTTTTCCAGCCATTGCACAGGATTTGATAACAGGGCTAAGATTGGCATTAGGAGTATCTTGGGTTATTATTGTTCCAGCTGAATATTTAGGAGTAACTTCTGGCTTAGGTTATGCAATTAATGATGCAAGAGATACATTAGATTATTCTAAATTAGCAGCATTGATACTAGCTATTGGATTAATAGGATTTGCTATTGATTCTTTTTTACAAAAGTTAAGTAATAAATATAAATGGAATTAATAAAAGGAGTAAATAATGGTAGAAAAACAAGTTATTTTAGGTTCAAAAAAACTTTATTATCAATATAATAATTCTAAAGAGCCTATTATTAATAATCTTAATTTTGAATTATATGCAGGTAGTAAGAGTGCAATAATTGGTCAAAGTGGTTGTGGAAAATCTACATTGCTTAAATTACTAGCTCCACTTATTCAACCAAAATCAGGAGAAATTTTTAATACTTCAAAGACAATGGGTTATATGTTTCAAGATGCTTACCTTTACCCTTGGTTAAGTGTTTATCAAAATGTTACTATTGGTCTTAAAATATTAAAAAAACCTATTATAAAAGAAGAAATTATTAAATTACTTGATTGGCTTGGTTTAAAAGAACATATAAATAAAAAAACGATTGAATTATCTGGTGGACAAAGACAAAGAGTATCATTAGCTAGAACATTGGCAATTTCTCCTGAAGTATTACTCTTGGATGAGCCATTTTCTAGCTTAGATCCTGATACTACAAGGATACTTTGTCAAGATATAAACGAATATTGTGCAAAAAATAAAGCAACTTTATTAATAGTAACTCACAATTATGAAGAGGTAAAAATTTTAGCAAATGATATTTATAGATTTAAAAGTACTTCTTTAGGAGCAACATATTTAGAATCTGTAAATAAAGAGTCTTTAACTTACATAATATAAATTAAATAAAAGGAATAAAAAGATGGCATATAAAAAAATAGATTTAGATGGATTAAAAGAGTTACAAGCTAAAAGTAAAAATACTACTAACCCAATAAAAACGCTTAAATGTAGAACAGTTGCAGTTGAAAAATATAGACATGAAAACTATATAAGAGATTTAGCTGCACATATTATTGATGAGCCTCATGTACTATTAGGTGATGATACTGCTCCAAATCCAAGTGAAGCTGTACTTGCAGCTTTAGGTAGTTGTATTGCAGTAGGGATACAAGCTAACTTAGTAAATAGAGGAATTAACTTTACAAAAATTGAGTTAAAGGTAGAAGGTGATATTGATATTAGTGCTGTATGGGGAACTGGTAAATTATTGGATAAAACAATTGGTTTTACTAATATTAGAGTATTTGTTGATTTACAATCTGATTTAGATGAGAAACAAAGAGATGAGTTAATAGAACATGTACTAAATTACTCTCCTGTTACTGGTACTTTGAGAAATCCAGTAGAGGTTAAGTATGTCGCAAAATAATTTAAACATTGATAATTTATTGACAAAATTAGAGAAACAAGTTTCTCTAATTGATATAAAAGGTATTTACCCAGAAGAGATAGTTAGAGAATTTGCAAAATTGGATGCTTATAAATTGGTTGATGATAATGGAGCATTTAATTTTGAATATGTAATTAGTTTACATACTAAAGTAGCAGCTGTGTGTTTAAATACTGCTTTTTGTATGTGGTGTCAAAGTGCTTGTGTTTGGTATTTATTAAACACTGAAAATAGTTATTTAAAAGAGACATTTTTAAAAGATATAGTAGAAGGTAAAATTCTTGCTGGAACAGGGCTTTCTAATGCTATGAAAGCGTTTTCTAATTTTGAAGAGGTAAAGCTAAAAGCAGTTAAAACTGATGGTGGGTATATAGTTAATGGTTCATTACCATTTGTTTCAAATATTCAAAAAGGTCATTATTTTGGAGCATTAATCCAAACTGATGATGGTTATATTATTGGGCTTATTGATACAAATAATGAAGCTATATCAATACAAGATATTGATAATTTTTTTGCACTCAATGGGTCTGCAACTGTTAAAACAACTTTCAAAGATTATTTTTTAGAAGAAAAATTTTTAATAAGTGATAATGGGCAACAATTTATAGAAAAAATTAGACCAGGGTTCATACTTTTACAACTAGGAATGGCATTAGGAAATATTGATAGTTGTATTGAGGTAATTAAAAAAGAGTTAAAAAGAAAAGGATATCTGAATAATCCGATTTTTGAGGATAAAGTAAGTTTATTTGAAAATAAAAGAAAAGAACTTTGTTTTGGTTTAGATGAATATTTTACTACACCTTACATAAATCAAGTTGAAGGATTAAAAAAGATTCTTAAAGTTAGATTGGATGGAGCTTTATTATCTCAAGAAGTTAGTAACAAAGCATTATTATGTAGTGGTGGTAGTCGTGGATACTTTGAAAAATCAAATGCATTTCGTAAACTTAGAGAAAGTTACTTTATCGCTGTTGTGACACCTTCTATTAAACATTTACAAATATTACTCTCTTCTTTAAAGTAAGATTTTATTGAAAAAAGGAGATGAAATCATTTTCCTCCTTTTTTATATATTGTAAAGAAGTACGGTTTTACCGATAGTTTAATATAAAATCTTAAAATTTATTAAAAAACTCTTGACAAAAAATATTTTTATTGATATTATTTCACCAGTTTAGTAGGTGATAGATAAAATATTTTAAATAAATCACCTTAATATAAAGGATAAAAAATGATGTGCGACATGTGTAAAGTATATAAATCAAAAAATAGAAAATAGGTGAGATTTTTTTAAAATCTTTAATTATCATACATTTAGTGTGTATTAAATTTAAAAAAGAGATAAAATGATAAAAAATATAAAAAACATAGCGTTAGCATCATTGCTAATATCAACATTAAGCTTTGCAGATAATTCAAATTATGATTATAAAGCAGAAGCAAATAAAAAGAGTATTGAGTTATTGAATGTGTCTTATGACCCAACAAGAGAGTTTTATGAAGAGTACAATAAAAACTTTGCAAAATATTGGCAAGAAAAATCTGGGCAAAAATTAACAATAAAACAGTCACATGGTGGTAGTGGAAAACAAGCAAGAGGAGTAATTGATGGTTTAAAAGCTGATGTTGTAACTTTAGCACTAGCTTATGATATTGATGCTATTAGCCAAAAAGCAAAACTATTTTCAGATGATTGGCAAAAAAAGTTAGAGTATAACTCTTCTCCATATACTTCAACAATAGTATTTTTAGTTAGAAAAGGAAATCCAAAAGGGATTAAAGATTGGAATGATTTAATAAAAGATGGTGTTGAAGTTATTACACCAAATCCAAAAACATCTGGAGGTGCTAGATGGAATTATCTTGCAGCTTATGCCTATGGATTAAAACAAGAGTTGGGAACTTTAAATAATATTGATGTTAATTCACCAAAATATAAAGTAGCTGATGAAAAAGCAAAAGAGTATGTTTCAAAACTTTTAAAGCATGTTCCAGTTCTTGATTCAGGTGCAAGAGGAGCAACAAATACTTTTGTTCAAAGAAAAATTGGAGATGTTTTACTTGCTTGGGAAAATGAAGCATTTTTAGCAATAAATGAATTAGGAAAAGATGAGTTTGAAATAGTTGTACCTTCTGTTTCAATATTGGCTGAACCACCAGTAACTGTTGTAGAAAAAAATGCTTTACATAAAGGGACTTTAAATGTTTCAACAGAGTATTTAAAATATTTATATTCAAAAGATGGTCAAGAGTTAGCAGCAAAACACTATTATAGACCAAGTATTCCAGAACTTGTTAAGAAAGAAAATTTAGAAATATTTCCAAAGTTAGAGCTGTTTAAAATTGATGATGTTTTTGGAAGCTGGGCAAATGCACAAAAAACTCACTTTGATGATGGTGGAACATTCGATTTAATTTATAGTAAATAGATTAAAGGAATAACAGTGGCAAATAACACGATTTTAGATCTAGTTGGAAATACGCCACTAATAAAACTAAATCAAATAACAAAAGATTTAGATGGTGTAAGTATTTATGCTAAAGCTGAATATTTAAACCCTAGTGGCTCTGTAAAAGATAGAGCTGCAAAGGGTATTATTTTGGAAGCAATAAAATCAAAGAAACTCACTCGTGATAAGATTTTACTAGATAGTACAAGTGGAAATACAGGGATTGCTTATGCAATGTTTGGTGCAAATTTAGGTTACAAAGTTAGTGTAACTTTACCTAAAAATGCAAATTTTGAAAGAAAGAAAATTTTAAAAGCATTTGGTGCAACAATAATTGAAACAGATCCTCTTTTAAGCTCAGATGGAGCTTTAATAAAAGCAAAAGAGTTGGCACAAGAGAATCCAGAACTTTATTATTATACAAATCAGTATAACAATGAAGAAAATTGGAAAGCTCACTATAACACAACAGCTTTAGAAATTTGGGAACAAAGTGAAAACAAAATTACACATTTTGTTGCAGGTATGGGAACTTCTGGAACTTTTGTAGGTACATCAAGAAGATTAAAAGAGTTAAACCAAAATGTTAAAACTATTGCTATGCAACCATCTTCACCATTTCATGGGCTTGAAGGTATGAAGCATATGGCAACAACAATAGTTCCTGAAATTTATGATAGTTTATTGATTGATGAGACAATTTTAGTAGATACAGAAGATGCAAGAAAAATGGCATTGGAGCTTATAAGAAAAGAGGGGCTTTTTGTAGGTATTTCTTCAGGTGCTAATGTATATGCTAGTTTAGAATTAGCAAAAACATTACCAAAAGGAAGCGTTGTAGTTACTATTTTATGTGATAGTGGATTTAAATATTTAAGCGATAGCTTATGGGAAGAAGATTTATGATAACAATAAGTAAAAATCTTATGGAACAAATCAATAAACATGCACAAAAAGACTATCCATACGAATGTTGTGGGATTCTTTTAGGTAAGTTTAATGATGGAAATAAAAGTGTTAGTGAAGTGATTGAAATATCAAATGAAAGAGAAGATGAAAACAAGCATAATAGGTATTTAATACCTTCAAAAAAGGTTTTAGAAACAGAACTTTATGCTATCAAAAATGGATTGGATATAGTTGGTTTTTACCATTCACATCCAAATCATAGTGCAACACCATCTCAATTTGATATAGATCATGCACTTCCTGTTTATACATATTTGATAGTTTCTGTATATGATGCAAAAGCAGTTGATTATACAGTTTCAACTCTATCAAATGATAGATTAAAATTTGACAAAGAAGAAGTGATAAAGGAGTAAAAATGGCAAAAGTATATATACCAACAGCTTTAAGACTATTTACAAATGGACAATTTGAAATAGCTTTAACTGGTGAAAATATAAAAGATATTGTAGGAAATTTGGTAGATGAATATCAAGATTTAAAAAATCATCTATTTACAAATGAAGGTAAATTAAGAAGTTTTGTAAATATATATCTAAATGAAGAGGATATTAGAACTTTAGATAATTTAGAAACAAAAGTTTATGAAGATGACAAAATAATTTTAGTTCCATCAATTGCTGGTGGATTATAAAATGGCACAAGATGATAAGAGTGATAGATTATCGCAAGAAGAGATAAGTCGATATAGCAGACATTTAATTTTACCAGAAGTTGGACTTGAAGGTCAGCTAAAACTCAAAAATTCAAAAGTTTTAGTTGTGGGGACAGGAGGTCTTGGTGCTCCTGTTATCTTGTACCTTGCAGCTGCTGGTGTTGGAACTATTGGAGTGATTGATTTTGATATTGTTGATGAATCAAATTTGCAAAGACAGATTATTCATACAACAAAAGATATAGGTCGCCCAAAGATTTCTTCAGCAAATGACAGAATAAAAGGGATAAATCCAAATGTTAAAGTTGTTTCATACAATGCAAAATTGACAAGTCAAAACTCTTTGGCAATTATAAAAGATTTTGATGTAGTTGTAGATGGAACTGATAATTTTCAAACAAGATATTTGATAAATGACTCTTGTGTGATTTTAGGAAAACCATTTGTTTATGGTTCTATTTTTAGATTTGAAGGACAAATAAGCGTATTTAATGCTTATGGCGGACCTTGTTATAGATGTTTATATCCTGAACCACCACCAGTTGGGCTTGTTCCTTCTTGTGCTGAGGGTGGGGTTATTGGAGTTTTACCAGGGATTATTGGAACAATTCAAGCAAATGAGACAATAAAGTTAATTTTAGGAATAGGTGAAGTTTTAAAAGGAAGACTTTTGACTTTTGATGCTTTAGATATGCGATTTAGAGAGTTAAAACTAGCAAAAGACAAAAGTTGTCCAGTTTGTAGTGAGAATCCAGTGATTACAGAACTGATAGATTATGAAGAGTTTTGTGGATTAAAAGCACCAGATGAGAAAATAGCAATTGAAGAGATAAGTGCAATAGATTTGAAAAATCTGATAAATGAAAAAAGACCTGTTCAATTAATAGATATTAGACAACCTCATGAGTTGCAAATAGGAAAAATTGAAGGTTCAAAAGGAATACCTTTTGGTTCATTAGTACGAAGAAAAGAAGAGCTTGATAGTAGTAAAAAAGTGGTAGTAATATGTAAAATAGGGCTTTTAAGTGCTGAGGTAATTAGACAATTAAAAGAAGCTGGATATGAAGGTGAAATATATAGTCTAAAAGGTGGGATAACTTCTTGGGCAAACGATATAGATTATACAATGGCTAGATATTAAAAAAAGGGAAATAAAATGGCAGAAGAAAATAAAGTAGTAAGTTTAAGTGCAAAAGCAGCTTATAATTTGGCAGATGTTGTAAAAACAACACCAGTTTTTGATTCATTAACTCCAAGATGGGTTACAAGATTGCTTGATTGGAAATCTTTAGATAGTGGGATTTTTAGATTAAATAAAGTAAAAGAGGGTGATACTCCACTCGATACTTTATGTTCACAAAAAATTCATAATAAAATTCCTGAAGGATTTGTAGATTATGAAGAAAATCCTAGAGAATACCAATTAAATTCAATTCAGACAATTATAAATGTAAATACAAAAGTATCTGATTTATATAGCTCTCCAACACAACAAATTCAAGAGCAACTAAGACTTGCAATTGAGAGTTTAAAGGAAAGACAAGAAAGCGAATTGTTTAATAATGATGATTATGGATTATTAAATAATATTGATGATTCACAAAGAGTTCAAAGTAGAACTGGAAGTCCAACACCTGATGATTTAGATGAGTTATTAACAAAAGTTTGGAAAGAGCCATCATTTTTCTTAGCACATCCAAGAGCAATAGCTGCATTTGGAAGAGAAGCTACAAGAAGAGGAGTTCCCCCAGCAACTATAACTTTATTTGGAACATCATTTTTAACTTGGAGAGGAGTTCCTATTATTCCTACAAATAAACTATTTGTTGATGGATTAAAAGAGCCAAAATCAAAAGCTGGAAAAACTAATATTTTATTAGTTAGAACAGGTTATGAAAAACAAGGTGTTGTTGGGTTATTCCAAAATAATTTACCAAATGAACAATCACGAGGATTGTCTGTAAAATTTAGAGGAATAGATAATAATGGAGTTGGTTCATACCTTTTATCACTATATTGTTCAGCAGTGATTTTATCAAAAGATGCAATAGCAGTTTTAGAAGATGTAGATGTAGGAAACTACTATGATTACGCACAATAATTTACCAAATTTTGATGAAGAGTTCTTTAAAAATCAAATAGAAGTTTTAGCAAATCAGGCATTTCCTGAATTTAATAAAAATGGATTTGGTGAAGATTTTGACTATGAAAAAGTTATTCAAACAAATTTTTATGAGAATAAAGATATATCAAATTTTGAAACTTTTTCAAATATTCAAATAGTTCCACAAAATAACTCTTATGAGATATTTAATGTTGAAGCTATAAGAAAAGATTTTCCAGTTTTAAATGAAAAAGTAAGTGGTAATTATCCACTTATTTGGTTAGACAATGCAGCAACAACGCAAAAACCAAAAAGCGTAATAGATAGAATTAGTTACTTTTATGAACATGAAAATTCAAATATTCATCGAGGTGCTCACACATTAGCAGCAAGGGCAACTGATGCTTATGAAGAGGCTAGACAAAAAGTAGCAAGTTTTGTAAATGCACCTAGTCAAAATAATATTATTTTTGTAAGAGGCGCAACAGAAGCTATAAATTTGATTGCACATAGTTTTGGTAAATTTAATTTGCAAAAAGATGATGAGATAATAGTTTCAAATTTAGAACATCATGCAAATATTGTTCCTTGGCAAATATTAAGCCAAGAAATAGGTGCAAAAATAAAAGTTATACCTGTTGATAATGATGGACAGATTTTACTAAATGAGTTTGAAAGATTAATAACTCCTAAAACAAAAATAGTATCAATAGCTCATGTATCAAATGCTTTAGGAACAATAGTTCCTATAAAAAAAGTAGTAGAAATCGCTCATAGATATGGAGTAAAAGTTTTAATCGATGGTGCTCAAGCAATATCACATATAAAAGTTGATGTTCAAGAGCTTGATTGTGATTTTTATGTTTTTTCAGGGCATAAAGTATTTGCTCCAACAGGAATTGGTGCAATATATGCTAAAAAAGAGCTTTTAGATATTATGCAACCATATCAAGGTGGTGGAAATATGATAGCTGATGTTACTTTTGAAAAAACAGTTTATCAAGGAGCACCAAATAAATTTGAAGCAGGAACAGGAAATATTGCTGATGCAGTAGGACTTGGAGCAGCAATTGATTATGTTACTAAAATTGGAATTGAAAATATTTATAGATATGAACATGAACTTTTAGAGTATGCAATATCTAAAATGAGTGAAATTTCAGGTCTTAGATTAATAGGAACAGCAAAAGAAAAAACAAGTGTTTTATCATTTGTTCTTGATGGATATGATACAACAAAAGTTGGAGAATATCTTACAAGTAAAGGAATAGCTTTAAGATTTGGACATCATTGTGCACAACCAATTTTAAGAAGATTTGGAGTTGAAACAACAGTTCGTCCATCTATTGCTTTTTACAATACAAAAGAAGAGATAGATTTTTTAGTTAAAACTATCAAAGAGTTTAAAAATAGTTAAGGATTTTTAATGCAAAAGAGTAGAAGTGCAAAATTAAATCTTTTTGATCAAATAAGAGAAGATTTTAATCTTCCCAAAAATAATGATCCTGCATTACATTCAAGATTAGAAATATTTTTTAATTATCCTGGTGTTTGGGCTATTATTAATTATAGAGTAGCGAATAGGTTGTATTTAAAAGGATTTAAAAGATTAGCAAGAGTTTATAGTGGAATTAGCCAATTTTTAACAAATACAGATATTCACCCAGCTGCAACTATTGGACGAAGGGTGTTTATTGACCATGGAATAGGTGTAGTTATTGGTGAAACTACTATTGTTGAAGATGATGTTTTAATCTATCAAGGTGTTACTTTAGGTGGAGTTAGTTTAAGTAAAGGGAAAAGACATCCAACTGTTAAAGCAAATAGTGTTATTGGAAGTGGAGCAAAAGTTCTAGGAGATATTACTATTGGTACAAGTAGTAAAATTGGAGCAAATTCAGTTGTAATAAATGATGTTCCAAGTTATTCAACGGCTGTTGGAATACCTGCAAATATTGTAAAAAGATATGATAAAGAAGGCAAATTTACTCATAGTGATTTACCTGATATTGATAAAGAAGCTTTTAGGTATTTAAACAAAAGAATTGAATTATTAGAAAAACTACTTGAAGAAAAAAATATAATAAATAGTGATACTATCGATAAATTACATAAAAGTCCGAAATCTGATTTATTAGATGGATATTTAATTGATGGTGCAGGAATTTAGAAAAAAGGATAAAAGATGAGATACGCAAAAAATGTAACAGAGTTGATAGGAAATACTCCTTTAGTAAAACTACAAAAAGCAAGTGAAGAAAGTGGAGCGACAGTATTAGGTAAATGTGAATTTATGAACCCAAGTCATTCAGTAAAAGATAGAATTGGTACTAATATGATAAAAAAAGCTTTGGAATCAGGTGTTATTACTAAAGATTCAACAATTATAGAACCAACAAGTGGAAATACAGGAATAGCATTGGCTTCAGTAAGTGCAGCTTTAGGTATTAAATTAATATTAACAATGCCAGCATCAATGAGTATAGAAAGAAGAAGACTTCTACAATCATTAGGAGCAAAATTAGTATTAACTCCAGCAGAAAAAGGTATGAAAGGTGCTATTGAGAAAGCTCAAGAGTTGCAATCAGAAATTGAGAATTCTATTATTCTACAACAATTTCAAAATGGTGCAAATCCTGAAATACATAGATTAACAACAGCTCAAGAGATATTAAAAGATACAGATGGAAAAATAGATATTTTTATAGCAGGTGTTGGAACAGGTGGAACATTAACAGGAGTTGGAGAAGTATTAAAAGCACATAACCCAAATATTAAGATTATTGCAGTTGAACCAAAAGCAAGTCCAGTGTTAAGTGGAGGTAATCCAGGACCACATAAAATACAAGGTATAGGAGCAGGATTTGTACCAGATGTATTAAATACAAAAGTGTATGATGAAATAGTAACAATAGAGAATGATGATGCAATAGAGAGTTCAAGAGCATTAGCAAAAACAGAAGGATTACTTGTAGGAGTATCATCAGGAGCGAATGCATTAGCAGCAAAAATAGTAGCTTCAAGATCAGAGAATAAAGGTAAAGTAATAGTTACAATTCTTTGTGATACTGGTGAAAGATATCTAAGCTCTGGTCTTTATGAGTATATAGAAGAAAAAAATTAATTTAAAGGAGAATACATGAATAGAAGAGATTTACTAAAATTAGGTACTTTAGCAACTGCTGTTACAGCAACATCAGTTTTTGGTGCAAGTGGTACAAAAGAAGATATCAAAAGTGTACAAAATGCTGTAAAACCACTAAACAATAACGATAGAGTAATCATTATTGGTGGTGGATATGCGGGTTTAACTGTTGCAAAAAACATAAGATTATATAACCAAAAAGCAGAAGTTATAGTAATTGAAGCAAAAAATATCTTTGCATCTTGCCCTTATAGTAATTTATGGTTTGGTGGAGTAAAAGGTGTGGATTATAATGATTTGATTTTTTCTCCATTAAAACCCGCTTCAACTTATGACTACGATATTATAAATGACAAAGTTGTATCTATAAATAGAGAAAAAAAAGTGGTTACCACTTTAAATGGTAGTTTTGAATACTCTTTATTGGTTTTATCAACTGGAATAGAATATGATTATTCAACTTTTGGTTTAGATGAAAAAGAGGCAAAAAAAGCTTTTACAAAATTCCCAGCTAGTTATAATGGTGGATTTGAACAACTTTCTTTAAAAGAAAAAATAGAAAAATTTAAAAGTGGAACTTTTGTTATAACTGTGCCAAAAGGATCTTATAGATGTCCTCCAGCACCTTATGAAAGAGCTGCTGTAATTGCTGATTATTTTAAATCTAAAAAATTAAATGCAAAAGTTGTGATAATCGACCCAAGAGAAAAACCAACAACAAAAGCTAAAGGATTTTTAAAAGCATTTGATACTTTATATAAAGATTATTTAGAATATATTCCAAATGCAAATATCAAGAAAATAGACTTAGATAAAAAAACTATATATTTTGAAAAAAATAATTTAAAAGAGATGGAAACGACAAATGAAACTTTGGTTTTTGATGATGCAAATATCATTCCAAGTAATAAAGCCTCAAAACTTTTAAAAGATAGTGGATTAGAACTAACAAGTGATGGTTTTGGAAGAGTAAAAACACCAACATTTAGAAGTTACAATGATGATAATATCTATTTAGTTGGAGATGTTGTAGGTGAATATCCATTCCCAAAAAGTGCTCAAATGGCACACTCTTGCGGAATTATTGTAGGTGAACAAATAGCAAGAAGATTAAATAAAGAAGATCCAAAAGAAGGAAGTGTTTATCCTCAAAATGTTTGTTATTCACTTGTTAGCCAAGATACTGGTATTTATGTAACTCACCAAGCATATTTTGATAAGGCTGATGGAAAAGTAAAAGTAAAAACAGAGTTTTTTGAAGATATAGAAAAATCAACTTTTGATGCAACAAAAAGTTGGTATGCAGGAATTACTGCGAATATCTTTGAATAGAAATTATTAACTGCAATTGTGATATTCTTCTATTGAAATTTTAAATAGGAGTATATGATGTCAGAACAAAATAGACTTTCGCAAGAAGAAATAACTAGATATAGTAGACATCTAATTCTTCCTGAAGTAGGTCTTGAAGGACAACTAAAACTTAAAAACTCAAAAGTTTTAGTTGTTGGATCTGGGGCTTTAGGTTCTCCTGTACTTTTATATCTTAGTGCTGCTGGAGTTGGGACTATTGGACTTATAGATTTTGATACTCTTGATGAATCAAATCTTCAAAGACAGATTATCCACTCTACAAAATTTATAGGAAAAAGTAAAGTTTCTTCCGCGAATAATAGAATAAATGAAATAAATCCAAATATAAATGTAGTTGCTATAAATGAAAAATTAACTAGCCAAAATGCCATAGATATTATCAAAGATTTTGATATTGTTGTCGATGGAACTGATAATTTTCAAACAAGATATTTGATAAATGATACTTGTGTGATGTTAAATAAACCTTTTGTTTATGGAGCTATTTTTAGATTTGAAGGGCAAACAACAGTTTTTAATTCAAATAATAGTGCTTGTTATAGATGTATTTTTCCAACTCCACCAAAAGCTGGACAAGTTCCATCTTGTTCAGAAGCTGGAGTTTTAGGAGTATTGCCTGGAATTATAGGAACTATTCAAGCAAATGAAACTATAAAACTTATTTTGGGAATTGGTGATAGTTTAAAAAATAGGCTTTTATCTTTAAATGCTTTGAAAATGGAATTTAAAGAGTATAAAATTGCAAAAGATGAAAACTGTCCAGTTTGTGGGAAAAATCCAACAATAACAGAACTTATTGATTATGAAGAGTTTTGCGGATTAAAAAATCTTAATGACAACTTTGTTATTGAAGATATAACTATTCAAGAGTTAAAAAAGCTACTTGATGAAAAGCAAAATATACAAATAATTGATGTTCGAGAACAAATAGAAGATGATTTAGCTTTAATTAGAAATGCAAAAAATATATCATTTTCAACTTTGCTAGATAGAATTGATGAAATTGATAGTAGTAAAAAAACTATCATAACTTGTAAAATAGGGCTTTTAAGTATTCAAGCTATCTCAAAATTAAAAAAAGCTGGATATAAAGGTGAAATATATAGTTTAAAAGGTGGAGTTACTTCTTGGGTAAATGATTTGATTTAAGGGGATTTATGGAAGAAAATGAGATTTTACTACCAAATAGAAAAGAGTTTCTAAAAGATTTAGAAAGTGAAGTTTTTAATAAGTTAGTTATATTTGATATAAGTGGATTTGGAAATATAAATCACTATTATGGATATAGTTTTGGTGAGAAGATTTTAAAGCTTATCTCTTTAAGATTGGAAGATAAATTTATTGGAAGTAAGATTTACTATTTAGGTGCTGATGTTTTTGCTGCTGCTTCTTGTTTTGAACTCTCAAAAGATAGATTTATTCAATCTATAAAATCAATAATTTGGTATTTCGGATATACTCCAATAGAACTAGATGAATATAAAGTATATATTCCTTTAAGAGCTGGAGTTGCTATAAATTATGATGAACTTGTATTTAGTGCAGAGTTTGCTTTAAAACAAACAAGAGTTTTAAAACATAATTTAGTGATTTATGATAGCGAACAACATCATATAAATCATCCAAATTCATCATCAATCAAAGAAGATTTATATTGGGAAACACAAATAATCCAAGCTATAAAAAAAGATAAATTTGAGATTTTTGCTCAAAGTATAAGTAATCAAACAGATAAAAAATATGAAGTATTAGTTCGAATGAAAGATGAAAAAGGCAAGATAGTATCTCCATATTTCTTTCTTGAAAGAGCTAAAAAATTGAATCTATATAGTGAGATTACAAAAAAAATAGTTCAAAAATCTTTCGAATTCTTTGATAGTAAAAATATAGAGTTTAGTATAAATTTATCTATTAGTGATATTTTAGAAAAAGATGTTGTAGATTATATAATTCAAAAAATATATGAGTTTGATATAGGACACTTATTGACTATTGAAATAACTGAAAGTGAAGGAATAGACAATCTTGAAGAGGTAATATCTTTTATAAGAATTGTAAAAAGTTTGGGAGTAAAAATAGCCATAGATGACTTTGGAACTGGTTACTCAAATTTTTCTTATTTGGTTACCTTACAAGCTGATTTCATAAAATTGGATGGTTCTATAATCCAAGATTTAAATAAATCAAAAACAGCAAAAGCAGTAGTTGAAGCAATAGTTTTCTTTGCTCAAAAAGTTGGTATAAAAACTGTTGCTGAATTTGTATCTTCAAAAGAAATTTTTAATATTTGTAAAGAGTTAGATATTGACTATTTTCAAGGATACTATTTTGATGAACCAAAAAATGTAAAAGAATTAAAATTAAAATAGATATTTTATTCTCAAGCTATAAAGCTTGAGAATTATTTGTTCTTGAATTTTATATTTAAAATAAAATAAGAGATAAGACCTAAAACAAGTCCCCAAAATGCTCCACCAATCCCAAATAAATTGATATTTGCAGCTGTTGCTATAAAAGTTATTAGTGCAGCTTCTCTAGTTTTATCATCACTCATTGCATTTGTAAGGCTTCCAGCAATTGTACTCAATAGTGCAAGTCCAGCTAAAGAACTGATAAATGTTGCTGGAAAAGCTGCAAATAAAGCAGCAAGAGTAACTCCAAAAATACCAACTAAAATATAAAAAATACCAGCTGTAACACCAGCAATCCATCTTTTCTTTGGGTTTTCGTGAGACTCTTTACCTGTACATATTGCAGAAGTTATAGAAGATAGGCAAAATGCATGAGAACCAAAAGGAGCCATTAAAATTGAACCCAATCCAGTAATTGCTAAAATAGGTTTAGCACCAGTTTTAAACCCATCATTTTTGAGTATCAATAATCCTGGCATATATTGTCCAGTTAAAGTTATCAAAAATAGTGGCAAAGCAATACTTAGTGCTGTATTTAGTGAAAAAGTTGGTTCATTAAACACTGGATATGCAAATTTGAGTTCAATTCCTGAAAAATTAATTTGTGATTGTATAGTTAAAAGTATAAAACCAAATACTAAAACACTAACAATAGCGTATCTTGGAGAATATCGTTTTGTAATTAGATATATAAAAAATAGTGAAATTGCTAAAATAGGGCTAATTGTCATATTTAAAAAAGCAGAAATACCAAATTGCAATAATATACCAGCTAACAATCCAGCTGCTATTCCAGATGGAATTAAACGAATTAATTTATCAAAATAACCAGAAAGCCCTAAAATAAGAAAGGCTAAAGCAGAAAGTATATATGCTCCAATTGCTTCAGAATAAGAAACGGTTGCAATAGCAGTTACTAAAAATGCAGCAGCAGGTGTACTCCAAGCAGTAATTATTGGTTCTTTTGTGTACAAACTCAACATTATTCCTGTAATTCCAACACCAATAGAAATAGACCAAACCCAAGAAGCAGTTTGTTCTGGACTAAGTCCTGCCATTTGTGCTGCTTGAAATATTAAAATAAAAGTTCCACCATAATTAACAATAACCGAGATTAATCCAGCAATTATTGGTGGAATAGCCGATATTTTGTTGTTCATTTTATACTCCTTAATTAAAAAATGTTTTGAAAGTATAAAAGTATTAAATAGATTTTACAATCTGTTTATTGCTAATTCTTATTTTTTATAAAAATCTATAAAATAAGCAATTTTTGGATTGATGAAAAAATTATTTTCTTTTATAATTTCTTAAATTTTTTAATAAAAGGGAGATATTATGCGACATAGAACAAAGACACATTTATTGACAAAAGAGCAAATAGATGAATTGCTTTTTAGATCTGAAGTTGGAAGATTGGGAACTATTAGTGAAGATGGTTTTCCTTATATTTTGCCTATGCATTTTGTTTATGTTGATAATAAAATATATATGCATGGTCTTCCAAAAGGTAAAAAAATAGATAATGTAAAACTAAATCCAAATGTATGTTTTGAAGTAGATGAGATGATAGGTTTACTTTATGAAGGAGTTGAAAATCCTTGTGATGTGAATACTGAATTTAATAGTGTTATTGTAGAAGGAAAAGCTTTTTTAGTTAGCGATTTTGATGAAAAATATGAAGCTTTGAGCAAAATTGTAGCAAAATTTACTCCACATTTAGTTGGTAGAGAATTACCAGAAAAAATGATAAAAGGAACGGCTGTAATAAAAATAGATATCTTAAAATGTGTAGGAAGATATTATAAATAAAGATTTATTTTACTATATTAAATAGTGCAAATCATAATGTAATTTTATACTCTTAAGTATGAGTTCCAAAGTATAAAGGAAAGTATATTTTTGTATCAAAATTTTAATCTCAAAATTAAATAAATACTTTGAAACTCACACCTAAAAGTATAAAGAGAGAGAAACTCTCTTTATTTTTAAAACTTTAAAGTTACATTAAAAGCAACACTTCTTGGGTCACTTAAAGTTGTAGTATTTGCCCAATATTTTTCATTTGTCAAGTTTGATGCATAGATTCTAAAAGTAGTATCATAACCATCAAGTTTTGTTTCATATCTAGCACCAAAATCAACTGTTGTATAAGCATCAAGTTTTTCAGTATTTGCACTATCAACCCATTGAGTTCCAGTATAATAAACTCCACCATTTAAAAATATTTTTGGCTCAATCGGTAATCTATACTCTGCATACATTTTTGCTTGATATTTTGCTACATTTTGAGATTCTTTTCCTTCTGTTGCTTTATTTGTAGCTTTTTCTACTTTTGGACTAAGATAAGTAATCCCTCCCATTAAAGTTAAATTATCTGTTGCTTTTCCAGTAAGCAATATTTCAATTCCTTCATTTATTTGTTCTCCATCTTGACTAGTTACTTGTGTTTTTCCATTTCCATTATTAGCAAAATATTCCGTTATACTATTTTTTCTTTCTATTCTAAATAGTGCTGTACTCAAAAGTAAATCTTGATTTATAGAATATTTTGCTCCAATCTCATATTGTTTACTAACTCTTGGATCAAAAACTTTTCCATCATTTATATCATTTTTATTATTAACAACTGTACCATTTTCAAGTGATTCCATATAAGTAATATAAGTTGTTAAATCTTCTATTGGTTTATAAATAAGAGATAGAGTTGGAGTTAAAGCTGATTTATCATAACTTCCATTTTGTGCTTTTGTAAATGTATTCCAACTATCTTGTTTCATAGAAGCAAAGTTTACGCCAACTAAAGCACTCCATTGCTTATTAAATGTAATATTATTTGCTAAAACAACATTTGAATTAAGCTGTTTTCGTACCAAAAATGTTTCATTTGGTTTAGAAAATGCATGATTCCATTGATGAAATGAATTTATATCATTAACTGGAGAATTCATTATAAAATAATCAGGTCCACTATAAAACTTTTCGCTACCAAAAGAACCACCAAAAGTTAAAGCATGATTAATAGAGCCTGTGTCAAAATATCCATCTAAATAAGCATAAGCACCATCATTTTTTGTTTTTTGCTCAGGAAAATAATATAAATCTCTTGTCAAAATACTTGTATTCGTATTTACATTATTGCTAAAATATGGTTTTAGTCTATTTGCTTCATTGTATATATATGCTGTTCTGAATCTTAAGTTATCATTAAAATTATAGTTTGCTTTTAACTCTATTTTATCTGATTTATCATCAATATATACCCAATCTGGAGCATAAGTTTTTTTAGTGTCAAAACTTGAAGCATTAGGTCTTTTCCCTGTAATTATCCATATTGGT
The DNA here is from genome assembly GCF_048320235.1 of Aliarcobacter vitoriensis. NCBI lineage: Bacteria > Pseudomonadati > Campylobacterota > Epsilonproteobacteria > Campylobacterales > Arcobacteraceae > Aliarcobacter > Aliarcobacter vitoriensis. The sequence continues at coordinate 1,429,994 of NZ_CP182882.1, forward strand.
TTTACTCCTGTTGAAGCATCTCTATGAGAATAATATAACCCAAAATCGAGATTATCCGTTGGTTTAAAAGCAAATGATACTCCTATTAATTTTTCTTTATCTTCATAATTTTCTATCGCTGTTTCTCCATCTTGATAAGCGACATTTACTCTAACACTTAACTTGTCATTGATATTTTGAGAAGTATCTACTGTCGTATAATAATTCTTTCCACCATTATTTCCAACTGATACTTTTGTAAATGGATTTAAAGTAGGATATTTTAAAGCATAATTTATAACTCCTCCAACATTACCACTTCCATATAGGAAGCCACTAAGTCCACTTATAACTTCTACTCTTTCTACTTCTTTAAGCCCAATTCCAAATGCTAAAGGCAGAGGAATTCCATCTACTAAAGCTTGTGCTATACCTATTCCCCTAATGCTTGTAGAAACTCCAACATTTTGTGAAGCATTTTCTTTATTTGTCATAACAGGACTTGTTTTCGCAATTTGATTTGTATTAGTTATAATTGTATTTTCTATAAAATCAGATGACATAATACTCATAGAATATGGAGTATCTTGAAGAGATAAATTTCCCCAAACTCCTAGAGTTTTTACATCTTCTACAAGATACCCTGATTCACTACTTCCATTTTTTCCACTTTTAACAGAAATATCATCTAATATATAAGTACCATTAATCACTTTTACAGAAGATAATGGTTTTATGATTATTGCTCCATCTTCCATAATAGCTTCTAAACCACTATTTTCTAATACTTTATCTAAAGCGTTTTTTGTTCCTTTTATATCTTTGATAGCATTTGCTGTTTTTCCTTCAAAAATAGAACTATTAGCAATATATGGAATATTTGCTTTTTTAGATATTTTTTCAATAGCATCTTTTAAAGATGATTTATCTAATGAATAGCTTATATTATCTGCATAAACATTTGAGCAAATAATCAAAGCAACAACTGGACTTAATATACTTTTTTTAAGTATTGTCATATTTTCTCCTAATAATTTTATAAAGCAACTATAATAATTGCTTTTATAATATATAAGAGTAAAAATATATCAAAAAACGGACATCATTTTTTACAAATTTTGAAATTTCTTTTACAAGTGTGGTTTTTTGGTACTTTTTGGGAGTATATAAACCTTTATATTAAAGATTTAATAGAAAAAGATAGTAAAATATCTCTAAATTGATATACTATCTTCTTGAAACTTTTAGAACATTATCTTTTTTATCTATTTTTATTGGATATATTTTTGTAATAGTTTTTAAAAATATATCTATTTGAGTTGATGAAAATTCTCCTGTTATAAGATAATTTTCTACTTCTTTTGATAAAAATTCAATTGAAATATCACTATATTTTGAAAATTCTTCTAAAGCATCTTTTAATTGCGTTTTATCTAAAACTATTTTATTTTCTATCCAAGGAGCAATTTTGACTTTTGGTATATCTGCTATTTGGTCTATTGTTCCTATGCTATTTGAGTAACTTATTGTTTGTGCTTTTGTTAAAATTGCTTGATTTTGTTTATCAAAAAAATATTTAGAGTAGTAAGTTTTTACTGTTCCATTTTCTACATTTATAGTTGTAGAATCTTTTTTATGTATAACTTCAAATTTTGTTCCAATTACTTCTATATTGATATTATCGCTTTTTATGATAAATACTCTATCTTCATCTTTTGCTACTTCAAATAAAGCTCTTCCATCTATCAAATGTACTATTCTTTTATTACCAAAAAATTCTATATTTATATTTGTTTTTGCATCAATAAAAATATTTGAACCATCTGGAAGTTGTTCTTTTATAGGTTTTATATCTGTTATGTGAGTTCTTGAAAATTGCACTTTAAAGCTATCATCATAAGCTTTAAAGGCAAAGAAACAGAGTATTAGTAAACTTGCAGCTAAAGTAGAAAATGATTTTATTTTTTTATAAAACTTGTCTTTACTTATTTGTTTATGTGCATTAACACTAAGTTTTTCTTGATTCTCTTTAGAGATAGATTTTGACATATTATGTATAAATTTTATTCTGTTAAAAACTTTTTGATGATTTGTATCTTGTAAAAGCCAATTTTGAAACTCTTTTTTCTGATTGTCATCAAAGCCTTCTTTTTCACATATTACCCAGTATGTTGCTTCTTCTTTGATTTTAATTTCTGTGTTCATTAAAATCCTCTCTTTTGCAATTCTTCTTCTATTTTTAAACTGGCTCTTTTTATAAGTTTTTCTACATTATTTGATGTTGTATCCATCATTGATGCTATTTCTTTTCTTGAATAACCATCAATAGTATATAAAATATAAGCTTCTTTTGTTCTTTGTGGTAGTTCTTCTATAATTTGCATAAAAATTTTTTCTTGATCTTCTTGTATCAAAATCTCTTCTGGTTGTTCATATTCTGGAATTAAACTCAAGTTCTCTTCATATATTGTAGTTTGTAGTTTTTGATTTTCTAAAGCTTCATATGCAACAATATTTTTTACTATTTTATATAAATATGCTCTTTCATTTTCTATTTCATATTTATCTTTTATTTCAAGATACCTGATATAAGTTTCTTGTATTATATCCTTGGCTTTTTCTTTATCACCACATAATTTAAACGAGAAATATAAAAGTTCATCGTAGTATTTCAACATAAATTTACCTAGTATTTTTTTGAGAAGCAGTATGATAACATTTATTAACTGATGAAATACTCCTTGACATAAAAAATAAAATTTGCTAATATTCCACCAACTTAATAGGTGATTAATTTAATCATCTATTTTTTTGTATGTTTTTAATATTCACCAATAAGATGTATATTAGAATTAAAAAGGAATAAAATGAGATTAAATTTTGGAATATTAAAAAGACCAAAATCCCAAATTCCAGGTTTTGGACTAACTATGGGATATACAGTTTTTTATCTAAGTATTATTGTGCTTATTCCACTAATTGCACTATTTTCAGAAGCTTTTAGTATGGGATTTCAAGCTTTTATAGATACAACAATGCACCCAAGAGTTATAGAAAGTTATAAATTGACTTTTTTTACATCACTTATTGCTGCAATAGTAAATACAGTTTTTGGTCTAATAGTTGCTTGGTGTTTGGTTAGATATACATTTTTTGGAAAAAGAATATTTGATGCAATAGTTGATTTACCATTTGCTTTACCAACAGCTGTTTCTGGTATTGCACTTACAACTTTGTATTCATCTCAAGGTTGGTTTGGACAATATTTAGAACCACTTGGAATAAAAGTAGTTTTTTCTCCAATAGGAATAACAATTGCTTTGATTTTTATAGGTATGCCTTTTGTTGTAAGAACTATTCAACCAGCACTTGAAGAGATACAAATAGAGCAAGAAGAAGCTAGTGCAAGTTTAGGAGCATCAAGATGGCAAACATTTTATAAAGTGATACTACCTACTATATTACCAGCAGTTCTTACTGGATTTGCTCTATCTTTTGCTAGAGCTTTGGGTGAATATGGTTCGGTTGTTTTTATATCTGGAAATCTACCGATGAAAACAGAGATAAGTACACTTTTAATTGTTACAAAATTAGAACAATATGATTATGCTGGAGCAACAGCAATAGCAGTTGTTATGCTTTTAATATCATTTGTTATGTTATTAGTGATAAATATACTTCAAAGATGGAGTTCAAGAAGAAAAGGAATGGAGGCAATATGAAAACAGTAAATAACTCAAAAAGTTTACAAAACGAATCAAGTTTATTTAAATATCTATTGATATTTATAGGAGTTACTTTTTTAATGATTATGCTAGTTATTCCTTTGATTACGATATTTGCAGAAGCTTTTAGAAAAGGTTATGAAGCTTATTTTTTAAGCTTTAATGATGAATATGTTTTACAAGCAATAAAACTTACATTTATAACTGCTGCTATTGCAGTTCCTTTAAATCTAGTTTTTGGTGTTTGTGCTTCTTGGGCAATAGCAAAATATTCATTTTTTGGTAAAAGTTTATTAATAACTTTGATTGATTTACCATTTGCAGTAAGTCCAGTAATTTCTGGATTTGTATATATTTTACTTTTTGGTGCTCAAGGTTGGTTTGGTTCTTGGTTGATAGAAAATGATGTACAAATTATTTTTGCAGTTCCAGGGATTGTTCTTGCAACTATATTTGTAACTTTTCCATTTGTTGCAAGAGAGTTAATTCCTTTAATGCAAGAGATGGGAAATGATGAAGAACAAGCAGCATTACTTTTAGGTGCTAGTGGATTTCAAACATTTTGGAAAGTTACTTTACCAAACATAAAATGGGGATTGCTTTACGGTGTTATTTTATGTAATGCAAGAGCTATGGGTGAGTTTGGAGCAGTTTCTGTAGTTTCTGGACATATTCAAGGAGTTACAAATACTATGCCACTTCAAGTTGAGATTTTGTATAACGAATATAACTTTGTTGCAGCTTTTGCTGTTTCAACACTTTTGGCAATATTGGCACTTTTTACTTTGGTTTTAAAATATATTTTAGAGTGGAAAGTTCAAAAAAGAGCAAAAAAATTAGAAAATGAAGAGTAGGAAAAGATGAAAATAGAAGTAAAAAATTTAACAAAACATTTTGGCAACTTTGTAGCCTTAGAAAATATTGATTTAGATATTGTAGAGGGTGAACTTCTTGCCCTTTTAGGACCATCAGGTAGTGGAAAAACTACACTTTTAAGAATGATAGCAGGACTTGAAACAGTTGATGAAACTGATAGTGGAGAGATATTATTTAACGGTATTGATGTTGGAACAAAAAATATAGGTGAGCGAGATATTGGTTTTGTATTTCAACACTATGCACTGTTTCGACATATGACAGTTTTTGAAAATATAGCTTTCGGTTTAAGAGTAAAACCAAAAAAACAAAGATTAAGTAATAAAGAGATTGAAGAAAAAGTTACAAAACTTTTAAAACTTATTCAACTTGATGGTTTTGCTTCAAGATTCCCTTGGCAACTATCTGGTGGTCAGCGACAAAGAGTAGCCCTTGCTAGAGCTTTAGCAGTTGAACCAAAAGTTTTACTTTTGGATGAACCATTTGGAGCTTTAGATGCAAAAGTAAGAACAGATTTAAGAAGATGGTTAAAAGAACTTCAAGAAGAGTTAGGAATAACAACGATTTTAGTAACTCATGACCAAGAAGAAGCACTAGAAGTTGCAAATAGAATAGTTGTGATTTCAAAAGGAAAAATAGAACAAATAGGAACACCACAAGAAGTTTTTCATAATCCTAAAAATGAATTTGTAATAAATTTCTTGGGAAATGTAAACTTATTTCATGAAAGAAAAGATGATGGAAGTGAAGATAAATATCTTATTCGTCCACATGAATTAGAGATAGTTTCATTTGATGATAATGAGTCAATATTAAAAGCTAGAGTAAAATATATTCAATTAGCTGGTTCTTTTGTAAAAGTTGAATTAACACATATAAATGATGAAAAAAGAGTTGTTTTAGTAGAACTATCGCATTATGAATTTAATGATAAAAATTTAAAAATTGGCGATATTATAGGAGTTAGAGCAAGAAAACTTAGAAGTTTTGAAGCTGGAGCAGGAATTTAAAAGAGATTTATATACATTTATAAGTATAAGATAGATTTATTAGAATTATAACTATTTATGGTAACATTAGCCAAAAATTTTACTGTTTAGGGGAAGTTTATGAATTCTGTTATAAAAAAGGTATCCTTTTTTCAAAGTTTATCTGTGGCAATTATTTTAATATTTGCAGTATTTAGTATCAATATAGTTGTGAAAAATTTTATAATTTTAGATGTAAAAGAGAATTTTGAACATAGAGCTACTGATATAAAGGCAACTTTTGAAGTTTTAAATGAATCTATAAAAGAATCTGCAATTACGGTGTTAAGTGTTTTAAAATCACATATTGGTAATATAGAAATTGATAATGATAGAAAAATTGAGATAAATGGTGTACAAACTTCATTTTTAAAATCAAATGAAGTAATTTTAAATAATAACAATGAATTAATAGATGAATTTACAAAAATAACAGGTGCTGTTGCAACACTATTTGTGAAACAAGATAATGATTTTTATAGAGTTGCTACTTCACTTCATAAAGAAGATGGAACAAGAGCAATAGGGACTTTTTTAACTAAAGATAGTCCAGCTTTTGAAAAAATTACAAATAAAGAGAAATATATTGGAACTGTAAAATTGTTCGGTAAGAATTATATGACAGTTTATGAACCAATAATTAAAAATAATGAAGTTATAGGAATTTTATTTGTTGCATATAATTTCGATAGGCTTTATGATATTTTACAGAGTAAATTAGAGAAAATTAAATTTGGAGATAGTGGATATTTATTTATTTTAGACTCTAATGAAGGTATTTTAACTTTACATCCAACATTAAAAGATAAGAAAATTGAAGAGTTGGATATTAATCTTCAAACTCTTTTAAAAAATATGATTAAACAAAAGAATGGAACAGAGATTTATGATTTTATGCAAAATGGTGTAGAAACTAAAAAATTATCTGCATTTACAGCTTTTGATGAATGGAATATGATTATTGTAACAAGTGCAAATTTTGATGAATTACTTGAATTAAATGATACTTTAAGAGTTTATTCGATTTTTGGTGGGATTTTACTTTTATTTACTTTATTAGGGATAAGTTATTTGATCATCAAAAAAACTGTAAATGAACCACTTTTAATTATAAATGAAGATTTAAATGAATTTTTTGCCTACTTAAATAGAGAAAAAGAAGAAGTAAATTTTGTAAATATTGATACAAAAGATGAATTTGGTCGAATGGCAAAAATACTAAATCAAAATATTGAGAAAACACGAATTGGAATAGAAGAAGATAGAAGATTAATCCAAGAAACGATTAGTGTTTTAAGTGAATTTGAGCATGGAGATTTATGCCAAAGATTGAATATTGAAGTATCAAATCCAGCTTTAATGCAATTAAAAAATGTACTTAACAATATGGCAAATAATTTAGAAAATAATATTGAAGATGTTCTTGTTGTGTTAGAACAATATACACACTATAATTATTTAAATAAAGTTCCTACTAAAGAGGTAAAAGAGCATTTACTAAGATTGGCAACAGGTGTAAATGAATTGGGAGCATCAATTACTAGAATGTTAGTAAGAAATAAAACAAATGGATTAACTTTAGAAAATAGCTCAAACATTTTACTTGAAAATGTAAATAAGTTAAATAGCTCTTCTAACTTAGCAGCTGCAAGTTTAGAAGAAACAGCAGCAGCAATAGAAGAGATTACATCAACAGTTAGAAGCACTTCAGAAAATATTACAAAAATGACAATGTTATCAAATAATGTTACAAAATCTGTAAAAGAGGGCGAAGAACTAGCAAATCAAACAACAACAGCTATGGAAGAGATAAATTCTCAAGTATTAAACATAAATGAGGCTATAAGCGTAATAGATAATATAGCATTTCAAACGAATATTTTATCTTTAAATGCAGCAGTAGAAGCAGCAACTGCAGGAGAAGCAGGAAAAGGATTTGCAGTTGTAGCACAAGAAGTAAGAAACCTAGCATCAAGAAGTGCAGAAGCAGCTAAAGAGATAAAAGAGTTAGTTGAAAAAGCAACATCAAAAGCAAATCAAGGAAAGCAAATAGCTACAACTATGATTGAAGGTTATAAAGAGTTAAATGAAAATGTTAATCAAACTATGAATTTAATTGGTGATATTCAAAATTCTTCTAAAGAGCAACTTTTAGGAATAGAGCAAATAAATGATGTTGTAAATAATTTGGATAAACAAACACAAGAAAATGCAAATGTAGCTTCACAAACAAATGATATTGCAAAAGTTACAGATGAAATAGCAAAACTTGTAGTTCAAGATGCAGATAGTAAGATTTTTGAAGGAAAAGATAGTATAAAAGCAAGAAATATAGATTTATGATAGATTGAGTTGATTTTAATCAATTCAATTTAAAAAAAAATCAAATAAAATCTCTTAAAAGATTAGGAGAGAAAATGCTACTTAATAAAGATAATCTACCATTGGTTGATATGGATTTTATGAATGAAACACATTTTGAAGATGTTGATTTATTGAATGAACTTTTTATTAATATTGAAGATTTTGAAAAAGAAGCTTCTGATGAAAATTTTGAGAAATTAAAATCAAAATATAAAGATTGGGTAAATCATACTGTAAACCACTTTGCAACGGAAGAAGAAGAGATGGTAAAAAGAGGCTTTTTTGCTTATCCATTTCACAAAGGTGAACACGATAATAATCTAGCTGAAATTAGAGCAGTTTGGGATAGTTTTGAACATAGTAAAAATATTGAAGAATTAAAAAATTATATAGAATTTGATGTTATAAATTGGTTGATAAATCATATTCGTTCTATGGATACTGTAACTGCAAGATTTTTTAAAACTGGTATGAGCCCTTGTGGTATGATGTGAAATTAACATTAAATTAACACTTATTGTTTATAATTCCAATAAAAAGGAAAATTTATGAAGAAGATATTATTTCTATTTTTATTGGGAAATTTTGCAATATTGAGTGCTTCGAGTATTGAAGTAAAAGAGCCTTATGTAAGAGCAACTCCACCAAATATGAAAAATACGGCGTCTTTTATGACTTTGGAAAATAAAACAGATAAAAACATATCTTTAATAAAAGCTAATTCTGATGTTGCTAAATTTGTAGAATTACATACTCATGATATGAAAAATGGTGTTATGTCAATGTATGAAGTTGAAAAAATTGATATTTTGGCAAATAGTAATACTGTTTTACAACCATCTGGATTTCATATTATGTTTATAGATTTGAATAAATCTTTAAAAAATGGTGAAAAAGTAGATTTAACTTTGGAATTCTCAAATGGTGAAACACAAAAAGTTACAGCTGAAGTTAAAAATGTAATGCATGGAATGAAACACTAAAATAGTTATGAATAAAGAAAATAAAAGCACTCTAACAACTATAATATTACCTTTAGTGGCTATTTTTACTATTGTGATTGGATATTTTTTTATAGATTTCAATTTAGTTTATCAATCATTTAAAGGTGATGTAAACTATGTTGTTCAAGATAAAGGGTGTGATTTACATAAAAGTTCTTGTGAAATAACAATTCAAGATGGAACAAAGTTTGTATTGAGTATTGAACCAAAAAATATACCTTTGATGGAACCTTTAACTTTTTCTATAAAAAGTAATAAAGATAATTTAGAAAATTTAACTTTAAATATCTATGCAACAAATATGTTTATGGGAGAATTTAATTTACCAATCAAAAACTTGGGAAATGGTAATTATGAAGCAATAGGAACTCTTCCTACTTGTCCAGTTGGTAAGATGCAATGGAATGCAGATATAAAAGTAGTACAAACAACACAAGATATTGGTGCAAGATTTCAATTTGAAACGGATATGTAATGAAAAATATTTTTAAAATAGTAGTAGTTTTTTTAATATCTATTGGTTTAATACTACTTTTAAAACCTTTTGTAGAAGAGTATAAAGATGTAAATAAATATGATTTTACACTTGATACAGCAGATGGAAAAATATCAAAAGATGATTTGAAAGGAAAAGTTTTAGCTATATATTTTGGATACACATTTTGTCCTGATGTTTGTCCTACTTCATTGAGCTCTTTATCTCAAGCTTTAAATAGTTTTGATAGTAAACAAGTTGATAATTTTGTAGGGCTTTTTATTAGTGTTGATCCAAAAAGAGATACTCTTTCTAACTTAAAAGAGTATGCAAAATATTTTCATAAAAGTTTTATTGGAGCAAGTTCATCAAAAGAGAATATTGATGATATTGTGAAAAGATATGACTCTTATTATGAAATGGTTACTTTAGAGAATTCAGCTATAGAATACTCTGTAGCACATACTTCTTATATTTATATTTTTGATAAAGATGGGAAATTTGTAGAAAAAATAAACCATTTTTCTAATCCAAACAAAATAAAAAAAGTTTTAGAAAATTTACTTTAAAAATAATACTTTCTTTTTACCATAATATCTTTTGGTGGAAATCCAAAAAATTTAACAAAAGCATTTGTAAAACTTTGTTGATGTGCATAGCCAACAAAATTTGATATTTCAGCAATAGAAAACTCACTAGTTTCAAGTAAATATTTTGCATAAGTCATCTTTTGTTCTAAAACCAATTGATAAATAGTTGTATTAAATAGCTCTTTGAAACCATATTTTAATTTGAATTCATTTATTGCACATCTTTTTGATAAAGTCATCAAATCTGGGAAAGATTTTTCATTTATAATAATATCTTTTGCAAAATGCAATCTTTCTATATCGTCATTTGTTAGTTTTACTTTTTTTTGATGATTTTGTTCATTTGGATTTAAAATATCTAAAAATTCATGATAGATTAGTTCCAAAACTTTACTTTGTAGATAGATATTTTGTAGATCACCTGTAAAAGGGCAGTTGTAAAGTTCTGTTGCTAAGGGAATATTTTTTGAAATCTGATTTTTCAAAGTTACACTAGGAAGTGAAGAAAAATCTTTTGAGTGAATATCAAGAAGTTTAGAGAAGTTATTTTCTATAAATTTATTATTGATATATAATCCTATACCAAATGAACTATTATCTAAATTTGTTGTGATATCAAATTCATTTATATATGTTATTTTTATAGAATTTTTTTTAAAAGTTTCATGTTTACATAAGAAATTATCTTTATAAGATATTTTTCCATCTAAAAGCATTCCTATAAATAAGCCATTTATTTTTTCATTCGATTGTACAATTACATTTTGATTTATTGAAGATTGGGTTTTAAAAAAAAGTATATCATCTGAAATAATAGATTTATTTGTTGCCATCAATCCATTATTGTTTGGAAAAATTATAGAATATCCACTATTTGGTTTTATATTTAAAAGTTCATAAATGTTATTTATACGATAAGACATTGTATTCTTTTTAATTTATAAGATAGAGATACTTAATCTTTTGCCAAGGGCTGTTGTCGCACTTTCAAGAGTACTAAGTGTCAATGAACTATTATCTGGATTCAGAAGTCTATTGACAACTGCACGACTTGTATTCATAAGTTCCGCCATTTTTGTTTTTGTAATATTTTGAGCTTTCATCTCTTGTTCTAACTGATAAGCTATAACTCTTTTTATTGCTATATCGTTTGTTTCTTCATAAATATTGTCTTCTTTTAGAAATTCAGTGAAATCACTACCTACATATTTATTTTTCATCACATTCTCCTAAATCAAGTTTTTTTCTTCTTTCTATTGCTGTATTTTTCTCTTTATCTGGCATTTTTTGGTCTTTTTTAATAAAGCCATGTAAAAGAATCATACAATCTTTATAAATGGTAAAAACTACTCTAGCTATTTTGTCACTAGATAATTTACTTCTTACTTCCCATAAACTATATTTTGAATCAATTTTTTTGACTAAAGGCATACCAATAGGGAAACCAAATTCAACTGTTTGAATATCAGAACCAACAATTTTCCTATCCTCTTTATCAAGAGATAATAACCAATCTTTTACTGGTTCATTGCCAAGTTCACTTTTGAAAAATCTAACTGCTATTATTTTCTGCATATAAAACCTTAGTTTTGTTATTGTATCAAAAAAGATACACTATTTCAATATTTTAAGTTTTAAATTAATATTTTTTCCTTTATTCCTAAAAATTAATCCCTATTTAGGAAGACTACACTTGAAAACAAAAATACTTATCATTATAATTCAAAATAATTAAAAAAATACTAAAAGGAATAAAAATGGAAAGAAAGTTAATACTTGCATCATTATTTGTAAGTTCACTGCTATATGCAAATGAAACTACAAAATTAGATGAGATAACAGTATCAGCAAATAAAATGGAGGAAAATATAAAAGATGTTCCTCAAAGTATCTCTGTAATAACTGAAGAAGATATTGAACAAAAAAGTATTAAAAATATTTCTGATGTAATCAAAGAAGTACCTAATATGAATATTAATAACATTGGTTTTTCTTCATTTAGAGGATTAAATTTTTCTGCATTCACAAGTAATAATCCTGTTGTAATCTATCTTGATGGAATTCCTTATTCTACAAATTATGACTATAATCCATCTTTAGCAAATGTTGAACAAATAGAAGTTTTAAGAGGACCTCAAGGTACAATTTATGGGAAAGATGCAATAGGTGGAGTTGTAAATATAAAAACAAAAACTCCTACAAATCAATGGAAAGGAAATATCCAAGCAGAGTATGGAAATGACAATACTTTTAATACAAAACTAAATACAAGTGGAGCGATAATGGATAATAAACTATTCGCTGGAATAAATGGTTCATATTATCATACTGATGGATGGATGAAAAATCGTTATCAAGGTGTAAAAGAAGATATAAACGAAAAAAATGATAGAAAAGTAGCTGGATTTTTACTTTGGAAACCAACAGAGAACTTATCAGCTAAATTAACAGGTGCAGATAATCATGAAAAGAATTATAACGATGACTCTATTGCTATAAATAAATCTAAATCTTTAAATAGTATTTCAAGAAATGATGTAAAAAATATAAATTCTGAGATACCTTCTATAAGAGAAATGAAAGTAAAAGCACAATCTTTAAATATTGCTTATGATTGGGAAAAAGTAAAATTTGAATCAACTACAACTAATAAAAAAAGCGATTATTACAATGATCAAGACGGAGCTATTGCAAATGACTTTGTTCGTTATATAACTTCTACAGATTCTAAAATGATAACACAAGAGTTTAAATTATCTAGTAAAAATCAAGATATAAAATGGATAACAGGATTATATTTTGATAAAGAAGATTTAGATATTACTACAGGAATGGAATCTCCTGCTATGGTTTTTAAAGTTCCTTCTGAACAAACAAGTAAAACCTATGCAGCTTTTGGACAAACGATGATTCCTTTAGGAGATAGTTTTGAACTTACTTTAGGTGGAAGATATCAAAAAATTAAAAAAGAAATTGATTCAAGAGCAGGTATGTTTATGCCTATATTAGGGCAATTATTAGATCACCCATATAAAGATGAAAAAACTTGGAATGCTTTTTTACCGAAAGCTGCACTTACATATAAAATAAATGATAATTTATCAACTTATATTTCATTTTCAAAAGGTTATATGCCAGGAGGATTTAATACTGGTGCAACTTTTGGTGGAACAACAGAAAATATGTTTGAACCACAAAAATCTACAAACTATGAAGTTGGAGCAAAATATATAGGAAATAGTTTTGCTTTAAATGCCACAATATTTAGAATGGAAATAGAGGATATTCATGTTTTTAAATATGTGAGTCCAATAGAACCAGTAACTTCTAATGCAAAAAAAGCTCATTCTCAAGGTATAGAAATAGATGGAACATATTTTATAACTGATAATTTAAGTATATCTGGAGCTGTTGGATTAATTCAAGCAAAATATGATAATTACGATAATGGCAATAGAAAATTTGATGGAGAAAAAATAGAAAATACTCCAAAATATACTGCAAATTTAGGAATCTCATATTTAGCTGATACTGGAATATATGGAAAAGTTGATTTAAATGCTATAGGAAAAAATAGTTTTTTTGATGGAGAAGGAAATGGTTCTATGCTTGAAGCTGATGGTGCAATAATTACAAATGCTAAAGTTGGTTATAAAGTAGGAGATTTTGATATTTATGCTTTTGCTAAGAATTTAACAAATGAAGATTATGTTACAACCTATTTATCATCAAGTTCTTCAGATTATTGGGTAAGACTAAATGAACCAAGAAGATTTGGTATTGGTGCAATCTATAAATTTTAAGGAATTATTTTATGAATAAAAAAAAAGGTTTATGGGCTATTATAAAGCCCATAAATAATTATGTTAAGTTTTCTATTGGATTATCTATTTTAGGTGGAGTTACTTCCGTAATATCCTATGTTTTAATAGCTTTTGTACTATCTTTAAGTCTTGGTGGAGAGTTTGAAATATTTAGTTTAAAATTTTCTTTTAATGAAGCATTTATCACTTTAGTTTTTGTAATCTTTTTCTCTTTTTTTTCAAGATATTACTCTTTTACAGTTTCTCATTTGGGAGCTTTTAAACTTGAAGCAATACTTAGAATACAACTTACAACTCATTTAGCAAAAGTTCATTTAGGATATATCATAACTACTGGAACTGGTGCTTTAAAAAAAGTTTTACTTGATGATGTAAAAAATCTTCACGCTTTTGTTGCAGATAGTATCCCTATGATTGGGCGAAGTATAGCAACTCCAATAGCTTCACTTCTTGCTTTAATAATCATAGATTATAGATTTGCAATAGTTGCTATTTTTGTTTTAGTTGTTGGTATTTTATTGATGAGTTTTGCTATGAAAAATACAAATGAAAATAGAGTAAAGTATGAAAAAAACCAATCAGATATAAATAAATCAGTTATAGAGTTTGTCCAAGCTATGATGGTTGTAAGAACTTTTGATGATGGTACAACTTCATTTAAAAGATACAATAACTCTTTGGATGAGTATAGAATTCACTTAAAAGAGTGGTTTAGTTCTACAAAAATATCAAGTAAAATTTCTATGATTATTTTTAGCCCTATTCCTACAATACTTGCTATTTGTCTTGTAGGAATATATTTTATACTTAATGGAACTTTAGAGTTTGCTACTTTTTTAGCAACTTTACTTATAAGTACAGGCTTAGTTGATGCTTTACTTCCTTTGATGTGGGTTAGTAACTTTGTAAAAAAATCTAGTGCTTCAGCATTTAGAATACAAGAGATTTTAGAGCTTCCAATTTTAAATTATAAAGAAGATGATAAAAAAATTAAAAACTTCAATATTACTTTTGAAAATGTATCTTTTAAATATGAAAATAGAGATGATTATGCACTAAAAAATATAAGTTTTGAAGTAAAAGAAAATAGTACAACAGCACTTGTCGGATTTAGTGGAGCAGGAAAAAGTACAGTTGCAAAACTAATTCCTAGATTTTGGGATGTAACTTCTGGGGCTATAAAAATTGGTGGGGTTGATATAAAAGATATAAGTAATGAAACTTTGATGAATACAGTCTCTTTTGTATTCCAAGACACTTTTTTATTTAACGATACTATTTTAAATAATATAAAAATGGCAAATCCAAATGCTTCAAAAGAAGATATTATAAATGCTTGTAAAACAGCACAAATTCATGATTTTATAGAAACTTTACCCAAAGGTTACGAAACTTTTGCTGGTGATAGAGGAGCAAATTTATCAGGTGGACAAAAACAAAGAATTACTATTGCAAGAGCAATTTTACGAGATACTCCAATAGTAGTTCTTGATGAAGCAACAGCTTTTGCAGATCCTGAAAATGAAGAAGAAATTGTAAAAGCTTTATCAAATCTTATGAAAAATAAAACTGTGATTGTAATAGCTCATAGACTAACAACTATCAAAGATGTAGAACAAATAGTAGTTTTTGATAGTGGAAAGATAAGTGAAATAGGAAAACATGATGAACTTTTAAAGAGTTTTGGAGTTTATAGCAAACTTTGGAATAACTATAAAGATTCGCAAAATTGGGATTTGCATATAAAAGGAGATGTAAAATGAAAAAGATATTTTCATCAATGTATGAAGTTTATAAAATGACTTTGATTTTTGCAGGAGATTATGCAAGTAGTTTTAAAAAAAGTTTAGTTTTACATACTATTTCTTATATATTCCAAGGTTTAGCATTTGCTATGTTCTATCCATTTTTAAAAGCATTATTTAGTGAAAATTTTATGATAAATGAAGTTTGGTTATATTTTTCTTTGATGGTGTTGTTTAGTTTTATAGCTATTTTTTCAAGGTGGAAAGCTCAAGATTTTGATTATGATGGAGTTATGATTGATATTACACATAAACTAAGAGAAAAGTTGGGAGCAAAGTTAAGAACAATGCCTTTAGAAAAACTTTTCTCTTACAAAACTGGGGAATTAAACTCAACATTTTCTAGTAATATTGATGAGTCTGTTTTGCTTATTGGACTTGCTAGTTCTTTGATTTTACAAATACTTATAGTTCCTTTTATGATTATATCAGTTACTTTTTTTGTAGATTATAGACTAGCTTTGATTATGCTTGTTATGTTTCCTTTAATGATACCTTTAAACTCTTGGAAAAAAAGAGTTTCAAACAATGAATTAAAAGAGTATTTTAATGCAAATGCTAAACTTGAATCTAGTTTTATAGAGTATATTCAAGGTTTACCAATACTAAAAGCTATAAATCAAGTAGGAATAAATGCAAAAAATTTACAAACATCTATAAAATATGTAAAAGAAGTACAAGAACAATCAGTTTATAAAGCAAAACTTCCAGCTTCACTTATGGGAATCATAGTAGAACTTACACTTTTATCTTTACTATTTTTTGGAGTATATTTTGTAGCAAATGATGGTTTGGTACTTATAACTTTGGGAGCTTGTATAGTTGTATTTTCAAGATTAACAGAACCTTTATCCACAACATTAGGACTTATTGGAATGTTTGATTTTATACAAACAGCTTATAAAAGAATCAAAGAGCTGTTAGATATAGAAGAAATTAAAACTTATGAACCAATACAAACACCAAAAAGTTTTGATATAGAGTTTAAAGATGTAGAATTTACATATATAAATCAAGAAAAAAAAGCTATCAATAATATAAGTTTTTATCTACCAAATAAAACTATGACGGCAATAGTTGGAGATTCTGGTTGTGGAAAAACTACACTTACAAAACTTATTATGAGATATTCAGATATTCAAAAAGGAACTATCAAAATTGGTGGAGTAAATATAAAAAATATGAAATATGAAGATTTGATGAAAAATATATCTGTTGTATTTCAAGATGTATATTTGTTTGATGATACGATTTTAAATAATATAAAAATGGCAAATCCATCTGTTTCAAAACAAGATGTAGAAAATGCAGCAAAAAGTGCTTATGCACATGAATTTATAACTAATTTACCAAATGGTTATGATACAAAAATTGGAGATATTGGTGGAAGTTTAAGTGGAGGGGAGCGACAAAGAATAAGTATTGCACGTGCTATACTAAAAAATACTCCAATAGTAATACTAGATGAACCAACAGCAGCACTTGATACACAAAGTGAAGTTGCAGTTCAAAAAGCTATTGAAAAACTAATAATTGATAAAACTGTGATTGTAATCGCTCATAGATTATCAACTATTAAAGATGCAAATCATATCTTGGTTATTGAAAATGGAAGTCTACTTGAAAGTGGAACTCATGATGAGTTAGTTTCTAAACAAGACAAATACTTTGCTATGTGGAAAGCACAACAAAGAGTAAAAAATTGGAGTTTAAATGAAAGAGATTAAGCCTTTAATTATTGTTAATATATTGTGTTTTGCTTCACTGTTTGCTTTTATACCAATTGCAAGTCCTGTGGTGCGAAAACTTAATTTAGAAGAGTGGCATGCAGGACTTATAGTATCACTTACAGGAATTGCTTGGATATTTTTATCAAGATTTTGGGGTAAAAAAAGTGATATTTTCGGAAGAAGAAATATTTTATTGATAGCTATGATTGGATTTTTTATCTCATATTTATTTTTAGCTATATTTATAGATTATGCGACGATAAATCCACCTTTAGTAATTATTTCTTTGATTATATTTACTTTTATTAGAGTATTGAATGGTGGGTTTTATTCAGCTATTCCACCTGTTAGTAGTGCTTTAATAGCTGATAAAGTTGAACCTGAAAAAAGAACTTCATATATGGCAAGTTTAGGTGCTTCAAATGGAATAGGTACTATTTTAGGTTCAGTTTTTGCTGGAGCATTGGCTGTTTATGGTTTGGCTGTTCCTATATATGTAGCAACTTTTTTACTTTTAATTGCAACTTTTATAATAATTTTCTTTTTTGAAAAAGATAAAAGAATCTATCAAACAAAAGAAGAGATAAAAGCTAAAATATCTTTATCTTTTTTTGATAAAAGATTGAGATTAGTAATGTTTACTGGATTTTTAGTAACTTTTGCAAATATAACTTCTCAAATTTGTATAGGATTTTTTATATTGGATAAATTTGGTTTAGTTGAAGAAGAAGGTGCAAAAATTATAGGTTATATTATGACTATTGTTGGAATTGCTTATATTTTAACTCAAATTGCTGTTTCAAAGATAAAGTCTGTAAAACCTATAAATTGGCTAATTTTAGGTTCTATTTTGGCAATGCTTGGTTATTTTTTAATAACTTTTATATCTTCACCAATACAATTAACAATAGCTTATTTAATAACTACTGTTGGATTTGGTATGCTAATACCTGCTTATATGACAATAACGGCAAATAGTGTTGAAGCAAATGAACAAGGAATTGCATCTGGAACTGTTTCCTCTATGAATGGATTTGCTGTTATCATCGCACCTTTATTAAGCACTGTTCTTTATGAGATAGATTTAATATTACCTTTTATTTTTTCAGGAATTGCTTTTTTAGTTTTAGTATTTATTACACTTTTTTATAAAAGAAAAGAAGTTTGATTTTTTGATAACTATTTTATGATAATCTTAAAATAGTTATCTCACTACTAGCACCAAGTCGCATAGGTGGTCCCCAAAATCCTGTACCTTTATTTACATAAACTTGTGTAAACTCATTGTGCTGATGAAGTCCTTTTACATAAGGTTGTTCCAGTTTTACTAGAAAATTAAATGGAAAAATTTGCCCACCATGAGTATGTCCACAAAGAACTAAATCAATATTTTGTGTATTTTCTAAATCTTTTAAATATTTTGGTTGATGTGCTAAAAGAATGGTTGGGCTATTTTCACAATTTTCTAAAGCTTTATTTATATCTGGAATATAAGAACCATATCTAAAACCAAATCTATCGTAAACCCCAGCTAGATTGAAGCCTTGATTTTCAACTCCAATATAAACATTCTCATTCTCTAAAGTTTTAATTCCCAACGAGTTTACATAATCAATAATAGGTTGTACACCATGAAAATATTCGTGGTTTCCAACTATAAAATATGTTCCATACTTTGAATTTATATTTTTTAATTCATCAAGTGCTGGTTTTGCAAATTCCAGTTTTGTATCTACTAAATCACCAGTTATAACTACAATATCAGCATTTAAAAGATTTATTTTGTTTACAAGTTCTTTTATAAACTCTTTTGTTATAAGTCCACCAATATGAACATCACTAATTTGTATTATTGTATAAGGCTTTGAAAGATTTTGGATTTTTACATCTACAACTTCAAGTTCTATATGTCTTGCATTGTCCATAGCTTTTGCGTTTGTTGCTAAAATTAAAGATGTAGTTGTGATATCAAGTGATTTTTTAAAGAAATCTCGTCGGTTTTTTGTATATTTTGTTTTTTTGATACCAAAAGAGATGATTTCGTGAAATAAAGTAATAGTAAATGTTAAAAAAATCATCCCAATCGGCAAGGAAAGGAGAAAATAGAGCCAGTTAGGCACTAGGGGAAAGTATCTAGCAAATGGGTACAGTAAAGCACCAAAAAATGTTAAATATAATGCAAAGCTAAAATACTTTCTAGTTTTATAATTAAAATCCAGTTTATTTATAAATCTCTTTTTTATAACATAAGTTTGAAAAGAGAAAAGTAATAAATAAACAAGAAAAAAAATCATAAAACTCATAAAGAAATTATAGAGATTGTTGGTTAATAGTTACTAAATAGATGATTAATCATTGATATTTATACTATTTTTTATACTATTAACTAAATTTTTTATCTCCTCTTTTGTATGTGAAAAGTGTATAGAAATCCTAATCCATCCTGGACGATTTGTCATATCTAGTTTTTTTAATCCCAATAAATCATGTCCATAAGGTCCTGCACAAGAGCAACCAGCTCTTGTTTGAAAATTACTATCTTTTGAAATCTTATTACAAAGTGTATAAGGGTTTTCACCTTTGATATTAAAAGATATAATTCCTATATTCCTAACATCTATATTTCCATAAATAACACAATTTGGTATTTCTTTTAACTCATTTAAGAGATATTCTACAAGTTCGTCTTTTTGTTTTTTTATAAAATCAAAACCTACTTCATTTCTTAGTTGATATGCTAAACTTGCACGAATGAGTTGAATAATAGGTGGTGTTCCTGCATCTTCTCTCTCTTTTATCTCTTTTTGATAAATTTGTGTTTGTTTATTTACATATAAAACTGTTCCTCCTCCACTAAATGTTGGTGCAATAGAAGTATCAATCAATGATTTTTTTATAACCAACAATCCACAACTTGCTGGTCCTCCTAAAAGTTTATGAGAAGATAAAAACATAACATCAAAAAGATGTGAAGGAATATTCATATAAGGGCTACTTGCAGCTGCATCAAAACATACAATTGCATTGTATTTTCTTAAAATCTTAGATATTTTTTCATAAGGAGTTATGATCCCTGTAACATTTGAAGCAATACAAAAAGATGCGATAATTTCGCTTTTTTTATTTTTTTCTAATATTTTTTTTAGATGTTTTATATCAACTAAACCATCAGATGTAAGTTTTACTCTTTTGATTTTACATAAAGCTTCTCTAAAAGACACTTCATTTGAGTGATGTTCATAAGGACCAACAATAACTAAAGGCTTTTTCTTACTATTTGCTTTAAAGTCATATCTTTTTTTTGTTGCAGGTGGAATATAAAGTCCCATAAGTTCTTGAAAATGCTTTATTGCAGCAGTTGAACCACAGCCACTAGCAAGTACTTCAAAATCATCACTTAGTTCTAAATGTTTTTTTAGATTTGTTCTTGCTTCTTCATAATAGTTTGTTGTCATATCAGCATTTGAAGCCTCTTTTGAATGTGTATTCGCATAAGTTTCAAGTACATCGTGAATTCTATTTTCTATTTGCCTAAAAGCTAAACCAGAAGCTGTATAGTCAAAATACTCTTTTTTATTTTTTCCTATTGTGTTGTACTTGATAAAGTTCAATTTATCTACATTTTCATTTAAAAAAGGTCTAAAAATATCTTTTTGCATAAATTATCTCTTTAAAATTATTAAAATTTATATAAGAGATAATTTTATCTTATTATTGTTTAGTTTCATTTTATAGAATTGATAAGATTGATTTTATAAGAAGTTAATTCTCTTTTTATAATATCATTTGTTACGGCTCCAAGTAGCCAAGGAAGTTTTTCTGATACTAAAACACCTTTTAATTTACTTTGTTTTTTGTTTAGTAAAGAGTAAAATATTAGTATTCCTGCACCAATTCCAGTAGGATATGATACATAAGTTGAACCAGAATAGTGTGTTTTTATCAAATTTGTATATTTATTGAAAGATATTCCAATAGATTCTGTACTTTTTATTTTTTTTGAATTTTGTGGATAAGATATCTCCATTTCTATATCTGCAACAGCTGAGAATTCTGCATATTTTATAATTTTATTTTTGATATATTCTTCAATTGTTTGAGGAGATTTCATCTTTGGTATAACATCTTTTATAATACTATTTATAGAAATTTGTGAGTCTTTATATCCATAGCAATATTTATTTGATAGAAGATTGAGTTGATATAGATTTTTCATCAATTCTATTTCATTTCCTCCGACAAACATTTTTATATCTGCAACATCATCAAAACTTTGTTTTAAAGAGATTAATTCTTCTTGGAATACAGGATAAAGTTCTACAAAATTCTTGAAATATGGGAATTTATATGTTTTTGATTTTGAAAAAGGTTCGAGCTTTTTTAAACTATTTTTCTTAAAGTATAGTGGTGGATATGATATCTCTTCTATTGCAACATTTGGTGACCACGAGAATACTAACTGTTTTGATTGTATCTCTTCTAGCAGATTGATCTCTATTTTTTTTACTTTTGTTTTGTATGGTAGATTTGATAAAGAGTATAATCTTTCACCTATTAAAAAGTTTGTAATTCCTGGGGAAATACCTAAATTTATAAGTCCTAACAGATTGTTGTTTTCAAACTCTTTATTTAAAGTTTGTTGCTCAAATTGTAAAGATGATATAACTTTATCATTGTAAATATCACTTGCCAAATCAGCATAATTAGTTTTAAATTCTAAAGCTAATTTCATTATATCAATATTATAAAGAGGTATTGAACTATTTATAAAGATAGTTGATTTTTTTAGATATTTTTCATAATCTTTTGGATTTCTAAATATATCTTCAAAATTATTTAACTCTAAAAAATTTGAATTTTCTAAAATTTCTTTGTTTTTAAAAAAGAAATCTTTTGACTTTTTAATATCTCTTACTATGAATAAAAATTCCAAATTATTGTTTGAAGTTTTCATATTTAATTCATATAAAACTCTTGCAATTACACTACAAACTGCCCCTACACCAAAAAATACTACTTTCATATTAACCCCAATAATTATATAAAATATGATAACATCCTTTATTTTATTTCAAAGGTACTTAATATGCAAAAACAAAAAACTTATTTAGATAGTTTTCCTGATACTAATGGGTATTTTGGTAAATTTGGAGGTTCTTTTATCCCACCAGAACTTGAAAAACCATTTTTACAAATCAATGAAGCTTATAACAAACTATCAAAAGATTTTAATTTTTTAAATGAGTTAAAAAGTATAAGAAAACATTACCAAGGAAGACCAACTCCTATATATTTTGCAAAAAATTTATCTTCTAAAGTTAATGGAAATATATATTTAAAAAGGGAAGATTTAAATCATACAGGTGCTCATAAATTAAATCACTGTATGGCTGAAGCATTATTGGCAAAATATTTAGGGAAAAAGAAGTTAATAGCTGAAACTGGTGCTGGACAACACGGAGTTGCTCTTGCAACTGCAGCTGCTTATTTTGGATTAGAATGTGAAATTCATATGGGTGAAGTTGATATAAAAAAAGAGTATCCAAATGTTACAAGAATGCAAATATTAGGTGCAAAAATAGTTCCTGCAACACATGGACTAAAAACTTTAAAAGAGGCTGTTGATAGTGCTTTTGAAGCTTATTTAAAAGATACAGAAAATTCACTATTTGCTATTGGATCAGTTGTTGGACCACATCCTTTTCCGAAGATGGTTAGAGATTTCCAAAGTGTAATAGGTTTTGAGGCAAAAGAACAATTCTTTGAAATGACTGGAAAGCTTCCTGACATGGTTACTGCTTGTGTTGGTGGAGGAAGTAATGCTATGGGGATTTTTAGTGCATTTATCGATGAAAGTGTAAAACTATATGCTGTTGAACCATCAGGAAAAGGTAATAAAATAGGTGAACATAGTGCAAGTTTGACTTATGGGCAAGAGGGAGTTATGCACGGATTCAATTCTATTATGTTAAGAGATGAACAAGGAAATCCTGCACCTGTGCATTCTATTGGAAGTGGAATTGATTATCCATCTATTGGTCCAGAACATGCTTATTTACATAGTATAGGAAGAACAAAAATTGGACTTTGTAGTGATAAAGAGGCTGTTGAAGCATTTTATAATCTTTCAAGACTTGAAGGTATCATTCCAGCACTTGAATCTGCTCATGCTGTTGCTTTTGCTATGAAATATGCAAAAGAACACAGTAATGAAGCTATTTTAGTAAGTTTGAGTGGAAGAGGGGATAAAGATATTGATTTTATGGTAGAAAACTATCCAATAGATTAATTTTTATGAAAAACTTTTTTATTTGAAATAAAAGCTTGAATAATATCAAGCTTTTAAATATTTGAGTTGAAACCTATATTTTCTAACTCTTTTGCTAAAATCGAAGCATTTTTTGTAGGTACATCAAGTATTATGATATTTGCTTTATGAGTTATTTTAACCCTTTTTGCTTCAAAACTCTCTAAAATATTTATTAAATTATCCAATATTGTACTATTTAAACTTTTGTGCTCAATTTTACAACCAATAAATGAAAAATCTTTTGTTGCACTTTTATTTATTCCTAACCTAGGTTTTCTAGGGTTCGTATTTTGTTCTAATTGATTATTTGATTGTAGTTTATAATCACACATTGATTCTAAAATATCACAAAAAGTTCCTAATCCTAAATCTTTTACAAAATATTCAAAAGTACTTTTTTCTAGCTCTTCTCTGTTTCCATAATCTTTATAAATATTTGCTACAGCTCTAGTTGTATTTATAATTTGTGAAGAGTTTATAAATCCTATATGCTTACCTAAAATATTTACAGAAAATATTATTTTATCTTTAGAAAATTGAGCTGCATTAAAACTTAAATCAGGTAAGAAACCTACATCACAACCCTCTTCATAACCACTTAATGCTATTTGAAGTTTATTTGGAAGGTTTGCAAAATTTCTATTTCCTACAAAAGTTTCATTTAATTTTTTTGCTAACTCTTCAACATCAAATATTTGACTAGGATCAACTCCATTTACAGGACAAGTTAAAACTCTTCTTATTGTATGACCTGTTTCAAAAAAACTATTTAACTTAATATCTTTTAATATATTAAAAATTTCTGGTAAAGAGCCTATTCTTAAGTTTTTAAACTCTATTTTTTGTTCTTTTAAAAAATTTAAATTATCATCACTAAACTTTTTAGAGATCAAACTTATAGCTTTTAGTTGTTCTATGTTTAACTCTCCTAAAGCAAGAGGAATTCTAAGAGTAAAAAGTGTTTGCTTTTCATCTTGGGCATAAATTCCATACCATTTAAATCTTTCTAAATCTTCTTCTGGTATTAATTCTGCGAAAACAGCATAAAAATAGATATCTCCTAAGATATCTAAATTACTCTTCTCTTTTTTTAGTTTTTCTAAGTTTATATTTGATGACATTTTTTAACCTTATAAAATCTCTTTACATTCCCAATGTGGAAAATGTTTTCTTACAAGTGCATTGAACTCTATTTCAAAAGCACTATATTGACTATCTTTTTTACTTTGATTAGCTGATTTATTTCTTATCATTCCAGCACCAACAGTATTATTTGTAACTCTATCAATAATTATAAAACTACCCATAGTTTTTATTTTATCATAAGAATCAAAGGCTAATGTTTGCTCTAAATCAAGTTTTGCTCTTGCAATTTCATTTAGATTTAAAACATTTGCTTCTTGTTTCTCTAAAGTATTTACATCCGTTTTATAGTAAAATTGGCTAATTGTACCAACAGTTGTAGTTGTTGCTCTTTTGATAAAATATTGTTTTCCTTTTGTTAAAGGTTCTTCATTCATCCATACAATATCAACATCAAAGTTATTTGCAATATCTGGTTGTTCATCGCTTTTTACTATTATGTCTCCACGGCTAATATCTATTTCATCATTTAGAGTAATAGTTATAGCTTGATCAGCATAAGCATATTCTAAATTTCCATCATAAGTTACAATTTCTTTTATCGTTGAACTTTTAAGTGATGGTAAAACTGTAATACTATCTCCAACTTTTATAACTCCACTCGCAATAGTTCCACAAAACCCTCTAAAATTTAGATTTGGTCTATTTACATATTGAACTGGGAACCTAAAATGTGTTAAATCTCTATCGTTATCAATTTTCACATTTTCTAAGTGCTCAATTAGAGTTTCACCTTTATACCAAGGAGATTTTTCACTTCTATTTACTATGTTATCACCATTTAGTGCAGAAATAGGAATTAAAGTTATATTACTCGTAAGTCCTAATTCTTTTGCAAATTTTAGATAATCAGTTTTTATATTTTCAAAAATATCTTCTCTAAAATCCATTAAATCCATTTTATTTATAGCAATAACTATGTGATTTATTCCTAAAAGTTTATTTATAAAAGAGTGTCTTCTCGTTTGTGTTTGCACTCCATATCTTGCGTCTATTAGAATAATTGCTAAATCAGCTGTTGAAGCTCCAGTCGCCATATTTCTTGTATATTGCTCGTGACCTGGAGTATCAGCTATAATAAATTTTCTTTTATCTGTTGTAAAATATCTATAAGCAACATCAATTGTAATTCCTTGTTCTCTTTCACTTTGAAGACCATCAACCAATAAAGATAAATCAAATTCACCATCAGTTGTATTTGTTTTTTTACTATCTTTTTTAATTGCTGCTAGTTGATCTTCAAAAATCATTTTTGAATCATGCAATAATCTTCCAATTAAAGTAGATTTTCCATCATCAACATTTCCACAAGTTATAAATCTTAGTAACTGTTTATTTTCATGCTCTTTTAAGTAGCTTTCTATATCATTTGCTATTTTTTGTTCTATTTGTGACATCTTAAAAGTATCCTTCTATTTTTTTCTTTTCCATTGAACCAGCTTGGTCGCTATCTATTACTCTTCCTTGTCTTTCACTTGTTTTTGTTAAAAGCATTTCTTGAATAATCTCTGGTAAAGTAGTCGCATTAGAGCTTACAGCACCTGTTAGAGGATAACAACCTAGAGTTCTAAATCTTACAGATTCTTCTTTTATAACATCGTCTTTACCTATTGGCATTCTGTCATCATCAACCATTATTTTTACACCATCTTTTTCAACAACAGGTCGTTTAGCTGCAAAGTATAAAGGCACAATAGGAATTTGCTCTAAATAGATATATTGCCAAATATCAAGTTCTGTCCAGTTTGAAAGTGGGAAAACTCTAATGCTTTCATCTTTATGAACTCTACCATTGTAAATATTCCAAAGTTCTGGTCTTTGATTTTTTGGGTCCCATCTGTGATTTTTATCTCTAAAAGAGTAAATTCTCTCTTTTGCTCTTGATTTTTCTTCATCTCTTCGTGCACCTCCAAAAACAGCATCAAATTTATATTTATTTAGTGCTTGTTTTAAACCTTGAGTTTTCATAATATCTGTGTGAACAGCTGAACCATGAGTAAAAGGGCTAATATTCATAGCAATACCTTCAGGGTTTGTATGAACTAATAGTTCAAATCCTTCTTCTTTCGCTCTTTTATCTCTAAAAGCTATCATCTCTTTAAATTTCCATAAAGTATCTACATGAAGTAGTGGAAATGGTAACTTTGCAGGTGCAAAAGCCTTAAGTGCTAAATGAAGCATAACGGCTGAATCTTTTCCAACACTATACATCATAACAGGATTATCAAATTCTGCAACAACTTCTCTTATTATATGAATTGACTCAGCTTCAAGCTGTTTTAAATGTGTTAATTGTTTTGTATCTATTTGCATTTTTCTTTCCATCAATTTTTTGACTAGTTCAAATTGAAAGTTTGAGTTTGTCTTTATCTTTTTTGAATTTTATTTTTTATGTAAACCACACTCTTTGTGTTCAGGATTTTCCCACCACCATCTACCAGCTCTTATATCTTCACCATCCTTAATGGCTCTGGTACAGGGTGCACAGCCAATGCTTGGAAATCCTCTATCGTGAAGCTTATTATAAGGAACTTTATTTGATTTGATATATTCCCAAACTTCCTCTTCACTCCAATTTATAAGTGGATTGACTTTAATAACTTGGAAATTTTCATCCCATTCAACTAAAGGCATATTTGTTCTTGTTACACTTTGAGATGCTCTAAGCCCAGTTATCCAAACTTCAACATCCTTTAATGCCCTTTTTAAAGGCTCTATTTTTCTAATATTACAGCAACTTTTTCTATTTTCTATACTTTCAAAATGACCATTTATCCCTTGAGTGTGATATAGATTTTGTACATTTTCATTATTTGGGAAAAATACATCAATTTTTATACCATATTTTAAATTTGTAGCATCCATTACATCATAAGTTTCTGGATGTAATCTTCCTGTATCAAGTGTAAAAATAGATGCATTTTTATTTTTTTTAAGTAGAATATCTGTTAATACTTGATCTTCAGCTGCTAAACTTGAACTTAAAGCAACATTTTTAAAATTATCTAAAAAATAAGCTACTACTTCCATCGTTGAAGTATTTTCAAGTTTTTTATTAATATTTTCTAAATCTTCTATTTTGCTCATTTATTAACCTAAATTTGATAATCATTTGATGTTTCTTTTACTTTTCCAAAAGATAGTTTGTTCCAAGCTCTTTCGTGAAAATAATATAAAACCATTTTAGTAATCACTTCAATTGTACCAATTGAAGCTGCCATTATTAAGTTTCCAGTTACAAAGTATGAAACTATCATCGTATCTAAAGTTCCAACTGTTCTCCATGACACTGCTTTTACTACTGAACGATAAGGTTTTTCGTGCATTTAGTTTCCTAAAAATATGAAAAAGAGTTTTTACTCTTCTTCATACTCATAAAGACCAGAGCTTAGATATCTTTCACCAGTATCACAAAGAATAGTAACTATTACTTTACCTTTATTCTCTGATCTTGAAGCTACTATTTTTGCTGCTAATGCATTCGCTCCTGATGATACTCCTACTAAAAGTCCTTCTGTTTTTGCTAATGCTCTTGAACTCTCTATTGCATCATCATTCTCTATTGTTACTATTTCATCATACACTTTTGTATTTAATACATCTGGTACAAATCCTGCTCCTATTCCTTGTATTTTATGTGGTCCTGGATTACCTCCACTTAACACTGGACTTGCTTTTGGTTCAACTGCAATAATCTTAATATTTGGGTTATGTGCTTTTAATACTTCTCCAACTCCTGTTAATGTTCCACCTGTTCCAACACCTGCTATAAAAATATCTATTTTTCCATCCGTATCTTTTAATATCTCTTGAGCTGTTGTTAATCTATGTATTTCAGGGTTTGCACCATTTTGAAATTGTTGTAGAATAATAGAATTCTCAATTTCTGATTGCAACTCTTGAGCTTTCTCAATAGCACCTTTCATACCTTTTTCTGCTGGAGTTAATACTAATTTTGCTCCTAATGATTGTAGAAGTCTTCTTCTTTCTATACTCATTGATGCTGGCATTGTTAATATTAATTTAATACCTAAAGCTGCACTAACTGATGCTAAAGCTATTCCTGTATTTCCACTTGTTGGTTCTATAATTGTTGAATCTTTAGTAATAACACCTGATTCCAAAGCTTTTTTTATCATATTAGTACCAATTCTATCTTTTACTGAATGACTTGGGTTCATAAATTCACATTTACCTAATACTGTTGCTCCACTTTCTTCACTTGCTTTTTGTAGTTTTACTAAAGGAGTATTTCCTATCAACTCTGTTACATTTTTTGCGTATATCATCTTTTATCCTTTTAATTTTATATATTATAATGTAAGAAATCATTATATTTTGATTGATATTCATCTAATTTAGATAGTTCTATATCAAAAATATTTTTCATACTATTTTTTGATTCTTCAAAAAATAGATTTAAAATTGGGTTTTCAGCTTTTGAATCAACGATTTTTATATCATCTTCTAAAGCAACTAAAATATCTACGACCTTTATCTCATCAGGGCTTTTAGCAAGTAAGTAACCACCTCTTGCTCCTCTTATACTTGTAACTAAATTAGCACGTCTAAGCTTACTTAGAAGTTGCTCCAAATAGTTTTGAGGTATAGAAGCATTTGATGAAATATCCTTTATTTGCATGGGAGTATCATCTTTATGTTTACTTAGCTCATACATAGCAGCCAATCCGTACACCCCCTTAGTTGAAATTAATGGCATATTTAACTACTTGTTTAATGCTTGAGTTAAATCTTCAATTAAATCTATTGTATTTTCCAATCCAATAGAAAGCCTTACAGTTGTTGGATTTACTCCTGCTTTTAGCAACTCTTCTTCACTTAATTGCGAGTGAGTTGTTGAAGCTGGATGTGTTATTAAAGATTTACTATCTCCAATATTTACAACGATACTAAATAATTTTACACTATCTATTACTTTTTTTGCTTCTTCAAAAGTAGCTACTTCAAAAGACAATAATCCAGAAGCTTTTCCATTATTAAAGTATTTTTGAGCCTTATCGTAATATTTATCACCTTTTAGCCCTGGATAGCTTACAGATTTTACTTTTGGATGACTTTCTAAAAATTTTGCAACTTCTAAAGCATTAGATGAATGTTTATCAACTCTTAAACTTAATGTTTCTAAAGATTGTATTAGTAACCAAGAATTGTGTGGAGATGGAACAGCACCAATATCTCTAGCAAGTGATAATCTAGCTCTTAAACAAAAGTTTGGTAGAGGAACTTCTGTATATACAAGACCATGATATGAAGCATCAGGAGTAGAAAAATGTGGATATCTATCTTTGTTTTGTTTGAAAAACTCTGCTAAATTATCTCTTTCAACAATAACTCCACCTAAAGCTGTTCCATTTCCACTTGTATATTTACTTGTAGAGTGAACTACAACATCAATACCAAATTTTATAGGGTTAAATAAACTTGCCGTTGGTACAGTATTATCACAAATAGTGATGATGCCATATTTTTGTGCAACTTCTACAATTCTTTCTATATTTGGAATTGCAATTTGTGGGTTTGAAAGTGATTCGAAAAATATAGCTTTTGTTTTATCATCAACTAAACTTTCTAAATCAGAAGCATCATCATTGTTGAATACTTTTACACTAATTCCTAATCTTTTCAATGTGAAATGAAATAGTGTAACACTTCCACCATAAAGTTTATCTGCAATTAAAATATTATCTCCAGCTTCAGCTATGTTGATAATAGAGTAAAATATTGCAGCAGCCCCACTTGAAGTTGCAAGAGCAGCAGCTCCACCTTCAAGTTGTGCATATCTTTGTTCGAAAATATCTGTTGTTGGGTTATTTAGCCTTGTGTAAATTGCCCCTAACTCTTTTAATGCGAATAAATTGGCTGCATGAGTACTATCTCTAAAGGCATAAGCTGTTGTTTGAGAAATAGGAATAGCCATCTCACCATTTGAACCTTTCTTATCATAACCTGTATGAATTGCAATTGTCTCTTTTTGCATTTTTAATCCTTTATAAATTAATCAACTTTAAATATGTTGGAATTATAAACTATTTTTTTTACAATGTCAAGTCTTTTAATCAAATTTATATAAATATAGAATAAATAAAAGTTTGAGAGTAAGTTAATTTATTTAATCAACTTTAAAATCTTTGTTAAGTTATGATTTGTTAGAATACCAAGAAATCAATATAAAAGAAGATAAATTGATAGAAAAATATAATATCTTTAAAGAGATTGCTATTGATAAAAACGAAGAACTTTTTTTTGAAGTTTTTAAAAATGATAAAATAAAAATAGAAAAAATTGTATCAAACGGACAAAAATCACCTCAAAACTTTTGGTATGAACAAGAAAATAATGAATATATTTTACTTTTAGAAGGTTTTGCAATACTTGAATTTGAAGATTTTGAAGTTGGACTTAAAAAAGGCGATTGTCTAAATATAGAGGCTTTTAAAAAACATAGAGTAAAATTTACAAGTTTAGATGAACCAACTATATGGTTTGCAGTTTTTTATTAAGGAAATATTTTGAAAATAGCAATAATTGGAGCAGGTGCTTCTGGAATAATGGCTGCAATTACAGCTAAAAGGTTGAATAAAGATTTACAAATAGATATTTTTGATGCAAATAAAAGCATAGGTAAAAAGATATTAGCTTCTGGAAATGGAAGATGTAATATCTCAAATACTTCAATTTCTATTAAAAATTATATAGGTGAAAACCCAGAATTTGTAAATTTTGTTTTAAAAGAGTTTGATTTTAGGGCTTTTGAAAAATTTTGTAAATCTATTGGACTTTTACTTGATATAAAAGAAAATGGCAAAGTTTATCCACTTTCAAATGAAGCAAAATCAGTAACAAATCTTTTATTTTTAGCTTTAGAAGAGTTGGGTATAAATATATTTTGTGAACATTTTGTGCAAGATTTGGAAAAAATAGAAGATAAATTTGTAGTAAAAACAGCTGAACTTGAATATAAAAACTATGATAAAGTTGTTATAACTTCTGGTCTTGGAGCAGCTCCTCAATTAAATTCAAGTGAAATAGGGCTTGATTTTGCTTCAAAATTTGGACATTCATATAATCCAACTTATCCATCTTTAGTAGGACTTCAAACACAAAACAATTATAATGGAAAACTGCAAGGTGTAAAAAAAGAGTGTTTGGTTAGTTTATTTGTAAATGGAACTTGCGAACAAGAAATCTTTGGAGATGTTTTGTTTACAAGTTATGGAGTTTCTGGTTTTGCAATACTTGATATTTCGCAACTTGCTGTTTTTAACTTAATCTCTTATCAAGATGTGAATGTTTCACTTAATTTTTTTCCAAAACTTCCTGTCAACGATTTGGCAAATCAAATACAAAGTTTGTTAAAAGCTATTTCAAATCAAAGAGTTGTTGATATTTTAACTGGAATTATTTCAAATAAAATAGCACCAATTTTACTAGATATTTGTAAAATTGATATAAATATAAAAACAGATGAGATAAATGCAAAGCAAATTAAAGCAATAGCTTATCAATTAAACTCTTGGAAGATGGAAATTATCGATACTCAAGGTTTTTCGCATAGCGAAGCAAGTGGTGGAGGAGTTAGAACAATTGAAATAGATAATAAAACTTATGAGAGCAAATTGTGTAAAAATCTATATTTTGCTGGAGAAGTTTTAGATATAGTTGGAAATAGAGGAGGATATAATCTTCATTTTGCTTGGGCAAGTGGGTATTTAGTAGGCAAAAATTTGATGAAATAAAAGTTTTAAACTTTTATTCCAAGCTCCCACCTAAAGTTTTAAATAGTTCATTTCTATTTTCTAACTCTTCAAGATAAATTTTTACTAGATTTTTTTGTGCATTTATATAAGCCCTTTGTGAAATAAGCATATTTAAATATGTTCCATATCCTATTTTATAAGAGTTTAAAGCTATATTATAAGTATCAAATAGAGATTTCGCAAGCTCTTTTTGATTTTCAACTCTTTGAGTTATGTTTTTTCTGGTTGCTAGTGCATCATTTACTTCTTTAAAGGCATTTTGTATAGTTTTTTCATACTCTTTTAAAGCAATCTCTTTTTGAGTATTACTCAAATCAAGTTTTGCCATATTTTCTCCACCACTAAAAATAGGTAAATTTATACTTGGACTAAATTGCCAAATATTTGTACCACTAAAAAGATTTGATAAACTTGAACTTGCATAACCAGTTGAAGCTGTTAAACTAATACTTGGAAAAAAGGAAGCTCGTGCAACTCCAATATTTGCATTTTTAGCTCTTAATTTATATTCAGCTTCAAAAATATCAGGTCTATTAAAAAGTACATTTGATGATATTCCAGAAGATATTAATTTTAGATATTTTTCACTAGTAAAATCATCATTTATAGTTTTTAAATCTATTTTTGAAGATGTTAAAAATTCTAAAGAGTTTAAATCCTTTTGTATTTGTGTTTCAAAATCTAAAATATCATTTTGAGCATCTTTTAGTGCAGAGTATGAACTTAAAACCTCTTCTTTATTTGTTATTCCTACTTCATACTTTTTTTGTGTTAGATTATAAACATCTTCTAAATTTTTCAAAATATCTTTTGATAGGTTTAAATTATGTATGTTTGATTTAAGGCTTAGATATGAGTTTATTGTTTGTGAAACAAGAGATAATTTTGTTGATTTACTTGCATATTGTGTTGCTAAAAAGTCATTTTTTGCTACATCATTTAAGCTTTTTATTTTTCCAAATAAGTCAAGTTCAAAAGATGTTCCTAAGTTTGCTTTATAGTTGTTTGATATTCCTAAATCTGTTTTTTGTCTTAATAAATTCCCATTTGCATCAAGTGTTGGAAAATATTGTGATTGTTCTATTCTATACAATGATTTTGAAGCTTCTATATTTAAAAGTGCTATTTGTATATCTTTATTGTTTTCTAAAGCAAGATTTACAATATCTCTTAAATTCTCATTTTCTATAAAATTATCCAAAGTTATTTTTGAATATTCAGATAAATTTTGACTATTTTTTAGCTCTTTTGGAATTATCTCATCTTTATTTATTTCTAGTTTTGGTGCTAATGATACACAAGAAGAAAAAAATAGAGTTACAAATGATAAAGAAATTATTTTTTTAGTCATTCTTTACTCCTTTATTAAACATTTTTGTAATTAATATAAAAAATATTGGTACAAAAACTATTGCAAGTATTGTTGCACTTATTGTTCCACCGATTATTCCTGTACCTATTGCAATTCTACTATTTGCTCCTGCTCCTGTTGAAATAGCAAGAGGGATAATCCCTGCAATAAAAGCTAAAGAAGTCATTATAATAGGTCTTAGTCTTAGTGTTGCTCCTTTTATAGTTGCTTCAAACAAGTTCATACCATTTTTATATGCATTATTTATAAATTCCACAATTAAAATTGCATTTTTTGAAGCCAATCCCATAACAGCTAAGAGTGCTACTTGGAAATATACATCATTACTTAAATCTCTAAAATATACAGCTAAAACTGTTCCAAAAATTCCTAAAGGAACTACAAGTAAAACAGAGAATGGAATACTCCAACTTTCATAAAGTGCTGCAAGACACAAGAAAATTACCAATAAAGAGATAGAATACAATAATATTGATTGATTACTAGCCATTCTTTCTTCATATGAAACTCCACTATATGTGTGCATTGTTCCATTTGCATTATTATTTGCAATTTTATCCATTTCGTCCATAGCAACTCCAGAACTTATTTTTGTTGCTGCATTTCCTTCTATCATATAAGACATAAAACCATTAAATCTTGTAAGTTCTTCTGGTCCATATTCCCATGCAAATCTTGAAAATTCACTAAATGGTGTCATAGTTCCAAAACTATTTCTAACTTTCCATTTATATAAATCTTCTGGAGCACTTCTATAAGGTGCATCACCTTGAATATATACTCTTTTTACTCTAGTTCTATCTATATAATCGTTTACATAAATTCCACCCCAAGCTGCACTTAAAGTATTATCTATATCTCTTAAATTTAAACCTAAAGATAAAGCTTTTTGCGTGTCATAATATATTTTAAGTTGAGGAGAATCATCAGTTCCATCTGCTCTTACAGAAGATACTAAAGGATTTGTTTTGGCTTCTTCTATGATAGCTTCTTTTACTTGGGATAACTCTTCTCTTGTAATATTTGTATTTGCTTGAAGTTGAAACTCAAATCCATCACTAGAACCCAAACCTTGAATAACACTAGGATTTATTGTAATAACCCTTGCATCTCTTATAAAATATTGAGATTCTGGATTGTTAAAAGATTCTCTTGCCCTTTTACTTATTTCATCGACATGATTTTCTTTCCCTTTTCTAATACTCCAATCTTTTAAAGATACAAATCCCATTCCAGTATTTTGTCCACTACTTCTACTACTAAACCCTGATATTGTAAATATTGTGTTTAAATTTTCTTTTTCTTCATTTAGAAAATAATCTCTTACAATATCAGCAACTTCAACCGTTCTAGTAGCAACCGCTCCGACTGGAAGAGTTACTTGTACCATTAAACTTCCTTGATCTTCTTTTGGTAAAAAGCTAGTTGGAAGTTTTATAAAAAGATATGTTGTACTCACGATAACTAAAAGATACAAAAACATATATCTTTTTGGAACAAAAATAATTTTGTTAATAAAATTTGTATATCGGTTTGTAAAATTACTGAATTTTCTATCAAACCAACCTATAAATCCACTCTCTTTAGATTTATGTGGTTTTAAAATAGTTGAACAAAGAGCTGGTGTTAAAGTTAAAGCTACAATTACAGATAAAACCATAGCAGATATTATAGTAACAGAAAATTGTCTATAAATAACTCCTGTTGAACCACTAAAAAATGCCATTGGTAAAAATACAACAGATAAAACAGTTGTGATACCTATCAATGCACTTGTTACTTCATTCATTGATATAATAGTGGCTTCTTTTGCATTTAAACCTTTTTCATTCATATTTCTTTCAACATTTTCAACAACAACAATAGCATCATCAACTAAAAGTCCAATAGCAAGAACTAAAGCAAACATTGTTAGAGTATTTATTGTAAAACCTAAGATATTTAAAATGGCAAATGTTCCTAATATTACAACAGGAACAGCAATTGCTGGAATGATAGTTGCTCTAATATTTTTTAAAAATAGAAACATTACTAAAATAACTAAAATAATAGCTTCTATTAAAGTTTTCACAACTTCATTTATTGAAGCTTTTATAAAAGATGTTGTATCTCTTGGATATGCAATATCATATCCTTGTGGTAATATAGTCCTTGCTTGTTCTAAAAACTCCTTTACTCTATTTGAAGTAGCAACAGCATTTGCTCCACTTGCTAATTGTATAGAGATACCAGAAGCTGGAAAACCATTTAGTGCGGTTATATTGTTATAACTTTGAGCTCCTATTTCAACTCTTGAAACATCTTTTAATTTTACACTACTTCCATCTAAATTTGATTTTAAAACAATATTTTCAAATTCATCAACAGTTTTAAATTTAGTTCTAGCTGTTACAGTTATAGCTAATTGTTGTTCATCTAAAGTTGGCATAGCTCCAATTCTTCCAGCACTTGCTTGTGAATTTTGAGTATTTATTGCACTTTGTATATCTGATGGCATCAAAGAGTATTTTTCAAGTTTATATGGGTCAAGCCAAATTCTCATAGCATATTGTCCACCATAAACTGTAACTTCACCAACTCCATCAATTCTTGAAATACTATCTTGAAGATTACTTACTAAAAAATCTGAAATATCAGTTTTTTCAGCTTCTCCAGTTGAATCATAAATAGAGGCTAACATTAAGAAATCGGTTTGAGATTTTGTAATTCTTATGCCTTGTCTTTGTACATCTTCAGGAAGTCTTGATAGTATTTGTTCAACTTTATTTTGAACTTTAACTTGAGCAATATCTGGATTTGTCCCTTGTTTAAAAGTTATTCTTATTCTTGAACTTCCAGATGAACTTGAACTTGAAGAAAAATATAACATCCCATCAAGTCCTGTTAGCTGTTGTTCTATTATTTGAGTTACACTATTTTCAACAGTTTGAGCTGAAGCACCTGTATAAACAGAAGCAATATTTATTTGAGGTGGAGCAATGTCTGGGTATTGTTCAACTGCTAATGTATAGAGGCTTACAATCCCACTAATCATAATAATAAGAGAAATAACCCAAGCAAAAATTGGACGAAAAATGAAAAATTTAGCAATCATTTATTAGTCCTTGTACTTATCTGACAAATCTTTTGGGATTACTTTACTTTTATCATTGATTTTATTTAATCCTTCAATTATGATTTTGTCATTTTCATCTATCCCAGAAGTTACTAGCCATTTGTTGCCTATTGCTCTTTGAATTTCTATAATTTTTGTTTTTGTACCATTGTTTTCATCTATTATTGTTATTATTGGATTTGCTTTTTGGTCTCTTAATACAGCTTGTTGTGGAACCAAAAATGAATCAACTTTTGTTGAGGTTTGAATTATTGCTTTTACATACATTCCAGAAAGTAAAATATTGTCTTTATTTTCAAACTCAGCTCTTAAAGTTACAGTTCCTGTATTTTCATCTACTGCTAATTCTTTACTTTCCATAACTCCTTTTTGAGAATAAACTGAACCATCATCTAAAATTAAAGTTACAGAAGTATTTGTAAAATCATTTGTTGGAAGGAATTTTTTTAATTTTAAAATATCATTATATGATTGATTTAAATCTACAAAAACTTTTGAACTATCTTTTATTGTTGTTAGATAATCACTTTGATTTGCTAATACTAAAGCTCCACTTGTAACAGTTGATATTCCTATATAACCACTTATTGGTGCTTTTATATCACATCTTTGTAAGTTTATTTTTGCATTTTCAAGATTTGCAATTTTCTCTTGAACCAATGCATTTGCTTGGAGATAGTTGGCTTTTGCATCATCAAGTTCTTGTTTTGATGCTCCATCAAATTTTATAAGTTCTTCAACTCTTTTTAGTTTTGCTTCAATACTTACTAAATTTGCTTTTGCACTATTTAAACTTGCATTTGCTTGATTAAATTCCATTTGATAAGTTGATTTATCAATTTTATATAAAATATCACCTTGCTTTACAAAACTTCCCTCTTTAAATAATTGTTCTTGTACAATTCCTGTAATTTGAGGGCGAACTTGTGATATAAATTTTGGTTTTACTCTACCACTTATTTCTTGCTCTAATGCAAATTGCACTTTCTTTAGGTTTATGAAACCTACTTCAGTTGGTTTTGGTGTAAATTTTGTATCTTCTTTTTTCTCACAGGCACTAAAAAGTATTAAAATTGTAGTTATAAAAATAGTAAATTTTGATTTTGTAAACATAATGGTCCTAAAAATTTGAATTGTGGATTTTACACTATCAATATTAATTAAATATTAATATCAATACTCAAGAATACCCTTTAAAAGTAATATTGTAGTTAAAAATTGTTAATATTTTACCTGAAATTTTATATAAGGAATTTTTATGAGTTTAATTATTGATGACTTAGTACAATCAAAATACAATTATAATGTAGCATTTTACGTACATTTAAAAGAATTTAATACAAATGTAAGAGATGAATTAGAAAGAAGAATAAGTGAAGTTTTTTTCTTTTCAAAAGGTGTAAATTGGAAGTTTGATAGTTTTGGTATAGAAAAAGCAGGAGAGAGAAAAACTGATATTTTAGGGTATTTCATATTTAGAAGTGTAGAAGTTGAAAAATTAAAGAAACTATTTTTAGATGAGTTTAAAGACTATTCAAATGCATCAAAAATAAGTTGTTCTGTTGCAAAATATGAGAAAGTTAGTGAAGAATTTTTTGAGCTTGAGATATAAATCAAGCTCTATATGTTTTAATAATAAAATAGTTTAAAATAGAAATTAAAGTTATACTAAAAGCTATTACAAAAAATCCATTATCATCAAAATTTAGTGCTATTGAAGATACTAAAGCTCCCAAACCAAACTGTAAAACACCCAATACTCCAGAAGCAACGCCTGCATTTTTTGAGAAGTGTTCTATTGCTAAAGACATACAATTCCCAAAAATAAATGCCATCATACTCATATATGAAGCGATTATTAACACGGTCAAAAATAAATTCATATCTTTGTGAATTAATATAAAAATTACTCCTACAATAGTTTGGAATAAAATAGCACTTTTTATAATACTAAGAGCTTTATGTTTTTTTAGCAAAGCTACGTTTACATTTATCATCAGTATTAAAAGAATAAAGTTTATACCAAAAAATAGTGGAAAGTAATCAGTAGAAATATTAAAATACTCTATGTATATAAATGATGTTTTAGAAATAATGATAAAAAATCCACCAAAACTTAATGCCAAAACAAGCATAGCTCTCATAGCCATTTTATGAGTTAAAACTATTTTATATGACTCAAAAACTCCTTGTTTGACATATACAAAACTCTCTGGAAAATCTTTGTAAATAAAAAATGCAACTATTAAAGCATAAATTGTTAAAAATACAAAAATTCCTTCCCATGGAAAGAAGTGAATAATAAAAGCTCCAATTACAGGAGCTAAAAGTGGAGCTAAACTTCTTACCATCCCAATTAGAGAAAAAACTTTTGCTGCTTCTTGTCCTTTAAATCTATCTCTAACAGCAGCAGCTGCATTTACAACGGTAATTCCACCAAAAAATGCTTCTAAAAATCTATAAACCCAAAGTTCATAAATAGATGAACTAAATATTATTAAGAAACTAAAAAGTGCATAACCTAAAAGTCCGATTATCGAACCAAATCTTCTTCCATATCTATCAGATATTGGACCACCAAATATTTGACCCATTGAAAAACCTATTAAAAAAATTGCTAAAGAAAGTTCAACTTTGTGAATATTTACTTCAAAATATTTTGCAATTTCTGGAATGGAAGGTAAATAAGTATCAACTCCCATAGGAGCAACTGATGATAAAATAGATATTAAAACTATTAAATATATATGATTAATTGATTTTTTCATAAAAACTCTTTAAATAATGCTTAAAATAAAATGTAGATTTTTTAATAATAAAAAATAGGTATAAGAAAATAAAAAAGGGAATTATTCCCCTTTTTTATTTATTTTAACATACTATGTAACATCCATAAATCTTTTTCAAGTTTTGCAACTTTTTCATCTGCAAATGCTTCTGTACCTTTATCTGAATTCTCTCCAGCGAGTTTACTTAACTCTTTGAAAGCTTTTAAAAGGTATTCAAAATCAGCAATTATTTTTTCTACAATCTCTTTAGATTTGAAACTATCACCTTTTTCAGTTTCAATTTTTGTAGCTTTTATTAACTCTTCCAAAGTTAAATAAGGTTTGTCTCCTAATATGATAACTCTCTCCGCCATATCATCGTACAGTTCTGACATACTATCGTAAACACCTTCTGTATATGAATGAACAGGATGAAAGTCCATACCTTTTACATTCCAGTGGTAGTTATGGATTTTTACATACAGTGCATGTGCATCAGCTTGAATTTGTTTTAATTGTTTAATTACTTTTGACATTATAACTCCTTATAAAATTGTTAAAAAACATTATATAACCATAAAAGATATTTGTCAATAAAAATAAAAGTACGATTTTATTTTTAATAATAATTAATTAATTTAAACTTAATAAATAAAATATTAATAGTTAAATTATATTCTGAAGAGTATAATCTATCTTGTAGGTTTTATTTGGTGTTTTTAAAACAATAATTTGAAATAAAAAAAGGGAATGTATGAAAAAAGTATTTCTATTGTGTTTGGTATTTTTATCGCATAACTTATTTGCGAATGACATTTTGTATGTAAGTAGTGTTAAGAATCTGTATGAAACTTCGCAAAGTAGCGTCTCAAAAGGAAGAATACTTCCTACTTCAAAGATTGAGATTTTAGATGAAGTGGATAATAGATATAAAGTAAAAGTAGTAGGTTATGTAAAGGAAGAAGTTGAATATGCTTTATATTTTACATATAAAAATAGGATTTTAGTTGCTGGATTATCAAAAAATAATAATTTTGAAGTTATTAATTCAAAAAAAGTTGATGATAAAGAGTTCAGCGATTTTAAAGAACTAGAAATTATAGCTTATATAGATAAGGATAATTTAACAAAAGATTTAAACGCTTTATATAAAAAAGCCAATGAATTGTATAGCAATAACTGTGGTATCTGTCATAGTGCCCATGATAAAAAAGAATTTGTTGCAAATCTTTGGCCTAGTGTTATGAAATCTATGCTTAGCAGAACTGCTTTAACAAAAGAGGATAACTATTTAGTTGTTCAATATTTACAAAAACATTCAAAAGATATGGAGTAAAAAATGAAAAATATAGATAAAAAAAGAAGAAGTGTACTAAAACTAGCTGTACTATTTGCAGCTGTTCCTTTTATTGATGTTGTTACAAATCGTTCAAATTTATTAGCATCTAGTATTTCAAAATTTTCTACAACATTGATAACAAATGGAGAAGTTATAACAGCTGCCCATTGGGGATTATTGAAATTAACGATAAAAGATGGAAAAATCACAAATTCACAACCATATCAAAAAACTTCAGAAATTGAAAATCCTTTACAATACTATACTCAGGATTTAGTTTATGCTAATGATAGAATAAAATATCCAATGGTTAGAAAGTCTTATTTAGAAAATCAAAATGATTCAAAACCTGAATTAAGGGGCAATGATGAATGGGTGAGAGTTTCTTATGAAAAAGCTATAAAATTAATAGCAAACCAGCTTAAAAAAACAAGAGAAGAAAAAGGTGCAGAGGGAATTTTTGCTGGAAGTTATGGATGGAAAAGTAGTGGAAATATGCACAATTCAAGAGTATTACTCC
This sequence comes from Aliarcobacter vitoriensis, assembly GCF_048320235.1. Classification (NCBI taxonomy): domain Bacteria; kingdom Pseudomonadati; phylum Campylobacterota; class Epsilonproteobacteria; order Campylobacterales; family Arcobacteraceae; genus Aliarcobacter; species Aliarcobacter vitoriensis. The sequence goes on from NZ_CP182882.1 coordinate 1,471,739, forward strand.
ATAGATTTATGAATGTAACAGGTGGGTTTACTGGTTCTTTAGGTGATTATTCAACAGGAGCTGCACAAGTTATCATGCCACACGTTTTAGGAACTATTGAAGTTTATGAACAACAAACTTCTTGGCCACTTATTTTGGAAAATTCTAAAGTTGTAGTTATTTGGGGAGCAAATTTAATAAGAACTCTAAAAATTGCTTGGACTTCGACAGATGAACAGGGATTTAAATATTTACAAGAGTTAAAAAAATCGAATAAAAAGATTATTTGTATTGACCCAGAAAAGAATGAAACTTGTACTTATTTGAATGCAAGATGGATACCTATAACTCCTGGAACAGATGTCTCTTTTATGATGGGAATAGCTTATCATTTATTAACAACAAATAATTATGATAAAAAGTTCTTAGAAGAATATACAGAAGGATTTGATGATTTTAAAAAATATCTTTTGGGAGAGGAAGATAATATTCCAAAAAATACTAAATGGGCTTCAAAGATTTGTGGAATAGATGAAAAAACAATCAAAGAGATAGCTTTATTGATGTATGAAAATAGAACAATGATAATGGCTGGTTGGGGTATTCAAAGAGCTCAATATGGAGAACAGACTCATTGGATGATTGTTACTTTAGCTTCAATGTTAGGGCAAATTGGACTTGCTGGTGGTGGATTTGGATTTTCATACCACTATTCAAATGGAGGAGTTCCAACATCTAAAGGTGGTGTTATAGGTGGAATAACTTCAACAATTAATGCTACTAAAACTACTGGAGGCTCTTCTTGGCTTGAAAAAACTGCAAAATATTCTTTCCCCGTTGCTAGAATTGCAGATGCATTATTAAATCCAGGAAAACAAATAGAACATAATGGTAAAACTATAACTTATCCAAATATTGATTTTATATATTGGGTTGGAGGAAATCCAATGGTTCACCATCAAGATACAAATAATTTGATAAAAGCTTTAAGAAAACCTAAAACTATTGTTGTAAATGAAATGTTTTGGACACCAACTGCTAGAATGGCAGATATTGTAATGCCAGTTACAACAAGCTATGAAAGAGATGATATTACAATGAGTGGAGATTATTCTAATTTAAATATTTTTCCAATGAAACAAGCAGTAGAAAAACAAAATGAAGCAAAAGATGATTATGAAATATTTTGTGATTTAGCAAAAGAATTTGGTGTTTATGAAGAATATTCTCAAAATAAAACTCCGTTGCAATGGATAGAAGAGTTTTATAATAGTGCATATAATCAAACTAAAAATTTAGGTTTGGACATACCAACATTTGAAGATTTTTGGAAGGAAAATAAGCCTGTAACATTTGAAGTTCCTTATGAAAATACAGAGTTTATAAGATATTCTGATTTTAGAGAAGATCCTATTTTAGAACCACTAGGAACTCCTTCTGGAAAAATAGAAATATACTCAAAAACAATAGAAGCTATGAATTATGATGATTGTAAAGCTCATCCAACTTGGTTTGAACCAGATGAGTGGTTGGGAATGAAAAATAAAAGTGCAGAGTTTGCATTGATTACTTCTCATCCGAATCTTAGACTTCACTCTCAATTAAATAATACAAAACTTAGGGATAAATATTCTGTATCTAATAGAGAACCAATTTTTATAAATACTGAAGATGCAAAATCTAAAAATATAAAAAATGGAGATATTATAAGAGTTTATAATAACCGAGGTGAGATATTAGCAGGAGCTGTTATTACAGATAATTTAAAAAAAGGTGTTGTAAGAATAGATGAAGGAGCATGGTATGATCCACTTGAAAGAGGGAAAATAGGGACTATTTGTTTAAATGGAAATGTTAATGTTCTTACAAAAGATATACCAACATCAAAATTATCAAATGGGAATAGTTCAAATACAGTTTTAGTAAACATTGAGAAATATAGAAAAAAAGCTCAAGATATCTCTATATTTAAACAACCATAGAATATAAATAAAGCCTTTAGGCTTTATTTATTTGAAATAATATCAACTATTTCTAAAGGAGTTTTTACTATAAAATCAGCTCCAAATTCACTTAATTCTTTTTCATCTCTAAATCCCCATAAAACTCCAATAGCTATCATTCCAGCATTTTTTGCTGTTTGCATATCTACTTTTGTATCTCCTACGAAAAATATATTTTCACAAGGAGTGTTTAAAGCTTGTGCTATATCTATTGCTGCTTTTGGATTTGGTTTTTTAGGAACATTTTGTTTTTGTCCGTGTATCTCTTTAAATCCGTAATCTTTAAAAAAATGATTTACATAAGTAACTGTAAATTCATGTGGTTTATTTGATAAAACTGCTAAATTGCAATCTAGCTTTTTTAATTCATTTAATAATTCATAAATACCTTGATAAGGAAGAGTTTTTGAGTGCATTTTTCCATCATACTCTACTTTAAATCTTTTGATAACTTCATCTTTTATTTGGTTTGTCTGATTTCCTAAGGCATTCTCTACTAAAATATCAACACCTCCACCAACAAAATATTTATAATCTTCAATTGAATGTGTTTGAAGATTTAAACTTTCTAAAACTTTATTCATAGAAATTGCTATATCTTCTATTGAATCTAATAATGTTCCATCTAAATCAAAAATTATAGTTTTTTTATTATCAACTGTTTTCATTCTTCCCACCAAATTTATAGAATATTTATATGAATGCTATTGAAAAGAGTATTAATTTTCTATAAAAGTAACATTTTAAATCAAAGTGTAACTTTTTGTTAATATAAAAATATAAGAAAATAGAATATGATTAATTATATGTAAAGAATAGTTTTAATATGGTTATAATAACAATTGTTTATCAAGCTTTTAAGACTTGTAGATATTGTTACAAAATTTTCATATTTTGAAGTTGTTAATATAATAATAAAATTAAATGGAGTAAAACAAAATGAACGCATCAGAATTATTTATCAAAGCGTTAGAAAATGAAGGTGTTGAGTATATCTTCGGAATCCCTGGAGAAGAAAATCTTGATTTTCTTGATGCTCTTAGAGAATCAAAAATCAAATTAATTTTAACAAGACACGAGCAAGGTGCAGGATTTATGGCTGCGACTTATGGAAGATTAACTGGAAAAGTTGGAGTATGTTTATCAACTTTAGGCCCTGGTGCTACTAACTTTGCAACAAGTGCTGCTTATGCACAACTTGGTGGAATGCCTATGATGATGATTACAGGACAAAAACCAATCAAAAAATCTAAACAAGGTAGATTTCAAATCATTGATATAGTAAGAATGATGAGACCTATGACTAAATTTGCTAAACAAATTGTAAATGGTAACAATGTTCCATCTATGGTTAGAGACGCATTTAAAATAGCAACTACTGAAAGACCAGGAGCTGTTCACCTTGAATTACCAGAAGATATAGCAGCAGAAGAAGTAGATCACGATACAAATGTATATCCAGTAGTTAATGTAAAATATCCAGTTGCTGTTGATGATGTTATTGCTGAAGCAGTTGCTATGATTGAAAAAGCGAAAAGACCACTTTTATTAATCGGAGCTGGTGCAAATAGAACAAGAATTGGAAATACTTTAACAGATTTTGTAAACAAAACTGGAATGCCATTCTTCTCTACTCAAATGGGTAAAGGTGTTGTTGATGAAAATCACCCATTGTGTTTAAGTGCTGCTGCATTATCAAAAGATGATTTTGTTCATTGTGCTATTGATAGAGCAGATTTAATTATCAATGTTGGACATGATGTTATTGAAAAACCACCATTTTTTATGTCAAATCAAGAAGGTGCTACAAAAGTTATGCACGTAAACTTTTTTGCTAGTGAAGTAGATGATACATATTTCCCTCAAATGGACGTTATTGGTGATATCGCTGGAAATATCCAAAAATTCACAGATAAAATAACTGTTCAATCTCACTGGGATTTTGATTATTATGTAAGATTAGCAGATGAAATTAGAACAAGATTAACTAAATATTTTGGTGATAATAGATTCCCAATTTTACCTCAAAGAGCTGTAAGATCTATCAGACAAACATTAGATGCAGAAGATATTTTAACTTTAGATAATGGAGTTTATAAAATATGGTTTGCTAGAAATTATAGATGTGCAAGACCAAATACACTTCTTTTAGATAATGCATTAGCTACAATGGGTGCTGGACTTCCATCAGCTATGATGGCAAAAATGATAAATCCTGATAAAAAAGTTGTGACAGTATGTGGAGATGGTGGATTTATGATGAATTCACAAGAGATGGAAACAGCTGTTAGATTAGGATTAGATTTAACGGTAATTATTTTAAATGATAATGCTTATGGTATGATCAAATGGAAACAAACAGGAATGGGGTTTGAAACATTTGGACTTGATCTTGGAAATCCTGATTTTGTTAAATATGCAGAAGCTTATGGAGCAAAAGGTTATAGACCAACTTCAGTTGAAGATTTTGAAAAAACTTTAGAGCAATGTGTAAATAGTAAAGGTGTTCACTTGATAGACCTTGCTGTTGATTACTCTTTAAATCACTCAATTTTAAATGAGTTATTACCTTCAAAAGCTTGCTTAGTATAAGCAACAGTTTTTAACAGGGGCTTTAAAAAGCCCCTTTTTTTATTCTAAATTTTAATAAGGAGAAAATATGAGTACAATAGAAGTTACATCACCATTTGATGGTAAAGTTGTTGGAACAGTTCCATTTAATAGTTATGAAGAAGTTGAAGCAGCTATTGATTTAGCACATAAAACTTTTACAAATAAAGATGGATGGTTACCAAAATATAAAAGAGTTGAAATCTTAGAAAATGTTATGAAAATTATGAGTTCTCAAGTTGAAGAACTTACAATTCTTTGTGCAAGTGAAGGTGGAAAACCTTATATTGACTCAAAAGTTGAGATTTTAAGAGCAATCAATGGAATTAAAATAGCAATCGAACACCTAAGTGTATTTGAAGGTAAAGAAGTTGCTATGGGACATACAAATACAAGTGCAAATAGATTGGCTTATACATTTAAAGAGCCAATAGGTGTAGTTGCAGCTATTTCTGCATTTAATCACCCATTTAATTTAGCTGTTCATCAAGTAATTCCTGCTATTGCAGCTGGTTGTCCAGTTATCATTAGACCTGCAACTCAAACTCCTATGAGTGCGGTTAGACTTGTAAAAATTCTTGAAGAAGCTGGACTTCCAAAAGGTTGGGCTCAAGCTGTTGTTTGTGATAGAAAAGGTGGAGAGTTACTTTCTACATCACCTAAAACTGCATTCTTAACATTTATTGGTTCAGGTTCAGTTGGTTGGTACTTAAACTCAAAAGCTAGTGATGGAACAAGAGTTGTTTTAGAACACGGTGGAGTTGCACCAGTTATTGTTGAAGCTGATGCAGATATTGAAGATATGATTCCTGCACTTGCAAAAGGTGGTTTTTATCATGCTGGGCAAGTTTGTGTATCTGTTCAAAGAGTATTTGTTCAAGAGTCAATTTGCGAAGAAGTTGCTACTAAATTAGCACAATCTGCTTCAAAACTAATAGTTGGAGATCAATTAGATCCAAAAACAGAAGTTGGACCATTAATTAATAATAATGAAGTTGATAGAGTTGAAGAATGGGTAAATGAAGCAGTTTCAAAAGGTGGAAAAATTTTAACTGGTGGAAAAAGAATAAGTGCATCTTGTTTTGAACCAACAGTTATTTTAAATCCTTCAGATGATGCATTAGTATCTACAAAAGAAGTATTTGGACCAGTTGTTTGTGTATATTCATATAAAGATTTAGATGAAGCAATATCTAGAGCAAATAGTCTTGATGTATCTTTCCAAGCAGCTGTATTTACAAAAAATATTGATAAAGCTTTAAAAGCTGTAAAAAGATTAAATGCAACTGCTGTTATGGTAAATGACCATACTGCATTTAGAGTTGATTGGATGCCATTTGGTGGAGCAAAAGTTTCAGGACTTGGAATGGGTGGAATTCCTCACTCTATGCATGATATGAGTGTAGAAAAAATGATGGTTATAAAATCTCCTGTTTTATAATTTATTAAACTTTTTATATACTTCAAAGCTAAGGTTTATTGCCTTAGCTTTTTTTATTTGTAGATAAAAACTTTGTTCCTTTTAAATAGGAACTATTTGAAAGGATTTAGTATGACTTGGGAAGAAGTAATAGAGCAAGAAAAACAAAAAGATTACTATAAAAATTTAAAAGTACAGATTGATAAAAAGTATGAAATCACAACAGTTTTTCCACCAAAAGAGAAAATATTTAGAGCTTTTGCTTTAACAAAACTTGATAATTTAAAAGTTGTTATTTTAGGACAAGACCCTTATCACGGTAATGGACAAGCTCAAGGTTTGGCTTTTTCAACGCCAGCAAATATTAAAAATCCTCCTTCTATGCAAAATATTTTAAAAGAGATAAATGAAGATTTACAAAGACCTTCTTATTGTCTTGATGGAGATTTAACACCTTGGGCAAAACAAGGAGTATTACTTTTAAATACAGTTTTAACAGTTGAAGAATCAAAAGCTGCAAGTCATCAAAATATTGGTTGGGAAGTCTTTACAGATAATATTATCAAATATATCAGTCAAAATTGTAAAGATATTGTTTTTTTACTTTGGGGAAGTCCAGCTATAAAAAAAAGAGTTTTAATAGATGAAAAAAAACATCATATTTTAACAACAGTTCATCCAAGTCCTCTTAGTGCTTATAGAGGATTCTTTGGTTGTAAACACTTCTCTCAAACAAATAATATTTTAAAATCTTTAGCTAAAGAGCCAATTAATTGGTAATTTAGTTAAATAAATCTTTTACTTTTGATTTTATCTTACTCAAAGATAATTTGATAGCTGAATATTTCATAACATTTGCTATATTTTTCCATCTTTGTTTTTCATAGCAAGGATTTGGACATTTTCTACATCTAGGTTTTATTTCGTGTGGGCAATTTTGCAATCTTTCAAATGAATAATTGATTGATTCAAAGCACTCTTCACATAGATTTAATTCCAAATCAAATACTTTATTTTTAAACTCAATTTTTACAATATGCTTTTCTTGATTTTCATGTTTATTGACACAAAAAAGTTCATAAAATTTTTTGAGTGTATTTATCTCACTTTCAAATTTTTCTATTGTCATTTTGTAGCTTTTACTTAATTTTTACTATTTTTGCATATAATAACTAACAAACTATTGACAAGTATCAAGATAAAGAGAAAATTATGAAAAATATACAAAATGATTATGCCTTTTTCAGTTTTTTAAAAGAGGTAGATATAGAAAGGTTAAAAGAGATATCTTTTAAAAAATCATATAAAAAAGGTGAAATTTTATTTTATAAAGGTGATGAATCAAAATATTTACATCTTTTAATAAAAGGAATAGCAAAGCTTTATACACACGATTTTAAAGATAATGAAGTGATAATTCATAATCTTTTAGCACCAGCACTTATTGCAGAAATTGTAAATTATGAAGAGATAAATTTTATAGCAAATTGTTCTTTTGAAACAGATGCAGAAGTTATACTTATAGATTATAAAAGATTTAAAGATGAGTTTTTGTTAAAGCCTGATATATCAATGTTTTTTATCAAATCTCTCACGAAAAAAATAAAGTATTTAGAAAGTTTTATAAACTATAACATTGCTTTAAATAGTATAGAAAAGATTGCAAAATTTTTACTTGAAAATGAAAAATTACTTCCTAGTTTAAAGCATGTAAAAATTGCACAGATTTTAAATATCACACCTGAAACATTTTCAAGACAATTAGCAAAACTAAAAAAAGATAAGGTAATAGGAAATGATAGAGGAACTATAAAAATATTAGATTATGAAAAACTACAAAGAATTGCACATTAAAGGGACTAAATATGCTTGATTTGATAAATACTATTTCATTGGGACTTATAATCTTAATTCCATTAGCAAACCCAATAACAACTGTTGCATTATTTATTGGTCTATCATCAAATATGACAAAACAAGAAAAAAATAAAGAAGCTTTTTATGCTAGTGTTTATGTATTTTTTATTATTGTTTTATCATTTTATTTTGGTCAATTTATAATGAAAACTTTCGGTATTTCAATTCCTGGATTAAGAATTGCTGGTGGATTGATAGTTGCATATATTGGTTTTAGGATGCTTTTTCCTAGTAAAAAAGATGAAAGTAGCAAAGAAAATGGAAGTATAGCTTTTGTGCCACTTGCAATGCCTAGTACAGCAGGACCTGGAACAATAGCAATGGTTATAAGTGCAGCTTCGACTATTCATAGTGGGCAAAGTGATACTCCAATTTGGATAATTTATGTTGCTTCTATTTTAACTCCACTTATTCTTAGTATAATTTTATGGTTAAGTTTACGAAGTGCAGATAGTATTATGAAAATTGTCGGTCGCAATGGAGTTGATGCAATATCAAGATTGATGGGATTCTTACTTGTTTGTATGGGTACACAATTTGTTATAAATGGTGTCAAAGAGATAATTATAAATTTCCCAAATTAAAGGAATAAATATGAAAATACTATTTTCTCCAAGTGAAACAAAAAATAGTGGAGGAGAACAAAAAAGTTTTGATAAAAATAGTTTTATATTTGGTGAACTTTTTGAAAAAAGGCTTGAAATTGTAAATTCTTACAATGATTTTATAAAAATAGCATCAAAAGAGGAGTTAGAAAAACTTTTTGGTACTAAAAAAGCTGATATTTTACAAAAATATAAAACAGATATTTTCAAATCTTCTACTATGAAAGCAATTCTAAGATATGAAGGTGTTGCTTATGATTATTTGCAATATGCAAATCTTGAAAAAAAAGCACAAAAATATATAGATGACAATGTTTTGATATTTTCAAATCTTTTTGGAGTTTTGAAAGCAGACGATGAAATACCTGACTATAAACTAAAACAAGGTGAAACGTTTGGTGATTTAAAAATAGAGAAGTTTTATAGTGATAATTTTAGCCAAGCTTTAGATGAATATTTAAAAGATGAAGATATCTTGGACTTAAGAGCAGGGTTTTATGAAAAATTTTATACTATAAAAAAGCCGTATCTAACTATGAAATTTATAAAAGATGGAAAAGTTGTAAGCCATTTTGCTAAAGCTTACAGAGGTGAAATCTTAAAGCTAATCGCCCAAAATAGTATAAATAGTTTTGATGAACTTATGAATTTGAAGATAAAAAATTTAAAAGTTGAAGAGATAAAAGAACAAAAATTAAAAAAAGAGATAGTTTACAGTATAAATTAAAGGTTATAAATATGAAGCCATTTCAAGGGTTTTTAATAGAAAAAGATGGAACAGCTCAAGAGCTAGAATATCATAATTTAGATAGTGTTCAAAGAGAAAATAAGATTTTATGGGTACATTTTGATTATACAAGTAAAGAAGCACAAGATTGGATTATAAACAATAGTAATATTGATTCTATTGCAGTAGATGCTCTTTTGGCTGATGAAACAAGACCAAGAACAGTTGTATTAAATGATTCTTTACTTATTGCTCTAAGAGGAGTTAATTTAGAGAAAAATGCAAAACCAGAAAAGATGATTTCTATTCGTATTTTTATATCTTCAGATTTAATTATCTCAACAAGTAGAAAAAATATATTATCTGTAATAGAGTTAAGTGAAGAGTTAAGAAAAGCAAAAGGTGTAAAAAGCTCTTCAGAGTTTTTGGTTGAACTAACTTATAGAATGATAGATAGAATGGATAATGTAATAGATAAAATCCAAGATAAAGCAGATTTTTTAGAAGAAAATATTTTAGATGCTGAAAATAATACAGAGTTTAGAACAGAAATATTAAGAATCAGAAGAGAGTGTATAACCTTAAAAAGATATTTAACACCACAAAAAGAGGCTTTAGTAAAACTATATAATGAAAAATTATCTTGGATAAATGAGTACCAAAGAATTGAATTAAGAGAAACAACAGACCAACTAATACGTCATATTGAAGAACTTGATACAACAAGAGATAAAGTGATACTTTTTCAAGAAGAGTTGGTAAATAGTTTAACCGAACAGATGAACAAAAAGATGTATATTTTGGCTATTTTATCTGCAATATTTTTACCACTTACTTTTTTAACTGGACTTTTAGGAATAAATGTTGGTGGAATACCTGGTGCTTCTAATGATAGTGCTTTTTATATATTTATTATAATTTTATTTGCAGTTGTTGGCTTTCAGTTTTATTTATTCAAAAAAAAGAAGTGGATTTGAGAAATCAAAAAAACACTCTTTTTGTTACCAAAAGTAACTCCAACTAACAAATTTCAAAATTCTTTTGTAAAAATTGTCCATTTTTTTCATTTAAATCGTCTTACTATATAGAGAAACAAATTCTCAAAATTAATACAAAGGATTTAAGATGAAAAACAAAGTTTTCATGTCAGTTGTAACATCATTGATGTTAGGAAGTTCTTTTGCAAATGCAAAAGAGATAAGTTTGCAAGAAGCAGTAGAGAATATAGTAAAGAAATATAATGTAACATATATTTCAAAATCAAAAGATTTGAAGAATAAAATAGTAGATTCAGAAAAAGTGAGTTTCGGGGGGGGGTACGGTATTAGATAGTTTAAATAGTGTACTAAATCCAAATGAATTAAAAGCAATTCAAGAAGATGGTGTAATCTATATAATAGAAAAACCAAAATATCAAAACTTTGGTAATACTACTGTTTTAGATGAAATTTCTGTAAATAGTGGAAATTATCTAGGAAGTACAACAGAGAACTCAAACTCATATACAACTGGAAGTATGAATACTGCTACAAAACTTGATTTATCTATCCGTGAAACTCCACAATCAGTAAAAGTTATAACACAAGAATATTTAGAAGATACAAATATCACTTCATTTCAAGAAATGCTTAGTAATGTTACAGGTGTCTCAGCAATTAGAACAGATGAAAGATTAAGTCCATTTTCAAGAGGCTTTGGTGTAGATTACTACCAAATTGATGGAATTCCAACAGCATCTCTTAATCAATTTGCAAGTGCACATGATCAAGATCTATCTATATATGATAGAGTAGAAATAGTAAAAGGTGCAAATGGACTTATGACTGGAGCAGGAAATCCTGGAGCTTCTATAAATATGATAAGAAAACATGCAAATAGTAAAGTATTTAAAGGAGATATAAACTTAAGTGCTGGTTCTTGGGATAATTATCGGGGGACAGTTGATATTCAATCTCCATTAAATGAAGATAAAAGCTTAAGGCTAAGAATTGTTGGAGGATATGAAGATAAAGGCTCATTTATAGATAGATATAGTACTCAAACAAAAGTATTATATGGAATCTTAGATTATGACCTTACAGATAATACTACACTATCAGCTGGTATAGATTACCAAGAAAAAAATAGAGATGGTGCAAAATGGGCTGGATTACCAGCTTTTTATAGTGATGGTACTAGAACAAACTTTAGTAGAAATCAAGCTATTTCAGATGATTGGAACTATTGGGATAGTGAATCAAAGATGATGTTTACAAATTTAAAACATTATTTTGATAACGATATATCTATTCATGCAAACTATTCATATATGGAAACTAGAGAAAATATTTCTTCTTTGGGTTATTGGGGAAATTTAAATAAAAATACAGGTTCAGGAATGACTTGGATGAATTGGAATGCAGATAGAAAATATAAAGAGCATAATTTTGATACTTATGTTTCAGTACCTTTTTCTTTAGGCAATTTAGAACATGAAATAATAGGAGGTTTTACATATAATCAAGTAAAACCTAGTCATTACAAAGAAAAATTAACTTCTAGTCCATTGACAAATTTTTATAATTTAAGTGTACCTAATCCAAATCTTACTAAAGTTGATGTTTTAACTGCAAATAAAACAATACAAACAGGAACTTATTTTGCAGGTAAATTTTCTTTAATGGAAGATTTAAAACTTATAGCTGGACTTAGAGTTTCAAATTGGGAATATAAAAGTGAAAATGGTAGTGGAAATAGAGAGTTTAAAAATGAACTTACACCTTATGCAGGATTGATTTATGATATAGATGAAAATCACTCAATATATGCAAGTTATACAGATATTTTTAAACCACAAGAAAGTAAAGATAAAAATAATAACTATTTAGACCCAATAGTTGGAAAAAACTATGAAACAGGTATAAAAGGTGAATATTTTGATAAAAGGCTTAATACTGGACTATCTATCTTTAGAGTAGAGCAAGATGGAGTTGCAACTAAAGATGAGGGAGTATTTATAACTGGTACAACACAACAAGCTTATAAAGCTGCAAAAGGAGTTGTAAGTAAAGGAGTAGAGTTTGATATAAGTGGTGAAATCACTGATAATTGGAATCTTAGTTTTGGTATAGCAAACTTTGAAGCTAAAGATGCAAATGATAAAAAATTTAATACAACTTCATCAAGAACAACAGCAAATTTATTTACAAAATATAAAATCAACAAAGATTTTGCTATTGGTGGTGGATTGAACTATAAAAGTAAATTTTACACAGGAAGTGGTGCAACTAAAATCACTCAAGATGCTCATATCTTAGCCAATGTTATGGCTTCTTATGATGTAACAAAAAATTTAAAACTCCAGTTAAATATCAATAACTTATTTGATAAAAAATATTATGAAGGAATTGGTAACTTTAATATGAACTATGGAGAACCTAGAAGTTTTGCTTTAAATATGAGATATTCATTTTAATATAAAGAGAGTTTTTACTCTCTTTATATTTAAGTTATAAATCTATAAAAATAAATCAATCTTTTTTCACAAAACAGATAGCTATAAAAGAAAATAGTGCAAAAACAGAACTAAATAAAAATAGATATTCTCCATAAGTAGCTCCTGCAAGCAAAGCTCCTACAAATCCACCTAATCCATATCCAACACCAAACATAAACTGTTGAGCTAGTTTTTTATTATCATAAAGTGAATATAAGTAAATCACAATTGCACTATGAAATAAAGCAAATGAGAATGCATGAATAGCTTGAGTGAAAAATACAACTTCCAAGGAATTTGGAAATAGATATAAGAGTAACCATCTAAAAGCAGTTATTCCTATACAAAATTTTATGATATTTAGAAGATTATTTTTTAATATTGGTGCTTGATAGTAAAGCATTAAAATCTCACAAATAACTCCAAATGCCCAAAGATAAGAGATAGTTTCTAGTGATAGTCCGTGTTCTAACTCATAAATAGTAAAAAAGTTATAAAATGAACCAAAACTTACTTGCATAAAAAATATACTTGCCCAAAAAGCAGCATATTTTAAAAATGAAAAAACTTCATCGCTAATTGGATTTAGTTTTTCTTCTAAATCATTTTTTAATAAAAGTAGAGCAAATATCACAGTTAATACTACTATTGCTAAATAATAGTGAAGTGCAACAAAAGGAGTTGAAAGAAACTTTGCTAAAACTAAAGCTATAAGCATAAATCCAATAGAACCAAAAAGCCTAGCTTTCCCATATCTATCTTTTCCTAAAACTGTTACTGTTGTAACTTCAAGATATGGTAAAATCAAAGATAAACAAGCAGCCAAAAAAGCATTATTTAACATAAATATATAAAAATGTTCTATTGTGATATAAAAAAGTGCAACTGCAAGAACTGTTAGAAATAGGGCTTTTTTAAACATTGATTTATTTAAGCTAATATGTTTTAAAAATAAAAATGGTATAGCAAATTTCATCAAAGGAGCGACAGCTAAAATAAGTCCAATATCAAAAGCACTATATCCAATATCATTCAGCACTTTTGGTAAAAATATTACATATATACCAACAGCAGCGAAATAGAAGAAATAAAAGGCTGAAATATTAAAAAAGAGCATTACTCTTCATTTATTATAATAGTTCGTGAAAGTATATCTTGTATAGTTTTTTTATCTTTGTTAAAAAAGGCATAAAAAAGTGGAATTATCAATATAATTGAGAATAGTGTTGATAAATAACGAATTAGTGCTTGGAAAAAGTTTATTTTTTCTTTTGTAGAACTATCTACCAGTTTTATTCCATAAGCTTTGAGTCCTGGAGTTTGCCCATTTTTAAGCCATAAAGAAATAAGTATTAAAAAAACAACTATTAAAATAATACTCCAACCTAAAACTCTATTTTGTGCAAAGTTTTCTCCACCACCCATTATAAAATAGATTACAATGTAAAATATAGGAGTTGTTATTAAAAATAAATCTACTAAAAAGGCTCTAAGCCTTTTGCCAAGAGTTGCAAAACCATTTAAATTTGAAGATATTTCTTCAAGCTTTAAATCAGAATTTGTAATTCTTTTTTGTTTTACATCTCTCCATTTTGCCATTAGTTTCCTCGGCTACCTGGTTTATAGGCAATATCTTTAAAATCACAATTTTCTGGCGAATACATTTCAAATGAAAAATCTTCTAGTGCAAAAAGTGGTTTATCAAGTGGAAGTTTACAGTTGTCTTTTCGCTCTAAAGAACTTCCAACTCTTTGACAAAATCCTCTATTTGCTAATGCTGCATAAGCTACAACTTCTCCACCATCTTTTTCTACTTGTTTGGCAGCTTCTAAAGCACTTCCTCCAGTAGTTATAATATCTTCACAGATAATATATTTCTCACCTTTTTTTACTTCAAAGCCTCTTCTTATAGTCATTTCACCTTCAGCTCTTTCAGCAAATATAAATCTTACATCAAGTGCAGTTGCAAGTGCAAAACCTGCAATTAGTCCACCAAGAGCTGGAGAGCAAACAGCATCTATTTTTATTCCAGATTTTTTTATTTCAACTGCTAAAGCTTCTGCTAAAAGTTTTGCAGTTTTTGGGTCTTCTAAAACTTTCGCACTTTGTAAATAAAACTTAGAGTAGTTCCCACTACTTAATTTAAAATGCCCTTCAAGTAAAGCATTTGAGTCTTTGTAAATTTGTTCTATATTCATAAATTATACCGTTAAAATTTCTTTTTCTTTTGCTTTTAAAGTTTCATCAGCTTTTGCTACATAACTATCAGTTATTTTTTGAACTTCATCCTGTGCTTTTTTACTATCATCTTCAGTTATCTCTTTATCTTTTAAAAGATTTTTGATTTTTGTATTTGCATTTTGTCTGATATTTCTGATAGCAACTTTTGCATTATCAGTCATAACTTTTGCTTGTTTTGCTGTTTCTTGTCTTTGATCTACTGTCATTGGTGGGAAGAATAGTTTTATTACTTCTCCATTATTATTTGGATTTACTCCAATGTTCGCAGTTTGAATAGCTTTTTCAATAGTACCTAAAAGATTTTTTTCCCAAGGACTGATTGTAATAGTTGTAGCATCTGTTGCTAAAACTGAACCAACTTGACTTAAATCTGTTGGTGTTCCATAATAATCAACTTTAATATTGTCTAAAATATTTACATTTACTTTACCAGTTCTTAAAGTTTTGTAATCTCTTCTTAAAGATTCAATAGATTTCTCCATTTGCTCTTTTGTTTGTGAATAAACTTCATTTAACATAAAATCTCCTTTTTACTTATTCTGCTTTAGTTGGTACATTTGTTTCAGGTGCAACTGGAGCTTGATTTTGTGTTGTTGGACTTGCTGGAATTAAAAGCTCAGGTTTTATATTATCAATAGCACTTTTATTTCTCTCTTGATTATATGTATATCCTAAAAATAGTGTATTTAATACAAACAGTAGTCCTAAAAACATTGTTGCTTTTGTTAAAAAATTTGCAGGACCTTTTGCTCCAAATAAAGATTCATTACTTCCGCTATAAGCTCCTAAGCCAATACTTGAGCTTTTTTGAAGTAATACAACGATTACAATTAGTACAGCTAAAACAAATTGAACGATTAAAAGTGTAGATGTCATTATCTAGTTCCTTTTTTAAAAATGGTGTCTATTTTATCTAAAACTTGTTAAAATAATGTTAAAAAAATATAAATATAATAATCACAAAGAGATAAATGGAACTTAAAAATCAGTTTTCAAAATATGCTAAAGAGTATCAATCATATAATATTATTCAACAGATTTGTGCAAAGTCATTGATAAGAGAATTAAAAACTAAACCAAAAAGAATTTTAGAATTAGGTTGTGGTTCTGGACAAATCTTTTCAAATATTAGTTGGGAATTTGATTTTTATAAAGCTATTGATGGATCTATTTCTATGTGTGAACTTCATCCAAAAGCTAAAAATCTTGAAGTAAAATGTCTAAATTTTGACAGTGATGAGTTTTTTGAAGAGATAAAGGAAGAATTTTATGATATTGTCTTATCTTCTTCTGCATTACAATGGGCAGATAATTTAGAAAAAGTAGTATGTGCATTATCAAAAGTTACAAAAGATATAAATGCAGTTTTATTTACTTCAAATACTTTTAAAACTATTCAAAAACTAACAAATACTTCATCTCCTATCTTAGATGAAGAAAGTATAAAAAATGCTTTTTCAAAATATTTTTCTTGTGAATTTGAAACAATCTTCTATAAATTAGAATTTGATAGTAAAAAAGAGTTGTTTGATTATATTAAAAAATCAGGTGTTAGTGGAAGTAAAGAATTGTCTTTTGAAAAGGCAAAAAAACTATATCAAAATTATGATTTAAACTATTTAGAGTTTGAAGTTATTTTTGTTAAAACAATTTCTAAATTATAAAGTTCATATCTTATATATTTAAAATTTTCACTAGTTTTTATAGAACTAAGCTTTGTTAGTTCTTCTAATACCCTAGCACTTTCTTGAGCCCTTTTAAAGTTTGCTATTAGGATTGAATTCAAATTTTCTCTATTTTGTTCACTCTTTATGGAATCTTTTAACACATCACCATTTACATCTCTTGTCTCAAGAATTTCAAAATAGTTCTCTGTTCTAGCTTTATGTCTTAGATTTTTTAATTTTGTTGAGTTTTCTTTATCATTATATACGTATCTAAAAATGTCTTCAACTACTCGAATACCTTCTCGTAGTCTATTTAGGTTTGCGTCTATTATTCTTAAAAAATTTGAGTTCATATTAGTTAAATGAGTAAAAAAGAGCTTTTAGCCCTTTTTTACTATTAGTCTTCACTTCTTAAAATTCCAAGAATTTGTAATAGTGATGAGAATAGATTAAAGAAATCTAAATATAAAGATAATGCCGCTTCAACTGGTGAATCATAACCACCTTTAATTATTTGTTGTGTATCATAAAGAATAAATCCACACATTAAAATAGCAATACCAGAAGATAAAAATAAGTGAAACATACTTGAGTATGCAAACCAACCAAAAGCTGTACCTAAAGCAAATATTATTCCAGCAGCAAAAAGTACCCAAAATGCAGAGAATAAAAATCCACCCATAAATGAGAAATCTTTTTTAGTTGTCATAGCAAATAGTGAAATTCCACCAAATGCAACAGCTGTCATTAAAAATGCTTGACCAGCAATACCTGCACCACCTGGCATAGCTAAAATTGAAGCTAATAATGGAGCTATCATTAATCCTGTTAAAAATGTAATACCAAATAAAGCAACTAAATTAATACCAGCTTTATGTTTTACTCTAGGAATTACAAAAAATATTAATCCCATAACCGCAATAAATAGTATCCAATGCATACCAACTAAATATTGAACTATCTCAAGTCCGATGTAAGCTCCTGCACTTGCTGCTAACATTGAACCAGCAAATAATTGGTATGTAGCTTTTAAAAAGCTCATCATATATGCTTGAGATGATTCTTGTGAATGTTCAGATGACTGATTAGTTAAATAATCTCTATTGTACATTTTTCTTTCCTTATTAAAATTTAAAAACATAATTTATATAACAAAAGCTTGTTATACTTGGACATTATAGTATAAAAAAATTGTAAATAAAAGATTAATAAATACAAATTCCAAAATTTAAGCCAGAATTAATAGAAACCTCTTGACAAATAAGAAAAAAGCTATTATAATTCCCGTCCAATTTGACCAGACAGCTGGGAAGGTTGAGATCTTTAAAGTTTGATAGGTTTAGAGAGGGTAATCTTTGTAAACCGAATATATATGTTAAAAGAAAATTTGTACAAGTAGTAATATTTAACCTAGAGATAGGAATAGATATTATTTGAAATACTTGTCTATAACTTGAGTGATAATTTTGTAACTAACTTAATAGAGAGTTATATGTTTAGAGATAGATATATAGTTTAAAAGAGAGTAATTATGGAATATGTCAGTTTCAAACACTATAAAGAGTGATAGAATTTAGAATGTAAATTAAAATGTAATTTTTAATTTGTAGTTTTTTATTTTTCATTGTAAATTTATGGAGAGTTTGATCCTGGCTCAGAGTGAACGCTGGCGGCGTGCTTAACACATGCAAGTCGAACGAGAACGGGTTATAACTTGTTATAACTGTCAGCTAAGTGGCGCACGGGTGAGTAATGTATAGGTAATATGCCTCTTACTAAGGGATAACAAATGGAAACGTTTGCTAATACCTTATATTCCTTATAAACAAAAGTTTGTAAGGGAAAGATTTATTGGTAAGAGATTGGCCTGTATTGTATCAGTTAGTTGGTGGGGTAATGGCCTACCAAGACAATGACGCATAACTGGTTTGAGAGGATGATCAGTCACACTGGAACTGAGACACGGTCCAGACTCCTACGGGAGGCAGCAGTGGGGAATATTGCACAATGGACGAAAGTCTGATGCAGCAACGCCGCGTGGAGGATGACACATTTCGGTGCGTAAACTCCTTTTATATAAGAAGATGATGACGGTATTATATGAATAAGCACCGGCTAACTCCGTGCCAGCAGCCGCGGTAATACGGGGGG
The DNA here is from genome assembly GCF_048320235.1 of Aliarcobacter vitoriensis. Classification (NCBI taxonomy): domain Bacteria; kingdom Pseudomonadati; phylum Campylobacterota; class Epsilonproteobacteria; order Campylobacterales; family Arcobacteraceae; genus Aliarcobacter; species Aliarcobacter vitoriensis. The sequence goes on from NZ_CP182882.1 coordinate 1,490,534, forward strand.
TGCAAGCGTTACTCGGAATCACTGGGCGTAAAGAGCATGTAGGCGGATTGATAAGTTTGAAGTGAAATCCTATAGCTTAACTATAGAACTGCTTTGAAAACTGTTAATCTAGAATGTGGGAGAGGTAGATGGAATTTCTGGTGTAGGGGTAAAATCCGTAGAGATCAGAAGGAATACCGATTGCGAAGGCGATCTACTGGAACATTATTGACGCTGAGATGCGAAAGCGTGGGGAGCAAACAGGATTAGATACCCTGGTAGTCCACGCCCTAAACGATGTACACTAGTTGTTGTGAGACTAGATCTTGCAGTAATGCAGTTAACACATTAAGTGTACCGCCTGGGGAGTACGGTCGCAAGATTAAAACTCAAAGGAATAGACGGGGACCCGCACAAGCGGTGGAGCATGTGGTTTAATTCGACGATACACGAAGAACCTTACCTGGACTTGACATAGTAAGAATGATTTAGAGATAGATTAGTGTCTGCTTGCAGAAACTTGCATACAGGTGCTGCACGGCTGTCGTCAGCTCGTGTCGTGAGATGTTGGGTTAAGTCCCGCAACGAGCGCAACCCTCGTCGTTAGTTGCTAACAGTTCGGCTGAGAACTCTAACGAGACTGCCTACGCAAGTAGGAGGAAGGTGAGGATGACGTCAAGTCATCATGGCCCTTACGTCCAGGGCTACACACGTGCTACAATGGAGTATACAAAGAGCAGCGATACAGTGATGTGGAGCAAATCTTATAAAATACTTCCCAGTTCGGATTGTAGTCTGCAACTCGACTACATGAAGTTGGAATCGCTAGTAATCGTAGATCAGCTATGCTACGGTGAATACGTTCCCGGGTCTTGTACTCACCGCCCGTCACACCATGGGAGTTGAACTCATTCGAAGCGGGGATGCTAAAGTAGCTACCTTCCACAGTGGATTCAGCGACTGGGGTGAAGTCGTAACAAGGTAACCGTAGGAGAACCTGCGGTTGGATCACCTCCTTTCAGAGAAGTGTATTAAGATTTGATTCTTAATACATAGAATAAGAAAAAAACAATTAACAATATATGTTCGGTTTATAAAGATTATTTGAATAAATATATATAGGTGAATGGGCCTATAGCTCAGCTGGCTAGAGCGCTCGACTGATAATCGTGAGGTCTCAGGTTCAAGTCCTGATAGGCCCACCATTAAATAATCTTTACTTTTAATAGAGATATTAGAATTAAGAGTTTTGTTGGGGAATTAGCTCAGCTGGGAGAGCGCCTGCTTTGCACGCAGGAGGTCAGCGGTTCGATCCCGCTATTCTCCACCATATATATAAACTAATATTTAAAAATTAGATATAAGCTTTTATAGATTAAAAGTTTATATCTGGTTTTTAAAACTAGAAAACATTACTAAGATAACTTTAGTTATTTTAAGTAGTATGATATTTAAAAATATAATGTTAAAGTCTTTAAAATTTTTTCGTAAGATTAAATAATAATATGAAGATAAAAGATGAGAGTTTTTTATTGTAGTAGAGTTAAATAATTTTAAATAAAAAAATTTCATATCAATAATTTGTGATAAATTAAATTTATTATAAAACTATAGATAGAACACAACTAAATTATTAAATATAAATATATTTAATAAGATAGTAGCCAAAGAATATTATCAAACTAAAAGTATTAAATTAATTTTTAATACTTTAAAGGCAAATAACTTGAAAGAGTTATTTATTAATAAGCTATTAAGGGCTAATGGTGGATGCCTAGACTGTAAGAGGCGATGAAAGACGTATTAGGCTGCGATAAGCCACGGGGAGTTGCCAAAGAGCGTTGATCCGTGGATTTCTGAATGGGGCAACCCAGTATAATGAGAGTTATATTACCCTACGGGGAGCGAACCTAGTGAAGTGAAACATCTCAGTAGCTAGAGGAAGAGAAATCAAAAGAGATTCCGTAAGTAGCGGCGAGCGAACGCGGACAAGGACAAACCCAATACTTGTATTGGGGGTTGTAGGACTATAATATGAATTAAAGATGATAGATGAAATACTTGGAAAAGTGTAGCATAGAAGGTGAAACTCCTGTAATTTAAATCATCAATAATTTTAATAGTATCCTGAGTAGGTCGGAACACGTGATATTTTGACTGAAGCTGGGGGGACCACCCTCCAATCCTAAATACTACTTACAGATCGATAGTGAACAAGTACCGTGAGGGAAAGGTGAAAAGTACTGCAGCGAGCAGAGTGAAATAGAACCTGAAACCATTAGCTTACAATCATTCAGAGCCCTATGATTTATCAGGGTGATGGACTGCCTTTTGCATAATGAGCCTGCGAGTTGTGGTTAGTGGCAAGGTTAAGTCAAGTACGAAGCCGTAGCGAAAGCGAGTCTTAATAGGGCGCCATAGTCACTAGCTGCAGACCCGAAACGAAGTGATCTATCCATGAGCAGGTTGAAGCTGGTGTAAGAGCCAGTGGAGGACCGAACCCGCTGACGTTGAAAAGTCTTGGGATGACTTGTGGATAGGGGTGAAAGGCCAATCAAACTTCGTGATAGCTGGTTCTCTCCGAAATATATTTAGGTATAGCCTTGTGTTGTAGCATATAGGGGTAGAGCACTGAATGGGCTAGGGCTGCTTACCGCGGTACCAAACCCTATCAAACTATGAATACTATATGTGGAATCACAGGAGTCAGGCGGTGGGTGATAAAATCAATCGTCGAGAGGGGAACAACCCAGACTAACAGCTAAGGTCCCTAAGTTACATCTAAGTGGAAAACGATGTGGAGTTACTGTGACAACCAGGAGGTTGGCTTAGAAGCAGCCATCCTTTAAAGAAAGCGTAACAGCTCACTGGTCTAGTGATTCTGCGCGGAAAATATAACGGGGCTAAGATGTACACCGAAGCTTTAGATTCAATTTTTAATTGAGTGGTAGGAGAGCGTTCTATTCAGCGTAGAAGATGTACCGGTAAGGAGCGTTGGAGCGGATAGAAGTGAGCATGCAGGCATGAGTAGCGATAATTAAGGTGAGAATCCTTAACGCCGAAAACCCAAGGTTTCCTACGCGATGCTCGTCATCGTAGGGTTAGTCGGGACCTAAGTCGAGTCCGAAAGGGGTAGACGATGGCAAATTGATTAATATTTCAATACCAACATATAAGCGCGATGTGGGGACGCATAGAGTTAATCGAGGTCACTGATGGAATAGTGGCTCGAAGGACGTAGGTTGTTAAGTAGGCAAATCCGCTTAACATTAGACCGAGATCTTACAGGCTCTTGACACTCTTCGGAGGAGATGGAGAATCGATGATACTGTCGTGCCAAGAAAAGCCACTAAGTATATTATATGTTGCCCGTACCGTAAACCGACACAGGTGGGTGGGATGAGTATTCTAAGGCGCGTGGAAGAACCCTCTTTAAGGAACTCTGCAAAATAGCACCGTATCTTCGGTATAAGGTGTGCCTACTTTGGTATATGAACTTGCTTCAAAAAGCCAAAGAGGTTGCAACAAAGAGTCCCTCCCGACTGTTTACCAAAAACACAGCACTTTGCTAACACGTAAGTGGATGTATAAGGTGTGACGCCTGCCCGGTGCTCGAAGGTTAACTGATGATGTCAGCGCAAGCGAAGCATTTGATTGAAGCCCGAGTAAACGGCGGCCGTAACTATAACGGTCCTAAGGTAGCGAAATTCCTTGTCGGTTAAATACCGACCTGCATGAATGGCGTAACGAGATGGGAGCTGTCTCAAAGAGGGATCCAGTGAAATTGTAGTGGAGGTGAAAATTCCTCCTACCCGCGGAAAGACGGAAAGACCCCGTGCACCTTTACTACAGCTTGACACTGTAGCTTGGATATTCATGTGCAGGATAGGTGGGAGGCTATGATGACTAGACGCCAGTAGAGTCGGAGCCATCCTTGAGATACCACCCTTGAATATTTGAGTTACTAACTGCGTACAATTATCTTGTATCAGGACAATGTCTGGTGGGTAGTTTGACTGGGGCGGTCGCCTCCTAAATAGTAACGGAGGCTTACAAAGGTTAGTTCAAAGCGGATGGAAATCGCTTGTTGAGTATAATGGCATAAACTAGCTTGACTGTGAGACCTACAAGTCGAACAGAGACGAAAGTCGGTCATAGTGATCCGGTGGTTCTGCGTGGAAGGGCCATCGCTCAAAGGATAAAAGGTACGCCGGGGATAACAGGCTGATCTCCCCCAAGAGCTCACATCGACGGGGAGGTTTGGCACCTCGATGTCGGCTCATCGCATCCTGGGGCTGTAGTCGGTCCCAAGGGTATGGCTGTTCGCCATTTAAAGCGGTACGCGAGCTGGGTTCAGAACGTCGTGAGACAGTTCGGTCCCTATCTTCCGTGGGCGTAGGAAAGTTGAAGAGATTTGTCCCTAGTACGAGAGGACCGGGATGAACGTACCACTAGTGTACCAATTGTTCTGCCAAGAGCATCGTTGGGTAGCTACGTACGGATGTGATAAGAGCTGAAAGCATCTAAGCTCGAAGCCAACTCTAAGATGAACTTTCCCTGAAGTTCCCAGCAAGACTAGCTGGTTGATAGGCTGGATGTGTAAGCGTTGTAAGGCGTTTAGCTGACCAGTACTAATAGAACGTTTGGCTTATTTTTATTTCTTTGGTTTACTATCTTATTAAGTATACAATACTTAATAATTGTGTTTACATTAGTTTTTATATGAAATACAAAAAGACTTTAACATTATCTTTATCTAAACTCTATATTTGAGTTGAGTATTAAGAGCAAAGCTTTTAAATGAAAAGTTAAAAATGGAAAATGAATAATTCACTTTTTATTTGCTTTTACTACTCAACTTTGTTAGTGGTTACAGAGAAGTGGAAATACCCAGTCCCCATTCCGAACCTGGTAGTCAAGCACTTCATCGCCGATAATACTGCAGGGTCCCCTTGTGGAAACGTAGGTCACCGCTAACTCTTTGAGTATTCTTTTTACAAATGCCTTTCCTAAGTTACTTCTTCTAGTATTTTAGGGAAGGCTTTTTTTTATTCTATTTCTTCCTTCTCAACACAATTAAACATATTTAAACACCTTCTTTAAATTTTATTTACATAATTTATCTTTTATCTATCTTCTGAAAGATTGAGTTTTATTCAAAAGAAGTTACTCTATACTTTTTATTAAATTTATTTACATAATTTATTTTTTAACTCTTTTTTTTAAAGAAGTTTTATTACATTTTATGACTATTTTTTTAAATATAACTAATAGCAATAAAAAATTTAAAACAGGATTATTTACTAATAATTGTTACTAAAAGTAACTCTAACTAACAAATTTAAAAATTCTTTTGTAAAAATTGTCCATTTTTTTCATTTAAATCGTCTTACTATATAGAGAAACAAATTCTCAAAATTAATACAAAGGATTAGAAGATGAAAAGAAAGATTTTCATATCAGTTTTAGCATCAATGATGTTAAGTGGAACAATGTTAAATGCAAAAGAGATAAGTTTGCAAGAAGCAGTAGAGAATATAGTAAAGAAATATAATGTAACATATATTTCAAAATCAAAAGATTTGAAGAATAAAATAGTTGATTCAGAAAAGTTAGGTTTCGGGGGGGTACGGTATTAAGTAATCTAAATAGTGTACTAGAAGAACATAATCTCAAAGCTATCGAAGAAGATAGTATAATTTACATAATAGAAAAACCAAAATATCAAAACTTTGGTAATACTACTGTTTTAGATGAAATTTCTGTAAATAGTGCAAATTATAAAAATGGAAGTGCAGAATCAGGCTACCTTGTAGAAGAAACATCAGATATAGGTCCTTGGAGAGGTAAATCACTTCAGGATACACCACTATCAATAAATGTAATCACAGAAGATTTAATACAAAATATTCAAGCAACAACAGTAGATCAAATCTACAATATCAATCCAACAGTTTCATCTCATACTGTAAAACAAGAATCTTCATGGAATCCTATTATATTAAGAGGAGTTAGTGGTATTGCTAGTACGGCTTTTGATGGTATGAAAAGGGTGGAATCATTTGATAGTAATAACCCAGAAGAGTTTGAAAGAATAGAAACTATTACTGGTTTTACAGGCTTTTTATATGGAGCAAATAATGTTGGTGGAATAATAAACTATATTCCTAAAAAACCAACTTCAAAAGCACAACATAGTGTAATTATCGGAAATGGTGGTGGAACTAGTGGATATTACGCACATCTTGATTCAGGCGGACAACTAGATAGTGAAGGAAAATTTGGATATAGACTAAATGTAGTTAGCGAAGACCACGATACAATAGTATCAAATCAAGATTATGATAGACAAATGATAAATCTAGCACTTGATTATAAACCAACAGATAATCTACTACTTCAAGCAACAGTTTCAGATAGTAAATATAAACTAAATGGAGCCCAAGAAGCTTGGGCATTAGGAGTTGGAGCCAAAAGACCAAGTGCAAAACTTATAGATAGTAATAAACTTTGGGGAGAAAAATGGGCATATTATTCAAAAGAAAATAGAAGATATAGCACAAATCTTTTATGGAATATCAATGATAATATAGATTTTAGAGCTGCTTATATGTATGAAAAACAAGATAGAGGTGGAAATAATTATATATTGGCAACTATAAATTCTGATGGGACTTATGATAAAGAAGCATATCATAGAGAAAATGGACAAGAGCTTAAAAACTCGGGAGTTTATGCTTTCTTAGACTTTGATTTTGATACAGCAAGTATAAATCATCAATTAACTCTTGGAATTCAAACAAGTGAAGGAAAATCAACTGGAAATATAATAGGTCCAGATAATGGCTATGTAGCAACTTCAACTGGATTAAGTTTTGATTCTCCAACATATATAGGGGAACTTCCTAAAGGAACAGTTATAGGAAGAAGATTACAGTGGCAGAACAAGTATCAAAATCTAACGATTGGTGATAGTATAGCACTAAATCCTCAATGGGATTTAATTTTAGGTGCAAGTTATGTAACACTTGAAAATGTAGTAAGTGGCTATGAAAAAAGTGAATTAACACCATCAGTATCTCTTGTATATAAACCACTTGAAAATCTATCTTTATATACTAGTTATATGGAAGCTCTTGAGCAAGGAGGAATAGCAGGAGATAAATACAATGGTTATGATGTTGTAAATGCAAATGAACAAATGAAACCTATTATGAGTGATCAAATAGAAGTTGGAGCAAAACTTACTTTAGGAAATACACTTCTAACTGCTGCACTTTTTCAAATAGATAGAGCTTTTCAGTTTTATGATGAAAGTGATATAACAAAACCAAAATATGTTCAAGATGGGAGAAATGTATATAAAGGATTTGAGTTTACTGCAACTGGAAAACTAACAGATAATCTAACAGCTATTGGTGGATTTACACTTCTTGATGCAAGTGTAAAAGACAATAAAAGTAATCCAACATTAGAAGGAAAAACACCATTTAATGTTTCTGATAAATTTGCAAAATTGTATTTAGAATATACTCCCTTTGATAGTATTGATTTTGCAGTAAACGGTGGAGCAAACTATACTGGAAGCTTTTATGGTACAAATTTTGAAACAGATAAGATAGATAGTTACACTTTATATAATATAGGTGCTAGATATACTACAAATGCTACACCTTATCCACTAACTTTTAGAGTGAATATAAATAATTTATTTGATAAAGAATATTGGGCAAGTTCTTGGAATACAGGGGATAGAAGAACTATTTATGCTTCTGTTCAGATGAAGTTCTAAAACATATAGTATAAAGAGAGTTTTTCTCTCTTTATACACTCTTTATAGATTACAAAAAATATTCTAATCTTTTAACTTAATTAAGTATAAAGCAAATAACAAATTTTTTTTAGCTATAATCTTATTAAAATATTATAAATTAGGAGACCCAAGTGGTATTTATAGATAATGTATATGCTGATGAAGTTATGGATTCAAGAGGAAATCCAACTGTAAGAGCAACAGTAATTTTAAGTGATGGTTCAAAAGGAAGTGCGATAGTACCAAGTGGTGCTAGTACTGGAAAAAGAGAAGCTTTAGAGTTAAGAGATGGTGATAATAGATTTTTAGGAAAAGGTGTTTTAAAAGCAGTTGAAAATGTAAATACAAAAATTGCTGATGAGTTAATAGGACAAAGTCCTTTTAATCAAGCAGAAGTTGATGCTATCATGAAAGAAATAGATGGAACAAACAATTACTCAAATCTAGGAGCGAATGCAGTTTTAGGTGTATCTATGGCAACTGCTAGAGCTGCTGCGAATTCATTAAATATTCCATTGTATAGATATTTAGGTGGGGCAAATGCTATGACTATGCCTGTTCCTATGTTTAATATCATAAATGGTGGAGAACATGCAAATAACTCTGTTGATTTTCAAGAGTATATGATTATGCCAACAGGTTTTGAAAATTTCAATGATGGATTAAGAGCTGTTGCTGAAATATATCAAAATCTTAAAAAAGTTATTGATGGTATGGGTGAGAGTACAGCTGTTGGTGATGAGGGTGGATTTGCACCAAATTTAAAATCAAATGAAGAGCCAATTCAAGTTATTATGAGTGCTATTACTAAAGCTGGGTATAAAGCAGGTGAGCAAATCTCTATAGCTTTAGATGTAGCTGCTAGTGAGTTAATCAACGATTCTGGAAAATATGTATTAAAAAGTGAAAATAGAGAATTAACAAGTGCTGAACTTGTAGCTTACTATGAAGATTTATGTGCTAAATATCCAATAGTTTCAATTGAAGATGGATTGAGTGAAGATGATTGGGATGGATGGAAAATATTAACTGAAAAATTGGGTTCTAAAGTACAATTAGTTGGAGACGATTTGTTTGTAACAAATGCTTCTATTTTAGCTGAAGGTATCAAAAAAGGTATTGCAAATTCAGTATTAATCAAACCAAATCAAATTGGAAGTGTTAGTGAAACTATGCAAACAATAAGACTTGCACAAAGAAATAACTATAATTGTGTTATGAGTCATAGAAGTGGTGAAAGTGAAGATGCTTTTATTGCTGATTTTGCAGTTGCTTTAAATTGTGGGCAAATAAAAACGGGAAGTACAGCAAGAAGTGATAGAATCGCAAAATATAATAGACTTCTTGAAATTGGTGCAGAGATAGGATATGCTGAATATTTAGGAAAACAACCATTTTCTAAAAAATAATGCAAAAAACAAAAAAGAAAAGTGGTATTGGCGGATTTATACTAATAGTGATTTTTTCACTATTGGTAACAATATATTTTGCTTTACACTGGGTAAATCTTCTTTTTGGAGATAATTCAATAGAAGTTTATAACTCATTGAAAAATAGAAAAGCTTATTTGGAAAATGAGATTGCAAGACTTCAAAAAACAAACGCTTATTTGCAAAAAGAGTATTTTGAACTTAAAAATTTGGAGCCAGAAGAATGAAAACAAAATTGATTATGCTAACAGTAGTTTTGACGATATTTTTGGAGGCAAGAGATAATCCTTTTGCAAAATACGAAGAAGAAACAGGTAGAATGTTTGAATTAAACGAAACGCCTAAGAATCTTGAAGAGATGCAAGAAGCAGAGTATATAAAAAAAGTTCAACAAGAGATAAATCAACAAGTTACTACACAAACTCCTACCAAAACACCTACTCAAACAACAAAACAACCTGTGAAACCAGCTGAAAAAACTTATTCAAAAAAAGAAGTTGATAGTTTAATTCAAAAAACAAAACAACAAAGTGAACAAAAAACTAAAGAGTTGGTAAAAAAAGAGTTGTCAAATGTGAAAAAAGAACCTGAACAAATAGTTTATGTAAAACCACGAGCTGATGTTGAATCTGATGGAAAAACTACTACTTCTTCAAATGACGGTGGGACAAGTGGTGCAAAAAATATTTTACCTTTTCTAAATGTTGAGATATCTGATGACAAGTTGGTAATAAAAAGTGAACATACTATGTTTAAAAAATTTACTATCAATAAAGAAAATAAATTGGCACTTGATTATCGTGCAAAAGTATCTTTTACTACAAAACGAGAAAATATAAATTCTAAAAACTTTAAAAATATTGTTGTTGGGAATCACCAAAAAGGTGGATACTATCGAGTTGCTATTGAACTTGGTGATAAACCATCAAAATATAATGTTGATGTTGCAGGTGGGACTGTGACTATAAGCTTGAAATAGATAAGAATTTTCTTATCTATTTAATATTTCTCTAAAATTATTTTCATATAAAGATAAAAATGTAAAATTTTCATCGACACTGCCCCAAGCATCACCTACTGATTTTTTAGTTTTTTCATATTCAGGAATATAAACTTTTCCTTTATATTCAGCAACTGCTATTTTTCCATTTTTAAATTTGATTATAAAATCTGGATAAAATTTACCTTTTTCCGTTTCAAGCCAAAATGAGTTTTTATAATCTCTATCTACATTTCTAATCCAAATAGAAACATTTTCTAAACTATCAATATACAAAGCAACTTTGTACTCTTCATCACTATCAAACTTATGTACATACTTATATTTATGTTTTTTAAAAATTCCACTTCTATCATCAGGTATTGGGAAATAATTGTTTGAACTAAAATAGATATTATTACTCATAACAAAATTAAATTTACCTTCATTAAACAATTTTCTAAAACTTAAAGTTTTAGAATTTTCTATCATAGATTTTAGTTTATTTAAAATTGCTTTTTTTAGATTATATTTTTTACTAATAAGCAGAGTTAAATCAATATTTTCTCTATTATTAATTAAATCAGTAATTACCAAAGAGATAAAGCTTTTAATTTCAGTTGAGTCAAATATTCTAAAAATATTTTCATCTTCTTCTCTTAAGAGTTTTGATATATTATGAACTAGATTTTGTCTATTTTCTAAGTTATAATCTATTTTATGTGAGTTTATTAGATTTCTTTCATTCTCATTTTCTTCTTCAAAAATTGGTAAAATATCATCTTTTTTTTCTAATTTTTGTTTTATTATTTTATTTTGCTTTATATCTATTAAGCCTAAATTTTCATTTAGCTTTATATCAAATTCATCAATGCTTAATTTACTATTTTTTATTATTTCACTTTCACTAATATCTATAAATTCATTTATCAAACTATCTTCAAAATCATAATTCTCACCTTGGTACTCTATTTGTAATATTGGAATTTCAATATCAGATGTTTTTTCAATAAACTCACTTTTTGATGAGTTTATATTTTCTTTGATTTCATCTAATTTATGATGAATATTTTGTGGTACTACTTTTTTCAAATCTTCAAAAAGTTTTTCTCGTTTTGAAGAGCTTGGAAAATTTGTAATAGTTAAAATATTTGTATCTGTATTTATATTTATGTATGGTTCTATTGATGGTTTCATAAACTCTTCAAGATCCATATTTTCTAACTGAATTTGTCTATCTTCATATAAATTATCTTGAAATAACCCACCTAAAACTATATTTTGATTTGTATTTGAACTTATATCTATACTTATTTTGGCTTCCATATCTTCAAAACCACTATCAACTAAAGTTTTTCCAATATTTTGTGCTACATCTTCAAAACTACTAGAAGCAACATAGACATAACTTTTTTCTAGCTCTTTTTTATTTTTTGATTCAATATATGGCATTCTTAAAACTCTACCTATTAACTGCTCTATTGCAGTAGCTGATTGCATATTTGAAACAACACTTAAAACATAGGCAAAAGAACAATCCCAGCCCTCTTTTAGTGCATCAACAGTTATAATATATCGTATTGGGCAATCTGGACTAAATAAATCAACTCCATCAATCTCTTTTTTATCACCAGTTTGAATAGCTATTTGTTTTTCATCTATTTTAAACTCTTCTATTAAAATAGTTTTTATTTTGTCATAAGTTAAATATTCACTTCCTCTATTTTCATCTGCTCTTATTAGATTTATAGGGCGAATATATCTTGAAGATTGACCTTCTTCTAAAATAGATAATTTCTCTAAATATTCTCTTTTTTCAATTCCCTCTTTTAATATTTTCAAACTATCATCAATAGTTTTTAACATAATTGGAAGTTTTATCATATTCTCTTTTTTTAGTTCAGTTGCATTTACACTATATAAAATATTACTTGCATAAATCTCTTTTGCTTTAATTGTTTTTGTAATAGGAGTTGCAGTTAATTCTAGTATAAAAGATGGTTCAATATCGAGTAAACTTTTTAAAGATAGGGCTGTGCTTGATTTGTGTGCTTCATCTAAAATAACTATCGGTTTAAAGTATTTAATCATATTTTCTAAAGATGGCTTCATATCAAGTGATTTTAACATTTCATAATATGTACTATTTTCATCAAAAAATTTTCTACCATCTTTGTTTGTTGTTCTAAAACTTTGAATTGTCCCTACAATAATCACTAAAGACTCTTTTGGATTAAAACTCTTTTTAAATGCTTCTTGAATACTTAAAATTTCTATATTATCGAACTCTTTATCCAATATTTGTCTATAAGAGTGCTGTTTGTTTTTTAAAACTTCAAGAGTTTGAGAAACTATTTTATCACTTGGAGCTAACCAAAGGACCAAAGAGTAATCTTTATTTAGATAGTTTTGAGTTATAACTCTAATACTTTTTGTAGCAATTAAAGTTTTTCCACCACCTGTTGGAATTCTGATACAAACATAAGGATTGGAAAAGTTATCAACCTCTAAATATTGATTATTTATAATATCTTTAAAACTTTGATTTATACTACTTTCATCTATATTATTACAAAATTGAGTAAGGCTGTTTATAGCCTCTTGTTGATAATTTTTTAGCATTAGTTTTCCTTTATATCATAAGGTATATATCTTATAGTAATGTTTGATTTTTTTAGTTCTTGAGAACTGATAGTGGTTTTTTTAGTGTAGATTATTATCTCTTTGTAGTTTGAATGATTTTTTAAAATATTTTTCATATCAAGCAATTTAAAACTTTTCTCAAAGAAGTAGATATATTTGTCTTCTAATTTTCCTAGAAATGGCTCTTTTATCTCATCTTTTAAAATAGGTTTTTTGAACTCTACAAAGTAGAGATGTTTTGCAATTTGAAGAAAATTAAGATTTTTATTTAACTCTTTATTTTCATCAAAAATATCATCTCCTAATTCACAATACTTAAATCCACCACCTAAACCTTCTTTGAAGCCTTTTATATCTTTTATGCCTTCTATTTTTAGGTTATTTTCTTTAAAAGTTTTCTCTATTTTGTCAAAATTTGAACTATTTTCCTCTATTATCTTATTTGCTTCATTGCTTAAATCTTGCATCTTTTTACTATTTAAAATATCTGTCGTACTTAGTTTTTTCTCAAAAAGTATTGTTTTATCTTTCCCTGTAAAACTATAACCCTCAACTACCCTTTTTACACGCTCTGCTGTAATATCTTTTGCATAGTCCATAGTTTCTATTAAAATAAATTTACGATTTCCACCATCAAGAGCATTTTGCTCTAAAACTGCATGTGCTGTTGTACCACTTCCTGCAAAACTATCAAGTATAATATCGTTTTTTGAAGTAGAAAAAATATGAATTAATTGTTTTATAAAAGATGAAGCTTTGGGATAGGGAAATATTTTATCATCATTAAAAATTTCTTTAATTTGATTTTTTCCTTCTATTGTTCCACCAAAATCAGTAGTTAAGCTTCTGGGTTTTTTACCTTGAATATTTAGGTATTGTTTAAAATGAACACCCCAAGAATTATCATTTTTTTGAAATATTTTGATTTCACCATTTTTGTAATCTTCATAAAATCTTTTTTCTGACCTTATCCATTCGCCATCTATAAAATCTCCATTGGGTGTAGGTATTTTATATTTAATGGGATTTTTCAATCCAGGTCTTGCAAATGTATCCCAAAAGAAATACCCTTTTTCATCTTTATCTTTATATCTCTTGAGATAATTTTCATCAAAATCCATAAATAATTCATCAAGATTATTTATATTTTTTGAATAAATTAATAAATATTCATGTTCTTTTACTATATGTTTACTATCACTGCCCCCACCAACTTTAGATTGTTTTATGAATTTTCCAACGAAATTATCTTTCCCAAAAATCTCATCACAAATCATTCTTAAATGTGTAACTTCTGCATCATCTATACTTATAAATATTACTCCATCATCTTTAAGAAGTTCTCTAAGAAGTTTAAGCCGTGGATACATCATACAAAGCCATTTATCACTTCTGCTTAAATCTTCAGCATTTACAGTTTTTGTAAGCCATTTTTTGATTATTGGGCTATCCATATTGTCATTATAAACCCACGATGTATTTCCGGTATTATATGGTGGGTCTATGTAAATCATCTTAACACTACTTGCATAATATGGCAAAAGAGATTTTAAAGCAAGAAGATTATCCCCTTTGATAATCATATTTGAAGTATTTAACTCTCCAATTTCTTCTTTACACTCTATGGTTTTATATGGAATTTTTTTGTGATGATTTACAACATCTTTTTTCCCCATCCAATCTATATATGGCATATTTTTTCTTTTTTTTAATTTTTTTGTTTTACAAACATGTGAGATTCAAAATAAATTGATAATAGATTCTTCATAATATAAACTCCATTTTTTGGAGGTTTTATAATATTTCTTATTAAAATCTAGTATATAAAATGGAAAATATGAATTGATAATGTTATTAGATAATTGTTTATAGATATAAAGTGTCAACATTAAAGTAAAAGGAGAAAAGAATGTTTTTTTTATGTAATTATTGTTATAATATAAGTTTAAATAAAGCTGAAAGTGTAATATGTTATATATAATATCTAATTGTACAAATGGTAAAAAACTATTGCCAAGTAAATGCAATTTATTTAGAAATTATAGACATAATATTATAGAGAATGTTACATTAGATTGGAAAAGTAATCTCAAAAATTCGAGTAATAAAATTAAAGCAAAAGATTTATACAAAGGGGTAACTTGGAAAGCAATTTTAGATTGTGAAAAAGAATTTAAAATTAAATTTCCTACAAAACTATTAATTGCGTCTGCTGGTTATGGACTAATAGATTCAGAAAAAATGATTTCTTCTTATGGAATAACATTTTCAAAAAATCAATTAGATAGTGTTAATAAGTGTTGTTTAAATAAAATTTGGTGGAATAATATTAATGAATTTTCAGTAAATGAATTTAAAAATGTTTCAGCAATATTTATTTGTTTATCAAAAGAATATTTAGACGCTACTAATAACTATATTGAGAAATTAATTCAAATTTACTCTGACAAAGTCTTTATTATAAATGTTGCAAAAAAATGTGACTTAAAATTTAGAAAAAATTCTCTAAATTTTGATTCTAGATTTAATTTATATGAACCTGGTACTTTGATTAATTTATCC
The DNA here is from genome assembly GCF_048320235.1 of Aliarcobacter vitoriensis. NCBI lineage: Bacteria > Pseudomonadati > Campylobacterota > Epsilonproteobacteria > Campylobacterales > Arcobacteraceae > Aliarcobacter > Aliarcobacter vitoriensis. The sequence continues at coordinate 1,505,940 of NZ_CP182882.1, forward strand.
CAAAGAGTTCTCAGATGGTTATCTAAAGAAATTGTAAAAAATGATTTAAAATTAGACCACAATATATTACAAGAGTATATTAATAATTTCTTAAATAAATTTGAAAATATTTATATTAAAAAAGGCAAAAAACTTGAAGATACCGATTTGAAAATAATGTTAAATGATTTTATGTTAAAAGAAAATATTTTATCTGCATCAAAAGGATTAACTTTATTACGAAAAAGTGGATTTTCATGTGAACAAAAAAGATTTCATAATTTATTTAACAATTTAAAAAAAGAGATTCTTAAAAAATGAAAAGTAATTTTAAAACAAGAGCTTTAGAAACAAAGCAAAATAATCAAAAAATTTATAGTTTCTTTATTCCTGCAAAAGAAATTTTGTCTTTTTCTGATATCTCAAGAATACACAGAGATGAGCAAAGTGAATTACAAGGTTTACAAAGAAAAGAAGTAAAAAAACATATTAATGATATTTTAGAATATCTTAATATGGAAAATATTTTATTCCCAAATTCAATTATATTAGCTATAAATGAAGAAGTAAAATTTACAAAAGCAAGAGGTATAAAATTAAATTCAGATAAATATTCAATGAGTGGTACTTTAAGTATACCAATCAAAGAAGAAGGTTTTAGACCAGCTTGGATAGTTGATGGACAACAAAGAGCGATAGCTTTAAGTAAATGTAACAAGCCAAATTTGCCAATACCTATTATTGCTTTTATTGCTGATAGTTTAGAAGTACAGAGAGAACAATTTATTAGAGTTAATAAAACTAAGCCTCTACCAAAAGGTTTAATTGATGAGTTATTACCAACAATAAATGGAATACTTCCTTCTGATTTAGATTCAAGAAAAGTTCCTTCAGCTATAACTGAATTATTAAATTTTGACCCTAAGTCACCATTTTATGGACTAATACAAAAGGTTTCAGTAGAAAATAATGAGAATTTCAAACCAATTATTGCACATAATTCAATTATAACAATATTAAAAAAATCTTTAAATAATACTGCAGGATGTTTATTCCCTTATGTTGGTATTAATAATGGAGAAACAGATTTAGATAGTATATTAAAAATTATTTATACTTACTGGAATTGTGTTAAAAAAGTTTTTATTGAAGATTGGGGAAAACCTTCAAATCAAAGTCGATTAATGCACGGAACAGGTATTTTTGCTATTGGTGCATTGATGGATACAATAATGAGAAATGTTAATCCAGATGATAAAAGGATTGAGAATAGAGTAATGAAAGAATTACATAAATTAAAACCATATTGTAAATGGTCTAGTGGAATGTGGGAAGAACTTAATTTAGAGTGGAAAGATATACAAAATATTCCTCTTCATAAAAAACTTTTAACAACATATTTAATACGACAATTTAATAAAGAGATATAAAAATGAAATTTATATTTGCAGATGCTCAAGATACAATAGATTTAGATTACAATTTTTTAACTGATGAATTTTCAGCTAAAAGAGTAATTCAAAGAACAGATAGATATCCGCATGAAGTTTTTAGTAAAAAACCATATGATGGAATGCTAATATCTAGAGGTTTATTAGATGATGGGATATATAAATCTAATAGTTGTGCATACAATAGTGCTCAAACAAGAAGAATAAAAATGCAGGGAATAAAAAGATTTCTACGATATTACGATGGTGAGATATTTGGTGATAATGGTGCTTTTAGTTACCATATGTTAGATAAACCACCTTATTCTGTATCTGAAACTGTTACATTCTATGAGAAATGTAAATTTAATTATGGAATGTCTGTGGATCATATTATATTTGAATATGATAAAAGATTTGATACAGATGGTGAGTTTGATGATAATTATAAAGTTACAGAAAAAATGCAAAAAAGATATGATATTACTATTAATAATGCAAAAGAATTTTTAAAAGAGTGTGATAAACAAAAAGTGAATTTTCATCCTATTGGAGTAGTTCAAGCATGGTCTCCAAAAAGTATGAAAAGAGCAGCGAGAGAACTTATAGATATGGGGTATACTTATATAGCTATTGGAGGACTTGTTCCATTAGATATTAATTCTTGTGAAGAAATAGTAAAAGCCGTAAGAGATGAAATTGGATATGAAATAAAAATACATTTATTAGGATTTGCAAAAGCAAAACAACTTGATAGATTCATAAAATATAAGATTACTAGTTTTGATTCAACTTCTCCACTAATTAGAGCTTTTAAAGATGAAAAAGACAACTATTATACACCAAAAGATCATTATACTGCCATAAGAATACCATCTTCACAAAAGACACCTGCATTAAAAAGAAAGGTGTCATCAGGTTTGGTTGATCAAGAAGAAGCTGAAAAATTAGAAGAAAAAGCATTATCATCTATAAGAGCTTATGATAAAGGTGAAGAGACTTTAGAAAATACATTAAAAGCTTTAGAAGAATACGAATTAATTTTTAGGGATAAAGTACCTATTCAAAGGTATAAAGATATACTTTCATCAAAATATTGGCAGAAATGTCAATGTGAAGTATGCCAAAATGCTAAAATAGAAACAATTATTTTTAGAAATTCTAATAGAAATAGACGAAGAGGATTTCATAATTTATGGCAATTTCAAAGAGAATTAGAAGAATTAAGAGAGGCAAATAACATATGTTAAAATTTCCTGCATTAAAAGTAAATCAAAATGGAAAGAATATATATACATTTAAAGTATTAGGAAAAGATATTTTAAGTTTTTCATCTATAGATAGAGCAAAACGAAATGAAGATGGGAAACTATTTGGATATCAAAGGGTTAAAATTCTAAAACATATAAAAGAAATAGAAAACTACTTAAATACAGATACAGCAATTCTTGCAAATTCTATAGTAATATGTTTTGACTCACATGTAAAATTTGAATCAATTAATGATGGAGATTTTGGATATTTATGTATTCCAGACGATAAGATTCATGGACAAATAGTAGATGGTCAACAAAGATCTAGTGCCTTACAAAATCTACAAAATAATGAATTTGAAGTGCTTGTTAATGCATTTATTACAGATAATAAATTAGAGCAAACCGAACAGTTTATTTTAATTAATAACACTAAACCTTTATCAAAAACTTTAATATATGAATTATTACCTGAAATAGATACTGAATTACCATCTACATATAAAGATAAACAATTACCTAATAAGATAATTGGAATATTAAATAGTCAAAAATATTCACCATTTTATCAAACAATAAAAACGCATACTTTTCAAGAAGGCTATTTAAAAGACAATACAATAATAAAAGCTATAAATAAAAGTTTAACTAATGGAATATTATATGAGTTAAGTGAACATGAATTAGGTATGAATGATATTGAATCTATGGTGAGTTTATTAAATGCTTTTTGGGGGGCTGTAAAAGTTGTTTTTCCAAAAGATTGGAAATTAAATCCAAGCAAAACAAGATTAACTCATGGTGCAGGAATTTTAGCACTTGCAGATGTAATGGAAGAGATAATATATTCTCAGATTTTAGAAAATAATCCTAATTATTTAGAAGACAAAACCTTTCTTGTAAATGATTTTGAGAAATATTTAATAAAATTAAAAGATAAAATTGATTGGCAAAATGGAAAATATAACTTCGCTAATGATGGGCAGATAAGAAACATTATGGATATCCAAAATACAAGTAAAGATATAGGTATATTTAGTAATTTTATTTTAGAACAAATTAATAGATAGACTAAATAAAAAAGATCTTTTTATTTAGTTTAGATTTGAGTTAAAGAAAGATCAATAAATAATTGTTTTTAGTACTTTATGCATCATCTTTATACAATTCTAAATCTTCAAACCAATCTTTACCACTGTTAATATTTCTTTTCATTTTTATAATTTCTTTGATAATAGTATGTCTCCCTGTTTGACTATCCAAACCTGTTAGTTTCCATGGTGTTGTCCAAAACTCTTCAGGTATACCATTTAATAGTCCACTCATATATTTTAAAGGTGAATCTGGTTTTGTAATATCTATTTCATCAGTTGCAAAAACTATTTCGTCAGATAATTTTAAACAAATATATTCTGTTATTGCCTGTATATTAGCTTTTTTGAATAAATTTACATATTTCTCAACATTATTTAATTGAATTTTATATATATCTACTACTGGTCTCCAAATATTATATAAAATATCTAAGGCTAATGTTTTATTTTCATTATTATCTTCTATTAATTCTGGGAAAGTTTTTTGTATAATCTTTAATGAATTTTCAATAGCAACCGTAGAAACTATTTTTTTACCAGTTCTATTATTGACCCAGTCAATAAGTTGATAAAATGGACTTTCGCTATCTGAATTTACGATATCTATTGAAGTTGAAAACTTACCAGCCGAAATTGATGCAGTAGCTAATCTATCTTTTAATGTATTCTCAATTTTATCAAAATTTGAAATTAGTGCTTTTATATTATCTGTTTTAACTTTACTAGCTTTATTATTAATTGTCAAAAACTGAAATGCTCTATTCAATTTATCAATATTAATAAATAAAGAAACAATTACAGGTAAATCTTCATCTACTTCTGCCATACCCTTTAACCTATGCTGTCCATCAATAATATAAGTATTATTTTTTATAGCATCATCAATAATTAATTCCACAATATCACTATCAGTAGTTACCCTCAATATATATCCATCTGACCTATTATCTATTACTTCATCTGCATTATAAAGTTCTTTAACTTCGCTAACTTCATCATCAAAGGCTAAAATAACATTATTTGGAATAATATTGTCTTGATGAGTATTAAAGAATTTTGTAATTTTATCCCATTTTGATTTTTCTAGCATTCGTTGAATACCATTTTTATCTATCTCTATATTGTCTGCATGAGACCAATTATAAACATCTTTTGCAATTGCTACAAAAGATAAGAACACAAAATCACTGTTTTGCCTTTGCTTTATTTTAAAACATTTATAAGTATAAACCATACTCTACTCCTTTAATTTGTTTACTGTTTGAACAATTTTCACAACACATTAATATATTAGTAAAATGAAATGGCTCATCATCTTCTTTTTTATAAAATATTATTTTATCAATATCTAGATCATATAATTTGGTATTACATTCATTACATTTAAATTCTTGTTTATATAAAATAGAAAATTTTATATTTTTAGTTAATTTTGAATTAATTGCCACTTTATTATCACTACTTACCATAAAATCTTCAAAATAACAATCAGCATACGATAATTTATCATCTTTAATTTTATTACAATGTTCACATGCAACTGTAATATTTTCTTTGTTTAATCCTCCACCATACACCCTAGGTAAGATATGCTCTATTTCTAATAAATCTCCAAAATATTCTTCCTTAACTATTTTTGCTTTAATTTCAGTCATTTTAGTCGATGTTTGTTTATCAGTATCTAATTTTCTTCCACAAATATAACAAGAATGTAAAGATTGTTTGGCATGTTTTCTTATTGTATCTTTTATTCTTTGAGAAGGATCAGTTTTTTCATAATTCATACAAATGTGTTTTACTAATATAAATAACTTATTAATATACTCTTCTTCAGTATCTAAAAATTCATTTAATTTAGCTAACAATTTTGACTCATATTTAGTTGACTCTTCACTAAAAGTATCTAAATAATAATACCCTATATTAATTATTCTTGACACTGTATAATCAATTAATCTTTGATGATTTGCATTCATATAAGATTCATCTTTTATTGTTTCTGATTTATTTTTTTTTATAATACTATTGACAATGTAGATTAATTGATATCCATAACTTGTATATTTAGAACTATCGCTATTAATTCTATATTTATACGTATGAGTATGTAATTCACAATAATTGTTCTTTAATTCTGTAACCATTAATATCACTTACATTATTTGTATTTTTTTCTTTAATTGCAAACTTGGCAATTTTTACAAGATATATAATTCTTATAAATCTGAGCAGTGCAGTATTATCACGCCCTCTACTATGGCTAACTACCGTTAATTTCATCATAGATAAATTTTTTCCCTATAAAACTTATATTCTACAGATTTCAACTTAAATTATTCTTTGATTATTTTAATATAATTTGATATTACGAGGAATAATTTCATATTATAATAAGGTGGATTTAATATAATTTAATATTATAAACTTACCAGGAAATATATATGAAAGATTCCATTATAAAATTTACTCAGCGTAAAATAAAAAAGAATTATCGTTCTATTACGGGACACTTCCCAAGTATTAAAAATAATACTTCCATAGGATTTGAATCAAAACTTGAAAAAGCTCATTTTTTATACCTAGAATTTGATAATGAAGTAATATCTTATCAAGAGCAACCGCAAATAGAAATATTTTTTGATGGTAAAAATCAAATTTATAGTGCAGATTGTTATATTAAAAGAGTTAAAAGTTCATCAAAAAAAGACACCATAGTTGAAGTTAAATATACAAGTGAAATAGAAAAAAGAAAAGATTATTTTGAAAAAAGATTTGAATCTGCAAAAGTTTCAGCAAATAAATTAAATTTTGATTTTGAAGTTTATACTGAAAAAAATCATAGTGAAATATATTTAGATAACTTAGACTTCTTGTATAGGTATAAACTATATCCTATAGAAAACAAATATGAAAATCAAATTTTAGAATTAGCAAATAAAAACAAAAAAATATCTGCTTTTGATTTGGCAAATTCAATTTCACAAAATTTAACAGAATATGGACTTACTTCAAATTGTATTTGGGATTTGGTATGTAAAGAAAAATTAAAAAGTAATTTAGAAATAGCAAAACTTAGCATGAATTCATTAGTGGAGCTAAATTATGAGTAATATAATTAAATTCGAAATTGATTCAAAAATATTTTATAAAGATTCAGAATATATAATTAAAGGTTATCCATCATTTGATGAAGTTTTATTAAAAAGAAGTATTGCACCATTTAATGAAAAAATTGTAAAAATTCATGAGTTATTAATTGAACCAAAAAATATAAAAGAAAATAGAAAAACATTAATTGATTTAGAACAAAAAGATTTTGATAAAGCAAATGAGAGATATGAAATTATAAAATCTTTAGTAGATAAAAAAGATAGAACTGCTTCAGATGTTTTAAAAATTGCAAAAAAATATAAAAAAGGAATAGCTACTATTTATAGATGGCTAAATACTTATGAACAATATCGAAGTGTTAGTTCTTTAGCTTCAAAAAGGGAGTTTTGTGGAGCAAAAGGTAAAAGTAGACTAGATAATAATGTTGATACCATAATAAATAGTGTTATAGAAGAGTATTATCTTCATAAACAAAAATACCCTTTGCAAATGATTTATGATGAAATAATTTATAAGTGCAAAAATTTAAGGCTAAAATCTCCTACAAAAAATACAGTAAGAAGTAGAATCAATAATTTACATCCAAAAATCATTGCAAAAAATAGACATGCAATAAGAGTAAATGAATCTAGAGGAATGAGTGGAAGTTTTCCAGAAGTAAAAATACCTTTGGACATTATTCAAATAGATCATACTAAAGTTGATGTTATTTTAGTTGATGACGAGACAAGAAAGCCAATAGGAAGACCATTTATTACAGTTGCTATTGATGTTTATAGTAGAATGATTTTTGGTTTTTATATTTCACTTGAAGCACCAAGTTATTTTAGTGTTGGTCAGTGCTTACTTAATGCAATTTTGCCAAAAGATGATTTTATTAAAAAATATGGAGTAGAAGGAGAATGGGCTGTTTATGGCTTACCAAAGAAAGTTCATATGGATAATGGAAAGGATTTTAGAAGTATAAGTTTACAAAATTTCTGTAAAGAGTATAGGATTGAAGATATCTATAGACCAGTTGCAAGACCTGAATTTGGAGGAGCAATTGAAAGAGTTATTGGGACTTGTATGAAAAAAGTTCATACTTTACCAGGAAGTACATTTTCAAATATTTTTGAAAAAGGAACTTATGATTCTGATGGCAATGCTGCTATGACAATTGATGAATTAGAAAAATGGTACCTAGATTTTGTAATAAATATATATCATAAAACAGAGCATAGCTCTTTAGGAATGACTCCTGAAGAGAAATTCTATCAAGGTTTATATGGTGTTGGTGATGACAAATCAATACCCTTTTTACCAATTGTTCCAGCAGATACTTTAAAGCTTAGAATGGCACTATTACCTATAATTAATAGAACTGTTCAAAAGAATGGAATCACAATTGATTATATTACTTATTTTAGTGAAACCCTTAGAAAATATATAATCCCTACTCAATATAAAAAACTAAAACCTAATTTAGAAAATAATGTAGTTTGTAGAAGAGACCCAAGAGATATTAGTAAAATATATGTTTATGATGAAGATATAAAAGATTATATAACTGTCCCATATGCTGATATAAGAAGACCTCAAATAAATCTATCAGAGTTAAGAGCTGCTATTGCTGAAGCTAGGAGAAAAGTATCTGGAAGAGAGCTAGAACAACATGATATTTTTGAAGCATATGAAAGGTTACACTCTTATGTAGCACAAGCAAAACAAGAAAAAAAATCTATAAGAAGAAAAGAGAGTTCTAAAAAGCATCAAGAAAAAACTTTGCAAAAAGATAAAGAAAGAATTGATTATAAAGAAAATCTGCACTCTTATATTTCTGCAACTCCAAAAAATGAAGAAGATGATAGTGACTATGAAATCTATCCAATAGGCTAATTTATGAATGATAGAAATTTAACACCTGAAACTTTTGAATATTTAAACAAAAGCGATGAAGAAAGAATCTTATATTGTAAAAAAGATCATTGGATTGGTTATGGTGCAGCAGTTAAATTAATAGAAATTTTAGAAGATAAATTTTTAGATCCTCCTCAAATGAGACATGAAGGATTACTCATATATGGAGATTCAAATAATGGAAAAACAGCAATATTAAAAAGAATGTATGAATTGCATAAAACAAAACTTGATTATGTTACAAAAGATGGTGAAGCAATTTATGAAATACCAATAATTTATTTCCAAGCACCTACAATTCCAGATGAAAGTAGACTATATAGTTTAATATTAGAAGAGTTATGCGTTCCACAAAATAGAGTTGATAAAGTTGCAACAAAAGCTTACCTTGCAAAACATCATTTAAATAAATTAGGTACTAGAATGATATTAATTGATGAAATACATAGTTCATTAAGAGGAAATTTAAATAAGCAAAGAACTTTTATTGATGATTTAAAACAGTTAAGCAATAGTTTATCACTAACAATTGTTTTAGCAGGTACAAGAGAAGCGTATTCAGCATTATCAATAGGAAATGAAACAAGTACAAGATTCCCTGCACTTGAGCTTCCTAGATGGAACAATGATAAGAAATTTAGATCATTTGTGGCAACTTATGAGAGATGCTTACCCCTTAAAAAAGCTTCCAATATGGTTGAAAATCCTGAACTTATTAACAAATTATTTTATAATTCTGAAGGCTTAATTGGCAAAACTGTAAATTTATTAAAAAAAGCCTCTATAAAAGCAATCAAATCTAAAAGAGAATATATCACTGTTGATGATATAGAATATTTACCAAAGTTGTAATATGGCAAAGAAAAAAAGAAATAATGCTTGGGTTCAAGACTATTTCTTTTTAATAGTACCAAAACCTTTAGAAGATGAACTTTTAAGCTCTTGGCTTACTAGAGTTGCCATTGAACATAGACGACAACTTTCTATTTTTTTAACTCTTTTTGTGAAAAAAGAAGGGAATCAAATTTCAAGGGTCGATATAGATTTTTTATATGATGAAAAATTATTTGAAGCTTTATCAAATAAAAGTAACTTAGCTAAAGAAGATATTCTTAAAATGTCTTTGCGAAGTGAAGAAGGATATTTGTTTTCATGTAATAATTGTTTATATCCACCTTTACAAATTAGAAAATTGACTGATAAAAGAACACATAATGGTTTGATGTATTGTCCAAAATGTTTAGCTGAAGATAAAATTCCATATTTTAGAAAAAAATGGAGATATCAATTTTATAATGCTTGCCCTAAACATAAAGTTTTTTTAACTGATAGATGTTGGAGATGTTATGAAAAAATTAATTTTGCAAAAATAAAACATTTTAAAGAAATTTGCATCTGCCATAAATGTAAAAAAGATTTTAGAGAAAATCTTGTTATAAAAATAAATTCAAATTTTGAATATGGATTAAAAGCAATTAATTGGTTTGAAAAAGGGCTGAATGACGGATATTTTACTATTAATGATAAAAAAATAAATTCACTATTTGTATTTGAAAGTTTTACTGCATTAAGAAGTTTAGTTGATAGAAAAAATGAATTAAATTTAGAAGATTTCCCATTAATTGAAGAGTATAAAACTATTTGTAAAAAACTTGAAAAATATAATTCAAAAAAAGCCTTATCTATTAAAAAAGAGTTTTTATTAACTTCTTTAGTTTTTTATCTTTTTGAAAAATTTCCAGATAATTTTCAAAAATTTATTGTTGAACATAAATTAACACATAGAGATTTTATCCATGGATTTAGAGATATTTCTTTTTGGTATAAAAAAATGATTGATAAGCTTGTTCCAATGGAAAATAAAATAGGTAGAGAAATAGTTGAAGGTGAAGTTCTTAGAGCAATAAAATATTTAGAAAGTATAGGAGAGAGCGTGAATATTATAAATGTTGCTAAAATTGTTGGTTGCCATGCGAGTATTCATAAAGAATTCAACAAAATTTATAAAAAGTTAAAATTAAACAATTTTTCCTAACAATCCGGCATACCACTTAGCAAGTTGAATTTTATTTAAATTTTTATTTCTCTCATGATTTTTTTTAGTAAATCTGGGATTAGTTTGAGAATATTTTTTTAGTATATTATCAATTCCTATATCTTCTTTAAAATATAGATTTATAAAAAAATCAAAATTACTATTTTGTATTGGTGAGCTAGATACCACTACCCAAGTCGAACAAGCAGAATAAGTATTATTTTCTAATTCCAATAATCCCACATAAGAATTTTCATATTTAAATGTTGCTGTTAGATATTGTCTAGGTCTTTTTTTTATTTTGCATTTTGGATTGATTTTTGTTTCATCATCTTTAAGTGTATATTGAGGTAAATCTTTTTTTTCATTTACATGAAAGTTTTCTATATCAGGACGTTTTTGCAAAAAATTTATATATTGATTAAATACTACAAAGTTATCTATTTCATTTAAAGGTTTAGATTCAAATTCTTTAATAAACTCACTTGAAATAACAACTTTTCTAATAGTTTTATTCCCTTTAGAAGATGACTCAGTTAAACTCTGATGAGTTACATCATTAGTTTGTTGTTCTTTATAAATTTTCAGTAAATCTTCTATAATATCTCTAGGTGAAGATTCTTCATCAACTAAAATATTTTTTAAACTACCACAACTTTTTTTTCTATTCTTTTGATGACTAGTTTTTGTATTCTTTTTGCTTGCATGCGTTATTTTTAATACTTCAGATGTTTCATTAGGAATATCTTTTTCAACTTTTGGAAGATTATCTAAATCTCCTAAATTTAAAATAACTTTATTCTTTTCTATAATTTTTGTTAGTTTTTCAAAACCTATATCTGAATAATCATTTGTAATTTCATGAATAAAGTAATACTTTTCATTTGTTTCTTTATTTGTAACAAGAGAACTTCTTGTATCAATTTGGAATTCTTGTTTTGTTGGGAAATTAAACTTCAAATGCATTTTATATATATCATCATCTAAATTATTTTCTTGCATATATTTTAGATAATTATGAATATAGTTAGATACATTGTCAAACTCTCTTTTTGCAATCTCTTGGCAAGCATATCTATGTATAAAAGCAGCATCTTCATCAGTTTTATATTTTGGTAAAACTATTTTTGCATCAGTTTTATTATCATCACACAAGACATATAGCTCTTCTAATGTAGAATCAAAAACGGCTTCTCTTAATTCTGAAAATCTAAAATAATAGTATATTCCTATAGCAAAGTGAGGGATGACTATTTTAATATCATCTTGTTCTACTAGATAACAATTAATATTCTTTGCATCTGATAAATATTTATAACTCCAACCTAATAAAGTTCCAATACTTTTATCATCTAAAATATCTTTTAATTTTTTTTCATTATTTCTATTAATAAATTTTGTATCAATTTTAAAACTTTTTTCTTCAACAAATTCATTCTTATATTTATCTACTTTTTTACCATTTTGATAATACTCTAAAAATTGATAATGCGAAAACAATAATTCAGGTGATACATTATATTTAAATAATTGTTTTTTAGATATATTTTCTACAACGACTTCATAGTGACTATTACCATATTTATCTTCATTAAGTACTATTTTCAGGGGAAATAAAAATTCAAAAGTATCATCTGGATTATCTTTCATAAACTCTGGAATGATACCTTTCTTAGTTGCCATAGTTAGATTAAACTCTCATTATCACTTTTTATTTTACATATTATCAATTTATATTGAACCATTATCATTTTTTATTGCTTGTGACAAAACATATTCAAATTTAAATGTATAATATCAAGTGCAGCTGGAGTAATACCAGATATTAAACTTGCATTATAAAGTGTTGGTGGTCTGTGTTTTTCTAGCTTCTCTACAACTTCATTTGAAAGTCCTGGAAGTCCTTTATATGAGAATTCATCAGGTATTCTTAGTTTTAACATCTTTTTCATTTTTTCTATTTGTTTTTGTTGTTTTTGAATATATCTATAATATTTTGCTTCGATTATAATTTGTTCTTTTGTGTATTCATCGATATTTGCTAAAGTTGGTACAAGAGTATCAAATTTATGATTGTCAATAGTATTTCTTCCTATCAAATCTATCAATAAAACTTTATCATTTATTTTTTCTTCCCCAATACTATCAAGAAGTTCTAAAGTCTCTTTTTTTGAAGTTATCCAAGTTGAAGCCATAAGCTCGACAGCATCACTTAAAATCTTTCTTTTTTCTTCTACTTTGTCTAGTTGCTCTTTAGAGATTAATCCTAACTCATATCCATACGGGCTTAGTCTTAAATCGGCATTTTCTTCTCTTAAAAGTAGTCTATATTCAGCTCTTGAAGTAAACATTCTATATGGTTCATGAGTTCCTTTTGTTACTAAATCATCGATTAAAACTCCAATATAAGCTTCATCTCTTCGTAAAATAAAAGGCTCTTTTTCATCTATTGATAAACTTGCATTTATACTTGCCATAAGTCCTTGAGCTGCTGCTTCTTCATACCCTGTTGTAGCGTTGATTTGTCCTGCATGATAAAGATTTTTGATTTTTTTAGTTTCAAGTGTGTGTTTTAACTCCGTTGGATCAACATAATCGTACTCAATAGCATATCCATATCTTACAATTCTAGCATTTTCTAAACCACGAACAGAATGAATCATCTTTTTTTGAACTTCAATAGGCAAAGAGCTTGACATACCGTTTATATAGTATTCTGTACACATTGAAGTTTGTGGTTCTAAAAATAGTTGATGTCTATCTCTTTCACTAAATCTTTTTACTTTATCTTCAATACTAGGACAATATCTAGGTCCTAAGCCTTCTATTTGTCCAGTATAAATAGGTGCTCTATGAAAATTTTGTGAGATAATATCATGTGTTCCAAGATTTGTATATGTTACATAACATGGATATTGTGTTGGTTTGAATTTAGTTTTATCTGTTCTAAATGAAAATGGTGCAGGGTTTACATCTCCACCATGCAGGTCCATAACTGAAAAATCTATCGAATTTGCATCTATTCTTGATGGAGTTCCAGTTTTTAGTCTTCCTACATTTAATCCTAACTCTTTTAACTGAATTGAAAGTGTAGAAGATGGCAATTCCCAAGCTCTACCAGCTGAATAAGTATTTTCCCCGATATGAACAAGCCCACGCATAAAAGTTCCTGTTGTAAGAATCACTTTTTTTGCTAAAAACTCCTCTGTTAGTTTTGTTTTTACTCCAAATACTTCATCATTTTTTACTAAAAGTTCAGATACTTCATCTTGATAAATATCTAAATTAGGAGTGTTATGACAAACTTCTCTCATATAAGCACGATATTTATCCATATCAATTTGTGCTCGACTTCCTTGAACAGCAGCACCTTTTGAACCATTTAAAATACGAAATTGTATTCCAGTTGCATCTGTACAAAGTCCCATTTCTCCACCCAAAGCATCTAGCTCTCTTACTAAATGTCCTTTTGCTAAACCTCCAATGGCAGGGTTGCAACTAGCAGCTCCTATTTGTTCAACAAGCATAGTTATCAAAAGTGTTTTTTTACCTAATCTTGCACCAGCAAGTGCTGCTTCTATTCCAGCATGTCCACCACCAACAACGATAATATCGTATTGCATATATTTTCCTTTTTGAAAGACTATTTCGATTTTGTAAAATTAGTTAAAATAAGCTTCTTATAAATTTTTGCAAGATTATATCTAAATTATAAATAAAGCTATTTTAAGTATAATCGAAACTTAAATTTATAATGGAGTTTAAATGAATTTTATAAAATTAAAAGATTTTATGGAGAATTATCAAATTGCTATATACTTTATAATAATCGCAATTGCTATTTTAATCACTTTTGTTGTACCAAATACATCATCTTTTCAAAGTTTGATAAATCCTGCTTTAGCTTTGATGTTATTTGTGACTTTTTTACAAGTTCCTATTTCTGAATTGACTCAAGCATTTAAAAAGATTAGATTTATTTTTGCATTACTTTTTTCAAATTTCATTCTTATTCCACTTCTTGTTTTTGGACTTATACAGTTTTTACCTGATAACCCTTTGCTAAAATTAGGAGTTTTATTTGTTTTATTAACTCCTTGTGTTGATTATGTTGTGACATTTTCACATTTGGGAAAGGCTGATTCAAAACTTCTTTTAGCCTCAACACCTATTTTATTGATAGTTCAGATGTTACTTTTACCAGTTTATTTATCTGTTTTTTTAGGAGAAGAAGCATCAAGTTTAGTAGATATTTCTCCTTTTATTGAAGCTTTTGTTTTTTTGATTTTAGCCCCATTGCTTCTTGCAGGTTTTTTTCAAATATTTTCTAAAAAGAGTGTTTTTATAGAAAAAATTGTAGATATTTTCAATCTTCTTCCAGTTCCATCAACAGCGTTTGTTTTGTTAGTTGTTATTTTGAGTGTTGTTCCACAATTAAGTTCAGTGATAAATGACATATTGTTTATAGTTCCAATTTATATAGCTTTTGCTATTATTGCACCTATTATTGGATTTAGTGTAGGAAAAATTTTCAAGTTTGAAACAAAAGAAAAAAGTGCAATAGCATTTAGTTCAGCAACTAGAAATTCGTTGATTATTTTACCTTTGGCTTTGGCTGTACCAAATGCTTTACCACTACTTCCAGCAGTTATTGTTATGCAAACTTTTGTAGAGTTGATAAGCTCTATAATCTATATTTTTATCTTTAAAAAAATAAATAAAAAAGGTTTTTAAGTGTTTACTGGACTTATAAGAGAATTAGCAAAAGTTGAGAGTTTTTCAAATAATTTTTTAACTTTAAAAGCAAAATATAATCCAAAAATAGGTGATTCTATAGCTATAAATGGAGCTTGTTTAACTGTTGTAAAAGTTTCAAAAGAGAGTTTTACTGTTGAGTTATCTCCTGAATCTCAAAAGATTTTAGCTATGGAAAATTATAAAAATGAAGTTCATATTGAACCTGCTATGATGATGGGTGATAGATTTGAAGGTCATATAGTTCAAGGGCATATTGATTGTATTGGTAATATTACAAAAATTGTACAAAATGGTAATTCGACAGATTTTTTTATAACAATTCCTAAAGATTATTTAAAATATATTATTCCAAAAGGAAGTGTAACTATAGATGGAGTTTCTTTAACAGTAAATGAAGTTTTAAAAGATGGATTTAGGCTTACTATTATACCTCATACAATTGATAATACACTTTTTAAGAGATATAAAGTTGGCTCAAAAGTAAATATAGAAACTGATATGTTTGCAAGATATATCTATAATATGTTTAAAAAAGATGATAAATTAACTTGGAGTGAAGTTGATAAAATTATGGCTAGTTATTAGATTCTTGGATATTTTCTTCTAAAGGCTCTATTGTATCTAGGTGATTTATTTTTTTATAGGTATAGAAATATCTTTTTTTAAGTGGATTTGCATAAGGCTTTATAGTTGCAATCTTCATATCTGGTAACTCTTTGATTTGAGTTACTTTTCCAACTTTTAATCCTTCAAAGAATATATTATCCATTCCAGATGTTATAACTTCATCACCGATATTTATATCGGCCCAAACAGGGATAAATTTTACAAAAAGTTCATCTAATCTATCAGCAGCAGTTACAATACCAGGGCTTTTTTCATTTCCTATAAATACTGCATAAGTACAATCTTTGTTTCCATTTAAAAGACCAATTGATTTACCTTGTTTATTCAGTAAAATTCCAGAAGCATAATTTTCAGATATTAAGCCTAAAATTTTATTATTTTGTTCAGGTTTCTTATCTAACCAAACATTTGTAAAATCGTCAAAATTTATATAAGATAGAACTCTTACTATTTCTATTTTTGAATTAACTTCAGGTAGTTCGACATTATTGATAAACTCTTGAAAATTCTCAATTCTTGCCTTTGCTTCACTATAAAGAATTTTATATTCTTTGAGTTCTAAATTTTCATTTAGAAGGTCTCTTATCATTCTTTCATGTTCAAAATGGTTTGCTATTTTTTCTGATACTGATATATAATTGTTTATATATGCAGTTTTAATTGTAGCAAATATACTAAAATGTTTTGCTAGAAACTTATCTAATTCAAAAAGATAAGCTAATCCAGCAATTAAGAATAAAAAGATAAATAGTATTCGCTTCATTTAAAATTAAGAGTTTTTCATATCTTCAATAACTTTTAAAAGTCCTGGTTCATCAAGAACTTGACTTGTTCCGTAAGCAACAGATAATAAAGGTTCATCTGCTATTTTTACAGGTATTTTTACAATTTCCATTAGATATTTATCCAATCCTCTAATTAAAGCACCACCACCAGTTATGATAATACCATTATCAACAACATCTCCAGCCAAATCTGGTGGCATATTTTCTAAAACACTTCTAATTGCTGATGCAATCTCTTTTAAAGGCTCTTTTATAGCTATTCTTATACCTTCACTTCCAAGTTCAATAGTAGATAAATATCCAGAATGGTCTTTCCCTTTAATTTGAATTTTTAGCTCAGGATCTAGTTTTATAGCTGCTCCAACTTCTATTTTTACAGTTTCAGCAGTTCTCTCACCTATAAATAAGTTATAATTTTGTCTTACATATTCAATAATTGATCTATCGATTTTATCTCCACCAACTTTTACGCTTTTACATAAAACTAATCCACCTAAACTTGTAACCCCAATTTCAGTAGTTCCTCCACCAATATCAACAATAACATGTCCTTCTGGGTCTGATACTGGAATTCCAGCACCAATAGCTGCTGCCATTGGTTCTTCAACTAAAAATACTTCTCTTGCTCCTGCACTCATAGCAGATTCTTCAACAGCTTTTCTTTCAACTTGAGTTATACCATAAGGGATACAAATAATTACTCTTGGACGAATAAACGATTTTCTTGAGTGTGCTTTTTCAATAAAATATCTAATCATTCTTTCAGTCATCTCAAAATCTGCAATAACTCCATCTTGCATTGGTCTTACTGCTTGAATATTAAGAGGTGTTTTACCAAGCATTCTTTTTGCTTCTTGCCCAACTGCCAAAATTTTATCTTTTCCATGTCTATCATTTTGTACTGCTACAACTGAAGGTTCATTTATAATAATACCTTTTCCTCTTACTGATACAATCGTATTTGCAGTACCTAAATCTATTGCCATATCGTTTGAAAAAACGCCAATTAATTTATCTAAAATCATTTTATTTATCCTTTACTCACTATTGGTTCTTCTTTTTTTTGAATAACATTTTTTGTAATAACAATTTTTTTATTTTTATATTTTGGAAGGTCAAACATAATATCTAGCATAATATCTTCTAGTATTGATCGAAGTCCTCTTGCTCCAGTTTTTCTTTTTATTGCAAGTTCAGCAAGTTCTAAAAGGGCATCTTTCTCGAATTCCAAAGTTACATTATCCATTTCAAAAAGTTTTATGTACTGCTTTATAAGAGCATTTTTAGGTTCAGTTAAAATATGTACCATATCTTCTTTTGTGATTTCATTTAAAGTTGCTACCATATGTAATCTTCCAATTAATTCTGGAATAAGACCATATTTTACTAAATCATCAGTTTCAACTTTTGATATAATCTTGTCTTGCTCATCTTTTGATTTTTTATCTTGATTAAATCCTAAAACATTTGAACCTTGTTTTCTTCTAATAATATCTTCAAGTCCATCAAAAGCTCCACCACAAATAAATAAAATATTTGTAGTATCTACTTGTAAAGAGTCTTGTCCTGGGTGTTTTCTTCCACCTTTTGGTGGAACATTTACAACGGCACCTTCAACTATTTTTAGTAAGGCTTGTTGAACACCTTCTCCTGAAACATCTCTTGTGATACTTCTGTTTTCACTCATTCTTGCAATTTTATCTATTTCGTCAATAAAAATAATTCCTCTTTGAGCTTTCTCAATATCTCCAGAAGCTGCTTGAACAAGTCTTGTTACGACATTTTCAACATCATCTCCAACATATCCAGCTTCTGTTAAACTCGTCGCATCAGCAATTGCAAGTGGAACATCGAGATATTTTGAAATTGTTTGAGCAAGTAGTGTTTTCCCACTTCCTGTTGGACCAATTAAAAGGACATTTGATTTATTTAATTCAATATCTCCATTTACTTCATCTTTTCTAAATATTCTTTTATAATGATTGTAAACAGCTACTGAAAGAACTTTTTTTGCTCTATCTTGACCTATTACATATTCATCTAAAATCTTTTTTAGTTCAGCTGGAGTTTTTATTTTAATCTCTATTTTTGCATCTGAATCTTTTTGTGTTGAAGTTGTACCTTCTAATTCAGCATTCATTATTTCACTTGCAGCATTTACACAAGCTTTACAAATACTTGCGTTATCTCCAGTAATTATTGGATTTGTTTTTGTATCTGCTGCTCCACAAAAATCACAAACTATTTTACTCATATTTTATCTTCACTTTTTCTATTAAATGGAATTCCTCGTTTTGTGTTTAAAACAAAACTTGCTAACTCTTTTACATATTTATTTTCGTAATTCTCAAATAAATCACGTGCTACTTCTTGTAGTGGTTTACCAGACTCAAAAAGTTCTCTATATGCATGTTTTATAGCATCAATATCTTCTCTATTTTCAAATCTTCTTCTAAGACCTGTTAAATTTAATCCTCTTAAAACAGCTTTATTTCCTTCAGCTAAACAAAATGGTGGAATATCTTGTGCAACAGCACTTGCTCCTCCAACCATAACTTGAGTACCTAACTTACAAAATTGATGAATTGGAGTCAATCCTCCAACTACAACAAAATTATCGCACTCTACATGTCCTGCTAATGTTGCTCCATTTGCAAAAATACAATTATTACCTATTATACAATCGTGTGCTACATGAACATAACCCATAAATAAATTGTTATCACCGATTTTTGTTATGCTTCCACCACCAGCAGTTCCAGGATTAAATAGAGTAAATTCTCTTATTTTATTATTATCTCCAATTATCAACTCTACATCTTCGTTGTTAAATTTTAAATCTTGAGGAATAGAACCTATTGAAGCATGAGAAAAAATATGATTATTTTTTCCTATCGTAGTTTTTCCTGTAATCAGTGAATGTGAATCTATAATAGTTCCATCACCAATCTTTACATTTTTACCAACAATTGTATAAGCTCCAATAGTTACATTCTCGCCTAAAACTGCACCATCTTCAATGATGGCTGTTTTGTGAATATTATTCATATTTTGACCTAATTATTTATCAACAATCATAGCTTTAAACTCAGCTTCTGCAGTTAATTTCCCATCAACATAAGCTTTGCCTTCTAGCACCATTAGTGTACTTTTCATTTTAACTGCTGTTAGTTCATAATCAAGTCTATCACCTGGTTTTACAGGATTTCTAAACTTTGCTTTGTCAATACTCATAAAGTATATAACTTTTTCTTTCATTTGTTCATCTGTAAGTCCTGAACTTTTAAGAGCTAAAACTCCACCACATTGAGCCATACCTTCAAGTATTAAAACACCAGGATATATTGGGTGTCCAGGAAAATGTCCTTGAAAAGCTGGTTCTGAAATAGAGATATTTTTATAACCTTTTATTGATTTTGCTAATTCCATATCTGTAATTCTATCAACTAAAAGAAGTGGGTATCTATGAGGTAAAATCTCTTGAATTTGTATAATATCAAACATAATTGAATCCTGAGTATTAAATTTACTAAAGTTCAAGATTTTATCTAAAAGTAGTTTAATTTTCTATAACTGAAGCTACATTTTGAGAACTACCATTCTTTAAATATTGCCTTAAAATCTTAGAATTTTCAAAGAATTTATGTTTATCCATACTATTGTAATCACTTAAAAGATTTTCAACAGTAACATCACTTTGTAAAAATTCACTATGAAGTTTTTCTTTTCCCATTTTTTCAAAGAATATATTTGCAAGACCGACAAAATTAAGCTTTACAAAGGTTTTGCCTATAAAAAAATCTAGTTTTTTTGCTATATATGAAAGTGTAAATGGAGTTCCTATTAGTGCTGCTTCAAGTGTTGCGGTTCCACTACAAATAAAAGCATATTCAGCTTGGGATAATGCTTCATGAGCATTTTTTGAAACAGTAAAATTTGAAATATCACCATAAGTTTTTTTTATATAATTATCATCAAATTTTGGTGGAATTACTAAAATATACTCTTTATTTGGGATTTTTTTAATAAGTTCTTTAAAAATTGGCATAAGATTTGTAATTTCTGTTTTTCTACTTCCAGGCATAAAAACAATTTTTGCTGAATTTGAAAGTTCTTGTTTAAACTCTTTAATTTCATCAAGTAAAGGGTGTCCTACATAAGTGATTTTTTCTTTGTCATTGTAAATATCTTTTTCAAATGGTAATATTGAACAAAGTTTCGAGCAAGTTTGTTCCAAAACTTTTACCCTTCCTTTTTTCCAAGCCCAAGCTTGAGGTAGGATATAATAAATAATTTCTTTATTTGGATAAGTTTCTCTTAACTTTTTTGCTAGTGGTAAATTAAATCCTGAACTATCAAGAAGTAAAACTTTATCACAATCTTTTGCTAATTCTACCAATTCATCACGAAGACGAAAGAAAAACCTTATTTTCTTTAATGCATCAACAAATCCCATAATTGCAAGATTTGTTAAATCATAAAGTGGTTTTCCTAACTCTTTATCAAAAACTCCAACAAACTCTACCTCATCACTTAAATATTTTTTTAACTCTTTTAAATGTACATTTGATGATGTTTCCATAGCACTTACTAAAATTTTCATATTATCTCTTCTTTTATATCTTCATAAGTTACAGAATTTATCTCAATTTCATATTTTTCGTCTAATATCTCATCTAAAACTATCAACGAACTTAAATCATATGGATTTTTTAAAATCTCATTTCGTAAGTTTATTTCATCATAAAAATCAATAGGATGATATAAAAGTTCTTTTACATTTTTATATGAAGTTTTTGCTAAATTATTGAATGTTTCAATATTTATAAATTTTATCTCATCACGATTAAAATAGAAAATTCCATCTTTTTGATAATCTATTCTTCCATTTGAACTTTTTTTATTCAAAGTTGAATAAGCAAAAAAATATGAAGGTATTGTCTTTTTCTGAATACTTACTTTTGCATTTAGAAGTCTATAATTTAAGAATCTTTTTTTTATGATTTTGTACTCTTTTTTTTCATCTTCAAGTTTGTTTCTTAGTTTGTATAATTCTAATCTTTCTTCTATTGATTCTGGTAATATTTGATTTGAAATTGGATTAAACATCTCATCCATAATCTTTTTTTGAGCTTCTCTTTGTGCAGTTAAACCAAACAAGCAACCACAATAGTTTTGTCTATAAAGACTATTTTCTTTTACTTTTTCACCTTGAATTTGTCCACCATTCCCACTTCTATAATCTTTAAAAATAAATTCAACACCAGTTTTTTTAGTTAAGTTTTCTCCTATAATTGCTAATTTTTCTTGAGATTTTTTAGGAGATATTAATAAGCTTGTAGTAAATTTATCGTGTCCTAATTCCATTGCTTTTTGAACACTAACATCCAATCTATCATCATAACAAACTGTACATCTGTCACCTTTTTCAGGCAAATGCTCCATTCCTTTTACTTTTTTTAGCCACTCTTCAAGATTGTATGAACCTTCAATTAATGGAATGCCAAGTTTTTTACAAGAGTACTCTACATCTAAATATCTAAGACGATATTCACTATACGGATGAATATTTGGATCGTAAAAATAACCAACTAACTTTTCATTTGGATAATCTTCTTGTATTTTTTCTAAAAAATAGTGGCTATCAACAGCACAGCAAATATGAACTAACAAAATCAAAAACCTTTAAAATATAAAATAAGGTACAATTATAGTTAAAAAATTTTAAACAAAGGATTTATTATCAAAAATTTAATATTTCTAATTATTCCACTATTTTTATTTACTGCTTGTAGCCAAAAAGAGCCACAACTATCTTCAAATAGTGCAACAATTCTTTTTAAAACACCACAAATAAAGTTTCATGATAAAGGTTTTATATATAAATTTAAAGATTATACACAAGTACAAGTTTTTAGTTTTGGAAATGCTATCTTTGATATGAAAATTTATAATGATAAAATATGTAAAAGTACATTTAAATGCCAAGATTTAGATACTTTTAACAAAGAAAATTTAAGTTCAACATATCCAAAAAATTTCTTAAAAGAGTTATTTGATACAGATAAAAAAGAGATAATTCATAGGGATAATGAAAACTCTATTTTGATTAAAATTATTAAAGATTAAAGTTTTTTTCTTTAATCTTTAATGTCTTTTTAATTTTGCATAACCTTTTTTTATAAGCTTCAATAAAGGAGATCTATATGAACTAAATACATATTTTTTTATTTCATAGGCTAATCTTCCTTTTACTGTAAGAATACCGTATATATCTCCAGCAGCGTATTTACCACCAAGAGCGATTAAAATTCCATCTAGCTTGGGATTACATTTTTCTAAAGCTTTCCCTTTAATCATATTTAATACATTTTTTCCAGCATTTATTCCACTATGTCTTGCTATTGTAACGCTTGGTGGCATAAGTTCGCCTTTGTTGTCTCTAATTTCTGCTACATCTCCTGCTGCAAAAATATTTTCATATTTATTGGTTTGCATATATTCATTGACAATAATTTGCCCTTTAGAATTTCTTGCAACATCTATTTCTGCTGAAATAGTTGAAGCTTCGATTCCTCCAGTAAATACTACAAAAGAGTGCTGGATTTTTGTTCCATTTGTTAATGTACAATAATTATCTTCAATTGATTGAAGCTTTGTATTTGTAATGACATTTATTCCCAAATCTTTCAATCTTTTTTGAGAAATGTTGATTAAATCTTGTTTTAATCCAGGTAAAATAGAAGATGAGCTACTAATAATAGAGATTTTTAAGTTATCGCAAGAAAAATTTCCTCTTTTGAAAAACTTAATTGAATAGTAAGCCATTTCAGCAGCTATTTCAACTCCCGAAAGACCAGCACCAACAACAACTATATGTGTGTCTGCACACTGTTTTAATTCATCTCTTATTTTTTCAAATAGCTGTTTTTCAAATCTTTGTTTAAAACTAATAGCTCTGTGAAGTTTTTTAATATCATCTGCATTATCGAGTCCTGAAATAGTAGGTGGAAAGAAAGTTCTTGTTCCTGCTGCTATAATTAAATAATCAAACTCGACTATTTCTTGTTCTTCAGTGTATATTTTTTTATTTTCTCTATCTATTTTTCTAACTTTTAAATTTTTGAAATCTAAATGATTGTGTTCAAATCCTCTGCATAAAGTTGTAAGATCAATAGTAACATCAGCGAAAGTGGAGTTATTTGCTATTAAATCATAAACTTCTGGTTGTAAATTGTGATAAGTATGTTTGTCTAATAAAGTAATTTTAATATTTTTATTTTTAACTAATTCTCTTAATGCATATATACCTGCATACCCACCACCTATAATAACGACTTTTTCCATAAAAGCGACCTTTAAAATTTTTAATACGTAATTCTATACTTAGCCTTTTTAGGATATGATAAAAAGTAACATATTTACACAATAAAAAAATTGAGAGTGTTTATAAATGTTACTTTTAGAAATAATAGGATTTTAAAATGAAATATATAGGTGCTCATGTAAGTGCAAGTGGTGGAGTTTTTAATGCTCCAATAAATGCAACGAAAATTGGTGCAAAGGCTTTTGCACTATTTACAAAAAATCAAAGACAATGGAATGCAAAGGCACTTGATAATAAAACAATAGATTTGTGGTTTAAAGAACTAGAAAAGAGTAAAATTGAAACAAAACATATTTTACCTCATGATAGTTATTTGATAAATTTAGGACATCCTGATATTGAAGCTAGAGAAAAATCTTTACAAAGTTTTATAGATGAAGTTCAAAGATGTGAAATTTTGGATTTAGATAGACTAAATTTTCATCCTGGAAGTCATTTAAGACAGATAAGTGAAGAAGAGTGCTTAGATAATATTTCAGAGTCTATGAATCAAGTTTTGGATAAAACAAGTGGTGTAAAACTAGTACTTGAAAACACTGCAGGTCAAGGAAGTAATCTTGGATATAAATTTGAACATTTAGCTTATATTATTGATAAAATCGAAGATAAAAGCCGTGTTGGAGTATGTATTGATACCTGTCATATGTTTACTGCTGGTTATGATATAAGAACTAAAGAAGCTTATGATAAAACATGGAATGAGTTTGGAAAGATTGTTGGATTTGAGTACCTAAGCGGAATGCATATAAATGATTCAAAACCACCTCTTGGAGCAAAAGTTGATAGACATGATAGCTTAGGAGCTGGGCAAATTGGTTGGGATAGTTTTAAATTTTTGATGAATGATGAAAGAATGGACGATATTCCACTTATTTTAGAAACTATTGATGAAGATATTTGGGCACAAGAGATAGAAACTTTATATAGTTTTGTTAAATAAAGAAAATAGATTTAATCTATTTTCTCATTTCCTCCTAAAGAAGTATATAAACTCACTCTATTTATTAGCTCAATTAATTTTGTATCTACTAAAACTCTTTGTGTATCAAATAATGTTTTTTGTGCAACTAAAACGTTTAAATAAGTTCCTAATCCATACTTATACGAATTTAAAGCTACTTCATAACTTTTTTTTGCTGTATTCACTAAATCTTCTTGAGCATTTAACTGTTTACTTATATTTGCTCTTTCAATTAAAGCATCAGATACATCTTTAAATGCTGATTGTATAGTTTTCTCATATTGAGCAAGAGCTATTTTTTGTTGAGCATTCGCATAATCTAGATTTGCTTTATTTTCTCCACCTTTAAATATTGGTAAATTTATACTTGGTATAAAAGACCATATTGTTTGAGCATTTCCATTAAATAAAGAACTCAATGAAGTACTAGCAAGACCATAATCTGCTGTTAAAGTAATTGAAGGAAAAAATGCAGCCCTTGCAACACCTATATTTGCATTTTTTGCTTTTAAATTATATTCTGCTTCAATAATATCAGGACGAGAAAAAAGAACTTTTGATGAAAGTCCAGCTTGTATTAACATCAAACTATTTTCACTATCTTTAAATCCAGTTGGTAATAAATCCTTTGGAATACTTGTTGATACTAATAACTCTAAAGCATTTTTATTTTTTTCAATTATTGTTAGCTGATTTAATAAATTAACTTCGGCTTCTTTTAGACTTGTTTGTGAACTAAAAACATCATCAATTAAAATAATTCCCATATCAAATTTTTTTTGAGTTAATTCAGAAGCTACTTTTAAGTTATCAATACTGTTTTGCAATAGTTTTAAATGTTCAATATTTGAAGAAAGAGTATTCCAAATATTAATTACTTCTGATATTAAACTAATTTTTGTTGATGTTGCTGCATATTTTGTAGCTAAATAACTTTGTAGTGCAGAGTCATTTAAACTTTTAGTTTTGCCAAATAAATCAAGTTCATAAGAAGCTCCAAATTTTGCTGAATATGTACGAGAGATTTCTGTGTTGTTATTTGAAGTAACATCTCTTGCATTTGTATTACTTGCTTTTGCCTCAATAGATGGAAAATATTTTGCTTTTTCTATTCTATAAGTAGCTCTTGCTGACTCAATATTTAAAATAGCTATTTTTAAATCTCTATTATTTTCAAGAGCTAATGTAATTAACTCTTTTAGCTTATTATTTTTCACAAAATCTTGCCAATTTGGTTGAATATACTCTAAATTGCTATTTTTATCTGTACTATTTTTAAACTCTGTTGGTATTATTGAATCATCATACTTTATTTCTGGCTTCAAACTACAACCAGTAAATATAAAAAGATTTATCAAAATAAATAAAAATTTAAACATTTTTTATACCTTTTTGTTCTTTTCTTGCAAATATTTTTTTGATTAGAATAAACATCAAAGGGACATAAAATATTGCTAAAATTGTACCTGTTAAAGTTCCACCAATAATTCCCGTACCAATTGAAATTCTACTATTTGCTCCAGCTCCACTTGAAATTGCTAGAGGTATAATTCCTGCAATAAAAGCCAATGAAGTCATAATGATTGGTCTAAATCTTAAGCTAGCACCTTCTATTGCTGATTTTATAAGTGGTTTTCCACTTTTATATGCATTTTCAACAAATTCTATGATTAAAATTGCATTTTTTGCTACAAGCCCAATCGTTGTTAAAAGTGCAACTTGGAAATATACATCGTTATTTAAATCTCTAAAATAAACTGCTATAACTGCACCAATAATACCTAATGGAACAGCTAATAAAACAGAAAAAGGAATACTCCAACTTTCATATAAAGCAGCTAAACATAAGAAAATTACTATTAAAGATAAAATATATAAATAAATTGCTTGTCCACCTGATAATTTTTCTTGATAAGATAGTCCACTCCAAGCATAATTAATATCTGAATTATTAGCTTTTGCTAATCTCTCCATTTCATCCATTGCAACTCCTGAACTTACTCCATAATTGGCTTGTCCTTGAAATAAATAAGAAGCCAAACCATTGTATCTTGTTAATGATTTCTCAGTTGGCTCCCAAGATATATTGGTGAACTCCTCAAAAGAGACCATTTTATTATCTTTATTTCTAACATTCCATTGATATAAATCTTCTGGTTTTGCTCTATATTGTGCATCAGCTTGGATATAAACTCTTTTCACTCTGGATTTATCAATAAAATCATTTACATAGTTTCCAGCCCAAGCAGAACTTAAAGTATTGTCAATATCTTCATAAGATAAACCTAAAGAATATATTTTCTTTTTATCATAATTGAGTTTTAATTGATGAGTTTCTTCTGTACCTTCAACTCTTGCTCCAACTATTAATTCATTTGATTTCACTGTTTCTAATAAAGAATTTTTTGCTTCAAGAAGTTCTTCTCTTGACATTTTTGCACCAGCTTGTAACTGAAATTCAAAACCTTCCGAGTTCCCAAGTCCTGGAATAGAAGATGGATTCATTACATAAACTTCTGCATCTCTTATAAAATATTTTGAGTTATTTTTAGAAAAAGCTATCATTGCTCTTTGGGCAATTTCATCTGCTTTGTTTTCTTTACCACTTCTTTGACTCCAATTTTTTAATTCAACGAAACCTAAACCACTATTTTGTCCATTCCCTGCAAATGTAAATCCTATAATAGTAAAAATAGAATTAACACTTGCCTTTTCTTCTATTAAGAAATAATCTCTTATTACTTTTTCAACATCTTCTGAACGTGTTGTACTAGCTCCAACTGGAAGAGTAAATTGAAGCATTAAATCCCCTTGATCTTCTGATGGTACAAATCCTGTTGGTAATTTTAAAAATAATAAAATTGTTACAGCTACTATTGCAACATAAGCAGTCATCCATTTTAAGGGTTTATTTACAAAATTAAAAATACTCATTTTATATTTTCTAGTTAAATTATCAAATTTTTTGTTAAACCATACTATTGGACCACTATCTTTTGCATTTGGGTTATGTGGTTTTAAGAACGTTGCACAAATTGCAGGAGATAAAGTGATTGCTACAATAACTGATAAAACCATTGAAGAGATAATTGTAACAGCAAACTGTTTATATATTATTCCAGTTGAGCCACTAAAAAATATCATTGGTAAAAATACAACTGAAAGAACAGTTGCAACTCCGATTAGAGCACTTGTTATTTCACTCATTGCAATAATAGTAGCTTCTTTTGCACCTAGATTTTTTTCTCTCATATTTCTTTCAACATTTTCAACTACAACAATAGCATCATCAACTAATAAACCAATTGATAAAACCATAGCAAACATTGTTAAAGAGTTTATTGTAAATCCTAAGAAGTTTAAAATAGCAAATGTTCCAAGTAATACAACTGGTACAGCAACCGCAGGAATGATAGTTGCCCTCCAACTATTTAAAAAAACAAACATCACAATAACAACTAAAACTATAGCTTCAAAAAGTGTTTTTACAACCTCTTTTATAGATGCTTCAATAAAAATAGTTGTATCATAAGGGTAAGAGATTATGTAACCATTTGGTAAATTATTTTCAAATGAAGATATATACTCTTTAACTTTTTTTGCTGTTTCTACTGCATTTGATCCTGATGATAATTTAATTCCTACTCCACTTGCTTGAAAACCATTTACCTTTGATATAAACGAATAATCTTGGCTTCCTAATTCAATTTTTGCAACATCTGATAAAAGTACATTTGCTCCATTAAGATCGCTTTTTATTATAATATCTTCAAACTCTCTTTTATTTTCTAATTTTGTTCTTGATACAACATCAGAATTTAACTCTTGATTTTTTAATTGAGGTCTTGCTCCAATACTTCCTCCAGATGCTTGAGTATTTTGTATCATAATTTCTTTGTTTATATCAGATGGCATCAAATTGTATGATTTTAGTTTTTTAGGGTCTAGCCAAATTCTCATAGCATATTCAGTACCAAAAAGTTCAACTCCACCAACACCATCAACTCTTGCTAATCCATCTTTTATATTACTAATCAAATAATCTGATATATCATTTTCACTAGATTTCCCTGATTCATCATGAATAGAAAATATCATCAAATAGTCATTTTGAGCTTTTACAACACTTACCCCTTCTTTTCTAACATCTTCAGGAAGTCTTGGCAAGATTTGTTGAACTTTGTTATTTACTTGAACTTGAGCTATATCTGGGTCTATTCCCTTTTCAAATACAACACTTATTGTTGAAGAGCCTGAACCACTTGTTGAAGAGAAATATAATAAACCATCTAATCCAGTTAATTCTTGCTCTATAACCTGAGTAATACTATTTTCTATAGCTTTAGGAGAAGCACCTGAATATGTAGCTCTTATTTCAATAGTTGGAGGAGCAATATCTGGATACTGTTCTATTCCTAAATTTTTTATTGAAAGTATCCCTGCTAACATTATAATTAAAGAAATAACCCAAGCAAAAATTGGATGATGGATGAAAAATCTAGCTATCATTTTACATCTTCTTTTAAACTATTGATATCTTTTGGTATTACGATACTTTTATCGTTTATTTTACTTAAACCTTCTATTATAATTTTATCTGTTTGCGTAATACCATCTGTTACAAGCCAGTTATTTTCTATTGCTCTTTCTACTTTTATCAATTTTCTTACAAGCTTTGCTTGTTCGCTCTGTGTTGTTTTTATAGTATTATCTTCTTGAATAACAGTAACTATATAATTTGATTTTGCATCTAATGTAACAGCTTGTTGAGGAACTAAAAAAGCATTAATATTACCATTTTTTATTATTGTATTTACAAACATATTATCTAATAATTCACCATCTGGATTTGGAAATTCTGCTCTTAAAGTTACATATCCTGTATCTTCATCAACTGATATTTCTTGAAGCTTTAGTGTTCCACTATGTTTGTATATTGTGTCATCTGGTAATATGATATTTACATTTATTTCATCTTGTTTTATATTATTTTGATTTGATTTTTTTAATTTAAATAATTGATTATTTGACTGACGTAAATCAACATAAACTTTACTTGTATCTCTTATTGTTGTTAAAACATTTTCTTGATTTTGAGAAACTAATGCTCCAACAGTATAGTTAGATATTCCAATAAATCCAGAAATTTGTGCTTTGATTTTTGTTCTATCAAGATTTATTTTTGCACTTTTCACTAAGGCTTTATTTTGTTCAACCAAAGCAATTGCTTGTAGATACGCAGCTTTTGCATCATCAGCATCTTGTTTTGATATTACATTAAACTTTACAGATTCTTCATATCTTTCATTTTTTAGTTTTAGTGTTATTAAATTTGCTTCTGAACTTTTTAGTGTTGCTAAGGCTTCTTCATAAATAGCTTGATATGAATCTGAATCAATTACATATAAAATATCTCCTTGTTTTACAAAACTTCCTTCTTTAAAAAGTTGTTCTTTAATAATTCCATCAATTTGTGGTCTTACTTCTGATTTATAAATAGATTTTATTCGTCCTGATAACTCTTGTTGTAAAGGAACTTCTTGGCTTTTTAATGTTATATATCCAACTTCAATTGCTTGGTTTTCTGATGAATATTCAGTTGCCTCTTCACCACTACATCCAACAAAAAAAGTAAAAAACAATAAACAAATTAATCTTTTTAAGTAAAAATACATTATTTGACCTTTATAATACATACGTATGTATTTAATATTTTTGAAATAGTATTTAAAGAAATATTAAATTTTAATTAAATAATATGTAGCTAAATATAGGAGTTATAAAGTGAGCACAAAGAATAAAATAGATAAAAACCACTTAATAAGTGTTATTGAAGATATTATATTAGATGAAGGTATTTCAGGTTTAAGTATTAGAAAAGTTGCAGCCAAAGCAAATATTTCAATAGGTGGAGTTCAATATGCCTTTGGAAATAAAGAAGGAATGATAAAAGCAGTTGCATATAAAAATGAAGACGATTATAACCAACAAATAGAAATTTTATCAAAAAATGATAATTCAAAATATGCCAAATTAAAAGCTCATATTAACTATATAGCAAATTGTAATAGCACTGAAGAATTCAGCAAAATGTCAAGAATGGTAACTATGCTTTTACAAGATGAAATTATTTTAAAAGAATTCCAAGATTGGTATACTACTTCTTTAGATTCCATTGATACAACAAACGATGAAGGTAAAAAATTAAGGTTGGCCTTTTTACTTTCAGAAGCACTATTTGCTTTGTTATCTTTTAAATATATAAAATTAACAGATAAAGAACAAAAAGAGATTTTTGAAGATTTAAAGAACTTTTTACTTTAAGTTTTTTTTGATACACTTTCAATCTCAATACAGTTGTATTGAAATATAATTTGAAAGAATTTTATGAAAAAAAGATTAATTACCTTTAAATTTATTATGACCATCGCTTTAGTTGAAGTTCTTTGTTATATGGCTGTTGATTTTTATTTAGCTTCTATGCCACATATTGCTACATACTTTGAAACATCTTATTCAAAAGTTCAGCTTTCACTTACATTTTTTCTATTTGCAATGGGTATTGGACAACTATTTTTTGGTCCAGTTATTGACTATTTTGGAAGAAAAATACCTTTACTTTTAGGAATTGTTCTTTACTCTTTATGTTCAATTCTTATGACTTTTGCAATAAATATAGAAGCATTTTTACTTTTTAGAGTTATTCAAGGTTTAAGTGTAGCTTTAATATATGTTTGCGTGATAAGTATGGTTAGAGATGTATCAAAAGGTAGAGTTGCAGCAAATATTTTTGCAATATTAATTACTATTGGAGCTACAACTCCTATTTTAGCACCAACATTAGGTGGTTATATAGATCAAGAGTTTGGATGGAAAGCAGTCTTTTATATACTTTTTATCTTATCAATTATTTTGGCATTAGCATCACAATTTACATTACAAGAGACGTTAAAAGAGCAAAAAAGGGTTACAATAAATTTTAAAAATATTTTTATTATTTATTTTAATATTATAAGAGATAGAGATTTCTTAACACCAGCTATTGCTGCTTGTTTAATGTATATGTTTGTATTTGCATATATTGCGGGAGCAAGTTTTGCTTATCAAGAGATATATAAACTTGATTCAAAAACATTTGGTTTAGTATTTGGAGCAACAGGAAGTGCATTACTATTTGGAGCATTAATTTCTACTAAACTATTAAAAATATTTAATATGAAGCAACTATCAATTAGTGGAGCAACTATTTTAGTTTTTGGTTCAATTATTAGTTTTACTAGTGCAAATATATCTTTTATTGGTTTTGATGGAATAGTTGCAGGGTTTTTTATCTCATTTTTTGGTTTAGGACTTTGTGAAGCAAGTCTATTTTCTATGGCTATGTCTTCTCAAAAGAAGTCTGTTGGAGCAACTGCTGCACTATTAGGTTCATTGCAACTTTTATTACCTGCTAGTGTAACTTTGATTGCAGGGTATTTAGTAGAGATATCAACACTTTATTGGTTAGGAATTATACTTATTTTAGGTATTTTATCATTTTTATTTACTTACATAGTTTTTAAAAATAAAAAACAATTAATCAATTAAAATATATTTTTCAACATCTACGATATCAATTTGTGAATATGGTAGATGTTTTTTGATATATTTCAAGAACTCTCCACTTCTTAGAAAATCATTAAAAATATCTTTTTGTATATAATGATAAACTACTAAACTTTTCAGTATCTCTAAAATCTCTTGAGCATTTTTAATATTGTTTGATAAAATCAATATTTCAAAAATTTCAAAATAAATTTCAATTTTTTTATCTATTTTAGAATTTACAACACTATCTAAATTTGTGTAATCCAAAAAATCACTAGAAACACAATTTTCTAAGCCTAATTTTCTATGCATAAAATCCTCTTTATGGACGATATATATATCGTTGTTTAAATCTTAACAAAAACTATATTATTTAAAACTTAGATATATATATCGTTAGGAAAATATTTTGCAAAATGAATTAGAAATTGATTTAGAAAGTTATAGTGAAAAAATTTTGGATATTGTTTCATTAAATGTAAAAAAATATAGAGAAGAAAAAGGATTAACCCAAATGCAACTAGCTTTAGAAATAGGAATGAGCGGAGGAGCATATTTAGGTCGTGCTGAACTTAGAAAAAGCAACCATCATTTTAATATACGACATATAGCAAAAATCTCTAAGATTCTAAATGTAGATATAAAAAATTTTTTTGAAGTTTAATTTTTGATTTTAATATATTGAAAAGCCAAAGTTAAAAACTTTGACTTTAGTTAAAAGATATAAATTTTATGATTTAAATCTTCTTTATTTGTTTTTGCTTTATCTAGCCAATATTCATATTTTACTTGGTCTTTTGCTTGTTCAAAAAGTCCTTGTTTATAAATATTTGCTAACATCTCTTGAGCTTGAAAAACACCTTTTTGTGCTGCAAAATTTAATAACTCTACACCTTTATCATTGTCAATTTTTGTGTTTATACCTTGAAGATAAAATCTTGAAAGTTGAAAGGCAGCAACAGGATCAATAGAAGAAGACTCTTTTAAAAGTTCAAAAGATTTATTTATATCTTTTCTTACTCCATCACCTTTATAATAAATAAAAGATATAGGTAAATTTGCAAAAAGATTATCTTTTTGTTTTGCTTCATTTAGATATGTTAGAGCTTCTTGATACTCTTTTCTATCAGCATGATAAGTACCTAATCGAATTTTAGCAAATGAGTTAGTCGATAGGTTTTTATAGCAATATAGTTTATTTGATTCATTTTCCATAGCTTGGCACTCATTTGCTTCTTTTAGCTCTTGTTCATAATTTATATTAGAACCAAATGTTAAAAAATCTGGCATTTTAAATGAACAAGCTGTTAATAAAAATATTGAAATAATTGAAATAAATATATTTTTTAACATCTATCTTCCATATATCTTTTTTGTAAAATCTTCTTGCCCATCTTGATATAAGTTGTCATAATATAGGCTTTTTTCTTCATCTTCTTCTAAATATTGATTATTTGAAAATACCAAAACTAAATCTTTTTGAGCATCTTTTACACCATTTTGTGCAGAATATTCAAGAAGTTCAATAGCTTTTTGTGGATTATTTTCTGTGAAGTAATAAAAAGATAGTCTATATGCTGCGATTGGATCAACTTCTTGAACATCTTTTAGTAGATTAATAGATTTTTTTTCATCAACTTCAACTCCTATACCATTTGCATAAAGATTTGAAATAAGGGCATTTGAATAAAAGTTTCCAGCTCTTTGTGCTTTTGTGTATCTATCCAAAGCTTCTTGTGCTAAACCTACATTTTGTGCTTGAATTCCAAGTCTTATTTGTGCAAAAGAGTTTTTATATGAGATTAAATCATAGCAATCCATCTCAAAATTTATATTCATATTTTTGCATTGGTCTGCAATTTCGAGTTCATTTGGTAAAACCTTCATTGCTTGATTGTGGCTAGAACAAGCTATAATGAAAGGTAATATAGCTACTAAAATAGCAAGTTTTATAACTTTAAACATAGTTAAATCCTTGTTTTGAAATTTAAAATAGCTCTATTCTATCATTTTTTTATTCATATGTAGTTAAGAAGATTTAAGATAACATATAATCTTAAGCAGATTTTATTTATTGAGGAATAATGCAAGAAGTAATAAATTTTTTAAAAGCAAAAGATATAGAAAGTACAAAATTTTATAATCAACTAAAGTGTTCAGTTGAAGAAGCAAAAATTTTACAATATATTTCAAAAGAGTATATAAATGGAAGAGATGTTCTGAGTGTTATTGATATATTAGGTCAATTTTACAATATCGAGAAATATGAGCATTTAGATAAGCTAATTTTGATTAAGTCATTACTTGAATTTGGTTGGTTGATTCAAGTATCTTTTGATCAAGTAAAGTTAAATGAAGCATCAAAACTTGAATTGATAAATTCTAGTATTACACTTTCTAGTGCATATTTAAAGATGTTGGAAAATGGAAGTAATGATTTTGTTTTACCTGAAATCAAAAATTATGGAGATCATTTAGAGTATTTACAAGATCAATTTTTAAAAATTGATTTAGCACAACAATTAAATATTGTTAGAAAAAATTTTGATGTAAATAGTCCTAGTTCAAATAGGTTAAAAAATAAACTTTTACTTCTTGAGAATCGTATAAAAGATAGAATAGTTGCTACTACAAGCCCAATTATGATAGAAGATTTTTTTAAAGAATATAATCTTTCTGAACAAGAAAAAACACTTTTCTTGGCTCTTTTAAAAGAAGAATATAGTGGTGGAGATGGTACATTAAGAGAGATGAATTATCTGATTGAACTTATTTCAAATGATGATTATGAAAAGATAAAATATAGAAGTTTACTTGAAGAGAGTTCAACACTTATTTCAAAAAATTTAGTTGATTATGATGAGGTTTTAACTCCTTTTGGTGGTATAAATAGAAACTTTTATATTCCAGATGAAGTTTTATACAAAATATCACATCCTGCAAAAAAGACTTCAAATGTAGCAAAAATAAAACTTGAAACAATCATAAAAGATCAAGAGATGTTTGAGTTAATATCTACAACAAAAAATTTAAGTGATGTTGTACTAAATCCAAAAACAAAAGATACTTTAAACAATCTTTTAAAACAAGTTGATAAAAGTGTTATAAATAGGCTAAAAGCTTGGGGAATAAAAGATAAAAAAAGAGGAATTGATGCGAAAATAATCTTTTATGGAGTTGCTGGAACTGGAAAAACTATCACAGCTTTAGCTTTAGCAAAATCTTTGAAAAAAGAGGTTTTAAGCTTTGATTGTTCAAAAATATTATCTATGTATATTGGTGAAAGTGAAAAAAATGTACGAGCAATATTTGATAAATACAATGAAATAAAAGAACAAACAAAAAGTGAACCAGTTTTACTTCTAAACGAAGCAGACCAATTTTTGAGTTCAAGAAGTAGTGGAAGCAGTAGTAGTGCTGATAAAATGCACAATCAAATGCAAAATATTTTTTTAGAGCAAATAGAGAGATTTGATGGTATTTTAATAGCAACTACAAACTTACTCGAAAATCTTGATAAGGCATTTTCAAGAAGATTTAACTATAAAATAGAGTTTGTAAAACCAAATCTAGAACAAAGAGTTGAACTTTGGAAGAAATTAATTCCTAGTTCTTTACCATTAGAAAAAGAATTTGATTTTGAAAAAGTTGCAAAACACGAGCTAACTGGCGGACAAATAGAGTTAGTTATAAAAAATACTGCTTATAAACTTGCAATTAGTGAAAATGCAATATTTACTTTGAAAGATTTTGAAGAACAAATATCAAAAGAGAAAAAAGGTCAATTTGATAGTGAAACAAAAGTTGGATTTTTTTAAGAAGGAAAATGAGTGAAAATTATAGAAAATTATGATTATATTTTAAGTATTGGAACATTTTTTGAAGATGAAGAGTTAAAAAATAGTTTACAAAAAGCTTGTAAAAATGGAACAAATTTTACATATATGCATCCAATAGATAATTTTGAATTAAAAAGTTCATATACTCAATTTATAAAATATGAAGTAGGAAGTGAAGAGGGAATCTGTGCTTTGATTCTTGATACTTTTGTAAAAAATTGTGATGAAACAACACAAAATTTTATAAATAATCTTGATTTAGGATATATTTCAGCTGAAAGTAGTGCAGGAGAAGAAGAGTTTGAAGAGTCTTATGAAAGCTACAAAAATTCAAATTCTAAACTTTTGATTATCGGAAATGATATAAAAAACCACGAAAGAGTTGAAAATATCATAAAACTTTTAGCAACTATAAAAAAATATACAGATTTTGAAGTTCTCTTTTTAGATGAAGATTTACAAAAGATGTTTAATTCATGTGAGAATTTTGAATTAGAAGATATTGAAGATTTAAAGTCATTTAATGGAACTTTAGTTTACTCTTTATTTGGAACAGATAAATCTTTTTTATTAGCAAGTCAAACTTTTGCAAATATAGCAAAAGCAAAAGATGGTGAAAATATAGAGATAATTTCTAAAAACGATAAATTAAAAAGAGTTTTGAAAATAGATGAAACTTTAACAGGCACAATTGCAATACTAAATGTTGAGAATTTGGCAAATGAATATAGATATAAACAAGTAAAAATAGAAAAGGAGTGATATATGAATAAAACTATTAGTGTAGGACACTCTCCTGATGCAGATGATATTTTTATGTATTATGCTATCAAATTTGGTTGGGTTAGTTTAGAAAATACAAAGTTTGAAAATATTGCTTTAGATATAGAGACTTTAAATCAAGCTACTTTAAAAGGTGTTTACGATATTTGTGCTATTTCATTTGCACTTTATCCATTTGTAAAAGATGATTTTGCACTTTTAAAAACGGCTGTTTCTTTTGGTGAGGGCTATGGTCCAAAACTTATCAAAAAAAAAGACACTAAGTTAAAACGAAACTTTAAAGTCGCTTTAAGTGGAGAGTTTACTACAAATGCACTTTTATTTAAAATTGCTTATCCAGAAGCACGAATTTCATATATGAATTTTTTAGATATTGAAAAAGCTGTTCTTGATGGAACAGTTGATGCTGGAGTTTTAATCCACGAATCAATCTTAACTTATAGCAGTGAACTTGAAGTAGAACGTGAAATTTGGGATATTTGGGTAGAACTTTGTGATGGTGAAGATTTACCTCTTCCTCTTGGTGGAATGTGTCTTCGTCGTTCAATTCCTCTTCACGATGCTATAAAATATGAAAATGCACTTATAAAAGCTGTTGATGTAGCAAATAAAAATCGAAA
The DNA here is from genome assembly GCF_048320235.1 of Aliarcobacter vitoriensis. Classification (NCBI taxonomy): domain Bacteria; kingdom Pseudomonadati; phylum Campylobacterota; class Epsilonproteobacteria; order Campylobacterales; family Arcobacteraceae; genus Aliarcobacter; species Aliarcobacter vitoriensis. Next base: position 1,544,088 of record NZ_CP182882.1, read on the forward strand.
AACTTTAGCTCCAATGCTCTTAGAAAAAGGTTTAATAAGAGTTGATGCACCAACACTTGATAAATATTTGGATTTGTATGCAAATGATAATTCTGTAAAAATGAGTGAAATTCAATATAAAGCACTAAATAAACTTTTTGAACTAGGCTATAAAAGTGGGCACTATCAAAACCTAATAAAAGCAGAAGATTTTTTAATCCCAAATGAATATGAAGAGCTAAGAAGTAGATGAATAGCACTAAAGTAATAGATTTCAAAAGATACTCTTCTATTCATATTGGAGGAGTAAAAGAAATTTTAGTTATCAATGAAATTGGCGACTACAAAGATTTTCAAATTATTGGTCGAGCAAATAATTTGCTAGTTTCACCAAAATGTGAAAAAAAATTTGCCATTTTAGGTGAAGCTTTTGACTATATAAAAGAAGAAAATGATTTAATTTATGTTGGTTGTGCAACGAGTAGTGGAAAACTTCTAACATATACAAGAAAAAATGATATAGCAAATTTGGAGTTTTTAGCAAAATTACCAGGGAATTTGGGTGGTTTGGTAAAAATGAATGCTGGATTAAAACAGTGGGAAATTTTCAACTATATTCACTCTATAAAAACAAAAGATGGCTATATTTTAAAAGAAAATTTAGATTTTTCATATAGAGAAACAAAAATAGACACTATTGTTTATGAAGTAGTTTTTCATAAAGAGTCTGGTTTTTCGCAAAGTAAACAAAATGAATTTACAAAAATGCGAGATAATCAACCTCAAATGGCTAGTGCTGGAAGCTGTTTTAAAAATCCAAAGGGTGATTTTGCAGGACGATTGATAGAAGCTGTTGGGCTAAAAGGATATAGAGTAGGAGATATGGAGTTTTCAAATACTCATGCAAATTTTTTAGTAAACCATGGAAATGGAACTTTTGAAGATGCAATAACTTTGATAAATCTTGCAAAACAAAGAGTAAAAGAGCAGTTTAAAATAGAACTTGAAACTGAGATTATAATCTTTAATTAAAATATACCTATAAAGTTGTTAAATCTTTAATATACAAGTTTCTTAAATAGCCATGTCTTTTGTACTCTTTTATAAATTTCATACCTAAATTTGATAAAGATTTATTACTTGCAATATTATTAGGATGAGCAGTAGCTAAAAGATATTTTATATTTTTAGCTTTTGCTATTTTTATTAACTCTTTATTTATGTTTAGCATACAACCTTTTCCTCTAGCACTTAATAAAGTCATAGAAGCACCTATTTCTACACAATCAGTAAACTTTATATTAAGAAGTGTTAATTCATCATAAAAATCTTCAACATCAAAAATCAATCCAGATAAAGCTATTAAGTGCTCATTTTCTAAACATCCATAAAATATAGCTTTTTTATCATCTTTTAAAAATTCATCTATTTCATTGTTGCTAAAAAAACCTATGAAAAAATCTGGATTTTCCAAAGTTTGTTTTGTGTGTTGATTGATATATATAAAATCATCTTTATGTTTTTTTTCTAGTTTTATGATTTTCAATTTTTATTCCTTAATTAATAAAAATAATTTTACCAAAAGAAAGATTTATAGCTAACAATATTTTAAAAAAAGAGTTATACATTACTACAATATTACATTTTTTATGCTAGAATGCAAGCTTTTAGAAAATATGAAGGTAATTTAAGTGAAAAATTTAGTAATAGTGGAGTCTCCAGCAAAGGCAAAAACAATCTCAAAATTCTTAGGTAAAGATTTTACCGTTATGGCATCTATGGGGCATGTACGGGATTTGCCAAAATCAACTTTAGGATTTGATCCAGATGATAACTTCAAACCAAGTTATCAAGTAAGCACTGATAAGAAGAAAGTTATAAGTGAACTTAAAAAGCAAATCTCAAAAGATACAACTATCTATCTAGCAGCCGATGAAGATAGAGAGGGAGAAGCTATTGCTTGGCACTTAATACCAGCTCTTAAAATAGAAAAAAACCCAATAAAAAGAATAGTTTTTCACGAAATTACAAAAGATGCAATATTGAAAGCTTTGGAAAATCCAAGAGATGTTGATCAAAATTTAGTTGATGCCCAACAGGCAAGAAGAATTCTTGATAGAGCTGTTGGATATGAACTTTCGCCACTTTTATGGAAAAAAGTAAGATATGGGCTTAGTGCTGGAAGAGTACAAAGTGTTGCAGTAAGAATAATAGTTGAACGAGAAAATGAAATAAGAGAGTTTATTCCAGAAGAGTATTGGAAAATAAAAGCTGATTTTATAAATCCAGAACTAAAATCAGAACTTGCAAAACAAAATGGAAAAACTGTAAAAATATCAAATGAACAAGAAGCTTTAAAAATTGAGGCTTCATTAAATCAAGGAATATATCAACTTATAGATATTGAAGAAAAAGATAGCACAAGAAATCCAGCAGCTCCTTTTACAACTTCAACTTTACAACAAGAAGCAAGTAGAAAAATAGGGCTTAGTGTCGCACAAACTATGATGGTAGCACAACAGTTATATGAAGGAAATACAGCAAATATTCCAAATCATACAGGCGGACTTATCACTTATATGAGAACGGACTCTTTAAATCTTTCAACTATTGCTACAAGTGCAGCTAAGAAAGTTATTGAAGAGGAGTATGGAAAAGATTATGCTCTTAAAAGCCCACGAGTTTTTAAAGCAAGTTCAAAAGGAGCTCAAGAAGCACACGAAGCAATTCGTCCTGTTGATATGAGTTTGAAACCAAGTTATGTAAAAGAGTATTTGGACAATGCTCAATATAGACTTTATAGTCTTATTTGGAAAAGAACAATAGCTACTCAAATGGCACAAGCTAAAATTGCAAATACGACATATAAAATAGAGGCTGGAAAAAATAAAGAGTTTGAATTTCAAGTAAAAGGGCAAAGAATTATTTTTGCTGGATTTATGAAAGCTTACACTGAAGGTAGTGATAATCCAGAAGCTGCACTTGATAGTACAGAAAAGTTATTACCAAATATAAAAGTTGGAACAGTTTTAGAGTTAGAAAAACTTGAATCAGAACAAAACTTTACAAAACCACCTGCAAGATATACAGAAGCTTCTTTAGTAAAAAAGCTTGAAAGTGAAGGAATAGGGCGACCATCAACTTATGCTCCAACAATTTCAACTATTCAGGCACGTGAGTATGTAGTAAAAACAGAAGATAAAAAATTAGCACCAACTCCAACAGGTGAGATTGTAAATAGTTTTTTAACTGATCACTTCTCAAATATAATTGATTTAGGCTTTACTGCAAGAATTGAAGAAGAGTTTGATGATATTGCTGATGGTAAAAAAGTTTGGACTGATGTTATGAAAAACTTTTATACAGGGTTTAAAGACACTATAAAAGATAAAGAAGAGAATATTAGTAAAGCTGATTATTCACAAGTAAGAGAGCTTGGAATTGATCCAAAATCTGGAAAACCTGTGAGTGCTAGAATTGGGAGATTTGGTCCATTTGTACAAATTGGAACAAAAGATGATGAAGAAAAACCAAAATTTGTTGCAATTCCAGATAATTTAAATATGGATACAATAACACTTGAAGAAGCTTTATTCTTATTTACACTTCCAAGAGTTGTCGGATTAACTGAAAATGGTGAAGAGATAAAAGCAAATATTGGAAGATTTGGACCATATTTACAAGTAAAAACAAAATACTATTCATTAAAAACTGATGATCCATATACTGTTGGTGAAACAAGAGCAAAAGAGATAATAAAAGAGATTGATGAAGCAAAAAGTAAAGCTTTAATAAAAGAGTTTACAAAAGAAAAAATATCTGTACAAATTGGACAATATGGTCCATATATCAAACAAGGTAGAAAAAACTTTAAAATACCAAAAGGTAAAGTTGCAGAAGATTTAACTTTAGAAGAGTGTTTAGAAATAATTGAAAAAGATAGTAAAGCTACAAAAAAACCAGCAAGGAAAGTAAGCAAAACAACTACTAAAACTACTAAAAAAACAACAAAAAAAGAGTAGATGCGAATAGGAATACTATCTGATAGCCATTTTAAAGTGGCTTATCAAAAAGAAGTTATTGAATTATTCAAAAATGAAAGATGCGAATATTTAATTCATGCTGGGGATTTTTGTTGTGAAGAAAATATTAAAAATTTAGAAGATTCAAATCTAAAATACATATCAGTTTTTGGGAATAATGATAGAGATTTGTTTGATTTATCATCAGAATATAATATTAAAAAAGAGCCATACTATTTTAAAATAGAAGATATTAGTTTTAAACTTATGCACTTGCCACTCCATTTAAGTCCTGATACAGATATTGTGATTTTTGGTCATACACATCAATTTCATTGTGAATATGTAAATAGAAGACTATATTTAAATCCTGGTGAAGTTTGTGCAAGAGAGAAGCCAATTATATCTTGTTTAAAACTTGAGATTAATCAAAATGAGTATATAATCACACACTATTATAAAGATGTAAATCAAAAAAATTTTATGAAAGAAGAATTTAAATATGAGCGATAATAAAATATATTTATGTGCAATTTCAAATATTGAAAGTGGAACTTGCAACGAAGATTGTCAATTTTGTACGCAAAGTGTTAAATACAAAGCAGATATTCAAAGATACAGAAGAAAAGAGATAGAGCTAATAGTTGAAGAAGCTAAAAGAGCAAGAGAAAATAAAGCTGTTGGATTTTGCTTAGTTACTGCTGGAACAGGACTTGATGATAAAAGACTTGATTATGTTTGTAGAGCTGCTGATGCTGTGCATAAAGCAGTTCCAGATATTTCAATTATTGCCTGTAATGGAATTGCTAGTTTTGAGCAGTTAAAAGAGTTGAAAAAACATGGTGTAGAAAATTACAATCATAATTTAGAAACAGCTAGAGAATTTTATAGCCAAATTTGTACAACACACTCTTGGGATGATAGATATAATACTTGTTTAGATGCAAAAAAAGCTGGACTTCATCTTTGTACAGGAGGAATTTTTGGTTTAGGAGAGACTCAAGAAAATAGAATTTCTATGCTTGAATCTATTGCATCTTTAGAACCAATGTCTGTTCCTATCAATTTTTTCCATCCAAATGATGCACTTCCTTTGGTGAAAAACCCTTTAACAAAAGAAGAAGCATTTAAATTGGTTGAATTATCAAGAAGTTATTTACCAAATCAAATGCTAATGATTGCTGGTGGAAGAGAAGTAATGTTTGGTGAAAATCAATATGATGTATTTAAACATGGTGCAAATGCACTTGTTGTTGGAGATTATTTAACAACCGGAGGAGCAAGTGCTGAAGATGATATAAAAGCCGTTACAGCTTTAGGATATGAGATAGCCTTTGCTTGTCATCAATAAATAAGAGTATGAAACTCTTATTTATTTTAGTCATCTAAAGAAGAGCTATCTTCTTCACTGTCATCACTTCCCCCAGTGATAATTGCATCATTTACACCCATAGAATTTAGGATTTTATCTTCTATTTCTTTTGAAATTTCTGGATTATCTTTTAAAAATACTTTGGCATTTTCTCTACCTTGACCTATTTTTGTATCACCATAACTAAACCAAGAACCAGCTTTGTCAATAATATCAAGTTTAACACCATAATCAACTACTTCACCAGTTTTAGAAATACCTTCCCCAAACATAATATCAAACTCTGCTTGTTTAAATGGAGCTGCAACTTTATTTTTTACAACTTTTACTTTTACTCTATTTCCAATAGAATTTTCACCTTGTTTTAAAGTTGCAATTCTTCTTATATCAAGTCTTACCGATGAGTAAAATTTAAGTGCATTTCCACCTGTTGTTGTTTCGGGGCTTCCATATCCTGTCATACCTATTTTCATTCTTATTTGATTAATAAAAATAACTGTACAATTCATTTTACTTAAAAGTCCAGTTACCTTTCTTAAAGCTTTACTCATAAGTCTTGCTTGAACACCAACTTGTTGATCATCCATATCTCCATCAATTTCTACTTTTGGAGTTAAAGCTGCAACTGAATCAACTACAACTAAATCAACTGCACCACTTCTAATAACAGTTTCAAGGATTTCTAAAGCTTGTTCTCCAAAATCAGGTTGAGAAACAAGTAAATTATCTGTATCAACTCCAATATCTTTCGCATATTTTACATCTAAAGCATGTTCAGCATCAATAAAAGCACAAACTCCACCAGCTTTTTGAGCTTCTGCAATAGCATGTAAAGTTAAAGTTGTTTTTCCTGAACTTTCTGGTCCATATATCTCTATAACTCTTCCTTTTGGAAGCCCACCAACACCTAAAGATAAATCAAGTCCTAAAGAACCTGTACTGATGGCTTCTGTTGGGATAACTTCTTTGTCTCCAAGTCTTATTAAAGTTCCTTTTCCAAAAGCTTTATCTATTTGTTTTATAGCAAGTTCAAGTGATTTTTTTTGATTTTCATCCATTGTGATTACCTCTTTTTTAGTTGTTTTTTATCTTATGTTGAAATCTTAGCAAAAAATTTTAAAAATTCATAAAAATATTACAATTTGCAATATTTTTATTTCTTATTTAGATTTTGTATAGTTTCAATTACTTTTATATGTGCTTTTACTCTTTGTTGCATAGTATGAGATTTTATATGTTTTGCTAATATTTTTGTATATTTTTTATAATTTCTTGAATCTTTCTCAAAATTTGCAAGTTTTTTTTGTATTTTTAAAATATTATCGGGAATAACTTCTTTCATTTTCTCTTTTCCATATAAAGTTAATTTTTATTATTACATAATAAAATAAAATATTAAATAAATTTAAATTTAGCTAAAATAAAATCTAATTTAATATACGAGGCAAATATGTTTAATGGTAAAAATATACTTATAACTGGTGGAACTGGAAGCTTTGGTAAAAAATATACAAAAATAATATTAGAAAAGTATAAACCTAATAAAATAATCATATTTAGTAGAGATGAATTAAAACAATATGAAATGGCTCAAGAATATAATGATAAATGTATGAGATACTTTATTGGAGATGTAAGAGATCCTGACAGATTAAAAAAAGCTATGAAAGGTGTAGATTTTGTAATTCACGCAGCTGCACTTAAACATGTTCCAATTGCTGAATATAACCCTATGGAATGTATTAAAACAAATATAAATGGTGCACAAAATGTAATTGATGCAGCAATTGAAAATGGTGTTTCTAGAATAATTGCTCTTTCAACAGATAAAGCTGCAAATCCAGTAAATCTTTATGGGGCTACAAAATTGGCTTCAGATAAACTTTTTGTTGCTGCAAACAATTTAGTTGGTAAAAATGATATAAAATTTTCAGTTGTTAGATATGGAAATGTTGTAGGAAGTCGTGGTTCTGTTGTCCCATTTTTTCAAAAACTTATAAAAGATGGAGGAAAGGTACTTCCTATAACAGATGAAAAAATGACACGATTTTTCATAACACTTGATGATGGAGTTAATTTTGTACTTAAAAACTTTGAAAGAATGCAAGGTGGAGAGATATTTATACCAAAAATACCATCTATGAAAATAGTTGATATGGCAAAAGCACTTGCTCCTAATTTACCACATAAAATAATAGGGATTCGTCCTGGTGAAAAACTTCATGAAATTATGTGTCCTGCTGATGATAGCCATTTAACTTTAGAATTTGATGATCATTATATGATTAAACCAACTATTAAATTTACATCTGGTGTTGATTATTCAAAAAACCTTTTAGGAGAGTTTGGAAAGCCTGTTTATCAAGGATTTGAGTATAATTCAGGAAATAATACAAAATGGTTAAATAGTTATGAATTTTTGGAAATGGTAAAAACTATATGAAAACTTTTATCCCTTATGGAAAACAAACCATAGATGAAGATGATATAAATAGTCTGGTTGAAACATTAAAATCTGAATTTTTAACAACTGGACCAAAAATTAAAGAGTTTGAAGAAAAACTTGCTAACTATTGTAATGTAAAATATTGTGTCGCTGTAGCAAATGGAACTGCAGCACTTCACCTAGCTTCACTTGTACTTTTAAATACAAATGACAAAGTTCTTACAACTCCAAACTCTTTTTTAGCAACATCAAACTCTATACTTTATGTTGGTGCAAAACCAATTTTTGTAGATATAAAAGATGATGGAAATATAGATTTAGATATTTGTGAAGAAGAGCTAAAAAAAGATTCTTCAATAAAAGCTATATATATTGTACATTTTAGTGGAAATCCAATAAATCAAGATAAACTGAAATATTTAAAAAATAAATATAATATTAAAATATTAGAAGATTGTGCTCATAGCATTGGAGCGACTTTTGGTGAAATAAAATCTGCCAGTTGCACAAACAGTGATTGTAGTATCTTATCTTTTCATCCAGTTAAACATATAACTACTGGTGAAGGTGGAGCAATTACTACAAATTCAAAAGAGCTTTATGAAAAACTATTAGAACTTAGGGCACATGGAATGGTAAGAAAATCAGAAATTGCACCTTGGTATTATGAAATGCAATCTTTAGGATTTAATTATAGAATAACTGACATAGCTTGTGCTTTGGGCATTAGTCAGTTAAAAAAACTTGATGATTTTATAGAAAAAAGAAAAATTATTGCAAAAAAATATGATGATGCTTTTCTAAACACTATGATAAAACCCTTATATTTATATGACGGAAATTCATCTTATCATCTTTATGTAGTAAGAGTTGATTTTTCAAAATTAACTATTTCAAAAATAGAATTATTTAACAAAATGAAAGAAAAGAACATAGGTTTACAACTTCACTATATCCCTATAAATAAACAACCTTTTTATAAAAAATTAGGTTATGGAGATGAAAAAACTCCAATTATGGATAAATATTATGAAGAATGTTTTTCTCTTCCAATATATCCTAGTTTAAGTAAAGATGAACAAGAATATATTATAAAAAATTTATTAGAAATTTTAAATGTCTAACTGTGTAGCAATAATTCCAGCTCGAGGTGGAAGTAAACGAATCCCTAAAAAGAATATAAAAGATTTTCATGGAAAACCACTAATTGCATATAGTATTGAGGCTGCTCTAAAATCAAAACTTTTTGATAGAGTCATAGTTTCAACTGATAATGAAGAAATTGCAAAAATTGCAAAAGAATATGGAGCAAAAATTCCATTTTTAAGACCAAAAGAGTTAAGTGATGATTTTACTGGAACTGGTGCTGTTGTAAATCATGCTATAAATTTTTTAAAAGAGCAAGGTGAAAAAATAGATTTTGTTTGTACTATTTATGCTACAGCTCCTCTTTTAAATGAAAAATATTTGATTGAAGGATTTACTAAACTAAAAAATTCAAATGCAAAAAATGCCTTTTCTTGTACCTCTATGCCATTTCCAATACAAAGAACTTTTAAAGTAACACGAAATGAAAGATGTGAGATGTTTTGGCCTGAAAATTTTACGAAACGAAGTCAAGATTTAGAAGAGGCTTATCAAGATGCAGGGCAGTTTTATTGGACAAACTTAAATATAAACTCAAATAAAATTATTTTTGGGGAAGATAGTATTCCTATAATCTTACCAAGATATTTGGTTCAAGATATTGATACTCTTGAAGATTGGACTAGAGCTGAATTTATGTATGAAGCCCTAAAAAAATCTGAAAATCAAAAGAATGAAAAATAGTATGAATATTTTAATAAGAGCAGATTCTTCTTCATATATTGGAACTGGTCATATTATGAGAGATTTAGTTTTAGCAAAGCATTTTCCAAAAGATAATATTATTTTTGCAACGCAAAATTTACAAGGAAATATAAATCATAAAATAGTTGAAGAAAATTACCAAATTGAACTTCTAAAAACTAATGATTTTGAAGATTTAAACCAACTTATAAAAAAACTAAATATATCTATGATTATAATTGACCACTACGACATAAATTATAATTTTGAAAAAAAATTGAAAGAAGAAAACCCTACTTTAAAAATTTTTGTTTTTGATGATACTTATGAAAAGCACTATTGTGATATTTTACTAAACCATAACATTAGTGCAAATGAAGAAAAATATATAAATTTAGTACCTAAAAATTGTGAATTAAGATGTGGGGAAAAATATACTCTTTTAAGAAAAGAGTTTTTAGAGGCAAAAAAACAACAAAATATAATTACAAAAAATGTAAAAGTTAAAACTATATTTATTGCTATGGGTGGCGCAGACCATAAAAATCTAAATATCAAAATATTAAAAACTATAAAGAAAGTTTCTAACAAGTCTATTACAGTGAATATTGTAACAACAATAGCAAATAAAAATTTAAAAAAACTAAAAAAATATTGTCAAGATAAAAAATGGATAAATTTATATATAAACTCAAATGAAATTGCAAAGCTTATGATAAAAAGTGATTTTGCTATTGTAACACCAAGTGTTACAGTAAATGAAATTTATTATTTAGATATTCCTTTTATTGCTATTAAAACAGCCAAAAATCAAATTGATATGTATAAATATCTTAAAAAAAATGGATATTATGTTATGAAAGAGTTAGATAAAAAAATTTTAAAAAAATATATAAAGCTATTTTTGGAGAAGAAATGAAAATAGGTACTTTTGATTTAAAAAAAGATGGAACTTTTATTATTGCAGAACTTAGTGCAAATCATAATGGTAGCTTACAAACTGCACTTGATACAATAAAAGCTGCTAAAGAAATAGGTGCAAATGCTATAAAACTTCAAACATATACTGCTGATACAATTACACTAAATAGTAAAAATCCTGATTTTATGATAGATGGTGGAACTTTATGGGATGGCAAAAATCTTTATGAATTATATCAAGAAGCTTATACTCCATGGGAATGGCATAAAGAGTTATTTGATTATGCAAGAAGCTTAGATATAGATATTTTTTCAACTCCTTTTGATAAAAGTGCAGTTGATTTTTTAGAAACTTTAAATCCAACAGCTTACAAAATAGCATCTTTTGAAATAACTGATTACGAATTAGTTAGATACACTGCAAGTAAACAAAAACCAATTATTATAAGTACAGGAATTGCTACAATAGATGAAATTCAAGATATTATAGAAATTTGTAAAAGTGTTGGAAACAATAATATCATACTTCTAAAATGTACAAGTGAATATCCAGCGCCATTATACGAAGCCAACTTAAAAACTATCTCAAATATGAAAGAAACTTTTGGAGTTGAAGTTGGTTTTTCTGATCACACAATGGGTTATATTGCTCCAGTTGTTGCAGTAACTTTAGGTGCAAAAGTTATAGAAAAGCATTTTATTATTGATAAAACAATGGGTGGAGTAGATTGTAAATTTTCTTTAGATAAAGAAGAATTCCATGAAATGATAAAAGCCATAAGAGATACTGAAAAATTAATTGGAACTGTAGATTATAGTCTAAATGAAAAAAGAAAAAAACAAAGGAGATTTGCAAGAAGTCTATATGTTTCAAAAGATATAAAAACTGGTGAAGTTTTTAGTGAAGATAATATAAAAAGTGTACGACCATTTTATGGACTTCATCCAAAATATTTAAAAGACATTCTAGGAAAAACTGCTACAAAAGACTATAAATTTGGAGATAGAGTTGAAAATAATTTTTAAAGATTTTATATTTTTAAACAAAAATGAAATTGAAGAAATTTTAGAGCTTAGAAACCAAACATATATAAGAGAAAATATGATTAATACTGAACTAATAAGTTTAGAAAATCATATTAATTTTATAAATTCTTTAAAGGCCTCAACAAATAAAAAATATTTTGCTATTTTTTGTGAAAATGAACTTTTTGGCTCAGTTAATTTTGTAAAAAATGAAAAAGAACTTAGTTGGGGATTGTACTTTAAGAATGACTCAAATCCTATTTTAAAATCAGTTTCAACTTATATATTTTTAAATTTTATTTTTGAAATATTTGATGAAGATATTCACTCCTTTGTAAAAAAGAGTAATCTACAAGCAATAAATTTTAATAAAAATTTTGGTTTTGAAAGTTTTAAAGAAAATATCGAATATTTTTATTTGAAACTTTCTAAAGAAAATTGGGAAAAACATAAAAACTCAAAATTAATAAACTCTATTAAAAAATATTTAGATAAAATAGAATATAACTTTAACTAAAGAGAAGAACTATGCAAAAGCAGATTGAACAAATAATAATTGAAACCCTAAAAGAATTAAATGAAGAGTTAGAAAATGAATTATTTATAAATCCAACTTCTAAAACAAAATTATATGGTGGAACTGGAGCATTAGATTCTTTAGCACTTGTGAGTTTTATTACTGATTTAGAAGATAAGATTTCTGATAAATTTGAAAAAAATGTAATTCTAGCAGATGAAAAAGCAATGAGTGCAAAAACATCTCCTTTTAGAAATATTGAAACTTTAACTTTATACATTAAAGATTTACTGGAAAATTAATGAGTAAAATTATACTTATAACTGGGACTTCAAAAGGTATTGGGAAAGCTATAGCAAACTATTATTTGGAAAAAGACAATATCGTAATAGGTTGTAGTAGAAGTGAAAGTTCTATAAATCATAAAAATTATAGACATTTTTCTTTAGAAATAAACAATGAAATAGCTGTTGTAAATATGATAAAAAATATAAAAAAAGAGTTTCAAAAGATTGATATACTTATCAACAATGCTGGGATTGCATCAATGAATCACATTTTGACAACTTCAATTGATACTATTTCAAAACTTTTTAATACAAATTTTATAGGAACTTTTTTGTTTACAAGAGAAGTTTCAAAAGTTATGATGAAACAAAAGAATGGAAAAATTATAAATTTTACAACAGTTGCAAAGCCACTTAGACTTGAAGGAGAAGCTGTTTATGCTTCAAGTAAAGCTGCTATTGAAACTTTTACTCAAACTGCTTCAAAAGAGTTAGCTCCTTTTAATATTACTGTAAATGCTATTGGCCCAACACCAATCCAAACTGATTTAATCAAAGCTGTTCCTAAAAATAAAATTGATGAACTCTTAAATAAACAAACTATCAAAAGATTTGGTACTTTTGAAGATATTATGAATGTGATTGATTTTTTTTGTGATGATAAAAGCAACTTTATAACAGGTCAGATAATTTATCTTGGTGGAGTAAATAACTAAATGAGTTTTGTAATAGAAAGATTTAAAAGTTTTAACCAAAAGAAAGCACTAATATTCGAAGATATTTCACATACTTATGAAGAGTTTATTCTTCAAATAGAAACTTATAAAAGAATTTTAAATGAAAACAAAATATCTTCAAAAGTAGTTGCAATTTTAGGGGATTACTCTTTTTATAATTTGGCACTTTTCTTTGCTTTATATGAAAATAAAAATATTATTGTTCCTATTACTACTAATATACAAAAAATTCAAGATGAGTTTATACAAGAGTCTTTTTGCAAATATGTTATAGAAACAAATAAAAAAGAACTATTGATAAAAAATTTGGAACAAAATCATTCTCACAATATGATAGAAAAACTAACAGCTAATAATAACTCTGGATTAGTTCTCTTTTCTAGTGGAAGTACTGGCAAACCAAAAGCTATGATTCACAATCTTGATAATCTCTTAAACTCATATAAAGATAAAAAAGAAAAATCAATGAATATGTTGGTTTTTTTGATGTTTGACCATATTGGCGGATTGAATACAGTTTTTAACGCTTTTTCTATGGGTACAACTTTGATTATTCCAAAACAAAGAGATGCTAAAACTATTTGTGAATTGATTGAAAAATATAAGATTATGCTACTTCCATCTAGTCCAACATTTTTAAATCTGATTTTAATTTCTGGTGAATATGAAAAATATGATTTAAGTAGTTTAAGGATGATAACATATGGCACAGAAACAATGCCAAAATCACTACTTTTAAAACTAAAAGAGACTTTTCCAAAAGTAAAATTTTTGCAAACTTTTGGAACAAGTGAAACAGGAATTAGCACAACTAGTTCAAAATCATCTGATTCTTTATTTATGAAGCTTGAAGATATAAATTCTGAATACAAGATAGTTGAAAATGAGCTTTGGTTAAGAAGCCAAACTCAAGTTTTAGGATATTTAAATGCTTCAATGGATAGCTTTACGAGTGATGGTTGGTTTAAAACAGGTGATTTAGTAGAAGTTCTTGAAGATGGATTTTTAAAAATTATTGGAAGAAGTAAAGAAGTAATAAATGTAGGTGGACAAAAAGTATTACCAAGTGAAGTTGAAAGTATTATTTTAAGTCTTGATGAAATAGATGATTGTATGGTTTATGGTGAAAAAAATGCTATAACTGGGCAAACAGTTGTTTGTGATGTAGTTTTAAATAAAGATATTGAAAATATAAAAAAAGTTATAAGACTTTTTTGTAAAGACAAACTTGATGCTTTTAAGATTCCTACAAAAGTAAATATTGTTGAAAAAACTAATTTTAATGATAGATTTAAAAAAATCAGAAGGAAAGATTAAAGTGAAAATTTGTACTGTTGTTGTTACATATAATCGATATGAGTTATTAAAAGAGTGCTTAGATTCTTTAATAAATCAAACATATAAAACTGATATTTTTGTTATAAATAATGCTTCAACTGATGGTACACATACAAAAATAAAAGAAGATGGTTATTTAAACAATGATAATCTTATTTATAAAAAATTAGATAAAAATTTAGGTGGTGCTGGTGGATTTTATCATGGTACAAAATTTGTTTCAGAAAATAATTACGATTATGTATGGTTAATGGATGATGATGCTGAACCGGAATTAACTACTTTAGAAGAATTATTAAAAAATACAAATAACAAAATATATAGTGCCTATGCTCCTAAGGTTATGATTGGGACAAAAGAAAAACATACTCTTTCTACTTTTGGGCATAGAGGAAATTTTGATTATATAAACTGCTTACCTGCTTTTCAAAAGCCACTTGATATAAATGAATATAAAAAAGAAAAATCTGAAATAGAAATGGCTTCATTTGTTGGAATTTTAATTCCTATCTCATCAGTTAAAAAAGTAGGTTTACCCGAAGAGAGATTTTTTATACATCATGACGATACAGAATATAGCTTAAGGCTTATAACTATCGGGAAAATACTTATGGTAAATAGTGTAAGTATTTATCATAAAGAACAAAGACAAGAAGAGAAAATACAAAGACAATTTTTATATTCAAAAAAAAATAGAATAAAATTTGAAAAACTTTGGTTAAAATATTTTGGACTTAGAAATTCTATTTTTATAGCATTAAAATATGGAAAAGGTTTTAAAAGATATTTGTTAATACTAAAACTGTATGTTGATTTAATAAAAGATATTATTTTGTATGATGACAAAAAATATATTCGACTTAAATTTGCAACTAACTCTTTTTATGATGGTATAAAAGGGATTTTTAATAATGAAAAACCGACAAAGATTTTGAAAGGTAAAAAATGATAGATTACATCATAGTAGGAGCTGGTCTTGCAGGAGTTGTAATAGCTCAAAAAATTGCAACTGAACTTAATAAAAAAGTCTTAATCATAGAAAAAAGAAATCATACTGCTGGAAATTGTTATGATTTAAAAGATGAAAATAATATTTTAATTCATAAATATGGACCTCATCTTTTTCATACAGATAATAAAAAAGTACTTGAATATCTATCAAATTTTACAACTTGGGATATTTATAATCATGAAGTTTTAGCCTATATTGATGGGAAAAAGGTTGTAATACCTTTCAATTTTAATACTTTATATGAAGTTTTTCCAACTCAAAAAGCCAAGATTTTGGAAGAAAAACTTTTAAAAAATTTTGAATACAACTCTAAAGTTCCTATTTTAGAATTAAAAAAATCAACGGATAAAGAGTTGTCATTTCTAGCAGACTTTATATATGACAAAATATTTGTAAATTATACGGCAAAACAATGGGGTATGAAACCAGAAGATATGGATGGAGCAGTTACAGCAAGAGTTCCAATATTTATTGGTCGAGATAATAGATATTTTAACGATACTTATCAAATGCTTCCTAAAAATGGTTATTCAAAAATGATAGAAAATATGTTAAATCATAAAAATATAAAACTAATGCTAAATACTGATTTTAAAGATATTTGTGAAATAAAAGATAAAGATTTTTATCTTTTTGATAGAAAGTTTGATGGGAAAGTTATATATACTGGGCAAATTGATGAATTGTTTGATTATAAGTTTGGAGAACTTCCTTATAGAAGTGTAGATATGAGATTTGAAACTATTGAAAATGAATTTTATCAAGAAAAAGCAACAGTAAATTATCCGAATAATTACGATTTTACAAGAATTACAGAGTTTAAACATATTCATCCAGTAAACTCAACTAAAACAACAATTTTAAAAGAGTATCCTCAAGAGTATATAAAGGGTAAAAATACTCCATATTATCCAATATTTACACAAGAAAATCAAAAAATATATAATCAATATTTAAAATATTCGCAAGAATTTCAGAATCTTATATTAGTAGGAAGACTTGCAGAGTATAAATATTATGATATGGATGATATTGTAACAAGAGCTTTAGAAGTTTTCGAGGAAAATTTTAAATGAAAATTTTAATAACAGGTGGAGCAGGATACATAGGAAGCCATGTTGCTAAACAACTTTTAGAAACAACAGATTATCAAATAACTATTTTAGATAATCTATCAACAGGTAGTATTAAAACTATAAAAACTTTACAAACTATAAAAACTTTTGATTTTATAGAACTTGATTTAAAAGAGTTTGATAAGGTAAAAGAAATATTAGAAAAAAATAGATTTGATGTGATTATTCATTTTGCTGCATTTAGTATAGTTTCAGAATCTATGCAAAACCCTTTTAAATATTATTTTAATAACACGGTGAATACAACAAATTTAATAAAATGTGCAGTTAAAGCAGATGTAAAAAAATTTATCTTTTCAAGTACAGCAGCAGTTTATGGAGATGTTCAACAAAATTCAAATATAAGAGAAGATTTTCCAACAAATCCTATAAATCCTTATGGAATGAGTAAATTAATGAGTGAAAAAATACTTCAAGATACAACTAAAATATCAAAAAATTTTAAATATATAATATTTAGATATTTTAATGTAGCTGGGGCTGATATGTTTTATAAAAATGATCTATTAATTCCAAGAATTGGGGAAAGACATGAACCTGAAACTCATCTTATACCACTTGTAGTAAAAACGGCTTTAAAAAAAAGAGAAGTTTTAAATATCTATGGAGATGATTTTGATACATTTGATGGTAGTTGCATAAGAGATTATATTCATGTGGAAGATTTGGCAAATGCCCATATTGAAGCTATTACTTATCTTGATAAAAATGAGAGTGATATTTTTAATTTAGGATACGCAAAAGGTTATAGTGTAAAAGAGATTGTAAATAGTATAAAAAATATAACAAATTGTGATTTTAAAACTCAAATTATAGAAAGAAGAGGAGGGGATCCAGCTTTTTTAGTATCAGATAATGGTAAGATTTTAGATAAAATGAAATGGAAGCCAAAATTTAATAATTTGGAATTGATTTGTAAAAGTGCATATGAATGGGAGAAAAATATATGAGTAAAGAAATAAATAAAATGATGAATAGATTTAAAAATGTATCAATCTTTGGAGCAGGAAGTCTTGGATTTAAAGCTTATGAATATTTAATAAATTGTGGTGTAAAAGTTGATAACTTTTATGACAATGAACAAAGTAAGCATAATTCTATATTTTGTGAGTGTGAAGTTTTAAATCCTGAATTAATTCTTCAAGAAAAACCTTTATTAGTCATAGCATCTACTTGGGAAAATCAAATTGTTGAACAGCTAAAAAATATGAATTATGAAAATTATACTTTTATAGATATTCTCGGATTTGAAGAAGAGTATAAAATATGGAAAGAAAATAGAGTAGCTAGTGATTTAAACTTAGAATTTTTTCAAAAAAATACTAAAAATCTTTTAAAATGGAATGTTCCAAAATTAATAAAAAATTCAAATGAAATTTGGGCAAAAGAGTTGGTACAAATATATGAAAGAGATATTTCTTTTCCTGCTTCATTATCTCCAGTTGCAGGTGAACTTTATCGTTCTTTAGTACTAAATATTGCTCCTAAAATAATTGTAGAAATTGGTATTTTTATGGGAGCTTCTACTCTTTGGGCTGCTTCAGCTTTAAAAGATTTAGAAATAGATGGAAAAATTTACTCAATAGATTTATTTAATAATAAAAGGATTGATGAAAATCATTTTGAATATGTTAAAAATATTATGAAATCCGCAGAAGTATCTGATATAGTAAATTTATTTCAATTAAATTCTTATATTGATTTTGAAAAATTTATACCAAACCTTTCTAATAAAAAAATAGATTTTTTATTTATTGATGGAGATCATACTCCAAGAGGAGCAACATTAGATTTTCTAAAATTTAATGATTATTTAGCTGTTGGAGGATATATTATGTTACATGATATATTTCCAGAATATTGTGGTTGGGAAGGACCAGCTTTTATTATTGAGCGATATATAAAAAATAGTGAGAATTTTGAATTATGCCAAATATATACTACTCCCAATAATTATGGATTAGCATTGGTTAGAAAAATAAAATAAAGGAATTATTTTGACTAAAAAAGATTTAGGAATAGTAATTTGTAATTTTAATAAAGTTGGTTATCTAAAAGGTTGTTTAGAAACTTTATATAAATCAAACTTTGAGAATTTAACTTATGATGTGATAGTTGTAGATAATGCTTCAACAGATGGAAGTAGTAAATTTGTAAAGGATAACTATCCACAAATTATACTTTTAGAAAATGAAACTAATACTGGTGGTTCAGGTGGTTTTGATAGAGGTATAAGATATACTATGCAAAAAGAATATGATTATGTAGTGTTATTAGATAATGATATTTTACTTGAAGTTAATACTATTTTAAATCTTCACAAATATATAAAAATAAATCCAAAAGTTGGAGTAGTTGGCTCAAAAATATGTACTATGGATAATAAAGATATTTTACAAGAGATGGGATCATTTATAGATTTTGATAATAAATTTAATATATATACTCCTTTAAAATCACATAAAGATGATAGTTTTTTACCTGAAATTGTAGTTTGTGATTATGTTCCTGCTTGTTGTATGATAACGTCTAAAGAAGTATTAAAAAAAGTTGGAAGCTTTAATACACATCATTTTATATATTGGGATGATATGGATTGGTGTACTAGAGTAAAAAAGTCTGGATATGAGATCCATGCTATAAACAGTTCAAGAGTATTTCATAAAATGGGAGCAGCAAATCATACAAATACTTTTGGCTTTTACTATTTTGAAAGAAATAAAATAATGTTTTTTCTTAAATATTTAGAAGATAATAAATTTGATAATTTTGTAAACAGTATTTGTAATTGGTTAATTTCACTGACTTTTTTTTCAAATTTAAAAGGAAACTATGCTACTCCTAAATCTTTTTTATGTGCTATTGATGATCTGTTTATTGGAAAATTAGGTAAAGAAGATAATAGCATTTTTATAAAAGAACCTGAACAAAATATATTTGATAAATATAATTTAAAAAATACAGATAATATTATAATTCATATGCAAAAAGATATGTATTCAAATAGAAGAGTTTATTTACACTTAAAAACTTTCTATAAAAATATATTTATATATTGTGGTGAAGAAAACTATGATTTAATCAAATCAAATTTTGATGAAAAAATAGTTTTACAAAAAGAGTTTTGTAAGACAAATTTTAAAACAATATTTTATGTGCAAGAGCATATCTTAGATTTTAAAGAAGATAAAAATTTTGATGATAGTTATATTTTTATAGATCAATTTCTAAATGTAGTAAATCTAAATGAGATAAAAAACTTAAATAGTCAATATAAAATGTATGAAGATATATTTAAAAATATATATCAACCAGTTTTGTATAAAAAGTTTAGAATGATAAGAGATAAATTATTGAAAGATTTATAATGAAAAGCTTATTAGATAAAGATTTTGAAAAATATTTAAATGATGAAAACATAAAATATATATCTTTTGATATTTTTGATACATTGGTTTTTAGAAAGATTAATCAACCAGTAGATATTTTTGAAATTATGGCGAATTATAAATATATAAAAAATATTTTTGGTAAAAATAATAATTTTAAAGAGTTGAGAATTATAGCTGAGAAAGTTGCAAGAGACAAATCATCAGAAAAAGAGATAGCTTTAAATGATATTTATAGAGAATTTGAGTATCTCAGTAAAAAACAACAAAATAGATTAATAAAACTAGAATTAAAAGTAGAAAAAGAAAATTTATTTATAAATTATCATATTGAAAAATGGATAGATCTAGCTTTACAACATGGTAAAAAAATAATTTTTATATCTGATATGTATCTAAATAAAGAGCAAATAAAAAAAGTAATTTTAAATAGATTGATAAATTTTAAAAAAATTGAAGAAATTTTTGTTTCTAGTGATATAAAAAGAACAAAATATGATGGAGATATTTATAATTATATTTTAAGTAAGTGTAATATTAATTCATCACAAATTCTACATATAGGAGATAATTTATTATCAGATATATCACAAGCTAATGAAATAGGAATATCTACAATATTTTATAAACCTAACTATTTTTATTTAGAACAATTAAGACATGAAAAAAGTTATTATTTGTTTTCACAAAAAACTGTGTCTTATAGAAATTTAGCATCATTAAATAATCCATATAAAAATGAAAAGTACAAATTCTTTTATAATTTTGGGGCTACGATTTGTGGACCGATATTTTGGGAATTTTCTCATTGGTTGATTAATATTTGTTTAGAGAATAGATTATTTAATATAGGATTTATATTAAGAGAAGGAGATGTTTTTAAAGACTATTTCCAAAAAATTCTAAAATATAATGGTTTAGAGAAGAATTTTATCTTAAAAAATATTCATACTTCAAGAAAAGCACTATTATTATCAACATTAACAGAAGAAGATTATAATTTAGACTTTAAAAATTTAAAATTTTTTAGAAAGATTACTTTAAAAGATTTTTATAAAAGATTTGATTTACTTATTGACAATGAAGAACTTAAAAAATATGATAATGAAGAATTAAACAATTTAGACCATTTGAAAAGTTGTATAAACCAAGATATAAAAGGTAAAATAGAAAAAATATTAGAAAATAAAGAAGTAGAAAAAAAACTTTTTTTAGAGTATTGGAAAACTATTGATTTAAATGATGAAAGTATAATATTTGATTTTGGTGCAAATTCATCTATGCATAAAAAATTATCTTCATTGCTTATTAATCCTAACTTCACAAATATTTTATTTTATAGAACAAAACAAGGAATTGAAAATAGCATCAATCAAAAACAATATACATTTATACCTTATACTCAACAAAATGAATATAAGATAAATCTATTAAGAAGAAGTCCAGATATATTTGAAATTTTATTTAATGGATTATTAGGCACAACTTTGGGATATGAAAGAATAGAAAAAAAAGTAGTGCCAATAATAGATAAAAATATTACAATACAAGATAAAAATATTATAAAAGCTTTTATAAAAGGTATTGATAAATACTTTAAAATTTCAATTCAATATAAGCAAGATTATTCAAAATTTACTCCAAATGATATTTTAAATCTTATGACGAGAGTAATAGAATTTCCTACGATTTATGAAACAAAATATTTAGGAGAACTTTTAATAAATACGAGTGATGATGCAAGTAGTTTAATACCCATTATTTCTACAAAGTCTATTGAAAAATTAAAACAAAATGGAATAGATGAAACATTTTACAATTTTAAAAACAATTTGTATAAAGATTGGGTAGATATACCTTGGATACAAGGAACCATCACACAAGTTGATCCAAACTATTTAAAAAATAGATATCTTTCAGATAATACAAATCAACTTTATATTTATAAATTACTAGAACAAATAGATAAATATTCACATATAAAAGAGTTTTGTATTTATGGAGCAGGTGAGTTTTTTTTACAACTTTTACCTGAATTATTATTAAGAGGGATTAAAGTAAACTACTTGATTGAAACAAAGCCTAAACAAAATAAGTTTTTTGGATATGATGTTTTATCTCCAAATGAGATAGCTAAAACCGAACAAAAGAACTTTATCATCGCTTCAGGTGCTTTTGCTTTGGCTATGAAAGAAAAGTTAGAGTATGAGTTTAAACTATTAAATAAAAGCATAAATAATTTAATATATCTTTCTTAAGTATTTAATATATCCTTTAAATTTATATAAATTATTTTATCTCTAGGTATACCATTTTTAATTAAATCTTCTATAACACTTTTTTCTTTATTAATTAAACTTATTAGAATAACATCAAAATCATAATTTTTAATATTTTGTAAATTAACTATTGGTAAATGTATATTTTTATTTGAAATAGATTTATCTATAATTAAATTGATTTTATCAAAATATTGTGAGTATATAAGTCTTCCAAATAATCCATAACCATATAAAGCTACTTTATTGTAGCTATTAATAGTTTTTTCTATATTTAAAAGCACCGAACTTAAAATAGTTGGAAATAGATTTAAACTTTCATTGCTATATTTTTCAAAAGATTTAATAACTGATAAATTATTTATCAAAAATTCTGTATCCGAATATTCAGTAATTAAAGAATTTAAAGCTTCAGAAGTGTATTTAACCATATTAAAAGTATGAATTCCTCCTACTAAAAATTTTGCAATTTTTACATTTGGTAAATATTCAAATTTATATTTTTGTATATATAATTTACAAAATAAATCAAAATCTGAAGCTAATTTGTAATCTGTACGAAATATTGATTTAGATATTATATTTTTTTTAATAAATGTACTTTGATGGATAAATGGCATCTCTGAAGTAAAAAAACTTTCTAATTCTTTTACTTCATGTTCTCCTATAACTTGAAAATCTTTATTTACATAATAAGAATTTGAATATAATACATCTGAGTTATATGTTTTAGAAAAGATTTTATTTAAAACATTATTTAAAGCAAAGCTATCACCTGCATTCATAAAATTTATCCACTCTCCAGTTGCAACATCAATTCCTTTATTCATAGCATCATAAATTCCACTATCAGGTTCGCTTATCCAATATGTTATATATTTCTCATATTTTTTTATTATATCAACTGTGCCATCACTACTAGCACCATCAATAACTATATACTCTATATTCGGATAATCTTGCTCTATCACACTTTTAATAGTTTGTTCTAAATATTGTTCTGCATTGTAAGTTACTGTTACAACTGTTATTTTAGGGAGATTATTTTGCATTTTTATACCACTCATAAACTTTTTTAATACCATTTTCTAACTCCACTTTGTGTTTCCACCCAAGATTATGGAGTTTTGATGGATTTGTCAATTTTACCATAGTTCCATCAGGTTTTTGAGTATTAAAATATAATTCACCTTTAAAGCCTACTATATCTTTTATAAGATATGCTAATTCTTTGATAGATATATCTTTACTTGTTCCTATATTTATATGCGTATTTCTTATCTCTTTTGAGTCTTTTTCATAAGTATTTTTGAAATCTATATTTTCTAGTAAAAACACACAAGCATCTGCCATATCTTCTGAATAAAGAAATTCTCGTCTTGGTTTTCCACTTCCCCAGATTTCAATTTGAACTTTGTTCAAATTGGTGTTAGGTTTTACGAATTCTGTATTATGTAATCTTATTCCATATTCTTCTAAAACATTGAGTATTTCTTGTTTACTAGATTCTCTTGTAATAATTTTATCTTCTTTCTTAGCACCTAATTCATAGGACTTAACACATTTAATTGGATTTTTATTTAAATCTTCTTTTATAGCTTCCCAATTGTTTTCTTCTAAACATTTTCCTAAATGTATTTTACGAAGTAAAGCTGGTAATACATGAGAAGTTTCTAAATCAAAATTATCATTTACTCCATATAAATTTGTTGGCATTACAGATATAAAATTTGTACCATATTGTATATTATAACTTTCACACATTTTAATCCCAGCTATTTTTGCAATGGCATACGGTTCATTTGTATATTCAAGTTTACTTGTAAGTAGGCAATCTTCACTCATAGGTTGAGGTGCATTTTTAGGGTATATACAAGTTGAACCAAGAAATAAAAGTTTTTTTACTTTATGTACATATGATTGATGAATAATATTATTTTGAATTTGTAAATTTTCATATATAAAATCTGCTCTATAAGTGTTATTTGCTTTTATTCCACCAACTTTTGCAGCAGCAAGTATTACATATTCTGGTTTTTCATTTTCAAAGAACTCAATAACTGCTTTTTGATTTATCAAATCAAGCTCACTATGAGTTCTTGTGATTAAATTTTCATAACCTTTTGTTTTTAAATTTTTTACTATTGCTGAACCAACTAATCCTTTATATCCTGCTATATAAATTTTGCTATTTCTATTCATCTATTTTTTACTCAAAATAACTCATAATTTTATATCCACCATCTTGTAGATAAACATCTTTTGTCATTAGTTTTAAATCATTTTTCATCATATCATTTACTAAATCTTGTAAATTAAATTCTCTTTTCCAACCTAGTTCTTTTTCTGCTTTACTTGGATCTCCTAAAAGTAAATCAACTTCTGTTGGACGGAAGTAACGGCTATCGACTTCAACTACAGTAGTGTTAAGTGTTAAGTGTGTAGTGTTAAGGTTTAGCTCTTTAGCTCTTGCTTCATCGATTGAGTTGATAATCCCTTTTTCATCTACACCAACACCTTCAAATCTAAGATTTATTCCAGCATATGCAAATGCAAATTTTACAAAATCCCTAACTGTTGTTGTTTGTCCAGTTGCTATTACCCAATCTTCTGGTGTATCATGTTGAAGAATGAGCCACATCATTTTTACATAATCTTTTGCATGTCCCCAATCCCTTTTTGCATCTAAATTTCCAAGATATAATTTATCTTGAAGTCCAAGTGCTATTTTACTTGCAGCTCTTGTTATTTTTCTAGTTACAAATGTTTCACCTCGAACAGGTGATTCATGATTAAAAAGTATTCCATTACAAGCAAACATTCCATAAGCTTCTCTATAATTTACAGTTATCCAATAAGCATACATTTTAGCAACTGCATATGGACTTCTTGGATAAAATGGAGTTGTTTCACTTTGAGGAGTTTCTTGTACTTTTCCATATAGTTCAGATGTACTTGCTTGATAAATTTTTGTTTTATTAGTCAATCCCAAAAGTTTAACAGCTTCTAAAATCCTTAAAGTTCCAGTTCCATCTGCATTGGCAACATATTCAGGTGTTTCAAAACTCACATGTACATGGCTCATAGCTGCTAAATTATATATTTCATCGGGTTGTACTTCTTGGATAATTCTAGTTAAATTCATACTATCTGTCATATCTCCATAGTGTAAGATTAGATTCCTATTTTCTACATGTGGATCTTGATATAAGTGGTCAATTCTATCTGTATTAAAAAGTGAAGACCTTCTTTTTATTCCATGAACTATATAATCTTTTTTTAGTAAGAATTCAGCTAGATAACTTCCATCTTGACCTGTTATCCCTGTTATTAGTGCTACTTTTTTTGATGTTTTAGGTGCTATGTATTCTGTGTTAAGATTTTTTTGCATATTATATTTTCTCTTTTAATTTTTGTTGTAGTTTTGTGAGCATAGCTAATATTTGATTTGTTTTTTCTATAAATATTTTACCACTAATTTTATCTAAATACTCTATATCCATTGCTATATATGTTTGTGTCATAAATTCAGCTGCTGAACCTTTCGCAATATCCAAAAATCTTATTTGCTCTTTTATTGATTCTTTTTCCATACCTTCTGCTATATTGCTAGGAATAGAAAGTCCTGCTCTTGTAATTTGGTCTTTAAATCCATAGTCTTTTAAATTTACAAATTTTTTATAAATATCTGCCGATAATCTTGCACTTATTTTCCAAACTTCTAGCTTTTCACATTTCATAATACTTCATTCCTAGCACTTAACACAATCTTTGGTAGTCATCTTCAAATCGTATAATATCATCTTCACCAGTATAACTTCCCACTTGAACTTCTATTATAACCAAAGGTTTATTAGTATCATTAGAAAGTCTATGGATTTGTCCAGCTTTTATATATGTACTTTCATTTTCATTTAATAGAAATTCTTTACTATCAATTTCAACTGTTGCAACTCCACTTACAACAACCCAATGTTCATTTCTAAATTTGTGTTTTTGTAAAGACAATCGTTTTTTCGGTTTTACTTCAATTCTTTTTATTTTGTATCCATTTGATTCTTCTAAAACTGTGTATGTTCCCCAAGGACGATTACCTGTGGAGTTGGTGCTAAGTGTTGAGTTAAAAGTGCTATGTTTTATTTTTTCTACAATATTTTTTACTTTTTGTGTTTCACCTTTTTTTGTTATTAAAATAGCATCATTTGTATCAACTACAATAAAATCTTTTAACCCAATAGTAGCAATGACTTTTTTTTCATTATCACTATAATAAAAGTTGTTTTCGCAACTCTCTTCATAGCATTTAATACTTAGTTCTTTACACTCTTGCACAAGTGAATCAAAACTTCCAACATCACTCCAAGAGATATTTGAAGGGATTACTTTTACTATATTTGATTTTTCCATAACAGCATAATCTATGCTATTTTCTGGAATACTTGCCATATCTTCATATTTTATTCTAATAATCTCACTCTTAGAAGCATTATTAAAAGCTTCAATTGATTGATTATAAATCTTTGGTGAATATTTTTTCAATTCATTCAAAAATACTCCTGCTTTAAAACAAAACATTCCACTATTCCAGTAATAGTTTTTAGATTTTAAATATGAAATGGCTGTTTGTAAATCTGGTTTTTCATGGAAAGCTTTTACATCATACTTATTTACACTTTCTATATATCCAAATCCTATTTCGGCAAAGGTTGGAGTTATCCCAAAAGTTACAAGTTTATCTTCAGACGCGAATTTTTCTGCCTTTTCAATAACTTCTTTATACTCATCCTCATTTTTGATTAGATGATCACTTGGTGTTACTAAAACTATTTCATTTTCATCGAGTGATAAACATGCAAGTGCTATTGCTGGAGCAGTATTTTTAGCCATTGGTTCTAAAAGATATTTATTGTTTTGTTTATTTAATTCTTCAAGTTGATCCAAAGCTAAGAAATATTGTTCAGTATTTGAAACTATAAGTTGAGAACTACACAGTTTAGAGTTTCTCTCAACTGTTAATTGAAACAATGATTTGTTGTTAAATAATTTTACAAACTGTTTTGGCATAAGTGTACGACTAATTGGCCATAGTCTTGTTCCATTGCCACCACATAGTATTATATTTGTCATTTATATAGTTCTATTTTAATAAAACTTCTAGCTTTTCTTAAATCTTTTATTTTATTTTTTACATCTTTTTTATCATCTTTTAATATACCAAAAATAGAATCATCTTTTTTTTTGTGTACTTTATTACTCTCAATCATCTTAAACTCCTTATAGTGGTATATTTTAATTCTCTAAACAAAGAAAACTAAATAGTATCTTATTTTATAATTCCAAAGTAATAATTTTGTTTTTCTCAATTCCTAAATCATCAATTAAATATTTTATTATCTCTTCTTCTCTTCCTAAAACACTAATTAAAATTTTATCATATTCCATATTTTTTAAGTTTTTTGGGTGATTATTTTTATCAGCTATATCTACATAACCTACTATTTTATCTGGTATTAAAGCTTGAATTGTTTTTCCTATTGTTCCATTGCCGTATATTACATATTTATAATTCATATTGGATAAATCGTTTAATTGATTGTAAAAGAGTCTAATATTGTTTTCAAAAATTTGTTTATTATTTTTTAAAAGTGCATCTTTGATATAGTTTGTTTTTAAATTGATAGATTGACTCTTTTTATCACTTTTACAGTTGGATATATTAAAATGATCTAATAAAGATGTGTACAATCTTATATATTGTTTTGCAATAACAGTATTATCAAATTTTTTTCTAGAATGTTTAATAGCATTATCTCTAGTAAGTTTATAATGAGTTTGTAGCCATTGTATTCCTTTTAAAAAATCCATACAATCAAATGGCCTTGCTTTATAGCCGTCTATTTTGTGTTCAATTATATCTTTGGGTCCAGTTGAATCAAAACAAACTACAGGCGTACCACTTGACATTGATTCAACAAGTGTTTTCCCAAATGCTTCGTAAGTTGAAAGAGCCAAAAAAATATCTGCACTTGAATAAATTTTATTTAATTTTTTATCATCATTGATTTTCCCAAATAATTTATACTCTATGCCCAATTGTTTTATGCTATCTTCATCTGCATTACCAAATATAGATAAAAAATAATTCTCTTTTGGAAGTAGTTTGATAACTTCTTGTAGTTTTTCAAAACCTTTATATGGGTCTTGAATATTGTTTGCACCAAATAAAAGAATGATTTTATTTTGAGGTAAATTAAAAAATTTCTTTTGCTTACTTTTGTTGTATACTTTAAACAATCCTGTATCAATGTTATTAAAAATAGTTTTAATTGGAAATTCTTTAAAAAGAATACTTTTTTTTGCTTGTTTGGTAATCCAGTTACTTATTCCTACAATTTGGATATGATTTGGAATGTTATATTTTTTATATTCAAAAATCCAATAAGATAAATCTTTTTTTTTACTACTGTTTAATTGGGGACATTTTTGGCAACCGCACTTTTTATATTTTTTACAATCAAAGCTATAATGACAACCACCAGTCATTGGCCACATATCTCGAAAAGTCCAAATGATTGGTTTTTTTATATCTTTTAAATGAGAAATATCGATAAAGTTATCATTGATCCAGTGGAGATGGATTATATCTGCATCTTTAAAAATTTGTAATTTTTTAAAATCAAATCCAAAAAAACCAGTTGAAAATATAAAATTTAATTTGTTTGGATACTCATAAAGAACCTGTTTTTCCAATCTATTTCTATTGTTTAATTCGTCTGTTATCTCTATTACACTAGAGTCATTTAGATTATTAATACTATTTGTTAATATTGCCGAGTCTATATTTAATTTTTTTAAAGCTTTATGTAGCCACATAGCACCTCTTGCTGCTCCACCACTCAAACTTCCAGAAACAATATGTAAAACTTTCATATTTAGTTATCATCTCCAAAAATATCTCTAGTATAAACCTTGTTTTCTACATCTTTAAGATTTTGGTTTAATCTATTTGCTACTATTACATCAGAAACCGTTTTAAACTCTTCTAAATCTTTTAATACTTTTGAATTAAAAAAAGTATCTTCATTTAGTACTGGTTCATACACTATTACTTCTATACCTTTTGCTTTTATTCTTTTCATTATTCCTTGAATTGCTGAACTTCTAAAGTTATCTGAGCCTGTTTTCATTACAAGTCTATAAATACCTACAACTTTGGGACCCCTTTTTATAATACTATCAGCTATAAAATCTTTTCTAGTAGAGTTTGATTTTACAATTGCTTCTATTAAATTACTTGGTACTTCTTTATAATTTGCTAGAAGTTGTTTTGTATCTTTAGGTAAGCAGTAACCTCCATATCCAAAGCTTGGATTATTATAATGATTTCCAATTCTAGGATCTAAACCAACACCATCAATTATCTGTTTAGTATCAAGGTTATGTGTTTGAGCGTAAGAGTCAAGTTCATTAAAGTATGCAACTCTCATAGCAAGATATGTATTTGAAAATAGTTTAATAGCTTCAGCTTCTGTTGAATCTGTAAACAAAATTGGAATATCTTTTTTTATAGCACCTTGTTCTAGTAGTGAAGCAAAAAGTTCTGCTCTTTTACTTTTTTCACCTACAATAATTCTACTTGGGTATAAATTATCATATAAAGCTTTTCCTTCTCTTAAAAACTCTGGTGAGAAGATTATATTATTTGTATTAAACTTCTCTCTTAAGCTTTTTGTATATCCAACTGGAACTGTTGATTTTATAATCATAGTTGCATTTGGATTTATCTCTAATACATCTTTTATAACTGCTTCAACAGATTTTGTATTAAAGTAGTTTGTTTGTGCGTCATAATCTGTTGGAGTTGCAATAATTATAAAATCTGCATCTTTATAGGCTTCATTTTTATCTAAAGTAGCTTTAAAATTTATACTGTCTTTTTTTAAATACTCTTCTATCTCTTTGTCTTCTATAGGAGATATTTTATTATTTAGCATTTCTACTTTAGAGGGTATTATATCAAGAGCTATTACATTATTATGTTGAGATAGAAGTAATCCGTTTGAAAGCCCTACATAACCTGTTCCTGCGATGGCGATTTTCATCTTATCTCTTTTTTGTACAAAAATAAATTTCTCCTGCAGCTTTTGTAATACCCATTAATTCAATTTCTTTAGGGGTTAAAAAATCTTCAGCATAAATTACTTCTACTTTCCATCCACTTTCTTCTAATCTTTTTTTATAGTCGCAACCATAATTTCTTACATGATCAGGGTGTCCATAGTGCTTCATTCTCTCTTTTGGATCTGTTATTGAGAAGTCTTCTTCTGTAGGACCTTTTGTCATTATTGGTACAAGTAATATAGCCCAGCCATCTTTTTTTAAAACTCTATTAAGTTCTCTCATTGCTTTTTTATCATCTTGAATATGCTCTAAAACATGGCTACAATAGATATAATTAAATGATTCCTTTGGATATTCTATATTTGTAATATCCATTTTAATTTTTGCATTTTTATCATATAAATCTGCTGTTAAATAGTTTTCTTTAAATAAATTTGTAAACTTTTCAATAAATATTTTTTCAGGAGCTATATGTAACAAATTATTGTTTGCAATATCTTTATTTTTAATCTTATCTTTTATTACCAACCAACTTAATCTATGTCTTTCTAATGAACCACAAGTTGGACATAAGGCATCTTCTCTTGGTATGTATCCAAAAGAATTAAATTTCTCATTGTCTGTTTCACATATTGGACAATATCTTGACATTATTTTTTCCTTTGTATTTATTTTTTTGCTACTACAAAAAAGCCAGCACTCTCAAGCGACCAACCTCTATGTAAACTATCAAGCCATGGAGCTAATTTTTGTGAAGTATACCAAAATGGAATTAAAAAGGCTTTTGTAAAAGTTTTACGAATTTTTGAACCCTTTATCCATTTTAGACTAAAATAATTCATTTTCAAAAACCACATAGTAAAAAATCCTGTAGTTGGTTGAACTTGAATATCTTTATAACCTGCTTTTTCAAACATATATTTTAAACCATAAGGTGTATATCTAAAATAATCATGTGGCGCTTCATGAATCCACCACATCCAAGGAACTTGTAAAATTATAGTTCCATTATCTTTTAATATTCTATAACTTTCATTTAAAAATATTTGAGGTTCACAGAGATGTTCCATTACAGAAATTGAAATTATCGTATCTGCAAAGTCATTTTCTATTTCTATCTTTTTATTTAAATCAGAAATAATATCTGCTTTAGAGTTATGTAAAGTTTTTGTCCAATCAACACCAACATATTTATCTACATATTGTAAAAAGAAGTCTTTGTATGGAGCAGTGCCACAACCTAAATCAACCAATATACCTTTATAATGTTTTGAGTACTCTAAAAGCCATTTATCTGTAATATTATATCCTACCCAATTATATAGTTTTCTATTATGATGAAATTTACTTGGTTTCATATTAAAATTCTTTGTACAGTTCTAATATAAGCACTCGGATAGCATCTATCTACAAAAGTTTCTTCATCTGCATTGTCATATCTTGTACTACATGCCAACCTTAATCTATCATCACCATTTTGAGAACTTCTATGCACTGTAAAGTTAGACATAAATATCACATCTCCAACTTCACAAGTAGCAGGAACAAAATCTGATTCATTATAACACTCTGGCTTTATTTCCCAACTAGAACTACTATTTTCAATAGATGGCAATACTCCATTTTTATGACTTCTAGGAATAACTTCAAGAGGATATCTATTTGCATCAATATCTACAAGAGGAATCCAAACCACAAAACCATCCAAACTACCCTGAACAGATGGAAAGTCTTGATGAGCTACTAATCCAAAGTAACCATTAGGGATTTTAAGACTATCTGCCTGTATATGCACGACTTGCCCCCCCGGAATCACTATATCATTCCATCCAAAATTTTCTTTTACAAAATTTTGAATATTTTCATGATGTAAAAGGTTATATAAGCGCATCTTTCGCCAAAGAGAACCAGCAGTCTTTTTATACCTTTCAATATCTACTTTATGAAGTAGCTTCATTGAATCATAAACATCATTTGGTATCTCTTGATTTAATAATTTCAATTGATTATCAAAGTGCTTTTTAATACTTACTATAGTTTCATCAATAACTTCTTTAGAAACTAAAGATTTTGCTACATAAAACCCATTTTCGACATAACTTTTTATTATCTCATTCATACAAGTTCCTAGTAAAAATATAATTATTAAGTCCTTCATAATTTTGAACTTGTACTTTTTTAGATTCGATAAATCCAGATTTTTTAATTATATTTATAATCTCAATAGTATGTTTATTATTATCTTCTAATTCAATAAATATTGATTTTAAAGTTTTATTTTTTAATGTATTAATTGCGCCCTTTATTACCGCCATTTCCGCACCATCAACATCGATTTTTATATGTTCAGGAGCAGGTAATGAATATTTTTCAATGAAACTATCAAGATTGTATGTCAAAACATTTTGAGTAAAGTCTGGTATGAAATTTTCTTTTTCTCCAACTTTTTTAGCTTTGTCTAAAATTTTCATATGTCCTCCCCCCTCAAACTTCGCGATAAACATATTCCCTATACTATTTTTATCACTTATTGCAATATTAAATAATTTATGTTGATGTTTAGAATTTTTATTCAAATAAGAATTAGCTCCTAAAAGTGAAAAATTTTGTATTTCTGGTTCAAATGAAAATACCTTTAGAGATTTTTGCATAGCATACACTGAAAATATTCCATTGCTAGCACCAATATCGTAAAAAACTGAATCTTCTTCCAAACTTTCTATATAATCAAGCATTTCAGGCTCAATATATTCGATACCAACTGCTTGCCATAAAGTTCTTTTCGAATTTGTAAAATAACAACATTCAACATCTCTAACTTTAACTTTTGTTATATATTTATCTATATTTTCTACAGATTCTATAAAATCTAATTTCTCTTTCTCAACAAGCTCTTCCAGCGGTATAAATTTTTGCATTTTAATTTTCCTTCAATACAGCATAACCAAAGCCAGTTTTACCAAATGTATTTCCATTGTAAATCATATATCTTTTACCTTTATGATCATAAACAAACGGATACTCTATCATTTCACTGTCCCATCCATTTTCACTCACATCAATTCCGACTTCATTATCTTTTCTAGTCCAATCTATTCCATTCTTAGACTCTGCATATCCTATACGATAACTACTATTTTTATTTGTTCTATAGTTTTGTAAGTTTCTATGTGAGTACCACATTTTATAAGTGTCATTATCTTTTAAAACACAAGCTCTTACAATTCCACATTCATTTTCATCTTTATAATCGATCGCAACTTTTCCTTCTCGTTTCCAATCAATTCCATTATCAGATTCTGCATATTTTATATGATAAAATGGCTCACTTTTACCATCATATTCAACCCATTTTGTATTTGAGAGATACCACATTTTCCAAATACTACCCTCTTTTAATATAAAAGGAGCCGCATTAAAATAAGGCTCTTTATAGGTTCTATCAAAAAGAGGTCCTTTTGAAAACTTTTTAAAAGTTACACCTCCATCTTTACTTATTGCTAATCCTATTGAGTTATGATAAGCAATAGTATTTCTTACATTCCAACCAATATAATACATCCATACTTCATTTCCAACATCTATGACATGTGAAACCATAGCACCACAATCATCAAACATTCCAATTTCTCCAAAACTTAAGACTGAGTGTTTATGTGTATATAAAATATTCGATGGATTATCTGCTTCTACCTCAATATATGAAATGTTAGTTTTATTGTTAATATCTCTTGCCGTGAAATATATTCTTAATACATCTTCAGAAACTTTATATACTGTTGGTACAGAAGCATAACCTTTTGAATTCCATTCATAATTTGTATTAGGTTCATATACTAAACCTTTTTTAATCCATTGCATGTTACCCTACTTATATAAATAAACTGTATATTCATACAGTCCATAGTCATTTCGTATGATAAAGTTTCTGCTTACTCTCTTAGTTAAAAAATTAGCCATATCATCCAATGGAACATGAAATAATGTATCTATTTCCCAATCTACTTGTTTTGACATTACATTAAATGCTATACCTTTATTACAATATTTATATATTAAACTTATCATCTGCTCAAAATATTCAAACATATTGTTATAAGATAAATTACGTTTTTCTGTAAATACTCCATTCATGACAATATAATCATAGTTATTTTGTAAAAGATTTTTATCCTTTAAGATATCCCCTAGTATATAATTATTCGTAGGAAATTTTTGTCTAGATTCATTGAAAAATTTATTTGATATTTCCAATCCAGTATATTCAATATTATTTATATTATTCTTTTG
Organism: Aliarcobacter vitoriensis; assembly: GCF_048320235.1. Taxonomy (NCBI): domain Bacteria; kingdom Pseudomonadati; phylum Campylobacterota; class Epsilonproteobacteria; order Campylobacterales; family Arcobacteraceae; genus Aliarcobacter; species Aliarcobacter vitoriensis. The sequence continues at coordinate 1,578,790 of NZ_CP182882.1, forward strand.
TATAAATTCATATAGATGTGAAAGTCCACAACCATAATCTAAAAGGGAAACTTGTTTAGTAACCTGAAATGATTTTTCACGAAAGTTAACAAGCTCAAGCATTGTTTGATATCTAAATTCAACCTGCTCTTCTTTTGTCCAATCCACTCCTCGTGGGGTGTCTCCAAATTTTTCAAAACACTCTTCATAATGTTCTACAATCACTTGATACTTCATTATAATCCTCGCAATCTGTTACTCGGAACTTTTGATTTCTCGGTTTCTGTCGGAGAATAGACAGAATCATCGTCTGTATTCTTAAAAATTACAGCACCTGAACCAATTACATTTGCTTTACCTATACACACATTATCTGCTATAGTGCAATTTACGCCTAAAAACGAACTTTCTCCTATAGTTACATTTCCTGAAACTACCACATGAGAAGCTAAAAAGCAGTGATCTTCTATAGTAGTATGGTGCCCTATATGATTACCACTCCAAAGGATACAGTTATCACCTATTTTAGTAAATGGTTGAATTACATTGTTCTCAAAAATAAAGCAATTTTCACCTACTGGTGTATTGTAGTAAGTAGCTTTTGAACTTATATAACTTACACACTCATACCCTTTTGATTTTGCATCAACAAATTTTTGAACTCTTAACTTATTTACTTTTTTATAGCTTATAGGGATAAGCATTTTGTATTCATTTGGTGGATATTTTTCTATTAATTCTTCATATGCAATTACTGGTAAATCATGAAATTTTTCTTTTTCAAGAAACTCTTTATCAACCGTAAAAGCTACCACTTCATGTTCACTGTCATTTGTCAAGTAAAAGTGTGCTATCTCAGCTATCTGTCCAATTCCAAAAATTATTACTTTTGCCATTGTTTATTCCTTATTAAATCAGTTCATATCTGAATAGCATTTGTTTAATTTCAATCACACTATTAAACATTAAGATATCTATTACAGATAAATGTGATATAAAATCATTTTTAAATTGTTTATATTCAATAAATTGTGTTTTTAAAAAATTTAATTTTATATTTTCTTCTTTAAACTTCTCTTTATTGTAAAGTTCTTGTCCACCTATTGAATTAATATAAACTCTAGCTTCTAACTTTTTACAAATATCTATAATTTTATCTTGAGCTTTTAAGCTATTTTCTTTTCCTATGTCGCTTGAGTATATAAATTTTATATTAATTTTTAAATAATTTGATATCTCTTCCAAAGAGTAACCAATAAATTTAGCTAAATTTTTTTCTTTATTATTTAATATCGCTTCAATTATTGGAAATATATCAAAGAAATAAGGTGTCTTTTTATATGCCATCTCTATTGTTTTTAAAAGCTTTTTGCTATTGTTTCCAACTTCTATTTCATTTATAAGCTTATTTTGACTTGCATTTATTAGCTCAAGTGTAAACTGTTGAGCCTTACCATCAACTAAAATAGAGTTTCTATTTATGTATCCTTTATTTATATAATTTACATCATCATATATTACAAAAGTGTCCACAGCATTTATAAGTTGCCAATAGCCAATATATGGGAAAAGATATGGTTGCATTATTGCTAATGTCATTATAAATTATCCTTTATTATTTCAATAATAGTATCTTGGATGTTTTGTTCAAGTTCTGCATAAATAGGCAAACAAAGTATCCTTTTGCTTATATCTCTTGATATTTTGCACTCTTGTTTTGGTTCTATATAATCAAGTGTATCAAGTGAAGGATAAAAATATCTTCTAGGGAATATATCTTTTTTGCTTAAAGCTTTTTGTACTTTTAAAAGTTGCTCTTCATTTTTAAAAACTACAGGAAAGTAACTGTAGTTTTCTATTGCATTTGCATTTTGCTTTTGAAATTGAACTAAATCTTTTAATTCTTTTCTATACTTTTCCAAAATAACTTTTCGTTTTTCTTTTATCTTTTCTATATCATCAAGAATACAAAGCCCCATCGCAGCTTCAAATTCATTCATTTTTGCATTTGTTCCCAAGTGAGGGATCTCTTCTTGATTTTTAATTCCAAAGTTAATAAGATATCTAGCTTTTTGCACAAGCTCATCATCATTTATGATCAAAGCTCCACCTTCAATAGTGTGAAAAAGTTTTGTAGCATGGAAACTAAGAGTTGAAATATCTCCATAGTTTAATACACTTGTATTTTTATATTTTACATCAAAAGCGTGAGCTGCATCATAAACTACTTTTAGGTTGTATTTTTTTGCAATCTTTTTTATATCCTCTACATTGCAAGGATTTCCAAATACATGAGTAGCAACTATAGCAGATGTATTTTTAGTAATTTGCTTTTCTATTTTTCTTGGATCAATATTTAAGCTATTTGGGTTTATATCAGCAAAAATAGGTAAAAGTTGATTTGTAACAAGTGAACTTGTTGTAGCTACAAAACTAAAAGGAGTAGTTATAGCGAAACCTTTTAATTCTAATGTTCTATACGCTATTTCCAAAGCAACTGTACCATTTGCAACTAATACAATATTTTTAACTCCAAGATATTTTGCTAATTTTTTTTCTAGTTTTTGAACTAGTGGACCATTGTTTGTAATCCAACCATTTTCATATATCTCATCGATATATTTTAAATATTTTTCTTTATTTGGTAGATAAGTTTTTGTTACATTAATCATTAAATATTTTTTGCCATTGTTTTGAACTTTCTTTTTCAGAATAATTATCATGAACTATTGAAATATTATTAAATTTTGCATTTTGGTCAATTAATTTCAATATTCCATTTGATAAATCTTCGATAGAATAAAATATTAAATTCATATTTTTGAATAAATCATACATATTATTTTCCCGATTTAGATAAACAGTTTTTCCTAAGCCTAAAAGTGAAATAATATTTCCTCCTCCTTGTTGCCTATTATGATTAAAAATTGCTAAGTCTATAGTTTCTAAAAAATCTAAATAATCTTGTGGAGTTAATAGTGTATCAATATGATGAAAATCATTTTTAAATAAAAGTTTTCCCAATTGTATGATTTTGTTTGCATAAATTTTATCTCCATAAGATAAAGGACAATAGATTTCAAATTCTTTATTTTCTAAATTAGTAAGTAAATTAAATATTTCTTCATGCCTATTTGTAATCGTAGCAGAATTTCCAACTAAAATTTTTAATTTTTGATTAACCTTAAACGTAGAAATTTCTTTAAAAAGATTCTTTGGATAAAATGGGCATTTCCATAAAGTACCAAATGTAAAGTATTTGTTTTTGACATATTCAAAATCATATATATTTAAAGTTATGAAATTACGAATATTTTTAATAATTTGATTTCTAAACCAAGTTTGTTTTTCAGGAAAATAAAAATCCCCACCCCACATAACCCAATAGCATTTTTTAAGTAATTTTTTATTGAAATAGAGCAGTATATCAACTTTGTCTCTCCAAAGTCCATGAAGTATAATTTTTTTTGCCATTTTCATATATTTTAAAAGTGTTATAAATATATCATCATCTGTATGTAAAAACTCTACTTTGTGTTCAGGAGTTAATCCGTATTCATATTTTTCACTCGTGATAAATACATAGTGGTGATTATCTCTTCCAAAATTTTCATCTACAAAATCTATAAATGGAGCTAAAAATTTATCAAGAATCATCACATGTAGTATTTTATTTTCATTCATTTTTGTACTTCTATGGATTTTTTTACTCTATTTATAATTTCTTTAAAATAAATATGATTTTTATAGCCTAATTTTAGATGGTAATAAATATAAGCTATTCTAGTAGATTCATCTAAATTAAAATTTATATTTATATTATATTTTTCACTATATGATTTAAAACTTATTGCATTAAAACTATTCCCATATTTATCTATATCATCTTTATTAAAACCTAAATATACAAGATTATTTAGTAGTTTTTGGAAATATGCTTTATTTTGATTTTCAAACTCTCTTAAAGTAAGATTTTCATCTCTACTAAGCCCTAAAGTTAATAGTAGAATATCATTTGATTTATATCTTAAAAGATTCATAATAGGTATTTCAAATCTATCTTTAAATGTTTTTTCATAATTGCTTAAATACACTTCCAAATTTTTAAAAATATCTTCTACACTTTTTAGTTCTATTAAATTTAAATTGCTATGTTGAAACTTATTTTTTATCTCTTTTATTGAATTCTTATCAAAATATAAAGCCTTAAAATCATACTCTGGAAAATCTTTTATTATTTCATTTATGTACTCTACAAACTCCTCATCTTCCAAATTCTCCTTAGTAGCCAAAAATCCTACACAATTTGGTTTATACATATTTTTTAACTCTTCACTTAAAGGTTCACTCAAACTATGCATAAATTTTGCTTCATTGAACTTTTCATGGTTTTTATCTATCAAAGTATATGGAGAGTTTAGAAGTTCTTCACCAGAGTCATGATTTTTAAAAGATATAATAGCTTTTGTACCTATATATTGTACTGGTAGATTATATGTGAAAGCTTTGCTTTCAACATCATACATATCATCGATTTTTTGTATAAACTCATTTGCTTCTATAGTATCAATGAGTTTGTCATCTAAAAAAACATCGATTTTTTGAGGTTCATCACTACCTATTTTTTTTGCAAAACCTAAAAAAGAAAAAAAACTTTCTGTATGAAGTACTCCATAAGTTTTATTAGGTTGTATAGGACTAGTCATTAGTTACCTCTTATAAAATTTATATCTATTTTATCAAATATAGTATTAAAAGCATTCAAAACTTCATCAATTTGTTTTTCTAAAATTTTATTTGTAATATCTTGATTTTTTAAAATATTGTGATATGGTAAAACAAGTTTAAAAAATCTATTAAAAATATTACAAATCATAGATTGTGGATAGTTTTCAAAAATTACTTGAAACTCTTTATAAAAAGTATTTTTATCCAAATTATTTAGCTTTTTTAACACTTCTTGCTCTTTATTTATTTCATTTTTATCTAAACTATCTAAATTACTTTTTGAGATATTATTTAAATTATTTAAAAACTCAATTTTAAATAATTTTTTAGATATATTCTCAAAATTAAGATGATCTAGTTTTAAAGGAAATGAACCTTTAAAGTATGCTCCTGAACTTAAATTATATATTTTAGTCTTAGGATGAATACTTATTGTTTCTTCAAGACTATCTATCATATCGATATATTCTCTAAAAGTAGGAACTTGGGCTTGTAAATTTCCTTTTACATAAATGATATCTGTTTTAAAATCTCCACAATTTTCTACATTTAAATTTACTTTTCTTGAAGATTTATGAGTTCCTATATGAGTTTTTCCATTTTTATTATCAATTGAAGCATCTATTCCTAAAAGATAAATTTCACTACTTCCGAGTTTTGCTAAAATATCAACTCCTAAATCTCCAACTGTAACTCCACTTAAAAATCCAAAACCAGAAAAAAGTTCAAGAGCATTTTGTAAAAAGTAGATATTTGTATCTTTTAATTTTGTACTAAAAAGTTCATAATCTAGTTTTATTGATGCTAAGATAATAGAGTTTTTATACATTAATTCATCTGTATTAAATTGTTCTAGCATTACATCTTTTTGCCCATCAATAACCAAAATAATATCTGGAATAATATTTAAAATTCTAAGATGCTTTAAAACTGCACTTGCAGCAACTATTATGAATTGTTCTTGATTTAGATATATCCATTCTAAATTTTTTGCTAAAGATACTCCAGCTCCCAAGAATAAAATCTTTTTATTTTCTAAGAAATTGTATTTTTTTGAAAGATTTATAATATTTATTTCTTCTTCAAAAAAGTATTTATATCCTCTTTTTAAACTTATTATAAATTCACTAAATGGATATCTCATTTGAGAATTTTCTGTAAGGTAAGAGTTCAAATCATTGAGTATTGACTTATAATCTTCATTTATTAATTCAAAATGTATTAGATTATTTAATTCAAATTGATACTCTAGAAATTCATTTGTAAGTCTTTTTATATTTAAATTATTTTCATCTATAGCAAAAAATAGTTTTGACTCTTTTGATATACTTTCATAATCACATAAAAAAAGTGAAAGTCTAAATATTTCTAGATTTGGTTCAATTATCAAATATACTTTTGCATTTAAGTGTTTATGGAAATCATTTATATGTACACCAAGTAATGTTCCAATAAAAATAAATTTATTAATTTCTATATTTATATTTCCAAATTTTTGTATATATTCATTTAGATATAAAGAGCTATTTAACTCATTTTCATAGTAGTTTCTTTTTTCTATATTCTCAAGTTTTATAAGTGTAAAAGCATTGCTAAATTCAAAACTATTAATCCTATTAAGTGAATCAGAAAAGGGCTCAATATTATATAAGTTTTGATTTTTTTGTAAATCTATTAATTTAAATTCATCATCTATAAATTCTAAAGAATATTTTTCTTTATTATTTTTTTCAAAATCAATTATTTTTTTATATAATTGTGAATGATGTATTTTTAAAAAATTAATATTATTTAAATAAATTATATTAAGAGTTTTTTGTAATTCTTCTATTTGCTTTGCTTTATCCATTTAGTAGTATAATAAAAGCAATATTATAAAAAGGTTATTTATGACAGAAGCACAAATTCAACTACAAAATGCACTGACAACTACATTTTTAGCAAATTTAGCGTTTTTGAGTGAATATGATAATGAACTCTATCATAGAATTGAGAATCTATCAAAAATGATAGAAGAAGGTACTTATGTAGAGAGATATGCTTTAGAATTTATTATGGAAAATGGTGATTTTGATATTTTAGATACTCAAACAAACCAGTATATCTATGGAAAGAATCCTAGAAAAATAAATAGTGACTTGCTAGAAAAGATAGATTTTGAAAATACTAAGTCTTTTTCAAGTATAGAAGGTTTTTTTGAGTATAAAAATTCTCCTACAATAGATATAAATTTTGAATTTAAAGGCGAATTCGGCTCTTTACTTCAAAGCTATTTGCATGAGTATTCACTTACTTTAAATGATTTTTTGGATAATAAAACAAAAAAATATAAAAAGATAGAAAAATTTATATTTTTTGGTACTTTTTTAGGGCGACATATTCCAGCAGTTGCACAAAAAATAGATGCTTCTTTATATATGGTATTCGAATCAAATCTTGAGATCTTTAGACTTTCACTTTTTACAGTAGATTATACAATTTTAGCAAAAAACAGTGGAGTAATCTTTTCAATTATGGATGATACATTAGACGTTGAGAAAAAAATATCACTATTTTTAAATATAGGAAGATTTGATAACTATCTAATAAAATTTATAGATATAAATACGAATGTAGACAAGTATTACTATACTTTGATATCTTTATTAAATACAATGAAAGCTACAAAATATGATTTCTTAAGAAGATTATATGTCTATGTAAATAAAACAACAAATTGTATAAAAGAGGGCTATGATTTTTTACTTTTTGATAGATTAAAAGAAGAATTAAAGATTTTAAAAGATACTCCAGTTCTATATTTAGCAGCAGGTCCTTCTTTGGATGAAAATATAGATTGGATTTATCATAATCAGGATAAATTCTTTATAGTTACTATTGGTTCTGTTTATAATAAACTTTTAAATAAAGGTATAAGAGTAGATTTAGTTACAACTTTGGATGAACAAAAATGGTTAGAAAGAGTTCAATTTTCAAATGAAATTTTAGAAAAATCTTCTAAACATACAATTTTCTTTGCATCAGCTATCACAAATGAAAAAATATTAAAAAAACTAAATAAAAAGAATCTTTTCATATTTGAAATTTATGAATCATTTTTTAAAAATAATTATGCTTTTGATGGACACAGTATAGGTGAAGTAACTTTAGATATTTTACTGCAATTAAATATAAAAAATATTTATTTAATTGGATTAGATTTAGCTTTAAATCAAAAAACTGGATATACGCACTCAAATAGTGCTGGATCTGGAGTATCCAAAGTTGATATTAATCATAAAGAGAAATCTTTTAGTAGAAAAAGTTTAGTTACAGTAAAAGGAAATTTTGAAAAAGAGGTAAAAACAATAGAACTTTTTTATAGTTCTATAAAAGATATAGAACAAAAACTTATCTTGAAAAATGAATCAACAACAATATATAATTTATCGAAACATGGGGCATATTTTGAAGGTACAATACCTTTAAATTTGGAAGAAGTAGATATAAAAAGTTTTAAAACTATAGATATAAAATATTTTGATTTACAAAATAATTTAAAAAAGTTTTCAAAAGATAGTTTAGATGAAAGTCGAAAAAAATCTTTTATAGATGAGATAACTTTTTTACAACAAAATTTAAAAGAACAATTAAATGCTATCAAGGAATATGATTTTAAAAATTATATAGATTTGAACTCTATAATATTAGATTTCTTGCAAAATATTAAAGATAATGATATTTTAATTTTATATAAAGTTTTACATAATTATTATGAGATGGTTATTCCATATTTAAATTATCATTTTAATGATTCAAGATTAAACCAAGAGTATAAAAAAGTAGAGAAAATAAAGGATATTTTCACTACACAAGTTGAGAATTTAATAAACGATTATATCTTTTGTATAAATAAAATCATATAACTATTTTAATAAGTAGGTATATAATATTTCTTAGACTATTGAAGTAGTCTAAGAACATTTTGAGAAACAGAATTAGCTTGGCTGATTGCAAATGAACCAGCTTGAGAAATAATGTTCAATTTATTAAAGTTTGCAGATTCTTGAGCATAATCAACATCTCTGATGATAGCTTCAGCAGCTTTAATATTTGTAGATTGAGTAAGTAGATTTCTTACTGCACTTTCTATTTGATTTTGAGTTGAACCTACATCTCCTCTATATGTATTTAATGTAGTAATAGCAGCATCAACAGTTTCTTGTGAACTTCCAGCAGTAGCTACAGATATAGTTCCAGTTTGATCTAGATTTCTAAGAGCAGTTAAGCCTAATCCAGTTGTATTTGCTCTGATAGATTTCATAGATATCATATCATCAGATTTTTCTCCAACTTGGAAACTATGTCCAGCAGTAGCTGCAGCACCAGAAGTTCTATCTGCTTGTAAAAGTTGTAAACCATTGTAGTTTACTTGTTTTGCAATATTATCAAGTTGCTCTAATAATTTACTAATATCTTTAGAAATAGATGCTCTACCTGCTGTTGAAGTAGTAGCAGTATTTGCTTGGATAAGTTTAGATTTAACTGTATCTAGAATTTTAGATTGTTCATCCATAGATTTATCAGCAATTTGTAGTAAAGTTACAGCAGAATTACCGTTAGCAACACCTTGATTTATAGATGTAACTTGAGTTCTAAGTTTATCTGCAATAGCAAGACCAGAAGCATCATCGCTAGCTTTATTGATTTTTAATCCTGTACTTAGTTTTTCTAGTGAATTTTTTATACTATTGTTTGTATTCGTTGCCGCTTCTTGAGCTGTAAGTGAAGATACATTTGTATTTATTCTCATAAATAGTCCTTGTTTTTAATTTATGTAACATAAGTACATATAAATTATTTAGGCTATTATTACAAAGTAATTCATAAAATTAGTTTAAATTGAATAAATTTTTATAGAATAAATAAAGAAGAGGAAAAATTCCTCTTCTTTTTAATAAAAGAGAATGCTAAATTAAGACTTAAATTATTGTAAAAGTCTTAATACATTTTGTTGAGTAGCATTTGCTTGGCTGATAGCATATGAACCAGCTTGAGAAATGATATTCAATTTATTAAAGTTTGCAGATTCTTGAGCATAATCAACATCTCTGATGATAGCTTCAGCAGCTTTAATATTTGTTGACTGAGTCATAAGGTTTCTTACAGCAGACTCAACTTGATTTTGAGTAGAACCTACATCTCCTCTATATGCATTTAATGTAGTAATAGCAGCATCAACAGTTTCTTGTGATGTACCAGCAGTAGCTGCACTGATAGTTCCAGTTTGATCTAGATTTCTAAGAGCAGTTAACCCTAATCCAGCAGTATTTGCTTGAATAGCTTTCATAGATATTGTATCACCAGATTTTTCCCCAACTTGGAAGCTATGAGCAACACTTGCACTAGCACCAGAAGTTCTATCTGCTTGTAAAAGTTGTAAACCATTGTAGTTTACTTGTTTTGCAATATTATCAAGTTGTTGTAAAAGTTTACTAATATCTTTAGAAATAGCTCCTCTACCTGCTGTTGAAGTAGTAGCAGTATTTGCTTGGATAAGTTTAGATTTAACTGTATCTAGAATTTTAGATTGCTCATCCATAGATTTATCAGCAATTTGTAGTAAAGTTACAGCAGAATTACCGTTAGCAATACCTTGATTTATAGATGTAACTTGAGTTCTAAGTTTATCTGCAATAGCAAGACCAGAAGCATCATCTGAAGCTTTATTAATTTTTAAACCAGTAGAAAGTTTTTCTAAAGATTGTTTTATACTGTTATTTGTGTTTGTTGCTGCTTCTTGAGCTGTAAGTGAAGATACATTTGTATTAATTCTCATCGTGTGTCCTTTTGAGTTTATAAAATAGTTTGTGAATATTTAAAATATTCTCAGCCTAAAACCTTCTTGTCTCTTGAAAAAGATTCAAGCATAGAGTCTGAAATTTCTTTCTACTCTTCGGATTGCATCCAACCCTAAAATTTATAAAGGAATTATTATATAACTTTTCTTAAATTTAGATTAAATATTATAACTTTTTTAAAATAACCCCACTTTCAATATGTTCTGTAAATGCAAACTGGTCAAATAGGGCAAATTTCACTATTTTATGTGTTTTTGTCAATTCAAATAAATCTCTATGTAAAGTTTGAGGATTACACGAAATATATATGATATTTTCAAAGTTTTTAGCTAAATTTCTAGTAGTATCATCTAGACCACTTCTTGGAGGATCCATAAAAATAGTTTCAAAATCATAACTATCTAAATCTATATTTTTAAGTCTATTAAAATCTCTAACTTTATTTAAAGCTTGTACAAAATCTTCTGCACTCATTCTTATAAATTCTATATTTTCTATATTATTTAATTTACAGTTTCTCAAAGCTGATTTTATAGAAGTTTTTGATATCTCAGTTGCTAAGACTTTTCTAAATTTTGTTGAAAGAGGAATAGTGAAATTTCCACCACCACAATATAGTTCGCATAAATCTTTTTTTGAATTTGAAGTATTTTTTAAAACCCACTCAATCATCTGCACATTTACAGCTGTATTTGGTTGAGTGAAGCCATTTTCTTCATAGGCAAAGAAAAAATCTTTATTTTCTATATTTAAAGTTTCATTTATAAAATCATGACTTAAAACTATTTTTTGTTTTCTACTTCTTCCAATTATTTTTATATTTAGTATTGATTCAAGCTTTTTTGCTAAATCAATCCAATCTTGTTCTAGTTTTTTGTGATAAATCAAAGTTACAAGCATATCGTTTGTAGAACTACTCAAAAACTCAATAGCAAAAAGTCTAAAAGATAAAATCATATCACTTTGAAGTTCATTTAAAATCTTTGGCATAAGATTTGAAATATTAGAACTTACCATTTGACATTCATCTATTTGTAAAATATTTTTATTAAAATCATTCATAGCAAAGAATAAAATATCTTTATCATTTTTTTTATCTTTTTCCCACCAAATTCTAAATTCAGCACGATTTCTAAAGTTTTGTTCACTACTTTTTATAATATCAAAATCACAATTTGTAAAGTTTTCAAATCGTATTTTTTCTCTTTGAATTTTATAATTTAGTTGTTCATCGTAAGTTTTGTCATATAGTGTACAGGAAGCACAAGTGCTAAAATAGTTGCAATTCATAAAATCTAATCCTTTATTAAAAGTTGCATTATAAGAAAATATTGGTAAAAGTAGATATAATCTTCCAATTTTTAAAAAGATGAGATATGAAAGATAATTGGCAAGAACAACTACAAAATTTATTAAATTGTGATTTAAAAACACTTTATCCCCTAGCACGAAGTTTAAATAGGAAGTTAGAATTTTATGTAGGGCCAACTAATAGTGGAAAAACATACAATGCTATGCAAGAGTTAAAAAAAGCAAATAGTGGATTATATCTAGCACCTTTACGTCTTTTGGCACTCGAAGGATATGAAGATTTAAAAGAGTCAAATATTGATGCTTCTTTGGTTACAGGAGAAGAGCAAATTTTAAATGAAGATGCTTCTCATATTTGTTCTACGATTGAAATGATAGATTTTGATTTAGATATTGATATTGCAGTTATTGATGAAGTTCAAATGCTTGAAGATAATGATAGAGGTTGGGCTTGGGTAAATGCAATCATAGGAGTTCCAGCAAAAAAAGTTATTATGACTGGAAGTGTAAATGCTCTTGAAGCTGTAAAAAAAATAGCACAATATTTGGGTGAAGATTTAGAAGTTATAAGACATAAAAGAAAAACTCCTTTGATAGTATTGGACAAATTTACGAGTTTAGATAAACTTGAAGATGGAACAGCTTTAATAGCCTTTTCAAGAAGTGATGTTTTAAAACTCAAACAAAAACTTCAAAAAAAATACTCTGTTTCAGTTATATATGGGAATTTGTCTCCTGAAGTAAGGCGAGATGAAGCGAGAAGATTTAGAGAGAAAAAAAGCCAAATTTTAATAGCAACGGATGCTATAAGTATGGGATTAAATCTTCCAATTAAAACAATTTTATTTACAACTGATACAAAATTTGATGGAGTTAGTAAAAGAAAAATAAGTGTAAATGAAATAGTGCAAATAGCTGGTCGTGCTGGAAGATTTGGTCTTTTTGAAGCTGGATATTTAGGAGCAACTAGAAGAGATGTTTTGAGTTATATTTCAAAAGAGTTTGAAAGTCCAATCAAAACTATAAAACCACCTTTTAAAGTAAAAATAAACAACAATCAATTAGAAGCTTTGTCAAGTCATATAGAAACAAAATCTTTGACAAAAATATTGAAATTTTTTGCTGAAAATATGGTCTTTCAAGGTCCTTTTATAGCTTCAAATATCTCTTCAATGCTAGAAGCTTCAAAAATAATTGATACAAAAATAAATCTTAGTTTAGAAGAAAAATATCTTTTAGCTCAAGCTCCTATTACTACAAAATCTACTATTATTTTACAAGCATTTGATAGTTATATTGCAACAATCATCAAAAAAAAGGTTAATCATTATAAACCTTCTATTACGCTACCTAAAAAAGCTATAACTCAAAAAGATTTACTTTTAGTGGAAGATGAAGTTAAAAAAATATCTCTTTATCTTTGGCTTTCATATAAATTTCCAGAACTTTTCCCAGACAATGAAAAAGCATATATTCTAAGGAACTATTTTAATAGCTTTATTGAAAAGTCATTAAAAGGTGTTTTAATAGATGAAAAAAGATTTGAAGATAAACCAAAATTTAAAACTGAAAGAACAAAAAAACAAGATAGAACATCAGATAAAAGAAGAGATAGAAATCAAAAAAGTAATAAAAAAAGGTTTTAATAGTTTTTTAGTTAGAATAAAAGACTGTTAAGTATGTGAAAATATAATAAGGAAATTTAGTGTTAAGTTTTTTCAAAGCTGATGAAGATAGCTTTTTTAAAGAGTTAATGTCAAGTAAAATTGATGTAAATAAGCTTAAAAAATATATCGATAAGGGTGTAGATATAAATTTTACTGATGAAAAAGGAAGGACGGTTCTTTTTGAATTAGCTAACAAAAAAAAATTTGATGCAATAAAAATTCTATTAGCTTTGGGTATAGATATCTATAAAGAGGATACTTTAGGCAAAACTGTCTTAAGTGAAGCTTGTGAAAAATATGATTTTATGATGGTTAGATTTTTGCTTGAAAATGGTTTTGATATAAATAGAAAGAATTCTAAAGGAAGGACTATTTTACAAGATAATGTTCTTTTAGGAAATATAAAAGTCTTTCAAATACTTTTAAACTACAATGTAGATTTTGATATAAAAAGTGATGATGAAGAAACTGTTCTTTTTGATGCTGTTGAAAATGGTAATATTGATATTTTAAAAAAAGTTATAGATAGTATTAAAAATATAAATGTTGTTGATAAAAATGGACAAACTGCACTTTTTAGAGCAATCTTAAAAGATGATTTAAGAATTGCTTTAACTTTAATCCAAAATGGAATAGATGTCAATATAGTAGATAAATATGGACAAAATGTTCTTTTCAATACTATCTTACAGGGCGAAAAAAATCAAATAGTTTTAAAGCATCTAATTCAGCGTAGAATAGATTTGAATATTGTGGACCAAAGAGATAAAACAATTATTGATGAGATATTTTATATTATTACTTTACAAAAATATGATAAAGATTTGGAAGATAAAAGATATAGCTTGATTTCTCAAAAAGATGATTATTTATCTTTAGCTTTGCAGATTATTGATGGTGGATTTAAAGTTGATACTCCTGATAAATTTGGAAAAACAGTATTACAAAAAGAGATAGAAAAAAGAAATTTTATAACAGCAGAATTTTTAATAAATTGTGGTGCAAATATAAATATATTAGATGAATATGGAAGAAATTTAGTCCATACAGAGATTTTAAAAGGTTATTCCAACAATAAAATTATAGATTTTCTTATTTCAAAAGGAGCAAATTTAAATCAAAGAGATAACTTTTTTAAAAGTATAGTTGAAAATTTGATTGATTTAATTTTGATTTCAAAGGGTGAAAAAACAAGTAATTCAACTTTAAGTGAGTTTGTAAAAGAAGATGCAGGATTTGATATATTACTAAAAAAAGTTTTATCTCAAGGTGCTAATTTGAATCATAAACAAGTAGATGGTAAAAATTTAGTATTTGATTTAATAAATTATGATAGCTTTGATATTTTAGATATTTTAGTTGAGTATGGGATAGAATTAAATTGTATAGATTATGATGGAAATACACCTTTGATGTGTATGATTGATGATGGATTGAAAGTTGAAGATAGAACACTTAAAGCTTATTTTGTAAAAAGATTACAGAATTTTTTAAAATATAGAGTAAATCTTAATATTCAAGATAAAGATGGAAAGACAGTAATTCACAAAGCTGTAATTGCTGATGATTTAGTTGTTGTTGAAAAATTAATGGTAAAAAAAGCAAATTTAAATCTACAAGATAATCATGGTAGAACAGCACTCCATCATACTCAATGGAAAGGAAATTATCAAATTGCAAGATGGTTGATTTCTGCTGGTGCTGATATGAATTTACCTGATAATAGTGGGTTTAATATTTTAAATTATGCAGCTATTTTAGGACATACTAGACTTGTAATTACGCTAATATCATCTGGTATTTTGATGTATAATAACAATGTTAAAAATAAAAAAGTTGCTCAATTTTTTAAAACAAAAGAAAAAGTTTTAGATAAGTTTTTAGTTGCTGAAAATATTTCTGATCCTAAAATGCAAAATGCTTTAGCAGAAGTTGTTACAAATTTTAAAAAAGAAATAAATGAAGCTTTAGCTTAAAAAAGGTTATAAAATGAATAAAAAATCAATAATTATATTAGCTGCTGGTGCAGGAACAAGAATGAAATCACAACTTCCAAAAGTTTTACATAAGATTTCTGGAAAACCTATGCTTTATTACTCTATAAAAGAGGCTTTAAAACTTAGTGATGATATTACGGTTGTTTTATATCATCAATTTGAAAAAGTAAAAGCTGAAATAGAAAAATATTTTAAAAATATAAACTTTGTAATTCAAGACCATAAAAACTTCCCTGGAACTGGTGGAGCAGTTATGGGAATAACTCCAAAATATGAAAAAGTTTTGGTTTTAAATGGAGATATGCCCTTAATTCAAGCAAGTGAATTAGAAAAATTTGATATTGATGCAACTATTGTTATGTCAGTTTTAAAGCTTCAAAGTGCAGATGGATATGGAAGGGTAATTATTGAAAATGGAAATGTTAAAAAAATAGTTGAACAAAAAGATGCTTCTAGTGAAGAGTTAAAAATAACAACAGCAAATGCAGGAATTTATCAGTTTGATACAAAATTCTTACTTGAAAATTTATCAAAATTAGATAATAACAATGCCCAAAAAGAGTATTACATCACAGATTTAGTTGAAATGGCAATAAGCCAAGGAAAAGTATTAAAACCACTTATTGTAAATGAAGAAAACTTTAAAGGAGTTAATTCAAAAGTGGAATTAGCTGATGCTGAAGTAATCCATCAAAATAGAATAAAAAAAGAGTTTATGAAAGCTGGAGTAATTTTTAGATTGCCTGATACTATTTATATAGAAGAAGGTGTTGAAATAGAAGGTGAAAGTATCATTGAAAATGGTGTAAGTATTTTAGGAAATTCAAAAATTATAAACTCTCATATTAAAACAAATAGTGTTGTTGAGAACTCTATTGTTGAAAATAGTGATGTTGGACCAATGGCTAGAATTAGACCTGATAGTAAAATAGTTTCTACTCATATTGGAAATTTTGTAGAAACGAAAAAAGCTATTTTAACAGGAGTTAAAGCTGGACATTTGTCATATTTAGGTGATTGTGTTATTGATGAAGGAACAAATATTGGTTGTGGAACAATAACATGTAATTATGATGGGGTAAATAAACATCAAACAATTATTGGGAAAAATGTTTTTGTGGGAAGTGATACACAGTTTGTAGCACCTGTAACTATTGAAGATGATGTACTAATAGGAGCTGGAACGACTGTTACTGGAAATGTTAAAAAAGGTGAGTTATATTTAACACGTGCAAAAACAAAAACTATTGATGGATATTTTTATAAACATTTTGCCAAAAAAACTAATGAGAAAAAATAATGCTTTTAAAAGATAAAAAGATCTTAGTAGGTGTTACTGGTTCTATTGCAATTTATAAAGCTTTAGAGTTAATAAGACTTTATATAAAAGCTGGAGCAGTTGTAAGAGTAATTATGACTGAAAGTGCCAAAAAATTTATAAATCCTATTACTTTTGAAGCAATTTCCCAAAATAAAGTTTTAGATGAAAATAGTGAAAATTGGGATAAAAACCAAGATTATAATCATATTGATATTGGAAAATGGGCGGATATTTTTGTAATAGCTCCAATTAGTGCAAATAGCATAAATAAACTCGCTTGTGGAATTGCATATAATTTACTACTTCAAACAGCTTTAGCTTATACTAAAACTAAACTTATTGCACCAGCAGCTAATACAAATATGATAAATAATCCTATCACAAAAGAAAATCTTGAAAAGTTAAAAAATTATAATTATAAAATAATCTCTTCTCAAGTTAAGGAACTTGTTTGCAAAGATGTTGGTGATGGAGCTATGGCTGAACCAAAAGATATTTTTGATATTACTTGTAGAGAGCTTTTAAAAAAACAATATTGGCAAAATAGAAAAGTAGTATTAAGTGGTGGTGGTACATTAGAAAAAATAGATGATGTTAGATATATTTCAAATTTTTCGAGTGGAAAAATGGCTACAAGTTTGGCAACAGCTTTGTATTATTTTGGTGCAGATGTTAGTTTAGTAACTACTAGAGGATATGAAAACTTACCAAAAGATATAGACTTAAAAATTGTTGATAGTTCACAAAGTATGTTTTTAAATCTTGGTGAAAAATTAGTACAAAAAACTCAAAAAAAAACATTTTTATTTATGGTTGCAGCTGTTAGTGATTATGTTCCAGAAAAAATTTTTGAAGGAAAACTAAAAAAGGAGAGTTTAGGAGAAGTATTTAATCTAAATTTAGTTCAAAATATTGATATTTTAAATAGTTTGAATAAAACAGATATTATTTCTATTGGATTTAAAGCTGAAATGGATAAAGAAAATGCCAAAACGAATGCACAAAATATGTTAAAAAATAAAAATCTTGATGCAGTTTGTCTGAATATTTTAGATGAAAATAATAGTTTTGGAAGCAATGATAATAAAATAGAACTCATTTTAAAAGATAAAAGTTTAGATTTTGAAGGAGAAAAATTAGAAATTTCTTTAGATATTTTGACTAATTTAGAAAAAGAGTTTAAAGAATGTTAGAACAGCAAAACCCACAACACATTGCTATTATTATGGATGGGAATGGAAGATGGGCAAATGAACGTGGACTTAAAAGAACAGCTGGACATGAAGAGGGTGCAAAAGTTGTAAGAGAAATCACAACTTATTGTGCAAAAATGGGTATAAAATATCTTACTTTGTATGCATTTTCAACTGAGAACTGGAAAAGACCAAAACTTGAAGTTGAATATCTTATGAAACTTTTGGAGAAATATTTAAAAAATGAATTAGAAGTTTTTTTAGAGAATAATATTCGATTTAAAGCCATTGGAGATTTGAGTAAATTTTCAAATTCTTTGCAAAATACTATAAAAACAATCGAAGAAAAAACATCTATTTGTAGTGGACTTACTCAAATACTTGCATTAAATTATGGTTCTAAAGATGAAATATTAAGAGCAATAAAAAAACTAAATGAACAAAATTTGGAAATAAATGAACAAAATTTTGAATCTTGTCTTGATACAGCTGGGTTTAGTAGTGTAGATTTACTTATTCGTACAAGTGGAGAATTAAGACTTTCAAACTATTTATTATGGCAAAATGCCTATGCCGAGCTGTTTTTTACTTCTACTTTATGGCCAGATTTTAATAGTTGTGAACTTGAAGATATAATAGAAGATTTTAAAAAAAGGCAAAGAAGATTTGGAGCATTATAGAAGTTTAAAAGTATTAATTTTAAGTCTTGCACTTTCAATATTACTATTTATTAAATTTGGTTTTGGTTTATTGTTTTTACAATATTCATTGTTTTTTTATATTTTAGTAGTGCTTTGTTCTTATGATTTAAAGTATAAGGCAGTTCCCGATTATCTACTTTTATTTGTATTTATAGCATCATTTTTTATAACATTCTTTGAATTTTTAGAGAGTTTACAAAATGCTTTATTTTTAAGTGGAGCAGTTTTTTTACTAAATTTTTTAGTTACATTTTATATACAAAATATAAAATCAAGAATTTTAAAAGATGAAAGCTTGAAAACAAAGACAGCTTTAGGTGAAGGTGATATTCCTTTGATATCTTCTATTGGAGTGGTTTTAGGTTTACAAGAAGCCATTTTTACTATATTCTTAAGTGCAATTCTTGGTATAATACATACAATTTATGTAAAAGCAATAAAAAAAGAGAGTGAAATACCATTTATTCCTTCTTTAGTTATTGCCTTTTTTTTGGAATTCTTTTTCCATATTTCTAACCACTTGAAGGATTTTTATTGAGATTAAATAACTATTTATATTCACAATTATCACTTACATTTTTTCCTATATTTTTGGGACTATTTTTTATAACATCAGTTGTTTTTTTAGTAAGAATAGCATCTTTAACTTCTGTAATTACGATGGATTTTTTTGAATTATTCAAGCTTTATAGTTACACTATGCCCCAAATTATATTTTATACTATGCCAATTTGTTTTTTTATATCTTTGGCTATAACTTTATCAAAATTGTCAGGTGAATATGAGCTTACTGTTATTACATCTTTTGGATTAAATCCACTAAAAATTTTAAAAATATTTTTGCCTATTACGATTATCGTATCGCTTATACTATTAGTTATTTCTATTGGACTTATTCCAAAAACTAAGTATCTTACAAAACAGTTTATGGAAGTTAAGAAAAAAGAGGCAAATTTTAATATAAAAGAGAGTGAATTTGGGCAAAAATTTGGTGATTGGCTTATATATATTAGCTCTAAAAAAGATAAAAACTATCAAGAAGTTAAACTTTTTAAAACAGAAAAAGAGCAAGAGCATTTTATTATAAGTAAAGAGGCTATTTTAGACAATGATGAAGGAAATCTAAGTTTTAAATTAATAGATGGAAAAGTTTTTGTTATAAATGAAAAAGAAAAAGAATTTAATCAAGTAAATTATAAGAATATGTACATAAATGATGCTATTGCAAGTGGTTCTATTGATGATTTTACAAATAGCTATAATTACTGGTTAGAAAATTTTAAAGATAAAAAAGATATTGATGATTTTATATTTTTTGTTTTAACTTCATTTTTTCCTTTAATATCTTTATTTTTGGTTATAACTTTTGGTTATTTTAATCCAAGATATGAAAAAAATAGAACTGTTGCTTACTCTATTGTTACAGTTGTTCTATATTTTATACTTGTAAAATATATTGGAGATAAATCTTTGCACTCTATTTATTTGATACCTATTTTTTGGTTAATTACAAGTTATATTTTATATAGTAAAACTATAAAAACAGAGTATTAGTTTGAATTTAAAGTTTATTTGTTCTTATGATGGAAGTGTATATTTTGGAAGTCAAAAACAACCAAATCAAAATACAGTTGAAGATGAACTTTTAAGAGTCTTTAAAACTTTTGATATCGATACAAAAATTATTTTTAGTGGTAGAACAGATAAAGATGTTCATGCTACTAAGCAAGTTTTTAATTGTCAAATTCCAGAACATTTTAGTGATTTTTTTAAGTTAAAAGATATTTTAAATAGACGACTTCCTATTTCAATAAAAATACTAAAAATATCAAAAGTAAATGATGACTTTCACTCAAGATTTAGTGCAAAAAGAAGAGTTTATAGATATTTGATAACTACAAAACCAACAAACCCTTTTAATTCAAAATATATAACGTATGTAAAAAATATAGATGAAGAGCTTTTAAAAGATGCTATAAAAGAGTTTATTGGTTCTTTTGATTTTCAATATTTTCATAAAACTGGAAGCGAAAAAGAGAATACAAAAAGAGAGATTTTTGATACAAAGTTTTATAAATATAAAGATATTTATGTTTTTAAATTTACTGCAAATTCATATTTAAGAAGTCAAATAAGACTTATGGTAGGATTTTTACTTGCAATTAATGATAAAAAATTAACTATACAAGATTTAAAAGAGCAGTTAAATTTAAAAAAACATATATTTAAAACCCCAGCAATTGCAAATGGTTTATATCTTGCTCAAATAAAATATTAAGGATAGAATATGAAAAGTTTATTAAAAGTGGTATTTATTGTAATTTTTTTAAATATATTTTTATTTGCAAATTCCGAAATTAGCATACAAAAAGATATTTCTCTTGTTGGTGGTGAACAAAATCATGAATTTACAATATCTTCAAACTTTCACAAACAAGAGTATTTAATACAAGTTTATCAACCAAAATCAAAAGCGTTAGAAAATGGTTATCCAGTGGTATATATTTTAGATGGAAATGCTACTTTTCCGTATGCTTCGGTTATGGCACAAGCTATGGATAATATGTCTTATCGTACAAAAAAAGTTCCACCTTTGATAGTTTCTATTGGATATGCTTCAAAAGAACTTTTTGATATAGAAGCAAGAAGTTCTGATTATACTCCTCCATATGAAGGTGAACTAAAAACTCCACAAAATCGTGGAAGTTCACAATTTACTCAAGGTGGAGCAGAAGAATTTTATAGTTTTATACAAAAGCAATTAAAACCAATTATTGAAAAAAATTATAAGGTAGATAAACATAAACAGACTTTGTTTGGACACTCTTATGGTGGACTTTTTACTCTTTATTCTTTTTTAAATCATCCAAATGATTTTCAGAATTTTATAGCTGCAAGTCCATCTATTTGGTGGAATGATTCTTTGATATTAAAAAATTTGAAAGATAATATAGAGTTTAAGAATCCTACAAATTTAATTTTGAGTGTAGGAGAAATTGAAAATAAAGGCAAAAATCCAACAGATATTGATATATTTGCTTCATACTTTAAAAATAGTGTAAATTTACAAACAAAGGTTTTAAATATACAAAATGCTTCTCATCTTGAAGCACTATTTCCAGCACTAAATCAAATTTTTAAAATAGAACAATAAAATGTTTTTAAGATTTCTAATCATTTTATTTTTTTGCGTAAATCTTTTTTCTTATGAGTTTAAATTAAACCCAAAAGATACAAATTTGATTAATAATTCAAAGCAGAAAACAGCCATTTTAAAAAGATTGGAAAAATATAAAGAGTTTAAAATAAAAGCTAAAAGTCTTGATATAGATAAAAAGTTGGCACAAACAAATTTTTTTATAAATAGAACTTTACCAGAATATGATAGTCAAAGTGTAGGAATAGATGATTATTGGATGACACCAAAAGAGTTCTTTTTTAAAGGTTTTGGTGATTGTGAGGATTATGCTATATCTAAATATTTTACTCTTTTAGAATTAGGAATAAAGAAAGAACATTTGTATTTGGCTATTGTAAGTGTTAAAGGAAGTGCTGGAACTCATATGGTTTTACTTTATATAAAAGATAAAAATTCATCACCTTTAGTACTTGATAATCTTAGTTTTAAAGTTCTTCCTTTTACAAAAAGGGTAGATTTAACTCCTATTGTTGCTTTTAATGAGATAGATTCTTATCAATTTACAAAAGATAAATTTACACAAAAGGTAGTTATTGACTGGCAAAATGACAATAAATGGGAGAGAATCTTAAATAGAGTCTATAAATTGGGCGAATAAATAAAATTTTTATATACTCTTGACAAACATTGACTCAATAAGCTATAATTCTTTAGCAGTTTATATATTAGAGTGCTAAATTTATAAAAGTGGTTATGTTTATGATAGATAAAAAAGAGTTTTTACTACAATCTATTATCAAAGCTTATATAGAGCATTTAGAACCAATAGGTTCAACACAACTAAAATCTATGTATGATTTATCATACTCTCCTGCAACTATTAGAGGTTATTTTAAGAAGCTTGGAGATGAAGGTTATTTAGTTCAAGAACATATAAGTAGTGGAAGAACTCCTACAAATGAAGCTTTGAAACAGTATTGGAGTGGAAGATTAGACTTTGATTTAAATAGTATAAATATAAAAGCTTTAGAGTATTTTAGTTCAAAAATTGGTTTAACAGTATTTTTGAAAAAAGAAAAAAAAGATATTTTAAAAAATATCATAAATGTTGAAAACAGATATATGATTTTGGAGTTTTCAACTTTTGCAGTTAGTATAAAATATAGTGATGCTTTGAGTAGATTTTTAAAAGATTTTATAAATTTTGATTTAAAAGATATTTTAAAAATTTCAAAAGATGTAGGAGCATATGAGTTATATAATAGTATAAATCAAAGTTTACAAAGCAATGATTTTGAGATTTTCAACTATAAAGAGTTTTTCTCTTTAGCACTAAATTTTGATTTTGATGAGTTTACAATAGATAGGTTTTTAAAAGGTTATATTATCGATGAGCTAAAAGATGGCTTGTATTTTGATAATTTTTTACCACAAAACTATATTGGTATTTGTAAATTCTGCAAAATCAATAATGAAGATGTAAAAATATTGGTTATTGGTGAATTATCAAAAGATTATGGATATTTTTTTGAACAAATTAAACAATTTTAGGAGAATATAATGAGTGAAGAGACAAAAGAAGAAATTTTAAACGAAGAGCAGACTAACAAAGAAGAGTGTTGTCAAAACAGTCAATGCTGTGAAAAACAAGAATCTGAAAATGGTGAAGTAAAAGAAGAGAGTTTAGAAGAAAAAGTAGCTAGACTTGAAAATGAATTAAAAGAGAGTGAAGATAAATTTTTAAGGGTTCATGCTGATTTTGAAAATATCAAAAAAAGACTTGAAAAAGAGAAATACCAAGCAATAGATTATGCAAGTGAAAAATTTGCAAAAGATTTATTAACTCCACTTGATACTTTGGAAATGGCATTGGCTTCTTCAAAAGCTGGAATTGATTCAAGTGAACTTTTACCAAAATTAAAAGAGGGGATAGAACTTACAATAAAAAGCTTTTTATCGACTTTTGAAAAACACAACATTATAAAAGTTGATACAGATGGAGAGTTTGATCCAAATGTACATAATGCAGTTATGCAAGTAGATAGTGCAAATCATGAAACTGGACAAATAGTTGCTGAGTTACAAAAAGGTTATTTGTTAAAAGATAGGTTACTTAGACCTTCGATGGTCTCTATTTCAAATTAATTTTTGAAAATAATGACCGCGATGTCACTAAACTATAAATAGAATTTAAAATTTAAAAATCTTAATAAAAGGAAAAAAAATGAGTAAAGTAATTGGAATAGATTTAGGAACAACAAACTCTTGTGTTGCTGTTTATGAAAATGGTGAAGCAAAAATTATCCCAAATAAAGAAGGGAAAAATACAACTCCATCAATTGTTGCTTATACAGATAAAGGTGAAGTTTTAGTAGGTGATCCAGCTAAAAGACAAGCTATTACAAATCCAGAAAAAACTATATATTCAATCAAAAGAATTATGGGATTAATGATGAATGAGCCAAATGCAAAAGAAGCTCAATCAAAAGTTGGTTATAAAATTGTAGATAGAAATGGAGCAGCAGCAGTTGAAATCGCTGGAAAAGTTTACACTCCACAAGAAATCAGTGCAAAAATTTTAGGAAAACTAAAAGCTGATGCAGAAGAGTATTTAGGAGCAAAAGTTACAGATGCAGTTATCACTGTACCAGCTTATTTCAATGATGCACAAAGAAAAGCTACTCAAGAAGCTGGAACAATTGCTGGGCTTAATGTACTTAGAATTATCAATGAGCCAACAGCAGCATCTTTAGCTTATGGTTTGGATAAAAAAGGTGAAGAAAAAGTTTTAGTTTACGATTTAGGTGGAGGAACTTTTGACGTTACAGTTTTAGAAATTGGAGATGGAACATTTGAAGTACTTTCAACTGATGGAAATGCTTTCTTAGGTGGAGATGACTTTGATAATGCAATTATTGATTGGCTTGCAAAAGAGTTTAAAGATGAAAATGGCTTTGACATTAAAAATGACAAAATGGCATTACAAAGACTTAAAGATGCAGCTGAAAATGCTAAAAAAGAACTAAGCTCTGCTGAATCAACAGAGATTAATTTACCATTTATCTCTATGGGAAATGCAGGACCAATTCACTTAGTTAAATCTTTAACTAGAGCAAAATTTGAGTCTATGACTGAAAATTTAATAAATGAAACACTATCTCATATCAAAACAGCATTAAAAGATGCTAGTTTGGATAAAGGTGAAATTGACGAGATTATTATGGTTGGAGGAAGTACAAGACTTCCTAAAGCAAATCAAGTTGTAAGAGAATTTTTTGGAAAAGACTTAAATAAAGGAGTAAATCCTGATGAGGTTGTTGCCGCTGGTGCAGCTGTTCAAGCTGGAGTTTTAAGAGGTGATGTTAAAGATGTTCTTTTACTAGATGTTACACCATTAAGTTTAGGAATTGAAACTTTAGGTGGAGTTATGACAAAACTTATTGAAAAAGGAACTACAATTCCTGTTAAAAAATCTCAAGTTTTCTCAACAGCTGATGATAACCAACCAGCAGTTTCTATTCATGTTTCTCAAGGTGAGAGAGAATTTGCAAGAGATAACAAATCTTTAGGTATGTTTGAACTTTCAGATATTCCAGCAGCTCCAAGAGGTGTTCCTCAAATTGAAGTAACATTTGATATTGATGCAAATGGTGTTTTAAATGTAAGTGCAAAAGATAAAGGAACAGGAAAAGAAAATAAAATTACTATTTCTGGAAGTTCTGGATTAAGTGATGCTGAAATTGAAAAAATGGTAGCAGAAGCAGAAGCAAATAAAGAAACAGATGCTAAGAAAAAAGCAGTAATTGAAGTAAGAAATCAAGCAGATGCATTATTACACTCTACAAGAAAAACTTTAGAAGAAAATGAAAGTGCAATAAGTGAAGAAGAGAAAAAAGCTATTGTTGATGCAGCAGCTGAACTTGAAGAAGTTTTAAAAGATGAAAATGCTACAAAAGAGCAAATTGAAGAAAAATTAAAAAATTTAACTGATAAATCTCATAAATTAGCAGAAGCTATGTATAAAAAAGATGGTGAGCAAAATGCTCAACCAAACCAAAAAGCAAAAAAAGATGACGATGATGTTATCGATGCGGAAGTAGAGTAATCTCTACTTCATGCAAAACAATATAATATTACTAATCCTTACTACAATTTTATTTACTTCTTGTGCAACTAAAAAAAATGATATAAAGCCTTTAGAAGTTGTAGAAAAAGTAACTCAAAAAGAGCGAATGGAAAAAGTGTCTTTTGCCCAAATTAAAGGCTTTTTTGAAGATGATTTAAACTATGCTTTGGAAGTTTTTAAAAAAGATTGT
Source organism: Aliarcobacter vitoriensis (assembly GCF_048320235.1). Lineage (NCBI taxonomy): Bacteria > Pseudomonadati > Campylobacterota > Epsilonproteobacteria > Campylobacterales > Arcobacteraceae > Aliarcobacter > Aliarcobacter vitoriensis. The sequence continues at coordinate 1,604,982 of NZ_CP182882.1, forward strand.
CAAAAATCTAAAAGATTTGAAGAGTTAAAAACTGTTTGTGAAAAAGCTCAATATGCAACTGATGGGGCTATGTTTTTTGTATCAAACTTTATTCCTTATAAACTTTATGATAATAATTCAAATGATGAAGGAACGATAACTGGATATTATGAACCTTTGTTGTATGGAAGTTTGAAAAAAACTTCAAGATATAAATACCCAGTTTATAAAATACCAAAGAATTTAATCACATCTGATAATGCAAGTTTAAAAGGTTACAAATCAACTGGTAAGCTTGTAGGTAAAAATATAGTTCCTTATGATACAAGAAAAGAGATAGAATTAAATCCAAATAATAAAAATTTTGAAGCCATAGCTTATGTTGATGATAAAATAGATCTTTTTTTCTTACAAGTTCAAGGAAGTGGTAAAATCAAACTTGATACTGGTGAAATAATAAATGTAGGATATTCAGGACAGAATGGACGACCATATACAAGTATAGGAAGATATTTTATAGATAATGAAATAATCAAAAGAGAAGATATTTCAGTTCAAACTATAAAAGAGGCTTTACTTAAAAATCCTTCAAAAATAGATGATATCCTAAATTTAAATGAGAGTTATGTATTTTTTCAAGTTTCAAATCAAGGAGCAACAGGAGCTTTAAATACTGTTTTAACTCCAAAAAGAAATATTGCAGTGGATAGAAGTTATATACAACTTGGAACACCAGTATTTTTAAGTACTCAAAATCCTATAACAAAAGAGCCTATAAATCAAGTGATGGTTGCCGCTGATGTTGGTGGAGCAATAAAAGGCGAAATACGAGCTGATTTTTTCTGGGGATTTGGAGATGAAGCATATAATTATGCTGGAAGAATGAAAGAAAAAGGTAAAATGTATATTCTAAAACCTAAATATTGATAGAGATGAATTAAATTTATTTTTAATTCATTTTATTATTTAAACACTATTTTTTGTTACCAAAAGTAACTTGAACTAACAAATTTGAAAATTCTTTTGTAAAAATTGTCCATTTTTTTCATTTAAATCGTCTTACTATATAGAGAAACAAATTCTCAAAATTAATACAAAGGATTTAAGATGAAAAGAAAGATTTTCATATCAGTATTAACATCAATGATGTTAAGTGGAACAATGTTAAATGCAAAAGAGATAAGTTTGCAAGAAGCAGTAGAGAATATAGTAAAGAAATATAATGTAACATATATTTCAAAATCAAAAGATTTAAAGAATAAAATAGTAGATTCAGAAAAGTTAGGTTTCGGGGGGGGGTACGGTATTAGATAGTTTAAATAGTATTTTAAATCCAAATGATTTGAAAGCTATTCAAGAAGATGGTGTAATATATATAATAGAAAAACAAAAATATCAAAACTTTGGTAATACTACTGTTTTAGATGAAATATCTGTAAATAGTGGAAATTATCTAGGAAGTACAACAGAGAACTCAAACTCATACACAACAGGAAGTATGAATACTGCTACAAAACTTGATTTATCTATTCGTGAAACTCCACAATCAGTAAAAGTTTTAACAAGAGAATATTTAGATGATGCAAATATCACTTCATACCAAGAGTTATTTGATAATATTACAGGTGTAACTACAAATAGAATGGATGAAAGAATACAACCAACCGCAAGGTCATTTGATGTGGATTATTATCTTATTGATGGAATTCCAAGTGTAATGGGATTATCAGAAAGAGACCCAGATTTAATTATTTATGATAGAGTAGAACTTGTAAAAGGTGCAAATGGACTTATGACAGGTGCAGGTAATCCTGGAATGGGAATGAATTTTATACGAAAACATGCAAATAGTAAAGTATTTAAAGGAGATATAAATTTATCTGCTGGTTCTTGGGATGATTATAGTGCATCACTTGATGTACAAACACCACTAAATAATGATGGCACTATAAGAGCAAGATTAGTAGCAAAACATCAAGATAGTAAATCTTTTTTAGATCATTATGAAAAACAAAAAGATACTTTTTATGGTGTAGTTGATATGGATTTAACTGATACTACACAACTATCTTTAGGTGCAAGCTATGAAAAACTTAATAGAAATTGGGTAAAATGGGTGGGATTACCTGCTTTTTATACTGATGGTACTAGAACAAATTTTGATAGATCAACAAATATCAGTTCAGATTGGACTTATTGGAATAGTGAGACTACAACAATATACGCAAAAGCAACACAATATTTATATGAGGATATTTCTTTAAATATAAATTATTTATATAAAGAATATACTCCTGAAACTGCCTTATTCTTTTTTGGTGGAAAAGTTGATAAACAAACAAGTTTAGGTAATGGATTCTTTTCTCTTTCATCAGTTGATAGCAAATCAAAGGAAAATAATATTGATATATATACTTCTATTCCATTTAAACTTGTAGGATTAGAGCATGAAATAGTAACTGGTTTTATGTATAATAAAAATGAATTAGTGAAAAGTAAAAGAGGAACTCCTGTTTTAAGTAGTAAGAATTTATATTTTAATAATATAAATATTCCTTTAGCAACTCCAATTATGAGAAATAGAGATGGAAATTTAGATGAAACTATACAAACAGGAATATATTTAGCTGGTAAATTTTCTTTAATGGAAGATTTAAAACTTATTACTGGAGTTAGAGTTTCAGATTGGGAATATAAAAATAAAACGACTGGTGCTGGGAATAGAGAGTTTACAAATGAACTTACACCTTATGCAGGGTTAGTTTATGATATAGATGAAAATCATTCTATTTATGCAAGTTATACAGATATATTTAAAACACAAACAAGTAAAGATAGAAATGACCAATATCTTGACCCAATAGTAGGAAAAAACTATGAAACTGGTATCAAAGGTGAATACTTTGATAAAAGACTAAATACTGCATTATCTATCTTTAGAGTAGAGCAAGATGGAGTTGCTACAAAAGATGAAAGTGGACCAAACATAGTTACTGGTGGAACAGCTTTTAAAGCTGCAAAAGGAGTTGTAAGTAAAGGAGTAGAGTTTGATATAAGTGGTGAAATAACTGATAACTGGAATTTATCTTTTGGTATAGCAAACTTTGAGGCAAAAGATGCTCAAGATGAAAAGTTCAATACAAGTTCATCAAGAACAACAGCAAATTTATTTACCAAATATAAAATCAATAAAGATTTTGCTATTGGTGGAGGATTAAACTACAAAAGTAAGATTTATTCAGGAAGTGGAGCAAGTCAAATCACTCAAGATGCTTATATTGTAGCAAATGTTATGGCTTCTTATGATTTAACAAAAGATTTAAAACTTCAGTTAAATATCAATAACTTATTTGATAAAAAATATTATTCTGGTATAGGCTCAGATAATATGCACTATGGTGAACCTAGAAGTTTTGCTGTAAATATGAGATATTCATTTTAAGATTTATAAAGAGAGTTTTGCTCTCTTTATATTTATTTAAGGTTAAATTATTATAATTGCAATCTACTTTTTTAGAAAAGTAAAATGCGGGAGTAGCTCAGTTGGCTAGAGCTTCTGCCTTCCAAGCAGACTGTCGCGAGTTCGAGTCTCGTCTCCCGCTCCATAAGCCTTATGTAAAAAGTAAATAACTCTTTACATAAGGCTTTTTTATTTCTTTTGTGCTTCCATAGCTCAGCTGGATAGAGCAACGCCCTTCTAAGGCGTAGGCCGTACGTTCGAATCGTACTGGGAGTACCACTTTAAATATTTAAAATACTAGAAAACTTTTCCACCAACACCTACACCCACATGACCACTACTGTTTACATGAGCAGAAACACAGCCACTTAAAGTAAATATTGTAAATAGAATTAATAGTATATTTCTTAATTTTTTCATATCGTCTCTTTTTGATTTATTTTAACTAATAGTTTAGTGAAGATTTGATTTGAAAGAAATTAGATAGAGAAAATCTCTATCTAAAAAAGTGAATTAAGCAATAACTGCTAGAGTTTGCCCTTCTTCAACAGATTTTGAAGGTTCAACTAAAATTTTTGAGATTGTTCCAGCAACTGGTGCAGTTATATCTATCTCCATTTTCATAGCTTCTAAGATCATTATTTGTTGATCTTTTTCTACTTTATCACCTTCTTTTACAAGTATTTTCCATACATTTCCATTTACTGCTGCTGGTACTTCTGTACCATTGTAAACTGGTTTTGCTGGTGCTTGTTGAACAGGTGCTGCTTGAACTGGAACTTGTTGTACAACTTGAGGTTGAACTACTGGTTGTGATACTTGAATATTATCTACTATACCATCTGCTACTGTTACATTAAATCTTTGCCCGTCTACTATTACTGTGTAATTCCCATTTGCCATTTTCTTTTCTCCTTTGTTATTAGTACAATTTTTTGTTTCATTTTTTCTTACATTTAAAGGTGCTTCACCTTTTAAAAATGCAATACCTTTCTCATCACAAGCAGCAGCTATGAAGATATTCTCTTCAGTTGCTTCTATTCCTTCAATTTCTAATCTTTGTTTCCAAACATCAATTCTTTTCTTCGGATCAGCATCTGCTAAATCCAAAGGATTTTTTGTTGTTGGTTCAAGTTTTAGTTTTTCACTTGCTAATGCGATAATATCTTTATCAGCAGGAACTGGTGTTTTACCAAAATAACCTAAAACCATTCTACCATAACCTGGAGCTATTTGCTTCCATGGTCCAAACATAACATTCGCATAAGCTTGTTGCCAATAAAATTGAGAAACAGGTGTAACAGATGTTCCAAATCCACCTTTTACAACTACTTCTTGCATAGCTTTTATCACTTGAGGGAATTTGTCTAAAGTTCCATTGTCTCTCATCATTTGAGTATTTGCAGTTAAAGCACCACCAGGCATTGGAGAGAATGGTATAAGTGGTGATACTTGAGTAGCTTCTGGTGGAAGGAAGTAATCTTTCAAGCAATCAGCTAAAACTTCTTCATATTGAAGTATTTTATCTATTTGTAAACCACCTAAATCATAGTTCATACCTTTTGTAGCATGAAGCATAGTTAAAATATCTGGTTGAGAAGTTCCTCCGCTAACAGGAGATGCAGCTAAATCTATACCATCTGCACCAGCATCTAAAGCTGCAAGATAACAAGCAACTGAAACACCAGCTGTTTCGTGAGTATGTAATCTAATATGAGTAGAGTCACCTAAAAGTTTTCTAGCCATTTTTATAGTTTCATAAACTTTATTTGGACTACTTGTACCACTAGCATCTTTAAAACAAATAGAATCAAATGGTAAGCCACTATCAAGAATACTTCTTAAAGTTTTTTCATAAAATGGTACATCATGAGCACCTGAACAATTTGGTGGTAAATCCATCAAAGTTACAACAGCTTCGTGTTTTAGTCCATGATTTTTTATACATTGAGCTGAATATTCTAAATTTTGAACATCATTTAAAGCATCAAAATTTCTAATAGTTGTTGTTCCATGTTTTGCAAAAAGTTTTGCGTGAAGGTCAATTAGCTCTCTTGAACCAGTATCCAACATAACAGTATTTATACCTCTTGCTAATGTTTGTAAGTTAGCATCAGGACCTACAATAGATCTAAATTTATCCATCATATCAAAAGCATTTTCTTGTAAATAGAAGAATAAAGATTGAAATCTTGCTCCCCCACCAAATTCAAAGTGATTTATTCCTGCCTCTTTTGCAGCTTCAACAGCTGGAAAAAAGTCATTCATCAATACTCTTCCTCCAAAAACAGATTGAAATCCATCTCTAAAAGTTGTATCCATAATATCTATATATTTTTTAGCCATACTTCTATCCTTGAACTTTGTTGTGATGCTCTATTGCTGCCATTATAGCAGCTACTTTTCTTGCATCTACTGAACTATTTACAACACTTGGATTTGTAATAGTGTTATATATTATATTAGGAGCTGGTACTTCTAATTTTTCTTTTGTAGGAAAAAACTCAACAAAATTTACACCTTTTGCTTTGAGTAAAAATCCGACAATTAGCAAAATTGTAGAGACTAGACCCATTACTATAAAAAAGCTAGTAATAGCTTGAATTAAACCTTCCACTTCCATCCTTTTGTTTGTTAAGACGTAACAATTTATTAAAAGACTTATTCTATGCAAATTTTATAAATTCTTCTTCTTTTTAAGTGCTTTATAAATTGTTAGATATTGCTAATTTTAGTTAAGATTTGTTAAAATGATTTCATGAAAAAAGAGACTTTAGAAAAACGAACAAAAATTGCAAATGATATAATGTATTATATTTACACTCATATTGATACAAACATTGATATAGAAGAACTTAGTATAGATTTAAATGTTAGTAAATTTCATATGCACAGAATATTTAAAGAGATTTTTGGAAGAAATATATATGAAAGTATCAAATCAATAAGGCTTCAAAAAGCTTCAAATTTACTTCTAACAAATAAATACTCGACAATTTCAAATATTGTAAATTCTTGTGGTTATTCTTCTCAATCTTCATTTATTAAAATATTTAAAGAAAGATTTGGAATGAGTCCAAAAGAGTGGAAAAATGGTGGATATAAAGATTATTCAAATAGTATTATTAATACATCACGATTTGCAATGCAGTCAAAAGCAAATTTCAATAATATTATACCAACTATTGTTAAGATGGCATCTATTGAGAGTTATTATATAAGAAATCAAGGATATAATAGAAATATTGAAGCAACATGGCAAAAGCTTCAAACTTGGGTTTTGACAAATAATATAACTTCATATAAAAGGGCTGCACTTTTTCATGATAATCCAACTATTACTCCACTTAGTGATTGTCAATATATCGCTTGTATTATTGTAGATGATGATGAAAATGTACAAAGTGATAGATTACCAAAATTTAAAATAGCAGAAGGTGTTTATGCAAAATTTGATTTAAAAGGTAAATCAGAGGATTTATTGCCTTTTATACAGTGGGTTTATCACGAGTGGTTACCACAAAGTGAATATGAAACAACTACAAAACCATCATATGCTATTTATGATAAACTTGATTTTAGTGATGGACATAATGAATTTGAGTTTAGTTTTTATGTATCAATAAATTTTTAAAGAACAGCTTTTAACCATTTATTTAAAAACTCTTCTCTTGAGTATAATTTCGCTCCTAAATCGAACTTATATTGCATATAAGGGTGTCCTAAATTCCAAAATTCAAAATTTTCATTTTGTAAATGTGTATTTAATAAAACCATTTGCAATTTTCCCCAATCTTTGTATGCTTTATCTTTTGATGAAAATCCAGTAAGAGAAGTATATGTTTTTTTTATCTTATATCCTATTTCTCCAGCTATTAAATTATTGTTTATATCATAAAGTTCTGCACAAAAAAGTTCAAAATCTTCACTTTTTTCATATTTCAAATTTAAAAGTAATTTTTCATAATTTTCTTCAAGCCATGAATCCTTATGATACTCTTTGATTTTTTTTAATACAGCTAGAAAATCATTGTTTATACAAAATTTGAAATCATTTTTATTTAATAGTTTTTTTACTTTTTTACTAATATGAATATCACAGAACTCTAAAACTGCATATTCAAATTGAATTTCAGGAAGTAAGTATACCTTATCTTGAATATTTATTGAAGTTGAAATAAATCCAAAAGTACAAAGTTTTGTGTAAAAATCTTTTGAAAAATCATCACTTATATAGTAATTTGTAGTTGTATTTGGGTATATAATTTCAAAAAGATTTTGTGATGTTAAGTCATCTTTATTTATTAGATATAAAAATTCTTGGCTCATAGCTTTTTAAAATAGGAAATAATCCTATTTTAAAATTTCTCCCATTCATCATCTTGATTTGTTGAAGGTTCTATATTTTTTTGTTTTGAAACTATTTTTTTATTCTCTACTTTTTTAGTTTCTATATTTTGTATTCTTGAAGGTTTTTTATATGTATTTTCAACTTCTTCTTTTCCAATGAAATCTTGAGAAGATGATTCTTCAACAATTTTTTTAGCTATTTCATCAGCTTTTATTGCTATATCTTTTGTATCAGCTGCAATACTTGCATTTTTTTGTGTTTGTTGATCAAGTCCTGTTACAGCATCATTAATTTGTGTAATTCCAGCTTCTTGTTCTTTTGAAGCTGTTGCTATTTCATTGATAGTTTGAGATTGTTTTTCTATATTTTCTAAAAGTTCAGTATATCCTTTAATCATTTCAAAACTTATCTCTTTACCTTCATTTGCTTTTAAAGTAGCACTTTCAACTATATCTTTGATTTGTTTAGCTGCTTCTGCACTTCTTGAAGCTAGATTTCTTACCTCTTGTGCAACCACTGCAAAGCCTTTACCTGCTTCACCTGCTGTTGCAGCTTCTACTGCGGCATTTAGTGATAAAATGTTTGTTTGGAAAGCAATATTATCAATAACTGAAATAGCTTCATTGATTAGGTTTACTTGGTTATTTATTTCATCCATTGCAGTTGTAGTTTCGTTTGCTAAGTTTTGCCCTTTTTTAGCAGAGTTACTAACTTCACTAGAATATTTTGCCATAACAGATACATTATTTGCATTACTTACAACTGTTGATGTAATTTCTTCTAAAGCAGCAGCAGTTTCTTCTAAACTAGCAGCTGCTGCATTTGAACTTTGATTTAAAGTATTTACATTTTCTAGTAGTTCATTTGAACTATTCTGAAGCATTAATCCTGTGCTATAAGATTGTTTTAAAAGTTCAGAAATAATATCTCCTAATTCATTCATAGCAATAGATACTTTAGCATAAGGATTTGGAAATCTATCTGTAAAGTCATGTTGTTTAAAACTATCAATAACTCTTAAAAGTACATTTATATCTCTTGCGATTGTATTTTCTAAATAATTTTGAAGATTTTGTAATAACTCTTTTAATGTTTTTAAATTAGCAGTATCTGGTTCTTTTTCAATTTTTGCTAACATATTACCGCTTGATAGTTCTCTTACAAATTTATCTACATTTGCTATAAATTCATCATCTTTAATAATAGATATTTCAGTTCTTTTTATATTTTCATTTACTACTTTTGCTATCTCTCCAAATTCATCATTGCTATCTAGCTTAATTAAAGATGTAGATTTACTCTCTTCATTAATAAATGCAAAAAATTCAAGAACACCATCTTTTACTTTTTTCAAAGAGCCACTTATTAAATTTATAGTTAATAAAGTGAAGATAATACCTATTGTAGAAATAATCAAAAATATAACTGCAATTTCAACAACTGAAGATTGTGCTTTTTTAACTGTATTTTGAACCATATTCAAAGAAAAATTAAAAGTTCTATTTTTTTGTTCAGTCATAAGTTTACCAAATTCATTTGATATAGGGATCATTACATTAACATTTTTTTCATACTCTTTGAATATTTCACTTTGATTATCTAAATTTGTATTTGATATAAGATTTGATATTAATCCATCAAGAGTTACATAAATTTTTCTCCAATCTTCGTAAGCCTTTTGGAGTGAAGCTGCAGCTTTTTTACCTGCTTCTGTATTTCTTGGAATATCTTGAAAAATTTTCCAATTTTTATCAATAATTTCCCAACTATTTTTTCTTTGTGATGCTATTTGTAATAGTCTATCTTTATTATTTTCAGAACTATTTAGTGTTAAAACATCAAGTGTTTGAGCTCTTATTGACATTCTTTCTGCATTTAAATCAGATAAACTAAGTAAAGCAGGAATTCTTTCATTCCCTATATTTTCTAAATCATTTGATACATTTTTTGCACTATTAAATGAAACTAACCCTATTACTATTAAACCGAAAATAAATACTAACGAGAGTATTTGTAATCTTCTTTTTACAGACATTTTTTTTCCTTTGTAGATAATTTTCAGTATTGTATCTAAAAAGTATTATAAGAAAAATTAATTTATGAAATATTTAAAGGGATAGTTATTTCACATTTTGCACCTTTTAATAATTTATCATTAAAAGATGTTTCAGTATTTGAAACTACAATATTCCCTTGTAAATGTTTCGTTACTATTTCTAAAGACATATATAGTCCAATTCCTGTTCCCTGACTTTTATGTTTTGTTGTAAAATAAGGTTCAAAAATTCTATCTAAAAATTCATCTTTTATTCCGCTACCATTATCATTTATTGTAATAATTAAATTATTATTTGAAACATAAGTAGTGATTTTAATAAATCTATTATTTATATCTTCTTCTTGTAAACTATCAATTGAATTTGAGATAATATTTAGGATAACTTGAATAAGTTCATTTTCATAGTTTAATACTTTTATATCTTCTATCTCTTTTATTATGGTTATGTTGTATTTATCTAAATTAATTTTTAAAAGGTTAATAGCTTTTTTAATAGTATTTGAAATAAAAAATTCATCTACTTCTTTTTCTTTTGAGAAAAAATTTCTAAAATCATCTATGGTTGATGAAAGATGTTGAGAAGAGTTATTTATACTCTCTATAGACTCAAAAAAATCTTTGTCTTCTAATATATTCATATCTTTTTTTAGTTTCAATGATGTCGCTACTGTAGAAATAATAGATAATGGTTGTCGCCACTGATGGGCGATATTTTCAAGCATTTCTCCCATAGCAGCCATTTTTGATTGATGATTTAAAAGATTTTCTTTTTGGATAATTTCTTTAGATTTTTTTTCAACCAAATCTTCAAGGTTAAGATTTATTTGATTAAGAGATTTTGTTTTTTCTTCTACTAAAAGTTTAAGAGATTTATTAATCTTTTTTAATTCATAATTTCTATATAAAAATCCAATAATTATTAATAAAATAGGAATAAATATATAAGTGATAGTTTCATAATCGAACTTTGTTTCAAATTGAACATTTCCCCATCGACTTGTAATATTTGTAATTTCTTCAGTTGATATTGAATTTATAGCTTTATTTAAAATAGGAATTAATTGTATATAATCATCTCGTACCATAAATTTTAATTCAAAATTTATACCACTGTTACCAGAGATTTTTAAGTCATTAAACCCATATTTGGCTATTGAGTAGCTAAGTGTTGGTTTTATATCTATAAAAGCGAATGCTTTATTCTTTGAGACTAATTCTAAACCATCTTTTATGCTATCTACTAAAATTAAATCTAAATTGGGATAATTTTGTTTTAAAAGATTATGAGCTGTGAAGTTATTTCCAACAGCAATTTTTTTATTTATAATTTGTTCAATATTTTCAATAAAGTTTTCATCTTTTTGTGTAACTATTGATATAGGAAAACTTAAATATTTATTTGAAAAAACTGCATATTCTTTTCTTGAAATAGTTTCTCCTACACTAAAAATAATATCACTTTCTTTATTTTTTAAACTCTCTAATTGCTTGTTAAAATTATTAAAAAAAATATTTTGTGTTTTTAAATCTAGTTTCTCAACTATTAGTTTCCAATATTCATAAGAGATACCTAGTGGTTGCTCTTTTTCTGTAAAACTAAATGGCTGCCAGTTTGTTGTGATTGATACTCTTAAATTAGTATTATTTATAAAGTTTTGTTCTTCTTTGGTTAATTCAATATTTTGTGAAAATAAATTTGTAAAAAGAAAAATAGTTATTATAAATTTTTTCATATTTTTCTCCTTATATTTAGAGGTAATCTGTATTATAACAAAAAGTCAATCTTTTTTATACTTTTACCAATTTTTTCTCTTTTATAGGTATATTTATTATCCCTGCAAATATTGCTAAAATAATATCTAAGTACCACATAAAAGTGAAATCACCATAATTATCTACAAATAAACCACCCAAATATGCACCGAAAAATCCACCAATTTGATGAGATAATAAAGTTAGACCAAATAAAGTTGCTAAATATTTTGTTCCAAAAAGTTTTCCTACAATTCCTGCTGTTGGAGGAACAGTTGCTAACCATGTAAAACCAATTGCAATAGAAAAAATATAAAAAGTTAGTTCTGTTTTAGGAGATAATAGATAAATAATAATCATCAAAGCTCTACTTGTATATATCCAAACTAAAATATATTTCATACGATATTTTGTACCTAAATAACCAGCATATAAACTTCCAAATATATTAAATAATCCAATTAAAGCTAAAGAGTAAGCTGATACATTTGCACTATGTCCACAAAGAGCAACTTCATAAGGTAAATGAGTAACCAAAAAAGCTACATGAAAACCACAAGTAAAAAATCCTAAATGCAAATATATATAACTTTTATCTTTTAAAGCCACTATTAACTGCTCTTTAAGTTTTGTATTGTCTTCTTGTACTATTTGTACTTGTTCTTTTTTCTCTTGGTTTGTTAAAATTCTTGCTAGAGGAATTGTTAAAAGTGTAGAAAAAGCAAGAGCTAACATAGAGTAAATCCAACCAAAACCATTTATAATTGCTTGTGTAAGTGGAGCAAAAACAAACTGTCCAAAAGAACCTCCTGCATTTATAAATCCACCTGCAAAAGAACGTTTTTCATTTGGAAGATTTTTAGCTGTTGCTCCTATAAGTATAGAAAAACTTCCAGCACCAGCACCAGCAGCAACTAAAAGACCTAAAGTAAGAATTAGTGAAAATTCTGAAGATATAAAAGGAGTTAAAACTAAACCAAAAAACATTAGTAATGCACCAAAAACTAAAACTCCAAAAGAGCCTTTTTTATCTGCAACTGCACCAAAAATTGGCTGAACTGCTCCCCAAATAAGTTGCCCAATAGCTAAAGCTAAACTAATTGATACAATATCAAGAGTTGTTGAAGAGTTTATTGGAGCTACAAAAAGTCCTAAACTTTGTCGCACACCCATAGTAATTGCTAAAATAAGAGAAGATGAGAGAATTAAAAGCCACATTGCTTTGTTTTGTTGTTGAGTCATTTTTTAAACCTTTTTTTTAATTTCTAAAGAGTCTATTTTTTGAATAGTTTCATAAAATATTTCTAAATTAGATTTATGAATATTTTGTTCAATATAATTTTGAGCTTTATCCCAATACTTTTGAGCATCCATTTGTAATTCTAATCCTTTATGCGTAAGAATTAATAATTTTGCTTTTGACTTTTCAATATTTTGAAGCTCTATTAAATCTTTATTAATAAGAGGTTTTAGATTTCTTACTAAAGTTGTTCTTTCAAGATTTACAATTTCTGCAAAATCATTCATTTTTATAGGTTGAACTCTTTTTAGATTTACTAAAAGTGAGTATTGAGTTACATTAAGTTCGCAATTTTTTAAAAAATTATCATAAATTGATGTTATTTTTCTTGCAGTTCTTCTTATATTTGTACAATGACAAAGAGTTTTTTGATTTAGTTTCAATTAATATCCTTATTAAAGTGTATATACACTATCTTAAGATTGAATAATAAAATATAGTTCCTTAAAATAAAATAGTATGAAAAAAGATTAATCTTAGTTTAGATATAATCTCATAAAATTTCAAAAATCACTCACTAATTAGGATAATCATGTCAAAACAACTATTACAAAAACAAGCAGATACGATAAGATTTTTAGCTGCTGATATGGTACAAAGAGCAAACTCTGGACATCCAGGTGCTCCAATGGGATTAGCAGATATTGCAACAGTTTTAAGTAAACATTTAAATATAAATCCAGCTGATGAAAAATGGCTAAATAGAGATAGACTGGTTTTTTCAGGTGGTCATGCAACAGGATTAGTTTACTCTTTACTTCATTTATGGGGCTTTGATGTATCTGTAAATGATATGAAAAACTTTAGACAAACTCATTCAAAAACTCCAGGACATCCAGAATATGGACATACTCATGGAATAGAAATCACAACTGGACCATTGGGACAAGGTATAGCAAATGCTGTTGGTTTTGCAGCAGCTGGAAAATATGCACAAAATTTACTTGGAAATGATGTAATAAATCATAAAGTTTATTGTCTTTGTGGAGATGGAGATTTACAAGAAGGAATTTCTTATGAATCAACAGCAACAGCAGGGCATTTGAAACTTGACAATCTTGTAATTATTTATGATTCAAACTCTATTACAATTGAAGGTGATACAAGTATTGCTTGGAGTGAAAATGTTAAAAAAAGATTTCAAGCTATTGATTTTGAAGTAATAGAAATAGATGGACATAATTTTGAACAAATTGATAAAGCTTTAGTTCAAGCTAAAAATTCAACACAACCAGTTTTAATAATAGCAAAAACGGTTATTGCAAAAGGTGCAGTTACTCTTGAAGGAAGTCACCATTCACATGGAGCTCCACTTGGAGTTGATGAAATAAAACAAGCAAAAATAAAAGCTGGATTTGATCCAGAAGTTGATTTTTTTGTAAGTGCTGATGTAAAAGGTGCCTTTGATAAATTAATAGTTGGTTCAACTTTACAAAATGCTTGGAATGAAAGTTTGAGTTTGGAAACTAAAGAGAAAATAAAAGAGCTACAAAATCCAAATTTTGACTCTATTGTTTATCCAACTTTTGAAGCAGGAAGTAGTGTTGCTACAAGAGATTCAAACCATAAAATATTAAATGCAATAGCTTCTTTCGTTCCAAGTTTTTTAGGTGGAAGTGCTGATTTAGCTCCATCAAACAAAACTGAATTAAAAGGTATGGGGGATTTTCCAAATGGTAGAAATATCCATTTTGGTATAAAAGAACACGCAATGGCTGCGATTACAAATGCTATGAATTTATATGGATTATTTAGAGTTTATAGTGCAACTTTCTTTGTATTTAGTGATTATTTAAAACCAAGTGCAAGAATAGCAGCACTTGCAGGAATTCCTCAACACTTTATTTGGACACACGATAGTATTGGAGTTGGAGAAGATGGACCAACTCATCAACCAATTGAGCATTTAAGTCAATTTAGAGCATTACCAAATTTTTATACATTTAGACCAGCTGATGCTACTGAAAATGTGGATTCTTGGAAAATTGCACTTAAAATGTCTGCACCTACTGCTTTTGTTTGTTCAAGACAAGGTTTAAAAGTTTTAAAAGATGAAAAAGCTTTTGGAAGTGTAGCAAATGGTGGATATTTATTAAAACAAAGAGAAAATGCAACTATAACAATTATGGCAAGTGGAAGTGAAGTAAATTTAGCACTTCAAACAGCTTGTGACTTAGAAAAAGATGGAATATTTGCAAATATTGTTTCTGTTCCTTGTTTTGATTTACTAGTAGAGCAAGATGAAACTTATATAAATAAAATTATTGATAAAAATACAAAAGTTTATGCAGTTGAAGCAGCTAGAGGTTTAGAATACTATAAATTTGCTGATGTTGTTTTTGGAATGGAAACTTTTGGAGCAAGTGGAAATGCAAATGATTTATTTGATGAATTCGGATTTACAGCGGATAAATTAAAAGCGAAAATTTTAGCTGATTTAAAATAGAGATTAAAATTAAAAGGAATTAGTTTGTTAAAAGGATTTATCGCTTTGCTAGTTTTTCAATTTCTAGGAGAGTGTATATCAAAACTTTTTGATTTATTAGTTCCTGGTTCTGTAATTGGAATGTTACTTCTTTTGCTATTTTTATTTATAAGAAATGGTAGTTTTAAAAGTCTTGATAATGCTGTCTCTTTACATTTAAAATATCTCCCTTTATTATTTATCCCTGCTGCTATGGGAATTATTACGCAAGTTGATATTATTACAAAAGAGTTTTGGGCTATATTTATAGCACTATTTTTTGGTACTTTAATTGCTCTTGTTTTTGCAGCTAAGCTTATGGATTTTTTAACTTCAAAGGTGAAAAAAGATGAACTTTGAGGCATTGGCAAACTATATAAATTCAACTCCTCTAATATGGCTAATAGTAACTTTAGGTGCCTATAAAATTGGAATAATAGTATATGAAAATTTTAATAAACACACTTTACTTCAACCGATAATTATTGCATATATGATTATTTTACCTATTATTGTATTATTTAATATTCCTTTTGAAGAGTATTTTAAAGGTGTGGAGATGATAAACTTTTTTTTAGGACCTGCAACTGTTGCTTTAGCACTTCCTTTATATAAAAACTTAAAATATATAAAAACTCTTTTTATTCCTATTGTTATAACTCTTATTGTTGCTGGAGTTGCTTCTATAATTGTAGCAGTAGCTCTTTTATATATTTTTGGAGCAGATTTACCAACAATTTTATCAATGACAACAAAATCAATAACTGCACCAATAGCAATAATAACTTCAGAGCAAATTGGAGCAATACCATCTTTGGCGGTTGGGTTTGTTTTAATAGCTGGAATTATAGGAGCTTTATTTGGAACTTTGGTATTTAAAATATTTAAAGTTAAATATGAAACTTCAAAAGGTTTTGCTCTTGGTTTAATATCACATGGAATTGGAACTGCAAGAGCAGTTGAAATTGGAGAAAAAGCTGGTGCTTTTGCTGCTCTTGCTATGGGACTTTGTGGAGTAATTACCGCAATATTTTTACCAATTATAATAAATTTATTAAAGTAATAAAGGAAGTTTTTGAAAGAGTCTCTTTTTATATATGGAACACTTATGCCAAACTGTCCAAATGCATATGTTTTAGAAAATATTGTAGGAAAATTTGTCCCAGCAATTGTAAAAGGAAAACTAATAGATGCAGGTTGGAGTGCTAGTATGGGATATCCTGGAATTAGGCTTGAAATGGGAAATGATAATATTCATGGATTTTTATTTTATTCTGATAATTTGATAAACCATTGGGAGAAACTTGATATCTTTGAAGGTGAAGAGTTTGTAAGAACTCCTATAACTGTAGAAAGATTTGATGAAATAGAGGTTGAAACATATATTTACACATTAAAAGATGAAATAATTGAGATGTATGAAGACAAAATATGATTTTGCCTATTTCTATATTTGTATTAACACTTTTATTTGTGATAATTCAGCCCAAAAATATTCAAATAGGAACAAGTGCAATTATAGGAGCAATTGTTGCTTTAATTTTTGGAGTTGTGGATTTTAAAGATGTTTTAGATGTAACTTCTATAGTTTGGGATGCAACTTTAGCTTTTATTGGAATTATAATTTTGTCTATGGTTTTAGATGAGATTGGCTTTTTTGAGTGGGCTGCACTTAAGATGACAAAATTATCAAATGGAAGTGGAATAAAAATGTTTATTTATTCTATTTTATTAGGAAGTTTTGTTTCAGCTCTTTTTGCAAATGATGGAGCAGCTTTGATTTTAACACCAATCTTACTTGTAAAAATGAAAATTTTACAGTTAAATAATAAAACAATAATAGCTTTTTTACTTGCTGGTGGTTTTATAAGTGATAGTGCTTCCTTACCTTTTGTATTTTCAAATCTTACAAATATTGTAACAGCAAACTATTTTGATATAGGATTTATAGAATATTTTTTAAATATGATTATTCCATTTATTGTAAGTGTTATTGCTTCAATATTTTTTTTATGGTTAATTTTAAGAAAAGATATTCCTAAAAGAGTTGAAATTAGACTTTTAAAAGAACCTAAAAGTGCTATAAAAAATATTAAATTATTCTATTTTTCTTGGATATTTTTGGCATTCTTGCTTATTGCTTATTTCATTTCTGATTCCTATAAACTTCCTATCTCAATTTTTGCTTTAGGTGGGGCAATTGTATTTTTAATAATTGCAAATTTTTCAAAAAGTGTAAAAGCATTAACAATTATCAAAGATGCTCCTTGGCAAATAGTTTGGTTTAGTATAGGGCTTTATATAGTTGTTTATGGACTTAAGAATGCTGGATTAACAGATGAAATAGCCAAAATTCTACACTTCTTAGCTTTACAAGGAGATACAATTGCTGTAGTAGGAACAGGATTTATAAGTGCAATTTTAAGTGCCGTTATGAATAATTTACCAACTATTATGATTATGGATATAGCATTAAAAGATATAGGTAATAGTTCTATGATTTATGCAAATATTATAGGATGTAATCTTGGACCTAAAATGACACCTTTTGGAAGTTTAGCAACACTTCTTTGGCTTTATGTTTTAAGTAAAAAAGGTGTAAAAATAAGCTTTTGGCAATATAGTAAATTTGGCTTGATTGTTACTCCACCTGTTTTAATACTTGTGTTATTAAGTGTGTAAGATTTTAATTAAGGATAAAGGTGAAATAAAAAAGCTTAGTGTGTAAATATAAACTTGATTTAAACCAAATTTACTTTTATGCTATAATAAAACTACTTTAATGATAAAGGATAAAATATGAAGAATAAATGCTTATCTACACTAATTCTTGGAAGTTTACTTTTTTTAACTCAAGCAAATGCTGATACAGTCAAAGAAGAGATATTAAAAGATGAAACAAAAATCAATATAAAACAACAAGAGTTAAATAAAGATATTGAGGAAGCTAGAGTAAAATATAGTAGTAAACCTTCTAAATTAGAGGAAAAACAACTAAAATATAAAGACAAACAAAAAGAGTTAGATTCTAAAAAGCAAGAGCTAAAATATAAAAAAGATAATATTGAGTTATTAGAAAAGATTGAAGATAAACGATACCAAATTCATTTAGAAAAAATAAAATCTAAACCAGATATGGATAAAATTGAAAAACTAACTAAAGAAAGAAATATTTTAGAAGAAGAATTTGATAAAAACAGACCATAAAAGAAATCGATGAGTTTTAGTAACTCATCGACCCAGCATTTAATAATCCAATTGATATTGATAAAAATGCCATCAAAATTCCTACTGGAACTACACCTTTATTGATTTTTTCATTAAAAGAGAATTTTCCACTAATTCTTGTAACAACAAATGCAAAAACAAGCTGAATAATTATAGCAACAGCTCCCCAAAATGCAAAATCTAAATAAGAAACAGAATTCTCCAAAGCACTATAAAGTGGAATAGAAACCCCAATAATAGCCCCTCCAAAACCTAAAGCAGCAGCTATATTATTTTCTTCAAAAATAAGATTATAATCATCGTA
The DNA here is from genome assembly GCF_048320235.1 of Aliarcobacter vitoriensis. NCBI lineage: Bacteria > Pseudomonadati > Campylobacterota > Epsilonproteobacteria > Campylobacterales > Arcobacteraceae > Aliarcobacter > Aliarcobacter vitoriensis. The sequence continues at coordinate 1,623,879 of NZ_CP182882.1, forward strand.
TGGAGTAACAATAGCATACAAATAAAGAAAAGCAACTACCAAAACGATTGCTGTAAAGAAAAATCCTAGAAAACTTAAAAACAGTCCAAAATCCATTTTTTATCCTTTTTTTATTTTATTCTATCAAATTTTCATAAAAATTATATAATTTAAGTAAGATTTAAACAACTATATATTACGATATTCATTATTGATATATAAGGAATATAAAATGTGTAACAATTTACTTTTAGGAAATAGGTTAAATCAAAAAAGTTCTTCAGAGATTTTTACAAATCTCATAGAGAGTAATAGTTGGGATATTCTTATAAAGATGTTCTCTTTAAATATTTTAGATATAAATAGTAGGGATTGCAAAGGTAGAAATGCTTTGTATTATGCAATCATTAAAAATAAATTAGAACTTATAAAAGCATTGGTTGATTTAAGAATTAGCTTATATGTAAGTCCAAATTTGTCAGCTATGAATTTTGCAGTTTATTTGGATAATGTTAAAGTTTTAAGATGTCTAAAAAACTGTGGTTTAAATATAGATATGATTGATGAGATTAATTCTACGCCCCTTATTTATGCACTTTTATATAAAAAACAAAATAGTGTAAATTTTTTGATAAGTAATGGTGCAAATTTAGAACATGAAGATTTTATGGGAAATTGTGCAAAAAATTTAGTTTGATTTATTTGTTATAAAATTTTAAGAGCAAATTAAATCCAATATTTTTTCACTGTTTTTACAAAAATTACCATTTTTTTCTATTAAAAGTAAATCTTTTGCATATCCTTTTGAAGTAGTAAGCTTAGAGCTTTCTATTTCAATACCAAAATCATCAAAAACTTTTGCTATATAAGCAAATAAACCTTTTTGGTCTTTAGTATGTATTTTCATAGATGCTAAATATTCACTATGATTACAATCTATTTTAATATCGTTTCTTTTTATGATTGGTTTTTTAAGTTTTATATTTCTATTCATATCAAAAGAATCATTTATAATCTCTTCTATTAAATATAATTCTTCATCTAAAGCCTTTTTAGAAAAAGATATTTCAAAAATTTTCTTTTCATCATATAGTTTAAATATATTCATACCATTCATATCTAAATATTGAAGTTTACCCAATAGATATCCTAGATTTAGAGGGATTTTTCTAGTGATCCTTATCTTTAGATAGTTTTCATTGATGATATCAAAACTATAAGTTGATACATCTTTTGCCTTTATTGCAATATCTAAAATATCGACACTTTTTAATCGTAAAAACATCTGGTTGGAAGATATTTGAGATATTTTTCTTTTTAGTATATTTGGTAAATCTTGATAATTTGGTAAAGTTTTTATACGATTTAGCTTTGAAACTCTTGTAATACTTGCACGAATTAACTCTGGGTCTTGAAAAGCTAAAATACTTTTTTTGTACAAAACTTTTAAAAGTTCTGCTGTTGAACTATTAAAAAGATATTTATTAACTGCACAAATATCACAATATGTTAGGACATATAATATTTTTATCTCATTAATATTTTTGAAAAGACCTATGAAATTTAAAATAGTTTTTTGTGAGTAAATATCTTCATTCATAGAAATTCTTGACATTTGGTCGTGGTATCTTATGATATTTGCACCAGTTTTTATAAGTTCATCATCAAAACCAAAGTTTTTCATAGCTTTTTTGAAAATATTTTCTCCAATTATATGGTGGTCTTTTCTTCTTCCTTTACCAATATCATGATAAAGTGTAACAAGCCTTGTTAATATTTTTTCATCTTTAGTTAAGTTATCATAAATATCTTTTATAAAAGAATCGTCTATATTTGTAACAAGTTTTAAAGCTTGTAAAGAGTGAATATCAACAGGATGTCTATGATAACCATCAAATTGAGATAGATGTAAGATTTTCTTAAAATTAGGAAGTAAGATGGATAGGAGTTCACTATTATAAAAAAGTTTTAAAATAGGGTATAGATTTTCATTGCATAAAAGAGTTTTAATATCTTTTTTTATATTTTTACTTATTATTTTTGGTCTTTTTGTTTGACTTGCAAAATATACATAAGATCTATCAAACCCATTTATATTTTGTGGAAAACTTATCAACTCTTTTAATAAACTTGAAAGTTTTACACTTTTTCTATTAAAAGAACAAAACAACCTATTTTCTATGATATATATACCTTTTTCGTATCTATATTCTTTTAAATTTTTCAAATTCTCTGTATCAAAAAATATTGATTTTACAAATTTAGAACTCATATTTGAGTGAAAATTATGAATTGTATGTAAAGAAGAAAAAACTTTTGACATAAACTCAAATTCATTTTTAAATCCTAGCTTTTTACTTAACTCTGGTAATGTATCAAAAGATATTAAATCGACTTTCTTTTTATGAATTGTATGTAGAGTATTTCTTGTTTGAAATATAAAATCTAAAGCATTTGTAAATTTTTTGTAAGAATTGATATTTAATTTTGTTCCTACTAACTCTTTTGCTTTTTGAACATCATAGACAACATTTAAAATCCAAAAAAGCATATTTGCTTCTCTAATTCCTCCATACCCTTCTTTTAGATTTACTTGCATATCTAAAGGGTGTTTTTTTAATCTTTGAGTGTGCATATAAAGTTGTTCTTCAATAAATTTTCTTTTTTCTATTTGTCTCAAATTTTTTACAAATATTTCAAAATTTTGGTAAATTCTTTTTGAACCAAAAATATGTCTAGATTCTAAAAGAGAAGTTTTTATAGTAATATCATCTTTTGCTAATTCATAAAGTTCATCAATCTCATCAAGTCTTACGACTCTTAAACCAAGTTTTAAACCACAATCCCAAGCAAAAGCTACAAATCTTTCTATAATTTTAGAAATATCGTAAGAATGACTATTTTTATATAAAATCATAATATCAATATCTGAGTGTAAACATAGTTCAACTCTTGCATAAGAACCTAAAGCTATAAAACTTATGAATCTATTGTTTTTAAAATTTGAACTTACATAAGAGAATATTTGAAATAAGAATTTATCAATATTTCTAGTATGTTTTTTGAAAAATATTTTACTGTTATTTGTATTTGCACTTTTTAAATAATCTAAATAAGTTTTTTTAAATATTTTTGAAGTATCGAAGCTATTTTCACTAAAGTTATTTAAGTGAAAATTTTTAATCATTTTTTTGAAATCCCTATATTAAACTCTAAAATCATATTTTCTGCTAATCTATCTAAATTTGATTTATCATTTTTATCTTGTACATCAAGTGATAAATTCAAAATATTTTTATGGTATCTTTCCAAAAAAGTTAGTATATTAGGTGATTTTTTATAAGGGTTATTTATAGAAGTTCCCAAATTTATAAGTTCTAATACTGTGTGCTTTTTGCCCATAAATGCAGCATAATTTATAGGTTTAACACCAAAATAGTCAGCTTTATTTAAAATATCACCATTATAAGAAGAAATAAGTTTTATATAGTTTTCTTTATCTTTAAAGATTGTTGTGTGTATTATATTTCTTCCTTTCTCATCTACAAAAGTGCAATCAGCTCTTAGATTTAATAGAAGTTTTACAATATCTTCTTTATCGTTTAGTATTGCAAACTCTAAAGCTGTAAAACCTTTGTCATTTTTACTATTTATATCAACTCCAGCATTTATAAGATTTTTAATTGTCACTAATAACATTCTTCTATCTTCTGATTTTTTTGTTAAATCTTGTTCTAAAAGTCTAAAAATTATATTGTTCCCATTTATATCTGTTTCATTTAAATTAATATTTTTTGTTCTTAAGATTTTAAATATTGAAATATTAAAATTCAATAAAGTAGGAAAAAATAGTGGTTCATTTTTAGAGTTAAAATTATTTACATTAATATGATAGTTCTTGATAAGTAATTCTAATATATCTTTATATTGGGCATTTTGTACTATTTGATTTTTATAAATATCTTCTAAAAATATTTCATTTTCAATGTTTAAAAGAATATCAATCAAAATTTCTATTATAGATTTTCCATACTTATTTTTATAATCTAATTTTGCACCTTTTTCAATATATAGTTTTATTAAATCATAATTTTCTATTCCACTAAAAACTAAAATATCTAGAACAGTTAAAGCTTCTATATTTTGTCTATTTAAGTTTAATTTTTCTAAATTATTTAATAAATAGTGAATCAAATCTCTATCTAAACTTCTTGTTATATTAAAAAATATAGTTTCATTTTGATTGTCTATTGCTTGAACATTTATATTAAGTTGAACTAACTCTTTTATTAGTTCTGCTTGAGAATCTCTTTTTGATGTTTTTGAAATTTGTAAGAAGTATTCTACAGCTTTCATCAATATATTTTTATTTTCACTATTTTTTATATTTAGATTAAATCCAAGTTCACTAGCTCTTTTTATAAAATTAATTCCTTTAATGCCTTTTGTAACAATATAAAATAGGTAACTTTGTTGATTAGCATTTATTATTGTTGGATCCGTACCCTGATTTAATAAATATAAAGCTAAATCGATATTTTTTAGAGAATTATCTAAATGTAAGATAGTGTTTCCAGCACTATTTTTATGGTTTATATCAATTTTTTTTAAGGATATTATTTTTTTTATAATATTTAAATTTCCATTGATAATTGCATCAAATAGTACATTGTTTCCGTTGTTATCACAATTTGTAAAAAGAGTTGATTTTTGTATTAAAAATCTAATAAGTTTATTATTTGAATTGTGTATTGATTCTTGTAAAACTGTTCTATTTTGCTTATTTAAATGGTTTAAATCTGCACCAAAATCTATTAAAGTATCCAATAGTCTAGTATCTTTTGAATAAATTGCATAAAATATTGCACTCTCTTTTAAATTATTTTCAAGTTCTATATCTATTTTATTTTCTAGCAACCACAAACAAGAATTATATAAATCTTTTTTACAACAAGATAGTAATATGGGCTCATCATTAATATATAATGAGTTTAAATCAATTTTTGATTTTGTATAGATTTTATTTATGTTTTCGATATTAAATTCAGGATTTATCAACTCTTTTATTAAATCTTCATTTGAATATTTGTTGAAACTATTTAATAATCCTAACATTACTCTCCCATTTTTAAATAAATTAAATGATTATATAACAATATAAATAATTTTAATGTTAATAAAAATTAATAAACTATTTTATGTTTCGTTTTTACACACAAATATATACAAAAATATTAAATTTAACACTTTAAGCATAAAATAAGAATATTTTTAACTTTCTTTTATGTTTTTTAGGATAATATTTTACCGTCCAGCGCTGGAGACTTTAATCTCTAAAAGGACTACTTTATGGAAACAATGTCTGATATGTCATATATTATTGACACACTCTACGTACTGTTTGCAATGACTTTAGTTGTTTTTATGTATCCTGGCTTTGCTATGTTAGAAGCGGGAATTGTTAGAACAAAAAATGTTACTGCTGTCTTAGTTATAAATATTCTTATTTTTGCAATTGCATCATTAGGTTTTGTATTAATTGGTTACTCAGTCGCTTTTGGCGAAGGATTAAATGATGAATCTATTAATTATGCAACGGTTTTATTTCAAATGGCTTTCGTTGGAAAGGCTATGAACATTATGAGTGGTGGTATTAGTGAAAGAGTTAAAGTTGTACCAATAGCGATATTTACGCTAATTATGGCTACAATTTTATATCCATTGGTAGTTAATTTAACTTGGGGAGCAAACTTCTTAAAAGATACTATATTAGATATATCATCTATGCATGATCTAGCTGGATCAACAATTATTCATAGTACTGGTGGTTGGGCTTTACTAGCTGCTTTATTGATAATTGGAGCAAGAACAGGGAGATATACTAAAGATGGTGGAGTTAGAGTTATTCCAGCTTCAAATGTACCTTTAGTTACTCTTGGTGCTTTACTTTTATGGATTGGTTGGTATGGATTTAATGGTGGAAGTGTTGGGACAATGTCAACTAAAGCAGATGCTGATTTAGTAGCACTTGTAATCTTAAATACAAATACAGCTGGTTTTGCAGGAGCTATTACTGTAGCAATTATTATGTATGCAATGTACAAAAAATTTGATATCACTATGATTTTAAATGGTGGATTAGGTGGATTAGTATCAATTACAGCTGGAGCAGATGTAATGGATGTTTATACTCCTATTTTAGTAGGTGCAATTGGTGGAGCTGTTGTTGTTGCTAGTGTATTTATGTTTGATAAATTAAGAATAGATGATCCTGTTGGGGCTTTATCTGTGCATTTAACAAATGGAATTTGGGGAACATTAGCAGTTGGAATTTTTGTTAGTGATATCTCATTCTTAGCTCAATTAAAAGGTGTTGTAGTTGTTGCAATATTTGCTTTTGTAAGTTCTTTTATCTTGTTATTTATATTAAATAAAATTATGCCTATAAGAACGAAAAAAGATGATGAATTACAAGGACTAGATGTTGGAGAATGCGGATTAGAAGCTTATCCAGAGTTTAAACGAGCATTCTAATATAATATTAGTTTAATAAACTTTTGTTAAAATAATTGAACTAAAGAAAGGATTGATCTTGAAAAAAATAGAAGCGATAGTAAAACCATTCAAATTTGAAGAAGTTAAAGAAGCATTAGTTCAAGCTGGAGTTGCTGGTATGACTGTATCTGATGTAAAAGGATATGGAAGACAACAAGGACACAGTGAACTTTATAGAGGTGCTGAATATGTTGTTGATTTTTTGCCAAAAATCAAAATAGAACTAATAGTTGCAGATGAAGATGTTGATTCTACTCTTGCAGTTATTATTGAAGCAGCTAAAACTGGAAAAATTGGAGATGGAAAAATATTTGTTTCTCCAATAGAAAAAGTTATAAGAATAAGAACTGGTGAACAAGATGAGGAGGCTATTTAATGGCAAAAACATTTACTATAAATGAACCATTAGATATGCACTTACATTTAAGAGATAACGACATGCTTCGGCTTGTCGCTCCTCTTACATCAAAAACTTTTAGTGGTGCTTTAGTTATGCCAAATTTAGTTCCTCCCGTTACGACCAAAGAGGCTTTATTATCTTATAAAAATAGAATACTTAGTGCATGTAATGGGGATAATTTTATTCCTTTTATGACTTTATTTTTTCAAAACAATTATAGTTATGAATTTTTAGAAGATATAAAAAATGAGATTATAGGAATAAAATTATATCCAGCAGGAATTACTACAAACTCTGAAACTGGAGTTTCATCTATGGATATTGAAGTTTTAAGACCAACTTTAGAGATTATGAGCCGCCTTGGAATACCTCTTTGTATTCATGGAGAAACAAATGGTTTTGTGATGGATAGAGAAAAAGAGTTTATGCCAATCTACGAGAGTTTGGCTATTGCTTTTCCAGATTTAAAAATTATTATGGAGCACATTACTACAAAAAATGCAGTGGAACTTCTTGATAAATATCCAAATCTTTTTGCAACTGTAACTTTACATCACTTGCTTATAACTTTAGATGATTTAGCTGGTGGTATGTTGAAACCACATTTATTTTGTAAACCAATAGCTAAAACTCCAATTGATAGAACAGCACTTTTAAATGCTGCATTAAAAGCACATCCAAAACTTATGTTTGGAAGTGATAGTGCTCCTCATCCAAAACATAAAAAAGAGTGTTGTGGCTGTGCTGCAGGAGTTTTTACTTCACCTATTGCTTTACAAGTATTAGTCGAATTATTTGAAAAACATAATTCTTTAGATAATCTAAATGATTTTGTATCAAATAATGCTAAAAGAATATATAATCTGAATTTAAAATCAAAAACTATAAATCTGGTAAAAGAAGATTTTATAGTTCCAAATGTTTATGAATATAAAGAAGAGAAAGTTGTACCTATGTATGCAGGTGAAACTTTGTCTTGGAGTTTAGAAGACAATTAAAATAGGCTAATTTTTTTAGCCTATTGGAATAGAACTGGCTTTTCTTTCACTTAAAAGTTTTTTGATATTTTCAGCATTTTCTTTGGCTTTTTGATCTCTTTCTTCTCTCATAATTCTAAGTGATTCTAGTGTTTCTTGTTTTTCTTTATCCAGATTTGATTTTAGCTCTATTGCTTTTCTATTATTTGATATACCACAAACAGCAGAAAACTTCTCTTTTTTATTAACATAAACTATACTATCCGAAGATGCTGCATTTTTATTAAATACAATTACATCTCCTTCTTTTAGATTTAAAATTTCTAAAGCTGTCATTTCTGTTTCAGCCATAATAGGCTCTATTTTCATTCTTGCACCTGAAATTAGAGTTTTAATGTCTTGTTTACGACTAAGTTTTTTATTTTTACCTTCACTAAAAATCTTATCAACAATTTTATTTAAAAGTGGTTCTATATATGAAATAGGATAACAAATAGATAAAAATCCAGAATCTTCATCAATTGTTATTTCAAATACAACTAACAGAACTATATCGTGATCTGAAACAATTTGAATAGCATTTGCATTTGTATCACTTGATTCAATTTTGAAATTCAAACTAGATACATCACTCCAAGTTTTGTATAAAATTTTTATGAACATTCTATAAAAATGTTCAAGAACTTTTATCTCAATTTCAGTTAATTCTCTATCAAGATTATCCATAGTATTAACTGCACCACTTCCTAATAAATCAGCAATTACTTTATGTGAAATCGTAGGGTTACACTCAATTACAATTTTCCCATCAAGTGGTTTCATAGAAAGAGTACTAAGTGAAGTTACTTGAGGAATAGATAGTATAAACTCACCATAAGTCATCTGTTCAATTGATGTAAGTTTTACATCAACAACTTTTCTAAGCATTGAAGATAAGTCATTTGTAAATTCTCTGAGCATTTTATCATGCATTGTTGTAAGAGCTTTTAATTGATCAAGTGTTACTCTATTAGGTTTTTTAAAATCATATATTGAGTAGTTTTTTTCTTTAGCTGTAAATTTATCAAGTGGATTAGTTCCATCAAAATCATCACCTTGTTCAGCAATATCTAAAAGAGCATCTATTTCATCTTGACTTAAAAATTCTGCCATATTATCCTCTTAACTCAATATCAACATCAATAGCACCCATCTCTTTTATCATTTTTATAGTGTCAATTATTTCTGTCATTGGTACTTTCATAACTTTCATTGAACGTACTAAATCTGATATTGTTGGGTCTTTTTTTGTATTTATCATTGCATTATTTATATCAATTACAGGTTTATTTGCAATTCTTACATCATCACCTATATCTTCACCTTTATTTACTGAAGGATTATTCCAATTTTCTTCAGATAAATCAGATTTATTAATTCTAATTGTAAATGAATCTCTTGCAATTGTAATTGGAGATATAACAACATCTCCACCAGTTATAATTGATTCTCTGTTTACATCTATAATTAATTTTTTTCTAAATGTAGAATCAAGTTCTATGTTTTCAACCTTAGATATAAAACTTACAATAGACATATTTGTAGGTTTGAGAACCTCAATAGTTCTTGTATCAAGTGCAGTTGCCAATCTTTGTCCAAAAGTTTCATTAATCTTTTTTTCTATCAAATCTGCATTTTTTGCAGAACTTTTTACTAAACTTAATTGAATAGATTTTTCATTTTGTAGTTCATACTCTAGTTCATTTTCAACAGTAGCACCCTCATATATAAAACCTGTTGTTTTGTTATTTGTATTTGCAGTTACAGTTCCTTGTGCAACTGCATAAACATTTCCATCTACACCTTTTAATTGAGTTAGTAAAAGTTCTCCATAATCTATTGATGTTGAATCACCAATAGTTGAAACTGTAACTTTTATTTTATCACCTTGTCTTGAAAATGGTGGCAAATCAGCAGTTACCATAACAGCTGCAATATTTTTTGAATTTATAGAACCAGCTGGAATTTTTATATAAGAATTTGTAAGAAGATTTTGTAAACTTTGCATTGTAAATTTTGACTTATCTCCTGTTCCAGCAAGTCCTACAATCAGTCCATAACCAATTAGTTGATTATCTCTTATTCCTATGACATTTGATATATCTTTAATAGTTTGAGAAAATAAAGAAGATGTTAGTAGTAAAATAAAAATAAATATTTTCAAAAAAATCCTTCATAAACTTTTAATAATTATTTTATCAAAAATTTAATAAAAAAAGGTATAATCTAGGCAGTATTTTATTTTATTAGGGCAAATATTGAATATTTTTATCTATGGAAATCAAAGTTTTAAAAAAGATATACAAAAAATTTTACAAGATTCAAAAATAAATGAAGCATTAGAAGATTTAGATATAGTTGAAATAGATGATATTAAAAAATTAAAAGAGAATATAGCTTCAAATCCAAATAATGTATATTTAATTGATGATGATAAAATAATTAAAAATAAGAGTAAATTTAGTTTTTTAAAACCTAAGGATGGTATTGAAGAAGAATTTTTACTTGAATGTGGAGTAGATGATTTATCTATCGATTCCTTAGAAGAAATACCGAATTATATTATAAGAAAATTTAATAGACAGACCTTACAACAAGAAGATGAATTCGCTATAAAAGATGAAAGTTTGGCATTAGATTTAGATAGTGAATTATCCAAACTTTTAGAAAGTGAAAATCAAGAAGAAACAATAGTTGAAGATGATTTAAATATTGAAGAACCTATAGGATTAGATATAAAAGAACTCGATAATTTAATTGAATCTAAAAGCATATATGAAGATAATAAAAAGGATGGTAATTTTAATCCATTAGAATCTTTTAGTGAAGATTTTGGATTAAATAATATATCTTATGACTATGATGATGACTCCATTTATAATGATAATACAAAAAGTGATGAAGATATTTTATCTGATATTTTAAATTCAACTAATTTAGATGAAGATGATTTTCAATCTATTAGTGAAACTTTTGAAGATGTCAATTTTTTAGATCAGATTTTCCCAAATAAGTCTATTTTAGAAAAAGTTATTGAAGATAAAACAAATGAAGATTCTTATGATTATGTAGAGAATAACTTTGAAGAGTTGGAAAATATTGAACCTTCAAGATTATTTGAAAATATTGAATTAAAAGATGAAATTGATGCTACAATAAATCAAAATAACGATATAATTGAAGATTTAGAAGAACATAAACAAGAAATAATTTTAAATGATGCCGAAGAAGATGATGAGGTGCAAGGAGATGATATGAGTGATGAATTTTTAGAGTTGGATGGTTTAAATGAACAAGATTTAATTTCTGCTTTAGAAGATATTCCTAATGCTATTATTGAAACAAAAAATGAGAATATATTGGAAACAAAAAATGTTAATAGTGTAGAACTTGATAGTTCAAATGTTCAAGATATAGCTAGTTTGATTTCTAAATTATTAAATAATAAAACTTTAGAGATCACTATTAAAATAAAAGATTAAATATGGATTTACTAGCAATATCTCAAAATACAGTTAAGCTTATATTATTAATAGGACTTCCATCGCTGATTGTTAGTATGATTATAGGACTAGTAATTTCTATTTTTTCTGCTGTTACACAAGTAAATGATGCTTCATTATCTTTCGTTCCAAAGATGATAATTGTTTCAATCTTTATATTAATTACACTTCCTTGGGTTGGTGAACATATGCAATCTTTTACAACAGAACTTTGGAATATAATTTTAATTTTTGGAAGTTAATTTTGATCAATAAACTGTACAATCTAAAGAAAAATCAAACAGAACAGAAATTAATAGAAAAATCTACTTTAGAACAAGAAGTTTATAGAATAGATGAAGAGATGCAAACTGTTCAAAATAGAATAAATACTGCAACTGTTGAAAAATTTGGTTCAATTTCCGATTTTATGATACTAGCTATGCATAAAGATAGTTTAAGATTTTATATAAAAGAACTTTTAACGAAAAAAAATGCTTTGATAAAAAAAATTGAAGAGCTTTTAAATGACATTATAGAACTTCAAAAAGAGAGTGAACAGTATAAATATATTTTAGATGAAGAGAAAAAAGAGAAGAATAAAATTCTTATGGATATGCAAGCTTTGGAATCTGAAGAGTTTATACAAAGTAAATATATAAGGGCTTAAGTTGATTTATAGATTTTTTATTACACTTATTTTTGCAATAACTTTAAATGCAAATGTAGAAACAAGCAGTTCTTTAACTAGACAAAAAATGGAAGTTTTAGAATTAAAAAATGAGTTAAATAATTTTTATACAGAAAAAGAGAAAGAATATCAAAATAATAAAAAAGAGATAGAAGGAATACTTACTAAAATAGAACAAGAAAAAGCTGAAATAAAAAGATTATATGAAAAAAATGAGGAAGTTTTAAAAGATATAAGAGCTGAGATTAAGAAAAAATCTATAAGAGTTTTTGAACAGATGAAAGCAAAAGTAGCAGCAGAAATTTTTGATCAAATGATACTAGAAGGTAAACTTGAAGATGTTTTTGATATAATCCTTAGACTAAAGGAATCAAATATTTCTAATATTATGAAGTTTTTAAGCTTGGAAAATGCTTCAATCTTAACACAAAAACTTGAGAGATATAATAAAGACAAAGACAGAAGGGACTGAAAAATGGCAGATGAAAATGAAATAGTAAAAAAACCATCAGATGGTAAGGGGTTATTGATAGTTTTATTAGTTCTTGTAATTGTACTGATAATGGCTGTTGCTGGTGGGACATATTTTTTATTAGATAAAATTTCAAATACTAATTCAAGTAGTGAACAAACGAATGAGGTTCCAATAACAAATAATAACCAATCTTCAGGTGCTGAAGCTAAATTTAAAGCAGATGTTAATGAATTAGTTTTAAATCTCACAGATTCAAGAGGTAGAGAAAAGATTATGAAGTTATCTTTTTCTATTAGAAGTAGTGACCCTACAATTGAAAAAATAGTTCAAGATTATTTAGCTGAAATTACTGATGTTGTTATTACTCAAGTGAGTTCAAGAAGTTCTGAGGAGTTATTGACTGTTGGTGGTAAAAGTCAATTAAAAGATGAACTAATAAGTGAGATAAATAATATTTTAAACTATGTTACAAGGACGAATAGTAATGTAGTAAATAATATTTTATTTACTACATTTGTAATAAAATAGATGATAGTAGCAATAAAGAAAAGAAAAAAAAGTAATAATATTTTAAAAATATTTTTTATTATCTCTCTATTTTTGGGGATAATGTATTTGGCATATTTAAACCAAGAGAAAAATATTGCAAAATTAGAGTTGCAGAAAGCTCAAGAAGAAGAATTAAATCTTATAAAATTTGAAAATGAGAAAAGAGTAAAAGAGCAGCAAGATGCTCAACGAATTATTTTAATAGAAGCTGAAAAAGTTGTAGATTTAGTTGGTCAAGAATATATAGAAGATGTTAAGATTGTAAAAAATAAGATAGTATATATTTTTAAACCAAATACAAATATTGAGGCTATTACAATTAGATACGGAGCTATGGCGTTAGTAAAAAAAAGTTTTAATGATGTTGTAGTTGTAGTAGATATAGAACATATTTTAAAAAGTAGGTTAAAATAATGAAACAAACTATATTATTAACTATTATAACGATTGTTTTTACAGCTTGTGGTGCTTTATCTCAACCTGAGATTAATTTTTCAAAACCAGAACAACAAATTCCAAGAGAAATTCCAGTAGTAAAAAATAAAAAGGGTTCTTTATATTCAGTTCAAGGAACGTCATTATTTGCAGATAAAAAAGATTTACAAATTGGAGATATTATTCAAGTTGAAATTAATGAGGGGTTAACTCAAAAAAGTGATAATAAAAGAGAGTTAACAAGTGATAGACAAACAGACTATGGTGGAGGGATGTTTGCTGCTATGGGAGGAAATAATTTAAGTGGAGCTGTTGGAAATGCTACTGATAAGTTTAATGCAAATCTGGGAGTAAATTTTAATACACAAAGTAGTGATAGTGATAAAGGAAAAGTAAAAACAGAAGTAAAAGAAAATTTTGATACCAAAATTTCAGCTGTAATAGAAGAGACTTATCAAAATGGGAACTATTTTATAAAAGGTAATAAAGAAGTTATTTTAGATGGTCAGAAACAAGAAATCATAATAACTGGAGTTATTCGTCCTTATGATATATCATCTGATAATTCTATAAATTCATCACAAATTGCTAATTTAAAGTTATTGTATAAGAAAGATGGTGTTGAAGCAGATATATTACAAGCACCATGGGGAACAAGAATACTAAGAGCAATATGGCCATTTTAAACTAAAATTAAGAAATGTAATGTAATAATTTTAAAGATTATACAAAGGAGTTAATATGTTTTCCACTTTAAGTGTTGCACAAACTGGGCTACATGGTTCAAGATATGCAATAGACAATGTTGGTAATAATCAAGCTAATCAAAATACTCCTGGGTATAAAAAAAGAGTTGCTAACTTAAGCGAAATTGGTCAATATGGCGTTCATATAACTGGACGTGGACTTAGTTTTGATGGAGTTTCAAGAGTTACTTCTCAATATATGTATGACAAATTTATACAAGAAAGCACAAAAGCAAACTACTATGATAAATTAACAAATATGCTAGGTGGTGTTGAGACTATTTTTAAAGAGACTAATGATAGTGGTTTTTCTATAGATTTAAATAGATATTTTCAATCAGTTGAAAATTTAAGAACAAATCCTAGTTCTCAAGTATATAGAAGTGCTTTACAAAGTCAAGGTGCAGTTGTTGTTGAATCATTGCAAAATTTATATACAAGTGTTCAAAAACAGCAATCAATAGAGAGAACAGAATTATCAACAGATATTAAGAAAGTGAATCAAATTTTAAAAGAGATTGCTGATACTAATGCGAAAATAGAAAAATATGATCCTTCAGTAAATGATTTATTAGATAAAAGAGATTTATTAGAGCTTGAGTTGTCAAAATATGTAGATGTTGATATAAATAGAGACCAAGGTTTTTATGAGATAAAAATTGGTAATGTTGTAGCTTTAAGTAATGATGTATTTGCAAGACAAATAGAAATAAATGATGTAAAAACTAATCAGGTAGATAAATATAATCTTTTAAGAACAAATGCAGACGGTTCTACAACAGTGTTTGACTCTTTAAAATATGAAGATGATGGATTATTTACACCAAAAGCACCTTATGATAATGATGATGTTATTACTTATAAACTAAACAATGAGTTTTCTGTTAGTGTAAGAATAGGTGAAAGTGTTACAGGTGATTGGCTTGGCGATGGTAATATAACTACTATGGTTGTTGATAATGATAATTTAACAAGAGCTATGATGGTAAAAATAAACAATGATCCTAATATGAGTAAAGTTGTAACAGCATATAATGGAGAATATGTAGAAGAAAATGGTAAAAAAGTCCCTATGTATCCAAATAGTGATAATTATCTTCGAATAGAGTCAAATATAGAAGGTAAAGAAAATGATTTTATAGGTAGTTTTAGTATAGAAAGAAAAACTGGAACAGATATAGATTCAAGAGAAAAGATATATAGAAATGAATCAGAAAGTAAAGATGCACAATCTGATACAGTTTTGAGAATTTTGGATCATGATTTGAATTTGAAATCAGGAACTATAAAAGCACAAGTAGAGAACTTATCTACTTCAAATTCAAATAATAAATTTCAATCTTATCTTGATATGTTAGATAATTTTGCTCAAACATTAGCAGATATTACATCTTCTTACATTAGAGTAGGGCAAGATGATTATGTATATGGTAGAAATGCTTCAGACGAACACAATACTTCACCATTTCCTCCAAATGGTGGAGATATTGTGGATTTAAATTTATTTAGTGGAGCTAGTGTAAAAACATTGAAATTCAATAAGAATGCAGTAAATGATTTAAAACAAGAAAACCTTGATTATTTAGCTTCAATACAATGGAAGAAAGATTTGTCTTTTGAAGGTAAAGCACAAGATCCTGATTCTAAAAATGTTACATCATTAACTGAATATTTTAGAAATTTAAGAGTAGGTGTATCTTCTGATAGAGAAGATTCTAGGTATGCTTATGAAGTACAAGATTCAATATCTCAAAATTTAGGAACATCATACAATGATGTTGTTAGTGTAAAAAAAGATGATGAGTTGATTGATTTAATGAAATTTCAAGCAGCATTTAGTGCGAATGCACAAGTTATTACAGCAGTTGATGAAATGATACAAACTCTTCTTGGTATGAAGAGATAAATTTTATAAAAGGAGTAGCAAATGGCAAATGGAATTTTAGGTTTAGGTTCTGGACAAGCGGCATCACTAAATAGTGATTTAATAGAAAAATTAAAAGCAGCTGATAGAAAAGCTACGATTGAACCTTTAGAAAAAAAACTTGAGAATTTTACTTCTGAAAAAGAGGTAATTTCTAAAATTAGTACAAAAGTTGATGTTCTTCTGAATGCAGTTAGTTTATTTAGTTTAAATCAATCAAGTGGTGTAAATTCTTTTAATCAAAAAAGTGCAAATGTTATGGGAGATGGAGTAGTTTTTGATTCTGATGATTTAAGTTCTCTAAAAATAGGAAGTTTAAGTGTGAAAGTAGAACAACTTGCTCAAAAAGATGCTTGGCAAACAGATATTGTAAGTGGTTCTAAAAGTGATCTTGTAAACCAGGGTAAAATTACTATAAATGGTAAAGAAATTGATACAGATGGAAAAAGCTATACAGATTTAGTTAAAGAGATAAATAATATAGATGGAGTTCAAGCTTCACTTGTAGATAGTTCTAGTGGTGGATTTAGATTATCACTTAAAAGTACAGAAACTGGATTAGGCAATAAAATAGATTTTAATAGTAAAGATGTAAGTGGAAATAATCTTGGTATTAGTGATGGAGCTAAAGGCTTATTTGAAGCAGATTCTACTAATGAAGAAACTTTGAAAAAATATAATGTTTTAAAAGCACAAGATATGCAAATGAAAGTTGATGGAGTTGATTACTCAAATAGTACAAATACAGTTACAATAGATGGATTAAAAATAACAGCTACAAAAACTGGTGGAGAATCTACAATTAATATAGATAATGATACTACAACTTTATCAAAACAGATGCAAGATTTTGCAAATGCTTATAATGATTTAAGAACTGAAATAGAAAATGAAATCTATTCAAGTGAATCAAGTATTTATGATAAAAGTGCTTTAAGAGATATGTTGTCACAAATTAAAAACAATCTTTTTGGTACAGGGAATAGTGATAAATCTTTATTTAGTTTTGGTTTTTCATTTGATGAGAAAAGTGGTAATTTAAATTTTAGCACAAAAGATTTTGAAGCATCTATAAAAAATGGAACGAAAGATTTGGAAGATTTATTTGCTGGAGTTCCTGAAAAAAAAGGAATAGCTACTTTACTAGATGAAACTATTAGTATTAGTGGCGTTAAAAAAGGTTTAATTGATTATGAATTAAGTATGCTTTCAAGAGAAGAATCTATGAAAAAAGATAAGGAACTTGCAGAAACAACATTGGATAATAAGTATTCTATAATGGCACAACAGTTTGCATCATATGGAGTTATAATAAATCAAATGGAAGCTTCATTTTCTAGTTTGAAAATGTTAATTGCTCAATCACAGGTTTCAAACTAGAATATGATTTTTTATCATCTTCTATTTAAGCAAAGATATTATATACTCGAAAAAATGCTAATCTGGAGTTAAATATTTATGGGGATTGAATTATATAATCAACAAAATGCAATATCAGATGATCCTTATGTTTTAGTTTTAAAACTTTATGAAGGGATAATTAAATATCTTTCATTTGTAAAAAATGCTATACAAGAAGGTGATGTTGAAAAAAAGTTTACATATATAAATAAATCAATTGCAATTTTTGATGAACTTAGAAATGTACTTGATTTTGATGGTGGTGAAGTGTCTTATTATTTAGATGGTTTATATTTATATCAAATTGAGACTCTTTTTAGTGCAGGAATTGATGATAATATAAACTCTATTAACCAAGTTATGAAAGTTACACAAGGATTAATTGACGCATGGAAAGAAGAGACAAATCTTTAAAAATTTTAAATGAGTTAAACTATATAGATTCATTAGATTCGTTTGACAAAGCTAATTCTTTAGTTGTTTGGTACAATGATAATTTTACACATAATGCAATAGAAGATTTAGATTTAGAACTTTCTGATTTACTAAGATTTGAAGAACTATTTTATAAAAATTTACAGTTCTTAAAACAACAACAAGCAGTAGCAAGAATTGAACTCAATAAAATAAAAAAGATGAAAAGTTTTTTAAAGAATTAAGCTTTTTATCTCTATTCTTTTAATAAAAATGTATTCTCTTATATTTTTTGGAATTTTTTTTATTCTACACTCTTCTTTGAATTCTTTTTTCATTGTAATATCAGTTTTTGGGGCAATATAGATAAATTCTTTTGTAATAGAAATATTTATTTTATCTGAAATAGTAATCTCTTTTTGTTTTAAAATTTCTTTTCTTTGTAAAAAACTCAGTAGTATTCCTCTTCTTTTTAAAGATTTATCTATTATTCTAATATTTAAGTTATCATCGTTTTGATTTTCAAATATTTCTAATTCTTCAATTTTTTTTATAGGATTTATGTTTATACTTAAAGAGTTTAAATCATTTTGAAGATATTCAAATGAATTTATAACGCCTTGTTTAAATTCATCTAAGAATTTATCTGAAAAATTGTGTCTAAAATAGTTTCTTTTATACTTCTCATCAAAATTTGAATTATCTATAAAATATTTTATATTATTTTTTTGCAAAAAAACTTCTAATTCATCTTTTGAAGTACTTAAAAGTGGTTTGTAAATTTTGTAATTCTCTTTATGTTCAACGTTATTAAATCCAATTAGTTCAATAAGCCCAGCTCCTTTTGATAGTTGCATAAAAAACCACTCTAATTTATCATTTAATTGGTGAGCAGTTATCAAAATTTCGTAAGAGTTTTCTTTTATAATTTCTTCAAAAAAATTGTATCTTATATCTCTAGCAATTTTTTCAAAATTTGATAAATCTTTAGTTTGAATATCTTTTATAAAGATTTGTTTATTATATTTTTTTGCTAGTTCTTTTGCATATAAAATTTCATCTTTGGATTGTTCTCTTATATTATAATTTACTATTGCAATATCAAAAGGAATATTCTTTTCCAAAAGTAAGAAAAATAGTGCAGTAGAATCAATACCAGCTGAAAAGGCTAAAAGATTTTTTGATTTTTCAACTACACTAAAATCTAAATTCATTACTTTATAACTGTTGCAAGTAGTTTATCTCCAGCAAGTTCTGTTACTTTTACAGTATAAACTTGCCCAAATTTCAACTCTTGTTCACTTTCATTGTCATTTATATAAATTTCTCCATCTATATTTGGAGCCCAAATAGTTTTTCTAGCACTCAATAAATATTCATGTTCATCACTTTCTCCATCAATGTAAACCTCAAAAGTTTTACCAATTTCATTTTCTAGTGATATTTGAGTAGTTTGTGCAATTATTTCTCCTAAAATTTCTGCTCTTTCATCAATTAATTCTTGTGCTATTTTATCGTCTCTTAAAGTAGCAGTTGTACCTTCTTCATCTGAATATGAAAATACATTTGCTCTATCAAAATTGAACTCTTCTACATATTTACAAAGTTCTTCAAACTCTTCTTCTTTTTCACCTGGATGTCCAGTAATAAATGTAGTTCTTACAAAAGAGTTTGGTTTACTTTTCATATGATTCATGAGCTCATTTAATTTCTCTACCCCTTTCCCTCTTTTCATAATTTTTAGCATATTTTGTGATATATGTTGTAAAGGCATATCAAAATAGTTTACAAATATTTTGGAATCAGCAATTTTATCAATCAAAGATATTGTAGTTGTAGAGGGATAAAGATATAAAATTCTAGCTGTTTTGATACCTTCTATTTTTTCAACTTCATCTATTAAAAGTTCAAGACCATTTTTTTCTTCCATATCTCGTAAATATGAAGAAGAATCTTGCGATACAAATGAAAAATCAATAAATCCTTTAGAAACTAGATGTTTAACTTCTTTTACAAGGGATTGTAAAGTTCTTGAGTGAAGTTTTCCTTTAAATGATGGAATTGCACAAAATGAACAGGCTTGATTACAGCCTTCACTTAATTTTACATAAGCGTGATATGAAGAACCTGTTATTACCCTTTCATTATTTTCACTTGCTAAAAATACTTCATTTGTAAATTTACTTCTTTTTTCATTTACAAGTAAATCTATTTTGTCATAATCTCCAACCCCTGTAAAAACATCGATTTCAGGAAGTTCACTTTGAAGTTCTTCTTTATATCTTTCACTTAAACACCCAGCCATTACTAAAACAGACTCTTTTTTTCTATCTTCATGAAGATTTAATATTGTATTTATACTTTCTTGTTTTGCACTATCTATAAATCCACATGTATTTACTATGATTACATCAGCATTTTGTGTATCATCTGTTAGTTCATAATCACTTAATCTTCCTAACATTACTTCACTATCAACTAAGTTTTTTGTACAGCCAAGACTTACCATATGTAGTTTTTTCTTTGGTTTTTGTGTTGAAAATTTCATTAATCTACTTTATCTTTATAATTTTTTGTGAATTTTAGCATAATCGTTTATTTTTGTAAATTAATATAAAATAAGATATTATCATCGTATATATTTTTAATTTAAGGAGTATAGATATGATAAAAAAATCTTTTTTAAGTATATTATTCATTGCAGTTATTTCAACTTTATTTTTGACTTCTTGTAGTACAAAACAAAATGGATTAGATAATATGAAAACTTTAAAAAATACAAAATGGAAAGCTTTAGTTTTAAACAATGTAGATGTTAAAAATGATAGAAAAGTTGCAAATATTAATTTTGAAGAAGATGGAAGAGTATTTGGTAATTTAGGATGCAATAATTTCTTCTCTAGTTTTAAAGAAGATAATGGTAAATTAACTTTAGCACAAGCTGGAAGTACAATGATGATGTGTCCTGATATGACAACTGAGCATAACTTTTCGAGTGTATTAAGTAATGTAAAAAGTTATGAAATAAATGGTAAGAATTTACGATTTTTTGATCAAAACAATAAAGAAATAGCAAAATTTATAAAAGAGTAATTAAAAAATACTCCTTTATAACCAAATATTATCAAGTAATCTTACATTTCCAAATCTTACGACAACCAAAATTATTGTATTTGACGGTTCTATAATATTGATTTCATTGAAATTTTTATCTACAATGGTAACATATTCTATATCTAAAGAGTTCATAATTTTATATATTTTATCTTTTACAGCTTTGATATTTCTTTCTCCACTTGCAATTAATGAACCAGCCATGTAAAGTGATTTTGATATAAGCAAAGCATTCTCTCTTTGAATTTTATCCAAATAAACATTTCTTGAACTAAGAGCTAAACCATCAACTTCTCTTACAATATCACAAGGAATAATATTGATTGGTAAAAATAGATTTTTTACCATTTGTTGAATAAGCACCAATTGTTGAGCATCTTTTTTACCAAAATAAGCATTTGTTGGTTGTGTTAAGTTAAATAATTTTAGTACAACTTGTAAAACTCCATCAAAATGACCTGGTCTTGTAAAACCTTCTAAAACATAGCTATTTTGAGGAGCTTTTATTAAAACTTCTTCATTTGTGTATATTGTAGAAACTTCTGGCATAAAAAGATAATCCACCTTGCACATTTGACAAATTTTTATATCAGCTTCATCCTTTCTAGGATATTTGCTTAAATCTTCATTTGGTAAAAATTGTGTTGGATTTACAAAAATAGATACAATTACAATCTCATTTTCTTCTTTTGCTTTTTTTATCAAAGATATATGTCCATTATGTAAAGCACCCATTGTTGGTACAAAACCAACACTTTTCGTTATATTTTTTCTAATATTTTGTAACTCTTCTACTGTTTTTATAACTTCCAATTTTTTTCCTTATTCAAATTTATTTCTCTTCATAATTTGGATTTAATTTTAGTAAAACTAAATCAGCAAACATATTTCCTATTAATGTTAAAAATGCTCCAATTATAAGTATTCCCATAATGACTGGATAATCATGACTTAAAGCACTTTGATAAAATAGCAATCCCATACCATCTATTGAAAATATCGTTTCAAGTATTACGCTTCCACCAATAACTCCAGGTAATGAAAGACCTAAAAGTGTTATAACTGGCGGATATAAATTTGGTAAAATATAGTATCTTAAAATCGTTTTTTGACTTAATCCTCTTGCATTTGCGAAAAAAATATAATCACTTTTCAAAATTTCTATTGTCAAAGCTCGTATATATAGAATCAAACTTCCAATTCCACCAAAAACTATTATAAATATTGGAAGTGCTAAATGCCAAGCAAAATCTAAATAGTAAGCAAAACTTCCATCATTTGCTACACTATGAAGTCCAGCTATTGGGAATAGTTCAAATTTTATAGAAAAAATCAATACTAAAACAAGAGCCAAATAAAAAGATGGCATTGAAAAACTTAAAAGTGAAAGTTGATTTGTAAATTTATCAAAAAAACTATTTTTTTTCATAGCTGATTTTATACCAAAATATAGTGAAATGATAAAAATTAAAACCATTGATATAATATTTATAGTTAAAGTTATGGGAATTCTACTTAAAATTTCTTCTTTTACTTTTTCTCCACTTGCAAATGATATACCAAAATCAAGTTGTAAAATATTTGTGATCCATGAAAAAAACTGTATATATAAAGGTTTGTCAAGTCCATATATAGCTTTTAGTTGTTCTATTGCTTCAGGAGTAATATTTGGATTTAACTCTCCACTTGCAAAAAATGAGTTTGGAGCTAAATTTATAGCAATAAAAGATATTAAGCTAATAATAAATAGCATAACAATAATGTATAATAGTTTTTTTACAAAGATATTCATGGGCAAAATTATACAAAAGATAGGATTAAATGATAGGTATAGATATAGTAAGTATAGATAGAATAAAAAAGATGTATGATAAGTTTGGTGAGAAGTTTTATGATAGATTTTTGAATAAAGATGAACAAGAGTTTGTAAAATCATATCAAACAGCTGCTGGATTTTGGGCAGCAAAAGAAGCAGCAAGTAAAGCAATAGGAACTGGAATTGGAGAGATTTGTTCTTTTGATGATATAAAAGTAAAAAAAGATAAAAACAATGCTCCAAAGATAAAATATAGTAAAACTTTAAGAAAAAAATTTAAAATTAAAAAATCATATCTAAGTATTACCCATGACGGTGGATTTGCAATAGCCGTTGTTGTAAATAGTCTAAAAAAAGTTAAAATTTGATATAAGTCAAATGATATTAAAAAAATATTTATTAGAATTACACAATCTATTTAAGAACTTTTCAAGATGGATACCCCAAATGTCTCCTAACATATCCATCTTGAATATTATTTATTTTTAGTTAAAAATCTCTCTAAGATAATTTTTGCGGCTATTGAGTCTATTCTTCCATCTCTTTTATATTTTATTTCGCCTTTTATTAAATCTTCAGCCTCAATAGAACTCATATTTTCTTCACAAAATTCATAAGGAATTTTTAGTTCAAGTAAATTCACAAAGTGTTTTATTCTATTTTGCATATCTTCACTTGAAGTAGGAAATCCAATTATAAGTTTTTCTATTTCCCACTCTTTTAAAAAGGTATTTACATCAGCAGCAGCTTGGTTTCTATTTTTTCTTAAAATTGCATTTTGAGGTGTTACTATATTACTAGTCAAACAAATAGCAACCCCAATTCTTTTTAATCCAACATCAATACTAGCTAATTTCAAGATAAAAGCTCATTTGCTAAGTTAAAATTATTGTTTGAAGTCATAAGATGAATTTTTGGATGAATTTTGTTTATATCATTGAATAAATCTCGACTTAATTTCATTCCGATTTTATACTCTTCATCTTCTCCTATATTATGAGCCTTTTCTAACTCATCAATCCAAAATTGTGGCACATGAATACCTGGAACTTGTGCAGATAAAAATAGTGCTGTTCTAAGTTTTGTTATAGGGAAAAGTCCAAAAATAAGTTGTGCTTTTTTCTTTTCACCTTCTACACCTTCTTTTGCTATATCAAAACTCTCTAGCAATTTTTTTGCATTTTCTATATCAAAAACTGGTTGTGTAATAACACCTACTGCTCCATTTTGTATTTTTAAAAACATCTTTTTTTCTAAAGAACCAAAGCTTTTAGCATAAGAGTTTACAACTCCAAAAGGGAATATCTGTTTTGGTTCGATTTTAAAAGGTCGTCCAGCAAAATCCATACCATAATTAAAAGATTTTATCATCTTTAAAAGCATTAGTGAATTTGCTTCAAATACTCCTTTACTATTTGGTTGGTCACTCATTTTGGCAGGATCTCCTGTTAGTGCTAAAATTGCTCTTATGTCAAAATCATTTGCCCCTAGTAAATCAGATTGCAAAGCTATTTTATTTCTATCTCTCATTGTCATTGTTGCAATAGCTGGTTTATTGAACTCTTGTTGAAGTTTAACTGCTGCAAATAAAGAGTTATATTTTAATTTTGCTAAAGGACTATCTGTGCAAGTAAATCCATCTACTTTTTCATTAATTTTGAATTTTTTAATCTTCTCAATAATATTATGCATAGATGGTTCATGTTGAGGTGTTGTTTCAAGTGTTAAATACTTATCTTCTTGAAGTTTTTTGATGAGTGTTTCAAACATTTTAAGATATCTTCCTTTTAAACTATTTAGTTAAATTTAGATATTATTATATCTTTTAAAGACTAAAATTAGGGATAATTTATGAAATTAGCAGTTTTTGATTTTGACTCAACACTTATGGATGGAGAAACTATAGATTTTCTTGCAGATGCCTATAATGTTGGGAAAGAAGTAAAAAAAATAACTGAAGAAGCTATGAGTGGAAGACTTGATTTTTTTGAATCACTTACTACTAGAGTATCTTTATTAAAAGGTATGCCTTATGATAAAGTTGTACAAATTTGTAATAACTTACCTTTGATGAATGGCTCATATGAGTTAATAACTGAATTAAAAAAAATGAACTATAAAGTAGTTTGTTTTAGCGGTGGTTTTAGATTAGGAACAACTCCTGCTAAAGTAAAATTAGGGCTTGATGCAGATTTTTCAAATATTTTACATGAAAAAGATGGTTTTTTAACAGGACTTGTTGGTGGAGATATGATGTTCTCATACTCAAAAGGAGATATGATAGAAAGATTACAATCTCTTTTACAAATAAGTAAAGCAGATACTTTAGTTTGTGGAGATGGTGCAAATGATTTGAGTATGTTTGCAAAAGCTGATACAAGAGTGGCTTTTTGTGCAAAAGAGGTACTTAAAAAAGAGGCAAATATTGTAGTTGATACAAAAGATTTGACAAAAATTTTAGATTATATAAAGGCTTGATTTATGGGATTAAAAGAAGATATAAACTATTCACTTTGGTGTGATTTTATTGAGAGAGATTTTTTAGAAAATAGATTTCAAGAGATAATAAAAGATGGAATTATCCACGGAGCAACTTCAAATCCAGCAATTTTTGAATCATCAATTACGAGTTCTGTTGCTTACAAACAACAACTTGATATGCTTCAAGCAAATAATGAAAAAACAATCTATGAAGAGTTAGCTTTAACAGATATCAAAAGAGCAGCTTTTTTATTGGACAATCTAAATAAAAAAAATAGTGATGATGGTTTCATCTCTATTGAAGTTGATCCACTTTTGTGCGATGATGCTTCAGCAACTATTGATGAGGGTATAAGATTATACCAATCAATCAATGCTGATAATGTAATGATAAAAGTTCCAGCAACACAAGCTGGATATATTGCTATGAGAGAGTTAAGTTCAAGAGGAATACATGTTAATGCAACTTTGATTTTTTCTCCAGAACAAGCAATTAACTGTGCAAAAGCTTTAGATGAAGGAATAAAAGATTCAAACAAAGATACAAAAGCTGTAATTTCAGTATTTGTTTCACGATTTGATAGATTAATGGATAAAGAGTTAAGCCAAAAAGGTTTACAAACTTCAAAACTTGGTATTATGAATGCTATTAAATGCTATCATGAAGTAAATAAGTTTGAAAATTCAAATATTAGAACTCTTTTTGCAAGTACAGGTGTAAAAGGTAATGAATTAAATCCAAGTTATTATATAGATAACTTAATTTATCCAAACTCTGTAAATACTGCACCTTTAGCAACTATTGAAGATTGGGTAAAAGATGGTAAGAAAGAAGTATCCTCAAATGTAAGTGAAGTAGAATGTGATAAATATTTTGAAACTTTAAAGAAAGAAAATATTGATATGAAAAAAGTCTATGAAAAACTTTTGGAAGATGGTTTAGAAGCATTTAAAATCTCTTTTAGAGATTTATTGTCAAAACTTAAACACTAATTAAGTTACAGTGGATAAAATTTATCCATTAGATAAGATATAAAGGTAAAAAAATGAAAAATTGGACACCAAATAGTTGGCGAGATTTCCCTATAAAACAACAACCAACTTATAATGATTTAGAAGCTTTAAAACAAGTAGAAAAAGAGATAGCTTCATATCCTCCATTGATTTTTGCTGGTGAGGCTCTAAACTTGAAAAAACAACTAGCAAAAGTTGTAAATGGTGAAGCTTTTTTACTTCAAGGTGGAGATTGTGCAGAAAGTTTCAATGCTTTTAATGCTACAAATATAAAAGATTTATTTAAAGTTATTATGCAAATGGCAGTTGTTCTTACTTTCTCAGGAGGTTGTCCTGTTGTAAAAGTTGGAAGAGTTGCTGGGCAATTTGCAAAGCCTAGAAGTTCTGATTTTGAAGATATAAACGGTGTAAGTCTTCCATCTTATAGAGGAGATATTATAAATGATATCGATTTTACAAGTAGTGCAAGAGAACCTGATGCTCAAAAACTTATAAAAGCGTATAACCAAAGTGCAGCAACTATGAACCTTTTAAGAGCATTTGCAAGAGGTGGAATGGCTGACTTGAATCAAGTGCATTTATGGAATTTAGACTTCGTAAAAGATAATACTTTAGGTTCAAAATATGAAGAACTTGCAGATAAAATATCTCAAAGTTTGGCATTTATGAAAGCCTGTGGAATAACAAGTGAAAATACTCCACAATTAAATCAAACTACACTGTTCACATCTCATGAAGCACTTTTACTAAACTATGAAGAATCACTTACTAGAAGAGATTCTATCACAAAAGATTGGTTTAACTGTTCGGCACATATGCTTTGGATTGGAGATAGAACAAGAGAACTTGATGGAGCTCATTTAGAGTATTTTAGAGGTATAAAAAATCCTATTGGTTGTAAAGTTGGTCCATCTATGAAAGAAGATGAACTAATAAGATTAATAGATGCATTAAATCCTGAAAATGAAGCTGGAAGACTAAATTTAATTGTAAGAATGGGAGCAGAAAAAATAGCTGATCATTTCCCAAAACTACTAAAAAAAGTTGAAGATGAAGGTAAAAAAGTTCTTTGGTCAAGTGATCCAATGCATGGAAATACAATAAAAGCAGAAAATGGTTATAAAACTAGAGATTTTGAATCAATCTTGAGTGAAGTAAAACAGTTTTTCCAAATTCATAAGGCTCAAGGTTCTTATGCTGGAGGTATTCATCTTGAGATGACAGGACAAAATGTTACGGAGTGTACAGGAAGTAAATCAGCTGCTATTACTCAAGCAGGTTTAGCTGATAGATACCACACTCAATGTGACCCAAGATTAAATGCTGACCAAGCTTTGGAATTAGCATTTATGATAGCTGATACTTTAAAAGAAGCTAGAAAATAAGAAAGTAGTGTTCTACTTTTTTATTGGATTAAAAACTCTTTAAAATAGTGTTTTATTGCAGTTTTTAACTCCATTTCTTTTATCTTATTTTTTTTAACACTTTTTATTCTTGATATAAAAATATATCTTTCCACTAGATTTAGGCTTTGAATTTTTTGATAAATATTTAGTATAAATTCACTATTCTCTTTTAAATTTTTTGAAGTTTGCTCTATATAAATAGTATGCAGTTTTTCTATCTCTTCAATAAAATCTTCCAAATTTAAATCCAAAATAAATAAAATATCATTAATTGAAAAATTAGGATTTAGTGTCTTTGAATATTTTTCTAAAACTATTGTTAGGTCTCTTAATTCATCATTCTTTGTATCAGAGTTTAAAAGTAAATTATATAAGTTTGGTTTTGTTGTTTTCCAGTTGTGTAAAGTAGCTCTTGAAACTTCATATTTATTAATAATATCTTTTATTGATGTCAAACTATTTACCTTTTTTATAAATATTGAATACTACAAGTTAAATAATTAGACAAAAATATCAAATAAATTAAAAATATATTAATCTATTTATAATATTTAAAGATTTAATAAAATATAATCCTACTTTTATCAAATTATTTGATAATTTAGTATATATTTGTTTTTTATAACAAATAATTTTATATGGGGTTATATATGAAAAAAATTATATGGTTAATAACATTATTTGGATTATTTTATTTATTTGGAGCAGTAACTGTACAATATAGATTATTTCCATTTGAACAAATAGTAAAACTAAGAAATTCTTTCAAAGCTAATCCAATTTTGGTTAAACCTTATTATATAGATAAATCATCACAATTTAAAGTTTTATCAAAAAATGATAAATATAAAATTGTGATGATAGGAGATTCTATTACCGATGGTGCAGAATGGTATGAATTATTAAATATTGATAATATTCAAAATAGAGGAATTGGTGGAGATACAACTGATGGTTTACTAGCAAGATTGGATAGTATTAATCAAAGTATAAAAAAAGCTTTTATTATGATAGGAATAAATGATATAGGAATGTATAAGTCTATTGATGAGATCTATGATAATTATGTAAAAATAATTAATACATTAGAAGAAAAAGGTATAAAAATATATATTCAATCAACATTATATGTTGGGAAAAACTATCCAAATTCAAAAAATATCAATTTAAAAGTTGATGAATTAAATAAAAAATTGAAAGAATTGGCAAAAAATAAAGATTTAACTTTTATTAATTTGAATAAAATCCTTGCACCAAATGGTTATTTAGATAATAAATACACAAATGATAATGTTCATTTAAATGGAGTAGCATATCTTTTGTGGGCTGATGAAATAAAAGACTATATAAAAAATTATATTCTTTTTTAAATTCTGTAAAGATACTTAAAGTACAATACAATTAAAAAAATAATTGAATTGAGAGATAAAAAATGGAGATATTTGTTCTTTTTATAGCTTTATGTATTTTTATAGTGATAATATTTTATCTTTTAAGTTTAGATAAATTAGCAAAATTAATAAGAGATGAAAATAATAGTATCACTATTATTCATCGAGCTTGGGTTTGGACACAACTCATTCCAATTTGGTCTGTGGTAGCTATAATCGTATATCATATTAAGATACTAGAAGCTACAAAAGTTTTAGAGCTAAATTTGAGTTTACCGAAGAATACTATAAAATATCCAGAAATTATAGGATGGGTTTTTGCTTTAGCATTTTTGTATAGTTGGATACCAGTTATTGGTGCAATTGTTGGATGTTCTGTGTGGATTATTTATTGGATAAGAATCATTTTGACATCAAAACAAATATATAATTTGAAAAATTAAAATATATAAAAACTAGAAAGATTTTTCTTTTTAGTTTTTATAAAAAAATCTTTTTATACTCTTCTTCATCCCAAGCAACTACAAGCTTATCACCATATTCAATAACTGGTCTTTTAAAAAGCATAGGCTCTTTACAAAGCCATTCATATTTTCCATTTTCATCTAAATTTAACTCTTTTAAATTTAGAGTTTTATACTTTGTACCTTTACTATTAAAAAGGATATTTATATCAGCTTTTTTTGTCCAATCTTTTATTTGAGAAGCTGTTGGAGATTTTTGTTTAAAATCAAAAAAATTAACTTCGATATTATTGTCTTTAAAGAATTTTAAAGCATTTCTTACACTTCCACAAGTTTTTATACCATAAACTGTAATCACAATAATTTTCCTATTCAATAATTTTTGGAACTATAAAATACCCATTTTCACTTTTTGGAGCATGATTCAAAATATGATTTGATAGTTCTAAATTTTGAGATGAAATATCTTCTCTTAAAGGTGTTCCACCACTTACTGTGCTAAATGTTGCTTCAATATTTGATACATCAATATCATTTAAATTTTCAACAAAATCTAGCATTTGAGAGATATCATTTTTCATTTTATCTTTTTTTGATTCATCAAGTTTTAGGCTTGAAAGTTTTTCTAATTTTGCTATTAGTTTATCATCAACTATTGTCATCTTCAAATTTCCTTCAAATTTTAGTTTTTTATTTTATCAAAAAAGAGATTATTTGCTTCTTTTATTATAAAACTCTTTTTTAAACTCTTCCCAATTATCTATTAATATAGCTTCTCTTGCTTTTTTCATCAGATCCAAATAGTAGTGAATATTATGAATAGAAGCTAATCTAAAATAAGTTATTTCACCAGCTCTTAAAAGATGGTTTAGATATGCTCTAGTGAAATTTTTACAAGTATAGCATTCACAACTTTCATCTATTGGTTTATCATCTTCTTTAAACTGGGCTTTTTTGATATTTAGTTTTCCAAAAGTTGTAAATAATGTACCATTTCTTGCATTTCTTGTAGGCATAACACAATCAAACATATCAACACCTCGTTCAATATTTTCTATCAAATCCTCAGGTGTTCCAACTCCCATTAAATATCTAGGTTTCTCTTTTGGCATAAATTGAGTAGTCCATTCAACCGTGTCATACATATCTTGGTTTGGTTCGCCAACACTAAGTCCACCAATAGCAAAACCATCAAAATCACTCATAGCACAAAGTTGTTGCGCACTTAGCTTTCTAAACTCTTTGCTAGTTCCACCTTGGATAATTGCAAAGATGTTTTGATGTGTTCCAATACCTTTTGATTTTTGTTCCATATGATAATCTATGGCTTCTTTTGCCCATTTTGTAGTTCGTTCAATAGATTTTTTTATTCTTTCATCTGTATTTGGAAGGGCAACTAAATCGTCTAAAATCATCATAATATCGCTATTTAACTCATATTGAGTATCCAAAACACTTTTAGGTGTAAAGTAGTGTTTACTTCCATCAATATGAGATTTAAACATTATTCCATTTTCATCTGGTTTTGAGTTATCACTTAAAGAAAATGCTTGAAAACCACCTGAATCTGTTAAAAATGAGTTTGGAAATTTTGAAAAACTGTGAAGTCCTCCAAACTTTTTTATAAGTTTACTTGTTGGTCTTAAATACAAGTGATAAGTATTTCCTAAAATGATTTTTGCTCCAAGTTTTAACATATCGTTTGCATCAAGTGCTTTTACAGTTCCTTGAGTTCCAACAGGCATAAAAACAGGAGTTAAAATAGTACTATGAGCTGTTTTTATCGTACAAGCTCTTGCCCCTTGTGAAGTTGCGTCAATTTGAAATTCCATAAATTAAATAAACCTTTTTTTTAAATAAGATTGTAGTTTATCTAAAATCTACTATTAAACTTTTTAAGATATAATTTTGCCTATGAAAAAAATATTAATTATACTTGATGGAATTATTGCAAAGAAGTTATTACAGAGAATTGTTGAAGCAAATACTGGTGATAATAGCTACGATGTAGTTTATATGAATGATATTATTTTACCATCACAAAAGCCTTCAAATTTCACATTTTATAAGTTTGATCCAACTTCAAATTCAAAACTTTCAATGGTTTTAGAAAAAAATATCCACATAGAAGTTTTGATGGCACTTAACTCAAAAGATGAAATGTTAAGTGTGATAAAGAATCTTAGAGATTATAAAAAAAATCTTCAAATAACAGTTTTAGATTATTGGGGAATAAAAATAGATGACCCATATTTGAATATATATAGAGGAATTGAAGTTTTAGCAAATGGAATGGTTGAAAGATTACCAAATGTTCCAGTTTTAGCTCAAAATATTGGGCTTAAACAAGGTGAAATAATGGAAATAAAAATTCCATTTGGAAGCTCTTATGCTTATCGTTCTATTGATTCAATAGAGCAAAAACAGTGGAAAATATTTGGAGTTTATAGAAATCAAAAAATGATAGAGATAAAACCATTTTTGATTTTAAAACCAAATGATTTAATCTTAGTTATTGGAAAACCTAGTATTTTGATGAATATTTATAATGCTATAGGGAAAACAACAGGACAATTTCCTATGCCATTTGGAAGCAAGATTTATCTATATTTAGATTTATATTTAGAAAATGAAAAGAGTGTAAAAAAAGCTATTGATGAAGCCAAATTTATGAATAATAGACTCAAAAACTCTTTACTTATTATAAAAGTTACACGACCAACTACTGTTAAAATAATGGAAACAATAAAAGAAGAAGTAAAATATTTTCCTACAATTATTTTAGAAATTGATTACTCAAATAAAGGTTTTATTCAAATCATTAAAGAGGATAGAAGAAAATACAATATTGGTCTGTTGATGCTTACTATGGCTATGTTTAAAAATAAAGAAAATATTAGGTTTTTACTTGATTTAAAAATACCTATTTTTAAATTTGGAAAAGAGAGTTTAAAGGCTGTAAAAAGTGTAGTTGTAGTTTTAAACGAAAGTGGCTCTTATGAACAAATTTCTCCTGTTGTTTTTGATGTTGCAACACAACTAAAGATAAAAACAAAAATTTTAGATTTTGATCCAATTGGTGAAAAAGATGCTCAATCAAATCTTATAAATCACTTTGAGAGTCTTGCAAAAATTTTTAATGAAAAACTAGAAATTATAAGAGGTTCTGAAAATCCAATAAGAGAGCTAAAAAAACAAAAAGATATTTTGCAGATTTTACCTCTAAAACAAAAGATGTTTAGAAATCGCTCTTTTATTAAATTTTTCTATACAAATAGTGATTTAGTAGCATTTGATATGAATAAATTTAATCAAATTTTAGTTCCAGTATCTGAAGATTAAAAAAAGGAATTTTATGACAAATGAAGAGCTGTTTCAAGCCAGAACAAATCCAGATTTTTTAAAATATTTGGAAGAAGCAAGACTTAACTCTATAAAATCAAAAAATATAGCTTTGATGTATGAAACACTTGATTCTATGTTAGTTTTAGATTTAGATGAGGACAAAGTAAATGAACTTTATCAAACTATTTTAAAAACAGCTTTTGACAATGTTGAAAAGATAATAGAAAAAAAAGTTAAGTTAAGTTTAGAAGAAGATAACTTTTTTTATACAAGAGCTTTATATGAACATGCAATTGAAAAATGGACGAACGAAAATTTAAAAGGTGCAAAAGATTTATTTTTCGTAATTTCTAATATTACTGATGATGAGATTTTACAAAAATCTTTAAATGTTTTATTGATTTTTTTATCAAAAAATACAGATTTTGACACTTTTTATGATAAATATGTTTTTAGTGATTCACCAATAGAAGATGAAAAATATGGTTATTTTATTACAAGTTTCAATTTTGATAAAGATGATTTTTTAAAGCAAAACAGTGAAATTTTAGAAAAAGAGTATGAAAATTTACAATATCTAATAATGGAGAAAAAATAGTGAGAGTTCATTTTATAGGAATAGGTGGAATAGGGCTTTCAGCACTAGCGAGATTTTTAAATTTTGATGGACACAATGTAAGTGGAAGTGATATGAAAAGTTCAGCTATCACAAAAGATTTAGAAAAAGAGGGAATAAAAGTATCTTGCCCACAAGATGCTTCAAATATTAGTGAAGATTTAGATTTAGTTATATATTCAGCTGCTGTTACAGATGAAAATCCAGAATTAATAGAGGCTAGACTTAAACAAATAAGAACTTTATCGAGAAAAGAAGCACTTCCTATAATATTAGGAGATAAGAAAAACTATTGCGTTGCAGGAGCTCATGGTAAATCTACAACAACAGCTATTTTAGCAACTATCTTACAAAGTAGTGCATTGATAGGAGCAATTTCAAAAGAGTTTGGTTCAAACTTTAGATATGTAGATAAAGTTGTAGCTTTTGAAGCAGATGAAAGTGATGCTTCTTTTTTACTTTCAAATCCATATTGTGCAATAGTTACAAATGCAGAACCTGAACATATGGAGTACTATCATTATGATTATGAAAAATTTTATGAGTCCTATGAAACATTTTTAAGTTTGGCAAAAAAAAGAGTTGTAAATGCAGAAGATAAAGATATACAAAAACTAAAAATCGAAGATGCCATATATCTGTATCCATCAAAAGATATAAAAAACCTTTGTTACACTATAAAAGATGGACAACCTTGTACAAAATTTACTCTAAAATATTATGGAGAGTTTGAAGTTTGGGGCTTTGGTTTTCACATAGCTTTAAATGCCTCTTTAGCAATACTTGCAGCTTTAAATGAGCTTGATATTGAAACGATTAGAAAAAATCTTTTAAATTATAAAGGAATCAAAAAGAGATTTGATATTGTTCAATCAAATGATAAATTTGTAGTAATAGATGACTATGCACATCATCCAACAGAGATAGAAGCAACTATGAAATCAATAGAACTGTATGATAATCTTACAAACTTTAATAATAGAATAGTTCTTTGGCAACCACATAAATATTCAAGAACTTCTGATAATTTAGAAGGTTTTAAAAAGTGTTTTAGAAGATGTGATGAACTTATCATTTTACCACTTTGGACAGTTGCTGGAGAGAAAAAAATAGATATAGATTTTGAAAAAGAGTTCGCAGCTTATAATCCTATATTTGCTGATAGAGTAGTAGCTTATGAAGGTAAAATAGAACTTATAAAAGATGATAAAATTATCAAAACTTATGATGAAGGAATTTTTTTAGGTGTTGGTGCAGGAGATATAACTTATCAGTTGAGGTATTAATATAAATAAAAGTTGCAGTAAAATTTATTTTACTACTACTTTTCCATCTTTTATCTCAATTTTTCCTAATAATTCATATTCAAAAACTTTATCACTATACTTAAAAACAGCTTCATTGTATGGAGGATTTGTTTTACAATAATCTATAAAATCATCTTTTACTTCATCTTTTTGAATAGACCCAAATTGTGATACAAACTCAACAACATCATAGATAGCTTTTGCTTTGCCTTTTGCTAAAAGTTGATTTGTCCCTTCACTTTCTCCAATTCTATGAGGAAGAACATAGATATCTTTCTGCATTTTTATTGCATATTCAATACTTCTCATACTTCCTGATTTTAAATCAGCATAAGCAACTATTAAAATATCTGATAATGCAACTATAATTTCATTTCTTATAGCAAAATTTCTTGGTAATGAAGGAGTGTTTTGCTTAAATTGACTTAAAACCAATCCTTGCTGCTCAATATCACAAATCATTTTTTTATTTATAGCTGGATAGCGAATATCAAGCCCTGTTCCACTTACCATAATAGTATTATTAAATCCAGCAGATTTATGAGCAATAGTATCTATTCCTATTGCTCCACCACTTACGATTACATTTCCAGATTGAGATAATAAACTTACAATTTTTTGTGTCATATTTGCAGAATATTGGCTTGGATTCCTACTTCCTATTACACCAATTTTTTTTCTTTTTAGTAGTTCTAAATTTCCTATATAAAATAAATCTTTTGGATATTTACTCATTATCTTTAGTTCTGGAATTTGAACTTCAATATGATTTATCATAAAAAAACTCAAAGGTAAGGAAGTTGATTTATAAAAATTAATTCAACTTCATTTAATAGATTTTTAGACTCTTTCAAAACTTTAAGTGTAATATCATAAGGATGTCCAATTGCTATTGCATAACCATTTTTTTTAGCTATATTTATGGCTGATTTTAGTTGTTTTTGAACAGATACAAAATCTCTATCATTATCCAAAAAAACATCTCTTACGATATAAGGCATTTTATATTTAATTGATAACTCTTTTGCAGTAGAATTTGGAGAAGTCTTACTATCTACAAATATAAAATTATATTTTTTTAAAGCACGAAATAGTTTATCCATAGCTTCATAATTTTGTGTAAATACTGAACCTGTGTGGTTATTTGTATAAATTGCATTTGGATACCACTCTCTTAATTTTTTTACTCTTTTCTCTATTGTTTCATAAGAGTCGTTTATATTTAATGTATTTTCCTCAAAATTTTTAAATCCGCTTGAGGCTTGTAGTGGAAAATGTATCATATAAAAGGGTAAATTTTTTGCAATTTTAGCAGATTCAGGATGCCCTTTTGTTGGAGGTAAAAAAGCCATTGTTACGGGATAACCTAAATTTATGATTTTATCTTTTTGGGTTTTTGTTACCACATCATCTATTACTATTGCTAATTTTGGTTTAGATTTTGAATCATATTTAAATGAATCTTTTTTTGTTATAAGTGATTTTTTATCTTCTTTTTTTTGTTTTGGATCTTCAATAATTTCGTCTTTTATTTCAGAAACTGGTTCTTCTTTGATTTCAATATTTTTATTATTTTCTTGTGTGATTTTTTTAGGTTCTTCTTTTTCTATCTCTTCAACTTTTTTAAATACATCATCTTTTATATCTTTTTTTAGATTCTCTTCATAAGCTTCTTTTTCATCTAATTTTTTTATAGTATCTATTAAAATATCTTTTTTAGAAGAGTTTATATTTGATAAAACTTCTTCCATCACTTCTTCATTTGTATATAATTTCTTTTCTTTTAAAATATTGTCACTTTTTTCAATTTTTATATTTTTGATATCTTTATCAAAAAGGAAGTAAGTAACCGCTAAAAATGATAAAATGATTAGTAGTACAATGATAATATTTTTAGCTAAGTTCTTTTTTCTTAAAGCTTTTTTTATTGGGGATATTTTTCGTTTTTTTCTAGTTTTTTTAGTCATAAATAAAAAAGATATTTCAAGAGCGAAAGCTCTTAAAATAATTAGTTAGTTTCTTGATTTACTATTTTTTTAGAAGCAATCCAAGGCATCATATTTCTTAATTTAACACCAGTTTGCTCTAATAATGAAGCTCTTGTATATGCTCTTTCAGCATTCATTCTTGGGTATCCTGCTTGTCCTTCAAGGATAAAGTCTTTAGCAAATACACCATTTTGAATCTCTTTTAAGATTTGTCTCATAGCTTTTTTAGATTCATCATTGATAACTCTAGGACCACTTACATAATCCCCATATTCAGCAGTATTTGAAATAGAGTATCTCATATCTGCAATTCCACCTTCATACATTAAATCAACGATTAATTTCAATTCATGTAAACACTCAAAATATGCCATTTCTGGTTCATATCCAGCTTCTGTTAATACTTCAAATCCAGCTTGAACTAAAGCAGTTGCTCCACCACAAAGAACAGCTTGTTCTCCAAAAAGGTCAGTTTCAGTTTCATCTTTGAAAGTTGTTTCAATAATTCCTGTTCTTCCACCACCAATTGCACTTGCATATGCTAAAGCAACAGCTTTTGTATCACCACTTGCATCTTGATGAACAGCAATTAAGTCTGGAATTCCTCCACCTTTTGTAAATTCACTTCTTACAGTATGTCCTGGAGCTTTTGGAGCAATCATCATAACATTTGTTTTTGAGCAAGGAATAATTCTTTTGTAGTGAATGTTAAATCCATGACCAAATGCTAAATATGCACCATCTTTTAAATTTGGTTTGATTTCATTTGCGTAGATATCAGCTTGATTTTCATCTGGTAAAAGAATCATAACTACATCAGCAATTTTTGTAGCTTCAGCTACTGTTAAAACTTTGAAACCTTTAGCTTCAGCTTTTTTCCAAGAACTTCCATCTTTTCTTAAACCAACAACAACTTCAACACCACTATCTCTTAAATTTTCAGCGTGAGCGTGTCCTTGTGAACCAAAACCTATCATTGCAACTTTTTTTGATTTGATTAACTCGATATTACAATCTTTGTCATAGAATACATTTATTGCCATTTTTTATCCTCTGTTTTTAAAAAAATTTAGTAAGATTATACAAAAAGCTAACTAAATATAAGATTTAAACCACTACAATATAGTTAAATATAAAAAGGATATAAAATTGTTAAAAGAGTTATTTATAAAAATTCAAAAAAATATAAAAGATTTTTCAAATAGTGAAAAAAAAGAGTTAGAAAAATTTATAAAAGATGAAATTGTAATAAAAATAGAT
The DNA here is from genome assembly GCF_048320235.1 of Aliarcobacter vitoriensis. Classification (NCBI taxonomy): domain Bacteria; kingdom Pseudomonadati; phylum Campylobacterota; class Epsilonproteobacteria; order Campylobacterales; family Arcobacteraceae; genus Aliarcobacter; species Aliarcobacter vitoriensis. The sequence goes on from NZ_CP182882.1 coordinate 1,662,148, forward strand.
GAAAATTATGAGATAAATTCAAAATACAAAATAGCAACTTTAAAAATAGAAAAAAACTTTGCTATATTGGAAGATTTACTAACACCACTTAAAAATATAAAAATTGAATTAGATGAATTAAATGGAGCATTTGATAATGATTTAGTTTTAGCAAAAAGAGTTTTTAATCCAAGAAGTAAAACAAAAGCAAAAATTATCAAGGTAATTGATGGAAAAAAAGCTGAACTTTTGGTATATATTAATGATAAAAAATTTTATACACTAAAGGAACATATAGAGTTAAAAAGTAATAAATCTACAAAATACCAAGAAAATGATGTTTTGATTATTGACAATAAAGATTTTGAAGAGATTAAATTTATTGGAAATTTAGATGAGCCAAAAATAGATGAATTTATATCTTTATACTTAAATGGTGAAACTTATAGAGATGAGATAAAAATTGAACCAGAATCTTCAATGAATGATGAAAAACAAAGAGTTGATTTAAGAAATTTACCATTTTGTACTATTGATCCAAATAGTGCAAAAGATCATGATGATGCAATATATTATGATGAAAAAAGTCAAATATTATATGTAGCAATAGCAGATGTTTCATTTTTTGTAAAAGAGAATAGCGAACTCGACAAATTGGCATATAAGAAATCTTCAACTATATATTTACCTTCAAGAACTTTACCTATGCTTCCTGCTATTTTAAGTGAAAATCTTTGTTCATTAAAAGAGCAAGAAGAACGATATGCTTTTGTATTTAAACTGGAATTAGATTTAAAAACTTTGAGTGTTAAAAAATCTGAACTTTTTGAAGCTGTTATCAAATCACATAGGAATTTTTCTTATGGTAGAATAGACAGAGTTATTGATGGGTATTTTGATACTTATACAAGCTTAGAAAAAGATATTTTTGATGATTTACTTTCTCTTTATGAAGTTACAAAAAAACTTAGAGTAAAAAGATTAAAAAAAGGTTTTGATTTTAGAACTCAAGAAAATAGACTTAAACTTAAAAATCATCTTTTACAGAGTATAGAAGTTGAAACTTCTACTGCTTCTCATCAGTTAGTAGAAGAGTGTATGTTATTGGCAAATATTGAAGCTAGTAAAAAGGTTGGAAATATTGGAATTTTTAGAATTCATGAAGAACCATCTTTTAAGAATATTTCAAAATTAGTTGATGATGTAAATATTTTGGGAGTTAAAGCAAAATTACAAGATAGTGTAAATAGTACAATTACACATATCCAAGAAGAGGCAAAAAAAGCACTTTTAAGTAGTGAAATAGATGAACTGATAATTCAAAGCTTAACTCAAGCAAAATATAGTTCAAAAAATTTAGGGCATTTTGGTTTAGGATTTTCTTCATATTCTCATTTCACAAGTCCTATACGAAGATACTCTGATTTGGTTTTACATCGTATGTTAAAAACAAAACAAATACCAAAAGATATAGATGATATTTGTTTACATATATCAAATCAAGAAAGAAAAATAGATACTATTGTATGGGATTTTGAAGATAGAAAATATGCAAGATGGGCGAAAAATAATATTGGGACTGAGTTAAAAGTAAAAGTTGTTGATATTCAAAGAGCTAAAGCTGTTTGTTATGATAAAATGGTTGGATTAAAAGTTGTTTTGGAAAATTACAAAGCACAAAAACTATTCTCAAAAGTAAAAGTAAGAATAGTTTCTGTAAATATAGCAACTAAAATTATAGTTGCTACAATACTATAAATGTACGCATTTATTTAAAGAAGCTAAATATGGTTCAACTTGTTCGCTTGTAACATATTGACCAATTAGCTTTTCTTTTTCATTTACAAAAATTGGAGCAACCAAGTTTATAATTGAATGCTCTACAGGATCTTGTGAAACAACTATAAAATAAGTTTCAAAATCATCTTTTGAACTAATTTTTAATTTTTCTAAACTAGATTTATCTATAACAAAATCAAATGATACTTTATTTAATGCTTTGATATTTATAACAGATATTTTAGTATCTTTATCTAATTTCAAAAATGAGAAAAACTCATCAACTTTTTCGATTTCTAAACTTGAATTATTTTCAAAACCTAGTATAGGAAGAACTATTTTGTACATTAAAAACCCCTTAATTAAAAAATAATAAAATTATAATAAAAGAAAACTTAGGATAATATTTTACTTATGTATAAAAATGAATTCGATAAATATTTACAACAAAATAAAAAGTTTAATGCTTATATGTTTTATGGACAATCCACGTTTTTAATAGAACAATACTCTTCTTTAATTGCAAAAATAGTTGCTTGTGATGATGAGATAGAAAAATTGTATTTTGAAGAGTACAATTTTAAGTATGCTAAAGATAGGCTTTTACAATCATCACTATTTGCTTCAAATAATGTAATGCTAATAAAAGTAGAGAAGAAGATACCCAAAAAAGAGTTAGATACTTTGATTGAAGCTTGTAACACAAATAAAGATAGTACTTTGATACTTGCTTGTATGGGTGATACAGATTTTAAATCTATGGAAACAAGCTTTAGTTTAAAAAATAATGCTTGTGCTGTTAGATTTTTTTCTTTGAATAATAATGAAGCAATAGGTTTTTTGCAAAATGAAGCAAAAAGGCTGAAAATTGATTATGAAGATAGTGCTTTAAGTCATTTATATTTTATGCATAGGCAAGATTTGAGTTTGGCTTCAAATGATTTGAATAAACTTGCTATTTTAAATGAAAAAATAAGTATTAAAACTATTGATTTACACTGTTTTGGTGTTGGAAGTGTAAATTTTGATGATTTTTTACAAAATCTACTTAATTTTAAGGATATAAGTGAAGATATAAAAAGTTTGTTGGAAGAGGGGATGAATGAGATTTTTATATTAAATCAAATTGCATCTTTTATTCAACAACTATTTATGATTAGTTCTCATGCAAGAATTTATGCTGTTGCAAATCCTATTGAAATTTTAGGATACAATCCTCCAAAACATATTTGGGAAAGTAAATCAAAATTAGCAATAAATATAAAACCGAAACAATTTTTAAAGATGTTAGAGTTTATATTAAAACTTGAATTAGAGATGAAAACATCAAAAATAGATAATATAAACCTATATCTACAAGCTAGTTTAAGAAAATTTATAGTTTTGTTTAGATAAAATCACAAACTTTACAAAAAAATTAATCCTTGCTGATAGACTAGGAAATGTAAAGAAAATCGGCACAATCTATAAGGAGAACAAATGTCAAAATTAAAACATTATGAAACAATGTTTATTTTAAAGCCTACATTAACTGAAGAAGAGACTGTAGCACAACTTGATGGTATAAAAGCACTATTTGAAAAAAATGGAGCTGAAATTGTTGCAACTGAAAATATTGGAATTAAAGAGTTAGCATACGAAATTGAAAAATGTAAAAGAGGTTACTATTTTGTAGCTTATTTTAAAGCACCAGCTGCTTCACTTGCTGAAATTGAAAGAAATTATAGAAATAATGAGCAATTAATAAGATTTATTTTTATAAAATATGAGTCTAAAAAAGAAGTTACTTCTTGGACAAAAATGAGTGAAGAAGCTATAAAAAGAGCTGCTAAGTAATACTTAGAAAGGACCTTATATGTATAATAAAGTAATTATGGTTGGAAATTTAACTAGAGATATAGAATTAAGATATTTACCATCTGGTTCTGCTTTAGCTAAAAGTGCTATTGCAACATCTTTTAGATTTAAGTCACAAACTGGTGAACAAAAAGAAGAAGTTTGTTTTTTAGATTTTAATATGTTTGGAAGGGCAGCTGAAGTTGCTAATCAGTACTTAAAAAAAGGTTCTAAAGTTTTACTAGAAGGAAGACTTGTATTTGAACAATGGACTGCACAAGATGGAACTACTAGAAGTAGACATTCATTAAGAGTTGATGAAATGAAAATGTTAGATTCAAAAGGTTCATCAGAACAAGGTGGATATAATCAAAACTATAATCAACCTATGCAGAACAACCAATATAATGAACCTTCTAATTCGTATAATAATGATTACAATGGTGCAGGAAGAGAACAGCAAAAACCAAGAGTTGAGCAGAATATTCCTGAAATTGATATAGACGACGAAATACCGTTTTAGAAAAAAGGAGTTAATTATGGCTGAAAGAAGAAAATACGGAAAAAAATCTTGTAAATATACAGAGATGAAAGTTGATTTTATTGACTACAAAAATATAGATTTATTAAAAATTTCAATGAGTGAAAGAGGTAAAATTATGCCTAGAAGACTTACTGGAAATTCTAAGAATGCTCAAGAAATGGTAGAAAAAGCTATTAAAAGAGCAAGACATATGGCATTAGTTCCATATATTGTTGATACAAAAAATATCACAGATACAGCTTACGCAAAAACATTCTTATAATATAAAATTTATAAAAATATAAAAGGAAGGAGATTTTATCTTCTTCCTTTTTTTATTTATAAAATAGGACTAATATTGAAAAATAAACTAAAAATAGCTTTAAAACTTCGTTTTGAGTACTATAATTTATATGAAAATAAAGAGCTAGAGTGGCATAAAAAGTATAAAAATCATAATTTATATAGTGTTGTTGTAGAAAGTTTTAAGTATGATTTTAAAGAAATTGGTCAAAAGATGCCTAAACTTTTAGAAGAGTTTGAAGAAAAATTATAGTTTTTCCCAAACAGTTCCATTTGTTGTATCCATAAGCGAAATATTCATTGATGATAATTCATCTCTTATTTTATCAGCAGCTTGGAAATCTTTCATTTTTTTAGCTTCATCTCTTTGTTTTATTAAATCTTCAATTTTTTGTTTTGTCATATCATCAATTCCAAATTGAAAATATGAGTAAGCATCCTTTCCTCCAACACCAATAGAATTTTCTAAAAACTCTATATTTGAAATAATTTCTTTTTTTAGATTTTTATCTTTAGGGTTTGAATCTAGTTTATCATTTGCAATATTTATCATTTCATCAATAATTGAAAGAGCTATTGAAGTATTTATATCATCATTTAAAGCATTTAAAATATCTTCTTTAAATTTACCATTTACATTTAAAGATTCAACTCCATAAACTCTTTTTTTAAGTCTATAAAGCTTATCAAGTCGTTTTTTAGAAGCTATTAAATCTTCTTCATTAAAACTTAAATCAGCTCTATAATGAGTGCTCATAAGATAAAATCTTATAACTTCACCACTGTAAGATTTTAAAACATCTTTTAAAAAAAATGAATTACCTAATGATTTACTCATTTTTTCACCATTAATATTTACAAAACCGTTATGCATCCAATATTTAGCTAAGTGTTGATTTGTTGCACATCTTGTTTGACTAGCTTCATTTTCGTGGTGAGGAAAAAGCAAATCTGCTCCTCCAGCATGAATATCTATTTGAAATTTTTCATTTTTATAAGCTAAATGTTTATCAATCATTGCACTACACTCTATATGCCATCCAGGACGACCTTTTCCAAAAGTTGCACCAAAACTAATATCATTCTCTTTTTCAAATTTCCATAAAGCAAAATCAGCATTATTTCTTTTTTCTTTATTTATCTCAACTCTTGAAATAGTATTTTCATCATTTATTTTTTTTGATAAAGTCCCATAATTTGGATCTTTTGAAACATCAAAATAGATACTATCACTTGTTTTATATGCGATATCTTTTAAAAGCAGATTTTCAATCATATTTTTCATAGCCTCAAGATTTTCAGTTGCTTTTGGTTCTATGGAATTTGCTAAGATATTTAAAGATTTCATATCATTTTTATATGCTTTTATATAAAAATTTGTGATTTCTTCTAAAGTTTTACCACTCTCATTCATTTTTTTGATGATTTTATCATCAATATCAGTAAAATTCTTTGTCATAATTACTTCATAACCATTTTCTTTTAAAACTCTATGAAGTAAATCAAAAGCAATAGCACTCCTTGCATGACCCAAATGTGAATCATCGTAAACCGTTGGTCCACAAACATAGATTTTTGCAATATTTGGTTTTATTGAGCTAAATTCTACTTTCTCTTTTTTTGAAGAGTCATAAATGTAAAGCTTTTTCATTTTATTTAAATAGTGCTTCTAATGATGAAGTATCATTAATTTTTACTTCATTTTCTGTATTGTTTGTAGTTGAAATATCTTTATTAGATTCAATTTCTACCAATTCAATATCATATTTTGTAAGCATTGAAGCAAGTCTTATATTTAGCCCAGCTTTTCCTATAGCTTTTGATTTTTGATCACTAAATATTGTAACAATAGCTTTACCTTTTTCATTTCCATTTGGAGTTGATTCAACTTTTACACTATTTACTATAGCAGGAGATAAAGATCTTGCAATAAACATCTCAGGAATAGCTGAATACTCTATACAATCAATACTTTCATTGTGCAATTGACTTGAAACAGAGTTTATTCTTACACCTTTTACACCAACAATAGCACCAATTGCATCTATTTGAGGATTTGTAGTTGTAAGGGCTATTTTTGATCTAGTTCCAGGAATTCTAGCACTAGCTTCAATTATTATTTTTTGATCTTTAAGTTCAGGTACTTCCAAAGTTAGAAGATTCTCTAAAAATTTTGGGCTAGTTCTTGATAATTCAACAATAAGACCTAAAGTTTTATCTATATTTACAGATTTTACAACAGCATTTAAAGTATCACCAACTTTAAAACTCTCACCTTTAATTCTATTTTTTCTTTGTAGAATACCTTTTATTTCACCAATTTCAATAAAAGTGCTATCATTTTTATCAATTCTTGTTACAACTCCAGAAACAGTTTTCCCTATTTTTTCTTTGTATTTAGATAAAACATTTTCTTCAACAAATCTTTGAAGTCTATATTCAAAGTTAGAAGATAAAATTGTTGCGGCATTTCTTCCCATATTCTCAAATTCTAACTCATAACTTACAAAGTCACCTATATCTAAATCAGAATTGATATTTTTTGCATCATCAAGAGATATGAAATTTTCTTTATTTAAAGGATTTCCTTCTTCATCTTTTGTATCTTCGTTTAATCTTATATCATCATTTGCAACTACTTCGATTTTTTGAAGAAGGATAAGTTTTTTATTTGCTCTATCAACATTTGCATCAAATATTAAAGAGTGATCAACCATTTTTTGTGCAGTTTTAATTAAAGCTTCTTTAAGTGCATTTTCAACATCAGTAATTTTTATCCCTTTTTCATAAGCAATAGAGTCTAAAATATCTATTATTTTATCCATAATAATTTTCCCTTTTTTTAACATTGAAATGGTAATTGTGATTTTTCAATGCGAGTTTAATACAATAGTATATCAAAAATACCTTTTATACAAATTAAAGCAATTTTTGAATAGAATATCCGATTAATTATCAAAAAAAAGGTTTAATAAATGGAATTATTACTTGCTAGAAATGAGCTAAATGAAAAGCCAAAAAAAGTACAGTTAGACAAAATAAAAGATGAGTTAGCTAAAGATAAACAAAAGATTTTTTATTTTGATAAAGACAATTCACATAAAGATATGATGGCTTTAGTTGAAGCTTTGGAAAAAATTGGATTTAATATATATTTTAGAGAAATAAAATACGGTTTAGCTGATGATGAGTATATGTATGAGGTTCATGCACTTTAATTTTAAGTGTTAAAAAATATGAGTAAAAAACTATTTATACAGACTTTAGGTTGTCAGATGAATGGCACAGATAGTCAGCATATTCAAGCAGAACTTGAAAAGCATAAAGGCTATGTTAAAACTGATAAACTAGAAGATGCAGATTTAATTATCATAAATACTTGCTCTGTTAGAGAAAAACCTGTTCAAAAACTATTTTCTGAAATAGGGCAATTTAATAAAAAGAAAAAGAATGGTGCAAAAATTGGAGTTTGTGGTTGCACAGCTTCACACTTAGGACAAGATATTATAAAACGAGCACCATATGTTGATTTTGTTTTAGGAGCTAGAAATATATCAAAAATAAAAGATGTTGTTGATATAAAAGGTTCAGTTGAAGTTGCTATTACAAATGATGATTCACAATATGAGTTTGCAACTGCAACATCAAATCAATATAGAACGAGTGTAAATATATCAGTTGGGTGTGATAAAGAGTGTACATACTGTATAGTTCCAAGTACTAGAGGAGAAGAAATTTCTATTCCACCAGAAATGATAGTTTCTCAAATACAAAAAGCTGTTGACCAAGGTGCAGTTGAGGTTATGCTTTTAGGGCAAAATGTAAACTCTTATGGAAGAAGATTTAGCGATAAAAGAGGAAAATATAGTTTTACTAAACTTCTACAAGATATATCAAAGATAGATGGCTTAAAAAGAATAAGATTTACATCTCCTCATCCTCTACATATGGATGATGAATTTATAGAAGAGTTTGCTAAAAATGAAAAAATTTCAAAGTGTATTCATATGCCACTTCAGAGTGGTTCTACTACTATTTTAAAAGCTATGAGAAGAGGATATACAAAAGAATGGTTTTTAAATAGAGCTACAAAACTTAGAAATTTAGTACCAAATTTAAGAATTACAACAGATATTATTGTGGCATTTCCTGGTGAAACTCACGAAGATTTTTTAGATACATTAGATGTAGTAAATCAAGTAAAATTTGATCAAATTTTTAATTTTAAATATTCTGCTAGACCTGGAACAAAAGCTTTAGAGTTCAAGGATAAAGAGATTGATGATGAAATAGGAAGTTTGAGATTAACACAACTTATAGAACTTCATAAAAGATATTTGGAAGATTCAATGCCTTCTATGATTGGACAAACTTTAAATGTTTTAGTTGAAAGTCTTAAGCCAAATGGTGAAGTAACAGGTTATACGGACAACTATTATCAAGTATTTGCCAAAGGTAGTGATGAATTATTAGGTAAATTTGTAGATATTAAAATTACAAGTGTAACACGAACTTCATTAAAAGGCGAAGTTATAGCTTAATGTGGAAATTATTTAAAAAAAAGTTTGCTCCATATTTACTTTATGTAGTAGTTAAATTGATATATGCTACAAATAAAAAGGTATATCATCATCCTAAAAAATATGATAAACAAGCTTTTATTATATGTATGTGGCATGGCGATTTGATGTCTCAACCATATAACTATTTTACTTTTAGAAAAGATGGAATTGTAAAAGCTATGATAAGTGAAAATAGAGATGGTGAAATTATAGCAAAACTTGTTGAAAATTTTGGAATAGGTTCTGTTAGAGGTTCTAGTTCTAAGGGTGCTGCAAAAGTATTTTTAAGTGCTTTAAGAGAATTGAAAGATGGAAATGATGTAGCTATAACTCCTGATGGACCAAGAGGACCTAGGTATAGCGTAGCAGATGGAATTGTAACAATTTCACAAAAAAGTGGAAAAGATATTAGATGTTTTAATGCTGTTCCTACAAAATATTGGCAGTTTAAATCTTGGGATAAGTTTGTTTTACCAAAACCATTTGGTAGAATAGATTTTTATATAAGTGAGCCATTTAGTGTTCAAGGACTTGAATTAGAAGATGCAAAAAATATAATAAAACAAAGAATGTTAATCCACTCTTTAAAATAATTAGGGATGCTTATGTTTAAAAAAGAGACTTTTTTCATAAATGCTGTAAAGCAAAATAATCAACTAAAAGTTGAGTACAAAAAATATTTAAATTCCAAAGAACAAAGTAGCGATAATTCAACTTTTTTGATAGATGGCGATGTATTGCTTGATAATATTGTTCAAAAGATTAATATTTGGCAAAAAGAGAACGATTTTAGTTATGTTTCTACTATTTTACTAAGTGATACAACAAAACTTATTCCAAAAGCATTATCTTCAAAGGTAAAAGATTGTGAAATTGTAAATTTTGATAGTTTATATGATATTGCTGTTTTAAAAACAACATTATTTGAAACACAAAATTATTTTGCAAAAACGGGAGTAGATTTTATATATTCTGCTTTTCATATTATAAATTCACATATTCAAAAGTATAAATCAAAAAATGAATTACTATTTTTTATATACAATAACAGAGCATATATTTTAATAGTTGATAAAAATAGTGTGATAGTGTACAATGAAGTTGTAGATTTATTGACTTTTGATGCTGTAAGAAGATCACATTTTTATGAGGATGATTTAGAAGGACAAAAGCTTTATGATGAGTTATACTTTCTTGAACTTAGTGAGTTATTACAAAAAATATTGAAAAACTTTCATCAAAAACACAAAGATATTTTTGTACAAAAAATTTCAATTCTTTTTGCATTAAGAAATCTTACAAAAGAACAATTATCTAATTTAAGTCAAGAATTGATGTTGAAAGTTGATGATTATACTATTGATATTGATGAAGAACTATTTAAATTATCGCAAGATAATTTAAATCAAAAAAGTTTTATAAAACCACGAAAAAAGAAAAAAAGAAGAGATTTTAGATATGTATTTTTAGTGATTTTATTTGCAATATTATTTTATGGAGCATATAAAATATATAGCATGATTGATTTTAAGAATATTGCTATAAAACTAAACTTGATTGAAGCTAAAAAAGAGTTAGTTTTGGACAAACTTCCTGATCATATTTTGAATAATAGTAGAAAAGAGTTAAGAGTGGAAGCTATTTTTAAATCAGTTCCAAATGATTTGATGATAAATAATTTTATTTTAAACTCAAATAGTGTTGAATTAAAAGTTTTAGCAAAAAATGATGAGAATTTGAAACTTCTAAATTTAGCTTTAAATTCGATATATTCAAGTGTAGATTCAAAAAAAGTAGATGAAAAACAATTAGAAAATTTTGAAGCTATTGTTATTGCTAAAAACGAGTTAGAATTAAAAGATGTTACATATAAAGTATTTACAAAAGATTATTTACAAGATGAAGATTTTGATGTTGAAAGTATCAATGAACAGTTAAAAATGTTACTTCCTGAAAACTCAATAGTAAAATATATAGATAGATATGATGCTTCAAAAGTTGATGTATTTGCTTTTAGCGTAAATGCAATAATAAAAGAACCTAAAGAATTCTTTGAATTATTAACAGATATAAATAGTGAATTATATTCTATAACTTTAGCAAATCCAATAGTAATGAAAAATACAGATTTAGGAATAGAAGTAGAGTTTGTTTTAGAGTTTAATCAACTGAAAAACTAAAAGTTTTACCAAACTTTTAGTTCATTATAAATACTATCTCTTTCAACTGGAATGAATCCAGAGTTTCTTATAAGTTCTATAAACTCATTTTGGATAACTCCTTTAGCACTAGAAGCTCCAGCAGCACTTTGAATAGACTCTTTTTCTATTGTTCCATCTACATCATTTGCCCCAAACTCTTGAGCAATTAAAGCTAGTTTTACAGTTGAAGTTGCCCAATATGCTTTTATATTTGGAATATTATCAAGCATTATTCTTGCTATTGCATAAGTTTTTAATATCTCATGAGCAGTTACAGGTTCTTTTACCTTTAGATAGTTATTTTGAGTTTGAAAAACAAGTGGAATAAAGGCATTAAAGCCACCTGTAATATCTTGTAAATTTCTAAGTCTTAACATATGGTCAATTCTATGCTCTCTTGATTCTATGTGACCAAAAAGCATTGTTGCATTACTTTTTCTTCCTTTTTCATGCCAAAGCTTATGGATTTCCAGCCATTGTTCTGAACTGACTTTTCCTCCGCAAATTCTTTTTCTTATCTTTTCATCAAATATTTCAGCTCCACCACCTGGCATAGAATCTACACCATATTCAATCATAGTATTTATGATATCTTCATAACTTAACTCATATTGTTTACTTAAAAAGTGAATTTCAGCTGCAGTTAGAGCTTTTACGTGAATATGAGGAAAGTTAGTTTTTATCTTTTTGAAAATTTCCATATACCAAGTAAGTCCAGTGTGTGGATTGTGAGCAGATACAATATGAACTTCTTTTATATCATTTTTTGAAGAGTTTTTTACAATATCTAAAATTTCTTCATGAGTCAAAGTGTATTGATTTGGATTTTTTCTACTTGCACTATATGCACAAAACTGGCAAACATCTTTACAAATATTTGTAGGATTTATATGTCTATTTATATTAAAATATGTTTTCTTTTGGTGTTTTTCTTCTCTTATTTTATTTGCATATTTTCCTAAAGTTATTAAATCCAAATCATAAAGTTTTATACCATCTTCTAAATTTAATCTTTCATTATTTTCAAGCTTTTTTAAAATATCCATATCTACCTACTTACAATCAAAATCTTTTGTATAAGAGTTATCTTTTTCGTGATGAACAAATCCCATACAAGTTTTTTGCATATCATTGTCATAAAAAACAACTTTGTATACACTACTTCTTAGTTTTGTTTGTATATCTTCTACACTTAATTTATTTACAACTTTTAGATTTTGAATATTTTTATGTCCTAAAGTATCTAAAATTTCAGCCATTCTTTGTGTTTTAAATATTTGGAGAATAAGAAATATTCCAAATGATAAAATTACAATAATTGAGATGATTATAATTGTTTTTTTAGGTAGTTTTCTTACTTCATAACTCATTTTTTGTAATCTTCCAGTGGTTTAAATGTACAGTCTTCTCCATCATAATAATCTATAGTTCCATCTTCAATTTTGTAGTACCAACCATGAATTTGAAGTTCGCTATTTTTAATTTTTTCTACAATATAAGGAAAAGATAAAAGGTTTTCCATTTGATACACAATAGAAACTTTTTCTGTTGTTCTATAAAGTTGTTCTTTATCTTCTTTATTTGGTGTTGCAAGAAGAGTATATTCTTTGGCTTTTTTACCAAGTTCTAGCCATTTTTTAACATTTGATAATTCAGGAGAATTTTCTAAATCTTGATATAAACTTTTGCAAGCTCCACAGTGTGAATGACCACAAACTATAATATGTTTTACATGTAAAACATTTACTGCGTATTCAATAGCAGCTGAAGTTCCGTGATAATCATTGTCTGGATTGTATGGTGGAACAAAATTTCCAACATTTCTTAAAATAAACATATCTCCTGGTTTTGTATCTAGCATCAAATCTGGTGTTACTCGGCTATCACTACAACCTATAAATAAAACCTCTGGTTTTTGACCTGTTTTTACTAATTGTTTTAAATCTGTTTCATATTTTGAAAATCGTGCTTCTCTAAACTTTTTATTTCCTTTTATCAAATCATTTATTTGCATTGAGTTCCTTTATTAAGTTGCATACCTCTATTAAGTCATTACTTGACACATCAATTTTCGCTATAAGTCTAATAATTGCATTTTTAACTGTTGGTTGTCGTATAGCTCCTATTAAAAAGCCTTTCCCTTTTAAAGATTTTTGTATCTCCAACACTTTTTTATTGTCATTTACTAATATTGGAATAATAAGTGATTTTGAACTTATTCCTAAATAGCTTTGAATTATAGTTAATTTTTCTTTAATTTTTTGATTTAATTTCTTTTTCTTCTTTTGAATATATTTTAAGCTTTCAAGTCCTAAAGCTGTATCAAAAAGTGATGGTGCAGTTGAATATATAATAGGTTTTGCTCTATTTTCTAAGAATTTTATAATATCTTTTGAAGCTAAGATATATGCTCCATAAGAGCCATAAGCTTTCCCTAAAGTTCCCATTTTTATATGATTTTCTTTTGGTTTTATATTGTAATAATCAAAAATACCTAAAAGATTTTTTCCTAGAACACCAGAACTGTGAGCTTCATCAACTATTAAAATAGAATTATATTTATCAGCAATGTCAAAAATCTCTTTTTTGACTAAATCTCCACCCATAGAGTAAACACCTTCTACTGCTATGATATTTCTTCCTATACGATTAGAACTATTGAGTTTATTTTCCAAATCTTTCTCATCATTGTGATTGAAAACTATTACTTGAGAACTATTTAAAAGTTTTGTAGCTAAAATACCACTTGCATGATAATCTTCATCTATAAAAAGTGTATCATTTTTTCGTACTAATGCTTCAATCATTGATATATTTGCTAAAAAGCCACTTCCTACTATGATGGCATCTTCAAAGTTATTTATAAAAGCCAATTTTTCTTCAAATTTTTTATGAATTTTTGAATATCCATTTACTAGTATAGATGATTTTGGTGAAAAATAGTGATTTCTTAAAACTCTTTTGTAAGCTTTTTTTAGAAGCTTTTTACTTGTAGAAAGTCCTAAATAATCATTTGAAGCTAAATCGATTAAATTTTTTTCAAAAACTATACGATTTCTTAGTCGGTTTGCTTTTTCTATAGATTCTAACTCTTTTTTGTACAAAAATATTCCTTACATAAAATTGTAATAGTACCTAAAAACTGATATTTTAAAGGTTAAGTAAAAAATTTATAAATAATTTCTAAATGCTAGATTGTTGCTATTGAAATAACTTATAATTCTTCTCTACTAATTAAAATATAGTTAGGAGGGCCAGAGGTGTTTATTGCGACCTTCACCTTTGGTTATTTATATAGTTATATTTTCTAAGATTTTTATTTTATCTTTTGTGACAATGATTGCATCAATACAAAAAGCGCAATCTAGTTCGTTTTTCTGAATATAGTATTCGACACTTCTTTTTATTTTTGATAGTTTTTGTTTTGTTAGATTTAATATGGCTGTTTCATAATCATTTGCTGATTTTACTTCGAAGAAATGATAAACATTTTTTAAGTTTGCTATGATGTCTATTTCACCCAATTTTTTAGCATAAAAGTTTGTTTCAACTATTTCAAAACCTTTATTTTTTAAAAAGAGAACAGCTTTTCTTTCAGCTTCATCTCCTTTTGATTTACTCATTTTCAACCACCGCCAACAAAGTTTAAAAGCTCTATTATATCATTTTCTTTTGGTTGAAATTTATTCCAATTGTCTTTTTTTACAATATCCATATTAACAGCACAAGCCATAACTTTATCTGTAATTTGTAAATTATCTATAATTTCTTGAATTGTTAAATTATCTATAAACTCTTTTGTTTGACCATTTATAATAAGTTTCATAAACTAATACCTCTTTAAATATTTTAAAAGCTCAGATTATACAAAGAGTTGGCTTATTTTCAGATGTATAAATAAAAATTACATAATTATGTAACTATAAAGTAATCAAGAATGTAATATAATATTGCAACAGTCAAAAAAGGAGACTTTATGGAAAAAAAGACAAAAATTTTAGCAACTTTAGGACCAGCTAGTAATAGTTTAGAAATGATTGAAAAGTTAATAGATGCTGGTGCAAATATGTTTAGATTAAATTTCTCTCATGGAAGTCATGAATATCACTTAGAAACTTTAAATAATATTAGACAAGCTATGAAAAATAAGAAAAAATCGGTTGGTATTTTACAAGATATTTCAGGACCAAAAGTTAGGGTGGGGGATTTAAAAGAGCCATTTTTATTAGAAAAAGATGATATTGTAATTTTTGAAAAAGATGAAATAGTAGGATATAAAAAATCTGACAAGGAATATGTTGTAAGTATAAATTATCCAGATATTTTAGGGAAAATAAAAGTTAATGAATATATATATCTTTATGATGGAACTATACGAGCTAGAGTAATTGAAACAAAACCAAAAGTAAAAGCACAAATTGAAAATAATGGAACATTATCAAGTAGAAAAGGTGTTAATTTCCCAAATACAGTTATTGATATTGAAGTTATTACAAAAAAAGATGAACTCGATATCGCTTGGGGAGTTGAAAATAAAGTTGATTATTTTGCTATTTCATTTGTTCAAAATGCAAAAGATATGATAACAGCAAGAAGACTTTTAGGTGATTATAAAGGTAAACTTATAGCAAAAATAGAAAAATTTGATGCAGTTTCAAATATAGATGAAATTATCGATGCAAGTGATGGATTGATGGTTGCACGTGGAGATTTGGGAATAGAAGTTCCTTATTATGATGTTCCAACTATTCAAAAAATGCTTATCAAAAAAGCAAATGCAAGAGGAATCCCTGTAATAACTGCAACTCAAATGCTTTTATCAATGACACAAAATGAAAGAGCAACAAGAGCAGAAATCTCAGATGTTGCAAATGCTGTTTTAGATGGAAGTGATATTGTAATGTTAAGTGAAGAGAGTGCTGTTGGAGAAAATCCTGAAAATGTAGTTGAAACTATGCATAATATTATTGCACAAACAGAGAAAATTTATAATCATGATAAGAGATATAATTTCTCATATTTAGATGAATTTGATGTAATACAAGCAACAGTTACAAAATTAGCAGATGATTTAGGAGCAGATGGAATTTTATCACTTACAAGTAGTGGAAGTTCAACTAGAAAAATGTCAAGATATAGACCAAAAACTCCTATATATACATTTACACATGATAAAGCTACTTTAAATTCTTTAACTGCACTTTGGGGTGTTGAACCTGTAGGAACTTTAAAAGAAGCACAAGCATCTAAAATGATACAAAAAATGTTAAGAATGCTTGAGAAAAAAGAGGTTTTAAATAAACAAGGACTTTATATTGCAACTGTTGGTTATCCAGTTGGAATTCCAGGCAGTACGAACACAATTAAAATTTTAACTTCTGGTGAAATAGAGTATTATATGAACTTTAAAGAAAATAGAGAAAAAGCAAAACAAGAGAAGAAAGCTACAAACTCTAAAGAAGAAGAATAAAAGAAGAGAGTTTTAAAACTCTCTTTTTACTTTATAAAATATCCCTCATCTGTATTATTGAAAATAAGTTCTTTTGGAAATTTTTTTCTAAGTCGTTTTATTAAACTTCTAATAGCATCTAAACTTGTAGGTTCATCATCATAAATAAAGTTTTCTATAAGATTATAATCGACAGTTTTACCACGATTATTTATAAGTAATAACAAAAGATTTTTTTCATTCTTTGTAAGTTTTATTTCCTTATTTTTACACAATAATTTTTTTAATTTCTTATCAAATAAAATATCTTCATCAAATTTGAATATATCACTATCTTTTCTAAATTTTGTAAGTTTAAATAGTAATTCTTGTATATTAAATGGTTTTTTAATATAGTCATCACAGCCTTTTGAATAAGCATCTTTAATTGTAGAAATATCTATGTTTGCACTCATTATTAACACAATTGATTCTGGATTTATCTTTTTTATATTTTCTAAAAGTAAAATACCATTTAAGTTTGGTACAAAAATATCCAATATAAAAAGGTCATAAGCATTTTTAATGTTGTTTAATGCCTCTTTCCCATCATAAAAAGAGTCCACATCAAAATCTTCTGTTTCTAACATATCTTTGATGGACTCATTTAAAGCAAAATCGTCTTCAAGTAAAAATATTTTCATAAAAATCCCCTATATTTAAAATGAAATTAAGATAATATATATCTAAATGTATTTATTGAGTCTTGACTTTCAACTTCAATTTTGAAGTTATATTTTTTACAAATATCACTTACAATTGCAAGTCCTAAGCCATGACCACCAGTATTTTTGTCCTCTCTTTTATATCTTTTAAAAATTCCTTTTGGATTGTGTATTTTTTGTCCATTAGAGTGGAATTCTAAAATATTATCTTTTAAAATAATATTTATTGTAGATCCAATATATGAGTATTTTATAGCATTTGATATATTGTTATCAACCAGTCTATTTAACTCTATTTTGCCCATTTTTAAGAAATAATTATTTTGGATATCGAGTTTTATAATCCTATTTTGAGTATGTGCAATAGTATCAAAATATTTTACACGGTTCTCTAAAGCTCTTTTTAGATTTATATCTATGATTTCATATTCAATTTTATCTTTTGTATGTAAAAATGTCATATCTTCATAAGAATTTTCTAAAGTTCTTATTGCTCCTTCAATTTTATTTGTAAATTTATCACTTCCAAATAATTTTTCTCTTAGTTGAGTATTTATACTTATTATTGAAAGGGGAGTTCTTATTTCATGTATTGAGTGGGCAATAAATTTATCTTTATAGTTTAATAAAAGTTCTATAGTTCTTAATCTGTAAATTAAGAAAATTGTCAAAGCTCCTATAATAAAAATAATACTAGATAAAAGTCGTATATTTAAAATATCTTCATGGTAAGCATTTTCATTAAAAGTTATATAAAATATTAACTTTACTTTATCAAATATAGGACTATCTTGTATAGAATAAATAATATGAAAATAATCATTTTCTATTTTTTCATCATAGGATTGATAATTGAAGTTTTGCAGGACATTGAGTACTTTCTGTGCTTTTTGAAATCTCATTTCTATATCATCAATTCTATTTTTAGTAGATTTGATATCTTTAAATGTAAAATTACCAATATAATTATCAAAAGATATAAAAGATTCATAACTGTGAATATCTTTATTATCATTTAAAAAATTTTGAAGTTCTTTTAACTCTTCTTCAAATTCGTTATAACTAAAAGATAATTGTAAAATTTTATTTGAATTTGGTATTTTAGTATTTATATAACTTGCAAATTTTTGTAGTTCAGATACATATTCAGGTACTGAAACACTTGTAATAATATTCGCATAATCTTTTTTTTCATAACTTAAATCTTGGCATATATCAATAAAAATTGAACTATCTTCAATTATAAGATTTTCATTTAAAATATATAGATTAAATGGATTGCTTTCATACTCTTTATTAAGTTCATTATAAATAGTATCCAAACTAAATCCACTTTTTAAAAGCTCTACTGCAAGAGAGTTTTTTTCTAAAATTTTATCTTTGACTAAAGAGTATTTATACAATATTTTTGTGAGTAAAACACTACTTTTTTCTTTTATTTGATAAAAAACAACTTCTTGATTTTTTGATTTATTAAGACTTATATTCTTATATAATAAAATATATACAAAAATTGTAAATATTAAAAGAATAAAAATATTAATAAATAAAATTGTTGATGATTTTGGTAATTTTATATCCAATTCTTCTCCTAAAAAAGAGATTTTAGACAAAAAATACTTAAAAATACTAAAATTTATAAAAATTATTTTTTTGCCATACCTTTGACATTTTAGTTTTGTATAATTCTTTTAGCCAATAGGTTAATAAAAACAACACAAGGAAATATTATGAATAATTCCAAAGTTTTAAATAGTGTTTTTGTAGTAGAAATAATATCATCTAAGGGGCTTGAGTTAGGGACTTCTCTATATTCTTATATAGATGAAGAGTTTGAAGAGGATGATGATCAAAATTGGATCAAACTATAAGTATAATTTTTATTAATTTATAAGGCTAACCTTATTCTATATTCATTTAATTAATATTGAAGCTAAAAGTTTCACCTTTTAGCTTTAATATCTGTATTTAAAAATTATCAATGACTTTTCTTTTTTCTAATATTTTAGTTTCTTTTATTTTTTCTTGATAATCTTGAGATATCTTTTCTAATTCAGTAAATAATGGTTTGTATTGCTCTTTTAATTCCAGTTTTACTTCATTGAGTGAAGATATAATCTCTTGTTTGAAATCATCTTTATTTAAATATTCATCAGCACTGATAACAATAGCATCTGTACCAAACCAAGCTATTGTACCAAATGCAATTCCACAAAGTGGTGCAGCTATCCCGCAAGTAATACCACCACTAGCAGCTGTTGTACTTGCTGCCAGTTTTGTAGCTGTTTTTCCAGCAGATTTCAAAGCAAGTTTTGCTGATATTTTTGAACTAATAGAAATTGCTAATTTTGTGGCTATTGCAGTTGTTAAAATAGTAGCTTTCATATCTAAAAGGTTTGCTTCTAGATTTTCTTTGATATTTAACTTTAAATTTTCTAAGCTACTTTTATTTAGTTCTAAATCTACATTTTTAGTTACTATAATTTCAATATCTTGTAAATGTCTTTGAATTTTTAAATATGAATTATTTACTATTTCTTGAGATAATTTATTTATGGTTTTATCAAAATCTTTACCTAAAAGTTTTTCATTTATAACTTTATTCATATCTCCAAAAGTAAAAGCAAAAAGTTCAGTATATTCACCTATTACACTATAATGAAAATCTAAATATTTATCTACATTATTATTGATTAGTTCATCAAATGTTTTATCAATATTTTCAGTTATGATTTTATCTATATCCTGTTTTGTCATTTCAAGATTTTGTAAAATATCATTATGGTATTTTTCTATATTTTGTTTTAAAGTATCTGTTAAAACTTCTTGAAATTTCTCTGTTATAGGAGTTTTTGAGATATTCTTTTCTTGATTTATTTCTTGCTTTATTAAAGCAATAGATATCAAAATTACACTAAGAAAGATGAAAATTATGATTGTATTCCAAAAATATTTCAGCATTTTACTCCTTTATATTTTTGCTAAAACTTATAGTTTGCACAAAAAAGCGGTTTATTCCTATGATTGATAAAGCGTTTATAAATATAAATAAAATCCAGATAATAGTTTTTAAATAAGTGGATTCAACTATTTGTGAACTATATTTTGTGAAATACCAAAAATATGTATCAATTTCTACCTTTATTCTTAAAATATAGTCTAAATATTGACAATTTGAAGATAAAGAATTGGTAGCAAGATTTAGACTATCTTCTAAATTACTACTAATATAACTTGGTTCATAACTGTTTAAAATATAGAAAATAAATAATATAAAAAGTAATAAAGATGATATTTTAATAGTTATCTCTTTTGTAAAAATATCTAAATGCTCTTCATGAATAATATTTTTAAATAAAAGTAAAAGTTTATTGTATAAAAAAAATACAAAAGTTATAAAAACTGCTAATGCCAAGTAAAAATACCATTTAAAAGATAAAACACTATAAATTATAGAAATTGTATAAATAGTAGATAAAAAAATATAAAAAATAAAACTTAAATAAGGGCTTGTTACTAGTTTTGCTAAAAAGCTTTCTTCTTTAAAATAGCAATTCTTAAAGCAAGTTTTTTCTCTCATTCGTTTTTGGAAAAAACTATATGTTAAAAATATAGTAATAAAAGTAGGGACTAATAAAAAGTAACAATCATAAGAGTAAAAAAGATTTATAAGTAATAAAATAGAGATTGGAAAAAATATAGAAAAAATAAGTTGTTTGAAAAGAGAAAGTGTTTTCACTTTATCTTTTCAACTGCTTTTTGAAGTCTTATAAATCCTTCATCAATTTCTGATTTTGATATAGTTAAAGCTGGTAAAAATCTCAAAGTATTATTTCCAGATTTAAGTACCATAACCCCACAATCAAATGCAGTTTTGATTAGATTTGCTAAGGTATCAGCATCTTTTACTCTTAATCCTCTCATAAGACCTAGTCCAACATGAGCTAAGAAAATATCTTTGTTTCGTTCGTAAAGTTCATCTAATTTTTTTATGAAGTATATAATAGTTTCATCTAGTTTTCCACTATCTTTTAACTTTTCTAATATATCTAAAACTTCCAAACCTGTTGCAGTTACAAGATAGTTTCCTCCAAAAGTAGAACCATGATCACCATAAGTAAAGATGTCTTTATGTGTTGTTAAAATTGCACCTATTGGAACACCACCACCAAGACCTTTTGCTAAAGTGATAATATCAGGCTCTATTTCATATAAATTTGAAGCAACAAATTCACCAGTTCTATAAACACCTGTTTGAACTTCATCAACTATCAGTAAAATATCATTTTCTTTTAAAAATTTAGCTAACTCTTGAATTTTATCTTTTGGAAACGGCAAAATACCACCTTCTCCTTGAACAAGTTCTATCATAACGGCAACAGTTTCATCATCTATTGCATTATAAACATCATCTATTGCATTAAAAGAAAATCCATCTGGATAAGGTGCAAATTTACTTTGTTGAAATGCACTTTGCCCTGTTGCTTTTACAGTTGTTATAGTTCTTCCGTGAAAAGAGTTCTCTAACGTTATGATTTTATATCTTTTATTTTCAAATTTTGTTTCACCATAAGCTCTAGCTATTTTTATTGCACCTTCATTTGCTTCTGCACCACTATTTGCAAAAAAAGTTCTTACATCATAACCACTTAACTCTTTAACTCTTTTAGCTAAAAGTGCTTGTGGTTCTATTGCGTAAATATTTGAAGTGTGTATTAAATTTGAAGCTTGTTCAAAAATTCTTTGTGCTACTTGTTTATTTCCATGTCCTACGCTTGTTACTCCAATTCCTGAAGTAAAATCTATATAATCTTTGTCATCTTTATCAAATAAAGTTGCATTTATACCTTTTTTGAAATGCACATAATTTCGTGCATAAGTATGAAGTACATACTCTTTATCCAATTTCTCTAATTCATTCATTTTATTTCCTATAAAATTTTTGCAAATTATAGCTATAAATGGTTAAATCTTTACTCTTTTTCTTCATTTATAGCTGTTGAATAGTATCTATTCAAATCAAATAATCCATACTCTAATGGATTTGATTTTTTGAACTCATTACTAAACCAATCAAAATGTTTCCAAAAATCTGGATTTGCTCTATTTATTGCATAATTTTTAATTGCTTGTGTTTGTTCTATTTTATGGTCATAGTTTTTTATTGTGTCAAAAAAATCTTTTAAATCACCCTCTTTTAAAACTACAAAAATACTAGGATACGAACTTACAAATCCTTGAATAAAATCTATATCATCTTTTTTAGGATTTAGTCTTGATTCTTCATCAAACATAAGTGCAACATTGTCATGCCATCTATTTATAACCATTGAATAGATAAGATTTTCACCATTGTCTAAAATAATTCTAATCAAAATAACATTTGCATCTCTATCTGTAAAATATTTAGTTATGGCTACACTACTTGGCATAGCAAGAGATTTTAAAGCTTTTTCAACATCTTCTTTTGTACTATAAGAATCTTCCAAAGGTGTTGGTGTGTACCATTTCTCTATAAAGTTTATTTTATCCCTTTTTGTTTTTGTATAATCAAGAACCATATTTGCAAATTCATATTTGTAATCATTTGAATAAAAATTGATACCTGTTTCATTATTTGATGGTTTATAAACAGTTAAATATTGTGCTAACCAACCAATATACCAACTATGAAAATAATCAATTCTTGATTTTTGTGGTAAAAATTCTAAGAAATTACTTTCTCCTTCAACCCTTAACCTATCCATATGTGTTCGTACTAATAATTGATGAGCTGTATTTCCAAATACATCAAATCCAGCAACAAGTGAGTAATAAATTCTCTCTAAAAGTGGAAAATCAATAACCCATAAAGTTTTTGGAACACCACCCATTGCACCATATTGAAGCGATGCTGAATCAAAATGTCTATAAACAGTTAAAATAGAATCATTATGTTGTTTGTTATCACTTTGTCTAATGTACTCTAATTTCATTCCATCTGGATAATACTTTTTATAAATATTTGCTCTATCTTCTTGATATTTTTTTGTCTCTTTTTCATGACCTAAATTTTTAAATGTTTGATAAAGACTTGGATCTTCTCCCAATTGATTTGGTACCTTTAGATATTCAAAATTGTTCTTTAAAAAATCTTTATCTCTTACACTTAAATCATATTTTGGGTCTAAAAACATAACCCAAAAATGGTCTTGAATAACATTTAGTGCAACTTGACCTTTACAAACGGGACCTTTTATAAATGTATTTACAAAAAAGTATATATCTTTTAGTAAAAATTCATATCTACTTTTTGCTGGAATTTGTTCAAAAACTTCTAAAGCATTTGGTGCAATCTGGATATGATAAGATGGCATATAAGGAGCTTTTACCCAAATTGGTTTGATGAAAATATCATTATAAAAGTTTAGCTTTTCATCATCAATTTTGTAAACCATATGAGTTTTATGTACTATTGTTCCTTCAACTTTTTGCAATCTATAATAAAATGGCTCTTTTATTTCATCATAAGGGAATCTTGTAGCTATTATTTTGGGTTCTTTTCCACTTGGAGTGCTTGATCTAATAAGTTCAAAAAAGTTTCCACTATTTTCATCAAAATATATATGTGCTAAAAATAGATGTTCATAAATATATCTTGCTGTTACTTGATATTTTATTTCACTATTATTTAAAAAATCTTCAAATTTTTTTATTTGAGTTTTTTCAAAATCTGTTGGTAAATCTTTTTTTGTATCATCAATTGCCCCATTATCAAGCCAAGTCATAAGAAGATTGTATTCATCTTTTGATAAAGCTGGAAAGCCATAAGGCATAGCTTTGTGTGGATTTTCATCTAAAAAATCTTCTAACTCTTCTTGGTCTTTTACACAACTCAATTTATCTGTTTCAGGTGAATATACACCTATATTTACTGGATTTCTATCTTTTTCAAAAAGGTATTGCATCATAATAGAAGCATTTATATCTTCCATTTTTTCAGTCACAGAAGAAAAACCTTTATTTCTCCAATCTTTTGTACTCAAAGCATCTACAAAAAGTCTAGTAGGATTTACGGCTTTCATTCTTGTAGCATAAACTGCATCTTTTGAAGCTCCCCTATCAATTCCATCAAACGAACCAAGATTTAATTGGCAAGGTGAGTTATAACAAGAGTGGCAAGATACACATCTTGCATCTAAAATAGGTTTGATATCTTTTGAAAAAGATATATCTTTTTCTATTTTTTCAAATTCAACTGGGTCTAAAGGTTTTGAAGAACAGCCAAAAAATAGAAAAGATAGTATTACTATGAGAAATATTTGTAGTTTCATTTGTTCCCTTACATAAATTTAAATATATTATATTCAAAGTTTATTTTTAAAGTGCTTTTTGCTAAAATCCTAAACTAAAATAAAAGGAAAAAAATGCAACATCTTATTAGAACTTCTGATTTTACAAAAGAGGAAATTTTAGATATTTTTAGCGATGCAAGAGAGTTTTTAGAGTTTAAACCTTGTGATATTTTAAAAGGCAAAATAATTGTAACTTTGTTTTTTGAAAACTCTACACGAACAAGAAGCTCTTTTGAAATAGCAGCAAAAAGATTGGGAGCTGAAGTTGTAAATTTGGACGTTGGAACATCTTCTACTAAAAAAGGTGAAACAATGTACGATACAGTTGCAAATATAAATGCTATGAAACCAGATGCCATCATCATAAGACATAGCGAATGTGGATTACCTGAAAGTTTAATTGGTTATGTTGATTGTCCTATTATAAATGCAGGAGATGGAAGACACTCTCATCCAACACAAGCACTACTTGATTTATTTACTATTTATGAATATTTTGAAGGTAAAACAGAAGGTAAGAAAATAGCTATTGTTGGAGATGTTAGAAACTCAAGAGTTGCTGGAAGTAATAGAAGACTTCTTCCTAGATTTGGAATAGATGTAAATTTAGTTGCTCCTGATTGTTTTAAATATGAAGGTGATGAATTTAAACAATTTAGTACAATTGCTGAAGTTATAGATGATATAGATATTGTTATGAGTCTCAGAAGCCAGTTAGAAAGACATAATATTACATATTTTGAGTCTCTTCAAGAGTATGCAAGAGATTTTTGTATTACAAATGAACTAATGGAAAGAAAAGAGTTTTTATTACTTCATCCAGGACCAGTTAATAGAAATATAGATATTACAGATGAAGTTTTAAAACATGAAAGATGTAAAGTTTTAGAACAAGTTACAAATGGTGTTGCTATAAGAGCAGCAATTTTAAAGAAACTAATTTTAAAAATTAAGTGAATAAACAAAATATAAAAGAAAAATTAAATAAATTTGGCAGAGGAAAAGAGCCATTTTTATTTATCATCTCTTATGATTTTTCTAAAGTTTATATAGAAAAATTAAATACTTTGTCTAGCTTTATAAAATATGAGGTAAATTCTAAAAAATTTCTTCACAAATCACAAAAAATTGATTTAAAAAAATTCCCTTTAACTTTTGAAGATTATAAAAAAAAGTTTGATTTTATACAAAATGAAATAAAAGCTGGTAACAGCTATCTTTTAAATCTCACATCCAAAACAAAAATCGAAACTCCTTTTAGTTTAGATGAGATATATGAAAACATAAATAGCAATTTTAAATTAAGAGTTGATACAAAAGAAGATAATTTTGTATGTTTTAGCCCAGAAAAATTTATCCAAATAAAAAATAATCAAATTTTTACATATCCTATGAAAGGAACAATAAAAGCAGATATTCAAAATGCACAAAAGATAATTTTAGAAAATCAAAAAGAACTAGCAGAGCATACTATGGTTATCGATTTACTAAGAAATGATTTGGGAATAGTTGGAAAAAATATAAAGGTTGATGATTTTAGATATGTTGAAAAAGTAAATGCAGGAGAGCAAGAACTATATCAAGTTAGTTCAAAAATCAGTGCTAATTTAGAAAAAAATTGGTATGAAAATTTGGGTGAAATTATAGTTTCCCTTTTACCAGCAGGAAGTATAACTGGAACTCCAAAGAAAAAAACAGTTGAAATTTTAAAAAATATAGAAGATTATGAAAGAGATTTTTATACAGGGATTTTTGGAATATTTGATGGAGAAAATTTCGATAGTTATGTTTTGATAAGATTTATAGAAGAAAAAAATGGCGAATTATTTTATAAAAGTGGTGGTGGTATAACTTGTGATAGCAAGGTAGAATATGAATATCAAGAGCTAATTGATAAGATATATTTGCCATTTTAAAGGAAAAAGATGTTTTTTGAAACAATAAAATGTGAAGATTTTGAAGTCTTTAATTTGGACTATCACAATAAAAGAGTTGCAAATACAATAGGATTAAATATAAATTTACAAGAGTATATAAATCCAATTTCGCCTGAACTTTTAAGATGTAAGGTTATCTATGATGAAAATGGAATTTTAGATGTACAATATTTTCCATATAAAAAAAGAGAAATAAAGAGTTTTAAAATAGTTGTTGATGATAGTATTGATTACTCAAAAAAATATTTGAATAGAACAAAATTAGATGAATTATATAAAAAAAGAGATACTTGTGATGAGGTGATAATAGTAAAAAATGGTATTGTTACAGATACAACTATTGCAAATATTGCTGTATTTTATGAAGATTTTTGGATAAGTTCTAAAAATTGTTTATTAAACGGAACTACAAGAGCTAGATTAATTCAAGAAAAAAAAATATTTGAAAAAGATATCACTTTGGATATGTTAAAAAATAGTTCAAAAATAGCACTTTTTAATGCAATGATAGATTTTGATGAAATCAAAGATTTTAATATAGAGTATTAAAAATAAATATTATTTATTTACTTACTATAAAAAAATCTCAAACTATCCATTCTCCATAAGTACCAAAAAACCACACTTATAAAAGAAATTTCAAAATTTGTAAAAAATGATGTCCGTTTTTTGATATATTTTTACTCTTATATATTATAAAAGCAATTATTATAGTTGCTTTATAAAATTATTAGGAGAAAATATGACAATACTTAAAAAAAGTATATTAAGTCCAGTTGTTGCTTTGATTATTTGCTCAAATGTTTATGCAGATAATATAAGCTATTCATTAGATAAATCATCTTTAAAAGATGCTATTGAAAAAATATCTAAAAAAGCAAATATTCCATATATTGCTAATAGTTCTATTTTTGAAGGAAAAACAGCAAATGCTATCAAAGATATAAAAGGAACAAAAAACGCTTTAGATAAAGTATTAGAAAATAGTGGTTTAGAAGCTATTATGGAAGATGGAGCAATAATCATAAAACCATTATCTTCTGTAAAAGTGATTAACGGTACTTATATCTTAGATGATGTTTCTGTAAATACTGGTAGAAATGGAAGTGCTGAAGCTGGATACTTAACTGAAAATATAACTGGTGTTGGACTATGGGGAAAAAGAAGCTTACAAGATACACCGTACTCAATGAATATAATTGCAGAAGATTTAATTGAAAATGTACAAGCTAACAGTATGGCACAAATTTTTAAAATGAACCCTTTAACTCAAGATGGTGGTGATAGACCAACAGGTAATTATGTTACTGTTATTAGAGGATTTAATTCAAATAATGCAGTTGTAAATGGTATGCCATTAGCAGATTTTTATAGTTTTACAACTATGGAAGATTTAGAAAGAGTTGAAACAATTAGTGGAGCAACTGGGTTTTTATATGGTGGAGGAAGAGTCGGTGGAGCAGTAAATTATGTAACTAAAAAACCAACTTTAGAAGATAAAAGAAGTATAAGTCTAGGAAACTATGGTGGAGAACAGTATTATGGACATTTAGATTTAAGTGGACAAATAGATGATAAAAATATTTTTGGATATAGAATAAATGCTTTATATCAAGATGGAGATAGTGTAAATAATATTGGAAAAGAGCAAAAATTTGTAAGTTTATCTTTTGATTATAAACCAACTGATAATTTTACTATGGATTTAAACTATGCACATAGAAAATTAGAAAGAACAAATCAAAAGCTTTCAATTAGTCTTAGTGATAAAGACTCTATTCGACCTATTATAGATACAAGTAAAAACTATTCACCAGATTGGAATAAGACAACAGAAACAAATGATAGATTTATGCCAAGTATAAAATGGGATATAAATGATATTTTTACTTTTAGAAGCTCTTTTATTTATGAAAAATCAGATAGTAAAACAAAGGGTGATACATTGGCTTATATAAGAGCAGATGGTTTATATGATATTGAAAATACAAAATATTCAAATCAACCAGATGAATTTGAGAATTATGCAGGAAATATATATTTAGATAGTAAATTTGAAACTTTAGGAATAAATCATCTTTTAACAGTAGGTTATTCAGAAAATTATTATAAATATTCAATAGCCAGAAATTGGTTTGAATATGAAGATTTTTATGGAATACCATTAAATGAAATAAAAAATTTGCCTATACCAAATGCTATAATAGACAATAGTGAAATTATACCTAGTGCAAAAACACAATATAAAAATATTTTAATAGGTGATGATATAGTTTTTAATGATAAATGGAGTGCTTTAGTTGGATTTAATTATGCTACTGTAATTCAAACAAATTATAGTGATGGTGAAGAAAGTTCAAAATATGATAAATCAGAATTTACTCCAACTTTATCACTTATGTATAAACCATTTGATTATTTAACAACATATGTGACTTATATAGAAAGTTTAGAACAAGGTATTATTGTAGGAACTCAATTTAGTAATGCCAATGAAGTCTTACCACCATTAGTTAGCAAACAATATGAAGTTGGACTAAAATATAATTTATTAGATGATAAATTATTATTAACAAGTGCATTGTTTAGAATCGAAAAAGCAAATCAATATTCTGATAATGCAATTCCAAAACCAAAATATGTTCAAGATGGAGAACAAATTCATCAAGGAGTTGAACTAACATTGACTGGAAAAGTTACTGATAATTTAACTTTATTTGGTGGAGGAACTTTTATGGATATAGAAGTAGAAAAATCAAATGATAAAACTCTTGAAGGTAAAAAACCAACAAATGCAGCATCTAAAATGGCAAAACTTTATGCAGAGTATAATTTACCATTTATAAGTGGTTTAACAGTAACTGGTGGAGCATACTATACTGGTAAAAAGTATGTAGATAGATTAAATACAGATATTATGCCATCATACACACTTTACGATGCTGGTTTAAGATATAAAACTAAATTAGACAAATATCCTACAACATTTTTAGTAAACGTATCTAACCTAACTGGAAAAGATTATTGGGCTAGTAATTTTTACTTAGGTGACCCTAGAAGTGTCGCAGTTTCTATGAAAATGGAGTTTTAAAAATAAAGAGAGCTTTTTACTCTCTTTGTACTTTTAAGCATGGGTTTCAAAGTATTTATTTAATTTTGAGATTAAAATTTCGACAAAAAAAAATATACTTTCCTTTTATACTTTGGAACTCATACTTAAGGGTATAAATAAAATCTTACAAAATGTAATATTATTTATGCAATTTTTCTTTTTATGATAGAATTTTAGAATTGATATCATAAGGATAAAAAATGGAAGAATTAATCATAACTGAAAATGGTATAAAAAATAAGATTTATAATATCAGAGGTTTACAAGTTATGCTTGATAGGGATTTAGGAGAACTTTACGGAGTAAAAGCCATTAGACTAAGGGAACAAGTCAAAAGAAATATAGATAGATTTCCATCTGATTTTATGTTTCAACTCAACGAAAATGAAGTAAATTTCATGGTATCGCAAAATGCGATACCTTCAAAACAACATCTTGGAGGAACTTTACCTTTTGTATTTACAGAACAGGGTGTTTCTATGTTAGCAACAGTTTTAAAAAGTGATATAGCAATACAAATGAGCATAAAAATTATAAGAATTTTTGTAAATATGAGAAATTTTTTGCAAAATAATGCTTCAATTTTCTCAAGAATAGAAACCATAGAAAAAAGACAAATTTCTTATGAACTAAAAAATGATTCAAAAGTAGATTTTATCTTAAATGCTTTAGAAGATAAAAACTCGAAACCATCAGAAGGTATATTTTATGATGGACAAATATATGATTCATACAGTTTTATAAATGATTTATTAAAACTAGCACAAAAAGAAGTTATTTTAATAGATAGCTATATAGATGATACAGTTTTTACTTTGTTTTCAAAATATCCAAATATAAACTTTACTATCTATACAAACAATATTTCAAAACAACTAAATTTAGATTTTGAAAAATACTCTAAACAATATAAAAATATAACATTAAAAACTTTTAAAAATTCACATGATAGATTTTTAATACTTGATAAAAAAGAGATATATCATTTGGGAGCTAGTTTAAAAGATTTGGGTAAAAAATGGTTTGCTTTTTCTAAAATGAGTTTAGATATAGATGATATTTTAAGTAAGTTAAAAGAACCAAATTTTAATAGATAAATAACTCTATAATTGTATATCCACTATAAACTAAATCTCTATATGAGTCATCTTAAAAACAGTTTGATTTTCTGTATTTTTTAAAAAAGAGCTTTAACTCTTCTTTAAAAAGCAAGTAAGAAGTACGATTTTTACTCCGTTTACTCTTCCTTCGATTTGTTCAGGATTTGAAGTAAGTGAGATATTTCTAACAGCTGTTCCTCTTTTTGCAGTAAATCCAGCACCTTTTACTTCTAAATCTTTGATGATTGTAACTGTATCACCAGCTTGTAAAACTACACCATTTGAGTCTTTATGTACGATATTTTCATCAAAACTTTCTAAACCTTTATTTGCCCATTCTAAAGTTTCATCATCTAAATAAATCATATCCAAAAGCTCTTGATTGTCAAGTTTTTTAAGCATTCTATATGATAAAACTTGTACAGCTGGAACTGTGCTCCACATAGATTCGCTCAAACAGTACCAATGATTTGGATCTAGTTCACAAGTTTGTTCAAATTGATTTTTACAAGTGCAACATAAAAGTACACTATCATCAACAGTTGAATTGCTAGGAGCTACTTCATAAATACTTAAATCATCTTGACTTTTACAAAGTTCACAAGAGGAGTTGCTTCTAGCTGATAAATCTTCAAAAATACCCATAATTTTTCCTAATAATTAAATATCTGAAATTATAGCAAAATAGACTTTTATTGATTTAAATCATAAATTTTATGAATAATTTTTATTAATATAAGATTTTATTTTAAGGATTAAAATGAACTTCTTTTTTAAACAATTTAAAAAAATAAATTCAGAAAATTTTGATAAATCAAATCTATTTTGGTCTTGGATTGGCTCATTTTTAGGAATATTAGCTATTTCATATTTTCATACAGATTTTTTAGATGATACAGATTTAACTTTAGTTGTAGGTTCTTTTGGAGCAAGTGCAGTTTTAGTTTATGGAGCAGTAAATTCGCCTTTGGCACAACCAAGAAATCTAATAGGCGGACACATAGTATCAGCAATAGTTGGAGTTATAGCCTATAAATTATTTTATTCAAATATCCTTTTGGCTTCTGCAATTGCTGTTTCTACATCAATATTTTTGATGCAATTAACTTTAACTTTACATCCTCCAGGTGGAGCAACAGCACTAATTGCTGTAATAGGAAGTGAACAAATACATGAATTAGGATTTTTATATGTAATTGTTCCAATTTTTAGTGGAGCTATGATTTTATTTCTGATTGCATTTATAGTAAATAATATCCCTAAAAATAGAGCTTATCCAGAATCATTTAAAAATTATCTAAAAAAGCACTATCAAAGATATAAAAGAAAAAGTTTAAAGAGAAAAAGAGAGATTTAAATTTATATTAAAATAACTTTTACTCTATTTAAGCTTTTTATATTTGCAAAATCATCTATAATTTTTGCAAGTTCTAAAACATCTATATTTCTCATTCTTATACAACCAGCACTTTCATTTGTTCCCAATGTTTTTTCATTTAAAGTACCGTGAATTCTATAAGTAGTTTTTCCATCAACTTCATGAGTAAGGTTCAATTTTGCAGCACCCATATAGTTGTATTTGTGGTGTGCTGGAACAACATTTGGTAATATAATTCCTTTTTTAGCAAAGCTTTTTTTTGTATCTTCTGTTGGATACCAAACTGGATTTAATGAAATTTGAGATATTTTTCCAATACCTAAAGGCTTTTTAATATCATTTTTTCCAGTTGATACAATATAAGTTTTTAGTTTTTTTTCTACATTTCCACTTTTTGCAAAAATGTCCATAATATTTGTTTTTGAATTTACTTTTATGATAATCTCTTCATAAGAATCTAAAGAGATTTTATTTGTATTTTTTTGTATAGGCTTTTTTTCATAAGATATTTTTATCTCTTGCTTATTTTTGATTTGATTGTCAAATTCATCCATACTTATATGAAGTAATTTATCTTCATCTTCTGGTGAAATATTACTTTCTTCATTCATATTGCCATAATCTACTTCATTGTTTTTTGTATCAATATTTGTTTGTTGATTTTCAAACTTTTCTTCTTTATTATTCTCTTCTTCATCGCTGTATGGTAAAAATCCAATAATCTCTAAATTATCAGGAATAGCTGAAACCAATGGAATAATAGATTTTTGATTTATTGGTTTTGTTGTTTCTATATCTTGAGTGTTATTTATAGTTGTTTCTTCAATATTTTCTTTTTTTTCTATTTTGTAAGTTTTTTGTACTGGTTTTATAGTTTCATCCATATCTATAAATAGTTTTCTTTTATCTATTTGATTTACGATATTTTTATTTATTTCTTTTATATATGGTTTTTGGTCGAGTACATATTTTGAAGCATGTTTTAGAGTAACTTTTGCTATTTCTTTATCATCATAAATATTTAGATTTGTAAAATATCTGTTTTGTTCTTTTACTATGAAAACTTCGCCTCTCATATTGTCATAGATTCTTTTTTTACATACTAAAGCATTTTCCAAAGTTGAAGTTGCACAAACGGCAATTGTATATTTTTCTTGTGCAAATAAAATTGATGTAAATAAGAAAAATATAGTGAAAAATTTATTCATAATAAAAAGCCCTTTTAAAATTTCTGCTATTTTACTAAATTTTGATAAAATGTAGGTTATTTTAAAACATTTAAGGAATAAATTATGTTTAAAGAAGAAGATTTTATAGAACTAAATTCAAGATTTCGTACAAATTGTAAGCCTTTTTCAAGGATAATCACACTTTTTAGTGTTCCAGCAGCTTTATTTGCAGTTGTAATACTTTGTTATTTGGGAGCTTTACCTTTAAAAGTTGAAATTCATAGTGTTATTTTAATAGGGCTTATATTTGTAATTTATCTATTTTTTATAAGACACAATGCTTATTATGTTTCTTGCAAGTTTAAAACTTTATATGCTGACCTTCAATTTGCACTTCAAGAATATATAAATAATAATTTACTTAGTATTGGTGAAACTTCAAAAGCAAATGGAAGTGTTGATGACTTTTTACAAGATTATACAAGTAATCTAAGAAATAACAATTTTTCAAGTATTGCCAGTGGTATTTTCCCAACTTTAGGGATTTTAGGAACATTTATATCTATTGCTATTTCTATGCCTGATTTTACTTCAACAAATACTTTTGCTCTTGATGGAGAGATAACAAAACTTTTAAGTGGTGTTGCAACAGCATTTTATGTTTCTATTTATGGGATATTTTTATCTATTTGGTGGATATTTTTTGAAAAATTTGGAATGAGTAGATTTGACCATGATAGATTTGTCATAAAAGAAAGCACTAAAAATTTCTTTTGGACAAAAATAGATATTGAATCAATTCATATAAAAAGCAATATTGACAATTTCTCAAGTATGAGCGATATTTTCAAACAATTAACTTCTAGCGATATTTTAGAAAGTATTAATAGCTCTATTAAGAAACGATATGAAGCAGTTGAAGAGATTTTACAAAAAGAGTATATTTTATCTTTAAGAATTGATGAAAATATCACAAATTGTGAAAAACTAGCTAGAACTGTTGAAAGTTTAGGACAACAAATAGATACTCAAAATAATATTTTTCTAGAAACTTCAAAAAGTTTAAATAAAAATATTGTTGAATTAAATACTCATATGAACAATTTAAGTAGTGAAAACTTAAAAGCAATATATTCAAATATTGTAAAAAGTATTGAAACTATGAAAGGTGATATGGAAAAAATAGAGTGGAAGTTTGAAGAGGGATTAAAAGAGTCTTTAAGACAAATAGATGTTCAAACTTCAAATATAGTAAAAGATTTGAGTATCTTTAAAGATTTATCAAAGTAGTAAATTATGTATAAAAAAGATGACAAAAACAAGAGCCAAGAAGAGAACTTTTGGATATCTTATGCCGATTTGATGGCTGGTTTGCTTTTTGTATTTATTTTAGTTATTGCTTCAATTGTAATCAAATATATTTATACTCAACATAGTTTAGAAGATAGTGAAGATGCTAAATCAAAACTATTTTATGAGTTAGCAAAAGCAAAAAATCTGTATGAAGAAAGCCTTGCAAAAATTGATGATGCAAATAAAAGAATAATTTTAAGTTCAAATGAGATAGAAAAATTAAAAGCTCTTTTACTTGAATATGAACTAACTATAAAAGATGAAAAAAGTACAAATGAGAGTTTGAATTTGGCTTTAGGTGATAGTACAAATCAGATAAATTTAAAAGATGAAGAGTTAAAACTACTTGCTGATAAGCTTTTAGTTCAAACACAAATTCATCAAAAAATGGTTGAAGAGTTTGATATTGCAAAACTAAAAATAAAAACTCTAACTGGAATAAAACTAAATGTTATAGCAAAACTAAAAGAGAAACTTGGTAACTCTATAAATGTAGATGAAAAAAGTGGAGCTATAAAATTTTCTTCTAATATTTTGTTTGACCAAAATTCTTATATTTTAAAAGAAGAGTCAAAAAAAGAGTTAAGTTCTGTTTTGAAGAACTATCTTTCTGTATTATTTGAAGATAAAGATATATCAAAATATATAGAAAATATTACTATTGAAGGGCATACAAATAGTGATGGAACATATTTATCAAATCTTTTACTATCTCAACAAAGAGCGATGAGTGTTATGCAGTTTTTATATGAATCAAATATTGTAGATAAAAAACTTTTAAGCACTTTTGTAAACTCTAGTGGAAGAAGTTCTGCTGATTTGATACTAGATAAAAAAGGTATTGAAGATAAAGATGCTTCAAGAAGAATAGAGATTAAATTTACTATTAAAAATGAAGAAGCTATAAAAGAGATACAAAATTATTTGGATAAACAAAATGAAAATAGAGAATAAAAAATCTTTGTATGAACCCACAAATCTTCAAGAGTTATCAAAACAGATAAAGGAAAAAGTAGTACAAAAACAGCTAAATATCTTTCAAAAGATATTTAGGTTTTTGTTTAAAAAGAAGAGTTGAATTATTTTAAAAACTCTTCTATATTTTTTGCAACCATTTGAACAAGTCTAGTTCTAGCTTCGATACTTGCCCAACCAATATGTGGAGTTAAAACTAATCTCTCTTTATTTTTTACTTTTAAAAGCGGATTTGACTCTTCTATTGGTTCTTTTGAAACAACATCAATTCCACAATAAATTTCTTTTTCATCTATAATTTTTGCCAAATCAGATTCATTTATGATTCCACCACGACCTAGATTTAGTAAAATTGCACCATCTTTTAAATTTTTCATATTGTCATAATTTAAAAGGTTTGCTGTTTGGTCATTTAATGGAGCATGAATAGAGATAATATCACTTGTTTTTAGAAGTTCATCTAAGCTTACACTTTTGTATTCACTATTGCTATTTTTCCCACTTGTTGAGTAATATACAACTTCACAATCAAATGCAACAGCTTTTTTGGCAAAATTTCTTCCTATTTCGCCAAGACCTATAATCCCAACTCTTTTTTTATCTAGTTCAAAAAAAGGCTTATCAATATGAGTAAATAGTTCATTTTTTTGCCAATTCCCAACATCTACATAATTTTTATAGTAGTTTAATTTTGTCACAAAATGAAATATCATAGAAAAACCTACTTGTACAACACTAGAAGTTGAATATCCTGCAACATTTTTTACAACAATATTTTTTTGTTTTGCATACTCTAAATCTACATTGTTCATACCAGTTGCAGTTATACAAATAAGTTTTATATTTGAGTTATCTATTTCATTTTTTCCAACATAAACTTTATTTGTAAGTACAATATCGGCATTTTTTATTCTTTCTTTTGTTTCATTTTCTTTTGTTAAGTCGTAAGAAGTAATATTACCAAATTGTGAGAAAATTGATACATCTATATCAAATCCTAAACTTGCTCTATCTAAAATTACTATATTCATATTTTATCCTTATATTAAATATTAAAAATTTCATTGTATCATAAAAAATTGTAGAATATTTAAAAATATTTAGATACTAAAAAGTGAATTTGGAAATCAAAAATAGATTACTTTTGTTACAAAAAGTAACTCTACCTAACAAATTTGAAAATTCTTTTGCAAAAATTGTCCATTTTTTTCATTTAAATCGTCTTACTATATAGAGAAACAAATTCTCAAAATTAATACAAAGGATTAGAAGATGAAAAATAGAGTTTTCATGTCAGTTGTAACATCATTGATGTTAAGTGGAACAATGTTAAATGCAAAAGAGATAAGTTTGCAAGAAGCAGTAGAGAATATAGTAAAGAAATATAATGTAACATATATTTCAAAATCAAAAGATTTGAAGAATAAAATAGTAGATTCAGAAAAGTTAGGTTTCGGGGGGGGGGGACGGTATTAAGTAATCTAAATAGTGTATTAGAAGAACATAATCTCAAAGCTATCGAAGAAGATAGTGTAATATATATAATAGAAAAACCAAAATATCAAAACTTTGGTAATACTACTGTTTTAGATGAAATATCTGTTTCTGGAACAAATTATAAAAATGGTTCTGCTGAAAGTGGATACTTAGTAGAAGAAACAAAGGGAGTAGGTATTTGGAATGATAGAAAACTACAAGATACTCCATACTCAATGACTGTAATCTCAAAAGATCTAATCGAAAATGTACAAGCAAAAGATATGAACCAGATTTTTAAAATGAACTCAACTACTCAAGAAGGAACAAAGGCTCAGTATGCTAGAGGAGATAGTTCATATCCTAATATGAGAGGGTTTACTGTATATAATCCTATAATAAATGGTATTTCATATACTGATAGAATAACAAGTATTCCAATGATGCAAGATATAGAAAGAGTAGAAATTATCAGTGGAGCAACTGGATTCTTATATGGTGGAGGAAGAGTTGGTGGAGCAGTTAATTATATAACTAAAAAACCAACAACAAAAGATTTAAGAAATATTACTATTGGAAGTTATGGAAATGAATCATACTATACTCACTTAGATTTGGGTGGACAATTTGATGAAGATAATACTTTTGGATATAGAGTAAATGCTTTATATCAAAATGGAGAGTTACCTGATGCATCTACAAAAGAACAAAAAGCAATAAGCTTGGTTTTTGATTGGAAACCAACTGATAATTTTTATACAGATATAAAATATTCTCATAAAGATAGTTTAACTAAAGGTGGAAATACACAGTTTATTGCATGGATACCAAATTTAGATAGAGCTAGTATAAAAAAGAATAAAAGCTATAGCCCAGATTGGCTAGAAAATGAAATAAAATCAGATAAAATAGAAAATAGTATGAGATTGGATATAAATGATATTTTTACTTTAAGAACAAATCTATTTTATGAAAAAATGAAAGGTAGAGGAGATTATGCTGAATTATTTGTACAAAATGGTAATGCAATTGGATATAAAAATGGAAGTTATCAGTCGTTTTTAGCTAAAAATGATTGGAATCATACAAAAAATTATGGAGCAAATATCTATTTTGATTCGAAATTCGATACAGGGAATGTTAGCCATACTTTAACAGCTGGTTATTCTTTAAGTTCTAGAAAATATTATCAATCCCCTGATAGTTGGGCTTATTATGATTTATTAAATGATATGAACTTAAATGACTTAAAAAACTTTGCAGAACCTGATATATCTCTTTGGAGTAATGAAATAGGAACGCAGCCAAGAAAAATTAATTCAAAAACTCAATATAAAAATATATTAGTCGGTGATGATATAGTTTTTAATGATCAATGGAGTGCTTTGGTTGGAGTAAATTATGCAACTATTATAAATACAAGCTATATACAAAGCTCAAAAAAATATGATGTATCTAAATTAACTCCCACTTTATCTTTAATCTACAAGCCACTTGAAAATCTTACAACTTATGCAACTTATATAGAAAGCCTTGAACAAGGAACTATTGTTGGAAGTAATTATGCCAATGAAAATGAGATTTTAGATCCATATAAAAGCAAACAATATGAAGTTGGTTTAAAATATAGTATGTTAGATGATAAAGCACTTTTAACTGCTTCACTATTTAGAATAGAAAAAGTAAATTCTTATGATGATGAAAGTACCGTATCAACTTTAGGAAAACCAACATTAACACAAAATGGAGAACAAATACATCAAGGACTTGAACTTGGACTTACTGGTAAGGTTACGGATAATCTTACACTTATGGGTGGTGTAACTTTTATGGATTTAAGTATAGAAAAAGCGACTAATCCAGATTTAGAAGGTAAAAAACCAATAGATGCTGCTACAAAAATGGTAAAACTATTTGCAGAGTATAATATTCCATATATAAATGGTTTATCTATAAATGCTGGAGCATATTATACAGGTAAACAATATGTAGATGAATCAAATACAGATATTCTACCATCTTATACTCTATATGATGCAGGTTTAAGATATAAAACAAAATTAGGAAGCTATCCGACAACTTTTAACTTAACTACACAAAATTTAGCAGATAAAGTTTATTGGGTAAATAGAACAACTTTAGGTGACCCAAGAGCTGTTGCATTTTCTATGAAAATGGAGTTTTAATAATATTTAAAAATAAAGAGAGTTTTTACTCTCTTTGTGCTTTTAAGCATGGGTTTCAAAGTATTTATTTAATTTTGAGATTAAAATTTCGATGATAAAAATATACTTTCCTTTTATACTTTGGAACTCATACTTAAGTGTATATAAAACATCATAAAATAACTAAAATATATAAATATTAATTATATAAAGGTATTAATTTCTCTTTTGTCCAGATTTTGGAGAACTAACCTCTTTTTGTAAATCTATACTTAGGTTGTTATAAAATAACTCACCATAATTTGTTTCACGATTTATCGTTTCGTATGCTTGTTTGATACTATTGTTGTATTTTAAAGCCTCTTGAAGTATCTTTAGGATTTTAACTGATTCCAAAAAATTCACATGTGATGGTGCTTCTATTGGTGAACTATAATATTTGTGCATTCTTTCAACCAAGTTTTTATTTCTTATTTCAATAAAAACAGACTCAATAGGAGATTTGAAAAATAGTATTTTATTTTTAACATTTATAGATATATATGTTGTTTCCATTCCGTATATTTTTCTTGAAAAAGAGTCAAATAGAAATAATTTTTTATTGTAGTTATTATTAAAAAGTTCATACATAAGTTCTAAAATTTTTATTTTTTCTTCTTTAGTAAAAAAGTTACCAATACTTGCAAAACAAAAACTCAAAATAGATTTTATAGAATACCACTCTGTTGTATCATAGTCATATCTTAACATTTGGTCAATTCTCTCTTGTTTTAGCTCTTCTATATCTGCACTTGTAGAATTTTTGTACACTTTTTGTACAGCACTATCTCTATACATTGGACCTGGGAATTGTGCTTGTATTACAAATCTTCTATTTTTTTCATGTTCAATTATATATTTTAATCTCCCTTTATAGTCTTCATCTATTATTCTTACTTCTTTTTGAGGTATTTGAGTAATAGATTTTATAAACTCATCGCCACTACAAGCATCTTCCCAAATATAGTTTGGATATCTAAAAATTTGACATATTTTATCTTGAATATCTTTATTTATTTCAACCTCACTTATCTTGTCTATCCACGAAGTTATGGTTCTTCTGTCTTTATTTAGCATTGATGCAAATTTTGATATACTCAAATTAGAACGATTAAAAATCTCTATAAACTTATCTAGTGAAGATTTAAAATTCATAAGCTTCCTTTAATAAAATTTCTGCATATTGTACAGTAATTAAACAAAAAATACAAATTTTGAACATTTTATAAAAAATGTATAAAAATTGTAAATATGAATTATAAATAATACAATCATAAAAAATCAAAATAGGTATAATGACATTTAACATTTTTTTAAAGGAAGAAGTATGACAAGTGCAGGAAAAAGATTTAGAGAAGCTTTAAAACAAGAAGCTCCATTACAAATTGTTGGAACTATCAATGCTTACCAAGCATTACAAGCTACAAAAGTAGGGCATAAAGCTATTTACTTAAGTGGTGGTGGGATTGCAAATGCCTCTTATGGTTTACCAGATTTAGGTATGACAATGTTAGAAGATGTATGTATTGATATCAGAAGAATTACTTCTATTTGTGATACTCCATTAATCGTTGATGCTGATACTGGTTGGGGACATGCATTTAACATAGCTAGAACTGTAAAAGAGTTTATTAGATATGGTGCTGCTGGACTTCATATTGAAGATCAAGTTGCTGCAAAAAGATGTGGACATAGACCAAACAAAGAGTTAGTATCTACTGAAGAAATGTGTGATAGAATCAGAGCAGCTGTTGATGCTAAAAAAGAGTTAGACCCAGATTTCTATATCATTGCTAGAACTGATGCACATGCAAGTGAAGGACAACAAGCTGCTATTGATAGAGCAAAAGCTTATGTTGCTGCTGGTGCTGATGCTATTTTTGCTGAAGCAATTCACACTTTAAAAGAGTACAAAGAGTTTACAGATGCAGTAAAAATCCCTGTATTAGCAAACATTACAGAATTTGGTGCAACTCCAATGTTTACTACTGAAGAATTATCTTCTGTTGGTATTGATATGGTTCTTTATCCATTATCAGCATTTAGAGCTATGAATAAAGCTGCATTAAATGTTTACCAAGAGTTAAAAGATAAAGGAACTCAAGAAGCAGTTATTGACACAATGCAAACAAGAATGGAATTATACGATATGTTAAATTACCACTCTTATGAGCAAAAAATGGACGAATTATTTTCAAAAGGAAAAGCTAAATAATTAGCTTTTCGTATTTTATTTAAAATTAAATCAAACTAAGGAGAAAATATGAGTACTACAAGTACAGAGTTTAAACCAAAAAAATCTGTGGCACTTTCAGGTGTAGCAGCTGGAAGTACAGCATTATGTACAGTTGGAAATACAGGAAATGATTTATATTATAGAGGATATGATATTTTAGAATTTGCTGAAAAAGCTGAATTTGAAGAGATTGCATATTTAATAGTTCATGGAGAGTTACCTAATAAAGAAGAGTTAAAAGCTTATAAAGCAAAACTTAAATCTTTTAGAGATATTCCACAAGGTGTAAAAGTTGCATTAGAACAATTACCAAAAAATTGTCACCCAATGGATGTTATGAGAACAGGCTGTTCAGTTCTTGGAGCATTAAATCAAGAAGATGAATCTCATCCAAAAGCTGCAGCACAAGATATTATCAATAAATTAATGGCATCTTTTGGTTCTATGCTTTTATATTGGTACCATTTTGCATATAATGGAAAAAGAATCGATGTTGTAACTGATGATGATACAATTGGTGGACATTTCTTACATTTATTACATGGTGAAAAACCAAGAGAATCTTGGGTTAAAGCTATGCACGTGTCTTTAATCCTTTATGCAGAACATGAATTTAATGCTTCAACTTTTACTTCAAGAGTAATTTCTGGAACAAATTCAGATATGTATTCTTGTATTACTGGTTCTATTGGAGCATTAAGAGGTCCAAAACACGGTGGAGCAAATGAAGTTGCATTTAGAATTCAAGAAAGATACTCATCAGCTGATGAAGCAGAAAAAGATATCAAAGAACGAATTGCTAAAAAAGAGATTATTATTGGATTTGGGCACCCAGTTTATGCTACAAGAGATCCAAGAAATGTTGTTATCAAAAAAGTTGCAAAAGAGCTATCTGAAGAGAATAAAAATATGTTAATGTATGATGTAGCTGCAAGACTTGAAGAAGTTATGTGGGATCAAAAGAAAATGTTCCCAAATCTTGACTGGTTCTCTGCTGTTTCATATAATCAAATGGGAATTCCAACAGATATGTTTACTCCAATATTTATTATTGCAAGAGTTACAGGATGGGGTGCACACGTTATTGAACAAAGAGAAGATGGAAAAATAATCAGACCTTCAGCTAACTATACTGGACCAGAGCCAAGAGCTTACATACCTTTAGAAGATAGAAAATAATTCTTTAATTTAGGCTAAATTTAGCCTAAATTTTTTTTACAATAAATTTCAAAAAAATGGAAAATAAAATGACAAATGATAAATATCTTAAACAATTAGATGGTTTAGATGTTAAATATTATGATGTAAAAAGTGCTGTTGAAGATATCACTCCTGGTTCTTTTGCAAAACTTAACTATACTTCAAGAGTATTAGCAGAAAACTTAATTAGAAAATGTCCTAGTGAAGATTTAAAAGATTCACTAATTCAATTAATAGAAAAAAGAACAGATAAAGATTTTCCTTGGTATCCAAGTAGAGTAATCTGTCATGATATTCTAGGACTTACAGCTTTTGTTGATTTAGCAGGTCTTAGAGAAGCAGTTGCTTCACAAGG
Organism: Aliarcobacter vitoriensis; assembly: GCF_048320235.1. Classification (NCBI taxonomy): domain Bacteria; kingdom Pseudomonadati; phylum Campylobacterota; class Epsilonproteobacteria; order Campylobacterales; family Arcobacteraceae; genus Aliarcobacter; species Aliarcobacter vitoriensis. The sequence continues at coordinate 1,705,313 of NZ_CP182882.1, forward strand.
TGTAGATCCACAAAAAATTAATCCAGTTGTTCCAACACAATTAATCGTTGATCACTCACTTGCAGTTGAATGTGGTGGATATGATAGTGATGCTTTTCAAAAAAATAGAGATATCGAAGATAGAAGAAATGCAGATAGATTTGATTTTATAAATTGGACAAAAAAAGCATTTGATAATGTTGATGTTATTCCTCCAGGAAATGGTATTATGCACCAAATCAACCTTGAAAAAATGTCTCCAGTTGTTCACAATATTGATGGTATTGCTAGTCCAGATACATTAGTTGGAACAGATTCGCACACTCCTCACGTTGATGCTTTAGGAGTTATTGCAGTTGGTGTTGGTGGACTTGAAGCTGAAAATGTTATGCTTGGAAACCCTTCTTATATGAGAGTTCCAGAAATAATTGGAGTTGAGATAAAAGGTACAAGAGCAGCAGGAATAACTGCAACTGATATTGCACTTTCTTTAACATCATTTTTAAGACAAAACAATGTAATCTCTGCTTATTTAGAGTTCTTTGGAAGTGGAATCAAATATCTTGATTTAGGAGATAGAGCAACTATATCTAATATGACACCAGAATATGGTGCAAGTGCTGCTATGTTTGCTATTGATGATAGAACTATTGATTATTTAAAAATTACAGGAAGAAGTCCAGAACAAGTAAAACTTGTTGAAACTTATGCTAAAGCAAATGGTTTATGGGCAGATAGTTTAAGTGAAGCTACTTACTTTAGAACTATTGAATTTGATCTAACAACAGTTACAAGAAGTTTAGCAGGACCTTCTAAACCACATAAATTAGTACCTACTTCAACTTTAGATTCTGAAGGTATCACTAAAAAGATTGAGATTAAAGATGAAGTTATCCCAGATGGTGCTGTTTTAATTGCAGCTATCACTTCATGTACAAATACTTCAAATCCAAGAAATGTTGTTGCAGCTGGACTTGTAGCTAAAAAAGCAAATGAACTAGGGCTTACAAGAAAAAGATGGGTAAAATCTTCATTAGCACCAGGTTCTAAAGTTTCTGAACTATATTTAAAAGATTCTGGACTTTTAACTGAGTTAGAAAAATTAGGATTTGGAATTGTAGGATTTGCTTGTACAACTTGTAATGGTATGAGTGGAGCTTTAGATCCAAAACTTGAAAAAGAAGCAGCTGATAGTGGAGTTTACACAACAGCAGTTTTATCTGGAAATAGAAACTTTGATGGAAGAATTCACCCATTTATTAAAGAAGCATTTTTAGCTTCACCTCCACTTGTAGTTGCTTATGCACTTGCTGGAAGTATTAGATTTAATATTGAAACAGATGTTCTTGGTAAAGATAAAAATGGAAATGATATTAAATTAAAAGATATTTGGCCAAGTGATGAAGAAATAGATGCAATAGTTTACAAATCAGTAAAACCTGAAATGTTTGCAAAAATCTATGACCCAATGTTTGCAAAAGGTTTAAAAGAAGCAGCTGAACCATTCTATAAATGGGATGCTAAATCTACATATATTCAAAAACCACCATATTGGGAAGATGAATTTATGACTATGCCAGCTCTTAAAAATTTAAGACCACTTGGAGTTTTCCCAAATGATATTACAACAGACCACTTATCTCCATCAAATGCTATTCAAGCAAAAAGTGCTTCTGGAGAGTATTGTTTAAAAATGGGATTACCTTTAGAAGATTTAAACTCTTATGCAACACATAGAGGTGATCACAATACTGCATTGAGAGCAACTTTAGCAAATCCAAAACTATATAATGAAATGGTTAAAGATGAGCAAGGTAATGTAAAACAAGGAAGTTTGACAAAAATTATGCCAGAAGGTGTTGAGTCAAGAATGTGGGAAGCAATAGAAACTTATATGGGAAGAAAACAACCATTAATTATTGTTGCTGGAACAAACTATGGTCAAGGAAGTTCAAGAGACTGGGCAGCTAAAGGTGTAAGACTTGCAGGTGTTGAAGTTGTGATTGCTGAATCAATTGAAAGAATTCATAGAACAAATCTTGTAGGTATGGGTGTTTTACCACTTCAATTTAAAGATGGTGAAACAAGAAATACTTATGCGATTACTGGAACAGAAACTTTTGATATTTTAGGAGATATTACTCCAAGATGTGATTTAACAGTTTCTATGACTAGAGCAAATGGTGAAAAAGTAGAATTTAAAGTTCTTTGTAGATTAGATACAACAGCTGAAGTTGAAGTTTATAAAGCTGGTGGAATTTTACAAAAATTTGCAAAAGATGTTATTGCAGCTAGTAAATAGGTTTTAAGAGAGTTTTTGCTCTCTTAAAATTTTTTAAAGAGATGAAAATCTTTTTGAAAAGTTTTAAAAGTTTAAATTTTAGGAGAAAATATGGCATATAAACCACAAATAAGAGTTAAAGCAACATATATGAGAGGTGGAACTTCAAAAGGAACATTTTTTAATATAGCAGATCTTCCTGCACAAGCACAAGAAGACAAAGTAAAAAGAGATAAGCTTCTTCAAAGAATAGTTGGAAGTCCAGATATTTATAAACAACAAATGGATGGTATGGGAGGAGCAACTTCAAGTACTTCTAAAGCTATTTTAGTTGGAAAATCAACTGTACCAAACCACGATGTTGATTACTATTTTGGTCAAGTTGCGATAGATAAAGATTTTATGGATTGGAGTGGAAATTGTGGAAATTTAAGTTCAGCAGTTGGTCCTTTTGCTATTCATGAAGGTTTAGTTGATAATGTGCCACAAAATGGTGTTTGTTGTGTAAGAATTTGGCAAGCAAATATCAAAAAAACAATTCTTTGTTATGTAACAATGGTTGATGGACAAGTAAAAGAAATGGGTGATTATTATATAGATGGTGTTGCTTTCCCTGCTGAAGAGATTTTATTAGAGTTTGCAGAACCTGTTGATCCTAGTGAAGAGTTATTTCCAACAGGAAATTTAGTAGATGATTTGGAAGTTCCAGGAATTGGTACATTTAAAGCAACTATGATAACAGCAGGTATTCCTACAATTTTCTTAAATGCTAGTGATATTGGATATAAAGGAACTGAACTTCAAGCTGATATAAATAGTGATGCTGAAGCCTTGGCTAGATTTGAAAAGATAAGAAGCTATGGTGCTTTAAAAATGGGACTTATAAGTGATTTAAAAGAGGCAGAAACTAGACAACACACTCCAAAAATTGCATTTGTTGCTCCAAAAAGTGATTTTATAACTTCAAGTGGAAAAGAAGTAAAAGCAGATGAGATTGATTTACATGTACGAGCTTTATCAATGCAAAAACTTCATCATGCTATGATGGGAACAGCTTCTGTTGCTATTGGTGTTGCTGCTTGTATTGAAGGAACATTGGTAAATATTGCTGCTGGTGGAGGAGAAAAAACTGCTGTTGAGTTTGGACACCCATCTGGGACTTTAAAAGTTGGAGCTGTAATAAAATGCGAAAATGGTAAATATATTGTTGATAAAGCTACAATGAGCCGAAGTGCAAGAATTATTATGAAAGGTGAAGTTTATGCACCTGCTGATATTATGGGATAAATAGAAATATTCTATAAGTAAAGTGAAAAAAAGGAGATAGAAAATCTGTCTCCTTTTTTATTTTATTAAAGATGAAATTGTTTTGAAGTTTGGATTTTTTGCATCAACTGTTAGTTCAAATAAAATTGATTCATAAGTTGTTGGTACAACTCCAGCTTGAACTAGCCTTTTTATAGCCATTTTATGGTCAAGTTTTGTTCTACTTCCACAACAATTTGTAACCAAAATCACATTAAAATCATTTTCAATTAAGTCTATACAAGTTTGAAGTACACAAACATGAGTTTCTATTCCTGCTACAATGATATTTTTTTTACCACTTTTTTTAAAAGCTTCTAAAATTTCATCAGTTTGACAACCAGAAAATGTAGTTTTTTCATAAGCTGTGTATTCAGAAACCAACTCTTTTAAAACAGGGATTGTCTCACCAATACCTTTTTTATATTGTTCATTTACAATTATTGGGATATCTAAAGCTTTTATCCCCTTTACTAAAATAGGAATAGTTCTCTCCAACTCATCTTTATTTCCAATATGTGGGAAAAGTCTCTCTTGTACATCAACTAAACAAAATAGGGTATCTTCTAAATTTATTCTCATTTTATATCCTTTAAATAATGAATTAAAAGAGATAATATATCAAAAATTAGTAGCTATAAGATAGCTTTAAATAATTTAAAATTATTTAAAAGCCATAGTTTCAGCTCTTGCTAAAAGCTCTTTTGCACCTTTTTGTATAAATTCATTTGCAAACTCTTTTCCCGCATTTTCAAAAGAGTTTATATCTACCATTTTTTCATCTTTGATATATTCTGTCCCATCAGGAAGTCCAACTATTGCAGATATTTTTACACTCTTTTCATCTAAAATTGTAGCTTTTACACCTATTGGAACCTGGCAACCACCTTGAAGTGTATCTACAAATCCTCGCTCGATTTTAGACTCAATTTCAGCATTTTTATCATTTAAAACTTTTACTATTTCGATGATTTTTGGGTCTGTTGTTGTCTCTATTCCTAAAGTTGCTTGTCCCATAGAAGGTATCATAATATCAGTTGAAATAGGAGCAAAATATTTTACTTCATTTTGTAGATTTAATTTTTCTATTCCTGTTGCTGCAAGGATAATAGCATCATATTCACCTGCATTTAATTTTGCTATTCTTGTATTGATATTTCCTCTTAAATCTTTTAGCTCTATATCAGGTCTTAACATCTTTATAGCCATTCTTCTTCGCAGACTTGTAGTTCCAACAACCGCGCCTTTTGGTAAATCTTCTAAAGAGCTATATTTGTTGCTTAAAAGTGCATCTTGAGGATTAAATCTTTTTGAAACAGCAGCTAAAGTTAAACCATCTTCAAACTGTGTTGGAACATCTTTTAGTGAATGAACTGCTAAATGAGCAGTTCCTTCAAGCATTGCAACTTCTAGTTCTTTTGTAAAAAGCCCCTTACCACCAATTTTTGCTAGCGGAACATCAAGTATTTTATCACCTTTAGTTGTAAACTCTTGAAGTTCTATTTGCATATTTGGATAGTGTTTTAAAAGTTCAGCTTTTATATATTCACTTTGCCAAAGAGCAAGTTGGCTTCTTCTAGTTGCAATTACTAATTTTTTCATATTACTTTTTACCTAAAGTTTTATATTTTTCTCTAGTTGTATCTTTTTCTCCATTTATATAAATAGTTGGAGTTCCACTTACTAGCATATCTTCTCCCATTAAAACCTCTTTTTCTAAAGATGTAATTATCTCTTTTTTATTTAATTCTTCGATTTTAATATCTAAACCTAACTCTTTATTAAACGCTTCTAAAATAATTTTATCATCTGTTGAAGTTACTTCAAAGTATTTTGACCAATGAGCTGTATATGCCTTCATTATGATATCATTACCATTTTTTACCTTTGCTATATCAATAAGTTTTGATAAAGTAGTTGATGCTGGATGAATATGAGTTAATGGAAATGCATAATAATATAGTGCTATTGAATCACTTTTTTTATTTACAAAATCTATAACTTCAGGAATATATTGTGTACAAAATGGGCAAAGAGGATCAGAAAAAACTACAATTTTATCTTTTGCTTTTTCATTTCCAGCAATTAGTTTTGATTTTTGATAGTATTTATCTGTTAATGTTGGTGTTATACTATCTTTCAAAGATTTTCCTGTTGATACATCATATAAATCAGTAGCAATTACTTTTCCATCACTAAAAAGTGTATCTTTTACTTTCATACCTTTGTCTTGAATAGTTGCATCAATTTCTAAAATATAGCCATTCCAACCTTTTAATTCTAGTTCTTTTTTATAGAAAACTTTTATATTCTTCACTTTAACATTTGGATTTTGAGCAACTCTTTTTTTCTCAAAATCTATAACTAAATTATCATTTGCCAATAATGTAGCACTTGCAAATGCACTTAAAACCAATAATTTTGCAATTTTAATCATATCTTTGTCCTTTTTTTATAATATTATTTTAACTTCGTGATTTTACTGTAATTTTTTTAATATCAAATAACTCTTTTGCTTTATTTACCATTTTTGAATTTAATAAATCATTTACTTGTAACTCTTTTGAAGATAATTGAGTATCTGTATTTTTTATAGCACCAGCTACACAACTAGAACTAAACTCAACATCTTCTACCATAGAAGCAACTTCGCTATTTTGTTCAGGCTCTATTTTTATTTCATTGTTAGTTTTTAATAAGGTGGCCTCTTCCTTTTTAAAATCTAGCTCAACATTTAAGCCGAAAATATCTTGTGCAAAAATTTTAATAAGGCCATAATGTTTACCTAAAAGTTTTCTATCCTCATCTTTTGCATAAGATATTATTTGAAGTTTATTATCACTAAAACCATTAAATATAAAGTTCTTTTCAAAACATTCACCTAATGTGTAATCTCTATCATAAACTTTTTCTATCAAATGTTGATATAAATCACTATTTTTATCATTCTCTTCTTCAAAAGGAATATACTCTATCTCTTTTGTTTCCATAATTTCAGTTTTGATAGGTTCTTCTATAATAGAATCTATATCAAAAGGATTAGGATTTTGTATTTGAGTATTTATATTTTGTATAGGTTTTTCTTCTTGTGGTTTTTCTTCTACAACTTTATTTTCAATAATTTTAGTTTCTATAATTTTAGGTTCAGGAATAGCAGGTTTTTCTACTTTTATTGCTTCATTTCGTACTGGCATTTTGCCAATTTGTTCAATTAATTCATCTATTGATTTTAAGTTAGTAGCTTCTACAAGTTTCATTAAAGTAAGAATTAAAATAAAAGTATCATCACTATTTAAAGATAATAGATGCTTAGCTTCACTTAAAATTCTGAAAAATCTATCAAATAAAGTTACATCAAATCTTGTATCTTTTGAAATCATTTTATCTTTTAAATATATAGATATTTCATCACAAATTTGAGAAACTTCATAGTTTTGAAGTTCTGGAAGTAGGGTATTTATATCGCCTTTATTTAAAATAATTTTAAAAATATTTTCCATTAAAGATGGATCTATTAGTCCTAACATATCAACAACACTAGAAGTTGATATTTTTCCTTTTGAGAAAATTATTGCTTGATCTAGTAAAGTTAAAGTATCTCTTAGGCTTCCTTGACCACTTCTAGCAAGTATCTCTAAAGCTTCTTTTTCAAACTCAATATTTTCAATATTTAAAATATGAGAAAGATGATGAACCACATCATTTTGTGAGATTTTATTAAATCTAAAGTGTTGAGTTCTACTTAAAATAGTAGCTGGAAGTTTTAAAGAATCAGTAGTTGCTAGTATAAATTTTACAAAATTAGGTGGTTCTTCTAAAGTTTTTAATAAAGCATTAAAAGCCTGAGTTGTAAGCATATGAACTTCATCTATTATAAATACTTTAAATTTTGCAGAACTTGGTTTATATTTCGTATGTTCGATTAGTTCTTTTATATCATCTATCCCTCTATTACTAGCAGCATCCATTTCAATAATATCAAGATGCTTTCCACTATTTGCACTAAGACAATTATCACAAACCTCACAAGGTTTACTTGTTGGTCCATTTGAACATAAAAGTGCTTTTGCCATTATTCTAGCTGTACTCGTTTTTCCACTTCCCCTAAGTCCTGAAAATAAATAAGCATGAGACAATCTTGAAGAATCTAATGCTAGGCTAAGTGTTTGAGATATTGTATTTTGTCCTATTAGATCTTCAAATCTTTTAGGACGATATTTTAGAGCTAAAACTCTATCTTTTAAATTGTCATCTATCATATTTCACACTTTCCTATCTCAAAATTTATATTCTTTAAAACTATATTTACCATATCTAAACTTATCTTACCGCTATATAAAATAGTTATTTTTTGGTCTTTATTTATACTATTTTTATTTTTACCTAGATCTTGTAATCTTTTCGCAATAGCATTTGCTGAATCAAATAAAATAACATCTTCATTAAAAAACTTTTTTATATCATCTTGTATAATTGGATAGTGAGTACAACCTAAAACTATGCTATCTATATTTTTATTTTTTAAATCTTTTAAATAATTTGTTAAAAATAAATGTAAGCTATTTGTTTCAATATCAGCTTCTTCTATTTTTTTTGCTAAACCACTACAAGGAATATGGTACAAATTTAACTGTTGATTAACTGATAAATTTTCTACAAGTTCTTTGTATTTTTTCCCATTTATTGTTGTTGGAGTTGCTAAAATTGCTATATTCTTTGTTTTTGAACTTAGAATAGCAGGTTTTAAAGCAGGTTCTACACCAATAATTGGTAAATTTTTATATTTTTCTCTTAAATATTTTATTGCAATTGAAGTTGCAGTGTTACAAGCAACTATTAAAATATCAATATTATATTTATCAATCAAATAGTTTGTTATATTATCGCATCTTTGTAAAATTTCATTTGTATCTTTTTCACCATAAGGTGCAAATAAGGTATCAGCTATATAAACATATTCTGTGTTTTTTACACTTTTAGTAATAGCATTTAGTATAGTTAATCCACCAATTCCTGAATCAAAAACTCCTACTTTCAAATATATCCTTATTGAAATTTTGGCAGAATTATATCCAAATTAAAATTTGAATTTGATATAAGAAATTATTTATTAATGTTTAAAATATTTTGAGAATAAAAGTGTTATCATTTAAAAGCTAAAATTCTTAAATTAGACGGAAAATGGGTTGATTTTTAGCTTTTAAAATGATTTATATTTATAGTGGTGTGGTAGTAAATTTTTATTTTAAACTTAAGGAAAGACCTTAAGTTTTTTAGTATCTGATTAAACTAATCCTTGTTCAATCATAGCATCAGCTACTCTTCTAAATCCAGCAATATTTGCTCCTAAAACAAGGTTTGTTGGTTGTCCAAACTCTTTAGCAGTAGCACTTGCTGTATCAAAAATATGTTTCATGATTTGCTCTAGTTTTGCATCAACCTCTTCAAAAGTCCATGAAACCATAGAAGCATTTTGAGCCATTTCTAATTGGCTTGTTGCAACTCCACCAGCATTTGCCGCTTTTCCAGGACCATATGCTATTTTTTGTGCAACAAAATAATCAACAGCTTCATTTGTAGAAGGCATATTAGCTCCTTCACTTACACAAATACAACCATTTTTGATTAATTCTTTTGCATCCTCTAAATTTAACTCATTTTGAGTTGCACTTGGGAATGCTGCAAAGCAAGGAACAGACCAAACTGCATTTCTACCTTTTGGGTACTCTTCAACTGGAATATATTTTGCATTTTTTCTATGTTTTATATACTCTGAAAGTCTAGCTCTTTGGTTTTCTTTTAAATCTTTTAATAAATCTAAATCAATACCTTCTTCATCTATAATTGTACCTTTTGAATCACTACAAGTAATTGGTAATGCTCCAAGGTGGTATAATTTTTCTATAGTATAAATCGCTACATTTCCAGAACCAGAAACAGTACATTTTTTACCTGTTAAAGTTTCTCCTCTAGCTTCAAGCATATTTTTTGCAAAATATACACAACCGTAACCAGTTGCTTCTGTTCTAGCTAGTGAACCACCCCATTTTAATGATTTCCCTGTTAAAGTTCCATCATAAGTATTCGCAAGTTTTTTATACATACCAAATAAGTATCCGATTTCTCTTCCACCAACTCCAATATCTCCAGCAGGAACATCAGTAGTTGCACCGATATGTCTGTATAATTCACTCATAAATGCTTGGCAGAATCTCATGATTTCATTGTCACTTTTACCTTTAGGGTCAAAGTCACTTCCACCTTTTCCACCACCAATTTGAAGTCCAGTTAGTGCGTTTTTAAAAATTTGCTCAAATCCTAAAAATTTGATAATTCCAGTATTTACGCTTGGGTGAAATCTTAATCCACCTTTATATGGGCCTAAAGTCGAACTAAATTGTATTCTATAACCTTTGTTGATTTGGATTTCTCCTTTATCATCAACCCAAGTCACTCTAAATAAAATCTGTCTCTCAGGCTCAACTAATCTGTCTAACACTTTATTTGCTGCATATTTTGGGTATTTTTCAAACAAAGGTTTTAAAGAGTGTAAAACCTCTTCTGCTGCTTGATGAAACTCATCTTGTCCAGGACTTGTTCTTTTTAGATATTCTAAAAGTTCGTCTATATTTGCCATTTTCCTTCCTTTTTTCAAATTTCGGGTAGCAATACTATCAGAGAAATTATTTGATTTAGCTGAAAAAAGAGGTAGAAAATTTACAAATTTATAAATTTATACTCTTTTTTCTTCAATTTAAGCATATTTTAAGTTATTATTCATTCATTGAAGCAAAAAAATCATCATTATTTTTTGTTTTTTGCATTTTAGGATATAAGAATTTAAGAACATCAACTTCATCCATTTCACTCATTGCATTTCTTAAAATCCATGTTTTTTGTAAAGTATCAGCACTAAGTAAAAGTTCTTCTTTTCTTGTACCAGATTTTGTAATATCAATAGCAGGATATACTCTTTTATTTGCAGCATTTCTACTTAGAACTACTTCACTATTTCCAGTCCCTTTGAATTCTTCAAATATAACTTCATCCATTTTTGAACCAGTATCTATTAAAGCGGTTGATATTATTGTTAAACTTCCACCTTCTTCAATATTACGTGCAGCTCCAAAAAATCTTTTTGGTTTGTGTAAAGCATTTGCATCAACTCCACCACTTAGAACTTTACCTGAACTAGGAGTTACAGTATTGTATGCCCGAGCAAGTCTTGTAATAGAATCAAGTAATATTACGACATCTTTTTTCATTTCTACAAGTCTTTTTGCTTTTTCAATTACGATTTCAGCAACTCTTACATGGTTTTGAGCTGGTAAATCAAAAGTAGAACTATAAACCTCACCTTTTACGCTTCTTTGCATATCTGTAACTTCTTCTGGTCTTTCATCTATTAAAAGAACCATTAAAGTAACTTCAGGATGGTTTCTACTAATGGCATGTGCTAACTCTTTTAAAAGTTCAGTTTTACCAGTTTTTGGTGGAGCAACTATTAAACTTCTTTGACCTTTTCCCATAGGTGCAAAAAGATCTAAAACTCTTCCAGTTAATTTTTGTGAATCAAATTCAAATTTAAATTTTGTAGTTGAATAAAGTGGAGTTAAATTATCAAATAATGGTCTGTTTTTTGAATCTTTTACAGGAAGATAATTTATAGCTTCAATTTTAAGTAAAGCATTATACTTTTCGCTATCTTTATTTGGAGGTCTAACCTGACCTGTTACTATATCTCCAGTTCGAAGTGCAAATTTTCTAATTTGTGTAGCACTTACATAAGAGTCATTTGATGTATCAGAAAAATTTCCATCAATTGCTCTTAAGAATCCAAATCCACCTTCTTTTATTTCTAAAATTCCAGTAAATAGGATAAATCCACCAGCATCTATTTGAGAAGCAAGTATCATAAACATTAAATCTTGTCTTTTTAACTCTTGAGGATTTTCAACTTCAAGTTCATTTGCTATATCAAGTAGAGTTTCAAGTGGTAACTCTCTTAATTGCTCAATTTTATAACCTTCAACAGGAATGTGAGTTCTTGTTTTTTTGGTAGTTTTTGTTTTTATTTCTTCTTTAGACTCTTCCATGAGTATATTTGCCTTTGATTTCACATAATAATATATGCAGTTTTATGTAGTTTTGTAGTTTTATAAAGTTAGGTGTAATTTTAGTATTTATTTTTAAAATTGTCAATATAAATTAAAAAAGAGTATCAAACTGATACCCTTTTTTTAATATGGTAATTATAATTTACCTTCATTTTTAGCTAAGTAGTTAGCAACACCATCTTTGTCAGCTTTCATACCTTCATCACCTTTTTGCCACCCAGCTGGACAAACTTCACCATATTCATTTGTAAATAACATTGCATCTACCATTCTTATCATTTCATCAACATTTCTTCCTAATGGTAAGTCATTTATAACAGCATGTCTTATTGTTCCATCTTTGTCGATTAAAAAAGATCCTCTTAATGCAACTGATTCACCAAATAGTACATCATAATCTTTAGAAATTTGTTTATTTAAATCTGCTACCATAGGAAATTTAACTCTTCCAATTCCACCATTCTCAACAGCAGTTTCTCTCCAAGCAAAGTGAGAGAATTGTGAATCTACTGAGCAACCAATTACATTAATTCCTCTTGCTTTAAATTCATCAGTTCTTTTTGAGAAAGCAATAATTTCTGATGGACAAACAAACGTAAAGTCTAAAGGCCAAAAGAATAAAATTGCACCTTTCTCACCAATATTTTTATATAAGTTAAAATCTTCTACAATTTGACCATCTGCAAGTACAGCCGTTGCTGTAAAATCTGGAGCTTTTTTTGTTACTAACATTTTTTAATCCTTTTTTATAATAAAATTTAATATTGGAATTCTATCAATTTTTTTTTATACTAAGCTTAAAATAGTCAAGTTTTATTATTTAATAATTTTTATCTTTAATAATATTTTTATTTTTGCTATGATAGAGTTTAAAAAATTTATTTTATGGAGAATATTTTATGGCAGTTAAAATTACTGATATTTGTATTAGTTGTGATGCTTGTTTAGATGAGTGTCCAGTTGGTGCTATTGTAGATAATGATGATAATCCAACAGGTGAAGATATATATTTTGTATATAAAGATAAATGTGTTGAGTGTGTAGGGCATAATGATGAACCAGCATGTGCTGATGCCTGTCCAACTGAAGGATGCATTGTTTGGGATGAAGTTGGTTCTAGTCAAGTTGAAAAAGAGGATAGAGGTGTTGTTGGTACACCAGTTGTTGAATAATATATTAAAAAATATTCAAGGAAAGTAGTTATAAACTTGCCTTTTTTTATTTTTTCAGATATAATCCGCGACTTAAAATTTATAGAGGAACAGATATGGAAAGAACATTATCAATCATTAAACCTGATGCAGTAGCAAAAAATGTAGTTGGAAAAATTTTAGACAGATTTGAATCGGCTGGACTAAAAATAGCTGCAACAAAAAAATTACAATTAAGTAAGGCTGATGCAGAAGCTTTTTATGCGGTTCATTCAAGTAGACCTTTTTTCAAAGATTTAGTTGATTTTATGATCTCAGGACCAGTTGTAGTTTCAGTTTTAGAAGGTGAAAATGCAATGGCTAAAAATAGAGAATTAATGGGTGCAACAAATCCAAAAGAAGCTGCGGCTGGAACAATTAGAGCAGATTTTGCAGATTCTATTGATGCAAACGCAGTTCATGGAAGCGATTCACTAGAAAATGCAGAAATTGAAATTAATTTCTTTTTTGCACAAAGAGAAATTTGTTAATTTAAATGAAAATAGAGTTTAAAAAAGTACCAACTGATAAAAAAGAGTTAAAAACAGAATTTAATTCAGTTAAAATTGAAGGTACTTTTTGTAGAATTTCGTCATCATTAGTAAAAATTGAAGCAAAACTTAGTGGCAACATAGATATAGATTGCTCGAGATGTGCTGAATTGGAAATTTTATCTTTAGATGAAGAACTTAAACTAGTTTTAAGTGATGGTGTCTTTAAAGGTGAAGAAAAAGATGAATTTTTAGTAATAGAAATAGAAAATAGTTTAATTGATTTTGATGAAATAATAGAAAGTGAATTAAACAGCGTAAAAAGTGAGTACCATATTTGTAAAGAGTGCTTACAAAAAGATAAACTTGTTGAACAAGAATTTTAAAGGAGAATAATTATGGCAGTACCAAAGAGAAGAGTTTCTCATACAAGATCAGCGAAGAGAAGAACACATTACAAAATTGAGTTAAAAAGACCAGTAAAAGATAGTGATGGTTCTTGGAAAATGCCTCATATGGTTAATCCAAACACTGGTGAATATAAAAACTAATGTTAAAAATAGCTATAGATGCGATGGGTGGGGACTTTGGTCCTGAGCCTATAATAGAAGGATTAATATTAGCTATTAGAAATAACAATAATTTTACGGCAATAGCTGTAGGAGATGAAGAACAACTTTTAAAACTTATTCCCCCCTCATTTTTAAATAGAATAGAAATACTTGACACTAAAGATGTTATTAGTATGCATGATAGTGCTACTGATGCTTTAAAAAGAAAAGAATCAACAATCTATAAAGCAATAGAGTTAGTAAAAGAAGGAAAAGCTGACGCTATAGTTTCTGCTGGACATTCAGGTGCTTCTATGTCATTAGCAACTTTGAGAATTGGAAGGATTAAAGGTGTTTCAAGACCTGCAATAGCAACTCTTATGCCAACAAGTGAAAATCAAAATACATTAGTCTTAGATGTTGGTGCAAATGTTGATAGCGATGCCAAAAATTTATTTGAATTTGCTGTTATGGGACAAGCTTATGCTCAAAGCGTACTTAGAATAGATGAACCTATTATAGGTCTTTTGAGTAATGGTGAAGAAGAAAGTAAAGGAAATGAAGTAACAAAAGAAGCTTATAAATTGATTTCTAAAGTCCCAAATTTTGCTGGTAATGTTGAAGGTAGTGATATTTTTAAAGGTACAGTAGATGTTGTTGTTTGTGATGGTTTTGTTGGTAATATTTTACTTAAAACAGCAGAAGGTGTTGCAGATACAATTGGTAAAATAATCAAAAAAAATCTTAAAAGATCTCTTATTTCAATCACTGGTGCAGTATTAATGAGAAAAGTTTTTAAAAACTTAAAAGTAAGAGTAGATTATGCAGAATATGGTGGTGCACCACTTCTTGGAGTTAAAGCTCCTGTTATTATATCTCATGGAAAATCAAATCCTAAAGCTATAATGAATGCAATATTTCAAGCAATACACTCAGCTAGTTCAAATTTAGATACTATTATTGAACAAAGATTAGTTAAATATGGAACTAAAGAAGATAATAGTCATCAAGAAGTTTAAGGATTATTAAAAATGATATATGCAGCATTTAGATCAATTGGAGCTTATATTCCACCTAAAGTTATGACAAATCAAGATTTTGAAAAAATTATTGATACAAGTGACGAGTGGATTACAAAAAGAACTGGTATTAAAGAAAGAAGAATAGCTGAAAAAAATGAAGCATCTTCTGATTTAGGTTCTAAAGCTGCAAAAGTAGCTATTGAAAGAGCAAATATAGATAAAAAAGATATAGATTTAGTTATTTGTGCGACTGTTACTCCTGATTTTTTATGTATGCCTTCAACTGCTTGTTTGATAGCTTCTAAGCTTGAATTACCAAATGTTATGGCTTTTGATGTTAGTGCTGCTTGTACAGGATTTGTATACGCTTTAAGTATTGCAAAAGCTTTTATTGAATCTGGAATGAAAAAAAATGTATTAATTATTGGGGCTGAAAAATATAGCTCAATTTTAAATTATGAAGACAGAACAACTTGTTTTATTTTTGGAGATGGTGCTGGAGCGGCAGTAATTAGTGCTACGACAAATAAAGATGAAGCAATTATTGATGTGCATTGTTCTAGTGATGGAACTTATGAAGATTTAATAAAAACTGCTGGAGGTGGAAGTAGAAATCCATGTTCGCAGGAAGTTTTAGATAATAAAATGGCATGTATTAGTATGAAAGGTAATGAGACTTTTAAACTTGCAGTTAAAACTTTGACTTCTGATGTTAAAGATATGATGGAAAAACATAATCTTTCAAATTCAGATATTACACATTTTATTCCTCATCAGGCAAATTATAGAATTATAAAGGCTGTTGGAGATGCTTTAAATTTAAATGAAGAGCAAACTATAGTTACTGTTGATAAGTATGGTAATACTTCTGCTGCTTCTATTCCAATGGCTATGAATTATGCATATGAACAAGGAAGAATAAAAGCAGGAGATACAATACTTTTTGATGCTTTTGGTGGTGGACTAACTTGGGGGTCAGCATTATTTAGATTTTCCCCAAAAGATAAATAGGTGAGTAATTTCTCCTATTTATAATTTTAATTAAATTTCTTATTTTTAGGATTATTTTTAAAAACGTTGAATGAGTTTTTCTCCAAATTGTTATTGAATTTATCAACTGTTGCTGTTAAATTTATATATATAATATTTTCATCAATAATAATTTGTAAAATAGAATAAAGTGGTATTTTTAGAACACTTCCGAAATTATCTTTTCCAAAACCAGCTTCAAAATATAAAAAATCATCTTCAATTCTTACGGTTGTAAATGTATAACCAGCTAGTGTAAATAGCGAAAATTTATTTAAATTGGATTTTATATCATTTGGCAAATCTGGATTAAAACTTGTACTTTCTATATTTGCAACTACGCTAAATTCTGTGTTAGTATCTATAATATATTGAATAATATCTTTTATATGTTTTTGTGATAAGTTTTTGAAATCATCATTTTCAATAATATTTTTTAACATAATTTATTCCTTTATATTTCGTCTTTTATTTTATTTAGTTCATCTATTTTTTCAAGATATTGTTCTTTTTCTTTCTTTACAAACTCTATTCTATCTTGGTTTATATCCAAATATTGTTCTTTTGAGTACTTTATAATTTTAAAAAGATAGTTTCTTTTTGAAGTTAAGAAATCTTCTATTTTTTCGAAACCAAAATTAGCTTTAAGTTTTGCAACTATTTCATCTTCCCTTGGACAATTTATTGAGAATCTTGATGGTTCTTTTTTATACAATTCTTCACTTTCCAATATTTGTTGTTCAAAATGGGCTATAGTTGCTTGAGTTATTTGAATATATGAGTAAGATAATGCTCCATTAAAATAAGCAAATTTTTTTCTAAGTGCTGATATATTTTCCAAAATTGCTTTATAAAATGCTCTTATAACATTTTCATAAACTTTTGCAGCAAAGTGTCTAGTATTTGAGAACTCAATATCTGATGCTATTTCTCTTTGTTTTCTTATAAGTTCATAATTTTCTTGCCACTTTGATATATCATTTTTTACAATTCTAAAAACATCTCTAAAAGCTTCATCTGTATCAAGTTCTATATTTTTAAGAAGTTTAATTGACCGTTTAAACATTTTGTCTATTGTTTGATCATCATAAAATAGTGCTTTATAAACTGCATCAGAGTTAATCCAAAAAGTTTCATATTCAAATTTTTCTATTTTACCACCAAAAAGAGATTTTGACTCTTCAAATCTTGATGATTTCTTTTTGTTGATATTTTTAAATGTCTCTTGGGCTATTTTTTCCATAATATTTTCTAAAGAGTTATAAATATTGTAAAGTTCTTTTGAGTATTTTTTGTATATGTTATCAAATGATTCAATTACAAGTGGTTCACAAGACTCCAAAATATCAACTAAAGCATCATAAACTTTTATAATTGTTTGATACTCATTTGACAAAATATCACAAAAACTTTTTAAATCTTTTTTTATGGCAAATTCTTTTGCTTCTGCAGCTTGTGGACGTATAGTAGTATCAATAAAATTTAATACTTCTTGAATATTTGAATCATCTAAAAGTTTTGTATTATCAGTATTGTCACTATTCTTAATATTCTCTATATTTTTTAGATAAGTGTCAAATTCATTTTTAAATAAATCTAAACTATCGTCTTTTGATAGGTAATCTTTAAAATAATTTAGGATAGTATTTTTTTCATCTTCAACTAAAATATCTTTATGACTTGCTCTACCTTCAAGTGCTTTAATCGCAGAAATAGGAACAACTTTTGCAAAGTATTTAGAAAATTTTTCACTTACATATTTTGTAGTTGTTTCTACTTGTTCTTTAGTTAATTTATCTTTTTGATTTAAAACACATAAGGATTTATTTTTAAAATGTTGCATATATTCTTCTAGTACTTCAGCTTCTGATAGTTTCCCAGCATTATCTATTAATGTTAGCCAAATAATTCCACCAACATCTTTTAATACCTTTTTGGTAATATCTGTATCGCTTTGAGATTGTGAATTAAGACCTGGAGTATCAACAAAAGAAATATCTTTTAAAATAGGCATTGGAGCATATAAAGTAAGATATTTAATATTTTTCATTTCATCTTGTCTTTGATCTGTAAAATCAGCAATACTTTCTATTGGAGCGTATTCTTGAACTCCTGAATAATATGTTATTTTTAATTTGTATTCATCACCATAATTTATAAAATTTACTTTAGATGTAACTGGAGTAATTCCTGTTGGCAAAATATTCCTTGAAAGTAATGCATTTAAAAATGTTGATTTTCCAGCACTAAATTGCCCCGTAATAGCAACTTCCATAGGATACCTAGCTCTTCTTATTTGCTTATTTAATATAGCCTTTAATTGAATAGATGGATGAAATTTTTCATCAAGAAGCTTATCAATAGTTTTTTTTATTTCTCCTACTAAACCATCTTCATATATAATTTCATTTTGAAGACTTTCCTGTTTATATTCATTTACAAAACTTTTTAAAATATTTATATTTGCACTCATTAGTGTAATCCTTTAATATTAAGCAAGATATTTTCTAGTCTTTTTATATTTTTATGAATATTTATAGATAATTGAGCTCTGTTTTTATCATTTTCTTCAAATGATGATAGTTGTTGTAAACTTTGCTCTTCACTGTTTAATCTTTGTTCAAAAGCTTTTAAAGGTGCATTTAAAGTTGTAAAGAATGTATCTATTAAGATAGAACTTACTTTATTGGCTTTTGTTTTAATGTCCTCTTCAATTGCATAAAACTCATTTGTTATAATTTCTGTTAAAGCTCTATCAAGCTCATTCATCTTTCCATCTTTTGCATTTGATACGGCTTGAATTACTTGAGATACTAATACTTCATTATTTGAAGTCAAAAATCCAGATTTGAAATCATCTTGAAAAAATCCACGAGCATCAAAGTTATCATTTTTATGCCCTATTGCAAATCCTAAATCATGATACTTTTGTTCACATTGTTCTCCAATTGTTTGAGATTTTTTAATAAATTTATATCTATAATCTCTTATTACATCAATAATTCCATCTTTTATTGCAGTTTCAACAATAACTTTTACTCTTGAATTTTCTGGTCGTTTTTTAGTTTTTTCTAAAGAGTATCTAACATCATTTACAACTCTTTGTTTGATAATATTTTGAAGTTCTGATAATTCACTTTTTAAAAAAGCTTCAAGAGAGTTTATATATGATTTTGCATCATTTTTATAATAATTTATATCTTCTGTCATTGAAGATAATACTCTTTTATTTGCATCTTTCTTTTTATTGAAATCTAGGAGTTCTTTTTCTAACTCATCTTTTGATTTACTTAAAAGAGTTAGTTCATAATTATTTAAGCTTATTTGTTTATCTATGAGTCTATTCAACTGTATTTTTGTAGATTGGATTACCAACTCTCCCTTTTGTGAAGAGTTACCAAATAAAGTATCCATTAAATAATTTTCAATTTCTAAAATACCAGTATCTTCTAAAGCAAATCCAGCTTCAAGTGCTTCTTTTTCACGTCCAGTTCGATGTAATAACGCCATATACCCAGAAATAGGAACAAATTTAATTGTTTTTAAAATATGATCAAGTTGAGAGTCTTTATTTTGTGCTTTTAGTTGTTTTTCTATAGAACTTTTTGTATAGTTTATAACTTCTTCAAGATTTTTTTTGCTTACAGTGTCGGCCCTTGTTATTACTACTAATAATTTTGAAATATTTTGATATAAAACAGCATCAATTATAAATTCAATATCTTTTAAAGTTGCACTTTGAGATACATTCATTAAATGTAACATCATATCACACTTGCTAATGTAATCTTTTGTTATCTCTTCTCTTTGAATTACAGGGTCATCAAGCCCTGGTGTATCAACTATTTCTATACCATCGCTTAAAAAAGGAAGATTTGAACCTAATTCCACATATTTAACTAAATTACATTTCTTTTGGCTATGTTCTGCAGAAGTGTAAGAAGCTAAATTATTTATATCAACTTCATCAAATCTTGAATTAGGTTTTATATAATCATTTAGACTGTCTTTAAAAACTCTTTGAGTTTCATTTACAAACTCTTTCATACTTTCAAGTTGTTTTGCAGAATTTTCTATTTTTTCCCACTCTTTTGTGTTCCAGTAAAATACTTTTGCATTTTCATTTATATTATGTTTTACTATAGTTAAATTCGCAGTTTCAGGTACAACAGCACTTCCTAAAATTTCTTTTCCCATTAAAGCATTTAACATTGTAGATTTACCAGCATTCATAACACCAGTTATTCCAATAGAGAATTTTTGATTGCTTATATACTTATTTGTATTTTCAAGTTCATTCAAAACTTCTTTATTTGAGAGTTCGTTTTTGAGTTCATTAATAATATTTTCAATTGAATTTTTTAAATCTTTAAATGAACTTTTATGATCATCATCTATTTTATGTAAATTTGTATTTAAATCATCATTTGAATTTTCTAATTCTTTATCATCAAATAAAGATATTAATTTAGAGTAATTTTCACTATTTAATATATTTTCATCTTTTAAATATTCAAATGTTGAGTGAATAATGTTTATGAATTTTTTTGTTTTATTGTTTAATATTATCTCTACAATATCACTTTGGATATGATGCAATTCAGTAATATTTGAGGGTGTTTTTATATCTATTTGTTGACACAATGTTTTAAATGATGTTAAGTTTATGTATTTATCATAATTTTTTCTATTAGCACTAATTATTAGTGCAAAAATAGTAAAACTGTTTTCATCTAAAACAGTATTTAAAGATTCAATATCTAAACTTTTTTCAAATGAAATACCATGGTATAGTAAAAAATAGTCACTTGCTAAACTCATCATCTCTCCTAAATAAAAAAAGTTAAATATCTATAAATACATGATATTTAACTTTTTCTATTTTTTATATTTATGAGAGATTTACTCTCATAAATAACTATCTAAGTGCTACTAATTTTCTTCTTAAGTAAGCAATTTTATTTTGTAATGGTAAGTGTTTTGGACAATGATCTTCACAAGCTAGTAAAGACATACAACCAAAAATTCCATCATCATCTCCAATTAATTCATAGTAATCATCAGCTGTTCTACTATCATGTGGATCTATTTCAAATCTAGCAACTCTATTTAATCCAACTGGACCAACAAAATTTGGTCTCATTAACATTGTTCCACAAGAAGCAACACAAATACCGCACTCAATACATCTATCAAGTTCAAATGTATCATTTGCAACTTTTGGTTCAATTCTATCTTCTAATTTTGAGATGTCAACTTCATGATTTGAATGAACCCAAGATTCAACTCTTTTACTCATACCATCCATCCATTTACCAGTATTTACTGATAAATCTTTGATTAATTCAAAAGCAGGCATAGGCATTAATTGTAATTTCCCAGATGGGTAATTTGCAATTAAAGTTCTACAAGCAAGAGCTGGTTTCCCGTTTACCATCATTCCACAGCTACCACAAATACCTGCTCTACAAACAAAGTCAAAAGATAAATCTGGATCATGTCTTTCTCTAATTTGCATCAAAGCTATAAAAAGAGTCATACCAGGAGTTTCTTCTAATTTATATTCAACAAAGTGAGGTTTTGAAACCTTACTTCTTGGATTGAATTTTAAAACTGATATTGTAATTTCTCTACCTTGTTTTGCACTCATTATTTATCTCCTGCTCTTTCATTTTTCTCTTTATAGTTCATTGGTAAATCAAAAGGCATTAATGCATGTTGGATTTCATGTCTATCTTTTCCTTCATTTTGCATTTTTTCAGTTATTTCATCAACTTGAGCTTGTCTAATCGCAGATTCATCATGTTCTATAATCATTCCTTTTGCACCATATCCTCTAAATGCTGGAGGTAATTCCATAGTCATAATATCAAGTGGTTCATAAGTTATTTCTGGTTCAATAGCATCTTTTGAAGGCCAAGAAGTTAATGTTCTATTTAACCAGTTTGCATCATCTCTTTTTAAGAAATCTTCTCTATAATGTGCTCCTCTTGACTCTGTTCTATCTCTTGCTCCTTTTGCCACACAAAGTGCAACTTTAAGCATTTTTGGAACTCTATATGCTTCTTCAAGTTCTGGATTTCCAGATTTTTCTTTAGATTTTACATTTATTTGTTTAGTTTTTCTTAATAAGTCTTTTAATTCTTCAACAGCTTCAGTCAGTGGTTCTCCACTTCTAAAAATACCAACTTTCTCATCCATTAGATTTTGCATTCTATTCTTAATTCTAAAAATATCTTCAGTACCATTATAAGATAAAATTTCATCAAGATAAGCTTCTTGCTCATCTACAAATTTTTTAACTACAGCCGTAGGAATTGTCACATCATTTGTTAAACAATAATCAGCAAAATAGTTACCAATAATCATACCAGCAACAACTGTTTCAGATACAGAGTTTCCTCCAAGTCTATTAAATCCATGCATATCCCAACAAGCAGCTTCACCACAAGCAAATAATCCTGCTAATTTTTGTGATTCACCAGTTGGTTTTGTTCTAATTCCACCCATTGAGTAGTGTTGCATTGGTAAAACTGGAGCCCAACCTTTTGGACCTTCATCAGCTGGATCAATACCATTAAATATTTGACAAATTTCTTGAACATCTCTTAAGTTTTTCTCAATATGTTCACGTCCTAGAATTGAAATATCTAGCCAAACATGGTATCCATAAGGAGAAGGAACACCTTTTCCATTTCTAATATGTTCAATCATTCTTCTTGAAACAACGTCTCTTGATGCTAGTTCTTTTTTCTCAGGTTCATAATCAGGCATAAATCTATGACCATCAACATCTCTTAAAATTCCACCATCACCTCTACAACCTTCTGTTAAAAGAATTCCAGATGGAACGATTGGTGTTGGGTGAAATTGTACTGCTTCCATATTTCCTAAAGTTGCAATTCCAGTTTCAATTGCAATTGCAGCTCCTGTACCTTCACAAATAACAGCATTTGTAGTTTGTTTAAATACTCTTCCATATCCACCAGTTGCGATACATGTACCTTTTGCAACATAAGCTTCTAACTCACCAGTAATTAAATCTCTTACAACTGCTCCATAACATCTATTATTTTCATGAATTAAACTTAAAGCTTCTTTTCTATCTCTTATATCAACATTATGTTTTAAAGCTTCATTTGCAACACCAAATAGCATTGTATGACCTGTTGCATCTGCTGTATAACAAGTTCTCCATTTTTTAGTACCACCAAAATCTCTTGATGTTATTAGTCCATGTCTATCATCATCTTCAGTAATAGTTGTTTTCTTAGCATTTATAACTGCTTCTCTTGTTCCAGCTTCAACTCTTGACCAAGGAACCCCCCAAGCAGCTAATTCTCTAATAGCTTTTGGTGCAGTATGAACGAACATTCTAGCAACTTCTTGATCACATCCCCAGTCAGAACCTTTTACAGTATCAGCAAAGTGTAAATCTTCATTATCTCCATCAGACATTTTTGAGTTACCTAAAGATGCTTGCATACCACCTTGAGCAGCCGCGCTATGAGATCTTTTAACAGGAACTAAAGATAAAACTATTGTACTTAAACCTTTTTTTTGTGCAGCAACAGCAGCTCTAAGTCCTGCAAGTCCCCCACCAATAACTAATGCATCACAGTAATTAATTTTCATTATGCGATTCCTCCAACACTTTTAGTTTTTAATTCATAATTTATAATTTGTGCAGATGATGGCTTAAATGAATCTCTTGGGATATTATTTTTAGAGTTTTCATAACCTATTTTCATATATGCTGCAAGTGTTGCAAATCCTAAAACTAAGAAGAAAACAGTTAAAGCCCATTTAACTTTTTTAAGTGCTTTTCTAGTAGCTTTTGGATTATCTCCATCAAACCATCCCCACTTAACACAGAGTCTATATAAACCAATTGTTCCGTGGAATTCAACTGCTAATAATAAAAGAATGTATAATGGCCACATATACTCTTCCCAAACTCTTGCACTACTTTCGTATGGTCCAATTTGATCTGGATGAGTCATTATTATATAAATATGAATTGAACCCAAGAAGAACATTGCAAAACCAGTGAATGCTTGGATAAACCAAAGTTTTGTATCATCATGATTCATACTTTTAGAGTGAGTTTTAATTAATTGGTATTGTCTAAAGTTACCAGGTAATTTTCTCATACCTAAAGCCGCATGTACTATAAATATCACAAAAATAACTAAAGCAGCAATTGATACTAAAAGTGGATTTCCACCTTCAAATATGAAGCTTCCTTCAAGTAATTTTGTAACTTGATACATAAAGTCATTTGACACTAGAATAGATGCAACTAGCATCATATGCGCCCACATAAATAAAGCTAAGAATCCACCTGTAAAACTTTGAATAAAATCAAGTTTAGCTGGGAGTCTGCTTTTCTTTCTTTCAACTGTTTTCCCTAAATAACCTTCTATTAGGTCACTCATTTGCAATCCTTTCTTTGAGATTTTAGATTTAGCTAAAATAATATCGAAATAATGGTTTAAAATTACTTCAAAGTATAGATGTTTTTTTGATTTTATAGTTGAAATATTGTAGAAAAGTTACACTTAGCCCCTCTTCATTTAAGGGGCTAGATTAAACATAATTTTATTGTGTTACTATATTTAACACTTTAGTTTATAAATAGAGATTTAACAGCTAATTGAGCAAAATTTATTAATGTATCAATATTTAATACTGGAATAAAGAATACAATAGCAGAACCTATTCCTCCAATTACTGTTAAGATTGCTACAAAAAGTATTGCATACGTTGATACTCTTTTATCATCAAAATCTTCATCTTTACAACCATCTTGTGGTGGATAGAAATACATAACAGCAATAAGTCTTAAATAGTAATAAACTGAAATTATAGTAGCTAAAATAGCTAAAACAGATAAAGCTGTATAACCAGCTTTAATAGTTTCTGTAAATACATAAACTTTTCCTATAAATCCAATAGTTCCTGGAATTCCAGCTAAAGAAAGCATAAAAATTGTCATCATAGCAGCCAAAAATGGTCTTTGTTTTGCTAAACCTTTAAAGTCATCAAACGTAACTTTTACATTTGTTTCAGAGATAATATGTGAAGCTAATCCAAATGCTCCTAAAGCTGATACTAAATATGCTATTAAATAGAACATTATAGAGTATGCAGCTTCAATATTTAGTATAGCTCCCCCTTGATACGTTAAAGCAATAAATGCTAAAAGTAAATATCCTGTATGAACTATTGAAGATGCAGCTAACATTCTTTTTACAATTTGTTGAGTAATAGCAAGCCATGTTCCAAAAATTAAAGTTAGTATAATTACAATTTGTAAAATTCCATCCCAGAAATCAATAATTGGTGCAGCATACTCTAATATAACTCTTAAGAAGAAGGAGAATATAGCGATCTTAAATGTAGATGCCATATATGCTGTAATAACCATCGGAGCACCTCTGTAAATATCAAGTACCCAAGATTGAAATGGAAATGCAGCAATTTTAAATAAAAATACAAAGAATACTAGAGTTAAGCCTATGTAAATAAGTGTTAAATCATTTGAACCATTTGAAATATAAGTATAAATATCAGCTAAATTTGTACTTGCTGTTGCACCATAAATTAAAACCATTCCAAGTAGATAAAATGCTCCAATAAATGAACCTAAAACTAAATATTTAAAAATAGCTTCAACTCTTTTTGAATCATCACTATTGTAACCAACCATAATATAAACACTAAAAGAAGCAATTTCTAAAGCAATAAATGCTGTTATTAGTTCATTTGCTTGTGCCAAAATCATCATTCCAAATAAAGCAAATAATAAAATTGAGAAGAACTCACCTTTAAAATAACTTCTGTGTTGTAAATAGTGTTCTCCAATTAAAAGAGTTAAAAGAGTTCCTAAAATAAGCAATATATTAAAGAAATTTGAAAAAGTATCAAATGTTAAAACATTAGTTAAAAAACTTTCATAAGGTTGAACTGAATATAGAGTATTTACATTTAATAATGCAAAAATTAAAGCCAAAACTAAAAAGATTGAAGATACAACAATATGACTTTTTACACTAACTTTTTCATACATACTCATAAATAGTAGAGTAATAGCTCCTACTAAAACCAACAAAGTTGGTATTAGGTATATAAATTGACTCATCTTGTTGCTCCAATATGTAGAATGTCTTGTAAATAATGTGTTACTGTTGGTTCAAATTTATCTATGAATACTTCTGGATAAAATCCCATAACAAATACTAAAATTACCCAAGGAATAAGTCCCACAATCTCTTTGATTTTTAAATCTCTCATTTTAAGTTCTGTTGAGCCTTCAGGTCTATCTTGTAAAATTGCTCTTTGAAACATCCAAAGCATATAAGAAGCTCCAATAATTACAGATAATGCGGCAATAATTCCTAAATAAATATTGAAATTAAATACTCCAAAAATAATTAAAAGTTCAGATACGAAACCATTAGTTCCTGGTAATCCAACATTTGCAAATAACATAATTGCAAAAATAAATGTAAAAATAGGTGCTTTTTTAGCAATTCCACCCAAATCTTTTATAGTTTTAAAACCTGTTTGTTCTTGCATTAATCCTACAAGTAAGAATAGTGCTCCAGTTGCTATTGCGTGAGCAATTATTAAATATAATGCTCCATTTATACCATAAGAATTTAATGAAAAAATACCAGCTGCTATAAAGCTAAGGTGTGAAGCTGAAGAATAAGCAAACATTCTTTTAATATCATCTTGCATAAGTGCTGCAATTCCAAAATAAACAAGTCCAAATAGACCAATTATCACAAACCAAGTTGCAAAATCTACATAAACTTCTGGAAATAGTGGTATTAAAAATCTAACAACAGCATAAATACCTAGTTTTGCCATAATTGAAGAAAGTATAAATACAGCACCTGTTGGAGCATTTTTATATGTTTCCATAATCCATGTATGAAGTGGAAATAGTGGAATTTTGATTGCAAATGCTGCTAAAAATGCTAAGAATAACCATACTTTTTCAGAATAACCAATATTTGAAATAGTCATTAATTTATCATAAGCAAAAGACCAAACTCCAAATTCATTATGATAAGCAACACCTAAATAAAGTATTGCTACAAGCATAAGAAGTGAACCAGCCATTGTATAAACAGTTACTTTAATAGTTGTAAATACTTTATTTCCAAATCCATATTGTCCAATAAGTAAGAATACTGGTAGAAGCATAATTTCCCAGAAAAAATAGAAAAGTACAACATCTAAAGATAGTAAACTTCCAGTAACACCACTTTGAACTAAAAGCATATTTATCCAATAACCTTTAGTTTTTCCTTCCCATAAAAGAAGGTATGAAGTAGGGATTAATATAGCAATCATCATTAAGATTGTAAGAGAAAATCCATCAAGTCCTAAATAATAATTTATACCATATGTTTCAATCCAAGCAACATTTGTAACAAATTGCATACTTGAACTTGGTTCAAATTCTATGTAAACTTTTAATACTAATGCTAATATAACTGTTGTTGTTAAAAAAGCAATATTTCTAATAGTATTAACATCTTTTGTAGTAATTAGTAAACCAAGTGCTACAACTGCTGGTAAAAATATAATAAACGAAAGAATATCTGCACTCATATTACAACCCTAATGAAATATATAAATATACAAATATACAAGACATTCCAACTAGCATAAATGCTGCATAGAATCGTACATTTGCATTCTGAATTAATGCAACTTTTTTACCAATTTCAACAAAATTTGTTGAAGATTTCATAATAAAGCCATCAATTACCTTATCATCAAGAACTTTATCGATAAATTTCGAGATAGCTTTTGTTGATTTTACGAATAGGAAATCATAAAGTTCATCAACATAGAGTTTATTTCCTATGAATCCTGTTTCTAATTCTGGTTTTGATACATCAAAATTTGCATATTTTTTATATGCAACAAAAATACCAGTTGCTGCAACAATTACTGATAATGCCATTAAAATGTATTCTGTACTATGAGAAAGAGTTATCGTTTTTGATTGTAATTGTCCAAGCCAAGAATCAACTAAATGACTTCCTCCAAAAATTGCAGGGAAATTTAAAAAACCTGCACCAACTGCTCCAATAGCTAATATCAGAAGAGGTATAGTTATAGTTCTTGATGTGTAAACATAATCTTTTCTATGGTGATTTGGTGCAACAAAAACTATAAAATATAATCTAAACATATAAAATGCTGTTAAAAATGCTGTAAATAGTGCAATACCATAGATTAAATATTGACCTTCTTGGAATGCAGCTGCTAAAATTGTATCTTTTGAGAAGAATCCAGAAAATGGTGGAATTCCTGAAATTGCAATAACTCCAATTAAAAATGTAAATCCAATAATTGGTAAAGATGCTCTATGTTGGGCAATTTTGAATATATTTTGTTCGTGGTGAAGTGCTAATATAATTCCACCAGCTCCCATAAACAGCATAGCTTTAAAGAATGCGTGAGTAAAAACATGGAATAAGCCACTTGAATAGAAACCTAACCCAACAGCAATAAACATATATCCTAATTGACTCATAGTTGAATAAGCAAGAATTTTCTTAATATCAGTTTGTCTTGTTGCAATAATTGCAGCTAACAGTGCTGAAAATGCTCCAATGTATGCTATAAATATACCTATTTCTTCAATTCCTGAATACAAGAAATGAAATCTTGCTACCATATAAACCCCAGCAGTAACCATTGTTGCTGCGTGAATTAATGCTGAAATTGGAGTTGGACCTGCCATCGCATCTGGAAGCCAAGTATAAAGTGGAATTTGTGCTGATTTCCCCATAGCTCCAACAAAAAGTAAGAAACCTGCAAGTAATAACCAACCATTTGTTGTATTTCCTAAGTTAGCTTCAATAGAAGAGAAAGACAAATCGACTTGACCTAAAGCAAAGAATAATGTTGCTATTCCAAGTAAGAAACCAAAATCTCCAACCCTATTTACTATAAATGCTTTATTTGCAGCAACAACATTCTCTTTATGTCCATAATAAAATTTAATTAAAAGGTATGAACAAACTCCAACACCTTCCCAACCAATAAATAAAATGATAGGATTGTCTGCTAAAACTAAAATAAGCATTGAAGCTAAGAAAAGATTGAAGTATGCAAAAAACTTACCAAATCCTTCATCTCCTTTCATATAACCAACAGCATAAATATGAATTAACCAACCAACAAATGTTACAAACATTGACATAAAAATAGATAAATTATCTCCTAAAAATGCCATATCAATATTTAGATTTGAAACATTTAGCCAAGTAAATAAGTGTTGCTTAAATACTATTTTTTCTTCAATCATTCTTAAAAATAGACTTAAAGTAATCAAAAAAGACATTAATGGAGTTAAAGTACCTATGATTGCAAAATAGTTTTCACAAATTTTTTTCTTTTTTATATTATAAAAATATAATGCACCATTTAAAATAGCACCTAAGAGTGGTGCTAAAATAATCCAAATTAGTAAATTTGTACTCATTTATTCTCTCCTTGTGAAAGAGATGTAAATAGATCTGTATCTAAAGATCTTTTTGATCTAAATAGCAAAATTATAACTGATAAAAATATTGCAGCTTCAGCAGCAGCAATTGATATAACCATGATTGTTATAATTTGTGGATCAATATTAAAGTGATATCTTGCAAAAGTAACTAAAAATAGATTTATACCATTTAACATAAGTTCTATTGACATATAAATTACAAAGATATTTCTTCTAGCAATTACTCCAATTACTCCAATTGAAAATAATATCATAGCTACAACTGCATAAGAAGTAAGCGTTATCATTCTTAATCCTCCTGTGAAGTTATTTTAGATTTTCTTCTTTTTGCAAGAACAACAGAACCAACAAGTGCAATTAAAAGCAAAATTGATATCAACTCAAAAGCCACAATCCAGTTATTATATAATTCTAAACCAACTGATTTTATCTTTCCAAAATCACTTTCAATTGGTGACAAATCTTTTGTTGGAAGATTTGATACAGCTTTTAGAACCAATACATTTAAAGGGATCATCAAAATTGCTCCAAAAGCTATTAATTGATATTTTCTTGGCTCTCTTGGTAAATCTTCTTCTTTGATATTTAAAAACATTAGAATGAATAAAATCAAAGCCATAATAGCACCAGCATAAACAATAATTTGAACCATAAATAGTAAAGTTGCATTTAAAAGTGCAAACATACCAGCGACACTAAGCATTGTAATTAATAATCCTAATGCACTAAACATAGGGCTTTTATATACAAGCATAGCAATAGCACCAGTTATCGCAAAAAATGCTAAAGCAATAAATATTATATCAGCCATTATTCGAAATCCTTTGATTTTTCATTTGCCATTAAAGCTTTTTTGTTTAATACAAAATCTTCTCTTTTTGAAGATGTAAAAGAGAAAATTCCAGTATCCATTCGTATTGCATCACAAGGACAAGCTTCTACACAATATCCACAGAATACACATTCTAGTAAATCTATTTTAAACTCTTTTGGTCGTTTTTCATCAACACCATCAAATCTCTCTTCAGCTTCAATAAATATACACTCTGCTGGACAAGCTGTTGCACACATAAAACATGCAACACACTTTTCAGTTCCATCATCATGTTTTGTAAGTCTATGAACACCTCTATATCTTGGAGTTATATCTGTTGGTTGAACTTCAGGATATTGAAGAGTATTTACTCCTCCAACATCTTTTAAATTCTTAAAAAAGTGTTTAAAAGTTGTTTTCATACCACCTGCAATCCCAGGTAAGTATAATTTATCTTTTAGTGAATTTCCGTATCTTGGTACTACTTTTATTGCCATATTAATTTCCTATCACAACAATTATTGCTGTTACAACTATATTTAAAAGAGCCAATGGAATAAGAACCTTCCAACCTAGCATTTGAAGTTGATCATATCTAAATCTTAAAACAGTCCATCTAACCCACATATAAACAAAAGCCATCATAAAGAACTTAACCATAAATGTTCCAACTTGAATAACAGCAGTTGCAATATTAACTCCATTTGTTCCAAGACCAGTTACTAAAAAAGATATTAAAAGAGCCATAATTCCTATACAAAGTGACCAGAAAATAATAGTTAGAACTTTTGTTTCTTTCTCTCTACTTGTATCTTTTCCAACAGCTTTATTATTTTTTTTCATCCATCTTGTAAATATAAATATTTTAATAGGAAGTAAAATTATAATAGCTAAAATTACATAATTTATATTTGATTGAATAGTCTGTGTATCCATCCAAGGAATTTGATAACCACCAAAGAATAAAGTAACAATTAAAGCACTTGAAGCACTCATAGCAGCATATTCACCAACTTGGAAAAGTCCAAATTTCATCGCACTATATTCTGTATGGTATCCTGCAACAATTTCGCTTTCTCCTTCAGCTAAGTCAAAAGGTGCTCTATTTGTTTCAGCAAAAGAACAAACAATAAAAATAATAGCAGCTATTGGTTGAATAAAAATTCCCCACATAGGAATAACACCTAAATATGTTCCAGCTTGAGCATTTACCATATCTGTTAAATGAATTGTTCCATACGATATAATAATTGAAATTAAAGATAATCCCATAGCTGCTTCATAAGAAATAACTTGTGCTGAAGCTCTAATAGAACCTAAAAGACCATATTTATTTGATGAAGCATAACCACCTAAAATTATTCCATAAACACTTAATCCTGCAAATGCTAAGAACCATAAAATTCCAAGTTCAGTAGGAACAGCTTGCATTGTGTGAGCTTTTCCATCTATTGTTAAAACATCAGCATAAGGAATTACTGCAAAAGTTAAAAAAGAGCATAAAAATACTATAACAGGTGCAACTGTAAAGAAAAATTTATGCTTTACATGAGAAGGAGTAAAATCTTCTTTAAATATAAGTTTTAACATATCTGCAACTGCTTGAACTAATCCACCTAATCTAATAAACCCAATATTACATCTATTTGGTCCACTTCTATCTTGAATAAATCCAGCAATTCTTCTTTCCCACCAAACCCAAAGTGGAGTAAGTCCAACTGCAAGAACTACTGCAAGAAGTATATTTACGATAATTACAATAACACTACTCATAAAGTTCCCTTTTCTATCATAGATTTTATATCCTCTATAATTGTAGTAATAGTTTTCATAGGATTATTTCTATTCATTTGTGAAACTACTTTTTGTCTAATTCCATCACAATTTATGTATGTTCCACTTTTCTCATAAAATGATGCAACACCTAATGCAATATTAGATTTAGCAATTGTTAAACAGTGATGAGAAAATAGTGAAATTACTTTTTTATTCTCTAAAAGATTTAAATTTTCTTCAAAATAGCTATTCTCAACTATTATTACAGTTTTTGACTCATTCAATGATTTTTCAAAAAACTCTTTTGTTTCATCAATATTTAACTCTTTAAATGAAGCTCGATTTGCTGTTTTGTCTTTTTGTCTTAGCCAATCATCACTTTGAATTTCATCATAAGTATTTGGTGAATATCCACTTAATTTAATATTTAATTTTTCACTTAAATTTTTACAGTTTATCATCTCTTCATAAGATAAACTAGGACTTAAAAGCATTAAAATATCTTTTGAAGTAGATAATTCTTTGAAAATATTTGCAATAGCATTTGATATATTTGTTTCACTTTTTTCAATAAGTGCTGTTTCAAATCTATTCTCTTGCTCATTATGATAAGACAATCTTCCCTTATCACATATAAACCAACCATTTACAGCTTTATTTACTCTTGGTCTAAATCTATAAATTAAATCATCTTTATACTTTTCTTTTCTATGATCTACATGAATATTACACCCTTTTGAGCAACCACTACAAATAGCTTCAAAACTTTGTAAGAACCAAACTCTTTGTTTAAATCTAAAATCTTTGCTTGTCAATGCCCCAACAGGACATAAATCAACAACATTCATAGCGTATGGATTATCAAGTGGACGACCAGGGAAAGTTCCAATTACAGAGTGATCTGTTCTACTTATTACACCCAATTCTGCAGTTTTTGTTATATCTTTACAGAATCTTACACATCTTAAGCACAGAACACATCGCTCTTGGTCTAACATCACATTAGAACCTAAATCAACTCTTTTTTCTGCATTATTCTTATCACTAAGAGCAAATCTTGAAGAGTAAAAACCAGATTCCATATAGTAATCTTGTAATTTACACTCTCCAGCTTGATCACATGTAGGACAGTCGATAGGATGATTTATAAGTTCAAGTTCGAGAATGTCTTTTCTCACTTTTTCAATCTTCTCACCTTTTGTTCTTACAATCATTCCATTTTTTATAGGAGTATCACAGGCAATTTGAGGTCTTTTTTGTCCCTCAATTTCAACCATACACATCCTACAATTTCCATCTTTTCCCAACGCTTGATGATAACAAAAGTGAGGGATATGAATATTTTCATCTAATAATTTATCAATTAACAAGCTACCTTTAGTAGCTTGCATCTCGATACCATTAATTGTTATACTAACTGTTTCGGCCATGAATATATATCCCCTTAACCTTTTTTTTAAATTTATTAATTACCTGTATATAGCTGTCTAGGTCTTGCAATTTTGTGTTTTGGATCTTGTTTTAATTCAGACCATTGTGCTAACCAACCTGGAGTTCTTCCAATAACAAAAATTGGAGTAAACATTTCAACTGGAATTTTTAGAGCTGTTAGAATTACACCAGAATAGAAATCAATATTTGGATATAAACCTCTTTCTTTAAAGTAATCATCACTTAAAGCAGCTTCTTCAACAGCAGCAGCAATATCTAATAATTTAGAATCAAGATTCAATTTCTCTCTTAATTGGTCTTGTAAACCTTTTAAAGTTTCAGCTCTTGGGTCTCTATTTTTATAAACTCTATGACCAAATCCCATAAGTCTAAATGGATCATTTTTATCTTTTGCTTTTGCAATATATGAAGGAACATTTTTAATATCGCCAATTAATTTTAATTGATCCATAACTTTTTCATTTGCTCCACCATGTGCAGAACCCCATAAAGCTGAAATTCCAGAAGCAATAGCTACATATGGGTGAGCTTCAGTAGAACCAACATTTCTTACAGTTGTAGTAGAAGCATTTTGTTCATGGTCTGCATGTAAAGTTAAAATTGCATCAAGTGCATCAACTTCAATTTGTGTTATTTCATCATTTTTACCATTACCTAAATATTTCATTCTTCCACCTGGATAAGCTCTTAACATATATAAGAAGTTTTCAGTGAAATATCTATTTACATCAGGATAAATTAGTGGTGTACCGATAGAATTTCTATATGCCATAGCTGCGATTGTTGGCATTTTTGCTAAAATTCTTCTTCTCATTATTTTAAAAGCAGCTTCATCTTCCAAATGTAAATGATCTTTATAAAATGCTGAAAGTGCCATTGTCGCAGCTCCCATAGTTGCCATTGGGTGCGCACCATCTGGTAAAGCATCAAATAATCTAATAATTCCTTCATTTAAAAAAGATCTATGTCTTATCTCTAAATCAAAATCTTTTGATTCTTGTTCATTTGGTAGTCTTGCATTCATTAAAAGGTGAGCAACATCTAAGAAAGAGTGTTTTCCAGCAAGATCAGCTATATCATATCCTCTATATCTTAATTCTGAATTTTCACCATCAATAAATGTGATTTTTGATTCGCAAGAAGCAGTTGAAGTATAACCTGGGTCATAAGTAAACATTCCTGAATCTTTATAAAAACTTGAAATATCAACTACACTAGGTCCTCTTGTACCATCTACGATATTATATTCATAAGTTTTACCATTTCTATTGTCCGTAAAAGTCATTGTATTTTTTGCCATTTAATTCTCCTTAGTTTTGGTTATTTTTTAAAATATTCTTCAAATTCACTTCTAAACTTTATAACAATACTAGCTATGATATCTTTTACTGCTGGTGCGAAAACACAAACCGTTTTTCCATTCATAGTATCACATACATCAAGTATTGTTTGTAAATCATCAGAAGTTGCTTTTCCATCTAATACATCTCTTAAGATTTTATCAATCCACCCACAACCTTCTCTACAAGGTGTACATTGTCCGCAAGATTCATGATGATAAAATTCAATAATGTTTTTTGCAACATCAACCATTGAAGCACTTTCATCAATTACAATCATACCTCCTGTACCTAAAGTTGAGCCAATATTCCACATAGATTCATAGTCCAATACTGCACGTTCAACTTCATCAGCAGTTAATATTGGACATGATGTTCCTCCTGGAATGATAGCTTTTAGTTTTTTACCCTCAATCATTCCACCACCTAAAATGTTTAGGAAGTCAATCATTTTATTACCATATTCCATTTCATAAACGCCAGGATTTTTAACTGGTCCAGAAATAGCAAAAAGCATAGTTCCAGGAGATTTCTCTGTACCATATTTTGTATAACCTTCAGCTCCATTTTCAACAATATTTGGAACAGAAGATATTGTTTCAACATTATTTACAGTTGCTGGATCTCCATAAAACCATTCACACTCTTTCCCATGTGGTTTAAGTCTTGGATGTCCACGTTTTCCTTCTAAAGATTCTATTAGTGCAGATTTTTCTCCACAAATATATGCTCCTCCACCTCTATGAACCGTAATATCAACTTTAAAATCATATTTATCCATAATTTTATCGCCAATTATTTTAGCTTTATATGCTTCTTGAATAGCTTCATTCAATCTATCAATAAAGAATTTATACTCTCCTCTAATATAGATATAAGCATGATTTGCTTGAATTGCCCAACAAGTACAAATAATACCTTCTATTAAAATATGTGGGTCATATTGAAAAATTTGTCTATCTTTAAAAGTTCCTGGCTCACTTTCGTCACCATTTACTATTAAATATCGTGGACGCTCGTCAACTGGTGGCATAAGTTCCCATTTTGGTCCACAGGCTGCTCCACCACCACCTTTTCCTCTTAACCCAGATTTTGTAACTTCAGCAGTAACTTCCTCTGGTTTCATAGTGAAAAGTTTATCTATTGATGAATATCTTCCATTTGCAAGAGCAACTTCAATTTTATGAGAATTTGGAATATCAAAATTTTTACTTACTATTCTAGTTACCATTTTTGCACTCCCAAATTATCTTCTCTAATTTTTCTTTATTTAATTTTCCATGATAAACATTATTCAAAGCTATCATTGGAGCATCTCCACAAGCACCTTGACATTCAACTTCATTAAAAGTAAATAATCCATCGCTACTAGTTTGTCCAGGTTCTAAACCTAAAGTGTCTTTTATAAATGCTTTAAGTTCATTTGCTCCCATAAGCATACATGATACAGTTTTGCATAACTCTATATGATATTTACCAATAGGTTTTAGATTAAACATTGTATAAAACGTTGCTACTTCATAAACTTGCATTGGACTTTTTTCAACTTTTGACGCTACATAAACCATAGCTTCTGGACTTACCCAACCTTCTTGTTCTTGAACTATCCAAAGTGCAGGTAACATACAAGAGTCTAATTTTGGATATCTTGATACATACTCTTGAAATTTTGCTTCATTTTCTGGTGTATAACTAAAATTACTCATTATCTATCAAACTCCCCAGCAATAAAATTCAAACTAGCCATTGTAATAACAGCATCTGCAAGCATTGTACCTTCAACAATTTTTGAATAAGCTGCAAGTGAGTAAAAACAAGGTGGACGGCATTTTACTTTGTATGGTCTACCACTTCCATCACTTACGATAAAGAACCCTAATTCACCATTTGTAGCTTCAGTTGAACTGTAATATTCTCCTTTTGGAACATGAATCCCTTCAAAAGTTAGCTTAAATTGATTCATAAGCCCTTCAATATTTCCATAAACATCTCTTTTTAATGGTAATACAGCATTTGGTGCATATACATTTATAGCACCGTCAGGCATATTTTTCATAGCTTGTCTAATTATTCTAATAGATTGAATCATCTCTTCGAATCTACACATCATTCTATCGTAAACATCTCCATGACTTCCAATAACTACATCAAAATCAAAGTTTTCGTATCCATAATATGGTTTGTCTTTTCTTAAATCATGAGCTACTCCAGCAGCTCTTAAGTTTGGTCCAGAAATACCATATTGTATAGCGAAATCAGGTTTTATAACTCCTACATCTTGAGTTCTGTCTTGGTAAATTCTATTATGAGCTATTAAAGATAGAACATCATCTATGGCACTTTCTGTTGTTTTTAAAACAGCTTCTAAATCAGTATCAAATCCATTATATAAATCAAATTCTAAACCACCAATTCTTGTGTAAGTATTTGTAAGTCTAGCACCTGTTAATTTTGATAATAAATCATAAGCCTGATCTCTTGCAGAGAATAAGTACCATAAACTTGTAAGTCCACCTAAATCTACCATGTTCGCAGCATTACAAACTATGTGGTCAATAATTCTACTTAATTCTCCAATTACAACTCTTATCATTTTTGCTCTTGGTGTTATGTCTATTTTTAGCATATCTTCGATAGCTTTTGCCCAACCAATATTGTTTAATATAGCACTACAATAATTTAATCTATCTGTATAAGGGATAACTTGTGAATATGTGTGATTTTCACAGGCTTTTTCGAACCCCCTATGTAAATATCCAATTTCAGTTACACAAGCTGTTATAGTTTCGCCTTCCATAGCAACAAAGTTTCTTATTGTTCCATGACTTGCTGGGTGAGAAGGACCAACATTTAAAAGCATTAAATCATCTATTTCTGTATCATTGTAACCTTTAGATTTAAGTAAAGGTACCATTTCATCCATCAAATCTTCAGTTTCAGTACAAATTTGTCCTTTTGTGATTTGATAATCTTTTCTTAAAGGATGTCCTGTAAATTGGTGGTGATTTAAAACTCGTTTTAAATTTGGATGACCTTTGAATTTTATACCATATTGGTCATATGCTTCTCTTTCAGCCCAATTTGCAGAACCATAAATATCAAAAATAGAGTCAATTTCTAAAGTTTCATTATCTACAAAAGTTTTAACTGTTGTCTCTTTTTTAAAATTTGAAGTTCTTAATACATAAACAACTGCAAATCTTGAAGGTGTTACATCTGGAAATTTTAAATAATCAATAGCTGTAATGTCTAGTAAAATTTCAAAGTTTTCTTCATTTTTTAGTTTTAAAAGAGTAGTTCTTAAATCTTTTGAGTTAATTAGTAAATCACACTTAAACATCTAAAAATCCTTTGTACTCTTTTACTCTATCTTTTAGAATTGATTCATTTTTTGCTTTTTCTTGAATTCTCATGATTGCATCAAGAACAGCTTCAGGTCTTGGAGGACAACCAGCTACATATTCATCAACAGGAATAATTTCATCTATACCTTGAACTGTTGCATAATTGTCATAAAAACCTCCACTACAGGCACATGCACCCATAGATATAACCCATTTAGGTTCACACATTTGTTCATAAATTTTTTTCAAAATCGGTGCTTGTTTGTATGAAATAGTTCCAGCAACTATCAACAAATCTGCTTGTCTTGGTGAGAATCTTACAACTTCTGCTCCAAATCTTGAAACATCATATTTAGCAGCAGCTACTGCCATAAATTCGATACCACAACAGGCTGTTCCAAAAGCCATTGGCCAAAGAGAGAAAGATCTTCCCCAATTAACTGCGGCATCGAGTTTTGTAGTGATAATAGAATCACCTAAGTTTGATTCAACTCCTAATCCCATGATAAAGCCTTTTTCTTATAAATATAGATTAACCCAATAAATAGTAATCCCATAAAGATGAACATTTTATATAGACCTGCAACTCCTAATTCTACTACATTTACAGCCCAAGGGAACATAAAAATTACCTCTACGTCAAATAGTAAAAATGAGATTGCAACTAGATAGAACTTTACAGAAAATCTTATGTTTGTTGTTCCAATAGGGTTCGTAATACCACTTTCATAAACATTGTTTTTTAGCTGTGAATTTTCATTTCTCGGACCAATAAATCTTGTAAGTACAAATACACCTGCAAGAATTAAGCCAATAGCAACAAAAATTGCAGATGCTAAGATTAGTTCAGCTGACATCTTTTTTCCTAATTCTAAAAAATTTTAATCAACCCTGATTGTACACAAATTTATCAAACTAAACAATTTAAATTAACTTTTTTATCTCTTTTTATAAATTAGAGTGTGAAAAAATGTAATACTTACTTTTAAAAATTTATTATTTTATATTTTATGCTACATTTAATAAAGTTTATAATTTCTAACATATAGAATTTATGCTACTAAAAGAAACACATATAAAAATACAATTAGATTATTTTAATAAATAAAATGATAAAGTGAAAGTACTATATTTAAATTAATTTTAGGGAAGAATATGAAAAAAGCTATAGAATTATTAAAACAACACAATCTTTTAAAAGTTATAGATGAAGAACTAGATATTTATTTAGAAATCCCACATATTGCTTATATAGAAGTAAAAAGAGAGGATTCAAAAGCAATTTTATTCACAAAACCAGTAGATAAGAAAACTGGTAAAAAATTTGATATTCCTGTTTTGATGAATGTTTTTTGTAATGAAGAAGCAGTAAAACTCTTTATAGGTGATGGCGATAAAATAGGAAAAGAGATAGAATCTTTACTCAAATTAAAGCCACCTGTTACTTTTAGTGAGAAGATATCAACTTTCACAAAGTTATTTTCACTTAAAAATACAATTCCAAAAAAATTGAAAACAAAAGGTGAGTGTCAAGAAGTGATAAAGCTTGGAGAAGATGCAAAACTTACTGATTTACCTATTATTACAACTTGGGAGCAAGATGGTGGGCCATTTATTACAATGGGGCAAGTTTATACAACTTCTTTAAATGGAGAGTTGAAAAATCTTGGAATGTATAGACTTCAAGTTTATGATGATAATACTTTAGGTATGCATTGGCAAATTCATAAAGATAGCAACCATTTTTTCCATGAATATAAAAAAGCTGGTAAAAAAATGCCAGTATCAATAGGAATTGGTGGAGATCCTATGTATATTTGGTGCGGACAAGCTCCACTTCCAATTGGAGTTTTTGAACTTATGCTTTATGGTTTTGTAAAAAATAGTCCTGCAAAACTTGTAAAATCTATAACAAATGATATTTATGTACCTGCTGATAATGATTTTATAATAGAAGGTTTTGTTGATACAAGTAAATTAAGAATTGAAGGACCTTTTGGAGATCATACTGGATATTATACACTTGAAGAAGAGTTTCCTTTTATGGAAATAAGTGCTATTACAAGCAAGAAAAACCCTACATTTTTAGCAACAGTTGTAGGAAAACCACCACTTGAAGATAAATATATGGGGTTTGCAACGGAAAGAATTTTTTTACCACTGTTAAAAACAACAGCACCTGATTTAGTAGATTATTATATGCCCGAAAATGGAGTATTTCACAATCTAATAATTGCAAAAATAAATAGTTTTTATCCTGGACACGCAAGTCAGATGATGCATGCATTTTGGGGAGTAGGACAGATGAGTTTTGTTAAACATGCTATTTTTGTAAACTCTGATGCACCAGAGCTTACAAATCATGATGAAATAACAAAATACATTTTAAATAGAATCAATATTGAAGATATTTTGGTTTCAAAAGGTGTTGTTGATCATCTTGACCATTCTAGCCCAAAATTTGCAGTTGGAGGAAAATTGGGTCTTGATTGTACTGGAAATGAGATAGATGAACTTGGAATTACTCTTTTAAAAGATAGTGATTTACTAGAAAAAATGCAAAATATTTCAAATGATATAAAAGGTTTAAAGCAATATTACACAAACACAAAAAACCCAATTTGTGTAATAAGTGTAGATAAAACTAGAAGTCAAAAATACCTTTTTGAAGAGCTAAAACCTCTATTTTCTCATATAAAAATTTTAGTGATTGTTGATAATAAATCAAATGATTTGGAAAATACTTATATGCTAATTTGGAGGGTTGTAAATAATATTGATTCAAATAGAGATTTGTGGATTGATGGAAATACTCTTTGTCTTGATGGAACAAATAAAAATTCACTTGATGGATTTACTAGACGTTGGCCAGATGATGTGGATTGTACAAAAAGTGTAATTGATAGTTTAAGAGAAAGAAAAATTATTGATATAGATGATGAATTTATAAAAAAATTTTATTTGTAATAGGAGAAAAATTTGATTGTTAAAGCAGAAGAAAATGAATATAAAAA
The DNA here is from genome assembly GCF_048320235.1 of Aliarcobacter vitoriensis. Taxonomy (NCBI): domain Bacteria; kingdom Pseudomonadati; phylum Campylobacterota; class Epsilonproteobacteria; order Campylobacterales; family Arcobacteraceae; genus Aliarcobacter; species Aliarcobacter vitoriensis. Next base: position 1,746,558 of record NZ_CP182882.1, read on the forward strand.
TCTTACTGAAATCTGGGAAGATTCAGTAAGAGCAACGCACAATTTTTTAAATGAATCTGACATCAATTTTTTTAGACCTAAAATTTTAAATGAATATCTATATGCTGTTCAAGTATATGTTTATAAAGATGAATTAGGAAATATTTTAGGTTTTATTGGAATTGATGAAAATAAAGTTGAAATGCTTTTTATAAAATCTAAATATTTTAAAAATGGTATTGGTAAAAAACTTTTGCAATATGTTATAAAAAATCATGATATTAATGAAGTTGATGTAAATGAACAAAATACAAATGCAGTAAATTTTTATAAATATATGGGGTTTGAGTTTGTAAATAGAAGTGAAACTGATGGTTTTGGCAAACCATTTCCTCTTTTACATCTAAGATTAAATCACAGGGCGATTTAATCTTAAAAAATATAAAGATGGAAGAACTAAACCAAAAGTTATCGCTATTAAAATAGCTATTGCTTTTAAGCCATTATGAACAAATAGCTCTATAAGTTCAATACTTGCACCAAATCTATTTATGTCTATTAGATTTATCATTGCACTAAAAGCAAAAGTCCCAGGTAATATAGGAATTATAGAAGCAACAGTATAAACAGGTCTTGGGATTTTATATTTTCTTGACCAATAAAGAGCGATAATACCTATGATTGCTGAAGCTAAGAAAGTTGAAATTTCTATACCAAAATCCAAAGCTAAAAAAATAGTTCTAAAATCATAAACTATCGCTCCTCCCAATGCACAATATTTTAATGTATGTTTTGGAACATTAAAAACCATAGCAAACCCAACAGATGCAAAAGCAGCAAATATTGCTTCAATTATAAGTTTTGAAATAAGTTCCATAAATTATCCTTTTAATCCCAAAATTGCTATTGCTAATATAATTCCCACAGAAGTAGCAAGAGTAAGAATCATCCCATCCATCCATCTTCCCCATCCCATCATCATATAACCTTTGAATGAATCTAGTATTGAGTTCACAAAAGCAAATCCAGGGGCAAGTAGTAAAACACTAGCAGCAAGGGCAATATTTGGAGTTTCACTAAGGCCATATATTTTTGATAATCCAGCAATTACAGTAGCTACAAAAGCTGTTATTCCAAAGCTAATAATCATCACAAATCTTCTTTTTGCTAGCTCTTGTCTTGTAAACATAGCAATACTTGAAGCTATAAATGTTATTCCAACTGCTTTTAAATCCCCACCTTGTAAATAAGCAAAACTAGCACAAGCAATTCCTACCATAAAAATAACTAGCCATCTGTTGTAGTAATTTGGTTCGAGTTGTTTTAAAATAGTATATAAATAACTTATATCATAGTTTACTTCTCTCTCTTTTTTTTCCATTTTTAAAACTATATTTTGTATTTGACAAACTATATTCATATTTATTGGTTTATGATGAACTCTTCTTGTTGTTGTTACAGATTGTCCATGATAAAGTGTAGTTAAAACTATTGCAGATGGAATTAAAGATATTTCAACACTTGAAGCACCTAGAACTTTTCCAAGCCTTTGAGCTGTTTGTTCTATTAAAATGCTTTCAGCTCCATATTCGCTCATTAAAACTGCTGCTTTTATGATACCTCTTGTTATTGTTGATTGTTCTTTGTGAGAAATGTTTTCCATTTTTTTCTTTTATTTTAAATTTATGAAATTATACAAATTTTGTTATAATAAAGGTTTTAAGGATAAAAATGAAAGATATAACTCAATTTTTTGCAAAGAAAAATATTTTATTTAAAGATTTTAAAGAAGTTTTACCAAAAGAGTTAGATAGTAGAAAAAAGATACAAATTTTTGTCGGAACTACAATAGATTTGAAATTTTATGCAATATTTGTAGTTGATAGTAAAAGTAAATTTATACGAAGAAATGCCGATGATTTGATGGAACTTTGTCAAAGTTTATCAAGTTTTATTGGACATAATTTTAAAGTAAAAGAGTTACTTATAAGTAGCCCACTTTGCTCTAAAGCAAAAGAGTATTTAAAAGAGTTTGGTTGGAGTGTTAGAGTTGATTTTATGTGATATTGGAAATACAACTTTTCATTTTTTGATAGATGGAAAAGATAAAAAATATTTTTTAGATGAAAAAATACCAAAATTTAAAGAAAATATTTTTTATATAAGTGTAAATGAAAAAGCCACAAAAAAGCTACTCAAGAAAAATCCAAAATCGAAAGATTTATCTAAATTTGTAAGTTTTAAAACAGATTACAAAGGAATGGGAATAGATAGGATATTTGCAAGTTTGTATCAAGAAAATACCATAATAGTAGATGCAGGAAGTGCAATAACAGTTGATATTATGGAAAATTCAACTCATAAAGGTGGATTTATACTTTTAGGAGTTCATAGTTTTTTATATGCTTATGAAAAAATATCAAAAAAACTCAAGGTTGATTTTGAAAAAAATATTAATTTAGATAAAATACCGCTCCAAACAAAAGATGCTATTTTGTATGCTTTAATGAAATCTATCATTTTACCTATCAAAGAAGTAAGTTTAAATAAAAATATAATTTTTACTGGTGGAGATGGAGAGTTTTTGAGTAAATATTTTGAAAATAGCCAATATAAAAAAGATTTAATATTTGAAAATATGAAAAGGATAATAGATGCTAACGATTGCATTGCCTAAGGGAAGAATTGCTGATGAGACTCTTGATAGATTTGAAAAAGCCTTTGGAGAGAAGTTTATTTTTGAAGATAGAAAACTTATTATGGAAAAAGCTGGATTTAAATTTTTAAATGTAAGAAATCAAGATGTTCCAACTTATGTTATGCATGGAGCCGCTGATTTGGGTGTTGTTGGTCTTGATGTTTTAGAAGAAAAAGAGTATGACTTGATAAAACTTTTGGATTTAAAACTTGGTCGTTGTAAAGTTGCTTTTGGTTTAAGAGCAGGTGAGAAATTAAATTTTGATAAAAGTAAAATAACAATTGCTACAAAACACGAGAAAATAGCTAAAAAATATTTTGAGCAAAAGGCTATGGCAGTTGAGATTATAAAGCTTTATGGTTCTATAGAACTTGCTCCCTTAGTTGGTCTTTGTGACTGTATAGTTGATATTGTTGAAACTGGCGAAACTATGAAACAAAATGGTCTTGAAGTGGGTCCAACTATTATGGAAACAACGGCACATTTAATAGCAAATAAAAACTCATTTTATGCAAAAAAAGATTTGATATTTGACTTAAAAGATAAATTAGAGAAGTTTTTATAATGGGTTTAGATTTATATGCAAAAATAGAAGGATTTTTAGATTTTGAAGAGGAAATTTATACTCTTCATAAAGAATTTTTAAAATTTATCATTGTAAATGATATAGACAATATTATAGATATTGGTTGTGGACAAGGTTATTTTTTAGAAAATTTAAAAATCAATAAAAAAAGAGCTTTTGGAATAGACTTGAGTATTGAGCAAATAAAAATTTGTGAAGATAAAAACTTAAATGCAAAAGCTATGCCTTTATGTGAAGTTAAAGATAAATTTGATTGTGCAACTGCTATTTTTGATGTACTAAACTATATTCCAAAAAGTGAAATAGAAACTTTTATAAAAAATGTTAGTGATATTTTAAATCCAAATGGGTATTTTATTTTTGATGTAAATACATATTTTGGATTTGATGATGTTGCACAAGGAACTATCACAATAGATAATGAAGATAATTTTATAGCAATAGATGCAAATTTTGAAGATAATAAACTTCAAACAGATATTACACTTTTTGAAAAAGATGAAAGTGGAAAATTCATAAAAGAGCAAGATAGTATAATACAAGAGTACCATACAAAAGAAGATATCGAAAAACTCATAAATATAAATTTTGAAATTATTGAAATAAAAGAGTTTTTTTTACATACAAATGAAGAAGCAGATAAATTAATATTTATTTGTAAAAAAATAAAATAATACTTTAAACTATGTGTAAAAAATACACATAATTAAATAATAATTATTAACTATTCTTATTTTAATCCCTATAAAATAATCTAGTAAATATAATAAAAACAGTTTATAATAAATATAAGTTAAAAAAGGGGAGATAAGCTTGAATTTAAACTCATTAAAAATAAAAATCTTAGTAATTACGTTGATACCAGTTATAATAGGTATATTTGTTCTTTCTGGTATAAATTTTGAGAAGACTCAGAATACGTTAAATAGTACTTTAGATAAGTTTGAGATTGCTATTACAAAAGAGAAAGAATCTCTTATTAGACATGAATTTGAAGTTGCTAAAAGTTTAATTGATACTATAATTGCAAAAGAAAACGATATAGAAACTGCAAAATTGAAAGTTATTGAACTTCTAAGTGGAATTAGATATTTAGATGACAAAAGTGGATATTTTTTCGCTTATGAGCAAAGAGCTGATGGATACTATTTTGGTTTTCATCCTGCAAATCCATCTTTAAATAACAAAAAAACTGATATAAAAGCACCTGATGCAAAAGGATATGCTTTTAGAGAAGATTTAATCAAATATGCAAAAGAACAAAAATATATAAATTACCATTATGAAAACCCTACAACTAAAGAAGTTGTATTAAAGATGGCATCTTCTATATATATACCTGAATTTAATTGGATTTTAGTAACAGGAATTTATGCAGATGATATTCAAAAAGGTATTAATGAGTTAAAAAAAGAAGTAAATTCAGATATAAATATACTTTTTACAATAGCTATAACAGTAACAATAGTTCTCTGTATTATGCTGGTATTTATTATAATCCCAGCAGTAAATAAAATCATTATAAAACCTTTAAATATTTTTCAAAATACTTTGGAAGAATTTTTCAATTATTTAAATGGTGAAACAAATGAAGTGCATAGAATAAAAAACTATTCAAAAGATGAAATAGGGCAAATGTCAAAAACACTTGATAGAAATATAGAAATAGCAAGAAAAGATATAGATGATAATAATATTTTTATAGAAAATACAATAGATATTTTAGGAAAATTCCAAAATGGTGATTTATCTCAAAGATTGAATATTGAAGTAAATGATGCAAATTTGATAAAATTAAAGTCAGTTATGAATCAAATGGCACAAGAGTTAGAGCAAAATATTGTAAATGTTTTAAAAATTATTGATGAATATAGTGACTATAAATATATAAATAAAGTAGATACAACAAAAGTTTCAAATCATATTTTAAAATTGGCAAATGGTGTGAATACTTTAGGTGATTCTATAACTAAAATGTTGGTTGAGAATAAAAAAAATGGAACAACATTATCATCTAGCTCTAACACACTTTTGAAAAATGTTGAAAAATTAAATGATAGCTCTACAAGTACGGCTGCAAATCTTGAAGAAACTTCTGCATCACTTGAAGAGATGACTTCAAACTTGAGAAATAGTACTCAAAATATGCAAAAAATGTCACATATTGCTTCAAATGTTACACAAAAAGCAAAAAGTGGTGAGAATTTAGCAAATCAAACGATGAATGCTATGGAAGAGATAAACAATCAAGTTACATCAATAAATGAAGCTATTGCTGTAATTGATAATATAGCTTTCCAAACAAATATATTATCTTTAAATGCAGCGGTAGAAGCAGCAACAGCAGGAGAAGCAGGAAAAGGATTTGCTGTTGTTGCTGGAGAAGTACGAAACTTAGCAAACAGAAGTGCCCAAGCAGCAAAAGAGATAAAAGATATAGTTGAAAAGGCTACAACAAAAGCAAATGATGGAAAAGTAGTAGCTTCACAAATGATAAATGGCTATACAGAATTAAATAGTGATATTAACAATACTATTGAATTGATAAAAGAGTTTGAGAATTCAAGTAAAGAGCAACTTTTAGGAATAGAGCAGATCAATAATGCAGTATCTATTTTAGACCAAAAAACACAACAAAATGCACAAGTTACATCTGAAACTAAAGAAATTGCGTTATTAAATGATAAAATAGCGAAATTGATTATTGAGGATGTAAATGAAAAAGATTTTGAAGGCAAATAAAAACTTATTAATATTTTTTTCTTTTTTAATCAGCACTTTTGTGCTGGTTCACTACACAGATTTAGATGATAAACTTCTTTTTAAACTTTTTGCTTCAGAAACTAGCATAATTCCAAAAAGTGAATATAGCTATAATCTAAAAGAAGTTAAAGAAGTTAAAAAAAATCTTTCAGGTATTACATATAATGATAAAACAGATACTTTATTTGCTATAACAAATTCTCCAAGAGATATTTATGAATTTGATAAAGAAGGAAATGTATTAAGAATTATTGATTTAAAAGGATTTAGAGATACTGAAGATTTGACATACATAAAAGATGATATGTTTGCTATTCTTGATGAAGAACTTAGTGCTTTTTTTATAGTAAACATAGATAAAGATACAAAGCTTATAGATAAAAAACATATCATAAAAGAGTTTTATTTAGATGTAAGAAATTTTGAGAATTTTGGTTTAGAAGGTATCTCTTATGATAATATTGATGATATCTTTTATCTTGTAAATGAAAGAAATCCAAAAAAAATTGTTTTAATAAAAGGTGTTATGAAAAATAGCCCAATAGAAATAAAAATTAAAGATAAACTACTTGATAATAATACATACCTAAGTGATTTTTCAGCTATTCACTTTGATGAGAAAACAAGACATTTTTATGTTTTGAGTGATGAATCATCACTTTTAGGAAGAGTTGAAGATAAAAAAGATTTCAGTAAATATTTGGATTTGATGGATAATGAAATCTCTTCAAAGATGGTAAATCCAGAAGGTATTACAAAAGACAGTAAAGGAAATATATATATTGTAGGAGAGCCAAATTTGTTTTTGAGTATAAAAAGAGATGAGGTTTTAGATTAAACCTATAATATCTCTTATCTTTTCCATTTTATTTTGAGCAATCTTTCGAGCTTTTGAAGCTCCAAATTCAAGTATTTCTCGAACTTCTTGTTTATGATTTAAGTAATACTCTCTTTTTTCTTCATAAGGTTTAAAATACTCTTCTATTTTTTCAAGAAGTGTTAATTTAAAGTGTCCATATCCTTCTCCAGGAGTTGAATATCTTTGTCTTAAATTTGCTAATTCATCTTCATTCATAAATAGTTTTGAAATTGAATAAATATTACAATTTTCCCACTCTTTAGATTCATTTAGTTCTTTTGAATCAGTTACAATTGACATAACTTGTTTTTTTCTTTGTTTAGAAGATGTAAACATATCAATAGTATTATTATATGATTTACTCATTTTTGCTCCATCTGTTCCTGAAACTGTTGCTACATTTTCATCAACTTTTGCAACTGGTAATACGAAAATCTCTTCATTATAAGCATGATTAAAAGATGTTGCTATATCTCTTGTCATTTCAACATGTTGTATTTGATCTTTTCCTACAGGCACTATATTTGAGTCAAATAATAAAATATCTGCTGCCATTAAAACTGGATATGAAAACAGTCCGTGATTTGCACTTATTCCTCTTGAAGTTTTATCTTTATATGAATGTGCTCGTTCAAGTAGTCCCATAGAAGTATGATTTGATAGTAACCAATAAAGTTCTAAAACTTCTTTTACATCATGTTGTATCCAAAAAGTTGATTTTTCTGGATCCATTCCAAGTGCCAAAAAGTTTATAGCTGCTTCATAAGAGTTTTTTTCTAAGTCTTCTTTGCTTTTTACAGATGTTAAAGCATGATATGAAGCAATAAAAGCAAATAGTTCACCATTATTTTGTGATTCTATCATCTTTTTTACCATTCCAAAGTAGTTCCCTATATGTATCGTTCCTGAGGGTTGAATACCTGATAAAATTCTCAAATCAATTCTCCTATTTTTGTTTGGATTATATCAAAAATAGCTAAAATCTTTCAGATTACAAAGAGAGTGATTCTCTTTGTAATATTTTAATTAACTTGAAAAGTTAAAGATGCAGAATAAGCTACTTCATCGCAAGTATCATTTTCATAAGCTTTTTTGCTTTTTGTCATTAAAATCCATTTCCCACTTCTTAAAGCAGTGATTTCTATTTCACCTTTTAAATCAGTAGTTCCTAAAAAAGCAAATTTGTTTGATGGAAAACCATCAAAAGTACCTTTTACTTCAACTGTTTTTGCAGGTTTTCCATCAAGTAAAACTTGAATTTTAAAAGGAACTCCAACTTTAAAATTTGCTGGATTATCTAACGGTATAATTTCAAGATTTTGTCCAATAGGTTTTGTTACAAAATCACTTTTATCATTTCCTATATTTACAATATTTTTTGCAAACATTGATGTTTGTTGGCAATATTGTGCATTTTCAAAATCTTTTTTTGTTTTTCCAATGTGCCATTTATTATCACTTGTTTTTGTCCAAAGAGTTGGTTTATATGTACCTTTTAAAATATAACTTCCATCATCCAATGCTTTTTTTGAAACATATTGATAATTTTCTCCTTCATTTTTCAAAGTTGTACTTTTTAAATCTTTATCTATTAAAACCAATGGTTCAAATATAGAAACTCTATCTTCAGCTATTTTTTCAGGTGTAAAATCATGTCCGTATCCTAAAGTTGCTTTAAATGTTGAACTATTATATCCATCAACCCAAAAATCATGGGCTAAACTTTGTACAGTTGAAAGTGTAGTAAAAATAACTACTAATCCTAGTTTTTTTATCATTTCTTATCCTTTATTAAAATTTATAAGTCATACTCAAAGTTGCTGTCCTTGGATTACCAGGAGTAAGCCAATAGCTATCATAACTACTTGCTATATATTCTTTATCAAATAGATTATCTATATTTAATCTAAAATCTAGGTTTTTATTTACTTTATAATATGAAACTAACTTTGCTGTTGTATAACTTGGCAAATAAAAATCATTCATATAATTTCCTGCTTTTTTACCCATATAAGTTGCACCTGCACCTATACCATAAGAACTATCTTGGCTTAGGCTATCTTCCCACATTAAAAGAAGAGAAGCACTATTTTTAGGAACATTTAAAAGTTCTTTCCCTTCATAAGTATTGTCTTTTATAACTTTTGCATTTGTATAACTATAATTTACATTTAATTTAATGTTATCTGTTATTTTTCCATTTAAATCGAGTTCAACTCCTTTACTTTTAACTTTTCCTGCTGCAATAGAGAATTGGTCATCAGTTGGATCTTTTGTTAATACATTTTTCTTTTCAATTTGATAAATAGCTAGTGTACTACCAAATCTTTTATCTTCTGATTCAAATTTCAAACCAGTTTCAATAGAAACTCCTTTTTCAGACTCAAAAGTCTCTCCATCTTTATTTGTTCCAGCATTTGGTCTAAAAGATGTTCCAGATGTTGCATATACAGACCACATATCATTTATCAAATATGTAATTCCAATTCTAGGAGAAAGGGCATAATCATTTTGTTCTGTAGAACTATTATTTCTACGGTTTAAATTATCCATTTTTACTTCATCATATCTAAACCCAGAAGTAAACCTAAAATCTTTATAAGCTAATTCATCTTGTACAAATACTGAAATCCCCTTTTCTTTTTCATATCTATTTGTATGTGGGTCTAAATTTGTATTTAAAATGGTATAAGTTGGATGTGAATCTATATTATCAACTCTTATTGCATTAGCTTTACGATTTAGAAGTGAATTTTTTGTAAATCGATAAGTTTCAGCACCAAATAAAATTGTATTTTTTGCACTTCCTATATCAAATTCACCTTTGATATCACTTTGAAATTGAATATCTTTTGAATTATAATCACTATATCTTGATTGCAAAAAGACAGGATTATTAATATTATCAATTTTTCCAACATTGTTGGCATAGCTTCCTTTAAAACTATTATCTTTATATGCTATTCCTGACCTACTAACCCAACTATCATTGAAATAATGTTCAAATTTAAGTTGATGAGTTTGATCTTTTATGTTCATATCATCAGAATTTGGATTTCCAAGAAATGTTTTAGGATTCATAATATTTTGACCATTTATCAAAGATATACCTCTATCCATAGGTGCTTTTTGTTCTATAAATTCTCCAATGTAAGATACAAAAGTATCATCATTAATAGCCCATAATAAAGATGGAGCTACTATATATCTTTGGCTATCTACATAGTTTCTAAAGCTACCCTTTTTTTCTGCTGCAACATTTAATCTATATGCAAAACTATCATTGATAGGAGCAGTTGTATCAAGAGCAACTCTATAAAAATCATAACTCCCAACATCAGCTTTAATAGAGTGTTGATTCTCAAAATTTGGCTGTTTTGTAACTATATTTATAGTTCCACCTGGTTCACTATTCCCATACAAAGAACCTGATGTTCCTTTTAAAACTTCCATACTTTGTATATTTGCACTATCTCTTGAAGCATTGAAACCTCTATTATCTGCAAAGCCATTTTTTAACATACTCATACCAGTATTTTCATGTCCTGAAAAACCTCTTATAGAAAAATTATCCCATGCTCCACCAAAATTATTTTGTCTTGATATACCACTTACATAATCTAATGCATCATTAATTTTAGCAATATTTAAATCATCAAAAATCTCTTTTGTAATAACTTGAACAGATTGAGCTGTTTCTCTTATTGGAGTGTCTGTTTTTGTAGCAGATTGAGTTCTTGTCTTGTAGTAGGCATTATTTCCACTTAAATAATTACCTCCAGTTTCTGAAACTGTTATTTCATCAAGTTTTGTAGTATTGTTCGCAAATACTAAAGAACTTGCAAATAAAGAGATAAATACAACTTTTCTTTTTGTTTTTAACATTTTTTTCCTTTCTTTTTTATAATTAGCAACTAAGTTGCAAATAAATTTTGTAATTTTAATAATAATCAACTTTAATGCAACTTAGTTGCAATATATCGCTTCTAAATGTTCAATTGAACATTGATAGAGAATATTAACTTTAATAAACTTATAAGAAAATTAATACCTATGGAACATTTAATAAAATTGGAAAATTATTATAAAGATGAAAAACTAGAACTATTTTATAAAAAAATTGGTGAAAATGTAAAAAAAGCAAGAATGAAAAAAGGTTTTAGCCAATTAAAACTTGCAAATGCTATGGGGTATGATTCTGTTGGGCACATTGCAAAAGCAGAAATTTATAAGTACAATAAAAAGTTTAATTTAGAACATATTTATAAAATTTGTTCCATCTTAAATGTATCAATAAATGATATATTTGATGGAACAGATGATATTATAATAGATTAAAATTTTTTATAAATAACAAAAGTAATAAAAATTAGAAAAATAAGTTCAAATATAAACATTCTTTCAAAGCCAAAATTTGAAACAATTATCCCTGCAATTACAGCTGATAAAATTCTTGTAAGCGAAAAGATACTCGATTGAATTGAGTAATCGATTGCTCGTGATTCTTTTCTTGAATAGTCCATAATCATAGAAAAAACTATTGCAGAAGATAAAGCGATAGCCAAGGCTACAAAAGTAACACATATAATCAAATAATAAAATGTTAGATTATAGAATTCAATAAAAATTAATATCGATGTACTAAAAATATTAAAAAACATAAAAATAATAAGTAGATTTTTCTTTGAAAATTTTTGTCCGATATAGTTACTTAAAGCCCCTCCTAAAATAGCTATAAAACTTCCGTAAATTCCCACATAAATAGCTACATCATCAGCTTTTATACCTTTGCTTATTAAATATGGTTTCATAAATACCCATAAAGCACTTATAGGAACAAAATAAAAACTTAAAATAAAAACCCAAATCCCTATATTTTCTTGTTTAAAAAAAGTGATAATATTTTTTAAAGATATTTTTTGAGAGTCAATTATTTCATCATTTTCTTCTATAAAATATAAAGCAAATAGTGAAAAAAGTATAAAACAAGCCATTAAAATAAATGTTAATCTCCAACCAAGATGATTAAAAATCAGTAAAAAAACACCTCCACCTAATAAAGATGCCATACTATAAGCACTTATTTTATAACTTCCTGCACTAATTCTTTCTTCTTTTTTAAAAGTTTTTATAGCTAAAGCATTTAGTGGAATATCCATAAAAGTTGAGATAAATGCAGTTATTAAAATAGCTATAAAAACAGTATAAATACTATGCTCTAAAGATAAAAAACTGATGAAAATAAGTAGAAATATATAACTTATTCCTATATAAAATGTCCATTTTTTATAATGTTTTTTTTCAAATACGATTTTATCTATTGGTGGGGACATCAAAAACTTAAATACCATAGGTAATCCTGCTAATTGAAAAAGCCCAATCAATGAAGCATCAAAACCTTTTATTTGTAAAATCATAGGAAGTCCCATCACAAAAAAAATCATAGGGGTTAAAATGGCTGTAAATAAAACTGAAAATAGGATATTTTTTTTTGTTAATTGATTCATTTTATTTCCTACAAATATGGATTTGACTAGGTGTCATAGGTGTATCAAAACTTGTATATGAGTTTATAGATTTAAAGCCAATCTCTTCAAATATATTAGATAGTTCCATAGGTTTTAATATATCTTTAGCTTGTAAATTTAAAGATAAAAAGTAAAAAAAACTATTTTCATCAAGGCTATTTTTTGTATCTATTTCAACATGACAACTTACTAAGATACCGTTTGGATTTAAAGCATCGTAAATCTTTTTTATCACCTTTTTTTTATCTTTTAAAAAATAAAAAATATTGCTACACCAAATCAAATCATAGTTTTCACCAATATCATTTTTTTCAATATCACCACTTAAAACAAAAACTCTATCTTCTAATTTATACTCTTTGATATGCTGTTTTGCTATATTTGTAACTTCTTCATAATCAAACAAAGTTGTTTTTAGTGTAGGGTGGTTTTTTGTAATTTCTAAACCAATAATCCCAGATGCACAACCCAAATCTAGCATTTTATCAAAGCTAGAAAACCCTTTTAGATTTTTTATAATATTTAGTGCTATTGGAGATATAAGGTTTTTTTGTTCTTGTTTTAAGAAAAGTTTTGAAGCATTTGCCCAAAGTTTTTCTGTTTTATTGTTTTCTAATTGTATATTATCTTCTAAAATAGATTTAATCATATCTTTTCCATAAGTTATTAACTGTTTTCTATGTAAAAAGATATCTCCAGAATATGAAGAACTACCATAAATAAAAGATTGTTTAGCAAATTTTGTATTAAAGTATTTATCTTCATTTATTTCAAGTAGTTCTATAAAAACTAAACTATCTAATAATATTTTAGTTTTATGTTTATCTAATTTTATTTTTGAAGATAGTATAGAAACTGTATCTATACCTTCTTCAATTAGTTTAAAAAGTTTAAAATTTAAGGCAATTTCTAAAATTTCAGTTTTTTGTTGTACTAATAACATATTTAAATATTTATTTATATTTTGCATTTTTATCCTTTGATTATCTTAGAAACAATTTTTCGTACCAATGGTACAACAACGCTGATAATAGGCACAGCAATAATAAATGCTTTTATCCATGCTTCAATCCACTTTATAAAAAAATCATCAATAAATCCTAAATTTATAAAAGTTACAACAAAGCTCATAATAAAGCTCATTATGGCACTCATAACAATAGCAAAAGCATATTTTTCATATTTTTTATTTATCACTTTTAGTCCTTAAAATCTATAAGCTAATTTGATACCAAATTCTGGTTCTTCTCTTAAAATAGTTGTGGTACCATTAAAATATGCACCTATTGCATCATGTTTTTTATCAAAAATATTATTCGCATAAAAATATATGTCAAAGTTATCGGCTTCATAACCTATTTTTGTATTTGCTAAAGTATAAGCTTTTTGTGAGTATTTATTTGCTTTATCAAAATAAGTTTTTCCATATCCATTAAAATCAATTCTTGCATATAAACCATTATTAGCTCTATATTGAGCTCCTAAATTAAAGTTATATTTTGGAGCAAGAGGATTGTAGTTTCCACTATAATCTCCTGCTATATCACTAAATTTATCAAAAGTTGTTTTATTGAAACCTCCACTTGCAAATAGACTTAATTCATTTGTAACTAATCCTTCAAGCTCCATTTCAAAACCTTTTGAAGTTGCACTTGCAGAGTTTGTTATAAAAACCGTGCCAACCATCAAAGTTTCTTCAACTTGCATATCTTTTATGTCCATAAAGTATATATTTGCATTGAATTTTAAACGATTATCAAAAAACATAGATTTAAATCCTAGATCATAAGATATTAAATTCTCTTCTTTGTAAGATTGTAAATTAGTTGATGGTGCTAAAGGATTAAATCCACCACTTCTATATCCTTTTGCAACTGTGAAATATGTCATTTGATTTTGGTTTATATCGTATTGAATTGCTATTTTAGGAGAGATACTAGAAAAATCTTCTTCTAAATTTGTAGGAGTATTTTTAACTTTTAGTTCTTTTCTTTCTTTGTCATACCTAATACCACTATTTAAAGTCCATCTATCACTTAGAGGATGAATAATATTTGCAAAAACTCCAATACTTTTTGAACTCATATCTTGTGGATTTGCAAAACCAGTAGGATTAAATGGTGCTACTACTCTTGTGTATAAATCATTATCTTGTTTATCTAAATAAATTCCCGAGATAAGTTGTGTTTTATTAAAAATAGTTTCATATCTAAATTCTTGAGAATATGTATTTAGTTTGTTTTGTTTATAGATATGTCTTAAAGTCAAAGGGCTAAAATCTGCATCTACTATGGCTTTATCTTTGTACTCTTTTTTTGTAGTTATAGATTTTATTTTAGAATTTTCATCTATATTATAATTTATATTTAAAGAAAAAGTTGTATCTTTTGGAGTAGAATTTCCTTTTAAATTTGAACTAACTTCTTTATTATTGTTTGTTGCACTTACCCAATTGTGTGCTCCATTATCTTCTTTATGAATTGATGATATGAAAGATATATCAAGATTATCAGTTGGAGTCGTTCTAAGGATTAATTTTCCATAATCACTTTTTTTGTCATTTTCATAGTCATTTGTAATAGTATTTTTTATAAAACCATCTTTTTGTTTATGTTTATAAGTTATACCTACATAAAATTTATCTTTTACTATTGGAGTTGAAATATTTAGTCCAAAATCTCTTCTTCCTTCATTTCCTATTGTTGAAAAGAGTTTAGTTCGTAGTTCATTATCTGGTTGTTTTGTGATGATGTTTATAACTCCAGCTTCACTATTTTTACCATATAAAGTTCCTTGCGGACCTCTTAAAACCTCAATTCTTTCTATATCTCCTAAAGAATCATCAAAGCCAAAAGCACTAGTATTTGGAACTCCATCTACATAAAGCCCAACAGGAGTAGAAAAAGATAAAACATTTCCACTAATACCTCGAATTGAAGGTACGATTAGTCCTTCTTGAGCAGTATTATAAAGCATCAAATTTGGAGTATATTTTGCAATATCTTCTAAACTTTCAATAGATTTATCTTCTATTGAAATATCATCAAAAGCAGAGATTGAAATAGGAACTTTTTGTATATTTTCCTCTTTTTTTTGTGCAGTTACTGTAATACTATCTAAGATAGTTGTTTGTGCAAACAAGCAATTTGCTAATAAAATAGAAATTGTTAGTTTTGATTTAAACATTATGTTTCCTTTAATATGAAATTTATTTTGGCTAGTATATACTTCAATAAATTGATAGTCAATCTTAAGATTATTCTAAAAGGTTTTATTTCTATTCTAAAGGTTAAAAATGACTAAATTTTATTTAAAAGATTTGATAACTTCAAATTTAAATAGTGAAAAAAATATTATAAAAAATAGTTTTCCCATAGAAGTAGGTAGTGATTATATGGAAAAAACATATATCCAAGATGGTTTGATTTTTTCAAAAACAAACTATAAATTAGAAAAAGAGATATTTTTAGAAGCCAAACAAAAAGAAAGAAAGTTTGTAATCACAATCTCACTTAATGGAAATACAAATTATATAAATAGTGATAAAAAAATCATTCCTTTTAAAGAAGGCTTTACAACAATATCATTATTTGAAGAGACACAAGGTTTTAGAGAATTTAAAGATAGATATATAAATCAAGTTAGATTGATATTAAGTGAAGAGTTTTTATTAAGGAATTTTAAAAAAAGTTTGGTTGAAAAATATTTTTATAATAGGCAAAATCTTCAATTATTAAGTTTTTCAAAAACTTCTATTTACTCACAGCTTTTATTGAATGATATATTAAATTGCAAGTTTATTGGAGAGTTAGCAAGCATATATAAACAAGGTAAAATTTTTGAATTATTATCTTTTGAAATTGCAAAACTTGAACAAAATGAAGATGATGTTTATCTTGATATTTATGATAAAAAAGCTCTTTATAAAGCTAAAGAACTTTTATTACAAAATATACAAAATCCACCTTCAATTGTTGCTTTGTCTAAAATGGTTCATTTAAGTGAAGTAAAGCTAAAAAAAGGCTTTAAGCAACTATATAAAGCTAGTCCATATCAATTTTTATTAACTCATAAAATGGATATAGCAAAAAATATGCTACAAAGTGGTGAATATAATATCAATGAAATAGCTTTGCAAGTTGGTTATAAATTTGCAAATAATTTTACAAATGCTTTCTATAAAGAGTTTAAAATTCTCCCTAAAGATATTTTAAAAAAGTAAAATCTTAAATCCAATTAGTATTAAAACAACTCCACCTAAAATTTCAGCTTTACTTTCATATTTTTCACCACCATGACTTCCAACATAAACACCAATATAGCTAATAACAAATGTAGTAAATCCAATGATAAATAAAGATAAATATATATTTACACTGAATAGATGAAGACTATATCCAGCTGCCATTGCATCAAGACTTGTAGCTATTGCTAAAGTCAATAATATTTTATTTGTTACTTGTGATATTTCTTCTTCCACATTTTCATTAAATGCTTCATATAACATTTTTCCACCAATAAGTAAAAGCAAGATAAATGCTACAATTTTATCATATCCTTGAATATACTCTTTTAGTCCAATTCCACCTAAAAAACCTAAAAATGGCATAAGTGCTTGAAAAATACCAAAAAATAGTCCAGCTTTTAAAGCCATAATTTTTAAATTTTGTTTATTTTTTATTCCAAGCCCAATAGAAACTGCAAATGCATCCATACTTAGAGCAAATGCCAAAATTATAACTTCTAACATAAAATCCCTTTTTTCTTATATAAAAGCGAGATTATAACCAAAATAGCAAAAATTAAACTTGCAAAAAAGAATGGAGCTTCGGGAGAAATTTTATATAAAACTGTGCTAAGTAGTGGACCAACAATAATTCCAAAACCTTGAGCAGATGATACAGTTCCAGCTGCAACTCCTTGTTCATTTGCTTCTACGCTATTAGAAGTGATTGCCATAAATGCAGGCATTATCATACCTAAACCAATAATTCCTATACAAAATGCTAGAGTTAATTCAACTTGTGTAGAAATAATACCTATTAAAAAATATCCTATTGTTGCAAAAATTGAACCCAAAATAAGCCAAGTTATAGATTTGACATTTTTTAGTTTTGAAACAACAATTTGAGTAGCTATAAATACAACTCCAATTATTGCCAAGATATAACCAGTAACTTTTGCAGCCTCAATTTCTTCCATTTGAAACTTATCTAAGATAAAAAATCCTAAACAAACTTGTGAAGTAACAATACTAAACATAGTTATAAATGATGCAATCATCGGAAGTCTTAATCTTTTATCAAAAAAGTGTAATGGAATATCTTTTGTTATTTGTATTTTTTTATCTTTTTCTAAAAAGAAAAATACTATAAAAACTGCGATTAGTGGCAAAATTGCTGCTGCATAAAGTGGAGTTGCAAGTCCAAAACTAGCCAATGCACCACCTAAAACTGGTCCTAAAATCATACCTAAACCGTTTGATGCTCCAAGACTTGCCATATATGAAGTTCTTTTTTCTGGTGCAACTTTATCTGCAATTAAAGCATTTGATAGTGGCAGAACAGCTGAATAAAAAACTCCTATTAGCAATCTTGTAGTCATCAAAACTAAAAGTGAAACTATTACAAGAGGAACATTAACCACTGCATAATTTACAAATATTGCTAAAAGTAAATATGATATAAAAAATCCAAATATTGCAAGAAGTAAGATATTCTTTCTTCCGTGAATATCACTTTTTTTACCCCAAAATCTTGATAAAAATATCCAAGCAACTCCTGCAAGTGCAACCATAACTCCTGCGTGCCACTCTTGTAATCCTAATTTTCGTATGATTGGACCAACTACGGCTAAAAAAGCCATCATTGATGATACACATAAAATTGTAATAAGCATTAAAGGTTTAATCTCTTTCACTATTTTCCTTTTTTAAAATATATTCGATTTTTGTTGATAAAAGCATCGCTAATACTCCTATAAAAGCACAAATAAATATGATTTTCTCATAACCTAAAATTCCTGACATTGATACAGATAGTGAGCTAAATAATATTCCTGAAAACATATAAATACTATGTTGTACCGCAAACTGTGAAGCTGGAGTTTGAGAAGATGATAAATCCATCATAATTGTTGTCATAAGAACTTGTGATGGAGTATAAAACATAAATATAACTCCTATTATAAACATTACAAATATTTCATTATGATGATATTTAAATAGTAATAACATCATCAATATACCAACAATTTGTCCAATCGCAGCAAATATTAAAATATTTTTTTTACCAAATTTATTTATGACATAAGAAGCACCAAAAGATGCTAGAAATCCTATCCCATAACCTATTATATGAACAGCAAAACCAATTTTGGCTAAATCCCAACCTAAATCAACTAAAAGTGGAGTTGTAAGCCCAAAAGCTGAACTAATTGTAGCTGGATATAAAAAAAGTAAAATAAACCAAAGCTTTTTTTGTTTTGTTTTCCAAAAAGTTAAAAATTGTTTATAATCAATTTTTTCTATCAAATTTGGGTGTTTCATAGTTGGTTCAGTAAAAAAAAGTATTTGAATAAGTGAAATTGCAGTGATTATAGTCATAATATACATAGTAAAATGCCAACCAATTTTTGAGTATAGTATAAGTCCTACTCCTCCACCTAAAACCATACCAATAAGTCCACCAGATACTTTGATAGCATTTATTATAGAACGCTCTTTTTTAAATGTTATCTTAAATGCAAAAGCATCAAGTGCAACACTTTGAGAAGATGCAAAAAATGCAACCAATATTGCTAAAATTATGATTATTTTTAAGTGGTCATTTATATGCAAAATAGAGATTGAAAATAATGCTATGATCATCAAAGATTGGAAAATGATAATCCAAGCTCGATAGTGTCCCATTTTCTTAAAATATATTCTATCTATAAATGGAGCCCATAAAAATCTAAATACCCAAAAAAGCCCAAGCATATATATAAATCCAAGATTTTCTAAAGGAACACCATTTTGTCGTAAAATCCCTATAAAGGCTTCCATAAAGAAGCCTAAAGCTAAAAATTGAGTTGTATAAAGGCTAAACAACAAGGTCAAATTTGACCAAGTTAATTTTTTTTTCATATAGTGCCTTTATTGTTTATGTTCCACTCTTTTACTCTTTGTTGTGCTTCAAACATAGAGTAATATTTCCCTTTTAAATCAACCAATTGTTGATGATTCCCTTGTTCTTTTAATTCTCCATTTTCAATTACTAAAATATTGTTTGCATGAGAAATTGTTGTTAGTCTATGAGCTATTACTATTACAGTTTTGTTTTTTATCAGTTCATCTAAAGCACTTTGAACTGCTACCTCACTTTGTGTATCTAAAGCTGATGTTGGTTCATCTAAAATAACTATTGGGCTATCTTTTAAAATTGCTCTTGCTATACTTATTCTTTGTCGCTCACCACCACTTAAACTTCCACCAATTTCTCCAACTTTTGTATCATAACCTTTTGGTAATCTTGATACAAACTCATGTGCATAAGCAGCTTTTGAAGCAGCAAAAACTTCATCATCTGATGCTGTTGGTTTTCCCATTCTAATATTATTTAAAATAGTATCATCAAACAAATATACATCTTGAAATACAACAGAAATATAACTCATCAAAGATTGTTGCTCCATTGCTCTTATATCAACATCTCCAATTTTTATAGTTCCATTTGATGGGTCTGCATATCTCATAATAAGTTTTGTAATAGTTGTTTTTCCACTTCCAGATGGTCCAACAATAGCTGTAAGAGAGTTCTCTTTGATATTTATAGAAATATCTTTTAAAACTTTTTGATTGTTGCTATCGTAGTTAAATGAAACATCATTAAAAGTAATATCAAAGTTTTTTGGTTTTTGTATTGGTTTTATAATTTCAAACTCTTTTATATCAAGTAATTTTTTAATATTTGTAAATCCAGCTTCCATTACATCAAGCATAGAAGTAACTGCTAAGAAATTTGCCAAAGGTTCACTAAGTCTTGCTAAAATAATCAAAAGAGCCAGTAAAGTAGCTATTGTTAATTCTCCTTTAAATATAAAAAGTGTTCCAATAGCTAAAATAGTTAAAAACAAAAACTCAATTAAAGTGTTCATTACAACCATTGGAATAGATGAACCAAATAAACCTTGTTTTTGAATTTCTCTTACCGTTGAGATTGATTTTTGAAGTTGTTTGGCATTTGAACCAATTTGATTAATAGCCCTTAAAACTGGTAATCCTTGAATATACTCAATAGTATCTGCTTCAAGTGTTGCATTTGCTTTTGATACTTCTATTTTTTCCCATTTTGTACCATTTCTTTTCCATTTATAAATTGGATAGGCTAGTGGTATTGCAAATATAAGTACAATAGCCAAAATTGGATCTATAAAAAAAGTAGCTATTATGATAACAACTGGTACAACTGCTACTTCAAAAAACATTCCTGCAATTATTCCCATATGTAAAACAGAAGAATCAACGTCATTTGCTAATATTGAGTTTAGTTCGCCTGTTCTGTATGAGTAGAGTTTTTGTAAAGGCATAGTTTTTATTTTTTCGCCTAATTTTACTCTTAAATTATGAGTTGTTTCTACTAAATCACCTGAATAGTTAAAATCACTTGCTTTCCACTTAAAGATAAAAGAAAATATACTTAAAATAACAATAAGGCTGAACCAAAATATGGTATTGTTTAAGTTAAATTCATCTACAAAAATAGTATTTAACAAAGGATAAAAAAATGCAAATGCCAATCCTTGGAAAACATACGACATAATAAAATAAAAATAGCTTTGTTTAATTAAATATTTTTTATCTTGTGCAATTTCAAGAGTGATTTTGTACGAGTCCCAAAATGAAGATAGTTTTTCTTTACTCATTATTTGCTCCTTTTTTATCTTCTATCTTTTCTAAGTTCCATGAACTAGCTTTTTCATAGTTACTCCAAAGTTTGCTATAAACACCTTTAGTATTTAACAGTTCTTCGTGTTTTCCAATTTCAGATATTTTTCCTTCATCAAATACTACTATTTGATCAGAGTCTTTGATAGTTGAAAGTCTATGAGCTATCATAATTACAGTTTTATTTACTGTTAAGTTTGCTAAAGCTTTTACTATCTCTTCTTCATTTTCTGGGTCTGCAAAAGCTGTTGCTTCATCTAAAACAATAATTGGAGTATTTCGTAAAATTGCTCTAGCAATCGTAATTCTTTGTTTTTGCCCGCCAGATAGGTTTGCTCCTCTATCACCTGCTAATGTTTCATAACCATCTGGTAAACTTAAAATAAAATCGTGGATTTGTGCAGCTTTTGAAGCATTTATAATTTCTTCATCTGTTGCATTTGTATTTGCCATTTTGATATTGTTATAAATTGTATCTTGAAATAAAAAAGTATCTTGAAATACAAAAGAAACTGTATCCATAAGATTTTCACTACTAACCTCTTTTATATCAATACCACCTATTTTAATTGCCCCACTACTTACATCCCAAAATCTAGGAATTAGTTTAGCAACTGTACTCTTCCCAGCACCACTTGGACCTACAAGAGCACTTACACTTCCACTTGATACTTTAAAATTTATATCTTTTAAAGCATAATTTTCAACATTGTCATACTTAAATGAAACATTTTCAAACTCTATATCAAAACTATTTATAGTTTTTGGCTCTTTTGCGATTTCAAGTGCTTTTACACTTAAAACTTCTTGGATTTTAAGTGCTGAGGTTTGAGATTTTTTAATATGGTTATTTAACCACATAAGTGGCATCATAGCATCTGCCATTCCTGTACTTAGAAATAAAGCACTTATAAAAGCAAATAACTCTAAAGAACTAAAGTTTAAAAGAAAAATAGCAGTGATAATAACTGCTAAAAGTGTTGGAAGTGGACTTAAGATAATCATTCCAAGTTTTGCACTAAAAGCACTTACACTCATCCAATGATGAAGATTATTTTTAAACTCAATCAAAGCATCATTATATCTTTTAAATGAAGTTGTACCATCATCAAAAGTTCGTACAACTGGCATAGCTTGTGCAAATTCAATAACAGCTTTGTTTATATTTGATTGACTTTGTTCATACTTTATTCTTAAACTTTTTGAGTCTTTCATAGCAACTGCCATAGTAATCCAACCTAAGATAAATACGCTAAGTGTTGCAAGAGCAAATCTATAATCAATCACTAAAAGTATAATTAAAGTAGTAATTGGTGCAACTATACTTTTTGCAATCATTGGAGTGCTATCTGCAACAAAAGCATGTAGAGTTTTTACATCATCTTGAACTACTTTTTTTAAAGCTCCTGAACCATTTGAGATAATATATCCTAAAGGCAATTTTGCTAAATGTAAAGATAGTTTGGTTCGCAAAATTTGTTCTAGATGAAAAGCACCCAAGTGCGAAACTGCAAAGGCTCCAAATCTTGATAAAAAAGCAATGATAGTTAAAAGTGCTAATAAAAGTATAGTATTAACTAAATTTAGTTCAAATCCAAAAACAACTAAAGGAGTGTTTTGTAAAATATTTGTTAGTGCAAATGATAAAAGCAATAGGCTTAAAATCAGGCTTATTGCTCCAATACTTGCTAATAACATAGCCATTCTTATTTTAAATTTAACAGGTGACATAATAGCCCAAAGTCCCTGTTTTTGTTCTTCTTTTTTCATATAAATTCCTACAAAATTTTTGAGATAAAAGTTTATAGGTATTGATAAAATATATCAATACTTAGTTTACTTTAAAAGGATTATTTTTTATTTAATAAGGATTAAAATTTATAAATTGCTCCAACTCCAAACTTTCTTGGTTCATTAAAACCAACCCAAGATGAGCCAGATTTAGACATATAAGATATTACATAATCTTCATCTGTAATATTTTTAACATATCCATAAATATCAAAATTTCCTACTTTATATCCAACTTTTGCATTTGCAGTTATTCCCCCATCTGCTCTTATCAATCTACCATTATTTGCTCCATCGCTATAACTTGTATTTCCTCTTGCATTTAAATCTACTCTTCCATAAAATCCACTATCAGCTAGATATGAAACACCTAAACTTGCTGTATAAGAAGGTGTGTTTTCTATCTTTTCTCCATTATATTTTCTATTTCCATCATCATAGTCATCATATTTTGATTGTATTAGTCCCACACTTCCCAAAAGACTTAAATTGTTAGTTAAAAAATAAGTTCCATCTAGTTCTATACCTTGAGAGTGAGCTTTTTTAGCATTTCCAGTAGCAAATACAGTTCCTCCCATAAGTTGTTTATAAATATGAATATCTTTTATATCCATTCTAAATATACTTGTATTTAAAGCAAAACTATCTCCTATATATTTTGCTCCTATTTCATAGTTTATAGATTTTTGTGCTTCAAATGTATTTTCTTCACTTATATTATTTGAGGGATAATAGTTAAATCCTCCTGGCATATAACCTTTTGAGATTGAAACATAAGTTGTAAGATTGTCATTGATTTTATATGAAAGTGCAGCTTTGGGTAAAAAAGAATTCCAAGTTTTTTTATCACCATAATTTACATCAGGAAATTGCATACCTGCGAAACTAGATTTTGCTATTACATCTATCTCTTTTTTTATTTTTTGATATCTTCCACCTAAAGTAAGTTCAAAACTCTCTCCTAAAGGAATCATTGTTTGTCCAAAGATAGCATAAGTTTTACTATCTGTTTTAGAGTAGGCATCTCCAAAATATACTCCCTGTCCCATACCATAATATGACATATCTGCCCATTGCTCTCCACCATAAGGACCTTGATCTCTTTTTTCTTTATCAAAATATAGTCCAGTTACCCATTTTATATCTTGATTTTTACTTGAAAGCTTAAACTCTTGAGATAAAGTTTCAAGATCAGTATAATTCCATTGTCCTAATCCATCTTCTTGTCCTTGATTTGCTCTATTATCTATATCAAATTCTGCATCTAAATCCATCTTTTTATGAGTTGTAGTAGAGTCAAATTTTACTTTATCAAGTTCATAAGATAGATTTAAAGCTTGAGATTGAACTTTTGTTTTATCCCAAGCTGGTACATCAAAGCTTACATTTTTAGCATCATCTCTTTTTAAACTATTTATATCAAGATTAGGGTCTGAACTGAACCCATCCATAAAGTATTTTTTCTCATAGTTATCAGCTATTGTTAATCTAGCTGAAAAATTATCTGTTGGTTTCCACAGTAAAAAACCGCTTGTTTTTCTATCATTTTTTTCATTTGCATCTTTTCTCATATTTGAATAATTGTTTGTAATCCAACCATCAGTATGATAGAAAGAGCCATTTATTCCTGCAAATAGTTTATTATCAACTATCGCTCCACTTGTATTTAGCTTTGTATTAAAAGTATTATCATTTCCATATTCTGCTTCTATACTTCCACTCCATTTATTTTTAGGAGTTTTTGTAACTATATTTATAACAGCACCAATGGCATCTTTCCCATATAATGTTCCTTGAGGACCTCTTAAAACTTCTATTTGCTCTACATCTGCTAAACTTGGATTAAAATCAAATCTATCATAGTATGGAACACCATCTACATAAATAACAACAGGATTGTTATTTGTAAACATAGAACTATTTAATCCTCTAAATGAAACTGCTGCTCCATTTGCTGCATTTAAGATATTCATATTTGGAACTTCTTTTACTATATCTGATATATTTTTAATCCCTTTTTGCTCAATATCTTCTTCAGATATTACAGAGATACTTTGAGGAACATCTTTTATATTTTCCTCCATTTTATTTGCACTAACAGTTATCTCATCTAATTTTGTAGTTTCATTTGCATATAATAGTGAACTTACAAATAGTGATGCAAGTATTAACTTTCTTTCTTTCTTTCTTTCCATTTTTATTCCTTTTAATACATTTTAAATAAATTTGGATTATAATGATATATATTATTGAATTCAAATATAAATGTAATATTTTTGGATTTTTTTAAAATATAAAAGGATAAATATGTCTTATACTTTTACAATAGATGATATAAGTGAATTTATGTCTTCTACCTCAAACAATGATTTTACATTATCTTTGCCAAATGACTTAGGATATATGCGTTCTAAAAAAGAGGTTATAAATGATGATATTTTGATATTTAAAACTCAAGCTAAATCAAATGAAAATATTTCTATACATTCAAATTCAGATGTTGATATATTATTTATAAATATTATTTTAGAAGGGAAAATGGAGTATAAGGCTAATTCTTCAGATAAATCTGAACTTTTTAAGAAAAATGATTTGTATATAAAATATATAGATAAGTGTGAATCTACATCTAAACTTGAAAAAAATAGTTTTTCAAAAGGCTTGGCAATAGGTATAAAGAGTGATTTTTTGGAGAAATATCTATCAACAGAATTTTGTTTACTTGAAAAGCTTAGAAAATCAAAAAATACAAATTCATCAACATTTATACATAAACAAGATACCTTAGCAAATATAAAATTAGCAAATGAACTTTTTAATTCACCATTTTGTGGAAAATTAAATGATATATATTTACAAAGTAAAGTTTTAGAGATAATTTATAATGAATTCAATGAAGTAAATAATTGTTTTTGTAAAACTAAATGTAGCTGTGAAAATATAAAACTTTCAAATGATGATATTGATGCTTTATATAGAGCAAAAGATATTATTCTTTTAACTCAAGATTTTCCAGATTTACCAACATTGGCTAGAAAAGTAGCAATAAATGAATTTAAATTAAAATTTGGATTCAAAAAACTTTTTAATACAACTGTTGGACAGATGATATTAGAACAAAAAATGCTTTATGCAAAGCAACTTCTTGAAAATAGTGAATACTCTGTTTCAGAAGTAGCATTTTATGTAGGATATAAATATCAGCAAAGTTTTTCAAATGCCTTTTTTCAATTTTTTGGTGTTCGTCCAAAAGATATTATGAAAACAAGAAAATATTACTATTAAAATACTCTTTTAAAAAGAGTATTTTAATCCAACACCTATAAATCTTCCTTTTCCATAAGTTAATTGTCTAAATTCAGCCATCTCTTCAAGAGCAACGATGTAGCTTTCATCTGTAATATTTTTAACATAAGTATACACATCAAAATCATCAAACAAATAACCAATTTTTGCATTTGCAATAGTATAAGAGTCTTGTTTTAAACTATTTTGTGCATTAAAATACATATCGCCTTGATTTCTTATATCAACTCTTCCATAAAATCCACTATCACCATAATATGAAACTCCAAAATTTGCTGAATGAGAAGGCGTTCTTTCTATTTTATTGTTTTTATTGTTATTGTCACTTGCATCAATAAAATTTGAATAAGTTGCTTTCATTATACCAATAGAAGTATCTACTCTCCAATTATTATTTATATTATAAGCTAGTTCTAATTCTATTCCTTTAGAATCAGCTTCTCCAGCATTTGAAGTGTACATCATACCAGTTGTTTTATCAGTGCTATAAACATGAATATCTTTTATATCTAAATAAAATAATGATGTTGCAAATATAAGTTTATCATCTAAAAATGACCCTTTTAATCCTACTTCATAGTTCATTGATGTTTGAGCATCAAATCTATTATCTTCTTCACTTCCAGAAGAAGCATAATTATTATATCCACCAGGAAGATAACCTTTTGAAGCAGTTACATAAGTTGTTAGTTTATTATCAAATTTTTTTGAAATAGCAACTTTTGGTAAAAAACTATTCCAAGTATGCTCTTCATCAAATTGGAAAATCGGATTGGTTGATACATTTATAGGATTGTAATAATAATCTAAGTTCATCTCTTTTTTTATTTTTTGGTATCTTCCACCTAGAGTTAATTCATAACTTTCCCAAAAAGGAATAATAACTTGTCCAAAGGCTGCATAAGTAGAACTATCTGCTTGAGATACAGAGTTGAATTTTACTCCAACTCCAGCACCAAATGGATCTCCTAATAAATACCCTGGATATTCATTACCATAATTGTCGAAATCAAAACTATCTTTTTCAAAATATAGCCCTGTAATGTATCTAAATAGATTATTCTCACCAGTTAGTCTAATTTCTTGAGAAAAATTTTTAGATTTTGCATCTTGGAACATAGACATTCCATCATAACTTGGATTGTTTCCTAAATCAACATCCCATGTTCCATCTATTTCCATATTTTTATTTGCTGTTATTGATGTCAAAGAGTTATTATCATCAAAAGAGTATTCCATTTTTAGTGATTGGGCATTTGATTTATTTTTTATATAAGTATCCGTTTCGTAATTTACATCTTTAAAATCTTTTCTTTTAAAATCGTTTATATTTTGTGTTTGATGAACAGCTCCACCTTCAAAACCATATTTATAATCTTTGTCATTAAAAATATTTAAAGCCATAGTAAAATTATCTGTGGCTTTAAAAGTTAAGTTTGCATTTAACTGATGAAACTCTTTTCTTGTAGAATCTTTGTCTTGATTTGGATTATGATTTGTTTGCCAACCATCATCTTTTCCAACTTTTCCATTTATTCCTAAAAAAAGTTTATCAGTAATTACTGCTCCATTTGCATTAAAAGTTGTTTGCATAAAGTTATCTGTACCATATTCTGCTCCAATATGTCCATTTAACTCATTTTTATGTTTTTTTGTGATGATGTTTATAACTCCACCAATACTATCTTTTCCATATAATGCACCTTGAGGTCCTCGTAAAATCTCAACTTGTTGTGCATTTTGTAAAGATGCATCAAAACCATAAACACTACTATGTGGAACTCCATCTATATAAATAACAACTGGATTATTATTTGTAAAAACAGAAGTGTTTATACCTCTAAAATTAACTCTTTCAGAATACATATATGTTGAAGATAGATTTGGTATTTTTTCAATAATATCTGGAACACTTTTTATTGCTTTTTCTTCCATATCGTTTTCACTAACTACACTTATACTTTGAGGAACATCTTTTATATTTTCTTCCATTTTATTTGCACTTACAGTAATTTCTTCCAAAGTAGTGGTTCTTGACTCATTTGCCAAACATATTTGACTGGCAATAAGTGACATAATTGTAAATTTTGATAATGTTTTATACATTTTTACTCCCTAAGTTTTATTTTAAAAATATTATAATCAATACTTAGTATTATTAATGCTGATTTTTTTAATTTATTAGTATTAGTTTTTATTCTAGTAGTATTTTAAAGGATAAATATGTCTTCAAATGAAACAATTTTTCAATTTTGTGATAATCAAGGAATGATGTTTCTTCCAAAAGAGAAAGTTGAATTTTCTATTTTTGATAAAAAAGTGGTTGATGATGTCTATTTTGTAAAATCAAACCTGACTTTAAAGGATGATATTACAGTTCAATCAAAGTCACAAGTTGATGGAATATTACTTGATTTTAATCTTATTGGAGATGTAAGTTATAAATCAAAAATCCATAACTACGGCTTTTCAACTTCAAATAATAGAACAGATATCGAACTAATAAAAGAAGAAAGTAGTGAATCAAAAGCAAAAAGGGGTGAAATAAATAAAATTTCTTTGATTGTAAAAAAAGATTTTTTAGTTAAAAATTTGCCATTAAATAAAAAAAGTGATTATGTTCTAAATGCTTTAGAAAAAAATAGTTGCCAAGAACTTCTAAAAAGCGAAACTACAAATTTTTTAACAAACAAGATTTTAAATCAACTTTACCATTTTGATATGTATGAAGGAAATTTAGGAGATATTTTTTTACAATCAAAAGTTTTAGAGCTTTTGTATTGTGAGTTTTTTGAACTTTTTAAAGAAAAAACAATATCTAAAAATATTATTGTAAGGTTTGATGAAAAAGATATACAAGCTTTGCATAAAGCAAAAGAGTTGATTTTATCTTTGCAAGAAGATTTTACAATATCAACTTTATCAAAAAAAGTTGCATTAAATGAGTTTAAATTAAAAACAGGATTTAAAAAATATTTTAATACCAGTCCTGGAAATTTGATGATTGAACAAAAAATGTTAAAAGCTAAACAACTACTTGAAACAGGCGAATATAATATAAATGAGGTTTCTACTATTTTAGGATATAAATATCAACAAAGTTTTACGGCTACATTTAATAAATATTTTAGATTTAATCCAAAAGAACTTTTAAAAATAAAAAAATATTATTAAATATCTCGTAATTATACGAGATATTTATATTTAAAATTCATATTTTAAAGCAAATCTATAATCTCTTCCCATTTCATGTCTATATTCACCCATTCTATCAAGTGTTGTATGTTTTCCATAATCTTTATTTGTTAGGTTATTTATAGTAGCAAAAAGTGTTAAATTATTTAAGACTTGATATTTTGCATTGATATTATGAGTTGTATAACCACTTCTTATTACAGGGTCATTTATTCCAGAAACAGCATTTAAAGTATAATCTAGTATTATATTATTTATAGGTTCAATTCCAATATTCCAAATAAAATTTTCACTATCGTAAGCTCCAACTCTTCTTAAAGTAATTGATTCATCAACTCCTGCAACTAAACCTGAATCATCATTTATAGTATTTGTTTTGATTTTTGTATATCCTAAACTTGTAGAAAAAATATCATAAGAATAAGATAGTTTTAATTCATAACCTTTAGATTCAAATTCACTAGAACTATTAAAAATATCAACTAAAGTTCTTCCTCCTTCTCCACTTCCACCATTTGTAGCTTTTGCAATTATTAAATCTTTAATTTCAGTTTTAAATAAATTTGCATTAAAAACTAAATAATCATTAGATAATAAAAGACTATTTTTATCATATTTATATCCAACTTCATATCTTTTAGATTTTTCAGCATCAAGTTTTGATGAGTATTTTGTATCTTTTTTGATTTGAGTCATCCAAGTAAAAGGAATAATCCCATTCATTCTACTACTTTGCCCATAATTTGCATATATTAAAGAGTTAGAAGTTATTTCATAATCAAGTCCAATATTTGGAGAAAAAGTATCATCACTAGCTTTTCCAAATCCAGTTTCAAATTCATAATCATCAAATCTTAATCCATAATCAATACCTAAAGACCCAATTGAAGTTCTATTTTGTATAAATAAAGCTTGATTGTCTGATTTTACAGGAGAATATTTTGTAATTGCTTTATCTAAATTATGTGGATCAAAACTTCCTTTTCCATCTTCTTTTTGAAGTTCTGCACCAACAGAAACTCTGTTTTTAGATTTTGCTATGTCAAAATCAAAGTGATTTTGAATTTTTAACCCAAAAGTATCATTTTTGTATTCTTTATGATTTGTTTCTCTATCAATTTTTACTTCACTAAAATTTAAATTTGTTTCTAAATTTATTAAATTATTTGGATTATAGTTGTGATTTAAAGAGTAGTTTGTTGTTGTCATTATGATTTTTTCAAGTAGTGTTGGATCAGTATGAACTCCAACATCACTTCCTGCTTGTCCCCACTGATAGATTCCATTATTTTCATTTTGGCTAATAGTTGCTCTTAAATTATTATCTTTTACATCTAATAAACTTAATTTAAATAAATAATCTCTATCTTTATATCCAGTTGCTAAAACTTTATCTCTCGCTCCATTTTCATAATTTTCACTATTTACTCCACCGATAGTTATATAAGCTCCTAAATGTTCATTAAAAACTGAATATGCAGTTGCATTTCCGAGTTTTTGTTCGGCATTTGTGTTATATCCTACTTTAAAAATGGCTCCATAATTTTTATCACCTTTTACAAAATCTTGAGCATCTTTTGTAGTCATATTTATGCTCCCTCCTAATGCTCCACCTTTTGAGGCATCAGGAGATGTTTTAATATTTACAACTTTTAATAAATCTGGATTAACACCAAGTTCATTTCCTCTATGTTGGAACATATTTTTACCTTGTTTTGCTCCATCTAAAGATATATTAAAGTTTGAACTTTCTAAACCTCTTATATAAATTCTTTGTGCATTTTTAGCACCACCACCAGTGTTAGTTGAAGAGTTGTTTTCGAATAAATCAAAAAAAGAATTTGCTTGATTTTGTTCAGCTTTTGCTAAATTTATATCAATAGAATTTGTTTTTATTTCTTTATTCTCCTGTACTTTAATCTCTTCAAGAACAGTTGTTTGTCCAAATAATATGCAAGGTAATATAGCATAAGATAAAGAGATGATTTTTCTATGTTTATTTGTTTTCATAATTTTCCTTCTATAAGATAAAATAATGCAACTAGGTTGCAAATGTGAATAATATTATTATGCAACTTAGTTGCATCTTAAGAATAAAGAAATAATATTTGTTTAAGTTTTAATATTATACTATACCCCCCTATGATATATTATAGATTAAATAGGAGAAAAAATGGCATATTGTTGTGATGTAGAACGAAAGAAACTTCAAAATAGAATAAATAGAATTCACGGTCAAGTTCATTCATTGAAAAATAGATTTAATGATGAAAATTTAAAGTTGGAAGATGATCCTTATGAAATAATTAGACAATTAACTGCAATTAAAGGTGCTGTAAATGGTATGATAAACTCATATATTGAACATTTTGCAAAAGGTCATATGATAGAAAATATTAAAAATGGTAATTCTGCTGATGCAGAAGCACAAATTGATAATTTACTTGAAATTATTAAAGTATATGGAAAATAAAGGATAAAAAATGGCAAGTTGTAAATTTGGTTTAAATGATCATAAACCATTTTTAGGTAAAGAATCTGACCATCATCACCATGATGATGAACATAAACACAATTTAGCAAATACTAATTCAAAACAAAACTTGGAACAAAAGTTTATTTTTAGTGCAAAAAAAGAGCAAGATAGTCATTCTCATGCACATACTAATTGTGGTCATGACCATGGAATAGGAAGTCATACACATGACCATAGAGGAACTGATAAAAAAGTTTTAAAGTGGGCTTTAGGAATTACACTTATTACAATGTTTTTAGAGTTTTTTTATGGATTTTTATCAAACTCATTGGCACTTATTTCAGATGCAATTCATATGTTTACACACTCTTTTGCTTTGATTGTTTCACTTATTGCGATAATTTTAGCAAGTAAAGTTGCACCAATTTCTAAAACATTTGGATATTACAGAGTTGAAGTAATAGCTGCTTTTATAAATGGAATTACTATTATTTTATCAATAATATGGATTGTTTATGAAGCTTATGAGAGATTCATTGAACCTCAAACAATAGATATAAAAACTGCTATGTTAGTTGCAATAATAGGGCTTGTTGTAAATATTGTTACTGGAATTATCTTGATGCAAGGTGATAAGAATAATATCAATCTAAAATCAGCATTTGTGCATATGCTAAGCGATGCTTTATCTTCTGTTGCAATTATTATAGGTTATATTGTTATTTATTATACTTCTTGGTATTTTGTAGATGTTCTTTTAGCTTTATTAGTCTCTATTGTAATTTTAAAATGGGCTATTGATATTTTAAAAGTTTCTGTAAATACACTACTTGAGAGTTCACCAGTTGATATAAAAGAAGTTCAAGAATATATTGAAAAAAATGAAAAGGTGCTGGAACTTCATGATATTCATATTTGGGAAATAACTCAAGATATGTACAATATGACAGCTCATGTAAAAATAGATAAAAAAGATTTGGATAACTATGAAGATATATTGAATAAAATAAATCATAATTTAAAAGAAAAATTTAAAATAGTTCATACAACTTTTCAGTTTGAATGGTAGCTTTTTTTTGTTAAACTTTGATATAATCGCCCAAAATTTAAATAAAGAGTTAATATGATAGATATAAAATTACTTCAAAAAGATTTTGATTATGTAGTAACATCTTTGAAAAAAAAAGGTGTTGATGATGAACTTTTAAATAGTTTAAAAGCATTAGCACAAAAAACAAAAGATAAAAGACAAGCTATGGAAGAAGTTACAGCTGAACAAAATATTTTATCAAAAGAGTTTGGAAGATATAAAAAAGAAAATCTTGATATTAGTGAACTTCAAGAAAAAATAAATGGCTTAAAAACTACAAAACAAAGCCTTGAAGATGAGGTAAGAATTTTAGAAGAAGAACTAAACTCAATCATTTTAGGAGTACCAAATCTTCCTGATGAAGATGTTCCTTTTGGAGTTGATGAAGATGAAAATGTTATTTTAGAAGTTATTGGAAATAAACCAAATTTCACTTTTGAACCAAAAGAGCATTGGGATTTAGATTGTGATTGGCTAGATTTTCAAAGAGGTGTAAAACTAGCAAAATCAAGATTTACTGCTATTAAAGGTGATGGGGCTAGATTAGAGCGAGCTTTGATAAATTATATGCTGGATTTTAATAGACAAAGAGGCTTTAATGAGTGGTATGTTCCATTTATGGCAAATTCAAATACACTTCAAGGAACAGGACAACTTCCAAAATTTGCTGATGATTTATTTAAAATTGAAGGCGAAGATTTATATTTAATCCCAACTGCTGAAGTTAGTCTTACAAATTTATATAATGATGAGATTATTGATAAAAGTGAGTTACCACTTTTACTTACTTCATACACTCCTTGTTTTAGAAAAGAAGCAGGAAGTGCAGGGCGAGATACGAGAGGATTTATTAGACAACATCAGTTTGATAAAGTTGAAATGGTTGCAATCACTTCACAAGAACAATCAAATGAGATTTTTGAAAGAATGGTACAGTGTGCAAGTGATTTATTAACTTCTTTAGGACTTTGTCACCAAAAAGTACAACTTTGTAGTGGAGATTTAGGATTTAGTGCAGCAGTTACTATTGATTTAGAAGTTTGGCTTCCTGGACAAAATAAATTTAGAGAAATTTCATCTATTTCAAATACAAGAGGTTTTCAAGCTAGACGTGCAAAAATAAGATATAAAGAAGATAAAAAAAATATTTTAGCTCATACTTTAAATGGTTCAAGTTTAGCTGTTGGACGAACATTATTAGCTATTATGGAAAATTACCAAAATGAAGATGGAAGCGTAAACATTCCAGAAGTATTAAAACCATATATGAAATAAACTATTGAGATAAAATCTCAATAGCTAAAAAAATATCCAAATAAATCATAAAACTTTAAAACTAAAAATAACTATGTGGTGGGGGAAGGAAGACAGGAGAGCTATCTTCCTTTTATCAGGTTTTAAAAAAATATTAAAACTATACATAAACCTAATATTTAACAGAACGACCTTTGAAAGAGGTTTTACCAAAATTGCTACATTTTTAACTAAGGAGAGATAAGTTATAGATAAAACCTCTTGATCAATGAAATCTTACAACTTCTAAACTTAAACTTTGCTATTTTAATGCTACTTTTCTAAGAAAATTTAAGAATTTGGTAAATCTTATTTTACAAAAACTTTTGTATCATATAACTTCCCATCAACAAAAACTTCAAAATATCCTTTTTTCGGTATATTATTGTGCTTAAAAGTTAATTCTGTTCCAAAAACTTTCTTATTTATATCATTATAAAGTGTTAATTCATCTAGCAATTTACCTTCGATTCCTGCTAGTTTTACTATAACTTTTGTATTCTTATTGTAGTTCCCTATAATAGCAACTTTTGAGATTATTTCACCTTTGTTTACATAACTTATGGTTGTAGTAATTTTATGTTGTACATTTTCACCTTTGCCATTATTTGTAAATAATGCTACAAGAAAAGCTTTTTGAATTTCATTTGATGCAAAAACAGAACTTACAACAAATAATAAAGCAAAGATATATTTTTTCATATTAGAATGATTCTGGTTTACCTATATGGAAACCTTGTGCACAAGTAATCCCAATATTTTTAATTGTTTTAAGGATTTCATCATCAGAAACAAACTCTGCAACTGTTTTAATACCAATTCTTTTAGCAAAGCTAACTATAGTTTCTACTATCAATCTATGTTTATCATCTTCTACTATGTTTTTTATTAAAGAACCATCAATTTTTATATAATCAACATCTAATCTTAGAATATGTTCAAAGTTTGAATAGCCAGTTCCAAAGTCATCTATAGCAATTCTTGCACCTAATTTTTTTATTTTATTAATAAATGTTATTACCTCGTTATAATTTTCAATTCCTTCTGATTCTAAAATCTCAAAAGTAACTTTTGGTGCAGTTTTTGTTTTTTTAATTGTTTTTAATATAAAATCAACTGTTTGTGAATCTTTTATATCATCAATACTAAGGTTAATTGAAAAATTTTCATCTCTATCTTGAAAAGTTTTACAAGCTTCTTCTACAACTTTTTTTGTAATACTTGAATAAAGTCTAATTTTTTTAGAAAATTTTAAGAATTTTAGTGGAGAGATAAGATTTCCTTTTTTATCTATCATTCTAACTAATGATTCATAAGAATATATTTCGCCGTTTTCTATATTTAATAAAGGTTGATAGTAACATACTATTCTATTTTCTAAAATTGCATCTTTTATTTCAGCTGCTAATTCTATATTTTCTTTATATTTCTCTTCAATATTGTGGTTTTCGTCATAAATACAAATATGATTATCTGAAGTTTTCGCATTATTTACTGCAATATCAGCTTTTGTTAAAAGATTATCATTGCTCTTTGCAATTCCAACTGAAAAGCCTATTAAAATCTCTTTGTCTTCTATATAAAAAGGTTTTTCATCTAGTAAATTTAATATATTTTGTGCCTCTTTTTTTAAATTTTCTAGTGATTTATCATCAAAAAATAGTACTGCAAATTCATCTCCATCTATTCTATATGTATCGTATTTATAGTCTATAAATCTTTGTGCTACATCTTTTAAAATTTGATCAGCATTTTGTGTACCAAAAAAATCATTTACTTCTTTAAAATCATCGATATTAAAAATAATACAAGAAGTTGGATTTTTTTCCAAAATATCTATAATAATTTTTTGTCTATTTGGCAAAGATGTGAGTTGATCAAAATACATAAGATGATTATTTTTTTCTTTTAGAATAGTTTCTTCTGTAATATCTCTAGCTGTGCCTATAATTCCAACTAATTCATTGTTTTTATTAAAAAAAGGAGCTTTATCAACTTGAAGATAAGTCATTTTGCCTTTTATATTCCCATACTCCAAAAACCTAGATGGTTTCATAACTTTGATAGTTTCTTCATCTGTATTTTTACACAATTCCCCAAAAGTGTGCCATTCTTTATTGTCTTTATGTTTTTCTCGCTCTCGTGTAGCAAAGAAGATATCGGTATTTCCTAAGACTTCATCCTCTGTTGCCATAAGTAAACCAGTACATATAGCACTATTTGCATATAGATACTTTCCTTCTAAATCTTTTACCCATAGCATATCAGGAGAGTGTTTTGATATTAATTTTAAAAGGGTTTTTGATTTTATGTTATTCATATAGTTTTACCTTGTGTTAAAAAATAAGAATATATTATAACAAATCAAACAAATAGAAAACTTATAAGATTTTCCTATTTTTAAATGAAAGTAATATAGTTAATATTATAATTATTAGTAGAAAGTATATAAAATTCGGTATATGTATAGCTTCTCCTGCTGCATAAGAGTGCTTTCCACTTAAAAAATAATTTACTCCAAAATATGTCATAATGATGCTAAAATAACTAATAACAGATAATAAACTTAAAATATAATCATTAATTACATTTTTTATATATTTTAAATGGATAATTATCACATAAATTATAATTGAGATTAAAGTCCATGTCTCTTTTGGGTCCCAAGCCCAGTATCTTCCCCAAGATTCATTTGCCCAAATTCCTCCTAAAAAGTTACCAATAACTAAAAGTATAATACCAATTAAAATAGAGATTTCATTTATTTTTGAAGCCTCTTTTATACTAAGAAGTATTCTAAAAAATCTTTCATTTTCATTTTTAGGGTTTGCAAAAATATATAAAATTAAAGAAAAAAAGCCAAGAAGACAACTAAGAGCTAAAAATCCATAACTAGCAGTAATTACACTTACATGAATAGTTAGCCAATATGATTTCAAAACTGGGGCTAAAGTTGTAATTTGTGGTTCTAACCAACTTAAATGAGCAACAAAAAGTGTAATTCCACTTAAAATAGCTGTACAACTAAGTGCTAAATGAGATTGTTTAGAAAA
This sequence comes from Aliarcobacter vitoriensis, assembly GCF_048320235.1. NCBI lineage: Bacteria > Pseudomonadati > Campylobacterota > Epsilonproteobacteria > Campylobacterales > Arcobacteraceae > Aliarcobacter > Aliarcobacter vitoriensis. Next base: position 1,784,101 of record NZ_CP182882.1, read on the forward strand.
AAATATTCCTGATATTGTAATAGCCCAAGAGATATAAATCATAGATTCATAACCATTTGTCCAAGGGGCATGTCCTGCAATATACCATCTTAAAGCCAATCCAAAAGTATGAAAAATAAAAGCAAGAATTAAAAGATAGAAAGTTAATTTTGTGATTTTTTCTACTTTTAGATTTGGATTTATGATATTTATAAAAACAATAAATAAAAGAATAATTCCTAAAACTAAATAAAAAGGCATTAATCTTTCAAAAATATCAAATTTATTTAAAAGAAGTTCTGCTTGAATCTTAATCTTATTTGGAATGATATTTGAAGCCAGATTATATTGGTAAGATTTTATTTCATCAAGATAATTAGTTGCCTTTTCCCAGTTATTTTCCAAAAGTGAAAAATAGTAGTTTTTTATTAAAGTATTTATTTCAACTGATTGCGCATTTTCATAAGAGTTTGCTTCACTTATATTTAACCATTTATTATTCAAATCATTTTTTAGAGGAAAAACTTTGAAAAAATCACCATTAAATAATGAATAAGTGATATTTAGAGCTTCATCTATTTTTATTAGTTCTTTATCATAAGTTGTTCTATTTGAACTACTTTTATTGTTACTAATCTCAAGTTCATTAGCTAACTTATAACCACCATATTTATCATAAACATCATCAAAAGAAAAATAAGATTTATCTAAAGAAAGTTCTAAAATCTTTTTTATATTGTCATCTTTTACTTTAAAAATTGGGATTGTTCGCCATATTTCAGGATACATCATCATACTAATAAAAAATTGATTTTCATCTAAGTTTTCAATTAAACTTTTTTTTGTAGTTTTATTTAAAATTTCTATTGCTAAAGAGTTAAGTGGTTTTATCCTTCCTTGATAATCTTGAACCAAAAGTGAAGCTAGATTTTGGCTATGAGTTTTGTCTATATTATAAATTTTTTCTAAATCTTGAGTAAAACTCTTTTGTGGTAAAAAAATAAACAAACAAAGTATTAATAAACTTAAATTTTTTTTCAAATAGTAAGATTTTTTTATATCTTCTAAACTATATTTTTTATTGATAAGTTTTGAAAATCTACTATTTTTTACAAATAAAGTTAATATTAGACCAAAGAAAAGTAAAAAATATCCAATATAAGTTGGGATTTTTCCTGGGTCTTTATTTACTGAAAGGATTGTTGCTGATTCATCCATTTTGTATGAAGATTGAAAAAATCTATACCCTTTATAATCTAAAACATTATTCATAAAAATAGTGTATTCAAAAGAGTTATTTTCTTCTTTATCATAGATTTTTACAAAACTTGAATATGTTGAAGGTGAGTTTGAACCTGGATATCTTTCAAGTACAAAATCATTTAATAAAATAGAAAAAGGTAATGTTATTTCTTTTGCTCCCCATTGAAGTTCAATTTTCTTATCTTCAAGAATTAATATTTGTGGTATTCCATTTGATGAATTTGATTTTTTATAAAGTGGAATTTGAGATATTTTATCATCAAATTTTAAGTCCACAATGACAGCACTTATTTGAGTATCTTGTTGTAAGAGTTCACTATTGTTTATAACTTGCATTTTTCCATTTATTAAAGCGTCATATATTTTAAACTGTGTTTGCCCAATCATATAAATTGTATTTTTTTCAATTTGTGTTTGAGTATTTGCATTTATAGAGATTTGATTTTTTACATCATTTGATATTATTGTTATTGGGATATTTGCAGTTAAAAAGAACTTATTATTTATTGTTTCAAAATTTACAGTTGGTTTTGTTTGATTTTTATCTTTGCTATTAAGTGTAAAGTTTAAAAATGTAGTATCAATTTTTTGTTTATCTTCTAAAATTATATTTTTTGTTCCCATAACTTCGGATATTAAAATATCCATTATAATTTTTCCATCTTCATGGGGAGCTAATTTTTCTATTGAATTGTGTATAAAATCATTATATTTTATCTGTAAAGGTTTGTTATTTATATATGTTTTATATTCAAATTTTGTTTGATTTAAAGGAGTCATCATAACTATTTCCTCAAAATAGTCTTCATCATTAATTTTTATTTGTATATATTCATCTGTTGAATAAACTTTATTCTCCATAGTTCCTTCATCTATTGTCATTACAGCTTCATAGCCAAGATATCTAGTCATTGCTGAACCTATAAAAATAAAAATTATTGAGATATGAATTAAAAAAATAAAAAATTTATTCTTTTTGTACATTCTGAAAAGAATTATATTAAATGCTATTCCAATTGTTAAAATAATCATTATAAGTTCAAACCAAGTTTGTCCATAAACAAATGATTTTGCACCAAGAACTCCAAAATCATTCTCTATAAATGTGGCAACAGCACAAGCTAAAGCCATAAATATTAAAAAAATTATCATAACAGGCATAGCAAAAAGATTTTTAAAAAAATTAGTCATTTGTACTCTTTAAATAAATTAAGAGAAGATATTTCTTCTCTTAATTTTTAATATGAAGTTTTAGTTTCTACACCTTCTCTACTTTTTGGATTAAAAAGCCCTTTTTCTTCAGCTTCTTTTTTCCACTCTTGAAGTAAACCATTTGTAAATTCTTTTTTCTCTTCAATTAGTTTTTCCATTGGTAAACCAATAAGCTCTTGAGCTTGTTTTTTATCAGTTATAACTGGTGCAATATAATCACTAGCCCCATATTTTGCCAATATTTTAGCTAGTTTTATTCTAGCATTTGCTACTTTATCTAAAGCTGTTCCTAGAGTTTTAAGAGTCTCTTCTGGTGCATGAAAAAATGCTGAATGCGAAGCTGCAGAAAAATCCCATCTCCATTGAGCATGTCTAATATCAGTTAAAATATCTTTCATTTCTTCTTGTGTAGCTCCTAGTTCCCAAGCTTTACCAGCTTCTAAATGAGCTGCAACTAATTGTTCTAAAGCTCTTTGGTTTAAGTCATCTTTTCTGATTTTTTTATCTTGAATATTTGCTAATAAAGATTTTTCACTAACTCTATGACAATTCATACAAGTTTTATCCATATTTTCCAAAGGATTCCCAATTTTGTGATCAGTATATTTTATACCACCTTCTTGAGTATATGGCATATGACAATCTGCACAAGATACATTATTTCTTCCATGAGCTCCTGTTTTCCAAGTTTCATATTCAGGGTGTTGAGCTTTTAACATAGGAGTTTTAGAAATTTGATGTACCCAATCACTAAATTCTATATTATCATAATATTTTTCCATATCTTCAACTGTTGTTCCATATGCCCAAGGTAATGTTACAGCCATTGCTACTTTACCATTTTCTAAAGGAGTCTTTTTAAAATAGTATTCAACGTGACATTGTGCACAAACTAAAGTTCTCATATCTTGTTGCGTTGCATTTTCAAATGTAGGACTTTTACCTTCTGCTTTTAAAGCATCATTTAGGTAACTTCTCCCAATTTCAAGCTCCATAGTTTTAGGATTATGACAATCTAAACAGCCAACAGGATTTACTATATCAGCACCATATTTTGCCCATTTACCTGTAAAATATTCAGAATTTCCTTGTTCATCCATTATTCTTGGAACATCTGGAGATTTACATGTCCAACAAGCACTAGGAAGTGGACCACTTTCTTTATCTACTGGTGCAGCAGTTCTTAATGTATTGCTTACATCATCAATTGCATAAAAGTGACCTCTTGGAGCATTATAATCCTTTGAAAAAGGATAACCAGCCCACAATACAACCATTTCAGGATGTGCTTTTAGCATATCATCAATGTTATCAGAGTTTTTTGTTTGTTTCCATGAATCAGTTTCTCTTGGATAATGTTTTCTAAACTCTTCACTTTTTGTTTCCCATTTTTTTTCAATTTGAGGTACAGCTAAAAGTTGTTCTTTTTCTGCTTTTTTTTCATTTATTGAAGCCAGTAATACCGACATTAAACCTATTGCAATAATAGAAATTGCAAATAAAAACTTATATCTTCTCATAATTTTCTCCTCCTACTTAATTACTTTAAGTGTTCTTTTATTCCCAAATTATATGGAGTTGAAGTTAAACTTCTAACTTTACCATGAGGAACATATTTATGGCAATCCCAACATTTCCTACTATTGTCAAAATTGCTATTGTTGTGATAAAAACTTGCATTTTTTTGTACAGTTTCACTCACACTACTGTGGCATCTAATACAGTTTGCTTGTACACGTTCTGCAGCATTTTCACTTATTCTAATGTTGTTTTTATAAGTATTTAAAGTAAAAGCTACTGAGTGATTCCATCCATCAATTGCTTTTGCTGTGTACTTAGCGATTTCATCTCCAACAGGAAGATGACAATCAACACATTTAGCCACATTTTTATGTGAACTATTATCCCATGTTGTATAGGCTGAATGCATAACATGGCAGTTTATACAGGCTTTGGGATCACTAGAAAGATATGACAACATTGAAGAAGCATACATCGTGTAAATAAATAATCCAGCAGCAATTATAACGCTTAAAATTGCTCCATAGAAAATTATTTTTCTATTTTTTTCCATCGTATATCCTTATCTAATAGATATAAAGAAGTATATAGTTATTAACCTTTTGTTAATCTTAATTGAGTCGTTTTTATCGGTATTGTAGAAATTATGGTAAAGTAAAGTTTACTATTTTAATAATAAACTTTAATATTGAAAAGTCTATTTGGAATTAGCTTAATTAGGCTATAAAATAATTATTTATAAGATATGATTCTTTTTACTTCATTGTTCCTTTCTCTTAGTTCATCATATAATAGTTGATAATTTTTCTTGTCTTGAAAAGATATTGGACTTCTTATTGATTTATATTCAACCAATTTGTCATTTCTAAATACTTGAGAAACCTCTGCATAAACCCAATAAAATCCTTCATCTTTTCTAAGATTTTTTACAATACCACTCCATCTTCCTTTTGTGTGTAAATCATTCCACATATTTTTAAAAACGGATTTTGGCATATCTGGATGTCTTACAATATTGTGTGATTTTCCAATAAGTTCATCTGAGTTATATCCTGATATCTTTGCAAATGTTTCATTTGCATAAGTTATAATTCCTTTTAAATCAGTTCTTGATACTATAAGTTCATCTTTTGGAACTATGGTTTCAATTAAAAAATTTCCAGATAAAAATTCCATTTTATTTTCCTGTATTATCAAATTCTTTTGCAAAGCCTATTAAATCTTTTCTTTTTAAATCACCATGATAGACTATATCTTCAACTTTAATATCTTTGTCATTTAAAACTTTTGGAACGGCATCAGAGTTTTCTAAAACTTCCAAATGAGAACTTAACTCTTCTTCACTATAACTCATTTGCATATCAGCACTAATTACATTTGGTATTGCTTCAATAACTTTTAGTTTTTTTAGCTCCTCTTCAACATTTTTACCTTCAATAGTTACTATAACTCTTCCTATTTCATCATGCATATGATAGTCGCATATTCCAGACTTTTTTAAACTCTCTATTACATTTTCCAAATTTTTTGGCAAAGTTTGCACTACAATACTTGAGATATTCATTTTTATTCCTTTATTTTGAGATTGTAAAAGTTTATACTTTTATCATCACTTGAGATAGCTATATTGTCCTCATCTAAAAATAGAATTTTTGTTAAAATAGCTTTATTTTGTGTAAGTATATATTTATTTTCATTTGTATTTATATCAAATACTAAAGCATTATTATTTTCATCATTTGAAACACAAGCAAGATTTGATGATGGACTTAAAGCACCAGCATAAACTAAAAAATCAAAAGATTTATAAAAAGATGCTTTCCCATTTGTAAAATAAATAGCTACTCTTCTATCTTGACCTGAGGCTAAAATCGTATCTTTTTTTATATCTACTTGAAAAACTCTATCTACATTTTGTCCTTTAAAAGTTTTAAGTCTTTTTAAATTTTTTGTATCATATTGGTTTATTACTCCACTTTCATCTGTGACTAAAATTGTTTTTTTATCATCACTTAATACAAAATGAGAAAATGAAGATTGTGAAACTTGAATTTCATTTATAATCTTAGAATTTTTTATATCATATATAAAAATTTGATTTGATAAAAGAGTGTATATTATGTGGTTTTCATCTAAAAATTTTGCTTGGGCAATGAATAATCTATCTTTCGCATTTATGATATTTTGTAGTTTATTATCTTCATATATAAAAATATTTCGTCCACCCTTTTCACCTTGAGATAATATTAAAATTTTATTATTGATTTTATCTACACTAAATATTTTTGCATCTATTATATCACCTAAAAAATCTTTCATTTTAGGTACTTTTATAGAGTTTATTTTTTCTTTTTCTTCTAAAGAAAATATATCAATACTGCTAGCTGTTGTTGCAACATACAAAATGTTATCTTCTACTATAAAATCTGTAACAGCTCCAGAAGTTTTTAAAGAAAACTCTGGACTTATTTCTTTTGCATTTAAAACTAAACAAAATAGAGTAAAAAATATAATTTTTAACATTAAAGTACCTTTATAGCATTTGTTGGACAAACTTTTATACAAAATCCGCAACTTGTACAGTTATCATTTATAGTTGGTTTAAACATTGCTAAAAAATTTATAGCATCATCTAAACAAGGATCTTTACAAGAAAAACACATTGTTTGATTCCAAGCAAGACAAGATTGTGTATCTATTTGTATTCTAGCATTTATATGTTTTTTTTCTTCCAAGTTTAAGACACCATTTTTACAGGCTTCTGCACACAAATCACAATAAGTACATCCAGAGTTTGTAAAATCTATTTTAGGTGTTAAATCTTCTTGAATAAGAATAATATTTTCTTCGCAAACTGTACTACAAGGTTTCTCAATACATTTTGTACAGTTTGTAAAAAAAAGATTTTCATCTTTAAAATATGGTGGACGAATTATGCTTTCTTGCTTTTGCCTAAAAGGTTTAGCAAGAGAGCTAAAAAGCTCTCTTCTTTTCATCTATTTAACACCTTCAGTTATTACATCTAAAAGGTTTGATTTATCATTTAAATCACTACTTCTAAAATCAGGAGTAAAATTGTTTTTTGGAATATTTGCACTATTGGATTGTGGAGCATGACAAGCTGAACAATTAAATCTAGCATTTGCTAACATATCAAGTGGTTTTTTAATAGTTTTTAAATCACTACTGTTACCTACAACTTTTCCATCTCTTTCTAACTGTCCATCTTTATTTAAAGCAACATATTCTCTAAAATTTGTAAAGTGAGATTTTGGAATAGGAGTTGCTCCCATACTTTCAGCTACCAATGGATCGTGACAAGATGTGCACATATTATTATCTATTGTAATTGGAAGTAATCCTTCTGTATCATGAGGAATCATTGGTGGAGCATTCTCAAAAGCTCTTTTAAATTTTGTACTTGTTCCAGCTGGATCTGTACCATATTTTGTTTCATCCCCTGTAACTTTATCCTCTTTTAACAAACTTTCATGTCTTAATCCCAAAGAATCATCTTTGATACTATTTGCAGCATTCATAGATACTACCAAAATAGATGAGAAAGTAAGAATACTTAAAGTTAATTTTGATAAATTCATTTTTTATCCTTTATATAATTTCGTAATTCAAAATTAAGTGCATCATCATCACACACTTCAACACATCTACCACAATTTGTGCACTCTTGAAGAATTGCTTCACTCGATTTTGTAATCATATGTAAAACCTGATTTTCAGGGCAAACAACTTTACACTTCATACAAGCAGTACAATTATTGTGGTTATGATGGACTCTTATTAGACTAAATCTTCCAATTAATGAATAAAATCCACCAAGTGGGCAAATATGTCCACACCAACCATTTTTCAAAACAAACAAATCAAATAAAAATATTACAAGAATTGTTGCAAAACCAAAGCCTAAACCAAAAATAAGACCTCTATGTACCATTGATACAGGTGATATTAGTTCAAAAGCTGCAACTCCCATAAAATAAGATATTATAAAACTTATTCCTATCACCCAATATCTAATATTTCTTGAAGCTGGTTGTTTTTTTTCTATTTGGTTTAAGTTTAATTTTCTTCGCAAAAAATTTGCACTATCAGTTATAATATTGACTGGGCAAACCCAAGAACAAAATGCTCTTCCTCCAATAAAAAGATAAAAAACAGATATTATTATCGCACCTAATAAAATATCAAACGATATAACTGCACCTGCAAAGAACATCTGTAAAACTGCAAAAGGATCACTTAATGGAATAGTTTGTAAAACTAATGAAGAACTTAAATTACCCATTAAAAAATTTATTCCATATACATTTGCTAGAATGTAAAGAAGCATAATAGATATTTGTGTAACTCTTCTTGCTATTAAAAATCTATATTTTTTCATTCTAATAAATCCTTCATACCACTATTTAAAGAGTCTATTGCATTTTTTTGATTTATTGTTCTTTCATTTGTATCACTAGATGCATTTTTTACTCTTTTTTCATCACTTTCATCCCAACCTTTAATATAGTGATCTCCTACTTTTCCTAAGGCAATTTCTCTTGGTAAAACCAAAATTGCTGGTTTTTCAGTAATACAAGCTTTTTCACAAAGTCCACAACCTGTACAAATATCACTATTTACAACTGGTTTTAAAAAGGCATGTTTTCCTGTTCTATCATTTTTTTCATAAACGATATTTATAGCTTCACCTAAAAGTGGACAGGCTCTATAACAAGCATCACATTGTATTCCCCAAAAAGCTACACAAGATTTCTCATCTACAATAGCAACTCCCATTTGCATTTGTCTGATTTCAAACTCATTTTTACTATTTTTTACAAGTTTTTCATCAAGTGCGTCTGTTGGACAAATAGGAACACAAGGAATATCAACGCACATATAACAAGGTATTTCTCTTGGAACAAAATATGGAGTTCCTAAAGGCATATTATCTCCTGGTTTTGCCAATTTTAAAGTGTCAAAAGGACATGCCTCAACACATAAACCACACTTAATACAGGTTGCTAAAAAATCATCTTCGGCTAAGGCTGCTGGTGGTCTTAAAATTAGAGAAGTTGCTTTTACTTCACTTAAATAGGCGCTCCAAGTTAAACCCCCAAGAATAGCTAGTCCAATGGCTCTAGCACTAGAAAGAAGAAATTTTCTTCTATCTTCTTTGGGTTTATTTAAGATATCCATAATTTACCTTTATGCTTTGTAAACTTTAACTGCACATTTTTTAAAGTCTGTTTGCCCTGATTGTGGACAAGTTGCATCTAAACAAACTTTATTGATAAATACTTTTTCATCAAACCAAGGAACATATACTAAACCTCTTGAAGGTCTATTTCTTCCTCTTGTTTCAACTCTTGCTTTTACTTTTCCTCTTCGGCTTTCAACCCAAGCTAGTTCACCTTGTTTTACTCCATATTTTGTAGCATCTTCAGGGTGCATATAACAAAGTGCTTCTGGAACTGCACGATATAGTTCAGGAACTCTCATAGTCATAGTTCCACTATGCCAATGTTCTAGTACTCTTCCAGTACTTAGCCAAACTGGATATTCATTATCTGGCATTTCAGGTGGATCCATATAAGGACGAGCAAAGATTTTTGCTTTATTTTTTAAAGATTTTTTAGCTTCATCTTTTACACCTAATAAATCACCTTGAGCTAACTCTTTTGCCAAAGTTCCATAGAATGCAAAATCACTATTTGGATTTGCTTTTTTTGCATAAGGGTCATATTTTGTATTAAATCTCCAAGATGTCTCTTTCCCATCAACAACTGGCCATTTAAGTCCTCTTACCTTGTGATAAGTATCAAAATCTGCTAAATCGTGAGCGTGTCCTCTTCCAAAGTCTGCATACTCTTCAAATAGATATTTTTGAATAAAGAATCCATACCCTTCCCAAGGTTTCCCATCACTTCCTAATACTTTTCTATTGTCTCCAAAAGCTTCAGTATTATCAAATCCAGCTTGAATAGGGTCATTTTTGTCTGCTTTATATGATTTTGCTCTTTCATTTGCAAATAAAATCTCATACATAGTTGTATTTTCATCATATCCCATAGCACGAGCAGCTTCAATCATATCTGGAAGTTTAACTTCACCTTTTGAACTTAATAGTGTTTTTTCACCCCATAAATCTTTAACTGTAAATCTTTTTGAAAGTTCAACCCATTGCCAAGTATCACTCATAGCATCACCAACAGGAACTACTTGTTGTCTCCAAAGTTGTGTTCTTCTTTCAGCATTTCCGTATCCACCCCATTTTTCATAAATCATAGCTGATGGTAGAATTAAATCAGAAACTTTTGCTGAAATACCAGGATAACCATCACTTGTAACTATAAAATTATCCATTTCTCTTGCTGCTTTTATCCAGTGAGTTGCACTTGCTGTATCTTGATATGGATTACAAACATTTACCCAAGCAAATTTTATATTTCCATCTTCAATATCTCTATGAATTTTCATGATATGTTGATGACCTTTTGGATTTAAAGTTCCTTTTGGTAAATTCCAAGCTTTTTCAGTTATCTCTCTATGTTTTGGATTTTCAACCATCATATCTGCTGGAAGTCTATGAGTAAATGTTCCAACTTCTCTTGCTGTTCCACAAGCACTTGGTTGTCCTGTAAGTGAGAACGCTCCACTTCCTGGTTTGGCTTGTTTATTTAATAAAAAGTGAACATTATAGGCTAAAGTATTTACCCAAGTCCCACGTGTATGTTGGTTCATACCCATAGTCCAGAAACTTACAACTTTTCTATCTTGTTCAATATACCAATTTGCTAATTGTTGAAGTTTATTTTTAAACTCTTCAATATCTTCATCAGGATTTCCTTTAGAAATTTTTGCAACATAATCAAGAGTATAAGGTTCAAGAAATTTTTTATACTCTTCAAAAGATATTTCCCAGTGAGCAAGACCTGTATTTTTATTTGTCATTTTATCACCAGCTTTATATCCATAAGGTGCAAGTGCTGGAGCTTCAGTTTCAGAAACTGTTTTTTCCATCTCTTTGCTTATTATTTCCATTTCAGCTTTTGAGTATTTACCATCTTTGATTGATTTTTCATCACTTCTTCTCATACCATAACCAATGTTTACTGGACTTGCCGCAAAAACAATATGTTCTTTAACAAAATCCCAATCAATAGATTCAGGATGATTATAAACAATCTCTCTAGCTATATAATTCCATAAAGCCAAATCTGTATTTGGAGTAAATATGATTTCTAAATCAGCAATATCAGATGTTCTATGTCTATATGTAGATATATTTACAACTTTTACTTTATCTGGATTACTTAATTTTCTATCAGTAACTCTTGACCATAAAATAGGGTGCATTTCTGCCATATTTGAACCCCAACAAACAACAGTATCAGTTAGTTCAATATCATCATAACAACCACTTGGTTCATCTATTCCAAATGTTTGGTAAAAACCAACAACAGCAGATGCCATACAGTGTCTTGCATTTGGATCAATTGCATTTGATCTAAATCCAGCCTTCATCATTTTAAGTGCAGCATATCCTTCCATAATTGTGTGCTGACCACTTGCAAAGATACCAATTCCCTCTGGACCTTTTTCTTTTAATGCAACTCTTATGTGTTTTTCCATCTCATCAAATGCTCTTTGCCAAGAAATAGGAGCAAAATCACCTTTCTTATCAAAGTCACCTTTTTTATTTACTCTTAATAAAGGAGTCTTTAATCTATCAGCACCATACATAATTTTTGCATTGAAATATCCTTTAATACAGTTAAGCCCTCTATTAACAGGAGCTGCTGGATCTCCTTTTACTGCAACAATCTTTCCTTCTTTTGTTGCAAGCATAATTCCACAGCCTGTTCCACAGAATCTACAAGCTGCTTTATCCCAACGCCAACCACTTTCAGCAGTATTTGCTTGTGCTTGTACATTTGATGGTATATTCATACCAATCGCTGCTGCTGCACTTGCTGCTGCTGAACTTTTTAGAAAATCTCTTCTTGAAAGCGACATCTTTTCTCCTTTTTTTGAAATAAATTAATAACAAAGTAATCTTAACTGAAAGCATAAAGTTTATTCTTGACGGATGTCAAACTTTTTAAGTATTTAAGTAAAAATTAATATTCAGGAATAAAATTTGTCAGTATTTATAAAATAAAAATATTAGTTTATAAATTTAAGCAAAATTAAATATAGCTTAAAATAAATTCAATAATTTCAATTTTAATACATAATAGTTACATAACTTTTAAATATAATCCATTCTTAACCAAAATTTTAAGGAGCCCCTTATGAAAAAAGTAGTTTTAGGAACGATTGCAGCAGCAATGCTAGCAACTTCGAGTTTCGCAGCTGATTATGTTATGAAGATTAGTCACGTTGTAAGTGACAATACTCCAAAAGGTATGGCAGCTAATTTTTTAGAAAAAAGAATTGAAGAATTAACTGGTGGAAAGATTGATGTTCAAGTTTTCCCTAACTCACAATTATATGGTGATGCTGATGAGATGAAAGCTTTGGCTATGAATAATGTTCAATTAATTATGCCAAGCTTATCTAAATTCCCATCTATAGTACCTCAAATTCAACTTTTCGATTTACCATTTTTATTTAGAGATAAAGAACATTTATATAAAGTTATGGATGGAGAAGTTGGAGCAAAACTTAAATCATTTGTTGATGCTAAGAAACAGATGAAAGCATTTGATTATTGGGATGCTGGATTTAAACACTTCTCAAGTTCTAAACACGCAATTCTAAATCCTGAAGATGCTAAAGGTCAAAAATTTAGAATTCAATCTTCAAAAGTTTTAGAAGAGCAAATTAAAGCTATTGGTGGAAGTCCACAAATTTTACCATTCTCTGAAGTTTATTCAGCACTTCAACAAGGTGTTGTTGATGCAACAGAAAATCCATTATCAAATCTTTGGACAAAAAAATTCCATGAAGTTCAATCTAGTGTTACTTTAAGTAATCATGGATATTTAGGATATTTAGTTGTTATGAATCAAAAATTCTGGGATAAATTACCAAAAGATTTACAAGAAAAAGTATCTCAAGCTATGAAAGAAGCAACAGAGTTTGAAAGAAAAGCGACTGAAGAAGATGATGCAAAAATTATGACTGAATTAAAAAAATATGCTGATGAGTCAAAAAGACTTGAGATATATGAGCTAACACCTGAGCAAGTTGCAAACTGGAGAAAAGTTATGGAAGAAGTTTATCCAAAATTTTATAATGTAATCGGTGAAGACTTAATCAAAAAAGCTATTGAAACAAAATAATTAAAGAAGAACAATGGATAAATTTTTTAAAATCATGGATGTTATAGTTGGTACGATAAACCAAACCATAGCCGTTTACGGTATGGTTTTGGGAGTCTTATTGGCCTTCGTTAATGTTATACTAAGATATGCCTTTGGAGCTAGTTTACCATGGGCTGGAGAACTTACACAATGGTTATTTATTTGGTCAGCTCTTTTTGGTGCTGCTTATGGATTTAGACAGGGAGCTCACATTTCTATTACACTGTTAATAGCAAAATTATCTCCTATTATGACAAAAACTTTTTTAGTTTTAGCAAACTTATTGTCTATAGCTTATCTTCTTTTAATCTCTTATTTAGGTTATCAATTAATTTTAATGTTAATGGATTTTGGAGAAATAAGCGTTGATTTACAAGTTCCTATGTGGATACCACAACTAGTTATTCCTATTGCATTTTTACTTGCAGCTTATAGAGTTTTTGAAAAATTAGTTGAATTACTTAAAACTGATTCAAAAGATATAAAAGTGTTTAGTGAACATGAACATATTGTTGATGAAATAAAAGGAGAAAAATAATATGGTTATAGTTACACTTTTTAGTTTGCTTTTTGGTTTAATGCTAGTGGGAGTTCCAGTTGCTGTATCTCTTGGAATTAGTACTTTAGCTTCAGCATTTTTATTTACAGATAATGATTTAATGGGAGTTGCATCTCATATTTTTGATGGTTTAAATAAATATACACTTATGGCAATTCCAATGTTCGTTTTAGCTGGTTCACTTCTAGCACGTGGAAGTGCAGCAACTAGAATTGTTAATTTTGCTAAAAGTGTTGTAGGACACTTACCTGGTGGTCTTCCAATTGCTGCTATTTTGGCTTCAGTTATTTTTGCAGCTATTAGTGGTAGTTCTCCTGCAACTGTTGCTGCTATTGGGTCTGTTATGTATGGTGCTATTAAACAAGCTGGATATAATAACCAATTTGCTATTGGTACAATCACAACTGCTGGAACATTAGGTATTCTTATCCCACCATCTATTGTATTTATCGTATATGGGGTAAGTGCAGAACAATCAATTGCAAAACTTTTTATGGCTGGAGTTGTTCCTGGATTAATGCTTGGTGCTATGATGATGATAGCTACTTATATTTTAGCTGTAAGAAGTGGATATAAGGGAAGTAAAAGAGCACCTTTTTCTGAAATGTTTAGAACATTTAAGGAATCTGTTTGGGCTTTATTAATCATTATTGTGGTTATTGGAGGAATATATGGTGGTATATTCACACCAACAGAAGCAGGTGCAGTGAGTGTTGTTTATGCATTATTTATATCTTTCTTTGTTTATAAAGATTTAAAGATAAGAGATTTATATAAAATTGTATTAGATTCAGCACAAACAAGTTCAATGATTTTCTTCATTATTGCAAATGCTATGATTTTTGCACACTTCTTAACAGATGAGCAAATTCCACAAACAATTACTCAAATGATATTAGATGCAAATGTTACACCATTAATGTTCTTAATTATAGTAAATATTTTACTTTTAGTAATGGGACAATTTATGGAACCTAGTTCTGTTGTTATGATTACAGTACCACTTTTACTTCCAATAGGAGTAGCTCTTGGAATTGATCCAATTCACCTTGGAGTTATTATGGTTGTAAATATGGAAATAGGTATGATTACCCCACCAGTAGGTCTTAACATCCTTGTTGGTAGTGGTATTACAGGACTTAGTATGGGAACAGTTACGAAAGCCTCTATTCCTATGACTTTAGTTTTATTATTAGGACTTATTTTAGTTACATATATACCAGCTATATCTTTATGGCTTCCAAATTTAATGTTTGGATATTAAAAAATTGTTCAAAAAGTAAGAGTTTTAACTCTTGCTTTTTTATTTTGGAATATAAATAGCAAATCTAGCACCTATATTTATATTATCTACTTTTAATTTTCCCTTCATATTTCTTTCGACAATAATTTTAGACATATAAAGTCCAATTCCAGTACCATTACTTTTATCTTTTGTTGTAAAATATGGTTCAAAAATTTTACTTTTTGGTTCTGTTATAATCCCTCCACCATTGTCTTCAATAAATAAAATAGTGTGATGTTCATTAGCTTTTGAATATATTTTGATTAGAGGACTTTCTATAGATTTTTCTTCTAGTATATCCTGTGCATTTTTCAAAATATTTAAAACAACCTGTTGATATTCATTTAAAAATGTTTTTAATTTTATATCTTTGTCTATATCTATTTCAACAACAATATTACTACTACTTAATCCACTTGCAACAATACTCATAACACTATTTATAGCTTTGTATAAATAAAACTCTTCTTTATCTTTTTTAGGTAAAAAGAAGTTCCTAAAATCATCAATCGTTTGTGACATATACTCTAAAACTTTAGTTGCTTCATTTGATTTTTTATCCATAGTTTGACTGTCTAAAGCATTTAAATCATATTTGAATTTTATAAACATTAAAATAGAAGATAGCTCAGATAGTGGTTGTCTCCATTGATGGGCAATATTTGAAATCATTTCTCCTAATGCTATAAATCTTGATTTTTGTATTAAAATTTGTTCATTTTCTCTATTTTCTTCAATTTGTGTTTTTATTTTTTCTTCTAAACTTGCATTTAGCATTTCTAAATCATTTGCATAGTTTCTTACTTTTTCTTCATATTTTTTTAAAATATCATCAATTTTATATGAAATAGTAAATAATACTATTATCGCAACTGTTAAAAACATTAAAAAAAGAACAATATTTTGATTTATCTGTTTTTTTATTTTATTTTCTAAAGCAACTTTTTTGAGTGCAATTTTACTTTCTATATCATCTGTATATACACCTAAAGCAATTACCCAATTAAATCTATCAAAATATTTAAAATATGATAGCTTATATTGTAATTCACTTGTATGTGGCTTTTTATAAGAGTATTTTGAATAAGACTCTTTATTTTGTTTTATATTTTGCATAAACTCTTCACGAAACTTTTTACCATCAGCATCTTCATAATTTGTAGAGATTTTAGTTCCTACTAAATCTGTTCTATTTGGATTAACAATCATTGTAGCAAAATCATCTCCACCACTCATATTTTCTATGTCATATACAAAAAAATAGTTACTTTTATTGATTTCAAAATTTATATTATTTAAAAGTTGTATAGCATTTTGCTTTAATTCTTCATCACTTAAATCTGATGTTGCAATATTATAATTTAATATATCTATTACTGTATTCACCTCTTTTTTTAGTCCCTTTGCTTCTTCATCATAATACTCTTTTACAAATCTTTGCATATCTTCTTCAAAATCCTCATAAGTATTTTGTACATAAAAGTAAGATATCGCAAATATCATAGCAGACATTATTATAATAGATGTAGAAATAATTATTTTAGATAAATTTTTTTCAATTGAATATTTCAAAATAACCCCTTAATTAGCAATGTTTTGTTATGATAACATATCTTTTATAATATGGGTTTTTAAAGAATGAAAAATAATTTCTTAAATAAGCTAAATGCCTTTACTGTTTTGTATGTTGAAGATGAAGATGGAATAAGAAATAATATTGAAGAGATATTAAGCCATCTATTTAAAGAAGTTTATAGTGCTTCAAATGTTACAGATGCTAACTCTTTATATTTTCAACATAAACCTGATTTGATAATAACAGATATAAGAATGGGAAATGAAACGGGAATAGATTTTATAAAGAATATAAGACAAACTGATTTAAAAACAAGAGTTATTATAACTTCAGCTTACACTGATTTGGATTATTTATTAAAAGCGACAGAATTATATTTGGTGAAATATATAGTAAAACCTATTACAAATGAAAAATTAATGGATGCTTTAGAATCTTTTGTAAATTCTTATGATGAGAATAAAATCTATGTTTTAGATGAATCTTGGGTATTTGATTCTAGGAAATCTTTAGTTTCAAATGGTGAATTTGAAGCTATATTGACAAAAAAAGAAGCAATCTTTTTAAAGCTTTTAATTACTAAAAATAGAATTATAACTTATGAAGAACTTGAAAATGCTATTTGTGAAGACACAGTTTTGACACCAAATGCAATGAGGCTTTTTATCAAAAATTTACGAAAAAAACTCCCTGATAATTTTTTAAAAAATATGCAAGGAGTAGGATATTATTGTAAAAATAAGAGTATTTGATAAAAATTTAATCTTTTTTATTAAATGATTCTAAAATTTTGTCTAACTCATTTTTAAGTTCAAGTAATCTTTTATTTGAGTTCATTAAATCTTCTTGAGATTGAATTACTATATCTTCACTCCTATTTAGATGTTTTGAAATTTCAGAAGAGTTCGTAAGATTTTCTATAATATCATTAAATTCATTTGTTAGTTCATCAAGTTTTAATGAAGCATTTTTAGATTGTATCATAGCATTTGCTGAATCATCCATAACCAAGTTTATCTTTTGTATAAATTTATTTAATGTATTTGTAGCTTCAACAATTTCTCCTTCAGCCTCAATTTTTATAGGTGTTAATGGAGCTTGTAGGTTTTGTTCCATAACTTTTTTTGATTCTTCTAAAAATCTTATCGCATTTGCTTCCATAGCTTTTAATTTTAAAAAACTATAAAGTATTAATACTAAAATCAAAATTGCAAATAAATACTGTAAATATCTTATTGTTGCTATTTTTGATTCACTATAAACTGTGTATAAAGATACTAAAGTATCAACTTCATTTAGTAAAATAGTGTTTGAAGAATGAATAGATTTTAAAATAGTTTGAATTTCATTTTGTGAATTATCTTTATTTAACAACTCTTTGAAGTGTACAATATTTTGATAGAAACTACTCCATAAAATTTCTACTTTCATAAGCTGATTTGCAATTTGAGAAGTTGGAGCTTCTTTTATTTTTGAAAGATTATTTCCATCTTTTAAAGTTTTAAGATTATAAATAAATTCTGCTGTTGAACTATCTAATTCATCGAGAGAATTATTTTTAAATTGTGATAAATAAAATATATTTTTTGATATATTTTGTGTAAGCATTCTTTGTTTTCCAGCAATATTTATAATAAGTGCATCTTTCTCATTTTTATTATTTAGATAAAAAGTTATAGCAACTATACTTAACATCAAAATAGCAAATAACGTTCCAATAATTTTTATATTTGTACTTATTTTATTTTTTTTCATATACCAACACCTCTAAAAATTGAGTTTAAAACTCCTTCGTTTTTGATAGATATTTTATTATTTTCAATATCTATAATTCCATCTCTTGATAACTTCTTTAGAACTCTTGATAGAGTTTCAGGTTGAATATGTAGCATAAATGATACATCTTGTCTTTTAATATTATTAAACATTTTTAAATCATTTGATAACATAAAAGCAACTTTTGCTGTTGCATCAAAAACTAATTCACGATTTACAATACATTGAAGTTGATGAGTCTTTCTAAGTAAACTTTCCATAAGTTCTTTTATTAATATATTTTTTGATAAAAAATTTTCTTGAAGTTTTTCAAAATTTATAGATAAAATTGTAGAATCTTCGATAAATGAAGCATTTGAAAAGCAATAAATTTCATCTGCAATAAGTGAACTAATCTCACTAATCATAGAATTCTCATAAATATGATATAAAAATATCTCATTATCAAATTTATCATATTTATAAATTTTTATTAAACCTTTGATTAAAAATAGAATATTTTTTTGTGATTCACTTTCATAATACAAAATAGAATCTTTCTCATAGTGTTTAATAGAAGAAAAAGAGCTTAATATTTCTAATTCGTCGTTATTTAAGTTTTTAAAAAAGTCTAGTGCCTGAATATCTTGTAATAAACCCATAAATAACCTTAAGAATAGTTTTGTTTAAGTAAGTATATATTATCCTTGTAAAAATATTAATTAAAACGCTATAAAATGGGATATATAATGGAATTTAAAAAATTTATAAAAGCAGTTGGAACTGGACCAAAAGGAAATAAAGATTTAACTCTTGAAGAAACACAAAGAGTTATTGAAATGATTTTGAATAGAGATTTAAGTGATGCTCAAATTGGTGCTTTTTTGATAGCTTGGAGAACGAGACTTGAAACAAATGAAGAATTAAAAGGCTGTATAAATACTCTTGATAGTTTTATACATAAAAAAGAGATAAAAGACTCTATGGTTTTGGGATATAACTTCAATGGAAGAACAAATAATCCATATTTATTTCCATTTTTTGAAAACATCTTAAGTGATTTTTATAAAAAAAATAGTGATATAAGAAGATTAAATCTTGTGATTAGTGGAGATTTTTTGCAACCAGCAAAAGATGGTGTTACAACAAAAGATATTTTTACTAATATTGACAAGGGTCAATTTGTACACTATTTTGATAGGATAGAATACTTAAGAGAACTTAGTAATTTGACAAAATTAAGAAAAGAGTTAGTTATGAGAACAGCTTTTAACACAGTTGAAAAACTTTTAAACCCGTCTTTAAGTGAATATGCAATCACGGGAGTTGTTCATAAACCTTATGTTGCTAAATATCTTGATATTTTTAAAGATAGATATAAAGATATTACAGTAATTAGAGGAGTTGAGGGCGATGTTGAAGTTTTTAAAGACTCTAAATATTGGCAAAAAGTTGATGATGAAATAAAAGAGTTTAGCTTTAGTTTAAAAGATTTTGGAATAGATTATAAAAAAGAGTATGAGAATATTAGTTTACAAGAGTGTTTAAATATTGTAAAACAACCAGATGAAAATATCTTGAAACTTGCTAAATTTAATATTGCATTATATTTGTTGTTCTCAAAAAGAGTAAGTTCTTTAGATGAAGCTTGGCAAAGATTGAATTAAAAAGGTTTATAATATGTTAATAGATGGATTTGGTAGAAAAGTTGATTATTTACGAGTTTCTGTAACTGAAAGATGTAATTTTAGATGTCAATATTGTATGCCAGAAAAACCTTTTTCTTGGGTTCCAAAAGAGAATTTGTTATCTTATGAAGATTTGTTTAAATTTATAAAAGTGTCTATTGATGAGGGTATAAAAAAAGTTAGAATTACAGGTGGAGAACCACTTTTAAGAGAAGATTTAGATAAATTTATAAAGATGGTATTTGATTATAAAAATGATATAGATTTGGCTTTGACTACAAATGGATTTTTGTTATCTTCTATTGCAAAAAAATTAAAAGAAGCAGGACTTAAAAGAATAAATATATCTTTAGATACTTTAAACAAAGATAGAGCAAAGCAAATAGCTCAAAAAGATGTTTTAGATAAAGTTCTTGAAGGAATTGAAGAAGCTTCAAAGGTAGGTTTAAAAGTTAAAATAAATTGTGTTCCTATAAAAGGGATAAATGATATTGATATAGTTGAAGTTTTAGAGTTTTGTAAGAGTAAGGGTTATGTAATAAGATTTATAGAATTTATGGAAAATAATCATGCAAAAGCTGGTGCGAAAGGTTTAAATTCAGATGAGATCTTAAAAGTTATTTCAAAAAAATATCCAAATTTTGTAAAAGTACTAAGAGACACAAGTTCTCCTGCACAATATTATAGATTTGAAGATGGATATGAATTTGGAATAATAGAACCACACAAAGATGATTTTTGCTCTTCATGTAATAGAATAAGATTAACAGCTGAAGGTTTTTTAATTCCCTGTTTGTATTTTGAAGATGCTATGAGCATAAAAGATGCAGTACGAAATAATAGAATTGATGAAGCAGTAAATATTTTGAAAAAGGTTTTAGAAAATAAACCAGAGAAAAATAAGTGGAGCTCAAAATCTGATAATGAAATTTCAACAAGGGCATTTTATCAAACAGGTGGATAATATAAGTAAGAATAAAGCAATTTTTTAATAAAATTCGCACCTATTTCACTAGAAATAAATTTAAACATATACCTATTAGGAGGTCAAAATGGCTTTAGATCAGGAAGTAAAAGTAAGTATTATCTCAAAATATGCAAGAAAAGAAGGTGACACAGGTTCAGCTGAAGTTCAAATAGCATTATTAACAGAGCAAATTAAAATTTTAACAGAGCATTTAAAAGTGTTTAAAAAAGATCACTCTTCAAGATTAGGTCTTTTAAAAATGGTTGGTAAAAGAAAAAAACTTTTAGCATATTTAAGAAGAACTGATTATGCAAAATTTGTTGAATTAGTTGCTTCTTTAGGAATTAGAGCAAAATAATTCTTTTTATTTATACTAACTTAGAAAAAGGGTTGTAACTTTTGTTACAGCCCTTTTTTTATATCTACTAACGAATATTAATCATAGTTTCTGTAAAATGTAGCAAAATAATGAAAATTGGAAAAATATAATATGTTATTAACAAAAAAAAGTGAATATGCTCTATTATCACTAATATCAATTTCAAAAAGTAATACTCCTGTAAATGTAGATGTTTTATCAAAAGAGCTAGATATTTCAAAATCTTTTTTGGCAAAGATTATGCAAAATCTTTCTAAACAGGATTTGGTAATATCTCATAGAGGTGTAAATGGAGGATTTGTCCTTAAAAAACCAATAGATGAGATAACTATTTTAGAAATAGTTGTAGCAGCTGAAGAGCGAAATCCTATGGTTTTTGAATGTTCTGATTCTATACAAAGTTGTCCAAATAATAAAGCAAAACTTTGTGGAATCTGGCCTTTACTAAATAATTTACAGTTCAAAGTAAATGATTTTTTGGATAAATTGACATTGAAAGATATTGCACAATGAGACTATTTCATATTTCACATACAGATTTAGATGGGTTTGGCTGTCAATTAATCACGAAAGAGTTTTTTAAAAAAGTTCATTACTATAATGCAAACTATGGAGTAGAGGTAAAACTTGCTCTAAAGAAAGTAATTTTAGATATAAAAAATCACAAAGATGAAAAATTGTTTTTAATTATTAGTGATTTAAATTTAACTCTACAAGAAAGTGATGAATTAGATAAAGAGGTAAATCTTCTAAAAGAAGATGGATTTGATATAACTTTACAACTTTTGGATCATCATATCACAGGAAAGACAAGTGCAGCAAAATATGATTGGTATTTTTTAGATGATAAAAGATGTGCAACAAAGATTGTCTATGATTTTATGATAGAAAAATTTGATGCAGATATTGTATATCTAAAATCATTGGTTGATGCTATAAATGCAGTTGATATTTGGCTTGAAAATGAAGAAAAGAATTTTGAATTTGGTAAAGTTCTGATGTCTATGGTTATAAAAGCAAGAGAGATAAATTCTATATTATTTGCAAATCTTGATAGAGAACTGAAGTTTTTTTTACTACAAAATGCTATTAAATATTTAGATTTAGAAGATGGACATATAAAATTAGACAATGCTGTTCACTCGTTAAAAAAAGAGTTTTTAAAAGAACATGATGATGATACATTAGATAATTTAAGTGCTAAATATTTAGTTAAATGTTTAGATGATGTAAAAGATGAATTAACTATTTTCTATAAAGGACAAAAAGGGCTTTTAACTTATTGTTTAGGTTCTATTTCAATTCCTGCAAATAGTTTTTTAAGAGCAAATTATGATTATGATTTTTTTATAGATATTAATAGAAAAGGTAATAGTTCATTTAGAGCTGATGGAAAACTTGATGTTTCTCAACTTGCTTCAAAATTAGCAAATGGTGGAGGACATATAAATGCAAGTGGTTGTAAATTTGAGGATTTTACTGATACAATAGATTTGTTAGAAGTGAAAGCTTTTATTCAAAACAAGCTAGATAAACTAGACTAAGGAGAAGTATATGGAGTGCGAATTCCCTACAATTAATTCAAATAAAGAAGAGATAAAAAAGATATTTAATGAAACAAAAACGATAGCTATTGTTGGATTATCACCAGATTCTGAAAAAGCTTCGTATCGAGTTGCTTCATATTTACAAAAAGCTGGATTTAAAATAGTTCCAATTTATCCTAAAGAAGATACAATTTTAGGTGAAAAAGTTTATAGAAGTTTAAGCGAAATTCCATTTGATATTGATTTAGTGGACATTTTTAGAAAACCAGATGCGATTGCTAAAGTTGTAGAAGAAGTTTTAAAAATAAAAGATGAAAAAAATATAAAAACTGTTTGGTTTCAATTAGGGCTTGCAAACAATGAAGCTGCGGATATTGCTAAAAATGTTGGATTGAATGTAGTTCAAAATAAGTGTACAAAAATAGAACACCAAGCTTTAATTATTTAATCTTGTTGAGGTTTGTTGCTTAATACAAGTTTTGCAACACACCCATTTTTACCATCTTGCCGATTTTTTATAGATATTTGTGCATTTAATGCATCAGAAGCAATTTTTGCTAAATATAAGCCAAGACCTACACCATTTTCTTTTCCTACTTTTTTAAATGGAGCAAATAAATCTACATTTTCATCGATTCCAATTCCATTATCAAATACAGATACTGTTACTTCTTCATCAAGCTTTTTTATTTTTACTTCTATTAATTTATGATTAGGAGTGAATTTTATAGCATTTTGTACAAAATTTTGTAAAATTTGATTAAATAGAGTTTCTTGAATAATAATATCAAGTTGAGAAATATTTGAACTAAATTTTATTTCTATATCTTTTTTAGAAGATAGCATTTTATAGTCATTAACTTTATTTTGAATATATTTTACTAAGTCAATATTTTTTGCCTGTTCAAACTGTGCTCCCTCAGTTCTTCCAATATCTAAAATAGAGCTTATCATTATATTCATATTATCTATTTCTTTTATATTTAGTTTTAATGCATCTTCATACTCTTGCTTTGTTCTATCCTTTTTCAGCATTAATTCATTCTTTAGTTTCATAACTGCTAATGGAGTTTTAAGTTCATGAGCAATTCCTATAAAAAGTTCTTTTTTAAATTTTACATAAGTTCCAATACGATTTGTTAAAGAGTTTATAGAGTTTGCTAAAGTTAGAAACTCCATTGGCAAATCTTTTGTATCAATTTGAGATAATGAATTTTCATCCATATTTGATAGCTTTTTGTTTATTTGAACTATAGGTTTTAGTAAAGATTTTGAAACAACAAGTGAGTAAATAAGCATTAAAATAAAACTAGGAATTGCTAAAGCAAAAAAGTTTTTAAATATTATAGAATATAGTAAATCTCTCTCTAAAGTTATATCTCTAGTAATTTGTAAGAATGCATTATCATACATAGGAAATAGTAATTTAGTATATGATTTATTGTCTTTATTAAATTTGGAAAAACTGATCTCTTTTTTTATAGTTTGATTTGATATTATTTCAATAATTTGGAATTGTGAGATTACATTTTGGAACTTATCAGCTGTTATATAACCTTTTTCAATTTGTTTTGCTTGATTTAAAAGATTGTCCTGAATATTATCATAAAAAGAACTTTTTGCATATTCATAAAATATTATAGATAGTGTAATTATAAAAAGAGAAGTAGCAATAATAAGTTTTATATAAAACTGTCTATATATACTCCTACTTTCCATAACTGAAAGATTATTTTTCCTCAGATGCTACATTTGGATAACAAAATCTATAACCTCTTCTTCTAATAGTTTCAATAGTTGAAATATTTAGAGGTTTATCCATTTTTTGTCTAATCTGATTTATTGCAACTTCAATAACATTTGGAGTTACAAGTTCTGGCTCTTCCCAAATTGCATCAAGTAATTGCTCTTTTGAAACAATTTGATCTCTATGTCTAGCTAAGTGAGTTAAAACTTCAAAAGGTTTACCTTTTAGCTCAATCTCTTCTCCTGCATACTCAATTTTTTCTTCATCTGGATTTATTACTAAATCATCAATTTCTATTATATTTGTTCCACCAAATCTAAGTCTAGCTTCGATTCTAGCTAGTAAAATATCAAAATCAAATGGTTTTTTTATAAAATCATCAGCTCCAGATTTTAGTGCTTCAATTTCGCTTTCTTTGTCATCTCTTGCAGAAATAATAACAACAGCAGTTCTTGAACTTCTATTTTTTACTATTTTACAAAGTTCAATTCCATCTCCGTCTGGTAACATCCAATCCGTTAAAACTAAATCATAGTTTCTAATATCAATAAAATATTCAGCATCTTTATAATTTTCAGCTGTATCTACTTGATAACCAAAATCTATTAATCCTTCTTGTAGTGTTCTATTTAGTGTAATTTCATCTTCTATTATCAAAATTCTCATAAAAATCCTTAAATTTAAGTTAATCTTAATTTTTTGCGAAAGTATATCATAAAAAAATGTTTTTTTAAAGAGTTTTTAAGTTAAATGTTAAAAATTGTAAAAAAAGATATAAAAAGCTAATTTATAATGTAAAAAATAAACTATTTATTAACTATGAAAAGATAAAATACCGCAAATTAATTTGTAAGGAACAAAATGAAAAAAATAGTTACGAGCTTTATAGCTTCAATTGCTTTGGTTTCAACTTTAAGTGCAGCAGATTTCTATGCAACAGTTGATGGGGATAAAATAACAAAACAAGACATAGATATGCTTTTACAAGATCCAAGAGTAAATTTTGATCAACTACCACAAGAAGCAAAAAGTCAAGTTTTAGAGGGGGCAATTAATCGAAAATTAATTGCAAAAAAAGCTATCAAAGATGGAATAGAAAAAGATTCTCAATATGTTGAAGAAATTAATTCTATAAAAGAGAGTTTAGCTCTTCAAATTTGGCAATCAAAAGAGATAGAAAAAATTAAATTTTCTGATACAGAAAAAAGAGATTTTTATGAAAAAAACAAGGCTAGATTTGTGATTCCTGAAACTTTTGAAGCAAGTCATATTTTAGTTGATAGCGAAACTGATGCAAAAAATATTATAAAAGAAATTGAAAAAGCTTCAAACAAAGATGCTAAATTTAAAGAGTTAGCACAATCAAAATCAAAAGATCCAAATAAAGTAAATGGGGGTCAAATTCCTAGATTTGCTGCTGAACAGATGGTTCCTGAATTTGCAAGTGCTGTAAAAGCTTTAGCAAAAGGTGCTTATTCTAAAACTCCTACAAAAACTCAATTTGGTTACCATGTAATTTTTGTAAAAGATAAAATTGCAGGAAAATCTTTAACTTATGATGAAGTAAAAAATGATGTAGAGCAAATATTAACTGCTGAAAAATTCAATAAAAAAATTGATGAATTAGTGCAAAGTTTAAGAAAAGACGCAAAAATAGTAATTAAATAAGGATAAAAAATATGGGTGTTTTAGATGTTGTAAATGCTGGAGTTTTAACAGGAAGTGAAGCAAAAAAACTTTTCTCTTATGCAAAAGAGAAAGGTTTTGCGATACCTGCAGTGAATGTTGTAGGAACAGACTCTGTAAATGCAGTTTTAGAAGTAGCAAGTAAAGTGAAATCTCCAATAATTGTACAATTTTCAAATGGTGGAGCAGGATTTTATGCTGGAAAAGGTTTAAAATCTTCAAATGCAGCTGTTTTGGGAGCAATTAGTGGAGCAAATCATGTTCATACTATGGCTAAAGCTTATGGGATTCCTGTTATTTTGCACACTGATCATGCTGCAAAGAAACTTTTACCTTGGATAGATGGACTTTTAGAAGCTGGAAAAGAGCATTTTAACAAAACTGGAAGACCACTTTTTACTTCTCATATGTTAGATTTAAGTGAAGAGAGTTTACAAGAAAATATTGAAATCTGTGTTGAGTATTTCAAGACAATGAATGATCTTGATATGATGATTGAAATTGAACTTGGAATTACTGGTGGAGAAGAAGATGGTGTTGACAATAGTAGTGTTGATAATTCACTTCTTTATACACAACCAAGTGAAGTTGCATTTGCTTATGAAAATTTAAGTAAAGTTAGTCCAAACTTTACAATAGCTGCTAGTTTTGGAAATGTTCATGGGGTTTATAAGCCTGGAAATGTTGTATTAAGTCCAGTTATTTTGGATAATTCTCAAAATTTTATTCAGGAAAAATATCAAACTGCTTCTAAACCTGTTGATTTTGTATTCCATGGGGGAAGTGGTTCATTAATTGAAGAAATCAGAGAAGCTATATCTTATGGTGTTATTAAGATGAATATAGATACTGATACACAATGGGCATTTTGGGATGGTGTAAGAGCTTATGAAGCTAAAAACCATGGTTATTTACAAGGTCAAATTGGTAATCCAGAGGGTGATGATAAACCAAATAAAAACTACTATGACCCAAGAAAATGGCTAAGAGCAGGGCAAGAATCTATGATTGATAGACTTGAAACAGCTTTTAGTGATTTATTGGCTTTAAATAAAAACTAAGACAAAATATATTCATTCTTGATAAAAAAAGTTGAGAATGAATATTGAAAAATGTGTATAATTGTAACAAATAATCTTAAAAAACTACAAAAAAATCATCTTTATATAAATGTTACTATAATGCTACTCTTAAATGTTAATATTTTGATATTAAATATTAATAAAGGAGTTTGTTATGATTTATGAAAGACCACAGTATAAAGAACAATATGAGAATTTTATAGGTGGAGAGTGGATTGCTCCAAATAGCAAAGAGTATTTTCAAAATATCTCACCAGTTGATGGAAAAGTGCTTACAAAAATCCCACGTTCAAATGAAAAAGATATAGATTTAGCAATAGAAGCTGCAAAAAAAGGTTTTGAAGAGTATCGACACTTTTCTGTTGCACAAAGAAGTGCATTGTTAAATAAAATCGCAGATGTTGTAGAAGCAAATCTTGAATCTTTAGCAGTTGCTGAAACTTTAGATAACGGAAAGGCTATTAGAGAAACATTAAATGCTGATATACCTTTAGTTGTTGATCATTTTAGATATTTTGCTTCAGTTATAAGAGCAGAATCAGGAACAGTTGCTGATATAGATGAAAATACTATTTCTCAAGAAATTTATGAACCTTATGGAGTTATAGCACAGATTATTCCTTGGAATTTCCCACTTTTAATGGCTGCTTGGAAATTAGCTCCTGCAATAGCTGCTGGAAATTGTGTTATTTTAAAACCAGCTAGTTCAACACCTATGTCAATTTTACTTTTCTTGGATTTGATAAAAGATATATTACCAAAAGGTGTAATAAATGTAATAAATGGAGCTGGTGGTAAAATAGGAAAATATCTTGTAACACATCCTGATATTAAAAAAGTTGCATTTACTGGTGAAACTAGTACAGGGCAAGAAATTATGAGATATGCAACAGAAAATATTATTCCTTCTACACTAGAACTTGGTGGAAAATCTCCAAATGTTTTCTTTGAATCTATTATGCAAGCAGATGATGAATTCTTTGACAAAGCAATTGAAGGACTTGTTTTATTTGCATTTAATAGTGGAGAAGTTTGTACTTGCCCTTCAAGAGCATTGATTCAAGAGTCTATTTATGAACCATTTATGAAAAGAGTAATTGAAAGAGTAAAAGCTATAAAAGTTGGAAACCCTCTTGATACAGAAAATACAATGGGTGCACAAAATTCATTAAATCAAAAAGAGAAAATTGCAAAATATTTACAAATTGCAAAAGAAGATGGTGCTGAATGCTTAGTTGGTGGAGATATTTATCATTCAACTATTAATCCAGATGGATTTTATATTCAACCAACAATTTTTAAAGGGCATAACAAGATGAGAATTTTCCAAGAAGAGATTTTTGGACCAGTTTTATCAGTAACTACTTTTAAAGATGAAAAAGAAGCAATTGAAATAGCAAATGATACTATTTATGGTTTAGGTGCTGGAGTTTGGTCAAGAGATACACATCAAGTTCATAGAGCTTCAAGAGCTATTCAAGCTGGAAGAATTTGGGTAAATTGTTATCACTTATATCCTGCACATGCCTCATTTGGAGGATACAAAAAATCAGGTATTGGAAGAGAAACACATATGATGATGTTAAATAATTATAGACATACAAAAAATATATTAACTTCTTACAATACTAAAGCTTTAGGATTTTTTTAATCCTTAATAAATCTTAATTTTAAAGCCCATATTTATATGGGCTTTTTTCATTTTGAATCAAAATTTAAAATTTGTATTGATAGAATATAAAAATTAAAACAAGGAAACAAAATGAGAAATTTATTATTAAGTTTGTTATTAATACTAACATTAACTTCTTGTGTGACGAATCAATCAGCAGTAGCAACGTATAATGCTGGAAATTATGAAGAATCTTTTAAAATGTTAAAAGAGCTAGCAGATAAGGGTGATGTTCGAGCTCAAAGAAACTTAGCAATTTTTTATTACAATGGAAAAGGTGTAAAGCAAGATTTAAATGAATCTTCAAAATGGTTTGATAAAGCAGATAATACTGAGTATTTGATAGTTAAAGAAAAAGCAGATAAAGGTAATGTTGTAGCACAATATGAGTTGTATTTTTTTTATAAAGATGGAAAAGGTATAAAACAAGACAATAATGAAGCTATAAAATGGCTTGAAAAATCAGTAGATGGTGGATATTTAAAGGCAAAAGAGCTATTGGGTGAAGTCTATTTTGAAGGAAAAATTGTAAAACAAGATTATGAAAAAGCATTTAAAATTTTTGAAGATATAGCAAATCGATATATTGGTGAAAAATATATCATTAGCAATTCTAGAAGTAAAATTGGTGAAATGTATCAAAAAGGTTTAGGTGTTAAACAAGATTATGCAAAAGCGGTTTATTGGTATGAAAAATCAGATATATCTATTGAAAGTACTAAAAATCTTGGAGATATGTATTATACTGGTGAGGGTGTAAATCAAGATTATAAAAAAGCTATTGAAACATATAAAAAAGTTGATTCGTGTCATAATTATTATAATTTAGGGATTATGTACTATAAAGGAGAAGGTACAAAAGTAGATAAAGAAAAATCTTATAAGTATTGGACATCTTGTGTCAAATCTTCTAGCCAAGAAATGGCAAAAAAGACTAAAGATAAACTTGATATTTTATGTAAAGAAAGCCCAGAGATTTGTATAAAAAAGAGATAACTAATTTTAGTTATTTCTTCTCTTCATTAGTAACCAAAGCCAAATTATTTAAACTATATTTTTGAAGTAAATCCAATACTTTTACAACTCTTTCATAAGGCACTTTTTTATCAATTCTTACTATTACAGCATTCTCTTTATTTTTTATAGCTTTTAAGTTATCTTCCAAAGATTCAAAAGATACTTCAATTCCTTTGATAGCTAGTTTATTTTCGCTTAATTCTATGAAAACTTGTTCTTCTTTTATTTGAATAGTTTGAGCATCTGAAGATGGTAAATCAAGCATAAGTGCCAATTCTTCTTTTTTAAAAACAGTTGTAACTATAAAAAATATTAATAGTATAAAAACAACATCAATAACAGGAGTTAAATCAAGTCCTAAAGGCTCTCTTCTTTTCATTAGTCTTCTTTTCCAACTAACTCTTTTTTAGCCAAAACTTCTATTGTGTCAATCATAGAAATAAAGTGATTATAAGCTATTTGATGTGGTATTGATACTATAATTCCAGCAATTGTTGTGATAAGTGCAACAGCAATTCCTCCAGAAAATACAGTAGGATCTCCCAATCCTTTTGCTGTGATATCTTCAAATGATATATATATTCCAACAACAGTTCCCAAAAGTCCTAAAAGTGGTGAAATAATAGCTATGTTTTTGATGATTGTAAGTCCAGTTTCTAGTTTCTTAACTTCATATTCTATTTGCATAGTAACCGATGAAGTCGGTTTTATTGTTTGTTTGATTCTTGCAATAATTTGATGTTTTCTTGGAAGAGTAAAAAATTTCCAAAAAATAATAGTAAATCCAATAATATTTAAAAAAATCAAAATATATACGATAAATCCACCCTTATCGATAAATCCTAGAATATCCATAAATAGCCTTTTTAATTTTTTGTAGTATTATATATAAAAATTAATAAGATATGGAAATTTGATGGATTTTTTAAACTCAAGAGTAAATGAAATATTGCTAAATAATCAAAAATATTTTGTAAAAAGAGATGATTTATTACATAAAGATTTTAGTGGAAACAAAGCTAGAAAATTTTACTACTTTTTGAAAAATGATTTAAATGGTATAGAAAAAATAATCTCTTACGGTTCAGCTCAATCAAATGCTATGTATTCTTTATCTGTTCTTTGCAAATTAAAAAATATAAAATTTGATTATTATGTTTCTCATCTTTCATCATTTTTAAAAGATAATCCAAATGGAAATTACAAAGAAGCAATTAAAAATGGTATGAATTTAATAGTTGGAGAAACTCCTAAAACTTTTAAAGAAAAAGAGTTGTTTATAAGTGAAGGAGGAGCAGTTAAAGAAGCTTGTTTTGGAATAGAAATTTTAGCAAATGAGATAAAAGATTGGGCAAAAAAAGAAAATATAGAAAAATTAAAAGTTTTTTTACCAAGTGGTACAGGAACAACTGCACTATATTTACAAAAATATCTGCCTTTTGAAGTTCTTACAAGTTCATGTGTAGGAGATGATGAATATTTGAAACAACAATTTAAAGCTTTAGAAAAAGATAAATTTCCAACAATTTTAAAAAAAGAAAAAAAATATCACTTTGGAAAACTTTATGTTGAGTTTTATAAAAAACATATAGAACTTTTGAATCAAACAAATATAGAGTTTGATTTGCTTTATGATAGTTTGGGCTGGATAGTTTTTGAAAATTATGTAAAAAATTTACAAAATCAAAGTGATTATAAATTTTTATATATTCATCAAGGTGGAATTTTAGGAAACAAATCTATGATTGAAAGATATAAGTTTAAGTTTTCTATGAAAAGTTAAAAAATGTTATCTACAAATTTTAATTTATTAAAATATAAAAATAACTAATTTTATCTATTTTTGTTACATAAAGTAACTCCAGCTAACAAATTTGAAAATTCTTTTGTAAAAATTGTCCATTTTTTTCATTTAAATCGTCTTACTATATAGAGAAACAAATTCTCAAAATTAATACAAAGGATTAGAAGATGAAAAGAAGAGTTTTCATGTCAGTTGTAACATCTTTGATGTTAGGAAGTTCTTTTGCAAATGCAAAAGAGATAAGTTTGCAAGAAGCAGTAGAGAATATAGTAAAGAAATATAATGTAACATATATTTCAAAAGCTAATAACCTGAAAGATAAAAGTATAGATTCAGAAAAGTTAAGTTTCGGGGGGGGGTACGGTATTAGAAAGTTTAAATAGTATTTTAAATCCAAATGAATTAAAAGCTATTCATGAAGATGGTGTAATATATATAATAGAAAAACCAAAATATCAAAACTTTGGTAATACTACTGTTTTAGATGAAATATCTGTTTCTGGAACAAATTATAAAAATGGTTCAGCTGAAAGTGGATACTTAGTATAAGAAACAAAGGGAGTAGGTATTTGGAATGAAAGAAAACTACAAGACACTCCATACTCAATGAGTATAATCTCAAAAGACTTAATCGAAAATGTACAAGCAAAAGATATGAATCAAATATTTAAAATGAATCCAACTACTCAAGAAAACTCTAGGACATCCAATAATCTTGGTGATTTTCAAAATGTTATTATTCGTGGATTTCAGACAAATAATCCAATTATAAATGGTATTCCTTATTCAGATAGAATGGGATCTACACCAATGATGCAAGATATAGAACGAGTTGAAATAATAAATGGTGCAACTGGATTTTTATATGGTGGTGGAAGAGTTGGAGGAGCAGTAAACTATATCACTAAAAAACCAACAACAAAAGATTTAAGAAATATTACTATTGGAAGTTATGGAAATGAATCATACTATACTCACTTAGATTTAAGTGGACAATTTGATGATAATCATACTTTTGGATATAGAGTAAATGGATTTTATCAAGATGGAGAATTACCTTCTGAAGTAGATAGTGAACAAAAAGCAATTAGTTTAGTTTTTGATTGGAAACCAACAGATAATTTTTATACAGATATAAAATACTCATATAAGAATTTATTAAATAAGGGTGTAAAAGCTAATTTCAATACAGCAACAAATAGAAATCAAATTACAAAATATCATAACTATTCACCTGATTGGGTAGAGTACCAAGCCAAATCAAATAAAGTTGAAAATAATATCATCTGGGATATAAATGATATATTTACTCTTAGAACAAATGCTTTTTATCAAGAATCAAAAATAAAATCTACAAATACAAATATAACTTATGATAACAATGCAATTGTTGGTGGTATGTGGAAGACATATTTTATAGAAAATGCTTGGAATAAAGCTGATAATTACGGTGCAAATATATTTTTAGATTCTAAATTTGATACAGGAAATATTGGTCATACTCTAACAACTGGTTATTCTTTAAATTCTAGTAAAACATATCTCTCTGATGATAATTTTAGAACATATCATGTTCTTAACAATATAACACTAGATGAACTTAATAATTTATCAAAGCCTGATTGGGATAGTATAGGAACTATAGGAACACAATCACAAAAACCAAGTAGTAAAACGCAGTATAAAAATATCCTAATAGGAGATGATATAGTATTTAATGAACAATGGAGTGCTTTAGTAGGAGTAAATTATGCATCTCTTATAAATAAAACATATTCTACAAATACAAAATATGATAAATCAGAATTAACTCCTACTTTATCACTTATTTATAAACCTTTTGAAAACTTAACAACTTATGCTACATATATTGAAAGTTTAGAAGATGGTGGACAAGTTCCAAATACTGTAGATTATAATGATGCAGGTAAATTTCTAGACCCATTTGTAAGTAAACAATATGAAATTGGAGCAAAATATACTTTAAATGAAAAAGTTTTAATCAATACTGCTTTATTTAGAATAGAAAGAGCAAATAGTTTTGATGAAACAGCTTCAAATGGAAAGAAAAATAGAACTCAAGATGGTGAAAATATTTATCAAGGAATAGAACTTGGAATCACTGGAAAAGTTACAGATAATCTTACAATTATGGCTGGTGGAACTATTATGGATTTAAGTGTAGAAAAAGCTACAAATAAGTCTTTAGAAGGAAAAAAACCAACTGGAACAGCTACTAAAATGGCTAAAATATTTGCAGAGTATAATATTCCATATATCAATGGTTTATCAATAAATGCTGGTGCATATTATACTGGTGAAAAATATATTGATAGTGCAAATACTAGAAAATTACCATCTTCTACTATCTATGATGCAGGAATTAGATATAAAACTAAGTTAGATAAATATCCAACTACTTTTAATCTAAATGTGCAAAATCTAACTGATGAAGTTTATTGGACAAATCAAACAATATTAGGTGATCCTAGAGCTGTTGCATTTTCTATGAAAATGGAGTTTTAAGAAAGTATAATAAAGAGAGTTTTCGCTCTCTTTGTACTTTTAAGCATGGGTTTCAAAGTATTTATTTAATTTTGAGATTAAAATTTCGATAAAAAATATACTTTCCTTTTATACTTTGGAACTCATACTTAATGGTATAAATAAAATCTTACAAATTTCTTTTTATGATAGATTTTTAATCTTAGATAAAAAGAGATATATCACTTGGGTGCTAGTTTAAAAGATTTGGGATTATAAATTAAAAAAGTTAATTTTTTACATATATTTGGATATAATC
The DNA here is from genome assembly GCF_048320235.1 of Aliarcobacter vitoriensis. Taxonomy (NCBI): domain Bacteria; kingdom Pseudomonadati; phylum Campylobacterota; class Epsilonproteobacteria; order Campylobacterales; family Arcobacteraceae; genus Aliarcobacter; species Aliarcobacter vitoriensis. The sequence goes on from NZ_CP182882.1 coordinate 1,818,954, forward strand.
CTCAACTATGAAAAACAATAATATTATACTTATCGGATTTATGGGTGTTGGAAAAGGCACAGTTGCAAGAGCTTTAGTTAAAGAGTCAAATATGTATTCGATTGATACTGATGATTTAATAGAAAGTATGGAAAATAGAAGAATAAAAAAGATTTTCTCACAAGATGGCGAACCATATTTTAGAAACTTAGAGAAAAAAACTGCTTTATGGCTTGAAAGTAGTGTTCAAAATACTATTATATCAACTGGTGGTGGATTTTACAAACAAAAAAATTTACAAAATATAGGTTTGGTAATCTATCTTAAGTCATCATTTGAAGGTATTTTAAAAAGAATAAAGAAAGCTCCAAATGCAAAGAATAAACTAAAAAAAAGACCATTATTAAAAAATAAAAAAGAGGCATTAAAACTTTACAATACTAGAAGTTCTGAGTATGAAAAAGTTGCGAATATTGTGATTGATGTTGAAAATAGAGATTTACAGATAATAGTAAAAGAGATTTTAGGAAAATTAAATGAAAATAATTAATACAAAAGATACAAATTTTAAAAGTGAATTTGAATCAATTTTAGCAAGAGCTAAAAGTGATATCAAAGGTGTTTCAAAAATCGTTTCAAATATTATAGATGAAATTGTAGAAAGTGGAAATGAAGCTTTAAAATCTCACATTGAAAAATTTGATAAATGGACTGTAAATAGTGATGAAGATTTATTGATTTCTCAAAATGATATGAAAAAAGCTTATGAAAATATAGATGAAAACTTGAGAAACGCTCTACATACTGCTTATGATAGAATTAAAGCTTATCACGAAAAACAACTTCCAAAATCTTGGATTGATTTTGAAGAAAATGGAACAATTTTAGGACAAAAAGTAACTCCTGTTGATAGAGCAGGGCTTTATATTCCAGGTGGAAAAGCTGCATATCCAAGTTCACTTCTTATGAATGCTATTCCTGCATTGGTTGCTGGAGTAAAAGAGATAGTTGTTTGTACTCCTACTCCAAACAATGAAGTTAATGAACTACTTTTAGCTGCATGTCATTTATGTGGAGTTTCAAAGGTTTATAAAGTTGGAGGGGCTAGTGCTATTGCTGCTATGGCTTATGGAACACAAACTATACAAAAAGTTGATGTTATAACTGGACCTGGGAATATCTTTGTAGCTACAGCTAAAAAGTTGGTTTTTGGTGAAGTTAATATCGATATGATTGCAGGACCAAGTGAAATAGGGATTTTAGCAGATGAAAGTGCAAAACCACACTATTTAGCAATTGACCTTTTATCTCAAGCAGAACACGATGAAATGGCAAGTTCTATTTTAATAACAACAGATGAAGATTTAGCAAATAAAACAAGTTTAGAAGTAGAAAATTATCTAGTAAAACTTGAACGAGAAGCAATAGCTAGAAAATCAATAGAAGAAAGAGGAGTTATAATAGTAACTTCTAATATGGAAGAATCAATAGAACTTATGAATGAAATAGCTCCTGAACACTTAGAAGTTATGACAAAAAATCCTTTTGAATTATTACCATATATCAAACATGCTGGAGCAATATTCTTAGGTGAAAATACTCCTGAACCAATTGGAGATTATATAGCTGGTCCAAATCATACATTGCCAACTGGCGGAACAGCTAAATTTTATAGCCCATTGAATGTAGAAAATTTTATGAAAAAAAGTTCTATAATAAGCTTTTCAAAAAATGCTATAAGTAAATTGGGTGAACCTTGTGCCTTATTGGCTGATACAGAAGGGCTAACTGCTCACGCAAAAAGTGTACGAGTACGATTGGAAGATAAATAATGTCAATATTTAAAGATTGGTTTACAGAAGATGAAGATGATATTTTTATGGGAAGTCCCAAATCAAAATTTTTTGATGTAACAAGAGAAGCTTCAAAAGATATAGTTGAAGATGAAATAGATAAAATTATAGAAAAATTAGCTGTTTTAGAATTGATGAAGATTGATGAAAAAGGCGATGAATTTAATATAAATGAACATATCAAAAAATATATTTTAGAAAATGAAGAACGAGTAAATGGTATGAAAAAAGGTCTTTATATAGAGTTTACTGGAGAAATTATAAGTAGATTGGATAGTTAAAAGTGGAAGTATTAGTTGAAGTAAAAAATCAAATAAAAAAGTTTATAGAAGTTTGTTCTTATCCAGAAGCTTTAGAACTACTTGAAAAGTTAGCAACTGGAAAGATGTTAAGAAGTAAACTTATCTTAAAAATAGCTGGAATTAGTGAAGATAGTATAAAGCTTTGTGCTATTGTTGAGATGATACATGCATCTTCACTGTTACACGATGATGTTATAGATGAAGCTGATACAAGAAGAGGAAAACCTTCAATTAATGCACTTTATGACAATAAAACATCTATTATGTTTGGAGATATTTTATACTCGCGTGCCTTTACAGAGTTATCTCAAATGGACAAACAAATTGCATATCATGTGTCAAATGCTGTAACTGAATTAAGTATTGGTGAAATGATGGATGTTGATTTAACAAACTCTTTTAATACTTCTTATGCAAAATATCTTACTATGATTTATAAAAAAACAGCTTCATTAATAGAAGCAAGTGCGAGAAGTGCTGCACTTTTAGTAGGACTTAACAGTGAAAAATATGCTACTTATGGAAAAAATCTTGGACTTGCTTTTCAGATGATTGATGATATTTTAGACATCACACAAGATAGTAAAACTTTAGGAAAACCTGCAATGCTTGATTTTGTAGAAGGAAAAGTAACTATTCCATATTTGTATTTATATGAAAGAGTTGAAGATAAAGAATATTTGAAATCATTGTATAAAAAAGAGTTAAATAGTGATGAATTAAATTGGATAAAAGAACAATTTATAAAAACAAAAGCTTTGGAAGATGCAATAAAAGAAGCAAAACAAATAGGAAATGAAGCTATCAAATCTGTAATTGATGAAGAAAATAGTGAAGATTTAGTTCAAATTATGCGTGATATGATAGAAAGAGAATTTTGATGAGTTATTTAGTAATTAGTTTTTCTCATAAAAATATTGATATACAAATGAGAGAAAAACTAGCTTTTAATAGTGATGAAGATAAAGATAGATTTATAAAACAACTTTTAGAGTTTGAAAATACAAAAGAGGTAGTTTTACTTTCTACTTGTAATAGAGTTGAGATTATTACAAAGAGTACAAATATCAAACAAAGTGCTAAAAATATTATTGAGAAGTTGGCTTTTTATTCAAAATTAGATTTTGAATTTTTATATGACAGAGCAGATATTTATGATAATGATGTAGCAGTTCACCATCTTTTTTCTGTTGCTTCAGCTTTGGATTCTTTAGTAATTGGTGAAACACAAATTGTTGGGCAGCTAAAAGATGCTTATAGATTTTCTCAAATGAAACACTATTGTGAACAAGGTATTTCAAGAGTTATGCACTATGCTTTTAAATGTGCCGCACAAGTGCGAACAGCAACAAGTTTAGGTACTGGTTCTGTATCTGTTGCTTCAACAGCAGTTGCAAAAGCAAAAGAATTAGTTGGAAATACAAGTGGTGTAAAAGCTTTAGTTATTGGTGCGGGTGAGATGAGTGAACTTGCAGTAAAACATCTAATAACAGCTGGTTTTAGTGTAACAATAGTAAGTCGAGATACAAAAAAAGCACAGCTTTTAGCTTCAATATTTGAAGTAAATGTTGATGTTGAACCATATAGTAATTTAGAGTTTTTATTAGAAACATATCCAGTTATGATAACAGCAACTTCTGCTCCATATCCAATAATCACTTCTGAAAATGCTCCAAGTTCAGATATCACACGATATTGGTTTGATATTGCAGTTCCTAGAGATATTGATGAAGACATATCTATGTTTGATTTAGAAATTTATAGTGTTGATGATTTACAAGAGATTGTAAATGAAAATATGACACAAAGATCTACTCAAGCAAAAGAAGCTTATGCTATTGTTGGGCGCACAACATCGGAATTTTTTGATTGGTTAAAAAGTTTAGAAATAGAACCCGTTATAAAAAATATCTATACAAAAGGGCATAATATTATCGATAAAAAGATGAAAAATGCTATAAAAAAAGGTTATGTCCCCAAAGAATATGAAGATAATATAAGAAAGCTTTGTGAAACGGTTCTTATAGAGTATTTACACGAACCATCAAGACAACTAAAAAGGTTTTCAAAAAATATGGAGTGTGATGTTGTAGTAGGTACAATACAAAATATGTTTTGTGAAAATAAAACAAAATCAAATAATATAAAATGTGAACACATATCAAAAAATAAAATAGGATAAAAAATGAGATTTAGTAAACTGTTTATTCCAACAACAAAAGAGACTCCAAATGATGCAACACTTCCATCACATCAATATTTAATTAGAGGTGGATTTGTAGCACAAACAGGTGCTGGAATTTACGATTTTATGCCTTTAGGAAAAATAGTTTTAGAAAAAATTAGAAAAATAGTAAAAGAAGAGATGGATGAAGCTGGAGCAAATGAAGTTCAGTTTGGTTTTGTAACTCCACTTTCTTTATGGCAAGAATCTGGTCGTGCAAATACGATGGGAAATGAACTTTTAAGATTTAAAGATAGAAAAAATTCAGATTTTGTATTAAGTCCTACAAATGAAGAAGCAGTTGTAAATATGGTGAAAAATCGTATCACTTCTTATAAAGATTTACCACTTCACTTATATCAGATAAATACAAAATTTAGAGATGAAGCAAGACCAAGATTTGGACTGATGAGAGGAAGAGAATTTTTGATGAAAGATGGATACTCTTTCCACTCAAATGAAGATGATTTGGTAAGAGAATTCAATCTTATGGAAGCAACTTACAAAAAAATATATACAAGACTCGGGCTTGATTTTAGAGTAGTTGAAGCTGATAGTGGTGCTATTGGTGGAAGTGGTTCTAAAGAGTTTCATGTTCTTGCTAATAGTGGAGAAGATACTATTGTTGTTTGTGATTCTTGTGATTATGGTGCAAATATTGAAGCAGCTAGAAGAAAAGCAAAAACTTATGATTTTGAATTAGCAGAACTAAAAAAAGTTGAAACTCCAAACTGTAAAACAATAGAAGATGTTGCAAATTTCTTAAAAGTTTCAAAAGAACAAACTGTAAAAGCAGTTATAAAAAAAGCAATTTTTGAAGGAAAAACTGAAATTATAGTTTTCTTTGTAAGAGGAAGTGATGAACTTGAAGAGACAAAAGCTGTAAATAGTATAAATGCTTTAGAGTTAATTGATGTTTCTGAAGATGAGATAAAAGAAGCTGGGCTTGTGGCTGGATATTGTGGATTTTTAAATTTAAATGCAAATTTTGTAGTTGATAATGAATTAAAAGATAATTTTGGACTTGTTTGTGGAGCAAATGATGAAAATTATCACTTTATAAATGCAGATTTAAGAAGTTTAGAAAATGTAAAATATTTTGACTTAGTTGCAGTTCAAGAAGGTGATATTTGCTCTTGTTGTGGAGGAAAACTATCATATACAAAAGGTATTGAAGCTGGGCATATTTTCCAACTTGGAGATAAATACTCTAAAGCTATGAATGCAAACTTTTTAGATGAAAATGGAAAAGCAAAACCATTTGTTATGGGATGTTATGGAGTAGGTGTTTCAAGACTTGTTGCTGCTGTGATTGAACAAAATCATGATGAAAAAGGTTGTATCTGGACAAAAGCTACAACTCCATTTATGGTTGATATTATTGTTTCAAACTCTAAAAAAGAGGAAGAATCAAAAATTGGTGAAGAGCTTTATACAAAATTAAAAGAAGCAAAACTTGAAGTAATACTTGATGATAGAATAAATGCTAGATTTGGATTTAAAATGGGTGATTTTGAACTTTTAGGTTTCCCTTATGCTGTGGTAATAGGTAAAAAACTTGAAGATGGTTTTGTTGAAATAGTGGATAGAAAAACATTAGAAAAAACTGATGTAAAAGTAGATGAAGTTGTTGCTAAAATATTAGAATTAGTTAAATAAAGGTAATTTATGAGTATAGAAAAAGATATTGAAAAAGCTGTTGAACAAAATGTCGATAGTATAACAAAAGATTTAAAATCTTTAATTCCAGATAATATTATTGAGATTGTATCAAGTCATATTTTCTCATTAATTTTGGCTTTGGTTATTTTCTTTGTTGGAAAATGGTTAGTAAATAAAATAGTAAAAATCTTAGGGAAAATGCTAAGAAAAGTAGATGATATAGATGAAACTTTGGTTAAATTCTTAGAAAATATCGTTTACTATGCGTTTATAACAGTAGTTATTTTAGCTGCTTTAAATAAACTAGGAGTTGAAACAACATCATTCTTAGCTATTATTGGAGCTGCTGGACTTGCTATTGGTTTGGCTTTAAAAGACTCTTTAGGAAACTTTGCATCTGGAGTTATGATAGTTTTATTTAAGCCATTTAGAGTAGGAGATAGCGTAATTGCAGGTGGAGTTACTGGAACAGTTACAGAAGTTACTATTTTTAATACAGTTTTTTTAACAGCTGATAATCAAAAAATCATAGTACCAAATAGTTCAATTACAAGTGGAAGTATCACAAATGTAAATGTAAATGATACAAGAAGAATAGATATTGTTGTTGGAATTTCTTATGATGATAGTATCAAACAAGCAAAAGATATTTTGACAGATATTATAAATGAAAACTCAAAAGTTTTAAAAGGTAAAGCAATCGGTATTTCTGTATCAGAACTTGCTACAAGTTCGGTAAATTTAACTATAAATGTTTGGGTAAAAACTCCTGATTATGGAAGTGCTAAAGCTGAATTACTAGAAAGTATCAAAACAACATTTGATGAGGCTGGGATAACTATTCCTTACCCAAAACAAGATGTTTACCAATATAACAAAAATTAATCTTCCAAAAATATTAATAAAAATCTTAACTGATTTACAAAAAATAGGCTCAAAGCCTATTCTTGTAGGCGGTTGTGTAAGAGATAGCTTTTTAAATAAAAAAATCAAAGATTACGATATAGAAATTTTTGATTTAAACGATATAGAAATAATCCAAAAAACTTTAGAAAAATATGTTAGTGTGAAACTTGTAGGAAAATCTTTTGGTGTCTTGACTTGTAAAATAGATGAGTTTGATTTTGACTTCTCATTGCCAAGAATTGAGAAAAAAATAGGAAAATATCATCAAGATTTTGAAGTTCTTACCAATGCAAATTTATCTTTTAAAGAGGCTTCAAAAAGAAGAGATTTTACTATAAATGCAATCGGATATGATTATTTAGAAAATGAGTTTTTAGACCCATATAACGGAATAGAAGACTTAAAAAATAAGAAAATAAAACATATAGATGATAATACTTTTGTAGAAGATAGCTTAAGAGTATATAGAGCTGTTCAGTTTGCTTCAAGATTTGAGTTTGAAATCGATGAAAATACAAAAAAACTCTGTGAAAAGATAGTAAAAAATGGTGAATTAGAATTTTTACCAAAAGAGAGAATTTTTGAAGAGTTAAAAAAACTATTTTTAAAATCAAATAAGCCAAGTATAGGATTAAAACTTTTAAAAGATTTACAAATTTTTGATTTTACAAATATAAGTAAAAATATAGATAATCTAGCTTTGATTTTGAAAGAAAAAGAATTTGATGAGTTTAGAAAGCTATATCTTTTTTATAGTTGTTTGACTAAAGATTTTGATGATAAAACCTTGATAGATTTTTTAAATAGCTTGACAAGTGATAAAAAGTTTAAAAAAGAGATTTTAGCACTGCAAAATATTGTTTTAACAGATAATGAAAAAGATATCAAAAAACTCTCTTTAAGAATAAAAGTTGAAGATTTGATAGTTTTAAATAAAGTTTTTGAAAATGATACAGTTCAAGATGCTGAAAATATAGCTAAAAATCTCAATATTTTAAATACTCCTTTAAAAGCACTGGTAATAGGAAAAGATTTGATAAATTTGGGGTTTAAACCTTCAGAAAAGTTTAAAGATATTTTAGACTTTGCTCTTGATTTACAAATTGAATATAATTTTAATAAATCTCAGATTATAGAAAATATTGTTAAAAAATATAAAAATAATCAAAAATAAAACTTTTAGGACATTTTTTAGCCACTTTTTTTAATTAGAATACATCCTTTGCTACATACTAGTAGTAGTTATTATAATTATATAAAGGAAAGTATATGAGAAAGAGAATGATACCATTATCACTTTGCGTGATAATGTCTTTAGGTACAACAATTTTGGCAGAAGAAACAACAGTTCTTGATGAGATTTCTGTAAATGAAAAATTATCTTCTGGAAGTGCTGAAAATGGTTATGTTACAAAAGAGATAAGTGGAGTTGGACTTTGGGATAAAAGAAGTTTACAAGACACACCTTATCAGATTAGTGTAATTTCACAAGATATGATAGAAAATAGTGCAAGTGGAGTTGATCAAATATTTAAAATGAACCCAGTTGTTCAAGTAACAAGTAGTTCAACTTCTGCACATAGTTGGAACACTACAAATATAAACATAAGAGGATTTAGTGCTTCAGGTAATCATATTCTAGATGGTATTCCTTTTTCTTGGGTAGAAGGAATTATGGCTGAAGAGCTTGAAAGAATGGAAATATTGAATGGACTATCAGGATTTTTATATGGTGTTGGTTATGTTGGTGGTTCTACTAATTATGTAACAAAAAGACCAACACAAGAAAGAGTTACAAATCTTACACTTGGAAGTACAGGAAATCAAGCATTTTATGGACATATTGATTTAGGTGGAAAGATAGATGATGATGGAAAATTTACTTATAGATTAAATGCTTTAAAACAAGATGGAGAAACTTCTATAAAAGATCAAAATATAGATAGAGAATTAATTACAGGAGCTTTAGATTGGAGAGTTACAGATAATTTGATTTTATCATTTGATGCTTCTCATAAAAAAACAAGAGTTGATAAATTAACAGCTTCTTTTAGTAGTAATCAATCTATAGGTAATTTAGATCCAAAACAAGGTTATGCACCAGATTGGACATATTCTGATGCTTCTCAAGATAGACTTGGATTTAAGTCTTTATGGCAAATCAATGATAATGTAAAACTACGAACAGGATATATTCATCTTGACCATGAAAATGATATGAATATGCCTTATGTATATGATAACTATGATGGAACATATCGACTTAACTATTATAGAACATGGCCACATACATCAATAACTCAAGGTGCTTATGTTTATACAGATATTGACTTTAATACTTTTGGAATTGAACATACTTTAACTATTGGTGGATCAGGAAATAAAACTAAAAGCAAAAGTATAGATGGTGCCTGGGAATGGGTTAAAGTTGGAGATTTTACTTTAAATCAATTAAATAGTGCATTGGAACCAATTTATAAAGGAAGCTCAAATAACAAAAGATATGTATCAGGACGTAATGAAAAAACAAATCTTATGATAGGTGATGATATTAGATTTAATGAGCAATGGAGTACTTTAGTTGGATTTAATTATGCAAAAGTTGAAGAAAAAAATTATAATCTAAATGGAGATAGAACTGGTGGTTATGATGCGGATGAAGTAACTCCTAGTTTATCTTTAATTTTTAAACCATTTGAAGATTTAACAACTTATGCTACATATATGGAATCTTTGGAAAATGGATTAAAAGTTGAGTGTGGAAATTGCAGTAATAATGGTGAAGTTCTTGACCCTTATGTAAGTAAGCAGTATGAAGTTGGAGCAAAATACTCAGTTTCTGAAAACTTACTTTTAAGTTCAGCTTTATTTAGAATAGAAAAAGCAAATAGATATGATAAAAAACTTCCAAATGGAATGGATGAAGTAACGCAAGATGGTTTAGAAATTCATGAAGGTTTAGAATTAACAGTAACTGGAAGATTAACTGATAACTTAACAGTTGTTGGTGGTGGAACAATTATGAATTTAGAGATTGATAAGGCTGCAGTTAATGAAGCTAAAGAACCTACAGATACAGCTTCTAAAATGGCAAAATTATATGCAGAATACAATATACCATTTGTACAAGGCTTAACTGTAACTGGAGGAGCATACTATACAGGAAAATCATATAGGGATGGAGTAAATACAGATGTTATCCCTTCTTATACAATTTATGATGCAGGTTTGAGATATAAAACTAAAATTGATAAATTTCCAACAACATTTATAGTTAATGCTACAAATTTAACAAATAAAAAATATTGGAGAACATCTACATCTTTTGGTGAACCAACGAATATTGCATTTTCTATTAAGATGGAGTTTTAATTTTTTGGGAATTGGACTTCTTTCCAATTATTAAAGGGCTGGGATTAGAGTCCCAGTCACAAAATAACTTCATTTCCATAATATTTTTAAGCATGGGTTCTAAAGTATTTATTTAATTTTGAGATTAAAATTTCGATACAAAGAGTACACTTTCCTTTTTACTTTGGAACTCATACTTAAGGGTATATCGTATCCTTTATGGTCTATATACTCTATTTTGACTTCCATTTGCTATATGAAAAATAGTAACTCCATATTTCTTTGAGTAGTATTTTAGAAGTAAATGTTGCAATGTTGGCTCAATTGATGGAGTAAACCAAGCATTATTTGAAATCATAATCATATATCTTGTATCACCTAAATTTTCATAAATTGTGTCGGTTGTTCCTTCATAGCAAATAGCATTTCTATATTTTTCACCTAAAATATTGAAATCAGTTGGTTTATCTGCTTGTGTATAATCTTCTGCTCCGTTATAAAAAATATTATTTATAAAATCAACAAAAATCTTAGGAAGTGGGATTTTTTCTCCAAATGGTACAAGCACTACTTTTTGTGCAATTTGAACTTGTTCTTTACTATAATGATATGAAGCATTAAAAATTTTATTATCTTCTACATATAGAGCACCAGTTATAATATCTATCTCTTTTGATAATTCTAAAAGCATATTATTTATTTCTGGATAACGATTTAAAGCTACTGTAAAAGCTGTTTCTGGAAGAACAACTAAATCATATTTTTGTTCAATTGCTTCAAATATTTGATGAAAATTTTCTTTAATTAAAGTATCAAAATGTTCTTTTTGCCATTTTAAATTTTGATCTACATTCATTTGAGGCATAAATATTTTTGCTTTTGTTGTATCTATAAATTCTCCATTTCCAAAGTTTAAAGTAAATAAAAGAGGAACTATTGCCAAAGCTTTTGCTCTTTTTAATTTAATAACAAAATACATAGCTAAAAGAATTAAAGCAAAAGATAGTTTTGTAGTAGATATGTATGAATCTACAAATAATAATTCAAGTTTTAACCAATTAAAACCAAAAGGAGATATAAATAAAAATGCAAAAACCATCAATATTCTAAATGATAACTTATCAATAAATGCAAATAAGAGAAAAATTATTCCAAAAACAAGACCTATACCTAACAGTAATAATGGAGCAATATAAGCTATTCCATAGTATTGAAGTGAAATTGCCATCCAATAACACCAAAAGATTCCTGTAAAAAATCCAGCATAAAAAAGAGCTTTTTTAGGAATTGTGAGTAAGAAATATATTCCAGCAAGACCTAAAATAGTATTTATTATCTTTATTTCTATTTCAAAATGTGATAAATATATAAATGTACTTAATAAAATTGCAGTAATGAAGCCTTTTATTATATAGATTTTGTTAAAATATTCAGTTTTTAATAAAAACATAATTTACTCTTAAATAAAAGGAAATTCCATGCAAGGTGATTTATTAACTTCATTGTTACCCTTAGTTGCATTATTTGCAATATTCTACTTTTTAATAATTAGACCACAACAAAAACAAGCAAAAGCTCACAAAGAGATGATTGCTAATCTTAAAAAAGGTGATAAGATTGTAACAAATGGTGGCTTAATGGTAGAAGTTGTGAAGGTAGAAGAGACATACTTTTTAGTAAAAAATAGTGATGGATCTGAAATGAAACTTGTAAAAGAGTTCGCTGCTAGACTTTTAGAAAACAACTAAATCAAATTTAAGATATGTTTAGCATATCTTAAATAGCCTTCATAAAGGAAATTATATTGAAAATTTTTAATTTTAAACTAACAATTTTTTTAATAACTGTTATATTTGGTGTTATTTTTGCAATACCATCTTTGTTCCAAACTAACTATGGGAAAAAGATTAATTTAGGTTTGGATTTGCAAGGTGGATTACATATGCTTTTAGGTGTAAATACACATGAAGCTGTATCTTCTAAAATAAAATCAATTGCAACTGCTGTAAAATATTTTAGTGATGATGAAGAGTTGCTAATCGATGGATTAACAATTCTTGAAGATAGTATCTTTTTTTCAGTTTTAGATAAAGATGAAATGCCTAAAATGGACAAAATGCTTCAAGAAATAAGTGGTTTAGATGTATCTAAAAAAGATTTAGATTATACTATCAAACTAACGCAAGAAGAAGTTATAAAAACAAAAGATTACTCTGTTGCACAAGCTGTTGAAACTATACGAAATAGACTTGACCAATTTGGATTATCAGAGCCAACTGTTTTAAGACAAGGTGAGTCTGATATTGTTGTTCAATTACCTGGAATTAAAACTGCTGAAGATGAAAAGGCTGCAAGAGATTTGATATCAAAACCAGCTAATTTAGAACTTATGGCTGTTGATGAAGATAGAATGGAACAAGTGTATAATATGACAAGTTCACAAGCAGCTGCTTATGGAAACTTGATACTTGAAGATACAAATGATCCAAATAGAAAATATTTGGTAAAAGAGATACCAATTTTAGATGGAAGTCAAATAGTCGATGCACAAGTTGGATTTAGTCAATCAAATCAACCAATAATCAATTTTACTCTAAACTCTGCTGGTGCTAGAATTTTTGGAGATTTTACAGCAAAAAGTGTAGGAAAAAGATTAGCTATTGTTCTTGATGGAAAAGTTTATTCAGCACCAAATATCAATGAAAGAATTGGTGGTGGAAGTGGACAAATAAGTGGTGGATTTACTGTGGTTGAAGCAGGAAATGTTGCTATTGCTTTAAGAAGTGGAGCATTACTTGCTAGTGTAACACTATTGGAAAAAAGAAGTGTTGGACCATCTTTAGGAGCTGATAGTATTCAAGCTTCAATGATTGCTCTTATCTCTGGAACAGTTTTAATATTTTTCTTTATGTTGATTTATTACAGACGAGCAGGATTTATAGCTAATATTGCACTTATTTCAAATATTTTCATTCTTTTAGCAGTAATTGCTTTATTTGGTGCAACTTTAACTCTTCCTGGAATGGCAGGTATTATTTTAACGATTGGTATGGCAATTGATTCAAATGTTATTATCAATGAAAGAATAAGAGAAGTTTTAAGATCTGGTGCTAGTGCTGCAAAAGCAATAGAAGACGGATATTCAAATGCTTTAAGAGCTATTATTGATGCAAATGTTACAACACTTTTAGTTGCAATAGTATTATATGCTTATGGAAGTGGTGCTATAAAAGGATTTGCAGTTACTATTTCTATTGGAGTATTAACATCAATGCTAACAGCAATTATAGGAACTCATGGGATTTATCAAGCGATATTACCAAAAATTACAAAAGATAAAGATAATAAAAAATGGTTTGGAGTTAAATAATGGAAATTTTTAATAATGATAAAACCTATGATTTCATGGGTAAAAAAGTACCTTTTTTAGCAATATCAGGAATTTTAATTGTTGCTTCAATTGTTTTATTATTAACAAGAGGTTTAAATTATGGAATTGATTTTGTTGGTGGAACAGTTGTACAAGTAAAGTATGAACAAGAAGCACCAATAGATAAAATAAGGGAAGTACTAAAAGGGACTTCTTATGAAAACTCTACTGTTACAGAATTTGGTACAAAAGAAGAAGTAACTATACGTTTTACAGGTAGTTCTAGTGATATTACAAATGATGTTAGTGATGTGATGAATAAAATTTTAGTTCCAACTGGAGATTTTGAGATTAGAAAAATCGATATGGTTGGAGCAAAAGTTGGAGCAGAACTACGAACAAAAGGAGTTATGGCATTAACTATGGCTTTATTGGCAATGCTTATTTACATTGCGATAAGATTTGAGTGGAGATTTGCTGTTGCTTCTATTATTGGATTAATTCACGATGTTATAATAACTTTAGGACTTATTAGTCTATTTAAAATAGATGTAAATCTTGATATGATAGCCGCTATTTTAACATTGGTTGGGTATACAATAAATGATACGATAGTTGTAAATGATAGAATTAGAGAAACTTTACAAACAACAAAAGAACAAAATTTAGATTTATTAATCAATGATTCTGTAAGTAGAACTTTATCAAGAACAGTTTTAACATCATTTTCAACTTTATTCGTTGTTGTTACAATGCTTATTTTTGGTGGAGAAATCATTTATGCGTTTTCATTTACATTATTTGTTGGAATTATAATTGGAACTTATTCTTCAATTTTTATAGTATCACCATTTATTAAATTTTTAGGATTTAATACAGATGCTTATAGAAGCAAAGAAGCACAAAAAGAAGCAAATAAAAAAGAAAAAGCAAAACTAAGAGCTATGTACGAGCAAGGAAGAGTATAAGAATGAAAGAAATGAGTATTTTTAAAGTTTTAGTTCCTATTATTTTATTAATATTAGTTTTAATTGGGATTATTTTATATAACATATTAAAAAGTCCAAAACAAGAAGATATAACAAAACCAGATAAAGAGCCATCTTCTATTCAAGATAGAAGAGATGCTTTAAAAGGTATGTTTAACTAATAGAGTCTTTCTTTAAAAGCAAAAAGATGAAATATGCACCTAATAAATTTATAGGTGCATATACAAACTGATAAACCCAGTTATCTATGAAAAGATAGATAAAAGAATTCAATAAAAATAAAAAAATCAAAAACTTAAGTGAATAATTTATAAATGGTTTTAAAATATTCATTTTTACTATATCTAATTTTAATAAAACTATTAGTAGAAAAAATAGATTAAATAGTAAAGATATAAATGAAAGTATGAAATTTTTAGCTATTACTACATTGTAACTTTGAGTTAAAATAGCAATAGCTAAAACAGAAATTGAACCATATTTAGCAAATTTATCTAGCTCTAAAAACTTTTTTAAGCAACACTTTTTTTTAGTGTTTTCCCAAAGGGTTCTGAATTTTTTATCTTTCATCACTCTTTCATTCTATTAAAAATATCTTCTAAGTTTTGATCATCTTCACTAAGAGTATCTCCATTTGTACGAAGTTCAAATAAAACAATTCTTTTATCTGCTAATGTACTAGTTTTGTTACTTCCAAATCCACTTGAGTATAATCTTGATGGATCAATATTGTGTTTAATTAATTCTCTAATTACATTATTTGCTCTTGCAGTTGAAAGATCTAAAGCATCTTTATATCTAGAGCTTCTAACTTCACTATCTTCAGCGTAACCTTTCACATTTATCTCTGTATCACTTGGCATAGCTTGTATTAATTCAGCTAATTTACTTAAAAAATCATTTGCAAAAATAGACGTTATTTCAGCTTTCCCAACTTCAAAAGTTAGATGTGCTGGAACGCTCATTAAAGAGCCATCTGGGAGTTCTATTAAATTTGCTCCCTTATTTTTATTTTGCTCTAGTTGTTCTTTATTCTCTAAAGTGTGAACAATTACTTTTCTTCCCTCATCTGGTTGTTCAGAAGGATCATCAGTCATAGATTTTTCAGTATTATCCTGTTCTTTTAACGTATCAGCTGTAGAGAAGTTATATATTTTGACAAATTCTTCTTTTAATGCTTTTTGTTTTTCAACATTTGCCGATGCTAAAGCATATAATGCAATAAATAGGGCTAAAAGAAGACTTAAAAAATCTGCATAAGGAACAGCCCATTTCTCTCCAGCTGGGCATTCACATTTACTCTTTTTTTTAGCCATTTAAAACCTTATAGTGGCATAGGAGTAATCATTTTAGTGAGTCTTAATTTAAGCTCACCTGGTGCATCACCTCTTGCCATACCTTTACAAGCTGCTAGAATAAGTTGTTGTTCTTTTACAACAAGATGTCCTTTTGCTTTTAGTTTTGCTCCCCATGGACCTAAAAAAATATATGATCCAGCAATCCCCATAACTGTAGCAGTAAAAGCTCCTGCAATACCTGCTGCCATTGCTGCTGGATTATCAAGTTGTTGTAATGCTAAAATAAGTCCAAAAACAGCCCCTACAAGTCCAATAGTAGGTGCTGTCTCTCCTGCATGCATCCAAAAATGAGAAGCTCCATGATAATAGTGTTCTGTTTCTTCTATTACAGGCTCTAGTTGTTCTTCAATTTGTTCTTCTTTTGAACCATCTATAACCATACTTAATGCTTCTTTTAGGAAAGCATGTTCTATAGCCTGAACATCTTTTTCCAAGGCAAGAACTCCTTGTTTTTTTACAGTAATTGCATATTCAACAAGTTCATCTATCCTAGCTTCATAATTTACTGGAGATTTTTTAAATACTCCTTTTAGCTCTTTAAAAGCTGCTTTAATTAAGTGTGATTCAGTTGCTGTTACAGAAGCTAAAATTGCAGTTGGAATAACGATTATAAATGATGCAATATGAAGAACTCCTGCAGGATTACCACCCTCTAAAATAACTCCTACAGAAATAGAGGTTAAAGCTCCTATTAGTCCTATTAATACAGATAAATCCATTTATTTTCCTAAAAAAAAATTGTATTTACTATATCTAAAAAATATTAAATATTAGCTGTAGAACTTTATTCAGAAATATAAACTCAAGTATTAAAATAAGTTTTTTATCAATTTTTGGATAATATAACCGCTTAATTTAAATAATTTAAAGGAAAAAAATGGATTGGGGTAAGGTAACCTATATTTTCTTAACTTTAATGTCATTAACAACAACGGCTGGATTTTTATATGATCCATCTACAATAGCGTTATTTATTGCTGCTGGTGTTAATATTATTTCTACAATTTTAAAAATCGGTGTAAAAAATCTATTAGCAGCTGAATTATTGGCTAGTTCTTTGGTTGCTGATTTACACTTAATACCAGCATTTTTAGTAATGGTTATGACTGGAAATATGAAGCTAGTATTTGCTTTAGCAATAGGTGCTGTTATTGCAAATATTGTTTCAATGGCACTTTCATTGATAGAAAGCGCAAAAAATCAAGATAAGGATGATTATTAATGGAGTATATTTCAAAGAATATTGAAGATAAATGGCAAAAATTTTGGGATGAAAATAACTCTTTTGAACCAAGTGAAGATTTAACAAAAGATAAAAAATATATTTTAAGTATGTTTCCATATCCTAGCGGAAAAATACATATGGGACATGTTAGAAACTACTGTATAGGTGATGCTTTTGCTAGACATTTTAGAAAAAATAATTTTAATGTACTTCATCCAATAGGTTGGGATAGTTTTGGTATGCCAGCTGAAAATGCAGCGATAAAAAATAAACTTCATCCAAAAAAATGGACTTATGAAAATATTGATTATATGCGACAAGAATTAAGATCTTTGGGATTATCTTTTAGCAAAAATCAAGAGTTTGCAACAAGTGATGAACTTTACACGAAATGGGAACAAGAGTTTATTATAAAAATGTATGAAGCTGGAACTATATATAGAAAATCAGCAACTGTAAATTGGTGTCCTCATGATCAAACAGTTTTAGCAAATGAGCAACTTGAAGATGGATGCTGTTGGAGATGTGGAACTGAAGTTGTTCAAAAAGAGATGCCAGGATATTATGTAGGAATCACAAAATATGCTCAAACTTTACTTGATGATTTAAAACTTTTAGAGAATAATTGGCCATCACAAGTTTTAACAATGCAAGAGAACTGGATAGGAAGAAGTGAAGGTTTAGAATTTAAATTTGATTTAACAAAAGAGTCAAGAGCAAAAATAGAAAGAGCATTTACAAAATATTTTGTATTTACAACAAGACCAGATACTATTTATGGAGTTACATATTCTGCTTTAGCTCCTGAACATCCAATAGTAAAATATATAGTTGAAAAAAATCTTTTACCAGAGAAAAAAATTAAAGCTATAAAAGAGATGCAAAAAATCCAAGAAAGAGATAGAGCAGTTTTAGAAAAAGAAGGAATAGATTTAGAAATAGAGGCTGTTCATCCTTTAACTGGTCAAACGATTCCTATTTGGGTAGCCAATTTTGTATTGAGTTCTTATGGAGAAGGTGCTGTTATGGCAGTTCCAGCTCATGATCAAAGAGATTTTGAATTTGCTTTAAAATATAAACTGCCTATGAAACAAGTAATTGTAGGAAAAGATGGATTTATAGAAAAACCAACAGAAGCTTTTGTAGATGAAGGTACATTGATTGATAGTGAAAGTTTTTCTGGATTATCAAATAGTGATGCTAAACAAGCTATTATTTATCATTTTGAACAGAACTCTTTAGGAATAAAAAAAGTAAATTATAAGTTGAGAGATTGGGGTGTTTCAAGACAAAGATATTGGGGAGCTCCAATTCCATTTGTACATTGTCCAACGTGTGGTTTAGTTCCTGAAAAAATAGAAAATCTTCCTATTTCTTTGCCAGAAGATGTAGAGATTACAGGTGAGGGAAATCCACTTGATAAGCATCCAACTTGGAAACACTGTTCTTGTCCTAAATGTGGAGAAAATGCTTTAAGAGAAACTGATACTTTAGATACTTTTGTACAATCATCTTGGTATTTTTTAAGATATGCAACAAACTATAAAAAATGGCAAAAAGAAGGAATATCAAAAGAAGATAGTAATTATTGGATGGATGTTGATCAGTATATCGGTGGAATTGAACATGCCATTTTACACCTTTTATATGCAAGATTTTTTACAAAAGTTTTAAAAGATTTAGGATATACAAATTCAACAGAGCCATTTAATAGACTTTTAACTCAAGGAATGGTTTTAAAAGATGGTGCAAAAATGTCAAAATCAAAAGGAAATGTTGTAGATCCTGATATGATAATTGAAAAATATGGAGCAGATACTGCAAGATTATTTATACTTTTTGCAGCACCACCAACTAAAGAGTTAGAATGGAATGATAGTGCAGTTGAAGGTGCATATAAATTTATAAAAAGATTTTATGAAAGATCAAATAATGTAACAAAATCTGGAGTTGAAGGTATATTTAAAATAGATCATTCAATTTTAAGTAAAGAAGAGAAAGAAGCTAGAAAAAAAGTTTATGATGCACTTGTAAAATCAAATGAAGTTTTAAATAAAACTTATGCTTTCAATACTTTAATAGCATCTTGTATGGAAGCTTTAAATGCTCTTCAAACACAAAAAAATGACCTTATTTGGGCAGAAGCATATTATATTTTAACAAATATTTTAGAACCAGTTATCCCTCATACTTGTTGGGAAATATCAAATGAATTATTTTCACTTAAAAACTTTGAAAAAAGTTTGGAAGTAAAAGAAGAAGTATTTGAAAAAGATAGCATAATTTTAGCTGTAACTGTAAATGGAAAGAAAAGATGTGAAATTGAAGTAAATCCAACTACAACTAAAGAAGATATACTTATTTTAGCAAAACAACAAGCTTCAAAATGGATAGGTGAAGCTGAGATTTTAAAAGAGATTGTTGTTCCAAATAAATTAGTAAATATTGTAATCAAGGCTTAATATGAAATTTTTTAAAGTATCTATTTTTGCTATTTTTATATCTATTTTTTTAATTTCTTGTGGGTATAGACCTTCAACATATTATGCAAAACAAGAGCTAGGAAAAGATATTTTTGTAAGATTAGATGTTAGCTTATCAGATCCTAGAAACTCTGTTTTAATAAAAGATGCAGTTACAAAGATTTTGGTACAAAAAGTCGGTTCAAATCTTGTAAATAGTGATATTGAAGCCGATGTTATAATGGATTTGAAAATAAATTCTGTTAGCTTTTCAACTTTACAATATGATGCAGATGGATACAATAAATTGTATAAAGCAAGAGTTGTAATAGGAGTAAAATATTTAAATAAAGCAACACAAAAAGTAAAATCTTTTAGTGTTGATGGAGAATATGATTTCGCAGTTGACAAAGGTGCAACTATCAACGATTCTCATAGATATGAAGCTATTACAAAAGCTAGTGATCAAGCTGTAACTGAAATTTTATCAAGAATTGCAGTTGCATCTTTTAATTAAAAGAATATGAATTTAAAAAGTATAAATTTAGATGAGTTTTTGAAATATAAAACTATGTACTATGATAAAATTGATTTTAGTTTTGTAGTAAAAGCATGGACTATTTTACAAACTAAAATCAAACTTCCTTTTGTTATTCATATTGTTGGAACAAATGGAAAAGGAAGCACTGGAAGATTTTTATCTCACTATTTACACAAAAAAAGGTATAAAACTTTACATTATAGTTCACCACATATTTTAAAATTTAATGAAAGAATCTGGATAAATGGCTTTGATGTAAGTGATGAAGAACTTGAAAATGCACATAAATTTTTACAAAATATATATGATATCGAACTGTTAGAAAAACTTACATATTTTGAATATACTACTCTTTTGGCTTTGTATTTATCAAATAATTTTGATTATTTGGTTTTAGAAGCTGGACTTGGAGGAGAATTTGATGCTACAAATGTAGTTAAAAATGATATATCTTTGATTACTACAATAGGATTAGATCATATATCTTTTTTAGGTGATAGCATAGAAAAGATTGCTACTACAAAAATGCGTTCAGTTGATAATAAAATGCTAATAGGTTATCAAGTGTTTGATGAAGTTTATGAAACGGCACTAAAAGTAAAAGAGCAAATTTTAAAACAAAGAGATATAAATATTGAGATTTTAAAAGTTACTGATTTTGAAAAACAGTCATTAAATCCCAAATTTGCTACTTATTTGAGAAGAAATTTACATTTAGTTATAGCTTGTTTAGATGAACTTAACACTCCAGTTGATTTAAAACTTTTTGATGATACCCCACTTTTTGGAAGATGTCAAAAAATAGAAAACAATATAACAATAGATGTAGGACACAATCCTTTAGCTGCTTTGGTTTTAATTGAAGAATTTAAAAATAAAAAAGTAAATTTGATATATAACTCTTATGCTGATAAAGATTATAAAGAAGTTTTGAGTATATTAAAACCTATTATAAAAACAATTTTAATTTTAGATTTAGATGATAAAAGAGTAGTACAAAAAGATGAACTTTTAAAAGTTATTGATGAATTAGAAATAAAACAAAGCCCTAAATATGAACTCAAAGATAATGAAGAATATCTAGTATTTGGTTCTTTCTTGGTTGTTGAAAAATTTTTAAAGAATTTTTATGATAAAAACTCTTGAACAAAAACTTGAAGATTTATATTTACAAAAATCAAAACTTGAAAATGAGATTTTACTTTTAGAAACTCAAATAAAAGAGCAAACAACAACGATTAAAAAGAGTTTATCAAAAGATGAAAAAATAGAGCTTTTTAAAGATTTATTTATAGCTAGAAGTGATATATATGCAAAAAAATGGATTAGTCGTGATGGAAAAAAAGAGGGATTCTTTCCTGTAACTGCAACTTATCAAGGTGAAGATTATTTGCCTTTAACAAATAAAGAGATAGAAGAGCATTTAAGAGGAAATGTTTTTTTAGCAACATATACAATTGACAATAAAAATGTGTCAAAGTTTATAGTTTTTGAATTAAATAGCGAAGATGTTTTTAAACTTCAAAGAGTTTTAAATGAGCTAAATATAAAGGCATATTACTCTTTAAGTTCTTATAACTCTTTATTTGCTTGGATATTTTTTGATGAAGTTTTATCTTCTAAAATAGCTTATAATTTTGCTTTATTTTTACAAAAAAAATCAAATATTAGTGCAAAAATATATCCAAACAAAGAGTTTGCTACAAAAGAGAGTTTGGGTTTTAGTTTGGAGTTACCACTTCAACTAAGATTTAGAGATAAAAACAGAACAGTTTTTATGGATATTGTTACAAATAAAATTTATGAAGATCAATGGTTTGTTTTATCAAATATAAAAAAAGTTTCAAAAAATATTGTTTATAACTTTGCTCAAATTCCAAATTTGAAAAATATAGAAAAAGATTTAAAAAATATTGAATTACCAATCAATAGTTTTGAAATAGTTCTTAATAATAGCATTGCAATCCCAACTTTTAATCTATCAAAGTCATTTATATCAAAATTAAAATCTTTTGCAACTTTTGAAAATCCACAAATAAAACTTCTTTTGTCTTTGCGAAAACCATTATACAATACTCCAAAATATATAAAAAGTTATGATGAGGATGAAAAATATTTATATCTTCCAAGAGGATTAAAAGATAAAATATTTGATTTTTGTAACTCTTTTGGAGTGAAATTTACTATAAAAGATGAAAGAATTTTTGAAGAAATAAATACAAAAGAAGTTCTTTTTAATCTTCGTCCAGAACAAGATGAAGCCATAAAAGAGATAAATAGAAAAGATTATTCTATTTGTGTTGCTCCACCTGGATTTGGTAAAACTTTAATAGGAGCAAAGATTTTTGAAAAAAGAGCTTGTAAAACTTTGATAATAGTAAATAAAAATATGCTACTTGACCAGTGGATTAGCCGTTTTGTAGAGTATTTTGGATATACAAAAAAAGATATAGGATATCTTGGAAAAGGGCAAAATAAATTAAATGGCACTTTGGATATAGCAACTATGCAAAGTTTGAATAACACACCAGATATTATAAAAAATTACTCTTTTGTAATTGTTGATGAGTGCCATCATATCCCTGCACTTACCTTTGAGCAAGTTGTAAAAAGTTTTAGTGGAAAGTTTATTTTAGGGCTTAGTGCTACACCAAATAGAAAAGATGAGTTAGAACCTATTTTATATCAACAATTGGGTGAGATATCGTATGAATATAAAAAGAAAAAATCTAATACAAATAAGCTTTTAGTGGTAAGAACGGATTTTGTAAGCAATGCCGATAACTATACAACAATAGTAAATGAGCTATGTTTAGATGAATATCGTAATAAGCAAATAGTTGAAGCTATAAAACAAAACTTACATAGAAAAATATTGCTTTTAACAGATAGAATAGAGCATATAAATATTTTAGAAACAATGTTAAAATATGAAAATATAGAGTTTGTATCAATTCATGGAAGCCAAAATAAGAAAGAACAAGTTGAAAATATGCAAAAGATTAAAAAAAGTTCTTTGATTCTTGCGACTACTTCATATTTTGGTGAAGGTATAGATTTCCCTCATTTAAATACTATTTTATTTGCTACTCCTATTTCGTATCACGGAAGGTTGATACAGTATTTAGGCAGAATTGGAAGAGGGAATCAAGAGTGTTTAGCCATAGACTTCCTTGATTCAAAAAATCCTATGCTAAACTCAAGCTATAAAAAAAGAGTCGAAGGCTATAAACAGATGTACTATAAATAATCTTAGTTAAAAATATATCTTTGTTTTATATGTTCTTTTATTTTATCTATTTCAACTAATATAAAACCATCAACACAATCATTGAAATCTTTATCTACACTAAACTCTAAAAATCTTACACCATCATCATTTGTTAATTCACTATATTGTTTATATAAAGCTGGAATAGAAACTCCAATGTTCAATAAAGCTGATTTTAATCTTCTAAAATCTTGTTTTTTATCATCAAATTTGAAAAATTCTCTTATATCAAAAAGGTTATTTGTATAATAATATGGGCTTGTTGCTTCAACTAATATTTTTGGTTCTTCAAAATAGTAAGTGTAATAAAACACCAATAAATCTTTTGCTAAGGATGGAAAAGTCCCAGATATAGATACAGGTCCAAACATATATTTTATATTTGGATTATTTTTTAAATATGCTCCAATTCCAAACCAAAGATAGTCTAAAGCTCTTGTTCCCCAATATTTTGGTTGAACAAAACTTCTTCCTAATTCAATAGAATTTGTTAGATAGGGTTTAAATTCCTCATTGAATTGAAATAATGAATTAGAGTAAAAACCTTTTATTCCAAACTTTTTATAAACAAAATCGCAGTTTGCTATTCTATATGAACCTACAATTTCTAACTCATTTTTATCATATAATATTATGTGTTGATAGTAAACATCGTATTTATCAGTATCTCTTTTTTTATTTACACCTTCTCCAACTTTTCTAAAAGATAACTCTCTTAATCGTCCAATCTCTTTTAAAACAATAGAATCTTCAATATAATCGTATAGATATATCTCTTTTTCATCATTTGTTTGCCCTAAAAGTTGAGATTTCTTAAGTTCATTGTATAAATCAGTTCTATTTACAGGATGTGCTATTGCACTTTGTGTTTCAAAAAAAGACTTTTTGCCTTTTTTTAGTGCATAAAGGTGTTTTTTATATAGATTTACTAAAAAATCTTTATCCAAACCTTTTGGTGTCAAATTTTCGTTTTGTATTATTTGCCCGATTTTTATATTGATATTTTTTGATTTTTTATTAAACATCTCATTTGATAATAAAAGAGTTGAAAAAGTTTTATTTATCATAGAGATTGTATAAAATGTTTTTGAGTTTTTTGCATCTAAAAATATTGGTAATATGGGACTATTGCTATTTTTTGCAATACTTAAAAAACCTTTACTCCAAACTTGGTCTTTTATGCCTTTTGGTGTTGCACGGCTTACTTCTCCTGCTGGAAAAATGATAACTGCTTCTTCTTTGTGTAAAGCATCATATATTTTTTTTATACTACTTTTTGATTGTACATTTGAAAAGTTATTTACACAAATCATCAATGGTTTTAATGCTTCAAAGCCTAGTAAAAAATCATTTGCCAATATTTTTACATCTTTTCTTACACTTCCAATAAGCTTTAATAAACAAAGTGCATCAAGCCCACCTAAAGGATGATTTGCGATGATTACAACTTTTCCTGTTGATGGAATGTTTTCTAAATCATTACTTGAAACTGTGTAGTCAAAATCAAAATAATCCAAAACAGCATCCACAAATTCGAAACCTTTTAAGTGTGAATTTTGTGATAAAAATTTATTTATTGAATCTTCATGAACCAATTTTTTTGCTATTTTTAATAAAGATTTTTTTAAAATATTCTCTTTTATGTTTGGAAACTTTTTTTCTATCTCTTTTTGTATATTTATCATCTCTTCTCCTAAGGATTATTACTCCAACAATAAAATAAATTAATTTTAGCCACATTTTTACCATCAATTTTTGTTTGTAATTTATGAAGACATACATCGTATGTTGAGTAAATTTTGGACAAAAAGAATGTGTAAACAATGTGAAAGAAAACACCTAAATGTTAGTTCTATTATAAATATTTTTTGCGTTGAAAGTTATCGCTTACGCAATGGTAAGCTTCTAACTTTCGCCTTAAAAATACTCACAATAAAACTACTAAAATTTCATTTATTTTATTGTTGGAGTAATATGTATTTTAAAAAATGTTAGTAACAAATTAGTTACAAAATGAAAATTATTTCTTTTAAAAAAGATATGATAAAATTTTGTTATTTTTTCTCAAGGATGTTTTATGAATAAGGCTGATATTACAAATTTAATTACTGTTTTAATAATGGCTTATGGATATTCAAATAATAATGATTTGATATTTATGGTTGGACTTTTTGCTTTAAGTGGTGCTGTTACAAACACTTTGGCTATTTATATGCTTTTTGAGAAAATACCTTTTTTATATGGAAGTGGAGTAATAGAAAATAAATTTAAAGATTTTAAACTATCTATTCACAAGTTAATAATGCAAGAATTTTTTACAAAAGATAAGCTAAATATCTTTTTTCAAGAAGATTTAGACAGTACTAAAAAAACTATTGATTTTAAAGGTATTTTAGAGAAAACAGATTTTTCTAAAGCTTTTGATAGTTTAAAAGAGTCTGTTGTTGAATCTCCTTTTGGTGGAATGTTAGGAATGTTTGGTGGAGTTAATGCTCTTGAACCACTAAAAGAACCATTTGTAAATAAACTTCGTAGTTCCATTATAGATATTTCAAATACCCAATCTTTTCAAGATATTGTAAGTAATGCTTTGAAATCTCAAGATTTTAGCGATGATATTTATGAAAAATTAAGCCTTATGGTAGATAAAAGACTAGATGAACTAACACCAAAAATGGTAAAAGATATCATCAATAATATGATAAAAGAGCATTTGGGTTGGCTTGTACTTTGGGGAGCAGTTTTTGGTGGATTATTTGGACTTTTTGGAGTTTTAATTATGAAATAATTATTATGGTAGAATAGATAAAATAAATATTTGGGTGGTTTACTTTGTTTTTTGAATTATATTCAAAAGAACTTTTGAATGGCAAAGAAGTTTTTTTATTTGATATAAACTTTGAACTTATAAATTCTTATAATGTTGTAAAATGAATTTAAAATCTTATTTTGAATTAGGTAACAAATATAAAAGTAATTCACAAAAGGCAAGGGTCTTTACTGAAATGTTTGTTGAAGAAACTTTTTACTGTCCATATTGTGGTTCAAGTTTAATAGGGTGTGATAATAATGATAAAGTAAGAGATTTTAATTGTAGTAAATGTAATGAAAATTATGAATTAAAATCTAAACAAGGTAAAAGTTTAGGTAAAACAATAGCAGATGGAAAATTCAATACAATGATTGAAAGAATTAATAGCAATAGTAATCCAAATTTTTATTTTTTAAATTATGATAAAAATAATTTTGATGTAATAAATTTCTGTGCCGTTCCAAACTATTTTTTTACACCTAATATAATTATTCCAAGGAGAAAAGGGATACCAAATCGTCCTGATTATATTATGTGTAATATTTATATATCAAATATTCCAAGCTCTGGTAAAATTTTTTATGTAAAAGATAGAGAAATAATAAGTAAGGATAAAGTTCTTTATGATTGGAACAAAACTTTATTTTTAAAAAACTCAAATAATATAGAAGTCAAAGGATGGTTGCTTGATATTATGCAATGTATTGAAAAGCTTGATGGAAAGAAATTTAGTTTAAGAGATTTATATATTTTTGAAAACTATTTAAAAATAAAACATCCAGAAAATAATAATATTCAAGCAAAAATACGACAACAATTACAAAATTTAAGAGATAAAGGTTATTTGAAATTTACAAATAGAGGAAATTATGAGGTTATATAAATGCCAATAACAAGAAATTTAGCATTAAAAATTATTAAATATTTAATTGATAATCCATCTTTTAATTTTCCATTTTTAGTGATGTGTAAAGGTTATGGAATTGATACAGATGATAATGATTTTCTTGAGATTGTTCCAGAAGATGATTATGCAGACTTAGTAGAAGATTCTACATATGATACATTTGAATTATGGGAAAATTTGCAAAATTTGGATGTATTGACTATTGAATTAATGTTAAAAGGTTTCCTTGAAAAAATATTATTACAAGAAAATACAAATTTATTAAAAAAAGAATTTATATTCATAACATTTGAAGGATATACATTTCAACCAAATAGCGAAGAAATTATTCCAGATATTGAAAATATGCAAGTAATAGGATTTTCTAATGGAGTAAATAGCAATGAAGCCTTTAAGAATTTGAAAAAAGAAAAAATCTATTTAGAAAAAACAAATTTTGATGAAATAATTGCTATTGAATTAAAAGAGAAGAAGTTTGAATATTTTAATTTAAAAAATTAAGTTAGATTTACGAATAAAACTCCACAGAAGTAGCTCGATTTCTAACTGGAGTTTCATCTTGTTCTTTTAACTCTCTTTGTTTTTTATCTAAACTTGTTTTTGTGATTTGTTCATCGATTACCTTTTTTCTTTCTTGTTCTAAAAGGATTTTATTTGTCAATCTTTCTATCTCTTTTTCAAGTTTTTCTATCTCATCTAAAAGAAGGTTTTTTTCTATTACTAAACCACTATTTTCATTTTTTAATTGTCCAAAACGCTCTTTAAATAGTTTATTCTCTTTTTCTATAATTTCGTTGAATTCTTTTAAATTTTTTACTTCTTGTTCTAAAATCACATTCTTTTTTATCAATACAAGATTTTCACTCTTTAATCGTTCAGAGTCTTGCATTGCAAGGCGACTTAAAAGTTCATAATTCATAAATAATCCTTTTAATAAAGATAAATATTATATTATACTATAAAAAGATGGTAATTTGTCATAAAACTTTAATATGTTAATATTATGCTTTTTTAAAGGATTGAAAATGGTAACAATAGATGTTTTGGTTTTGCTTGAAGTTGAAGGGCTAGAAAATAAAGATGTATTTGAAAAGCATATCAAAAAAGAGGGTTTTTCAAAAGTTGAAAATGAAGATTTTGTATATACAGGAAATTCAACAACAACAACTTTTTCTACAAAAGCATATATTTTGGAAGTTTTTAAAAAAGGTTTACAAAAAAGTGGTTTTGATAGTGCAAATTTGATTTTTTTATTAAATGAAACACCATATCCAGCATATTATTATGATAAAGATACAAATGATTTTGAATTGGTAAAAGAAGAGAAATAGTGAAAAATATTTATGAATTTTTAAAGAGTTTACAAAATGAAAAGAGATTAAAAGAGTGCCAACTTCTAATAGTAAATGATGATGTTCAAGCACAAATTGCGAGTGATATTGTCACTTATTTGGGATTTAAACCATTTGTTTTATCAGATTTTAGAGCAAATTTTGGAGATGATTTACTCTCTTTTAGTCAAGAGTTACAAGAAATAACAAAAAATTTAAGTGATTATTATAAATACAAAAAAGAGAATAAAATACTTATCTCTCCTATAAGAACTATTAGTTTTCCTTTACCAAAAGAGAGATGTTTTGATGAATTTACAATCAATTTTGCTGATAATATAAATATTGAAGAGTTTAAAAGTAAGCTTTACAATTGGGGATATTATTTTGTAGATATTGTTACAAGTGAAGGTGAAATATCAATAAGAGGCGATATTATAGATATTTGTCCTTTAGGAAGTGAATTAGGATATCGAGTGAGTTTATTTGATGATGAGGTTGAAAGTATCAGAAAGTTTGATATAGAAGACCAAAAATCTCAAAAAGAAGAGATTGAAAGTTTCTCTATTAACCCAGCTTTTTTAGCATTAGATGAGCAAACTTTTGAAGATATAAATGAAAAAGTACAAACAATTTCAAGTGATGCTTTTGTAAAAGATATTCACTCTTTAGGGTTTTGGTATTTAGGCGATTTAGCACAATATTTACCACAAAATCTAAACTCTTTTATCACTCAAGAAGCTTTAAGTGAACTTGATGAAGTTTATGTTTTTGAAGAAAAAAGAGTAAATAAAGATAAATTTTTATTAACTCCACAAATTTACAGTAGTAAAAACTATCAAGAGATAAATCCTGCAAATGTAAAAGAGTTTATCTCTTTTCATAAAGATAAAAAAATAACTATCATTTCAAATTCAGAAGCAAAAGTAAAATCAGTTGATCTAGATTTGAATGATAAAAATATAAAGTATATTTTTGAAAATTTGATATTAAATTTAATAGGTGATGATGAAGTTATAATCTCACTAAATAAAGAGATAAAAAAAAGAAGAAAGAAAAAAGTAAAACTTGTCCTTGATGAACTACAATATAATGATTTTGTAGTCCATGAAAAACATGGAATTGGTCAATACAAAGGAATAGAACCTGTTGTTGTAATGGGAGCAAAAAGAGATTTTGTGATTTTACAATATCAAGGAGAAGATAAACTTTTAATTCCTGTTGAAAACTTAGATACTATTGATAGATATGTTGCGGATGGAAGTTCTTATGCCATTGTTGATAAACTAGGTCGAGGAAGTTTTGCAAAATTAAAAGAGAAAGTAAAAGATAGGCTTTTTGAAATAGCAAATGATATTATCAGACTTGCAGCTGCAAGAGAGCTTGTAAATGGAATAAAAATAGATATAAATAAAGATTTAATATCAACTTTTCAAAAAACTTCAGGCTTTGCTTATACAAAAGACCAAACTAGAAGTATAAATGAGATTTTTTCTGATTTAAGTAGTGGAAAAGTTATGGATAGACTTTTAAGTGGAGATGTAGGTTTTGGTAAAACGGAAGTTGCTATGAATGCACTACTTGCTGTTATTTCTAGTGGATATCAAGCAATTTTTGTATGTCCTACTACACTTTTAGCTACTCAACATTTTCATAGTATTCAAAAAAGATTTGAAAAATTTGATATAAATATAGCAAAATTAGATGGTAAAACTAGTGCAAAAGAAAAAACTAGTATCAAAAAATCATTTGAAAATGGTAGTTTAAAGATGATAATAGGAACTCACTCACTTTTAGATATAAAATCAGATGATTTAGCACTTGTAATCATAGATGAAGAGCATAAATTTGGAGTAAAACAAAAAGAGAAATTAAAAGCTTTAAGAGAAGATGTGCATATTTTTTCTATGAGTGCTACACCAATTCCAAGAACTCTAAATTTAGCCCTATCAAAATTAAAAGGTATGAGTAGTCTTTTAACACCACCTAGCGAAAGATTGGGTGTTCGTACTTTTGTAAAAGAGTATAATGATAAACTTATCAAAGAGATAATTTTAAGAGAAAAAAGAAGAGGTGGACAACTTTTTTATGTTCATAATAATATAGCTTCAATTGAAGCAAAGAAAAAAGATATAGAAGATATTGTTCCAAATATCAAAGTAGATATTATACATTCTCAAATCAAACCAGATAAAGCTGAAAAGATAATTGAAGCTTTTGAAAACAAAGAGTTTGATATTTTACTTGCTACTTCAATAGTAGAATCAGGAATTCACTTACCAAATGCGAACTCAATTATCATTGATGGAGCAGATAGATTTGGTATTGCAGATTTACATCAACTTCGAGGTCGTGTTGGAAGAAGTAATAAAGAAGGTTATTGTTACTATGTAGTTGAAGATAAAAAATCTATAACGCAAGATGCAGTAAAAAGACTTGTTGCTTTAGAATCAAACTCTTATTTAGGAAGTGGAACAGCTCTTGCTCACCAAGATTTAGAGATTAGAGGTGGTGGAAATATAGTTGGGGTTGATCAAAGTGGACATATAAAACAAATAGGTTATGGTTTATATTTAAAAATGCTTGAAGATACTTTGGCAACTTTAAGTGGTGAAAAAACACAAGATAAAAAAACAGTTGATATAAAACTTGCTATTTCAGCTTATATTAGCCAAGAGTATATAAGTGAAGATAGAGTAAGACTTGAACTTTATAGAAGACTTAGTAAAGTTATTTCTAAAGAAGAACTTTATACTATTGAAGAAGAGATGGAGGATAGATTTGGTAAACCAGATATTCCGACAAAACAGTTTATAGAACTTATTTTGATAAAGATTTTAGCAACACAAAAAAATATTCAAACAATAAGTTCTTATGAGATGAATATTACTTTTGTTAAAGAAAATGATACAAAAGAGAGTATAAAATCATCTAGTAAAGATGATGACGATATTATAAGTGCAACTTTGGGATATTTAAGGAGATAGTAATTGCTAAATATAGAGTTTTTTAAATGCGATATAAACTTTTAATAATAATTCTTTTATCTTTAAACTCTTTTTCAAAAGAGATTAGAACTATCGATTTTGATGGAGATATAGATTTAGTATTAGGAGATTTTTCAAAATCAACTTTAGAAAAAGTTTGTGATATTTCGTATCCAAGTTTTTATAAATTTTGGAAAGAAAATCCTATATTTAGTGAAAATGACATAAAACTTTGCAGAGATTTAATCGAAAATTATTCACAAAGTATAGGATTTTATAACTCTTTAATATCTTATAAAATAGATGAAGAGAAAGCTACCTTTAGTATAAAAAAGAATGAACAAATAAAAATATCTTCAATAACAATAGATGATGAATATAAAAACTTAATCGAACTAAAAGTTAATGAGGGATTTGAATCATCAACTTTTACAAATTCTAAAAAAAATATTTTAAAATATCTTGGAGAAAAAGGTTATCCAAAAGCAAAACTAGATGCAAAAGCTTATGTAGATATTGATGACTACAAAGTTGATATAGAGTATAAAATCACAAAGAATGCTATGCAATATTTTGGAGATGTAAAGATAGATAATAATGCAAAAATTGATACTTCACTTTTAGAGAAAAATCTTGAATTTCATAAAGGAGAGCAATATAACTCAAAACTTATAGATAAAACTTATGAAAACTTATACAATTTTGGTATTTATAAATATATTTCAGTTGAACCAGATATAACTAAAGAGGGTGATATTGTTCCTGTTGATATAAAACTTATTCAAGGCGATTATAGAGAAACTATGTATGGTTTTGGGTATGATACGGATACAAAATTTAGATTTAAAGCTCAATATAAAAATGAAAACTTTTTAGGGAATTTAAAGCAATTTACAATAGGAACAAAAGTAAATAGTGATGGATACAATATTTACAATAACCTTTATAATCCATATTTTATAAGAGATGATATCTCTTTTAACAATGATATTTCGTATGAAGATATGGATTATAAAAGCTATTCACAAAAGAAAATAGAAGAAAAATTGTCTTTTTCAAAAGATTTCTTTGGCTTATCTAACACTGCTGGAATTTTACTAGAATACTCTACAATAAAATCAGATTTACAAGAATATAAAAGTGGAAGTTATCTTCTAAACTCATTTTTTTATGAAATAATTTTTGATAAAAGAGATGATGTTCTAAATCCAAAAAATGGATATTATTTATCTTTTTATATTGAAAATGGTAGCAAAATATTGGCTAGTGAAATTGACTATATTAAGACTTTAAGTCAGTTTAGATATATAAAAACTTTTGATAAAGTTACAAGTTCATTTAAAACAAGTGTAGGAACACTAAATAAAGATTTACCTATTTTTAAACACTTTTTTGCTGGTGGTGATTATAGTAACCGTGGATACTCTTATCAAAAAGTTGGACTTAAAGATTATGAAGATAAGCCTTATGGTGGGCTTTCTATGATTGATAGTAGTTTAGAATTTGAGTATGCTTTAAATAAAGATTTAGGAGTAGTGACTTTTTTTGACTCTACAATGTTAAGTTTGCAAGAGAATAAATTTAACGATAAATTCTATAACTCTTATGGAGTTGGAGCTAGATATTATACTCCTATTGGACCACTAAGAGTTGATTTAGGTTTTCCTATTGATGAAGGTGGTTTTGTATTTCATATAGGAATAGGGCAAGTATTTTGAAAATCTTAAATATTTTAAAATATCTATTTTTTACAATAATTGCAATGTTTTTTGTAGGATTTTTGTATTTGATAACTTCAAAAGAAGTAACACAAAAAATATTTGATTATGTAAGTTTGGAAGTTCCTTTAAAATATAGTAAAGTTGAAGGAAGTTTATATTCAGGTATAAGAATAGAAGATTTAAATTATGATGATATGGTAAAAGCAAAAAGCTTTTATATAAAACCTAGCCTTTTATCACTTTTAATAAAAGAGATTTATATCTATGATTTAAAAATAGAAAATATAATTTTAGAAGATAAACTGTTTACATTTATAAATGAACCTAAAGATGAAGAGCAAAATAGTAGTTTTGATATACCATTTTCATTGTTTATCAAAAACTTTGAAGCAAATTTAAATGATTTTATTTATGAAGACAAAAAAATAGATGAGGTAAATTTAAAAGCAAAAAATTTCAGTTCCAATTTAAAAGATAGTCTAAATGCAGATATTTTTACAACTATTAAATCAAATTTAGCTTTTATTGAAGCTTCTATAAATTTAGATAAAAACAATTATAAATTAGATTCAAAAATAGAGTTAAAAGAGTATATAAATGCAAATTTTCTACTAAAAGCAAATGGAAATTTAGAAAAAGTAGATTTTGATTTAAGTAGTGGAGATTTAAAACTAAAAGATATTGATGAAAAATTTAATATCCAAAATTTAAGTTTGAGTGGAAACTACGATATAAAAAATGCAAATCTTGAAATTTCTAGCTTAAACTCAAATATAAAATATGACAAAATAGACTCAAATATACAAGCAAAAGCAAAATTACTAAACAATGATTTGGATAGTTTAGATTTTCATATAAATCTACAAACTACTATAAAAAAGAGTGTTTTTGAAGCATTGCATAAAGATATAAATATAAATTCAAATTTTAATGGAAATCTAAAAGAGATAAAATTTACAAATCATTTAGAATCAAACCAAGTAAAAATCGATAAAGAGATTGTAAAAATAGATGCTACAAATTTGGATGGAGTTTTAAAAATAGATGGAAAAGATATTGATATTCTTGCAAATACAAATTTAAAAAATTTTGGAAATATAAAGGTAAATAGTTCATATAAAAAAGATATTTTAAAACTGGATTTAAACTCTAAAATTGCAAATTTAAAGCTAGATAGTAAAGATTTAAAAAAGTTTATTTTTGATGTAGATATAAAAAATCTCAATCCAAATGATTTTTATAAACTAGATGAAATGATAAAAATAGATAAAATTGCTGGAAAAATAAAAGGTGAATTTGAAGAAAATCTTTTTTTAGATGCAAATTTATATTTAAATGATACATTTACTTTAAATTCAAACTTTAAAACAAAAAAAGATGATTTTGAAGCAGTAGTAAAAAATAGTGTTTTTCAAGCAAATATAGATAAAAATGCTGAAAACATAGATATAAAAGCAAATATAAAAGAACTTAAAAATCTTGAAAAAGAACTAAGAAAAATCTTAGAAATCCCAGCTTTAAATCTAAGTGGACTTATAGATACAAAGATAAAAATATCTTCAAAAGATATAGATTTTGAGTTAAATAGCCCAAAAATATCACTAGAAAATGAAAGTTTTGAAAAAATAGATGTAAAAGGAAAATTTAAAAATGAGAATATTATCTTAGATAGATTAGATTTTCGTATAGGAAAAATTTATGATATAAATTTATCAAAAAATTTTACTCTTTTAAAACCAGCCTTTTTCAATATTTCTAATTTTGATGGAAATATTGAATTTGAGAATCTTACATTAAAAACTTCAAAGGAAGATAAAAATATAGTATTGAATATAGCTACAAATGAACTAGCTTTAGAACATAGTTCTTATGCAAGTTTAGTTTTAAACTCTAAATTAAATATAAATATAGATGAAGATAATAAAATTTTTGTTTTTGGGAATATAAAAGCAAACAACCTAAAAGCTTTTTACAATATTCCAGCTCTAAGTATCAGCAAAGATAGAGATATTATAATCGTTTCAAAAAAAGACACTATCATACAAAAAGATTTTTTTGTAGAAAATATAGCTTTGGAACTTTTAATTGTTTCTGATGATATAAAATATAGTGTTAAAAATATTGATTTAAAAACAAAGGCAAATTTGAATATAAAAAAAGAGTTCAATCAAGCAATTAAGATATTTGGTTCTGTTCAAGGAGTTGAAGGTACTTTTACTGAACTTGGAAAAACATATGAAATAAGAGATTCAAATATCAATTTTAGAGGGCTTGAACCTGTAAATCCGATTTTGGATATAAAAGCTTCTACAAAAGTTGATAATATAGAAATATCTATTGTGATAAGTGGAACTTTGGAAAATCCAAGAATCAATCTAAGTTCAAACCCAATGATGAGTCAAAAAGATATTTTATCTTATCTGATTTTTGGAACAAATTTTTCGGGTGAATCAAAAAATACTCAAAGTAAACAATCTCAAGCATCTTTGTTTTTATTAAATGAACTTTCAAAAGATTATGCAAAAGAGTTGGGTGTGGATATGATATCTTTTCAATATGACCCAACAACTCAATATATAGAAACAAGTATTGGAAAAAATATAGGTGAAAAAAATAAAGTTGTATTGAAAAATAAATCACAATCAGGACAATTGATATTTATGAGAGAACTTACAAAACTTTGGAATATAGAGCTAGGGTTTGAAGAAAAAACTCAAAGTATAGATTTGATTTATAAAAGAAGATATTAGTATAGTTTTATATATAAATTTAAATAAATAATCAAAAATAAAACTTTTAGGACATTTTTTAGCCACTTTTTTTTATTACAATACTACTTTCTACTACATACTAGTAGTAGTTATTATAATTATATAAAGGAAAAAAGATGAAAATAAGACTAGCTATGTCTGTTGCTGCAATATTGACTTGCGGGGGGGGGTAACCTATTAAGTGCTAATGAAACTACAGTATTAGATACTATTTCAGTAAATGAAAAATTATCTTCTGGAAGTGCTGAAAATGGTTATGTTACAAAAGAGATAAGTGGAGTTGGACTTTGGGATAAAAGAAGTTTACAAGACACACCTTATCAAATGAGTGTAATTTCTCAAGACATGATTGAAAATACAGCAAGTGAAATATCTCAAGTTTTTAAAATGAATCCAACTGTTCAACTGAGTTATACACCAACATCATCACAAAGTTGGGGTTCAATAGGAATGAATATAAGAGGATTTTCTACTGTAAATAATACAATTTTAGATGGTATTCCAATATCTGGTGCATATACATCATTATCACAAGATGTAGAAAGAATAGAAATTTTAAATGGCTTATCAGGATTTTTATATGGAGTTGGATATGTTGGAGGAGCAGTTAATTATGTAACAAAAAGACCAACTTTAGAACGACTTACAAATCTTACTATTGGAAGTACAGGCAATCAAGCATTTTATGGGCATGTTGATTTAGGTGGAAAAATAGATGAGAAAGGGAAATTTTCTTATAGATTAAATGCTTTTAAACAAAATGGAGAAACTTCTATAAAAAATCAAGAAATTGATAATACTTTAATTAGTGGTGCTTTAGATTGGAGAGCCACTGATAATTTAATTTTTACATTCGATGCTTCTCATAAAAAAAGTAAAACAGATAAATTAACTGCTTCATTTAGTAGTAATGATGCTATTGGAAAATTAGACCCAAAACAAGGTTATTCTCCAGATTGGACATTTTCAGAAAGTTCTCAAGATAGATTAGGATTCAAATCTCTATGGTACATAAATGATAATATAAAACTAAGAACAGGATATATCTATCTTGAAAAAGAAAATGAATATAATCAACCTTATGTATATGATAATTATGATGGTACATATAGATTTAATTATTATAGATTATACCCTGATAAAATAAAAGATCATGGTGCTTATGTATATACAGATTTTGATTTTAATACTTTTGGAGTTGAACATACTTTAACAATCGGTGGTTCAGGAAATAAAAGAAAATCTTATGCAACAGATAATGTAAGAGAATGGATAAATTTAGGAAATTATACTTTAGGACAATTAAATCATGTATCAGAACCAACTTATTTAGGAAGTTCAAGTAATCCAATGTATAGATCAAGTACTAATGATAAAATTAATTTTATGATAGGTGATGATATAAGATTTAATGAAAATTGGAGTGCTTTAGTTGGATTTAATTATGTAAAAACACAAACAGATAGTTATAATAAAAGTGGAACTAGAACTGGTGGATATGATGCAGATAAAATAACGCCAAGTGTATCTTTAATATATAAACCTCTTGAAAATCTAACAACTTATGCAACGTATATGGAAGCCTTAGAGAATGGTACAACAGTAGGAAATGACTATAAAAATGCTGGAGAAGTTTTTGACCCTTATGTAAGTAAACAATATGAAGTTGGGGCAAAATACTCTATTTCTGAAAATTTACTTTTAAGTTCAGCACTATTTAGAATAGAAAAAGCTAATTCATATGAAGATTTAACAACATCTCCTAAAACACTTACTCAAGATGGATTAGTAATCCATGAAGGATTTGAACTTACAGCAACTGGAAAATTAACTGATAATTTAACAATAGTTGGTGGAGGAACATATATGGATTTAGAAATAGATAAAGCATTATCTAATGAAGGTAAAAAGCCAACGAATACAGCTAGTAAAATGGCAAAACTTTATGCAGAGTATAATCTTCCATTTATAAGTGGATTAACTTTAACTGGTGGAGCATATTATACGGGGAAATCATATAGAGATGGTGCAAATAAAGATGTTATTCCATCTTATACAGTTTATGATGCTGGTTTAAGATATAAAACAAAACTTGATAAATTCCCAACAACATTTATAGTTAATGCTACAAATTTAACAAATAAAAAATATTGGCGAAGCCCAACAGCATTTGGAGAACCTACAAATCTTGCATTTTCTATGAAAATGGAGTTTTAAGAATATTTAAAAATAAAGAGAGTTTTTGCTCTCTTTGTACTTTTAGGCATGAGTTTCAAAGTATTTATTTAATTTTGAGATTAAAATTTCGATGATAAAAATATACTTTCCTTTTTACTTTGGAACTCATACTTAAATGTATAAATAAAATCTTACAAAATGTAATATTCTTTATACAATTTTTCTTTTTATGATAGAATTTTAGAATTGATATCATAAGGATAAGAAATGGAAGATTTAACCATCACTGAAAATGGTATAAAAAATAAGATTTATAATATCAGAGGTTTACAAGTTATGCTTGATAGGGATTTAGCAGAACTTTACGGAGTAAAAGCCATTAGACTAAGGGAACAAAAGAAATATAGATAGATTTCCATCTGATTTTATGTTTCAACTCAACGAAAATGAAGTAAATTTCATGGTATCGCAAAATGCGATACCTTCAAAACAACATCTTGGAGGAACTTTACCTTTTGTATTTACCGAACAGGGTGTTTCTATGTTAGCAACAGTTTTAAAAAGTGATATAGCAATACAAATGAGCATAAAAATTATAAGAATTTTTGTAAATATGAGAAATTTTTTGCAAAATAATGCTTCTGTATTTTCAAGAATAGAAACAATAGAAAAAAGACAAATTTCTTATGAAATGACAAATGATTCAAAAGTAGATTTTATCTTAAATGCTTTAGAAGATAAAACTCTAAAACCATCAGAAGGTATATTTTATGATGGACAAATATATGACTCTTACAGTTTTATAAATGACTTACTAAAGTTATCAAAAAATGAAATAATTTTAATAGATAATTATATAGATGATACAGTTTTTACTCTGTTTTCAAAATATCCAAATATAAACTTTATTATTTATACAAACAATATTTCAAAACAATTAAATTTAGATTTTGAAAAATACTTTAAACAATATAAAAATATAACACTAAAAACTTTTAAAAATTCACATGATAGATTTTTAATACTTGATAAAAAAGAGATATATCATTTTGGTGCAAGTTTCTTGTGCTTCAGCACTCTCTGTGAGAAAAGATTTGGGTAAAAAATGGTTCGCTTTTTCTAAAATGAATTTGGATATAGATGATATTTTGAATAAGTTAAAATAGCTATCTTGTTACATATTGAAACACAAAAAAAGAATTTCAAAATTCTTTTCTTATTTGTGTCCGTTTTTTGTTATCTCAAACGTTTTATATATAGAAGAAACTTTTTAAAAAATCTCTATCTCACAAACGACTTGTGCATGGTCACTTTGTTTTAAACTTCCATTTTGATTTTTTTGTAAGTGTTCATCAAAAACTTTATAAGAGATTATTTTTTTTAGTTCTTTTGATACAAAAATATAGTCTAAAATATTTCCTTTCCCAGCAAAATAGCTTGTAGGAGTTCTTTTTAAACCTTTAAATTCTGGATGAGGATTGTAGATTTTTGGTTTAAAAAGATTGTAAGCATCAAAAAGTAAATAGCTATTTTCTTTCAAATTTTTATTATAAAACTTGAAGTTTGTAAGAGCATCAATCGTTATAGAAAACTCTTTATCATTCAAATCGCAAACCAAAATAGTAGGAATTTTTGAAGATTTTATATCAAAAAATAGATTTTTAGCTTCATTTATTCTTTGTTTCAAAGAAAGAGAGTAGTTATTTTTAAGTGATAATTCTACTTTTTTTAGTTTATCTTCTAGGGAATTATTTTGTGTAAAAATATATTCAAATTCATTTAATCTATTTGATTTTAGGTGTGTGACATAAAAATAAATCTCTTTTTTATCTTCTAGTTGTATTTTTGCTTTTATTGGTTCTCTTGCAAAATGAAAACCATCTTTTCTTTGGACTTTTTCGATTGATACAATTGGAAACTTTGAAGCTATTGCTACAGTTGTACTTATAAAAACAGTTGGATTTTTACTATCATATTTAGGAGAATCAACAACTTTAAAATATGAAAAACCACACTCTTGAAGTAGATTTTTTAAATCTTCTCTTGAGAAAACTTCTTGAAAACCTATGATATCACAGTTCATTTTAGAAATTTGTTGTTTTATCCAAAGCTTTTTTTCTTCCCAATCATTTGGGTTAAATTTGTCTTTTTTAGAATAAAAAGAGAAGTTTGGATTACAAAATTGGAAAAGGTTAAATGTAGCAACTTTTAAAATCATCTTGAAATATTAACTAAAAGAGATTAAGAAATCATTAAGATTTAGATTAAAAATCATTAAAAATATATTGTAATAATTTCAAACATTAAAAATAAGGAGTATTATATGATTTCAGGTAAAAAAATAGTTTCAAGTATGATTTTAGCTACACTTTTAGGTGGAGCATTATATGCAAATTGTGATATAAATAAAGGTCATAATAAAGGTGATAAAACACATTTTTCAAAAGATAAATTTCATAAAAAATCTGAAAATGGTCATTTCTTTGGAATTTTTAAAGAGCTAAATTTAACTTCTGAACAAAATGAAAAAATCAAAAAAATTATTGAAGATAGTAGAAAAGATAATAAATCTATAAATGAAGCATTTACAAAAGATAGTTTTGATAAAGATAAATATAGTAAAATAGTAAGTGAGAAAAGAGATAATATGCTAAAATCACAAGCAGAAGTTCTTGAAAAATCTTATGCAATATTAACGCCAAAACAAAAAGAGCAGTTAAAAGTTTTACTAGATTTAAAAGCAGAAAAGAAATAAGGATAAGTTTTGATAAAAATTGCAATGATAGAAGATGATTTAGAGTTAGCAGAAGTTCTATGTCAATATTTAAAGCAATTTCATATCGAAGTTACAAATTTTGAAGAGCCATTTTTGGCTCTTTGTGATTTGAAAATACACAAATATGATTTGATAATCTTAGATTTAACTTTACCAGGTATGGATGGATTAGATGTTTGTAAAAAAATAGTTGATGATTTTGATATTCCTATTATTATTTCTAGTGCAAGAAGTGATATTACAGATAAAGTAACAGCTTTAAAATTAGGAGCTGATGATTATTTGCCAAAACCTTATGACCCTAGAGAATTGGAAGTGAGAATAAAGACTATTTTACGAAGATTTAATCACTCAAAAATAGAAGATGAAGATAAAACTAGTAAAATTTTCCTCTTAGATGAAGAAAAAAGAGAGATAACAAAAAATAAAAACTATCTAAAATTAACCGCTGCTGAATATGAGATATTGTCATTACTTATCAAAAGAGAGAGTTTTATTGTAAGTAGAGAAGATATTTTTGAAAATTCAGATATTTTAAACCAAGATTATGAAAATTCTGGCTCATTAGCAGTTATTATAAATAGAATTAGAAATAAAATAGAAGATAATCCAAAAGAGCCAAAATATCTTCAAACTATTCGTGGAATGGGATATAAATTTTTACAATGAACAGGCAATCAATATTTTTTACAATAGTTGTAAGTTTTATAATATCTATTTTTTTGGTAATTATAAGTTTTATAGTTCTTCTGACAAATAACTATCAAGAACATGAAAAACAGATATTTGATAAATATTTTTCACTTTCAAAAATGATAAATAGAGCAGAATTTAATTTCAATGAGAGATTTATAAAAAATCTTGAAGAGATGAATTATAAAGTTTATATAAAAAATAGTGAAATTAAAGATGTTCAAAATAGCACAAATTTAATAGTTTTTTATGAAAGAGTTCATCCAAAGCATGGAGATATTTTTCGAATTTTAAAAGATGATGAAAACTTTTATGTTTATTCAAAAGTAAAAGATGGTGAATTTTTGATAAAAGATGAAAATAGTCCAAGCAATGATGGACAAATATATATTATTTTAGTATTTTCTATTTTGCTTGTTACTATTGTAATTTTATATTTGATGACTTTAAGAAAGCTAGTTCCTTTACGAATCTTACAAGATAAAGTAAAAAATTTAGGAGATGAAAATTTTGATTTTGAGTTCAATCAAACTTCTTCGAAAGATGAAGTTTCACAACTTTCAATGGAATTTAAAAAATCAGCTTTAAAGCTTAAAAATTTAAAAGAAGCTAGAAATGTTTTTATACGAAATATTATGCACGAACTTAAAACTCCTATTACAAAAGGAAAATTTTTAACTCAATTAGAACAAAATGAGCAAAATAATGAAAAATTAAAATCTGTTTTTGATAGGCTAGAATCTTTGATAAATGAGTTTGCAACTATTGAAGAACTTATTTCTTCAGCTGATAATATAGAAAAGAGAAATTACTTTTTAGATGATATTATTGATAATGCAAAAGATATTTTGATGCTTGAAGATGATAGTGTGGTTTGTGAGTATGAAAATAGAAAATTAAATGTAAATTTCAAACTTTTTAGTATTGCATT
This sequence comes from Aliarcobacter vitoriensis, assembly GCF_048320235.1. Classification (NCBI taxonomy): domain Bacteria; kingdom Pseudomonadati; phylum Campylobacterota; class Epsilonproteobacteria; order Campylobacterales; family Arcobacteraceae; genus Aliarcobacter; species Aliarcobacter vitoriensis. Next base: position 1,861,554 of record NZ_CP182882.1, read on the forward strand.
GAAAAATCTAATTGATAATGGTATAAAATACTCTATCGATAGAAAAGTAATTGTGAAAAATGAAGATGAAAATATCATAGTAGAAAACTATGCTGAAGAGTTAAAAGAACCATTTTCTCAATATTTAGAGCCATTTTATGCAAATCAAGGGAAAAAAGACTCTTTTGGTTTGGGACTTTACATAGTAAATAATATTTTAAAAGCAAATGGATATATTTTAAAATATGAATATAAAAATGGCTTAAATAGATTTATTTGTGTAAAAGGATAGAAAATCTACGATATAGCGATAATTGGAGCAGGTGCAAGTGGTTTGATGTTTGCTTCAAATTTAGATAAAAATAAATATAAAAATATTTGTTTAATAGAAGCAAATACGAAAATAGGGCAGAAGATTAAAGTTTCTGGTGGAGCAAAGTGTAATATTACAAATGAGTTTGTAACAAAAGATAACTATTTGGGCGATGAAAATTTTATAGAGAATATATTAGATATTTTTTCAAAAGATGACTTACTAAAATTTTTAAATAAAAACCAAGTTTTTCCAAAAATAAATCCAAAAATTGTCAAAGGAACATATTTTTGCAACTCTAGTCAAGATGTTATAGATATGTTTTCTTTGATTACAACAAATATAAAAAAATATTTGGATACAAAAGTTTTAGATGTAGATTTTGATAAATATTTTAGGATAAAAACATCAAGAGGATTAATTGAAGCTAAAAAAGTTGTAGTTGCAAGTGGTGGATTATCTTTTCCTAGTTTAAATGCTAGTTCTATTGCTTTTAATATTGCACAAAAGTTTTCTCATACAATCATAAAACCAGAACCAGCATTAGTTGGTTTTACAGTTCAAAAAGATCAGTTTTGGTTCAAAAACTTAAGTGGAATTTCATTGGATGTAAAAATATATATTGATAAAAAAGAGATTGAAGGAAGTATGCTTTTTGCTCATAAAGGTTGTTCTGGTCCAGCAATTTTAAGTAGTTCTTTATATTGGAAAAAAGGAAAAATGACAATAGACTTTTTACCAAATCAAAAGTTAGATAAATTTTTAAAGGGTAATAAAAATATTTCATCATCATTTCCTTTACCTAAAAGATTTATGCAAGAATTTTTAATATCTCAAAATTTAGAAGATAAGTCTATATCAAAATTAAGTATTGAAGAGATAGAAAAATTAAAATTATTAAAAAATTATGATTTCAGCCCAGCAGGAAATTTTGGTTTTTCAAAAGCAGAAGTTACTAAAGGTGGAATTTGTACAAACGAAATAAATAATATTACTTTTGAGAGTTTAAAACAACAAGGATTATACTTTATTGGTGAATGTTTAGATATTACAGGAGAGCTTGGTGGATTTAATTTTCAAATGGTTTTTGCACAAGGTTTTATCTGTGCAACGCAATTAAATAATATCAAGTATTAAGTTATTTTTAGGTAATCTATTGCCAATTTTAACAAATATAGGGTGGTTTTTATGTTTTTTGGAAATAAAGATAATGAGAACAAGATATCATTGCTACAACAAGAGATAGAAAATTTAAAAAGAGATTTGGACAATAAGACTCAAGAGATTGAAAATATTAAAGATAATTCAAAAGAGTTACAAAAGGTTGCATCTTCAAAAGATGATATGATAGATTTATTTAAGCATATAGCTTCTATATCTCAAGAAGAGGGTTTAGTTGTTTTTGATGAAACTGATAAAGTGTTTTTTGTCAATGAAAATACAAAACAAAATTTAAGTGATTTTTCTCCAATATTAAATGCTTTAAGAAACAGTGAAGACAGTGTTGTTTTAGAAGAGTGTGAAGTAAATATTATGGTAAAGAAATATGGTAATTATAATATTGTATCTTTACGAAAAACATCTATTCATGACAATAAAGAAGATGGACTTCTTTCAAGACACAATAAAAATATGACAAAATCTTTAAGTGATACGCAAAATACTTATTTAGGACTTCTTGAAGAACTTCAAGAAATGCAAAAAGAATCAAATGAAACTGCAAGTGGATCTACTGATGGTTTACATTTAATCAAAGAGATAGTTTTAGATACAGATAATTTACATCATGAAATTGCTAGTGAAAATGAGGTTGTAAACTCTCTTGTTTCAAAAAGTAAAGATATCGCACAAGTTATAAATATAATTCAAGAAATAGCTTTCCAAACAAATATATTGTCTTTAAATGCAGCCGTAGAAGCAGCAACAGCAGGTGAAGCTGGAAAAGGATTTGCAGTTGTTGCACAAGAGGTTAGAAATCTAGCAAGTAGAAGTGCTGATGCTGCAAAACAGATAAAAGATGTTGTTACTACTATTCAAATTGAAACAGAAAAGATAAAAGGTAGTTCAGATGTTGTTACAAGTGTTGTAAATGAGACAAAAAATAGAATAAATTCACTAAGTAAATTGATGTATACTTTCCAGAAAAACTCAAATAGAGGAGTTTATGAGGTAGAGAGTATTTCAAATAAAATATTTATCAACCTTGCAAAACTTGACCACGTAATTTATAAAAATAATTTATACCAATTAATTTTTGGAAATGAGAATAACTTTAATCCAGTAGATCATCATAATTGTAGATTAGGAAAATGGTATGATACAGGTTTAGGAAAAGAACAATTTAGTTTTGTGCCTTCATATAAAGGTTTAGAAAAATATCACCATACAGTTCACCATGAAGCAAATATTTTAGCAAAAGAGTGTTCAGGGAATAGTGTATCTTGTTCAAAACAATTGATTGAAGACAAGATAGATTTAGTTGAAAAAGCAAGTCAGCAAGTATTTATATATTTAGAAAAAATTCTTGAAGAAAAGAATGAAGCAGTTATGAAAGAAGCTACAAAAAAACTATTTGAAGGAGAAAAATAATATGAATAAAAAATATTCAATAGCATTAGTAGATGATGAAATAGAAATTTTGGATATGTTAAATAGATATTTATCTCGAAATCCAAATTTTACTATTTCATCTTTTTCAAATCCAGTATCTTTTTTAAGTAATATGGATAGTAGTAAATATGATGTTGTTTTACTTGATATTATGATGCCACAGATGAATGGTATAGAAGCTTTAGAAAAAATAAAAGATAAAAATGAAGATCAAAAGGTGATTATGATGACAGCATATTCTACTTTAGATAAAGTTCTTAAATCACATAAAATTGGGGCAACAAATTATGTTATGAAGCCTTTTAGTTCTCTTGATGCTTTAGAAAAAAAGATAATTGAAGTTTTAAAAGACTAATTATGAACAATAAAAACCTAATTTTTAGGTGTTTTATATATTTTATTATAATATTTGTCATTATATTTTTTGTATTAGATTATTTGAAAAAAGATGATTTAAATAGAGTTACAAAAAATTATGAAGAAACTACTTTAAAAAATTATAATATATATTTAGATGAGTTAAAAAAAACTGCTGAATTTATATATTTTAATGAATTTATAAAAGATAAAAAGCTAATACGTGTTTTTCAAAATGAAAATATAGAAGAACTATCTATAAAATTATATGATGAGTTTGAGCCAAATTTTGCTTATTATAAAACTCTAGGTATTTTTGATATAAGTTTTTATTCCAATCAAAAAAAGCATATTTTAAATTTTAAAGATATAAATTTTCAAGACAATTTTCTTTCATCTTTAGTTGGAGATGTAATATCAACAAAAAAAGATATTATGGAGTTTAAAAATAGACAAAATGAGACTTTTATCGTGTTTTTAAAACCAATAATAGATGATAAGCTAAATTTAGTTGGAGTTGTAAATATAGAGTTTGATTTTAATACTATTTTAGAAAAATTAAATGACAGTTTAAACTTAGAATATAAAAAAGCTATTTTGGATAAAACAGTAGTTAAAAGTGATGAGTTTTTAGAAATTTTTAAATCATCTTATTATGATAATAGTATATTTTTACAAATGAACAATATAAAAGATAGTGAAAGTATAAAAAAAATATATGATTTTTATGATTTATTACTTATATCTTTGATTGCTATTTTGGTTTTATTTATTTATATTTTTTATAAAATGAAGCTATTGCAATTTCAAAAAGATTTAATACAACACAATTATGATGAACTTTTTACTCAAATTGACAATTATGTTTTGAAGTTAGATACTAATTTAAAAGGTGAAATTACATATGCAACAAACTATTTTTGTAAATCTTCTGGTTTTTCACAGGATGAAATCATTGGCAATAATGTAAATATTTTAAGACATCCTGATATTTCTTCTAGTTTTTATAGAAATATGTGGAGTGATTTAAAAGCTACTAAAAATTGGCAAGGTGAAGTTAAAAATAGAGATAAATTTGGAAATACCTATTGGGTTAAAGCAGTTCTTTTTCCAAGATACAACTTTAAAAATGAGCATATAGGTTTTAGTTCTATTCGAACAGATATAACATCAACAAAACAGTTAGAAAAAACAAATAGATTGTTAAAAGAAGATTTATCTAGTAAATTAAACGATTTAAGAATAAAAGATGAAAAAGTTTTAAATTCAACAAAAGTTGCTTTGATGTCAAAAATTTTGGATTCATTTTCTCATCAATGGCAAGTTCCTATATCTAAAATATCATTTGAGTTACAAAAATTAAATAAAGATACTTTAGAAAAAAGTAGTTTAAATGATATAAAAGATAGTATAGAAGTAGAATTAAAAGAACTTTCAGATATGTTAAATGAAACAAAGATAATATTTACTTCAAGGGATAGTACAAATTCAAACCTTTTTGAAGTGATAAAAGAGACAATCGAATCTTTAAAATATGATAATATTGAAATTAAGTATGATATAGATGAATTTATAAATATAAATATTGCAAATAGTGAGTTGAAAAAAATTATTAGTAATATATTAGGAACTATAATAGAACAAGCTAAAACATATTCAATTTCAAAAGCTACAATAAAACTAAATATGGAAAATGATAACAATGACACAGTTTTAAAAATAGAGGATAATATTAAAGATATCAGAAAAAAAGCCTATTTAGATAATATTTTAAAATTTGAAGATGAGAAGTATTTTGATACAAAATTATATTTAGCAAAACTTTTAATAGATAAAAATCAAGCAATTTTTTGGTGTAATAATAGTTTAGAAAAAACTTCGTACTATATAAAATTTAAAAAGAATAAAAAATGAAAGCATCTTTTTATATAAAACTTTTTGGAGCTTTTTTAGCTCTTATTGTGATTTTATTATTTTTAATTACTCTTAGTTTGAATAATTTTTATTTATCATATAGTGAAAAAAAAGAGTCTGTAAAAATAGATACTATCTTAGAAACTAAAATAGATAAATTTTCATCTTATATTAAATCTTATGACAATAAATTGGTTTTCATAGAATCTATACTTTCAAAACAAAATAATTTAGTAGAGATAAAAGATTTTATAGAAAAAACTATATTTGAAGATACAAATATTTTGGATTTTAAAATAGTTGGTTTTGATTCAAAAGAGTTTTTAAAAATTGAAAATCTACAAAATAATGAAAATGCAAATAAAAATGTAAGATTAGAGTCACTTTTTTTTGAAGAATATTTTAAAATTTTACAATCTTTGAATAGATATCAAATTTACCATTATTGCGATACTAAAACAAATCAAGTATTAAATTTTGCAATTAGAGGTACAAATAATTTTTATATTTTTAAAGTTGATATGAAAAATATTTTAGAAGATGTTACAAACTCTTTTTCTAAAAAAATATTTATAAAAGATACAAAAGGTAATTTTATAGATAATTTTGATTTAGAAATATTAAATGATAGTGAATATATATCAAAAAAAGTTTATTTGGAAGACAATATATATTTTACATTTTTTATAAAAAAATCAGTAATTGAAGATGATTTTATAAAAGAGTATTATAAATATATTCTTATTGCTACATTTATCTTGGCATCAATTTTAGCACTTATTTTTACTTCAATTATTACTAAAGAGAGCAATAAAATAGAATTAGAAAATCAAAAATTAAATTTTGATATAAATAAAACAGATATCACTTTAAGTGAAAATCAAAAGATTATGGATAGCTATATTATGTTTATCCAAATTGACAATGATGGAATAATCTTAAAAGTTAGTCAAGCATTTTGTGTTTTTCTAGGGTTTTCAAAGAGTGAATTAATAGGTAATAGTTATAAAATCTTTTTCTATAAAGATATACAAAAATCTTTTAGAAAAGCTATAAACAATCAAGATATTAAAGAAAATTATAAAATTACAAATTTAAAAGGTAAAACAAAAGCAAGTGAAGATTTTTGGGTTGATTTGTTTATTGAAGAGTATATTTTAGATGATGAATCAAGAGTTTACAATATAGTTTGTCAAGATGTAACTGATAAAAAAAGAACATATCTTTTATATAAAAATCTAAATATGAAAATTGAAGAGTATGATGCAATCTTTGAAAATGTACATAGCGGAGTAGCACTTTTAACATTAGATTTAAAATTTGTTAAAGTAAATAATCAGATGAGCCAACTTTTAGGTTTTAGCAAAAAAGAGTTGCTAGATATGACACCTTTAGATATAGTAAATAAAAGTTCAAAAAATATTTTGAAAAATATTTTAGATGATATAAAAGAGTTTACAAATATATCAAAATTAGAACATATTTTTATAAGAAAAGATGGAACAGCAATACATTTAGAGCTTTCTTTAATTTTGATGCTAAAAAAACAAAGAATAATATTTATCATAAATTCATTAGAAGATAAAAGAGAATTACAAGAAGTAAATGCAAATTTAGAAAGTACAATTAAAAGTGAGATTGAAAAGAGTAAAGTAAAAGATGAAATACATCATAAAGAACAGTTAAAAAGTGCCAAACTAAGCTATATTGGTATATTGTCAGCTGGGATTACGCATGAAATAAATACACCTTTGACATATATAAAAGGTAATTTAGAACTTATGCAATATGATATTGAAGATTTACCAAATTGTCCAGAAAAACAAAGAATGTTAAATGATAGTAAAAAGATAAAAGATGGTATAAATAGAATAGCGAATATTGTTGAATCTATGAGAGAAATTTCTCATTCAAATGAAGAAACAAGAGGTGATTTTAATATATATGCTACTTTGAATACAGCTTTAACAATGGCTCACAATAGAGCAAAGCATATTAGTAAAATTTATTTAAATGGAGATTTATTTAGTATTGATAATATAAATAATGATAAATTCTCTTTTTATAGTTTTATCCAAAAACAAAGAGTTGAGCAAATTTGGATTATAATTATAAACAATGCTCTTGATGAGTTGATTAAGATTGAAGATTATGAAAAAAGAGAACTTAAAATAGATATTTTTGAAGAAGAAAATTTTATAGTTGTAAAATTTAAAGATAATGCAGAAGGTTTAAGCCAAGAGATTATGAAAAAACTTTTTGAACCATTTACTAGTTCTAAAGAATCTGGTGGAATGGGAATAGGTTTGTCTATTGCTAAGAAAATTGTAGAAGAGCATAAAGGAAGTATAAATGCATATAATGAAAATGGTGCAGTTTTTGAAGTAAGATTAAAAAAATATAAAGAAGAAGAAAATATATGAGAATAGGATTTATAGGCGATATAGTAGGACGTCCAGGAAGAAAAATAATAAAAGAAAATTTACAAAGTATAAAAGATGAGTTTAAAATAGATTTTATAATTGCAAATGGTGAAAATGCAAGTCATGGTTTTGGCTTAACACTAGATAGTTCAAAAGAGTTGTTTAGAAGTGGTATTGATGTGATAACTGGTGGAAATCATAGTTTTGATAAGAAAAAAGATATGAAAATTTTACTAGAAGAAGGAAATGTTTTAAGACCTGCAAACTATCCAGATGGTGTTGTTGGAAGTGGTTTAAAAATATGTGATGTAAATGTTGGTGAAAAGATAGAAAAACTAGCAGTTATTAATCTTATGGGACAATATTCTATGCCAATAGTTGATAATCCATTTAATTTAGCAACAAAACTAATTAAAGATTTAGAAGAACAAAATATAAAAAATATTTTTATAGATTTTCATGGTGAAGCAACAAGTGAAAAAAGAGTTATGCTTATGATGTTTAAAGGCAAAGTAAGTGCTATTTGTGGAACTCATACTCATATTGGAACCGATGATTTACAAATCTTTGAAAATACTGCATATTTAACAGATATTGGACTTACTGGTTGCTATGATAATGTGATAGGAATGGATAGTTTTGCCCCAATTCAAAGAGCAACTTTAGGTATTGGAGGACATTTTGAAGTTCCAAACTCTTGTAAATCTATTTTACAAATTATGGTTGTTGATATACAAGATGGTCTTGCTTCAAAAAGTTTTAAAATAAAAAAATATTGCAATAGCAGCGAACTTCATATCAGTAATGCAATTATTGTTTAATCATAGTTTAGATAAAATCTAAGAATATTTGCTTAAAAAAGGTTGAATTAATGATTATAATTCCTCAAACAAAAGGTGGTGTTGGTAAATCTACTGTCGCTATGCAAGTGATTGCACCATATTTGTATAAAAAGCATGGTAAAAAAATTACCTATATTGAAATTGACGATGAAAATAACGATTCAAGATCATTTACAAGAACTGAAATTGTAGATAAAAGAATGCTTGGAACAAATAGAATAAATGAATTAGATGAATTGATTTTAATGGATGATAATCACGAAGTTATCGTTGATGTTGGTGGGAATAAAACATCTTCTTTGGTTTTAGATGAGATAAAAAAAGTTGGTTCATTTGGAAATGTTAAATGGATTATTCCACTAGGTGATGGTGAACTTGATGGAAAAAATGCTATTGCAACTATGAAAAAAATTAAAAAAATAGAGAAGAATCCTGAAGAGAATTTAATTTTTGCTCTTACTAGATCTATATCAATGGAAGAAGATTATTATAGTGAACAATTCATAAACTTTTTTGGTCATAAATATCTTGATTCAAACTCTGTAATTTGTGATTTTGTAAAAGAACCAAAATATTTTCCAGTTCAAAATGATAAAATAATTACTATGAGTAGATATTTAGGAAGTACTGTTTGGGAAATGGCTTATAATAATACAGATTTTGCTAAAAAAGCTATTGAAGCAAAAGAGTTAGGAGATGTTGAGTCTGCTAGAAAGTATCTATTTTTTAGAAGAATACAAACAGAAGCAAAAGATTATGTAATAAATACGTTAAACAAAATATTTTGTGATTTGGATAAATGGATAGAGATTAAAAAATGAGCGAAATGAGTTTCAAACAAGCAAAAGAGCTTGTTGAAAGAATGGAGTTTAGTGAAATAGCTATTAGAAAGTCTATTGATAATTTAGAAAAAGCGTCTAATAGTTTTGAAGAAAGTCTAAAACTTCAAGATGATATTGTAAATAAACTTCCTTATGCTGATAAAAAACTTTCAATTATGAAAATTGCAGTTTCTTTAAATCTAGGTTTAATCTTAGGTATTCTAATAGGAAAATATCTTTTATAAAAATAAAATAGGAAAAATATATTAATGGAAAAACAAGAAAAAATAGTATCGATGTTCAATAACATTGCACCAACTTATGACACTGCAAATAGAGTTTTATCAATGGGAATAGATAAATCTTGGAGAGATAAAGCTTGTAAAAAAGCTTTTGAACTTTATGGAAAACATAGTATTGATAAAATAGTTGATGTTGCTTGTGGAACTGGAGATATGATACTTTTTTGGAAAGAAGTTGCAAAGAAAAAAAACATTGATTTAAAAAATATTGTTGGAGTTGACCCAAGTGTTGGTATGATGGAAGTTGGTAAGAAAAAACTTCCAGAAGTTGATTTTATAGAAGCTTTTGCAACTTCTATGCCAATTGATAGCCAAAGCGCAGATATTATCTCTATTTCTTATGGAATTAGAAATGTTGTACAAAGACAAGAAGCATTTATAGAATTCGCAAGAGTTTTAAAAAAAGATGGATTAGTAGTAATTAGTGAATTTACAAAAAATAAAAAAGAGAACTTAATTGACCATATAACAGCTTTTTATATGGATAAAGTTTTACCAACAGTTGGTGGAATAATATCAAAAAACAAAGAAGCTTATAGATATTTACCAGATTCAATTGATGAGTTTTTAACAACAGAAAATCTTTGCAAAGAACTAAAAAATGCTGGTTTAGAACCAGTTTATGTAAAAGCATTTTCTATGAATATTTCAACACTTATAATTGCAAAAAAAGTTTAATGAATCCAATTAGCGTATCAACTTTAAATACTCAAATAAAATCTCTTCTTGAAACAACATTTATGCAAATTTGTGTTGAAGGGGAGATTTCCAATCTTACAATTCATAGTTCAGGACATATTTATTTTTCTATAAAAGATGAAAACTCTACAATATCTTGTGTTATGTTCAAAGGAAATACAAAATATCTAAAATTTGAACTTGAAAATGGACAAAAAGTTCAAGTAACAGCAAGCATAACTGTATATGTCCCAAGAGGAAATTATCAGTTACTTTGTACAAAAATAGAACCATCTGGAGTTGGAAATTTGGCTTTTGCTTTTGAACAACTAAAAATAAAACTTCAAGCAAAAGGATATTTTGAACAAAGTATCAAAAAAACTCTTCCAAAATATCCTAAAAAAATAGCAATTGTTACAAGTGCTACAGGTGCTGCAATAGAAGATATGAAAAAAGTTGCTAGTAAGAGATGGGCTTTATGTGAACTCATATTAGTTCCAACTTTGGTACAAGGAAATGGCAGTATTGAAGATATAGCTAGTTCAATAAAATATGCTGATAAATTAAACTGCGATATTATGATTGTAGGTCGTGGTGGTGGAAGTATTGAAGATTTATGGTCGTTTAATAGTGAAATTGTTGCAGATGCTATTTTTCAAGCAAAAACACCAATTATTTCAGCCGTTGGACATGAAATTGACTATTTGATAAGTGATTTTGTAGCAGATGTTCGAGCTGCAACTCCATCAAATGCTATGGAGATAGCACTACCTGATATGAATGAACATATTTTATATCTTGATAGTTTTGTTAGCGAATTTCAAAATAGATTAAAAATGATTTTTTCAAATAAAGAGCAAGAGTTAATAAATACAAAAAAACTTTTAGAGCAAAACTCTATTGAGTCAAAGTTTAGTTTTATCTCTTCTCAAATTAAACTTATCAAATCATCTTTTAATAGTAGTTTTTCTCAAAAAATTCAGATTTTTCAAAATAGTTTAGATAATCTAAAATCAAATTATGTATTGAATCATCCAGAAAAAAAAGAAAAAAATGGTTTTGTACAAATTTCAAAAGATAATAAAATTGTGTCTTTAGAAGATTTGAAGATTGGGGATAGTTTAGAACTGCAAACTGTAAATATAATAGCAGATTGTAAGATTACTAATTTAAGTAAACAAAAGGTAAAATAGTTCAATTTTATTAATTGTGATTTAAAGAGGGGATAATATGGAAAATAGTTCAAATAAAAACATTAGTCCAAATGTAACAGAATTTATGACATTTGAATTAGGTAAGATGAAGTATGCAATTGAGTTGCCAAAGATAAAAGAAATTTTAACATATCCAGATAATATTACGATTTTGCCAAACACTTCTGAATGGGTAAAAGGTCTTATAAATTCAAGAGGTGAGGTTGTTCCTATTTTAGATATTAGGATTAAATTTAAAACAGGTCCTGCTATATATGATGAAAATACTTCTATTATAACAGTTATCACTGAAGATAAAAGAATGATAGGAATAGTTGTAGATTTAGTTGATGATGTTCAAAAAATAGATACAAATATGTTAGCACCTGTTGCAGAAATGGGTACAGGTATTCCAGCAAAATATCTAAAAGGTTATGTAAGATTGAACGATAGCAAAATGCTAGTTCTTATGGATATCGAAAAAGTTGTTTGTAAAGAAGAGTTAGAGGATTGATTTAATCCTCTATTTTTATAGATATAATTTTTACATCTTCTATTGGTTTATCACCACCATATTTCCCACTTGTTTTTACGTTTTCAATCTCTTTTACAACATCAAATCCATCAATAACATATCCAAAAATAGTATGATAACCATTTAACCAATATGTTGCTGCAGTTGTAATAAAAAATTGGCTATTGTTTGTATTTTTACCTTTATTTGCCATTGCTAAAATATATGGTTTATCAAAAAGAGCATTTTTAGAAAATTCATCTTCAAAATCTTTATTCCAAATAGACTCTCCACCAATTCCAGTTCCTGTTGGATCACCACCTTGAAGCATAAACCCTTTTATTACTCTATGAAAAATTTGACCATCATAATAACCATTTTTTGAATGTGTTATAAAATTTTCAACAGCCTTTGGAGCAATCTTTGGTCTAAGTTCAACTTTTATAATACCTTTTGATGTTTCAAAAATAGCAACAGGGTTCTTTTCTAAATTATTTGCAAATACAAATAGCGAAAAAGAGAAAATAAATAGCAATATTTTTCTCATAATCTTTTATCCTTTTAATATGATTTTATATGAAATTAGTATAGTATATTAGCTTTAAAAAAAAATAAAAAGTTAAGGATTTTTTATATGACATTTGAGATGTTATACAGCAAAATTCATAGAGCAACAGTTACAGATGCAAATTTGAACTATGTTGGTTCTATTACGATTGATGAAGATTTAATGAATGCTGCAAAGTTGAAGGTTGGGCAAAAAGTTGATATTGTAAATATTAACAATGGTGAGAGATTTCAAACTTATATCATAAAAGGAAAAGCAGGTTCAAAAGATATGTGTTTAAATGGAGCAGCGGCTAGAAAAGTTGAAATTGGCGATAAAATAATCGTTATTGCTTATGCAACATATAATGAAACAGAACTTGAAAACTATAGTCCAACAGTTGTTTTAGTAGATGATAAAAATAATATTGATTTAATTACAAATAAACTTGAAGGTGGAAAATATGTTTGATGGAATTGATTTAAAAAACTTAAATCTTGGTGATATGATAAATAAATTTCAAGATATGGCACAAAATGCACAAAGTGAAAATGCTTCTAAAATTTTTACATCAAAAGCTGGTGGAGGAATGGTTGAAATCTCTGTAAATGGGAATTCAGAAGTTGTTGATTTAAAAATTGATGATTCATTACTAGAAGATAAAGACTCTTTACAAATATTGTTAATTTCATGTATGAATGATATTATCAAACAAAGTGAAGAGAATAAAAAAATGATGGCTATGAACTTGATGGGAAATCTTGGTTCTTTTGGACAGAAATAAAATGCAAGAACTTTTAGAAACTTTTGAAGAGTATTTATTAGCAAATCTTCCAAAATCAAAAACTATTCATCCATATTTTGAATTAGCTTTGGGTGATATGCTAAAAGCTGGAGGTAAAAGATTTAGACCTATGTTGTTGCTTAGTGTTGTAAAATCTAAAAAATCACTTTTAGTAAAAAATAGTCTAAGCGTTGCTTTAGGCGTTGAATTTCTACATACATATTCTTTGATTCACGATGATTTACCAGCTATGGATAATTCTGATTTAAGAAGAGGATTTCAAACTTTACATAAAAAATATGATGAAGTAACAGCTATTTTGGTTGGCGATGCTTTGAATACGGAAGCTTTTAAATTGATTGCAAATGCTTCTCTTCACAATGATGTAAAAATAGAACTTATCAAATCTTTGTCACAAAATGGTGGAATAGATGGAATGATAATTGGACAAGCAATAGATTGTTATTTTGAAAAGCAAAAACTATCTTTAGAAGATTTGGAGTTCTTACATATTCATAAAACAGCAAGGCTTATAGCAGCTAGTCTTAAAATGGGAGCAATCATTTGTGAATATGAGAAAGAAATACAAGATAAACTTTATGATTTTGGTTTAGATTTAGGTCTTTTATTTCAAATTCAAGATGACATTATAGATGAAACTTGTAGTTCTGAAGAAGCTGGAAAAACTACTCAAAATGATAGTTTTAAAAACTCATTTGTAAATCTTTTAGGACTTGATGAAGCTAAAAAAAGTGCCGATAAATTGGCTTTAAAATGTATAGAAACTTTGGATAGTTTTGAAGATAATTTGAAAGAATCTTTAGAAGAACTACTTTTAAAATATATAAATAGACATAAACTTTAGTTAAAATGACTCAAAGATATTGACAAAATTTAAAAAATTTTATAAAATTTGGCACTTGGAATTTACAAGTGCTAAATTCTAAGCTAAATAAAAAAATAAATATAATAAAAAAGGAAGACAGTATGAATTTTAAACCACTAGGTGAAAGAGTTCTTGTTGAAAGAACAGAAGTAGAAAATAAAACAGCAAGTGGAATTATAATTCCAGATAATGCTAAAGAAAAACCACAAACTGCAAAAGTTGTAGCTATTGGTAATAAAGTAGAAGATGTTAAAGTTGGTGATGTTATTGTTTTTGAACAATATAGAGGAACTGAACTTAAACTTGAAGAAAAAGAGTATCTTATTTTAAATATTGAAAATGTTATAGGAGTTATGTAATAACATACGTTGCAAGGCAACTTATCCATTTACATAAAATTGTTTAAAATAAAAAATAAAATTGAAATAAAAAAGGAAGATGAATATGGCAAAAGAGATTTTTTTTAGTGATAATGCAAGAAATAAATTATATGCAGGTGTTGAAAAACTAGCAGATGCTGTAAAAGTTACAATGGGACCAAGAGGAAGAAATGTTTTAATACAAAAATCTTTTGGTGCACCATCAATTACAAAAGATGGTGTAAGTGTTGCTAGAGAAATAGAGTTAAAAGATACTTTAGAAAATATGGGTGCACAACTTGTAAAAGAAGTTGCTTCTAAAACAGCAGATGAAGCTGGAGATGGAACAACAACAGCAACAGTTTTAGCTCACTCTATTTTTAAAGAAGGTCTTAGAAATGTAACAGCAGGTGCTAATCCAATCTCTTTAAAAAGAGGAATGGATAAAGCTTGTGAAGCTATTTTAGCTGAACTAAAAATTGCTTCAAAAGTTGTAGCAAATAAAACTGAAATTGAACAAGTTGCTACAATCTCAGCAAATTCAGATAGTGCTATTGGAAAAATGATAGCAGAAGCTATGGAAAAAGTTGGAAAAGATGGTGTTATAACTGTTGAAGAAGCAAAAGGAATTTCTGACGAACTAGATGTTGTTGAAGGAATGCAATTTGATAGAGGATATTTATCTCCATATTTTATTACAAACCCTGAAAAAATGATAACAGAGTTTAGTAATCCATTTATACTATTATATGACAAAAAAATATCTTCATTAAAAGAGATGTTACCAATACTTGAAGCTGTAAATAAAACTGGAAGACCTCTTTTAATTATTGCTGAAGATGTAGATGGTGAAGCATTGGCTACTCTTGTAGTTAATAGATTAAGAGGAGCATTACAAATTGCTGCTGTTAAAGCTCCAGGATTTGGTGATAGAAGAAAAGCTATGCTTGAAGATATAGCAGTATTAACTAGTGGAACAGTTGTTTCTGAAGAATTAGGAATGAAGCTTGAAACTAGTGATTTGAGTATTTTAGGAACTGCTTCAAAAGTTGTAATAGACAAAGATAATACAACTATTGTTGATGGAAGTGGAGATAAAGATGGTGTTGTAGCTAGAGTAAATCAAATAAGAGCAGAAATTTCTAATACAACAAGTGATTATGATAGAGAAAAACTTCAAGAAAGACTTGCAAAACTTAGTGGTGGAGTTGCTGTTATTAAAGTTGGAGCTGCAACAGAAACAGAAATGAAAGAGAAAAAAGACAGAGTTGATGATGCTCTAAGTGCAACTAGAGCTGCAGTTGAAGAAGGAATTGTAATTGGTGGAGGAGCAGCACTTATAAGAGCAGCTTCGAAAGTAAAACTTGATTTATCAGATGATGAATCAATTGGAGCAGATATTGTTTTAAGAGCTATCAAAGCACCTTTAAAACAAATTGCTATAAATGCTGGATTTGATGCTGGAGTTGTTGCAAATGAAGTTGAAAAATCTTCAAATGATAACTTAGGATTCAATGCAGCAACTGGAGAATATGTAGATATGTTTGAAGCTGGAATTGTAGATCCTGCTAAAGTTGAAAGAGTTGCTATGCAAAATGCAGTTTCGGTTGCTTCTTTACTTCTTACAACAGAAGCAACAGTAACAGATATAAAAGAGGATAAATCTCCTGCTATGCCAGATATGAGTGGTATGGGCGGAATGGGAATGCCTGGAATGATGTAATAAAACATCATAAAAATTTTTAAAAAGAGAGTGATTTTTTACTCTCTTTTTTTTTGCTAAATTTTTACGATTTATATTTAAAATTATTATTTTATATAAATCCATTTTATGTTATTCTAACAACAAATATACTTAATTTTGTTACTAAAAGTAACTCTAGCTAACAAATTTTAAAATTCTTTCTTAAAAGTTGTCCATTTTTTTCATTTAAATCGTCTTACTATATAGAGAAACAAATTCTCAAAATTAATACAAAGGATTAAAGATGAAAAGAAAGATTTTCATATCAGTATTAACATCAATGATGTTAAGTGGAACAATGTTAAATGCAAAAGAGATAAGTTTGCAAGAAGCAGTAGAGAATATAGTAAAGAAATATAATGTAACATATATTTCAAAATCAAAAGATTTGAAGAATAAAATAGTAGATTCGGAAAAAGTGAGTTTCGGGGGGGGGTACGGTATTAAGTAATCTAAATAGCGTACTAGAAGAACATAATCTCAAAGCTATCGAAGAAGATAGCATAATTTACATAATAGAAAAACCAAAATATAAAAACTTTGGTAATACTACGGTTTTAGATGAAATTTCTGTAAAAGATAATAAAGAAAATAGCTATACAAGAACTCAAGATAATTCAGCAACAGGTATGAACTTATCACTTAAAGAAACTCCACAATCAGTTTCAGTTATAACTTCAAAAAGAATGGAAGATCAACAACTAAATACTATACATAGTGTTCTTAAGAATACAACAGGGGTTATAGTGGATGAATCACTATCAACAGGTGGAGTAGGTGAAACTAAGATTTTTTCTCGTGGTTATCAAATCAAAAATTTCCAAGTAGATGGAAGCTCAACGACTGTTTTTACAAATCATGATACAACAAATGGAGGTTTTGATACTGCTATTTATGATTCAGTTTCAGTAGTTCGTGGAGCAACTGGGCTTTTAACAGGAGCAGGTGATCCAAGTGGAAGTGTTAATTTAGTGAGAAAGAAACCAACAAAAGATTTTCAAGCATCTTTAGAAGCTCAAACTGGAAGATGGGATAAATATAGAGGAGTTGTAGATATTGGTGGTGGATTTAATGAAGATGGTTCAATCCGTGGAAGATTTATAGCTTCTTATAAAGAAGGTGGTTTTTATATCCCTGAATTTATAAATCAAACAAGCACTTTATATGGTGTATTAGAAGCTGATTTATCTGATTATACGACATTATCAGCGACGTGGGAACATACAGACGGAAAACATAATGCTCAATCAGATGGATCATTTGCTCCAAGATTTGACTGGAATAATGGGCATAGAATACTAACAAATTATGATAAATATACTTGGATAGTAGCAGATTGGGTAAAAGAAGAACAAACAAATGACAATTTAACTCTAGCTTTAACTCATCATATAAATGATTATTGGAAGATAGATACTACATATAACTATCTTCAAAGTGATGGTAAAGCTAAATATTTTGATTGGGATGAACCTTATAATACTAAATTTGATAATAAAGGGCATACAATTGATTTAAAACTAAATGGTGGTTTTGAACTTTGGGGACAAACACATGAATTAGTTTTAGGATTTAATGGTTCAAAAAGTAAATCTGATGGGTTTGATAGAGAACTTTTAGTTAGCAATATGAATGATAGACAAATTATAAATAATAAAATGGTGTGGAAAACACCAATCTGGGGTGAAAAAATAAGCGGTAGTTTTGAATCTAAGGTACGACAATATGGTGCTTTTATCTCAACTAAATTAAACTTTACAGATGATTTTTCAGCAATTCTAGGTGGAAGATATAGTGAATGGAAAGATGATTTTGTAAATTCTTGGGGTTATGAAGATCATCGTAAAACAAATGGTTATTTTTTACCATATTTAGCTTTAACTTATGATATTACAGAAAATCTTACAACTTATGCTAGTTATACAGAGATTTTTAATCCACAAAGTACACAAGATAAAAGTGGTAGGTTTCTTGAGCCTGAAACAGGATTTAACTATGAAATTGGGTTAAAAGGTGAGTGGTTTGATGGACGACTAAATAGTAGTATAGCCCTATTTCAATCAGGAAAAGACAATCTTGCAGTAACAGATAAAGATTCAAATGGTAATTGTTACAGAACTCCAACAGGTGATTGTGCTTCTAAAGCAGAAGATGATACAAAAAATAGAGGTTGGGAGTTTGAAATTGTAGGAGAAATCACTCCAAATTGGCAAGTTCAATTTGGTTTCTCTTCATCAATATTAAAAGATAGTGCTGGAAATAGATTAAATAGTACACTTACTCCAATAAGAACTGCAAATTTATTTACTACTTATAAACCTATATCTAAATTAACTTTAGGTGGTGGTCTAAGATGGCAAAGTGAAACTTCTGAAAATTATGTTAAAAATAATTATATTAGTATAGGTCGTGAAGATATGGTTGGAGAAGCTACACAAAAAGATTATTATGTAGTAGATTTGATGGCAAATTATGAATTTAATAAAAACTTAAATTTATTGGTAAATATCAATAATTCTTTAAATAAAGAGTATAAAAATAGTTTTCGTACTTACTCTTATGGAGATGAAAGAAATTGGATGGCTACTTTGAAATATAAGTTTTGATTTATTATCAATATAATTAGATATAAAATTGTATTGACATTATAATTATTAATCGATATAATTCTCATTATTTAAATTAAAGGAGATAAGATGAAAAAATTTATGGTATTACTGATGTTATGTAGTTCTTTTTTGTTTGCAATTAATTTACAAACTGCTTCAAAAGAGGAACTTATGGGGATAAAAGGAATAGGTGAGAAAAAAGCTGAACAAATACTAGAATATAGGAAGGTTAATAGTATTAAATCACCAGAAGATTTGAGAAATATCAAGGGGTTTGGAGATTCTATTATTAACAATGTAAAAAATGATGTAAAAGCTAAAGGCTCATCAAATAAAAATGATGAAAAAGAAGTAAAAGATTCTAAAGAAAAAGAATCAAAACAAGATAAAAAATCTAAAAAAGATGATGAAACTAAAAAGTAATCTTTTGATTTTTTTAAGATAGTTAAGAGTAATTCTTTTGGCTATCTTTTTTGTATATATTAATTTACAAAACTAAAACATAGCTCATAGATGTATTACAATTTGTTAAACAATGTATATTTGGTGGGATGTGCGGGATTGAACTAGCTTTTAAATAGGTACTTTGTAAGGAATTTATATAAAAGTACCCCTAAATATACCCCTAAAATAAAATTAATTTAGGTCTTTTATTATTTGAATTGTAGTTTCAAGTAATTCATTAACATCTTTTCTACAAATAGCAAAAATTACTTCAGCATCTAAATCAAAATAGTGATGAGATAAAATATCTCTGATACCTTTTACATTTTTCCACGGGATATTTGGATAATTTTTTAGAAGTTCATTATTTGATAATTTATCGATATTTTTAAATCCTTCTCCAATAGCTACTAATCTCATAGCAATACTATCAAGTTTTTCAAGCCCATTCTCATCTTCCAAGAAATCATCACTTGAATTGATATTTTTTGCTCTTTTTCTAATTAGTTCTAAAGAGTATTTAATATCTTCAAGTGTAGAAATAATCATCTCTTTTCGTTCATTATGCATAAATCAAATCTTTGTGAATCATTTTAAGAAATATAGGCTTAATATTCTTATGTTCTCTTATAATATCTACTTTTCTATTTAAATCATTTTCTATTTTTTCTTTAATAGCTACCATATCAAATAATGATGGTTTCATTTTTACAAAAATATCTATGTCGCTATTTTCAGATGCTTCATCTCTTGCATAGCTTCCAAATAGTCCTATCTGCTCAACATTATATTTATTTTTGAATTCAGAATAATGCTCTTTTAAATAATTTAAGATATTTGTTCTATTAATCTGTTTTGACATTGAAATATCTCCTTTTAAATTTTTATTCTGTTTGATTATATCATAAAATATTTATACCTTTTCTTTCATCCAAATACTTATTTTTTCTTCTTCCCAAATAGTTATTCTAGGACTCAACTTTATAGGCTTAGGAAATTTACCCTCACTAACCCATAACCAAATTGTACTTTTTGCAATGCCAGTTTTTTTCATTACATCTTTTATTCTCAAAAAATTGCCCATGTGTTCTTTCTCCTTTCCACTGTTTAGGCAAGGATTAAAATCCCTTATAAAATCTGTTTATACTTTTTAAAAAAGTATCAAAAATCTAAAAGTCCATTTTTCAAAGTATAGTTCTCACTTCTTTGGTAAATAAGCTCATCACCAAAAAATATTTCCATTATCTTATTTCTATTAGTTTGCAGTACATAAATAGCAAGAGATTTCTTTTTAACTAAAGAGGTTAATTCTTTTAAATTAAATTTTTCATGTAATAGTCTATATAAACTTAATGGTGCTAAAGTTTTACTACAATTAAATCTAACTATTCTATGTTTACAATACCAAGCATTTAAATATTTCTCTTTAGTTGATAAATTCTCTTTTTTAGATAAAGGTAATGTTTTATTAATATATTTCATAATATATGAAGTAGCATTTTTTATATCTGTTTGAATATCATTTGTTTTATTATCAAACAATCTTTTAAATGCAGTAACCACTCTATTTATACTTGATTTTGGAACAAACAATAATATATGAGTATGTGGAGTTCCATTTTTATGTGGCTCATTTACTCTAAAATATATTCTTTCATCTTTTGATAGTTCTTTTAAACTTCTATCATGTCTAAGTCTTGAAAACATTTTTGTTAAATGTTTTACAGCTTCTTTGGGTGTAACATGATTATATTTTGAATTTGGTATTAAAGTTTTAGTTTTTTTATCTATTTTCATTTTATGAAATTCACTTGGTAGTGTTAAAGTCATAAAGATTGGGAATAGATTATTTTCTTTTGCTTCATTTGTTAAAGTATTGATTCTATTTTGAATCAAAGCATGATATCTATTTGGATTATGATTTGCAGAAATTACTAAATTTTTTAATGGAATTTGTGTTCTTGATATTTTGTCATAGATATAGTTATATTCTAAAAAACAATTTTGTTTTTTGATTTTCTCTAATACATCTTCATAATCATTTTGAGTTAATCCATAAATCTTATGATTTTTGCTTATGTCCACAACTTTTTTATAAGTAGTCAAGGAAGATGAAGAAGAAAAAGTTTGTTCCGACACTACACAAACTTTTATCTTCTTATCTTCACTAATACAACTGTTAATATATTCTTTTGTATAATCCATTTAGATATCCTTTAGCGAGGTTATTTAGTTCAAAGGAAGATTAACCGCCAAGTAAAATTTTTCCTTTGGACAACTTAATTAAACTGCTGTTAATGAAATAGCAGACTTAGAATAAATGCTACAAATTAC
The DNA here is from genome assembly GCF_048320235.1 of Aliarcobacter vitoriensis. Taxonomy (NCBI): domain Bacteria; kingdom Pseudomonadati; phylum Campylobacterota; class Epsilonproteobacteria; order Campylobacterales; family Arcobacteraceae; genus Aliarcobacter; species Aliarcobacter vitoriensis. Next base: position 1,883,207 of record NZ_CP182882.1, read on the forward strand.
TTCAATTTGTTGCCCTTTTTTTGTCTCATATTTTGCTTTTGAATTTTCATCTATTTTTACATCATATAGTTCTGATTTCGTAGCACCATTTGATAATTTTTCTTCAACCAATAATTGAAGACCAAAAGTTTTTTGAGTTGTCTCACCAGTTTCTTTATTTACAAATGGAACTCTTTCGTAAGTGTTGAGCATAGTTCCTTTTAATGTAAGTTGCATTTTCTTCTCCTTTTTTTGTATAATGATAGACATAAATTGTTAGATGACTTTCTTAAATAAATAAATCGCCATCATAAATATAATAAATGACTGTCAAATATTATATGACATTAACTTAAATTAGACTTATAAATGGAGTACTTATGTTAGAAAATAAAGCAGGAAGACCAAAAGAAGAAAATCCAAGAGATGTAAAAGTAACAGTTAGATTTACAAAAGAAGAAAATGAAAGAGTAGAAGAACTAGCAAAAAAAATGGGTATGACTAAAGCTAGATTAATGAGAAACCTTGCTTTAGGTGGATTAGAAGATGCTGAATTTTTACAAAAGGTAGGAATTTTACCTCTAGTTAAAAATATTAGAGATTATGTAGATAAAATTAGAGGGATTTAGTAATTTTTAGGATGAAATATCTCAACCTAAAAATTTATTTTAATTTACTTGATAACAATAATATATCATTTATTGAAAGATAAATAACTAAAATAGTAATGAATATAGATAAAAAACTAAGTATCTTTAATAAAAAACAATAATATGAATCAATTGTAGTAATGATTTCAGAACTTGATAATAACATATAAAAAATACTAACAATAATTGACACAAAAATAAGAATTACACTCATCTCTACATTTGTAATTAAAAATTTTTTATAGTTAATATTTTGATTAGGTAGATTTTTAATTTCTTGTGTTAATAATACTGTTAATGAAAGTACCAAAAAAGCAATTATAATTGAATTTGTCGAAACTAAAACTGTGGCAACATCTTTATGATTAATTTTAACAACACAATAATGAAATATAATTTGTACTATTAAAGAAAAAACTAATGGATAGAATATTTTCCAGAAATAATAAAAAAAATTATGTATATTTAATTGTTTTCTGAAATTTATATAATCTATAAATATAGTTTTTATCATATTAATTCCTTAAAAATGTAAATAATGTATTTTGAAAGTTATCACTTAAATCAATTTCAATTCTAGCAGGTTGATTCCAAGATTCTATACCTGTTTCATTATGTAAAGTTGCTATTCTTCCATCTGAATCTTCACACTTTATAACATATCTTGCTCTACCTCTTCCTTGTAATCTTGATCTAGCAACAGCTAATGTACTAGATAAGCTTGTACGACCAGTAATACTTATTAAGATTTTTTCGCTATTTATTATTTCGCCTCTTTCTGTATTTTCATCCATATGTAATATAAGTTGTTTCCCTTTTGTTGCATTATCAAATAATACTTCATAATCCATAGTATTAAAATCCATAACTAATTCAAAATCATTATAATTATGAATATCCTCTAATACATCAATATTTAGAAAAGCTTCTTGTACAATATTTTTTAATAATTTATAGACTATAACATTCGGTAATGCATGATATTGATATTCAAAAGCAAATTTTATAGAATTATCATAAATTATACAAAAAACTCTTAATGTATAAGCAAGACCTTCGGAACTATTTAATTGACTTAATTGATCCCAGTTTGTAACATCGACAATAGCTTGATTATCATTAGTTTTTGCATAAATTATTTGAAATTCATATAATTCACGATTTTGAATAGTATTTAAAAGTATAGGTTTACTATATGTAGCAATTATATGTTGGAATGAAGCATAATCTATATCATAATTTAATGGTGCTTGGTTATAAATAGCAATTGTGTTATTCGAAATAATCTTATCAGTGTAAAGACTATTATCAATGTTATCTCCCGAGAATACATCTGTTAAATTATTGTTTAAAGTTCTTAATAAATATCTTTCAAAATACATATATTACCTTATTATTATTTTTTAATAATATCATAATATATTTATTATTTGAAATAGATAATTTTCATACCAATCAATTAATTTTCTCATTCCTTGTTTGTAAGTTGCTCTATTATAAGCCTCTTTAACTTTATTAGTTTCTTTGTGGGCTAATAAAGCTTCAATCACTTCTCCACTACATTGGTGTTCATTCATATTTTCATAAGCTATTGTTGAGAACATTGCCCTAAAACTATGAGGTACAAATTCTTCTTTTGTATAACCCATTCTTCTTAATGCAGAAATTAAAGTATTTTCACTCATTGGACGATTTTTATCTTTGAAACTTGCAAATACATATTTGCTATCAGAAGTAAATTTTTTTACTTCGTTTAATAATTCTATTACATAATTTGAAAGTGGAAGTATAAATTCTGATTTTGTTTTCATTTTGAAGCAGGAATTATCCACTCCTTATTTTCAAAATCTATTTCACTCCATTCACAATGACGAATATTAAAACTTCTTACAAATACATAAGGTAACATTTTCAAAGCCATTTTTGTAGTGTAGTCTCCTGAATATTCATCAATAGCTAGTCATAATCCTTTTATATCCTCTTTCTTTGTAAAAGTAGGGTAGTGATTCTTCTCAACTTTTCCTATTACTATTTTTTGTTCAATATCAGCAATTATATTATGAGGTATGTATTCTAAAGTTACAGCATATTTATATATTTTATTTAAAAGCATATAAACTCTTTTTGCAGTATCTAAAATATTTTTACTTTTTAAATCTTGTAATATTTCTATTATATTTAATCTTGTAATTTCTTCAATAGGTTTATTTTTTATAAATGAATAAACATAGTTTTCTAATGCTTTACCTATTTTAATATGATAATTCTCCGTTACTTCACTTTTATAGTTTTCTAACCATTCTTGAGAAACTTTATAAAATGTATTTTCTTTTTTCTTTTCATATATATTGATTTCTTCTTTAGATTGTTTTTTTTGTTCGTTTGGGTCGATGCCTTTTGCAATTAAAGTTTTATATTCATCTTTTATTTCTCTTGCATCTTTTAAAGATATACTTGGATAAGTTCCTAAAGCAATTATTTTTTCTTTATTATTGAATCTATATTTTAATCTCCATCTTTTTCCACCTGATGTTGCAACTAATAAAAAAAGACCACCACCATCAAATAGTTTATAATCTTTTTCTTTTGGTTTTGCATTTTTTATTTCTGTATTAGTTAGGGGTAGGATACTTTTTGCCATAATAAAAATCCTTTTAGGGGTATATTTTAAATTTATATTATGTATTTTAGCAATATACCCCTAAACTTTTTAGATTTTATGATTATTGTTTAGACTATATTGTTTGTAAAAGATATAAGAAGTTCTATTTTATGGGTGGTTTGTGGGCTTTGTAAGATTTTTTTGGATTGTATATTGGTGGAGATGTGCGGGATCGAACCGCAGTCTTAAAACAGCTCATAAAAGCGTCTACATGCTTAGCAAAGTTGAAAAATTTCACTCTATAGCAACTCAACTTCCAAAAGCAACTATAAAGCTAAGATCTAAAATTTCTCTCTAAAGTTCAATCAATCCTTTAAAGATAATCTATCTAGTGTGAACCAGCAATAATCTACATAGATAGAATCTGTAGTGCCAGTCTCCAAAGACTCAAGGCCAGAAAGGCCGAGTCAGTAAGTTGTTAAACTTACGCAGCTTTTGCGTAAGCTGGAGCGTAATTTGTATTGTTTGCGTCTAAAAAAAATGAACCGCGTAACGGCATGTTCAGGCCGACATGCAACTAATACTCACTGCTCTAATCGATACCAAGTCATCCCCAATATAAAACGTAATTCTACATAAATAAATTTAAAACTATGTTAATTTTGTAATTATATGTAATTAAATGGTTACTAAATACTATTTTTTTATTATAAAATAGTTATAATCAATACATAAAAATATTTGGAGTATTTAATATGAGTAAAAAAGGTATTTTAATAATTGGTGCTGGTGGTGTAAGTAGGGTTGCCACTGTGAAATGTGCAATGAATATTGACACTTTTGAAAAAATCACTTTAGCATCAAGAACAGTTTCAAAATGTGAAGCAATTGCTGAGGATATTTTAAAAAATCAAGGTGTAAAAATAGATGTAGCTTCAGTTAATGCTGATAGTGTAGAGGAATTAGTAAAATTAATAGAAAAATTAAATCCAAAATTAGTATTAAATGTAGCTTTACCTTATCAAGATTTAACAATTATGGATGCTTGTACGAGATGTGAAGTTGATTATGTAGATACTGCAAATTATGAACATCCAGATGAAGCTAAATTTGAATATAAATTACAATGGGCAAGAGATAATCAATTTAAAGAAGCTGGAGTTATGGCTCTTTTAGGTTCTGGATTTGACCCAGGTGTTACAGGTGTATTTTGTGCTTATGCTCAACAAAATTTATTTGATGAAATTCATACAATAGACATTATGGATTGTAATGCTGGTGACCATGGGTATAAATTTGCTACAAATTTTAATCCAGAAATAAATCTTAGAGAAGTATCTGCAAATGGTAGATATTGGGAAAATGGTGAGTGGATTGAAACAACTCCTTTAGAAATTAGAGTCGATCATGATTATCCAGAAGTAGGAATAAAACCATCATATTTACTATATCATGAAGAGTTAGAATCATTAGTAAAAAATATCAGAGGTTTAAAAAGAATTAGATTTTTTATGACTTTTGGAGATAGTTATATTCAACATATGAATTGTTTACAAAATGTTGGAATGCTAGGAATTGAACCAATTGAACATAAAGGTGTAATGATTACTCCCATTGAATTTCTAACTACATTATTACCAGACCCTGCAAGTTTAGGTCCACGTACAGTTGGAAAAACAAATATTGGTTGTATAATCGAAGGTATCAAAGATGGAAAATCAAGAAAAGTTTATATTTACAATGTTTGTGACCATCAAGAATGTTTTAAAGAAACGGGAGCACAAGCTGTAAGTTATACAACAGGTGTTCCAGCTATGATTGGAAGTAAACTTTTATATAAAGAAATTTGGAAAAATACAGGAGTATTTAATATAGAAGAGTTTGATGCAAAACCATTTATGGATGAGTTGATGACACAAGGTCTTCCTTGGAAAATTTTAGAGTTAGATGCAAAATAGTATGAATAAAAAATATGAGATTTTAGATAGTTTTGAGAAGCTTCCAAGTCCTGCTTATGTTTGTGAAGAACAACTTTTAGAAAAAAACTTAAAGCTTTTAAAAAAAGTTCAAGATGAAGCAGATATTAGTATACTTTTAGCATTAAAAGGTTTTGCTATGCACTCAACTTTTGATTTATGCAAAAAGTATTTAAAAGGTTGTTGTGCTTCTGGACTTCATGAAGCAATTTTGGCAAAAGAAGAGTTTGGAGGAGAAGTTCATACTTATAGTCCAGGATTTAAAGATGAAGAAATTGATGAAATTATTTCTATTTCAAATCATTTAGTTTTTAACTCTTTTAGTCAATTAAAAAGATTTAAAGATAAAGCTTTTGGAAAAGTATCTTTAGGAATTAGATTAAATCCTGAATATTCAAGTGTTGAAGTTGATTTATATAATCCCTGTGCACCATTTTCAAGAATGGGAACTACAAAAGCAAATTTTGATGAATCTTATCTTGAATACTTAGAGGGGTTTCATTTTCATGCTCTTTGTGAACAAAATGTTGATGCGCTTGAAGGTGCACTTACAGCTTTTGAAAGAAATTTCTCTCAATATTTTGATAAATTAAAATGGGTTAATTTTGGTGGTGGACACCATATTACAAGGGCTGATTATGATGTAGAAGGATTAATAAAACTTTTAAAAAGTTTTAAAGCTAGATATCCACATCTAAAAGTTTATATGGAACCAGGTGAGGCTATTGGTTGGCAAACTGGATATTTAGTTGCAACTGTTCTTGATATTATAGAAAATGGAATGAATTTAGCAATTTTGGATACAAGTGCAGAAGCACATATGCCAGATACTTTAGCAATGCCATATCGTGCAATGATAAGAAATAGTGGCGTTGCAAATGAGAAAAAATATACTTATAGATTAGGTGGAAACACTTGTTTATCAGGTGATATCATTGGGGATTATTCTTTTGATGAAGAGTTAAAAGTTGGAGACAAAATTATTTTAGAAGATATGATTCACTATACAATGGTAAAAACAACAACTTTTAATGGAATAAAATTACCATCAATAGTTATAAAATCTAAAGAAGGTAATTTTAAAGTTATAAGAAATTTTGGATATGAAGATTATAAAATAAGACTTTCATAAAATTTACATAAGGATAGGAAAATGGGACACGATAGAGGATTGGTTAAACAAACATTTGAAGATAAAGATGTTATTGATACTCAAGAAAATATTGAGCATGGTCAAGATAAAAAAAGAAAAAGGGTTAAGTTAAAAGAAGAGATACAAGATGGAGAGCAAAAAGTTCAAGTTTGGATAAAAAAAGAGACTTTAGAATATCAAAAAAAACTTACAAAGCTACAAATTGAGCTTTTAAAACTTCAAAATTATGTTAAATCTAATGGACTAAAAGTTTTGATAATCTTTGAAGGAAGAGATGCTGCTGGAAAAGGTGGAACTATAAAAAGAATCACTGAACACTTAAATCCAAGAGGAGCAAGAATAGTGGCTTTAGAAAAGCCAAGTGATACAGAAAGAACACAATGGTATTTTCAAAGATATACACAGCATCTGCCAAGTGCTGGAGAGATAGTATTGTTTGATAGAAGTTGGTACAATAGAGGTGGAGTTGAACCTGTTATGGGCTTTTGTACAAAAGAAGAACATCAACAATTTTTAAGAGATGTTCCTGAATTTGAAAAGATGCTTGTAGAATCTGGAATAATATTATTTAAGTTTTATTTTTCTGTATCAAAAAAAGAACAAGAAAAAAGATTTAAAAAAAGAGAAACTGATCCATTAAAACAACATAAATTATCACCAATAGATAAAGAGTCACAAAAGATGTGGGATAAATATACATCAGCAAAATACTCTATGCTTATGGCATCTCATACACAAGTTACTCCATGGATTATAGTAAAAAGTGATAATAAGAAAAAAGCTAGAGTAAATTGTATTCGACATATGTTAAATTCTATAAATTATGATAAAAAGTCTAAAGAAGATATTTTTGAAATAGATAAAAAAATTATTATTGGTGGAGCTTTAGAGCTTGAAAATATGCAAAGAGAACAATTATCATAAAGGTTTGTAATGAATTTAAATGAATTTGAATTAACAATACAAAATGGATTGTATATATCCAAGGATGAACACCCTAAATATGGTAAAAAATATATAGCAAGATTTCAGTATGATAAAAAAAGATATGTTAAAGTTTTAGGATATACAATAAGAGATAATATTACTTTAAATAAAGCTATTGAGCTTATTGAGAATTTTAAAAATTCTGTTATAAAAGATACAAAATTAACTGCAAAAACTGCATCAAAAGTATTAAAAGAAGTTCCTAAAAAACCAGTAAATAATAGATTAGAAGAACTTCAAGATGAGAATAAATATCTTAAATCTTTATTAGGTGATTATAAAAAATTGGATAAAGAAGTTTTAAATGAAGGTGTTCAAAAAATATATGATTTACAAAGTTTAAAACCTTATCAAATTGAACTTATAAAACTTCAAGATTGGCTTGAAAAAGTAAATAAAAGAATGATTATTATCTTTGAAGGAAGAGATGCTTCTGGAAAAGGTGGAGCAATAAGAAGAATTACAAGATATATGAATAACAAGCACTACCGTGTTGTAGCTCTTGGAAAACCAACTGAAACTCAGAAAAATCAATGGTTTTTACAACGATACATAACTCATTTTCCAACTGGTGGAGAGATAGTTTTATTTGATAGAAGTTGGTATAATCGTGCTATGGTTGAACCAATTTTTGGATTTTGTACAGCTGAAGAACATGAAATTTTTATGGAAGATATTGTAAATTTTGAACAAGATTTAGTTAGACAAGGAATGATTCTAATCAAACTATACTTTTCTGTTTCAAAAGAGGAACAAAAAAGAAGATTTGATAGAAGAATAAATGATCCTTTAAGACAATGGAAATTTTCAGAAGTTGATATGCAGGCACAAGATTTATGGGATGAGTTTAGTGAGAAAAAGTATGAGATGCTTAGACGAACTACGTCAAGAAGTGCTCCTTGGCATATCATAAGAAGTGATGATAAACATTTAGCAAGACTTGAAGCTATGAAAATAATTTTAAATTCTGTTGATTATGATGGAAGAAATTATTCTTTAAATTTTGAAGCAAATGAAAATATAAATATTTCAGTTCAAAAAGAGCTACTTCAAATGAGAAAAACTAAAGATTATTAATCTTTAGTTTTTCTTTTTACTACATTAAAAAACTTTTTAGTAAAGCCTTAGTAAATTTTCGGTAAAATATTTGTTAAAATTTTAATTCGGAGTAAGTTTAATGGAATTTAAAGCAAATAGAGTTGATGAAGCAAATGTTGAAATAACTGCAACACTTTCAAAAGATTTAATTGAAAAAAACTTAGATAAAGTAGCACAACAAGCTGCTAAAACTATGAATATTCAAGGATTTAGAAAAGGTAAAGTTCCTGTTGCTGTTGTAAAACAAAGATATGCGGATAAACTTTTAGAAGATGCACAAGGTGAAGCTGTTAGAAAAGTTTTAAATGAAGGGTTAAAGCAATTAGATATTAAAAATTCAGATTTAATTGGTGAACCAAATATTACTAAATTTGATAAAAAAGACAATGGAAGTGTAGAGATAGAAATATCTGTAGCTTGTAAACCACAAATTGATTTAGGTGATTATAAATCTTTAGTTCCTAATGTTAAAGATATTGAAGTTGGAATAGAAAAAATTGATGCAAGATTGACTGAAATTGCATCTTCATCTGCACCTTTAGAAAAAATTTCTAGAAAAAGAGCAGTAAAAGATGGAGATTATGCGGTAATTGATTTTGAAGGTTTTGTTGATAATGTGGCATTTGAAGGTGGAAAAGCTGAGAAATATCCATTACACATTGGTTCAGGTTCATTTATCCCAGGATTTGAAGAACAAGTTATTGGAATGAAATATGAAGAGGAAAAAGATGTTGTTGTAACTTTCCCAAAAGAGTATCAAGCAAAAGATTTAGCTGGTAAAGAAGCTATATTTAAAGTAACTTTACATGAAATTCAAGAAAAAGCAGCTCCTGAATTAAATGATGAGTTTGCACAAAAAATGTTACCAAATGAAAAAGATGTAACAATTGATACTTTAAGAGAAAAAATAAAAGAGCAAATGGTTGCACAAGATAAAGCTACATATTATAGAGAAGAAGTTAAACCTACATTCTTAGAAGCTTTAGTTGAAAAAATTAACTTTGCTTTACCAAAAACAGTAGTTGAGCAAGAAGTAAATTTTGCATTAAATAACAAAATTAGAACAATGAGTGAAGAAGAAATCAATGAATTAAAAGAAGATGCTTCTAAAGTTGAAAAAATAAGAGAAGAATTAAAATCTGATGCAACAAATTCTGTAAAAGCTACATTTATCATTGATGCTTTAGCAAAAGCTGAAAGTGTTGATGTAACTGATCAAGAAGTTACACAAGTACTATATTTTGAAGCATTACAAATGGGACAAAATCCACAAAATGTAATAAAACAATATCAAGAAGCTGGATACCTACCTGCTATTAAAATGTCAATGATTGAAGAAAAAGTTACTTCAAAATTATTTGATGAAAAATTAGGAAAATAATTTTAGGAAATAAAATGAGTTATATACCTTATGTAGTTGAAAAAACTGGACGTGGTGAACGAAGTTATGATATTTATTCAAGACTTTTAAAAGATAGAATCATCATGTTAAGTGGAGAGATAAATGATGCTGTTGCTTCAACAGTTGTAGCTCAGCTTTTATTTTTAGAAGCTGAAGACCCAGATAAAGACATTTATCTATATATCAACTCTCCAGGTGGAGTAGTAACAAGTGGTATGTCAATTTTTGATACTATGAATTATATTAAACCTGATGTTTGTACTATTTGTATTGGACAAGCTGCATCTATGGGTGCATTTTTACTTTCAAGTGGTGCAAAAGGTAAAAGATACTCTTTACCAAACTCTAGAATTATGATTCATCAACCTTTAGGTGGAGCAAGAGGTCAGGCAACTGATATCCAAATTCAGGCAAAAGAGATTCAAAGATTGAAAGATACTTTAAATGGTATTTTAGCTAGTCAAACTGGACAAGATGTTAAAACTATTGAAAAAGATACAGATAGAGACAATTTTATGAGTGCAGATGAAGCTTGTAAATATGGTCTTATTGATGAAGTGATTTCAAAACACAAATAAGAAAGAGTTATGATTAGAGAAATTATTACATATCCAAATAAATTACTTCGAACAAAATCTGAAGATGTTATGAAGTTTGATGAAGAACTTCACACTCTTTTAGATGATATGTATGAAACTATGATGAACGCTTCTGGAGTTGGACTTGCAGCTATTCAGGTTGCAATTCCACTTAATGTTTTGATTATAAATATTCCAAATGAAGAAGATATTCAAGATAAGGCTGAGTTAATAGAAGCTATAAACCCAGTTATTACTCACAAAGATGGTGTTCAAATATATAAAGAGGGTTGTCTAAGTGTTCCTGAATATTATGAAGAAGTAAAAAGAGCAAAGCATATAATTGTTGAATATTTCAATAGATTTGGAGAAAAGCAAACTATGGAATGTGAAGACTTTTTAGCAGTTGCTTGGCAACATGAAATGGAACATTTAACTGGGCATCTTTTTATAGAAAATCTATCATATACAAAAAGACAAAAATTTGAAAAAGAGTATAAAAATAGAAAAAAATCTAAAAGATAATTTCTATTTTAAATACTTTTATATGTAATATTCGCTATTAAAACTATCAAAAACGAATTAAAAACTATCCAAACTCCCCAAAAAAATATCTTTTCAAATCTTGAAGCAAAAATATCTCTAAAATGAATAGGGCAAGATTTAAAAGCCATAAATATGGCAAATACAATAGAAATAATAAAACTATAAATATTAATTTGTGAAAAGAGAACAGTAAAAAATACTAAAAATGGTGTAAAAACATTTAATGCAAAAAGCTTTGCATAAGATTTTCTTCTTTTATCTCCATTGAAATATCCTACTGTAAAACCACAATTTGGGCAGATTGTTCCTAATCTTGATAATATTTTATTGTTACAATCTGGGCAATCTATAAAATCTGACATACAATTTCCTAAAATTTTTTGCCAATTATAGCTATATTATTTTAAATATTGTACTATAATAAAAACACTTTATGAGAAAGATAATGAAAATAATAAAATCAGCAAGTCTTGATACAATAGATGCTATTTTGATAGATGTAGAATCAACATTTACAAGAGGAATGCCAAGTTTCACAATAGTAGGTATGATAAGTACAAGTATAAGTGAGTCTAAAGACAGAGTAAAATCAGCTTTATTAGTAAATAATTTTAAATTTCCACCTCTAAAAATAACTGTAAATTTATCTCCTTCTGAAATATCAAAAAAAGGAACACATTTTGACTTGGCTATTGCTTTACAAATAGCACTTTTTGATGAACAAAAGCTAAAATTTGATGATTTTTATTTTTTTGGTGAGTTGGCACTGGATGGAAGTATAAAAGATACAACATTGATTTTCCCTATGGTTTTATCTTTGGTTAAACAAGGATTATTAAAAAAAGTTGTTGTTTGTGAAAATAGTGCAATAAAACTATCAAATATACCAAATATTGAAATTTATGTAGTAAATAATCTAAATAGTGCCATAGAGTTTGTAAAAACTGAAAATAAAGAGAGATTTTTATATAAAAAAGAGATTTTAGAATATAAAACTATTGAATTAAATGGTGAAAAATATTTTTATGATACAAATTATACAGAAGATTTTAGAGATGTTTTAGGACAAGATATGGCTAAATATGCAGCTATGATTTGTGCAGCTGGAAATCATAATTTGATTATGGAAGGAAGCCCAGGTTGTGGAAAGTCTATGATTGCAAAAAGATTGCAATATATTTTAGCTCCTATGAGTTTAGAAGAGATTTTGGAAAAAGCAAAACTTCAAGCACTTGATTTTAAGGATGTAGATTTTTCTCCAATAAGAGCTTTTAGAAGTCCACATCATACGGCAACAAAATCTTCAATTTTAGGTGGAACAAACTCAAAAATGGGCGAAGTTGCACTAAGCAACAATGGGATTTTATTTTTTGATGAATTACCACACTTTCCAAGTAATATTATAGAAGCTTTAAGAGAACCACTTGAAGATAATAAAATTTTAATCTCAAGAGTAAATAGTAAGGTTTTATATCAAACAAAATTTATCTTTGTTTCAGCACTCAATCCTTGTCCTTGTGGAAATAGGCTCTCTAGTGTGAAAGAGTGTAGGTGCAATGAGCTTGAAATTCAAAGATATAAAAATAGACTTAGTGAACCATTTTTGGATAGGATTGATTTGTATTTGGTGATGAATGATAGTTTTAATGACAATAAAAATATCGTAAGTTCAGCCGAACTTCACGAAAGTGTTATAAAAGCTTTTATCAAACAAAAAAGTAGGGGACAAAAAGAGTTAAATGGAAAACTAAGTGATGAAGATATAAAAAAGTATTGTATCCTTGATGATGAAAGTAAGGAAATACTTGAAAAAGCAAGGATAAATTACTCACTATCTTTTAGAAGTATAAATAAAGTTTTAAAAGTAGCACGAACTATTGCAGACTTGAATAACAATGAGATTATTTCTAAAAATGATTTATTAAAGAGTTTAAATTTTAGAAGAAGGTAAAATATTAAAAATAAAGCCTTATAGAAATTATGTTACTATTACAACTATTTATTAAAAAAGGCAAATAATGACAAAATGTGGATATGTTTCAGTTGTAGGACGACCAAACGCAGGTAAAAGTTCTCTTCTAAATTGGCTTGTTGGTGAAAAAATAGCGATGGTTTCACACAAAGCAAATGCTACAAGAAAAAGATCAAACATAATAGTTATGCACGAAGATGACCAAATTATATTTGTAGATACTCCAGGAATTCACGAAACAGAAAAACTTTTAAATCAGTTTATGTTAGATGAAGCATTAAAAGCTATGGGTGATTGTGATTTGATACTATTTTTAGCTCCAGTTACTGATAGTTTAAAATATTATGAAGATTTTTTACAAAAAAATAAAAAGAATACAAAACATATATTACTTCTAACAAAAATAGATTTTATAAACAATGATGAATTGATGGTAAAACTAAAAGAGTATGAAAAATATCAAGATAGATATGAAGCGATGATTCCAATATCTATAAAACGAGCTACAAAAAAATCTGATATTTTAGATGAGGTTGTGAAATATTTGCCAGAACATCCATATTTATTTGACCCAGAGATTATGACAACTGAACATTTAAGAGATATTTATAAAGAGTTTATAAGAGAATCAATTTTTGAAAATATTAGTGATGAAATACCTTATGAAGCTGATGTTGTTGTAAATAAAATAGAAGAAAAATCAAATGTAGATGTGATAAAAGCTACAATTGTAGTGCAAAAAGATACTCAAAAAGGTATGATAATAGGAAAAGGTGCAACTGCCATAAAAAGAATAGGAAAAGATGCAAGAATAAAAATAGAAAAACTTAGTGGTAAAAAGTGCTTTTTAGAACTTTTTGTAAGTGTTAAGAAAAACTGGACAAAAAATAAAGAAGCTTTAAAATCTATGGGTTACGAAATAGAGAATTAATCTTAATTTCAAGATAGCTTAAATATAATTCAAATGTTTGCTCTATATTTTCTAGGGGATAAATATGACTACATTTGCTTTATCAAAAGATATTTTTGTTTTTGAGGTCGAAACTAGCGAAAAAATAGATGAAAGATATTTAAAAAATTTTGTCTTATCTAATTTAAAATTAAAAAATATCAATTTAAATCCAAACAATACCATATATATAAATTTTATTGAAAATATAAAAGAGTATCAGTTTTTTATAATAGATAATAGTTTTAAATATTTTGAATTTGAAGCTTTTTACTCTATTTATCAAAATAAAAAAGTTAAAGGATTTGAACTTTTTATTTGTGATGATTTCTTTGTTATTTTTAAAGACTCATCATTTTATTACTACCAAAAAATAAGCCAAAATATAAATCAAGATGATTTTTTACAATTTTTAGATAAAAAATTTAAAATAAAAATAGAAAAAATACATCAGATAAATAGTGATTTTTTAAAAGATTTAAAAATTGAATTTTTAAAAACAGTTCCTAAAAAATACTCAAAAGAACCATTAAAAAAGATTGAACTAAAAAGAGATTTTAGTTTTTATATATATGTTTTCTATATTTTTATAGTTATTTTTTGTTCATATTATTACTATGAAGATAGTCTAAAAGTAGAAGAGAAAATAGAAAATATAGTCAATATTGAAGATATAAAAGAACAATATGCTTTTAGAAGTTTTGAAGATAGTTTTTATGAAATTCTAAAAAATATTGATAAAAATGGAATTGTTTTGATATCTTTTGAATTTAGGCAAAATATGGCAAAAATTGTTCTAAATTCACAAAAAAAAGAGAATATAAATATTTTTCTAGAAAATTGCAAAAATGTATTTTCATCTTCTATAAATTTTATTGAAGATAGTAAAACTTTTGAGGCTACAATAGATGTTGAATTCAGTCAAAAATAGCTTTGAAACAAGTAATTTAAAAATCAAAATAGAGCTTTATATACTACCTATATTGGTTTTATTTTTAATATATATTTTATTTTATGAACAAAATAGTGAAGATTTTGCACAAGATCAAAATATAGAATTAATAAATCTTGAAAATAAAAAATATGATAAATCAACATTAGAACTTTTAAATGATATTGAAGAAATAGCAAAACAGAACAATATTTTTATCCAAAAAAGTGAAAATAGCAAAGATGATATTTTTTTACAAGCAAAATCAAAAAAGAGTGATTTATTAAATTTTTTACATAAGATAGAAATTCTAAATAATTTTACAAATATTTATAGTTTGAGTTTAAAAAAAGTTGGATTTGATGATTATTTATTTGATTTAAGAATAGATATATCAAAGTTTTATATTAAAAAAATAGAACAAAAATATTTGCTCAAAAATGATGAAATATTAGAAAATATTGAAGATATAAAAGAAGAAAAAATAGATTTAGGAAATAGTCAAAAAATTGATTTTGAAATTGGTGCAATAGTTGGAAAATATGCTTTTATAAATAATACTTGGGTGGAATTGAACGACTATATATCTGATTACAAACTTGATTTTATAAGTAGAGATTTTGTTTTATTAAAAAAAGATGGAGATATTGTAAAATTGGAGGTGAATGGTATTGAGTATCTTAAAAATTCTAATTGATTACTCTTTATTTGAAAAATATGATCAAGAGTATTTTATAAAAAATTTGATTGTTCCGATTTGTGAAGATAGTATTAGTTTGAAATTTGCAGTTTGTAAGAATTCAAATTTAACAACTATAAAAGATGATTTTGTAAAACTTTTGACTTATGTTGAAGTTGATGAATTTGAGATTTTATTTATATTATCAAATTTAGAAAGTAGAAAAAATCTATACAAAATCGCACAAAAATCAACAATCCAAAATAGTTCTGAGAAATATACGGCACAGTTTTTAGATGAACTTATTTTATATTCAATAGAACAAAGAGCAAGTGATATTCATATTGAAAAATTTAAAGATTTAGTATTGTTTAAATTTAGAGTTGATGGAAGATTGAAAATATTTTTTAGTTTTGAAGCTGAATTTTTTAAAATATTTTCATCTTTTGTCAAGCTTATATCGAATTTGGATATGACACAAACACGCCTTGCTCTTGATGGTAGATTTACACGATATATCGATGATAAAAAATATGATTTTAGGCTTTCAACTATGCCAACAATAGAAGCTGAATCAATAGTTTTAAGAATTTTAGACAATAAAAACATAGATAAAAATCTTCAAACTTTAGGTTTGAGTGAAGATATATATTCTACACTTTTTGATGTTTTAAAACTAACTCAAGGTTTGATTTTGATATCTGGTCCAACAGGAAGTGGTAAGACTACAACTTTATACTCTATTTTAAAAGAGTTAAATAGTGATGAAAAAAAGATAATAACAGTTGAAGACCCTATTGAATATAAAATAGATAGTATAAATCAAGTACCTATAAACAATAAAGTAGGGCTTAGTTTTGAAGTTGTTTTAAAAAATATTTTAAGGCAAGATCCAGATATCATTTTTATTGGAGAAATAAGAGATAAATTTTCACTAGATATTGCACTTCAAGCTTCACTTACAGGGCATTTGGTATTGGCTAGTATTCACTCTTCAAACTGTTTGGAAACAATCACAAGATTGATTGATTTAAAAGCAGATCCATTTTTGATATCCACAACTTTAAAAGCTATTATGGCTCAAAGATTAGTTTTGACTTATTGTAAAAATTGTATGGCAAGTGGTTGTAAAAAGTGCAATTTTACAAAATTTTATGATAGAAGTTCCATAGCTGAAATTTTAAAAGTTGATGAAAAAATATCATCTTTGATTTTCCAAAAAGCAAGTTTAAATGAGTTTAAAGAGTATTTAAAAACTATCAATTTTAAAACAATGCTTGATGATGGAAAAGAAAAAGTTGATAAAAAGATTACAAATATTGATGAAGTTTACAAAGTGGTAAACTTTTGATGAAAAAATATAAAATCAAATATCAAGAAAATGGACAAATAAAAACTAAAATTGTAACAAATACAGAACTAGAAGAACAAAAAATATCTAAAAATATTTTGGATATTAAAGAGCAAAAAAGTTTTAATTTAAACAAAAAAATTGCTATTGATGAAAAAAGTTTGAAAGATATATTTTATGAATTAAATTTGATGTTAAAAGCAAATATAAATATAAGTGATGCTTTGGAAATCTTGATAAAAAATAGAAAAGATAAAAATATTATAGATTTTTTGCAAACTATAAATTACTCTTTATCAAATTCAAAGCCTATAAAAAATGAGTTAGATAGGTTTAAAATAGATACAAACATAAAGTCTTTTTTAGAAATTTCTCAAAATAGTTCAAATTTAAGTTTGAGTATTGAAGCAATTTATATTTTCTTAAATGAGTCAATATTGATGAAAAAGAGTTTTTATAAAGCTATTTCATACCCTATATTTTTAAGTTTTAGTTTTATTGCTTCAATTATTGCTATATTTTTGATAGTTGTACCAAATTTTAAATCTATTTTTGCACAAGCTGGAAATCATTTACCACTTGCTACAAAAATCTTACTTTATATGGAATATTTTTTTAGAGAGTATTTTATTTTTTTAATATTAACTCCAATTTTACTCATACTTTTTTATATCTTTCTTTCTAAATATAGCACAAGATTCAATTTTCTTGTAACCAAAATGTTATTAAAGAATATTCCATTAATAAGAAAAATATACCTAAATTTCGAGTTATATAAACTATTTTTGGTTATAGACATAATGCAAAAATCAAAATATGAGTTTCATAAAGCTTTTCAAACTGCACATCTTTTATTAAAAAACAAATATTTGTTGGATAAAATATATAGTATTAATAATTTGTTAGAAAATGGAAAAACCATTAGCTATTCATTTAGTAAATCAGAAATTTTTGATGATATTGTTTTAAATCTTTTAAATACAGGAGAAGTTTCGAACTCTTTGGAACTTACTATTTGTGAGATTAAAAAGATTTATAAGAATAGATTTGATGATAGCGTAAATTTTTTAATTTTATTGATACAACCAATATTTCTAATATTTATGGCGTGTTTAATTCTTTTCATTGTAATTGCAATATTTACACCAATTTGGGATATGGGAAGTATGATTCAATAAAGGAGCGTATATTGATAAATTGTTATTTAAAAAAAGACAATAGGCTCACAGTAGTTGAAGGGATTGATTTTATCAGTAATGATGAAGATAAAAGTAGTGTTATTTGGATAGATATGCTTTTCCCAACAACAAGTGAAGTAAGAGCTGTTGAGGAACTTTTTGATATGAAGTTTCCTACAAAACAAGAAACAGAAGAGATAGAACTAAGTTCTAGGTATTGGGAAGAAGATAATAGAATTGAGATAAATAGTTATTTCTTGATCAATGATAAAAATGAACCTATCAATGAAACGGTATCTTTTATTCTTCAAGAAAAACTTTTAATATCTGTTAGATATAAGAATTTGGCAAGTTTTAGCACTTTTACGAAAAGATTATTAGCTAGTCCAAGAGAGTATAAAAATGGTTATTCTATTTTTTGTCAAATCATTGATATTAGAATCGATGCTGATGCTGATATTATTGAAAACTTAAGTAAAGATATAACAGTTTTGAGAAAAAAAGTATTTCATGATGATTCAGATACTGAAGATGTGTTGGAAAAAATATCTACTTTTGAAGATTTGAATATGAAAATAAGAGAAAACCTTACAGATAAGCAAAGAATTCTAAATTCTTTGATAAAATCTCAAAAATTTGTAGATGAGAAAAAAGAGATACCAATAATGTTAAAAGATATTAAATCTTTGATTGAACATACAAATTTTAATTTTGAAAGATTAGATTATTTACAAAATATCTTTGTTGGACTTTTGAGTGTACAACAAAATAAAGTTATTAAAATATTTACAATTGTAAATGTTATTTTCTTACCACCAACGCTAATAGCGAGTATTTATGGAATGAACTTTGTAAATATGCCAGAATTAAATTGGGAATATGGTTATCTTTTCTCAATAGGAATTATGGTTTTAGCAGCAGTTAGTCCATTGATAATATTTAAGAAAAAAGGATGGATCTAATTTTAAATATGAAAGGAATAAATTTTTATGAATAATGAGATAAATTTTGAAAATGCAGTAAAAAATATTTTAGAGTATGTTGGAGAAGATATAAATAGAGAAGGTTTACTTGATACTCCAAAGCGTGTTAGAAAAGCTTATGAGTTTATGTTTAGTGGATATCAATTGAATCCAAAAGAAATCATACAAAAAGCACTTTTTACATCAACAAATGATGAGATGGTTGTTGTAAAAGATATAGAGTTTTACTCTTTTTGTGAGCATCATATGTTGCCTATTATTGGTAAAGCGCATGTTGCATATATTCCAAATGGAAAAGTTGTAGGGCTTTCTAAAATCCCAAGAGTTGTAGATGTTTTTGCAAGACGACTTCAAATTCAAGAGCAGATGACAGAACAAATCTGTGAAGCCTTAAATGAACACTTAAAACCAAAAGGTGTTGCAGTTATGATAGATGCAAGACATATGTGTATGGAAATGAGAGGAGTTGAAAAAATCTGTTCTACAACAGTAACTTCTTCTTTAAGAGGACTTTTTAAAAGTGATAAAAAAACAAAAGATGAGTTTTTATCAATCGTAGCTTCTTCATCTTTTCGTAAATAAAACTATTCAAACTTTTTTCTATTTTTAGAAAAAAGTTTTTAGTTTTACTTTTTTATAATCCAAAAATAAAAATAACTAATTTTATCTACTTTTGTTACTAAAAGTAACTCTAGCTAACAAATTTGAAAATTCTTTTGTAAAAATTGTCCATTTTTTTCATTTAAATCGTCTTACTATATAGAGAAACAAATTCTCAAAATTAATACAAAGGATTTAGGATGAAAAACAAAGTTTTCATGTCAGTTGTAACATCATTGATGTTAAGTGGAACAATGTTAAATGCAAAAGAGATAAGTTTGCAAGAAGCAGTAGAGAATATAGTAAAGAAATATAATGTAACATATATTTCAAAATCAAAAGATTTAAAAAATAAGATAGTAGATTCAGAAAAAGTGAGTTTCGGGGGGGGGTACGGTATTAAGTAATCTAAATAGCGTACTAGAAGAACATAATCTCAAAGCTATCGAAGAAGATGGTGTAATATATATAATAGAAAAACCAAAATATCAAAACTTTGGTAATACTACTGTTTTGGATGAAATATCTGTTTCTAGTTCTAATTATAAAAATGGAAGTGCAGAAGCTGGATATTTAGTAGATGAAACATCTGGAATTGGTATTTGGAATGATAGAAAACTACAAGACACTCCATACTCAATGAGTATAATCTCAAAAGATTTAATCGAAAATGTACAAGCAAAAGATATGAATCAGATATATAAAATGAATCCTACAACACAAGAAATAGGAAAAATTAGCTGGGGTGAAGATTCTGCATTTACTCCTACAATGCGTGGATTTACTGTATCCAATCCAATAGTAAATGGGATTTCTTATGCGAGTAGATCTACTAATATTCCAATGATGCAGGATATAGAAAGAGTTGAAATCATAAGAGGAGCAACAGGATTTTTATATGGTGGTGGGAGAGTTGGTGGAGCAGTAAACTATATCACTAAAAAACCAACTACAAAAGATTTAAGAAATGTAACTATTGGAAGTTATGGAAACGAATCATATTATGGACATATAGATTTAGGTGGACAGTTTGATGAAGATAATACTTTTGGATATAGAATAAATGGATTTTATCAAGATGGAGAACTATCAAATGAATCTAAAAAAGAACAAAAAAATATTAGTTTAGTATTTGATTGGAAACCAACTGATAACTTTTATACAGATATAAAATATTCTCATAAAGATAGTTTAGAAAAAGGTGGAAGTTACTTTGATTCCGTGATAGACCGAACAGGTATAAAAAAGAGCAAAAACTATAATCCAGATTGGATGGAAAGTGAAATAAAATCAAATCGAGTTGAAAATAGTATAAGATATGATATCAATGATATTTTTACTTTAAGAATAAATGTCTTTTATGAAAACATGAAATATAGAGGTGATCATTCTTATTTAGATCTACAAAATGGTTATGCAATTGCAAATAATTCTTATTTCTCAAAATCTGCTTGGCATGAAAGTAAAAATTATGGAGCAAATATCTATTTTGATTCAAAATTCGATACTGGAAGTATCAGTCATACTCTAACAACAGGATACTCTTTAAGTTCAAATAAAGTATTTCAATCTTCAGACAGTTGGAATTATTATGATTTACCGAATGATACAAGCTTAAATGACTTAAAAAACTTAGCAGAACCTGATAGTTCTTTTTGGACTAATCAAATAGGAACAAAGCCAAGAAAACTCAATATAAAAACTCAATATAAAAATATTTTAATCGGTGATGATATAGTTTTCAATGACCAATGGAGTGCTTTGATTGGAGCAAATTATGCAACTATAAAAAATTGGGGAGCTTGGAATAATTCTTTGTATGATTTATCTGAACTTACTCCCACATTATCTTTTATATATAAACCATTTGAAAATCTTACAACTTATGCAACATATATAGAGAGTTTAGAAGCTGGAGAGATTGTTGGAAGTCGTTATTCAAACGAAAATGAGATATTAGATCCATATAAAAGTAAACAATATGAAATAGGAGCAAAATACAATCTATTTGATGAAAAACTTTTACTGACTTCAGCATTATTTAGAATAGAAAAAGCAAACTCTTATGATGATAATAGCACAGTTGCAAGTTTAGGTAAACCAACACTTACTCAAGATGGAGAGCAAATTCATCAAGGAATTGAGCTTGGATTGACTGGAAAAGTTACGGATAATTTAACTTTGATTGGTGGTGTAACATTTATGGATTTAAGTGTTAAAAAAGCTACAAACAAAGCTTTAGAAGATAAAAAGCCTACAAATGCTACTTCAAAAATGGCAAAATTATTTGCAGAGTATAATATTCCATATATCAATGGTTTATCTATAAATACTGGAGCTTACTATACAGGTAAAAGATATGGAGATAATCTTAATACCGATATTTTGCCAAGCTATACACTTTATGATGCTGGGCTTAGATATAAAACAAAACTAGATAAATACCCTACAACTTTTAACTTAAATATTCAAAACTTAACAGATAAAGTTTATTGGACAGATAAGTATTCTTTAGGTGATCCAAGAACTGTTGCATTTTCTATGAAAATGGAATTTTAAGAATATTTAAGTTTTACTCTTTATAAATTTAATTCTAGTTTTTCTAAACTTTCAAGTGAAAGCTTATGGAAGTTTAGATAACTAGAGTTTTCATCTCCCATATATTTATAAAAATTTTCATTTCTTATCGTACAAATAAGTTCAAAATCTTTTCTTTTAAGATTTTCAAATTCAAAGTGGGTTTGGATATATTTTTCTTGATAATTTTTAAATACTTCATCTTCAAAATTTAGTTTATTTGTCCCTTTATTTAGTTCAGGACAAGAACTATCTATATAGACTTGATTATCTAAATTTGGACTCAATGGATAAGTTTTACAAACTTTTGGGCGATTTTCATAAATAGTACATCTAAAATCTTTTAAATGTGGACAAAAATCAAAGCCATTTGATAGCAAAATTACAGGTTTTATAAAATCTAAAGAACCAAAGATAAATAAAATAGGAAAATTTTTGTAAACAGTTTCAAACTCTTCTTTTAATATTTGAGAATATATACTTCCATATAAGCCACTACAACATTGTGCTTGGCAATTTTTACAATCCCCAAAAGTAAAAGTTTGATTTGAAATAGGTATAAAATCTTTCATAAACGAGATTTTACATATATTTTGTTTCAATTAGATAAAATATAAAAAAATTTAGGAAAAATAGTGAAAAAGAAACTAATAAAAATTATAAAAAAAGCTGGAAAAATCTTAAAAAAAGGTTTTTATTCAAATAAAGATGTAACTTTTAAAGCAAAAAAAGATTTAGTTACAAAATATGATGTTGCTGTTGAAAACTATTTAAAAAAACACTTTAGCAAATATTTTAAAGAGTTTAATATCATCGCTGAAGAGTCAGATAACTCAAAAGTAGAGTTTAATAACTCGATTATAATAGACCCAATAGACGGAACTACAAACTTTGTAAATGGAGTTCCTCATACTGCTATATCTGTTGGAGTTTACAAAAATAAAAAGCCATATTTGGCAGTTGTTTATAATCCAATTTTAGATGAACTATATGTTGCAAAAGTTGGAAAAGGTGCATTTTTAAACGGTAAGGAATTAAAAGTAAGTACAGAAGAAGATTTACAAAAATCACTTCTAGCAACAGGATTTCCATATACAAGTGGTTCAAATGAAGATGATTTAAATGACGTTTTGAAAAAAATCAAAGATGTTTTACCACATTGTCAAGATTTAAGAAGACTAGGAAGTGCTTCTATTGATTTGTGTATGGTTGCAAAGGGAACTTTTGAAGGTTATTATGAGATGAATTTAAAACCTTGGGATGTTAGTGCAGGAGTTTTGATATTAAGTGAAGCTGGTGGAAAAATAACAAACATAAGTGGTGGAGAATATAATCTATTTGAAGATAAATATATTGTTGCGACGAATGGTAAAGTACACAATCAACTTTTATCAAAACTTGATATTTAGTAAGATTTATATATAATCTTAGATTTTAAAATGAAATAATATATAAAATTAAGGGAAATTTATGTGTGGAATAGTTGGATATATTGGGAAACAAGATACTACAAAGATTTTATTGGATGGTTTAAAAGAGCTTGAATATAGAGGATATGATAGTGCTGGTATTGCTCTATTACAAAATGATAATATTGATGTTTTTAAAGCAGTTGGAAAGCTTGTAAATCTTGAAGAAAAAGTAAACTCTGTACCAAAACAAGATTATTATTTAGGTATCGGACACACAAGATGGGCAACTCATGGAAAACCAACAGAACTAAATGCACATCCACACTTAGGGGAATACTCTTATGTTGTTCATAATGGAATCATTGAAAACTATAAAGAGTTAAAAGATGAACTTATACAAAAAGGTCATCATTTTGTATCTCAAACAGATACAGAAGTTATAGTACATCTTTTTGAAAGTTTTTATAATGAACTAGATGATGCAACAAAGGCTTTCCAAAATACAATAGAGCGACTTGAAGGTGCTTATGCAATTTTGCTTATTACAAAAGTTGAACCAGAAAAAGTATTTTTCTATAAACTTGGAAGTCCTATGATAGTTGCTCGTGGAAATGAAAAAGATGAGATTTTATTTGCTTCATCTGATTCAGCTTTGATAGGACTAGCAAAAGATGTAGTTTATCTTGAAGATAGAATGGGTGGAGTTGCAACGGCTTCAAATATAGAATTTTTTAATAAAAATGTATTATGGTCAAAGCTTCCAACTTCTAAACAATTTGCTCAAAAAAATGGTTTTAGATTCTTTATGGAAAAAGAGATTTATGAGCAAAGTGATGTTGTAAGTGATTGTATGCTTGGAAGAATAAAAGATAGTGAGATAAATTTTGATGAGATAAATCCTTCAATATTAGATGGGATAAATGAGATAAAAATTTGTGCTTGTGGAACTTCATATCATGCTGGAGTTACATCTTCATATTTATTTGAAAGATTGTCAAAAATAAAATGTTCTGTTGAAGTTGCAAGTGAGTTTAGATATAAAGAACCACTTTTAACAACGGATACTCTTTTTATTGTGATTTCTCAAAGTGGTGAAACAGCGGATACTTTAGAAGCTTTAAAAATGGCAAAAAATGCAGGACTTAGGACTTTAGTTATTTGTAATGTTGATAACTCTTCTATGACAAGAGTTGCTGATGCTACTATTTTAACAAGAGCTGGAATAGAAAAAGGTGTTGCTTCTACGAAAGCATTTTCTACTCAAACAGTTGTTTTATGGATGTTAAGCTTGTATTTTGGAAAAATAAGAAATAGTATTTCAAAAGAAAAACTTCAAAGTGAGCTTTCAACTTTAAGAGAAGTTCCAAAATCTTTAAAAATAGAAGATAGTATTCATGAAAAAGCAAAAAGACTATCAAAAAGATACTTACATGGGCATGGATTTTTCTTTATAGGAAGAGATGTTTTCTATCCACTTGCTTTAGAAGGTGCTTTAAAATTAAAAGAGATTTCATATTTACATGCAGAAGGTTATCCAGCAGGTGAAATGAAACATGGTCCTATAGCACTTGCAGATCCAGAACTATTTACAATAGCTCTTATGCCACAAAATATGTTATATGATAAAATTAAATCAAATGTTGAAGAGTTAAGTGCAAGAGATAGTACAATTTGTGCTATATCGCCACTTGATTTTGATTTAGCTGATGATTTTATAAAAATAAATAAAACTGAACATTATATGCTTGAATTTTTTGAAATGTTAGTTGTTTTACAGCTTTTATCTATGGAGATTTCTATAAGACTTGGAAATGATGTAGATATGCCAAGAAACTTAGCAAAATCTGTAACTGTTGAATAATTTTAAAAATATAAGTTACATTTAGATAAAATTAAGAACTTTTTTCTCAAAATGAGAAAACTGATTCTTTAAATTTTTATTTTAATTTTCTTAAATATTTTATAAGATATACAAAATGGAAAACAAAAGATGGAAAACAAATCAAGCTAAAGCTTGTGGAAAACAAAGGATGGAAAACAAAATGGAAAAAAAATCTCAATATTTGTTTACAAGTGAAGTTGTAAGCCCTGGACACCCTGATAAATGTGCTGATATCATAGCAGACTCTATAGTTGATAGATTAATAATAGAAGATAGTAATAGTAGAGTTGCAAGTGAAGTATTTGTAGCTGGAAAACACATAGTTATCGGCGGTGAAGTAAAATCTAATGCAAAATTATCACAAAATGATTATGAAAAAATAGTAAAAGATGCATTAGCAAAAATTGGATATGACGGGAAAAGTGCATTTACAAAAGAACAAGCATTACACCCTGATGAAGTAAAAGTTCAAGTTTTATTAAATCAACAAAGCCCAGATATAAGTCAAGGAGTTGATCAAACAACTGGAGAAATAGGAGCTGGAGATCAAGGAATTATGTTTGGATTTGCTTCAAATGAAGCAGATGAATATATGCCAGCAGCAATAGTTTATGCAAGAAAACTTTGTGATACAGTTTATAATTATGCTCTAAAAAACAATGATAAATTTGGTGTTGATATAAAAACACAAGTTACTGTTGATTATGAAACAAAAGAGAATTTTGAAAATTGTAAACCACAGAAAATTCACACAATAGTTGTATCAGCACCTTGTGTTGAAGGTATGACTATTGAAGAAGTTAGAAAGACTATTCAAGGATTGATTGATAATTCTGGATTACCTTCAAATTTATATGATAAAAATAATACAATTATTCATATAAATCCAACAGGAAGATATGTAAATCACTCATCTTTACACGATAGTGGACTAACAGGAAGAAAACTTATTGTTGATAGTTTTGGTGGATATGCACCTATTGGTGGTGGAGCTCAAAGTAGTAAAGATTATACAAAAGTTGATAGAAGTGGACTTTATGCGGCACGTTGGATAGCAAAACATATAGTTGCATCAGGCTTATCTAAAAAAGCAATAGTTCAAATATCTTATGCTATTGGTGTTGCAAGACCAACATCAGTTTCAGTTGATACTATGGGAACTTATACAAAACATAATGATGATAAATTATCACAATTTGTAATGGATACATTTGCTTTAACGCCAAGATGGATAACTCAAAAGTTTAATTTGGATAAACCAAGTTCTACTACTTTCCTTTATGCAGATGTTGCAGCACGTGGACAAGTAGGACAGGCTGATTATCCGTGGGAAAAACTTGATGAACTTGATAAGTTTGAGAATATAAAATAAGGAGAAAATTTTGGATTTAAGAAATCTATTTAGCAAAATTTCATTTGATAATAAAGATAAAGAACAAGCAACAAAAAAAGATGCACCAAGTCACTGGGTTAAGTGTCCTTCTTGTAGTGCTTTGATGTTTTTTAAAGAAGTAGAGAATCAAGATAATGTTTGCCCAAAATGTTCATTCCATATGAGAATTGGTGCAAAAAGAAGAATAGAAATATTAGCAGATGAGAATAGTTTTGTTGAATTTGATGCTTCTTTAAAGCCAAATGATCCTTTAAAATTTGTCGATAAACTATCTTATAAAAAAAGAGTAGAAGAGGGACTTGAGAAAACAGGAAGAACATCTTCAGTTATAAGTGGAGAGTGTAAAATTAATCAAATTCCAGTTCAACTTGTTGTTTTTGATTTTGCTTTTATGGGTGGAAGTTTAGGTAGTGTTGAAGGTGAAAAGATTGTAAGAGCAGTAAATCGAGCAATAGAAAAAAGAGAAGCAGTTATCATAGTATCAGCTTCAGGTGGTGCAAGAATGCAAGAATCAACTTTTGCTTTAATGCAAATGGCAAAAACTTCAGCAGCACTTAAAAAACTTGATAGTGAAAAATTACCATATATTTCTATTTTAACAGATCCAACAATGGGTGGAGTTTCAGCATCTTTTGCATTTTTGGGTGATATTATTATGGCTGAACCTGGAGCTTTGATTGGATTTGCTGGACAAAGGGTTATTAAACAAACTATTGGAGCAGATTTACCAGAAGGCTTCCAAAGAGCAGAGTTTTTACTAGAAAAAGGTTCTATTGATATGGTTGTTAATAGACAAAAAATGAAACAAACTATTACTGATTTATTGACAATTTTTAATCAAGAGAAAATTAGTTAAAAAATGATTTCAAATTTAGAAAAAGCTTTAGGTTTTAAACTTGAAGCTTTTAACTACTTATATGTTTTATGTGATTATGAAACACTTTTAAAAAAAGATATATCTTTAGAAAAATTTGCAGATTTATGTAAAAAAAAAGATGTAAAATTACTACAATATAGAGATAAAATATCATCTTTAGAAATTCAACAAAACAATCTTTTATATTTAAAATCTAGCCTAAATATTCCTATTATTATAAATGATAAAATTGAACTTATAGACTTTGCAGATGGGGTTCATTTAGGACAAGAAGATTTTTTTAAAATTCATAAAGATAAAAAAATAGCAATAAAGCTTTTAAGGGCAAAAATAAAAGGTAAACTATTAGGGCTTTCAACTCATAATGAAATGGAAATTCTTGAATCAAACTCTTTAGATATTGATATGATAGGATTAGGTGCTTATAAAAATACATCAACAAAAGATGTTGATACAATTTTAGGAGATAAAATTTCATATTTGGCAAAAATATCAAAATATCCAGTTTGTGCAATAGGTGGAGTAAAAGTTGATGATATAATAGAAAATATAAGATTCAATGTTGTAGGAAGTGCATTTTTAGATGAAAATTAGTATTTATGCAATATTGAAACCAACAACTGATGATTTTGATAAAATTATAAAAGAGTTTATAAAAATGTCATCAAAATATGCAAAAGTTGAAGTTCATTATATTTTTAATAAAGACATAGCAAAAGCACAAAGTATAGGAAATAAAGAAGCTCAAGAAGTATATACAAAAACTTATTTGCCACTTTTAAAAGGCTTTAATATAGCTTTAGATGTTTTAGGGAAAAAAGTTGATACTTATGCTTTTTCAAAATTAATAGAAGATAAGAATGAAATAAACTTTTTTATAGGTGGAGCTTTTGGCTTTGAAAGGGATTTTTTAGCTAAATGTGATAGTGTTATATCTCTTAGTGAATTAACTTTTGCACATAAAATAGCTAATATTGTTTTAACAGAGCAGATATTTAGAGCCTTATGTATCCAAAACAACCATCCATATCATAAATAATTTATATATTTTCTTGTATAATAGAAACTCGTAAAATACAAAAAGGACATAATATGGGTCTTAAACTTTATATCTTAGCTACAATACTATTTCTTATTCTATTATTTGGATATACGTATAGTTTAGAGTTAGGAGAGTATACGCTTACATTTTTTGGAAATAGTTTTACATTTCCTGTTGCAGTATGGATAGTATTTCCAGTATTATTTTTAATGGTTGCTACATACTTACACATAATTTTTTATGGTTTTATAAAATATATAAAACAAAAATTTGTTGATTCTGATTTGGATACAACGGTTGATATTTTGAAATCAAAACTATTAGGAAAAGATACAAAAGCTGTATATAGAACACAAAAATTTAAGAATATAGCAGAACTTTTTGGTGCTTTTGATTTAAGTGTTACAAAAAATAGTTTTGACTCTACAAATCCTGATTTTAATAGAATTGTTACTGCTATTCAAGATATTAATAATGGAAAATATGTTAGTGAAAAAGTTGTAAAACTTGAAGTAAATTCTGAAATTGCAAAGAAAAACTTGATAAATAAAATAAATGAACAAGTTGATTTTGCTGTTGATGTTGTTAAAAAAGCAGATAATTATGATTTTGATATTGTAAAAATAGCTTTAAAAAATATTATCAAAGAAAAAAGTATGACAACTGTTAAAAAGCTTTATAAAAATATCAAACTTGATAAAGAATTGGCTTTTGAACTGTTAAAAAAAGATATTGATAATAAAGAGTTTGGTTTTACTGATGAAGAAATTATAGAAATTGTAAAAAATGTTGAATTTACAAATAATGATTATTTAGAGTTAGCAAAACTTTATCAAAAAGAGTTAAACCCAGATAGATTGATAAATATTTTTGAAAAATTATCAAATGAATTTGACGAAGCAACAACTGCAAATTTATATGTTTTAAGTGAATTAGAGATGATTGATAAATTAAGAGAAACTTTAGCAAGTTCACCTGAAGAAGACTTCTTAGCATTTAAAGCTCTTTTAGATTTAAAAGATGCTGGAAAACACTACAATTTAGAAACTCTATCATATAAATAATGGAAAAAAAACTTGATTTTACAAGACCTTTAGTGGTGTTAGCACCACTTGCAGGTTATACAGATTTACCTTTTAGAAGTGTTGTTAAAAAGTTTGGTGCAGATTTAACTATTTCAGAAATGATTAGTTCAAATGCTTTAGTATATAAAAGTGCAAGAACTCTAAAAATGGTAGAAAAATCTCCTAGTGAAGATCCATATTTTGTTCAAATTGCAGGAAACAGTGTAGATTTAGTAAAAGCAGCTGTTGAAATACTAAATGATGTTGAAGGTATTGATGGAATTGACTTAAACTGTGGTTGTCCTGCTCCAAAAGTATTTAATCATGGAAGTGGTTCAAACTTACTTGGTGATTTAAAAAAGCTTGAAGAAATTTTAAGTACAGTAAAAAAATACTCAAAAAAACAGTACACAAGTGCAAAAGTAAGACTTGGAGTAAATGAAAAAATCCCAGTTGAGATAGGAAAAGTAGTAGAAGCTTGTGGAGTTGATTTTGTATCTGTTCATGGAAGAACAAGAGCTGGGAAATATAAAGCCCCAGTTGATTATGATGCAATAAAACAGATGAAAGAGGCTATCTCAATTCCTGTTATTGCAAATGGTGATATAAAAGATTATGCTAAGGCTAAAGAAGTCTTAGAATATACTAAAGCTGATGGAGTGATGATAGGACGAGGTGCTATTGGAAAACCCTGGGTATTTTATCAATTAAAACATGGTCTTGAGGATATTGATAATAGTATAAAAAAAGAGATAATTTTAGAACATTATGACAAGATGCTTGAGTTTCATGGCAATTATGGAGCGATAATATTTAGAAAACTTTTACATGCTTACTCAAAAGGTTACACAGGAGCAAATGAGTTTAGAGATATTGTAAATAAAGTTTCAGATGTAAATGTTATGAGAGATTTAATTGATAGCTTTTTTTAAATTTAATATATATAAAAAGTTATTTAGATAAAATATTGCACTTTTTAAAAAAATTAGAAAAGGAAAATTTTTGTCTAAACAATATTTTGAATTGGCGATAAAACCACAAAGCCATTATGAACTTTTTTTGGATTTGGTTGAGTCTATTACAACTGATGCAATTGAAGAGAATGATGGATTTATAATAATAAGAAGCGAATATAATCTTGATGATTTTGCAGAAGCTGTAAAAAAATTTGGTGAAGCTTTGCAAACTGAGTGTGAGATATCTTGTGAAAAGAAAGATAATATAGATTGGATTAAAAAATATCAAGACTCTATAAAATCAGTTGAAGTTGGAAGTTTTTATATTCGTCCATCTTGGGAAGAAAAAAAAGATAATAAAATAGATATTATCATCGATCCTGCACTAGCTTTTGGTTCAGGACATCATGAAACAACTTCATCTTGCATAGAAGCAATCGATGAGTTTGTTCAAAAAAATGATACTTTACTTGATGTTGGAACAGGAAGTGGAATTTTAGCAATAGCTAGTGCTAAAAAAGGTGCGATTGTTGATATTTGTGATACAGATGAGATTTGTATAGATAGTACAAAATCTAATTTTGAATTAAATAAGGAGAAATTTAATCAATTTTGGATTGGTTCAGCTTCAAAATCAACAAAAAAATATGATGTAGTTGTAGCAAATATAATAGCAGATGTACTTGTTATGATAGCAAGTGATTTGAAAAAATGTTTAAATGATGATGGTATATTGATACTTTCAGGAATTTTAGATAAACATGAAAAAAGAGTTTTAAATAAATTTCAAGATTTAAAAGAACTAAAAACTATTCATAAAAATGAATGGGTAACAATAGTTTTCAAAAATAGTAAGGAGTCTTAAAAGATGAATAATAAACGACAAAGTGGCAGACCTCAAAATAATAGACAGCCAAATAATAATCCTAATAACAACGATAACAACAACTTTTTTAATAATAATCCAATTTTAATATTTGTAATTTTTGCAATAGTTACTATATTTGCTTTTAAAGTAATTATGCCAGAAGAAGTAGTAAATGCTACACCAAACCAAAATATACAAGCATTTGGTAGTAATAGTGGTTCAAATAAAACTATTGCTTATTCAGAGTTAAAGAAATTGATAAGTTCTGGTAAAATTGAGTATGTTGGTATTGGAAATACTCAAATTAGAGCGATAAGCAAAAATGATGGAATACAACGAATTACTTATACAGCAAGAAGAGTAGTTCCTGATGAAACTTTAATTCCTGAATTAGAAAAATATAATATTGGATATGGTGGAATAAATGAAGAAAATGTTTTATCAGATATTCTTTTTGGTTGGGTAATACCAATTTTCTTATTCTTTGCTATTTGGATGTTTTTAGTTAAAAGAATGCAAAAATCTATGGGTGGTGGAAGTGGAGGAATACTAGGAATAGGTTCTTCTAAAAAAATGATAAATTCTGAAAAGCCAAAAGTAAAATTTGATGATATGGCTGGAAATAAAGAGGCAAAAGAAGAAGTTCAAGAAGTTGTAGATTTCTTAAAAGCTCCTGATAGATATGTAAGACTTGGTGCTCAAATTCCAAAAGGTGTTTTACTTGTAGGACCTCCAGGTACTGGAAAAACTCTTTTAGCAAAAGCAGTTGCTGGTGAAGCTGATGTACAGTTTTTATCTGTTTCTGGTTCAGCATTTATTGAGATGTTTGTTGGAGTTGGTGCAAGTAGAGTTCGAGATTTATTTGAACAGGCAAAAAAAGTAGCACCTGCAATTATATTTATTGATGAAATAGATGCCATTGGAAAAAGTAGAGCTAGTGGTGGACCAATGGGTGGAAATGATGAAAGAGAACAAACATTAAATCAGCTTTTAGCTGAAATGGATGGTTTCTCTACTGAATCAGCACCAGTAATCGTACTTGCTGCAACTAATAGACCAGAGGTTTTAGACCCAGCACTTTTACGACCAGGAAGATTTGATAGACAAGTTTTAGTTGATAAGCCTGATTATGAAGGAAGAATAGAGATCTTAAATGTACATATTAAAGATGTAAAATTGGCTAAAAATGTTGATTTAAAAGAAGTTGCTAAAATGACAGCTGGTCTTGCTGGAGCTGATTTAGCAAATATTATAAATGAAGCTGCACTTTTAGCAGGACGTGCTTCTAAAAATGAAGTTGAAGCAACTGATTTTAAAGAAGCAGTTGAAAGGCAAATTGCTGGATTAGAAAAAAAGAGTAGAAGAATATCTCCAAAAGAGAGAAAAATTGTAGCTTATCACGAAAGTGGACATGCTTTAATTGCTGAAATTACAAAAGGTGCAAAAAAAGTAAATAAAGTATCAATAGTACCAAGAGGTTTAGCAGCACTTGGATATACTTTAAATACTCCAGAAGAGAATAAATATCTTATGCAAAAACATGAACTTATAGCTGAAGTTGATGTTCTTTTAGGTGGAAGAGCTGCAGAAGAAGTATTTATCGGTGAAATTTCAACTGGTGCTGGAAATGATTTAGAAAGAGCAACAAATATTATAAAATCTATGGCTACTATTTATGGAATGAGTGATATCGCTGGTTTAATGGTATTGGAAAGAAGAACAAACCAATTTTTGGGTGGACAAACTCAAAAAGATTTTTCAGATGCTATGGCAAAAGAGCTTGATAACCATGTAAAAGATACTCTAAATGAAAGATACAAAATGGTACTTCAAGCTTTAAGAGAGAATAGTGAATCAATTGAGCAAATGACTGCTGAGCTTCTTGATATAGAAGTAATTACAGGTGAAAGAGTAAGAGAAATCATAAAAGAAAATGGTGGAACTGTTTTTGAAGATGAAGATTTACATACAGAAGCCTTAAATAAAGAAGAAGAAAAAGAAGACGAAACTTCAAAAAGTGAAGTAAAAGAAGAGCAAAAAGATAATATTGAAGATAAATCTTCTGAAAATTCTCAAATAGAAGAAACTAAACCTACTGAAAACTAATAAACTAATTTATTTCAAAGTTATACTTTGAAATAAATTTATATATATTTTACAAACGATAAAAATTTTCCTTGACAATTATAAAAAAATAAAATATACTTTCAGAACTATTTATAAAAAGGGAGAGTAATATGAAAATATTTGATATTTTTAAAAGCAATTTCATTAAAAGTGTAAACTCTCTACTCCTCTTAAAACAATCACTCTAATTATAAATTTATAATTAAATATTCCAAAAATCTGTTTTTCTTTTTTTATTTAAAAAAAGATATAATCAAATGTTAAATTAAAAGGTAAATATTATGGATAAAAATAAAATTATTGTATTTGATACTACTTTAAGAGATGGAGAACAAAGCCCTGGTTGCTCTATGAATACTGATGAAAAGATAAAAGTTGCTTTACAGTTAGAGAAATTAGGAGTTGATGTAATAGAGGCTGGTTTTGCAGCAGCTAGTCCAGGTGATTTTGATGCAGTTAGTCAAATTGCACAAATTGTTAAAAATTCAACTATCTGTTCTTTAAGTAGAGCAATAGAAAATGATATAAAACAAGCAGGTTTAGCGGTACAAAAAGCAAATAAACATAGAATTCATACATTTATTGCAACAAGTCCTATTCATATGCAATATAAATTAAAAATGACACCAGATGAAGTTATAAAAAGAGCTGTAAGAGCTGTTGAATATGCTAAAACTTTTGTTGAAGATGTAGAGTTCTCTTGTGAAGATGCTGGAAGAAGTGAAATATCATTTTTAAAAGAAGTTATGGATGCAGTTATAAATGCAGGAGCAAAAACAATAAATTTACCAGATACAGTTGGATATAGATTGCCAACAGAGTTAGCTTCGATGATAAAAGAGTTGAGTGAATATGCAAAAGATAGAGCAATAATTTCAGTTCATAATCACAATGATTTAGGATTGGCAACAGCTAATACTTTAGCATCAGTTTTAAATGGTGCTAGACAAATAGAAGTTACTATAAATGGTTTAGGTGAACGAGCAGGAAATTCCGCTTTAGAAGAAGCTGTTATGGCTATAAAGGTACGAAAAGATATATTTGGAGATTTATATACAAATATTAATACACCTGAACTTTATGCAACTTCAAGATTAATTGCAACAATAACTGGAGTTGAACCACAACAAAATAAGGCAATTGTTGGTAAGAATGCTTTTGCACATGAAAGTGGTATCCATCAAGATGGTGTTTTAAAACATCAAGAAACTTATGAAATTATGAGACCTGAAGATGTTGGAGTTATTAAAGATAGCACATTGATTTTAGGAAAACATAGTGGAAGAGCAGCATTTAGAGATAAAATAGTTCAATTAGGTTTTGATAAAGTTAGTGATGATGAATTAAATGCGGCATTTGAAAGATTTAAAGTTTTAGCAGATAAGAAAAAAGATATAACAGATGATGATGTAAGAATGTTGATAACTGATGAAGCTTTAAATCATGATAAAATTTATGAATTAGTAGGTTTACAAATAAGCGACTGTTCAAGTGGTATGCCAATGGCAGCTGTATCTATAAAATATGAAGATAAAATTATAAAAGATGCTGGTTTAGGTGATGGAACAATGGATGCTATTTTTAAGACTATAGATAGAATCACTGGATATTCTGGCGAATTAAAAGATTATAAGGTTATATCTGTAAGTGAAGGTAAAGACTCTTTAGCAAAAGTTACAACAAGAGTTAGCTTTGAAAATAGCCAAGCTTTTGTAGGTCATGGATTGAGTATAGATACTATGCAAGCAACTGCAAATGCTTATATTGGAGCTTTAAATTCATACCTTTCTCAAAAAAATAGACTTACAAAAAACTGTGGACATCAGGTATAAAAAGATAGGTTAAATCCTATCTTTTAAATGATAATGCAAAAATATATTTTAAAAGATATAAAAAATATTTTAGAAGAGAATAAAGCGGTTTTACTATATTTTAGTGCAAATGATTGTTCTATTTGTAAAGTTTTGAAACCAAAAATAGAGCATAGTTTACAAAATAATTTTCCTTTAATGAAGACAATTTTTATTGAAGATAGTATGGAAATAAGTACATATTTTACTATTTTCTCAAATCCAATGATAGTAGTTTTTTTTGAAGGAAAAGAGTTTAAAAGATATGGTAGAAATATTAGTTTATCTTTATTTGAAGAAGATATAGAAAGATTATATAAGATGGTATTTTAATATGAAATTAGCAATAGGAATATTAGTTTTAGTGTTTGTAGCTATGCAGTTTATAAGACCAGAAAAGATTGAATATGAAAAGAATTCTATTTCTGAACTACAAGCACCAGAGAATATTAAAGAAATATTAGTAAAAGCTTGTTATGATTGTCATTCAAATCAAATAAATTATCCTTGGTACTCAAATATCGCTCCTTTTTCTTGGGTAGTTATAAATCATACAAACGAAGGTGTTAGAGCTTTAAATTTTTCTCAATGGGAAAATTATAATTATGTTGAAAAACAAGCAAAATTAAAAGCTATTTATAGAAGTGTATATTCTGCTATGCCACTTCCTGCATATACTTTAGTACATATTGAAGCTGATATTACAAAAGAAGAAAGAGAAATGGTTAGAAAATGGACTGGAGTTCGAGCACCGTGAGAGAAGAGGTTGCTGAACTTTTAGAAAATAGGGGTGAACTGCTTACTATTACGTATTTTAAACTTCAAAAATTATTTGAGAAAAAGTATGGTTCAAATGCTTTAGTTCTTATGGAAATAGGGACATTTTTTGAAGTTTATGAAGTAAACAACGATAAAGAAAAAATAGGAAAAGCAAAAGAGATAGCAGAACTTCTAAATATTCAACTAACAAGAAAAAATAAATCTATTTTAGAAAACTCAAGAGAGAATCCTATAATGGCTGGAGTTCCTGCTATTTCCCTTGAAAAACATTTGGCTAGAATAATAAATGAGCAAAAATATACTATTGCTATTATTAGACAAAAAGGACTTCCACCAAATGTAAGTAGATACTTAGATACAGTTGTAAGTCCAGGAACAAACTTTGATTTTGTTATTTCACAAGATGAAAATAACGTAACTTCACTTTTAATTGATCAAATAAGAGGAATATATCTTGTTGGTTATAGTGCTATTGATGTTACAACAGGAAAATGTTATTACAATGAAGTTCATGGAACTAGTGAAGATAAGTTTTTTGCACTTGATGAAGTATTTAATTATATGAATATGCACAAAACAAATGAAATAGTTGTAACTTTTGCAGATAAAAATATAAATCAAAAAGAGGTTCTTGATTATTTAGAACTTAGCCTTAAAACTTTTCATATAGGAAACTTTAGACCAAAAATCTCTTACCAAAATGAACTTTTTAAAAATGTCTTTAGTATAGAATCTCTTTTAACTTCTATTGAACATCTTGATATGGAAAGAGTTCCTTTAAGTACTGAATCACTTGCAGTTTTGATAGATTTTGTAATAGGACATGATTCAAACATCATTCAAAAACTTTCATATCCAGAAAAACTTGATATTAGTAAATATATATATTTAGGAAATAATGCTTTAGAGCAGTTAAATATAATAGAAACTACACATAATCCAAGTTTAATAAAACTTATAAATCATACTTCAACAGCTATGGGGAAAAGACTTCTAAAGGAGCGACTTACTCATCCAGTTAAAGATAGTAAAGAACTTCTTAGACGATATGCCTTATCAAAAGAGTTGTATGATTACCACGCTCCAATAGAAAATGAATTAGCAAATATTTATGATATTGAAAGATTAACAAGAAGAATAAAACTTAACCGACTTCATCCTTTTGAGTTAAACTATTTATATGATTCTTTGATAAGTATAAAAGAAGTTGTAACTTTTATGGAAAATTATAAGTTCATAACTCCACCTTGTAGTAGTGCTGATTTGGCTTTATTTATTCAATCTATTGATTCTACATTTGATTTGAATGTTAGTGGTAAATATATGCTAAAAGATGTTGATACAAATATGGTTAGTTTTGGAATCAACAGTCAAATTGATGAATTAAATAGTCAAAATGAGATTTTATATTCAAAACTTGAACTTTTAAGAAACCATATTTTAGCATCTATGAAAGTTGATGATTCAAACTTTGTGAGTATAAATCGACTTGATAAAGAAGGATTCTTTATATCTTTAACAAAAAGTAGGTTTAATCTAATAAAACAAGAGTTACTAAATTCTCATTTGATTGTTGATGATGAATTACATCTATTTAAAGATTTTAATATAAAAGTTCAGACAAATTCTGTAAAAATATTTTGTAAATTAACTGAAGATGTTTCGGATAAATATGTACATAATTTACGAAAAATTGTAGAGTTAAATAAACTTGTCTTTAGAGAAAAAATTCAAGAATTTGAGAAAAAATTTGCTGTTTTACTTCAAGAATTAGTTCAATTCATTGCTGAGGTTGATTTAACAGTTTCAAATATAAAAACAGCAAAAAAGTATAATTATACTTGTCCAAAAATAGTAAAAACAAAAGATGATGAAAACTTTTTAGAACTTATTGATTTAAGACATCCAATAATTGAAGCAAATGAGGAACAAGGAATTTATGTCCCAAATGATATTATTTTAGGCGAACTTAGTCTTGCATCAAAAGAGTATGAAGACAATATCATCATAAAAAATTCAAATCCAGTAAATATGTATAACAATAAAATGCACGGAGTTTTACTCTATGGGATAAATTCTTCTGGAAAATCTTCACTTATGAAAGCCATAGGAATTTGTGTAATACTTGCACAAGCAGGATTTTATGTACCTTGTAAAAGTATGAGATTTTCTATTTTTGATGCAGTTTATACAAGAATTAGTGGTGCTGATAATATCGCAAAAGGTCTGTCTTCTTTTGCAGTTGAGATGCTAGAACTTAAAAATATTTTCAATCGTGCTTCTAAAAACTCGCTTATTTTGGGAGATGAAATTTCTCATAGTACAGAAACTATGAGTGGATTGAGTATCGTTGCTAGTGCTATTTTAAAACTGGCAAAACTTGAAGCTTTGTTTGTTTTTGCTACACATCTACATCAGTTACCAGAAATTGAAGAGATACAAAAATTAAAAAATATTATCTCTTTACACTTATCAGTTTTTTATAAAGACGATGAAGATAAACTGATATTCGATAGAAAACTATCTTTTGGAAGTGGTTCTTCTATGTATGGTTTGGAATATGCTAAATCACTTCACATGGATAAAGAATTTTTAAGTGTTGCAAATGAAATAAGAAAAAAATTAACTGATGATTATAATCCACTAGAAAGATTATCTCAAAAGAAAACTTCAAAATACAACAACAATGTTTTTGCTTCAAATTGTGTGATTTGTGGAAAAGCTTGTGATGATGTTCATCATATAAAAGAACAAGCACGTGCAAATAAAGATGGATTTATAGGACATATAAATGCAAACCATAAATATAATCTTATTCCACTTTGTAAAGAACATCATAAAATGGTACACGATGGAACTATCAATATAAACGGTTTTGTAGCAACCTCTAAAGGTTTAGAGTTGCACTATACAAGTTTGGAAGAAAAATAGCTATTTTGTAAACTTCAAGGTCAAATCTTTGTAGTTTTTCAAAGTATTTTCTAACTCTTTTAAAAATATTTCAGGTGCATAAACTAATAGTTCATTTATCTTATCTATATTGTTTCTATTTATTTTATTATTAATATTTGTATTACTACATAAATGAGATTTTAAATACTCTTTTTCTTCACTTGAAGCGGTAGCCAAAATATGTTTTAAGTACATTTTTCTATTAGCAGAACTATCATCAAACAATAATTGTTCAGGTACTTCTAATACTTCAGCTATATAAGGAATCAACTCTATTTTTATACCAATTCTTCCATTTAAATATGCATAGATAGTATTTTCAGATGGTATTTCTCCTGTGTTCTTTAATTTTGGTTCAAGAGTTAAAAGCTTTTTAGAAAACTCTTTTTTTGATAACTTATTAATTTTTAGAAGCTGATTTATTCTTTCAAAAGTCTCCATAAATGTACTTATCCTATTTTTTTGTATCTATAGTACAAAAGTAAAGAATATATATGATACAATTTTTTCTTATTATTTGTATTATAAATACAAATTTAGGAAAATAGGGAAAATAAAATGGAAAAAAAACAAAAATTATATTTGTACGGAATGATATTTACAGCAAGTTTATTGATTGGAATACTATATTTTATATTCTCTACAAATTTATTAGGATAAAAAATGCAAGATAGATATTTACAAGAGGATGAAATAGATTTAAAAGAGTTATTTAAAATAATATGGAATAAAAAGCTTTTCATATCTATTTTTACTATATTTACAACTATTCTAGCAGGATTCTATATTTATAATAAAACACCAATATATGAAGTGAAATCTTATATTGAGATTGGGTATATAAACAATGAAATACT
Source organism: Aliarcobacter vitoriensis (assembly GCF_048320235.1). Taxonomy (NCBI): domain Bacteria; kingdom Pseudomonadati; phylum Campylobacterota; class Epsilonproteobacteria; order Campylobacterales; family Arcobacteraceae; genus Aliarcobacter; species Aliarcobacter vitoriensis. Next base: position 1,923,458 of record NZ_CP182882.1, read on the forward strand.
TGAAGATATAAATATTTTAGAGCAAAAATTAAAAGTTATATATTCAGTTGATGAAGCAAAGATTGGTGAAAATAGCTTTGAAAAAGGGATAGTAAGCTCTATAAAACAAATAAAAGGTGTAAAAAATCTTTTAGAAATAAAAACAGAAAGTTACTCAAATGAAAATGCTTTAGAAAGAAATAAAGAAATTTTAATATTTATTCAAAATTTATTTATTGAGAAAATAAAACAATATGAAATAGTTTTAAATAATAGTATTTTAGATACAAAAAGAGAGATAGATTTTATAAATAATATTGAGATAAAAAATATAAAATCACAAATAGAAATTTTAAAAGAACAAGAGTTAAAAAATATTGATAGGCAAATTGAGATTTTGAAAACACAAGATATTGAAAATATAAATAAAGAGATAAATTTATTGAAATCTCAAGAAATACCAAGCTTAAAAAAACAAATAGAGTTTTTTTCTAATTCAAAAATAAAATCGTTACAAGATAAAATTGATTACTACTCAAATAGCTTAAAAACTTATATTTTAGAACTAGATAAATTAAATAAAAATATAGATAAATCAGATAGTTCAATTTCTATGATAGCCTCTGTTCAAATGTTAAATTATCAAAATTTAATAACAAATGCACAAAATCAAATAAAAGATTTAGAACTACAAATTGAACTTATTCAAACTGAAACTATCCCAAAATTAAAATATAAATTAGAAAATATTACAACAATTCAAATCAGAGATTTAGAAAATAAAAAGAAAAATATTTCAAATGTAAATATAAAAGATTTACAAAATAAAAAATTAAATGTTTCAAATGAAACTATTAGAAAGCTTGAAGATAGAATAAATATTGAATTTCAAACTAAAATAACTCAATTAAACGAAAAAATAGATACTTTGAATTTTAAAAAATCTGAACAAAATCTTAGCAATTCAAAACTAGTAGGAAATTATATAGTAAATGATTACCCTATAAAACCAAAGAAAAATTTGGTTTTAGCAGTTTCCTTTGTAACTGGATTTATATTGTCAATATTTTTAGTGTTTATTTTTAATTTTATTAGAAAAGATTAATTAGTAAAATATTTAAGCTTAAGTTTATCTGGATAAAATATTTGTCAATTTTTAAAATAAGGAAAAATTATGGAAATTTTAGCAATAGCTTTATTATTTATAGGGCTTTTAGGAGCTAGTTTTTTGTGGAGTTTTAAAGAAGATAAATTCTTTAAAAAAGAAGCTAAAAGATGTTTAAATAATTTTTGTGAAGTAGATGAAAATTGGAATTCAAATGGCAAGGTCTACACAAAAGGCTTAGCAGTAATTGAAAAAGATAGTACAAAAGTATTTGTAAAACAAGCAAAAGTATGTGATATAGGTATTTTAAACTAATCATATATGAGTAAGGATATTTTAAATTGGTATGGATGGATACCAACAAATAGGGGTAAAATTTCTTTTGATTTTATAAATGTACCTGCATTTTTACAAAATGAAAATTCTGAAATAGATATAGAAAAAGACTCAATTAATATAAAAAATATAGATGTATCATATCTTTCAGATAGTTATATATTTAGAAAATTTATAAATAAATCAAAAGTTAAATCAACAGAACAAATAGCAACTGCAAACCTTAATTTTCAAAAAAAGCAGAAGGCATAGAGGGAAATATAGAGATTTGTTATAAAGATTTTACAGATATAAAAGCAAATTTTAATATAAAATCAAATGGTGAAGTAGAGTTTGAAAAATTAGAGTTGAAAGTAGAAATAGAAGATGATATATTATTTGAGATTAAAAAGTTACTTTATGTTCTTACAAAAACAATAGTTCATGGAGATGCACATCATCATCAAAAAATTGATATTGCTTTACCAATAATAGAAAAAACTTTTGACCCAAAAATAGTTTCAGAATCATTACTTGATTATATAAAATTAGCAGAAAAAAATACTAAAAACACAAAAGATTGCAACTCTTTATTTAGAAATGAAAATATAGTATATGAGATAGATGGTTATTTAGCATATTTTAAAAGCTTTACTTTATTATTTGAAGATAAAGAAATTAAAAAAGATTTTGAATTTGCTACTTCTGTTGTGTCTTCATTGAAAAGTACTGTTCAAAAAAGAAAAAATAAAACAGATTTTTATAATGGTTTATATACTGCTTTTTTTACTTTCTTGGGTATTTTGATATCTATAAATATACTTTTAAATGGATTTTGGAAAATAGAGCAAAATGATATAGTAGAATTTTTATCAGATACTAATAGGATAAATACTTTTTATATATCGTTAGTTATTATCTTAGCACTATTTTTTTCTTATACAAAATGTAAACTACAAAGTCTTATGTATTATAAATATTATGAAATATTTGAAATTCTTAAATTTATAAAATATTCATCTTTAAGTGATTTGTTAATACTAGGTAAAATAATTAAAATTTCTCCTATTTTATTAGTTTTTTGCTCAGTATTAATAATTCTTTATCAATGTTTTTAGTTTGTTAGGAAATAGTAATTACTAAAATATAATAAAAGACAAACTTAAATCATATTCTTATATAATCAACTCCATTAAAAGAAAAAAGGTAATAAATTGAGTAAATATTTGATTGTTTTTGATATGGATACAAACTGTTTAAAATCAAACTATCACAACAATAACTACAACAATGCTTACTATGATATAAATAAAATCTTATCAAAACATGGATTTGAAAATATTCAAGGAAGTGTTTATTTAGGTAAAGAAGGAATAAGTGAAGCTCATGGGACAATAGCTTTGCAAGAGCTAACAGCTACTTTTGATTGGTTTTATATGTGTGTTTCAAATGTCCGTTTTTTTCGTATAGAAAGCGATTTAGATGCTCAATTTATTTTAGATGGTGTTTATGCTGCAAAGCAGAAGTTTTTAAATAGAATAAATTCTTTGAAATTAAATCTACAAAAAGCAGGATTAACAGAAGAACAGATACAAAAAGTTTTAAAACAAGAAGAAAAAGAGTTATTGAAAATAGATAATATAGATTAAACACTCTTTCAAATTATAAAAGTTAAAATAAGCCCAAAATTAGTTTATTCTAGGAAAAAATATGGACTTTTTTATATCAACACTTTTAAAAATGTTTTTTATTATGACACCATTTTTTGTTCTTTCAGTATTTTTAACTATCACAAATGATGCAACACCAAGTGAAAAGAGAAAATTGGCAGTTAAGGTTACATTTTCAGTTATTGTTATATCTTTAGTTTTACTATTTTTTGGACAACACATCTTCAAAGTTTTTGGAATAACTCTTGATGCTTTTAAAATAGGAGCTGGGGCATTGTTATTTTTAACAGCAGTTGGGCTTATATATGGAAATAAAGATGGTCAAAAACCAACAGATAAAAATCTATCTGATTTAGCAGTTGTTCCTTTGGCTTTGCCTATTACTATTGGACCTGGAACTATTGGAGTTTTGCTTGTTATTGGAGCAGAATTTCATACTATTTCAAAACTTATTATTGGAAGTTTGGCTCTTTTATGTGCTATTTTGCTAATTGGAACGATGTTATATCTTTCAAGCATTATAGAAAAGTTTATAGGCAAAGATGGATTATTGATAATATCAAAAATAACTGGTCTTTTTTTGGCTGCATTATCAGCACAAATAATGTTTGATGGAATAAAAAGCTTTTTAGGATTATAGTTTTGTTAATAAACAATAAATTTCTAAAATACCTATCTTTTATTATTTCAACAATATTTTTATTGTATCTTTTTTATATAATTTATCAATCTTTTTTTGTAGTAAAAACAAGATTTACAGATATTGGAAAAGCAACTTATGTAAATCAAGTAAGAGTTGATGAATATACAAAAAATCTAGCTTTATTTCTTACAAAAGATTGTAAAAATGATAAAATATGTGAAGTTCAATCAATGCTTGATTTTGTTACAAGAATTCCATATAAAATAAATGATGGAATCGCAAAAAATCCAAGGAGAGTTGTTGAGCAAAATTTTGGCGATTGTGATGACAAATCAAATTTGCTTATTTCACTACTTAAAACAAAAGGTTATGAAGCTTATTTTGTTTTAGTTCCAGAACATATTTTTGTAATTATAAATCTTGAAGAAAATATAGATAAAAAAGCTTTATATGTAAATCATAAAAGATTTTATATTTTAGAATCAACAGCTACAAACTCAAAGATTGGTTTTCCTTTGAAATACCAATTTGAAGAGATTGAAGCTATTGTTGATCCTTTTATAAATAAAAAGTTAGTTGTATCAAAAATAGAGTACAAATAAATTTTATTTAAACTTTTTTATGAGTATAAATTTTTCTAATTTTATCATCAAGTGGAGCTAACAATCTATATAAAGCTGGAACTACAAATAAGCTTAAAATTGTAGATATTATCAACCCACTAATAACACTAATTGCCATAGGAGCTTTTATACTTGAACCTTCTCCAACAGAAATCGCAAGAGGAAGCATCCCTAAACACATAGAAATAGTTGTCATCAAAATAGGACGTAATCTTGATATTCCTGCTTGGATAATCGCTTCATCTAAAGCTATACTGTTTTGTCTATTTCTATTTGCTGCATCAACTATCAAAGTTGAATTCTTACCAACTAAACCTAGAAGTAAAAATAATCCCATCATACTAAATAAACTCATATTCATATTAGCTAAATAAAGTCCTAAAAATGCCCCTGTAAAACTAAGTGGCATAGCACTCATAATAATTATTGGTTGAAGTGGAGATTCATATAAAGAAGCAAGGATTAAATATATCATTATAATTGCAGCTATGATTGCAACACCAAAGGCAGTTGCTGTATCTTGCATATCTTTTGCATCACCTTCAAAAGTATAAGTAGTTCCATCTAAAAGCCATTTATCTTCATTTTCAACTACAAAACTTACTAAAGCATCTAATGCTAAGCCATTTGTTATATCACTTCCAACTGTAACTTGTTTTTGTCTATCATATCTTTTTATAACAGATACTAACTCTTTACTATTTATATTTACCAAACTTGATAGAGCAATAAGTTCTTCTTTATCATTTTTTACATTTAACTGATTTATCACATCTTTATTTGTTCTTAAATCATCAGATAATCTCATCACAATATCATACTCTTTACCATTTTTATTAAAATTACTTATTGCAATTTCCCCTGAATATGCCATGGCAATAACTCTTGCAATATCACTACTTTTTACTCCAAATTTTGAAGAATTTTGTTTTAGTATTTCTATAGAAACTTCAGTTTTTTTAGGTTGAATATTGTTTTGAATATTTGTTGTTCCTTCAATTGTTTTTAAATAATCTATTAGTTTTTTTGCTGATTGTTCAGCAAGTTTTGAATCACTTGCTTTTAATATAAGTTGAAAAGGAGTCATAATCTCAGCACCTGAATTCATATCATCAGTTTCATTTACATTTATCTCTATATTTTTGAATATTTTTGATTTTTTTCTAATCTCTTCCATTATTTGATGTTGGTTTTTAGTTCTTTTTTCAATTGGAATCAACCTTACATAAATAGAACTTTCATAGATATTTCCATTTAATCCAATAGTCAAAGAAGAGTAATCAACTTCATTTATTGAAAGCAATTCTTCTTGGATATTGATTGCAGTTTTCTTCATCTCATCCATTGAAATATCTGCATTTGCTTTGATAGAGATAGAAAATTGGCTTCTATCTTCTTTTGGCATAAAAACCATTCCTAAATTTGAAGATAAAATTATCGAAATTACAAATATTACAAATGCGCCAAGTAAAGTTGTAAGTTTGAAATTTATAGCTTTTGTTAAAAGATTTTTATAAATTCTATCCATTGATAAGAAAATTGATTCTGTCATCAAATAAAATTTTGAGTGTTTAGGATTTACCAAAAGTGAACTAATCATAGGAATAACAGTAATTGCAATAATATATGAGATTATTACAGAAGCTACGATTGTTATACCAAAACTTTTGAAAAATTTACCTACAATTCCACTCATATTTGCAATAGGAATAAAAATGGCTAAAAGCATAGCTGAAATTGCTAAAATAGAAAAAGATATCTCTTTTACTCCTTCAAGTGATGCTTCATATCGACTTTTACCTAATTCTAATTTTTTATAGATATTTTCTATTACAACTATTGCATCATCGATGATAATTCCTATTGATAAAGTTAAGGCTGTAAGAGTCAAAATATTTAAAGTTTGGTCGCTCCAACCCATAACTGCTAAAACACCTAATATTGACACAGGAAGAGAAATAGCTGCAATGATTGTAAAAGTGAAATTTCTTAAAAATACAAATACTATTAAAGAAGCTAAAAAACAACCTAAAATTAAGTCAAATTGAACACTTTTATAAGTTGATTCGATAAATGTTGTAGTATCAAATAATAAATTTATGTCAAAATCACTTGATAACTCTTTTATATAAGGGATTTTTTCTTTTACTACTTTTGCAATATTTACTTCATTTGCTCCAGAGATTTTTTTTACTTGTAGTAAAACACCTTTTTGAGTATTGTAGTTTGCAAAAGTTCTTTCATCTTTTATTGTTTCTTCAACTATTGCAACATCTTTGAGTCTTATTCCATCTTTTATTTTTATATTTTCAAGCTCTTCTACATTTATAGCATCTGAATCGATAGAAATATTCCATTCTTTTTCATTTTGGATTACTCTTCCACCATCCTTTTTGATATTTTCTTCATCTATTTTTGAAGCTAGATTATTTAAATCAAGATTATATTTACTCAAAAGAGTTGTATCTGGATAGATTTTGATTACTTTATCTCTAAAACCTGCAATATCAACTTCTCCAACTCCTTCGATACTTTGTAAAATTGGTTTTACTACTTCATTTGCATGAAGCATTAAAGAATCAAGATTATCAAGTTTTGTTGATAAGAAAAGTGTGATTATTGGAGCAGAACTACTTGAAAATTTTTCGATTATAGGTTTATTTGCTTCAATTGGTAAAACAACAGTTGATACTTTATCTCTTACATCATTTGCTGCTTCTTCCACTGGTTTACTTAACTCAAATTGTGCAATTACGATTGATTGGTTTTTTGAAGTATCTGACCTTATAATATCAATTCCTGAAATACCACTTATTGCTTCTTCTATTTTATCAGTTATTTTACTTTCAATAATTTCAGTTGAACCTTGATCGTAAGTTGTAACTATGCTAACAACAGGATAATCAACATTTGGTAAAAAGGCAATTGGCATTTTTTGCATTTGAGTGTATCCAAAGAAAACTAGAGCAAATACAAACATTAAAGTTGTAATTGGTCTTGAAATGGCAAGTTTGTACATCTTAGTTTCCTTTTATTATTGAACCATCGCCAAAATTACCAACTTTTAAATCAACTCCAAAAGCTTCTGCATTTAGCTTTTTTTCATTATTTAAAGTAGGGTAAACTTTGTAAATTTCAACACAAGTTTTGTTTTCTTCTTTATTTGAATTTATACAAAATAGATCACCAGCTTTTACATCTTGAGCGAATTTTGAATCAAATGCTAATAAAAGTTTTTTTTCATTTGAAACAAGTTTTAATAAAGCTTTTTCATTATTACTTGACATATCACCAACTTCTATATTCTTTTCAGAAATTACACCAGAAAATGGAGCAATGATTTTCATCTTTGAAAGTTTTGCTTCATTTAGATTTATCAAATCTTTTGCACTTTTTAACTCTGATTCCAATTTATCTAAGCTATTTTTATCAAAAACTTCTGCACTTTTTTTATATCTTTCATATTGAGTTAATAAAAATTTATATTCATTTTTTGATATTTCAAGGTTTGCTTTTTCTTCTGAATCATTTAGTGAAAGTAAAACTTCACCTTTTTTTACTTGTTTTCCTATATCTGTATTTATTTTAGAAACAATTCCAGATGTAGAAACATTTAAAGAGGCTTCATTTAATGCTTTTACTTCATAAGTTGCATAAACATCAGCAAATAAAATATTTGTTAGAAGGATTGTTATAAGTTGTATTTTTTTCATTTTATTCCTTTATAAGTGTTAATAAATCAATTCCAAGAGCAAAAGCAAGATTTGCTTTTTTTAGTTCAATATCATTTTGGGCTAAAATTACTCTATAATTTGCATCTTGTTTTTTTGTAAGTTCAGTTAAATATTCAGTATAACTTATCAAATTTGCATCAAATCTTTTTTTACTAAAATCATAAGTTGTATTAGTAGCTTCAAGTGCTGCTATTGCACTATCTAATTTAACTTTTGAAGATTCTAGTGATTTTAAAGCAAGTTTTCGTTCTATTTGGATAGATTTTTCTTTATATTCAATCTCTTTATTTAAGGCTAAAGTCTCTAATTGGCTAGCTTCTTTATCTTTTGATATTTTTCCAAAATCAAAGATAGGAATATTGATTTGTAAAGATATTTGATTATTTAATTTATCATTATATATTTCATCATAATCTAAATATTTTTGTTTTTTCAAAGAGTTATTTATTGAAATTGTTGGTAAATAATTATGCATTTTTTCATTGTATTTCAAACTTTGTGCTTCAAGCTTTTTTGCTTCAATATCATATCTTTGTTCTTCTTTATAGATTGGCTCCAATAATTTGTCATCATCTTTTGGCAAGATATCAAGTCCTGTTAAAAGAGATAGTTGTAAAATGGCATTTTCTAAATCAATTTTTAGTGTTTCAATATCATATAAAGACTCTTTTTTAGAAGCAATTAAAGCTTGAAGTTTATCTTTTGTTGCGAGGTCATTTTTCACTAAAATTTCAGATTTTCTGATTTGTTCGTCTAGCTCATTTATTTTATAATTTAAAACTTCAATAGCAGACTTGCTATTTTGAAAAGAAAAATACTCTCTTATAACATCTAACATAATCTCTTGTTTTAAGTATTGAGTATTTAATTTTTGTGATTCGTGTAAACTTTTTTTAGCTAATTTATTGTTTATTATTCTTCCACCATCATATAAAGTATATGATGCTTTTAATTCTCCATATAAAATATCTTCTGGCTCATGTTCTAAAACTTTTGAATTATTTTCATAAGCACCAATTAGATTTAAAGTTGGAAAATTATCTTTAGATGCAGATTCGTACTGCTTTTTAGCCATTTGTTGTAAAGCTTGTTGGGCTTGATAGTTTTCATTTGTTACTTCTATACTATTTAGAAGTTCTTTTAGTGAAACAGCGTATAAAGAAGTCGATATTAGAAAAAATATCAATATATTTTTTAACATAAAAATCCTTTTATTTTTTTAATTGATTTGTAGTTTGGATTAAATAGTCTGTAACAGTTTTTTTCAAATTGTAATTACTCAATATCAAAGAGTGATAGTACATACCATCAACTGTTGCAAGAATTATTTTTATAGATTCTTTTGAATCCTCTTTTAAAAAACCTTTTTTTATTTCATCATCAAAAATATCTTCTATTATTTTGTACATATCAGAAAATGTACTTTCATAGCTTTTCATCTCTTCTTTATATTTTGGATGAAGATATAAGTGTATTGATTCAAACATAATTTTTCTTGCATCAATAAATATTTTTTCTTTATCATTCAAAATAAAAGCAAAGTATTCAAATAATTTCTCTAAAAAATCATTTTCTTTTAAAATATTTTCTTTGATTATTTTTGTAAATTCAAGCTCTTTTATTTTTAAAGTTTCAAATATAAGTTTCTCTTTTGATTTAAAATAGTAATAAAATTGTCCCTTTGACATATTTAAATATTCTATGAATTTATTTAAAGAAAATTCAGCAACTCCTTCTTCAATGAATCTTTCATAAGCTAAAGTACATATTTCTAATCTTTTTTCATCAGAATTGATAATTTTTGGCATTTTATAACCTCTTTGTATAGACTGATAGTTTTTTAAACTAGTGGTCTAATAGTAAGTTAAAAAAGCTTAATAAAGAATTAATTAACAATATCATTTTTATTTTTGATTTTAACATATAAAGATTTGTAGATAAAAATCTACAAATCTTAGTAGTCTATTTTTTCACCATTTTTAAGAATATCTTTAGAAAATCTTACAACTTTATTTCTTCCTGTATCTTTTGCTTCATACAAAGATATATCAGCATATTTTATACATTTCCAAAATTGTTCTGTATCTGCTGGGAAGAATGAGTAACCTATACTTACAGTTTTATTGAAAGTATCATTTCCATAATTAAATACTATTTTTGAGAACTCTTTATTTATTCTTAGTGCTAACTCTTTTGCACTATCTTCTGTTGGATTTCTCATCAAAATTAAGAATTCCTCTCCACCATATCTTATTATGCATTCATCTTTACTTATTAATTTTTTCATAGTAACGGCAAGTTTTCTTAAAATATCATCACCTACATCGTGACCATAAGTATCATTTACCATTTTGAAATAGTCAATATCTAAAAACATAATAGCAAATGTTACTCCATCTTTTACATCAATAGGAAGCTGTCTATCTATAAATTCATCTAAATATTTTCTATTGTAAAGCCCTGTTAAAGCATCTGTTAGATTTTTATGTCTTAAAACATCCATTAAAATTTTACTTTCTAAAATAGGTTTTGTCTCTTCAAGATATTTTTTGATAATTCCTATTTTATATTTCAAATCCTGCATCTCTTCACTATTTTTGACAACTATATGAATTACTAAATTTACTTGTTCATTTATAGGAAATGGAATACAAATATGTTGTTCTTTATCTTTACAATTTGCAATTCTACAAATTTTAGGAAAATTATTTGAAGTTACAATACTATTTAATCGTTCTGCTCTACAAGCTTCTTTTATATTTTTATCCAAGCTGCAACAAGGTTTTGTATCTTTTGAAGAGTATATAGTTCTTCTTTCATCTTTTATTAAATTTGTTTCAAATATAAAGAAATTTTTAATAAAAAGTTTATCTTTTAAGACCAAAATTAATCTGTTATATATATCATCAATAGTTAAGTCATTTTCAATAGTTTTTTTGTAGTGATAAATTTCACTAATATCTTCTATTATTTCTTTTGCTGTTATTAATTTATCATGGTTTATATTTGAAGCACGATTATGAACAAATGATGTCAGATTCTTTTCAATTCCTGTTAATACAGTTTCTAATTTATCTATAAGCTCGTTTAACCAATTTGAAGCTTCTTTATCTTCTTTGAGAACACCATCTTTTGCACGAACTGAATAATCACCTTCATGGACTTTTTTTAGAACTTCTGTAATCTGATCAAAAGAACTAGTATATGGAGTTATTTTTTTTCTTAGGAATATTAAAATTATTACAAAAAATACTGTTATTGTAGCAATTACATATAGAAGGACCACTATATTTGAGCTTCTATCTTCATTTATATCAAATACTAAAGATATAGCACCTAAAACTTCCCCTTCTTGTGCATTATGACATGATAAACAGTTTGGTTTATCAAGTGATGAAGCTGTATATGGAATAGTAATTCTTAAATTTGCATTGAATAAAGATTCATCTATTACAATTTTTTCTTTACCACTATTTAAGACTTCCATATCTATATTGTCTTTAGGATTTTCATTAGCTAAATGAGATTCTCCAAATTGTTCTCTTATGCTTTTAGACCTAACCAACCACAAAGATTTTACATCATCTAGTTGGCTTATACTATTTAGGAAAACATCCCTTTGGTGCATATTTCCATTTATCATATGTGAAGTGAGAGATTTTTTAACAATATCTGCTGTTAAGTGAGCTTTTTTCTTAACATTTTCATATCCAGTTTCTCGCGAACCAATAGCAACTAATACAACAATTATAGTTGTTAAAAGTGCTATTAAAGAGAATATTATTAGAGTTATTTTTTGATTAGAACTCATATTAAGCCTTGTGCAAAGTTTATGACTATCATTTTACCAAAAAATTATTTATTTTTTATGTAAATTTACAAAATTTTAAAAGCCTCTTCAAGGTTTATTGTTCCTTCATAAAATGCTTTTCCTACAATTACTCCAGCAATATTTCCATTTTTTTTACAATTTTTTATATCCTCAATATCTTTTACTCCACCACTTGCTATTGTTTCAATACCTGAAGCAAGTGCAATACTTTGCGTAAACTCAACATTTACTCCACAAAGCATTCCATCTTTGCTTATATCTGTACAAATAATTGCTTGAACTCCTGCATTTGCGAACTCAAGTGCCAAAGTAGTAGCTTTCATAGTAGAAACTTCTGCCCAACCTTCAACTGCAACCATTCCATCAATAGCATCTATTCCAACAGCTATTGGATGCTTTTTTGCCATATCCTTTACAAATTGTGGATTTTTAACGGCAATTGAACCAAGAATTAATCTATCAACTCCAAGTTCTAAATACATTTGAATAGTTTCTTCATCTCTTATTCCACCACCAAGTTCTATTTTTAAGTTACAATTTTCTCTTATTTTTCTTATTTGATCTAAATTTGCTGGTTTTCCTTCAAAAGCTCCATTTAAATCAACTATATGAACCCATTTTGAACCTAACTCTTCAAATCTTTTAGCAACCATCCAAGGTTCATCAGAATAAATTTTTGCACTATCCATAAGACCTTTGCTAAGTCTTACAGCCTTTCCATCTTTTAAATCAATCGCTGGTAATATATCCATAATTTCTCCTTTTTTAATAGTTCCTATTTAAAAAGGAACTTTTTCTTAATTACTACTTTTAGCAGGAACTCTTTTGCTTTAGCACAAGAGAACAAAGCCTTTTATGTCATAATGTTATAAAATTTTCTAAAATTTTAAGGCCGTTATTATGAGATTTTTCAGGGTGTGGTTGAAATCCAAAAATATTATCTTTGTTTACAGCACTTGTAAACTCATAACCATAATTTGTAGTTCCTATTATATTTTCTTTACTTGTAACTGCATGATAAGAGTGTACAAAATATAAATAAGGGTCTTTTAAACCTTTAAAAAGTTTATTTTCTTTATTTAATATTTTATTCCAACCCATATGAGGTATTTTTAAATCTTCACTCATTTTTAATTTATCAAATTTTATAACTTTCCCATCAATAAGACCTAAACCTTCAGTAAATCCAAACTCTTCGGAGCTTTCAAACAATAGTTGCATCCCAAGACAAATTCCAATCATTGGTTTTCCACTTTTTGCAAAATCTAAAATAGCACTTTTTAAATCATTGCTATTTAGGTGTTCCATTGCATCTTTATATGCTCCAACACCTGGTAGAATCAATCTTGATAGATTTTTGATATCATTGGCATCTTTTACTATTTTTACATCAGTTGTAAACTTTGAACAGGCGTTATAAACACTTGCCAAATTTCCCATATTATAATCAATAATTCCTAGCATAAATAAGTCCTTAATAAAGCGAAAATTATATCTTTTTTAATTTTATATTAGTTTAAAAATGAGCATAAAGTAAGAGCAAATAGTACATTTACCTTATGTTTTTTTAAAACTTTTCTAGCTTCTAATATTGTTGAACCAGTTGTAATAACATCATCAACTAAAATAACATCACAATTTTTTGCTCCATTATATTTAAATTTTCTTAGATTTTTTTGTCTAAATTCTAAGTTTTTACCCGCATATTTCACAATATTTGAAGCTTTTAAACTATTAAAAACAGGCTTTATAAAAGGTGATTTTAGATGTTTTGCTAAAATTGCAGTTTGTGAAAAATCATGTCTTGTATGGTCATCTATTGGAATGGCTAAAATAGGCTGAGTGAACTCAAAATTTGAAGCAAATTTTTTGAAACTAAGTTTTGCTAAAGTATTAAAAACTCTATCTCCATAAAAATAATATTTACTTTGGATTAAATCTTCTAAATCTTTGTAGTCATAAAAAGAGTAAACAAAAAAATCTTTATCTAGCTCTTTTTTATAAAAACTTGGTTCAAGAAGTGTGCTTTGACAAGTTTTACAAATAATTTGCAAAGATAATTTGTTGCAAGATGTGCAAATCATTTAGAAAAACTCACAGTTTGTTGAAATCTTTTTCTAAAATCTTTTGGATTTAAAGATGTTTCTTTTTTGAAAAGTTTTCTAAAACTATTTTCATCAAAATATCCAACTTCCAAAGTAATATCGCTAAAGCTTTTATTTGAAGAGATTAAAAGTTCTTTTGCTTTTTCAACTCTTAAATTTTTAAGATATTGTAAAGGTGAAATATTAAGAGCCTTTTTAAATCTTCTTGAGAATGTTTTTTCTGTAAGATTTATATTCTTTGCTAAGTCAAAAATATTTAACTGTTTATGCAAATTATCTTTCATATATGAAATACTATTTTTTATATCTTCATCATCAAAAAGTAAAATTGTAGAGAATGCCTTATACGATTTTTGTGATTCTCTTACTCTATCAATTAGCATTAAATTTGCTAGTTGAGATGCTGTTTTACAGCTATGAAATTTCTCAATAATATATAAACACAAATCTAAATAAGCATTTATTCCACCAACAGTTATGATATTTTTCTCATCTACTAAGATTTTATCTATATCAAGAATTACATCTGGATACTCTTTTTTAAAAAGGTCTTCATAAGCCCAATGAGTTGTTGCTGATTTATTATCTAATAAACCAGTTTTTGCTAATATAAAACTACTTAGACAAGCTGAAGATAAAATGGCTTTATTGTTGTATTGATATTTTAACCATTCAATAATTTGTGAATTTATATTAAAAACTCCATTTTGAAGTGTTGGTGGGATAATAACCACATCATAAATTGTGTTTGATATAGAAGTTGTTTCAAAATATTTTGTATCTTCCAAACTTACAAAAGTAGTTTTTATCTCAACTTCTTCTTTTGATTTACAAGAAATATTGTTTAGGTAAAATAGCTCTTCTATACCATAAGCCGCCGATTTTAATACATCTTTTAAAATTAAAATAGCTATATTCATCATTTGTCCTAAATAACCTTTTATATGTCAAAAATACCTATTTTAAATTGTAGCATAATATGAAATAATTACAAAATTTAAAAAAAGGATAGAAATATGTTAAAAAATAGTTTAAATAAATTTGCGAAAAGTGTTTTGCTTTCATCTTTTTTGTTAGGTTCACACTTACTTGCTTCTGAAGTTACACAAATAAGAAATGCTACAGTTAAGATAAATTATGGTGGAAAAGTTTTTTTAGTAGATCCAATGTTTGCAGTAAAAGATGCTTACAAAGGTTTTGAAGGAACTTTAAATAGCCATTTAAACTGGCCAAGAGTTGAGTTACCTTTTAGTACCGATGAGATTTTAAAAGATGTAGATGCTGTAATCATAACTCATACTCATGAAGACCATTTAGATGAAGTGGCTATTAAGGAGTTACCAAAAAATATTCTTATATTTGTACAAGATGAAAAAGATAAAAATTACTTAGAAAAATTTGGTTTTACAAATATCAAAATTATGAAAGAAGATACTTTTTTAGGTAATGTAAAACTATCTATTACAGCTGGACAACATGGTTCAGATGAGGTTATGTCATATGCAAAAGATGTTTTAGGAGAAGTAAGTGGAGTTATTTTTCAAGCTAAGAATGAAAAAACTATATATTTAGCAGGAGATACTGTTTATAATAAATATGTAGAAGATGTAGTTGAAAGATATAGTCCAGATATTATTATTTTAAATGCTGGAGATGCCAAGTTGGAAAATGGAGATTCAATTATTATGGGTAAAGAAGATGTTTTAAAAACTCATAAAATTGCACCAAAATCAATTATCATAGCTTCACATATGGAAGCTGTAAATCATGCTTCACTTACAAGAGGAGAGTTAAAGAGCTTTGTAAAAGAGAATGGCATTGAAGATTTTGTTCTTATCCCTAAAGATGGAGAGAGTTTAGAATTTTAATTTATAGAGAATTTTCTCTATAAATTAGATTTTATATTGAATTCATTATTATTAATTAATATTACTTCATTATTACTAATTGGTTTTAAAAAGAGTTTTGAAGAATAAATTTCGATAATCTTTTTTACACTTTCTTCAAAAGGAAAATTTTTATAGTGAGGAACTAAATAAAAATCTACTAAATTCAAAGCATCAAAATTTTTTAGATTAATATTTTCTTCTATACTATCCATCTCTTTCGCATACTCTATATTTTTAGATGTAATTATAGCACCAGCTGACTCGCCTATATAAAGTTTTCCTTTTTTTACCTCTTCAACAATTATTTTATCTGCACCAGTTCTTTTTAATTCTTGTAGTAAAAAGAAAGTATTTCCACCAGATACATAGATAAAATCATTTTTTATTAATTTACTCTCTATTTCTTCACTTGTAGCAGTTGAAATCTCTAACTCATCTACAATCAATCCTAATCTTTGAAAATCTTTTTTTGCTAAATCTACATAAAAATTAACTTCTTCAACAATAGAGGCTGTTGGTATAAAAGTTACACTTTTCCCTTTTAAATCTTTTTGAAAATCTACAAAAATATCTATAACATCACTAAAAGATGAAGATAAAAAGAGTTTTTTCATACTTATTTTTCCTTTATATTTTCAATACAGCCATAAAAGCTTCTTGTGGAACATTTACTTTTCCAATAGCTTTCATCCTTTTTTTACCAGCTTTTTGTTTTTCAAGTAGTTTTCTTTTTCTTGTAATATCTCCACCATAACATTTTGCAGTTACATTTTTTCCCATAGATTTTACAGTTTCTCTAGCAATAATTGTACTTCCAATACTAGCTTGAACGGCAACTTCAAAAAGTTGTCTTGGAATAAGCTCTTTTAGTGCTTTTACAAACTCTCTTCCTCTTGAAACTGATTTATCTTCAGGAACTATTATTGATAAAGCATCAACAATATCTCCTGCAACTCTAACATCGAGTTTTTTCAAATTACCAGGTCTAAAACCTATTGGCTCATAATCAAAAGAGGCATAACCTTTTGTAGTTGATTTTAATTTATCATAAAAATCCATAACTATTTCATTCATAGGAATATCGTACTCTAAAAGAACTCTTTTCCCTATATAATCCATTTTTAGCTGTATTCCTCTTTTATCATTTAAAAGTTTTATAACATTTCCTAAAAATTCATCAGGTACTAAAATAGTTGCTTTAACATAAGGTTCAAAAATAGTTTCAATATAGTTTGGTTCTGGAAGTTCACTAGGATTTTGAATTACAACTTTTTCTCCATCTTTTTTTAAAACTTCATAAACAACCGTCGGAGCAGTTGCTATTAAATCTAAATCAAATTCTCTTTCTAATCTTTCTTTGATAACTTCCATATGAAGCATACCCAAAAATCCAGTTCTAAAACCACTTCCTAACGCAATAGAACTTTCAGGTTCAAAAGATATTGATGAATCGTTTAGTTTTAATTTGTTTAGTGCTTCTCTTAAATCTTCAAATTTATCTGTTTCTATTGGATAAAGTCCAGCAAAAACAAATGGTTTAGCTGGTTCAAAACCATCAATTACTTCAAGTGTTGGATTTTTTGCATCAGTCATTGTATCACCAACTGCAATTCCATCTAATGTTTTAAGTCCTAAAACAACTATTCCAATTTCTCCCGTTTTTATCTCTGTTGTATCTTGTCTTTTTAGAGGATGTGGATACATCAAGCTTATTACTTGGTGTTCAACTTTTGTATTCATCATACGAAGAACTTGCCCTTTTTTTATACTTCCATCATAAACTCTCACAAGTGCCAAAGCTCCCAAATAGTTATCAAACCAACTATCGTAAATAAGTGCTTTTGTAGGAGCATTTTCATCTCCAGTTGGGGAAGGAACTCTATCAACTATTGAATCTATTAAATCTTTTACCCCAAGTCCAGTTTTCGCACTTATTAGATTGTGAAAAGTACAATCAAGCCCAATAGCTTCTTCAACTTCTCCTAAAACTCTCATAGGGTCTGCACTTGGTAAATCTATTTTGTTCACAACAGGAAGTAATTCTAAATCATTATCCATAGCTATATAAACATTTGCAATAGTTTGTGCTTCAACTCCTTGAGTTGAATCAACTATTAGTAAAGCACCCTCAGATGAAGCTAAAGAACGGCTAACTTCATAAGAGAAATCAACGTGACCAGGAGTATCTATGAGATTTAGAACATATTTTTGTCCATCTTTTTCATAATTTAATCTAACACTTTGAGCTTTTATAGTAATTCCACGCTCTTTTTCAATATCCATATTGTCCATAACTTGTGAAGTCATCTCTCTATCACTAATTCCACCACACTCTTGGATAATTCTATCTGCTAGTGTTGATTTCCCGTGATCAATATGTGCAATAATACTAAAGTTTCTGATATTTTTTTGCAATTTTCTTCCTATAAATTTAAAAGATTTTTTGTAAAGTGGCAAGATTATATCCAAAAAGTAGTAAGTTTTTGTTAAAGTTTTATCGCTTCATCAGTATTTAAAAATAGCTTAGCTAATATTATTGATAGTATTTATCAAGGAATTTTATGAAAACAGAAAAATATGATATAAAAGGTATGACTTGTTCTGCTTGTTCAAATGCAGTGGATAAAAGTGTTAAAAAACTAGAAGGAATAAAAGATATAAATGTAAATTTGCTAAGTAATAGTATGCTTGTAAGTTATGATGAAAATGTTTTAGATTATGAAAAAATCATAAAAACAGTTGAAGATGCTGGATATAGTGCAAGTTTAGTTTCTAAAGATAATAGTAAAAAAAATGATATAGCAAAAGATAATATTGCACAAATTGAAATATATGAGTTAAAACAAAGGTTAATCATCTCTTTGATTTTTGCAATTCCACTTTTTTATGTTTCAATGGGACATATGTTAAATTGGTATTTACCATCATTTTTTCATGGAGTTGAAAATGCTATAACTTTTGCATTTACGCAGTTTTTGTTATCTTTACCAATAGTTATAATAAATAGGAAGTTTTATAAAGTTGGTTTCAAAACCTTATTTAAAGGTTCACCAAATATGGACTCTTTAATAGCCATTGGAACTGGTGCAGCGATGGTTTATGGAGTTTTTTCTATTTATAAAATTGGGTTTGGATTGGGGCATAATGATATAAATATGGTAATTCAATACTCTATGGATTTGTATTTTGAAAGTGCAGCTATTGTATTGACTTTAATAACATTTGGAAAATTTTTAGAAGCAAGAGCAAAAGGAAAAACTAGCGAAGCTATAAATAAACTTATTGATTTATCTCCTAAAACAGCTTTAGTTTTAAAAGATGATAAAGAGGTCGAAATTGCAGTTGAAGATTTGAGATTACAAGATATTATTATCGTTAAACCAGGACAAATTATCCCAACAGATGGAGTTATTATAGATGGAAATACATCTATTGATGAATCTATGATAACAGGGGAAAGTTTACCAGTTTCAAAGAAAATTGGAGATAAAGTAATAGGTGCTAGTATAAATAAATATGGTGCTATAAAATTTGAAGTTACAAAAGTAGGTGAAGATACTGTTTTATCACAGATTATAAAACTTGTTGAAGAAGCAAGTTCTTCAAAAGCTCCTATTTCAAAACTAGCTGATAAAGTAAGTAGCATTTTTGTACCAACAGTTATAGCTATTTCTATAATTGCTACTATTACTTGGCTATCTTTAGGGTATTCATTTGAATTTTCTTTATCAATTGGAATAGCTATTTTGGTTATTTCTTGCCCTTGTGCATTGGGACTTGCTACTCCAACAGCAATTATGGTCGCAACAGGAAAAGGTGCTCAAAATGGTATTTTGATAAAAAATGCGGAAGCTTTAGAAACTCTACATAAAATAGATACTGTTGTGTTAGATAAAACAGGAACTATAACACAAGGAAAACCGAAAGTTACAGATATTCTTACAAATGAAAATATAAGTGAAAATGATTTACTTCAAATTGCTTTTTCTTTAGAAAAAAATTCTGAACATCCTTTGGCTCTTGCAATAGTTGAAAAGGCACATGAAAAGAAATTAGAATCTTTAAATATTGATAATTTTAAAGCTATAAATGGTTTGGGAATTGAAGCAAAAATTGAAGATAGAACAATATTTATAGGAAATAAAAAGTTTATTGATAGTAAAAATATATATTTAGATGAGTTTTTTACTAAAAGTGAAGAGTTGTCAAATAGTGGTAAAACGCCTATTTTTATTGCTAATCAAAAAGAAATTTTAGGACTTATTGCAATAGCAGATACTATAAAATCTACAAGCAAACAAGCTATTTTAGAGTTTAAAAAAATGGGACTTGATGTGATAATGCTAACTGGTGATAATAAAAATACAGCACTTTCAATAGCAAAAGATTTGAGTATTTCAACTGTTATATCAGAAGTTTTACCTCAAGATAAAGAAAAAGCCGTAAAAAAGCTTCAAGAAGATGGTAAAAAAGTTGCTATGATTGGTGATGGAATAAATGATGCACCAGCACTTGTTCGTTCTGATGTAGGAATAGCAATAGGAGCTGGAACTGATGTAGCAATAGAATCAGCAAATATTGTTTTAGTTAAAAATGATTTACTTGATGCTGTAAAAGCTATCCAATTAAGCAAAGCAACTATTAAAAATATAAAACAGAATCTATTTTGGGCATTTATATATAATATTATTGGTATTCCATTAGCAGCAGGACTGTTTTATACAATTCTAGGATGGAAACTAAATCCAATGTTTGCTGGTGCTGCTATGAGTTTGAGTAGTGTTTCAGTCGTTTTAAATGCTTTACGATTGAAGTTATTTAAGCCAATAATAGATGAAGAATTTAATATAATAAGCAATACAAATCAAAAAGGAGTTAATATGACAAAAGTTTTAAAAGTAGATGGTATGAGTTGTGGGCATTGTAGTGGAAGAGTTGAAAAAGCTTTAAATGCGATTGATGGAGTTGATAGTGTAAAAGTTGAATTATCAACAAAAGATGTAACTATAAATATGTCAAAAGAGTTAGATGAACAAACTTTAGTAAGTGCTATAAGTGATGCTGGGTATGAAGTTATAAAATAAAGTTAAACTTTAAACAATAAAAAAAGGGGTTGGAAATAAGTTTCCAACCCCTTTTTAAATAGAAAAACTATTTAGAATTATTTTACCATTACAGCATCAACTCTTCTATTTTCAGCTCTTCCTTCTACAGTATCATTAGAAGCAACTGGTCTTGTTTCACCATAACCAACAGCTTTAATTCTATCTTTTTCAACACCAGCTTCAACTAATGCTTTAACAACAGAAGCAGCTCTTCTTTCTGATAATTTTTGATTATAAGCATCTTTTCCAACAGAATCTGTATGTCCTTCGATATCAGCTTTTAATCTTTTGTCTTTTTTCATAACTTCTGCAAATTCGTGAATTCTTGTATTGTAAACATTTTTGATGTCAGATTTGTCTGTATCAAAATTAACATTTAAGTTAATTAATGTAATACAACCAACAGTATCAACTTTTGCACCTTTTGGAGTATTTGGACATTGATCTAATTCATCAATTACACCATCACCATCACTGTCTAATGGAGCAGCAACAGGAGTTGGAACAGGAGTTGTAGCAACTACTGGAGCAACTTTAGCAGCTTTTTCTCCAAATGGAACAGCAAGACCTAAAGTATATAATAATGTATTATCTCCTCTATTTGTTTCAATTAAATGTCTAACATCAAATTTAACTGCTAATCTTTCAGCAATTTGATATTTAGCACCAATACCATAGTTTCCAAATACACCATTTTCATGTCTTCCAAATTCGCTATCAAAGAATTCAACACCAACTCCGATTAATCCATATAAAGATAAATCATCAGTTAAAGAATAATCTTTTACTAAGTTAGTAAATACTCTAGTGATTCCAGTATCTCTACCTTGGAAACCATTTTTACCATTTAAATCTTCTAATGTTCTTAAAAAACCAATTTCAACTTGGTCAATAAAAGAATCAGTTTGGTTAAAACCAAAAGCTAAACCACCATTAATGTAGTTTTTCTCATGATTTGCATTACCTTCTGTAAGTCCTCCAGAGATTAATGGAGTTATTTCATATTTGTAATCACTATTTGCAGCTAGTACTAAAGAAGCACAAGCTAAAGATGATAATAAAATTTTTTTCATTTTGTATCCTTTTTTAAAATATAATCGTACAAATTATATTAAATCTTTTTTTAAACCTAAATTAATTATTAAAAATAGAGTTAACAGATTCGTTATTATGTATTCTTCTAATAGCTTCTCCTATCATAGATGAAGCTGTTAGAACTGTAATTTTTTCTGCGTTCTCTTTTGTTGGAATAGTATCAGAAATTACAAGTTCATCTAAAACACCATTTGCAACTCTTTCATATGCTGGGCCACTTAAAACTCCATGAGTACAACAAGCCATAACACTTGTAGCTCCTCTTTGTTTTAAAACTTCAGCTGCTTTTACCAAAGTTCCAGCTGTATCAACCATATCATCTACTAATATTACATCTTTACCTTTTACATCGCCAATGATGTTCATAACCTCTGCAACATTTGCTTTTTCTCTTTTTTTATCAACAATTACTAAATCATAACCTAATTTATCAGCATATTGTCTAGCACGTGCTACTCCACCAATATCTGGACTTGCAATAATAGGATTTTTAAGATTTTTACTTTTTATATAGTTAATAAATAAAATTGAACCAAATAAATTATCTGCAGGAAGATTGAAAAATCCTTGAATTTGGGCTGCATGTAAATCTATAGTTACAATTCTATCAATTCCTGCAGCTTCAAGTAAATCTGCAACTAATCTTGCACTAATTGGAACTCTTGGAGCTGCTTTTCTGTCTTGTCTTGCATATCCATAATATGGAACAACGGCATTTATGCTTTTTGCACTAGACCTTTTAAGTGCATCTATCATGATTAATAATTCCATTAAATTATCATTTGTCGGAGCACAAGTTGGCTGAATTATATAAACATCTTGTCCTCTTACACTTTGAGTTATTTGAACAGATATTTCACCATCACTAAATTTATTTAAAGTTGCATCAGATACTTTCATACCCAAATATTCACCAACTTTTTTTGCAAATTTTGGGTTTGCACTCCCACTAAATAGTTTAAATGTTGACATAAAATTCCTTGAATTTCTATATTTTAATTATAAAATTCTATCAAAAAAGGGCTTAATAAAGATGTTCTAATTTATTAATAGTAGATTAATGAAACATTAATAAAAAAAATAATATAATTTTATGCCTAAAATATTGATAATAGGTATCATCAAGTCAAAAGGAGACAAAATGAAAAAAATTAGTTTAGCTGTGGCAAGTTTGGTGTTATCAACATCTGTTTTCGCTGATTCTTCAACTATTGATGAAGCGTTTAAAAATAGTGAAATTGAAGGTGCAATATCTCTATATGGACAAAAAGTAGAAAATAAAAAAGCACAAGACTTAGCTTATGGAAATGGAAATTTAAGATTAGGCTTTACTACTGACTCTTTTTATGGTTTTAATGCAAATGTTGAAGCTAAGGGGAATTTAAAATTAGGGCAACAACACGGAAAAGACTACAAAGATGGTGCTCCTTTTGAAAATAGTGCTTTATTTACACAAGCATATTTACAATATGAGTTAGACAATATTTTATCTATTAAAGCTGGAAGATATGAAGGCGAGTATGAGTGGCTTACTGATTATCAACAAGGAGCAGTTGCAGAAATTTTAGCAATACCAAATATGGTTTTAGCTTTGGGATATTCAAATAAAAAATCTGAATCAGGAATAGATTTAAGTGAAGATTTTCATAAACCAGAATTAACTGATAAAGGTGTTTATTTTGTGGATATTCAAAATAATAGTTTAGATTTTGTTACATTTAATCCATACTATTATGAAATGCCAGATTTTGGAAGATTTTATGGTTTAAAAACAGTTTTTGATACAGATTATTTTGGAATTACTGCACAATATGCGAAAAGTAATAGAGATGATAAAGTTTCAGCTTCTTATGAAGATGGAAGTATAGCGCATATTGAAGGTATTGTTAAAATAGAAGATTTTGAAGCATTTGCTGGGTATGCAAAAACACATAAAGATGGTGGTGCAAATATGATAGCTTCTTTTGGAGATACTTTGTCACCATTTGAAGATGGAAACTATGTTTATGATGTAGATGCTAAAACTTGGTATATTGGAGCAAATTATTCTATAGCTGGGATTGATTTAGGTGTTTTATATGGAGATACAAAATATAGCGAAGATAATTTTAAAGAAAAAGAGCTAAATTTAAGTATTGGATATGGAATTACTGATAGTTTAAGTATAGGTGCAATGTGGGTCAAAGTAAATGCAGATGAAAATGCTGGTGATACAGATTATAACAAATATTTAGCAGCTGTTGAATATAGCTTTTAGTTTTAAGAAAGAGGTTTCTCTCTTTCTTTAGTTAGAACTTTTTATAAATGCACTTCCTATTACTCTATCTTTATCATAAAAAACTGCAAGTTGTCCACTAGCAACTCCAAAAGCTGGTTCTTCTAAAGATATATAAACTTTATCCTTTTCTATTTTTACTTTACATGGTATTGTATTTGAACGATATCTTAATTTTACTCCACAATAAAATTCTTTATCATCAATATACATATTTAAACTATTACCAATAACTTCATTTACCTCTAAAGATGGTTTTTTACCAACAATAATAGTATTGTCTTTTGGATTTAGTTTTGTAACAAAGTGAGGTTCTTGTGCACCTTTAACTGTAAAACCTCTTCTTTTCCCAATTGTATAATGAGCATAACCTTTATGTTTTCCAACTATATTTCCATTTTCATCTAAAACATCACCTTCAACATCAATATTTGAATGTTTTTTTACTACATCAGTATAAACTGTTTCAACAAAACAAATCTCTTGAGATTCATTTTTTTCTGTGATTTTTTTATATGCAACATCAAGATTTGCACCAAATTTTACAATATCTTCTTTTTTGTAACTATTTAATGGAAAAATCATATAAGGAAGTGCATTTTTTGGAACTTGAGATAAAAAATAGCTTTGATCTTTTGTTTTATCATCTGCCATATAAAAAAACTTTCCATCAGTTTTTGCATAGTGTCCAGTTGCTAAATATGAAGCACCATGTTTTTTTGCAAAATCAAGCATAGCACCAAATTTTATCTGTTTATTACATTTGACACATGGATTTGGAGTAGTACCTTCTAAATATGAGTTTACAAAATAGTCATAAATCTCTTTGGAAAATTTATCTGTCAAATCTAAAATATGATATTTAATACTTAAAAATTTAGTAACATCGTCAATATAACCTAAATTTGATTCGTGATAACCATCGGTTCTATTATGAAGTTTTAGATAAATTCCTTCAACTTCATAGCCTTGTTGTTGTAGCATATAAGCAGTAACAGAAGAGTCAATTCCTCCACTCATTCCAACCATTACTTTTTTTTTACTCATTCTTTGCCTTTTTATTTGTAGAAACTGATAAAGCCACCACCAAGACAGTAATCACCTAAATATAAAACAAGACTTTGTCCTAGTGTTACAGCTCTTTGAGGATTATCAAACTCAACTA
The DNA here is from genome assembly GCF_048320235.1 of Aliarcobacter vitoriensis. NCBI lineage: Bacteria > Pseudomonadati > Campylobacterota > Epsilonproteobacteria > Campylobacterales > Arcobacteraceae > Aliarcobacter > Aliarcobacter vitoriensis. The sequence continues at coordinate 1,948,993 of NZ_CP182882.1, forward strand.
CTACTTTTCCCTCATTTGCTTCAACTACTGTACAAGCTTGTTTTTGTTGTCTATATCTAACTTGTGCCATTAATTTATCACCAACTTTTGGTGCCTCTTCAAGTACCCAATGCATATGACTAGCTTCTACAGTTTTACTCATAAGTAAAGGATGATTTGTATCTTGAACAATTGTTAATGTATTATTTACTACATCTTTAGAAGCTACAAACCAAGGTTTGTGTGTATTGTTTTCACTTTCATTGCCTTTAATACCACCAAGACCAATACCTTTTCTTTGACCTAATGTATAACAAACAAGACCTTTGTGTTTTCCTATAACTTTTCCATTTTCATCTAAAATATCGCCTGGAATGGCTTTAAGGTGTTGTGTAATAAATTCATCAAATTTTTGATTACCAATAAAACAAATTCCTGTACTATCTTTTTTATCACTAACAGGAAGATTATGCTTTCTAGCTATTTCTCTAACTTCTTTTTTTGTTAAATCTCCAAGTGGAAACATAGCGTGTGATAATTGTTCACTTGATAATGCGTGTAAAAAATAACTTTGATCTTTTGAATTATCTTTTGGAGTATCAAGTACAAAATGATCTTTGTATTTTGCAATTTTCGCATAATGACCAGTTGCAATTATATCTGCACCCATACTTTTTGCTTCATTTAAAAATACATTGAATTTTATTTCTTTGTTACATAAAATATCTGGATTTGGAGTTAGACCTTGTTCTAAACCTTTTAAAAATACATCAAAAACTCTATCTCTGTACTCTTTAACAAAGTCTTTTCCTCTTACTTCTATTCCTATTAATTCACCAACTTTTTTTGCATCTTCAAATTCTATACGATTAGGACATTGGCTACCTTTGATTCCATATTCCCAGTTACGCATGAATAGTCCAACAACATCATAACCTTGTTGTTTTAATAATAACGCAGTAACAGATGAATCAACTCCACCTGACATTCCTACAACTATTTTTTTATTTTTGTTCATTTTTTTACCTTTAAAAAGTTCTCTTTTAGAACTCTGTTTACAACAATTTAGTTGTTTTTCATATATTTTAAAGGAATAATCACTGATTCTCTAATTGCCCAATTTTTGTGAGGGATAACTAAATTTTTTGTATTTATTTTTTTATTGTCAAAAAATATTATATCTATATCCAAGGTTCTAGGCGCATCTTGAAAGGATCGCTTTCTTCCGAATTTTTTTTCATATCTTTGCATGGCTTTTAAGAAGTCATTAGGACAAAGATTAGTTTTGAGTGAGATTATACCATTTAAAAAGTAGCTTTGTTCTAAAAATCCAAAAGGAGGATTTTTTAGTAGGGGTGAAGTCATAAGTAAAGTAAATCGTAAATCTTTTTTTAAACATAAGATTAAATTATCAAATATTTTTCTTGTATTTCCAATATTTCCCCCAATACCAATAGTTACACAATACTTTTTATTTGAAGTAGTATTAAATATTTTTGGAAAATTTGGGTAATAAAAAAGTGTTAAATCATTATTTAAATTTTTTTTCAAAATTCTCTCTTTTTTTATAAAAAATTAAAACTTATTAAATAAGTCAAGTTTACTTTAGCATTATTTTAATTTATAAGATAATAGCTTTTCCATTTTTCATTACAATAGTATCTTCTATTCTTACACCAAATTCATTTGGAAGATAGATACCTGGTTCTACTGTAAAAACCATATTATCTTCTATTATTAAATCATTTTTTGTATTTATATTTGGAAATTCATGAATATCAAGTCCAACTCCATGACCTGTACTATGAACAAAAAATTCTCCATATCCAGCTTTTGTTATAATATCCCTAGCAATCTTGTCAATTTGAGAAGCTTTCATTCCACTTCTTGCTTTTTTTATAGCAGTTGTTTGTGCTTTATAAACAATATCATAGATTTTTTGGTGTTTTTTATTTTTAAATTTTTGTTCTCTTTCAAAGCTAAAATTTTCAAAATCAACTGCACTTGTACAAGTTCTGTCTGAACAATATCTTTTATATTTCACTCCCGCATCAACTAACAATAAATCATTTTGTCGTAATTTTTTTGTAGTTGGTAAAGCATGTGGTTTTGCTGCATTTTCATTTATTGCAACGATTGGTTCAAAAGAGATATTTAGTTTTCCAGTTTGACTCATATTTTCAAAAGCTTTAAAGTATAAAAAATCTTCACTTTTTTTAAGACCTTGTTTTTTAATATATTTTGCAAAGTTTTTAAAACCATCCTTGCCTAACATACTAGCTTTTTTTAATAATTTTATCTCATCATCATTTTTTATCAATCTTTTTGTTTTTGAAAAATTTAGTTCTTGTGTAAAAATAGTTTGCATATCTTTTACAAAATTTGAGTAAGTTGCATAACTAAAATCATTTGGATCAAATATTAACTCTTTTATTTGATTTTTATTTAGAATATTTTTTGCTGTTTCTACTAAATCTGAACTTTCTATAACTTCACAATTTTTAACATTTTGTTTTGCTTCAAGAGTATATCTAGCATCTGTTATAAAAAAGTTTTCACTTCCTAAACTCAAGAATATTACATTATCACAAGAAAAATTAGCTTCATAATATATTGCATTTTCATTTTTTAAAATAAAGTTTTTCATCAAAAATTGCCTTTTTTTGGGTTGGTTTAACAAAAATTTAATTATAATCTTACCTAAATTTTATAAAAGGAAAATAATAATGAAAATAGCAGTAATTCAAGGACCAAATCTAAATATGCTTGGAGTTAGAGAACAACATATTTATGGAAATATTACATTAGAGCAAATTCATAACCAATTAGAAAGTGCAGCAAAGCAAAATGGAGTTGAAATTGAGTTTTTTCAATCAAACTTTGAAGGTGAAATAGTAGATAGAATTCAAGAATGTTTAGGAACAGTTGATGCAATTATGATCAATCCAGCAGCATATTCTCACACTTCAATTGCAATAAGAGATGCTTTAGCAGCTGTTAATATGCCAGTTGTGGAAGTACATATTTCAAATATTTATAAAAGAGAAGAGTTCAGACAAAAATCTATAACAGCAGGTTCAAGTACAGGACTTATCACTGGATTTGGTGGATTTGGATATCACTTAGGATTAATCTCAATAATTCAAATGTTAAATGAATTAAAAGCTTTGCAAGAAGCTAGAAATGCTCAAATTCAAGCACAATCAGAAGAAGAAAATAAATAATTTATGAAAATAGTAAGTGCTTCTTATATTTTAACTTTCGACAAAGATTTTAGCATCATCAAAGATGGTGCTATTGTTTTTGATGAAAAAATTATTGAAGTAGCAAGTTTAAATTATATCTTAGAAAAATATCCAGATTGTGAACATACAAAATTGGATGAAAACTCTGTTTTGATGCCAGGATTGATAAACTCACATATTCATTTGGAGTTTAGTGCAAATAAAACTACTTTACAATATGCAAATTTTTATTCATGGTTAAACTCTGTTATAAAACATAGAGAAAAGCTCATAGAAAAGGCTAAGACATCTTTAATATCTCAAGAATTAAAAAAACTCTTAAAAACTGGAACTACAACTATTGGAGCTATTTCTTCATATTCATTTGATTTGGAAGCTTGTTTGAAATCTCCAATAAATAAGGTGTTTTTTTGTGAAGTTATTGGCTCAAAAGCAGATATGATAGATACTCTATTTGCTGATTTTAAAGCCAGACTAAAAGATGCACAAAAATATAATAGTAAGAATTTTAAAGCAGGAATTGCAATACACTCTCCTTATTCTGTTCATCCATTTTTAGTACGAGAAGTTTTAAATATTGCAAAAGAACAAAATTTAGCTGTAACTTCTCATTTCATGGAATCAAAAGAGGAAAAAGAGTGGCTAAATAAAGATGAAGGAAGTTTTTTGGAGTTTTTCAAGAACTTTTTAAATCAAGAAAAAGCTACTGGAAAACCACTAGAGTTTTTAAATCTATTTAAAGGTGTTGAAAATCTATCTTTTACTCATTGTGTTGAAGCAGATTTTGAAGAGTTAGAAAAGATAAAATCACTAAATGCAACGATAAATCATTGTGTTACTTCAAATAGATTTTTAAATAATAGTAGATTAAATCTTGAAAATTTAGATGAAATACCTTTTAGTATAGGTACAGATGGTCTTAGTTCAAATAACTCTTTGAGTATGTTTGATGAATTACGAGCTTGTTTAAATATACACTATGAAAAAGATATTGTGAAATTTTCTAAAACTTTGTTAAAAAGTGCAACTGTAAATGGTGCAAAAGCTTTAGGATTAAATAAAGGACAATTGGAAAGTGGTTTTGATGCTGATATTATAGGTATTTATTTACCTGATGATATAGAAAATATAGAAGATATTTATATGCACATAATTTTACATACAAAATATGTAAATAGTGTGATAATAGGAGGCGAATATGTTTGAATTTTTTAAAAAGTTGTTTTCTCCAATAATAGCAGTTTTGGATTTTATTACAAAATATTTTAAAACAATAGTTTTTTTAACTATTATTTATGTTCTATTTTTCAATAATACCGATGAAACATCATCTACAAATAGAAGTTTTGCTAACTTACAAAAAATAGAGCTAAGTGGTGAAATATTGGATGTTTCAAAAGTTATGGAAAATATAGAAAAAGCAAAAAATGATACAAATATAAAGGGTGTTTTATTAGTAGTTGATAGCCCTGGAGGTGCTGTTGCTCCTTCTGTTGAAATAGCTTATGCGATAAAAGAATTAAAAGAGTTAAAACCAGTAGTTGTATATGCAAGTGGAGTGATAGCTAGTGGAAGTTACTATGCTTCTATTTGGTCAGATAAAATCATAGCAAATCCTGGGAGTATGGTTGGTTCTATTGGAGTTATTATGCAAGGGTTTGAAGTGAGTGAACTTATGGAAAAAATAGGTATTTCAACACAAACTATCAAAGCTGGAAAATATAAAGAGAGTGGAACACCTACAAGAAAGTGGTTTGACTATGAAGAAGAGCAACTAAAAAGTGTGATAAATGCTACATATAATATGTTTATAACTGATGTTGCAAATGCTAGAAATCTTGATATAAAAAATCATACACAGTTTGCGGATGCTAGAGTTTTTACATCATTTCAAGCAAAAGAAGTAGGGCTTATTGATGAGGTTGCAACTATTAGCTATGCACAAAGTGTTTTAATAGAATTAGCAAAAGTTGAAAAACCTGTTTGGAAAAAAGAAGATAAGTTTGAAAAGTTTATTGATAAACTTATGAGTCAAGCTATATCAAAAGTTCTTATGAGTTTTTCTAGTAGTTTAAAGGCTATTTAAATTAGTAAAAAGTAGTGTTAATCTACACTACTTTTTATACCACCATTGTTGTTTAAATCTACTTCACCTATTTTAATCTCTCTATTTTTAATAAATTATAATTTTTATCTGAAATATATAAATACTTTTCACCATCTGGTTTTGTAGCTATGAGAGTTGATTTATCATTATCTATTTCAACAAAATCTCCAACTTCAAGATTTATTTCTTGATTTGACTTATTTTCAGGAAATGCTATGCCCCAAGCTTGGCTATCTTTTAGTACATAAATTTTCAGAATTTTTCCAAAAGAACTAACAAATCTTGTTTCTGTGTGTGAGATAGTTCCTGTTGCCTGTTTTATAGTTGTGTTTTTTGTAGCACAACTTGTAAAAAATAGTAATATAAAAGCTAAAAGAATTAATTTGATTTTTTGCATTTTTTTCCTTTGTTTATATGTTTTATTTATCTCGTTGATTCAAGTAAGAAAACAAGAAATACAGTTGCTATAGTTATAGCAACAACTGTAAAAATGATTTTTGGTCTTCCTAACTTTGCTTTTTCTAGTTCAATTTCTTGTAATCTTTGTTGTTCAAGTTTTTTTAACTCTTCAAGTTTTGATAGTTCTAATATAGTAACTTTATAGTTTATTTTTAGTACATTTAAAAAAGATTCTTTTATCTTTTCATCATATTCTTCTTGAGTACATTCTCCTTTATAAATTTTTACTCTTTCATTATCAGAGTTATAAAAATTTAAAACTTTAATAAATTCTTCTATAACCGTATATAATCCCGTTTCTTTAATTAACTTTGAGATAACTTCAAGTTTATCTGCACCAGACACTGTACTATATACATCTTTTGGATAATATATTTTATCGCCTAGGTTTATGCTTGCCCCAAGAAGATATTCAGCATCTTTTTCTAATTTTTTTTTGCTTTCTAAACTATTTGTAAATCCAAAAACTGAATCTACTTCTTTTCTCAAGTATTCTACATCTTTTTTTATATTTTCATCGTAGTTTTTATAATTTTCTAAAAAACGAATACTTTCATCTAAGTTAGAAGATATTTCTTGAAAAGTTAGTGTTTTTTTTAGATTGTTTCTTTGAACAGCTTCCACACCAGCTATTGTTAGTTTCCCTAAACCATCAATAACACCAGAAGAGGCTTTGGTTGCTACATGTCCAGCTTTAAATCCAGATTTTATTATTCCCATTTTACTTTCTCCTATTTTTTGTCTTGGTTTTGTAAAGAATCTCTAATATCTTTTAACAAAAATAATAAGTAAAATGAAACTATAAATGCTAATATACTTGGTACAAAAGTTACAGTAAAAGTTACAACAAAAGTTTCTAACCTATCTGAAACATAAAAATATTTTGCTTCCTTTGCTGTTATAACTGATATAACAAATATTGTAACTATTCCAATCCAAAATACTATAGGGATAAGAAATTCTGTTGTTTTTACTACAATATTTCTAACCAATGACTGATTTAAAACCTTTTTTGTAACATCAGAAGCAATTTCTTGAGATGTTTTTTGTTCATTATTTTTATTTTCCATAATTTTCCCTTTATTAAATAATTTTATTTTAAAAAAATCTATTCTAAATTTAAGAATAGATTAATTTATAAGATTAAAAAGACTTTATTCTTTCTACTCTTGTATAATTTTTGTTTCTACCCATTTATTACTAGCTTTATCTGTAGTACCTAAAGTATATTCAAATTTGGCATCTATTTTATTTCCATCTTTATCAAAAGCTTCAAGTTTTATATCTTTATAAGTAACTTGTGTCTTTCTGAGTAGGCGACTACTACTAAAAGATTCATACTCAAACTTTCCAGTTACAATAGCACTAACTTGTAAAAAAATTGTATCACCTTCTAAAACCTTTCTTAAAATATCTTTTGATGATACATCTATTTGTAGATCCCTAATACTTGGACCACTATTAGAAGGATTGTATACTGTAAGTTTACCAGCTTCATATCTCTTATCTTGATTCTCAAATAGATCTTTTTTATGAACTATTTTTATACCAACAAAATTATCTCTTAAGTTTTGTAGTTTATCTACAAGTTTTTTTTCAGCATCACCTTTATCTATTACATCTGTTATTTTTTCTATTTCTTTATACTCTTCTGGATAAGCCCTTTCTATACTATATCTACTTATAGTATCATTCGCCTGTGCTACCCAAAATTTTTGCTCATCAGCTTTTTTACTTAAATCAAGTACAATTTTCTCTTTATTACTACTTGAAGTACTTTCACTTGTAGAAGAGTTTTCACTATTTCCACAACCACTAAACAAAGTTAAGCTTAAAAGCCCAATCAAACCAATTTTTACTAACTTTTTCATACTTCACCTCTTTTTATTTATATCCATTTTGGTTAATTGATATTTATATGATAATTTATATTTTGTACTATAAATAGTTTATTTCTAGTATCTAGTAAATTATTTAATAAATATATAAAATCCAAATTGGTTAATAATATCTATTTTAGACTTTATAAAAACTTACGATTTGGTTATTGAAATCTATTTTGTATTGGAAAAATATGGAAATTTATGAAAAGATAAATTATCTTGTAGAAGAGTCAAATATGACAAAAAAAGAGTTTGTTGATAGAGTTTTATCTTTAGAACCAAGGATGAAAAATACAGGAGAGATACCATCTGCACAAACAATTTACAGATACTTAAATGGAAGTAGAGAGTTAAAAGTAGAGATTTTGCCATATTTTGCTGAAGTTTTAGGAGTAAAAGAACAAGAGTTTTTTGAGTTCGATATAGAGTATGCAAGTTACAATAACTTAAAACAATCAAAAGAGATAAGAGAAATATTAAATTTATTAGAGTATTTACCAACAAAAGCTATAAAAGATTTAAAGAATAGATTGTATGAGTATAAAGTTTTGTATGAAAAAAAATTTTAAACAAGATTAAAAGGCGAATTCTCGCCTTTTAAATTGCATCTATCTATTTGTAGATACGATATTGTATGTATCATTTGCTATAACATACTCTTCTTGAGTTGGAATAACAAATATTCTAGCAGTTGAAGCATTTGTAGAGATATCTCTAGCTGAACTTGATCTTCTATTGTTTTTAACTGGATCTATTACAAGTCCCATAGAGTCCAATCCTGCACAAACTTTTTCTCTGATTAATGAAGCATTTTCTCCGATTCCACCAGTAAAGCAAAGTGCATCAATACCATCAAGAGCAGCAACATAAGAACCTACATATTTTTTGATAATATAAGCAACCATATCAACAGCTAATCTACATCTATCATCTCCATTTTGCATACCTTCTAAAACTTCTCTTAGATCAGAAGATTTACCAGATATTCCTAAGATTCCAGATTTTTTATTCATAACATCTAAAGTTTGATCTATTGTCATATTTTCTTGAGCCATCATATATTGAATAGCACCAGCTCCAACATCTCCTGATCTTGTTCCCATCATTAAACCTTGAATAGGTGTAAGCCCCATAGATGTATCGATACATTTTCCATTTAAAACAGCACTAACAGAAGAACCATTTCCTAAATGACAAACTATGATTCTACTATTTTGTTTTTTCTCTAACATTCCTCTAGCTTCGTTTGAAACAAAATAGTGGCTAGTTCCATGGAAACCATATTTTCTAATTCCGTGTTTTGTATACATTTCATACGGAAGTGCATACATATAAGCATAATCAGGCATTGTTTGATGGAATGCTGTATCAAATACTCCAACATTTGGTTTTCCAGGCATTAATTCTTGACAAATCTCAATACCTAAAATATTTGCTGGATTGTGTAATGGTGCTAGAGGTGATAATCTTTTCATAGTATCAATTACTTCTGGAGTAATTAAAACTGAACTTGCAAACTCTTCTCCACCATGAACTGTTCTGTGTCCTATTGCTTCAATATCGTTGATTGAATCAATAACTTTTCCTTCCCCCGTAGTTAATGTTGATAATACAGCACTAATAGCTTCTTTATGAGTAGGCATTGGAACATTGATTACAAGTTTTTTACCATCACCATATTCATGTTTTAAAACACCATCAATCCCGATTCTTTCACAAATTCCAGCTGCAAAAACTTTTTTTATAACTGGGTTCATCAATTGATATTTTAACGATGAACTCCCTGCATTTAATACAAAAACTAACATTTTTCTCTCCTTAATTTATAGTTTAATTATTTGATTTGTGTTGCTGTAATAGCTACTAAGTTTGAAATATCTTCAACTGAACAACCTCTTGAAAGGTCATTTACAGGTTTATTTAAACCTTGAATAATAGGTCCATGAGCTTCAGCTCCAGCAAATCTTTGTACAAGTTTATATCCTATATTTCCAGATTGTAAATCAGGGAATACTAAGATATTTGCATATCCTGCTACTTTAGAATTTGGTGCTTTTTTTACACCAACAGATTCAACAATAGCTGCATCAGCTTGTAACTCTCCATCAAATGCAAAATTTACTTTTCTATCTTCTAATATTTTACAAGCTGTTGTAACTTTATCAACAAGTGGATGCGATGCACTACCTTTTGTAGAAAATGATAACATAGCAACTTTTGGCTCTAAACCAACAACACTAGAAGCTGTTGCAGCAGTAGCACTTGCGATATCAGCTAATTGTTCAGCAGTTGGATCTGGAATAACAGCACAATCTGCAAATAGTATTAACCCATTATCTCCAAATTTTCCATCTTTTGTTTCCATAACAAATGTTGAAGATACAGTGTTAATCCCTGGAGCTGTTTTAATAACTTGAATAGCAGCTCTTAAAACATCAGAAGTTGGTGAGTTTGACCCAGCTACTAATCCATCAGCATCTCCTAGTCTTACCATCATACAACCAAAAAATCTTGGTTCATTTAAAATAAGCTCTTTTGCATCTTCTCTTGAAAGATTTTTACTTTTTCTAAGTTCAACTAACTCATCGATATATTTTTCAATATTGTCAAATTTTTTTGGATCAACTATTGTTGCTCCTTCTATATTTGCACCACATTTTGAAGCATCAGCTTTTATAGTTTCAGAATTTCCAATTAGAACTACTTTTGCAGTTTTATCTTGTAAAACTATTTGTGTTGCTTTTAAAACTCTTTCGTCTTCTGATTCTGGAAGAACGATAGTTCTAAGTTGCTTTTTAGCTTTCTCTTTGATTTTATCAATTAAACCCATTTCGTAATTAATCCTTTCTGTTTGAAATTTAGAAAAAATTATAATGAAAAAATATAGCATTAAAGTAGCAATAAAAAGCGAATTTTTAGGGATTTTTTTTAGGTAAAAATTTAGAAAATATAAAATTTAAATCAAAAAGAGCTTATTGAGTAGTTTTTACAACCCAAGCCCTTTTTATTTTATTTAAATTTTACTTTTTAATAAGATTGTAAGTATCTGTTGCTATTACTAGCTCTTCATTTGTTGGAATTACATAGATTTTTGTTTTTGAATTTTTTGTATTTATTTCTCTATTTCCTTTAGCTCTTGTAGAGTTTTTAGTTTTATCAAGTTCAATTCCCATAAATTCTAAACCTTCACAAACTTTTTCTCTGATTAAGTCAGAGTTCTCTCCAATTCCAGCTGTAAAACAAATAGCATCAACTCCATGCATTAACCCAGCATAAGAGCATAAATATTTTTTAATTCTTTCACATAGCATTGTAATTGCTACTTGAGATCTTTTATCTCCATCATTTGAAGCTTTTATAACTTCTCTTAAATCTGAACTAACTCCAGAAACTCCTAAAATACCAGATTTTTTATTTAAATAATCAAGAATTTGAGTATGGCTTAATCCTTTTTTCTCCATTAAATATGGAATAACACCAGCATCTATATCTCCACTTCTTGTACCCATTATTAAACCTTCTAATGGAGTCAATCCCATAGAAGTGCTTATAGATTTCCCATTTTCAACAGCACAAACAGATGAACCATTTCCAAGATGGCAAACTATAACTTTGCTATCTTTTTTATTTAAAATTTTTATTGCTTCATTTGAAACATAATAGTGGCTTGTTCCATGGAAACCATATTTTCTTAAATGGTGTTCTGTATAATCTGCATAAGGAACAGCATATAAAAAGTTTTCTATTGGCATTGTTTGGTGAAATGCTGTATCAAATGTTACAACATTTGGAACTTTTGGCATCAATTCTTTACAAATTTTAACACCCATAATATTTGCTGGATTATGAAGTGGCGCTAAAGGTATAAGTTCTTCAATTTTTTGAATAACATCTTCATCAACAATAGCTGAACCTTTAAAATACTCTCCACCATGAACCACTCTATGCCCAATAGCTTGAATTTCTTCAATAGAGTTTATAACTTTTGTTTCATCATTTGTTAATATTCTTAAAACTAACTCGATTGCTTCTTTGTGAGTTGGAATAGGAAGTTCAAAAGTTATCTTTTTATTCTCTCCAATTTCATGTTTTAAAATACCATCAATTCCAATTCTCTCCACTAAACCGCTAGCTTTTAACTCATGTGTTTTAGCATTGATTAATTGATATTTTAAAGATGAACTACCTGCATTTAGCACAAATACTAACATATAAAATCCTTTTGTATTAATTTAAACTTAGAATAGACTTAATAAATAATATTAGTCTTTTCAAATGGTATCTTATTAAAACTTAAATGAAATTTTATATTCATTCTGCCCATTCAAAATCAGTTGTAAATACAATTGTAAGCCAAAGATGTGGGTCATCTTTACCCAAATTCTTTTCTATTTCATCTCTTAATAAATCCCACTCTTCTAGTTTTTTTGGAGCCCAACTTTTTGGAACTATAAAATATAATTCTATTTGTCTTCCTCTGCCAACTCTTGCAACATAAGCTCTAAAAGAATCAAAACCATATTTTTTTACGATATTTTTTGCAACTTTATCAACATGAATTTTTAATTCACTAGGAGTTACAAGCAAAATATCTGAAAGCGCTTGTTTTACAGTTTTTAAAGGCATTGGAATTACAAAAATTGATACCACTATAAGTATTAATGGGTCTATAAAAGGTGTAATCCATGAAATTTTAGTATCTTCTATCATATATCCAAAGATAAAAGCAACAAGATAACCAAAAGACATAGATGCGGAGATTAACCAACTTATTGAGTCTAAATTTAAAAATTCAGATTTAATCTCTTTATTTGCTTTTTTTATAAAAAGCCCTAAATTTAATTCGACTACAATAGATATTAAAGTAATAATTATTGCATATTCAAATAGTATTTCTCTCCCACCAAGTAAAAGGCTATCTATAGAATTTATAAAAGCATAAGTTGCTGCACCAATAAGAAGCATTCCATTTAAACCTAAAACAATAGGTTCAAGGTGCCAAAATCCCATAGTAAAATGTTTTTCTAATTTATTGTTAATAAAATCTTTAGATGTAGATTTTGTAATCAATCTAGCAACAATTAGTGCTAAAGTAGTCATTACTGCATCAATCATTCCAAAAATACTATCAAATATTATTGCTGATGAACTAGCAATTAGACCAAAGACTATGCCCACTATTGCAAGTAAGATAGTAGTAAATATTGATAATCTTAATATTCCATCTTCTGTTTGTAAATTAAGATATTTAAATGACATAGTGTTATTTTACAATATTATATGTATCTTGAGCAATAACTAATTCTTCATTTGTAGGGATAACGAAAATCTTTGTTTTTGAGCCATCTTTACTGATTTCTCTAATTTGATGATTTCTAATTTGATTTTTTTGATTATCTAGTTCTATACCCATAAATTCTAAATTATGACAAACTTTTTCTCTTACAATATCAGAATTTTCTCCAATTCCAGCAGTAAAACACAAGGCATCAACTCCACCAAGTAAACCAGCATAAGAACACACATATTTTTTTACACGATTACACATCATATCTATTGTAACTTGTGCTCTTTCGTCACCTTCACTTGCGGCACTTATAATTTCTCTTAAATCAGAACTAATCCCAGAAACTCCTAATATGCCTGATTTTTTATTTAAATAATCAATGATTTGGTGAGTGTTCATATTTTTTTTATCCATTAAATATGGAATTATTCCTGGATCAATATCTCCACTTCTTGTTCCCATCATAAGTCCACCAAGAGGAGTTAATCCCATTGTTGTGTTGATAGATTTCCCATCTTTTATAGCACAAATTGATGAACCATTCCCCAAATGACAAACTATAATTTTTGAATCTTGTTTATTGTCCAAAAGCTTTATAGCTTGTTTAGAAACAAAATAGTGACTTGTTCCATGGAATCCATATTTTCTTAAATGATGTTCTGAATAATCTTCATGTGGTACTGGAAATAAAAAGTGAACTTCTGGCATTGTTTGATGAAATGCTGTATCAAACACAGCAACATTTGGAACATTAGGTAACAACTGCATACAAATTTTTATTCCTAAAATATTAGCAGGATTATGCAAAGGAGCAAGAGGGATAGCTTCTTCTATTTTTTTTATAACTTTCTGTGATACAAGAGTAGATTGTTTGAAATACTCTCCACCATGAGCTACTCTATGTCCAATAGCTTCTATTTCATCAATAGAATTTATTATTTTTGTATCACTATGAATTAAAGTTTCTAATATAAGTTCAATAGCTTCTTTATGTGTTGGAATAGAAGCTTCCATTGTTAATTTTCTATTTTCATCAATAACTTGTTTTAATATACCATCAATTCCTATTCTTTCTACTATACCACTTGCTTTTAGTTCACTTGTTTTTGCATCAATTAATTGATACTTTAAAGAAGATGAACCAGCATTTAATACAAATACTAACATTCCTAATAATCCTTTTTTATTTAATGCTATTTTTCAATTTTAAAAATATCATTGCTGTCATCAAAGCATCATTTAATGCATCATGTGTATTAAACGATGGAATTTCAAGTTCCTTTAAAATTGTACTAAACTTCAAATCAATGAAGCCTTGAGGAATTAATTCAATTTTATAATCATGATACATTTCAGATACTTCATACGTTTTGTTTGGCAAATTTATACCTAGTTGAGGTTTTAAATATTTGTTTATCATAGAAATATCAAAATTTAGAAAATATCCAACTAAAACTCTATTTTCAATAAATTTTAAAAAATCTAAAATAACATCTTCAATATCACAAGCATGTTCTAAATCACACTCTCTTATATGATGTACCTTTATAGATTCAACACTTAAAGCACAACTTTTTGGTTTTACATATCTTACAAATTTTTTGCTAGCTAGTATGGTATTGTTTTTTATAATAACTGCACCAATAGATACTATATCATCAATATTTGGGTTAAGTCCTGTTGTCTCACAATCAAAACATACAAATTCATTTGTATTTGGCTTATCAAATAAAAATGAATAGTTGTTATCTTTTAAGTTTTTTTTATTAAAACTGTTTTTTATTGTTCTAAACATAGTTCAACTTAAAATGAGATTCTAATTTTTTCTTTAATCTATTTACAATTTTAAAAGAGTCTTTTAACAAGTCTTTTTCCATAATTGAAAGATTGTTTGGATTGATATAGTTATCTATTTTTTCTTTTCTATCTAACTTTTCAAGATTTGACTTTAATTTTAAATTTGTTAAAAAATTAAATGCCATAATTAACTCTTTTGCACTTTCTTCATCTAAAACTTTTATATCTTTTAGAGCATTTATTCTTTTGATTGTATTTGTATTTAGTATTTTATTTTCTAAACTTAAAGATCTAATTCCTTGTACAAGTATAAAAATACCACCTCTTTTTATATCTATTTCATTTTTATGTTTTTCATCTTTGCTATTAAATACAAATCCATCAAAAAATCCTAAAGGAACATCAAAACTATTTATAATTTTTGCAAAATTTGAATAAAAACTTTGAGAATTTGAAGAGATTTTAAACATATACTCTTTTAACTCTTTTATCATAGCTATATTTCCTGAAACACAGAGTGCGTCATAAAATATTGCAATATTCATAAAATTATCACCGCTTGGTTCATTTATCCATTTATAAATTAATTCTTTAAAATCACTCATTCTTCTACACCAATAATTATTTGAAACCATTATATTTCCATCACATCTAGGAAATCCAAATTCTACAAGCGTTTCTGTAAAATGATGTGTAAATTTTTTTAAGTCATCTTCAGAAATATCGCAATTATCATCTACTATCAAAGCATTGTCTTGGTCAGTTCTGAGTATTTGTTCTGCTCTTCCTTCACTTCCCATCACGATTAGGCAAGATTTTCCCAATAACTCTTTTGGTGCTAGAAGTTTGTATAGTTTATCAAGTAATTTTTTATTTAGTTGATTTATAAGTTTTGATATAAAATCTATTCTTACACCTTTTGCATTTAGTGATTTTATGATTTTTATAAATGAGTGAGAAGCTTCTTTTAACTCTTCTAGTGTTTCGGCATTTATTATTTGATTTGAAACAGCAAAAGTATTTGTTGCAAAAAATGATGATAAAGAAATTTGGTCTAAAATACCAATAATTTTTTCATCATCATTTTTTACAACCACTCTTTTTAAGCCATGTTTAGCCATTTGAAGTTGGGCATTAAATAAAAAATCATCTTCATATATATAAATTAAACCTTTTGATGCAATTTTTACAACATCTTCATCAAAGTTTATACGATTTAAAATGACTTTTTGCCTAAAGTCAGAGTCTGTTACGATATACATTTCTCCATTAGAGTCTTTTAATAAAAGTGTAGGGATTTTCTCTTGTTTTATCACTTTTGCAGCTTCAAAAATAGAAGTTTTAGTATCTACAATTACCGCTTTATGAACTTTTGCATCTTTAACTTTTGCAATCATAATATTTGCCATATCTTTATTTTTCTCATGTAAAATATTATTATTTAGTTTATCTGATATTGATTGAAAGAAATAGTTTTCTAATTGCTGATTTGAACGCAAGATATTTATAAAGATATCTTTTTTCAGAGCATAGCAAATTGATTCTTCAATAGCTACAAAACTATTTTTACTAAAATTTTTTATAAGTGAAACTGAATCGAAAATTTCACCTTTAGAGTATATACTTAAAACTTCATCATCATTTTTTTCTTGAATTAAGCCTTTTAAAACAAAATACAAAAATTCTGGATTACTATCTTGAGCTTGTATCGTAGAATTTGCTTTAAAATACATAATATCCAACTCTTCGACTAAATCATCTAGTTCATAGCTTGTTAAATTGTCAAATGGATGTATTGTAGAAATAAATTTTTTTTGTTCTTGCATACTCATAATCTCCCCTTTTAAGTCGTAGTGCAAAATCAAGAAGAATTATCTCTTCTTGATAAGTTTTAGTGAGAAACTGCTCCTGCAGATCCAATTCCCGTGTTTGCTCTTACATTTTGTGCTCTAAATCTAGCTCTTTCTTCTTTAGCTTTTTCAGAGTTATCTATAATAGAAAACAACCAAATTCCTAAAAATGCAACTGTAACAGAGAATAATGCAGGGTGAGCATAAGGGAATATTGCCTTTTCATTACCTAATATTTGAACCCAAACATTTGGTCCTAAAATTACAAGTGTAACAGCAGTAATTAGTCCCATAAATCCACCTATAAATGCACCTCTTGTTGTTAGTTTACTCCAATAAATTGATAAAAATAGTATAGGAAAATTTGCCGATGCTGCAATACCAAAAGCAAGTCCAACCATATATGCAATATTTTGTGACTCAAATGCAATACCTAGCGTAACTCCAACTATTCCAACAATTATAACAGTTATTTTTGAAATTTTAACAACTTTTTCATCACTTGCATTTGGATTTATAACATTTGCGTAAATATCATGTGAAATAGCACTAGCTCCTGCTAATGTAAGTCCTGAAACAACAGCTAAAATTGTAGCAAAAGCAACAGCTGAGATAAATCCTAAGAAAGCATTTCCTCCTAGCATATGAGATAAGTGAACAGATGCCATATTACTTCCACCAAATAAAGTTCCACCTTGTAAATATGCTACACCATTTGTGAAGTATTGTGCTCCAGCGTCACTATTTAAAAATGCTATTGCTCCAAGTCCAACAATAGATATAATAATCCAAAAATATGCTACAAATCCAGTTGCATAAACAACAGATTTTCTAGCTTCTTTTGCATTTCCAACTGTAAAAAATCTCATTAAAACATGTGGAAGACCAGCAGTTCCAAGCATTAAAGCCATACCTAAAGAAATAGCTGAAATAGGATCAGATAAAAATCCTCCTGGTTTTAAAATATCTTCGCCTTTAGTATGATTTTCAACAGCTTGAACAGCTAATTCTTCAAAATTAAAGTTAAAGTGCCATAAAACCATAATAGCCATAAATGATACCCCAGATAAAAGTAGTACAGCTTTTATAATTTGTACCCAAGTTGTTGCTAGCATTCCACCAAATGTTACATAGATAATCATTAATGCTCCAACCATAAATACAGCATATTCATAATCCATTCCAAATAAAATTTGTATAAGTTTTCCAGCACCAACCATTTGAGCAATTAGATACAAAATAACAACACTTAAAGAACCAAATGCAGCTAAAGTTCTTATCTCTTTTTGTCCAAGTCTATATGCAGCAATATCTGCAAAAGTAAATTTACCCAAATTTCTTAGTTTTTCTGCCATAAAAAATAAAATTACAGGCCAACCAACTAAAAATGATACAGCATAAATAACTCCATCATAACCATTCATATAAATAAGTCCAGAAACTCCCAAAAATGCAGCTGCACTCATATAATCTCCAGCTATTGCTAAACCATTTTGAAATCCACTTATTCCTCCACCTGCTGTATAAAAATCACTTGCAGATTTTGTCTTTTTTGCTGCCCAATAAGTTATCCCTAATGTTCCAGCAATAAATACTAAAAACATAGCAATTGCAGCTATATTTAGATCTCTTTTTCCTTCAAATGTTGCATCACCTGCTGCAAATATACTTACAGCAAAAATTGATATTAGTGTTAATATTTTTAGCATTATAATAAATCCCTTACATCTTTTTTGATTTCATTTGTCAAATCATCAAATTCACCATTTGCTTTTTTAACATAGATTAAAGTTGTCAAAAAACTTATTATAAGTATTGCTAAAGCTATTGGAAATGCTATTGTTGTAACATAACCTTCAGCAACTTTTAAAGAAAATAGCTCTTTATTAAAAGCTATTATAGTAATGTAAGAATAGAACATTACTAAAACAAAGATACCTAACTTTAGTGCTAAAGAGTTTCTTTTCTTTAACAATTCTTGGTATTTTGGATTGGCTTCAATTTTATCAACCAATTTATCATTCATACTTATTCTCCAACCTTTTTATTTTTATCTATAAATAAAGATAAATTAGCTGATTATACAAATATAATTGTTTTTTTCTATTTTATAATGTAAAAATTATGTATAAATTTAAATTATTATGTAAAATTGTAACAAAAAATAATATTTTAATTATTATATTTAGTTATAAAAATTAAGTGTTTTTTAAGAAAACTAAAGAGAGATATCTCTCTTTAGTAAAATTTTAGTGTGATACAGCTCCATCAGCACCAATACCAGTTTCAGCTCTAATTCTTTGAGCTTCAAATCCAGATTTGTCTTCTTCTGCTCTAGCTGATTTATCAGTTATAGAGAAGAACCAAATTCCAATAAATGCTGCAAGTATAGAGAATAATGCAGGTTGTGTATATGGGAATATAGCACTTTCAAATCCAAATATATCAACCCATACTGTTTTACTTAATACAACTAAAAGTATAGCAGTGATAAGTCCTAAGAACCCACCAATAAATGCACCTCTTGTTGTTAATTTTGACCAATAGATTGATAAAATTAATATTGGGAAGTTAGCTGATGCTGCAATAGCAAATGCAAGACCAACCATGAATGCAATATTTTGATTCTCAAATGCAAATCCTAAAAGAATAGCAACTATACCAATAACTAAAACTGTTCTTTTAGAAACTTTCATCTCTTCAGCATCTGTAGCTTGACCTTTTCTAATAACGATTGCATATAAATCATGTGCAATAGAGTTAGAAGCGGCTAGTGTAAGACCAGCAACAACGGCTAAAATAGTAGCAAAAGAAACAGCCGCAATAAATCCTAAGAAAATATCTCCACCAACAGCAGCAGATAAGTGTACAGCAGCCATATTATTTCCACCAATAATACCTTTAAAGTCAATAATTCCATCTTTAAAGTAAATTGCACCTTCAGGGCTTAGTAAGAAAACAACAGCACCTAAACCAACAACACCGATGATTAAATAGAAATAACCAATAAATGCAGTTGCCCAAACAACAGATTTTCTAGCTTCTCTTGCATTTCCAACTGTAAAGAATCTCATAAGAATATGTGGTAATCCAGCAGTTCCTAACATTAAAGCAAGTCCTAATGATACAGCAGAAACTGGATCAGCAACGAATGGACCTGGTTTTAATATAGCTTCACCTTTAGGGTGCATACTAACAGCTTCAGCTGCCAAACTACCAAATGAGAAACCATAGTGTGAAAGAACCATTATAGCAATAAATGTTACTCCAGATAGAAGTAATACAGCTTTGATAATTTGTACCCAAGTAGTAGCAAGCATACCACCAAATGTTACATAAATAATCATTAATGCACCAACAATTATAACTGACCAAGCATATGGAATATGGAATAATAATTCAATTAATTTTCCAGCTCCAACCATTTGAGCAATTAAATAGAAAGTTACAACTGTTAAAGAACCAAATGCAGCAAGAATTCTTATTTTTTGCTCATCAAGTCTATATGCAGCAATATCTGTAAAGTTAAATTTACCTAAGTTTCTTAATTTTTCAGCCATTAAGAATAGAATAATTGGCCAACCAACTAAGAATCCAATAGCATAAATCATACCATCAAATCCATGTAAAAAAATCATTCCTGAAATACCAAGGAATGAAGCAGCAGACATATAATCTCCAGCAATTGCTAGACCATTTTGGAATCCTGAAATTCCACCACCTGCTGTATAGAAATCTGAAGCAGATTTTGTTTTACTAGCAGCCCATTTTGTAATACCCATAGTTCCTACGATAAATACAAAGAACATTATAACAGCAGGAATATTTACTGTTCCCCCATCAGATGCAAATAATGCTAATGATGATAAACCTAATAAAGATAGTATTTTTAACATTATAGAATATCCTTTACATCATTTTTAATAGACATTTCTAAGTCTTCAAATTCACCATTTGCTCTTAAAACATAAATAAGAGTTGAAACAAATGCAATAACGATAATAGTTGCGGCAATAGGCCATGCAACAGTCATAACTTCACCAACTTTTGTAGCGAAGAACTCTTTATTAAATGCGATAACTAAAACGAAACCGTAATAAACTACCAAAATAAAGATTGCTAATTTAATAGCAAAAGAACTTCTTTTTGAAATAAGCTCTTTGTATTTAGGATTAGATTTAATCCTTTCTACCAATTCTTTGTTCATTTTTTCTCCTAAAATAAGATTCATTGAAATAGTAAAATATCTTAGTTGCAAAAGCATAGCATTTAAAAAAATATTGGAAAAAAATATTTAGAAAGTGTAGAAATACCAGAAAATGGTATTTCTATAGCTTATTTTTTTGAGAATTGTTTTGTTTTTGAATTTCTTTTAGTTTTAAAAATATCATAGAAGTCATAATTGCATCATTTAAAGCATCATGTTTTCCTAAAACTGGAATATCAAGAAACTTCATAATAGTGTCAAATTTTAAGTCTATAAAACCATAGTTTGCAGTTGATTTTCTAATATCATAATACATTCCTGATACTTCAATCGCTTCATTTGGAAGTTTTATTCCGATTAATTGTTTTGTATATTTAGAAATTATTGACATATCAAACTCTATATAGTATCCAACAATTGGACGAGAACCAATAAATTCTAAAAGTTTGTAGATAGCATCATCTGGCTCAATAGCATTTTGTAAGTCAATCTCTCTTAATAAATGGACTTTTATTGATTCTGGATTTATATTTTTTGATGGTTTTAAGAAAATATTAAATGTCTTTCTCATTAAAACTTTATTTTCTTTAATTAAAACTGCACCAATAGATAAAATTTCATCTTTTTTAGGATTTAGACCTGTTGTTTCGCAATCCAAACTTATAAATTCTCCATAAGGAGCCTCGTCAAAGAGAAAATCATACTTTTTATCTAAAAGCTTTTTTCTTTGCCATTTTCTAATTAAATTTTTAAACATATTAGAAAATCTTATTTAAATTAAATCTATATGTTATGAAATTTTTAAATTCATTTACAATTTTAAAAGACTCTTTTAGTAAATCTCTTTCTATTTTCCCTAACTCTTCTATATCTATTTCATTTGATATAGGTTTATTTTGTTGTAGAAGATCTAGTTGATTTTTTAATCTTAAGGTATTTACTATCTCAAAAGCTTCTATTAATTCTGCAGCTTTGTCTTTTTCTAAAATATTTTTTTGTTCAAGAATTTTTATTCTTTTTACAGTTGTAGTTTCTTTGATTTTTTCTCTTAAACTTAAGCTTCGTATTCCTTGAACTATTGGAAATATCGCAGCCTTTTTTATATTTATAAGGTTGTTTTTTCCCATAAAATTAGATATTGTTGTAGGTGTTTCAAAGGCTGTTGTTGATTTTGCGAAATATGCCATAAAAATATCATTTTGAATCTTTGATGATAAAAATTCTTTTAATTCAATTAAAAGATTTTTATCTCCTGCAACTGCAAAGGCATCTACAAATATAGCC
Source organism: Aliarcobacter vitoriensis (assembly GCF_048320235.1). Lineage (NCBI taxonomy): Bacteria > Pseudomonadati > Campylobacterota > Epsilonproteobacteria > Campylobacterales > Arcobacteraceae > Aliarcobacter > Aliarcobacter vitoriensis. The sequence goes on from NZ_CP182882.1 coordinate 1,971,091, forward strand.
AAATCCAAAAAGTTCTTCATATCTTGAGTGTTATTTAGCCATTTTATAATAGTAGATTTAAAATCACTAAAAGATTTGCACCAATATGGATTCGAAACCATTATATTGCCATCACAAGGAGGATAACCTAAAAATATTAAGCTATCTGTAATTTGTTGCATATAAGGTCTATATTGTTCAACATCTATACCATCTTTTACAATTAGCCCATTATCTTGGTCTGTTTTTACTATTTGTTCATTTCTTCCTTCACTTCCCATAACGAATAGACAAGCATCTTTTTGTAAGTTTTCAGGAAGTATTAAAGAAAAAATCTTTTGATAAACTTTAGTATTTAATTGACCTATAAGATTTGAAATATGATGTATTTTTACACCTTTTGCTTGTAAGCTTAGTATAATATCTATAAAATCTTTGCTTGCATCTTTTAAATCTTCTATATTTTTTGCATTTTTTATCTTTGATTCTATTACATATGTATGATTTGCGAAGTGCGATAATATATCTATTTGCTCTAATACTCCTATCATTTCACCATTGCTATTTGTAACTCCAACTCTTTTTATGTTTTTTTTAACTAAAATTGTAAGCGCTTCAAATAAATAATCATCATTTTTTATAGTCAGAAGTGGAAAAATAGCTATGTCTTTTACAGGTATTGATAGATCTCGTCCTTGAAGTAGCACTTTTACTTTAAGTAAGGAATCCGTGATGATTCCATACTCTTTTGTATTTGATTGAACGATTATAGTTGATGTTTTATATTGCATTGATTTATCAATTGCATCTATTAATTTTGTATTTTCATCAACAAGACAAGCTTCGTGAATTAGAGTATCTTCAACTTTTGCAATCATAAAAGATGATAGTTGTGAAGTGTACTCTTTATCTTTTAGAGTTTGGATTTTATTTACTAAGTCCTTTAAAAAAAAATCTTTAAAATCTTGATTTTTTTCTATTAAAGATAAAAAAGCTTTTTTGTCTATTTCATAGCATATAAGTTCTTCATGAACTTTAAAAGTATGTTCACATTGTCCATAAATTAAAGAGTTTGAATCAAAAGTGTCTTCACTTTGATAATCCATAACTACAATATTTTCTTTAGAATACTCATAAACTGACCCTTTTATAATTATAAAAAAGTAATTAGGTATTTTTTCAGGTGCTATTAATATGGTGTCTTTTGGATAATACGCTATATCCATATGTTGTACACACATAGCCATTTGGCTAGGTGATAAAACTTCAAATGGATGTATTTTTGATAAAAAACTCTCTTGATCTTGAATGCTCATCTTTACTCCTTGTGTATTGGTTATGTAAGCCTAATAAAATCAACAAATTCATCAATGTCTTTTGGTGGTTTTGATGTGAATTTTGAAACAATTATTGTAACAATAAAGTTAAAAATAGCTCCTAAAAATCCTATTCCTTCAACTCTTATATTAAAAATAAAGTTTTCATTCATATATAAACAAATAATACTATAAATTAAAGTAAATATTAATCCTGTTAATATACCAAAAATAGCACCTTGTTTATTTGTTTTTTTATAGAAGATTCCTAAAAATAAAGTAGGAAATATTGTAGCTGCACAAATAGTGAATGCAACAGCTACTGTTTGTAAAATAGTAAAATTTGGAATATAAAATAAAGTTGCTAAAACTATAATTATGATGATTATAAGTTTAGATAGTAAAACTTTATTTATTTTATTTGTTTTTAGATTTTGTTCCAATAATTCGTATGATATTGTTGTTTTTATAAGTAAAATTAGCCCAGTTATTGTAGACAATGTTGCAGCTAAAGCTCCAGCTAATACTAAGGCTATAATCCAATTTGGAAGGTTTGCAATCTCTGTATTTAAAAGTGCTATTGCATCTGGATTGATATTTAATTCTCCAAAGTTATTTTCACCACTTTTTAAATCTATAATTCCATTTTGATTGTTGTCTTCAAATTTTACTAATCCTATGTTTTGCCAAATAGTTAGCCATTTTCCGCTATTTATTTTATTATCTTGGGTTTTTATTTCATCATTTATAAAAGCTTCATATTCTATGTTATTAGTATTCTCTACAATATTTAAAGTTGAAATAGCAAAAATAGAAAGCATTGATGTATAAATAACAGATATAAAAACTAATGCCCAGAAAGCAGATTTTCTAGCAGATTTTACTGTTGGGTTTGAGAAAAATTTAATTATAATATGTGGCAAGCAAGCAACACCTAGTATTAAAGACATAGTAATTAAAACAGTATTTAATAAGTTTAAATCAGAATTTGGTATAAATCCTAAATCATCTAAAACTTGCTCGAAGGCGAGTAAAAGATGAGTTCCTTCTTGAACAGTATTAGAAAGAGCAAAAGATGTTTTTGAAAAAATTGCTAATTGAGGTAAAAATGTTGTTGTAAATTGAATAGTTAAAAATATAGCTGGAGTCATAAATGCAAATAAAATAATGATATATTGTGCAATTTGTGCATAAGCCATATTTCTCATTCCTCCAATAAATGCATAAATTAAAGTTATACACATACCCAATAATAAACCAGTTGTTAAATCAAGTTGAAAAATTCTTGAAAATATTATTCCCACACCTTTTAATTGTGCTGAAATATATATAAAAGATATCAAAACTACTATAAAAATAGATATTACTTTTATAGATTTTGAGTAGTACCTTTTTTCAAAAAAACTTGGAATTGATAGAAATTGTGCCTTGTGTAAATATGGAATAATAAGAGTTGAAAGTAAAACAAAACCACCAATTAAACCTATAATGTAGGATATACTTCCATATCCATAACTTAAAAAAGCACCGCTTAAAGATATAAAAGTAACAGCACTTATAAAGTCAACTGCAATAGAAGCTCCTCCAAAAATAGGATGAAAAGTATTTTTAGCAATATAAAAATCCTTTGTAGAACTAGCTCTTGTCCATAAAGCTAAACCAAAGTATATTGTAAACGATACACCTACAAATAAATATATTAGAGATTGTAGTTCCATTTATTTTAAAATCTCATATTTTTTCTCAATTTGAGATATTTTTTTATTATAAATATATAGTGTAAAAATAGAGAAATAAATAGTTAATTGACCACTTATAAAATATCCTAGTTTTGTACCAAAAATTTCTATTTGATTATAAAAATCTATGAAAATTATCCCAAAAATTATAGAGAATATAAAAAATGGTATAACTAGATTCAAAATTAATATAATATTATCTTTAAAAAAGGATTTTTCTAATTCTTGATTGCACATAACTGTCCTTATAAAATTAGGGAATTATAGTTATGAATAGTAGCAAAAACATAGCAAAAAGCTAAGTTTTATGTTTATACTGAGTAGTATCTATCGATTTTGTAGCCAAGACCACGAATATTTTTTATAAAATCTTCTTTTAAGGCTTTTTTTAATCTTGAGATTTCAGCTCTTATTGTTGGATTATCTATATTTTCAGCATCCCAAACATCAACTCTAAATCTTTCAAAATCTACAATCATATTTATATTTAGGGCTAAAATATGTATTATTTCAAGTTGTTTCTTTGTAAGATTTTGTGGTTCACCATTAAAATATAGAGTTTGTTTATCTTTTGAATAAGAGTAATTTTCAGAAAATCTAATATGAGAAGTATTGTTTTGTTCTTTTTTTAGAATTTGATTTATTTTTATACCCAATTCTCCTAAATGAAAAGGTTTTTTTATATACTCTCTACAACCCAATTCGTAGGCTTTAGTTATATCTTCTATATCAATTTGAGCAGATATAAAAATAGTTGGAATGTGAATTTTCTTGATATTTAATTCATTTAAAAGTTCAAATCCATCAATTGTTGGAACATTTACATCTAAAATAAGTAAATCATATCCATTGGAAATATTATCTAAAGCATCTTTCCCATCTAAAAAATTTTCTACCATATGACCTATATTTCTTAAATATTCGCAAATAGCAGTATTTAACATTAATTCATCTTCAAGAAGTAGTATTTTCATTTATTTTAAACCTATAAGTAAATTTTGTCTCTTTTTTATCTGATAATATAGATATTGTAACGAAATTCTTATCACAAATTTCTTTTACAATTTTTAAACCTAATCCAAATCCTCCTCGAGAAGAATTTTCTCTATAAAAATCTTCAAAAATTCTATCAACATCATCAATACTTTTCGAGTTTGTAGTTACACTAAATTCTATATTTTCATCATCTATATAAAAAAGTTTTATGAAAATTGCAGATGTACTAAAAGAATATTTTACAGCATTAGATAAATTATTATCTATTACCCTTTGAAGTTCAGTTGAATTAAATTTGATATATACATCATCTTCAATATTTTTTATAAAATATAGTGAATTTGATTTGACAATTTCATCAAAAAATTCTAATCTTCCTTTTAGAATATCAGAAAAGTTTAAATACTCTTTTTCATAAATTACTCTATCTTTTTTGATTAAATAAGATAAATCATCATATATATATTGGATTATTTTTGAACCTGATTCTATATTTGTAATATAATTATTCTCTGGAACTTTCATTTTAAGTAGATCAATATTTGTTCTTATAATAGCTAATGGTGTATTTATTTCATGAACAGAATTTTTTATAAATTGCTTTTGTGATTCAACTAAATTTGAAAGTTCTTTTGTTTTTTCATTAACCTTAAATTCTAAATTTTTATTTAATTCTTCAAGCATAGTAGTTTTTAGTTTCATATTTGTCATGGCATCATTTGCATAGTTTGCTATTACTTTGAATTCACCAAAAATAATCCTATTTTGATTTATTGGATTACTATTTTCCTCTGATTCTTTAAAATATTTTCCAATTTCTTGAACATCTTTTACGATTAATATGGTTGCATTTTTATAGATAAATATTGAATATAAAATAAGTAAGATTGTTAAAGATGTAATTTGTAAAGTATAGTTAGATATTTTTTTATTATATTCTTCTTCTTTTTGTTTTATTAATCTATCTATTTCATCAAGATATACACCTTTGCCTATTATCCAATTCCATTTATCGTAAGATTTTACAAACGATAGTTTATTTTTTTCTTTGTGTATTTCTGGCTTTGACCAAAAATAATCGACAAAACCACCATCAACATTTTTAGAAGCTTCTATTAATTCTAAAAGAACTTTTTTACCATTAAAATCTTCGAAATCTGAAAAATTCTTTCCAATATTTGTTTTATCTATCGTGGCATTGTATATTAAAGTTGCATTATCATCATAAATAAATATATATTCATTTGGATCAGGGCTTATTGAAATTTTTTCTAAAGCTTTTAAAATATCTTTTTTTATTTCATCATCTGATTTTTTGTACTTATTCTCTTCATAATAGTAATCAATAAATTTTAAAATATAATTCACATAGTTTTTTAATAAGTCTTTTTGATTATTTGTATAGTCAACTTTTAAAGTATGTACCTTTTCTTGTAGTTCATCATGAGCATTATTAATAATAATAAATGTAAAAAAGGAGATTAAAATAACTATAAAAAATATACTGTATACAATTAAGTGATAAAGACTTTTGGCTTTTAACATTTGCAACCTTATGTAAATAAAGTGTAATGATAACTAGATTTTAATAATAAAGAGTTAAATTTATTTAAGTGGCGCGGCCGACGAGACTCGAACTCGCGACCTCCTGCGTGACAGGCAGGCATTCTAACCAACTAAACTACGGCCGCACCTAAATAAACAATGGTGGTCGATATAAGACTCGAACTTATGACATCTACCTTGTAAGGGTAGCGCTCTACCAACTGAGCTAATCGACCAATTAAGTGGATTTATAGTTGTATAATTGACCTTGGTGACCCCTAGGGGATTCGAACCCCTGTGGCATGGATGAAAACCATGAATCCTAACCGTTAGATGAAGGGGCCAAGTTATACAACAATAAAAAGTGGTGACCCGTGATGGATTCGAACCATCGGCCTCCTCATTAAAAGTGAGATGCTCTACCGGCTGAGCTAACGAGTCAAAATAAAAAAGTTATTTAAGTGGCGCGGCCGACGAGACTCGAACTCGCGACCTCCTGCGTGACAGGCAGGCATTCTAACCAACTAAACTACGGCCGCACCTAAATAAACAATGGTGGTCGATATAAGACTCGAACTTATGACATCTACCTTGTAAGGGTAGCGCTCTACCAACTGAGCTAATCGACCAATTAAAGTTACATATTGACCTTGGTGACCCCTAGGGGATTCGAACCCCTGTGGCATGGATGAAAACCATGAATCCTAACCGTTAGATGAAGGGGCCAAGTATGTAACAATAAAAATGGTGACCCGTGATGGATTCGAACCATCGGCCTCCTCATTAAAAGTGAGATGCTCTACCGGCTGAGCTAACGAGTCATTTAAAATATTTTAAGTGTTCTACTTAAAATGGACTGGAATTATAGTGCAATTTATTTTAATTGTCAAGAGTTTTTTTCACAAATTTTAAAATTTGTTTTAAAGCTGTTTGTGCAGCTTGTTTTTGTATCTCTTCTCTTTTACCTTTAAAGTTAAATATTTTTACTTTTTTATGCCCTAAATCATTGCAACTTCCAATAACGACCATTCCTACAGGTTTTTCTTTTGTTCCACCTAATGGTCCTGCAATTCCTGAGATTGCAATAGCAAAATTTGAATCAAACTTTTTAATAGCACCTTCAAGCATCTCTTCAACCACTTCAATGCTTACTGCACCAAAACGATCTAAAGTTGATTTTTTAACACCTAATTCTTTTTCTTTTATATGATTTGAGTAGCTGACAATACTTCCATTGAAAATATCAGATGAACCAGATATTTTTGTAATCATACTAGAAACTAATCCACCAGTACAAGACTCTGCTGTTGTAATTGTTTTTTGTGATTTGCGTAAAGTATTTTGTAATTTTTGCATATTTTTGTTAGAGAATATTTTTGACATAGAAAGCCTTTATAAAAAAGGGCTTTTAAACCCTTTTTAAAATTATTTTTCTGTAAAATCAGCTAAGAATTGTTCTTCGTGGAAAGCCTTTCCTAAATATTTACAAACTTCTTTGATATCTCTTTCAGCATTTCCTAAACAAGAAGTAGCACCTGGAGATGGAGTCATATTGAAAATAATTCCATTACCTGGATTGATTGAAGCTTCTCCAAGCATTAGTTTTTTCTCTTCTTTATTTAAAACTTGTGGTCTTACTCCCCCAAATCCTTTCGCATACTCAATATCTTCTACACTTAAAGAAGGAACAATTTTTTGTGCATCTTGAACGAATAACTTTTTATTAATCCCAGGAATTTCAAATAAGAAATTTTTAAATACATAGTTTCTTATTTCACTGTCTTTTATTAAATCCCAGAAAATTTTCATAATATTTCCATCAAAATTCATAGTTTTTAAGCATTGGAAGAATGATTTTCCACCTTTATATCTTTCTAAAACTAATAGTGCAAGAGCAGTTGGTCCAAATCTAGTTTTCCCTTCACATAAAATATCTGGATCACCATGAAGTGCTGCAAACGGTAATTTATCATTTTGTACCATATAAACTTTTCCATTTAAATATGTACCATTTGTAATATAAAATGACCCAGCCATAGATAAAGAACCCATATGTTTTCCATATCCCATTTTATGTGCTAAGTATAAAGAGTGTGCACCAGCATTTACAACAACAAAATCAGCAGTATAAACAGTACCATTTACTGTTGTAACTTTAAATTTGTCAGCAATCTTTTCTATTTCATCAACTTCAGAATTAAAATATACATCAGTTGTTTTTTCACTGTTTGCATTTTGACCAGCTTTTACAAGCTCTTTTGTCATAGCTCCAAAATCAACAGTTGTATATTGGTCATTTGTTCCCATAGCAACTATTGGTTCTGGTCTATCTTTAGTTCTTTCTTTATCTGCATAAACTAAAAGTGGTTCTTTCTCTCTTAAAGTTTCTTTATCCCATAGTTCTAAATAAGGGAAAATTTCTTTAAATTGATTGTATCTATTTGTGATAAATTCAACTTCTTTTTCACCAACTCCTAACGCCATTTTTTGGTGTTTGAACATAATTTTATCTTGAAGATCATACATAAGATTGAATTTTTCAATCATTTTTGCTGTTCTTTTTGTTATTTTTGCTTTGTCAAAAGTATAATTTGTCTCAATATCTCCAACGTGAATAGTTTGAGAATTACTTGTTCCTTTTGAATTCAAAGTTGCTAAATCATCGTACTTTTCAAGTAAACAGATACTATTTACATCAGAATATTTTGCTAGCTCAAAGAATAAAGCTGCACCAGAAATCCCACCACCTACAATAATTACTTCATAGTGTTTTGCACTCATTTTTTTCCTATCCTATATTTTTTTCAAAATTTTGCAAAGATTCTATCATATAATATTTTTATTTTAGTTTAACAGATATATAAATATATTTCCTAATAAAATATTTTAGAATAGATTATTTTTGTTACCAAAAGTAACTCAAACTAGCAAATTTCAAAATTCTTTTGCAAAAATTGTCCATTTTTTTCATTTAAATCGTCTTACTATATAGAGAAACAAATTCTCAAAATTAATACAAAGGATTAGAAGATGAAAAATAGAGTTTTCATTTCAGTTATAACATCAATGATGTTAAGTGGAACAATGTTAAATGCAAAAGAGATAAGTTTGCAAGAAGCAGTAGAGAATATAGTAAAGAAATATAATGTAACATATATTTCAAAAGCTAATAACCTGAAAGATAAAAGTATAGATTCCCAAAAAGTGAGTTTCAGGGGGGGGTACGGTATTAGATAGTTTAAATAGCATATTAAATCCCAATGAATTAAAAGCTATACAAGAAGATGGTGTAATATATATAATAGAAAAACCAAAATATCAAAACTTTGGTAATACTACTGTTTTAGATGAAATATCTGTAAATAGTGGAAATTATCTAGGAAGTACAACAGAGAACTCAAACTCATACACAACAGGAAGTATGAGAACAGCTACAAAACTTGATTTATCTATCCGTGAAACTCCACAATCAGTATCAGTAATAACACAACAAATGCTTGAAGATAAAAAAATAGATGATTTTTCTACTTTGATGAAAAATGTTACAGGTGTAACTGTAAGTCGAACTGCTGACCCACGAACAGCTTATTACTCTAGAGGTTTTTTTATGGATTATTATCAATTAGATGGTATACCAACATCTCAAAATGATTTTACTGTAAATAATTATAATATGGATAAGCTTGATAGAGTTGAAATAGTAAAAGGTGCAAATGGACTTACAACTGGAGCAGGAAATCCTGCAGCTTCTATAAATATGGTAAGAAAACATGCCAACTCAAAAGTCTTTAAAGGTGATATAGATGTAAGTGCTGGTAGTTGGGATACTTATAAACTAAAAACAGATATTTCAACACCATTAAATGAAGATGGAAGTATAAGAGGAAGATTAGTAGCAAGTTATAAAGAAACAGATACTTTTAAAGATAGATATCATCAAGAAAATGATTTAGTTTATGCAGTAATTGACGCAGATATTACAGACAATACTACAATTTCAGCAGGTGCAAGTTATGAACTAGATGATAGAGATATTAATGGTATGCCAACTTTTTATATAGATGGAACAAGAACAAACTTTGCTAGGTCAAAAAACTATACAGCAGATTGGACATCTTGGGATACAGAAATAAAATCATATTTTGCAAGTGCAAAACACTATTTTGATAATGACATATTAATAAATACTATATATACACACAATGATATGAAGACAAAGGATAGATTAGTTGGTATTTTAAGAAATAGTTTGAATAAAGATGGCTCAGGATTAAGTTATGGTGTGATGCATATGCCACAAGAAATAAAAGAGGATAATGTAGATATTTATAGTTCTATTCCTTTTAAACTTGCAAATAGAGAACATGAGATTATTGCAGGTTTTCAATACAATAAACAAAATGCAAAACAAACATGGAAGGGTGGTCCAACTTTTATTATAGATAATTTATTTACTCAAGATGGAAGTGGGCTTGTTAAACCGAGTAGTACAATATCAGTTCCAAATTTTGTAACTGAATCTAAACAAACAGCTTTTTATCTTACAGGTAAATTTGAAATAATTGATGATTTAAAACTTATTCTTGGAGGAAGATTAACAAATTATGATTATCAATCAGATAATGATAGATTTAGTATTTATGAAAAATATGATTTCACAAATGAATTCACACCATTTGTTGGTTTAGTTTATGATGTGAATGAAAATCACTCGGTATATGCTAGTTATACAGATATTTTTAAACCACAAAATGCAAAAGATATAGATGATAAGCTTTTACATCCAATTTTAGGAAGAAATTATGAAGTTGGAATTAAAGGTGAGTATTTTGATAAAAAATTAAATATGGGATTAACTGTATTTAGAATAGAACAAGATAATTATGCTGAAGATACATGGGTAACAAATCCTAATACTGGAAATAATATTTGGGAATCAAAAGATGGAGTTGTTTCAAAAGGAGTTGAACTTGAAATTTCTGGAAAACTTACTGATAATTGGGATTTAAGTGCTGGATTTGCAAACTATGAAGCAAAAGATGGAGAAAAAAATAAAATTAATACTACAAATGCTAGAAATAATATAAATATTTTTACAAAATATAGTATAAATGACTTTAGTATAGGTACAGGAGTTAATTGGAAAAGTAAAGGCTATTCAAGAAATTCATCTGGAACACGAGAAATTAAACAAGATGCATATGCAACAGTTGATGTGATGGCATCTTATAACTTTAGTAAAAATTTATCTGGACAGTTAAATATTAATAACTTATTTGATAAAACATATTATTCTGGATATAACGGTACTGCTTATAACTATGGAGAACCAGTTAATGGAATGTTGAGTTTGAAATATAAATTTTAGTATTAAATAAGAAATAAAGAGAGTTTTTTGCTCTCTTTATTTAATTCATCATTTTTTATTACTTTTCTCATCAAATTGCCTTAAAAATCATTAAATATAAGTTTTAAAATATATTTAGATATAATCTATCCTTTAATAAAACTATAAATATTTGAGAATAAAGGTGTTAAGAATGGATTATAAAGATAGTTTATTGCTTCCAAAAACAGAATTTCCTATGAGAGGAAATCTTCCGCAAAATGAACCATTGAAATATAAACAATGGGATGAAAAAAAAGTTTATGAAAAGATGAAAAAAAACAGAGAAGGTTGTGAGTCATTTACACTTCATGATGGACCTCCTTATGCAAATGGAAATATACATATAGGTCATGCTTTAAATAAAATTTTAAAAGATATTATCAATAAATTTCACTATTTTGAAGGAAAAACTATAAGATATGTTCCAGGTTGGGACTGTCATGGACTTCCAATTGAGCAAAAAGTTGAAGAAAAAATAGGAAGTGAGAAGAAAAAAACTATTGCAAAATCAAAACTTAGAGAACTATGTCGAGAACATGCTACAAAATTTGTAGATATTCAAAAAAATGAATTTAAACAACTTGGAGTTATCGCTGATTGGGACAATCCTTATTTAACTATGGATTTTAAATTTGAAGCAAATATTTATAGAGAATTATGTGCTATTGCAAAACAAGGATTATTAATCCAAAGAAGCAAACCAGTTTATTGGTCTTGGGCAGCACAAACTGCACTTGCTGAAGCTGAAGTTGAGTATGAAGATAAAACTTCTCCATCAATTTATGTAGCATTTAAACACCAAAATCTTGATGCAAGTTTGATTATATGGACAACAACACCTTGGACTCTTCCAGCAAATCAAGCAATTGCTATAAATCCAGAAGAAGAATATGTAAAAACTAGTGATAAATTTATAGTAGCAAAGAAACTTTATAATTCATTGATTGAAAATGAAGTAATAAAAGGTGAAATAGTTGAAATTATAAATACAAAAGAGTTAGAAAATACAAAAGCTATAAATCCATTAAATGGTAGAGATTCTGTAATTATTTTTGGAGATCATGTTGAAATGAGTGCTGGAAGTGGTGCTGTTCACACTGCACCTGGTCATGGTGAAGATGACTACAAAGTATCGCTTAAATATGGAATTGAAGTAATTATGCCTGTTGATGCTTTTGGAAAATATGATGAAACAATAGTTAGAGAAAAACTTTTTAAAGATACTTCTAAATATTTAGGTTTAAATGTATTTAAAGCAAATGATTTAATTCTTGAAGAGTTAGGTTCAGCATTGCTTAAAAAAAGTGATATAAGACACTCTTATCCACATTGTTGGAGAACTCATACACCAATTATTTTTAGAGCAACAAAACAGTGGTTTATATCAATAGATGATAAATATGGAAATAAAAACAAAACTTTAAGAGAAAATGCACTTGAAGTTGTAGAAAATCTAAAATTCTATCCAGAATGGGGAAGAAATAGACTAAAAGCAATGCTTGAAGGTCGTCCTGATTGGTGTATTTCAAGACAAAGAGATTGGGGAGTTCCAATCGCATTTTTTAGAAATAAGAAAACTGATGAAATCATCTTTGATGAAAAAGTTTTAAATTATACAGCTATGATTTTTGAGCAAAAAGGTTGTGATGCTTGGTATGATTTGGAAGTTAGTGAACTTTTATATCCTGGAAGTGGATTAAACCCAGATGATTTAGAAAAAACTTTAGATATTTTAGATGTTTGGTTTGATAGTGGAAGTACACAAAATGCAGTTTTAAGAAGTAGAAATTACGATGCTGGAACTTTCCCTGCTGATATGTATCTTGAAGGAAGTGACCAACACAGAGGTTGGTTCCAATCTTCACTTCTTACAACTTTAGCAAGTAGCGAAATCGCACCTTATAAATCAATTTTAACTCATGGATTTACTGTTGATGAAAAAGGTGAAAAAATGAGTAAATCTAAAGGAAATGTTGTAGCTCCTGACAAAGTTTTAAAAGAGTATGGAAGTGAGATTTTGAGACTTTGGGTTGCTATGAGTGATTATCAAAGTGATTTAAAAATCTCTGATAATATCTTAAAACAAAATGGTGAACTTTATAGAAAGATAAGAAATACGGCAAGATTTTTATTGGCAAATATTGATGGTTTAGAAAAAATAGTTGATGTTTCACAAATGGGAATTTTGGATAAGTGGATTTTAAATAAAGCTAAAAAAGTATTTGATGAAATAGAACAATCTTTTAATGCTTATGAGTTCTCAAAAGGATTAAATAAGTTAAACAATTTTTTAGTTGTTGATTTATCTGGGATTTATCTTGATGTTTGTAAAGATAGATTGTATTGTGATGATAAAAACGATATTCATAGAACAGCGTCTCAAAGTGCGATGGCACTAATTGCTAAAAAGCTTATATCAACTATGGCTTGTATATTGACATATACTATGGATGAGCTTTTAGAGTATGCACCAGCTATTATAAAAGAAGATTGCCAAGATATATTTGATTTTAAAAAGTTTGATTTACCAGAAATTCAGTCAAATATCAATGAAGAGTTATTTTTAGAAGCTAAAGAAAAATTCTCTGAAGTAAAAGATGCTTTAAGTAAAGAAAAAATTATAAAATCAACTTTAGAGTTGGAAATCTCTACAAATTGTGAAGAGTTTTTAGCTTTAGATGAAGTTGAATCAAGTGATTGGTTCTTGGTTAGTTCATTATCAAATAAAGAAGCTAAAGATATTTTAGGAAGTTTTAAAATAGAAGATAAAGAGTTTAAAATATTTAAAGCAACAGCACATAAATGTCCAAGATGTTGGAAGTTTACAGCAAATGATGAAGAATCTCTTTGCCAAAGATGTGAAGAAGTAGTAAAATAGGAAAAAAATGTTTCAAGAAGAAGTAACTTTAAACTTTATATTTCAAACAATAGCAGTTCTTTTGGTACTAACTGCTATTGGAATATATTTAGTAAATAAGAAGAAAAAAAAGTAAGGAGATAAAGATGTTTCCATTTACAGATGAAGATTTACAAGAGCCAGTAAAAAATATTGTTGAGAAAAAAATATCTCCAATGTTAGCACGAGATGGTGGTGCAATGGAACTTTTAGCTATCAAAAATGCAAAAGTTTATATTCAGCTTCAAGGTGCATGTGTTGGTTGTAGTGCAAGTGGAAGTACATTGAAATATGTTGTTGAAAAAGAGTTGAAAAGTGCAATACATCCAGATTTACAAATAATAAATGTTCCAATAGGGCAAGAAAACTATTTAGAGGATTGAAATAATGGTAAATGAGAGTAGATTATTAGATGATGCTAACTCTTTGTTTATGCAAAGAAGATTTGATGAAGCTTTATTTTTATACTCTTTATTAACTTCACATTTTCCAGAAAATAAAGAGTATAAACTCTATCCATTATTTTGTGATATAGCTTTAGAGGATGAAAATAAAGCTATTGCTTTATTTGATTATTTCACAATCGTTAAAGCCAATGATTTAGATGAAGCTATAAAATATATGGAAGATATGATAAATGCTTATGATGGTGATGTTGAAAAAATGATGAACTTGCTAAAAGAATTTAGTGATTCAACTGTTGATTCTCTTGAAGCCATAAAATATGATGATTTTAAAAAACTAATAGAAGAAAGAGGTTCTTTTAAAATTGCTTTTGAAGATATTATGTTTTCAACAAAAGTTGCTATTGAAACAAAAGAAGATTTTTATGATTTTGTTACAAAACTTATAGAAAATGGCTTTAGTAGTACAGCGTACAATTATTTAGAAGGTTTTAATGAGTACTTTACTTATGATAAAGAGATTTTAAAACTATATGAAAAATTAGAAGAGAAAAAAAATGAAACTAATCATAAAAGATAGAATTTTTACAGATAATACAATCGAACTTGAGCAAAATAGTGTTTTTGTAGTTTCAAAACAAAATGAGCAATATAAAGATATTGCATTAAATGGTGGATTTGAAATAATAAATGCAGATGAACTAAAAAATTATTTGGATATGAGTTCTATTAAAGTTATTGGAATAACTGGAACAAATGGAAAAACAACAACAGCAACAACTATTTATAATATTTTGTTAAATTTAGGATATAAAGTTGCACTTCAAGGTACAAGAGGATTTTTTATAAATGAAAATCAAGTTGAAGATTATTCTTTAACTACTCCTGTTCAAATCGGAAATTTTACACATATTCAAAAAGCTATACAAAATGCTTGTGAATTTTTTATTATGGAAGTAAGTTCTCATGCAATAGAACAAAAAAGAATTGAGGGATTGGATTTTGCTTTAAAGCTTCATACAAATATCACAAGAGACCATCTTGATTATCATAAAACTATCGAAGAGTATATAAGAGTTAAAAATCTTTTTTTAAGTGATGAAAGCAAAAAACTTATAAATATAGATGATAAAGTTGTTAAATACAATCCTACAAATGCTTTTACCTACTCTTTAGAAAATAATTCAGACTATAAAGTAAATAAATATGAGTTTGAACATGGTATGAAAGTAGAGTTTTTGTACAAAGATAAAACTTATACATTTTTTTCAGAAATGATGGGAATTTTTAATATTTACAATCTTATGGCTAGTCTAGGAGCAGTTCATATTTTGACAAATAGAAAATTAGAAGATATTTGTAAAACATTGGAAAATTTTGGAAGTGTTAGTGGTAGAGTTGAAGTTGTATCTTTAAATCCACTTGTTATTGTAGATTTTGCACATACTCCTGATGGAATGGAAGAAGTTTTAAAAAGTTTTCCTAATAAAGAGATAATTTGTGTTTTTGGTGCTGGTGGGAATAGGGATAGTGCAAAACGACCACTTATGGGAAAAATTGCACAAAAGTATTCAAAAAGTATAGTTGTAACTAGTGATAATCCAAGATTTGAAGAGCCAGAAAGAATTATTGAGGATATTTTAACTGGTATATATGATAAATCAAATGTTATAGTTGAAGTTAATCGTGTAGAGGCTTTGAAAAAGGCTATTGCAATGGCAAATGATAAAAGTGTAGTTCTAGTTTTAGGTAAAGGTGATGAAGCTACACAAATTATAAAAGATAAAAAATATCCATTTAGTGATAAAGAAGAGATCTTAAAAATATTAAACAAATCTTAATGTAATTTGGATATAATCGCAGTTCTATTTTTCAATTTTTTGAAATTTAGTACCTCACATGTATCAATCCTTGTTCGGGTTGTGTTGAGTGTAAGCTTTGCATTAAGGGATACAGAGGCTAAACCCATACAAAAAATAAAACAAATTAATTCAAGGAGAATTACTCATGGTTACTATGAAAGACCTATTAGAGTGTGGTGTACACTTCGGACACCAAACAAGAAGATGGAATCCAAAAATGAAAAAATTCATTTTCGGTGTTAGAAAAAATATCTATATTATAGATTTACAAAAAACGTTAAGATATTTCAGATATACATACAATGTTGTTAGAGATAGAGCTGCTGAAGGTCAAACAATGATTTTTGTTGGAACTAAAAAACAAGCTAGTGAAACTATCAAAAAAGCTGCTGAATCTTGCGGTATGCCATATGTAAACCACAGATGGTTAGGTGGAATGCTAACAAATTTTGGAACAATTAAAAAATCAATTAGAAAATTAGAAATTATTAAAAAAATGAGAGAAGAAGGTCAAATAAACCTTTTAACTAAAAAAGAAGCTTTAATGCTTACTAGAAAAGAAGAAAAATTAGAGTTATATCTTGGTGGAATTAAAGAAATGAATAAATTACCAGATATGATGTTTGTTCTTGATGCAGTAAAAGAGAAAATTGCTATTGCTGAAGCTAGAAGACTTGGAATTACTGTTGTAGCTCCACTTGATACAAACTGCGATCCAGATGTTGTTGATTTACCAATTCCAGGAAATGATGATGCTATTAGATCAATTCATTTATTCTGCAACGAAATGGCAGCAGCTATGAACGAAGGTAAAGCAGCACTTGCTGATGCAAATGGTGAAGAATTTGTAGAGCCTGTAACTCAAACTGAAAAAGATGAAGTTTTAGCTGAAGCTATGGCTGAAGGTGAAGAAGTTGCTTTTGAAGGTGAGGAAGCATAATATGGCTGTTACACCACAATTAATTAAAGAATTAAGAGAACTTACTGGTGCAGGAATGATGGACTGCAAAAATGCTTTAAATGAGACTGGTGGAGATTTAGATAAAGCTGTTCAAGCTTTAAGAGAAGCTGGACTTGGAAAAGCTGCTAAAAAAGCTGGAAATGTAGCTGCTGAAGGTTTAATTGCTATTGAAATAAATAGTGATAATACTAAAGGTGTAATTTTAGAGCTTAATGCACAAACAGATTTTGTTGCTAAAAATGAGAATTTTATTAACTTGACAAAAGAGATTACTTCTCATGCTGCAAATAATGGAATTAAAGATGCTGAAGCTTTAAATAGTTCATCAATTAATGGACAAGAGTTTTCAACATTTTTAGCAGAAAAAATTGCAACTATTGGTGAAAATATTGTTGCTAGAAAATTATCAACTTTAAGTGGAGAAGTTGTTAATGGTTATGTGCATGTTACTGGAAGAACAGGTGTTATCTTAGCAGCAAAATGTGATGCTGGTGTTAAAGATAAAGCTGCAGCATTATTAAGAAATATTGCAATGCATGCAAGTGCTATGAAACCAACAGTTATATCTTATACAGATTTAGATCCAGCATTTGTTGAGTCTGAAAATAGAGCTATTAGAGCTGAGATTGAAGCTGAAAATGATGAATTAGCAAGATTAAAAAAACCGTTGAAAAAAATTCCAGAATTTGTCTCTAAATCTCAATTAACGCAGGAAGCAATTGCAGCTGCAAAAAAAAGATTTGAAGATGAATTAAAAGCTCAAGGTAAACCAGAAAAAATTTGGGCAAATATTATTCCTGGACAAATTGAAAGATTTATCACTGATAATACTCAATTAGACACAAGATTTGCACTTTTATCTCAAGCTTATGTTATGAACGACAAACAAACTGTTGAACAAGCTATTGCGGAAGTTGATGCATCTATTCAAATTACTGGATATGTAAGATTTGAATTAGGTGAAGGAATTGAGAAAAAAGAAGAAGATTTCGCAGCTGAAGTTGCAAAACAAATGGGAAAATAACATAGTTCTTTAACTATGAAAATATAAAAAGGGTATGCAATGAGTGAAAATTTCAAAAAGGATACACTCCTTGCATCGACTCTACTTGAAGCAAAAAATATATCTCATAACTTTGATTATGAACTTTTTAAAAATATAAATATAAGCTTACATAAAAAAGAATCAATCGCTATTATAGGTACAAGTGGAAGTGGAAAATCTACTTTGTTAAATGTATTATCTTCCCTTTTAAAGCCAACAATTGGAAATGTTGTTTTTCAAAGTAAAGATATCTACCAACTAAAACAAAATGATTTACTAAAAATTAGAAGAGATGATTTTGGTATCATTTTTCAAGCACACTATTTGTTTCGTGGATTCAGTGCTTTTGAAAACTTGCAAATTGCTACACTTTTAAGTAAAAATAATTTAGATAATGATTTATTGAAAGCATTAAATATAGAACATATTATAAATCAAGGTGTTGGAGAGTTAAGTGGTGGGCAACAGCAAAGATTATCTATTGCTAGAATATTGATGAAAAAACCAAAAATTATTTTTGCAGATGAACCAACAGGTAATTTAGACAAAGATACAGCAAATATAGTGATGGATTCATTATTTGATTATATAAAGAATTATGACGCAGGACTTATATTGGTAACACACGAACATGATTTAGCTTTTAAATGTGATAAAGTATATAAGTTGGAAGATTTTAGTTTAAGGGAGATTATAAAGTGAAATTACTTTTAATTTGCAACACAGCTATAATTGAGCATATTTTTTCACTAGTATGTAAAAGATTGAAGATTGAGCTTACTATTCAAAATACAAATAGTGTTTCAGCGAAATACGATTTGATAATAATTGACCAGCCTTTTTTAGATAGTAAATTTATAAAAATTAAAAGATTTGCACAAAAAATTGGAGCTATAAGTGCTGAAGAATTGCCTTTTGATAAGCCAAGAGATTTTTTAATCCCAAGACCTTTCCTTCCAACAAAACTTGAAAGTTTATTGAAAGAACAAATTGAGATTATAAAACAAGACCAGAAAGATAATATAGGATTGTCTCATTTTGTTACTGAAAATGAAGAAGATATTGTAACTCCTTTAGTAGATTTTATAAATGATGAACTTGACGATAATATAGAATTTGAATTAGAAGAAGATTATATTGAGGAAGACGAAAGTATAGTGAGTTTAAGTGCTTTACAAAAAGGTGGAGTTTTAGACAATACTGAATTAAATAAGATAAATACTATTTTAGAAGATACTTCAACTACTATCAAAGAAGAAGATTGGAAAGATATTTCACAAATAATAGATGAAGCTTTAGATGAAGTAAAAGATTACGAATTTGAACTAAATGAAGAAGAACAGTACCATCTTATATTAAGTAAATTTAAAATTGATGATTTAAAACCACTTTTAACAAAATTAAATCAAGATTTAGTTGATAAATTGAGTCGTGGTGAAACTATTGATATAAAAATATCTTTAAAGGATGAACAATGATAAAAGAGATTAAAGGTGCAATTTTAATTATTTCAGGTCCTAGTGGTTGTGGAAAATCAACTCTTTTAAGAGAAATTTATAAAAATATTCCTAACTATTTTTTTTCTATTTCAACAACAACAAGGGAAAAAAGAGAAGATGTTGAAGAAAATGGAGTTGATTATTTTTTTGTAACTAAAGAAGAATTTGAAAAAGACATAGAAAATGGAAATTTTTTAGAATGGGCAAATGTTCATGACAACTATTATGGAACGAAATTACAACCAATAGTACAGGCTTTAAATGAAGGAAAGTTAGTAATTTTTGATATAGATGTTCAAGGACATAAGATATTAAGAGAAAAGTTAAATTCTTTAATAACTTCTGTTTTTATTACAACACCAACTTTAAAAATATTGGAACAAAGATTGGTTAGTAGAGATACAGACTCTTTAGAGATGATTGAAAAAAGATTAAGAAATGCTAAAGTTGAAATAGAATCTTTTACAGACTATGATTACTTGATAGTGAACGAAAATATTCATAAAGCCACACAAGAAATTTTATCTATAGCAAGTATTGCAAGAACTAAATCAAAGCTTTTTAATAAAGATGAAATAGTATCAAACTGGCTAAATTAATTAGTCAATTTGTTCATAACTTAGAGGTTTATCAAAGTAATAACCTTGTGATAAATCTATATTTAGTTCCTTTACTTTATTGTAAATTTCTTCATTTGCAACAAACTCTGCAACAGTTTTAATGTTAAACTCTTTTGCAATATTGGATATAGTTTTTACAATAATTTCTAAATCTTTTGATTCGTGAACATTTTTTATTAAAGAACCATCAATTTTTATAAAGTTTATAGCTAAAGTTGATAGAAGATGAAAATTTGAATATCCTGCTCCAAAATCATCTATACCCACAATGCAACCATATAAAGATACTTTTTCAATAAATGTATCAACAAGATTAAAATCTAAAATTTCTTCTGATTCTAGTATTTCAAACTCTAAACTAGATGAATATTGTTTATTTCTTTCTAAGAAATCATAAATATATTTTGTAGTTTTTTCATTTAAAATATCTTCATAAGAGATATTTACAGATACTCTTTTATGCTTTTCTTTTATTAATTTTAAAGAGTCATCCAAAACAACTTTTATAATATTTGAGTACATTTTTGTTTTTTTAGCAATATGTAAGAAGCTATATGGACCAAACTCAACACCTTCAGGTGAAATATATCTTATCAGTGCTTCATATTTTATGATCTCTTTTGTTTTTGTATCTACTATTGGTTGGAAATATGCTTTTAAAAGATTATCTTTAAAGCCTTGTTTTAACTGTTTTATCCATTTAATATTTTCTTCGAAAGATTTATGAATATTGTATGAATCATCATAAAGCATAATCTTTTGACATTTTTTTCTAGCATAACTTATAATTCTTTTTGTATATTTATATGCTTGTGGACCTTCTCCTTGTGCAATTCCAATAGTAATATTTACATCAATTTCATTTTCATCAATTAAGAATGTTTCACCCTCTATTTTTTCTAGGAATTCTTTACAAATAGTAAAAAACTTTTCAATTACAATCTGATTTTTGGGAACAACTGCAAATTTATCTGATTCAATTCTATATAACAAATATTCATCAACATCAAAAAATGTTCTCATTTTATGTGCGAATTCTTTTAATATTTTATCACCTATTTCTTCTCCAAATAGATCATTTGTTGCTATGAAATCATCAATATCTATCATAGCCATAATTTCATAATTTAATTTTTTTAGATCTTTTCTTAATCTGTTTTTATTTGAAAGATTTGTTAATGCATCTGTATATAAATCTTTTAGTTCATGATAATTTAGAGATTGTGCCATTGCATGTAGTAGTTTTGAAATATCGACTGGTTTTAAAACATATTTATCTACACCAATATCAATAGCATCAAGTAAGTATTCTTTATTTGAAAAGGCAGTTGTTACAATGATTGGAACTTTTTTATTTATATCTTTTATCTTTTTTATCATATCTAAGCCATTTAAAATTGGCATATTTATATCAGTAATAATTAAATCTATTTCTAATTCATTTTCTAAAAAAAGATTGTAACCTTCTTGACCATTTGATGCAATAAACTGATTTTTTGTGAAAGATTGTAAAATTGAAGAAGTTATCTCTCTTAAATCCTTTTCATCTTCTACATATAAAACTGTAATATTTTTAAGATTTGATATATCGTTATTCATTAAACCACTCTTTGAAAATTATTAAGATATAATACACAAAAATTTTAATAAGAAGTTTAATATTAATATAAATGGAGTGTTTTTTTGCCAAAAGTTGAGTGTAATCATTGTCATTTATCATTTGATGATGAAATAATGATAAAAGAGAATGATTTAAGATTTTGTTGTAATGGCTGCCAAAATGTTCATCATATTCTAAAAAGTGATGGTTTAGAATCATTTTATGAGAAACTTGGAAATAAAAAAATAGCTCCACCTTTAGAAATTTCAAACAATGATTTAGATAAATTTGATTCACAAAATTTTTTAGATAACTACACGACTTTTACAAAAGATGGTTTTTTACAAATTGATTTAATCTTAGAGGGAATTCATTGTGCAGCTTGTGTTTGGTTAAATGAAAAGGTTTTATATGATACCAAAGGTATTTTTGAAGCAAATATAAATTTTACCACAAATAAAGCTAAAATTGTTTTTAACCCTGAAGTTATTAAATTATCACAAATTATTTTAAAAATTCGTTCTATTGGATATAACGCTTATGCTTATGATTCAAGTATAGCTGATATTGAAGCAAATAAGGCAAAACAAGATTATTTTATAAGAATGATGGTTGCAGTTGTTTGTACTATGAATATTATGATGTTAAGTGTTGCAAAATATACAGGATTTTTTACTGGAATGAGTAATGAAGTAAAACAGATGATACATTTTGCAGAATTTATACTTACAACTCCAGTTTTGTTTTTCAGTGGTTGGGTATTTTTCAAAGGTGCTTATTCTGGTTTAAAAAATAAAATTGTATCTATGGATTTGGCCGTTTCAACTGGAGCAACTTTAAGTTATATGTATTCTATGGCAGTTTTATTTCATCTTACAAAAGGTGAAAGCTATTTTGACTCTGTAGCTATGATAATAACCTTTGTTTTAGTTGGAAAATATTTGGAGGTAATAGGTAAAAAATCAGCTGTTGATACTTTGGATAAGATTAAATCAACTATTCCATTGGAAGCAACAGTTATAAAAAATGGTGAAAAAAAAGTTCTTGCTTTAAATAGTGTAAAAGTTGGAGATATCATAGAAATAAAAACTGGCGAAAAAGTTGCAGTTGATGGAAAAATAACTTTTGGAAGTGCAAGTTTTGATGAATCTAGTTTAACAGGAGAGAGTTTGCCTGTATATAAAAAAGAGGGTGATACTGTATATAGTGGAACTATAAATTTAGATTCGTTAGTACATTTTGAAGTTACAAAAGATTTTAAAAATTCAACTTTTTCATCTATCGTTACTTTACTTGAAGACTCACTAAATTCAAAACCAAAAATCCAATCTCTAGCAAATAAAATCTCAAGAAAATTTAGTGCCACAATGCTAACGATAGCATTTATTACATTTTTAGTTTGGTATTTTCTGGGGCTTGATTTAGGATTTTATTTTGAAGGTATAAATCAGTTTGAGCGGTCTTTTATGGTGGCCGTATCTGTACTAATCATCGCTTGCCCTTGTGCATTGGCACTTGCAACTCCTATGGCTAGTTTAGTTGGAATTTCACAATTGGCTAAAAAATCACTGCTTTTTAAAGAAGCAAAATTTATAGAAACTATTGCAAATGCCACAACTGTTGTTTTTGATAAAACTGGAACTTTAACTAAAGGTGAATTAAGCATTATAAATGCAACATATTTTGATAAAAATGAAAAAAATTTAAGTTTACTATTCTCTTTGGTAGATAGTTCAAATCATCCTATTAGTCAAAGTATCAAAAAATATTTACAAGAAAATATTACTTATCAAAAATTATTTTTAGAAAATATAAAAAATATTGAAGCAAAAGGATTGAGTGCTTCTTTTGAAGATTTAGAAATTTTAGGTGGAAATATCGAACTTCTAAAAGATTTTGGAATAGAGTTTGAATTTACTACAAATAATAGTTTATACATTTTTGCGATAAATAAAAAAGTTGTTGCTATTTTTGAACTTGAAGATGATATAAAAGATGATGGAAAAGAGTTGATAGATTATTTAAAAAAAGAGCAAGTTGAAGTTATTATGCTAACAGGGGATAATAAATATGTAGCTTCCAAAGTTGCAAATAATCTAAAAATAGAGAAATTTTATTCTTCTCAAACTCCAACATCAAAAGCAAATTATATAAAAGAGTTAAAAAACTCTGGAAAAATTGTTGTTATGGTTGGAGATGGTGTAAATGATAGTGTTGCACTCGCAAGTAGCGATGTTTCGATTGCTATGGGAAATTCTGCTGATGTGTCTTTGAGTGTTTCAGATATAGTTTTACTTAATTCAAAATTAAAAGCTTTAAAAGATGCTTTTGTAATATCTAAAAAAACATATAAGCATATAAAACAAAACTTGATTTTTTCACTTGTTTACAATGCTGTTACAATACCATTAGCTATGTTAGGATATGTAATACCACTGTTTGCAGCACTTTCTATGAGTTTAAGTTCACTTATTGTAATCTTAAACTCACTAAGAATAAAAAAAGGATTAAAATAAATTATGATTGATGATACACTATTTTTTATGTTAATTGTAGGTTTAATAATATCTGCAGGAATGTTGATGTTGTTTATTTGGGGAGCAAAATCAGGACAATTTGATGATTCTTCAAAAATGACAAATGGATTGCTTTTTGATAGTGTAGAAGATTTAAATGATGCAATAAAAAAAGAAAATTCTGTAAAAGAAGCTAAAAAAGAACAAAAAAAAGAGGAAGATAAAAATCTTCCTCAAGAATAGAAAAATAATCTAAATTATTTACCCATATAGTCAGCTAAAGCTTTGATATCAGCATCAGACAATTTAGCAACTTGACCTTTCATTAAAGCTTTCATAGGACCACCATAAGAACCATCTTTATAACCATGTAAAGCTTTTTCAATTTCAGCTTTAGTTTGATTAGCAGGAACATGAGATTTACTTTGAGTAGTAATATTTATCTCACCTTTTACCCCGTGACAGGCTTTACATGTTGCATAAGCAGCAGGTGCATCAGCAAAAGCGAAAGCAGCCATTGCTACAGTTGCAAGAACTATTTTTTTCATTTTAAACTCCTTTAAATTTGGACAAGAATTTTATCAATCTTTTCTTGTTTTTTTGCTTAATAACTATGGTTTTTTTAGCTATTACAATTAGAAGTTTTGCTTATTATTGTATAATGATTGTGTAGATTAAAAACAAAGGAATATTTATTTGGAAAATGTAGTTTTAGAGATAAAAAATCTATCTTTTTATTACAAAAAAGATAGTCCAATTTATAGAGATTTTAATTTGAGTTTACAAAAGGGAGAACTTGTAACTATTTTTGGAAAAAGTGGAAGTGGAAAAACAACACTTTTTGAACTTATATTAGGTAATTTAAAAGCACAAAAAGGAACAATATCCAAATCAAAAACATCGATGATTTTTCAAGATCCATTTAACTCTTTTCATCCAACATATACGATTTATGAACAGATATGTGATGTTGTAAAAAGAGATTTTAAAGAAGAGATAGATACTATTTTGGAAAAATTAAGTCTAAATTTGGAACTTTTACATAAAAAAAGTTATGAGTTAAGTGGCGGACAGCTTCAAAGATGTTCTATTTTAAGGGCAATTTTACAAAAGCCAGATTTACTTTTGATAGATGAACCAACATCCGCACTTGATAATATAATAGCTTATGATGTGATGAAACTTTTAATTACACTTTTGAAAGATAGTGCTATTTTGTTGGTAACTCACGATATAGATATGGCAAAATGGTGTAGTAATAAAATAATAAGGTTAGAAGATGCAAACAAATAGAGCAATAGTTCTACTAAATATGGGTGGAGCTAGAAACAAAAATGAATTAAAAATGTTTTTAACAAATATGTTTAATGATGAAAATATTTTAACAATAAAAAATAGTTTGATTAGAAAAATAGTAGCTTCTGTTATTGTAAATAAAAGATTGGATAGTGCTTGGGAAAATTATGAAAAAATAGGTAATAGCTCTCCTATCAATCCTCTTACAGAAAAACTGGTTGAAAAATGTAACAAAAAAATAGAAGATTTCAAAACTTACCAAATTATGAGATATACGCCACCTTTTGCAAATGAAGTAATACAACAAATGAAAAAAGATGGTATAGAAGAGATTATTTTGCTTCCTTTGTATCCACAATACTCTACAACTACTACAAAATCTTCTTTAGAAGATTTTTTAAAATATGAAAAAAATAGTTTTAAAATAAAAGTAATATATGATTTTTATAAAAATGATAGTTTTAACAACTGTATTGTAAATGAAATTTTAAGAAATATTGATGATGAAACAAATTACAATATAATATTTTCAGCTCACGGACTACCACAAAAAATAGTGGACAATGGCGATCCATATCAAAGACAAATGATTGAACAAATAGAACTTTTAAAGCAAAAGCTAGAAGAAAAAGGTAAAGTTTTTAAATCAATAAATCTAGCGTACCAATCAAAAGTTGGACCTTTAAAATGGCTTGAACCATCACTTGAAGAAATGTTAAAAAATTTCAAAGATGAAAATGTCATCATATATCCATTGTCTTTTATCGTTGATAACTCTGAAACAGATTTTGAACTAGATATTGAATATAGACATATTGCACAAAATTTAGGAATAAAAGATTATAAAGTTTGTAGATGTGTAAATGATAGTGATGAATTTATAGAAACTATTAAAGATATTATAAAATAAAAGGCTTATTTATGGCATATTTTCCAGCTTTTTTAAAGTTTGATGATAAGAGAGTTTTAATTGTTGGTGGTGGAAATATAGCTTTAGAAAAACTAACTCATCTTCTAAATTTTTCTTCAAATATTACTTTAATAGCAAAAGATTATCTATTTCAAACAAAAAGTTTGATTGATGAAAATAACTTAAAATTTTTTAAAAGAGCTTATGAAAAAGGTGATATAAAAGATTTTGATATTGTTATTGTTGCAGTTGATGATTTTAATTTACAAGAAAGTATTTATTTTGAAACAAGAAATTTCAATATTTTATGTAACTGTGTAGATTTACAACAATATTGTGATTTTATCTTTCCTTCTTATATAAAAAAAGGTGATTTAACAGTTGCTATCTCAACAAGTGGAAGTTCTCCTGCATTTGCTAAAAATTTTAAGCAATATCTTTTAAAAGTAATACCAGAAGATGTAGAAGATTTTTTAAAAGAGTTAAAATCTTTACGAACTATCATTCCCAAAGGAAAAGAAAGAATGCAACTTTTTGATAAAAAAGTAAAAGATTATATAAACTCTTGGGATAAAAGATAAGATTTAACTAAACCAGTCTAACTCTTCTCTTAGCTTTACAACTTCACCAACCACTATAATAGCAGGAGTTGGCATATCTTTTGATTTTTGTACGATATCTTTTAAAGTTCCAGTTACAACTTTTTGATTTTTTGTTGTTCCTTTTGAGATAATAGCACAAGGTGTATCTGATGGTTTTCCAATTTCTAATAGTCTGTTTTTTATTAACTCAATATTGTGAAGTCCCATCAAAAAAATTATTGTTTCATTTGTTTTAAAACTTTCCCAATCTATTTGACAAACATCTTTATCTGGAGTTTCATGCCCCGTTACAACTCTAAAAGAACAAGTTATTCCTCTATGTGTTACAGGAATTCCAGCATAAGCTGGAACACTAATACTTGAAGTAACTCCAGGAATTATTTCAAATTTAACACCTCTTTGTTTTAAATATAGTGCTTCTTCTCCTCCTCGTCCAAATACGAAAGGATCTCCACCTTTTAGCCTTACAACAACATCATATTTTAAACTATTTTGGTATATTATCTCATTTATTTCATCTTGTGGAATTATATGTTTTCCAGACTCTTTTCCTACAAATATAAACTCACATCCATCTTTTGCCATATCTAAAATATCAGGATTTGCTAATTTATCATAGATTATTATATCTGCTTGTTTTATAACTTTACAGGCTTTTAAAGTTAATAGTTCAATATCTCCTGGACCTGCTCCTGTTAAATATACTTTGTTCATTTTCTCTCAATTTAAAAATTTTTATAGAGTTTTAGCATTTAAAGGCTTTTTTTATCTTAAATTTTGGGTGTTTTTGCCAAAAATTTTGCTAATTTGTGTTATAAAGATAGTTTTAAATCTATATCAAATTTGTAAGGTTTGTCTATGTTTGTAATCAAAAAAATCATCTCTGCTTTTTTTCTACCTATCCCAATAGGGTTGTTTTTATTAATTTTATCTCTATTCTTTTTACTAAAGAATTCATATAAAAAAGCTAAATTATTTTTAGTTTTTTCTTTTGTTTGGTTTGTTTTAATATCAAATCAAATAGTATCAAATGCTCTTCTTTCTCCACTTGAAAATTATTATCCAGCTTTGATAGATACACCAAAAGTAAACTATATCTTAGTTTTAGGAAATGCACATAAAAGTGATGAAAATTTGCCTATATCTTCTCAAGTAAAAGAGACTGCCATTAATAGATTGGTTGATGGCATAAGACACTATAATAATTTGAAAAATAATCAATATTCTGTAAAACTAATAGTTTCTGGATATAGCTTTGATGATATAAACTCTCATGCACAAATGCAAAAAAAATTAGCAATATCTTTGGGTGTAGATGAAAATGACATCATCACTCTTGATACACCAAAAGATACAAAAGACGAAGCAATAGAAACAAAAAAAATAGTAATAGATGATGAAATTATTTTAGTAACAAGTGCAAGTCATATGAAAAGAGCTGTGTTACTTTTTGAAAAAGAGGGTTTAAATGTATTCCCAAGTCCTACTCAACACAAAGGATATAGCACGATTTATCCTACTTCATTTTTTGATGCAAATAATATAAAAAAAGTTGAACTAGCTTTTCATGAATATTTAGGAATGATTTATTACTACCTAAAAGGTGACATATGAGAATAAATTTTTAAGAATTTCTAATAATTGTTATTGATTTTATCTTTTTTTAAGTTTAAAACATTAAGATTGCATTTACCTTTTATTAATAGTTGCTATCAACATTAATACAAAGATAATAAAATAGTTTCTCCTAAAACTATTTTAAGAAATTTTAAGTCGAAAAAAACAAAAAAAGGAAGAAAATGAAAATACGAATGGCTAAAACAGTAGCAACAGCTCTACTAGTTTACGGGGGGGGTACAACCTACTAAGTGCTAACGAAACAACTGTACTTGATGATGTACAAGTTGTAACATCTGCTGCTGGGTATGAACAAAAAATAACAGATGCTCCCGCATCAATCTCTGTAATCACTCAAGAAGACTTACAAAAAAAACCATATACAAACTTACTAGATGCTGTTAAAGATATTGAAGGTGTAGATATAGGTGAAACAAATGATAAAACTAACAATGGACAAGTTAGTATCAGAGGTATGGGTGCTGACTATACTCTTTTACTTGTAGATGGAAAAAGACAAAATAACAATGGAGATTTATATCCAAATAGTTTTGGTGGTGTTCAATGGGCAAGTATTCCACCACTTTCTATGGTGGAGAGAATAGAAGTTGTAAGAGGACCTATGAGTACACTTTATGGTTCTGATGCAATGGGTGGAGTTATAAATATCATAACTAAAAAAATATCAAATGAATGGACTGGTGCCATAGGTTATGCTAAAACTATCCAAACAGAAAATGATTATGGAAATGACGATAGAGTAGATTTTTCTATTATGGGACCAATTGTAAAAGATAAATTAGGTTTAAGTTTGAGAGGGAGTTTCTTTGATGTAGATAAGTCAAATCCTGAATATGCTAAGTTGTACTACAATGGAACAGATGTTAGTAAGGGAAATGATAGTTTTGGTTCTGGAAAAGGAAATGTTAAGCATGAAGATTGGACATTTGGTGCTGGATTGGCATTTACTCCAAATGAGAATCATACAATTAAATTTGATTATGATGTAGCAAAACAGAAATATGATAATACACCTTATATAAAAAGAGATGGTACAATAGGGGATCCATTAGGTACAAATGATACATATAGTGCTTTACTTCAACAAAGAGCTGGATATAAAGATGAGTTAAGATTTGAAAGAGAACAATATGCTTTAAATTGGGAAGCAGATTGGGCTGTTGGTAAAAGTATAGTTGGTATTCATCATGTAGATACAAATAATAATGGTAGAACTTTACCACCAACTCTTGATGAAAGAGAATATATGAAGGATAAAGGTTATCTTTATGGAAATAAGGATACTGATGCACAAAAAGAAGCAAAATTAGCTGCTGCAATGCAAGATCCAGTTTTCCTTGCTATGTTACCAAGACCTGATAGACCATTACAATCAAAAAATACTACATATAGTGCAAAATATGAATTACCTTTAAATAATCATTTCTTAGTCGTAGGAGCTGAATATCAAAAATCTGAACTTAAAGATGGTGTTTTTGGTATGGAAAAAGGAAACTCAGATGTATCTAAAGAATATTATCAGTATGCTCTATATGCAGAAGATAATTGGAATATTATAGATCCATTAACTCTTACTGTTGGTGCAAGATATAATAAACATGAAGATTTTGGAGATAATATAAGTCCAAGAGTTTATCTAAGTTATGCTGCAACTGATAGTTGGACTTTTAAAGGAGGAGTATCTACTGGATATAAAGCTCCAAAGGCAACAGACCTTTATGATGGTATTACTGGATTTGGATCTCAAGGGGCTAATCCTATGATTGGAAATCCAGATTTAAAACCTGAAAAATCTGTAAGTTATGAATTAGCAGCTTATTATGAGCATGAAAATAAACATAATTTCAATGTTACTTTATTCCAAAATAATTTTAAAGATAAAATAGAAACAAATAATGATTTTAAAGGAACAGCTGGAGATAGATGGGAAGCCTTAAGAGCTGCAAATGGTTCATTAAGTAAAAAAGAAAATGTTGCTAAGGCTACTATAAAAGGTATTGAAGTTGCTGGTAAATATTATATTTTAGATAATTTGTCTATTAAAGCAAACTATACATATTTAAATTCAGAGAATAAAGCTGATGATAAACCATTATCTAATTCTCCAAAACATATGTATAATGCTACTTTAGATTGGGAGGCTACATCTAAACTTAATACATATTTACAATTATCAGGAGATATCGATAGATATAGAAGTACTTATGAAGATTCTAATGGAAATAATAAAGATTTATATTATAAAAACTTCTCAATTTGGAATTTAGGTGCTTCATATAAATTTACAAAAGACTTTACTCTTATTGGTAGAGTAAACAACTTATTTGATAAAGATTATTTAGAATATGGTTTAGCTGATAGAGTTAGAACTACAAATTACTATGATGAGTATAATAATAAACCAGCAGGTAGAAACTTCTGGTTAAGTGCTAGATATACATTCTAAAATAGATAGATTTTCTATTTTATTCGTTCTCAAGTTATTAACTTGGGAATGAAAAAATTTAAGTGTGGGTTATAAAGTATTTTTCTTGTGATTAAAATTTAGATTAAAATACGATAAACAATAAATAATTTGAAAATAATTTTATTTTCATAGCATTTCCTTTCATACTTTGTAACTCATACTTAAGTTTTAAACTATTTTCTCCTTTCAGCAAATTTAATCCACATTTTGATACTATTGCAACAAAGTTGCAAATAAAGGTTTTTAGTGAATTTAATAAATATAAATAAACTTTTTTTTAAATATCAAAAAACAGATGTTTTAGAAAATGTAAACTTAGCAATTAAGAATAATGATTTTCTAGCTATCATAGGACCAAATGGTGGTGGAAAATCAACTCTTTTAAAGCTAATTTTAGGGCTTTTACCTATTCAAAATGGAACAATAGAAAAAAATATAAAAACTAGTGAAGTAGGCTATGTTCCTCAAAATACAAATTTAAATATTGATTTTCCTATTACAGCTTTAGAAGTTGTTTTAATGGGACATATAAGTAGTAAAAAAAGATTTTTTGGATATTCAAAAGATGAAATTGCTTGTGCCTTAACTTCTTTAGAGCAAGTAGGTATGAAAGATTTTTCAAATAAAAAAATAGGTGATTTAAGTGGAGGTCAGCGGCAAAGAGTGTTTATTGCAAGAGCTTTGTGTTCAAATCCAAAAATTATGCTTTTGGATGAACCAACAGCAAGTATTGATGTCAAAGGGCAACAAGAGATATATGAACTTTTAAAAGAGTTAAATAAATCAATTTGTATAGTTGTTGTAAGTCACGATTTATCAATACTATTAAACTATGCAAAAAATGTAGCCCATGTAAATAGAAGTTTAGTTTTTCATAGTTTAGAACAAGTACAAAAAAATGTTACTTTAACAGATGATCATCTTTGTGAAGTTGAACTTCTTTCAGCTTTAGGTAAAACACAAATTTGTTGCAACCACATACATTAAAGGCAAATATTTATGGAAATTTTACAATATGATTTTATACAAAATGCACTTATTTCAGGAGTTTTGATATCTATTGCAGCTGGAGTTATTGGAACTTTAGTAGTAGTAAATAAAATAACATTTTTAACGGGGGGAATAGCACATAGTGCTTATGGAGGTATTGGTCTTGCTATTTTTTTAGGAATTCCAGTTTTATTTGGAGCAACTATATTTGCTGTAATTACAGCTATCATCATAGCTATTATAACTTTGAAAAATAGAAGCAGAATAGATGCAATTATTGGTATGATGTGGGCAAGTGGAATGGCAATAGGTATCATCTTTGTGGATTTAACACCTGGATATAATGTAGATTTGATGAGCTATCTTTTTGGTTCTATTATTGCAGTTTCTAGTGAAGATATAGTATATATGAGTTTATTAGATATTTTTATAATAGCAATTGTTTTGTTTTTTTATAAAGAGATTTTAGCAGTTTCATATGATAGTGAATTTGCAACTTTAAGAGGTATAAATGTAAAGTTTTTTTATACTTTGATATTGATTTTATCAGCACTTTGTGTAGTTGCGGCTATAAAGGCTGTTGGATTAATACTTGTAATTGCACTTCTTACAATTCCAACATATTTAGCAGAAACTTTTGCTTCAAAATTATCTACTATGATGATAATTAGTTCAATTTTAGCTACAATGTTTACAATAGTTGGGCTTATCTTTTCATATTTTTATGATATAAGCTCTGGAGCTAGTATAATTATGGTCGCAGTTGTTGCTTTAGGAGTTGTAAAGCTAATCAAATATAAAAAATAAAAATGAAACGGAAAAACCAAAATGAATAAAAAAATAGAAGTAGGGAAGATAAATACCCTAAAAATTTATAGAGCAAGTGAACCAGGACTGTACCTAAAAAGTTTAGATGAAGAAGAGGTTTTATTGCCAAATGCTTATGTTAAAAAAGAGATGGCAATAGATAGTTTACTTGATGTTTTTATCTACACAGATAGTGAAGATAGACTTGTTGCTACTACTTTGAAACCTTATATATATGTAAATGAGTTTGCCTTTTTACAAGTTGTTGACAATGCAAAATTTGGTTCTTTTGTAGATATTGGATTGCCAAAAGATATTTTAGTTCCAAAGAATAAACAAAAAAGTACTTTTGTAAAAGGAACTTATAAAGTTCTTCAACTTCAGCTAGACAAAAGAACAAATAGACTTTGTGCTTCTGAAAAATTTGAATTAAAAAAAGAGATAAAAAATTTAAATAAAAGTGATGAGGTTGAGATATTGTTATATTCAAAAACACCACTTGGTTTTAAAGTTATTGTAAATAATCTTTATGAAGGTATGATTTTTCACTCTGAAATTTTTGAAAATATTAAAATAGGTGATAAAAAACGAGCTTATGTAAAAAGTGTAAGAGAAGATGGAAAATTGGATATTAGTTTACAAAAAATAGGACAAAAAGTTGATGAAGATAAAGTTATTGAGATATTAAAAGCCAATAATGGAAGTGTAAATTTTACATATAAAAGTGAAGCTAGTGATATAAAAGACATATTTGCTATGAGTAAAAAGGCTTTTAAGGCTACTTTAACAAAATTAATAGAACGAAAAAAAATTGTATTAGAAGAAAATTGTATTAGATTAAATAGTAAAAATTCTTGATTTAGAATAAGAGTATTTTTATCCTATTTTAATATAATTACAAATGAATATCATAAAAAAAGGAAAAGTATGTTTGGATTTAGTAATAGTATAAGATTTGAGAAATTTAGGAAATTTGGTTATTTCTTTTTTTTAGTACTATTTTTTGCATCTTTTTCTTTTCAAACTTATGATTTTATAGTTTATAGAAAGAGTTATGAGTTCTTTTCTTTGTTGGTTCCTATGTTTTTTACTTTTTATTTTCAATTTTTTTATGGTATTGAAGCTATATTAAAAAGATTTGATGAGATAAATGAAAAAGCAAAAAAAGAGGCATTAGAAGAAAAAAGTATAATAAAAAATTAATACAAAGGGTTTAAAATGGCAACAGTAAAATTTAAAGGTGAATTAGAAGTAAATTTAAGTGGTAGCGAAGTAAATGTTGGAGATATAGCTCCTGTTGTAAGTGGAGTTGGAGCTGATTTAAGTGATGTTACTATTGGTGGACAACAAGGTCTTACTCAAATTGTTGTAGCAGTTCCATCTCTAGATACTGGTGTTTGTGCTGCAGAAGCTAGAAGATTCAATGAAGAAGCTTCAAAAATAGAAAATGCAGAAGTTGTTATAGTTTCAATGGATTTACCATTTGCTATGAAAAGATTTTGTACAACAGAAGGAATTGAAAACCTAAAAGTTGCATCTGACTTTAGAGCAAAAGCTTTTGCAAAGTCTTATGGAGTTTTACAAGCAAATGGACCATTAGCAGGTTTAACTGCAAGAGCAATATTTATAATAAATCCTTCTGGGAAAATAACTTATAAAGAGATAGTTCCTGAAATAACTTCTGAACCAGATTATGCGTCTGTTTTAGCTGCTCTTAAAGATGCTACATCAACTTCTTGTTGTGGAAGTTGTCACTAAAACAATATAATTATAGCTTAGAAAAATTCTAAGCTATAATCTTTTAAAATCTCTCTAATTTATCTTTAATTAATCTAAAAATAGTAACATATTTCGTAAAATCTTTTTATTTTAAAGGAGTTAATTATGTTTAGAAATATACTTAAACTTTTGTTTGTATCATTTTTTTCTTTTCAAATATCAAATGCAAGTTTGGTAGAAGATGGTTATTTAGAACTTGAAAAAGGGAATGTCTTAGAAGCTGCAAATATATTTAAAAATGCTTGTGAAAAAGGTGCATTTGCTGGTTGTTATAATTTAGGACTTATGTATTACAAAGGTGAACATATAGCTAAAAACTATGAAAAAGCTTTTCAATTATTTACAAAAGCTTGTAATGAAGGGCATAAAAATGCTTGTTATAATTTAGCATATATGTATGAAAAAGGACAAGGAGTACAAAGTGATAGTTTTAAAGCTGTTGATTTGTATATAAAAACTTGTAAAGATGGAATTAGTTTTTCTTGTCTTAACTTGGCAACAATGTATGAAAAGGGAAATGGTGTAGAGCAAGATAATTTTAAAGCTGTAGAGTTTTATACAAAAGCTTGTGAATTAAACAATCCTAAAGCTTGTTTTTCTTTGGCACTAAAATACAATAATGCAAATGGTGTAGAACAATCTCCTTTAACAGCTATAAATCTATATCAAAAATCTTGTGATTTAGGATATTCTTATGCTTGTTACAATTTGGGAGTTATGTATATTGATGGAAAGTTTTTATCACAAAATAAAAATAAAGCAAAACAATATTTTAAACAAGCTTGTGATATGAAATTGGATATTGCTTGTAAAGAGTTGAATAATCTTTAGATCTTGTTTAATATCAAGGTATATTTGATAAAAAATAGATAAAATCTTCTAAATTAATATTTAGGAGATTTTATGAATTCTTGGTATAAAAAATTTGCTTCTCAGCCACATCAACCATTTTTTACAAGTGGTATAGTTTTTTTCATACTTTTTATTACACTATTTGCTCTTGCTTACTCAAATATAATAAATTTAGATAGTTCACTTTTAACTTATCATGCTTATAGTTTAATATTTGTTGTTTTTATACAGTTTTTTTTAGGGTTCTTATTTGTTGTTTTTCCAAAATTTTTGATGCAAAGTGAAATAGCTGTAAATGAATATATGAAGCAATTTTTTATATATTTATTTGCTAGTATTGGTATTTTTTTATCTTTGATTTTTTATTCAAAAATAACTTTTATTTTCCAAATTATACTTTTTATTGTTCAGATTATGAGCTTTAAATTGCTATATTCAATTCATAAAAAAAGTATTATGAAAGATAAAAATGATACAAAATGGGTTTTAATTTCTTTTATAGCTGGACTTATATCTCACTTTTTTTACATTGCTTCAAATTTAGATTTTACAAACTCTTATATGCTATCAAAAGTTGCTATAAATGGTGGTTTTTATCTCTTTTTATTTATGATTGTTTTTGCAATTTCTCAAAGAATGATTCCTTTTTTTACAAGAGTTATGGTTCCAAACTATGTTATAAATAAAAGTAGCAAACTTTTAGATATATTATTTCTATTACTTATTTTAAAAGTTATATTGCTATCTTTTGATAATCCTAAATTGAATTTAATTTCGGATATTCCTATTTTTATATTTTTAGTAAGAGAGTTGTTTATATGGAAATTACCAACTTTTAAAGTTCCTCCAATTGTTTGGATTCTACATTTGGGATTGTATTGGATTTTAATTGCATTTTTTATATCAATTATTGAAGGAATTTTTGCTTTTATTAACCCAAATTTTTTCTTTGAGAAAGTTGTAATTCATACTATTGCTATTGGATATTTTGTTACAGTTTTAGTTGGATTTGGAACTAGAGTTGTGTTAGGACACTCTGGAAGAAAAATAGAAACAAAACTTTTTGCAGTTTCAGTTTTTGTTGCAGTTCAGATTTTAACTTTTATTAGAATCTTTGCTTCAATTAGTTCAAATTTTGGTTTAAACTATATCTTTTTTATAGAGTTAAGTGCTATTTTGTTAGTTTTAGCCCTTATAATATGGTCTTTTAAATACATTACTATTTTAGTGGAAAATGAAAAAAAGGTAGAAAATATTTCAAAATGGAGTTCGAATTAATTTTCGATTAATCTTTTTTGTGTATAATTTCGGTATAAGTTAAGTTTAACATAGCTTAATTTATACGAGTATTTTTAAGATAAGTTTCTTAAATAGATAATTTTTTTATGTTTCCTTGTGTAGAAAAGGTCGCTTCCCCTAGGCGACCTTTTTTTTTGTCTTTTTTTCAATCTTTCTTAAAACTTTTATGATACTATTCCAAAATGATTTCACTTTATACAATAATTAAATAAGCCTAAAAATGCCTCTATCAAACTTAAATCAAGAACAACTCTTAGC
The DNA here is from genome assembly GCF_048320235.1 of Aliarcobacter vitoriensis. Lineage (NCBI taxonomy): Bacteria > Pseudomonadati > Campylobacterota > Epsilonproteobacteria > Campylobacterales > Arcobacteraceae > Aliarcobacter > Aliarcobacter vitoriensis. The sequence goes on from NZ_CP182882.1 coordinate 2,008,356, forward strand.
AGCAACTTGCAAAAGCGGATATAATCTCATCATTGCAAGTGCAGGAACAGGAAAAACATCTACGATTGTTGGAAGAATATCTTATTTGTTGAATTCTGGTATTAATCCCAAAGAGATTTTACTACTTACTTTTACAAATAAAGCAGCCCAAGAGATGGTTTCTAGGGTTTCTAAAATATTTGGAAATGAGATAGCTAAAAAAATTACAGCTGGAACTTTTCACTCCGTTTCTTACAAGCTCTTAAAAGAGCTAAACTTAAATATTGCATTAAAACAACCAAATGAATTAAAAACTTTATTTAAATCTTTATATGAAAAACGAGTTTTTATGGATAGAAGCGATGAAGCTTCTCCTTATGATGGTGGATATTTATACGATATGTACTCTTTATATTTAAATTCTCATAATAATGAAGATTTTTCAACATGGATAAAAGAAAAAAGTCCAGCACATGAAATATATACTTTAATATATGAAGATGTTATTGATGAGTTTAACACTCTAAAAAAAGAGTATGGATATGTAAACTTTGATGATTTGCTTACAACTATGCTTGAAGTTTTAGGAGATAAAGATTTTGAATTTAAAGAAATTTTAGTAGATGAATATCAAGATACAAATCCTTTGCAAGGAAGATTACTTGATGCTTTTAAACCAAAATCTCTGTTTTGTGTAGGAGATTATGACCAAAGTATTTATGCTTTCAATGGTTCAGATATTGGAATTATCTCTACATTTTCAAAAAGATATAATGATTCAAATGTTTTTACTTTAAGAAAAAACTATCGTTCAACTAAACCTATTTTAGATTTAGCAACAAAAGTTATAGAGTTTAATGAAAGAGTTTATGAAAAAAAACTTGAAGTTGTAAGAAGTGAAGCTATTTACCAGCCAAAACTTTTAGCTTTTGATGAACTTTTTTCTCAATATGAATATATTTCAAAACTGATTTCACAAAGTCAAACTCCACATAATGAAATAGCAATAATTTATCGAAATAACTCAAGTGCAGATGGAATAGAAGCAAATTTAAGAGAGTTCTCAATTCCAGCTAAAAGAAAAGGTGGAATGAGTTTTTTTGATTCAGTAGAGGTTAAATTTATACTTGATATTTTGGTATTACAAGTTTCAAACAATGATATGATGGCATTTATTCATATAGTAGAACATGGTAAAGGCATAGGAAAAGCAGTTGCAAAAGATTTGTTCGATGCTTTGATTACTTTAGGAGATGGAAATATTTTTCAGGGACTTTTCTCTCCTAATCCATCTATAAATAACCCTTTTGATAATAAAAAAGTTAAAAATCAGCAACTAGGACTTTTTGATGATTTTTTAGAATTAGGAAGTGTATCTAAATATAAAGATTGTAATTTTGAAGAAGCTTTTTTATCAAATCCTATATTAAAACATCCAAAACTAAATGTTGATAGTGCAAAGTATTTATATGATTTATATTTACTTTTCAAACAATTACGAAGAACAAAAAATCCTGAAAGCTTAATAACTATGATTGGTTCATCAATGGCTTATTCAAAAATTAAAGAGTTTTTATCTACAAAAAGAGCAACTCAAAAAGATGGAACAATAAATCCAATACAAAAAACGAAAGCCTTAGCTAAAATCAATAGAAAAGCAATGCTTTTAAAAAATCTTTCAAGAAATTTTAGTGATTTATCAAAATTTATCAATTCTATGATTTTAGGCGGAAGTGAATTAAGTGAAGGAGAAGGAGTAAACCTTTTATCAATCCATGCAAGTAAAGGGCTAGAGTTTAAAGAAGTTTATGTAATAGATCTGATGGATGGAAGATTTCCAAACAGAAAACTTATGAGTAAAGGTGGAAGTTTGGAAGAAGAGAGACGTCTTTTTTATGTTGCTGTTACAAGGGCAAAGGATATTTTATATCTATCTTATGCAAAATATGACAAAATAAAAAAATTAACTTTTATTTATAGTCCATTTTTAAAAGAAGCTGGATTAATCAAAGATGAAAATCAATAAAATATTGATATTTTTTTAGGAAAAATATGGAAAAAATACTTTTAATTATTACGATTTGTACCATAATTATGGTATCTCCACTTATTTCAAAGCTTATAAAAACACCAGTTGTTGTTATAGAAATATTGTTAGGATTACTTTGTGGTTATTTAGGTCTTATTTATGATGATGAGACATTAAAGCTTGTTGCTAAGTTTGGCTTTGTTTATTTGATGTTTTTAGCAGGATTGGAAATAAATTTCAAATTAGTAAAAGTTATAAAATCTACTATGGCTGTAAATGTTATTTTATATTTTATACTTCTATACACTATTTCAGGTATTGTTTGTTGGATTTTTGATTTAGGTTTAACTTATTTTGTTGCTCTTCCTATCTTCTCACTTGGAATGTTAATGATGCTTATAAAAGAGTATGGAAAAGAAGAACCATGGCTAAATCTTGCCTTATCAATAGGTGTTGTTGGAGAAATAATAAGTATTTTAGCACTTACCTTATTTGCTGGTTGGACAGAGTATGGATTAAGTAGTAATTTCTTTATTTCTATTCTTACTATTATAGGAGTTGTTGCTGCTACAATTTTATTATTAAGATTTTCATATATGACTTTTTGGTGGTTTCCTGAAGTAAAAAAATATTTAATTCCAGATAATGTTGATGATAAACATGACCAAGATATAAGATTTTCGATATCACTACTTTTAATATTAGTATCTATTATGCTAATTTTAAAAATAGATGTTGTCTTAGGAGCATTTACAGCTGGACTTTTCTTTAAAATGTTTTTTCATCAAAAACAAGAACTTCTACACAAAATAGAATCTTTTGGTTTTGGTTTTTTTGCTCCAATATTTTTTATATATACAGGTTCAACTGTAAAATTAGATATGATAACTTTAGATATTTTAACTCATGCACTATTTATTATGTGTGCAATTGTGAGTATAAGGTTTATTAGCTCTTATTTAGTATTTTTAAAATATTTAAAACCAAAACAAACTGCACTTTTTGCTTTAAGTGATTCTATGCCACTTACTTTTATGGTTGCAATCGCAATGCTTTCATACAATTATGGATTGATCAGTGAATCTGAATATTTTTCATTTATTATTGCAAGTATGATAGATGGTTTACTTTTAATGATAATTATTAGAAAACTATATAAATTCTTTAAAGTAAATCCTCAAATCAACTAAACTTTATAAAAAACAGCAAATTATAACTGGCTGTTTTTTTAATTATAAGAAAATAAAATAATCAATAAAAACTTATTTTTAATGCTATATTTATGCTACTCAATAGGTGTAGAATTTTAAATCTATATAAGAATATTTAATATTTTAAGTTTAAATTTAACTTATGGTATTTATAATCAAATTGAGAATATAGATTTAAATAAATTTTTATAGGAGGTTAGCTTGGAGAGCAGTAAAGTTTTAGATAATAGTAAAAATTCTGAAGTTGTAGAAGTAACTAGCAGAAGAGATTTTTTCAAAAAAACTGCTATGTACTCAGCTGGGGCTTTGAGTGTTGCATCAGTATTATCGCCAGTTGCTTTAAGAGCAGATGATCCAGCAATTATAAATGAAGCACCTTGGGGACAGAAGCTTGGAGATGTTGTAAATAAAAATCCTTATGGATTACCATCTCCTTATGAACATAATAATATTAGAAGAACTCATGATTTATTATCATCTGGTGATGCATATGCATCTATATCAATGTGCCCAATTCATGAAAGTGAAGGAATAATTACTCCAAATGGATTATTCTTTACTAGAAATCATGGTGGAACAGCACACATTGACCCAAATGAGTATAGATTGATGATTCATGGTAAAGTAAAGAAAGAGGTAGTTCTTACACTAGAAGATATTAAAAGATATCCAAGTGAAACAAGAACATATTTTATCGAATGCCCAGCAAATGGAAGTCCTGAATGGAGAGCTCCACAATTTAATAGCTTACAGTTTATGAAAGGTATGATGAGTTCAGCACAATGGACTGGAGTTATGCTAAAAACAATACTTGAAGATATTGGTTTAGAAAAAGATGCAGTTTGGATGTTGGCTGTTGGAAGTGATAATGCTTCAAATCCAAGAACAATTCCAGTAGAAAAAGCTCTTGATGATGTTATGGTTGTTTGGGGACAAAATGGTGAAGCTTTAAGGGCAGAACAAGGTTATCCAATAAGGCTTGTTGTTCCAGGTTGGGAAGGTAATTTAAATACTAAATGGTTAAATAGATTAGAATTTAGTGACAAACCTTGGCATGCAAAGGAAGAAACTTCAAAATATACTATGCTTCAAAAAGATGGAAAATCTATAAGGTTCTTTTGGGTAAATGAAGTAAATTCGGTTATTACAAAACCATGTCCAGAAAAACCTTGGACACATCTAAAAGCTGGTGATATGGTAGAAATAGAAGGTATTGCTTGGAGTGGACATGGAACAGTAAAAGGTGTTGATATATCTTTTGACGGTGGAAATAATTGGGTTGAAGCAAAACTTAAAGGTTTAGTTTTACCAAAATCTTGGACGAGATTTAGTTTTATTTATAAATGGGATGGAAAACCCATACTTCTTTCAAGTCGTGCTTATGATGATTTTGGAAATATTCAACCAACAATTGATCAAGAAACAAGTGCCGTTGGAGTTGAGTCAGTTTACCATAGAAATGCAATAGTAACTTGGGAAATCACAGATAAAGGAGAGTGTAACAATGTTCATATTAGAAAACATCACAAAGCTTAAAATTTCTCTTTTAGCTGTTGGTTTTATAGTATTAGCTACTGGTTGTAATGATACATCTGATAAATCATCAAGTACAAATAATGAAACTCAAATATCAGTTGATGGAGGAGTTAAATATCCGATAAAAGATGAAAAATATACACAATACCATGTAAATATAAATAGTACTAAGTTTAATATAGGAAGAGATGCAACTCCTACTGAAATTGCAGCTTGGGATTTAGATGTTATGTATGATGGTACAGGATTGCCAGAATTTGATATGAAACATGGAAAAGCTGTTTTAGATGAAAATGGGCAACCAAAGAAAGCCCAAGGAAGTGTAGAAGAGGGAGCTGAACTTTATGATGCTCAATGTGTTATGTGTCATGGTGATTTTGGAAGTGGAGGAAAAGGTTATCCAAAACTAGCTGGTGGAACTGTTGAAAGTTTGAAAAAACAAAGACTAAATCCAGCAGATGAACATCCAAATCCAGAAAGCCCTGATAAAACAATAGGTTCATTTTGGCCATATGCTAGTACATTATTTTGGTATGTTCAAGAATCGATGCCATTTAATGCTCCAAAAACTTTAACAAATAGTGAAACTTATGCTTTAACTGCTTATTTATTATCTTTGAATGATATTACAATAGATGGTGAAGAATTAGATGATGATTATGTGTTAGATAAAGAGAAATTTTTGAAAATTGTTATGCCAAATGTAAATGGATTTTATCCTGAAACAAACACAACTGATAATCCAATTCAAGGTGTAAAAAATATGACTGAATATCTTGGTAATCCAACAAATTATGGAACTGGAACTAGATGTATGAAAGATTGTATTCAAGGTGATGTTGAAAATCTTGTTTTAAGAATTCAAGATGATTTAACAAAAACTGCAAATGAACCACTTTCAACGCTTAGAGAGTTACCAAAATTGGATACAAGTATTATGCTTCCTGGAAAAGTAGATTATGAAACTAATTGTTCAGCTTGTCACTCAAATGCAGCTATTGGAGCACCAGTTGTTGGGGATAAAGAAGCTTGGATAAAGGTTATGGAAAAAGGCTTAGAACAAGTTTATTATAATGGAATAAATGGTATAAATACTATGCCACCTAAAGGTGGAGTGGATATAAGCGATGAAAAAACAAAAGAAATCATTGATTATATGATTAATTCAAGTAAATAAGGATTTCAAATGACATTAATCAAAAAATATGTAACTGTTTTATCAATAAGTTCTTTTTTAGCTTTAAATAGCTTTGCTTTGGATAGTGATTTGATTAAAAAGGGAGAAGAAATTTTTAATACAAATACTAAAGGAAATTGTTTGGCATGTCATGATGCAAATGGTAAAGAACTTGATGGACCAGGGAATATGGGACCAAAACTACAATTTTTAGCTTTGTGGCCAGAGGAAGTTTTATATGACAAAATTTTTGATCCATCAACAACAAATCCAACTACTTCAATGCCAGCTTTTGGAAGAAATGGTTGGTTAAGTGACGATGAGATTAAAGCTGTTGTTGCATATATAAAAACAATAAATTAAAATAAAGGATGAATTATGTTAGATAGAAGAAAATTTTTAGGAATAGGTTTAAGTGCTGTTGCAATTGCAACTACAAATTTGAGTGCAGAAGATTTTAGAGCAAGTAAGCCAAAAGCTTGGACTGCTACAAAAGTTGATGAAGCAATAAAAGAGCTTTTTGGAACAACTACTACAACTGAAAGTGGTATTAACTTAAAGGCACCAGAAATTGCAGAAAATGGGGCAGTTGTACCTATATCATTTGATACAAAATTAAAAGCTTCAAAAATTGCAGTATTCCAAGATGCAAATCCTGAAAGTACAGTTGCAGTATTTACTGTAAATGATAGCATGGTTTTAGATTATGCATTTAGAATTAAAATGGCTCAAACAGGGAAAGTTACTGTTATTGCAGAAGTTGATGGAAAATTACACTCTGCAACTAAAGAGATTAAAGTTACACTTGGTGGTTGTGGTGGTTGATTTTATCATCATAAAAAATAAAGAATTAAAAATATAAATAAATTAAAAAGGATATAGTATGTCAGGAACTACAAAAATAAAAGCAAAAATAGATAAAAATGGTGTTTGTGAAGTAAAAGCTTTGGCAAGTCATGAAATGTTAAGTTATCAAGAAGCTCAAAGAGCGAAAAAAGAGGCGAATTTTATTACTTATTTAGTTGCAAAAGTTGGAGATAAAGTTGTTTATGAAGTAAGTTCAAGTCAATTTCTATCAAAAGATCCATACTTTAAATTCTCATTTACGGGAGCAAAAGTTGGAGATACTGTTGAAATGACTTGGAAAGATTTAAAAGGTAATACTGATACAAGTAGTGAAAAAATCAAGTAGTTTTAACTACTTGATTCAATAAAGGAGAGAAGATGTTTTCTAAAATAGTTACAACAATAGCTTTTTTAGTTATTTCAACTATATCTTTAAATGCTTCAAATTTTAATAAAGATGCAGAGAAAGATAGACTTGAAATGATTAAATATTTTGAGGCAAAGTTTGAAGATGCAGCAAAAAACCAAGCTAGATTTTTTCCATATTCTGATGCTCAAGAACTAGAAACAAAGTATGAAAAAAATTTGAAATTTTTGGATTTTAATATTGGAAGTTATGCTTATGCAAAAGATGCAAAATTTCAATATGATGAATTAAAAGAGATGCCACCTTATGAAGATGCTATCGAAAAAGGAGAAGAACTCTACACAAAACCTTTTTTAAATGGTAATTCACTACAAACATGTTTTCCTGATTTAACGATTGCTGGTACATTCCCATACTATGATGAGAAAACAAAAAAGATGGTTTCTTTAACTTCGGCAATTAACGACTGTTTAAGGTCAAATGGAGAAAAAGAGTGGGGAACTAGAAAAGGTTCTATGGCAGAGTTTCAAGCATATTTTTTAAATGAAAGCAAAGAAGCTGGTAAAATCTTTGATGTTAAAATAGAAAGTCAAGCACAAAAAGATGCTTATGAAAGAGGGAAAGAATATTATTATACTCAAAGAGGTTATTTAAAACTAGCTTGTTCTAATTGCCATGTTGATGGAGCAGGAAAAAGAGTTAGAAATGAGATACTTTCTCCTTTAGTTGGACAAGTAACACATTTCCCTGTTTATAGACTTAAATGGGATGAAATAGGTACTTTAGAAAGAAGAATATCTGGTTGTGTTGTTGATCAAGGACAAGTTCCACCAAAAGATGAGAGTCAAGAGATGATAGAACTTCTTTACTTCTTAGCTTATATGTCAAATGGTTTACCAGTTGATGGACCTGATGTAAGAAAATAAAGGATAAAAGATGAATAAAATTTTAAAAATATCTTTAGTTACAGCTTTGTTTTCAGTTTCTTTATTTTCAGATAGTTATTCTCATCTTGATGTAAAAAAAGAGTGTGATGTAAAATCTAATGGTATAGAAAAAGTGATACAAACAGCTACAAAGTATAATGAAATAGCCATTAAAGAAAAAGTTGAATTTATGAGATTTGGAATGAAAGCTAGTCAATATATTCAATCTGTTCAAGATGCTTTAAAAAATGGTTCAAAAGAGATAGAGTTAGTTGATGAAAAAGCTAAACCAACTGGAGAAAAAGTTTCTATTGAATTTGCAGCTTGGAGAGCTTGTAGCTTTGGTATTAGTGCTTTGACACAAAAAGAACAATCAAAAAAAACTTGGAAATTAGCTAGTCCAAGTGATGGATATAAGTATTAAATTTTAAAAGTATCTATTTAAAAAAGTCAAGATTTTATCTTGGCTTTTTTTATTTATAATGAAAGGATATAAAATGAGTAAATTAAGTAGAAGAGAATTTGTTTATATGATGGCAGTTTTAGGTGCAGCACCAGTATTTGCAAATTCTCATACTCGAATGATAGAAACTTCAAAAAAACTTGAAGATTATTATAAATTAAAACCATTTGGAAATGCTAGATTTTTACATATGACAGATTCTCACGCTCAATTACTTCCTGTATATTTTAGAGAACCTAGTGTAAATTTAGGTCTATTTGGAAATTTAGGAAAAACTCCACATATTGTTGGAGAAAAATTTTTAGAACATTATGGAATAAAAGGTAATAAAAGACTTGAATATGCTTATTCATGTGTAAATTTTGAAGAACATGCAAAAGTTATGGGAAGAACTGGTGGTTTTGCTCAAATTAAAACAGTTGTTGATTTTTTAAGAGATAGTTTTGGAAAAGATAAAACTCTATTTTTAGATGGTGGAGATACTTGGCAAGGAAGTGCAACATCTTTATGGACTAGAGGAAAAGATATGGTTGGTGCTTTAAATTTGCTTGGTGTTGATGTTTGTGTTGGACACTGGGAGTTTACATACAAAGCTGAAGAAATTTTAGAAAATATAAAAGAGCTTAATGCAGAATTCTTAGCACAAAATATCTTTGTTAAAGAAGATTCTTTGATGAATGGAGTTGAAGCATATGATGAAGATAGTGGATTAGCATTTAAACCATATACTATTAAAAAAATGGGAAATGCAAGAGTTGCTATTATCGGACAAGCCTTTCCATATACAACTATTTCAAATCCACAAAGATTTATTCCTGATTGGAGTTTTGGTATATATGATGATACTATGCAAGATCTTGTAAATGAAATAAGAGAAGAAGAAAAGCCAGATGCAGTTATTGTTTTATCTCATAATGGTTTTGATACAGATAAAAAAATGGCAGAAATTGTTACTGGAATAGATTTTATCATGGGTGGGCATACTCACGATGGTGTTCCTGAAGCAGTACCAGTTAAAAATGCAGATGGTTTAACTTATGTTTGTAATGCTGGAAGTAATGGAAAATTCTTAAATGTATTGGATTTAGATATTCAAAATGGAAAAATAAAAGATTTTAAATTTACACTTCTTCCTATTTTCTCTGATTTAGTTCCTGAAGATAAACAGATGAAAAAATATATTGAAGATGTAAGATTACCATTTATAAAAGAATTAACAAGACCAATAGCTACAACGGAAGAGACTTTATTTAGAAGAGGAAACTTCAATGGTTCTTGGGATCAAATTATATGTGATGCTCTTTTAGAAGTTAAAGAAGCACAAATTTCGTTAAGTCCTGGATTTAGATGGGGAACTTCTGTAATAGCTGGTCAAACTATAACTTTTGATGATTTGATGACTCAAACAGCTATGACATATCCTGAAACTTATGCAAGGGATATTAAAGGTAGTGATATTAAAGATATTTTAGAAGATGTTGCTGATAACTTATTTAATGAAGACCCATTTTACCAACAAGGTGGAGATATGGTAAGAACAGGTGGAATTTCATATAAAATAGATCCAAAAGCAAAAATTGGAAGTAGGATTTCTGAAATTGTATTAACAAAAACTGGTGAAAAGCTAGATGCTTCTAAATCTTATAAAGTTGCTGGTTGGTCAACTGTTGGTTCACAAAGTGAAGGAGAACCAGTTTGGGAAACTGTTGAAACATATTTGAAAAATGTAAAACATATAAGTAACTTAAAAGTTGATACTCCTGATATTGTGGGAGTTAAAGGGAATCCAGGGATTATATAAAAATATGAAAGTTTTATTTTTGATTTTATTAAGTATTTCAACTCTTTTTTCATCTTTTGAAGATGGTAGAGAGGTTTTTGTACAAAAATGTGCAACTTGCCATAAAGAGTATATATCTTTAAATCTTATCAAAGAGAATTTTTTTGAGAAAAACAATAGCTTATTAAATTTAAAAGCTCCAAGTGCAAATATGATAGTTTGGGCTATGATGGATAGTTCTAAAAAGATAGGAGATCCAAATGAACCAGATTTTCAACAAATACAAATAGAAAATTTTTTAAAAGATTATTTGGAAAATCCAGATAGATTTAATTCAATTTGTGATGAAAATGTTTTAGGTTACTATGACAATAAAGATAGTATGAAAGGTGAATTAAGCGAAGATGATTATACAAATCTTAGTTACTATTTTTTAGAATATAAGGATAATTTTAAAGAAGAAATTACTCAAAAAAAACCTTTTTTATCACTTGAAGATGAAGAAAAATATCTAAAAATTGCAAATAAAGAGAATAAAAGAATCATAGTTTATGCTACTTCAAAAACTTGTTTTTTCTGTAAAAGAATGGATAAAGAAGTGTTTCCAAAAGATGAAGTTAAAACTTTGCTTGATAAAAACTATATTTTTATAGAAGTTGATATGGATAATACTTCTTTACCATTTAATTTACAAAAAGAGTATAAAAAAATAACTCCTAGTTTCTTTTTTGTAGATAAAAATGCAACTTTTTTAAAACAATATGTTGGTTCATGGACATTAGAAGATTTTACTAAAATTTTGCAAGAGAATAAATAGTGTTAGAAATAGGACAAGTTTTAGAAGTTTTTAGTGCTAAAACAACTTGTACTACTTCTTTGCCACGACCAAAAGTTGAAAAATTGAATTTAATCAAAGATTATGGAATAGAGTTTGATAAATTTGCTTTGAAAAATCTTGACCAAACAGTTATGATTGTAGGATTAAAATCTTATCAAATAGCAAAAGATTATGGAATTGATTTAAAGTTTGGAAGTTTGGGAGAAAATATTTTATTAGATTTTGACCCACATGATTTTGAAGTTGGCGTTAATTTACAAATAGAAAATAGTATCATAGAAATTACTCAAATTTGTACCGTTTGTAATCATTTAAGTATTTTTGATGAAAACTTACCAAAATTATTAAAAGGACATAGGGGAGTTTATTGTAGAATTTTAAAAAGTGGTGTTGTATCAAAAGATACTAAAATTTATTTAAAAGGATAAGATATGAAGAAACTACTAATGATTTGTATATTTGCTATTTATTCATTTGGAGCAAGTACTTTTAGTAATCCACAACCAAGCTTTGAAAACCCACGAAAAGTTGTTTACTCTTTATATGTAAATGATTTGGATACTGTAAAAGCAACAGTTGGTTCTATGTATAATATTTTAAAAGAGTATCCAGCAGAAAGTTTAAAAATAGTTGTTGTTGCTTATGGAAAAGGTATGAGAGTATTTAAAAATGACTATGATAAAACAACACTAGACAGAATAAAATCATTAATGGAATATGATGTGGAGTTCATAGGATGTAGAAACACTATGGATAGTATGGGTTGGAAAGACGAAGATTTTATTGATGGTATGAGTTTTGTACAAGCTGGAATTGTAGAAGTTATAGAACGGCAAGTTGATGGATATATAGGTATTACAGCGTATTAATTAAATAAAAGGAGAGAAAATGTTTAAGAAATTTTTAGTTTTATCACTATTTTTTGCTAGTTCACTTTTAGCAAATATTACAAAAGATGATTGCAGTAAAAAAGGTGAAGGATTTATATTTGTACAAAATGAGTGTATAAATTATAAAAAATTTGATGCAGATGGAGATTCTTTAAATATTATTATTCATGGAACATGGGATGAAGGAAGTGATACTTTAGCTAGATATTCGCCTTTTGCAGAAGATATAACAATGATGAGTGATATTTCTACTATTGCTATTGCACTTCCAGGATACTCACAAAGCTCATCAAATAAGCTTCTTTCTATTGGAAATAAAAAAGTTAAAAATTTGGCTGCTACAAAAGAATATATAGGTTTTTTAGCTAGTTTGGTAGAAGCTTTAAAAGAAAAATATATTGCTTCAAAAATAAATTTAATAGGTCATAGTGCAGGGTGTTTGATGAGTTCAACACTTCTTGGATTAAAGCCAGATTTAGTTGATAATTTAGTGTGTGTTGGTGGAATTTACGATATTCATCAAAGAAGTGATGATAAAAATCTTATTTCAGCTATTGATGTGATAGATAATATTTCAAAAAATATTAAAATAGTTTTGGTTTATGGAACAGCAGATGATATTTCAACTCCACAAATGACAATAGATTTTTACAATTTGGCAAAATCAAAAGGCTTAGATGTAAATTTAGTTGAGGTTAAAGATGGTGTCCATCTTGATTTGGATATGACAAGCGAATCTAAAAATGCTATAGTTGAACTAGTTGAAGAGTAGAATTTTCTACTCTTCTTTATTCTTCATCATAAAATTCTAGCTCTGTAAAAGCATCAAAAACATTTCGACTATTTAGTTCATCAAACATAGCAATATCTTTAAAATCATCCATTGTTACAACTTTTGCAATCTCTTGTGCTGTTACTCCAGCATCGATAGCTTCTAAAACTCTTGTTTTTAAAAGAGTAAAATATTTTTTTGTATGTTCTAGTACCGTTTTATCTGTTATATGTCCGTGTCCCGCTATCAAAATATTCCAATCAAGATTTTCTATAAAATCAATAGTTTTTAAAGTGCCTATTACAGAACCATCTCTATTTGATGTAATTCTTTCATTCATAATTATATCACCAGTAAATATTAGTTTTTCATTTGGTAGATAAACTAATAAATCATCATTTGTATGAGCAGTTAGTTTTGTTGGTATGATTTTTATCTCTTTATTTCCTATTTTTACTGTTTTTTCATCACTTACTAAAATATCTGCTTTTATAATCTTTGTATTTTCCAAATCTTTTTCATCTAAAATATCAAAAATTCTAGGACGAGATTTTTCATCATAGTTCTCATTTATTGATTTTGGAGCATAAATTGTGCTATTAAATTTATCTTTATAAAAACTATTTCCCATCCAATGGTCATCATGTTCATGAGTGATTATTATATTGCTAACAGGTAATTTTGCTATTTGTTGCATAGCTTCATAGGCTTGTTTTGCAAAATTGTAGCTTGTACCACTATCGATTAAAACATAGCTATCTTTTGCATTTATATAGCAAGAATTTGCCATAAATCCACCATTTTCTTTTGATGGAACTTCAGTTTTTCCAAAAAAACACCAGATATCTTCACTCACTTTTTGCGGTTTTAAGTTATAATCAAACCCAAAAGCAAAAGAGCAAAGAATTAGTGAAAAAGCAACTTTTTTCAACATAAAATTCTCCTTTAGTATAATTAAAAATTATATTATAATATCTCTTTTATATAAGTAATTTGAAATGAGGATAAAATGGATAAGAAAAGACAAATGGTATTTAATTTAAACAATTTTCTACTAGCTTTTAGTGAAATATTGGATAGCAAAAAAACTTCGTATATAGCTTTGAATTTAGCTTTAGAATACAGTTTAGAAGCTAAAAAACTAGCTGATTTATGTTCATATTCATTGGTATCAAATCTTTCAAAAGATGATATAGAAAAATTTGATTTTATAGATAAAGTATATTTAGAAGATAAAGTTTTTCAAGATATTGTAAAACTTTCAAATGATATTTGTAAAAAATTTGATTTCCATAAAAACAGTATAAAACAAAGAGTTGAATGTGTAGAGTTTGTAAAAAACTGTGATGATATTTATAGTAAAGATTTGATAGAAAAATTTTGCAAAATTTCAAATAAACTTTCATTTTGGCTTGATTTAGAAAATGAAAGTGAAATAGTGATGTTTATTTATTCAAATTTGAGTGATTTTACAAAAGTTTTAGATTTTGAAGATATTTTAAATATGACAACACTGTTTCACAAATTCCAAAATCCAAACTCTCAGATACTAAAATATGCTTCAATACTCACAGATTATTTAGAATTTGAACATAAAGATAAACAAGTTTTTTTAATAGCAACATCGCTACAAAATATAGGAAAATTATATATTCCAAAAGAGATTTTGGAGAAAATTGAGCCTTTAACTTATGAAGAAAAAGAGATAATAAAATCATATCCATATCACACAAAAAGACTATTAAACTCTATTATGGGATTTGCTGATATTTGTAATCTTAGTTTTAAAGTTCAAGAAAGACTTGATGGTAGTGGAACTTTTGGTTTAAGTGCAAAAGATTTGAGTTTTAAAAATAGATTGCTTATTTCTTTGGTGATTTATAGTGCTTTAAGAGAGAAAAAAGCTTATAGAGATAGTTTTCCTCATAAAGAAACAATAGAAATTATGAAAAATGAAGCTAAAAATGGCAAAATAGATGAAAGTATAGTAGATATTTTTGATAAGATATTAGAATAAACTTTTATATAAAAGAGATGATATATGATAAATTATAAAGAAAAATTTACTTTAGATAGAGAGTTTTATCCATCAAAAGATATAGAAATAACAGTTGAAAGTGATAGAGGAAGGATTTTATCTTCATCAGCTTTTAGAAGACTTCAAAAAAGAACTCAGGTTTTTGCTTTGGAATTAAATGCTTCTATTCGTTCAAGACTTACACACTCACTTGAAGTTGGACAAAATGCAAGATATATTGCCAGAACCATTTTAGATGAGTTGAAAAAAGAAGAACTACAAACTTATGGTTTAGATGGCTTAGAAAATGCTTTTATTTCAACTTCTGAAATGACAAGTTTGATTCATGATATAGGAAATCCACCTTTTGGGCATTTTGCAGAAGAGACTATAAATAAATGGATAAAGATAAATATTTTACCAATTTTAGATAGACTTGAATCAACAACACAAGAAGTTAAAGAATTGAAAAAATTAATATCTAAAGATATTTGTAACTATGATGGAAATGCTCAAGCTATAAGGATTATCACAAAACTGCAAAGATTAAATCTTTCGTATTTTCAAATAATTGCTGTTTTAAAATATACAAGAGGTGCTTTTGAAGAAAAACCTTTAAAAGAAGATAATTTATCATATTTGAAGAAAAAACCAGGATTTTATTATAGTGAAAAAGAGTTAGTTGAAAAAATACAAGATAGACTAAAAATAGAAGTAGGACATAGATTTCCAATAACTTATATTATGGAATCAGCCGATGATATTTCATATTTAACAGCTGATTTAGAAGATAGTGTTGAAAAAGGAATTTTATCTTTAGATGAAGTTTATAATATCATCAAAACAGAGTGTCAAAAACAAAATGAAGAGTTTTTACAAGATATAATAGATAAACAGTATGAAAAAGCAAAAAAAGATGATGAACCATATCAATTTAATATGTTTTTTACATTCTTAAGAGTTGGATTGGTTACTAGTTTTGTAAGACATGTTTCAAGTGTATTTGTACAAAATCATCAAGCTATTTTTGAAGGAAGTTTCAATCACGCACTTTTGGAGTATGATAAACAAAGTAAATATTATAAAGCTTTGAAAGTTTTACAAGATATTTCAATAAAATATATCTATCAAAATAAAGAAGTTCAAACTTTGGAACTTCAAGCTTATACAATTATAAACTCGTTGTTTGATATGTATAAACCACTTTTAGAGTTAAAAAATGAAGATTTTTCAAAACTTTTAAGAGATGAAAAAATAGATTGTTTTATATCAAAAAGATTGATAAAAAGAGTGTCTTCTAAACAAATAGTAGCTTATAAAAATGATGTTGAAAAACTTAATATTGATAATATTGAAGAGTTCAATATTTTAGAATATTATTATAGAGTTAGACTGATAATTGACTATATTAGTGGGATGACTGATGATTTTGCTTTGGAAGAATATAAGATATTGTCTGCTATGAAATAAATTTTATATTTTAAAAAAATCATTATATCTTTATTTTACATCCTAAAGAACTGATAGTTTCAATTAATTTATGATTTAATTTACTTCTAAGTCTATATATAAGAGTTCTTAAAGTACTACTTGATACTGTTTTATTAGACCATATAAAATGCTCAATATCCGAAAATGTAACAAGTTCTCCTTTTGCTTTTATAAGAACTTCTAAAAATAATCTTTCATTTTTTGTTAATTCAATTTCTTGATTTTCATAGAATATTTTTAGATAACCATCCAAACTATAATAGTAACCATCAGAGATTTTAAATTTTCCATCAACTAAATTATGATTGATATGTTTTTTTTGTAGTTTATATACAACTATATTCATAGTACTTTTTAAATCATTACGATTAAAAGGTTTTACTAAATAACCAAAAGGTTCAATTTTAGCAGCTTGTGACAATGTTTCATCATCACAATAAGCACTCATAAATATAATAGGAGTAGCTTTTATTTCATTTATTTTTTTTGAAATTTCTATACCACTAAGACTATTTTTTAGAAAAATATCCATTAATACAATATCAGGTTTATTGCTTAAAAAAGAAGATATTGCTTCATCATAATTAGTCACAATATCAGTTATTTCATAACCTAATTTAATTAAAGTGCTTTTTGTATCAAGTGCAACAATAGTTTCATCTTCAACAATCAATATTTTTGTCATATTTTAAATTTCCCAATTTTTTATAGGTATATTACAGTAATATAATCACATTTTTGTCACAAAATTAGTCTTTCCACGTAATTTCTACTTTTACACCATCATTGCTAATTATGTTTAATTGTGCTTTTAATTGTTTTTTTGTCAGCGTTTCAATTAGTATTAATCCCAATGAACTTTTTTTGATAGTTGGGTCATATCCTTTTCCATTATCACTATAAATAAGATAATATTCTTCATCTTTTTTGAAAAAACTTATTGATATTATTCCTGTTTCATCCTTATTGAATGCATGTTTAAAACTATTAGTTAATAGTTCATTTACTACTAATCCACAATAAATAGCAGATTCTGAACTTAAAGTACAATTTATATTGTATTCGACTTCAATATTATTTTCAAAACTTTGTTGTATTTCAAAAATAATCCTTTCAAAGTATTCATTTGCATCTATAAATGTAATAGTATCTTTTTGATAAAGAAGCTCATGTAGATGACTCATAGCACTGATTCTATTTTGAATAGTTGTTAAAAGTCTATTTATTTTTGAATCATTTATTTCGTCATTTTGCAGTCTAATCAAAGAAATTATTGTTTGCATATTATTTTTAACTCTATGATTTAATTCTTTTAATAATATCTCTTTTTCTTCAAGAGCAATTTGTAGATTATTAGTCTTTGTACTAACAAGATTATTTAGTTTGATTTGGATGTCTTTTTGTTCAGCAATTAATTTGATTTGTATTTTGTCTTTTTCATCTTGTAATTTTTTTATTCTATTTGCAAGAGCAACAGAAAATACTAAAGCTTCCAATACGAAAGAGATTTCAACAACATAATATGACGATAAATCAACATTTATTATCCCTGCACTTGATAGGTACATAATCAATCCACCAAAAAGGATGGCAGCCCAACCAAATAATATTAATTTTGCTTGGCTATTTTTTTTGATTACAGAGTACAAAGTTATAAAAAATAGATAAATCATAACTGATATTGGAATAACATTTCTATATTTCTCAAAGTAATTAGTGAAGATAAAAAATATAACTGATAGAAGCAATAATCCTATGAAAATATTCAAGGTTAAATTTATTTTATAATATTGAGATGTTTGAAGAAATGACTTTGAGAAAAGTGATAAAAACAAAACAGGTAAAGCTATAAAAATTGCTGCATAATTAACTATATGTTCCATAAAAGATGAATTGAAAATATATAAATTTGCAAATCCAACATAAAGTAAGTGATGAAATACTAAAGTTACTATATATCCAACATAATAAAAATAACTTATGTCCTTTATCATAAAATATATAGATAAATTGTATAACGCCAATACTATCATTGCTCCAAAAAATAGACTTAAAATTATTTGATGGATTATCTCTTCTGTATAAAAATCATCAAAAGAATAAAGTCCTAACTCTAATGTTAAAGAGGTTTTTTTTGATGAGGCTTCTATATAGTAAGTTTTTGTTTCATATTTATTTAAATTTATAGAAAATATAGGATTTATGGTTTTCCTTTCTATATTTGTATTTAATAATCCTTCTTTGTCTATAAAAGTGTTATTTTCATATAAAATAATATCTGTTACCAAAGAGTCATCAAATTCTAAAATCTTTGAAATATTTTCATCTTTCGTATTTTGTAATGTAAATTTAATCCATACTTTAAAATCAGGAGAATAACCAAATCTTTTAATAGATGTTTTAATTTCAGAAAAATTAACTTGATTATTTAATATTTCATTAATAGTTAATTCTTTTGAATAGTCAATGAATATCTCAGAATAAGCTAAAATCTCTTTATTTGAAGACTGATTTACATCAATAGAGTTTGAAAATAAATAAGATAAAAATATCATAAATATGAATAAAATTTTTTTCAAAGTAACTCAATTATTTTAGTTTAATTGTTCTAATTATGCCTTAAATGGTATAAATTATAATTAATAAAACTCTATATATAAAGCTATTTTCTTCTAAAAATAATATAAATTTCAAATATTATAAAAATGTGACAGCAATGTGACAATTTTTTGATACAATTTTGTTATGCAACTAATAATTGGTTTCATTAAAATATATAAGGAAAAAAGATGTATAAAAAAATGGTTTTAAGTTTGCTATTTATAATAGCTATATTTAGTGGGTGTGCAAGTAAAGTACCACCAAAAAACTTTGCTTTACACAATGATACAGTTCACGATATAAAACAAAAAGATATAAATGTCGAAGTGTCAAATGTGAAATTAACAGGTGATGCTTTAAATAATAAGTATATGCATATTGCTCTTATTGATGAAGAAGAGATTAAAACTCATCTATTAAGTAATATAAATAAGTTTTATAACAACAATCCTATAAATTCAAAAATTTATAAAGTTGATATAGATATGAATTTTGAAAATAAAAAAGTATTGGGAGATTCAGAAGTAGGTGTTGATGGAATCTATAAAATTTATAGAGAAAATCAATTTATGGAAACGATAAATATATCTTCTAATTATGTAGCTGAGTTTGAATTAACATTTAAAGATGTTATGTATTCTGCATTTACTGGTAGATATGAGAATCAAACAAATCAAGACTTCAAATATGATAGTTTAGAAAAAACAGGGTATGCAGAAGATGATACTGTAAGCTTATCTTCTAAGCTTGGAACTACTAGGGTAATATTGGCTTATGCAGGTGCTATAAGACTAAATTTTGCTAAATTTTTACAAAAGTTCAATGAATTTTTAAACGATGAAAATAAAAAATTAATAACAACAAATAAATAATAAAGATATAAAATGTATAAAAAAATATTTATAAGCTTACTATTTATAACAGCAATTTTTAGTAGTTGTTCTTCTAAAAATAATATTTCAAAAAAGGAAAGTTACAGAATCTTAGATGAAGTAGCTGTTGTAGGGCAAAAAGGTAGAGAAAATGAAACAGTTATCGAATATAATGGTAAATTTGCAAATGGTGGGATATGTAAGCAACAAGCTAAAAACTATTTTGATGAACTTACAAATATAGATAAGTTAGAAGAACTACTAAAAGATAAAAATGTAAAAATCTCAAAAATAGATAAACCAATAAAAAAACTACTTGTAGTAAAACCAATAGATTATGAGAGTATGAATTTTTCTAATGACTGTTTACCTTCTAGTATGTTTGTAGATATTATCTTGTATGATATGGAAGAAGTATCTAAAAACTGGACTGTAGGAAATAAAATAGATTTTAAATCTTTAGATGATAAAAATATTATTTATAGATATAGGTTTTATTTAGATAGTTTTTATAATAGTTACTCAGAGTTAGACACTTTTGCTGTAGGCATAGCATATAGACTAAATCAAGACCCAAATAGAGATAAAAAAGATGTGGAGAAGTTTTTTAAAGAAGTTATAAAAGATTTAGAAAAAGTTATGAAATTTCCACAATAAGGGAAGTTTTATATTAAAGTGATAATTGGTTTCAAAGTAGGATTTTATATAAGGAAATGGATTGAAATGAAAGATAAAAATATTTTATTAGAATTAAAGATAAGTTCAGAAGGATTAGTTGTTGGAATGTTAATTTGTATGTTTGCAATATTTCTAGGATTTTATTTGATATTTTTTACTAAACAAATTATGTCATTTTTATTTGGGATATTTTTTATTGTTATTTTTATATATAAACTTCTTGATATTTGGTTCTTTAAAAGAGTAATTTTTATAAATTATTGTGTTATTAAAGAGTGGAAAGTATTTGGAAAAATTTATTTTAATAAAATTAAATATAAAAATTTAAAAGTAGTAATTGCTAAAAGAGGTCTTGTAATTAAGTCTTTTGTTTTTAAAAATAAAAAACATAATTTTTTTAAAAGATTATGTTGTTTTGGAGTTGATTTATTTCTTACAAAAGAAGCAAATATAGAGAAAATGAAAGATATTTTAATAGAAAAGAAAGTATTAAAGGGAGACGAATATGGCTGGTAATGATATTAATAAGATAGAAAATTATAAAAGTCAATTAACTTTAGAAGTTGAAAATGATAGAATAGTTTTTTTAACAAACAATAATACAGAATCTAGTAGTACAATAGCATTAAATACTTTTAGTGGTTATATGACATTTTCAGGGCAAATGGCTGAAAGTTTTGGGAAATTACCAAGTGTAAATTTAATTTTTAGCGTTGTAAATGGTGTTGTTACTGGGGTATTTGATGCTAATCTTAATCCTCAAAAAGATTATATTGATATAATAGGTACACAACTTGTATCATATGGAAGTTCTTCTGCTGGTGCTTTTTTGGGAGGACTGATAGGTGGTCCTATAGGAGCAGTTGTAGGAGGAGTCTCTAGTGGATATTTAATAGACATAACTAAATCAATAATTGAAACGGGAAGAGAAAATATATCTTTTAGTACAGGAAAAATAGAAGGAACTATAACTAAAGAAGAGTTTTTAATAAAATTATATAATGAAGACCCTAACTACATATTAAAAGTTTTTCCAGAATATATAAGATATCATCAAAAAATAGAAATAAAATCTTTTGATGAAAAAGATACTTTAGTTGGTAAATTAAACTATGATAAAAATACAGATATAGTAACATTTGAAAAAATTGATGAAACAACAAACGAAAAAACTGTATATAGTGTAGATACAAAAAATAATAATAGTTTATCAGCAATAATTATAAAAGATGGAATTTCTTATCTTCAATCAGGACAAACAATCTCACATATAGCAGTAGGTACAAAATATACAACAAAAGAGTTACTACAATACAATGGATTAACAGAAGAACAAGCAAAAAAACTACCAGTGGGATTTGAAGTAAAAGTTCCAAAAGATGTTGATAATATACAAGGTGGACATGGAAATGTAAAAGTATATGAAGGACATGATGGAAGTCTTACATATTATATTCCTTCAGATGATAAAGGAAATATAAAAGTAGTAAAAATAAGTAGTAATGGTGAGATTTTACAAAATGATTTTGATATAAGTGATAATACTGTAAAAGAATTTGTAAATAAAGATAAAACATTAGATACGAATGGATTAGAAGAAACATATAAAGATAGTATGTTATATGTTAGTAATCAAGAAAAAAGTAAAACTCAAGTATTGCTAGATGCCCAAGCCAGAGAAGTTTTAGAAAAATTTGGTAATAGTGAAGATATAAACCTAGATGAAGTAATTAAGTATGTTCAATATTCTCCTGATACTATGAAAATATTAGGAGAAGTATTGCAAGGTAAAGGGAATTATGATGTTGCAGATTATATAGATAAAAATGGAAATTTTAAAGGACATGTTACTTCTGATATGCAACAAAGATTTTTTTTAGAGGCAAAAGAAGGGGATGCTTTATCAACAAAACTAGGAAGTAGTATAGGTGGAAGTATAGGAAGTATAATCATAGCAAATAATGATTATTCAAATATAGAAAAACTAGCTATTTCAACTTCAACAACAGTTGTAGGACAAAATGTAGGTGAATATCTATTTTGGGATAGTAAAAATGCAAATGGTACAGGTGCATTTGATGATATAGGAACAGATTTTAAAAATACACTTCAAGGAGCAGTCGTATCTTTTGCTATTTCATCTTTTTTTGCAAAAAATGATACTTTAGCAGATATTCTAGGGATGGATGGAACATTTGTAGGTGGGTTAGCTGATTTCACGGTAAGCTATACACTTGGTTATTATGGTTCACAAGCTGTGTCAGAACTTTTTGCTTCTTATACGGCTTCTTCTACAGCTTCTTCAAGTTCATCAACAATAGGTTCAACAGCAGGAGCGACTAGTGGTAGTGCATTAGATGCTTTTTATGCAGGACTTGGTTCAGCAGTTGCAGGATATGTAGGAAATGCTTTAGCAAATAAAATAATGGATTGGGATACAAAAGATGAAGCTTTAGGAGCAAGTATTGGCTCTACAATTGGAGCTGTAATTGGAACAATTATATTACCAATCATTGGTACTTTTATAGGAGCATTTGTAGGAAATGTAATAGGAGGAATAGTAGGAGGATTGTTTGGAAAGAAATCTCCACCACCACCAAAAGCCCATGCAAAATATGAATTTGATGAAGAAGATGAAAGCTATAACCTAATCTCAAGTGGTTCAAGTGATGGTGGAAATAAACAAGCTATGATAGATATAGGTAAAGCTTTTGCAAATCACCTTGAAAATATGTTTAAGCTCCCAGGAGGACAACTAGTAGATGCTAGTATGCTTCCAGATATACAAGTAAATCAAAGAAGTAAAACAGTAACTATCAATGGAAAAAGTGGAAGCTTTGATGAAGTCAATGATATATTGTCTCACCTGCTAGTAGATAGAATACCATTTATCAATGTAGAAAATGGTGATGAATATATATTAAGAGCATTGAATAGAACAAATGAGAAGTTCCAAGAAGAAGATATATACGCTAGAAAAGGAAGAGGGGATTTAGAAGAACTGTATGAGAATATTTCACTAGCAAGTGATTATAGTAAATATAAAAATGAAACTGTAGTGTTAGTAGATAAGAATGGAAATCTTATAAGTGATACAAGTAAACTTCAAGAGATAAATACTCTGTTCCAAACTATTCAAAATATCCAAGATGAAACACAAAAAGAAAAAGCTTTAAAAGAGTTCCTAGAAGAGTATAACTTTGTATCTCAAAAAGATTATGTAGATAATCTTCTAAAAGAGAATAATCCTGTAAATAATATAAGTTATAGTAATAATAAAATATTTAAAAAAGTATCATAAAAATAATTAAACTTTAAGAAATAAAGTTATAACATACAAAACAATAATTGGTATCAGATATTTAAAAATTCTAATACCAGTTTTAAATAGGGCTTGAAATATTGAAATCATACAAGGAAATAGAAAATAAAATGAAAGCTTTTAGGGAATTAAAATCTTATATTAGAGTGTTTTTACCACTTCTAATATTATTTACTTTTAGTGGGTGTAGTGCTATAAAGTTACCACAATATGAATTAAAAGAAACATATTCAGAAAAACAAGTATTAGTTTATGATAAAACTATTAGTTTACCTACAAAATCATATATATCTAAAATGAAGTTTTCTCCAACAAATAAAGATGAATTAGTTATGTCATTATTAGATACTTACTATCAAACACATCATACTGACCGCTTTATCGTTATGGATTTAAAAAGTGGAAAAGTAAAAAAAGATATGAAACTTGATAACAATAGATATATATATTCTATAAGATTTACTTTTTCAGATGATGGTGAAAAACTGTATTTAAGAGATGTTTATGAAAATGGTAGCCCTAAAGACATATGTAAAAGTAATAAAGAAAAATGTCAAGAAAGTTTTAGATTATGGGCAATATATGATAAGTTTACTATATTAGACTTAGATACAGGAGAGTTATCTCCTTATTATAGTTATAACTGTAGAGAATTAATACCAAAAAATTTAAACAATGTAGAAGATGGTATAGAAGCTGATTGTTCTGTAAATAAAAGTGTTTATTTTAGAATTGACTTACTAAAAAGTAATTTTATAGATTATAAATATAAAGATGAAAAAGGATTTGGGTCTGGTATTGCTGTACTTGATAAAGATAGTTTTAAACCAAAAAAGATTATTACTGCAGATAATAGACTAGATACAGAATTTAATGTAGAAATTATAAGTGAAGATGGACAATATGTGCTTTTTGAAAAAATTATTATGGATAGTAAAAGATATAAAACAAATAAAAAATATGTAGTATATGATTTAAAAAATGATAAAGCTATTCATAGTTTTGATGCTCCATTTCCTATAAATGGAAGAGCAGAAGCATTTATAGATAAAGATACTTTAGTTTTTAGTGTTAATAAACCCAAAGAATATTTAGGAATTATAAATTTAGTTACAAATGAAAAAAAGATTTTTTCTGATTGTGGTGGGGGAAAATGTATGTTATCTACGGGGGGTGTATATAATTTGAATGATAGATATATGATGTGGAGAAATTATTCAAATTATTATGTTTTTGATAAAAAAGATATGAAAATATTTCAAGAGTTTAAAGGAGCAGCTAATTTTACAGTGAGTAGAGATTTTAAAAAAGTTGCTTTTTATACAATTAATAATGATTTATATTTATACGATATATCACAAGGAGAGTAGATTATGGCAAAGATTTTAGATATTGCAAAATTTGCAAATGATGCTTATGAAATTGAATCTAAGTTAAATTTACCTAGTATAAACTTTGAAAAACTAGATGTAAAGTATGATGGTTCAAATGGCTTTCAAGGTTCTGCCTATTTTAATTCTAAAACAAATGAGTTAGTTGTAGCTTATGCTGGTACAGATTTTACTAGTATAAAAGATTTAAAAGCTGATTTTGGAATATTGGTTCGAGCTGCTATTGGTCAAACAGATAGTGCTAAAAATTTTTTAAGTGATGCTTTTGATAAAGCTAAAGGAGAGGAAGGTTTTGACTTAAGCAACATTAATGTAACTGTTACTGGACACTCTTTAGGTGGGTATTTAGCTCAACAAGTTATGGGTGACCTTTTAGGAAAGGGTGTAAAATTTGAAAATACATCAGCAGTGGTTTTTAACTCTCCAGGTCTTCCAGGTATTGAAGGAAATAGTCTTTTCCCAAATCTTATTTCAATATCTGATGCAAATGACCCTATTACGGGAATTGGTGGAAATATAATTACAACTAATCATATGACTCTTGGTAATACATCTGGTCCTTTGGCTGCACACTCTATGGATAATATGATTAATACTTTGGAAGAAAGACCTTCTATAAGTAATTTTGATGTAAAAGAGATAAATAATTTAGAACCAGATATAAAAAGTGTTGTATTTAAAGATTCTGAAAATTCTATTGTTTATATAACAGAAAAAAAAGCTGAATTTTATAAAAAATTAATAGAAAATAACCAAGAATTAGCTAAAAAACTAGAGATAGAATACAATAATCGAAAAGCAGTTAATGCTATAAAAGATTTTAATGGTGGAAGCCAAGATTTTGGGGAAGTTATAAAATGGGTATCTGTTTCTCCAAAAGCTATTTCTGAGTTTAAAAGTATTTTAGAAAAAAAAGGAAATTATAATTTACTTAAATATCTTGATGACCCTCAAAGTTTTAGTCAAGCAAAATTAGATATACAAAAAATAATAGTTTTAGAAACACAAGAAGGTAATGCTCTATCGACTCAGTTAGGTACATCTATAGGTGGAAGTATAGGAAGTATAATTATAGCAAATAATGATTTTTCAAATATAGAAAAACTAGCTATTTCAACTTCGACAACAGTTGTAGGACAAAATGTAGGAGAATATCTATTTTGGAAACAAAATGGTGAAAGTGGTGCTTTTGATGATATAGGAGCAGATTTTAAAAATACACTTCAAGGAGCAGTCGTATCTTTTGCTATTTCATCTTTTTTTGCTAAAAATGATACTTTAGGCGATATTCTAGGAATGGATGGAACATTTGTAGGTGGATTGGTAGATTATGCAGTTACTTTTACTGCAGGTTATTATGCTTCAATAGAGATATCAAATGCTATTACATTTATGGAAACTGGAAGTTATGGAACAGGTGTAGGTTCATTGGATGGACTTGCAGGTGGACTTACAACTGCAGGAGCAGGATATATAGGAACTGTTATAGGAAAAGAGATAACAAAAGGTTGGGTAGATACAAAAGAAGAATCTATAGGTTCTAGTATAGGAAGTACTGTTGGAGTAATAGCAGGTGCAAAGATGGGAGCAACTTATGGTTCTTGGGGTGGACCAATAGGAGCATTGATTGGTGCTGTTATTGGAGCAGTAGTAGGAGGAATAGTAGGAGGACTATTTGGTAAAAAACCAAAAATACCAAAAGCCAATGCAAAATATGAATTTGATGAAGAAGATGAAAGCTATAACCTAATCTCAAGTGGTTCAAGTCATGGTGGAAATAAACAAGCTATGATAGATATAGGTAAAGCTTTCGCAAATCACCTTGAAAATATGTTTAAACTCCCAGGAGGACAACTAGTAGATGCTAGTATGCTTCCAGATATACAAGTAAATCAAAGAAATAAAACAGTAACTATCAATGGAAAAAGTGGAAGCTTTGATGAAGTCAATGATATATTGTCTCACCTTCTAGTAGATAGAATACCATTTATCAATGTAGAAAATGGTGATGAATATATATTAAGAGCATTGAATAGAACAAATGAAAAGTTCCAAGAAGAAGATATATACGCTAGAAAAGGAAGAGGGGATTTAGAAGAACTATATGAGAATATCTCACTTGCTAGTGATTATAGTAAATATAAAAATGAAACTGTAGTATTAGTAGATAAGAATGGAAATCTTATAACTGATACGACGAAACTTCAAGAGATAAATACTCTGTTCCAAACTATTCAAAATATTAAAGATGAAACACAAAAAGAAAAAGCTTTAAAAGAGTTCTTAGAAGAGTATAACTTTGTATCTCAAAAAGAGTATGTAGATAAACTACTAAAAGAGAATAAGCCAGAAAAACAAAGTGAAATAGACCACTGGAAAAAAGTATTTGCAATAGCAGAAGAGTTACAACTAGATACTCATCACTATAGTGAAGATTTTAATAAACTAAATACCCTGATAGATAAATATAACTATCAACAAAGTGAACTAAATGGTGAACTTATAAATATAGATTATGATAAATATCTAGCTGAAATTGAAGCTAAGATGTTGAAAATCTATAATCATAATGAAGACTCACTAAATACTCTTACAAAAGAAGATAATCCAAATAATCTTACAAAAGAGGAAGCAAAAGCAATACTAGAAGAGATAGGATATGATTTTTACTCTTATGAAAACTCTCCTTTTGGTAGAGATTTTATCTTTGAAAAAAATGTATCTTTAACTCCCCAAAGATTTGGTGAACTTCTTAATCTTGCAGGTATTGAAAATCCTTATGAAGATATCAAACCTATTGAAGATGCTTTTTCATTTAAAGGTAAAAGTTTAAATGACTTGCAGTTTAAACTAGAAGATGGAAAACTATATATAAAAACTTTTGATAAAGATTTAGACTTAAGTGAAGCACAAGAACTTTCAAAAACATTTGTGATAGATAACTTTGTTAAATGGGATAAAACAAATACTCATATAGAACTTCCTGATGGTACAAAAGTAAATTTACAAGCACTGCTTGATGTTATAGGTGTAAAAGAAGGTGTTGGCTTTGTAGATGTAAATGAAGCTTTCTTAAATATACTAAAAGATAATGAAACTATAAGTTCATACCTAAAAGATTATGAAACAAAAAATGTTTATGTAGGAACTAGCCAAGATGATATCATAAAAGCATACTTTGAAGATACTTTGATAGTAACTGGAACTGGGAATAATACCATCGTTACAGGAACAGGTGATGATATAGTATTTGCACATAATGGAACAAATGATATAAATCTAGGAAGTGGAAATGATACAGTAAGCTATGAGTTAAATAAAGGTTCTGTATATGTAAGCTTAGAAAGTGGTAGTTCTTCTACTGGTGATACTTTAAAAGATGTAGAAAATCTTCATGGAAGTAAGTATAACGATATTTTAGAGGGTGATTCAAAAGATAATATCCTTTTTGGAAGTGCTGGAGATGATATCCTTATAGGTCTTGGTGGAGCAGATACACTTGATGGTGGAGAAGGTATTGATTTAGCTAGTTATGAAACTTCAAGTGCTGTTGAGATAAATTTAAAACACAATTACGCAGATGGTGGAGAAGCTACTGGGGATAAATTTATAAATATAGAAGGTATAAAAGGCTCAAAAGAATCTGATACTATCGTAGGGGATAATAACTCGAATTTAATATATGCAAATGATGGTGATGATAGAGTAAGTGGAAATGGTGGCGATGATATAATCTTTGGTGGTGCTGGAAATGACTATATCAAAGGTGATGATGGAAATGATACTTTATATGGTGAAGATGGTGATGATATTTTAATTGGTGGAGCAGGTGATGATATACTTGTTGGTGGAACTGGTAAAAATATGCTTTATGGAGATAGTGGAACAGATACTGTTTTATATAAAGGGAAATCAACTGATTATGAAGTATTGATTGTAAATGAAAATACACTCTTTGTAAAATCAAAAGACGGAAAAACTCTTGATACTCTAAGAGATATTGAAGAACTAGCTTTTGATGATGCAGTTTTTCAAATAGATTATGAAAATAAAACTCTTATTAAAAAAGTTGTATTTGAAAATCAAGAAGATGATAAACAAAACGATACTTCAAAAACAGCTCCTATAAACCAAAATGAAAAATCTTCAGTTATTGAAGAAAGTACAAAAGAAGAAGATAAAACTGACACTTTAGAAAATATACTTTTAGATGAAGCCGTTGTAGTAGAAGTACCAACTTTGACACAAGAAAATCCTTTATATAAACTTGTTCAAAAGATAAAAGAGCATAACGCTAGTCAAAATTTAGAACCAAATAAAGATGAAAAAGATACAAATAACAATCAAGCAGCTTCTATAGCAACAGCTATTATGCTAGGAACAGTTGCTGCTGCTGAGACTATAGAGTCTTCAACAGATGAGATGAACTATCTAAGTGATGACCCAGCTTCTTTAAAAAATTTAGTAAATACTAAAGATATAGATGTTCCAATACTTACAAAAGATAATCCACTATATGATATTGCACAAAAAATCAAAGAATATAATAAGCAAAATGTAAATAATTCAATATTAGATAACTCAACTAGTGCTGATGATATAGAAGAAAAGATCTATCAAATTGAAACGAAAAAAGAACTAACAACTGAAGATAATCAAGAGAAAAAAGAAGAAAATAATAAGATAGATATAATAACTCCTAAAATTATGGTTCAAGAAAAAAACATAGTTAGTGAGTTTACAGTCACAGTTGAAAATAGTGTGGAAGATGAAAGTTTAGAGCCACTTATTGCTGCCCAGATTACTTTAGACCAAGTGGTAATAGATGAAGACAATAATCTTTATGGGATAAAAGTATCAGACTTAAATAACTTCACTACAACATTAGAAGTTGTATTTATAGGACTTCCTGATAAATTTTTACTAAGTGCTGGAGAAAAAAGAGTTGATGGAAACTGGTATTTAAAGGAAACAGATTTAAAAGATTTGTATATGATACCACAAACAAATAATTCTGATGATTTTGATTTAACTATAAAAGCCATAGTTTCTGATACACATGGAAGAGTAACTATCTCTACTTTAGTACAAACGATAACTATAGTTGCAGTTGCTGACACTCCAAATTTAGATATTTTAGACTCAAGAGGTGATGAAGATACAGCAATAGCTTTAAATATAGAAACTTCACTTGTAGATGATTTAGGTGGAGTTGATGGAGAAGAAAGCATTTATCTTACAATAGAAAATGTACCAAGTGAGGCAGTTTTAAATAAAGGCATAAAAAAAGAAGATGGTATTTGGTATCTACTTCCAGAAGATTTAAAAGATTTGACTATTACTCCAAAGTTAAATGATGCAGATGATTTTACTATCAAAGTTACAGCATATTCTGTTGAAAGTGAAAATAATAGTATAGCTTCAATAAGTAAAGATATATTTGTAGAAGTTGTAGCTGTTGCTGACACTCCAAATTTAGATATTTTAGACTCAACAGGAGATGAAGATACAGCAATAGCTTTAAATATAGAAACTTCACTTGTAGATGATTTAGGTGGAGTTGATGGGGAAGAGAGTATTTATCTTACAATTGAAAATGTACCAAATGAGGCAGTTTTAAACAAAGGAACAAAAGCTGAAAATGGAATTTGGTATTTACTTCCTCAAGACCTAGAAGGTTTGACTATTACTCCAAAGTTAAATGATGCAGATGATTTTACTATCAAAGTTACAGCATATTCAACAGAGAGTGAAAATGGTGATGTAGCAAGTATAAGTAAAGATATATTTGTACAAGTTATTGCTGTTGCAGATACTCCAAATTTAGAAGTTGTTGCTTCAAAAGGTTTAGAAGATACAGCAATAGCATTAAATATAGAAACTTCTTTGGTAGATGATTTAGGTGGAGTTGATGGGGAAGAAAGTATTATTATTGAGATAAAAAATGTACCAAGTGATGCTATTTTGAATAAAGGTGTTAGGGATGAAACTGGAATTTGGTATTTATATCCAAATGAATTAGAAAATCTTACAATAACTCCAAAATTACATAGTGGTGATGACTTTACTATAAATGTAACAGCATACTCTATAGAAAGTGAGAATAACAGTATAGCTTCAATAAGTAAAGATATATTTGTAGAAGTGGTAGCTGTTGCAGATACACCTATTTTGGAAGCTTCAAATAGTTTAGGAGATGAAGATACTCAAATATCATTAAATATTAAAGCTTTTTTAGTAGATACAGATGGAAGTGAAGATTTAAAAATAAAAATAGAAAATATTCCAACTGGAGCAGTTTTAAATCATGGAACAAAAGATAATAGTGGGGTTTGGCATCTTTTGCCAAAAGATTTAACGAATTTAACTATAACTCCACCATTACATGATGCAAAAGATTTTACTATAAAGGTTATAGCATACTCTACAGAAAAGGAAAATACAGATATAGCTTCAATATCAAAAGATATATCTGTAGAAGTAAATGCTATAGCTGATGAAGTTATTTTAAATACTCTACAAGCTTTAAATGGTAGAGATGATTTAATAGAAGCAACGGAAGATGTAAGTATTATGATGTTGGATATTTCATCTACATTTATAGATAAAGATGGTAGTGAAACGGTACATTATATCGTAGAGGGATTGCCTAGTGGAGTTAGTTTAAATCAAGGAACAAATATTTCTACTGGTACATGGAAGATTTTGCCAAATCAATTAAATGGTTTAGGTATGTTTTTTAAAAAAAATAGTGATGAAGATTTTAGAATAAAAGTATCAGCAGTGACAACAGAAGCAGAAAATGGTCATCAACAATATACTTCAAAATTTATAGATGTAGTTGTAGATTCTGTAGCAGATTATGCAAATTTAACTGTTTTAAATGCTAAGGGTATTCAAAATGATTTTATTCCTTTAAAAATAGAAGCTTCTTTAAATGATACGGATGGAAGTGAAGTTCTCGAAATAATTATTGAAAATGTGCCTAAAGGTGCAATTTTAAATAATGGTATTGAGAAAAATGGAAAATGGTATTTAACAAAAGATGACTTAACAAACTTACAAATACGACCACCATTTAATAGTACTACAGCTTTTGAATTAAAAATAAAAGCAGTTACAACTGAACAAAAAAATGGAGATAGTGTTGAAACTATAGGGTATTTAAAAGTAAATATTGAGTCAGCACCAAGTTCAGCAAATGTTACAGTAAAACCAATAAGTATATTAGAAGATTCTATTTGTAAATTGGATATAAAAGTTGATGAAAGTAGCCTAAAACCTAAAGAATCAATTTATTTAGAAATATTTTTACCAAAAGATTTTATGTTAAATCAAGGACAACAGTTGTCTAACGGTAATTGGAAAGTAAGAACTGACCAATTAGATGATCTTATTTTAAAAGCACTTCCAAATTATTCTGGAAGTATTACTCTTGATGTTATACCAGTAATTGTTGAAGCAAATGGTACTTTAAGAAAAACTACAACTGTAAAATTACCTATAGATATACAAGCAGTTGCGGACGAAGCCTTACTTGAAGTAAAAAATATAGTTACAGATGAAAATAGTCTTGTTTATCTAAATATTAACTCAAAACTAACAGATTTAGATGGAAGTGAAAATTTACAATTAAGGATTTCTGGAATTCCTCAAAATGCTATTTTAAATGTAGGTAAGAAAGATGGAAATATTTGGATAGTTGAAGAAAAGGATATAAGTACAATAGCTATGTTAAGTCCAAAAGGAGTTAATGGTGATTTTAATTTAAAAGTTGAGGCTATATCTACAGATAGTAATGGACATCAAAAAATAGTATCAAAAAATATGCTGATAACTTTAAATGAAGTTTCTACTGAAACATTTAAAGTTGAAACATCTTTTGAAAGTGAAAATACAGATTTTTATGTAGAAAATATTGAAGTGTACTCAGATACAAGCCAAGGCGACTTTTTAGAATATTCAGGGGCAAATGATACTATAAAAAGTGGTGGTGGTTCAGATATTATATATGCAAATGGTGGAAATGATATTGTTTATGCAGATGAAGAAAGTGGCAAAATAACAGTATCTTTTAAAATTAACTCAAATTTACATAAAACAGATGGTAGTGAAAAAGTAATTTTTTATATTGAAAATTTACCTGAAAGTTTTTCAATAAATAAAGGTTTTATTCGTGATGGTAGATTGATTATTGAAGATGATAATTTTGATGGAAATATAACTATTTCGTATCCGTATACAAAAGATAATATAGAATTAAAAATTATTTCAGAAATAACAAGTACAGATGAAGAAAATCCATATAAAAAAGACACTTCTTTAACTTTAAATATTCTTGCTACAGAAATAGCTGGAAATGACTATATTAATGCAGGAAGTGGCGATGATATAGTTTATGGAGAAAGTGGCGATGATATTATCTTAGGTGGCGATGGCGATGATATTTTATATGGTGGAGCAGGTAATGACTATATAAATGGTGGAAAAGGTGCAGATAGGATTGATGGTGGGGCTGGTGATGATATCATAGTTATGGATGCAGAAGACTTTTCTCGAAATACTTTTATTACGGAGATTGTAAATGGTGGTCTAGGATTTGATACCGTTATAATACAAGGGGATAAGGGTGTTAATTTTGATATGGGACTAACGAATGTTGAAAGTTTTATAGGTGGAGATGGAAATGATAATATCATAGGAAGTAAGTTTTCTGATATTATAAGAGGAGGAAAAGGTGCAGATACTTACTATACTTTAGGAGGAGATGATATTGTATATATTGATGGTGAAGATATAAAAGCTAAATCAGGGAATTTTATAGATACTGGAGATGGGTACGATAAAATTTATATAGAAGATAGTATAGGAGTAGATTTTGATGTTGCTGATACTAATGCAGAAGAGATAATATCTGGAAGTGGAAATGATATATTAAGAAATAGTAAAAATGATAATATGACTATTTATGGTATGGGTGGAGATGATATTATTTATGGAAGTGCTGGTATAGATATTTTAGATGGCGGAATAGGGAATGATACTATAAATTACTCAAATAGTAATGCAGCTGTAAATATAAATCTTTTAACAAATACAGTTTCTGGTGGATATGCAACAGGTGATACTATTAAAAATTTTGAAAATATTGTTGGAACAAAATACGATGATAATCTAACAGGAAATAATAAAGATAATATTTTTTATGGTGGAACTGGAAATAATACGATAAATGGTATGGGCGGAATTGATACGGTAGTATTTTCTGGAAGTTTACTTGATTACTATAATGGAAAAGATAAAAAAAATATTGTTACAAATTTTGAAGGGAAAGCTACAGTTTATAGTAGTTTAGGTGTAAATACTCTTACAAATATAAATAAATTGCAATTTGATGATTATGTTGTTTATATAGATGGTAC
This sequence comes from Aliarcobacter vitoriensis, assembly GCF_048320235.1. NCBI lineage: Bacteria > Pseudomonadati > Campylobacterota > Epsilonproteobacteria > Campylobacterales > Arcobacteraceae > Aliarcobacter > Aliarcobacter vitoriensis. The sequence goes on from NZ_CP182882.1 coordinate 2,042,964, forward strand.
TAAAGATAATGCTCCATTTGTTTACAATGATAAAGTAGTTGGAGTTGAAGATACAAAATTGGTAATAGATAGTAGTACCTTATTGTCAAATGATTTTGATATAGAAGGGGATAATCTAAGAATAATTGGAGTGAAGAACGCTACAAATGGAACAGTAACGTTAGGAGTTGATGGGAAAATAACATTTAATCCAAATTCAAACTATAATAGTAGTACAAATAATACTTTTGATAAAAATTCAGCTTTATATAAAGGAAGTGCAGGATTTGAATATATTGTAGAAGATAAATCAGGAAATCAAAGAACAGCCTATGTTGATGTAAATATCTCTGCTGTAAATGATGCTCCAACTATTACTCATCACTCTTTTAATCAAAATGGTAATGTATCAGGGAGAGGTAGATTTATAGTAGAAGATGTGGATAGTAATGTAGATAATATTAGTTTTAAAGTTATTTCTTATATCTTTGGTTATACAAATATATCTGGAAGAACAGCTGATGCAAATGGAGAGTTTTATTTTGATTACTATGGAGAAATTGATTGGGATGGTAGAATGGAGGTCCATTATATGGAAACTTTTATGGTACAAATATCTGATGATGGTGAACCATTAACAGGTAAAAATATAGGAAGTATTGTATTTGAAACAGGTTTAAATTATATGAGAGTTTTTGGAGATCCTATTGTTATAGACCTTGATGGAGATGGAGTAGAAATAGGGGAGTTTTACTATGATACACACAATGATAATTTAATAGGTGCCTATAAAGATGATGCAATTTTAGTTTGGGACAAAGATAAAAATGGAACTATAAGCTCAATAGATGAAACAAATTTTTTAGGACTTAGTCAAACAGCAAAAAACGATTTGGAGGTATTACGAGAAATTTTTGATACAAATAAAGATGGTCTTTTTGATAAAAATGATGAAGAGTGGAATAATTTTGCACTATGGCAAGATAAAAATATGAATGGCTTAGTAGATGATGACGAGTTTACAAAAATTTCTGATAGTAATATTTTACAACTAAATTTAAATTCAAATAAAAATAAAGAAGTAGATTTTCCAATTCTTGAGTATGCTTCATACACTACAGAAGATGGAGAAGAGTATGATATAGCTGCTTCTCATATTGATACTACTATGACAGAAGATAAATTATCACAAGAAGATATTTTAGTTTTAAAAGAGGCAATAGTTTTAATAGAGCAAATGGCATCATCAAATAATAATATAGATAAATATGAGGAGTTAGAAGTAAATAACTCTTTTTTTGATGATAACTTAGATGAAGAAAATATAGCATAAAGGATAAATAAAATGGAAAAACAAAATCAAACTTTTGAGATGAAAGCAAAGATTACAGAGGTTTTAGGTGAAGCACTTTTAGTATTATTAAACTCAAATGCACATAGATTGAATTTTTTTATAAGTGATGTTGAGTGGTTGTTACTTGCTCCAATAACAAAAGAGCAATTTAGACTATATAAAGATGCAGAAGGAAAGCCAGTAGGACTAATTTTATGGGCTTTTGTAAATGAAGAAGTGAATAAAAGATTGGAAATGGGTATTGGAAAGTTAGGATTTAATGAATGGAAAAGTGGTGAGACTTTATGGATTATTGATTTAATAGCTCCATTAGGTGGTGCTGATAAAATGCTTGAAGAGTTAAAAGATACAGTATTTAAAGGTAAAAAATTTAAATATCAAAGTGTAGATAAAGAAGGTAATAGAACTATTTTAGAAGCTTTTGGTAATTAGTAATATATGAAAATATTTATATTTTTATTAACTTTTTCTAGTTTAGTTTTTGGAAAAACATATAGTTTATTTGATCTATACAAACTATCTTCACATATTAGTGAAGATTATGAGATTAGTAAACTACAAAATCAATATAGTGATAAAGAAGTTGATAAATCTATATCAGCTTTTTATCCAAAAGTGGATATATCTTCTGAACTTATGAAAATCAATGAATTCCCTGTAATTATAGATGGTGTAGAGCAAGAAAGACGAGATAATAGAAGAGATACTACTTTTACAGTAGAACAAACTATTTATGATAGAAGTAAATATTATGATTATAAAGTGAAATCAAATGAATTATTACAAAGTGAGTTTGAAATTCATACGCAACAACAGGAACTTATGTTTAATGTTATAAGTTATTACTTAGATTCTTTATTAAAAGCAAAGCAAATAGAACTGTTGAATCAAAAATTAAAAAGAATAGATACTATAGTATTAAGAGCTAAAGTTAAAATGGATAGTGGACTAATCTCAAAAGCTGATTATTTAGAAGCTAAATTACAAAAAGATGAAATATTGACTCAAATTATAAAAAGAAAATTAGATTATAAAGTAAGTAAATCTTATTTAGAAAAACTTTCAGGAGTTCAAGAACTAGATATTAAAAAAAATATAAACTTAGCACTTTTTGATATAAAAAATTTAAATGAAGCTAGTAAAGATATTGAAGATAATTTAGATATTCAAGTACAGAAATTAAAATTACAAAATAGTGATATTAAAGTTTCTAAAAGTATTAGTAGCTTTGAACCAGTTATATTTGCAAAATATGAACATGTAGCAAATGATATACCAGAGAATGAAAATGAGAGAACTTTGAGTTTATTTTTAAAATTTAATATTTTCAATGGTTTTTATGATATTAAAAATTATCAGCAATCAAGAATAGAAAAGAGTATTGAAAAGTTAAATTTTAATAAGCTAGTAAAAGATGTAGAACAAAATATAAAAAATAAGGTAAATAACTTATATTCTTATTATGAAATAATAAAAAGTTATCCAGAAGTTTTGGAAGCAAAAAGATTTGTAGTTGATGGAATGCAAGAGAGGTTTAATATTGGTACAAAATCTATTATTGATTTATTAGATGAGGAAAATGAATATTTTGAAAAACTAAATATTTTTACAGAGTATCAATACCAGTTATTATTGGAATATACAGAGTTAATGAAATATACAAATTTTTTAAATGAAGAATTTTTAAATGAAATTGATAGGTTGATATATGAGTAAAAAAATAATTGAAAATGAGTTGATTCACTCTTTCTTACTTCTGACAAGAATGTTAAATTGTGAAATAAATTATGATGATTTGATATTTAAAATGGGTTCATCAAATGACATAATAGAAGAAGATTTATTATATGTTGCAACAGAATATTATGATTTAAAAACAAAAAAGGTAAGTGTAAAACTTGAAAAACTCAAAAACAATCCACTCCCTGCAATAATAAAGTTAAAAGATGATAAATATAGTTTGCTTTTTTCAATAGAGGATAATAAATATAATATATATGATTTTAATACCTCTCAACAGTTATCGTTAGATGAAGAAGAATTTATAAAAATTTATGATTATGAATTAATCTTAATATCAAAGGATGATAGTAAAGATGATTCTACTATTAATAATTTTGGTTTATCTTGGTTTATTAAATCATTTTTTAAACAAGATAGGTTAATTTATCATGTCCTTTTTGCAGCTTTTATTATTCAAATTTTTGCTTTGATAACACCTCTTTTTACAATGATAATTATAGATAAAGTTTTTAGTTCAAGTGGAAGTAGTACTTTAGAAGTTTTAGTTATTGGACTTTTTATTATAGCAATTTTTGATTTTGTTATTAGTTATTCACGAAAGCATCTTCTTAATCATATGACAGCAATTATAGATGTTACAATGGTTTCTAAGTTTTTTAAGCATCTTACCTCTTTACCTTTAAGTTTTTTTTCTAGTAAACAATCAGGAGATGTAGTTGCTAGATTTAAGGAAGTTGAGTCTATTAGAAATTTTATTAGTTCAGGACTTTTAACTTCTTTTATAGATTTTCCTTTTGGTATTATATTTTTGATTGTTATGTTTTTATTTTCACCAACACTTACAATAATTGTTTTAATAGCTATAGTAACTATTTTCCTATTATATGGAGTAGCAAATCCAATATTAAAAGAGAGATTAAAGAAAAAATTACAACTTTCTACTGATTCCCAATCATATTTATTTGATTGTGTTTCTTCTATTGAAACTATAAAATCAATGTCTATTGAACCTACAATAAGAAGGGATTATGAAGAACATTTATCAAAACAAACTAAACACAATTCAAAAACAGATGATATATCTGGAAATATTTCTCAAATAGCATCTTTTGTCAATAAAATAACAGTTGCTTTATGTCTTTGGATAGGAGCAATAGGTGTTTTAGATGGTAATATGACAGCAGGACAATTAATTGCATTTAATATGTTAATTGGACGAATTATGGCTCCTGCACAACGAATAGCACAAACTTTACAACAAATATATCAAGTAAAAATATCAACAAAAAGAGTTCAGGAGATATTTAATACAAAGCAAGAGATTTCTATTAACTCTAAACAAACAAATTTACCAAAGATAAAAGGCGAAATTGTTTTTGATAAAGTCTCTTTTAAATATAGTGAAGAATCTTCTTTAGTTTTAAATAATATAAATTTAAAGGTAAATATTGGTGATATTGTAGGAGTTGTTGGAAAATCAGGTTCAGGTAAGACTACTTTTACAAGATTATTACAAAGACTATTTCATCCAACTAATGGGAAAATAACCATAGATGGTTTTGATATTTCAACTATAGATCCCAATTGGCTTAGAAGACAAATTGGTGTTGTTATGCAAGATAATTTGTTGTTAAATAAAAGTATCAAAGATAATATAACATTATCAAATCCAAGAGCAACTATGAAAGAAATTGAGTATGTTTGTGAACTAAGTGGAGCAAATGAATTTATCTTAAAATTACCAAAAGCTTATGATACTATTGTTGGAGAGAGAGGTAGTCTATTGTCTACAGGACAAAGACAAAGAATAGCGATTGCAAGAGCCCTGATAAATAATCCAAAAATACTAATTTTTGATGAAGCAACGAGTGCAATTGATTTTGAAAGTGAAATTATTATTCAAAGAAATTTAAAAAAGATTTGTGAAGGAAGAACTGTATTTATTATTTCTCATAGGGTATCAGTTTTAAAAATAACAAATAAAATATTATCTTTATATGATGGGAAGATTATAGAATTAGGAACTAAAGAAGAGTTATTAAAAAATGAAAAAGGGTATTTCCATAATCTTTGTAAAGCCCAAAATATATTAAGTGAGATATAGATGAAAAAAGAAAATAGTGATTTTTTAATTGGAATAGAATCTATTTTAGCTACAAGACCATCAAAATTATTGTGGTTAGTTCCTTCATTAATTGGGAGTTTAGTTTTATTTATAATTTTATGGCTTACTTTTAGTCAAATTGATGTTATTGCACCATCTTTAGGTAAAACAATACCAAGTTCAAGAATGATTTTAATTCAAGCAAAAGAAACAAGTACAATTGAAAAAATTAATGTAAAAAATGGAGAAAATGTAAAAAAAGGGACTTTATTAGTTGAGTTTAAAAATAGTTTAGAAAATTTTGATAATAATAGTATGAAGGCAAAATATGAAACACTTTTATTAAAAAAGGTTTTTTTAGATGAAATGATTAGATATATAGATACAAATAATAAAATAAAAACTATAGAAAATAGTGAAATATCATCTAATTTACTAAAATTAGCAAATGATAAATTAAATAGTCACATATCTTCATATGATACTGAGATTAAATCTTTGAATGTAAAAATAGAAAAAGTAGTTTATGAAAAAAAAATGGTGGAAACAGAAGTAAGAAAACTTTTAGAACTTTTACCATTTACTCAATATAAATTAGAACAAATGAAAAAACTTGTAGAAAAAGGGCTTGAACCAGAAATATCTTTGAAAGATTTAGAAGAAAAATATATAGAGCAAAAAAGTAATATATCTATAAAACAAGATGAAATAAAAAAATTATCTACACAATATGAAATTTCCAAACATGAACTTATGCAGTTTAAAAATAATACAAGAAAAGAATTACTTGAAGAGTTTAATAAAACAACAGATGAGTTAAATACAACTTTGCCAGAAGTTGATAAAAGTAATTATCTTTTAGAAAGTAAATTTATATATGCTATAGAAGATGGATTTATATATAATTTAAATAACGGTACTAGTGGTAGAGTAGTACAATCAGGTGAAGTTATTATGGAACTTATTCCAACTTCATCTGCTTTAGAAGTTGAAGCAAAAGTATTGAATAGAGATATTGGATTTGTACATTTAGGTCAAGAGGTAAAAGTAAAAATAGATAGTTTTAAATTTACAAAATATGGATATATAGATGGTATAGTTACAAATATAGCAAAATCATCTATACTAGATGAAAAATTAGGAGAGATTTATCCAGTATTAATTGAACTAAAAAATGATACTATGAAAATAGATGATAATTATATAAAACTAATGCCAGGTATGACTTGTAGTGTTGATATAAAAATAGGTAAAAGAAGACTTATTGAATATATTATTTCTCCTATGATAAGATACAAAGATGAAGCGTTAAGGGAACAATAAAATGTTTAAAATATATATAAGTATATTTATACTATTGATTTTCTTTAGTGGATGTTTAATAAATGGTGATTGTTCTAGTAGTTATAATGTACATTATGTAAATTGGGGAAATGGTACTGGTATGCAACCAGTCTTTACACCAAATTATTCATCAAAACTTTGTAAATAATAAAATACATTTAAATATCTTTTGCTAATATATGGTATTCCATAATTAAAAGGATTAAAATATGAAAAAAATAGCTATATTTTTTATTGTAAGTTCTGTATTTGCATTTGCAAATGAACCAAAGATTGATATAAAAGTAGGTTGTGTAGAAACAAAGTTAAATGAAACAACAAGTATTATAAGTTGTCCTAGTGCTGAATACAAAGTTGTTTTTGAGCTAAGAGGTACAAAAAGAGCAGCTGATGAACCAGTTAGCATAGAAAAAATTGGTGAAGTAAAACCGATAATAGTAAATTATAAATAGATAAAATTCGTATTAAAAAGCTTGGAAATTTCCAAGCTTTTTAAGGTTTAATTGTTGTAAATCCTAAGCTTAACCAAGATTGCATTCCACCTCTATACCATTTCATTTTCTCTTGAGGATATCCAATAGCCATTAACTCTTTCATAGCTTCAGGAGATTGTCCACACCAAGTAGCATTACAAAACATTAAAATTGTTTTTGCATTTGTAAAGTTATACTTTCCATCTTTTTGTTTAACTCCAAAAAGTTCTAAAGTTTCTTCAAACTCATCTGGATATTGAGATTTTTTTGTATATACATAAGGTACATTTACTGCACTAGGGATTGTTTGGTAGTTGTACCAATTTTCAGTTCTTGAATCAACCAATAGAAAATTATTATCTTTTTTTGCTTTTTCAATAAACTCTAAAACTTCTAACTCACCATAAGTATCGATATTTGGTGCAGCTTTCATAGGTGTGATTTTTCCAAAATATGTAACAAAACTTCTTTGACAGTTTTCATCTATATTTTTTGAACTTTGTGTAACTTCTCCAAAAATATCTTTTGGGTCTAAAGTTATACTTTCACACTCTTTTGGTTTATCTTCTCTTTTTACTGAGATTTTTTCACCATTTTCCAATATTACTTCAACTCCAGAATTTTGTAAATCAGCACCAAATATTGCACTTGATAAAACTATACTTCCTAAAAATATTTTAAACATAAACTCTCCTTATTTTAAAATTATATAGAGTTTGATTTTAACAAAAAGTTTTACAAAGTGCAAGTTATAAGCTACTAAGCCAAATTTAGATAAAATCTAGCCTATTTTAGTAACACAATTAGGATTTTTTATGAGCGATAAATATGAACCATCAAAGATAGAAGATAGTTTTTATAAAATTTGGGAAGAAAGAGGTTATTTTGAGATAGATGGAAATAAAGCTATCCAAGAACCAAACAAAAACTTTGCTATTATGATGCCACCACCAAATGTAACAGGAAGTTTACATATAGGTCATGCACTTACATTTACTCTACAAGATATTATTACACGATACAAAAGAATGGATGGGTTTAAAACTCTTTGGCAACCTGGAACTGATCATGCTGGAATTGCAACACAAAATGTAGTTGAAAAACAACTTTTGGCAGAAGGAACTACAAAAGAAGAGCTAGGACGAGAAGCTTTTTTAGAAAAAGTTTGGAAATGGAAAGAGTTTAGTGGTGGAACAATTGTTCATCAAATGAGAAAATTAGGAGTAAGTCCAGCTTGGAGTAGAGAGCGATTTACTATGGATGAAGGACTTAAAGAAGCAGTAAAAGAAGCTTTTGTAAAACTTTATGATGATGGGATGATTGTACAAAATAACTATATGGTAAATTGGTGTACACACGATGGAGCTTTAAGTGATATTGAAGTTGAACACGAAGAAGTAAATGGTAAATTTTACCATATGAACTATCACTTTGCAGATGGAAGTGGCTTTGTAACAGTTGCTACAACTAGACCTGAAACATACTTTGGTGATACAGCTATTATGGTTCATCCTGATGATGGTAGATATAAAGATTTAGTAGGGCGTGAAGTTGTTTTACCACTTACAAATCGAAAAATAAAAATTATTACAGATTCTCATGTTGATATGGAGTTTGGAACAGGGGTAGTTAAAGTTACTCCTGCTCATGATACAAATGACTATGAAGTTGGAAAAAGACACAATTTAGAGTTTATAAAATGCTTTGATGAAAAAGGTATTTTAAATGACTATTGTGGAGAATTTAAAGGTTTAGAGCGATTGGAAGCCCGACCAATAATTGTTAAAAAACTTCAAGATGAAGGTTTTATAGTAAAAATTGAAGAACACAATCATCAAGTTGGACATTGTTATAGATGTAAAAATATCGTTGAACCATATATTTCTAAACAATGGTTTGTAAAAAAAGAAGTTGCTGCTGAATCTATAAGAAAAACATATGAAGGTGAAGCAAAATTTCACCCAAGTCATTGGTTAAACTCTTATAGAGCTTGGATGGATGAGTTAAGAGATTGGTGTATTTCAAGACAACTTTGGTGGGGACATAGAATTCCAGTATTTTATTGTGATGATTGCAATCATCAGTGGGCAACAAAAGAAGATGAACCAAAAGAGTGTCCAAAATGTGCTTCGAAAAATATTCATCAAGATCCAGATGTTTTAGATACTTGGTTTAGCTCTGCTTTATGGGCATTTTCACCACTTGGTTGGGGAAATAATGGACAAATGAAAAACACATTTAATGAGAGTGATTTAAAAGATTTCTATCCAAACTCTTTACTTATTACTGGTTTTGATATTATGTTTTTCTGGGTTGCTAGAATGATGATGATGGGGGAATACTTTAAAAAAGAGTTACCATTTAAAGATATTTATATGCACGCTTTAGTACGAGATGAATTTGGTGCAAAAATGTCAAAATCAAAAGGAAATGTTATCGATCCCCTTGATATGGTAAAAGAGCATAGTGCTGATATTATCAGATTTACATTAGCTTATTTAGCTGTTCAAGGACGAGATATAAAATTAGGAGCTAAAAACTTAGAACAGTTTAGAAACTTTACAAATAAGCTTTATAATGCTTCAAATTTCTTAAGTTTAAATGTAGAAACTTTCCCTGATTTAAAAGATATTACTATCAAAACTCCACTTGGATTATATATGCAAAGTCGTTTAAGCCATGCAGTTGATGAGGTAAGAAATACACTAGAAAGCTATAAATTTAATGAAGCAGCTTCAGTGTTATATAGATTTGTATGGACTGAATTTTGTGATTGGGGAATAGAGTATTCAAAAGCTAGTAAAGATAGTATAGTTGAACTTGGAGCAATTTTCAAAGAAACTTTAAAAATGGTAAGTCCTTTTATGCCATTTATTTCAGACTATTTATATCATAAATTAAGTGGTACAACTTTAGAAGAGGGTGATTCTTTAATGATTACTAACTTCCCTAAAAATGTTAAGAAACATAATTTCTGGGAAACAGGATTTGGAATAATTGAAGAATCTATTACTGCAATTAGAAGAGCAAAAGTAATTATTGATATGGGTAATTCAAAAATTGCTAAAGCTTATTTAAAATTAGATGAATCTTTATTAACTAATATAAAACTAGATATTGAAGTTCAAGAATTTTTAGATACAGCAAAACCATTTATAGAAAAATTGGCAAAAGTTGAAGATGTAGAGTTTGTAGATGCAAAAGTTGAAAATAGTATTACAGATGTTTCAAATAACTTAGAAGTTTATCTTCCAACAAGTGAAATTGATATGAAACCAATCATTGATAAATTGACTAAACAACAAGAAAAAGCACAAAAAGAGTTTGATAAACTAAATGGTATGTTAAGCAATGAAAGATTTGTAGCAAATGCCCCAGCAAATGTAATAGAAGAGAATAAAAAAGCATTAGAAGATGTAAAAACTAGACTTGAAAAAATAGAAGCTGAACTTAAAAGTTTGAGTTAATAGAAGAATAATTTTAGTGAAGTTTTTAAAGACCTATCAATGTTGATAGGTCTTTTTTATTTAAAGGAAAAATATGATTGATGGAAAAAAAAGAATAAATATAAAAGCAGGTTTAAAAGTAAATATTGTACTAAAACAAGACCAAAGGACAGGTAATCTCACTTGTGGGATAGTAAAAAATATACTTACAAATTCACCATCTCACCCACATGGAATAAAAGTACGGCTTCAAGATGGACAAGTCGGAAGAGTTCAGGAAATATTATAGTAAATTACTAAAGTTTTGATTGTAAATAAAACTAGACTTATTTCACCAAAATTCTATATAAAAATCCCAAACCAAGTATTCCAAAAATAGTTAAAACAATAGATAAAAGATATATTAAAAATTTCTCTTTTGTTTTTTCATAAAGTTCAAAATAGACTTTTTCTAAATTTGTATTTATATAAAATATTGCATTGTTTTGTAAGCTATTGTTTATATTATTTGACTCTTCATTTATATATATTGGTATTAAATCTTTAAACCATTTTGGAGCTAATTGTCCATTTTGGTTTGAAAGATTTATGATGCTTTTATCAAAATTTACAGTTGTACTAGAATTTATGGTTTCATCAAATTGATTTGTTGCATCGAAATTTATAAGTAAAGAAGATATATTTCTAAAGTTTTTATTTGGAATAAAAGTGTATATATCGCTACTAGGAACTAGGTTTTTATTTAACTCATTTGGAATAGAACCTTCAATAGTCAAAAGTTCTTTTTGTAAATCATCGCTTTGAGTTGTTTGTAGTATTTGTCCTAAACTTTCATCAATTTTTAGATTTGTAAGCTCCCAAATAAATTTCTTATCCAAATCATTTGATAACTCAACCAACTCATTTTCAGATATATCAAAGCTTGATTTATCTACTTGGATTGATGAAAAATTGTCATTGAAAGCAGTTTGTATTTTGTTTAAAATCTCTATATCTTTGCTTTCAAGATATTTTTTTAAATTATCTTGAATATACAAAGATGTAGTTTTTGTTTCAAGTTGATATTTTGTGAGAATTTCATCTTTTATAGTATCGAAATCATTGCTATATTTTGATACAAATCCAGCTAATAAACCTATAATAAATAAAATAAAAAATATAAACTTTTTCAAAATTTTATCACTTTAAAATATCTTTTATCTCTTCAGGAGTGATATTTTCATTGTATTTTATAGCAACAATATTTTCTGTGTTGTTGATATACCACTCTTCTATATTTTTATTTTCATTTAGTTTTCCACTATTTTCAAGTTTGTATTCATCTAAACTTAAATATAAAGATTTTGTTTTTGATGGATTTGGCATAGTCAAAATCAAAACTGCCCACAAAATACAGATAATTGCAATAATAATAGAAAATGTTGATAGATCAATATTATCAAGCATAATTCCACCTAAAAGTCCACCAACAAATGTCCCTAAATATCCAAAAGAGTTAAATACTCCTAAAACACTTCCTCTTTGATGAACTTTTGCAAATTTTGAAGTAAGTGATTGCATAATTGGTTCGTGCATATTAAACCCAATAAAGAAAATCACAACTCCAATAGCAAAAACAAAAGCACTAGAACTAAATCCTATCACTAAATATGAGATGATGAAAAATAGTATCCCAATAGCTAAAATTTCTCTAAATTTTCCTTTTTTCTCTGCAATAATTGCAGCTGGTGCCATAGATAAAAGTCCAAAAATCATAGCTGGAACATAAACATACCAAAGTTCACTTTTTTGCCAACCATAAGTTTTTGTCAATATTATTGGAATTACTAAAAAAGCGAATGTCATCAAAGCTTTTTGTAAAAAATTTGTGATATTCATTCGATTGATATTTGCATTTCCTAAAATATCTACTAATCTTAATTTATCATTGTAAGTGTGAGTGATAACTGGTGGATTTGGAACTTTTTTTACTAAAATATAAATAGAAATAAGTGCTAAAAACATAGTAATATAAAATAAAACTTCAACTCCAATAAAACCACCAATAAGTGGACCAGCTAACATAGCAATTGCAAATGAAAGACCTATGAACATTCCCATCATTGCCATAGCTTTTGAACGCTGTTCTTCTTTTACTAAATCACTTATCATAGCAGTAACAACTGCTCCAATAGCTCCTGAACCTTGTAAAAGACGACCCAACATCAAAGTGAAAATATCAGTTGCTATTGCACAGATAAATGAACCAATAGCAAAAAGTAAAAGCCCAGTTATAATAGTGCCTTTTCTTCCTAATTTATCACTCATAATCCCAAATGGAACTTGAAAAATAACTTGTGTTAAAGCATATCCTCCAACAACAATTCCTACTAAAGTAGCATTTGAACCTTCCAAAGATAGAGCATATACAGAAATAACAGGTAAAACAATAAAAAGCCCAAAAAATCTAAGAGCAATAATAAAACTCAAAGGCATTACAGATTTAATCATTAATAATCCTAAATATATTATAATTTTGGTTTATTATATAAAAAATTCGATAATAAGTAGTATAAGGACAAAATTTGAAAATAGTTTTAGCATCAGCAAACAAAGGAAAAATAGAAGAATTTAAAAAGCTTCTTCCAAATGATGAAGTTGTAGCATTTAGTGAGATTTTAGGAAAAATTGAGATTGATGAAGATAAAGATACTTTCCAAGGAAATGCTATAAAAAAAGCACAAACAATATATGATGAATTTCAAAAAAAAGATTTTGGTGATGTTGTAGTTATTTCTGATGATAGTGGTATTAGTGTACCAGTTTTAAACAATGCCCCTGGAATTTATAGTGCTAGATATGCTGGATTTAATGCAAGTGATAAAGAGAATAATGAAAAATTAAAAACTGAACTAAATAAGTTAGGTTTAGAAAAAACTCCAGCATTTTACACAGCTTGTATAGCAATAGTTTATAAAAATGAAGTTTATACAGTACATGGTTGGATGCACGGAGTGGTTTTAAATAAAGAAATAGGGACAAATGGTTTTGGATATGATCCTATGTTTATTCCAAATGGATATGATAAAACTTTGGGTGAACTTGATGAAACTGTAAAAAAAGAGTTTTCACATAGAAGTAGGGCTTTAAAACTTGCAATGAAAGTTTTAGAGGTTATTTTATAATTAACTTTTTTGTAACTCTAATATCAAAATCAAAAGATTGAACACTTAATAAATAGTGTTCAAAACCTTCTGATTTTTTTGCTTTTATATCAAAAAAATCATCATAAATTTCTATTTTTTCAATATCTTTTAAATCAATACTTAAAAGATATTCTTCCAAAAACTCAAGATGATTTTTTGCTTGAATATATAGAACTTTTTGTTTTAAACTTTCATTTCCCAAAGAGTTATTTTCCAAAATCTGATTTGCAGATATACTAAAAACTACAAGTAAAATCAAAGTTATAAGAAGAGTGTATGATTTTTTCATAGTTTTCATAATTTTATTGCCCACTCTTGTTTTAAATTATTTGATAAAGTTATATTAATAGTTGCTATATTTCCATTGCTATTTATTGTAAAAGCTTTAACATCTTTGAGTAGTAGAGAATTTTTAAAATATAGATTTTTCCCATCAAATTGAATTTGAGATAAATCATCTTTATTTTTGTCTAAAAAAGCTTTTGTTGAAAATAGTTCTAGTTTTGAAATCTCTAAATTTAGAGTTTCTTGATTTTTTAGTGACAGTTCTTTTATAAAAATTGTTGAATATACAACTATTGAGCTTGATATAATCAAAGTTAAAAGAAGCTCAATAAGAGAAAAACTACTTTTCATATTTGAAAACTTTTATTTTATTATCAATATATTCATATTTCTTAACAGTTAAATTTTCAATTTCAGTTTCATCTCCTATTTTAGTTTTGGTGATTTGTAAATTTGTAGCAGATGGAATAAAACTTGAGTAGTTTTTTGTAGTGAAATCATTTTCTATATTGTTGATGATATGAAAAATATTGTCATCATTTTCACTATTGTAAGAGATTTTTAAAAAACCACCTACAACAGTTGATAATATCAACAAACTTATCAAAGTTTCTATTAGAGTTATACTATTTTTCAGCAATTTTTTGTGATTTTGTAAATGAACCTTCAATTGCTTTTATAAAGGCATCTCTTACACTTCCTTCTTCAAGTTTTGCATATCCAGCAGCTGTTGTTCCAGCTGGGCTCATAACAGAATCTTTTATAACTGCGGGATGAGTATGTTTTAAAATAGAAGCAGTTCCGCTAAATAGCCCTTGAACTAAATGTTGTGCTAAATGTCTTTCTAGTCCTACTTTTACAGCTCCATCGGCTATTGCTTCAGCAACTAAGGCTAAAAATGCAGGTCCAGAACCAGTTATTGCACTTGCAATGTCTAGTTGAGTTTCGTTATTTACCCAAATAGCCTCACCAATAGATGAAAAAGCTTCCAATGCTATTGCTTTTGATTCAATATCTCCAGTTACTGTTGTCATAGAGTTTTGAACACTTGCAGCAACATTTGGCATAGTTCTTATATAATTTTTAGCTTTTATTTGTTTTTTTAAATAATCAAGTTTTGTTCCAGCTAAAATAGAGATTAAAACATCAGCAACACCAGTAAGTCTTACTGAAACACTCTCTAGTGCATAAGGTTTTACACAAAAAATAACATTTTTACCAGTTATATCTTCTTTGTCACTTAGTTCTTTGATAGTTAATTGTGGTATTTTTTCGTGAATTAGTTTTAATTTATTTATATCTCTTCCTATCATTTCAACTTCATGATTTTTTACCAAACCAATAGCAAGTGATTGAGCCATTATTCCATTTCCAATAAGAGTTAATTTCATTTTATTACCTTAAATTAGTTTTTTAGATTATAACACATTAACATTTATAAATATAAAGCTTTTTTTCGATAATATATTGCTTTTATGACAAATAAGGATGATTAAATGGTAAAAAACCTAAGAATAAAAAATATTTTGTTATTACTAAGTGCTACATTTATTTTTAATGCTTGTTCTTCAAAGAGTGAACAAGAGTATAATAAACCAGCTCTTTATTGGTACAATAAAATGATGATGCAAATTGGAATGGGAGATTTAGATGAAGCAGATGATACATATACTTCACTAGAGAGTGAACATAGAAATTCACCATATATTCCAACAGCAATGCTTATTTTGGTAAATGCACATATGCAAGATGAAGAGTATGCTTTAGCAAATTTCTATTTAGATGAATATATTAAAAGATTTAGTTTAAGCAAAGATATTGATTATGCTAGGTATATGAAAATTAAAGCTAATTTTATGGGATTTAAACAACAATTTAGAGATCAACAGTTGATTGATGATACATTAGCACAGATTTTAGAGTTTAAGAATAAATATAAAAATTCTCCATATATGCCTCTAGTTGATACTATGAATGCAAGACTTTTTATGGCAAAAGCTTCTATGGATAAAGAGATTTCTGAACTTTATCAAAGAAGAGATAAACCTATGGCATCAGAGTATTATATGCAAAAGTCTCAAGATTCTTGGGTTAATCCAGAAGAGATAAATAAAGTTGAAGTGCCTTTTTATAGAGCAATATTCGAATAAATGTTTAAGGAGATAGAGTAAGATATGCAATTAGCAAATTATGGTAATTTTCCACAAACTATACCTTTAATTATTGAAGATGAGGTATTTTTATATCCATTTATGATTACACCTCTTTTTCTAAATAAAGAGGAAAATATCAAAGCAGTTGAAAATGCAATAGAGTTTAATAGACTTGTAATGGTTACTGTTTCAAGACCATCAAAAGAAGGCAAAAGAGAAAAAGATTCTTTTTATGATGTTGGAGTTGTTGGAAATGTTATGAGAAAAATTTCTTTACCAGATGGTAAAGTTAAAGTTCTGTTTCAAGGTGTTGCAAAAGCAAAAATAATAGATTTTGTACCAACCCAAAATATTTTTGCAACAGTTGATATTATTGCAGATGAAATATCAAATGAAGAGAGTATTAAATCTTTGATTGCTATTTTATTGGATAATATTAAAAAACTTTCAAAACTAAACAATAAATTTCCAGTAGATTTAATAAAAGCAATAGAAGAAAATGAAGATGCTATAAGAGTTGCGGATTTAATATCATCAGTTTTAAAACTAAAAAAAGATGAAGCTTATAGAATTTTTGCAAATACAAATTTAGAACAAAGAATTTTAGATATTATTGAAGTTGTAAAAAAAGAGATAGAATCATATAAAATACAAAAAGAGATAACTCAAAAAGTAAACTCAAAAATAGAAAAAACTCATAAAGATTACTTTTTAAAAGAGCAAATAAAGGCTATTCAAAAGGAACTTGGAGCTGATAATCAAAAAGATGAAGAGATAAAATCTTATAAAAAAAGATTAAAAGCTAAAAAGTGTTTTATGGGTAAAGAATCTTATAAAGAGACAAAAAAACAAATTGATAAATTAAGTAGAATGAATCCAGATTCTCCTGATGCATCATTGCTTCAAACTTATGTTGAACAGGTTTTAGATATACCTTTTGGAGATTATGCAAATGATAAAATATCAGTTTCTAGTGTTGAAAAACAATTAAATAAAGACCATTATTCGCTAGAAAAAGCAAAAGAGAGAATTGCTGAATATTTTGCAGTAAAACAACTACTTGAACAAAGAAAAATAGAAGATTTAAAATCAAAAGGTACAGTTTTATGTTTTGTAGGACCTCCTGGGGTTGGTAAGACTTCATTGGCAAACTCTATTTCTCAGGCATTAAAACGACCACTTGTGAGAGTAGCTTTAGGTGGGATGGAAGATGTAAATGAACTAAGAGGACATAGAAGAACTTATGTTGGAGCAATGCCTGGAAGACTGATCAAAGGCTTGATTGATGCTAAAAAAATGAATCCAGTTATAGTTTTAGATGAAATTGATAAATTGGGTTCAAATCATAGAGGTGATCCTGCATCTGTTATGCTTGAAATACTTGACCCAGAACAAAATCATGAGTTTAGAGATTTATATTTGAATTTCCCTGTTGATTTATCACAAGTTATTTTTGTATCAACAGCAAATGATATAAGAAGAATTCCAGCACCATTAAGAGATAGAATGGAGTTTATAGAACTAAATTCTTATACTCCAAATGAAAAATATCATATTGCAAAAGATTATTTAATTCCCCAAGAGTTACAAAAACATGGACTTGATAAAAATGAAATTAGCTTAAGTAAAGCAACTATTGAATTGATAATATCTAAATATACAAGAGAAGCAGGGGTGCGAAACTTGCGAAGAGTTTTCTCTAAATTATTTAGAAAAGTTGTAAAGATGATTTTACAGAATCCAGAGCTTACAAAGGTAACTATTGGAACAAAAGATTTAAAAGAGTATTTAGATAATCCTATCTTTGAAATTGAACCAGCTGATAAAATAGATGTTGTTGGAGTTTCAAATGGTTTGGCTTGGACTAGTGTTGGTGGAGATATTTTAAAAATTGAAGCAATTAAACTAAAAGGAAAAGGTTCTTTAAATGTAACTGGAAATTTAGGTGATGTTATGAAAGAATCTTCAAGAATTTCTTATTCGGTAGTTAAGCATTTAATTGATAAAAATATATTAAAAATTGATGAAAATTTAATCCCAAAATCTGTAAAAGAAGAAGAGGAAAAAACAAAAATTGATAGTAGTGAAGTTTATAAAAGATATGATATTCACTTACATATTCCAGAAGGTGCAACTCCTAAAGATGGACCAAGTGCTGGTATAACTATGGCTTTAACTTTGGCTTCAGTTTTAAGTGATAGAAAAATCAAATCTGATGTTGCGATGACAGGAGAATTGACACTTTTAGGAAAAGTTTTACCTATTGGGGGATTAAAAGAAAAATTAATAGCTGCATATAAAGCGAAAATTAAAAAAGCTTTAGTTCCAAGAAAGAACTTTGAAAGGGATTTAGAAGAAATTCCAGATGAAGTAAAAAGTGCAATGGAAATCAAAGCCGTTGATACAATAGAAGATGTTTTAAAAGAGGCATTAATCTAAATATGAAATTTTCAAAAAAAGATTTTACAGCTACAAATGTGATTATTTTTATCACAGTTGTAGCTTATATTATCCAAATTAATATTCCAAATGGTTCACTTTTTATGGGATTGAACTTATATTTCTTAGTTGGTGGATTTTATTGGCAACCACTTACTTCTATATTTTCTCATGGTGGAATAGCACATCTAGGAATGAATATGTTTGTCTTATGGCAATTTGGAAATCTTATAGAACAAGCTCGTGGTAAACAAAGATTTATAACCTTATATTTTGTAACAGGTATTTTAACTTCTCTTTTATCATTTTTATATATTTTTTATGTTGATATCCAAGTAAATTTAGTTGGTGCTAGTGGTGCAATATGTGCTGTTTTAGGCTATATTGCATATTTTGATAAAAGACAAAGAAGCGGGATTATAACTTGGATTTTACTTATCTCTGTTGCTCCACTTCTAATAGGACTTCCAATAGCTTGGTATGCTCACTTTATAGGACTTGGTGTTGGTTTTGTTTATGCAATTATAGAAAAAAGATTTTTTCCATTGGTAATTTATAGATAAAATTAATTGTTCAATTTAGATAAAATCTTGTTACAAATTTTAATAATATCTTCTTGTTCTTCTTTACTTAATTGAATTTTGCACTCCATATTTTTGAAAATATGAGCTGTTTTATCTTTTAAATCTTTTCCTTCTTTAGTTAATTTTATTATTTTCCCTCGTTCATCACTTAATGATTGAGTTCTAGTAATATATGATTTTTCTTCTAATCTTTTTAAAATAGGTGTTAATGTTGCTGAATCAAAAAATGTTTCTTTGCTTATATCTTTTATTAATATATTGTCATTATTCCAAAGTGTCATCATCACCAAGTATTGTGGATAAGTTAAATTAAATTCTTCTAAATGAGGTCTATAATCTCTAATCATTGCATTTGATGTAGAGTTTAATAAAAAACAAACCATTTTTGAGAAATCAAACTCTTTTTTTTCCATATTTTTCCCTTTATTGAATAGTAAGCAATTATATCAAAATATATCTTGTGTACAAACTAATTGACAAACAAAAGTTTTTTCAGTAAAATTACTTTGTGTGCATAATATTAGCTAGCAAATTAAAATAAAGGAAAAATATGGAAGTAGTAAATTATGAAGGGATTTTATCAGTTTTATTAGATGATATAATCCCAAATGAGATTACAAAAGGTGTGAAGCAATATAAACTTAAAGAGAATAATGATGGAAAATTGACAGCTATTTATAAATTTGAGGAAAATAGTAAATTACCTTTTATTGATAAACATGATTTATTTGATGAACATATATTTGTAATTTCTGGAGTATTTAATGATGGAAATAAAGAGTATAAAGAAGGTTCATTTATAATAAATCCTAAAGGAACATCTCATATACCACAATCAAAAGAAGGATGTACTATTTTAGTAACAAATTAATCTGAATTTAAAAGTGCTTATATTAATTAAGTACTTTTAATGTATCAATAAGATTATTTGAAATACTTATTAAATTATTTGAACTATCTTTTGTACTTTGTGCTTCAATTTGAGTATTACTTGAACTACTTGAAACTTTTACCATATTAGTTGTAATTTGATTTAAAGTTTGGCTTGTTTCTAAAGCTGTACTAGCTAGTTCATTTGATATATTTTTTTGATCACTAATTGAACTTGATATATTTGATGACATCAAACTTATTTTTTCAACTTTATCATCAATATTATGAATAGACTCAAGTGAATTTCTTACCAAAGATTGAATAAATTCGATTGCTGATGTTATATCTTTTGCTGCTTCATTTGATCTTGTTGCAAGGTTCCTTACTTCGCCAGCAACAACTGCAAATCCTTTCCCAGCTTCTCCAGCAGTTGCTGCTTCAACTGCAGCATTTAAACTTAATATATTTGTTTGAAATGCAATTTGAGTTATTACGTTTATTGTATCACCTATTTTTATAGATTCTTCATTTAATTTATTCATTGCAATTGCAGTATCTTTTGACTGACTTTTTAATTCAAAAACAACCTTTTCACTTTGTGAAGTGGTATTAAAAATATTTGTAATAGAAGATAGCATAATTTCTACTTTTGTTGATAACTCTTGAAAAGCTTGATTTAACTCTTCTATTGAAACAGTTATGGCTTTTGAACCTTCCATGCTTGTTTTTGCTTCATTTACCATTGATGTTGAAGCATTTTGAAGTTGTTTTAGTGATTTTGTAAGATCTTCAATCTCTTTTCCTATATCAAACATTGTATTTTTTTTCAAAGTTATATCTGTTGCATATTTTACAACTTTAAAAGGAATACCATCTAAATCTAAAATAGGATTGTAACTTGCTTGAATATAAACTTTTTTACTGTTTTTACCAATTCGCAAGTATTCTCCTGCATCATATTCACCTTTATTGAGTTTTTCCCAAAACTCTTTGTACGCATTTGAATTTCTATAAGATTCTTCACAAAAAATACTATGATGTTTCCCCATAATTTCATCTAATGAGTAACCTAAAGTATCTAAAAAGTTTTTATTTGCATTTAAAATAATTCCTTGCATATCAAATTCTATAACAGCTTGGGATTTATTTATAGCATTTATTTGACCAAGATAATATAAATCTTTTAATCTTTTCTTAGTAATGTCTTGTGCTAATTTAATAACTTGAACAACTTTGCCATTTTTATTTGAAATTGGCATATATGATGCCCTTAAAAAAACAGCTTCACCATCTTTTTTAATTCTTTTAAATTCAGAAGTTATAGATTTCCCTTTATTTAAAGTATCCCAAGCTTCTTGGTATTCTTTACTTTCAACAAATCTTTTATCACAGAATATTTTATGGTGTTTCCCTATAATTTCATTTAATGTATAGCCCATTGTGTCTAAGAAAAGTTTATTGGCTTTTATTATAGTTCCATCATTTCTAAAAACTATGGTAGCATAGTTTTGGTCTATAGCCTTCAGCTGTAGCTTATCCTCTTTATTCGAAAAAAACATAAATTCTCCTATAATAAAATGAATGTTAAAGATTCTATCTATTATAGATTTAAATTATTATAAATATAGAATATTATGAAATCACATAATTTTTATATTTAAAACTTTATTATTCTTAAAATAATATTTAAAATAAATACGTTTAGGTATTGATTTTTTTTCTTAAATATTCTACTATTAAATATTATTTTTATAAAGTATTATTTTAAATAATCAAACATTATATAGTTTGTGTTTACTTATATATACAATATAAACCATAATAACTAAATTGCATAGGAAAGGAGTCTCAAAGTGTCAAAAGAAATAACATTTAGTAAAGATATAATAATTGTAACTGAAACAGATGAAAAAGGTATTGTTGTATTTGCGAATGATGATTTCTGCAAGGTATCAGGGTATTTGTTATGTGAATTGGTTGGTAAACCCCATAATGTGGTTAGACATCAAGATATGCCAAAAGAAGTTTTTAAAAATTTATGGGAAACCATACAAAGTGGAAAAATTTGGAAAGGAATAGTTAAAAACCGAACAAAAGATGGAGGTTATTATTGGGTAAATGCAACTGTTTACTCATCAAAAAGCGTAAATGGAGGATTAAGATATATTTCTGTTAGAGTAAAACCGACACAAGAAGAAATATTGACTGCTACAAAATTATATTCAAAATAGAGGAGATTACGATGTTTTTTAACAATAGAAATACTGATATTTTAGAAATATTAAATATGATAGAGTCATATTTAAAGAACGAGATAAATTTTTTGTCTATAGATGATTTTGAGTGCAAAGGTTACAATAAGGAGATAAAAGCTAAATTAGATTCTATATGTAATATACTAAATCAAAGAAACGATGATGAACTACTAATTTATGGTGAGATTATGCTTATTTCTGAGAAAATTGAAAAAGGTATAATCGGAGATAAAATTCATCATACAAATACCACAAATATAAAACTAAACTATATAGCAAAAACTATAAATAATTTAGTTGAAACACTTCATAATTATATAAATCAGATTATTACAATTTTGTCAGAATATAGTAAATATAACTATTTAAGTTCTTTAAATACAAACCTAGTAAATAATGATTTTAAAAAATTATTTGAAGGAATAAATACTTTAAGGCAAACAATAACACAGATGTTAACTGAAAATAAATCCAATGGATTAATTTTAGAAAATAACTCAAAAATATTGTTAGAAAATGTAGATACTTTAAATTTATCTTCAAGTAGAGCAGCCGCAAATCTTGAGGAAACAGCAGCTGCATTGGAAGAAATCACTTTGCATGTTAGAAATAATACAGATAACATTTTACAAATGGCAACTTTATCAAAAAATGTAAGAAAGTCTTCAAATGATGGTGAACAGTTAGCAAATCAAACAGTCTTATCTATGGAAGAGATAAATAATCAAGTAAGCTTAGTAAATGAAGCTATAAGTGTAATTGATAATATTGCCTTTCAAACAAATATTTTGTCATTAAACGCAGCAGTAGAAGCTGCAACAGCAGGAGAGACAGGAAAAGGATTTGCTGTTGTTGCTGGAGAAGTACGAAATCTTGCAACTAGAAGTGCTGATGCTGCTAAAAGAATAAAAAGTATAGTTGAAAATGCAACTAAAAAAGCTTACAATGGGAAATCTACAGCAAATGATATGATTGTAGGTTATAAAGAGTTAAATAAAAATATACTTCAAACTATAAATTTGATAGAAGAGATTCAAAATGTTTCAAAAGAACAACTTATAAGAATAGAACAAATAAATGATGCTGTTAATAAGCTAGATGAACAAACACAGCAAAATGCAAGTGTTGCTTCTCAATCTCATGATGTAGCAATAACAACAGATTCTATCTCAAAATTAATAGTAAAAAATGCAAATGCAAAAGAGTTTGAAGGTAAAAATGATATTGGCATAAATGTTTAAAATTTAGACTTTAATAGTTAATCTATTATAATCCATTCTCTATAGACAAAGGATATAAATGATAGATAAAAAGTATGAAAAGTATCTTTTTGCAATAATTATGGGTACAGTGATGAGTTTTATAATGAGCTTTATAATTACATTTATAAACTTAGGATTTATTGATGGATTTTTTACTAAATGGATAGAAGCATTTTTTAAAGCTGCTGTCTGTGCCATTCCAATAATATTTATTGTAGCTCCAAATGTTAGAAAAATAGTTTCTAAGATTGTAAGAGATTAAAATATAGCCTAAAAAAGGCTATATTATTTATTTAAAAGGGATTGTAAACTCTATATTTACATCAGAATAAGATACATTTTCATGTAAAGCACCACAAATTTCCGTAAATGCTTTGTATGAACTTGCCATATTAAAATCTAAAATATCTATAACTCCATTTGCTACAATCTTTCCATCATTTATTTCATATTTCATAGAAGTAGCTTTTTTGATACCATTCATTACAACATCTAAAACTAAAGTTTTATTTACTTCATCTACACTAGAGATATTTCCTTCTATAAAATTTGCAGAAGTTAAAGAAAATAGTGTTGAAGTGATATTTAAATTTCTTGCTTCATCTTTTGATTCTAAAGATTTTGATTCAATTTTTACTTTTGCACTTTTTAGAAACGCTGTTAAACTATCAGATTTTTTAATATCTAAATCTATTTTATTAAATGTTCCAGAAACTCCAACCTTTGAAGCAAGTTTAAATCCAGTCCATTTTACACCCAAATCACCATTTAACTCATAAGCATTAATACTTGAAACTAGACCAAATGCTAAAACAGATAGCAAAATTTTCTTTTTCATACAACTCCTTATTTGTAAGTATAATAATCTTTAACAAGATTAGTTTGATTTTATCAAATATTTATTAAAGTAAGATAATTTTTATTTAATAAAATATTTTATAAAATAGTTATTGTTCCTCTGGCTAATTTTATGAGATTTTTATTTTTTAAATCTTGTAAAACTCTATTTATTACAGTTCTTGAAGTACCCAAAGAAGAAGCTATTTCACTATTTGTAATTTTTATTTCTTTTGAATTATAAGATTTCAGAAAATCTAAAATTCTACTATCTAATCTTTTAAATTTTATATCTTCAATTAAAGTAGTTAAAGAAGAATATCGAAGTGTAAAAAGAGAAAAAATCATTTTTTGATAACTTGGAGAGTGAACTATCAGATTTTGTATAACATCAATCGGAATTAAATACCCTTTTATTAAAGTTGTAGATTCAGCTGTTGCAACAGCTTTTGTTTGTGAAATGGCACTTGCAATATTTACAATACATTGTTCACCTTGGCAAAAATCATATAAAGGAATTTCATCATTTGTATTTGCACTAACTGAAAGTTTGATATTTCCTTCAATAAGATATAAAACATCTTTACAAATATCTCCTTCATAAAAAAGTATTGTCCCTTTTGGAATTTCTACATATTTTGAATTAGATTTTATATTGTTTACTAGCTCTTCATTTAACTCACTAAAAAAATCAAAATTTTCCAAGTCTTTCCCCTAAAATTATTATAAATGTCCTGTTTTAACTAAAATTATAGTCTCTTCTTCTACATAAGGAAAATGTTCACTTAAATGAGGGCTTCTAATCCAATATCCTTGAGGATATTTTCCATGTTCATCTATAAAAATCCCTTTGAGTACAAGAATCTCTTCTCCACCCCAATGTTTATGAGAAATAAATTTTTCATTTTTTGGCCATTTCACTAAAGCTGTTTGTTCATATAAAGGCATTACTTCCAAATTTCCTTGTCCTTGTAACCATTGAGAACTAGTAGTATCTATAATTATTTGTTGTTCATCTGTAAAATAATTTATTTTTCTAAAAATTATACAACCAATATCTGTTTTTACATATGCTTCATCTTCTTTAGGAAGTCTTAAATAAGTTCCTACTTCAAATTCTCCAAATTGATTAATATATTTTCCTTCTAAAACAAAGATTTCTACACTATTAATTTTTGAGTTTTTATTTAAAGTAGAATTCTTTTCAATTTTTATTAAAGCTGTTTCATTATGTAAATCACTAGAAAGCAATTTTTTTAAAACATGGTCTTGCGCAGTTTTTTGCCATATTAAAGACTTTGTGTCTATTAAAACTCTTTTATCATAATTTTCATTCATCATATCTCTTAATATATAGTTTTATCATACATTATAGTAGTATTTAACTATTTTATATACAACATATGTAGCAGACATTATTTATATTTTTGTGTAGATTTTCAGTTTTATTAAAAAATATAATAAAATATTTTAACTAAATACAATTTTTATAAGAATATTAGAAAAATAAGGACTTTTTATCACATACTTAATAGAATTACTTTTAATAGCTACAACAATACAAATAGCTTTGATGTCACCAGGACCAGATTTTATGGTGATATTAAGACAAACAATAAATTATGGAAAAAAATATGCTTATTTTTCTAGTTTAGGTATTGGAGCTGCTATTTTAGTTCATGTAGGATATACATTACTTGGAGTAGGTCTAATTTTAAAGAATTTTCCATATTTTTTAGACATAGTTAGAATCTTAGGAGCCTTGTATCTCATATATTTGGGATATGGAAGTTTTAGAAGTAACTCTTCAAAAATAAAAATTCAAAAAGAAAAAAGGCTTAGTTATAGTTATAAAAAATCTTTTTTTGTGGGATTCATAACAGACCTTTTAAATCCAAAAGCAACACTCTTTTTCCTATCCGTTTTTACAGCAATTGTAAGTGTTGATACTCCTATGTATATTCAGGGACTATATGGTTTTTATTGTGTTTTGGCAAATATTTTTTGGTATATGTTTATAGCAAATATTTTGTCAATAAAAAAGAATTTGGATTTGTTTAACAAACATCAAAATATTATTGAGAAAGTTATTGGAATAGTTCTTGTTTTACTGGGAATTAAGTTGATTTTTTCATAACAAAATAAAATTATAAGAAGGATTAAAAAATATGAATATAAATAAAGAAGTATATTTATGTTCAATATCAAATATAGAAAGCGGTACTTGCAATGAAGATTGTAAATTTTGTACTCAAAGTGTAAAAAATGATATTGAAATAACTAGATACAAAAGAAAAGAGATAAAAACAGTAGTTGAAGAAGCAAAAAATGCAAAAAGACATAAAGCACAAGGTTTTTGTTTAGTAACTGCTGGACAAAAACTAACTGATAGTAAACTTGAATATATTATCTCTTTAGTTTATGCAATCAAAAAGGAAGATTTAGATTTAAAAATAAATGCTTGTAATGGTTTAGCAACTTTAGAGCAATTAAAAGAGTTAAAAAAAGCTGGAATTGAAGTATATAATCATAACTTGGAGGCTTCAAAAGAATTTTATCCAAAATTGTGTTCTACTCATACTTGGCAAGAAAGATATGAAACTTGTTTAAATGTAAAAGAAGCAGGACTAAATTTAGCCTGTGGAGGAATATTTGGAGTTGGAGAATCACATGAAGATAGAATTTCACTATTTAATTCAATAAAATCTTTAGAACCAATGATTGTTCCTTTAAACTTTTTTCATTATACAAATAATCTACCAATTTCTAAAAATGTATTAACAAAGCAAGAAGCATTTTCTATAATCAAAACTGCAAGAAATATGATCGATAGTGCTAAAGTTGTTATGATTGGCGGTGGAAGAGAGAGTATGTTTGAAGATAGACAATATGAAGTTTTTGAATATGGAGCAAACTCTTTTATTATTGGAGATTATCTTACAACTTTTGGAGAGAGTGCAAAAAAAGATTTAATATCTTTAGAAAAGTTAAACTACAAAATAGCAAATTAGTGAAACATATGTAGTTTATTTAAAAATACTTTTTTTATAAAATTTCAAAATCTAGCTAGAAAAATTTAAAAACAAAAAGGATTTAAAATGCCAAAAGCTTTTTTAGAAATTACACTGAATATTAAGCCAGAAAATAGAGCAACAGCAGCAGGTGTTTATACAAAGTATAAAGAAACTTTTTTAAATGAAATTATTGGTGCTAAATCAAAAGATTTATTAGTAAGAGATGAAGATGTGCAAGTTTTACATGGATTTGAATGTGTTGATAGTGCAAATGCATATTTAACATCTGAATTATTTAAAAATGATGTAGTAAGAGAACTTTCACCGCTTTTTGAAAGTGCTCCAGATATTAGAATATATACAGTAGCTTAAAATATATCCCAATTTTGGGATATATTGTATAATACTTTAAAAATTAGGAATTATATGAAAAGTTTAAATTTTGATTTAAAATTAGTAGTTTTGATTTTTATAGTGTTATTATTTTTTGCTTCAAACTCAATTTTAGCTAGAATGGCTATTTCTACACAAAATATTGATGCTTTTACTTTTACTTTTTTAAGAATAATATCAGCTATGTTTGTTCTTTTAGTTATCTATTTTTATAAGAACAAAAATCTTAAAATAGGGCTAAAATCTAACTATCTTAGTGGATTTATGTTTTTTTTATATTCAATTTGTTTTTCATATTCATATATAAATATGCTCGCAGGTGTTGGAACTTTGATTTTATTTGCAGTTGTTCAGCTAACTATGATTATTTTAGCTCTATTTTTTAATGAAAAACTAACTCTTAATAAAATTATTGGAATAACGATAGCTTTTGTAGGACTTGTATATCTTTTATATCCAAAAAGTGATTTTACAATCTCATATTTTCATACTTTTTTGATGTTTTTATCTGGGTTTGGTTGGGCAGTTTTTAGTGTTCTTGGAAAGAAATCAAAAAATGCAACTTTAAATGCAACAGATAGTTTTTTCAAAGCTTTTATTTTTACTATAATTTTTGCTATTTTTTATCTTTATTTTTTTGAGAATAGTCTCAAAATAGATTTTCCAACTTTTATAATGGCAACTACTTCAGGTTCAATAACAACTGCTTTTGGAGTATTTCTTTGGTACACAGTTTTACCAAAAATGCAGATTATGACAGCAAGCATAGTTCAGTTAATAGTACCAATAATGGCAATATTTTTAAGTATTGTTTTTCTGAATGAAACTCTTACTTTTGAGCTTTTTCTTTCAACTATTATTATACTGTTAGGAATTTTTATAGCTTTATACAAAAAAACAAATTAATTCATATACCAATATAAAATCAATGGAATATAAAACAGTGAAATCACAGTTGAAATAAACAGTGCAACACTCATCATTTGTGGTTTTACATTTAGTAAAGTAGCTACTGTTACAGTATTTCCAGCAAGTGGAACAATAGAAAATAAAAACATAACAGTATATAAACCATCATTTAAAAATTGAATATAAGTTTTATCTATAAAAATAAAAGCAAGTACAACAACAGGCCACAAAATAAATTTTATAAACATTGCATAAGATATAAATTTCATATCAAAAGAACCATTTGTTCTTATGTGTTCAAGTCCCATTCCAACTATCATCATACCAAAAACAGTATAAGCACCTTTTAAATATTCGTTGTAGTTTTCAAAAACTTCTGGTAATTTTATCTCTAGTAAATTACAAATAATTCCTAAAATAAATGCATATAAAACTGGAAGTTTTAACATTTTTAAAAGGCTTTGTTTTGCACTAAAATTTCCTTTTGCAGTTATATAATATCCAACTGAATTTTGATATAAAAGTGAAGCTAAAACAGTAAATATAAAAACATCAACCATACTTGGTTCTAAAAATAAAATAGCTAGAGGGATTCCTATATTTCCAGTATTTCCAGTTGAGGTACTAAAAGCCAATAAATTTGCAGTATTATCACTATAAACTCTTTTAAAATATGCTAAAAGTATAAAGCTTAAAATAGAACTAAATAAAAAGAAAAATATTGGTAAAAAAAGTATTGAAGCACTTAGATTTACATTTAAAGCAGCATTGAAAATAATAAGTGGTGACAGAAGATAAAGCAAAATTTTTGCTACTGTTTCTTTATCACACTTTAAAATATATGTGCTTAAAAATCCTAAAATAATACTTATATATAAAGGGATTATTTTTCCTAAAAGAGTAAAAAATATTGACATTAAATAACCTTGGATAAATTTTTTTATAAGTATATATTATCAAGGCTTTAATTTATGTAGATTAAACAACTAAGAACAAAAGTTCTTAGTGTCTTGTAGCTATATTTTTTGAGTTAATAGTATCTATTAATTTTTTAAGATTTTGAATTTTTTCTTCTTCTTCTGAAATATTATCTTGACTATTAAGTGTGAAAATATCCATTTTTGTATCAAGATAATTTGTAGTAAATTTTCCATCTTTAAAATCTTGATCTCTTACAATTTCTCTATGAAGAGGAATGTTTGTAGGGAAACCTTCAACATAAAATTCATCTAAAGCTCTTTTTGCTTTTTTTACACAACCTTCCCAATCTAATGCCCAAACAATAAGTTTTCCTACCATTGAATCATAGTTTGGTGGAACTTTATATCCAGTATAAAGTGCAGAATCAAGTCTTACTCCTGGACCTCCTGGAGTTAAGTATTTTGTTACTGTTCCAACAGATGGCATAAATCCTTTTAATGGATTTTCAGCATTTATTCTAAACTCAATAGAGTAACCTCTAAAGTTAATCTCTTCTTGTAAGAATATCATCTTATCACCTTCAGCAATTTGAATCATTCTTTGAATAATATCAACACCAGTAATAGTTTCAGTAACTGGATGCTCAACTTGAACTCTTGTATTCATCTCGATAAAGTAAATATTGTCATCTGGATCAAGTAAGAATTCAACTGTTCCAACGCTTTCATATCCAAGTTTGAACATAGCTTTTGTTGCAATTCTATAAAGTTCTTTTCTTGCTTCATTATTCAATCTTGGAGATGGAGCAATTTCGATAACTTTTTGGTGTCTTCTTTGGATAGAGCAATCTCTTTCCCCCAAGTGTAGAACATTTCCATATTTATCAGCAATAACTTGAATTTCTATGTGTCTTGGATTTTCAACATATTTTTCAATAAATGCTTCTCCTCGACCAAAATATTTTAAAGCTTCGTTTGATGCACTTTCAAATAGTTCTTTGAAGTCTTTTTCTTGTCTTACTATTCTCATCCCACGTCCTCCACCACCGAACGCAGCTTTGATGATAACAGGAAAACCAATCTCTCGTGCAATTTTTGCACCTTCTTCAATGTCAATAATTGGTTCATCAGTACCTTCAAGTACAGGAACACCAACTTTTTTCATAGCAACTTTTGAAGCCATTTTATCTCCAAAAAGTTCTATATGTTCTGGTTTTGGACCAATGAAAATAATACCATTTTCTTCACAAGCTCTTGCAAAATCAGCATTTTCACTTAAAAATCCATATCCAGGGTGAATAGCATCACAATCAGATTTTTTAGCAATAGATATGATTTTTTCATAGTCTAAATATGCTTGAACAACATCCCCTAAAATTGGGTAACACTCATCTGCTTTTCTAACCCAAACACCTTCTATATCTACCTCAGAAAAAATTGCAACACTTTTTATCTCAAGCTCTTTACAAGCTCTGATAATTCTTAGTGCAATCTCTCCTCTATTTGCAATAAGCACTTTTTGAATCTTTTTCATATTTTTAGCCTTTTCAAAAATTTTATATATGATTGTAGAGTTTTTTTTTTATTAATTCTTCTTAATTTTTGTTAATAAAATTGTTTAAAATTGCTAATTATATTTTTAAATTTAAACAATATAAAAACTGAATGAATAACTATTATTAATTTTATATTATTTTAAGTTTAATTGATTAATATTCCGTTTACTTTTTAATAATTAGTATACTAATTATCAAAAATAAAGATAAATTCTCCTAAAGATTTATCAAAATTTTAATCAAAAAATATTAAGAAAGAAAGGAAAAAGATGAAAATCAAAATGGCAATTTCTGTTGCAGCAATGTTAGTTGCGGGGGGGGGTACTCTATTAAGTGCTGACCAAGTAAAATTAGATGAAATCACAGTAAGCGAAACAAATCAAACTACTACATATACAATTAAAGAAACTAGTTCTTCTGCAAAACTAGATTTATCTTTAAAAGAGACTCCTCAATCAATTACAGTAATGACTCAAAAGCAAATACAAGAACAAAATCTACAAGATTTAAATGATGTTATGACTCAAACTCCAGGAGTAACTTTAACTCAATATGGACAATTTGGAGCAGGATATACTTCTTATTATGCAAGAGGGACTTCTATTACTAATTTCCAAAGAGATGGTATGCCATCATCAGAGATAAATATTGGTAGATTCAATGGTTTTGTAGGATTAGAAGATACTGCTATTTATGATAGAATTGAAATTATAAGAGGTTCAACAGGACTTACAAATGGAGCTGGAAATCCAAGTGCAAGCATAAACTATGTTAGAAAAAAACCTACAAAAGAGTTCCAAGGAGATGCTAAAGTATCTTATGGAAGTTGGGATACTTATAAAGGAACTATAGATATCTCTGGTGGGTTAAATTCAAGTGATAGTATAAGAGGACGATTGGTTGCTTCTTATGGTGAGGGTGGAAGCCAACAAGATAGATATAATAAAGAAAATAGTTTAATATATGGTGCTTTAGATTTTAATTTATCTGATAATACTCTTTTAACAACATCTTTAACATATCAAAAAACAAATGTAGATAATGCTTCTCCTCATGGATTTAGTTCTACAACAAATGAAGGACATTCTAAAGCAACTTATTATTCTAAAAAACAGACAACTTTTGGAAGACATGATAATGCAGCAGCAGATTTTACATATACTGATGTGGAAAGATTAAACCTATCTTTAGGATTAGAACACTATTTTAGTAATGATTGGAAAGCAGTTGCTGGATATTCATATTCAAAAACAAAAACTGATAGACTTTATGCTATTGCTGGTTCTTCTGCTTTTTCATATGATGGGTACACAGCTTACAAAAATAATGGGAGCATTGATTATATTTTAAATCCAGGACAAATGATGGGACAGATGGGATATGTTGAGAGAAATCCTGATACTCACTCTATAGATTTATATGCAAATGGAGATTTTAACCTATTTGGAAGAACGCATAAACTATCTTTTGGTGTAAATGGTCATCAATCTAAATCAGATGATCCAGCAGAGGTTAGAACACCATTTATAGTAGATATAAATGGATGGAATGGACATATAGCAAATAGACCAACGATGCCAACAACAAAAAATAGATATGTTTTTGATGAAAAGCAAATTGGTGCTTTTGCTGCTTTAAATTTAGAATTATCTGATCCTTTACATCTAATTTTAGGAGGAAGATTATCTAATTTTGAAAGAGTAATTAATAAAGGAACAGCAACAGAACAAACACAAAAATATAATGCAGAATTTACTCCTTATTTAGGTTTAGTTTATGATATAAATGAAAATTTTGCTACTTATGCTAGTTATACATCTATTTTTAATCCAACTTCTACAGCAAAAGATACAAGTGGAAATTATCTTGATCCAGAAGAGGGTAATACAACGGAATTTGGAATTAATTCAGAATTTTATGATGGAAAATTAAATGCTAGTATTGCTTATTTTATTACAAAACAAGATAATTTAGCTGTTTCTGATACTCCAAACCTAACACCAGAAGGTACTACTGCTTTTAAAAGTGAAGATGGAGTAGAGATAAAAGGTTGGGATTTGACTGTTTCAGGGGAACTATTACCAAATTGGAATCTATCAGGAGGATATACATATACTGATGCAAAAGATAAAAATAAAGATAGATTAAGAACAGGAGAAGTACCAAAACAAACTCTTAAATTCTTTACTACTTATAAATATAATCAATTAACTCTTGGTGGAGGAATTAATTGGCAAAGTGAAGTTCATAATGCAAATTCTACTGGAATTGCAAAAGATATTAATAAACAAAAAGCTTATACGCTTGTAAATGCAATGGCAAAATATGATATTAAAAAAGATTTTAGTGTTATTTTAAATGCAAATAATTTATTTGATGAAGATTATTTATTA
Organism: Aliarcobacter vitoriensis; assembly: GCF_048320235.1. Taxonomy (NCBI): domain Bacteria; kingdom Pseudomonadati; phylum Campylobacterota; class Epsilonproteobacteria; order Campylobacterales; family Arcobacteraceae; genus Aliarcobacter; species Aliarcobacter vitoriensis. Next base: position 2,076,465 of record NZ_CP182882.1, read on the forward strand.
AATACAGGAGGTTCTCAAGCTTGGGGAGCTGAAAGAAATTATACTTTATCTTTAAACTATAAATTCTAAAAATTAAAATCGAAAATTGTATAATCCCATTTCCAAATTTGGTAATGGGATTTTTTGATTTATATAAAAGGATAAAAATATAAATATGACAGAACAATTAACAAAACAAGAAGAGAAAAGAGTTTTTAATCAAAGGCTCCAAAGAGTACATGTGGCAATAGGTATAAGCTTCTCATTTTTGATGTATATTGCACTATTCTTTGGGTTATTTGCAATATTACTTCCATATATACAAAACTGGGAAAAACCAATAAATCATATAAAAATGACAAATATTTCAACTATTGATTATGATAAGATGCTAAATCAAGTTTTGAATGATAGCAATTTTCCTAAAAATAACCCAATTACAATATCCCTTCCAGGATATCTGAAAGATCCAACTTTAAAAGTATCTACACAATTTGTATCACCAAAAATATTTGACCCAAATACAACTTTAGAATTAAAAAAAGATGAAAATATATTTGAACTTGCAAACTTTCTAAACTATATGCATTATGGAAGATTGTTTGGAGAGTTTGGTTGGTATGTTTTTGGATTTATGGCAGTAGCTGGAGTATTTTTAATAGTTGGTGGATTGATTCAAATACTTATAATAAAATATAGAGATAGCACATCTAGTCAAACAGGGACATTTTCAAAATGGCATAGAAAAATACTTATATGGACGATAGCACCATTTTTACTTATTGCAATAAGTGGTGTCTTTATGAATATAGGTAAAAAATCTGCTCCATTGATGACAACTGTTGCTACACAAGGAGAGATAAAAGAGGTTGGAAAATTTATCTTCCCAGCTATTCATCCACAAGACCCAAAAATAGATAAATCAGGTGAAACTGTAGAGATGCTTTCAATAAATGAGTTACTTAAAATTGCTCAAAATATAGCACCTGAATTAAATTTTTATAGAATTAAACTTACAAATTGGCAAGATTCAACTGCTATTGTAAAATTTGAAGGATATAATCCATATATGCCATTTTTGAATGGACTTTCAAACATACCAAATTTAGTTTTAAGTGGAGTTGATGGAAGTTTAATAAGTGAACAAAAAGTAATGGATAAAAGATGGGGTTCAATATTTTATGATGTAATAAACTATATTCATTTACTTTTTAGTGTTGATGATATCACTAGAATGGTAGTATTTTTTATAATGCTTTTTACAACTTTAGCTATTGGTTTTGGAAATTTACTTTATTTAGAGAAAAAGGCTAGAAAATTTCCTATAAATCTTCCAGTTTATCAAGGTTTAGGAAAGCTATCGCTTGCAGTTATGGTAGGTGTTATTCCTGCAACAGCTTTATTATTTGTTTTTCAATGGTTACTTCCTTTAGATATGGAGAATAAATTTTTAATAACAAAAGGAATATTTGCTACTTTTTGGTGTTTTACTTTTACATACTCTTTTTATAGATTGAACTCTTATCAAACAGCTAAAGAATTTTTATATTTGGGTGGAATTTTATTTATACTTAGTTCAATAATTCATTTTATAAATAGTGGATTTAGCCCTATTAGACTTTTAAATGAAGAAGTTTATGCAGTTTTAGTTATGGATATAGGTTTAATTTTATTTGGACTAATCTTGTTGATTATTGCTTGTAAATTGCCAACAAACAGAGATAAAATTCAAGAGTTTTGGACTTCAAAGGGTGTTAAATGAGAAATTATATTCGTAATTTAAAAATACCAGAAAAAAGTGGTAAAAAAATAGGATTGTTTAGAATCTTATGTTCAATTATTGGTGGATTAATTGTAACTTTGTTGGCAATGGCCTTACTTGTGACAATAGTTCCTATTGGAAAAGAGGATATTACACTTGCAACTATTATAATAGATGGTTCAATTTGGGCTTTGATTGCTTTTTGGATAAGTTTGAGTTCAAGTAAATATATAGCACTTCTAAGATGTCTTATTCCAAGTTTAATATTAGCAATTGCATTAATAATACTTTTTAATATATAAGGATATGAAATGATAAAAAAGATAATTTTATTTTTTGTTTTTAGTGTGAGTTTATTTTCTCATGAATTGATACTTATAGTAGAAGATAATAAAAACAATACTATTACCGTTGCGGGAGAGTTTGATACAGGAGATAGTGTCTCTGGAGCATTGATAAAACTTGAGAGTTTATCAAGTGGAGATATTCTTTTTCAACAAAGACTTCCAGAATCACAAGAAATAATAGTTGAAATACCAAAAGAACCATACAGAGTTGTACTTGATGGTGGAAGTGGACATACTTTGATAAAAGCTGGAATTGCTCCAATAGAAGGTTTTAAAGAAGAAGTAAAGCAAAATGTATCAAATCAGAATAAAAAATCATCACAAAAACAAACTATTTTAACAAAATGGGATAGCTTGACTATTACATTTTTTACTTTATGTTTAATAGCATTTTTATTGGCAATTTATTTTAGTAATAAAAATACAAATAGGATTTTAGCTCACTTAAAAGAGAGTTAAAATTCTCTTTTAAAAAGATATAGCAGCTCCACTAGCACCCATAATTTCTTTTGCATCCTCACTCATCATATGTGGTTCCCAAATTGGTTCAAATACTAGATTTACTTTTGCTTCATCAACTTCATCAACAGCAATTGCTACATATCTTACTTGCTCTATTAAACTATCAGCAACTGGACAAGATGGACTTGTAAGAGTCATATCTATTTCGCAAAACAGATAGCTTTCTCTCTCTTCTAATTCTATTTTATAAATAAGTCCTAGATTGTAAATATCAACTGGGATTTCAGGATCATAAACTTTTTTTAAATTTTCTATGATTTTATCTTTTATTTCATCTTTATTAAAAATTGACATAAATTTCCTTTAAGCGTTTAACGCATACTCTTTTATTTTTTTAATCATCCCAATAACTCCACTTTGTCTATTTGGAGTTATAACTTCACTTAATTCAAGCTCTCTTATGATATCCATATCAATTTCTTTTAACTCTTGGATTGTAGAATTTGAAAAAATATCTAAAATAATATATACCAACCCTTTTACAATAATTGCATCACTTGTACCATAAAAAAATAGTTTATCATCTTTTTTCTCGCATATTAACCAAACTTGAGAAGTACATCCATGAACTATATTTTCTGGAGTTTTATTTACTTCATCAAACACAGGAAGTTTTTTACCTAAATCAATAATATATTCATATTTTGCTAACTCATCATCAAAAAAATCTAAATCATCTTTTATATTTTCTACTCTTTGTTTTATACTCATCCTAATCCTTTAACATAGAAAGTGCTCTTTTAAGTGCAATTATCAACTTATCAATATCTTCAAAATCATTATAAAAAGCTAAACTTACTCTTATAGTACCTTTTATATTCAATTTATTCATAATTGGCATTGCACAATGATGACCAACCCTTACTGCAACTTTCATTTTATCAAGTAAAATAGATATATCATCGTGTACTATTCCAGCAAAATTGAAACTTCTTGTTCCACTACAATCTTTTATATCATTGTAAAAAATTATATCAGGAAGTTTTTTTAGTTCATCATCAAGATATTTTAAAAGTTCATTTTTTCTTGTTTGTATAGTTTCATAACCAATATTTTCTATATATTTTAAAGATTCTTTAAAAGCTATAACTCCCGCAATATTTTGAGTTCCTGCTTCAAATTTATAAGGAGAGTTTAAAAAAGTAGTTCCTTTTTCAAAATCAACTGTATGTATAGTTGCTCCACCTGTTTGATAAGGTTCTACAATATCTAAAAATTTATCTTTTATATATATTGCTCCAACTCCTGTTGGACCAAAAGTTTTATGCCCTGAAATAACAAAAAAATCACAATCAAGTTCTTGAACATCTATTTTAAAACTGCTTAAACTTTGTGCTCCATCTACCATAACTACACAATCATAAGAGTGTGCTAAAGATATAATTCTTTTTATATCGTGAACTTTTCCAAAAGCATTTGTAACATGAGCAATACTCACAAATGAATTAGGATTTTGTTTTAAAATTTCTTCAAAATGTTTAAAATCAAAATCCAAATTAGAGTTACAATTTACAACTTCAAGTCCTGAACCTTTTAATCTACCTTGCATATGCCAAGGCACAATATTTGCATGGTGTTCTAAACTTGAGATAATAACAGTTTTAAAATTTATTGCAAAAGATGAAGCTATAAAATTTATACTTTCAGTAACACCTTTTGTAAAAATTATCTCTTCTTTTTTATTTGCATTTATAAATTTTTGTAAAGTAATTCTCGTATTTTCAAACTCTGTTGTAGCCGTTGCAGCATCTCCAAATCCACTTCTATGAGTATTTGAACAGTATTTTGTATAATAATCAACTGTTGCATCAACAACACTTTGTGGTTTTTGAGTTGTTGCTCCATTGTCTAAATATACAGTTTGTGAGTGTTGAAAATATGGAAAATCTTTTTTATACATATTTTTCTCTTTTATAATTATCAATAAACTCTTTTATTTTTTCATTTTTCAAATTATTTCTAATAGAACTTTCAAAGGCAACTAAAAGCATATCATAAGCTTTATCTTTTGGAATACCTCGAGCAGTTAGATATAAAAGTTGTTCTTTATTTAGTGTACCAGTTGTTGTACCGTGGCTAGCTTCTAGTTCATCAATATATATTTCTAAATGTGGTTGAGCAAAAATTGTAGCATCATCACTTAATAAAATAGAGTTACAATTTTGAAAAGCTTTTGAATAAAGTCCTTCTTGATTTACTATAGATTTTATTTTTACAACCGCTCTTGAGTTGTCTTTTAGGCTATTTTTATAGTTTATATTACTTCTTGAACTTTTGTTATTGTGTACAGTTTTTACCAAAGTTGAAGAGTTTGCTTTGTCTTTTAGTTTTAGTAAGCCGTTCAATTCATAGTTTATATCTTGTGAATTTATATTGTTTTCAAAATTATTTACGACAAAACCATCTCCAAATTCAAAATTTGTGATCTCTAAATTTGACTTATCATCTTGTGAAGTTTTTAAAGAGAATATTATAGAGTTTTCTAAAACTATATCTTGAACTTTTACATACTCTAAGTTTGCTTTTTTTCCTAAATCTAAAAATCTATTTACAAAAAATGCAGAGTTTGTAGAGTTTGAGTTAAAAACTTCTATAATTTGTGCTTTAACTCCATCTTTAACTTCAATTTTTAAAGAGTTTGTAAATGCTATTTCACTCTCATTTAAAGTATGAATTAGAATAATTGGCTCTTTTGTATCTTCACTTATTGTTAAAATTTTTTGATTACTGTCCAAATTTTTTGTTATATCAAATAAAATACTATCATAAGAATTTTCATCTTTTTGTGATTTTAAATCAAGGCTAAAATTCGAAGTTTTAACACTTTTAAAATCATAAGAAAAAAGAGAAGAGAAATCTATTCTTAAAAACTCTTCATCTTTTTTTTGTGGTAGTTTTAAATCTTGAAAATTAATTACTTGCATTATTTATTCCTAATGCCTCAAAACCTTTCTCATCTAGTTCTAAAGCCAAACTATAATCTCCAGTTTTAGCAATCTTTCCATCACTCAAAATATGTACAAAATCAGGTTTTATAAGCTCTAAAAGTCTATCATAGTGAGTAATCATTAAAATAGATTTTTTACCATCAAGCATAGAGTTTATTACATTTGCTACGATTTTTATTGCATCTACATCTAGTCCACTATCTATTTCATCAAGCATTATTAAATCAGGTTGTAGCATTAAAAGTTGTATAAGCTCATTTCTTTTTTTCTCTCCACCACTAAACCCATCATTTAAATCTCTTTGTAAAAGTTTTCTATCTATATCAAATTTTGAAGTCTCTTCTTTTACTAGTTTTAAAAACTGCATTGCATCTAGTTCTTCTTTTCCTTCATAGGCTCTTTTTGCATTTATTGCTGTTCTTAAAAAGTAGCTATTATTTACTCCAGAAACTTCAACAGGACTTTGAAAACTCATAAAAATACCTTCATTTGCTCTTGTTGAAACATCCATTTGCAATAAATCTTTATTTTTAAATGTTATTTTCCCACCTGTTACTTCACAGTCATAATGAGCTGCTAAAGTTTTAACTAAAGTAGATTTACCTGCACCATTTACTCCCATTAAAGCATGAACTTCTCCTGGTTTTATATCTAAGTTTAAACCTTTTAAAATATTATTATCATTTATACTAACTTTTAAATCTTCAATTTTTAATAAACTATTACTCATAATTAACCTACACTTCCTTCTAATGAAATATTTAATAACTCTTTTGCTTCAGCTGCAAACTCCATTGGTAACTCTTTTAAAACTTCTTTACAAAAACCATTTACAATCATAGCTATTGCATCTTCTTCATCAATTCCTCTTTGATTTAAGTAAAATAGTTGTTCATCTGAAATTTTTGAAGTTGTTGCTTCATGCTCTATATTTGCACTACTATTTCTTATCTCGTGATATGGATAAGTATGTGCTTGACATTTATGTCCTATTAAAAGTGAATCACATTCAGAAATATTTCTTGCATTATGAGCATTTTTACCAACTCTTACCAATCCTCTATATGCATTTACACCTTTCATAGCTGAAATACCTTTTGAAATAATTGTTGATTTTGTATTTTTACCTAGATGTATCATTTTTGTACCAGTATCAGCTTGTTGGGCTTTTGAAGTAATAGCAACAGAGTAAAATTCTCCTACACTATTATCTCCTTGAAGTACACAAGATGGATATTTCCAAGTTATACTTGAACCAGTTTCTACTTGTGTCCAAGATATTTTAGAGTTATCACCTTTACATAAACCTCTTTTTGTTACAAAGTTTAAAATTCCACCTTTACCATCTTCATCTCCTGGAAACCAGTTTTGAATAGTAGAGTATTTTATATGACCATCTTTTAATGCACACAATTCAACAACAGCTGCATGAAGTTGTCTTTCATCACGGCTTGGTGCAGAACAACCCTCATTATATGAAACGTAACTTCCTTCATCACAGATTATTAATGTTCTTTCAAATTGACCTGTATTTAAAGCGTTTATTCTAAAATAAGTTGAAAGTTCCATTGGACATCTAGTATGTGGTGGAATATATACAAAACTTCCATCTGTAAAAACAGCACTATTTAAACAGGTAAAATAGTTATCTGAAACTGGAACAACACTTGATAAATAAGTCTTTACTAAATCTGGAAATCTATGTGCAGCTTCACTTATAGAGCAAAATATAATTCCTAATTTTTCAAGCTCTTCTTGATAAGTTGTTTTTACTGAAACTGAATCAAATACTGCATCTACTGCAACACCAGCTAACATTTTTTGTTCTTCTAGCGGAATTCCTAATTTTTCATAAGTTTTTAATATTTCTGGATCAACTTCCTCTAAAGAGTTTAAAGCTTTTTTAGGTGCTGAAAAATATGCATAATCTTGGTAATCTATTTTAGGAAACTTAAGATTTGTCCAAGTCGGTTCTTCCATAGTTAGCCATTTCTTATATGCTTTTAATCTAAATTCTAAAAGCCATTGCGGTTCTTCTTTTTTTGCACTTATTGCTCTTATAACATCTTCATTTAAACCTTTTTCAAAAGTATCACTTTGAACTAAAGTTTCAAATCCAAGTTTGTAATCTTTGTTTAAAATGTCATGTATTTGCTGATTATCACTCATGACTTCTCCGTAAAATTTATTTGATTTTAAATAGGACAGAATTTATCCTGTTTGAATAATATCAAAATAAGTATATAATGTAAAGGCATAAATACAACTAAAGCGATTTTATTGCTATGCAAATATAGAAATAACTCCTATTTAAAGGGAGTTTGTAATTAAGATAAATTTTATCCTATATTGAATAAAATACAAAAAATATATATTATATAATGGAAGATTAATGAAAGAAAATGATAAAAAAGAGTATTCAAGTAAAATTTTAGAAAGAATTGATGAACCAAAAAATTTAGGTTTAATTACAAAAGAGAAAGCAAAAGAGTTTAATTTAAAATTATTAAGTTCAGATTATGAGTCAAATGCTGGAGATAGCATAAGGCTTTATTGGGCTGTTGATAAACAAAGTAATATTATTATGGATGCTAAATTTCAATCTTTTGGGAGTGGAATTATCATTGCTTTAAATGATATGATGACTGAATTGTGTATTGGAAAAACAGTTGAAAAAGCTTCAAAGATTACAAAAACAGATGTAGAGTTTGCTCTAAGAGATAGACCAGAAATTCCTGCAATGAATATTCAAGAGTTATATGATAAAACTTTAAATTTTGTAGTTATTAAAAAAGTTGCATTGTCTTATACAGAAGTTGATGTTAGTTCTTTTGATGATGATTATTTGGTTTGTGAGTGTGCTAGAGTTAATCTAGGAGATATTAAAAGTGCTATAAAACAATTTGATTTAAAAACTATTGAAGATATAGGACAAATAACAAAAGCAGGAATCTTTTGTAAATCCTGTCAAAAAGAGGGTGGATTAGAGGAGAAAGAGATATATTTAACTGATATATTGGAATATACTAGAAAAGAGATAGATGAACAAAGACAAAAAGAACAAGAGAGAAGCCAAATTGATTTTGAAAGCTTATCAAAAGAAGAAAAGTTAAAACTTATTGATGAAGTTTTAGATGAAGATGTACGACCTATGCTTGTTATGGATGGTGGAAATATGGAAATTTTAGATTTAGTTGAATCAAAACCACATTATGATCTGTATATTAGGTATTTAGGTGCATGTAGTGGCTGTAGTTCAGGAAGTATGGGAACACTTTATGCTATCGAGTCAATTTTACAGGATAAAGTATTTGTAGATTTAAGAGTTTTACCTATATAAAGAGGCTTTTTGAAATTATTTTGGTACAATAAATAAAAAGAGGTTATTTTTATGTTTGCTATTTATAATAATGGAACAGTAGGCTTTAGAAGTACAACAGATAATTTATATGAATTAAAGAATATTGATGAAGCTGAAAGTGTTAGATTTGAGCCCAAAGAGGGCTTAATACAAGATTTTTCTAGTGAATTAAATAAAGATCAAAAAAATGAATTTTTAAATTCTTACAAAAAAATAGCTTCTCTTGATAATTTAGAACCAGTTTATAAAATCAAAGATATTATGACAAAAGATGTTATTTATGCAACTACAAACTTTACTATTGAAGAGTTATATTATTTTATAAAAGATAAAGGTGTTTCTCAAATTCCAATTACAGCTTTTGGAAAAAAAATTATAGGTATTGTAAATAAAAAGATTATATTATCTCTAATTATGAATAATATTGATGAAATAGATGATATATTAAAAAGAAAAATAGAAGATGTTTATCTACCTGAAGTTTTAACAGCAGATCCAGAATCTGATGTAAGACATGTTGTGAAAATAATGCTGGATTTAAAAATAGATGCTATTCCAATTGTTGATGAAAATGATATTTTAGTTGGAATTGTGTCAAAAACAGATATTTTAAAAGCAGTTGCAAACTTACCAAAACTTCAACTTTGGAGTTAGATAGTTTTAAACTATCTCTCCTGAATCAAATATAGTTTTATCTCTACCAGCTTTTTTTGCTTGATAAAGTAATTCATCAGCCTTATTATGAGCTTCTTCTATTGAATTATAGTTATTTCTAAATGTAACACCTGCAGAAAAAGTAATATTTATTTTGTAGTCTTTATATATAAAGGTACTATTTAAAAAAGTATTTTTAACCCTTTTTATGTATCTTTTAACTTCTATTTTATCTCTAAAATTAATAAGTGCAACAAACTCTTCTCCTCCATATCGTGCAACAACATCTTCTTTTCTTGTAAGATCCTTTAAAATAATTGCAAAAGATTTTAGTATTTCATCTCCACAAATATGTCCAAAATTATCGTTTATTTTTTTAAAGTGATCTATATCAAAAAAGACAACTGCAAAGTTTGTATCAAAAATAAAATACTGTTTTTCCATTTTTTTTGCTTCATTATCGTATGCTCTTCTATTTAAAATCCCAGTTAAAAAATCAAAATGATACTCTTCTTTTGCAACTTTAAGTTCTTTTTCTAATTCCTCTATTTGTTTATGTAAAAGTTTAAATTTGTCTATATTTGTAGATAAAATTCTATTATTTTCTTGAAGAGAGTTTTCTAGTCTATAAATAGTGTCTATTAGTTTTTTTTGAACAATTATAAGTTCTCTTTTTGAGTAATCAGATATTTCTAATTTTACTAAATCATCTTTTATCTTTTGAATCTCTTCATTAGAACTATCACTATCTGAAAGTGTTTTATCATAGTATCTACTCATTAAAGATGTTAGTTTTATTATATCATTTGTTTTTTCTTTTAAAACTCTTCTATCAGCATCAATTCTTTTTTGTGCAAATTCTTTAATTTTATTTATAGACTCTCTAGTTGTAATATTTTTTGGGTTTTTTAATAAAACTAAAATAAAGTCTTCTATATCTTCTTTAAGTTCAAAATTGATAGATGGTGCTAATAACTCGCTAAAAGTACTAATCAAAGACTTTAATTCATCATTTGTAGCTCTTTTTGATAAGATTTTTATAATTTGAAAAATAGATTCATTATTTAATATTTTTTTCTCATCATTCGTTAAGCTTTTTAAAGCATCATTTAATATTTTAATATCATCAAATTGGTTATTTAAAAGTTTAGCTTGAGCTACAAACTCTAAAAAGTAGTTTTCAGGGGTAGCAGGAAGTCTTTTGTCTTTTAAACTAGATAGAGTATTTTTTGTAATTTCTTTTATATCTTTCATATTACTCTCAATAATTTATATAATAACGTAGTATTATAGCACTTATGATATAATAAGAACTTAATAATTTTATAGGAAAGAATAAATGTCAAAAGAAAATAATCAAATTTTAAAAAATACAAATGCTAAGATATTAGATGAGTTTAATGCTTCGATAATGTTTGATAAAGAGCTATATTCACAAGATATAAAAGGTTCTATTGCACACTCTAAAATGTTAGCTTTTCAAGGAATTATAAGTTTTGATGAACAACAACAAATAGAAGAAGGTCTTTTAAAAGTAAAATTAGAGATTGAAAATGGAGAGTTTAAATTCTCTTTAAAGTATGAAGACATTCATATGGCAGTTGAAAATAGGCTAACTGAAATTATAGGAGAAGCAGGTAAAAAATTGCATACTGCAAGAAGTAGAAATGACCAAGTTTGCACAGATTTTAGTCTTTATGTACAAGAAAAAACAAAATCTATTCAAAATCAAATAAAAAATTTAATATCAACTTTTTTAGATATTTCTTCAAAACATACAACAACTTTAATGCCAGGAATGACGCATTTACAACATGCTCAACCTATAAATTTTGGATATCATATGATGGCTTATGCAAATATGTTTAAAAGAGATTTTGAGAGATTTTCTTCTTCTTATGAAAGAAACAATTATTCTCCTTTGGGAAGTGCAGCTCTTGCAGGAACTCCACATAATATTGATAGATTTAAAACAGCTGAGTTGTTAGGTTTTACTGCTCCAACTCAAAATGCTATGGATAGTGTTTCAAATAGAGATTTTGCTTTGGAGTTATTGTTCAATATATCTACAACAATGATGCATATAAGTAGAATTTCAGAAGAGCTTATTTTATGGTCGTCTTATGAGTTTCAATTTGTAAGAATGAGTGATGAATATGCAACTACAAGTTCAATTATGCCACAAAAGAAAAATCCTGATGTTCCTGAACTTTTACGTGGAAAAACTGGAAGAGTTTATGGAAATTTAATATCACTTTTAACGGTTATGAAAGGCTTACCATTAGCTTATAATAAAGATACACAAGAAGATAAAGAAGGGGTTTTTGATTCAGTTAAAACTATTGAAATTTCAATTTCGATTTTAAATGAAGTTATAAAAACTATGATAGTTAATGTGGATAAAATGGAAAAAGCTTGTAAAATAGGGCATTTAACAGCAACTGATTTAGCTGATTATTTAGTACAAAAACAAAATATGCCATTTCGTACAGCTTATTATCTTACAAAAGATGTTGTATCAAAAGCAAATAGCTTAAATAAAGATATTAGTGAATTAAATATAGATGAAATTAGAAGTTCAAATGATGAATTAAAGAATATAAATGAAGAAATAGTTTCATATTTAAATTTAAAAAATTCTATGAATAGTAGAAACTCTTTTGGTGGAACATCAACATATCAAACACAAATACAAATTGAGAATATAAAAAATTGGTTAGGAACTATTTAATAAAAAGCTAATTTCTTAGCTTTTTATTATTTAAGAAGAAGTCTTCGTGTAATATCGTATAAAGAGTGAATATCAGTTTTCCCTACAAAACCATCTATTCCTATTTTATCCATTTTTCCTTTTACAGCATCAGTCGTCATTGATGAGTTTACAACTACAGGAATGTGAGAATATTTTGTACTATTTTTTATAAAAGAAGCAACTTGATATCCATCTGTTCCAGGCATTTCAATATCTGTTAAAACAAGTCCTACATCGCTTGGTTCTAACTCTTCTAATCTATTAAGAAGTAATCCACCATTTTGATATATTTCAAAATTTGCTCCAGCTTGTTGGAAAAATTTTGTTAAAACTTCTCTTGCAACTGCTGAATCTTCAGCTGCTAAAATTTTTTTAGAAGATGATATTTTTTCTTCAACATATTTTTTAACATCATCATCTCCATCATTTGTCCATTTAATATCTCTTAAAAGCTGTTCAGCATTGAATACTGTACATAATTCATCTTTATTATTAACTTTTACATAAGTTGTATAAGTTATTTTTGAATTTGTCTCTTCAGTGTTTCTTAATTCTTGAGTAGTTTTTTCAACAATATCAAGCATATCTTTTACTAAAAAGCCTATTTTTTTGTGGTTGAATTCACAAAATATTATTAGTTTATACTCATTCGTTTCAAGAGGTTTAAGACCAAGCCAAGCATCAAGATTTACTAATGTTACAGGTTCTCCTCTAATTGTTGCAATACCAGATATTATATTTGTATCTTTAGGAGTATCATTTATAGCAACCTCTTCTGTTATTATGAAAGCTTTAACTTTTGCAATATTTATTGCGTAAATATTATTATGACCAGTGTAAAATACTGCTAACTGCTGAACATTTCTTAAATGTCCTTGTGTCATTTGCTCAACACTACCACCAATACCGCTCATGTAAATCCTTTTTTTGTGTAAAGTAAATTATTATATATCGTTTTAACTTTGACTATCTTTAACTAAATTTAATTTTTTTATTATTTTTTGAATAGTAATTGAAGCCATCATTAGCCCAAAAGAAGCAGTTACACCTTCAAAACTCCCTTTTTCTACACACAAAGGAACTTCAGATGAAAAAATTACTTTAAATTTCTTTTTAAAACCTTGTTTTTTAAGTTCTTCTCTCACTTTTTTTATAAATTTATCGTTATATGTTTCCCAAATTGATTTATATTCTAATTTCGTAGCATCAATTCTTTTTGCTCCTCCACTTGTACTTATAATTTTTGTAAAATGCTTTTTTATTAAATGTACCTTTGGAGTTACATCATCTATTGCATCTAAAATATAATCATAAGATGAAAAATCAAAGTTATCAATCCATTCTGGAGTTACTTTTACACAAATAGGTGTTACATTTGGGTATTTTTCTTTTAGAACATCAACTTTGACTTTTCCTATATTTCCATGGCTTCCTAACTGTCTATTCATATTTGAAGGTTCATATTTATCGAAATCAACTATTGTGATATTTGTTATTCCAGTGTTATATAGTGCATCAAGTGCAAAACTTCCTATTCCACCTACACCAAAAAGTATTATCTTTGTGTTCTGAAATTTTTGAAATGCTTCTTCTCCAAAAAGCTTTAATGTTCTATCATATTGCATTTTAAATCTTCTTTTTTACTAAATTTTGGATATTATATCACAAAAATATTTATTGGAGAGGTTATGGATAAAGAGCCAATGACACTTAAGGGGTACAATAAAGTTACTCAAGATTTAGATTTTTTAAAAAGTACCGAAAGACCAGAAACTGTAATTGCTTTAGATGAAGCTAGACAGTTAGGTGATTTAAAAGAGAATGCAGAGTATCATTCAGCAAAAGAAAAATTAAAATTAATAGATGTTCAAATAGCTGAATTAAGTGATACTATTTCAAAAGCAGTTATTGTTGATCCATCTAATTTACCACATGATAGAGTAAGTTTTGGTTCAACTATAAATCTTGTTGATGTTGATAGTGATGAAGAATTTACATATACTATTGTTGGTGGAGTTGAATCGAATGTAGAAAAAGGTTTTATATCTTTTAATTCTCCTTTAGCAAAACAACTTATGGGAAAAGTTGAAGGAGATGAATTCAATGCAAATTTACCAGGTGGAACAAAAACTTTTGAAGTTTTAAAAGTATATTATAAAGAGTTAGAGCTATAGTTTGAACATAAGTTTAAAAGATGAGGCTATTTTTATAGCCGATTCACACTTCAATCAAAAAAATCAAGAACTTTTACATCTATTAAAAAGAGTTGAAAAGAAAGAGTTAAATATTTCTCAGCTTTTTTTAATGGGTGATATTTTTGATTTTTTATCTTTTGAATGTAAATATTTTATAAAACAAAATGAGGAAGTTATAAATCTTTTAAATAAACTATCAGATAATTTAGAAATAGTTTATTTAGAGGGAAATCATGATTTTAATTTACAAAAGCTTTTTCCAAATATAAAAGTAATAAATAGAGATAATCAACCTTATTTTATAAAAATGCAAGAAGAAAAGGTTGGATTATCTCATGGGGATAATTTTATAAATTGGCAATATGAACTTTTTTGTAAAATAATAAGAAACAGCATATTTTTAAAATTTATGAATTTTATTGATATAAACTTTTTTATTTCAAAACAGTTAGAAAAAGCTTTATTAAATAAAAATATTTGCCATAATATTTCAGATTTTGAGAAACTTGTAGAAAAACGAGTGAAAAATTATGATAGCGATGTTATTATAGAAGGACATTATCATCAAGGTAAAACTTTTGTTTTTGGAAATCAAAAATATATTAATGTTTCATCTTTATGTTGTCAAAAAGAGTATTTGAAATTTAAAGAAAATAAATTTTTTATTGAAAAATTAAAGGATTAGATTTTGTCAGAGTTTAAAGTAGTAAGTGATTATAGCCCAAGTGGAGATCAACCAAAAGCTATTGAAGCTTTGAGTAATTCAATAAAAGCTGGAAATCAATATAACACTCTATTAGGAGTTACAGGAAGCGGAAAAACTTATACTATTGCAAAAGTGATAGAAAAGGTACAAAAACCAACTCTTATTATGACACATAACAAAACCTTAGCAGCTCAACTTTACAGTGAGTTTAAGCAATTTTTTCCAAATAATCACGTTGAATATTTTATCTCTTATTATGACTATTATCAACCTGAAGCATATATTCCAAGAAGTGATTTATTTATTGAAAAAGATAGTTCAATAAATGATGAATTAGAGCGTCTTAGACTTAGTGCAACTGCTTCACTTTTATCTTTTGATGATGTTATTGTTATTGCCTCAGTTTCAGCAAACTATGGATTAGGAAATCCAAGCGAATATAAAGCAATGGTGCAAAGAGTTGAAATTGGATTTAACTACTCTCAAAAAACATTTTTACTAAAACTAATAGAAATGGGTTATAAAAGAAATGATAAATTCTTTGATAGAGCGGATTTTAGAGTAAATGGAGATGTTATAGATATTTTTCCAGCTTATTTTGAAGATGAGTTTATAAGAGTTGAGTTTTTTGGTGATGAGGTTGAAAGTATCACAAAACATGAATATCTTACAAATACAAAAACAAAAGATTTAAATGAGGTGATTATATATTCTGTAAATCCTTTCGTTGTAACGCAAGACAAATTAGCAACTGCTGTAAAACAAATAGAAGAAGAGCTTGAAGATAGACTTGAATTTTTCCAAAAAGAGCAAAAATTAGTCGAGCATCAAAGACTAAAACAAAGAGTTGAATTTGATTTGGAGATGATTGAAGGTACTGGAATGTGTAAAGGAATAGAAAACTATGCAAGACATTTGACAGGACAAAAACCTGGAGAAACTCCATATTCATTGCTTGATTATTTTGAACAAATGGGTGAAGATTTTTTACTTGTAGTTGATGAATCTCATGTTTCACTACCACAATTTAGAGGAATGCATGCCGCTGATAGAAGTAGAAAAGAGGTTTTAGTTGAGTATGGATTTAGGCTTCCGAGTGCCTTAGATAATAGACCTTTAATGTTTGATGAGTTTATAAAAAAAGCACCAAATTATGTATTTGTAAGTGCAACACCAAATGAGTTAGAACTAGAACTAAGTTCAGTTGTTGCAGAACAAATAATAAGACCAACAGGACTTCTTGACCCTGTTATAGAAATAATAGATAGCCAGTTTCAAGTTGAAAGACTTCATGATGAGATTAAAAAAACAATAGCAAAAAATGAAAGAGTTTTAGTTACAGTTTTGACAAAAAAAATGGCAGAAGAGTTAGCTAGTTATTATGCAGATTTAGGAATAAAAGTAAAATATATGCATTCTGAAATAGATGCAATTGAGCGAAATCAAATCATTCGAGAATTACGACTTGGAACTTTTGATGTACTAATAGGAATAAATCTTTTAAGAGAAGGTTTGGATATTCCTGAAACTTCGCTTGTCGCAATACTTGATGCAGATAAAGAAGGGTTTTTAAGAAGCAAAACTTCTCTTATTCAAACAATAGGAAGAGCTGCAAGAAATGAAAATGGAAGAGTTATCCTATTTGCCCAAAGAATAACAGCTTCTATGCAATTTGCTATTGATGAAACTTCTAGAAGAAGAGAACTTCAAGAAGAGTTTAATAAAGTTCATAATATTACTCCAAAATCAACAAAAAGAAAACTTGATGAAAATCTAAAACTTGAAGAATATGATACAGTTGCTTGGAAAAAACAAAAACTAGAAAAAATGCCTGCAAATGAGCGAAAAAAGATTTTAATAGAACTAAATAAACAGATGAAAAAAGCTGCATCAGATTTAAACTTTGAAGAAGCAATAAGATTAAGAGATGAGATAGCTAAGATTAAAGAGATATAAGATGAAAAAAGCAACAAAACAAGATATAGAAACAATCAAACAAGCATTTTTAGAAAATTATAGTGATGCTGTAACAGAGTTAAATTATAAAAATGATTATGAACTACTCATAGCCATTATTTTATCAGCGCAATGTACAGATAAAAGAGTAAATATAATAACTCCAGCATTATTTGAAAAATATCCAAGTGTAAAAGAGTTATCTGTTGCAAATTTGGATGATGTTAAAAAAATCATTAATTCTTGCTCTTTTTTCAATAATAAAGCACAAAATATTGTAAAAATGGCACAAAGTGTGATTATGAATTATGATGGAAATATTCCACATAATCAAAAAGAACTGATGAAACTTGCAGGTGTTGGAAACAAAACAGCAAATGTTTTTATGATAGAGTTTGAAGGTGCAAATGTTATGGCTGTTGATACTCATGTATTTAGAGTTTCTCATAGATTGGGATTAAGTGATGCTAAAAATGTAACTCTAACTGAAGCTGATTTGGTAAAAAAATTAAAAGGTGATTTACATATTTTTCATCAAGCGATGGTTTTATTTGGAAGATATATTTGTAAAGCAGTTAAACCTGAATGTGATAAGTGTTATTTTCCGCAAGTTTGCAAAACAAAAATCAGTTTTAAACCTGCGTAAAAACTCAAAAAAGAGTTATTTTTCAATACACTCTTCTTTTAAATTTGCAAAATCTTTAAATACAAAAAGATTTTGTACTTTATTTATTTCAACATTATCCATTGTGCATAAAAACTCTGTATTTTCTTTTTTTACAAGATATGTAAATTTATAAATAAATTTATCTTTTGAACTTACAACTTTATTGTTTAAAAGTTCGTAATTAAGACTTTCTATTTTAATATTTTTATCTTTCTCATATTTCTCTTTAAATATGTTTTGTAAATAATTATCTTTTGATTTCTCATACCAAATTGTTCCAATTGTTACTAAAAATATTATTATTAATAAAATTATAAACTCTCTTTTTTCAAATCTATCGTTTACTTTAAAAAGTATTACTGTAATTATGACTATAAAAATTGCAATACCGATGATAATTTGCATATATTATTCCTTTTTCTTATATTAGAACATATTATATCAAACTACTTATAAGTTTTTATTTAGTGGTTTTTTTGTAATATCTATCCGCTAAAATCTTTAAAATCGTTATCAGAAATATAAATTAAGATTAAGGTATTTATTATGAGTTACATAATAATTAAAATATAAAAGGACGCAAATTATGTTAAACAAATTGGACACAAGGAAAAAATTGTTTTTATTCCCTATATTATTTATAATAATAGTTGGAGTAATGGTAACTGTATATAGATACTATGTTAGCATATATGAAGCTAGAAATTCAGCTTCAATAGCCTCTGAAAAATTTATTTCAGATATGGTTAAGACTAGATTCTCTGTTCTACAATTTATGAGAACATCGACACAAGAAACAGAAAAAGTTGTGATTGGTGATATAAAATATCTTGAAAATAATATGAAACAAGCAGCTGCTAGTTACGCTGATACAAGTAATATAAAATTAGCAAATGAAATTTTATCATTATTGAGTGATTATGAAAAAGGATTTTTATCATATTCAAAAGAAAAAATTAGTGATTATAAAAATGGTATTTTAAAAGAAGAACCAGCTGTTGCACTTAAAATAACACAAATGGCAGAAATGGGTGTGTTAATACAAAATAAAGCATCACAAATATCTTTAAGGGCAATAGAATTAAGAGACGAAGCTGATGAAACTATGAATAGTATGTTAATAACTGTTATTGTACTTTCTGTTATATTATTTATAATAATCTCTGTGATTATTTCAAATGTTGTAGTGAACTCTATAGAAAAATTTAAAGATGGTTTATTAGGATTTTTTGCATATTTAAATAGAGAAAAATCAACAGCTGAATTACTTGATGATAGTGCAAAAGATGAATTTGGAGCTATGAGCAAAGTTGTAAATGAAAATATAGTTAAAACAAGAAAAGGTATAGAAGAAGATAGAAAATTAATAGATGAAACAATTTCTGTTTTAGGTGAATTTGAACAAGGAGATTTATGTCAAAGATTAAATACTGAAGTATCAAATCCTGCTTTAACTCAACTTAAAAATGTTATAAATAATATGGGTAATGTTTTAGAAACAAATATTGAAAATATTTTAGATGTTTTAGAGAAATATTCGAAGTATGATTATATGAAAAGAGTTCCAACAAATGGTATTAAAGAACAGCTTTTATCATTGGCAAATGGTATTAACTCTTTAGGAGATTCTGTAACTTCTATGCTTCAAGAAAGTAAGTCTAATGGTTTAACTTTAGATAAAAGTTCTATGATACTTTTGGCAAATGTAGATAAATTGAATTTAAGTTCAAATGAAGCAGCCGCTTCTTTGGAAGAAACAGCAGCCGCACTAGAAGAGATTACTTCAAATATTAGAAATAATACGGAAAGTATTGCAAAAATGTCAAATCTTTCAAGTGGAGTTACAAAATCAGCAAGTTTAGGTGAAGAGTTAGCAAATAAAACAACAATTGCAATGGATGAGATAAATACACAAGTAACGCTTGTTCACGAAGCAATTGGAGTAATAGATAATATAGCATTCCAAACAAATATTCTTTCATTAAATGCAGCTGTAGAAGCAGCAACAGCAGGTGAAGCTGGAAAAGGATTTGCAGTTGTAGCTCAAGAAGTAAGAAATCTAGCTTCAAGAAGTGCAGAAGCTGCAAAAGAGATAAAAGATATTGTTGAACTTGCGACTTCAAAAGCAAATGAAGGTAAAGGTATAGCTACAAATATGATAGAAGGATATAAACAATTAAATGAAAATATATCTCAAACTATGAATTTGATTTCTGATATTCAAAATGCTTCAAAAGAACAACTACTTGGAATTGAACAGATAAATGATGCAGTAAATCAGCTAGACCAACAAACACAACAAAATGCAATGGTAGCATCTCAAGCTCATGATATTGCTTTATCAAATGATAATATAGCAAAATTAATAGTAGAAGATGCAAATTCTAAAGAGTTTATAGGAAAAAATGAGGTTAAAGAAAAAGATATAGGAACTAAAAGAGAAGATACAAAAAATATTAAAATTGTAAATAATACAAAAAAAATATCAACTCCACAAGTTTCAAAAAAAGCAACACCTATAAAAGATAGTAGTAAAGATGATGAATGGGAGAGCTTTTAAAAGCTCTCTTTGATATATTAATCAAAATCTAAAGTAGTTTGAACTTGTCCATTGCTTCCAAATTCTTTATCTATTTCTGAAGCAATTTGCTTAAAATCAACTCCATTTATTTCTTTTAAACTTTTTAAAATCTCTTTTTTACCGTTGATTAACTCTTTTGATTTTATTCCATGAGAGATAGATAAACTAGCTTCCACAAAAGCAGATAGCTTATCGCATTGTTTTAAAGCAAGTCCATCAATAGCTTCATATTTATCTATATTATATTTTGAAATATCATCAACTATTTCAATTTTATTATCTATTTTTATTTTATTTGCAAATTCTTCTTTTATTCCGTCATATATACCTAAAATATAAGAAAATTCATCTCTTATATTCTCTGGAATATTTGGCAAAATATCATCTTTGATTTTTTCAACTTCATACTCTGCAATAATTTCAGAAAGTTCATCTACACTATATTTTACTGGACTTATAATATCTCTTGTTAAAGCTTCAGGTAAATCATGAAAAAGTGCTGTAAAAAAGTTATTTTGAAGTCTTTTATCACAAGCTTTTACTTCAATACTAAAAAAATATGAGAATATTGCAACTGTAAGCATATGTCCCAAAACTGATGTTTCAGGAATTCTTGGTGTTTGAGCCCATCGTTTTTGAAATCTTAATCTTCCACTTAAATCAACAATTTTTGCTAATTTTTTATTTAAAGCTATTTTCCTAACAGCAATTAATTCATAATAATCTTCAAGTTCTTCATCCACACTTTTTTTTACATTTTCAATATCACTTAAAAACTGACTTGTTTGATAAACAATTGAAAATTCCCATTTTGTAGCAAGATAAGAAGCTGCTTTAAGTATAAATCTCTCTTTTTTATAAATATCTGGATTATTTAAAAATTCTTCAAATTTTTGTAAAAATACGCCATTATCAATAGTTTCAAGAGATGGTTTTAGTTTTGAAATAACCCAAGAATTAATCTCTTGAGATTTTTTTTGTAAAGCTTTTCTAAATACATCTGGTCTTATATCCGTTACTACTACTCGTCTTAAAAATTCGAAAATACCAGCTTCTATTAAATGTGTAAAGTTTATATCATTTTCTAGTTTTGCTATAAAATAAGCAATTATAAATTTATGAGCTTGTTTATCAAGTTCAACTAAATCAACCATTCTTGGATAATCATTCCATCTTTGAATAGATGCACTTGAAAAAATATAGTCGATAATTTTTGGATTTATCACTTTTTATCCTTGTCTTTTTTATCAAAAAACATTAGTTTATGAGCAAAAAGCATAGCTCCTACAATCACAGCCATCATTAAATAAACTTGCCAATCACTCATAATAAATCCTTTTTTATACTCTACAACTTCCAATTTTACTTAAAGCATTTATTTTTTCAACTCTTTGAGTATGTCTTCCAGCTTCAAATTTTGCTTTATCCCAAGCATTTATAATAGCTTCTATCATGCCTTCACCACTAACTCGCTCACCAAGACAAATCACATTTGCATCATTGTGTTGTCTAGCCATTGTTGCACTATACTCATTGTGACAAAGTGCTGCACGAATACCATCAAATTTATTTGCAGCCATACTCATGCCAATTCCACTTCCACAAATCAAAATTCCAAATGAACCATCATTTTCTAAAACTTTTTTACAAACAAGAGCAGCAAAATCAGGATAATCAACTCTATCTTTTGAAAAAGGTCCTAAATCTTCAACTATATGACCTTTTTTTTCAAACAAATCTTTTACGAAAGCTTTTATCTCTATTCCTGCATGATCAGCAGCTATAAAATATTTCATTAGTAGATTCCTTTGCTATCTTCTTTAAAATTCATATCAAAAATTGTTTCATATTGAAGAGTTTGAATAGTTTTAAACATTCTATCCCATCTTATTTTGTAATCTTTGTCCCAAGAAAAATATATAAACCAAGGTTTTCCAACTACATTTTTATATGGAACTGTTCCCCAAAATCTTGAATCATTTGAATAGTCACGATTATCTCCCATCATAAAAAATTCATCATCAGGAATAGTAGTGATTTGCATATCAAATAACTCTTGATGAAAAAATCCTTTTATAATATCGGGATTTTTTCTTATACCTTGAAACTCTTTTTCATATGGATTTACTACAAAAAGTTTTTCACCTATTTGTATTGTTTCATAGTTGCTAAAATGCTCTTTTACAAAGTCATTTCCTTCATTTGGATGAAGGTATAAATTTTTATCTTTTAAAAATATTGTATCTCCACCAACAGCAACAGCTCTTTTTACAAAGTGAGTTCCTTCTGGTAATCTTCCATCGTTTAAGGCTTTTTGAGGAGCAAAAAATACTACAATATCACCTCTTTGTGGTCTATCTCCTTCTATTAAGTGACCATTATCATTGAAATCTGGAAGAATTTTTACATTTACCCAAGGGATAGTAGGAGTTGGTACTCCATAAGAAAATTTTTTAACAAAAAGCATATCACCCACTAAAAGTGTAGTTCTCATACTTCCACTTGGAATTACAAATGCTTGAGCAATAAAAAATATAATTGCTAAAACAATTATGATAGTTCCAGTCCAAGAAGATGACCAGTTATAAATTTTTTTTAACATCTATTTTGCTTCTCTTTTTTCTCTTAAGTTTGCAGCTTTTATTGTATTTTTAAGCAACATAGCAATAGTCATAGGTCCAACTCCTCCTGGAACTGGTGTAAGATGAGAGCATTTTTCTTTTAATCCTTCAAAATCAGCATCACCAACAAGTTTTCCATTATCAAGTCTATTTATACCAACATCAATAACAACGGCTCCATCTTTAACCATATCAGCTTTCAATAAATATGGAACTCCAACAGCAATAATTACAATATCAGCATTTTTTGTGTGAGATTTTAAATCTTTCGTTCGGCTATTACAAACTGTTACTGTTGCTTTTGCATTAATTAAAAGAGAAGCCATAGGTTTTCCAACTATATCACTACTTCCAATTACAACAATGTTTTTACCACTTAAATCAATTTTATGTTCTTCAAACATTCTCATAACACCAAATGGAGTTGCACTTAAAAAAGAATCTAAATTTGATACCATTCTTCCAACATTATAAGGATGAAAACCATCAACATCTTTTAGTGGATTAATACTTTCTAAAACAGTTGTTGTATCTATATGTTTTGGAAGAGGAAGTTGTACTAAAATACCATCAAGTTTTGGATTGTTGTTCATCATATTTATAGTTTCAAGTAACTCTTGTTCTGTTATAGATGAAGGCATTTTATGGACAACAGAGTAAATACCAGCATCTTTACAAGCCTTCTCTTTACTCGCAACATAAGTTGCACTTGCAGCATCATCTCCAACTAAAATAACAGCAAGTCCTGGAGTTATTTTTTTATCTTTAACAATTTGTTCAACTTCAAATTTTACTTCTTCTTTTATTTTTGCAGATAGGGCTTTTCCATCAAGTAATACCATAATTTTTCACCTTATTGATTTTAAAATTTAGTAAATATTCTATCTAAAAGAGTATTAATAAACTATAAATAAACCTTTTAATCAAAGATTTAGTAAAGCTTTTATATAATCCCGACTCAATTTAAAATCAAAATAAAGGATGACTATGTTAGAGGGTATCGTAAGAGATAGTATAACAAAACCAGCTGTTAAGGCTTTAAGAAAAGATGGATATTTAATCGCAAATATCTATGGTAAAGGTTTAGAGAATATTTCTGCTGCATTTAAAAGAAATGAGTTTATTAAATATTTGAAAAACAAAACTACTGTTGCTTTTGATGTAAAAGTAGGTGGAAACACTTTAAAAGTAGTTGTTCAAGAGTACCAAAAATGTCCTATTACTTCAGATTTATTACATGTTGATTTAATGGTTGCTCAAGCTGGTGTTAGAACTTCGTATAAAATTCCAGTTTTTACAACAGGAAGTGCAAAAGGACTTAAAAATAAAGGTCTTTTAATGCTTCATACAAGAAGAATTCCAGTTAAATGTAAAATTGAAGATCTTCCAAATGGTATAACATTAGATGTAACAAACTTAGATACAGGTGATAATATTTTAATTAGAGATATTACTTTACCAGAAACAGTAGATTGTTATTTAGATCCTAGAGTACCAGTTGTTGGTGTTATCAAAGCTAAATAATTAAATATGTATTTAATTGTTGGTCTTGGAAATATTGGTGATAAATATCAGTTAACAAGACACAATATTGGGTTTTTAGTTATTGATGAAATAACTAAAAATCTGAATACTTCAAATATAAACAATCAAAATTTTCAATCAAACTTACAAAAATCAGCTTATAATCTATTTTCTAAACCAATTACATATATGAATAACTCTGGCGTTGCAGTCCATAGTATAAAAGAGTATTATAAAATTGATTTAGAAAATATTATTATTATCCATGATGACTTAGATTTACCATTTGGGGCCGTTAAATTTAAAATTGGTGGCGGACATGGTGGACATAATGGACTTAAATCACTTGATAGCCATATAGGTAAAGATTATATAAGAGTTAGAGTTGGGATTGGAAAACCACAAGAGAAAGAAGATGTTGCAAATTATGTTTTGAGTAATTTTTCTAAAGAAGAGTTAGAAGAACTTTATAGTAAAATTATTCCACATATTATTACATCAATTGAAGCTTTAAAAGAGTTTGATATTGATGAAGTAAAATCTAAGTATACATTGAAGTAAAATATGAGTACATTAACAAAATATCTTCTTACAAAATATATAAGAAATTTTCTTATAGTTCTAATATCATTAGAAGTCTTTTTTGTAGGAATTGATTTTTTACAAAATTTTAAATCTGTACCAACTTCTGCAAATTTACAACTTTTATATATATTTTATAATGGTTTTTTTACCCTCACTTTAGCCTTGCCATTATCAATTATTTTTGCTTGGATTGTAACTTTAATAACATTTATAAAAAATAATGAGTTTGTAGCTTTTTATGCATTGGGAGCTAAAAGAAAAGATATTTTCTCTCCTATTGTAACTTTATCTTTTATATTACTTATTTTATTGATTATTTTACAAATGACTCCTTTAGCATACTCTTATGAACAAAAAAGAAAAATTTTGGATAATGAGTATTTTTCTAGTACTAAAAGTGATATTTTTCTAAAATATAATGAACATTTTGTATATTTCCAAAAACTATTTCCTTTGGAAAAAAAAGCTGAAAATATACATATTTATAAAATTGAAGATGAAGATATTATAGAAACTATAATTGCTCAAAAAGCTTATTTTCAGAATAATAGATGGTATGTAATAGATGCAAAAATTATATCTAAACCTAAAAATATAGATGAAAACTCTCAGCTAACAGTTAGAAATGAGAAGTTTTTACATACATTAGAAGGCTTTCAACCAAAAATTTTAAATAATGTTTATGAAACAAAAAGTGATTACTCTTTACTTGATGCTTTAAGTGCTTGGATACTCCTTGAACAACAAGGTGTAAATACCCAAAAGATAAGAACAAATATTTATAATCAAATATTTATTCCATTTTTTGTTATTCCATTACTATTTTTAATATTTGCTTATGCTTCTTTAAATAGTAGATTTTTTAATTTAGGAAAATTTGTGTCATTTGGAGTATTTGGAACTTTAGTAATTTGGGGAGTATTCTTTTTTCTATTTAAAATTACAAGTTCAGGAGTTTTGATTCCTGAGTTCTCAATAATAGTTCCTTTGATAGTTTGGTTTATTATTTCGTCTTATTTATATGTAAAAAAAATTCAAGATATTTAGGTTTTTTAAAAATGAGTAATGTTAAAACTTATGGTATTGTTCCATATTTAGTGGATAAAAAGGATATAAAGATTCTTTTGTGTTTGGGTGTTGCAAGTCAAGCAAGATGGGGTTGTTTAAAAGGTAGTAAAAATAGAAATGAAAGTGCTTTTGAATGTGCAAAAAGAGAAGTCTTTGAAGAGAGTTCTATAAGTGTTGATATTGCACTTTTTGAAGAGTACTTTGAACAAATAAATGAAGACAAAGATATTGGTATTTGGCTAGTAAATAGTTCTAATATAGAAGGAATTAATAAATATTTTGAGAAAGATATTCTTAAAAAAGAGTATCTTTCTTGGGAAAATTCTAAAGTAAAATTTTTCTCTTTAAAAAAACTCCCAAAAATAAAGAAAAAACAAGAAAACCTAATAAAAAATATTAAGGGTTTTTTAGAAAGTAAGAGTCTATACCATTAGCAATACCATTAGCTAGTAGTTGTTGATACTCTTTTTCATATAATCTTCTACTTTCCTCAGGATGTGAAATATAACCAAGTTCCACTAGAATTGATGGCATTTGTGCTCCAACAAGAACCCAAAATGGTCCTTCTCTAACACCTGAATCTTTTACATCTTTATATTTTGTTCTAGCAGCTTGTAAAAGCCCAGCTTGTACGTCTATTGCAAATTTATGTGATGCAGTTATTCTTGGACGATTAAGACTCTCTAAGAAAACATTTTTTGAACTTTCATTCATTTCTCTAATATCTGATTTATTTTCAAGAGCTGCTACTCTTTTTGCTCTTTCACTTCTTGCTGGGCTTAAAAAGAATGTTTCTATTCCACTTGTTGTATTTGCTTTTTCTTTAGTAATAGAGTTTGTATGAACTGATATAAATAGATCAGCATTTTTTTCATTTGCTAAAACTGTTCTATCCATAACTTTTATAAATTTATCAGTTGTTCTTGTAAGATAAACTTTGTAACCACGTTGTTTTAAAATGTTTTCAAGGTATTTTGTAACTTCAAGATTTACAATTTTTTCATATCTTTTATTTGGACCAACTGCTCCAACATCATCTCCTCCATGCCCTGCATCGATAACTATAACTTTGTTTTTTACATTTTTTGGTGTTATATTTTGTACTTGATTTATAGTTTGTTGTGTAGGAGCTGAAGTTGATTTTGTAGATATTGTTTCAATTATTAACTCATTATTTATTAAATTATATTTTATTTGAGCAGAATTTTTATTTATAAATCTTATTCTTACACTATTTTTATTTTGTGTTGTTATAACTTTATCAATATTATCCAAAGATAATTTTATAGGATTAGCGAACTTATATTGTCCTGTTATGTCAAAAATATATTCAAAATTTCCACTTTGCTTAATATTTGTATATTTTATATCTTTTTGAGTTATTTTTTTATTGAATTTTACATTAATTGTATTATTGTTTGATTCTATTAAACGAATAGCATTTGTTGTATCAATAAAATTATTATCTTCTTTAATTGCTACTTGTTGAGTAACAACTTGATTTGATTGTTGAACTTTTGTATCTTCTTTTTTAACTGTTTGACTTTTTACATCAATAATAAGTTGTCTTTTTGATAGAGTGTAAGATGTATCTGGGTTATTTTGTCCTGAAATAACTATTCTTAAAACATCTGGTTGAAATTGCCCAATAGTTATCTGTTCTTCTCCTTGAATTGATAATTTTGTTGCAAGAGCATCTTTAAAATAGCCTTTTATATCAAATACATCTCTGTATAATGGAGAAGGTTTCAACTCAAAAAATTTAATATCACTTTTTGATATATCAACATTAAAATCGATTATAATAGAATTTTGTGAAGTATTCACAGATTTTATAGAGTGCATAATATTAGCTTGTTTATTTTGATTTGTTTGTTGAACCTGAGTTTTAGTATTCTGATTTATTTTATTATTTTGCTGAGTTGTTGTTTTAGAGTCTACTTTTTTTGATAAGTTCACATTTCTTTTATTTAAAAGCTTTAGTTTTTCTTCATCAGGTCTTGTGTCTTTTTTTAGTTTCTTACCTAAATTTATAATTCTTTCTAAATCCTTTATTTTTTGACCTTCATCTTTTTTAAGAGAAGACTTTAAAAACTCTATCCTTGCTTCTTTGTATTGCTCTTCTAAGCTTGAAGCAAGAGATATATTAAAAAATAAAATTAAACAAATAAAGAATCTAATTAAAATAACTACTCTCCCTTAGTCAATTTTTCCATTAACTCTTTTACAGATATTATTTTATCAATTTTATAACCATTTGAACCAGAAAAGAATAGACCAGTTTCAGTATCACCTTTATATGCAGCCCCTAATCTATCAGCAATACAGTATCCTACTAATTTTGCTTCATGACCTCTATTACAGGGTGCAACACAGTTTGAAATACATTGAACTTTTGGTGCAGTATGATTCTCTATTGAAAATTGAAGATTTGTTTTTACTCCACGAGCTGGAAGTCCAACAGGAGATTTCATCAAAACTATATCATCTTTATTAGCATCTACAAGAACATTTTTAAATTTTTCATCAGCATCACACTCATGTGTTCCTATAAATCTAGTTGCCATTTGAACACCAGCACACCCCATTTCTAAAAATTTATCAATATCTTTTTTGTCCCAAACTCCACCTGCAGCAATTATTGGAATATTTCCCCAATTTTTTGCTTCTTCAATTACTGGTGGAACAATATTCTCAAGTTGATACTCTTCTTTAAAACAGTCTTCATATTTAAATCCTTGATGCCCACCACTTAAAGGTCCTTCAACTATTACTGCATCAGGAATTTTATTGTATCTTTGCCATTTTTTACAGATAAGCTTTAATGCTCTTGCACTTGATACAATAGGAACTAGTGCTACATTTGGAAAATCTTTTGTGAATTCTGGCATATTTGTAGGAATTCCAGCTCCTGTAATAATAATATTTGCCCCAGCTTCACAAGCATCACGAACTACTCTTCCATAATCATTTATAGCATATAAAATATTTGCTGCAAGAGGAAGTTTTCCACAAATTTTTCTAGCATTTTCAAAAATTTCTTTTAAAGCATCTTTACTATAAAAATTTATAACATCTTTTGGTTTATCTTTTCTTGTTATTATTTCAACTTTTGGACTTAATTTTTTGTAATATCCTGTTCCAACAGCAGAAATTACACCTAATCCACCTTCTAAACTAACATGTCCAGCAAGTTGATCCCAGCTTATTCCTACCCCCATTCCACCTTGAATTATTGGATACTTTATATCATATTTTCCTATTTTCACAAAGGCCCTTTTTATTTTATTACTATCTTAGCGAAACTTTTTTTACCTTTTTGTAAAATATACTCGCCTTTAGTTAAATTTAGTTTATCATCATTTATTTTTTGTTGATTAACTGAAACAGCATTTGATTTTATATCTCTTCTTGCTTGAGAAGTAGAATCTACTAATTTACTATCAACTAAAGCTTGACAAACCCATATTTCATCTTCAAATATGAACTCTTCTAAATCTGTTGGAATGTCTTTTTTCGCAAAAACTTTTTCAAATTCTTGCTTTGCTAATTCTCCTGCTCCAATTCCATGAAATCTATCAACTAATTCCGAAGCTAGTTCTTCTTTGATTTTTTTAGGGTGTAAAGTTCCATTTTCAACACCTTTTTTAATATCTTCAATTTCATTTATAGATTTTGATGATAGTAGTTCAAAATATCTCCACATAAGCTCATCACTAATAGATAAAACTTTTCCAAACATATCAAAAGGTTCATCTGTAACACCAATATAATTACCCAAAGATTTTGACATTTTTTGAACACCATCAAGTCCTTCTAAAATTGGCATCATTAAGACAGCTTGTTGTTTTTTCATATCATAAGCTTTTTGAAGAGTTCTTCCCATTAAAAGATTGAATTTTTGGTCTGTTCCCCCTAGTTCAATATCACTTTTTAGTGCTATTGAATCATATCCTTGAAGTAGTGGATATAAAAATTCGCTAACTGCTATTGGAGTGTTTGAACTATATCTTTTTGAAAAATCATCACGTTCGAGCATTCTAGCAACAGTTAAATTTGAAGCAAGTGCTATTATTCCTGCACTTCCAAGTTCATTTAACCATTGGCTATTAAATACAACTTGAGTTTTATTTGGATCTAATATCTTAAAAACTTGTTCTTTATATGTTTCAGCATTCTCTAAAACTTGTTTTGTGTTTAATATTTTTCTTGTTTCACTTTTCCCTGTTGGGTCTCCAATAGTTGCTGTAAAATCTCCAATTAAAAATTGTACAATCCCACCAAATTTTTGAAAAGTTGCTAATTTTTGTATTAATACTGTATGTCCAATGTGAATATCAGGAGCTGTTGGATCAAATCCAGCTTTTACATAAAAATTTTCTCCTGTTTCAAAATATCTTTTTATTAATTTTTCAATAGCTTCAATATCTATTATTTCAGCTGTTCCTCTTTTTATTTCATTTATTGCTTCTATAATCTTATTTTCCATAATTTTTAAACCTTTATTTATTATATGCATCTTTTGAAGAGAAGAATTCTATAACTTTAATATTTTTCTCAACTATTCTTTTTACTTCATCGATATTTGATATATTTGTTTCAAATTCTATTTCGCAATATTGGTTGTATGTATGTTTTTGTCTTCCAAATGATACAAATAAAATATAAAATTCATTTGTAGATAAATAGTTAAAGACCTTTGCTAATTGACCTCTTGTATTTGGAATACTAATTAACATTTTATATTTAAATACGCTATTTTTTGTCCATGTACAAAATAACATTTGATGATTTGATTTGATTTTTGAATATGCTTTATCACACATTTTATGATGAATTATTGCTTCATTTCCATTTCTAAAAGCAACAATGTCATCTCCAAATTTAGGATGACAACAGTGTTCAAAAGATATTGAATTTATACTAAAATTTGAGTAGATTAGCATATTATCAAATTTATACTCTTTTATTTTACTAGTTAATATTTTAAATCTAGCCATTAAACCTTTATCTTTTGCTACTTTTTTTTCTAAAAGTAACTTTGAGTGTTTAAAATAGCTAAGAACTTGAGGAACTTTATATAAGTTTTCAATTGGGTAAACTTCAACTATATTTTCATAATATCTTGAAAAAACTGTATTAATAATGTTTCTTCCAGATAGTTTATCTATCTCTTTTTGTCTTTGCGTACAAAGAATTTTAAGTTGTTTTTTTGCTCTTGGCGTTTTTAACATATCTACCCAAGAACATCTTGCAATTGTTTCCTCTCCAGTTTCAATAGATACAATATCAGTACTTTTCAAAACTGTTAAAAGAGGCTTTTTTATCTTATTGATATAACATGAAATAGCTTTTTCTCCTACATCCGTATGAATAGCAAAAGCATAATCATATGCAGTTGAACCAATAGGAAGTATAAATACTTCTCCTTTTGGAGAATATACTATAATTTCATCATTAAATAAGTTTTCTTTTGCATCTGAATAAAACTCTTCAATATTATCATTTGAAAATTCTAAGGATTTAAGCCAATTTAAGTTTGTAGAATTTTTGGCACCACTTTTATATACCCAGTGAGCTGCAATTCCATATTCTGCAACTTTATTCATTTCAAATGAACGAATTTGAATTTCATAAATTTTAGAGTTATAAAAAACTGTTGTATGAATTGTTTGATAACCATTTTCTTTAGGAGTTGCAACATAATCTTTAAATCTTGAGACTAAAGGTTTAAACTCTAAATGAATGTGACCTAATGCTTTGTAACAGTCAATGTCATTTTCAACAAGAATTCTAATAGCAAATAAATCAAGCACTTCATCAATAGTAATACCTTTTCTTTGCATTTTTAGATATATCGAATAGTGATGTTTTATTCTTGAATAGATTTTAATTTTATTTATATCAAATCCATTTTTTTCTAAAAGAGTTTTTGTTACAGCTATAAAGTTATTAAAACTTAATTGCATAGACTGTTCATGCTCTTTTAAGAAATCATTTATTTTTTTATATTCTTCTGGATAAATATAGAAAAATGACAAATCTTCAAGTTCATTTTTAAGTGTAGAAATACCCAATCTATTTGCTATTGGAACATAAACAACCAAAGTTTCTTCAGCTATTCTTCTTTGTTTGTGTGGTTGAAGAACACCTAAAGTAAGCATATTGTGAAGTCTATCACAAAGTTTTACTATTAAAACTCTTGGATCATCAACAGAAGCAATAAGCATTTTTCTAAAAGTCAGTGCAGCTGAAATTATTTTTGAATCAGTTGAATCTTTTGAAGTTACAAAGTTTTCTTCTCTAATATCAGCAACTTTTGTAAGCCCCTTAACCATATTTGCTACATTGCTACCCCATTTACTTTCAACATACTCTAAAGTAAAAGCAGTATCTTCTACTACATCATGAAGTAGGGCAGTTGCAATGACATCTTCATCTTTTGAGAAGCTTGAAGTAACAGTTGCAACTAATATTGGATGGACACTATAGGGTTCACCGCTTTTTCTAAATTGACCTTCATGCGCTTCAATAATAAAATTAATAATTTCATAAAGTTTATCTGAAATATCAATTTGACTTTTTAATTTATTTATAGCACCGTCAATAGTATTGATGGTTTGTACTTCTTTAAAAAATTGATTCATATAATTTACTTGAAATAAGATTTAACTTATTTGTTAGGTATTAAACCTTCAATTTTTAAAAGTCCACTTGCTATTTCATCTATTGCAATATCTGTATATTTCATTTTTTGAGTATTTTGCTCTAAAAGTGGTTTTGCACCTTTACTTAACTCATCTGCTCTTTGTCCAACAGCAATAGCCAAAATATATCTGTCATTATCAACTTGCTTTAAAGCTCTTGAAATTCTTTCTTCTAATCTTTCCATAAAATTTTCCTTTTAAACTTATTTAACAATAGAACATCTACTATAATCACCCTTTACGATTCTTAGTAAATTTCCTTCTTCATTCATATTTGTAACAGCTATTGGGAGTTTATTATCTTTTGCAAGTGCAATTGCTGTATCATCCATAACTTTAATGTGATCTTCTAAAGCTCTATCATAGCTTAAATTATTTAATTTTACCGCATCAGTAAATTTCATAGGGTCTTTATCATAAACCCCATTTACTTTTGTTGCTTTTATTAGTAAATCAGCACCAATTTCTGTAGCTCTTAATGTTGCACCTGTATCAGTAGTAAAGTAAGGATTACCAGTGCCTGCTCCAAATATTACAACTCTTCCTTTTTCGAAGTGTCTCATAGCTTTTCTTACGATGAATGGTTCAGCTATTTCTTCCATTTTAATTGCTGTTTGTAGCCTTGCACTTAATCCTTTATATTCTAAAGCTTCTTGCATTGCAACACCATTTATTACCGTTCCAAGCATTCCCATATAATCAGCACTTGTTCTTTTAATAACACCATCAGCAGCAGCTGTAACTCCACGAATTATATTTCCACCACCAATAACAATAGCAACTTCAATACCATATTCAACTAAACTTTTAATTTCATTTGCTATGTAATCTAATATTTTTGTGTCTATTCCATAACCTTCAGAGCCAGCTAATGCTTCTCCTGAAAATTTAACAAGAACTCTTTTATTCATCTAATTTTTCCTTCAATAATTTTTGGATTCTATCTAAAAAATAATTAACAAGAACTTAGATTATTTTGTAGGTGTTTTTGATAAAATATTCGGTAATTTTTCTTTAGTTTTATTTGATTTTTTTGGTTGATAAAGCATATGATGCCATAATGCAAAACCACAAAAAGCGACTCCTGCAACAACATGAGTTTTTTTTGCAACAGAATTTTTCATAAACATTGATGTCACAACAGTTGCACCTAAAGTAGCAGTCATACCTATTTTTGCAACTTCTCTTTGAACTTCTAAATCAAATTTTATCTCTTTCATCTCTTTTTTTTCTTCTTTCATAAGTTTTAATACTTTTTTTCACTGTTTTCACTGTTAAAATAGCTGTTAAAGCTGTTGCTATTGGTAATAAAATTGGCATTTGGTAAAATCCTTTAATAATAATTCTTAGAATTTTACCAATATAACCTTAAATACAACTAATAACAATTATTGTTTTTTAGCTTCTTTAACCTTTACACCTTTAATAGAATTTAATAATAAACCTATTGTTGTTCCATTATGTAACACAGCTGTTACTATAGGAGAAAATAATCCAAATGTTGCCCCAGCTAAAATACAAGAATTTATACCTACTGTTGCATTGAAATTTGTATTTATCAATCCCATTGTTTTATTTGCATATTCTTTTGCTTCAACTACTGCTGAAATATCATCTTTTAATAGACTAATATCTGCAGTTGCTTTTGCAATATCAGCACCTCTAAACATAGATATTCCTACATGTGCAGAGATTAATGCTGGTGCATCGTTTATTCCATCGCCAATGAAAGCTACTTTTTTACCTTCATTCATTAAATCTTTTACAATTTTAGCTTTATCTGTTGGTAAAAGTTCAGCTCTTACATCTTCTATTCCCAGTTCTTTGGCTATTTTTAGTGCTTTTGATTTTATATCACCAGTTAGCATAATTATATTTTTTACACCTAGATCTTTTAATTTTTTTATAGATTCTTTTGAATTTTCTCTTAATTCATCAGAAAGACCAATTGTTCCTAATAATTTTCCGTTATAACCAATATAGAGTAAAGTATCACTTTTTTTTAAAGATTTTTCTATTTTTTCTTTACACTTTGAAAAATCTATTTTTTCATCATCTTCTAAAAAATGACGACTACCTATAATTACAGATTTCCCATCAACTTCAGTTTTTACTCCATGAGCAACTATAAACTCTACTTCTTCGTGATGCATATGTACAAAACCACGCTCTTTTGCTGCTTTTACAACTGCTTCTGCAACTGGATGAAAGTAGTGTTCTTCTGTTGAAGCAGTAAGGTTCAATAGTTCTTCATTACTCCAATTATCATCATATGAATCAACACTTACAACTTCTAATTGACCAGCTGTTAAAGTTCCTGTTTTGTCAAAAACAAAAGTATCAGCACTACTTAATGCTTCTACAGATTTTGCTCCTTTTATCATTATTCCACTATGACCAGCTTTCGATATAGTAGATTTAAAAGCAACAGGAGTTGCTAATTTTAATGCACATGAGTAATCAGCTTGAAGCACAGACGCTACTCTTTCAAAATCTCTTGTAAAAATATATGCAGCGGTTGCTAAACCTAAAGTTACAGGAACTAGTTTATTTGCTAATTTATTTGCTTTTAATTGAACTGATGATTTTTCGTTTAAAGAGTTTTCAATATAGTGCCTAATTCTTTGCGTAGCAGTATTTGCTCCTACATGTTCAGCCCAAATTCTAAATCTTCCTTCTTCAACTATCGTCCCAGATAAAACTTTATCTCCTCTAACTCTTACAATAGGTTCAGCTTCTCCTGTCATAGATACTTGATTTACAGTTCCTGTGCCTTCTAATATATGTCCATCAATAGGAATAGTATTTCCAGTTCCTACAACAACAATATCTCCAACTTGAATATCTTCTGTTTTTACTAAAACTTCACTAACTTTTCCATCTATCTTTTTTTCAAGCCAAGCTTCTTCTACATTTGGACGAGCTAGTTCTTTTAATAAATCATCACTTTTATGAACGGTTGTTTCTTCTATATATTCACCAAGTTCTAACATAGCATTTGTAGAGTTTGCTGCTAAATAATCTTTTCTATAAATAGAAATAGCAACAGCTCCTGCTTCAAGAACATGAGAAGTTAAACCTTCATTAAACAACTCTTTTGTTCCATCAATCAAAAGAGGAATAGAAGCAGCAGTTGTTAAACCAGCTTTTATAGTATTATTTGTAGTTAATCTTTCAGCTATTAAAGCACTTGTGGCAAGAAGTGTTCCTTTTATTGAAGGTTCTTCACTACTTACACAAGATACACAAACACTAGCTGGGTTTTTGTCACAAGACTTTAGAAGTAAATCTCTATTTAGATTTTCAATTATTTTTTCAAGTTCTAAAAATCTATCTTCTTTAAGCTCAAATATTACAGAGTAAGCTTTTTTGTTTACTCTTACATCTTCTATAAAATCAATATCTAAAAAATAGTTTTTTAAAATATTTTCATCAATAAAACTATCTTTTAAAATTGATAATTTATATCTAGCTCTTAAGTTTATTTGATGAACTTTAAGAAAATCGCTCATTAGAACTCTTTTGTTGCATTCATTGAAGCTTTTGCATCTTCAATTCTCTCTTTAAGTTCTTCAACTCCAGCACTTAAAAATTCTTTTCCTTTTTCAAATGCTTTAAAAATATTTTCTTGAGCATTTTTATTTGTTAATACATAAGTCAATGCTGCTCCAATCAAAGCACCTTTTACAAAATCTCCATTTAAGATTGAATTATTTTGTTGAACAGGATTATTAACATTTTGAGTATTTTGATTTACATTTTGGTTAATGTATGGATTTTGGTTTATATTTAATCCACTTTGATTGTTATTTACTCTTGTATTATTTATATTTGTATCATAAGGATTAACATTGATTTGATTGTTATTTATTTGGTTATTTTGATTTGTTGCCATATTATTCTCCTTCAATTTCTATATTTTGATTTGTCAAATATTTTTGTTCTAATTTTTCTTCTACTAATTCTAAAGCATAAATTCCAGCAATTCCTATACTTGCTGATGTTAAAGCTTTTAACCAACTTCCTTCACCAATATAGTTTGTAGTTGCTATTGCACTTCCAGTTGCTATTGCTCCTTGTGAAGTTCTTTTTGTAGTATCTTTTATTGCTTCACAGCTTTTTATTTCACCATTTTTATATTTTTTGTAGTTTATTGCACCACTTATAACTGCACTAGCTAATGCACCACTTATTACATGACCTAAAACATTCCTAGGAGTTCCAGTATTTATTTCAAAATTTTTCATTATTTAACTTCCTTTTGTTTTCTAGTATATTTTCGTTTTGGTTTTACTTCTTCTTTTTTAATCTCTTTTTTTTCAGGTTTTTGCTGTAATTTTTCTTCTAGTTTTTCTTTTACAGTAATTACTTTTTCTTGAAGTTCTTTAGAACTATCTTTTGCATACCCAAAAAGCTTTTTACTATTTGCTTTTAATTTATCAGAATTTTTATAAGCTATTATAGCTCCTGCACCAACTGCTAAGCCTAAGATAAAAGGTAATGCCATTTTTTACTCCTCTTCTTTTGAATTTTGTGCTAAAAAATTATTCAATAGTGCAATTATTGCACCACCACTTACTGCTCCACCAATCATTGATATATTTAATTTTGAAAATAGTGAGGAAATAAGGCTTTCATCTATATTTCCATTCATTACATTATTTAAAATATCTTGATACTCTTGCATCTTTTGCATAATATCATCTTGATTTCCAGTAGTTGCTCCACTATTATAGTGATTAAACACACAATTTCTAAAAGCTGGAAGATGATTATTATATGAAGCTGCTTGAAGTTTAAATAATACATCAACAATATCATCATCGATTGCAAAATTTAAAAGATTGTTGTACATTGCAATATTGTCAATCTCTCCTGCAACACCTAGCTCACAACACTCAATTATTGTATTTGGAATATTGATGATTTGTGTTGAAAAATCATTCATTGGAACTTCAACATTGTACTTTTGCATAAGCTGGATTAGAACACTATAATGAATAGCTTCTGCCTCTTTTATATTTATAAATGGATTAATATTTCCAAATTTCTCAATAATTCTTGTGTATGTTTCGTAAGCTTTGAACTCATCATAAATTGCAATTTGCAAAATTTGATCACGAACTGGTACATTTGAGTTTGTATCAACTTTTTTGTTTATTAAAATATTATAATCAATTGCCATTAAATTACCTCCTTTGCCAAATTGTTTATAAGAACTGTAAGTTCATCTAAATTCTCAGATTTTATCAAATCTTCCCATAGTTTTGGACTAAAAATATCTGGATTATATAAAATCGTCACAGAAGCTATTATTTTATTAATTTTTATCTCTTTTATTCCATCTATTTTATTTGGAAGATTTTGAATATCATCCAAAGTGATATTTGAAGCCTCTTTTGTAATTTTTGGATTTACCCGTACACGAAGTCTTCCTGGTGAATGAGCTATAATTGTAAAATAACTTGCCATTTTTATGATATCTTCTGTTTTAATCACAATAATCTCCTTTTTCAAAATGTATTTTTTCGTTTTTAAAATTAAATGTAACTTATTATAAATTAAGAATTGCTATCAGAGTTTTGACACTCTTCGCAAATACCATAAATAATCATTATATGGTTGCTAAGAATAAATTTATGTTTTTTTGCTACTTCTTGTTGTTGTTCTTCTATAAAATCATCTGTAAACTCTTTTATTAGATTACAATTTGTACATACAAGATGGTCATGATGAGTTTTATGGTTGAATTCATATCTAAATGTTCCATCGCCAATATCTAGTAAATTTACTAGGTTTAATTGATGAAAGAATTTTATAGTATTGTAAATAGTAACTATGCCTATATTAATATTGTAAGTTTTTTTTATCTCTTCTAAAATATCTTCAGCTGTTAGATGCTCTTTTGATAGAAATAGAGTTTTTAAAATATAATCTTTTTGAATTGTATTTTTTAAACCCACTTTAGAAGATTGTTTTTTAAAATTATTTAAAAAGAGGTCAAACTCTTTTTCTTGATTCTTATCCAATTTATAACACCTTTAATCTCATAAAAAACTAAATTATTTAAGAGATTCTATCATTATAAATCTTAATAATTTAGTAATTTTAATTATCAGTTGTATTTGTTTGGTTTATTGTTTAATAAAATAAGGATAACACCTATTATTGCAGCAGTTATAGAACTAGCAAAAATTCCTAGTTTTACAGCACTTACAATACTTTCATCACTAAATGCCAAATGTGATATGAAAATAGACATTGTAAAACCAATACCACCTAAGAATCCAGCTGCAATAATCTCACTCCAAGATACACTTGCAGGTTTTACAGATATTTTTAGTTTTGTTGCTAAATATGTAAAAGTGAATATTCCAATAGGTTTTCCTAAAATTAGACCTAAAGCAACTCCTAAAACAATATACTTATGAGTTAAAACACTTGAAAAATCTATGATAACCCCAGCATTTGCAAAAGCAAAAAGTGGCATTATTACAAAAGCACTAAAATTATGTAAAGCTAAAGATAGTTTATCAAGTGGAGAGTTTTCAAATTCGTAATTTTTATCAAAGTTTTTTGTTTTTAAAGGAATTGTAAATGCTAATAAAACTCCAGCAATAGTTGAGTGAATTCCAGAGCTATGAACACAAAACCATAAAATAATTCCTAAGACAATATAAGGTAATATTTTTCTAACACCAATGTAGTTTAAAAAGATTAAACAAGCATAAACTAAAGCACTATATAAAAAGAATATATAATTAAGTTCACTTGTATAAAATATAGCCACAACAATAATAGCACCCAAATCATCAACAACTGCAAGAGTTACTAAAAATAGTTTTAAAGATATATTTACTCTTTTTCCTAAAAGCATCAAAATCCCTAAAGCAAATGCTATATCTGTTGCCATAGGAACACCAAATCCTGTTGGATGTTCTTTATTTAAACTAAGATAAATAAGTGCTGGTATTATCATACCACCAATCGCAGCAATAATTGGAAAAGAAGCTTGTTTGAAACTAGATAGTTCTCCAACAAGCATATCTTTTTTTATTTCCATACCAACAACTAAAAAGAATATTGCCATTAAAACATCATTTACCCAATGAAGCAAACTCATAGAAAAACTATAATTTGCAAAACTTATAGAAAGATAAGATGAAAAGAATTCAAAATAGTTATTTGAATAGCTAGAATTTGCAATATATACTGCAAGAACTGTAACTAAAAATAATATTATTCCACTTAGAGTTTCAATAGATACAAAGTTTTTTATAAAATCATATCTACTTTTTAATTTTGCTATTTGTTGTTTTTGTATTTCTGTAAATATTTTAGCCATTTGTGTTGCAATCCTTACATTTACCTTTTAATATTATATTTTCAATTTTATAATCTTGTAGTTTTAGATTTAGATTTTCATGAATACACTCAATCTTTGAACAAGAATTACAAATAAAATGTGAATGAGGTGATTTTTTTATCTCAAAATACCTTTTTTTATCGTTTGATTCAAATGAATCTACTATTCCTTCATCTTCAAAGATGGTAATATTTCTATAAAAAGTTGCTTTATCCATAGAAATTTGAACTTTTATATCTTCGTAAGATAAAGGTTTATTTGAGTTTATTAAAATCTCTAAAATAGATTTTCTAGCAGTTGTTAATTTTATATTGGTAAAATCCGAAATATTTTTTAAATTATTCATTTGAGAATCTTATCAAAATTATAGTTAAAGTAATTGTACAACTAAGTTGCATTAAAGAAAAAAGAGTTTAATATTTTGGTTGCAACTAAGTTGCATTAAAATAAAAAGGAAAAATATGAAAAAAATTTTAGTTTTATTTATGTTTTTTGCATCAATTTTGTATGCAAATAAACCACAGCTAACGGTGAATATTTTACCACAAAAATATTTTGTAGAGCAGATTGTAAAAGATAAGTTTGATATAAATGTTATGGTGAAACCTGGTAGTTCACCACATAATTTTGAGCCAAAACCATCTCAAATGAAAGCATTAAATGCTTCAAAGGCATATTTTTTAGTTGGTGATCCAAGCGAATTAGCATGGCTTGATAGATTTAAGCAAAATGCTAAAAATACACTTTTTGTTGATACAACTGTTGGAATAGAAAAAATTGCTATGGTTGAACACTCACATCATGATCACGACCATGATGAAGATGATCCACATCACGAACATCATGACCATGGAGAAGATGGACTAGATCCTCATACTTGGCTTGATCCAATTTCTGTAAAAGTTCAAGCAAAAAATATCTATGAAGGAATGCTAAAAATTGATGCTAAAAATGGTGATTTTTATGAAGCAAATTATGAAAATTTTATAAAAGAACTTGATGACTTGGATAAGGAAATAAAAAATATTTTATCACCATATAAAGCTAAACCTTTTATGGTGTTTCACCCATCTTGGGGATATTTTGCAAAACAATATGAATTAAGTCAAATTTCTATTGAAATAGAAGGTAAAGAACCAAAACCAAATGAACTTGTAAAACTTGTAGAAGAAGCAAAAACACATAATATCAAAATTATTTTTGTTGCTCCACAGTTTTCTCAAAAAAGTGCAAAAACAATTTCACAAAATATTAAAGGAAATGTTGTTTCGATTGACCCATTGAGTGAAGATTGGAAAAATAATATGCTTAAAACAGCAAAAGAGATAGCAAAAAGTTACAAATGATTAGATATTTTATACTATTTTTAGTGCTAAAGAGTATCCTTTTAGGATGCTCTTTATGTTCTACTTTTACACCACGAACACATATATTTACATCTATAAAAGCTGATAATGAAAATATAAAATCTGTAAATATAAGATGGGAATTTGCAAAAGAGTTTGGCGAAGAACTTTTAAACATTTATGATTTGAATTTGAATAAAACTTTTGATAAAAATGAGTTAGAAATTATCGAAAATAGTTTGCTTGATTATTTAGTTCCTAGAGATTTTATAACAACTATTTATTATGATAAAACCGAAAATGCTTCTGAAATAGCTTTTGAAGTAAAAGATTATAAAATGTATTATAAAGATAAATTATTGATGTTTGAATACAACATTGAATTAGAAGAAAAAATATATGATAAAAATATTTTTAAAATAAGAATATTCGATAAAGAAGGTTTCTTTTTTATCGTATTTGAAAATAAAAACCAAAAATTTGATATTCCATATAGTGTGAAAAAAAATTCAAATATAAGTGAAGTTTCTTATGATATTGATGCACCAAATTTAAGTGAACAAAAATTTAGCAAAAGCTTAGTTCAATCAAGTAGTCAAAATGAAGATTTAGTTGAAAAATGGACAAGCAATAGTGAAAATGTATATGTTGAAAATAAAGAAGAAACAATAGAAGAGATAAAGGTAGAAAAACCTAAAAATATTTTAGATGATTTTACAGATAAAGTAAAAAAATATTTGGTAGACATTGAAAATGGTGATAGGTTAGCCTTACTATTTTTACTTTTGGCTTCTTTTTTATATGGAGTGGTTCACTCTATTGGACCAGGACATGGAAAATCTTTAGCATTTTCGTACTTTTCGTCACAAAAAAGTACATATTTTGAAGCTTTTATGATTTCTCTTTTTACGGCATTTATTCATATTGTTGGTGCTTTGGTAATTGTATTAATATCTATATTTGCTCTTAAAACTGTTTTGAGTGGCTTTATAGCTGATTCGGTTTTATATATTACAGCTTTAAGTGCAGTGATTATTATGGTTTTGGCAATATTTATTTTGTATAGAAAATTAAAGAAAAAATCTTGCTGTTGTGCAGTTTGTAATACTAGTTTTGAAGCTACAAAATTTTCTACAAATTCACAAAATATTAATTTTGTAAAACAAAACTCTAATAGACCAATAATTTTAGAAAAAAGAAGTAAAAAACAAGATTTAATATTTGTTTTAACAGCAGGAATAGTTCCTTGTCCTGGTACTGTTTTACTTTTTGTCTATGCATTTTTATTGCAAACTTATTTTGCAGTATTTTTAGCTAGTTTAAGTATCAGTTTAGGTATGGCAGTAGTTATTTTTGCTTCATCGTTTTTAGGAGTAAGTTTACATAAAATATCTTCAAACTCTAAAAAGTTTGTAAATATTGTAGAAATTATTGCTCCTATTTTTATGTTTATTTTAGCATTTTTAATGCTTGTTGGTTCTGGGATTTTTGCTTAAAGTGTTTTTATCATATGATGAAATTGGCTTCCAGATACTTTTAAAACGACATTGTCTTGGAAACCTAATTTTTCATATAAAACTTTTGCTTTTGGATTTTCAAAATCAACCAAAAGTGAAAGTTTTTTAAAGCCTTGTTCTTTTGCTTTTTGTGTAGCAAAACTAAATAACTCTTTTGCTATTCCACGACCTTGAAAGTCTGAATTTACACTAACAGTATCTATATAAAACTCATCTTCAAAACACTCTTTTTCAAATGAATCCAAAAAAATATCTTTTGATTTTATATGTTCAAGCATAGGCTTATCTAGTTTTTCTACATCATTTGAATTGTAAGCTAGTAAAATACCAACAGTTTTATTATCTATTTCATAAGTATAAATATTGTTATAGCTAAGACGGCAAATATCCATATTTACATAATAATCTAAAGTTTCTAATATTTTTTTATCTTCATTTTCACCAGTTAATGTATTTGCTACATTGTGAATTGCATCGTATATAAGAGTTGAAATATTTTCTATATTATTTTTATTTGCTTGTTTTATCATATTTCTCTTTCATAAAAATTTTTGAATTCTACATACTCAAAACTAACAGATAATTAATAGATGTATTATAAAATCGTATCCCAATTATATGTAAGAGGAAAATTTTTTTGAGTAGAATTAGGATTTTAGTTTTAGAAAGTAATGATTTATCAATTTCAAGTATTATTAAAAATTTAGAAAATAATAATTTTATAGTTGATATTTGTATAAATAATGATAAATTTCTAGAAAGGATATATAAGAATCTATATGATTTATATATATTTAATATAGATGAAACATTAAATAATAGATTTCAACTAATAAAAATGTTAAATTCTTATCAAGATCTTACTATGAAGATGGTAATAACTTCTATTCAAAGTATTGTAAAACTATCTTATTTATCTGGATGTGATGAATGTGTTATTAAAACTATAAATGAAACAGAAATTATACTAAGAATAAAAACACTCATAAGAAGGCAATTTAGAGTATATACTGATACTATCTATTTGACAAAAAATATTGAATATGAGATTTTTAATAAAAGAGTACTAATTAATAAAAAAGATATATTCTTAGGTAAGAAAGCTACTTTAATTCTTGAATATTTACTAAAATTCAGGGGTTCTTTTGTATCAACTGATAGCTTAGAAAAAGGTGTTTATCCTGCAAATAGTGATAGTAAAAATGGAGTAATCCGTTTTTATATACATCAACTTAGACAAGTCATTGGAGATAATTTAATAGTATCACATAGAACTTATGGATATAAAATAGATATTTGATTAAAAAGAGGAGACAGAAATCTCCTCTTTTTATAAACTATTTTTAAATAGTGTAAAAAATCCCCAAGCAAAATATACAATACACCAAATTGATAAAATCCATAATAATATATTTGCCATAGTAGTAACCATTTTATCTTTTGATGCATCAAAATAACCATTATTCTTTCCAACTTTCCATGCCATTGAAGCAATAAAAGTCACACCAACACCACCTAAAGATAAGAAAGTTAATAAAAACATAATAATAGAAGCCCATTCAATATTTAGAGGGTATTGATAAATATCATAACCTAAATTATTCATAATGTTATATCTTATGTATTCTCTAAAAGCTGATATTAAAAGTAAAACTACAATAAAAATAATAGTT
The DNA here is from genome assembly GCF_048320235.1 of Aliarcobacter vitoriensis. Classification (NCBI taxonomy): domain Bacteria; kingdom Pseudomonadati; phylum Campylobacterota; class Epsilonproteobacteria; order Campylobacterales; family Arcobacteraceae; genus Aliarcobacter; species Aliarcobacter vitoriensis. The sequence goes on from NZ_CP182882.1 coordinate 2,121,302, forward strand.
GTAATATAACTATTATTTAGTTTTTTTGATAATAAAATCATAGAAACAAAAGATAAATAAATAACAATAGAAAAAATATCATATAATCTATCTATTGAATAAGTCCAAAAAATAAAAATAATTAAACTTAAAATAAATCCAAAAGTAGAAATTTTTGTACCTACATTTCTTGAAAAAGATATAAATTTTTCATCAAAATTTTTATTTGATTTTAAAAAGTCACTATAATTTTGTAGAAATAATCCAACAATAGGAATACTTAAAATCATAAAGAAAATATATCTAATTGTTTCTGGATGAAAGTTTGTTCCAGAAGTATCAACTATTCCATTGGGAGCGTACCATTGCATCCATTTTTCAGGTTGAATAGCTTGAACTGAAAATACATGCATTATTAATCCACAAAACACTAATAACAAAAATGCAACTGTTCCTACTAATTTACTAACTGAACTTTGTTTTTTATTTGCATAATAGTACCAGTAATACATACTATATCCAACTAATAAACAATATATAAATATTACAATCCAAAGACCTGATAAAGTATTTATTGTGTACCAGTTTGGGTCATAAATTACTTGTGTAAAAAGTAAAGGTGCAACACCTAAAACTATCAGTAAAGAAACACTAATTTTACCAGTTTGTAGTAAGTGAGCTGTTAAAATTTCCCAATTTTTATCTGTTTTTTGTTTAAAACCTCCATATAAAGACAATCCCATACTTCCTAAAGATAAAAATACAAATAGAGCATGTAATGCCCAAGTTAAAACATATAAACTTTGAAAAACAACAGGGTAAAAAGGAACTCCTGCTGGATCTCTAAGTAGATTTAAAATTCCTGCATCCATTATTTCTCCTTATTAAATTGTGATTCTATCCAAGTTGCCATTGCATCAAATTCCTCTTCAGGTAGTGAAATTTTTGGCATATATGGAACTACTCCAGTTGCTAATGAAAATTGCATATATGATTTTATGGTATCTTTATCCCAGCCATTCATTTTTTCAAATAAAGGTCTATATTTACCAGTAATTTCTAGTGAGTGACAATTTGAACATGCAATTTTTGTAAGAAGTTCTCCAACTTCTAGTCTATTTTCATCTGTAATTATTTTTAATCTATCAGGAATCCAAGGATTTACTTTTAATAAGCCATTTTTTTCTATAATATCAACTTCATTTTTTATGTTTTTACCTGGAACTTCTCTTCCCATAATTTGATTACTATAAACATATTGACCAACAACATAAGGTTTTCTAATACTTTCTCTTAGTTTTTCTCCTGGCCACAATCCAAAAATAGCAACTACAAATAACATAACAACTGCAATTGGTCTATTTATGAAATTTGGTTTAAGTAAAGCAATTCCAAAATATAAAGAAAAAATCACAACTAAAATAAGCTTTGTAGTCATAATATCTGGCATATACATTTCTAAAAGAAGTTTTGCATTGTCTGGAAGAGTTGTCATATACCACATAAAGCAAATAACTGTAATAAATCCTCCAATAAAGCTTGTAATACCCATTTTTCTAATAAGTTCATTTTTTAATTCTTTATCACTTAAAGAAGTTGCAATAATAAGTCCTATAACTCCAGACATCATAATCATAAAACCAATTCTTAGAAATAAATGAGGAAAAGTTGTAAGACCAAAGAAAGCATCACTAACAGAACCTGTTTGATAGAAAGCATCATTTCCAGGCCACATCATAAAACTAATAATTCCTATGATTAAAAATAGTGTTCCAACAGAAGCCAAAGCAAATGCATAAGTAAGTTTTAGATGAGTTTTTCTATCTATTTTATTAATAAAATATACAAGTGCAAAAACTCCAACTACTTCAAATACAAAAAATACCCATTCTGTTGCCCAAACCCAAACAAAGTTATGAATTAAAGCACTAATTCCTCTAGGACTTGCAGCAGTTGCTGTATACCAAATCCCTGGACCAGTGATCGAACCTACCACATAAGAAAAAATAAGTAAAAACATACCATATTTTTTCATATATTCATAAAGTTCAGGTCTATCTTCTTTATAAGATTTATGTGCTAAAAAAGCAAAAAGTAAAGCAGCACCAACTGATGTGTGAGATGCTAAAATATGAATAGTCCCTGTTATTCCCATAATCCAAGCAGAGCCAATTTCTGGGAAATAAAAAAGTGGAAACATTCCAATTTGTTCCATTTTTTCTCCTTTTATAAAGTTATTTTACTAGTAAATAGTAAAACTTAATTGCTATATTAATGCTAGATTGTTAATTTTATGTTGTTTAATAGTTTAAAATGGCTAATCTGAAGTTGTGGTTTTTAATTTTATCAGAAATTTGTAGGAGGCCGATTATATTACCGAGATTAACCATTTCAAAGAATTTTATAATTTAGATGTTAATTTTGTGTTTGATCTTAAAATTATTGTTTTGTAATTTCTTCTTCTGAACCTTTTTCGTTAATACCAGCTTCAGCTTGAATCATCATAAATATAAATTGTGCTAGATTTTCAGCCAAATGGCTATCTTTGTGTTTTTTCTTAATTTTCCCAATATTATAAGAATTCTCTAAATTAATTTGTAAACCTTTTCCCTCATCATATTTTAGATGGTTTTTAGCTCTTATATCTTGCCAATTATCACTATTTATTCTCTCTTTTTTCTCCATGCTATCCAAAGCATAATTTAGTGCTTCCTGAAAGTAGTTATATACAAGTGATTCTACAATATTTGAAGGAAGTAATTTTTGAAAATATTTTGAAGTAATCCATTGTGCTTTTATTTCATCTACAATTTTTTCATTTTTAGAAGAACTCATATTGTAGTATTCTTCCAAATTTATCTCTCCATCAAAATTACTATCCATATTTAAAGTATGATTTAATTCATCATCTATTGATATTATAGAATCTTCATATCTATACATATTATTTTGTGAATTAGATTTTATATAGCTGTCAAACACTTCATTTATAACTTCTAAACTATTTTTTTTAAAATTTAGAGATTGTAATATACTAAAACCATTTTTCGTGTTACTATACTCAAAGTGGCTTAATTTACCATCTTGATTTATATCTGCTTTCAAAAATTCTCTTATATAGGCAATATCTGTAAACCAAGCAGACACAAAATTTTGAGCTTCTCCACTTAGATGTATATTTCCAGATTCATCTTTTGTTATATTATCTACTCCAAAATTATTTTCTAACTTTAAAATAGTTCTATTTTCTAAGTTTACCGATACTTTTCTACCATTTATAGGGTCTGTAAAAACTGTTTTAGATCTATTTTCTGAAAAGTTTATACTTGTTTGATAAGCTTTTTGAGTTTCATTTTGTAAATTTTCTTCAAAAAATTTTTGAGTTTCTGAATGATTTTTATTTTTTATATTATAAGATTTAAAAACTGTGCCGTTTAACAATATTTCCATAATTTCCCCTAAAATTATTTAATAGAGCAAATCATATATAAAAAAGAGTAAAAAACTCTTAAATATTGTTTATTTTCTCAAACTCTCCTATAATATCTTCTATATTTTCAGTACCAACAGATATTCTTAAAAGCTCTATTGGAAGTTTAATTTTTTCTAAAAATTTTTTTCCATTTTGGCTTGTGATTAAATCATAGTGAGCAAGATAAGTGTAAGGCATAAGAAGTGTAAATTCTGTTCCAAGACTTGGACCTTTTGCAAAATTTAAACTATCATAAACTTTTTGAAAATCTTTTTTAAATGTTACAGATATTATCCCACATAGGCTATCTTCATCAATCATTAATTTTTCATAATTATCTTTAAAATCAGGACTTAAACAGTAAAAAACTTTATCTATAAAAGGAGCATTTTCCAAATATCTTGCTAGTTTTAAACTATTTTGGCTTATTTTTTTTACTCTTATTTTATAATCTTTTATTTCTAAAGCCATTCTTTGAATATCTTTTATATATGGTTCATCAGCATACTTAAAAAATTCATTTGAAATATGAGATATTTTTGAATCTTTATTTAAAATAATTGCACCCATCAAAACATCAGCATTTCCACAAGCAAATTTTGTCAAACTCTCAACATAAATATCAGCAAAAGGATTTAAATCTAAATTATAAGGTGTTGCAAAAGTTGAATCTACAATGATAGGAATATTGTAAGAGTTACAAAGTTTTTTTAGTCTTTCTAAATCCACAGTTTGCAAAAGTGGATTTGTAGGAATCTCTGTAACTATTGCTGAAACTTTTAGCCCATCTTTTTTTAAGAACTCTTCAAATTCATCAATATTTGTAACATCATGAAAAACTTTACTCTCTTCAAAATAGTGTTCTACGATATTTGTTGTATCAAGATATAACCAACCTAGTTGTACTAAAATAGTTCTTCCATTTCTTGCTTGAATATTTTTTATTCCTTTTAAAGCACAATACATTGAGTTCATTCCAGATGGATTTAAGCAAATATTTTCAACTGGTTGTTTATATGCACTAGCTAAAGTTTCAATAACTATATTTTTTGCCTTATTTTTATCTTCTAAATTTTCAATATGAAGCTTATTTATAATTCCAACTTTATATAAATAATCTTCAGCTAGTCTTGAAGATAGGTTATATCCTACATGTTGAATAAATTTTAAAACTTTTTGATATTGTCTTCCTTTTACTACTTTTATAACTCCAAAAGGTTCATTAAATTCAAATTTATTGTGTATAAAATATCTATTGCTTACAACTTTAATTGCTTTTTTGCTACTTAAAAGTATAAGTTCATATTCATTTCCTACACTATATTTTTGTTTTAAATAATTAGCTAACTTTTTTAAATATGGATGAACTATAAATCTTGGATAAGCAACAGTTATCTTTTCTAAAATTTCGGGTGTTTGCTCTTCATAATCAATCACATCTTGTAGATTTGGCATACTTGTAGATACTGCGTGAATATTATTTTGTGGAAGAGTTTGTCCACATGGTATTGGATAAAATTGCTTATTGTTCATCTATTTTACTGCTTGTTTTATATCTTCTATTAAATCTTCAACTTCTTCCAATCCAATAGAAAACCGAACTGTACTATCACTTATTCCAATAGCTTTTAACTCCTCTTTTGAAAAACTTGCATGAGATATTTTTGCAGGAATTTCAACTCTACTATCTGGACTCCCAAATGAACATTTTTCACCAAATATTTTACTATTTTCTATAAATCTTTCTGCTAATTCAACACTTGTAAAATCAGCACAAAAAACTCCAGTCATATATTTCATTTGACTTTTTGCAAGGGCGTGTTGAGGATGATTTTCCAATGCTGGATGAGTTACTTTTACTATATAGTCTTGATTTTGTAAGAACTTTGCAATTTCTATAGAATTTGCTTCGTGTTCTTTCATTCTTATTTTTAAAGTTGGAATTCCCAAAGAGATTAAATATACATCAAATGGATTTTGACTTCTTCCATGTGCATTTGCATAATAATGGATTTGATTTGCTAACTCTTTTGTTTTTGCAACAATTGCTCCAGCTATTACTCCACCATGTCCACTTATATATTTTGTAGTTGAAAATAGACTAAAATCAGCTCCTAAGTCTAAAGGTTTTTGACTTATAAAAGTTGCAAGTGAATTATCAACAGCAAATAAAGCATTATATTTATGTGATATTGAAGCAATAAGTTTTAAATCTATGATTTTTAAGCCTGGATTTGTAGGACTTTCACATAAAACTAAATCTATATTGTTTGTTTTTAAAATATGTTCAACCATATCTGTATCATTAAAATCAGCAAAATTAACTTGAATATTATATTTTTCTTTGAATACTTTTAATAGCCTAAATGTTCCACCATAACAATCAGCTTCTACTAAAATAGATGAATTTGCTTTTAAAACAGTTTCAAAAAGTAAGCTCACAGCTGCTATTCCTGTATGAGTACATACTGCTCCTGCTCCATTTTCAACAAAGCTGAAAAGATTTTCCAATGTTTCTCTTGTTGGATTGTCACTTCTTGTATAATCGTATATTTTTTCACCTTTTTGTTTTTTTAAATCAAATGTCGCAGTGTTATATATAGGAAAATGAGAAGCTCCTGCAACATCTTCAAAAGGAGCAAATTGTGTTTGATGGCATATTTTTGTTTGTATATTTTCTTTCATAAGTTTTTTAAATCCCTTAATTTTTTGGCAAATTGTACCAAAACTTATTTAATATAATTTGATAGAAAATTTGGTATAAATATAGATAAAATATTGACTAAGATTAAAGGATAAGATATGTTTAAAAGTATATTATTAGTTATATTGATAATTTTATTTCAAGGTTGTGCTACTTGGAGTGGAGTAAAACAAGATAGTAAAACAGCATGGAAAGCTACAAAAGATACATCAAGTGAAGCTTATCAAGGAGTTAAAAAATCAATTCACGAAGCGACAGCTGATTGATTATTCTTTTTGTCTAACTCTTAAAAAAGAAGTAAATTTTGGTTTTCCATTTTTTGTTAAATCATAATATTTAAAAGTTACAAAACTTCCAATTTTGGGTGGATTTTCTCTATCTTTATTTGAAAATCCATTTCCCAGATTGAATTCAACACCATTTTTTAGTCTAACTTTTAAACTTTTTAAACTTCCATCTTTTCTAAGATTTTGAAAAATTACTTCAGCTTCATCATCAAAAAACTTTTTTACTTTTAAAACATTTTCACTTCTTCCACTAAAATAGTTCAAAGTATAGTTTTTGAGCATTACTCCTTCTCCATTTTTTGCTAAAACTTCATCTAAAAATATATTTAATTCATGTTTACTATTTATCTTTTTTTGTGGGATTATTTTTATAAATTTATTTGGATTATCTTTCAGCCAATTTTCTAAAAAATCAAGTCGTTCTTTAAAATCACCTTTTGCATTTGGTATTTCAAAAATATTATATGTTATATTTTCCCATTCAATAGGTTCTTTTTGACTTAAAACTATACTTTGGATATTTTCAAAATCATTTTGCTTCGTAAAAAGTTCACCATCTAATTCAAATGGAGGAAAATTTTGAGTAAACCAATTTGGAGCAAAAATTTTATTGCCATTTTTAGTTTGTAACTCTTTTCCACTCCAATATGCTCTAATTCCATCTAATTTTTCACTCATATAGTAGTTGTTAATATTGTGTTTTCTTTCATCATATATAGTTGCTTTTTGTAAGTCTATTGCAAATGTGTAGATAGATAATATAAAAATAAGAATAAGTTTCATAGTAGCTCTTTATCTGAAATATAGGATTATATTTGCTTTATTCTTAAAAATTATCATAAAAACATAATAATTATTTGGTTAAAATGAAACGACTTTATATTATACAAAGGATAAAATTTGGGGCAAGATGTAGTTTTAAATGAGAAAGATAAGAAAATTTTATTAGATAGTATAAGAAGTGTACCAGATTTTCCCAAAGCTGGGATAATTTTTAAAGATATTACAACTTTGTTAAACGATAAAGATGCTTTTGAACTTTTAATGAACCATTTAGAAAATAGATATAAATCTTACAATTTAGATTTTATTGCAGGAATTGAATCAAGAGGATTTATTTTTGCAGCAGCGTTAGCTACACGACTTAAAATAGGTTTTGTTCCAGTGCGAAAAAAAGGTAAATTACCTAGTACAACAGTTTGTGAAAAATATGAATTAGAGTATGGATTTGATGAAGTAGAGATTCATTTAGATGCTTTTAATGATAAAAAAAATGCAAGGGTTCTATTGTTAGATGATTTAATCGTAAGTGGTGGTACTGCATATGCGAGTGCTAATTTAATACAAAAATTAAATGTTTCTTTAGTTGAAAGTTGTTTTTTGATGAATTTTACAGTTTTAGATGGAAAAGAAAAGTTGAGTAAATTAGTACCAGTTTATTCAGTTTTAGAGATTTAAGGAAAGTTTTTATGAGTGATTATATTCCAAAAAAAAGTATTTTTGATCCAAACGAAAAAGGTGAATTTGGTGGTGTTTTTGGTGGGCAATATGTTCCAGAAACTTTGATGCCAGTTTTAAAAGATTTAGAAAGAGCATATAAAAAATATAGATTTGATAAAGATTTTTGGGCAGAAGTAAATAATTTATTAAAAGATTATGTAGGACGAGAGAATCCTTTGTATTTTGCCAAAAATATAAGCGAAGAACTAGAAGCAAAAATTTATTTAAAAAGAGAAGATTTAAATCACACTGGAGCTCATAAAGTAAATAATGTAATAGCCCAAGGTTTATTAGCAAAAAAAATGGGGAAAACAAAAGTTATTGCTGAAACTGGAGCTGGACAGCATGGAGTTGCAACAGCAACTATTGCTGCACTTATGGGACTTGAATGTACAGTTTTTATGGGTGCAAAAGATGTTCAAAGGCAAGAATTAAATGTTTTTAGAATGAAACTTTTAGGTGCAAAAGTAGTAGCAGTTGAAAGTGGAAGTAAAACTTTAAAAGATGCTATGAATGATGCTATTAGATATTGGGTTACAAATGCAAGAGATACTTTTTATATAATTGGAACTATTGCAGGTCCGCATCCATATCCTATGATGGTTCGAGATTTTCAAGCAATTATTGGATATGAAGCAAGAAAACAGATATTAGAAAAAGAACAAAAACTACCTGATTATGTAGTTGCATGTATTGGTGGTGGTTCAAATGCTATTGGTATGTTTTCACATTTTTTAGAAGATAAAAGTGTTACTTGTGTTGGTATTGAAGCAGGTGGTTTAGGACTTGATACACCAAAACATGGTAGTTGTTTAGCCCTTGGAAGTCCTGGAATACTTCATGGTCAATGCTCATATTTATTGCAAGATGAAGATGGACAAGTTTTAGAAGCTCACAGTATAAGTGCTGGACTTGATTATCCTGGTGTTGGACCAGAACATTCATTTCATAAAGATAACAAAAGTGTAATTTATGACAATATAACTGATAAAGAAGCTTTAGAAGCTTTTGTATGGTTAAGTCAAAAAGAAGGAATAATACCAGCTTTTGAGTCTTCTCATGCTATTGCATATTTGAAAAAAGCTCAAGAGAAAATAAAAGGAAAAACAATAATTGTATGTTTATCTGGACGAGGTGATAAAGATATGATTCAAGCAAAAAGCTTACTAAATTTTGATTAAGGATTAAGATGAGAGAACTATTTTTAAAAATTCAGCCTTATACAGGAAAAATTTTTGCCGTAGGATTGGTACTTTTTATATCATTTCTTACTTACAATCTGTATCATGCACCAGGTGATGGGATTGAAGAAAAATTTATAAATTTATTAAGACAATATGGATATATAATACTTTTTGTTTGGAGTATGCTTGAAGGTGAAATGGGTCTTATTATGGCTGGTCTTTTAAGTCACGATGGTTCTATGAATGTTCTCTTGGCTATTTTTGTAGCTGGACTTGGTGGATTTGCTGGAGATCAAGTATATTTTTATATTGGAAGATTTAATAAAACATCTGTTTTAAAAAGATTAAGAGGGCAAAGAAGAAAGTTTGCATTTGCACATCTTTTATTGAAAAAACACGGTTGGCCAATAATTTTTACTCAAAGGTATATGTATGGTATGAGAACAATTATTCCAATTTCAATAGGTTTGACAAGATATGATGCAAGAAAATTTGCTTTTATAAACCTTATTTCTGCATGGTGTTGGGCAGCAATTACTATAGTTCCTGTTTGGTATTTTGGAGATCAGATTATGGTGGTTCTTCATTGGGCAAAAGAACATTGGTATATGGCTATTCCATTGGCTATTATTTTGGGTGGAGGAATAATTTATTATTTTAATAGAGCAACAAAAAAAATTGAAAAGAGGGTAAGAGATGAAGATTAATATTGTAGAACTTAATAAAAATAAAGATTTTGATTTAGAGATAATTTTTATAAATAGTTTAGACGAAATTATTGATAGCAAAGATAAAAATACTTTAGAACAATTAGAATTTAAAGCAAAAGATGAAGTATCAACTATTTTGGTTGAAAGTAAAAAAATATATGTTGGATTTGAAGAGTATAGTTATGATTCTTTAGCTATTTCAATAGCAACAGCAGTTAAAAAATTTAAATCTACAAAATTTAAAAGTGCAAAAGTTGTTTTAAATAGTAAATTAGAAGAAAATTTTAAAGCTTTAGTTGAAGGTGCAGTTTTAGGAAATTATAGTTTTGATACTTATAAAAGTGAGAAAAATATAAAAAAACAAGAGTTATATTTTGTTGTTGAAGAAAAAAACTCTAATTTAAATGCTATTTTAAAAGAATCATTGACTATATCAAAAGCCGTAAATATAGCAAGAGATATGGTGAATACTTCACCAGCTGATTTTTATCCAGAAATTTTTGTAAAAGAAGCACAAAAAATAGCAAAAGATTTAGAACTTGATTGTGAAGTTTATGGAGAAAAATATCTTGAAAAAAATAATATGATGGCAATGCATAGTGTTGGTCGTGCTTCTGTTCATGAATCACACTTGATCCACTTAAAATATAAGCCAAAAAAAGCACTAAAAAAAGTTGTCTTAGTTGGTAAAGGATTAACTTATGATAGTGGAGGATTGTCTTTAAAACCAAGTGATTTTATGGTTACAATGAAAGCTGATAAATCTGGAGCAGTTGCTGTTTTAAATAGTATAAAAGTAATTGCTGAATTAAAACTACCAATAGAAGTTCATGCAATTATTGGAGCAGTTGAAAATATGATTGGTGGAAATGCTTATAAACCAGATGATATTTTAAAAGCAAAAAATGGTAAAACAATAGAAGTTAGAAATACTGATGCTGAAGGAAGATTGGTTCTTGCAGATTGTCTTTGTTATGCACAAGATACAATAAAAAATATAGATTATATTTTAGATTTTGCTACATTAACTGGAGCTTGTGTAGTTGGTCTTGGAGAGTATACAACTGGAATTATGGGAAATAGTGAAAGCTTAAAACAACAAGCTTTGAATTCTTGCCAAAGTTCAGGTGAATATGCTACTAAATTAGATTTCAATAGATATTTAAATAAATGTATAAAATCTGAAATAGCAGATGTTTGTAATGTTTCAAATACTAGATATGGTGGAGCAATAACTGCTGGAATGTTTTTAGACAACTTTATTTATGAAGAAAATAAAAATAAATGGATACATTTTGATATCGCTGGACCTGCTTTTGTAGAAAAACCTTGGGGATATAATCCATATGGAGCAAGTGGTACAGGTGTAAGAATGGCGGTACAATTTGTTAAAGATTTAGTAGAAAAAGTGTAGTTTTTAACTACACTTTTTAATATTTTTTATTGAATTTGATAATCTACAGGAATAGTTATATTCCAAACTTCTCTATCTAACTCATCAGGTATTGGTTCAAACATAGCAATTTTAATTAATAATTCTAATGTTGCTTCATCTAATTTATCAAATTTAGATTTTTTAACTATTTTTACATTTTTTACATGACCTTTTTTAAATACATCAAAATTAACTTCAACTTTTCCTGTCTGATTTAATCTTTTTGCTACTCTTGGATACTCTTTATGTTTCTCAACTTTTGCTTTAACTCTAGCTAAATAAGCATTTTCCAAATTTTGTGTTTGAGCAGGATTTACATTTTTCTTAATAGGAACATCTGCAACAGGAACTTCTTGTTGTACAGGAGCTGCTTCTACAACCTTCTCAACAGGTTTTTCTATAGGTTTTTGTTCTTTTTTTGGTTTTTTAGGCTTAGGAGGGACTTTTACGGGTGTTGGTTTCTCAACAACTGGCTCTGGTTCAGGTTCAGGCTCTGGTGGAGTTGGCTCTGGTTCAGGTGGAGGAGCCATTTCTATTGTTGATAAAGAGATTGTTGTAACCTCTTCAGTTGCTTTATCTGTTATAACAAAAGCATTCGCAAAAACAAAAAATGCAAAAAATCCAACTATTGCATAAGTTATACTTGTAATTATGAATGAACTTTGATATCTATTCATTTTTTACTTCTTTGTCACTATTGAAATATTTGAGTATGTATTTTTTTTCAGCATATCTAATATATTTACAAATGATTCAAATTTTGTATTTTTATCTGTATGTATATGTACAGGTGTTTCTACAGATTTTTGTAAAATTTGTTTTTCTAATTCTTCAAGTACAATAGGAGTATCTTCTAAGAAAAACTCACCATTTTCATTGATTACTATCACTATTTCTTTATCTGGTTTAAGTTGTTCTGCACTACTAGAATTTGGCAAAGCAACAGGGATAATACCTCTTGTAATAAATGTTGAAGTTAATAAAACTATGGCTAAAAGTACAAGTAAAACGTCAATAAACGGAATTACATTTATTGAATCATATTTCTGTAGCTTCATAATCACTCTCCAAAACTTCTGCTGATCTTCCTAAAATATTATACATAACCATTGAAATTATAGCAACAACAAGTCCAACAGCAGTTGCTTTTAATGCTAAAGCTAAACTTTCCATAATTTTGGCTGCATCAATTTCTCCACTTCCCATTGTCATAAATGTAAGCATAATAGCTAAAACAGTTCCTAATAATCCAATATAAGGAGCATTTGACGCAATTGTCCCAATTATAGTTAAGTGTTTTGTTAAAGCCACATCCAAAGCTTTTTTAGTTTTATATGTTTTCACATCAATCTTTTTATAAAATAGTACTCTTTCTACAAAAAAGAAGAATGCAACAAAGCTCATTACAACAAGTAAAGCTATAACTCCATAATCAACTAAATGCTTTAGTGTCTCTATATTTTCCATCATAATTTTTTTCCTCTACGCTAAAATTTTTGTAATTATAATCAAAAAACTTTAATTTTATATTAATGATAACTATCATAATGTAAGGATGAATTAAAAATTTGTTAAAATACCGTTAAAAATCAAAACTTATAATTCCACATCAAAATTTAAGGACAAAAATTGCATAAAATATTTTTATTTTCAATATTTTGTAGTATTGCTTTAGCAAATACAAATAATTTGGATATTTTACAAAAAGATAAAAAAGAGTTAAGAGAACTTGAAAAAGAGTCAATACAAACAGATTATGATATTTTGAAAAACGATTGGATAGGAACTATCGATATAAGTTCAAGTGTAAATAGAAATCATAATTTTGATAAAGATAGAACAGATGATAGTAGATATGGTAAATCTGCAAGGATAGGTTTTTCTCAAGATATTTTTAGGTCTGGAGGAATTTTACTTTCAATTGACTATGCAAAAGATAAATTAAAGTATGATTTATTATCTTGGGAAAATCAAAATCAGCAAATTCTACAAACTATTTATACTACTTTGTTGGATATTAAAAAACTAAAGTTACAAATTGCACAAAGTAAATATAGATTAGAAAATAGGGATATTGAATTAATAATCAAAAAAATTCAATATGAAGCTGGAAAAACTGATATTATTGAATTGAATAATGCAGTTATGTCAAAAAATAACCAATACAAAGAAAATATCAGTTTAGAAAATTCTTTAAAAGAAAAAGAGTATGAATTATCTAAATATACTGAACTTAAATACGATGAGATAGAAATCTTGGATTTTAGTGAAGTTTCAAAAGATGATTTTATAAATAGCAATTTGGATATTTTACAAGAAGATTCAAAAGTTGAGATGTTAAACACAAATTACAAAAAAACAAAAACAAATTATTTGCCAAAAGTTTCGCTTTCAACAAATGCTAATTACAATTCTAGTGATAGTGATTTTAGTAGAATGTCAAGAGATACAAGAAAAGATGATGCACAATCAACTGCTAGCTTGACTCTTTCTATGCCACTGTTTGATTATAATCGTTCAAATAAAATACAATTAGCTAAAATTGATTATTTAAAACAGAAAATACAAGTAAATGATTTAAAGAACGAAGTAGCATATGATTATGAACAGATTTTGAATCAAATTGATACTTACGAAAAACATATCAAAACAATTGAAGAAAATATCAAATTATATGATGATTTGATATCAGCAAATCAAATTTCAAATGATGCTGGAATGACTTCAGAATTTGATTTAGATATTCTAAAGAATACAAAACTGATAAACGAATATGATATGATAATAAACGATATAAATATCAAACTTCAATATGCAAAATTATATTTCAAAATAAAAGGTTAATCAACAATGAGCAATGAAAATTTAATAAATGAACTAAATAGTTATGAAACAAAAAGTTCAAAAAAATTATATATTTGGGTAAGTACAGCAATAGTTGTAGCTTTTATTTTTGCATATTTTTTTATATTTAATTCAGCAAATAAAACAACAAAAGTTGAGTATGTAACAAAGGCTGTTGAAAAAGGTGATTTATCTGTAATTGTAAGTGCAACAGGAAATATAAATCCAACAAATAGTGTTGAAATAGGAATAGAAGTTTCAGGAACAATAAAAGAGATTTTTGTTGATTACAATGATGAAGTAAAAGTTGGACAAGTTTTAGCAAAGCTTGATACTGTAAAACTACAATCACAAGTTGATAGCTCTTTGGCAGCTTTAGCAATAGCAAGAGCAAATTTGAAAGAGAGTGAAGTAAATGTGAAAAATAAAAAGGTTTTATATGATAGAACTTTAAAAATGTACAATGAATCAAATGGAAAATATCCATCAAAAAATGAACTTGATGATTCTAAATTTTCTTATGAAGCAGCTTTGGCTTCTCTTGAAGCAACAAAAGCAAAAGTTTTACAATCTGAATCAAATGTAAAAACAGATAAACAAAATCTTGAAAAAGCTTCTGTAAAATCTTCTATTGATGGAATAGTTTTAAATAGAGAAGTTGAAGTAGGGCAAACTTTAGCTGCAACTATGTCTGCGCCAAAACTTTTTACATTGGCAAAAGATTTGAAAAGTATGGATTTAATAGTAAGTATTGATGAAGCTGATGTTGCTGATATTAAAAAAGATTTACCAGTTACATTTACTGTTGATGCATATCCAAATAGAACATTTTATGGGAAAATCAAGCAAGTAAGATTAAATCCTATTGATTCAAATGGAGTTGTAACTTATGAAACAGTTGTTGAGGTAAATAATGAAGATTTAGTATTAAAACCAGGTATGACAGCAACAGCAAAAATTGTTACAAAAGATAGTAAGGATAATATTTTGGTTCCAAATAGTGCATTGAGATTTAAGCCAAGAATTCAAGAACAAGCAAGTAGTGGTCCTGTAAAACTTGCTGGTCCAAATATGCCAAATAGACCAGGACCTGTTACAAAAGATTTAAGTAAACAAAATTTATCTCCTATTTTTATATTGGAAAATGGGCAACCAAAAAGAGTTATGGTAAAAATTTTAGATACAGATGGAAAGTCATCAGCTATTGAATCAAAAGATTTGAATATTGGAGATTTAGTAATAATTTCACAAAAGAGTGATAATGCAAAATAAAAAGACAATAATTGAATTTAAAAATATTGTTAAAAGTTATGGAAGTGGACAAAATATAACACATGCTCTAAATGGAGTAGATTTAAAGATATATGAAGGTGAATTTGTTGCTATTATGGGAGCTAGTGGAAGTGGAAAATCTACATCTATGAATATGATTGGTTGTTTGGATAAACCAACAAGTGGAGAGTATTTATTCAATGGAATAAATGTAGAAAAACTAAACAGAAATCAAATGGCTCTTTTAAGAAGAAATTATTTAGGATTTGTTTTTCAAGGGTTTAATCTCCTTGGAAGAACTTCAGCTTTAGAAAATGTAGAACTTCCTTTGATATATAGAAAAGTTCCAGCAAAACAAAGAGAAATTTTAGCTACTGAAGCTTTAAATAAAGTAGGGCTTGGAAGTGTTATAAAAAATACTCCCGCAGAACTTAGTGGTGGACAACAGCAACGAGTCGCAATAGCAAGAGCAATAGTTACAAACCCTTTAGTTTTACTAGCAGATGAACCAACTGGAAATCTTGATAGCATAAAAAGTATAGAGATTATGAATTTATTAAAAAAGTTAAATGAAGAGTCGAAAATAACTGTTATTATGGTAACTCACGAAGAAGATATGGCAGCTTATGCAAATAGAATAATCTATTTTAGAGATGGTCATATAGAAGATAGTTTGAAAAAAGGATTTAAATAATGTTAGTGAATGCTTTTTTAATAGCTATAAAAGAGATAAAAAGAAATATTCTTAGATCAGTGCTTACTATTTTAGGAATTGTTATAGGTGTTGCTTCTGTTATAGCTATGGTTATGATAGGTGATGGAACAACTCAAAATGTACGAGATAGTATTACAAAACTTGGAAGCAATATGCTAACTTTACGAGTGGGGCAAGAAAGAAGAGGTATTCCAAGAGAAGATAATAGTTCAAAACCATTTACAAATGAAGATATTGTAGCTATAAAAAGTGAGGTTGCAAATATAAAAGCAGCTACATCTGAAGGCTCTTCACGAATGAATATAGTTTTTGGAAATAAAAGCCATGCTGCAAGTGTTATAGGTACAGATAATGACTATTTTATAATTAAAGAGTGGGCTTTACAAGATGGACGAACTTTTGAAGATAGTGAAATCGCAAGTGGAAAATCATCTTGTATAATTGGAACAACAATAGTAAAACAACTTTTTGGCGATGAAAATCCAATAGGTGCAAATATAAGATTAAAAAATATTACTTGTAATGTAATAGGTGTTTTAGAGTCAAAAGGAGCAGCGGCTTTTGGAAATGATCAAGATGAGATAGTTATTGTTCCTGTAAGTATGTTTCAGCGAAAAATTTTGGGTAAGAAAGATGTTTCATCTGTAATTATATCAATTACACAAGAGCAATATATTGAAGACGCAAAAACAGATATAACATCGTTAATGCAAGAGCGTAGAGCGATAAAAATAGGAGAAGCAGATAATTTCCATATTCGAGATATGAAAGATATTTTAGAAACAATGACATCAACTACAACTATGCTTACATATTTGTTGGGTTCTATTGCTGGTATTTCTTTACTTGTTGGTGGAATTGGTATTATGAATATTATGCTTGTTTCTGTAACTGAACGAACAAGAGAAATAGGTACTCGACTTGCTATTGGAGCTATGGAAAATGAAGTTTTAATGCAGTTTTTAGTTGAAGCGATAGTTTTATCAACTTGGGGTGGGATTATCGGTATTTTCTTGGGGCTTGGAATTGGATATGGAGTTGTAAATGTTATGCAATTACCATTTATCATAAATGAGCAAATAATATTGATTTCCTTCGTATTCTCTACATTAATAGGAGTTGTGTTTGGATATTTTCCTGCACGAAAGGCTGCAAGATTAAATCCTATCGAAGCTTTAAGATATGAGTAAAACATATTAATCTCTTTAAAATCATTCATTTCCAAAATATAACTTGTAAATGAATGATTTAATTATTAGTTAGTTTTCATTTTCTCTAACATGGCTATTTCTGCTTTATGTCGATTCATTGCAAGAATTTTAACTTTAAAAACAAACCCACTAAATAGTGTAGAAAGTCCTATTATAAAGAAACTTGTTACTACAAAATTTATAAAGAAATTTTCAGATGGAACTAATTGTATATGATATAAATATACAAATATAAAAACAATCCAATGTGAAAGACAATAAAAACAAGAAAATAGGTATCCAAAGAATTTACTTTTTTTATTTAGAAATTCTCTTAACGGACGAGTTACTTCTGTTTGTGTAACGGTAATAGATATAATACTTGTAGCAATAGCTAATATACAGCTTAACCAAATACTTTCCAATGTAGGTACGAATAACATAATTATATTCCTTATATTAAAATTAACTATAAAATAATAGTTGATAGAATTATATCAATATTTAACTAAATAGTTAACTCATTAACTATTTAGTTAAATATATAATAGAAATTAAAGTTTAATTTTAAAAAATGTATACTCCAGATATGAAAAATAATTTAAAAATTCAAGATTGTATAATAGATAGTGTTTCGAATGTTTATCTAAGATTTAAAAAAAATATGACACAAAAGCTTAAGAAATATAATTTGACATTTGAACAAAGCCAAATATTAAAATTATTATTTGACAATCAAGCAATTAGCCAGAGCGAAATTTGTAAAAAAACTTCATCAGATGCTTCAAATATAACTATGATATTAAAAAGAATGAATGAAAATGGGTATATTGAAAAGTCTCAGCACCCAAAAGATAAAAGAACGACTATTATATCAGCTAGTCAAAAAGCATTGGATTTAAAAGATGAATTAGATAGAATTTCGGATCATAATTTATGTTGTTTCCTTGATAATATTTCAAAAGAAGAATACCAAATTGCATTAAAAGTTATTAGAGAAATGAATAGACAATTATTACAAGAAGAATTTAATAAACTAATATAATTATTTTAAATATATTTTTCCAAATTAATATTTCATATTTATATAAAACTCATCTTGATTATAAGAACTTTACTGGAGTTATAGATAAAAAATAAAATTTATTTATTTGATTTAGAATATTAACATTAGGAATCTATATAAAAGAAATTAATAAATTTGTTAATCTTAAAGACTTACTTTTTATTAAACTTTAGCTTTAAAACAAAATGATTAGTAGCACTTATAGGTATAAAAAATGAAAAATCTAGTAGTATTAATTTTAATAAGTTTTTTATTTGTTGGTTGTGTAGTAAAAGAAGAAGGATATTTATCAACTACAAATATGCTTGATAATATAAGGATTTCTAGTAAAAGACAAGTTTTGTCTGTAAGTGCTCCAAATAATATGAGCATACCATTTACTGGGAAAGTTATCGATCATTTAGATAGAATTGTTTTGATTCGAGATATTCCAGATGAGATGAAAGAGATGGTGCATATCAAACATTCATCAGAAACATATCTTTTTCATTCTAATAAATATTTCAACAAAGAAAATCTTGAACTTTTTGAGAAAGAAGTTAATGAAAATAAAAATATTATAGAATATACTAAACGCTATGGAAAAAGATACAATAGAGCTTTTGTAGATTATATAGATGGAATGAAATGTAGGACATTAGAGTGGAATGAACTTTCTAATATATATAACACTTCTACTGGTAAAAAGAAAATAGTTACTCAACTGTTTGAAACTTATTGTAGCTTTTATAGTTTAGAACCAATCCAAAATACATACGAACAACTTTTACATTTATCATATTCATACAGCTATAATCCTGAGAATAGTATATTTAAAAATAATAATGAAACAAAAGAACAAATTTTAAAAAATATGCAAAATCAATTTAACCAAGATATATATGAAATATTTAACTCTATAAAAATTGATGTTATGGATAGAGAAAGAATGAAAAAAGAAGGTTTACTATACGATAGAAAGTATGAAATAAGAAACTACATAAAGGAAATATCTGAAAATTAGTTTTGATTTGAATAATTCCAGAGTTAAAACTTCAGAATTATTCAAAATAATTTATTTTAGAATAGTTACTGTTCCATTCAAAGGAATAATCTCTCTATCAATTTTCAAAAAAGCATTAACTTTTTTATCTTTAAGATTCAGAACGATACTTACACCAAGTCCATCTGCTTCAACCCAAGATACAAAATATACATTTTCACCAAGCTTTTGCATTTTATATGCTTCATCAGATTCTCTACCAGTTTCTTCGCCTTTGATAGCTTTCCAGTGAAGTACATCATCTGATTTATACTCTACACGATAACCAGCTGTTCCATAATCATATTCGAAAATTTTACCCGCTAAACTTACTTCATCTTTTGTTTCAATTTTATTATCACAACCACTAAAAGCTAACATTACAATTAAAAGAATTGTATAAATATTTATTTTTGATTTCAAATTTGCTCCTTAATAAAATAAAATTTAATAACTATAACCAAACTTAATATAAAATATTATTAAGTTTCACCTAAAGCTTTTAATTTAAAAGTGTGTCTATGGATATCACTTCTTCCAAACTCTCTTATAGCGTCAATATGAGCTTTTGTCCCATAACCTTTGTGTTTATGAAAATCATATTTAGGATAAAGTGGTGAAATATTGTCCATAAATCTATCTCGACTTACTTTTGCTAGTATTGAAGCAGCACTAACTTGGGCATATTTTGCATCTGCTTTTATCTCTTTTTGTAAAGTTTGTATCCCAAAATTCGTATTTCCATCCATCAAAAATGAGATTGTAAACTCTTTTAGATTTTCCATTATCTCTAAAATAGAGTTTTTTATACAATAGCTTATACCTTTTTCATCTATTTCTTTTGCATTACTAAAAACTATATGATATTTTGATTTCTCAATTATTTCATCAAATAATTTTTCTCTTTTTTTTTCACTTAAAACTTTTGAGTCATTTAATCCAATAATCTCTTCTAAAAGTATAACTCCAGCAACTACCATTGGACCTGCAAGTGGTCCTCTTCCAGCTTCATCAATTCCACATAAATTTTTCATAAAAGCCTTTAAATATTTTTTAAAAAGTATTATAATAAAAGATATATTTCTATTAAGACTTGACAAAGATAGACTAAAGTTATATAATTTTATTGGCAGTTAAATATAAGGAGTGCTAAATGAATGAAAATATATTTGAAAAAATGACAAATCAACTAGCTGAAACAATAGATTCTAGTGTTGCTTTAGCCTTACATAATAAAAATCAAGAAGTACAAATTGTGCATATACTTTGGGCTTTATTGACAAATACAAATTCAGTATTAAATCAACTACTAAATAAAATGAATGTAAATAAAGTAGCTATTGAACTTGAAGCAAAATCAAATGCAAGTAAACTTCCAAGTGTAAGTAGTGTTACAAAAGAGAATATAAAACTTTCAAGGGAGCTGTATGAAAGTTTTCAAAAAGCACAAGGACAAATGGCTAGTAATGGAGATAAATTTATAGCTATTGATACTTGGCTTGTTTCAAACTTTGATAATCAAACAATAAAAGATGTTTTAGGAAAATATATAGATTTAAAAGAGGCAAAAAAAGAGCTTGAAGCTATGCGTGCAGGGAAAACTATAGATAGTAATAGTGGCGATGATAACTTAGAAGCTTTAAGCAAATATGGAATAGATTTAAACAAAAAAGCAATTGATGGTGAACTTGACCCTGTTATTGGAAGAGATGAACAAATCACTAGAATGATGCAAATTTTGATAAGAAAAACAAAAAATAATCCAATACTTTTAGGAGAACCAGGAACTGGAAAAACTGCAATTGCAGAAGGTTTAGCACAAAGAATAGTAAATAAAGATGTTCCTACTTCACTTTTAAATAAAAGAGTTGTAAGTCTTGATATGAGTGCTTTAATTGCAGGTGCAAAATATCGAGGAGAGTTTGAAGATAGACTAAAATCTGTTATTGATGAGGTTAAAAAAGCTGGAAATATAATTTTATTTATTGATGAAATTCATACAATCATTGGTGCAGGTGCAAGTGAAGGAAGTATGGATGCAGCAAACATCTTAAAACCTAGCCTTGCTCGTGGTGAACTTCATACAATTGGTGCAACAACTTTAAAAGAGTATAGAAAATATTTTGAAAAAGATGCAGCAATGCAAAGAAGATTTCAACCAGTTAAAGTTGATGAACCAACTGTAAATGAAGCTTTACAAATTTTAAGAGGTATAAAAGAGAGACTTGAAACACATCATAATGTAACTATAAATGATAGTGCATTAGTTGCAGCAGCAAAACTATCAAATAGATATATAACTGATAGATTTTTACCTGATAAAGCAATAGATTTAATAGATGAAGCAGCAGCAGAACTTAAAATGCAAATTGAGAGTGAACCAACTGCACTTTCAATAATTAAAAGAGAGATTCAAACTTTAAATGTTGAAAAAGAAGCTCTTAAAATGGAAAAAAACAAAAAAAATGAAGAAAGACTTGTTGAAATAGAAAAAGAGTTAGCAAATAAAAATGAAGAGAAACAAAATCTTGAGGCTAGATTTGAAAATGAAAAACAAACATTTAATGCTACAAGTGAGCTAAAAGCAAAAATTGAAGAGTTAAAAACAAAAGCAAATATTGCAAAACGAGAATCAAAATTTGAAGAAGCAGCAAAAATAGAGTACGGAGAAATCCCAGCACTTGAAACAAAAATCAAAGAAAACTCTGAAAAATGGGATAGAATGCAAAAAGAGGGAACATTGTTGCGAAATAGTGTTGATGAAGAATCAATAGCAAGTATAGTTTCAAGATGGACAGGAATTCCAGTTAATAAAATGATGGATAGTGAAAAACAAAAAGTTTTAAAAGTTGAAGAAGTTTTAAAACAAGATGTTATTGGACAAGATGAAGCTATAAAAGCAATTAGCAGAGCAATTAAAAGAAATAAAGCAGGACTTAGTGAAACTTCAAGACCAATAGGAAGCTTTTTATTTTTAGGACCAACTGGAGTTGGAAAAACTGAAAGTGCAAAAACTTTAGCAAAATTCTTGTTTGATGATCCAAAATCTCTTATAAGATTTGATATGAGTGAATATATGGAGAAACATGCTGTTTCAAGACTTGTTGGAGCAGCTCCAGGTTATGTTGGATATGAAGAAGGTGGACAATTAACTGAAGCAGTACGAAGAAAACCTTATAGTGTTATTTTATTTGATGAGGTAGAAAAAGCACATCCAGATGTATTTAATATTTTACTTCAAGTTTTAGATGATGGAAGATTAACTGACAATAAAGGTGTTACAGTTGATTTTAAAAATACAATTATTATTTTAACTTCAAATATAGGAAGTGCAAGAATAATCGAAATTAACGATAAAGAACAAAGAAAAAAAGCAGTTTTAGATGAATTGAAATCTCATTTTAGACCTGAGTTTTTAAATAGGCTTGATGATATTGTGATATTTGAACAATTAAATTTAAGTGCTATTACAAATATTGTAGATATATTATTTAACAATATAAAAGAGAAAGTAAAAGAGAAAGATATAACTATATCTTTAACATCAAAAGCAAAAGAATATATTGCTAAAATAGGCTTTGACCCAGTTTATGGAGCAAGACCATTAAAACGAGCTATTTATGAAATAGTTGAAGATAAACTTGCTGATTTAATCTTAGAAGATAAGATTTTTGAAGGAAGTAAAGTGGAATTTGATATAAAAGATGATGAAGTTGTTGTAAAAATATCTTGAAACTAAAGATAATTTAAGTAAATTTTACCTATAATCCACAACTTATTTCGCAATTTTGAGGAAAAACTAAGATGAAAAGAACATATCAACCCCATAATACTCCTAGAAAAAGAACTCACGGGTTCAGAGTAAGAATGGCTACAAAAAATGGTAGAAGAGTAATTAATGCTAGAAGAGCTAAAGGTAGAAAAAGATTAGCTGTTTAAGCAAAGAGTATAGATTAAATACTCAAAGAGATTTTTCAAAACTATACAAAAGCGGCAAAACTTGGCATACGCCAAGCTTTGTCGCTTTTTTTAATTTACAAACTACAACAAAAATAGCTTTTGTTGCTTCTAAAAAAGTAGGAAATGCCGTTGCACGGAATCTTGCAAGAAGAAGAATGAGAGCTGTACTTTTAACTTATGACAATAAAATAAAAAATGGTAATTATATCTTTGTTGCAAAATCATCAATCAAAGATAGAAATTTTATAGAACTAAAAAAAGATTTTGATTTTGCTATAAAAAGATTAGAACTCCTTAAATGAGAGCCTTTTTTAAATATTTAATAAGGTTTTATCAAAAATATTTATCAGTAATTTCTTTTGGCTCGTGTAGATATTATCCAACTTGTTCACAATATGCACTATGGCAACTAGATAATAATGGGTTTTTTAAGGCATTTTATTTTACAATAGTACGCATTTTAAAGTGCAATCAACTTTTTGATGGTGGATTTGATTATCCAGTTATAAATAAGTTGAGATTTAATCAAAATATCAATTATAAAAAAATAAGAATAATATATTGGTATGTTCCATTAAAAAATGGAAAGTATTTAGTAGTAAAAAACAGGGAGTGGAAGAAATAGAATGAGTAATTTGAATCAAAGTAATGGTATGCAAAAGCGACTTATACTAATGACAGTATTGGTTTTTGTATTTTTTATAGCGTATGAGTTTTTGGTTTTAAAGCCACAAAAAGAAGAGAGAATGGCTCAATCTAAAATTGAGCAAGAGCAACAACAAAATCAAGCACCAGAAGTAGTTAGTACAAACACTACTACTCAAGTAAATAGTGCAGATGCACCAATAGTTGATGATAAAGCTAGTCAAAATATCATTACTACAATAAAAACAGCAAAAAATATTATTGAAATAGATAATTTAGGAAGAGTTGCACAAGTAACTTTAATGGAACATCAATATAAAGATGAGAATTCAAATCAGATTAAATTATTTAAATCTAATCAATTAAAACCATTAGAAGTTAGATTTAGCAATAGAAATATTAATAACGAAGCTTTTAAAGTTGATATGGTAGCAACTTCATCAAATGTTGATGCAACAACACAACAACAAGAATTAACTTTAACACAAAATCTAAGTGGTACAGTTTTAACTAAAAAATTTATTTTCTATCCAGATGGACATTATGATTTAGAAGTTACTTCTACAAATAATGAACAATTTTTTATCACAAATGGATTTAGACCAGATGTAATTGCAGATATGTATGCAGTTCATGGCTTTATGGCAAAATTAAATGATGATAGTCTAGAAGTTATAGAAGATAGTGATTTAAAAAATAATAAAGATTTAATAGGACTTAAATTTATATCAAATTTTGATAGATATTATGCAACTGTTGTTTATAATTTTCAAAAATCTTTAGCTATTACTCTTATGCCTGATGAGAACAATAATCCACAAGCATTTATTCACGGAAATAGTGCGATTAGTTTTAGTGGATTTATGGGACCAAAAAATTATAAAGATTTAGAAGCTTTAAACAAAGAGTTGATAGATGTAATTGATTATGGTTGGTTTACATTTATTGCAAAACCTATGTTTACTCTTCTTCAATTTATTCAAAGTTATGTAGGGAACTGGGGTTGGACTATTGTTATTTTGACTATTTTGATAAAACTTGTTTTATATCCTTTATCTTATAAAGGTATGGTGTCTATGCAAAAACTTAAAGAATTAGCACCAAAAATGAAAGAGATTCAAGCTAAATATAAAGATGACAAACAAAAACAGTCTATGCATATGATGGAACTTTATAAAAAACATGGTGCAAATCCAATGGGTGGTTGTTTGCCATTGCTTTTACAAATTCCAGTGTTCTTTGCAATATATAGAGTTTTAATTAATGCTATTGAGTTAAAAGGTGCAGAGTGGATTTTATGGATACAAGATTTAGCAGAGATGGATCCATATTTTGTATTACCAATTTTGATGGGTATTACAATGTATATTCAACAAAAAATTACACCAACAGCAGTACAAGATGAATTACAAAAGAAAATATTCCAAATGCTACCAATCATATTCACATTCTTCTTTATATGGTTCCCAGCAGGATTAACTTTATATTGGTTTGTAAATAACTTATTTACTATTGCTCAACAATATACTATGAATAGAATATTTGAGAAAAAAAGAGTCGCAAAAGCTAATTAAGTAGGAAAAATTGATGAAGAAATTTGAAGCTGAAAGTTTAGAAAAGGTTTATGAACTAGCGACTTTGGAGTTTAATTGCTCGATTACAGAACTTGTAATCGAAGTAATTCAACAACCAAGTAGTGGATTTTTAGGGTTTGGAAAGAAAAAAGCAATTATTTGTGCTTATTGTAAAACTCAAAAAGAACAAGATAGTTTAGTTACAAAATCTTATAAAAATAAAAATGTAAAAATAGAAGATGTAAGTTCAAGAATAGAGAGTTCAAATCAACATATATATGAAGAACCAATAGTTGAAAAAGATTTGGAAATTGTTACAAAAGTTCCAAAAGTTGAATCAAAAGAGAAGATTTTTGATAATTTTTATGGAGATAATTCAGAAAATGAGATTTCAAAAATTATTATAAAAAAGTCTAAAGAAGATATTTTAAAAGAGGTAAAAGATGGTTTAAATCTTTTATTTGATACAACTTGTTTTAAATTAGATGATATAAGAGTCTCTTTTTATGATAATGAAACTTTGTATATAGAGTTTTTAGGTGAAGATTCAGCTTTACTTATAGGAAAAGAAGGTTATAGATATAAAGCTCTATCATATATTTTATTTAATTGGATAAATGATAAATATGGTCTTATGTTAAGACTTGAAGTTGCAGAGTTTTTGAGAAATCAAGAAGAAGCTATATGTGCATATCTTGATCCTGTAATTGAATTGATAAAAGAGAAAGGTAGTTTTAAAACAAAACCTTTAGATGGTATTTTAGTTCATATTGCACTAAAAAGATTAAGAGAAGAATTCCCTAATAAATATGTTGCGGTTAAAACAAATATAAAAGGTGAAAAATATGTACTTGTAAATGAGTACAAGCAAAAAGATGAGTGAATATACTTTAGATGACACTATTGTAGCTATTGCTACTGCTTCTGGAATAGGCTCTATCTCAATAGTGCGAGTTTCAGGAGAAAAAGCTCTTGAAATAGCTTTAAAAATATCGAAGAAAGATATTTTAAAGCCTCGTTTAGCAACACTTTCATATCTACATAATACTAATGATGAACTAATAGATGAAGCTTTGATTATATATTTTAAAGCTCCTTTTTCTTTTACTGGAGAAGATATTGTTGAGTTTCAGTGTCATGGTGGGATTGCTATTGCAAATTTAGTAGTTGATACTGTCTTAGATTTTGGTGCTAGAATGGCAAATGCTGGGGAGTTTTCAAAAAGAGCTTTTTTAAATAATAAAATTGATTTGAGTAAAGCAGAAGCAATATCAAAAATAATAGAGGCAAAAAGTAGTGATGCTGTAAAGTTGTTGGCTAGACAACTAAAAGGTGAGTTAAAAGATTTTGTCGAAGATATAAGAGAAGATTTACTTTTTATGTTAGCTTATACTGAAGTTAGTATTGATTATGCTGAAGAAGATTTACCAACAGATATATTTGAAAAAATAAATCAAAAGATTGAAAATATCACAATAAAATTATCAAACACTTTAGATGCTAGTCGTAGAAGAGAAGGTATGTTAAGTGGCTTTAAAGTTGCAATTATTGGAAAACCAAATGTTGGAAAATCAAGCCTTTTAAATAAACTTTTAAACTACGATAGAGCAATTATTAGTGATATTGCAGGAACTACAAGAGATACTATTGAAGAGAGTGTCAAAATGGGAACTCATATTATAAAAATAGTTGATACCGCTGGTATTAGAGAAAATACAAGTGATATAATAGAGCAAATTGGTATTGAAAAATCTATTCAAGCTATAAATGAAGCTGATATTGTGGTTGCTTTATTTGATAATAGTAAAATTTGTGATGATGAAGATGAAAAAATTTTAAATCTTTTAAAAGATAATAGTGATAAAAATATTATAAAAGTTTTAAATAAATCTGATTTAGAAAACTCTTTTGATAAAAGTAAAATTATTGATTTTATAGAGATTTCAACAAAAGACAATATAAATTTACTTATTAAAAAAGTTGAAAAAATATTAGATGAAAATACACAAGAAGATGAATTAACTTTAGTTTCAAAAAGACAAATAAAAAGTGTTGAAAACTGTTTAGAAAATATAAACTTATCTAAAAATCCACTGCATAGTGGAGAATTAGAGTTTTTTGCACATTTTATAACAGAAGCATTGTATGAAATATCAAACATTACAAGACCTTATGAAAATGATGAGATGCTAGATGTAATGTTTGGTGAATTTTGTTTAGGAAAATGATATGAAAAAATTTGTAATTTTTATTTTACTTTTGACTTCAACAACTCTATTTGCAGATAAATGGGATAAATTTTTAAACGATAGTGGTTTCCCAAAAAAAGTTGTTGATGATGGAAGCTTAGTAACTGGTAAGATTTTTGATGCGGTTGTAAGTTATCAAATCAAAAATAATGATGGTATAAAAGGCAATTTTGAAAATAGTGATAGTGCAAAAATAACTATTAAAAATAAAAAAGGTGAAGTTTTGACAACAAATGAGTTTTTAAATGTCAAAGAACTTAGAAACTGGGGTAAAGATAACTTTGTAGAAATCTTCTCTTTTGTAATTGGTGATAGACAACTCGATACAAAAACTTTGATGGAACTTACAAATTTGGCAACAATTGCATTGATGGATAAGAATATAAAGTAAGCTATTTTTTATAGCTTACTAAATTTGCATTTGTTTTATCTATATCTATCCAACTATTGCAATTAAAATCTATTTGCATAATAGCACCTTCTTCAAACTTCTCTTTAAATCCAACTAAAGTTAAAGCTAAAGCTGTTAAAGATGGATTATGACCAACTAAGAGCATAGTATCAACAGTGTCATAAGTGTAAGTGATAGTTTCGATTAGTTCATTTACAAATGCCATATATAAAACTTCATTTAGCATAATCGTTTTATCATAAGACAACTCTTGTGCAAAAATTTCAGCAGTTTGTCTTGTACGTATAGCTGGACTTGCTACGATTAAATCAATATTGTGATTTGACAAAGCTAACTCTCTTGCCATATCTTGAGCTTTTTGTTTCCCTTCTTGGGTTAGTTCTATATCATAATCATATTCGTTCAGATTTTCACGATTTTTTGTAGTATGTCTTACGATAAAAAGTCTTTTCATTTTCCCCTCAAATTAATAAAAATTACTGATTTAGCTTGTATTTTGTCATTTTAACCATACTTTTATAAATAAAATATAAAAATTAAGTAAACAATTATTAGAAAGTGAGATTATCTTGAAAAATCTTTTAAAAACAATATTTTTTAGTTTGATATTTATATTTTTATTTGTGATTTTATATATTTCAAGTGAGTTTATATTGTCAAGAATTAGTCAAAATTATGAATTAGGTGGTAGTGATTATAAAATTTTTATAAAATCAAATGGTGTTCATACAGATATTGTACTTCCTTTACAAAATGATATTTTTATTTGGAGTGAATATTTTCCTTTTGAAGATACAAAAAGTAAAAGTGATGATTTTGAATATATCTCGATTGGATGGGGAGATAAAGGGTTTTATTTGGATACTCCAACTTGGGCTGAACTAAAAGTTTCAACAGCACTTATAGCTGGAACAGGACTTGGAAATGCAGCTTTTCATATCACATTTTATAAAGAGATTTTTGAAGATGATTTAACTTACTCTATAAATATTTCCAAAGAGCAATATTTGTCAATAGTACAAAGCATAAAAGAGTCTTTAAAATATGAAAATGATAAACCAATAAATATAAAAACAACTGCACAATATGGAGAAAATGACTCTTTTTATGAAGCTAGTGGAAGTTATAGCATATTTCATACTTGTAATACTTGGACAAACAGTGTTTTAAAAAAAGCAAAGCTACCTGCTTCAAAATGGGTGGCTTTTGATGATGGAATTTTGTATCAATATGAGAAATTTAAAAATAGTAAGTAGTTTTTATTTAAAATCTATATTATCCAATGTTTTAAATTCTTCTAATCTATCAATTAGCTTATTTATAAAACTAGTTGGAGCATATTTTAAAAGTTCTTTTAACTTATAAAAATCTACATTAGAATCTTCTTTTAAATTATTATTTATTTTATTATCAATTAAATTCTTAAAATATTCAAAATCAACTTTATCGACTTTTTGAATATTTTTTACAAAATAATTGATATATCTTTTTTTTGAATAATTTGAGGTATCAAAAAGTTCTTGTTCTGTTATATTTAAAACATCTGCAATATATGGTATTAATTCTATTGGAATAGTTATCCTTCCTGATAAATAACTATAAATAGTATTTTCAGATGGTATATTACCAGTTGTTTTTAATTTTGGCTCTAAATCTCTTAATTTATTTGAAAAATTTCTTTTACTTATCTTTTGTTCTTTTAAAATATAGTTTAGTTTCTCATAAACTTCCATTTTACACCCTATTTTTATAAGTATACTAATAAAATAAATTTGCTTATTAGTAAAACTATATTTGCTTTATAGCCCAATAAATTTTGCAATTATTATAAATATCTAAAAAATAAAGGATAAATTATGATAGGTGCATTATGGACTGGAATATCAGGATTAGCTTCACATCAAACAGCTTTAGACAATGAATCAAATAATATAGCTAATGTTAATACAGTTGGATATAAATCAGGAAGAGTTTCTTTTGCAGATCAAGTTTACCAAAATAGTATTGGTAAAGGATCATTTGTACAAGATGCAGAAAAGATTTTTGAAACTGGAAGTTTCAAACAAACTGGAGTTTCTTATGATATGGCACTTTTAGGTGATGGATTTTTTAAAGTCATAAATAAAAATACTCTAGGAACAGCCGAAACTTTTTATACAAGAGCTGGAAATTTTAGAATGGGAGAAAGTGGTACTTTACAAACAGCTGGAGGAGATGAAGTTCAAGGTTGGATAATGAATGCTATTGATCCAAAAAATGATGTAAAAAGTACAAATCACAATATATCAAGATTTACATCTGATTATGTTAAAAATGTTGGAGATGCTATAATAAGACACAAAGATTATATAGAAACAATAGCTGGAAAAACTACAAACTTTAATGAAACATCAAAATCAGATGCTGTTGCAGTATTTAGTGGTGCTGGTCAAAAAACACAATCATCAAAATTGAAAGATATAGCTTTAGCACAAGAAAGTTATGATAAATGGCTTCAAAAATATCAAGAAGACCCAAATGCTATATCTAAAAATTCAACTTCACAAATATCTCAAATAAATTTTAAAACAGGATTGCCACCAGTATCTCTTATAGGTAAAGATGGAGATCAAATAGAAGTGACAATTAATGGTACAGTATATAATCAACCTTTTGTATTAACAAAAACAACAGAAGATTATAGACAAAAAATTTGGGACTCTTTAAGTGGAAGTGAGAGAAGTTTACATGGATTACAAGAACCAAGTTCTATTTTATCTTTATCAGATATAGATGCACAAATAGCAATTGCAGCCTATGATAAAGCATCAGGTAAAATAGAAACATATAAAGCTTTAGCAGATAAAATATCAAATTCAGGAGAAGGTGGATTAGTTGCATATATGTCTGTAAATACTTCTAATCCAAAAGCTGATGTTTTATATCCTAATGGAACATATGAAGAGTCTACAAAAATATCAGATATGCTTCAAGGTGTTATCCAAGTTGAATCTTTAATTCCTGGAAAAGAGTTTAAAATAACTTCTGTTAGTGAGATATTAGGAGGAAGCAAAACAACTGTAAAAGGTTCATATCAATCTACAGCATTGGCTATTGAAGGATCAGGAAAAGCAGCTCTTGAAAATGCAAGAGATGCTCTTTCACGATTGGTTAGTGGAAATCAACAAAGTGTATATACAACACAGGATTTATATGGAAGTGCTGGTATGCCAACTTTAGATAGAAGTTATACTTTTAGCATAGATGTATATGATAAAGATTTAGAGATGGTTATACCTGTACCAAATGATGGAGGAACACCTCCAAATGCAGTTCCTATTACAATTCCAGCAGGTGCAACAATTGATGAAATAGTAGATTCTATAAACAATCTTACAACTACAACTGGAAATCAAATAGGTGATTATATAGTTGCTAAAAATCAGAATGGGTATTTAGTACTTGAAACTACTAAATCGAATTATGATTTAGAGTTTGAACCAAAATTAAATATTTTACCAACAGTGAATTTAAATGCTTTGGTTGATAATGCTGAATATAGTTACAATATTAAAGTAAATGGTCAAACAATTTCAGTATCACCTATTACAGTTGGAAATATATTAGATAATACAGCAAAACAAACTATATATGATCAAATAAATGCAGCAATAACTGCTTATAATTCTTCAAATCCTGGACATACAATAGAAGTTAGTCCATTGACAAATGGCACGTTTACATTGACTTCAACAGATAGTTTAGAAGCAAATTTAGTAGTAACAAATCAAGGTACACCAATTAATCCCACAACTACTGGTCATATAGCTGGAACGGCTACTCAACTTGAGACTAGTACTTTGACATTTACTCCTGTTACTCCAGGTGTAAATACACTTACAGTTGCTGGAAAAACATTTAACTATAATGCTACTGCGACATCTACTGTATCAGAGATAAGAGATTCTTTATTAGCACAGATAAATAATGACTCTGATTTAGCAAATTTAGTTACAGCAACTTCATCTGGAACTGATAGTATACGATTTGTTCAAAGAAGCTTAGGAAATCCATCAATTCCTAGTGATTTAGGACTTTCTGGAAGTGGAACAGCTACACCTGATATAGCATTTAATGCTGGTACTCCTTCACAAATAGATGTTGATTTTGATTTAGACCCAGCTAGATCTAAATCTGTATTTACTTTAAATCTAGCTGGAGTTCCATCTATTGAAGTTGAAACATCTGACTCTGATACAGTTGCAAATGTTTATTCAAAAGTTATGGCTGAGCTTGGTAAATATGGTTCAAGAGTAACAGATAGATATACTATAACTCAAACTGCTTCTGGTATGCAAATTGTTGAAAAAGCTTCACCTACTGGTTTCTCACAAGCTGTTAATCCAAGCACTGTAAGTCCGAGTGCAACTTTGGTTGATTATCCACAATGGAAATTAAATGCAGATTTAATAGAGACAAATCCTGATTATTCAGGAAGAAAAGGAGCAGGGGCTGAATTTATAGAAATTACAACTAGAGTTGATCAAATATCTTCGCACGATAGTTTACAACTAAGACTTGATAAACTAAATATTTCAGATAGTAAATTTGGTGCATTTAGAGTAGATTCAACAGGCTTAGTTACTATCAATGATAATGGAGTAGAAATCGCAGTTGGACAATTGGCAATTGCAAGATTTACAAACAATCGTGGACTTGAAGCAGTTGGAGAGAATAATTTTAAACAAACTAAAGAGTCTGGAACAGCAGTATATAGTATAAATAACAATAATACTGATGGAGTAAAAGGACAAGCTTTAGAGTTAAGTAAAGCAGATTTAAGTGAAAGCTTAGTAAACCTAATGGTATTTCAAAGAGCTTTTGAAGCAAATGCAAAGTCTATTACAACCTCAGATGAGTTATTAAGTACTCTTATCAACTTAAAAAGATAATTTTTAGCATAAAAAAAGCAACCCTTGACCAAAGAGTTGCTTTAAGCTGAAATATTATCAAAATATTTTAAAATCTATCTTAATTTTACCCTAAAGCCCACTCATAAAATGGAATAATATCTATTTTTATATCACTATTTTTGATATTTTCTTGGTTTGAAATGGTTACTATTTCTATTTTTTTAACTTGTAGTTCTATTGCAATTTTTATAACTTTTTTTAGTAAATTTGCATTTAGATTTGAGTTGAAAAATGGTATAGCTATAACAAAGAGATTTTGTGATTTTATATAAAAATCTACATTATCCAAATAGTAAATATCTTGCTCTTTTAAGAGTTCTAAAAAGACCATATTTGTAAACTCATTTTTAAATTTTTTTGTAAAGCTTATTGCACTGAAAAAAGCATGATTGTAAGAGTATATTTTTTTTAGTGATTTATCCTGATTGTACTTTGGTATAAAAAATATTGTTCTTTTATCTTCAAACTCTTTACATACCTCATAAAATCTATCTTTTGAAACTCTTATTTTTGTTTTTAAAGAGTTGAAAAGTTGAAATATTGATTTTTTCTCATCTATATTCTCTATTAGAATTTTAAATATTTCATAATCTACACTATCTTTTACTCCTAATTTTATTATCTCTTGAAGTCGTTGATTTCTTTTTTGTTCATCTATATTTATCAGTTCTGCAAAATTTCCATATTTTAAAAAGCTATTAAAACTTTGTGTTATATTTTGGTGTTTATTGTCAAAAAGTAAATACTCTTCAAAATCTAAAGCAAACAAATTTATCTTTGAAAAGCCTTCTATTTTAATATTTTTTGATGATGATATGATAATGTTCTCACAATTTGGTAAGCTAAAAATATCATCGATATTTTCTAAAACTAAAACTTTGATACTATTTTTATCTATAAATTCTTGTAAAAATTGTAGTTCATTTTTTATATAGCTATTTTTTAAATCATTAAAGTCAATATAAAGATATTCATCTGTTTTGAAGTTTGATAAAAAATCATAAATTAGATAGCTTTTCCCAGTTTTCCAAGCTCCACAAATTATAGTTTTGTTTTTTGTTATCTTCTCTTTTCTTTCTAAAAAGTTTATTTTTGAGAAGTTTATTTCATAATTTTCTTCTAAAAGCTTCATCTTTTGCTTAAATTTATAGCCTCTTTTACTGCATTTATGTAGCTTTGAGTATTTATTTTCTCATTTTTATAAGCTATATTAAAGGCTGTTCCATGATCAACACTTGTTCTTATAATTGGTAAATTCAAACTTACATTGATACTTTCATCAAAGTACAAAGCTTTTAGTGGAGCTAATCCTTGGTCGTGATACATCGCAACAAAATATTTAAAGTTTTTTCTTGACATTGGAGAAAAAGCTATATCAGGTACTAAAGGACCTTTAAATATATTTTTATCACAATATTTATTTGCTTTTTTTATAGCTTTAAAAATTTCTACTTCTTCATCCCCTAAAACACCATTATCTCCAGCATGAGGGTTCAATCCTAAAACGGCAATATTATCACTTTTTACATTTTTGTAAA
The DNA here is from genome assembly GCF_048320235.1 of Aliarcobacter vitoriensis. Classification (NCBI taxonomy): domain Bacteria; kingdom Pseudomonadati; phylum Campylobacterota; class Epsilonproteobacteria; order Campylobacterales; family Arcobacteraceae; genus Aliarcobacter; species Aliarcobacter vitoriensis. Next base: position 2,156,011 of record NZ_CP182882.1, read on the forward strand.
AATCTACTAAAAATTTTGTTAAATCTTCAGATTCTATTTTTTTTGATACTTTTTTTAAAGGGATATGTTCTGTAAAAAGTGCAACAAACATTTTTTCACATCCTAACATCATAATTGCATGTTTTCCAAAATAATCTCTTAAAACTTCTGTATGACCTTTGTATCTTATATCTGCTTTGTTCCAAGACTCTTTATTTATTGGAAGGGTACAAATAGCATCTACCTCTTTTTTACTTGCTAATTTTATAGCATCCATAAATGAATTATAAGAGTATTTACCAGATTTTTTTGAAACAATTCCAGCTTTTATATCAAATTCACCTTTTGTCTCAAAAAGTTCAAAATTTTCTGGAATTTCAATATTTAATAGTTTTGAAGCTTGAAGAAGCATATTTTTATTTATACAATATATTGGTTTACAAATAGGAGATATTTCACTGTGTGATTTTAGAGCTATTTCTATACCAATACCATTTAAATCACCGATGCTTATAGCAATTTTTGGTAAATTCACTTTGAAATAATCTCTTTCATATCTTTTATAGCACTTGCCAAACCTGTAAAAACTGATTTAGCTATGATACTTTGTCCTATATTTAACTCTATAATTTCTGGAATTTGGCAAATTAAACTAACATTTTGATAATTTAATCCATGTCCAGCTGCAACTTTTAATCCTAGATTTGAAGCAAAATTTGAAGCACTTTTTAAATCTTCTAAACTTTTATCAAGTCTGTTTTTTAACTCTTCTTTACTTAATTCCAACTCTTTTATACTATGATGAGTTGATTTTATGTTTGTATAAAGCATAGCATAAATATTTGCAAAACTTCCAGTATGAAGTTCTACAAAATCAGCTTCTAGCATATTTGATAACTCAATTGATTTTATAGTTGGGTCTATAAACAAAGATACTTCAATCTCGTGTTGTTTTAACTTTTCTATTGTTGCATTTATTTTATCAAAATTCTTTTCTAAATCAAGCCCACCTTCAGTTGTAACTTCATCTCTATTTTCAGGGACTAAAGTTGCTCTATAAGGTTTAAGTTTACAAACTATATCTATTATATCTTCATTTATAGAGCATTCCAAATTTACTGGAAGATTTGATTGTTCAATTATAGCTTTTGCATCATTGTCATGAATATGTCTTCTATCTTCTCTTAAATGTATAGTTATTTGGTCAGCACCATTTAACTTGCAAATACTCAAAGCATCAAGTGGATTTGGGTCATTTATCTTTCTAGCTTCTCTCAAAACTGCAATATGGTCTATGTTTACACCTAAAAGCATAATTTTCCTTTATGATAAATCTTTTAATGTTGCAATATTTGCTGCAAGTTTATTGTGAACTTCTAAGTATTCATCTTCATTCTTTGAATCTGCAACAACACCAGCTCCTGCTTGAAAAATTACTTTATCTTTTGTAAGCATTGTTGTTCTAATAGTTATAGCACTATCCATATTTCCATCAAATCCAAAGTAAGCTACACTTCCAGAATAAAAACTTCTTTTTATTCCTTCAAAGTATGCTATTAATTCCATTGCTCTTATTTTAGGAGCTCCAGTCATAGTTCCAGCTGTGAAAGTTGCCATAAATAAATCAAACATATCATACTTTTCATCAAGTATTGCTTCTACATCTGAAACTATATGCATAACATGAGAGTATCTCTCAATTCTCATCAAATCTGTTACTTTTACACTTCCAGCACGAGCTACTCTTCCTACATCATTTCTTCCTAAATCAACAAGCATCAAGTGTTCTGCACGCTCTTTTTTATCATTGATTAGTTCATCTTCCATAGCTAAATCTTTTTGTGGTGTTGAACCTCTTTTTCTAGTTCCTGCAATTGGACTTAAAAGTATTTGACCATCATTTAATCTAACCATTGATTCCGGAGAACTTCCTGCAATAGAAAAATCTTCAAACTCAAGAAAATACAAATATGGACTAGGATTTTTACTTCTTAATGCTCTGTAAAAACTAAAATGATCAACAATAGCACCTTGAATAAATCTATTTGACATCAATATTTGAAAAACATCACCACTTTTTATCATCTCTTTTGATTTTTCAACCATAGAAAAAAACTGCTCTTTTGAGTAGTTAAATTTACCTTCATCTAAAATTTGTGCTTTTTTTACTGAAGTATAAGAGTATGGTTTTAAAAGTTCATTTTCTATTTTTTCTATGTAATTTTTATATTTTTCAACAGAAGTTAAAATAACTAATTTTGAAGTTTTATGTGAATAGGCTAGGATTATATTTGGACGAATTAAATCCAAATCAGGAATATTAAACTCATCTTTTAAATTTTGCATAGAAACTTTTAGCTTTGGTTCAAACTCTTTACTTATGTCATAACCAACATTCCCTATAAATCCATCTATTAGACCAATTCCTAATTCATTTGATTTATTTTTGTAAATCTCTTTATCAAAATTTTTATAATATTTTTGTAAAAATTTTAAAGGATTACTCTCTACAATATTTGTTTGTCCATTTTCATTTAGAAAATAGCAAGTATTATCCTTGTACCAAATTCGCTCTCTTGCTCCGATGATAATATAAGAAAAATTACCATTATTTGAAGAGCTTATAGTACTTTCAAATAAAAAAGTAATTTCATCTTTATAGATATTTTTTACTTTTTCATATATTGATACAGGAGTAAATTGGTCTAAAAATAGTGTTTTATTATAAAAATTCATAAAACTATTCTTACTGATTTACTATAAAAGTATTTTGTATATTCAATCTACTTTTTATAGATGAAACTTCATTTTGTGCTGCTGTTCTTGAGTTATAAGGACCTATTAACACTTTATTGAAAGTTTTTCCATTTACAGTATCTTGAATAATCTTGTATGAAAAACCATTTTTAGAAATACTTTGCAGATAACTATCATTTGGTCTTTTTGAAAATGCTCCAATTTGTACAAAAAAACCACTTGCAGATGAAGATACCTCTGAACCACCTTTCCCTTCAACTAAATCTCTAATAGATTTTTTAGGTTCACTTGTAGTTTTAGCAGTTGGTTGCTTTGGTGTTTCTACAGTTTTTGGAGTTGAAGCTTTTTTTTCTTCTATTTTTTTAATAGTATCTTCGATAGCTTCATTTGATATTCCATCTTCTTGTTTTATCTCATTTAAAGGTGCTTGTATAGAAGAAGTTGTTGTACTTTCTTGCTCTTTCATTGCATCTAATTTATCTGTTGAAGTGCTAGTATCGTTTATATTATCACCATCTTTTTTTGCTCTATCATCAAGAATTCTTTGATATCTATCTTCTATACTATTACTATTTTCAGATAATGTTTTCATTTGAGAAGAATCAGTATTGTTTGATGTAAATGAATCTTCTTTTTTACTATCACCAGATAAAAGTCTTATAATAATAATTGTTAGTAAAAATAATACTACAAGTACAATACCTAATATTAAGTATTTTTTCTTGTTATCTTCTTGATTACCTAATGGCTGATTTAACATAATATTATCAAATTCATGATTGCTTTCATCAAATTCAATATTTCTTTGTAATCTATCCATCTCATCTATATCATTGTTATTCATACCCTTATATGCATTGTTCAGGTTGTTTGTAAGATTTATATTACCCATAGATATCCTCGTTTCATCAAGTTCATTTAATTTTTTCTCTAGTTCATCTTTTTCTTGTTTTAGTTGAACTTTTTTTAAAAAATCATCTCCACTTATTTGCATAGCGTATCCTTGAATTAAATTTTACTCTTCATCTGCTAGAAGATCTATTTCTTGTTTTATTGGTTTCATAGCTGGGAATAATAAAACATCTCTTATTGAGTGTTGATTTGTAAGCATCATTACAAGTCTATCTATTCCTATTCCTTGTCCAGCTGTTGGAGCCATACCATAAGATAGTGCATTTACAAAATCTTCATCCATTTCGTGTGCTTCATCATCTCCACTATCTTTTGCAGCCATTTGACCTTCAAATCTTTGAAGTTGATCTAGTGGGTCATTTAACTCACTAAATGCATTTGCTATTTCACGACCTGCAATAAATAATTCAAATCTATCTGTTAAATGTGGTTTTTCATCACTTCTTCTTGCAAGTGGTGAAATCTCAACTGGATATTCTGTAATAAATGTAGGATTTATAAGTTTACTTTCAACAAACTCATCAAAAAGAACTCCTTGAAGTTGCCCTAAATTTAATTTATCATTTGCTTCAAGTTTATTTGATTTTAAAAACTCTAAAATTTTTGTTTTATCTTCAACTATATCTTTTGGAACATCACCAATTTCATATAAAGATTTAATTAGTGGAATTTCACTAAACTTTGTAAAATCTATTTTTAAATCTCCATAAGGCAATGTTGTAGGAAGATTTAAATGTTCAAATAAATATTCAAAATATTCAATTGTCAATTCAATTAAATCTTTATAAGTTTTATAAGCCCAATAAAATTCAATAGATGTAAATTCTGGATTATGAGTTGCATCCATTCCCTCATTTCTAAAATTTCTGTTTATTTCAAAAACTGCTTCAAATCCACCAACTATTAATCTTTTTAAGTATAGCTCAGGTGCTATTCTTAAAAATCTATCAATACCCAAAGCATTGTGATGAGTAACAAATGGTTTAGCATTTGCTCCACCTGCGATTGGGTGCATCATAGGAGTTTCAACCTCTAAAAAGCCTTTGTTTTCAAAAAATCTTCTAGTTAAAGATATAACTTTACTTCTTATGTGAAATGTTTTTCTTACTTCACTATTCATAATTAAATCTAAATATCTTTGTCTATATCTTAGCTCTTTATCTTGAATTCCATGAAATTTTTCAGGAAGAGGAGAAATAGCTTTTGTAAGAATTTTTAAATCATGAACATGAAGAGATAATTCTCCTTGCCCTGTAACAAATGGATATCCACTAACTTCAATGATATCACCAACTTCTATATATTTTTTAAAAACATCATTATAAAAACCCTCTTGAAGATTGTCTCTTGCTACATAAACTTGAAGCATTCCACTTTCATCTTCTATTTTTAGAAAACTTGCTTTTCCCATAAGTCTAAAAAATTTAATTCTACCTGCAATTGTATAGTTTCTATTTTCATCTCTTTTTGATTCAGTTTTAAATATATCACTATTTACATTTATATATTTAGAAATAGTACAATCTCTATGACTATCATTTGCATAGGGATTTACTCCTATTTCTTTTAAGTTTTGTGCTTTTTCTATTCTTTGTTGTATAAATCTATTTTCAAACAATTTTAAAATCCTTTATTCATTTTCTTTATTTTGATTTGCTATATCTCTTAATTGTTCTTTAGCATCATCTATATTTTCTTTGATATTATCTTGAATTATCTCTTGAGTTGAATCTTTTATATCATTCAAATTTGAATCAATACTCTCTTTTATTTCTTCTTGAGTTGTAGATATATCAACTTCTCCATCAGTAACATTTTGTATAGTTTGATCAACACTATTTATTAAAGCAGAAGTATCAAGTTTGATGATATATGAACCAACATCTAGTAAATATGGCATCATAATAGAATCTTTCGTTTTTTCTTCAATCAATTTTTTAAATGAATTAACTTGATATAGTGCGTAAGCTATGATTGAAAAAACTAAAAATATTTTTAACATTCCAAATACAAGTCCAAAAATTCTATCAATTATTCCTAAACCACTTGCACTAAATATTTTACTTACAACAATACCAGCAGCATAAACTATAAGAAAAATAGCTACAAAACCAACTATGAATCCAATTAGCTTTATAGTTGCTTGGTTCTCTAAAGCTAAGATAGGTGCTACAAGTCCACCAACTTCACCTGAAATCCTTGAACCTACAAAAACAGCCCCAACAAGCCCTAATATTCCAAATACCTCTTTTATGAAGCCTCTAAAAAGTCCTTTGATACCAAGTAATAAAGTAAAAAGTATAATAACTAAATCAAAAATTGCAATATCATGCATAGAACAGTCCTTTTATCAATAATGCGAATATTTTATCTAAAAAAATCAAAAGAGAAGTTTAACTAAAATCTATAATAAAGTTTAATCCTATATTTTTTACTCCATTGTAATCAAATATCTCATTTTTTAAATCAATTTTGAAGTTAAGATTTTTTACAAATACTTCTTGAACTATATATAATCCTAATCCTGTACCAAATGATTGATGTTTTGTAGTAAAATATGGTACAGTGATTTTTTGTATTATACTTTCATCTACTCCACCAGCATTATCTTTTATAGATAGTTTATTGTTTTTTAAATTTATAAAAATAAATCTATTATCTTCTTTATTATTTTGTATAAGAGCATAAATTGAATTATCAAGGATATTTAAAATTGCTTCTGTAAAGTTTCCATTGTTACAAGTTATCATCAAGTCTGTATCGTGATTGAATTTACAAATAATAGAGTTTTTTTCAAAAACCGAAGATAAAAACTCTATTATTTGTTCTGTTGATTCAACAATTGATATATTAGAAGTTTTAGTATCTTTTGTAAAAAAATCAGTAAAATTTTCTATTGTATTTGATAATTTTTGTGTATTTTCTATAATTTTTTCACAAGATTCATCAAATTCGGTTTTACTTAGATATTTCAGATGGTTTTTTAGTTTAATTCCACTAGCAATTGTAGATATTATTCCTAAAGGTTGTCGCCATTGATGAGCAATATTATTCAATGTATTTGTTACAGCATTTATTTTTGATTGTTGAAATATAGCTTTTTGTTCATTTATCTCTTTTTCTCTTTGTAATATTTCTTTTGTAATATCAATAAAAGTAATTACAATAGTTAAGTCTATCTTAACTTGAGATGTTTTTACATTAAAATGTCTTAGCTCATTATTAGAATCTTTTATAGCTACTTTAAAACTTTTATCTTGATTTTCAAATAAATACTCTGCCCAATTTTTACCATTATAATCCTTATGAACTATGTACTCTTCACTATCTAAATTCTCAAAAGAATTACAAATACATACATATTTATTCCTAAATTCTTCTATATTTTTTACTAAAGGAAAGAATTTAAAAAGTTGATTGTTTGCATCAACTATTTTTTTACCATCAGTGATGATAATTATGTTTGGTTGAGAATCTAACAAAATCTTATTTTTTTTGTCTTGGTATTTTATTTGTTTAATGTAATAGGCTAATATGAATGTAAATATAACAATAAGTGCTATTATAGAAGCCATTATACTTTGTATTTTTATATATCTTATATTTTCTATATCAATGCTACTTAGTTCAATAAAATTTAGTATGTAAGCTAACTCTTTCTTATCTTCATCAAAAAGTGGATATTTTGAAATTAAATAATTATTTTCTACAATATAATCATCTATTTTTATATATTTTTCAATTCCATTGTTGATTATATAATCATATATATTTTTATTTATATTTGGATTTACAACATAATAATCATCAATAAAAAGATTTGATAATATAGGGTATTTCAAATTTTTATTAATTTTTTTGTCACCGATAATTATAGTATTAACTCCATTTTTTTGTAAATCGTCTGAAATTGAATCAAAATGTGTAATAACTTCTAAAGCTCCATAAAAATTGTTATTTTGATCAAATATAGGAGTTCGTGCTTTTATTCCTACATTAAATAATCCTGCACTTATTGAAGTTGAAATATTTTTTATAGCAGATATTTTTTGTAAATCACCTCTAAATTGAATTCCATCTTTTATTTTTGTCCACGATCTATAGATACTATTTCTATCTTTATCAAAAATTTGAATCCAAATATTTTTATATTTAGAATTGATTTCTATTAATTTTGCAATCTCCTTGTAATTTAACTTATGAAACTCTTTGTTTTCTATATTTTTGTATAGATTTTCATCTTTAGATAGTGCTATGGCAATGGCTAGAGATGTATTTTGTTTATCACTTATTAAATTTTGAGTTTTTTCAAAAATATTTTTATGTTGAGAGTCATATACTGATTTTAGAAGTTCTTTTTGTTTGTTATTTATGTAGATATTTGTTAAAAAAATTGCAAATATAGTTGATATAATGAATGCTATTCCAATTAAATAAAAGTTCTTTTTTCTTTCCAATATTGTTCACTTATAATAAATTTTTTTCTTTCATTTATAAGCATATAGAATAACATCTTATTAATAAATTAAACTTCACTTTTATTTAATTTATTTTAGATAAAATCCCACTTATGATAAAAAGATACCCAACAAAACAAATAAAAGTAGGAAATGTCCTAATTGGTGGTGATGCACCAATAAGTGTACAATCAATGACATTTACAAAAACATCAGATGTTAAAGCAACTGTTGAACAAATTACAAAATTACATTTTGCAGGAGCAGATATTGTAAGAGTTGCAGTTCCTCATATTGAAGATGCTAATGCACTAAAAGAGATAAAAAAACAAGTAAGTTTACCAATAGTTGCAGATATACATTTTCACTATAAATTGGCATTGATTGCTGCTGAAGTTGTAGATTGTATTAGAATAAATCCAGGAAATATTGGAGATAAAAAAAGAGTTCAAGAAGTTGTAAAGGCTTGTCAAGAACGAAATATTCCAATAAGAATTGGAGTAAATAGTGGAAGTTTAGAAAAACAGTTTGAGCAAAAATATGGGCAAACTCCGCAAGGTATGGTAGCTTCTGCTGATTACAATATCAAATATCTTGAAGATTTAGGATTTACAGATATAAAAATTTCACTAAAGGCTTCTGATGTTCAAAGAACAGTTGAGGCATATAGAACTTTAAGACCTATGAATAATTACCCTTTTCATCTAGGTGTTACAGAAGCTGGAACACAATTTCACTCTACGATAAAATCATCTATTGCTTTAGGAAGTTTACTACTTGATGGAATAGGGGATACTCTAAGAGTTTCTATGACAGGAGAACTTGAAGAAGAGATAAAGGTTGGACGAGCAATACTAAAAGATGTTGGAATTTCAAAAGAGGGATTAAATATAATATCTTGCCCAACTTGTGGAAGAATAGAAGCTGATTTAGTAAATGCTGTTTCTGAAGTTGAAAAACGAACTGCACATATAAAAACTCCACTTGATGTATCTGTTATGGGATGTGTTGTAAATGCTATTGGTGAAGCTAAAAGTGCTGATGTTGCTATTGCTTTTGGTAAAGGAAGTGGTTTAGTGATGAAAAAAGGTGAGATAATAGCAAAATTAAGTGGAGATGCTCTAATAAATAAATTTATTGAAGAAGTTGAATTCGAAGCAAAAAGAAAATCATAATGGATAGTATTTATAGTATAAATATTGAAAGAGCAGTTTTAAGCTCAATCTTTTTTAATCCAGAAGAACTTGAAGATATTCTAGGTGTTTTAAAACCAAAAGATTTTTATCTTCCTGCGCATAAATCTATTTTTGAAGCTATGATAAAGCTTCATAATGATGGTATGCCAATAGATGAAGATTTTATAAGAAATAAAGTAAATTCTAAAGATGTTGATGATTCAGTTCTACTTGAAATTTTATCTGCAAATCCTATTACAAATACTCAAGCTTATGTAAAAGAGATAAAAGATAGTGCTGTAAAAAGAGAGTTGGCAACTTTAGCTACAACTATCAAAAAAGTTGCTATTGAAGAAGAAGTTAGTGCAAATGAAGCACTTGATACTATTCAAAGTGAATTATATAAAATTTCTACAAATAGTGCTACAAGTGAACTAAAAGATATGCAAACAGTTACAAATGATACTTTGGCATATATTGAAAAGATGAAAAAACTTGGAAATAAATATTTAATAGGACAAACAACAGGTTTTGACTCACTTGATAAAAAAACAACAGGTTTTAATGAGGGGGATTTGGTAATAATTGCTGCACGTCCTGCTATGGGTAAAACAGCACTTGTTCTTAATATGGCACTAAAAAATGTTGAAAAAGGAAAAGGTGTAATATTTTTCTCTCTTGAAATGCCAGCAGAACAACTGATGCTAAGAATGTTATCAGCAAAAACTTCTATTCCATTACAAAATCTTAGAAAAGGTGATATGGATGATAATCAATGGACAAATTTAAGTGCTGCATTTGAAGATTTAAACTCAAAAAAGCTTTTTGTTGATGATGGTGGAAGCATAAATATAAACCAACTTCGAGCAAGAGTTAGAAAATTAGCACAAAATGAAGACAATAATATAAGTTTAGTAATCATTGATTATTTACAACTTATGCAAGGACTTGGAAATAAAGATAGACATCAGGAAGTTTCAGATATCAGTAGAGGTTTAAAGATGTTAGCAAGAGAGTTGAAAATACCAATTGTTGCTTTATCTCAATTAAATAGGGGACTTGAAAGTAGACCAGATAAACGACCAATGTTAAGTGATTTAAGAGAATCTGGTGCTATTGAGCAAGATGCTGATATTATTATGTTTGTTTATAGAGATGATGTTTATAAAGAAAGAGATGAAGCACGAAAAGAAAAAGAGGCTAAAGATAAAGGAGAAGATTATAAATCAAAATTCCAAAATCGACCTGTTGAAGAAGCTGAAATTATAATTGGAAAGCAAAGAAATGGACCAATAGGTACTGTTAAACTAGATTTCCATAAGACTTTAACTAAGTTTATTGATAAAGATAGTTTTGGTGGTGAAGCTCCAATTGAAGTAGTGTTTGAAAATATAGCAGATATTCAAAAAGAAACAAATATAGAAATACCAATAATTGATATTTAAAATTAATATTTTATTAAGAAATAATCATTTAAAATGAAAATGCCATTTTAATTCAAGGAAATTATATGAAACAGGCATTTTCGTTGCTAGAAATAATTTTTGTTATAGTTATCTTAGGGATAATTGTATCTTTTGCTGCTCCAAAACTTATGGATACAAAAGATAGTGCATTGGTTTCTACTCTTAAAAGAGATGTAAATACAGCTGTAAACTCTATTCAAAGTTATTATTTATTAAATCAAAAAATTGAAGATCTAAACGATACTATGAATATAAGTAGTACAAATTGGAATATTGAAAAATTAAAAATGAGTGATAAAAACGCTTGTATTACTTTGGAAGTAAAAACTGTATCAAATAATGTAGTGATTGATTTAAAAATAGATGGTCTAAAAGATAGCACTATTTGTAAGAAAATAAGAGATAGTGGATTGGTTTCAAAAGAATATGAAGTTTATTAAAAAATAGATTTCATCTAATGAAGATTTAAGAAAAAATGTACAATAATGATAATGTATATTACAACTTAGAATAAATAGGAATAACATGGATTACAGAATAGAAAAAGATACGATGGGTGAAATCAAAGTGCCAAAAGATAGATATTGGCAAGCACAAACAGAAAGAAGTTTAGAAAACTTTCCAATTGGTGATGAAAAGATGCCAAAAGAGGTAATCGAAGGTTTTGCATATTTGAAAAAAGCTTGTGCAATTGTAAACAATAAATTAAAAAGACTTGATGATGTAAAAACAAAAGCTATATCTCAAGCTTGCGATGAAATCATTGAAAAAAAACTTGATGGTGAATTTCCTCTAGTTGTTTGGCAAACTGGTTCTGGAACACAATCAAATATGAATGTAAATGAAGTTGTTTCTTCAAGAGCTAGTGAGATCTTAGGTGAAGATTTTAGAATTAAAAAAATTGTTCATCCAAATGATGATGTAAATAAAGGACAAAGTTCAAATGATACTTATCCAACTGCTATGAGAGTTGCTTTTGTACTTGATGTAGAAAAAAGACTTATTCCTGCAATAAATATTTTAAAAACTACTTTAGAAAAAAAAGTTAAAGAATTTGAAAATATTGTAAAAATAGGAAGAACACATTTACAAGATGCAACTCCACTTACTTTAGGACAAGAAATATCTGGGTATGTAGATATGTTAGATAAAGCTTTAGCACAAGTTGATGATGCTATGAAATATATAGTTGAACTTGCTATTGGAGGAACTGCTGTTGGAACTGGTCTTAATTCTCATCCAAATTTTTCACCAATGGTTTGTGATGCTTTAAATGATTTAACAAAAACAAAATATTCTTTTAAATCTCATCCAAATAAATTTCATGCTTTAACTGCTCACGATGGAGAAGTGTTCTTAAGTGGAGCTTTAAATGCTCTTGCTTCAAATTTGATGAAATTTGCAAATGATATTAGATGGCTTTCTTCTGGTCCAAGATGCGGAATAGGAGAACTAAATATTCCTGAAAATGAACCAGGAAGTTCTATAATGCCAGGAAAAGTAAATCCAACTCAAAGTGAAGCTATGACTATGGTTGCTGTGCAAGTTATGGGAAATCATTCAACTATAAGTATAGCTGCAAGTCAAGGAAATTTTGAATTAAATGTATTTAAACCAGTAATTGCTTTAAATTTATTGCAATCAATTAGATTATTAAGTGATACTATGGTTGCATTTAATGATAATTGTGCAGTTGGAATTGAACCAAATTTAACAAATATCAATAAATATTTACAAGATTCTCTTATGCTTGTAACTGCACTAAATCCATACATTGGGTATGAAAAAGCTGCACTTATAGCAAAAACAGCACATAAAAATGGTACAACACTTAAACAAGAAGCAGTAAATCTTGGAATTTTAAGTGAGCAAGAGTTTGACTCATATGTTAAACCAGAAAATATGATAAAACCTAGTCTATAATCAAGGAAAATTAAATATATGAAAGAATTAGAGAAGGTTTTTTTAATCGATGAGTTTGAAGAAGGTTGGGGGATGGAAGCGATAGATGTTTGTGAAGAGCAGCTATTTGACTATTGTACTGAAGTTTTGTTTATACCAGATGATAAAATAGATGAATTAAATATGATTGACAATGAATTGGAGATTGTATTAAAGGATTTAGAAGAAGATGATATAAATGAAGATTGGTATGTAAACCTTTTAAAACACTCAAAATTTAACTAAAATTTTAGATAACTAAAGTAAAACTTTAGTTGTCTATATCTTACAAAATTCAAGAAGTTAAAATACAAATTTCTATCTAAATTGAATTAAAATATAAAAATAATCAAAAATAAAACTTTTAGGACATTTTTTAGCCACTTTTTTTTATTACAATACTACTTTCTATTACATACTAGTAGTAGTTATTATAATTATATAAAGGAAGAAAGATGAAAATAAGACTAGCTATGTCTGTTGCTACAATATTGACTTGCGGGGGGGGGTAACCTATTAAGTGCTAATGAAACTACAAGATTAGATGAGATTTCAGTAACTGAAACTTCACATAAAAGTGGAAGTAGCGAAAATGGTTATGTAGCAAAAGAACTAAAACAAGTAGGATTTTGGGGCGAAAAATCACTTCAAGATACACCTTACTCTATGAGTGTTATGTCTAGCGATTTAATAGAAAATGTAATCGCAGGAGATATTGACCAACTTTATAAGATGAACCCAGTTATTCAAGAATCAACACCTACAACAGTTTTCACTTATCCCGTTGCTGTAATAAGAGGATTTGGTTCAAGTACAAGTGCAGTTGATGGTATGAAAATGTCTTCATATACTTATGGTACAAGTACAGAAGAGATTGAAAGATTAGAAATTATGAATGGTTTATCTGGCTTTATGTATGGAGCTGGGAATGTTGGCGGAATAACAAATTATGTACTTAAAAGACCAACATATAAAAGACTTACAAATTTAACTTTAGGTAATTATGGTGGAGAGCAATACTATGCTCATATTGATTTAGGTGATAAGATAGATGAAAAAGGTAAATTTGCATATAGATTAAATGCCGCTTATCAAGATGGTGAAACTTCAAAAGATGATCAAAATGTAGAAAAGAAATTAATAAGTGGAGCATTAGATTGGAATATAACAGATAATTTTCAACTTCAATTAGAAGCAGCACATAAATTTTATAGAATAGATAGACCTGATAATAGATTTTATACACAAGGAATTTCTGGTTGGCCAAAAGCCTTTGATAATAAAAAAACTTATTCACAAGATTATACTTATAATCAAACAAAAACTGACAGAGTTGGATTAAACTCAACTTGGGATATAAATGATATTTTTACACTAAGAACGGCTTATATGTATAAAAAAGATAATAGAGAATTTATAATTAATTATCCTATTTATACTCCAAATGGTTGGACAATGTATGATCCAAGTAAAACTTCTCCTTATGATACTATTTCGCATAGTGTTTATACTTATTTAGATAGTAAGTTTGATACAGGAACTATTTCTCATAAATTAACTTTTGGTATTTCAGGAGAAACATATAAAGAAGAAAAATATGTAAATACTTGGATAGAAGATAGCTCTTATATAACTCCAAATGGATTAACTCTTGATGAATTTATGAATTTACCTTCACCCAATTTTTCATCAGATTATGGTTCTAAATATAAAGCAAATGAAACAACAAATACAAATATTATTATTGGAGATGATATTACTTTTAATGATAATTGGAGTGCTTTAGTTGGATTTAATTATACAACAGTAAAAAATAAAGTTTTTAATACTTCAGGTACACGAACATCAAAATATGACGAATCAGAATTAACTCCAACTTTATCTTTAATCTATAAACCTTTTGAAGATTTAACAACTTATGCTAGTTATATAGAAGGTTTAGAAAGAGGAGGAACTGTACCTGACGATGCAAATTTATATAATAACCCAGGTGAAATATTAGACCCATATGTAAGTAAACAATATGAAGTTGGTGCAAAATATGCTATTTCAGAAAATTTACTTTTAAATTCATCTTTATTTAGAATTGAAAAAGCAAATTCTTATGATGAAACAACATCGAATGGTAAAATAACTAGAAATCAAGATGGACTACAAATTCATCAAGGATTAGAATTAACTGCAACTGGAAAAATAACAGATAATTTAACAATTATGGCTGGTGGAACATTGATGGATTTAGAAGTAGATAAAGTTACAAATCCAAATTTAAAAGGTAAAAAACCAACTGGGGTTGCTACTAAAATGGCAAAACTTTATGCAGAATATAATCTTCCATTTTTAAGTGGTTTAACATTAACTGGTGGAGCATACTATACGGGTGGTAAATATCAAGATTCTTTAAATAAGAATAAAATTGATGGTTATACTATTTATGATGCAGGTTTAAGATATAAAACAAAATTAGATAAGTTTCCAACTACTTTTATAGTTAATGCAACAAATATAACTGGAGAAGATTATTGGGCTACAACTAATCAACTTGGTATTCCTAGAAATATTGCATTTTCTATGAAAATGGAGTTTTAAATATTTAATATAAAGAGAGTTTTGCTCTCTTTGTACTTTTAGGCATGGGTTTCAAAGTATTTATTTAATTTTGAGATTAAAATTTCGATACAAAAAATATACTTTCCTTTTGTACTTTGGAACTCATACTTAAGGGTATAGAATATATTTTCATAGTTAAGAAAGAAAATAACAATGTTATTTTTTTAATTTTATACTAAACTAAAAGTCTTCAATACCTAAGGCAAAAAACTTGGTCGTTTAAGTCTTACAATATTAAAAAATTTCTAATAATTGTTATTATTTTAAGATGTTATTAATTATCTTTTTATTAATATTTATCTTACTTTTAATTATCATGTAACAATTACTAAAATTACAATGTCTTTATATGTGCTATTGATAATCTTTTTGATAAACAAATTACAAATTCAGACTATGGTAAAACACTTGATGGAAGAAGGTATAATGTAGGAATGAAATTAGATTTTTAGAATCTAATTTCATTTGATAAATAAAAAATTAAGGATAAGTATGAAAAAAAGAGATAGTGGATATGTGATAGATACATCTTATCCAGTTTTCTTTTATAAAGAGATGCAACCACTTTGGTTAAAAAGTGTAGTAAATTTTTTGGGTTTTAAAACACCAAATATTGAAAAAAACTTCTCTTATTTAGAGTTAGCATGTGCAACAGGAATAAACTTAATTGTTTGTGCTATAAATAATCCAAATGGATATTTTGTAGGGATTGATTTTAATAAAGAACATATAGATAAAGCAAAGAAATATGCAAATTTAATAGGACTTAAAAATATAGAATTTATACATTCTGATTTTGCTACATTTTTAGCAATAAATGATAAAAAATTTGATTTTATAGTAAATCATGGTACTTTCTCTTGGATTACTCCAATTCATCAAAAAAACATATTAGATATCGTTTCAAAATCTCTAAATGATTTAGGAATATTTTATCTTCATTATATGTGTTATCCTGGTTCTGGTTCTTTACTTCCCATTCAAAAACTACTTAATTTAGTTGATCAGCATAATTCAAATTCTTCAATTGATAGTATTGAAATAGGTAAAAAACTATTTTTTGATTTAAATGAATCTGGAGCTTTTGTAAATAACCATAAAATAGACTCTATAATAAAAACTTTTGAAAATAATAACTCATATTTAGCTCATGAATTTTTAACTGATTATTGGAAACCTTTGTATAGTGTAGATGTACATAATATGGTTTTTCAAACTACAAAAACTACATATTTAGGTAGTGCAAATCCATGTGAAAATATTGATAATATAAGTATTCCTTCTAAAATGCAAGATATTATAAAAAATACAAAATCTCCAGCTTTAAAAGAGTATTTAAAAGATTTAGCTAGAGATACTAAGCAAAGAGTTGATATATTTCAGAAAAATCCACAAATGTTTCAAAATGAAGAACATATAAGTACCATCAATCAAATAAGATTTAAACTGCTTCCAAATTCACCAAAAAGTGGAGATGTAAATTTTAAAACTCCAATAGGAGATATAAAAGCACCAAAAGAGATAATCTCTCCTATGTTAGAAAGTTTAGCAAAAAAAGATATGAGTTTTGAGGAGTTATTAAATTTGAATAGCTTTAAAAATAATCCTATATTACTAATAGAGACAATCTTTCTTTTAATGAATTCAAACTTTTTACATCCTATTTCAAATAATGCAAAATTCGTAGATTTAAATTTAGTTAAAAAATTTAATGACGAAATGGGAAAATATAGTATTAAATTAAAGCTTTTTAGTGATTGTGGAACAGCAATATGAAAAAAGATAAGTAGTTTTTTTCTACTTATCTTTTTTATGACTAAGATTAGTTAATATCTTTACTTTTTACAATAACTTCGTGACCTTCACCACCATCTAAAACAGCATTAAAATCACCAGTTGGTTTATCAAAAGTTATTTCACTATTTTCATCAATTTTTGTTTGAAGAATAGTTTTACCATCTTGAACTACTTTAAAATTTACTCCACTAGCACTACTTCCATCACTAAATCCACCTTCACAAGTGATAGTGTTGTCACCATTGTCAAAACAACTCATTAAAGCTGAGTGTCCAAAAGCCGAACTTGTTGCGAATAGTATCGCAGCTGAAAATATAGTTTTTTTAATCATTTTTTATCCTTTTTATTAAATTAAATTTTGCATAAGTTAAAATTATTTCTAAGATTTATTTAATCCTCCTTTCCAATTTATAAATTTAGTAGGGAAAAGTCCTAAAACTAAAGTTATAAGAAGTACAGAGGAGTAAAAATAAATCATAGCTTCAAGTCCACTCCATAAATAAATATTTCCTAAAGTAAAAATTAATGAAGATACTACAAGTCCCAAACCAATAGGGAAAAAGATAGCAAATAACATCCAATTAAAACTGTTTGTTTGCATTTTAACAACTATCATAGTAGCAATACAAGGTGGAGTTAAAAGCATAAAAATTATAATTGATGTTGCGTGAAGAGGTGTATATCCACTATTTTCTGCCATTGCTTCTTCTGCTCTTTGATTATCTGCTTTGTTGTTTTCATATAAGCTTCCTAAAGTTGCAACGGCACTTTCACGTGCAGCAAATGAGCTTAAAAACGCTACATTTATTTTCCAGTCAAACCCTGCATATTTACTTATAGGTTCTATTGCTTTTCCTGCCATTCCCAAAAGAGAATTTTCAACTTTTTCATTTTTTATTTCTCTAAGAATAGTTTTTCTATCATTTGATAATTTTCTTAAAGCTGTATTTATCTTTCTTGCTTCAGCATTTTTTTCAGGATTTATAAATAAGTAGAAAAGTTCATTCTTAGCTTTGAAATTATCATCTATGCTACTTGAAGAACTTGTCATCTTTTTTGTTCTATAGTTATCATACATATTTAAAAGTTCTGATACTTTTTCTTTTGAATTTATATGTTCATAGTATGATAAATCTTTTATCTTTGAATCAAACTCTATTAAAGCTTTATTTGACATATCATCAAATTTTATTTTTGATTCATCGCTAAGACCTGGAAATTGTAATAAGGCAAAAAGTACGATAGCAACTGCTAAAACGATAGTCACAACTTTTTTTATATATACCCAAACTCTTTGAGAAGAACGAATTACAATACCTTTTAAAGTTGGTAGATGATATGGTGGAAGTTCCATAACAAATGGTGCTGTTTCTCTATTTTTTAAAACAGTACTTGTTAAAATTTTTGCAACAATTAATGCTGTAAATACTGTTGCAGTTGATATGAAAAACATCATCAATGCCATATCAGGTTTAAAAAATGCACCTAAAAGTAGAGTATAAAATGGAACTTTTGCCAAACAGTTCATATATGGAACAGTTAAAACCGTTGCCATCCTAGCTCTATCATCAGCTATTCCTTTTGTAGCCATAACGCCTGGAACTGCACAACCACCAACCATTGCTCCTCCAAGAACTAAAGGAAGAGTTGATTGTCCATGAAGTCCAAACTTTTTAAATACTCTATCAAGGATAAATGCCATTCTTGGCATATATCCAACATCTTCCATAATAGCAATTAATGCAAAAAGTATAAAAAATATTGGAATATAATTTAATAATGCATTTGCACTATTTATCATCCAAATAGCAAAATCACTTATCATGGGAACTTCTGTAAAATTTGCTTCTGGAGATATATCTATAACAAAGTTTTTTAAACTTGCTAATATTGGCCATGTATAATCTGTAAGTTTATATCCATAAACTATTGATATTTGATAAACTAAAAACATCAAAGCAAATAGAATTGGTAATGCTAAAAATCTATTTAGAATTATTTTATCAGCTTTATCTGTGAAAGTTTCTTTTCCCTTTTTTTCTTCTTTTACATTTTTTGAGTATATGATTTCTGCACTGTCATATCGAAAAGTTGCCAAAAATGTTGTTATGTTTTTATTGTATTGTTCTTTAAATTTATTTCTTGTATTTTCTAATTTTTCATCTATATTTGAAATATTTTGTTTTAGATAATCGATAATTGTTGTATCATTTTCCAAAGCTTTGATAGCTAACCATCTTTTTGATATATTTAAATTTGAGTCTTCTATTTCATTTTCTATCTCTTTTATATAGTTCTCAAATTCTTCATAATTTAGTTCAAATTTCTCAAATACTTCTTGTTTCTCATAAACACTAACAATAGATTTCATAATCTCATCACCGCCAATGCCTTTAGAACCACTTGCTTCTATAACAGGGCATTTTAACATTGAAGAGATTTTTTTACTATCTATTTTTATACCTCTTCTGTTTGAAACATCTATCATATTTAATACTACAACAACAGGTAAGCCCATCTCTAAAAGTTGAAAAGTTAAATATAAGTGTCTTTTTAAATTTGATGCATCAATAACATTTACTACAATGTCTGGTTTTTCATTTATTATAAACTCTTTTGCAACTTTTTCTTCTAGTGAATATGAACTAAAAGAGTAAGTCCCTGGTAAATCTACCATTTCTATTTTATAATCTTCATATCTAAAAAAACCAGTTTTTTTATCTACGGTTACACCTGGATAATTTGCAATTTGTTGTTCAATTCCGCTTACAAGATTGAAAATTGTGGATTTACCACAGTTTGGTTGACCTGCTAATACCGCTCTTATTTTTTTCATATCATCTCTATTTCTATTAAATTTGCTTCACTTTTTCTAAGTGTTAAGTTATAGTTGTGTATTTTTAATTCCATTGGATCATACAATGGTGCTTCTCTTATAATTTCTAATATTGTTCCTTCTACAAAGCCCATATCAAGAAGTTTATAAAGTAGCTTTCCTTGGGCATTGAGTTTTATAACCTTAACTTTACTTTTTTCTTTTACTTCATTTAGTAACACAAATTCTCCTTTAATCTTCAAATTTTATCTCATTTAATTTTTGCAAATTATCTTTTGAAAATCTTACTGCAAAATAGTTTTTTCCATCATCATATCTTACAAGATAATGAGTTGGTTCAGAAATAAATCTTAATCTCATATTTTTATAATCAAACTTTGGTAAATCAAGTTTTTTAAATTCAAAATCCCAAGATAAAAGATAGAAGTTATTATTTTTATCTATTGCATATCCACTAAAATTTTTTTGTCTATTTTCTGAAATATATATGTACTCAACTTCTATATCTTTATCTTTTTTTATCTCTTTTAAGATTATTTCATTATCGTATTTTCTCAAATTAAACATTTTATTGTCATTGTCTATGATCAAATAACCCAAATCAAAAGGTTTTATATTTGTAGGTTTTCCAAATATTTTTTTGGCTGGGAATACAAAGTTTAACTCTTGTAAATTTTTACTTAGTTTATTAGAAAAATCTTCTAAATATTTATTGTCAAAGTCATAAATTTTAACTTCTTTATCGAAGAAACCAAAAAATTCTTCTGCAAATTTTATCATAGCAATAGTGCTTTGAGGATTAAAAAGTGGGAAAAAGTCTATTTCTTTTTCTTCTAAATATCTTGGCTGATAATCAAAACTTAGTTTTGTATCTCTTATCTCATTTTTATTGAAAATCCTATCTTTTATCACAACTGGAAGTCTGTTTTGAAGTTCTAAATTACGATAATAGACAAAAGGAAGTGTATCTTCATACTCTTTTTGAGAAAAAGTTTTACTATTTTTTATTCCATATTCAAACTGATGTGCTCCAAAATTTTTTTGATATACAAAATCTTCTACAATATCTGAATAAAAAATATAATATTTATAAAACTCTTTTTGGTAGTTTTTCTCATAGTTTTCATATGAAAAATATATAAAAATAGTTAAAAATATTGCAAACGCACTCGTATATATTTTGCCTAATCTTTGATGTTTTATACTATAAAAACTGTCAAGAAGAATAAATGGAGAAAATATTATTAATGCAAAAAATAGACTAAAATCTTGTATAAAGAATCTTGATTTTATAGATAAAAAAATAAATAATATAAAAATTAATAGTTTTAAAATAAAAACTTTTTTATTTTGTTCAATTATTAGTGCTGAAACTAAACTATATGAAATAATTGATATTAAGGCAAAAGTAAAACTATCTTTTATCATAATTTCAACTAGCTCTTTTGGATAATATTGATTATTTATCACTAAAAGTAAAATAGAAAATAGTGTGCTAAACAATAATATGATAATTATTGAAATAGTTACATGATAAAAGGTGATTTTAGTCAAACTCAATGGTAAGTGAATTGTGAGTTTTACTCTTTTTTGAATAATTTCTGGTAAAAATTGTGCAAATGCAAAAGTAATTCCAAAAATTATATAAAAATATAAAAAATATGAGTAAGGTTTATTTTCTAATTGAGCAAATTTGTACCACATCATACTTTCAGGTTCTATTGTTGAAAATTCAAAATTTAATTTGAAATAATAATATGACAATAATATAATATAAAATATTATAGATAAGATTAAAAAATATTTGAGTTTCATAAACTCTTTTAAAAAAATTGATTTAAGCATTAATATTTTCCTACATATCCCAAAAATTTTTCTTCAAAATCTACTTCTAATTCTTCTAAATTATTAAATCTCTCAAAAGTAAATATTTTTTTATAATCTTTTAAATTTTCAATTCTATGAATATTTTTTAATTTTAATTCTTCATCATTTGATACTTTATAGCATCTAAAATTTGATATAAAATCTTTCATAGTAGTTTTATGTACATTTCCACCTCTTTGAATAATTGCAATATCATCTATTAAATCAACTAAATCACTCATAACATGAGAAGTAATAAGAACAGTTTTGTTTGTTCCTTTTACATAATCTTTTAAATAGTCAATAAAAAGTCTTCTATATCCAGCATCTAATCCCATAGAATAATCATCAAGAATTAAAAGTTTTGCATCTTGAGCAAATAAAAGTCCTAATACAACCTGAGATTTTTGTCCAAAAGATAGAGTTGATAATTTTTGATTATAATCCAAATCCATAAGATTTATTAAATCATAAAATATTTTTTTGTTCCAATTTTCATAAAAAGGTGAAAAAAAGTTTTCTATTTCATTGATTGTCATAAAATCATAAGATATAAATCCTTCATATAATAAAGCAATATTTTTTTTATTTTCAGCACTTAAATTGTGTGAATCTTCACCAAAAATTTTGCATTTACCATTTTGTGGTTTTAAGAACCCCATTAAAATATTTATAAGTGTTGATTTTCCTACTCCATTTTTCCCCAATAATCCAAAAATAGTTCCTTCTTTTATTTGAATATTAAGATTTGAGTATATTTTTTTGTTACCATAAGCGTATGATAAATCTTTTATCTCTACAACCATAATAATATTATTTTTTGTCTGTTTTACAAGAATTCTTTCCATTCCCACAGTTACAACCGCTACTTTTAAAAAGTTTTATATATAAATAATAAGCTGCACCTAATGCAATAATACCTAAAAAAATATTTTCCATAATATATTCCTAAAATTAAAATAGTTGTAGATTATCAAAATTAACCTTAAGAAGTACAATTTTGATAATAATTGCTAATTTGTTAATATAGCGTTAAGGTTGATTTAGTAATATTCTATTCTAAAATAAAACTAGGAGTAATCTATGAAAAAATTTGTTTACAGTATGATGTTATCATCAGCAGTAGTTGTAGGTGCGAGTGCACATGAAGTTTGGCTAGAGTTAGATAGTAAAAAAAATGAAGCTCAACTATTTTTTGGACATTTTGATATCAAAGAAAAAGAGAGTGGTGAAAAATTTGCAAAAATTAAAGAAGGTGTTGCTTATCCAAAAGATTTACTAAAAGATGTAAAAAGAAACGATAACAATGTTACATATACTTTCTCAAAAGCTACTGATGTTGTAGTTGTAAGAGAAGATGCACCAAGAAAAAGTAGAGCAGAAGGAATTACTACAAAAAGAATATCTTATTCAAAAGCTGGAATTACAAGTAAAGATGCTATTACAAAATTTGATATAGTTCCAGTTGATGCTAGTAAAAATATTTTTAAAATTGTTTTTGATAATAAACCTTTAGCAAAAACTAAAGTAACAGCTATTTCTCCTACTGGTTGGACAAAGACTTTCTCTTCTGATGAAAAAGGTGAATTTACTGTTGAAACACCTTGGAAAGGTGGTTATCTTTTACAAACATCTTTTGAAGATGAAACAAAGGGTGAAGAAGATGGTGTAGCTTTTGACAAAACAGTTCATGCATTATCTCTTAATATTACAATAACACAAGGTTTACCTTGGGAAGTTAAAAAGTAAAAAGGTAATTTATGCATAAAAAACTTTGGTTTCAGCTTCACTGGCTTTTAGGAATTGTATTTGGGGTAACTTTAATCCTCATTGGAATTTCAGGAGCAGTATGGTCTTATCAAAAAGAGATAATGAGATTAATAAATCCAGATACTTATACAGTGCAAATTCCACAAAATAAAGAAATTTTAACTGTACAAGAGATTTTGGAGAAATATCAAGAACAAAATCCAGATAGAAAAATAAATAGTATATCTTTTTCAACTGACAATAGTTCAAGTGTTTCTATGAGTTTGGCTTCTCTTGATCCAAATAATAGAAGAGGTGAAACAATATATTTGAACCCATATACAGCTGAAGTTTTACCAGAATTAGTAGGTGGTGATTTCTTTAATTTTTTCTTTAGACTTCATAGATGGCTTACTTTTTCTGGAGATATTCAATATATTGGTAAAAATGTTGTAGCGATTTCAACTATTGCTTGTATAGTTTTAGTTATAAGTGGGATAGTTATTTATTGGCCAAGAATAAAACATGCTTTTTTGAAAAGTTTTACTTTTAGTTTTAAAACTAAAAAAAGAGCTTTTTTATCAACTATGCATAGTGCTGTTGGTTTATGGCTTATTATTCCATTTTTGCTTATGTGTTTAACTGGGCTTTATTGGTCTTATGATTGGTATAGAAATGCTATGTTTACTGTTATGGGAGTTGAACAACCCAAAAGGAATGTAGCTCCAACACCACAGCAAGCACAACAAAATCAGCAAGGACAAAATCAACAAGCTAGACAAGGGCAAGAAGGGCAAAGAGGACAAGGTGGCGGAACACAAAGAGAAATTCCAAAACCATTTTCATTTGTGGATGCACAAAAAGCTGTTGATATTTTTAACCAAAAAGTTGAAAAAGATTATGTAAATGCGAGTATTAGGCTAACTCCAACAAAAGATACTATTTATACAATTTCATATAGATTTGTAGATGCAACACATTTCAGAGAGACAAACTCTATGGATATTGATATTGCAAAATCAGAAGTTTTAAAAGAAGCAAAGTATTCTGATAAAAAATTAAATGAGAAAATTATGAGTAGTATGTTACCACTACATAGTGGAGAATTTTTTGGATGGATTGGTCAATTAATATTTTTTATATCTTCTGCACTGATGTCTTTATTTGTAATAACTGGATATATGCTTTACTATGATAGATGGAAGAAAAAAAGAGCTAAAGAGCAAAAATTAAGAGGGTAGTTTAAACTACTCTTTTATTCTGTATTTAAAATTATCAACTTAATCTATTTTTTAATAACTCTTAAAAAATGAATTTTAAGAGTTATAATTTTGATAAAACTTTATCCTATATTAATTAACAACACTTTTTAAAGCCACCACTATTATATCTTCTATCTAAAGCTTCATTAAAAAATTCACCACGCGATAAAACTTTCTTATCAGGATGGTTTCTTTTCATATGCTCAAGATATTTCTCATAGCTAGAAAGCCCCACAAGGGGATGAAAAAACTTTTCAGATTTTTCATAAAATGCTTTTATTTGTTTTAACACTTTTAAGCCTTTTGAAGACTATCTAGTTTAACATAAGGTGTTTCTTTTAATGGAATTTTTATTCTTCCAAAACAAATTCCTAAAGTTGCAATAATTACTAAAGTTGTAGCAAACATAAAGAAAATAGCTAAAACAGCATTTATTATATTTGAAGTTTTAAGTTTATTTGCAATTGATATATCTGCATTAGCTTTATCAATATCAGCTTGTTCAGTTAATGTAGGAAGTTTAGCTTCTAAATCAGCAATTTTTTTAGCTTGAATTTGTGCAGTTGCTACGTGACTTACAGCATTATGAACTCTATCTCCTTCTTTATAAGGAAGAACTTTTTGAATTCCACCATACATTGTTGCAGTTAAAACAAATATTGCAGGTAATACTGTAACCCAAGTATATTTTGCTTTACCCATTTTAAATAATATTGCAGTTCCTAAAAGTAAAGCCATACCAGCAAGCATTTGGTTACTTACTCCAAATAATGGCCATAATGAGTAAATTCCACCTCTTGGATCAATAGTCCCTTGATATAGGAAATATCCCCAACCAGCAACACTTAAAAATGTTGCTATAACACCAGCAGCATAATTATGAGTATTTCCTAATGGTTTATAAACATTTCCTAATATATCTTGAACCATAAATCTGCAAGCTCTCGTTCCTGCATCAACAGCAGTTAAAATAAATAAAGCTTCAAATAAAATAGCAAAGTGATACCAAAATGCCATCATATCTATTCCACCAAATAGTTCATGTAATATTATTGCTACTCCAATAGCAAATGTAGGAGCTCCACCTGTTCTTGAAAGAATAGTTTCTTCCCCAATATTTTTAGTTAAACTAATAATCTCTTCTGGTGATACACTAAATCCCCAACTAGAAATTGTACTTGCAACTTGAACTATATCTGTACCTATAAATGCTGCAGGAGCATTAATAGCAAAATATAAACCAGGATGTAAAATAGTTGCACAAATTAAAGCCATAATTGCAACAGCACTTTCCATAAGCATTGACCCATATCCAACAGGAAGAGCATGAGTTTCATTTTCTAACATTTTTGGACTTGTTCCACTAGAAATCAAAGCATGGAATCCACTAATAGCTCCACAAGCAATAGTAATAAATAAGAAAGGGAAAATAGCTCCCGCAAAAACCGGACCACTTCCATCAAAATATTGCGTATTTGCTTTTGGCATTTGAATATCTGGAGCAACTATAACAATAGCAAAGGCCATTAGTACAATAACACCAATTTTCAAAAATGTTGAAAGATAATCTCTAGGTGCAAGTAAAAACCATACAGGCAAAATTGCAGCAGTAAAACCGTAAGCCATCATAATAAATGCTAAAGTTGTAGCATCAAAAGTAAATCTAGCAGCCCATACTGGATCAGCAGCAATTACACTTCCATAATGAATAGCTAAAATTAAAAGAATAAACCCTATAACAGAAGCCTCTCCAACTTTACCTGGTCTTAAGTATCTCATATAAATACCCATAAAAATTGCAATAGGTATAGTCATAGCAATAGTAAATAATCCCCAAGGAGACTCTGCCAGTGCTTTTACAACAACCATTGATAAAATCGCAATAATAATAAGCATAATACCAAAAATAGCAATCATAGTAACTGCACCAACAAAAGTACCTAATTCATCCTTGATAATTTCACCTAAAGATCTTCCATCTCTTCTTGAAGATATAAATAAAACTACAAAATCATGAACAGCTCCTGCAAATACACCACCTACTAAAATCCAAAGCATAGAAGGTAAGTATCCCATTTGAGCAGCCAAAATAGGACCAACTAATGGACCAGCTCCCGCAATAGCAGCAAAATGATGTCCAAATAAAACAGACCTATTTGTAGGTACGAAATCTCTTCCATCATCGTGAATCATAGCTGGAGTAGCTCTATTTTTATCAAGTTCTAAAACTTTATAAGCAATAAATCTACCATAAAATCTATAACCAATCATATATATACAAACAGCTGCCACAACTAAATACATAGCAGAAACTGTTTCACCTTGTTGAAGTGCTAAATACCCAAAGCAAACAGCCCCAAGTATTGCAATTAAAAGCCAAAGAATCTTGTTCATTGTACGACCTCGCATAAAATAAAATGTAACGATTTAGTATAGCACAAATATATATAAACAATTAATATTATTTAATAAAGAATTCAAATAATTAATTTGAATATAATATTTACTTAAACAATAAGACAAATTCTATTATAATGGTTTAAAATATTAATAAAAGGTGAGATATGGGATTAGGAGTAGGTATAGTAGGACTTCCAAATGTAGGTAAATCAACAACTTTCAATGCTTTAACAAAAGCACAAAATGCAGAAGCACAGAATTATCCATTTTGTACGATAGAACCAAATAAAGCGGTAGTTCCTGTTCCAGATAAAAGATTAGATGAATTAGCAAAAATTGTAAATCCAGATAAAATTCAGCATTCAACTATTGATTTTGTGGATATAGCAGGATTAGTAAGAGGTGCAAGTAAAGGTGAAGGATTAGGAAATCAATTTCTATCAAATATTAGAGAAGTTGAAGTGCTTTTACACATGGTAAGATGTTTTGATGATGGAAATATAACTCACGTTGAAGGAGATGTAAATCCTTTAAGAGATATTGAAATTATTGAAACAGAGCTAATTTATGCTGATATTACACAATTAGAGAAGAAAATAGAAAGACTAAAAAAACAAGCAAAAGGTAGTAAAGAAGCTGCTTCTCAACTTATAATTGCTGAAGAGTTGTATTCTCATATTGGAGAATTACAACCAGTAAAAACATTTGAAAAACTTGATAATGAAGCTTTCGTAATTTTAGATAAAGAACTTAGATTTTTATCAAATAAAGATGTTATTTATGGAGCAAATGTTGATGAAGATTCATTATCTAATGGTACAAATAAATATGTTGAAATGGTAAAAGAACATGCGAATAGTGTTAATGCTGATGTTATAGTACTTTGTGCAAAAATAGAAGAAGAGCTTGTAGGTCTTAGTGATGAAGAAGCTAGTGAATTTTTATCAGATTTAGGTGTACAAGAGTCAGGTTTGGAGCAAATAATTCAAAAGGCTTTTGATAAATTGGGACTTATGAGTTATTTTACTGCAGGTAAAGTAGAAGTAAGAGCTTGGACTATAAGAAAAAATACAAAAGCACCACAAGCAGCAGCTGTTATTCACAATGATTTTGAAAAAGGATTCATCAAAGCAGAAGTTATATCTTTTAGTGATTATGTTGCAAATGGTGGAGAAAGTAAGTGTAAAGAGTTGGGAAAACTTAGACTTGAAGGTAAAGATTATGTTGTTCAAGATGGTGATATAATGCATTTTAGATTTAATGTATAGAATATATTAAAGGAATCAAGATTGTGCAACTAGAAGCTATACTAAAGAGGGTGGAAGCTCTTCCACCTTTACCTAGAACTGTAACTGAAATTGAAGAATTTAGAAGAAAAAGTGATAAAGAAATACTTGATTTACTTAGTATTATAGAAAAAGATGCTTTGATAGTAACTAATCTTTTGAAAATATCAAATTCTGCTATGTTTGGATTTCGTTCAAAAGTAGAAACTCCATTAAGAGCAATTAGCCTTTTAGGAATAAATTTTACAGTATCTATTGCCATATCAACAAGTACTCAAAAGCTTCTAAAATCTAGTTTGGAACCTTATGGTGTAACAAATAATGATTTTATGAAATCATCAAATATTTCGTCAGTTTTAGCTAATCTTTGGCTTAATAAATTTGACCCATCTTTAAAAGAAGAGATAATTCTACCTGCACTATTACAAGATATAGGAAAATTTATTTTAGCAGATTTTATTAAAAGTGAAAATAAAGATACAGATTTTAAAAAAAGAATACAAGAACAAGATTATAGTTTAGAAGATATAGAAAGAGAGTTTTTAGGAGTTACAACATCTTACGTTACGGCTCAAGTATTTAAACATTGGAAACTTAGTACAAATTTAATTAACTCAATAGAATTTATAGATGATATAAGTAATGTACAAGAAAATTT
Source organism: Aliarcobacter vitoriensis (assembly GCF_048320235.1). Classification (NCBI taxonomy): domain Bacteria; kingdom Pseudomonadati; phylum Campylobacterota; class Epsilonproteobacteria; order Campylobacterales; family Arcobacteraceae; genus Aliarcobacter; species Aliarcobacter vitoriensis. Next base: position 2,185,162 of record NZ_CP182882.1, read on the forward strand.
TAAAAAAAGAGCTCAGATATTAGATGTAATCAAAACAGCATCAAATATCATAGAACCTTTAAGTCAAAAAAGTATAGAAAAGGCTATAAAAAAAGCAAAAATATATAATTTAGATACAAATAGTCTACAAGATGCTATAAATATATTGAAAACTAGAATAGATGAGGTTATATCATAATCCAAGTAGGATTATGTCCCATAACTTTTCTATATCTTCATCATTTAAATTAATTGATGATTTTGTAGAAAAAAGTTCTTTAATTTTATCTAAATTAAAACTTTTTGCTTTTATACAACTTATATGTGCAGGAATAAATCCTCTTATCAAAGAAAGTTCATTTTCTATTGCTACTTCACAAATTAAACATTCAAAATCAAAATGTAGACGTCCTTCATATTCCAAAATATATATGTATGACTCAATTATTGCTCTTAAAACATTTTGTTTTTCTATTTTCTTAACTAAATTCTCAAGTACATAGAAATAGAATCCATCTAATTCTTCTAAATCTTTTAAATGTGCATAAAAAAGTTTCAGATACCTTTGCCAACAATACATTTTTTGAATGTTTAATATCCAAGGAAATCCTAATTGCATAACATCTTTAAGTCTTGAAATATTTGATTTAGTTCTTTCTAATTCAAAATCAATTTTGTATCCAATATTTATATTAGAATGTCTAGCTCCATAAAACCTATATGACGTTACAAGTTCATTTTCACAAAGAATTGTAACTATCAAATCATCATCTTTTACAGGTTTTATATCGATTATATATCCTTGCATTCATCAATCTTCTTCTATCAAACTATTCTCTTTCATAGTATTAATTTCTTCTATTAATTCTTCACACTCTTCATCAGATAATTCACCATTTTCTAGCTCTACAAGTAAAGATTCAAACTCTTTTTTCATCTCTTGCATATCTAATAATTCTGCTTTAATCTCATCATCATCTTTTTTTGAAGCTATAATTTCAAATAAATCATCAATATAATCTTCAATTTCAACTAAAACATCATCTTTTATTAATGTTTCTAATTCTTTTTGAATACTCATTTTACACCCTTTTGTTAAATTTTTTTTGATTATAACAAAAGAATACTACTTTTTTAATATTTTATTGATATAATTATTAGTAATTCAATTAAGGAGAGTAAATGGCAGATTTTAAAGGCGTTTCAATAGCTAAAGCTGCAAATATTTTATATGGTGGGAATATCACTAGTAGATCGATTACATTTGAAGATGGTTCTAAAAAAACTCTAGGAATAATGCTTGATGGTGAATATGAATTAAATACTGTAAATAAATCAATTATTGATATACAAAGAGGAAATTTAGAACTACTTTTACCTGCACAAGAGTGGCAAGTATTTGAAGGACCTGCATCTTTTGAAATTCCTGCAAACTCTAAATATAAACTAAAAGTAAATAGTTTAGTTGATTATTGTTGCTCTTTTGTTAAAGCTTAATATTTTTCTTACTAACAATGCGAAAAGTCGCATTGTAGAGTAGGCTTTTAAATTTTTATACTTCAATATTTTAAAAATCTCAAATTTTTTGTTTAGCTTTGATATAATCTTTTTATGAATAAAGAAGATTATTTTATAAAACATATTTCAAATAGTAAATATATTGGTGATGATGGAGCTTTTATAGATGGATTTGTTTACTCTATGGATGCTTTTTTTGAAAATGTACATTTTAAAAAAGAGTGGATAGACAAAGGTTTTATAAGCCTAAAACAAATTGCTTATAAATCGATGATTGTAAATATTTCAGATGCAATAGCAATGAATGCAAGACCAAAATATGCTCTTATAAGCATTGCAATTCCAAATAGTTTCAAAGAAGATGATTTAAAAGAGTTAGCAAATGGATTCAAAAAAGCTGCAAAAGATTTTAATATTGAAATTATTGGAGGAGATACTATTGAGAATTCTAAACTTGATATTTCTATTACAATTATTTCAAAAACAAACAATCCAATATATAGAAGTGGTGTACAATTAGGTGATTATATTTTGTATACTGGAAAGCTTGGTAATTCTAAAAAAGATTTAGAAAGCTTGTTGAATGGTAAAAAAATTAAAAAAGATTCAAAGTTTATAAAACCTATTTTGAGAGCAGATTTTTTTTATGAAGCTTCAAAATATATAAATGCTTCTATGGATATTTCAGATGGACTTTTCTTAGATTTAGAAAAGTTTTCTATTGCTTCAAATGTTGGATTTGAAATATTTAAAAAAATAAAAGAAGATGTAGGTGCTTCAGGAGAAGAATATGAGATACTATTTTGTGTTTCTCAAAAAAATTTAAAAAAAATAGAAGATATTGCAAAAAAACATAAAACAAAGATAAATATTTTTGCAAGAGCAATAAAAGGAAGCTACAGAAGTAGTTTTTCAAATCACCATTTTAAAGAATAAGGAAAAAATTTGCAATTACAGAGATATTTAAATCATTCAAAAATAGATGTTGTATTTAAACAAAATAAAGATGATTTTGTTGTTACAGAAGTACCACTTTACGAATTTAGTGGAAGTGGAGAACACTTGATAATAAAATTAAGAAAAAAAGATTTAGCAACTTGGGATGCAATAGAGATATTGGCTAGATTTTTAAATTGTAGTACAAGAGAGTTTGGATATGCAGGATTGAAAGATAAAAATGCTATGACAATACAGTATATTTCAGTACATAGAAAATTTGAAGAAGCTTTAAAAGACTTTTCAGAGGAAAATATCAAAATACTTGAAACAACATATCATAACAATAAGATAAAAATAGGGCATTTAAAAGGAAATAGTTTTTTTATAAGACTTAAAAGAGTAGGGCTTGTAGAGAAAAGAAAAATTGAAGAAGCTTTGAGTCAAATTGTAAATTTTGGAATGCCTAATTACTTTGGATTTCAAAGATTTGGGATCAATGGGGATAATTATTTAAAAGGAAAAGATATAGTTGAAGGAAAATTGAAAGAGAGAAATAGAAACCTAAAGCAGATGTATATAAATGCTTATCAAAGTTATCTGTTTAATTCTTGGCTTTCAAAAAGAATAGAAATTTCAAAATTAATAGATACATTTGAACCAAAAGAGATTTATGAAAAGCTAAATTTTACTCTTGAAGATGTAAAAAGAGCTAAAACTCAAAAACATCCTTTTAAACTTTTAAATGGAGATTTATTATCTCACTATCCATTTGGAAAAATATTTACAATAGAGAATGTTGAAGAAGAGGGTGAAAAATTTTTACTTCGTGATAGAGTTCCAACAGGACTTCTTAGTGGTAAAAGAGTAAAAATATCTGAAAATTTAGCTTTTGAAATAGAAAAAGAGTTCCAAGTTGAAATACCAGAAGATGGAGCTAGAAGATTTGCTTGGATTTTTCCTGAACATTGCGAAAGTAACTATAAAGAGGATAAAAATTGGATGGAATTACAGTTTTATCTTCCAAAAGGCTCTTATGCAACAGAATTAATTGCAGAGATTATACACTAACTAATTAAGATATATTTAGTTAATATGAATTTATATTTATAACAAGGGAAAATAATGAAATATGAAGAGCTTATTACAGAATTATGTGAAGTTATAAAAGAGACAGAGAATGATTCTATTTCAATTTTTAATAATATAGAGGATATTTCTAAAATAGTTGATGATTTGGACATGCCAATTCATAAAAGAGAAAAAATAGAAGAATTTGTATCTAATATTTTTGGACTTTTACAAAGACAAGATTTACATAGACAAACATTAGAAAAAGTTGTAAATTTTGTATGTGATAACAACAATATTGACAAATCACAGTATAATTTTGCTTGTAGTGGAAAAACTATATATGCTAAAGAAGATAGTTTAAATGCTGATGAATTAGAGGAACTGATAAAAAGTATGCAGTAATAAAAAAGGATTTAACCTTTTTTATTACCAACTTTTATACTATCTAAACTATTAAAGATATCATTTGTACTTTTTTCAACTTTACTTGCTTTGCTATTTAATATTTCATTTTTTTCTCTATTTGAGTTTGAATATACTAGCTCTTGTAAACTTTTATTAAATATAGTATCTAAATGTTTAATATTTTCTATCGTGTCATTATCTTTTATTTTATTAGAATTTTGATTGTTATTCAACCAATCTTTTATAAAGCTATTATCATTTATAGTAAATGATTGATAATTACCAAGTTTTGAATAAATCTCATCTTTACTCTTTAAAAGATTTACTTTTAATAAAGCTGTATCAAATACTAAATCTACATCAGAAACTTTATTTAAACTATCTTCAATAAACGAAGCTCTTGAAGCTGCTGTTACAAGTGAACTAGACATTGACGCAATAGAAGTAGCCATATTAGATATTTCATCAGCTACTTGTGCATTTTTTTGTGTTGATGAATCTAAAGAGTTAATAGCATCATTTATTTGTAAAATACCAACTTCTTGCTCTTTAGAAGCATTTGCAACACCTTCAATTGTTACTAAAGTATTTGAAATATTGTTATTTAATTCCGAATAACCTTCTATCATATTGTTTGCAATATTTTTTCCTTCATTAGCTTTTAAAGTTGCTTTTTCTACTATATTTTTTATCTCTCTAGCTGCTTCTGCACTTCTTGATGCAAGGTTTCTTACTTCTTGTGCAACAACAGCGAATCCTTTTCCTGCTTCACCTGCTGTTGCTGCTTCTACTGCGGCATTTAAAGATAAAATATTTGTTTGGAAAGCAATTTGATCAATAACCTCGATAGCTTCATTTATAGAACTAACTTGAACATTTATATCATCCATAGATTTCGCAGTCTCTTGAGCCAAATCTTGCCCTTTTTTAGCCGAATCACTCAAATCTTGAGCCAATTTAGACATTTGAATAGTTGATTTAGTATTCGCTTGAATAGTAGCTGTTATCTCTTCAAGTGCAGAAGCAGTTTCTTCTAAAGATGCAGCTTGTTCATTTGAAGAACTAGCTAATTTACCAGAAGCATCTGAAAGTGTTTGAGTACTATTTTTTAAAGCATTACCAGTATTCATAACTATTGCTAAAAGTTCTGAAGTATTATTTCCTACAAGTTTTATTCCATTTGCTAAAGAACCTAAATTTCCAAATATATTATCATCTTTTAAAATATAGTCATATTTTGATTCAGCATAGTGTCTTAAAGTATCATTTATCTTATCTAGTGTTTCTTTAGTTTTTTCTATCATAATGTTAAGTTTATTTTTTAAATCTTCAACATGGTGATTTGAAGCTGTATTGCGAACTTTATAAATAAAAAATCCATTTGCAGTTTTTTCTATTACATCATTTGCTTCATCTATTACTATTTCATCTTGTTTTAATCCTTCTCTAACTTTATCCATATAAGAATTAAATAAATCAGCAACTTCCCCTATCTCATCATTTGATTTTACACTTAAAGTAATATTTGCATCATTTGAATGTAGTAAGTTTTCAAACCCATCTTTTAAATTTGATATAGGGCTTGTAGCTTTTCTAACAATGATAAAAATTAATCCAATAGTAATTAAACCTAAAATAATTGAAGCTAATGAAATTTCTTTTAGTAAACCAGCTATTCTATTATCTGTCTCTTCTAAAGAAAATGTTAAGTCCATAACTCCAATAACATCTCCAACTTCTTGATTTGCATGACACATCATACATTCAGCTGTTGCAATCATTGGTTTTATCATTCTGATTGTATGACCATTTTCATCATTTTTTTGTATTATTTGGTTCTCTTTAGAATTAAAACTATCTAAAATTTCTTTATTATTAGTAAATGGAATATCTGAAGGATATAGTTCTAACAAAGCTTTACTTTTAGCAACTGTAAGATTGCTTACGCCTTTTATTTGTCTAGCTTCTTCTTCTGCTTGTGCGATTAAAGCTGGATCACCTGTATTCATAGTATTTCTTAAGGTTTGGAATATGGATGCATTTAACATTTCTAAACTATCTTTAGCATTTGCTATAGAATCTTTTGTAACTTTTGTTGTTGTTGAATATACAATTATTGAACTACTAACAGACATCAATAAAAATAGTGCAAATATTATTTTATTGCTAATTCTTTTTGTGATAAAGTTAAACATATCCTACCCTTATTTTTTAAGTGGATTTATTATATAATGAACTTTATTTAAAATGTATTAAGAAAACAAAATAAATTTAATAAATTATTTTTTAGGAATATAGTAACGTGATTGTAGGATTAATAGGAAAAATAGTAAAAAAAGAACCAACACAACTTCAGGTTAATGTAAATGGAGTTATTTATGAAGTTTTTGTATCTCTAAATTGTAGTTCAAAAATTATTTCAGATGATGTACAACTTGAAATTACTCATATCATAAGAGAAGATGCACAAAATTTATATGGATTTTTGGATATAAACGAAAAAAAGCTTTTTGATACAGTTATCAAAATAAATGGAGTTGGACCAAAAGTGGCACTTGCTATTTGTTCAACTTTTACTCCTACTTCTTTTGCCCAGATTGTAAGTAATAATGATGTAAATATGTTAAAACGAGTTCCAGGAATTGGACCAAAAGGTGCAAGTAGAATTTTGGTTGAGTTAAGTGGATTTATAGTTGACAATAGCTTAGATGATGAATTCTCAAATACAAATTTAGAAGCATCTTTAGCTTTAGAATCATTAGGATTTAAAAAAGATTTAGTATCTAATGTACTTAAAACTTGTAGTTCTACAACTACTAGTGAACTTGTACGAGAAGCATTGAAAAAATTACAAAAATAGATTATAAAAGGGAAATTAATGAAAATAGCAATAGTTTTTGGTGGTGTTAGCTTTGAACATGAAATTTCAATAGTTAGCTCTATTGCGATGAAAGATGTTTTAAAAAATGAATTAGCATATATTTTTATAGATAAAGATAGAGATTTATATGAAATTCCGTCTTCAAAAATAAATTCAAAACTTTTTAGTAGCGGTGAATATAAAAAATTTGATAAAGTTTTTTTAAAAAAAGGTGGATTTTATAAGATTTCTGGTTTATTTAAAAAAGAGCAAAATATAGATTTTGATATTGTTTTAAATCTTTCTCATGGTGGAGATGGAGAAGATGGGATACTATCTTCTGTTTTAGATTTTTACAATATTCCTTTTATTGCTCCAAGAACTGAAGCTTGTGTTGTTAGTTCAAATAAATTTATTACAAAAGGTTATGCTACAAGTGTTCAAGTAAATACACTTGATTATAAATATTTTACAAAAAATGACCCTGTAAAAGTTGATATGTTCCCAGTTATTCTAAAACCTGTAAAGTTGGGAAGTTCTATTGGAGTATCTATTGTAAAAAATCAAGATGAACTGCAATATGCTTTAGATGTAGCTTTTGAATTTGATGATGCAATTATTATCGAACCATTTGTAAGTGGAGTAAAAGAGTACAATTTAGCTGGTACAAAAATAAATGGAGAGTTTGTTTTTTCAATTATAGAAGAACCACAAAAAGCTGAATTTTTAGATTTTGATAAAAAATATCTGGATTTTTCAAGAACTTCAAAAGCAAAAGAAGTTGATTTGGGTGAAAAGTTAAATAATGAAATAAAAGAGAGTTTTAAAAGACTTTACAATACTTTATTTGAAGGTTCAATCATAAGATGTGATTTCTTTGTAATAGATGATAAGGTTTATTTAAATGAGATTAATTCAATTCCTGGATCGATGGCAAATTATCTATTTGAAGATTTTAATACAATCTTCAATAATTTAGTAAAAAATTTACCAGCAAAAAAACATATTCCTATAACGTATGAATATGTAAACAAAATCCAAGCAACTAAAGGAAAATAGTCTTTTGGCACTAAAAAGCTTTACTTTAGATAATAGAAATTTTGAAATATCTTATGATATTGTAAATGCAAATGCAAAAAAAGATATAGTATTTTTACATGGTTGGGGTTCAAATAAAGAAGTTATGAAAAGTGCTTTTTCAAGTTATCTAAAAGATTTTAGGCATATATATCTTGATATGTCAGGTTTTGGAAAAAGCCAAAACAAATATGTTTTAACAACTCAAGATTATGCAAAAATTTGTGAAGAGTTTTTAACACTTATTGATAGTTCAAAAGATATTATCGCTGGTCACTCTTTTGGTGGGAAAGTGGCAACTTTACTAAATCCAAAAAATTTAGTTTTGCTTAGTAGTGCAGGTATTTTAGAAAAAAAACCTTTAATTGTAAAATTAAAAATATTTTTTGCAAAACTTTTAAATATTTTTGGTTTAAAAAACTTTACAAAAGTTTTTAGAAGCAAAGATGTGGATAAAATGAGTGAAAATATGTATGCAACTTTTAAGAATGTTGTAAATGAAGATTTTTCAGTATATTTTTCAAATTTTCAAAATAATGCTTTAATTTTTTGGGGAGAAAAAGATACTGCAACTTCTTTAGAATCTGGCAAAAAAATAGCAAGTTTGATAAAAAATTCAAAATTTACTTCATATAGTGGTGACCACTATTTCTTTTTAAAGAATTCAAAAAATATATCTGAAAGAATAGAAAATGGAATATCTTAGTATTGTTACAAAAATAGTTTTAGTTATGAGTTTGGGTTGGTATTTGATTACCAATTTGCAGTGGTACAATTATAAGTTAGGTAGAGTTATATTTAAACACCACAAATGGCAGTGGCACATAACATTTTTCCTATCACCAATAGTTTTATTTTATCTTATTCCAAGTCCATATTTTGAGATATATTTCTTTGTTATATATTTAGTAAGTTTTATTTTATGGAATAAAAAACTAGATAGGCAATTGGTTTTAACTTCAAGGGTAAAAAGATTTTTAGCTATTTTGCTTTTGATTGTTTTCATACAAATATCTGTTTGTTTGGATGATAGTTTTTGTACAGATGTATCTTTGTTTTTTACTCTTCTTGTAGCTTTAATTTTGTCAAATAGTTTAGAAAAACTATTTTTTTTAATATATAAAAATAGAGCAAAAAACAAATTAGCTTTAAATCAAAATTTAAAAATAGTTGCCATTACAGCTTCTTACGGTAAGACATCAATAAAAAACTTTTTATACCATGTCTTGAAAAATAGATTTAAAACATATAAAACACCAAGAAGTGTAAATACTATTGCAGGGCTTGTCCTTGATGTAAATAAAGATTTACCAAGTGATACGCAAATATATATAGCAGAAGCAGGTGCAAGAGTAAAAGGTGATATAAAAACAATAGCAAATTTTTTAGAACCACAAATCGCTATCATAGGAAGTGTGGGAGAACAACATATTGAGTATTTTAAAAGTTTAGAAAATATAAAAAATACAAAAAAAGAGCTTTTATTGTCTTCTAAACTTCAAAAAGCATTTGTTCATAATAGTGCAAGTGCAACTTTAAATGAAAAAATAGAAGAGTTCCCAAATAATCTACATATAGTAAAAAGTGATTTGTCTGGACTTTGGTTTGATATGGAACTAAATGGACAAATTGAGCATTTTTATGCTCCTATTTTAGGAAGCTTTAATGCTATAAATCTAGCAGCAGTTGTTTTAACAGCAAACTATTTAGGAATGAGTGTTTTAGAGATAAATGAAGCATTTACAACTTTACCACAAGTTGAACACCGACTTCAAAAAATAGAAGCAAATGGAAAAATCATAATCGATGACTCTTTTAATGGAAATTTAGAAGGTATGCTAGAAGCTGTAAATATATGTTCAAGTTATATAGGAAGAAAAGTTATCATAACTCCAGGGCTTGTAGAATCAACTGATAGTGCAAATATACTTTTAGCAAAACAAATAGATAAAGTTTTTGATTTTGTCATAATAACTGGAAGTTTAAATGCAAATATTTTAAAAGCAAATATAGATGAAGAGAAAGTATTTGTACTAAAAGATAAAACTATGCTTGAAACAACTTTGGCAAGAACTACAAGAAATGGTGATTTAATCCTTTTTGCAAATGATGCACCAAATTTTATCTAAGGCTTTAATATGGAACATTTATATGCGCCTTGGCGATATAATTATGTAGTAGAAGAAAAAATTGAAGGTTGTGTTTTTTGTCATATTAGTAATAATTTAGATGATAAAAAGCTTCAAGTTCTATTTTCAGATGACCATTGTTATGTTGTGATGAATAAATTTCCATATAGCCCTGGACATCTTATGGTTATTCCACATTTTCATACTTGCAATGTTGAAGATTTAGATGAAACTACTTGGCTAAAAATGAGTATTAGAGCAAGACAAGCAGTTAAACTTCTAAAAGAGATTATGCCTTGTGAAGGTCTAAATATTGGTATGAATTTGGGCAAGGCTGCTGGTGCAGGTATAGAACAACATGTACATTATCATGTCTTACCAAGATGGATAGGAGATACAAATTTTATATCGACTATTGGAGAAACTAGAGTATATCCTGCAAATTTTGATGAAATATTTGAGAAGCTAAAAATAAATTCAATAAAATATTTTATTTAATTTTATCCATTCTTGTTACCATAAGTAACTCCAACTAACAAATTTGAAAATTCTTTTGCAAAAATTGTCCATTTTTTTCATTTAAATCGTCTTACTATATAGAGAAACAAATTCTCAAAATTAATACAAAGGATTTAAGATGAAAAACAAAGTTTTCATGTCAGTTGTAACATCATTGATGTTAGGAAGTTCTTTTGCAAATGCAAAAGAGATAAGTTTGCAAGAAGCAGTAGAGAATATAGTAAAGAAATATAATGTAACATATATTTCAAAAGCTAATAACCTTAAAGATAAAAGTATAAACTCAGAAAAAGTGAGTTTCGGGGGGGGGTTACGGTATTAGATAGTTTAAATAGTATATTAAATCCAAATGATTTAAAAGCTATTCAAGAAGATGGTGTAATATATATAATAGAAAAAACAAAATATCAAAATTTTGGTAATACTACTGTTTTAGATGAAATTTCTGTTTCTGGAACAAATTATAAAAATGGTTCTGCTGATTCAGGCTACCTAGTAGAAGAAACAAAGGGAGTAGGTATTTGGAATGATAGAAAACTACAAGATACTCCATACTCAATGAGTATAATCTCAAAAGATTTAATCGAAAATGTACAAGCTAAAGATATGCAACAAATATTTAAAATGAATTCTACAACGCAAGAAGGAACTAAAGATTCATATGGTAATGGGAATAGTTCCTCTACTACTATAAGAGGATTTTCTTCAGGTAATCCAATAGTAAATGGAATTTCTTATGCTGGAGGGCAAATATCTATACCAATGATGCAAGATATAGAAAGAGTTGAAATCATAAGTGGAGCAACTGGATTTTTATATGGTGGTGGAAGAGTTGGTGGAGCTGTAAATTATATAACTAAAAAACCAACGACTGAAGATTTAAAAAATATTACTATGGGAAGTTATGGGAATGAATCATACTATACTCACTTAGATTTAGGTGGACAGTTTGATGAAGATAATACTTTTGGATATAGAATAAATGGATTTTATCAAGATGGAGAACTACCAAATGAATCTAAAAAAGAACAAAAAGCAATAAGTTTAGTATTTGATTGGAAACCAACTGACAACTTTTATACAGATATAAAATATTCATATACAGATAGTCTGACAAAAGGGGGAAGTCCTGATTTTAGTATATTTGGACCAGATAAATTAGATCGAAATAGTATAAAAAAGAATAAAGGTTATACTCCTAAGTGGACAGGACATGAGTTTAAATCAGATAAATTTGAAAACAGTTTAAAATATAATATCAATGATATTTTTAGCCTGAGAACAAATATTTTTTATGAGGAAATAAAAGGGAGAGGAGATTTTTCTCAGTTACTGGTAAGTAATGGTATTATACTTGGAAATTATAAGTCATATTTGGCAAGATACGCTTGGAAAGAATCAAAAAATTATGGAGCAAATATCTATTTTGATTCAAATTTTGATACTGGAAGTATCAGTCATACTCTAACAATAGGATACTCTTCAAGTTCAAATAAAGTATTTCAATCTTCAGATGATCAGACTTTTTATGATTTTATTGATGATCTAAATTTAAATGACTTCAAAAATTTAGTAGAACCTGATAGTTCTCTTTGGACAAATTCAATAGGAACACAGCCAAGAAAACTTAGCTCAAAAACTCAATATAAAAATATTTTAATAGGTGATGATATAGTTTTTAATGAAAAATGGAGTGCATTAGTAGGAGTAAACTATGCAACAGCTATAAATAAAAGCTATACTGCAAATACAAAATATGATGAGTCTGTATTAACTCCTACATTATCACTTATATATAAACCTTTTGAAAACTTAACTACTTATACAACTTATATAGAAAGTTTAGAAGCTGGAACAATAGTAGGAAGTTATTATGCAAATGAAAATGAAATCTTAGAACCATATATAAGTAAACAATACGAAATAGGTGCAAAATATAGTATGCTAGATGAAAAAGCACTTTTAACAGCTTCATTATTTAGAATAGAAAAAGCCAATTCTTATGAAGATAAAAGTACGGTAGCAAGTTTAGGTAAACCAACATTAACACAAGATGGAGAGCAAATACATCAAGGAATTGAACTTGGATTGACTGGAAAAGTTACGGATAATTTAACTTTAATGGGTGGTGTAACATTTATGGATTTAAGTATTGAAAAAGCATCAAATAAATCTTTACAAGGTAAAAAACCAACTGACTCTGCTATAAAAATGGCAAAACTTTTTGCTGAGTATCAAATTCCAACGATTGAAGGGCTATATTTATCAGCAGGAGCATATTATACTGGTAAAAGATATGCAGATCAACTAAATACTGATATTTTGCCTTCATATACTTTATATGATGCAGGTTTAAGATACAAAACAAAACTAGATAAATATCCAACTAGTTTTAATTTAAATGTACAAAACTTAGCAGACAAAGTTTATTGGGTAAATACTAGAAGATTAGGAGATCCAAGAACTGTTGCATTTTCTATGAAAATGGAGTTTTAAGATAAAGGAAGATTTTTCTTCCTTTTATCTTTTTTTAATAAAGAAATTTAAAAAATAATATTATTGAATTACTATTTAAGGTACTTTATATATAATAGTAATTACTAAAATATACAAGGAGTCAAGATGAAAAAGTTTTTGAAAATATCAATGGTATTTTTGTTACTATCAAATATATCTTTATTTGCAAATAGTGTATTGGGCGATCTTACTACTAGATTAGATAAATGTGTGAGTTTTGAAAAAGAAGTTAGAGAAAATAAAGCTTTAGATTATGATTTGTTTAAAAGATTAAACCAAGAAACAAAACGAAATGAGAATTATGTTTATCCAGTTCCTATTGATGAAAGAGAAATAGTTCGATTATATACATTTTCAACACAATATGAAGCTTATAGAAAATTAAAAGATTTAGTAGATAAATATACAGTTTTAGAAAAATATGAGAATATATTTCCTTTATCAGAAACTAAAGAACAAGTTATTAATCTTCAACCATCTATAAAAGATGAAAATAATGGGTTTAATTGTTATATCAAAAAAGGTAATAATACTTGGATAGCATCTTATCCTTATGGAGGAAAAGATAGAGAAGAAAAAAAGGTGATTACTATTATAGAAGATAATGCCTTTCATATTAAAATGTTTTTTTATAAAAAAAATACATTTGATGATTAAAATATTTTATTGAAGATTTAGTGTATAAAGTAAAAGGAAGAATTTCTTATTTTTCCTTTTTTATTGATTTCATATTTTAGGCAAAAACTCTTTTATTCTCAACTTTTTTAATATCACTAAAATTATCTAAATAGTCTAAATATGCAACCAAATATTTTCTACTTAAATCATACTTTTGTTTAAAGTTAAAAATCTCTATAAATCCATCTTCTTTTATGATTTCTCGCATAGATTTTAAGATTTTATTCAAACTTTGATTATGTATAAAAATATTGTGTTGAAGTCTTATAACTTCTTTTTTTGAAGTTAAAGATTTTAAAATATCATCACCCAATTTTCTATCAATATCCATTTCATCATAAATATTATATGGAGCTGTTGGACTTAAATCCTCTTTTTTTAATCTTTCACAAAATATATTTTCTAACTCTTTTGTAAAATCTTCTTTAATATTTGCATTTTTATATAAAGAGTTTTCTTTTAGTAAGAAATTTTCATCTACTAAATCTCTTAAAACATTTTCTATAAAACTCAAACTTGCCCAAGATAGTCTTAAATGTATTGAAGAGCTTGAAAGTAGGGCATAAGAGTTTTTTGTATATATATTTTTTATAAATCTTTTTATCTCTTCTTTTGTAGAGTTTGGATAAATCACAAGCTCTTTTTCATCTATAAAAACATCTTTCAAAGTTTTTGCAAAATTTATTGCTTCTTCATGAGAAAGTGCAAATCTTTGAGTTGAAGAGATGATTCCTAAACCTTTTTTATGGGCAATTAAAAGCTCTTTATAGGCATTTTGAAAATCTCTTTTTTCCAAAAATTCTAGTAAAACTTTCTTTTGTGGTTTTTTCATAGGGTCAATTATAGGGTTTAATACAACGGCTCCACAAATTGTTTCATTTGCATTTCTTAAAATGAGTTTTTCTCCAAAAATAGTAAATAGTTTTTCATCAGCTTTTATTGTTGCAAAACCATCTTCAAGGCTTGTTAAACTGTCAAAAAGTAAAACTTTCACTTCAGTTTTTTTTGCACCAATAAATAGAGTATATTTTTGATTGTGATTTAGCTTTTTATTTTTTAGACATTTAAAAGATATATCTATTTCATCAAATCCACGAATAAAGCCTTTCTTTGTTATCAAATCTCCTCTTTGAATAGAGTTTTTATCAATATTTGCTAGATTTAATGCAGCTCTATTTGATATATTTGCTTCAAGTACATTTTGGTTATGAACTTGAATATTTTTTATTTTTGTCTCTTTTTGAATTTGTGGGATAAAAACTTTTTCTTCTAGTTCACATTTTTTACCCAAAACTGTTCCCGTTACAACCGTTCCTATACCTTTTGGAGAAAAAACTCTATCTATATAAAATCTAAAGAAATTTTCTTCTTGCTTTATACTATTTTTTATTGTAAAAAGTTTTGTTTTAAGGCTTTCTATTGAATTTAAATCAAAAATAGATACTGCTTGTATAAATTTTACTTCAAAGTTAAACTCTTTTAAAAATGCTAAAATTTGACTCTCTTTTTGTTTTAACTCTTCATCATCTACTAAATCTTTTTTTGTGATAACTACGATAATTTCTTTTAATCCTAAAAGATTTATTATCTCAATATGTTCTATTGTTTGAGGTTTTATACCTTCATTTGCACTAACAACAAGCATAACATAGTCAAATCCAAAAGCTCCAGCAATCATATTTTTTACAAGTTTTTCATGACCAGGTACATCAATAAAAGCGATATTTTGTTGTCCGAAACTCAAATTTGAAAAAGATAAATCGATAGTTATTCCACGCTCTTTTTCTTCATTTGTAGTATCTCCTTCAAAACCATTTAAAGCATTTATAAGTGCTGTTTTACCGTGATCTATATGACCTGCTGTTCCTATTATTATATTAGACATTTTTAAACTCTTTTACTAAAATCTCTTCTATTTTTTCCACTTCATCTTCTTTTATTGTTCTAAAATCAAGTATAGTTTTATCATTTTCAATTCTTGATATGATTAGATTTTTTCTTAAAATTTCTTCCATTTTATTTGCTTTAAAATCTTTAAATTTTAAACTCAAAGCAAATGAGGGGATTTTTTTATTTGGAGTTGTCCCACCACCAACCATAGTTGAAGTTTCTATAACTTCACAATTTATAAAATCTTCTATTTTTGATTTTAAAGCTTTTGCTCTTTCTTCTAAAACTTCCAATTTTGTATTTAACATTTTTAGTGTTGGAATCGTGTCAAGTTCATTTTTCAAATATAGATTTAAACTCTCTTCTAAAAGAGCAAGAGTTATTTTATCAACTCTTAACATTCTTAAAAGTTGGTTTTTTTTCAATTTTTCTATTAGCTCTTTTTTACCTATGATTATTCCAGCTTGTACACTTCCTAGTAGTTTATCTCCTGAAAAGCTAAGCAAACTTGGATTTTGCTTCATAAGTTCTAAAATAGATGGTTCATCTTTGCTTAGGTTATAAGGTAAATCCATTATATGTCCACTTCCCATATCAAAATAATCTATTAAAGAGTTTTGTTTAGCTATTTTTGAAATATCTTCAAAACTTACATCACTAGAAAATCCTTCTATACTATAATTTGATTTATGAACTTTCATAAGCATTGCTGTATTGTCGTTTATAGCATTTTCATAATCTTTTAAATGAGTTTTATTTGTAGTTCCAATCTCTTTTAAAATAGCTCCACTTTGGCTCATAACTTCTGGTACTCTAAAACTTCCACCAATTTCTACAAGTTCTCCTCTACTTACAACAACTTCTTTATTTTTACAAAAAGTGTTTAGTATCAAAAAAACTGCACTTGCATTGTTATTTACAACTATTGCATCTTCACAATTTGTTAAGGTCTTTAGTGATTTTGTGATATGTTCGTATCTTTCTCCTCTTTTGCCTTTTTGTAAATCATACTCTAAATTGTTGTATGAAGTTGCTACTTTGATTGCATTTTTAAATATCTTTTCATCTAATAAACTTCTTCCTAAATTTGTATGAACTATGATACCAGTAGCATTTATAACTGTTTTTAGTGATGAACTATTAATATTTTTATACTCTTTTATAATACTATTTATAAGTATATCTTCATCAAAATCTTTTATATTGTTATTTAAAATATTTTCTCTTAATTTTTGTATTTTTTCTTTTGATATTTTTGTTATTAGAGCTTTTGATAGACCATCAAAAGCCTTGTTTGTGATAAATTTATCAATTTTTGGGATAGATTTTAATAACATAAATTTAACCTTTTAATTATCGTTTAAAGTTAAGTATTATACTATTTTAACCTTTATGGAGAGTATGTGTATCTGGTGAGCACCACAGGTTTCAACCCTGATTGACGGTTTTGATGACAACGCCGTGAGAGGTTCAATTCCTCTACTCTCTCGCCATAAAATTATTTTCATATCTTTTATTCAAATATTCTTTTTTAATTGTAAAATTTTTTAAATAATCAAAAAATAAAATTAACAAATACTATCAGTTTTGTTACTAAAAGTAACTCAAGCTAACAAATTTCAAAATTCTTTTGTAAAAGTTGTCCATTTTTTTCATTTAAATCGTCTTAGTATATAGAGAAACAAATTCTCAAAATTAATACAAAGGATTAGAAGATGAAAAGAAAGATTTTCATATCAGTATTAACATCATTGATGTTAAGTGGAACAATGTTAAATGCAAAAGATATAAGTTTGCAAGAAGCAGTAGAGAATATAGTAAAGAAATATAATGTAACATATATTTCAAAATCAAAAGATTTGAAGAATAAAATAGTTGATTCCGAAAAGTTAAGTTTCGGGGGGGGGTACGGTATTAAGTAATCTAAATAGTGTATTAGAAGAACATAATCTCGAAGCTATCGAAGAAGATAGCATAATCTATATAATAGAAAATCCCAAATCATCATATCAAAAAGTAGGTAAAACTTATATCTTAGATGAAATATCTGTAAAAGACAATAAAGAAAATAGCTACACAAGAACTCAAGACAATTCAGCAACTGGTATGAACTTATCACTTAAAGAAACACCCCAATCAGTTTCAGTTATAACTTCAAAAAGAATTGAAGACCAACAATTAAATAATATAAATGATGTTCTAAGAAATACAACTGGCGTTACAGTAAAATCAGAAGCAAGTGATACAGGTTATGCTCAAATTTATTCTCGTGGATATGAAATAAAAAATATTCAAATAGATGGAGCGATGAGTTCAAGTAATCATAGTTATGAGAAGGGTAATGAAAGCATAGATAGTGCAATTTATGATTCTATAAGCATTGTAAGAGGTGCAACTGGACTTTTAACGGGTGCTGGAGATCCTAGTGGAAGTATCAACTTGGTGCGAAAAAAACCAACAAAAGATTTTCAAGCAACACTAGAAGCACAAACAGGAAGATGGGATAAATATAGAGGAGTTGTAGATATCAGTGGAGGATTTAATGAAGATAGTTCAATTCGTGGAAGATTTATAGCACTACATAATGAAGGTGGATATTTTAATCCAATATTAGAAAGACAAAATAGTACTTTATATGGAGTGCTAGAAGCTGATTTAGGTGATTCAACTACAATATCAGCTGCTTGGGAAAGAGCAGAAGCAAAAAATAATGGTGTGGGAGGAGGAAGTGTACCTAGATTTTTTCGAGATACATCTTCGAATATAATTGGATTGTCAAATTTTGATAAATATACTTGGATAATATCAGATTGGACAAATATTGAAACTACTAAAGATACTTATACTTTAGCTTTCAATCATCATATTAATGACTTTTGGAAGATAGATGCGACTTATCATTACAAGGAATATGATCTTAAGAGAAAATCTGGTATTTGTATTTACTCTGATGGCACTAATTGTACTGCTACTAGTAATTACGATAATATAAAAGAAAAAGATAAAAATCATTCAATAGATATAAAACTAAATGGTAGTTTTGAACTATTTGGTCAAACTCATGATTTAGTAGCTGGATTTAATGGACAAAAAAGCAAAAGTCCTTATACATCTCTTAATAAATCAAATATATCTCTACAAGATATTAAAATGATTAATAATAAAGTTGTTTTTCCTGAACCAATTTGGGGTGATGTATTATATGATGATCTTATTGAACAATCTCAATATGGTGCTTTTATATCAACTAAACTTAATTTTACAGATGATTTATCAGCAATTTTAGGCGGTCGTTATAGTGAGTGGAAGACTAAAACTATTTGGGATGGTGTTACTATTGCAGATGATAGAAAATTTTATAATTTCTTACCATACTTAGCTTTAACTTATGATATTACAGACAATCTTACAACTTATGCTAGTTATACAGAGATTTTTAACCCACAAAATGCAAAAGATAGAAGTGATAAATTTCTTGATCCAGAAACTGGATTTAACTATGAAGTTGGTTTAAAAGGTGAGTGGTTTGATGGAAAACTAAATAGTAGTATTGCACTATTTCAATCAGGAAAAGATAATCTTGCCGTAACAGATGAAGATGAAAATGGAATTTGTTATAGACTCCCAAATGGTGGTTGTGCTTCTAAAGCAGAAGATGATACAAAAAACAGAGGTTGGGAGTTTGAAGTTGCAGGAGAAATAACTCCAAATTGGCAAGTTCAAGCTAGTTTCTCTTCATCAATTCTTAAAGATAAAAATGGAAAAAGATTAAATAGTACAACTATACCAGCAAGAACTGCAAATCTATTTACAACTTATAAAGCTACACCACAATTAACTTTAGGTGGTGGAGTAAGATGGCAAAGTGAAACTTGGGATAATGGGGCAAAAAATAATTATATTAGGGCAGGTCATCCTGAAATGGTGGGAGAAGCTACACAAAATGATTATTATGTAGTAGATTTGATGGCAAACTATGAATTCAATAAAAACTTAAGTTTATTAGTAAATATTAAAAATGCTTTAGATAAAGAGTATAAAACTAATTTTATAACATATCATTATGGAGAAGAGAGAAATTGGATGGCTACTTTAAAATATAGGTTTTAAGATATTTAATATAAAAATATAAAGAGAGTTTTCTCTCTTTATATAGGTAAGTATTAGATTATAATTATTGCTTTTTCATCTCTAGGAATTACTTCTCCTATAATACTTGCATAACCAAAACTATACTCTTCTAGTTCTTTTACAAACTCTTTTGCATCATCTTTTTTCATTGCTATTAAAAGTCCACCAGAAGTTTGTGCATCACAAAGTATTGTTTTATAAATATCTGAAATATTTGATGAAAACTTAACTTTATCTTCCACATATTTCATATTTCTTCTTGTACCACCTGGAAATATATCATTTGACACAAAATCAAAAGCCTCTTTTACAAAAGGAACTTCTTTGTGAAAAATATTGAATGAAATTGAGTTGTTTGTACACTCTAAAGCATGTCCCATAAGTCCAAATCCAGTTATATCTGTACAAGAACTTATTTCATATTTTCTCATCATTCTTGAAGGAATATAGTTTAAACTTGCCATTATTTTTGCACAATCTTTTATTAGATTTAACTCTAATAAATCTCTTTTTATTGCAGTTGTTAAAATCCCCATACCAAGAGGTTTAGTAAGAACTAAAACATGACCAATTTTTGGTGTGTTATTTCTTATAACTTCATTTGGATGTATCATCCCAGTAACTGATAATCCATAATACATTTCAGGTGATTCAATAGTATGACCACCTAAAAGTACTCCACCGCACTCTTTGATTTTACTATTTCCACCATCAAGTATCATTCCTAAAGCATCTATTGGAATATTTTTTCTATCAAAACCAACTATGTTCATAGCAGTTTTTACTTCTGCTCCCATAGCAAAAACATCACTAAGTGCATTTGCAGCTGCTATTTGTCCATAAATATATGGATCATCAACAACAGGAGTTATAAAATCGAGTGTTTGAACAATAGCTTGAGATTCATTTATTTGATAAACACAAGCATCTTCACTTGTATCAAATCCTACTAAAACTCTTTCATCATCTGGGCTTAAGTGGCAAACAGTTTGTTTTAGATCCCCCGGACCCATTTTTGCAGCACAACCAGCAGCTTGGACGAATTTAGTTAATTTATATTCGTTATTCATTTTTATATCTTTCTTTTAATTTTCTACATTATACTTAAGCATTTTTAAAAAATTAGTTAATTTAAAGTAAATAAAGTTTTACTATTTTATTTGACTTAAAAATAGTATAGTTAATCAATTTAGCTAATTTAAAGTAAAAAATATTTTACTATTTAAGTTTTTAATTATAAATAATTTATTATACTTACATCATAATTTAGTTCATAAACCATAGGTTATGGTTTTACATAAAGAGAGCTTGATACTTCCTTTATCTCTAAATATAAAATATATTAAGAATAAGAGATTCATTATGAAAAAACAAATATTTCTAAAAATAACCACTTTACTATCTACTGATTTAATAGTAGAAAAAATTCATTTAAAATTAAAAAAACTCAAATAGTATTAATTACAAAATTATTGTTAATAAATGGTTCTTCTAAAGCCTTAAAGAGATTTTAGAAGGGCTTTTTACCCTAAATTCAATGAAGGAGTTATCATGGCTGATGTATTAGCACAAAGACGACAATTTCTAAAAAGAGCAGGAATAGCGGCTTCTGTTTTGGCTGGAAGTGTAGTTGCAACAGCAGCAACAACTGAAAGACAAGATAGAGGAGCTAATAGTAATGTTGGTAATGGAGTAGTTGTAGGAAGATCAACTAAAAAAGAGATTCTTTATAATAAATCAGCGGCTTGGGAAGAGTTTTATAAAGCTGCAAATTAAGTCTAATAGGAGGATAAAATGGGAGCAAATAGCTTTGGACGAAGAACATTTTTAAAAATGGCTTCTTTAGCAACAGCTTTTAGTGCAACATCTGCTTTTGCAAGTACGGAAAAAGTTTTAAGAGATGCTACGGATGAAGAGGTAAAAAATCCATATCCAGGCTCAAAACTAGTAAAAACTATCTGTATGCACTGTTCAGTAGGATGTGGAGTAATAGCTGAAGTTCATAATGGAGTTTGGGTAAGACAAGAGGTAGCTCAAGATCACCCAGTTAGCAATGGAGGGCACTGTTGTAAAGGTGCTGATATGATTGATAAAGTTAGATCAACAAATAGATTACAGTATCCAATAGAAAAAGTTGCTGGAAAATGGAATAGAGTATCTTGGGATGATGCTATGACAAAAATTTCTAACAAACTTTTAGAGTTGAGAGAAAAATATGGTCCAGATTCTGTTATGTTTTTTGGTTCAGCAAAAGTTAGTAATGAACAAGCTTTTTATATTAGAAAATTTGTTTCGATGTTTGGAACAAATAATATAGATCACGTTGCTAGAATTTGCCATAGTCCAACAGTTGCAGGAGCTGCAAATACTTTTGGATATGGTGGTATGACAAATCACTTAGGAGATATGCATAATTCTAAAGCTATTTTAATAATGGGTGCAAATCCAGCAGAAGCACACCCAGTTGCAATGCAACATATATTAAAAGGTAAAGAGCAAAACGGTGCAAAAATCATCGTTATAGATCCAAGATATACAAAAACAGCTGCTAAGTCTGATCTATATTGTAGAATTAGAACTGGTACTGATATTGCATTTTTATATGGAATGATTAGATTAATTCGTGATAATAAATGGTATAACAAAGAGTATTTGGACAATAGAGTATATGGAATCGAAGAGATATTTAAAGAGTGTGAAGAGTACACACCTGAAAAAGTTGCAGATATTACAGGCTGTAAACCCGAGGAGTTGATACAAGTTGCTACATTATTTGCAAAATCAACTCCAGGAGCTTTGATTTGGAATCAAGGTTGGACACACCATACTATTGGTTCATCAAATACTAGATTGGGAGCTATTTTACAATTATTACTTGGAAATGTTGGAGTAATTGGTGGTGGATGTAATGTTCTAAGAGGTCATGATAATGTTCAAGGTTCTACTGATATGGGTTGTCTTGCTGATACATTACCAGGGTATTATGGTTTAGGTGAAGAGTCTTGGAGATATTTTGCAAAACAGTGGAATGTTGATTATGAGTGGTTAAAAGGAAGATTTAAATCAAAAGAACTTATGGAATCAAAAGGTAATAGTTTATCTTTATGGAAACATAGTGTTCTTGATGAAGAGAATGCTAAATATAATGGTGGAACTCAAATCAAAGCACTTATTTGTATAGGAAATGGTGTTTCAACAGTAACAGAAACTCATAAATCAAAAGAAGCTTTGGATAAATTAGATTTAGTAGTATTTATAGATCCATATGTAAATGATGCTGCTGTTATTACAACAAGAAGTGATAATATGTTTTTATTACCAGCTGCTTCACAAGTTGAAAATTGTGGTTCAATTGTAAATACAGGTAGAAGCACACAATGGAGAAGCCAAATTGTTGAACCACTTTTTGAATCAAGAAAAGATCAAGAGATTTTATTTGATTTTGCAAAAAGAATGGGATTCTATAATGAATTTGTTGCAGGTATGGGAAAAGGAGATAGTTTCCAATGGCCAGAAGATGCAACAAATGAAATCGCAAGAACATTAAAAGCTCATGGTTTAACTGGAGTAACGGCTGAAAGATTAAAAAGACATCAAGAGAATTGGCATTTGTTTGATTCTTCAACTTTAAAAGGAAAAGGTATTACAGAAAAAGAGTATTATGGATTACCATGGCCTTGTTGGAGTGAAACGCATCCAGGAAGTCCTGTTTTATTTAATACTAGTTTACCAGTTTCTCAAGGTGGTATGGGATTTAGAACAAGATTTGGAACACAAAGAAATGGTGTGAGTTTACTTGCAAACGATGGAATATATCCAAAAGATTCAAGAATCAAAGGTGGATATGATGAAATAACAGGAGCTAAT
Source organism: Aliarcobacter vitoriensis (assembly GCF_048320235.1). Taxonomy (NCBI): domain Bacteria; kingdom Pseudomonadati; phylum Campylobacterota; class Epsilonproteobacteria; order Campylobacterales; family Arcobacteraceae; genus Aliarcobacter; species Aliarcobacter vitoriensis. The sequence continues at coordinate 2,208,742 of NZ_CP182882.1, forward strand.
ATTGAAGAGTTAGCTGGAGTTACTTTGAGTGCTGAAGAAAAAGAACTTGTAAAAGGTACAAATTGGAAAACAGATATTAGTGGTATATTAACTAAATATGCACTTGCTGCTGGACTTACTCCTAATGGAAATGCAAAAGCTAGAACTATTGTTTGGGAGTTTATTGATAATATTCCAAAACATAGAGAACCACTTCATTCTCCAAGAACAGATTTAGTTAAAGATTATCCAGCTGTTAAAGATATAGCGAACCATTTTAGAGTAGATGTTAGATACGAAAGTGAACAAAATAAAGAGGATTGGGCAAAAAGTTATCCTATAAATGTTGTTTCAGGAAGAGTAGTTGAACATATGGGAACAGGGACAGAGACAAGAGCATCACACTATTTAGCAGAGTTAAATGGAGAGATGTATGGAGAGTTACATCCAAATTTAGCTGGAAGATTGGGGCTAAATGATGGTGATATGATGTGGCTATATGGAACTGGTGGTGGAAAGATAAAAATAAAATGTAAAGTTAGTTTAAGAGTAGATGAAAAATCAGTATTTTTACCACAGAACTTCTCTGGATGGTGGAGTGGAGAGGATTTAACTCATAGATATCCAACTGGTACAGCACCGTATGCGATGGGTGAGAATTCAAATCAAGTAACAAGTTATGGATTTGATCAACAAACAGCTTGTCCAGAAGTAAACTGTTCACTTGTAAGAATAGAAAGAGCATAGGAGAAATAATATGAGTAGCAATGTAGATTTTTCAAGAATGAAATTTTATTGTGATGAACTTTTATGTATTCATTGTAATGGTTGTGTAGTAGCTTGTAAAGAGGCACATGAAGTACCAGTAGGAGTAAATAGAAGAAAAGTAGTAACAATAAATGAAGGTGTAGTAGGACAAGAGTTTTCTTTGTCAATGGCTTGTATGCATTGTGCAGATGCACCATGCCAACAAGTATGCCCAACAGATTGTTTTTATATAAGAACAGATGGGATAGTTTTACATGATAAAGATAAATGTATAGGATGCGGATATTGTTTGTTTGCTTGTCCTTTTGGTGCACCACAATTTCCAAAGAATGGTGCATTTGGAACAAAAGGGAAAATGGATAAATGTACAATGTGTGCAGGAGGACCAGAAGAGACAAACTCTGTAGAAGAGTATAAGAAGTATGGACAAAATAGAATTAGTGAAGGTAAAGTTCCAATGTGTGCTTCGATGTGTTCAACAAAAGCCTTGCTTGTTGGTGATGCCAATGAAGTAGCTTTGATAAAAACATATAGAGCAACTCATAAAGGAAAAGGAATAGCCACTGATTCATATGGATGGTAAGGAATAATTGATGGAAAATAGCTCGTTTTTTCAAAGAAATAAAGCATATATCTTTACCCTCTTGGGATTGTCAATAGTAGGTGGAGTGTTTGTTGGATTTATGATGGTAATTGATTGGGAATATCTAATAAAATATACAATCCATATTTTGACAGGTGGTAATATTGATGGTATTTTAAATCCAGCACAAACTCACTACCAAGAGATGGTAAATAGAGCATTTGGACCAAATTATGAATCTATTGCTCCTGAAATAATAAGAGCTAGTAATGAAAGACAACTTTTTATTTGGTGGGTTTTTGTAGGTGAAATTGCAATCTTTTGTGTGATGTACGCAATAAGTGGAAGAAAAGAAGCAATAATCACAAACCCAAATGATCAAGTAGAAGTTTTTTCTCTTGTTCATAGAGCAATAATTTGGTTGAATGTTTTTATTATAATAGCTTTGATAATTACAGGATTTAATATAACTTGGAGCCTTAGAAGTGAAGGAGGATATATTCCATTTATCCTAAGAGGAACTCATGAAGTAACTGGACTTCTTTGGTTTCCGTTTTGGTTAATGATGAGTATAATAGCCTTTAAAGATTTGAAAATATTGTCTAAAAATAGCTTGATAGCAAAAATAGTTCTTCCAGGTAAATATAAACCAATGAAAAGGATAATATTTATAGCGTTTGTAGCTATGGGAGCAGGATTGCTTTTAAGTGGATTTTTAATCTGGTTTATACATCCAGATGCATATACAAATGCACATTATATACAGTTTAAAAGGGCATTGCTTTATGTACACTTTGGATCAAGTGTATTAATAATGTTCTTCTTGATGGATTTTGTGTATTCAGTATTGGTTGCAGTAAAAGGAAATTTAAAAGGTTTGATAACAGGTAAATATCCTAGAGAATTCTTACAACAACTTGCCCCTGATGTTTTAACTGACATTGAAAATAAAAGTAAGAAATAAATTTTCTTTATAAACTGAGGTAAAAAAGCCTCAGTTTTCTATACTCTTAATTTAAAATAAAAATATTTACAAATAAAGTTATTATAAAGTAAAAAATATTTTACATTTTAAGTTTTTACTTATAAAAATTTTTATATCATCAAAATCTAATTAGTTCATAGACCATAGGTTATGGTTTGATATAAAGAGAGCTTTGCACTTTCATTTATCTCTTAAGAGAACGAAACACTACAAAGAATATATTATGAAAAGAAGAACATTTTTAAAATCAACAGCTGCTATATCTACACTTGCAGTTGTATCTCCAAATTTTGCTTTTGCAAATGAAGATAAAAATTCATTTGGTATTACAAAAACTCCTAGAAAATTTGAAGTAAAAAATAGTTATGAGTTTGAGATAAGTAATGAAGCTACTCAACTTTGGGTACCACTTCCAAAAGATGAAAGCTATCATAAAGTTGTATCGTTTAAATATGATGGAAACTTTACAGAAGCTAAAATTGTAAAAAATCCTTATGATACAAGAGTTTTATATGTAAAATGGGACAACAAAGATGTAAAACCAAAATTAGATATTTATTTTGCAGTTATTATGCAAGAAAGAACTACTGATTTTTCAAAAGCAACTTCAAATACTGATTATCCAACAGATGTAAAAGAGTATTTAAAAGGAACAAAACATATTCCAGTAACTCCTAAACTTACAAACTATGCAAATGATATAGTTAAAAATGCAAAAACTCCACTTGAAAAAGCAAGAGCCATTTATGATTGGACAGTAAGTACAATGTATAGAGATGAGAGTGTTATTGGTTGTGGAATTGGTGATGCACAAAAAAGTATAGAAGATAAAATATATGGTGGAAAATGTACAGATATAAGTTCAGTATTTGTTTGTTTACTTAGAAATGCTGGAATTCCTGCAAAGGAGACTTTTGGAATAAGAGTAGGTCAATCAAAAATTTCAAATGCTTGTGGAAAAGCTGATGAAAAAGGGTTTGCAGATATTACTGGTGCTCAACATTGTAGAGCAGAGTTTTATATAGATGGACTTGGTTGGGTTCCTTGTGATCCAGCTGATGTTGCAAAGGTAAAACTAGCTGAAAAATTGGCAAATGATGATAAAAAATTAGCAAGTGTAAAAGATTATTTCTTTGGTTCTTGGGAGATGAATTGGTCTGCATTTAATAGTGCTAGAGATTTTATTTTAGAGCCAAAACCAACTCAATATCCATTAAATATGCTAGGTTATCCTTATGCTGAAGTTGGTGAAGATGCAAAAGATTACTACAATCCTAAAACTTTTGTATATAAATATACATCTCAAGAAGTTTTATGAATAAACCAAAAATTGCGATAATAGGTGCAGTAATAACTGCCCTTTTATCAACACTTTGTTGCTTACCTGCATTATTATTTTTATTTTTTGGAATAACAAGTGGAGTTCTTGTCTTTTTGACAACTTTAGAGTTTACAAGAGTTCCTCTTGCTATTTTGGCAATTATGTTTTTTTGTTTTGCAATATATAATTTTAGGAAAAAAATATCTTGTAGTTGTAGCAAAAAAGATAAAATAGTTCAATATATCCTTATTGGTATATTTTTTATATTGATTTTAACACTTCTATTTTATCCAGAAATTTTACCTCTTTTTATGGAGTAGTTTATGAAGATTTTATCTATTTTGTTTATTTTAGTAAATTTTGTTTTTGCTTCAAATATTTCAATCTTTAAAGTAGAAGGTATGCACTGCCCACTTTGTACAACTGCTGTTAAAAAAGCTATTTCTAGTATTGATGGAGTTCAAAAAGTTAGTGCAAGACTCAATACAAAAGAAGTAAGTGTAATATATGATGAAAAAGTAAAAATAGAAGAAATTTTGTCTGCTATCAAAACCACTTCTTATGAAGGAGTTGAAATAAGCACTTCTAAATATGGAGAATGAAATACTAATCTGAAAGCATACAAAGAAATAACTTCTTTGTAATTTTAAATGTTTTTTAAAGCATTATCATCAAATTTATAAGTTTTGTGAGATACTTTTTTCAAAATATTTTTATCTGCTAAATCTTTAAATAGTTTAATCAAAGTAGGTTTAGATATAGCAAATTGTTCCATAACATCTGAATATGAAGCATAAAATTGATTATTTTCATCTAAGTTATTGAAAATATGTTTTACAATTTCAACTTGTTTACTATCTGTGATAGCTGAAATAGTTTTGATAATATTGCTATTTTTTTTCAATTCTCTTTCTTGAACTTTTGGTAAAAGTACATCATACAAGCTATCTAAAAGTTCTTGGATATTTATAGGTTTTACTATATAGTTTTCAACTTTTAGTTTGATAGCTTCTAGTAAATAGTTTGTATCTGTATGAGCAGTTGTCAAAATAGTTGGGATTTTTATATTTTTACTTTTTATATATTTTAAAAAATTTATACCATTTTCATTTTCGAGTAAAATATCACTTATGATTACATCAACCTTTTTTTCAAGTAATATTTTCATAGCATCAACAGTTGTTTTTACAGAATAGATATTTTGAACAAAGTCTTCTAAAACATCAGTTGTATGTTTCAATAAACTATCATCATCTTCAAGATACAAAACATTAAAATTTTTTAGAATTTCTAAATTTTTAATCATTTAATTCCTTATTTATTGGTATTTTTATTATAAAAGATGTTCCATTGAAACTTTTATCTTCTATTTTATTTTTTATATTTTTGCAAGATATTTGACCATTTAAATGTCTTTCAATGATTTGTTTTGACATATAAAGCCCGATTCCTGTTCCTGCACTTTTATATTTTGTTGTATAGTATGGTTCAAATATTTTAGGAAGAATATTAGGATCAATCCCTCCACCATTGTCAGAAATATTGACAAAAATATGACCTTTTAAACTATTTACAACAATTTTTATAATTCTATCGTTTTTATCAACATTACTTACTAAAGCATCTTTTGAGTTTGATATAATATTTAAGAAAATATGTGATAATTCATTGTAATAACTTTTTATTTTCTCATCTTTTTTTACTTTTAGTTCTACTTTTATACTCTCTTTTGTTAAAAAATATTTTGATAATTCTATTGAGTGTTCTAAACAATCTTTTATATAAAACTCTTTCTCTTCTTTTGTTGGAGAGAAAAAGTTTTTAAAATCATCTAGGGTATTTGACATATTTTGTGCTAAAAGTAAGGCATCTTTTGTTTTTTCATCTATAAATTCGGCTGATAGTTTATTTAAACTCATTTTTGTTTGAAAACTTTGAATAATCATACTGATTGAACCCAATGGTTGTCGCCATTGATGGGCAATATTATTTAACATTTCACCTAAAGATGCAAATCTTGCTTGTTGAAACATAATAATATCCTTTTTCCTATTTTTAGCTACTTCAAGTTTTATTTTTTGTTCTAAATTGCTATTTAATTCTTTTAACTCTTTTGTTTTTTCTTCTACAATTTTTTCTTGAGAATTATATAGTTTTCTAAAATGTACAGTTATAAATACCGATAAAATTATCGTAAAAACAAGAACAAAAAATATAGATATGAAAGAGAATATTGTAAAAATACTAAATATATTATCTGTATCTCTTTTTTCGTTTATTGTTAAAGTTAGATCATAGTTTACTAAACTTCCTATATATACAGAAATAGAATTTATTTCAAAATTTATATTTGTAAAAAAATCTTTGTTGTTTTTTTCATCTAAAGTTGATAGATATTCGAATATTTTTAACATTCTTTTATCAATATTTTCAATTATTGACTTTTTTAACACTTCATTTTTATAATATGAATTTGGTTTTGTAAAATGCTGTTTTATAAAAGACATAATAAAAGATTCTTTGTTTAAATCTATGCTATTTTTATAGCTTTGCCAATTTTTTATTATTATTTCATTTGCTATTTGGATAACTTCTAAAGATTGTTCATAGTTTAGACTATTTTTTTCAAACTCATTTAAAGTATCTTGAATATTTATCGTAAAATAATCTTTTATATTCTCAAGTTGTATTAAGCTTTTCGTCCTTTTGTCAAATAGTGTATCAAAATCATCTTTTAGTATAAAAATAGATATTTGTGATAAAACAATTATTGAAAACATTCCTCCTGAAACAATAAATATTAAAAAATTAGTTTTGTACTCAAATTTGAGGTTTTCAAAATATTTATAGAGTTTTAAAAAAAGTTTTTTCATCTTAAAATCTCTTGGAATTTATCGTCTTTATATTCAAAAAGATAAGTAGTATTTAAAAGTTGATGATTTTCAAACTCCAGTTTTATCTCACTTAAAATATCTTTTGGTGGATTTTTTAAAGCATAAATAAGTTCTCTTGAAGAGTAATTCCCTTCAAGTCTAATTATTGCATCGATTAAAACTTTTGAAGCCAAAAATGCTTCAAAAGATATAAATCCTAACTCTTTATTGACTGCATATTTTTGCATAACTTCTTGATACTCTTGAACTATTTTTAAATTTTTATCATCATAATTTGGAACTACATTTGAAAATATGATGTTTGAGCTATCTACATTTGAATTTTTTAACTCTTTTATAATAGAGTTTGCATCACTAAAAGATATATTGCAAAAAATAACATCTTTTAGGAATTCATCTTTTTTTGCTTTTTTTATAAATAAAGCATTTGCTTTGTATGCTCCAACTAGTAAAATAACTTCTGGTTTTGAATTTTTTATCTCGTTGAAAGCATGGTTTATAGAAAGTGTATTTCTTTTGTATGTTCCTGCTGAAATTAATTCTAAATTTTTACTTTCTAATGCTTGTAAAGTTGATATATAACCATCTTCTCCATACTCATCATTTTGATAAAATATCGATATTTTTGATAGGTTTTTTGTATTTGTAATATAAGCAATAATATTTTCAATTTCCTGTTTATAAGAAGCTCTAAAGTTTATGATATTGTCAAAATCTTTATCTCTTAAAAAACTTGCTCCAGAAAATGGTGAGAAAAAAGGAGTTTGATTATCTTCAAAAATTGGCATTACTCTTCTTATTGTTGGAGTTCCAACTATTCCAAAAAAAGATAAAATATCATTATTTAAGATTGACTTGATGTTGTCAAAAGTTAGATTGGGTTCGTATTTATCATCAAGAGCTAAAAATTCTATATGTTTATTTTGAATTAAATTATTTTCGTTTGTATATTTAAAGTAAGCATTTACTGTATTATATACAGTTTCGCCCCAAGATTTTAAACTACCATTATAAGCTAAAGATGAACCAATAATAATATTATTTTTAGTATTTTGTTTTTCAGAAATAATAAAATAAGATATAATAAGAATAAGTGAAATAAATATTAATTTTTTAAACATTTATAAGTCTACTTAAAAATGTTTAAAATTGTTATAAATTTTTTTAATGTACTTAAATAAAGTGGTTTAAATTTTATAAATTAAGTTTCAATTAACAAATATTGCTATAAAATAAAGTAAAATATTTTTTACTAAAAATTAAGGGCATAGGTTATGCAGGAGTTTATATACTTTAATAATGGGGCTTTGGATTTCCCTTTAAATGAAAAAATCCAAGTAGTTACTAATTCAGAAGATTTAAAAGATAATACTTATCTTATATCAAACTCAATAAATGCAAAAAGTGAATTTCTAGCACCAGAAATAGATTTTTATATAAAAAATTCAAAAGATAGTTTAGCTTCAAAGATTACAAATGTTTCAGCACTTTATGAGATAAATGCTACAAAATTTGATTTTTCACAAGATTTACCACAAAATATTGAAATATCAAACTCTTTGATGATAATTTATGATGATGTAGAAGATTACAAATCTTTTATAGAGAATTTAAATAAAAATGAGTTTGAATTATATAAAGTTGAATCAAAGCTTATAAAAGAGATAAAAAATAGTATAGGAAACTTTGAAGTTATTGTAAATAGCAATGATAAAGATATAAAACTTCCTACTTCTCAAATTGTTTGGTTCAATCAAAGTTTGAAAAAAACAAAAACTGGTATTTTTGATCCAAATATTTTGGGAGTAGAAAATACTTTAGAAAAAATTAGAGATAATATAGATAGCTTTTCATTTAAGAAAACTATTCTTTATGATAAAAGTATCTGTCAATATGATGATAGAAGAGTTAGTGAAACTTGTTCAAAGTGTGAAGAAGTTTGTCCTACAAATGCTATAACAAAAGATGATAAAAATAAAAAGTTAGTATTCTCTTATGTTGATTGTATTGCTTGTGGAGAGTGTGTTAGTGCCTGTCCTAGCGGTTCTTTAAATAGTGCTGCTACTTCAAGAGAATCTTTATATGAAATAAGCCTTTTTTATAAAAATAGACATCCTTTGATAATTTCATCAAATGTTGATTTAAATAGTGTTGATACTGATTTAAAAGAGAATGTATTTCCCCTTGTAACGACTGGAGATATTTTTGATGAGGCTATATTCCTTACATATTTACAAGTTTCAAGTTCTCAATTAGTATATTTTAGTGAAAATATATCAAAAGGTTCAAAAGAATCAATAAGAATTTTAAATGATATATATCTTAAAAAATACAATAAAAAGGCTATTTATTTAGTTGAGAATAAAGAAGATTTAGAACATGCTTTAAGTGAAGTTAGTTTTATAGAAAATTCATATTTTAATTTCAATCAAAGTGAACTTAAAAAAAGAGAAATATTTGCTCAAAGACTTCAAAAAGTTGTGGGAAATGATGATTTAGGTGTTGTAAAAACTGGTGAAAATATCCATTATGGAAGAGTTTTAGTAAATGAATCAAACTGTACTTTATGTTTATCATGTGTTGGTGCATGTAATGTAGATGCACTATTTGCAAATGAAGCTGATTTTACTTTAAGAGTAAATCCATCTGTTTGTACTGGTTGTGGATATTGTGAAGTTGTATGTCCAGAAAAAGATTGTTTGACTATAAAACAAGATGAGATAGAATTAAGTCCAGTTTGGTTTACAGAGTCTATTTTAGCTAAAGATAAACTTTTTGCCTGTGTTGAGTGTGGAAAAGAGTTTGCTACAACAAAAGCAATAGAAAAAATTGCTGCTATTATGGGACCAATTTTTGCAAAACAAAGTGAAACTAAAAAAAGAACTCTTTATTGTTGTGAAGATTGTAAAGCAAAAATTATGATAAAACAAGGATTATTAGATGCATAGTATTGAAATAGATAAAGCAAGGGCTTTTATATATAATCTTTTATCTTTACTTTTTGTAGAAGAGTATACTAAAACAAAACAAGATGAAATTTTAAAAAAGTTACAGATTTTATCAGAAAACTCTTTTAGTCAAGAGGTTAGTGATGTTTCAAAAGAGTTAATTGATTATTTAAAAGTAAAATCAACAAATTCAATTTTCAATGAATATCAAGATCTGTTTTTAATCCCTTTTGATGAATATATTCCTCTTGGTGCTTCTTGGTATCATGAAAGAAGAGAAGGTGGTTTTATGCAATTAAAAGTAAAAGATGTATTAGCAAAAACAACTATAAGAAAAGATGAAAAATCTTTTACTGCACAAGAAGATCACTATGGCTTTATATTTACTCTAAGCGCTTATTTATTGGATAAACAAATATCAAAAGAGTTAAAAGATGATGTACAAAAGGAACTTTTTGTAGAAGTTTTAACTCTATATATTGATGAACTTTTTTATAAACTTATTGGAAGTTCTAGTTTTATTTATTCAAGAGTTGGAGTAATTTTAAAAGAGTTTATGGGATTTGAAAGAGCATATCTGGATATAAAATCATAAAAGTGGACTAAAATCCACGATAAGAACTTTTTTAAGTTTTTATCGGGGCTTTTAACCCTAAATCTAATTTAAAGGAGAGTTATCATGAGTGAAGAGTTAGCACAAAGACGGCAATTCCTAAAAAGAGCAGGAATAGCGGCTTCTGTTTTGGCTGGAAGTGTAGTTGCAACAGCAGCAACAACTGAAAGACAAGATAGAGGGGCTAATAGTAATGTTGGTAACGGAGTAGTTGTAGGAAGATCAACTAAAAAAGAGATTCTTTATAATAAATCAGCAGCGTGGAATCAATTTTACAAAGTTGCTAAATAGTTTAAAATTTTAAAAAGGAGAACAAATGGGAGCAAATAGCTTTGGACGAAGAACATTTTTAAAAATGGCTTCTTTGGCAACAGCTTTTAGTGCAACATCTGCTTTTGCAAGTACGGAAAAAGTTTTAAGAGATGCTACGGATGAAGAGGTAAAAAATCCATATCCAGGCTCAAAACTAGTAAAAACTATCTGTACTCACTGCTCAGTAGGATGTGGAGTAATAGCTGAAGTTCATAATGGAGTTTGGGTAAGACAAGAGGTAGCTCAAGATCACCCAATAAGTAATGGAGGACATTGCTGTAAAGGTGCTGATATGATTGATAAAATCAGATCAACAAATAGATTACAGTATCCAATAGAAAAAGTTGCTGGAAAATGGAATAGAGTATCTTGGGATAGTGCTATGAGTAAAATCAGTGATAAATTATTGGAATTAAGAGAGAAATTTGGACCAGATTCTGTTATGTTTTTAGGTTCAGCAAAAGTTAGTAATGAACAAGGATATTATATTAGAAAATTTGTTTCAATGTTTGGAACAAATAATATAGATCACCAAGCTAGAATTTGACATAGTCCAACAGTTGCCGGTGTGGCAAGTACATTTGGATATGGAGCTATGACAAATCACTTAGGAGATATGCATAATTCTAAAGCCATTATTATCATAGGTTCAAACCCTGCTGATAATCACCCTGTTGCAATGCAACATATATTAAAAGGTAAAGAGCAAAATGGTGCAAAAATCATCGTTGTAGATCCAAGATATACAAAAACAGCTGCTAAGTCTGATTTATATTGTAGAATTAGAACTGGTACAGATGTTGCTTTTCTTTACGGTATGATAAGACTTATAAGAGAAAACAAATGGTATGATGAAAAGTTCTTAAACGATAGAGTATATGGAGTAGAAGAGATATTTAAAGAGTGTGAAGAGTATACGCCTGAACATGTTGAATATATTACTGGACTTCCAAAAGAGACTTTAATTCAAGCAGCAACACTATATGCAAGTTCAAATCCAGGATGTTTGATTTGGAATCAAGGTTGGACACAACATACTATTGGTTCATCAAATACAAGACTTGGTTCGATTATGCAGTTAATCTTAGGAAATGTAGGAAAAGCTGGTGGTGGATGTAATATTTTAAGAGGGCATGATAATGTTCAAGGTTCTACTGATATTGGATGTCTTGCTGATACATTACCAGGGTATTATGGTTTAGCTGAAGGTTCTTGGAAATATTTTGCAAAACAGTGGAATGTTGATTATGAGTGGTTAAAAGGAAGATTTAAATCAAAAGAGCTTATGGAAGCTAGAGGAAATACTCTTTCACTTTTTGCAGATAATATTATCAATGAAGCAAATGCAAGACATAATGGTGGAACACAGATTAAAGCTTTAGTATGTATTGGAAATGGTATCTCTACGGTTACTGATGTTAAAAGAATAAAAGAGGCCTTAGATAAATTAGATTTAGTAGTATTTATAGATCCATATGTAAATGATGCTACGGTTATTACAACAAGAAGTGATAATCTCTTCTTATTACCAGCTGCTTCACAAGTTGAAACATCTGGAACAGTTGTAAATACAGGTAGAAGTGCACAATGGAGAAGTAAAGTTGTAGAGCCTATGTATGAATCAAGAACGGATCATGATATCTTATTTGATTTTGCAAAAAGAATGGGATTCTATAATGAATTTGTTGCTGGTATGGGAAAAGGAAATAGTTTCCAATGGCCAGAAGATGCAACAAATGAGATTTCAAGAGCATTAAAAACTATTGGAATGAAAGGTGTTACTGCTGAAAGATTAAAAAAACAGCAGGAAAATTGGCATTTATTTAATAACTCTAGCCTAAAAGGAACTGGAGAATTTGCAAAAGAGTATTATGGATTACCATGGCCTTGTTGGAGTGAAACTCATCCAGGAAGTCCTGTTTTATATAATACAGATTTACCAGTTTCTCAAGGTGGTATGGGATTTAGAGCTAACTTTGGATTAGAAAGAAATGGTGTAAGCTTACTTGCAGTTGATGGAAGCTATCCAAAAGGTTCTAAAGTTCAAGGTGGATATGCTGAAATAACAGGAGTTAATATTGAAGAGTTAGCTGGAGTTACTTTAAGTGCGGAAGAGAAAAAATTGGTTGAAGGTAAAAACTGGAAAAATGATGATAGTGGACTTTTAGTAAAATATGCACTTGAAGCTGGGCTTTGTCCTTATGGAAATGCAAAAGCTATGACTATAGCTCCATCATTTGTAGACCCAATACCAAAACATAGAGAGCCATTACACTCATTTAGACCAGATTTGATTGAAAAATATCCAGCTTCAGCTGATAAAACAAATCACTGGAGAGTTGATGTACCTTATAGAAGTAGACAAACTGAAAAAAATTGGGTAGAAGAATTCCCGATTAATATAGTTTCAGGAAGAGTAGTTGAACATATGGGAACAGGGACAGAGACAAGAGCATCACACTATTTAGCAGAGTTAAGTGGAGAGATGTATGGAGAGTTACATCCAAATTTGGCTTCTAAACTTGGAATTAAGCATGGTGAAATGATGTGGGTTTATGGAACTGGTGGTGGAAAGATAAAAATAAAATGTAAAGTTAGTTTAAGAGTAGATGAAAAATCAGTATTTTTACCACAGAACTTCTCTGGATGGTGGAGTGGAGAGGATTTAACTCATAGATATCCTGATAAAACTGCACCGTATGCGATGGGTGAAAACTCAACACAAGTAACAAGTTATGGATTTGATCAACAGACAGCTTGTCCAGAAACGAAATGTTCACTTGTAAGAATAGAAAGAGCATAGGGAGGAAAAAATGAGTAGCAATGTAGATTTTTCAAGAATGAAATTTTATTGTGATGAACTTTTATGTATTCATTGTAATGGTTGTGTAGTAGCTTGTAAAGAGGCACATGAAGTACCAGTAGGAGTAAATAGAAGAAAAGTAGTAACAATAAATGAAGGTGTTGTAGGACAAGAGTTTTCTTTGTCAATGGCTTGTATGCATTGTGCAGATGCACCATGCCAACAAGTATGCCCAACAGATTGTTTTTATATAAGAACAGATGGGATAGTTTTACATGATAAAGATAAATGTATAGGATGCGGATATTGTTTGTTTGCTTGTCCTTTTGGTGCACCACAATTTCCAAAGAATGGTGCATTTGGAACAAAAGGGAAAATGGATAAATGTACAATGTGTGCAGGAGGACCAGAAGAGACAAACTCTGTAGAAGAGTATAAGAAGTATGGACAAAATAGAATTAGTGAAGGTAAAGTTCCAATGTGTGCTTCGATGTGTTCAACAAAAGCCTTGCTTGTTGGTGATGCCAATGAAGTAGCTTTGATAAAAACATATAGAGCAACTCATAAAGGAAAAGGAATAGCCACTGATTCATATGGATGGTAAGGAATAATTGATGGAAAATAGCTCGTTTTTTCAAAGAAATAAAGCATATATCTTTACCCTCTTGGGATTGTCAATAGTAGGTGGAGTGTTTGTTGGATTCTTAATGGTAATTGATTGGGAATATCTAATAAAATATACAATCCATATTTTGACAGGTGGTAATATTGATGGTATTTTAAATCCAGCACAAACTCACTACCAAGAGATGGTAAATAGAGCATTTGGACCAAATTATGAAGCTATTGCTCCTGAAATAATAAGAGCTAGTAATGAAAGACAACTTTTTATTTGGTGGGTTTTTGTAGGTGAAATAGCAATCTTTTGTGTTATGTACGCAATAAGTGGAAGAAAAGAAGCAATAATTACAAACCCAAATGATCAAGTAGAAGTTTTTTCTATTGTTCATAGAGCAATAATTTGGTTAAATGTTTTTATTATAATAGCTTTGATAATTACAGGATTTAATATAACTTGGAGTCTTAGAAGTGAAGGAGGATATATTCCATTTATACTTAGAGGAACTCATGAAGTAACTGGACTTCTTTGGTTTCCGTTTTGGTTAATGATGAGTATAATTGCTTTTAAAGATTTGAAAATATTGTCTAAAAATAGCTTGATAGCAAAGATAGTTCTTCCAGGTAAATATAAACCAATGAAAAGAATTATATTTATAGCATTTGTAGCAATGGGAGCAGGGTTGCTTTTAAGTGGATTTTTAATCTGGTTTATACATCCAGATGCATATACAAATGCACAATATATACAGTTTAAAAGAGCATTACTTTATGTACACTTTGGATCAAGTGTATTAATAATGTTTTTTTTAATGGATTTTGTGTATTCAGTATTGGTTGCAGTAAAAGGAAATTTAAAAGGTTTGATAACAGGTAAATATCCTAGAGAATTCTTACAACAACTTGCCCCTGATGTTTTAGAAGATGTTATTAAAAAAGAGGAAAAAAGAAGATGACGAAAGTTTTTGGAAGTGAAAACTTCCCTTCTTTTCCTATTTGTGAAAAGAGTAATACAAAAAAGATTTTTGTTGATAAATTTTCAAAAGATAGTTTTGAGAGTTTTGAAGATTTTGTTATAAAAGATGAAAAAATAGATTTTTACTTAAATGGTGAAAAACTAATCTCTGTTATGAGTATAAAAGAGCATCAAGATGCTCATATTGTTGGATTTTTACTTAGTGAAGCAGTGATTTCAGATATTAATGATATAAAATCATTAAAAATAAGTGAAGATGGTTTAAATGTTTTTGTTGAGGCTTATATTTCAAAAATAGCTTATGAAAACTTGTTTAAACAAAAAACACTTACTTCTGGATGTTGTGTTGGAGTTACTGGAAATGCTGAAAAAGTTTTTGATTGTTCTTTTATATCAACACAATATACTTTAAAATCGACTTTTATTTTAAAACAAATGAGTGAATTTAACAAATCTTCAAAGCTCTTTGATGACACAGGATGTGTTCATAAAGCAAGAATTGTGTTAGAAGATGGGACATGTTTTGAAACAGAAGATATTGGACGACACAATGCTATTGATAAAGTTATAGGACTTGTAACTATGGCTAGAAAAGATTTAAAAAAATCTGTTTTGTATGTAACTGGAAGATTGTCAAATGAGATGGTTGTAAAATGTGTAATGCACAAAATACCAATAGTTGTATCAAAAGCAGCTGTTACTTTTGAAGGTATAAAAGCCGCAAGTGAACATGGAGTTACACTTATAGGTTTTGCAAGAGAGCATAGAATGAATGTTTATACACATAGTGGAAGAGTGAAAGTTGATTAAATTAAATTTTTTGCAATACAATCCAATTAAAATAGAAGATTTTAATTTAAGTCTTGATAGCTTAGTTTCAAATTCAAATTTTGATGATTTATGTTTTGATTTTTTAAACTACTTTGGTTTTAAAAAACTTAAAACTTTTTCTTTTTCAAAAGAGGGGTTTTTAGGTCTTTTTTTAGAATTAAAAGGGAAAATAGTCATTAGTTTAGGAGAAACACAAGCTTTAATTGATGGTGCGAAACTGTATGAAAGTTTAGGTTTTGAAGTAGAATATTTACCTCTAAATCAAGATGGAAGTATTGATTTAAAACTTTTAGATAAAAAAGAGTTTGATTATATTTTTATTTCATCTTATGTTATGGATACTTTTTTAAAAGTATCTTTAGAAGATATAAAAAAACTTACAAAAGCAAAAATTATCTCAAATACAAGTGCAAATTTTAGTAAATCTAGTGATATCATATATTTTGATAACTATAAATTAAGTGGTTACTCTTTAAATGGAGTAATATGCTTTAATGATGATATTTTAGAACAATTACATATAGGTTTTACAGATAGTTTAGCTATATATTCTTGTTTTAAGTCATATAAAAATATAAAAAAAGATATTACAATGAAGGATATTTTTATAGAAAAATTAAAGCAAAAGTTTAAAGATGATTTGTACTTTTTTGTGGACAATGAAAAAACTTTAAAAAATAGTTTTCATATTGCTTTAAAAGGTATAAAGGCAAGGGAACTTATAAGAACTTTGGCTTTTGAAAATGTCTTTTTATCAAATGGAGAAGGTTGTAGTTTGGGATTATCCAAACCATCAAGAGTTATACAAGCTATGGGTTATGATGAAACTACAAGTAGAAATGCTTTGAGTTTTAGTTTTAATGAAAATCTAAATTATGAAAAAATAGATTTATTAGTTGATTTGATATATAAAAAGTATAAACAAATAAGAAGTTTTGGAGAATAGGCAATGAAAGAAAGATTAAATTATTTAGATTTTCAAGAAGCTTGTAAAACAAGTTTAGAACTCGTAAATCCTACAAATAAAACAGAAATTATAGATTTTATTTACTCTTTGGGAAGAGTTGTAAGTAAAGATGTTGTTTGTGTTAAAAATCTTCCTTCTTTTAATAATTCTGCTATGGATGGTTTTGCTATAAAATATAGTGATGCTGGAAAAACTTTACGTATAAAAGATACTATTTTTGCAGGAGATAAAAGAGAGTTTAAATCTTTAAAAGAGAATGAATGCTATAAGATAATGACAGGAGCAAAAACTCCAAATGACATTGATACGATAATTCCTATTGAATTTTGTGAAAATTTATCAAAAGATTTTGTAACAATACCCCATAATATAAAAAAAGGTGCAAATTTAAGATTAAAAGGTGAAGAGTTAAAGCAAGGTGATATTATTGTAAAAAAAGGTGAAAAAATAAACTCTTCACATATTGCACTTTTTTCAAGTCAAGGATTAACACAAATAGATGTTTTTAAAAAAATAAAAATTGCTATTTTATCTACGGGCAATGAATTAAAAGAGCCTTGGGAAAAAGCTGATGATGAAGAGATTTATAATTGCAATGCTTTTGCTATTGATGCACAATTAAAAGAGAAAAATTTTGAAAGTACTTATTGTGGAGTTATTCCTGATAGCTTGGAAAAATCTATTGAATTTATTAAAAATCTAAGAGATTTTGACATCATTGTAACAAGTGGTGGAATATCTATGGGAGATGCTGATTTTGTAGCACAAGCATTTTTAAAATGTGGATTGAATATTGCGTATCATGGAGTAAATTTAAAACCAGGTCGTGCTATGATGATGGGAACTTTGAATCATAGTTTGGTTATATCACTACCTGGTAATCCACTAGCTGCTATGATAAACTGTTATTTGTTTGTTATTCCAATATTAAAAAAATTTCAAGGTGAAATAGCTTTTTATCATGATTTTACTTTTGCATTAAATAAAAAAGAGTTCAATGTAAAACAAAATCGTACAGAAGCAGTTTTAGGAAAAATTGTAAATGGTGAATTTATAGTAACAAGAGATAATAAATATGGTTCAGGTATGATAAGTGCAGTTTTTGAAAGTAACTCTTTAGTGGTTTCAAGTGGAAATAGTGAAACTATAAAAGATAATTGTAATATAAAAATATTAGAGTTTAATGGTAAGTATATATCTAAAAAAGTTGATTTTATAAATTAAAAAAATAAGTATGATATTTTAAAACCCAGATTTCTCTGGATTTTAGATTTTTAGTTATAAAAAATATCTTCTGTTTGACTTTTATACCAAGAGTAAGCATACTGTGCTTCAAGTTCTCTAATAAATCCTTCATCATGATCTGGACTTACTCCTCCTGCACCTTGAACACTTTCTATATGATCATCGTGTGCATTATAAACAGCTGCAATTGATATACCATAAGTTGGGTTTAACAAGCTATAACAAGTATTAGCAAGCTTTGGAGGATTTATTGGTTCTTGATTTTTCAAAAATCTTGCTATTTGTAAAGCTACAACTTTACCTTGTGTACTTGCACTAAATGCTGATTTTGGCATAGGTTGAGCTATTGAAGCATCTCCTATTACGTGAACATCTTTTACAAGCTTTGATTCAAATGTTTTTGGATAAATTGGAGCCCAATCACCTTTTACAATAAGACCAGAATCAAATGCCAATTTACTAGCTTTTTGATTTGGAATATAGTTTAAAACATCAGCTTGTATCTCTTCATCTTCTGTTACAACTATCTTCTTAATAGGATCAACACTTACAACTTTTCCTCCAAATTGTGCAGCTCTCCAATCAATTAGGTCACCATAAAGTTCTTTCCAACCATTTGTAAATAATGCTTGTTTAGAGAATTTATCTTTTTGGTCTAAAACTATTATTTTAGAGTTAGGTTTATTATTTTTTATATAGTGTGCTACAAGTGAAATTCTTTCATATGGACCAGGAGGGCATCTAAAAGGATCAGCAGGAGCAACCATTACAAATGTTCCACCATCTTTCATATTTTCAAGTTGTTTTTGAAGTAATATAGTTTGTTCTCCAGCTATTACCGCATGTGGAGAATATTTTTCACCTTCTTTTGTGTAACCTTTTTCATATTTGAAATCAATCCCTGGAGATACAACACATTTTGTGTAAGTTATAATCTGACCATTTTCTAAAATAACACTATTTGTTGCTCCATCAATTTTTTTCACTTCTTGATACACAACATTTATATTGTGTTTTTTAGATAATGTTTTTAAATCTTGTTTTATAAAGTCCATTTTTTCCATACCAGCAATAACTGCATTGCTAAATGGACAAGTATAGTATTCTTTATTTTTCTCAATTAAAACTATCTCAACTTCAGAGTCAAATTTTCTCAAATATCGAGCAGTTGCAGCTCCACCAAATCCACCACCAACAATAACAACTCTTTTTTTGTTTGCTGGAAATGATACACTACTACTTGATAAACTATTACAAGCAGTCAAAGATAGAGCAGTTGCTCCTAAAAGTAACTTATTAAAATTTCTTCTATTTAACATTTTTTATCCTTTTTGCTTATTTAACTTTTGAAAAGTAGTAAGATAGTTGTTCTAACTCTTCATCTGTGAAACCTTTTGTATGTTTCGTCATCATATATGTATCTGTTCTTTTACCTGTTTTAAAATCAAGTAAAGTTTTGTACAAATAATCTTTGTCTAAACCAGCAATATACGGGAATGTTGAATTTGATTTTCCATCAGTTCCATGGCAGTTTGCACACGATAAAGATAGCATCTGTCCTCTTTGTGGATCATAATCTACCGCAAAAG
Source organism: Aliarcobacter vitoriensis (assembly GCF_048320235.1). Lineage (NCBI taxonomy): Bacteria > Pseudomonadati > Campylobacterota > Epsilonproteobacteria > Campylobacterales > Arcobacteraceae > Aliarcobacter > Aliarcobacter vitoriensis. The sequence continues at coordinate 2,228,174 of NZ_CP182882.1, forward strand.
ATAGACTTGATAAGCATAAAAATAAAAACGCAAGTTTTTTCATCTTCTCTCCTAAATTTTAGTAATACAAGGTTAATGATAATGTTTTTTTCTTAATAAAAGATTAAATTCAATACATATCATTATAATAATTTATGAAATATTTATAAATAAATATTATTAATTTATCGCAATATTTTATTAAAATAATATTTATTTAGTTTTTAAGTATTTATTAATAATAAAAAATTAGAATATTTATAATATAAGTTAAAATTATTTATAATATTTATAAAAACTTCTTATATGTACTGTAAATACGAACTTTATTTAATAAAATAAATATTCAATTATTTCAGAATTTATCTATATGTTTTATATGAATTTTATTTTTTGTAGTTATAATTCTTTCACAAAATAATTTAAGGAGTTTAATATGAAAATATTAAAAGTGTTAGCAGTAAGTAGTTTAGTTTTAGGATTTACAACATCTTCATTATTCGCAGATGTAGATAAAGGGCAAAGAAGTTTTGTGAAATTTTTAAAAGAACCTTGTGGGATGGATGGAACAGATTTTGCAGCTAAACATACGCAAGATGATTGGGAAAATATATCAAAAGAAGGAAAGTTTGCAGAAGAGCTTAATAAACTTTGTCCAACTGCAAAGTCTAGTGATATAAGTGAAAAAGACAAAAAAGACATTATGGATTTTTTAATTCACTATGCAAGTGATTCAGGAAATGCTCCATCTTGCTAAATAACTTTAAATTACGAATTTATCGTTATTTTGATTTAAAATAAACTATATTAAGAGAAAGTTATGAAAAAAAAATTAATAGTATTATCTGTTGTTACAGCACTTGCAACAACTTCTTTTGCTTCTGATATCAATAAAGAGATGTTAGAACAAATAAAGGCTTTAAAATCACAAATTGAAGCCTTAGAAAAAAAGGTAGCTTTGCAAGAAACTAAAGATAAAGAACTTGAAACAGTAGTTTCAAATATAGCCCCAACACAAAATATTCAACAATCAGTTGTTAATATTGATGAAAAAAGAATTGAAAATATAGAGAAAAAGCTCAATTCTGTTCAAAAAACAGCAACAGATGCAAAAATACAAAGTGCAAATGATAATTTGAAATGGGATGTTGATTTTAGAACACAAGTTGATAATATCCAATACAAACATGTTGATGGAAGTCATTCTAAAAATAAATCACTTTTAACGAACAGATTGTGGTTAGGTGCAAAATATAAAGCAGATGATAACTCATCTTTTATTGGAAAATTGTCTTATAATAAAGCTTTTGGAGATTCAGCAGATCATTCTCAATCAAATACAAATCCAGGTTATGCAAATTTTGATTGGGTAACAAATGAAAATGCAAATGATAACTCACTAAAGGTAAAAGAGGCTTATTGGTTATATCAGGATAAAACAATTTTTGGTGCTGATACTCCTTGGTCTATTTCAATAGGAAGAAGACCATCAACAGATGGTTTACCTATCAATCTTAGAAATGATCAAAAAGAAAATTCACCACTTTCTCATGTCGTTGATGTTGAATTTGATGGCTTTTCATTTAAAGTTGATACAGAAAATATATTGGGCCTTACTGGTTCTTGGTTGAAAATTTGTGGTGGGAGAGGATTGACAAATGCAACTCCAAGATTTGATATGTTTAAACCAGCATATTCAAAAGATGAAGATAAAAATGTTGATGTTGATATGTTAGGTTTTATAGCTGTTCCGTATGATAATGGGCAATATTCAGTACATCTTAACTATGCTCATACTTGGAATTTAATAGGATTTGATAATCAATCAATGAGTAATTTTAATAATGCTTATGGGCAATATAAAATGAGTCCAGATGCAAATACAGCGTATAATTTACAAATGAATAAACCATCATTTCAAGATGTTGGAGATATGGATTTTGTAACGGCACTATTTATGACAAATGGTATAGGAAATGAAATATCTGATTATTTGGATAATACAACAGCCTTTGCTTCATTTGCTATGAGTAGAACAAATCCAAATTCAAAAGGAATGTTAGGCTCAACTGACTCTGAAACTGGTTACTCTGTATGGTTAGGAGTAAATGCACCTTGTCCTATTACTCCAGATAGTGCCAAAATTGGATTTGAGTGGAATAAAGGAAGTAAATATTGGCGTTCTATGACTTATGGTGAAGATACTTATGCTGGAAGTAAAATAGCTGTTCGTGGTCAAGCTTTTGAAATATATAGAACACAAAAAATTACTAAGGCTATAAGTTTTGGATTAAGTTATGTTTATATGGATTATGATTATACAGGTTCTAACTCATTCTTTGGAGCCGATGGAACGCCTGTCAAAATCTCAGAAGCTGAAGGAAGTGCAGTTAAAGAAGCACAAGATATTAGAGCTTATGTTAGATATAGATTTTAAATAAAAAGGTGAATTTCACCTTTTTATATTTTATATGAAATTTTAAATTAGTAAAAATATAACAATTTGTAATCTTTTTTGAACAATTTAAAATTTTTAAGTAAAATTCTCTTATGTTTATTCACTTAGATTTAGATTGTTTTTTTGTATCTGCTCATAGAACTTTAGATAAAAAGTTACTTAATATTCCAGTTGCTGTTGGAGGAAGAAGTAATACTGATATTTTCTCTTCAAAAAAAACTATAAGAACTATTTCTGTAAATCGTGCAGCTTTTTCTAGCAAAATATTAAGTAGTAATGAAGAAGTAGATTCAAAAGATTATTTTATTGATGAGAATGGAAGAATAAGAGGTATTATAACAACTTGTTCTTATGAAGCAAGAAAGTTTGGAGTAAAAACTGCAATGAGTGTGAATGAAGCTTTAAGGCTTTGCCCACATTTAAAGATGGTGATACCAAATTATAGTTTATATGATGAATTGTCTCAAAAGCTAAAAGCTATTTTAGAAGATGAAATTCCTATAATTGAACAGTTTTCAATTGATGAATTTTTTGGAGATTTAAGTGGTTATATAGATGAAAATGAAGTTTTAGATTTTGCATTTAAGCTTAAAAATAGAATTTTATCTGAACTTCAACTCCCAGTTTCCATAGGTATTTCAAAAACAAAATATTTATCAAAACTATTTACAGAATTTGCCAAACCAAATGGTATAAAATATATTAAAAGTGAAGATATACAAGCTTTTACAAAAGACATTCCAATAGAGAAATTTACAGGAATCGGAAAAGCCTTTTGTAATAGATTAAAGGGGTACAATATCAATACTTTAGGAGATATAAGAAAGAATCAAAAACTTTTTTATTCTTGGGGAAAAATAGGAGAGGATACATATAATCGTGTTTGTGGGATAAGAGATAATACTTTAACAATCCAAAGAGAAAGAAAAAGTCTTGGAATAGGGAGAAGTTTTGATGCTATTTTTGATAGAAGTGAGTTAAGAAGGCGGGTTATGATTTTATCTCGATATCTTAGTTTTATTATCAAAAAAGAGCAAGTAAATCCACTATCTTATTCAATTTTAATTAGATATGAATTTGGTGTAAAATCTAAAAATTCTATAAATGTTTCAAAACTTTTCAATGAAATAGATTTTAAAAACTATATGATAAAACTTTTTGAAGATACAGACTTACATAGAACACATGGTATTTTGCAATTATATATTACAGTTTTTAATTTTTCCAAAACCAATGGCTTTACTTCAAACCTTTTTGATTATGAAGATGAAATAAAAAAAGTTGATTTAAATAATAATATACATAAATTACGAGAAAAATATGGAGTAGATATTGTAAAAAATGCTTTTGAAATATAACTATTTAAAACTAATTTTTTCTTTGTATATTTTCAATTATTGAAAATATACAAAGTTCATATTACTTAAATTCAAAACTCCAATCTCCTTGATTTGTTAAAATATCAACTTTTTTAACTCTACAACTCAAAAAAGTTATTGTCATAGATTGGTAAGAATTTAAAATTGCAGGTAATTTATTAACTTTAGAATCTGAAAATTTAATATATCCTTTATGGTCACAATCTTCTACTTTATTATTAACTATTATGTCTTTGATTTCAAGATTATCTTTTAATACAGTAACTATAAGGCTATGGTGTATAATTTGAGGATAGTTTGTATTCCTAAAAGGTTGAAGTTCCACTTGAACTTGTGGTTCACTATCACAAGCACTAAATAATAGTACTACTAAAAAAATTGCTATAAGTGATTTCAGAATATTAATCATTTTATTTGCCCTCAAATAATCTGTCATATAGATTATTTGTTATTCTTAAACTAACTAATAATATTGAAGATATTAAAATAATTTCAAAAATAAAAGCAACTTTTAACTCTTCATCTACAATAATTTCTTCAGAAAAGAATATACCAATTAAAGCAAGTAATATCAAGATAAATGTGATAACACTAAAAACCAATACAGTAGTTTTGGTCTGTTTTGCAACTTTCTTGTACTCTTCTTTATTATTGTTTTTTGTAACTTCATCATAAATTAACCACATTTTATATAAATGAGAAATAGTAATTCCTGTAAATATATATAAAGGCATACTATTAATACCTACACCCTGAAATAAAAAATATACTAAAGGAATTATCATAATGATAACTCCTGACTCTAACATTGATTTAAAAGAAAAATCTTTAATTTTATTCATAACTTATCTCCTTTTGTCATTAGATTGATCTCATTGATATTTGTTGTGCTTTTTCGTTATAAGTATAAACATAAGACCCCTTTTTTACATTTATTGTACTACTAGTATATCCCATTAATCTATCTCCATTATTTGGAAAAATCGAAATCATACCTGTTTGTTGATTTTTCTCATCATAAATATAAACATAATTACCTTTTTCCATTACATTTCCTATTGCCATAAAAGCTCCTTTGAGTTTATTTTTTAAGTAACTATAGTTACTTGTGAGAAGATTTTATTGTTTCTATACTTATAAAATAATTAACTATAGGTAAGTGAATGAAAGATTGTAGTATTACAAATGAACAAATGGAAGAAGTTTATAAAATAATAGGGCAAAATGTAAAAAGAGTGAGAACATCAAAAAATATTTCTCAACTTGCATTATCTTTAGCCATTGGTCATAAATCAGTAGGGACAATAGCTGTAGCAGAAATTTATCATAAAAATAAACATTTTAATATTGAACATTTAGTAAAAATAGCAGATGTTTTAGAAGTTGATATTTGTGAATTTTTTAAACCTATAAAATAATTTGTATAAGCTTTTTCAAAGTTTAATCTAACTAAAATTTTATCAAACAATCGTTTGGATAAAATATGGCAATTAAAAAAACATCAAAAGAAGAGATTTTACAAGAGTCTATAAAACTTTTTAAAACAAAAGGTTATTACAACTGTTCTATGGCAAATATTGCTGATGCTTGTGGGCTTATAAAAGGTAGTATTTATCACTATTTCAAAAGTAAAGATGAAATAGGAATAGAGTCTTTAAAATATATTCATAACTATTTTGTAGATAATATTTTTAGTATTGCTTACCAAATAAACTTAAGTGATTTAGAAAAAATGAAACTTTTTGTAAAAAAAACAGATGAGTATTTTTTAAATAGTAAAGGCGGTTGTTTATTAGGAAATTTAGCTTTGGAAGTTAGTAGCGAAAATTTAGAATTCAAGGAAGTTATAAAAGAGTATTTTAGTGCGTGGGAAGATGCCTTAATAAAAATACTTGAAAACAAATATGGCAGAAATGAAGCAAAAGTTCTTGCAATAGAGTATGTTTCATTAACTCAAGGTGCTATCATGATGATGAATCTATATGAAACTCCTGAAAGTTATTTAAAAGTTGGTGAAAAATTGATTAGTTTAATCTAATCTTTTTTTTGTTTTATTATTCAAACAATCGTTTGGTTTATAAAGGAAATTAATGAATAATTATCTTAAAAAATTTATTGGGCAAAAAGAAAAAATAGCTGATAGATCAACTTTAAAAGAGATATTTTTTGCTTTTATTGGGAGTTTTATAGCAATAGCAACTATTGGCTATTTTACAAAAACTTATGACAATCTCTTGGTTATGGGTTCATTTGGTGCTAGTTGTGTTTTACTATTTGGTTTTCCTAAAGTTGCATTTTCTCAACCAAGAAATGTTATTCTTGGGCATTTTATATCTTCTTTGATAGGACTGTTTTTTTTACATTTTGTAGGAAATGATTATATAAGTATGGCTTTAGCTTTAGCAACTGCAATAGCTTTGATGATGGCTACAAAAACAGTTCATCCACCAGCAGGTTCAAATCCATTAATAATATTTTTATTAGGTGCTAATTGGGATTATTTAATATTTCCAACTTTGGTTGGTGCTGTTATTTTGGTAATTGTAAGTTTGTTTTATAATAATTTGCACAAAAATAGAGTTTATCCACAGTATTGGGTTTAAATAAAAAAGGTTTTATAACCTTTTTTATTCAGTTGTTAGATTTTTATAAAACTCTCTATATTTAGTATCTTTTTCATCTCTTGCTTTCATAGCAGCTCTTGGATGTTCATTTAGTTGACCAGTTATCATATAAGGAATACTATATCCCCAATCAAGTTCTTTTTCAAGTGGAACTATATACTCTTCAATAAATTTTAAAACAGGAGTTAGTTTATATTTTGGATTTTTTAAAAAACCAATTAAAAGTTCAAGTGGACAGTTTCCTGCACCACGTCCTAGTCCTGAGATAGTAACATCAAGGAAACTTGTACCATAAATCATAGCTTCTAAAGTATTTGCATAAGCTAATTGAAGATTGTTATGTGCATGAATACCTACTTTTTTACCAGTTTTTTGTGCAAAACTTAGGTATTTTTCAGTTAATTTTTTGATTTGTTCAGGATAAAAAGAACCAAAACTATCAGCTATATAAATAACATCAACATTTGTTTTTGATAGTTGCTCTAAAACTTCATCAAGTTCATCATCAAAAGATTTTGAAATAGCCATGATATTTACTGTTGTTTCATAACCTTTTGCATGTGCATCTTCTATTAATTCAATGGCTGCAGGGATTTGGTGAATATAAGTTGCTATTCTTATCATATCAACTACACTCTCATTTTTTGGTCTAAGTTCTTCTTTTAAACTTCTTCCAATATCACTCATAACAGCGATTTTCATATTTGTTTTATTTTCACCAACAATTCTTCTTATATCTTCTTCTTTACAGAAATTCCAAGCTCCATATTCAGCTTCACTCATAATAGTCGGAGATACATTTTTCCCAATTTCCATATAATCAACACCAGCTGCAAGACAAGCTTCATAATGAGCTTTTACAAACTCATCGCTAAAATGGTAGTTGTTCACCAATCCACCATCTCTGATTGTACAATCAAAAACTTTTATATCTTCTCTAACTGATAGTATTGAACCTTTTTTTTCAACCATTCATTGTCCCTTGAATTTTAATATATAAGATATTATCAAAAAGCCACTTAATAAGATTTAAGTGATAAAACTTCTTCTATTTTTTCATAATTATATGTAGCAAAAGCTTCATTTTTCTCTTTTATAGCATTTACAGCCATTCTATCAGCTAGTTCATTTCCTTCTACTCCACTATGTCCTTTTACATGAATTATCTCTATTTTATTTTTTATTTTTTCATATAAATAGTGTGCTTCTTGGATAAGTTCAAGATTTTTTATCTCACCACCTTTTTTACTCCAAGCATTTTTCTTCCAAGAGTAAGCCCAAGTTGTAATACAATCTATTGCATATTTTGAGTCTGCAAAAATAGAGATTTTATTTTCACTTTTTGTTTGCGAAGCGATAATCAAAGCTTTAAGTAAAGCATTTAATTCAGCTATATTATTTGTACCATTTTCTATAAAAGCACCATAAAGTAAAACTGGATTTTTATTATTTGAGTAAATTGCAAGTCCACTTCCAGCATTTCCAGGGTTTCCACTACAAGCACCATCACAATAGATTTTTATATGTTCTTTTTCATCTTCTATATTTTGATTTTCTTCTTTGATTGTTGGAGTATAAACTTTTGCTTTTATATTGTTGTGTTCTAAAACTGTATGATAATTTTTTATGATTTGTTCTTGAATATTTTTAGTAAAATCACCTTTTAAAAGCATAAGTAAATTTATATCATTTTTTGATATATCTTTTTGTAGTGCCAACTCTTGCCAATTAGGATTATCTTTTGATAATCCTAAAATATTAAATTGTGATTCATTTAAAGTAGTATTATTATGAGTAATTAGTTCTAAAAAGTTTTTATCTATATTCATCTTTTGATTATTTTACTTCATCTATTATTGCTAAAAGTTGTTCTTGAACTTCTATTGCGATATCTGTTAAATCTGGATTTATATCATCTACTAATTGAGCTAAAGAGTTTAATACAATATGAGTTTGTTTATCTTTTGTATAAACTGCAATTTTACACGGTAAAATACAAGATAAAGATATATCTTCATTTAAAAAAGTTTCTGCAAAGTTTGGATTACAAATATCTACTATTTGGCACTCTTCATCAAGATTTTTCCCTTTATTTTGTAAAGTTTCTTGTAAATTGTAGATATGTTGAACTCCAAAACTATATTTTGAAGCTATCTCTTTTATAGCATTCACTATTTCTTGAACACTTTTATTTGATGTTTCTATATATTGCATAAAAATCCTTTTTATTTTTGGTGATTATATCTTTATGTAGCTTTAATAAATTTTTATATATGATTATCTGTTCATATATTCATATAATAATTTATTGGTGGAGTAATAGAAATGAAAGATAGATGTTGTGATTATTCAAAAGAGTTTGATAGAGCAAAGGAAAATTTAGTTGAGGAAGAGATACTTTATGATGTAGCAGAACTTTTTAAAGCCTTTGCTGATACAACTAGAATAAAAATAATTTCTGTTTTACAAGAAGAAGAACTTTGTGTTGGAGCAATAAGTGAACTTTTAAATATGAGCCAGTCAGCTATTTCTCATCAATTAAAAGCTTTAAAAAATGCAAAAATTATAAAATCAAAAAAAGTGGGGAAGTGGGTTTATTATTCACTCAACGATGAACATATCAAAAAAATTTATGATATGGGACTTGAACACATTACAAAAGGTTAAAAATGAAAAAAGTTAAATTAAAAAATTTGGATTGTGCCTCTTGTGCTTTAAAAATAGAAAAAGCTTTAAATAATATGGAAGAACTTTCAAATGTCAAACTCAATTTTTCAACATCAACATTGACTTTTGAGAAAAATAGCAAAGATGATTTATTGGGAAAAATAGAAAAAGAGATACAAAAAATAGAAAAAGAAGTTATTATTGTAGAAGATGATAAAAACACACAAAGAACTTTTTGGCAGCTTCTGGATAAAAAACTTCTTTTACTAACTATAATATCTATTGTTTTAACATTCATATCATATAACTATTTACCAAATGATTACAAAATTGTAGGATATTTGATAGCCTATATTTTGGTTGCTTATGATGTTTTATACAAAGCTTTTCAAAACTTCAAAACTGGAAAAATCTTTGATGAGTATTTTTTAATGTCCATAGCTACTATTGGAGCATTTTTATTGGGCGATTTTGTAGAAGGAATCTCTGTTATGATTTTTTATAAAGTAGGAGAGATGTTCCAAGGAGTTGCAGTTAATAATTCAAGAGATAGTATTAACTCTTTATTGGATATAAAGCCAGAATTTGCAAATGTACAAGAAAATGACCAAATAGTTCAAAAATCTCCCGAAGATGTAAAAATAGGAGATACGATATTGGTAAAAGTTGGAGAAAAAGTACCTGTTGATGGAGTTTTAATTGACAATAGTTCTTTTGATACAAGTGCAATTACAGGAGAGTTTAAACCAAAAACTTTAAAAGCAAATGAAAATGTTTTAAGTGGTTTTATCAATATCTCAAATGCTTCATATATTAAAGTAACATCTTTGTATAAAGATTCAACAATTGCAAAGATTATTGAATTAATAGAAAATGCAAGTTCAAAAAAGGCAAATGCAGAAAAACTTATATCAAAAATTGCTGGAGTTTACACTCCAATAGTTGTACTTCTTGCAGTACTTTTGGCATTTTTACCTTCACTTTTTATAGAAAATGCAAATTTTTCAGATTGGATTGAAAGAGCATTGGTATTTTTGGTTATATCTTGCCCTTGTGCTTTAGTTGTATCTGTTCCATTGTCATTTTTTAGTGCTATTGGTGCTATTTCTAAAAAAGGTGTTTTAGTAAAAGGTGCAAACTATGTAGAAAAATTGACTGAGATTGAAAATATAGTTTTTGATAAAACTGGAACTTTAACAAAAGGGGTTTTTGAAGTTACAAAAATAAAATCTTTTGGAATAAGCGAAGATGAACTACTTAAAAATTGTGCTTTAGTTGAGAGTTTTTCTACTCATCCCATAGGAAAATCAATAGTAAAAGCTTACAATAAAGAGTTAAATCTAAAAGAAGTTAGTTTTAATGAAGAAATAAGTGGTTTAGGAATGAAAGCAAAAGTTTTAAATAGCGATATTTTGGTTGGTAATGAAAGACTACTTGAAAAATTTGGTGTAAAATTAGAAAAAATTGAAGATAGTTTAAATGTTGTTTATGTTGCAATAAATTCAAAATTTGTGGGATATATAGTTGTAAGTGATATAGTAAAATCTGAAGCAAAAAATTTTATAGAAGAGTTAAAGAAATTGAATATTTTAAAAACTTTTATGCTAACAGGTGATAAAAAAGAAGTTGCTTTAGAAGTTGCAAAAGATTTAGGAATTGATGAGGTAAAATATGAACTTTTACCACAAGATAAGCTAAAGATTTATGAAGAAATTAAGTTTAAAACTGCTAAAACTACAGCTTTTGTTGGTGATGGAATAAATGATGCTCCAACTTTAGCAAATTCTGATATAGGTTTTGCTATGGGTGGTGTTGGAAGTGATTTAGCTATAAAATCAGCTGATGTAATAGTTTTAAATGATAATTTAAATGCGATTAGTGATGCTATAAAAATAGCTAAAAAAACAAAAACTATTGTGTATCAAAATATCATATTTGTTATGAGTGTAAAAGTTGCATTTCTAATCTTAGGAGCAGATGCAATAATTGGTATGAAAGAGGCAATTTTTGCTGATGTAGGTGTTGCACTTCTAGCAATATTTAATTCTATGAGAATTTTAAAAAATAGTGATAAAAAGGATATAAAATGCAATTTGTAAAATTAGTTATAGTTTTTGCTATTTTATCTATCAATATAAAAGCCCAAAAAGCCAAAGTGGGATTTTGTTTTTTTCCATAGTATAGTCGGTATCTATAACTAGATAACTGTTTGAAGTATCTTTGATTTGAGTGAATTTTTTATTTTTTCCACCAATTTCAAAGATATATCCATCTACACTAAAATCTCCAATATCACTATAATAAATCGTATCAAAGCAACTTGCAAAAAAAGCCTCTCTTACAGTTCCAATATCAACTTCAACACCAAATTCATCAGCAAAGGTATAAAGTAAATTTGTGTTTCCAAAGAGTAATTTCTCTGGTTTTTTTGAGATATTATTTGACTGTTTTTTGATAGGTTTAATTAGTTTTGAATTTTGTAAAATCTCCAAATATGTTGCAAGTGTAGGATGAGAAACTCCAAATTCTCTACAAAGTTCAGCTATATTTACTTTAAAAGGTACTTTTGCATAAATTAGTTTGGCTATAAATTTTTTAAAAATACTTAAGTGAGTATATTCTATCTTATTTAAAGAAGGAATATCTTCATTGATGATTTTTTCACACGCATTAAAAAGTTTATTTTTGTATTCCACTTCATCTTCTATAAAAAATGGATAAAAGCCTATTTGCAGGTATTTCAAAAAACTTTTATATAAAGTTGGATTTTCTAAGGCTAATGTGCTACTTAATGCATTGTGATTATTTAAAATATCTTCAAAAGATAGTTGAGAAATATTGATATTTTCGCTTAGTTTTAAAAACTCTCTAAAACTTAGAGGTTTTACATAACTTATCACACATCTTCTGCTTAAATCAAATTTTTCATTTAGGATATTTAGCATTGAAGAGCCACTAAATCGGATGATAAGTTCAGGAAAACTATCATATATAGTTTTTATTTCATTTGCCCAATTTTGGTATTTATGTATTTCATCAATTACGATTATTTTTCCACCAAGCTTTACAAATTCATCAGCTATATCATAAATAGAACTATTGATAATATAAACATCGTCTGCACTAAAATATAGATATTCAAAAGGCTTAAAGTTTTGTTTTAGATATTGAAGTAAAAGAGTAGTTTTCCCCACTCCTCTTTGTCCAATGAGTCCTACAAGTCTATTTTTTGAAGTAAGTTTTAAAAGATATTGTTCTCTTATAAAGTCTAAATTTACAGCAGTAATATTTCGGATTTGTTTATTTTGAATATATCTAATCATAAAATACCTTTAAATGTTTTTTATATATTAACATAAAAGTTTAAAATAGACTTTAAAGTTTTATATATAATATTTAAAATAAGTTTTAAGAATTATTTGATTTATATTAATTGAATAATATTTTGTTAGAATTCCAAAAATAGTGATAAAAAGGATATAAAATGCAATTTGTAAAATTAGTTATAGTTTTATTATTTTCAGTAAATTTAGTGGCAAATGATATAGAACTTGAAAAAATATTTAAAAAATATGGTGTTGATGGAACAATAATAATAGAGTCGTTAAATACAAAGAAAGTAGATATTTACAATGATAAACGAGCAAATACATCTTTTTCACCTGCTTCAACTTTCAAAATTCCAAATACATTGGTAGCTTTAAATGAAGGTGTTGTAAATAAAGATTCTTTGATTATTTGGGATAAAAAAATAAGAGAGTTTGACTCTTGGAATAAAAACCAAACTTTACAATCAGCTTTTAAAAGTTCTTGTGTTTGGTGCTATAAAGAGTTTGCTTCAAAAATAGGAGTTGAAAAGTATAAAGATTATTTAAAAGAACTTGATTATGGAAATAGAACAATAGGCGATGATGTTGCTGATTTTTGGTTAGATGAGAGTTTAAAAATAACAGCTTTTGGGCAAATAGATTTTTTAAAGAAGTTTTATAAAAATGATTTACCATTTAAAAAAGATGATATAAATCTTTTAAAAGAGATAATGCTTGATGAGAGTAATTTGAATTATAAAATATTTGCAAAAACTGGTTGGGAAGGAAAATATGGTTGGTATGTTGGCTATGTTGAAACAAAAACTGATGTTTGGTTTTTTGCTTTAAATATCGACACAAAAACAAAAGAAGATTTAGCAAAAAGAAAAGCTATAACTTTAGAAGCTTTAAAAATAAAAGGGATTATAGATTGAACTATGAAATAAAAAATAGTTTTATAAAAGCACAAATCAAATCTTTTGGAGCAGAATTAAATAGTTTAAAAAAGTGTGATGAAAACTTTGAGTATATTTGGCAAGGTGATATTAAATATTGGGCTAGGCACTCGCCTATACTTTTTCCAATAGTTGGAAGACTAAAAGAGGATAGTTATTTTTATAAAAATAAAAAATTCACTCTTTCTCAACATGGTTTTGCAAGAGATAAAGAGTTTGAAGTTATACAAAATAAAACTGATTTTATAGAGTTTCAACTGAAAAATGATGAAAAAAGTTTGGAGTTTTATCCTTTCTTTTTTGAGTTAAATATTGGTTATAAATTAGATAAAAATAGTTTGATTATCTCATATAAAGTGAAAAATAAAAGCGATGATATGATGTACTTTTCAATAGGTGCTCATCCTGCTTTTAATACTCAAAATGGTGATTTTTTGGAGTTTGAAGATATAAAAACTACAAAAAGATATTTTTTAGATGAAAAAGGTTTGATTTATAAAAATCAAGATTTGAAACTTGAAAATAGTAAGTTGTATTTTGATAAAGATTTATTTAAAGATGATGCTTTAGTTTTTAATGATTTTAATATCAAACAAATTACTTTAAAAAGTACAGAGAACAAAAGTATGGTAAAAGTAAAATTTGATAACTTTCCTTATTTAGGTATTTGGTCAAAACCAAATGATGCTCCTTTTATTTGTATAGAACCATGGTTTGGAATAGCTGATAAAAAAAATACAAATCAAAATATAGAAGATAAAAAAGGAATTGTATCTTTAGAAACAAATGAAGAATTTTATTGTTCTTATAGTATAGAAATTTAAAGTTTTGCTATCAAATATAAACTGTAATATTTAATGCTTACATTAAATATAATCTCATTTTTGTTACAAAAGGTAACTCCAAGCAACAAATTTGAAAATTCTTTTGTAAAAGTTGTCCATTTTTTTGAAGTTAATCGTCTTACTATATAGAGAAACAAATTCTCAAAATTAATATAAAGGGTGTAAGATGAAAAATAGAGTTTTCATGTCAGTTGTAACATCATTGATGTTAGGAAGTTCTTTTGCAAATGCAAAAAATATAAGTTTGCAAGAAGCAGTAGAGAATATAGTAAAGAGATATAATGTGAGTTATATATCAAAAGCAAATAACTTGAAAGACAAAAGTATAGATTCGCAAAAGTTAAGTTTCGGGGGGGGGGTACGGTATTAGATAGTTTAAATAGTGTATTAAATCCAAATGATTTAAAAGCTATAGAAGAAGATGGTGTAATATATATAATAGAAAAACCAAAATACCAAAACTTTGGTAATACTACTGTACTAGATGAAATTTCTGTTTCTAGTTCTAATTATAAAAATGGAACAGCTGATTCAGGCTACCTTGTAGAAGAAACAAAAGGTATCGGAATTTGGAATGATAGAAAACTACAAGATACTCCCTACTCAATGACTGTAATCCCTCAAGAACTTATTGAAAATAGTTTGGCAGTAAATATGTCACAAATTTTTAAAATGAATCCTCTTACTCAAGATTTAGGAAGAACATATATGGATACAGTTAATGTTTCTTTAAGAGGATTTTCTGGAAGTGCGTCTGTAATAGACGGTATACCATATGCTTTAGGTATGAGTTCTATGAGTATGGAAGAGATTGAAAGAGTTGAAATTATCAATGGTACTTCAGGATTTTTATATGGTGGTGGAAGAGTTGGAGGAGCAGTTAATTATGTTATTAAATCACCAACACAAAAAGATTTAAGAAATATCACTATTGGAAATTATGGTGGAGAGCAATACTATGGACATATTGATTTAGGTGGAAAGTTTGATGAAAAAGGTAAGTTTGGTTATAGAGTAAACTTGATGTACCAAGATGGAGAAACTCCTATAAACAATATAGATAAAGAACAAAAAGTTGCAAGTGTTGCTTTAGATTGGCAAATTACAAATAATGTATATGCAGATATTAAATACAATCATAGATACTATAAAAGTAATAATGAAGTATCATTTGGTGGCTTTTCAGGAAAGAACCCAAATCTTGATGTTGGAAAGCAATATAAACCAGATTGGGCTTATGATGAGAAAGAGCATGATAGAGTTATAGCTAGTTTAAAATGGGCAATAAATGATATTTTTACTTTAAGAACGTCAGCTTTTTATGAAGATGGAACTTATAACTTAATAACATCTGGATTAAATTATTTAGGAAATGGTTTATATAATCAAAATTTTTGGAATTATGGTGAACGAGATACTAGTAGTTATGGAGGAAATATTTTCTTAGATAGTGAATTTTCACTTTTAAATACTGAGCATTTATTAACTTTTGGGTATTCAGAAAATTATTCAGATTTTTCTATTTCTGCTGATGGATTCTTAGGTCATACACAAACAGGTGTTACTTTAGAACAATCTAAAAATACAGCAAAACCAAATTGGTCAAGTAAAGGGACTCTAGGTACTTATCCTAAAGTAAAAAGAGGAGATACAATATATAAAAATATATTAATAGGTGATGATATAACTTTTAATGAGCAATGGAGTGCTATGGTAGGAGTTAATTATGCAACTGCTATTAACGAAAACTATCATAATTCAGTTGGTGGAACAAATAATGGTAGTTTATCTTCTAAATATGATGAATCAGAGTTGACACCAACTTTATCACTTATTTATAAACCAATTGAAGATTTGACAACTTATGCTACATATATGGAAAGTTTAGAACAAGGAACTATTGTTGGAGATACTTATGCAAATAGAGGTGAAGTATTAGCTCCATATGTAAGTAAACAGTATGAAGTTGGAGCAAAATATAATCTAAATGAAAGCGTTTTATTAACAGGAGCACTTTTTAGAATTGAAAAAGCAAATTTTTATGAAGAGCATTCTCCAATTTCTTTACCAACTTACACTCAAAATGGTGAACAAATACATCAAGGATTAGAATTAACTGCTACTGGAAAAGTTACAGATAATCTAACAATATTTGGTGGAGGAACTTTGATGGATTTGAATGTTAAAAATACAACACATTGGAGTGATGGAAATATAAAAGGTAAAAAACCAACAAATGCAGCTTCAAAAATGGCAAAAATATATGCAGAATATAATATACCATTCCTTAAAGGACTAACAGTAACTGGTGGAGCATATTATACTGGTAAAAAATATGGTAATGAAATAAATACTAATTATGTACCATCATATACACTATTTGATGCTGGACTTAGATATAAAACAAAAATAGATAAATATCCAACAACTTTTATAGTTAATGTACAAAATTTAACTGATAAAGATTATTGGGCAAGTAGTTCCGTTTTAGGAGATCCAAGAACTGTTGCCTTTTCTATGAAAATGGAGTTTTAAGAATATTTAAAATAAAGAGAGTTTTGGCTCTCTTTATACTTAAGGATATAAAACAAAATATTACAATTTGTAATATTATATCTACTATAAAAAATATTTGGATATAATAAAAGACTTTATAAAAAAGGTATTTTATGCAAGATATTCAAATTTGGCACAATCAAAACTGCTCAAAATCGCAAGATGCTATGGAGTTATTAGATAAGAAAGATATTAAAGCAAAAGTTAGAAATTATTTAGAAGATTCTCCAACAAAAGATGAACTAAAAGATGTTTTAAAAAAGTTAAATATAAAAGCAAAAGAGTTAATCAGGGACAATGAAGAGCTGTATATAACTTTGAATTTAGAAAATGAAAATGATGAAGAAAAACTTATCGATATAATGGTTCAAAATCCTATTTTAATTCAACGCCCAATTATCATAAAAGGGCAAAAAGTAGTTATTGCAAGACCAATAGAGAACTTAAAAGAGCTATTGAATGAATTTTGAGCTAAATGAAAAGCAGTTAAGAATACGATATATAAGAGTTGTTGAGAAATTTTTTACTAGAACAATTGCTTTATTGAAACTTGAAAATTTTGATAAAGATGTATTCATCAAAAGGACTTTTAAAAACTATGAAGATATGACTAAAACTCCTAAAGTGGAACTATATACTGATTATTATATAACTCTTAATCTTTTTATAGAAAAGAGTATGAATTTTGTAAAAAATCCAAGTGATAATTTTGAAGATGAAAGAGCAACACTTTTAAAAGATGCAAATTTATTACAAAAAGAGAAAAATAAAAGCCGATATAAAAAAGATAAACATAAAAAAGATAGATTTGATGATGGATATTAAAGAAGAGAAAAAATACAATTTAAGTGGAGTTTTGAAAAAAGTTCTTTACAAGAATGATGAAACAAAGTATATAATAGCAGTTTTAGAGAACAATCAAAAGATTTGTGGAACATATTTTGATGCTGATATTGAAAAAATTGTAGGAGAAGAGATACTTCTAAGTGGAAACTGGGCAACACATAACAAATATGGTGTTCAATTTGAGTTTGATACTTTGCAAGTAAAAGAGCATGAACTTTTTTTCTTTTTAACAAAAATTGTGAAAGGTTTTACAAAAAAAGCAGCAAATGAGATTTTGGATAAATATAATGAAGATGGTTTGATAGAGATTTTAGAAAAGAATCCAAATGAATTACTCAAATTTAAAGGTATAAAAGAGAAGAAATTAAAAAATATTGTCGATTCTTGGCATAAATTTAAGCACTTAAGAGAGTTAGGAAGTTTTTTAGGAAAATTTGGAGTAACTTCAAACCTAATTACTAAAGTTTATGCAACATTTAGTGAAGTTGATAATCTAATAGAAAAAATAAAAAATAATCCATATATTTTGATAAATATAAAAGGAATAGGGTTTAAACGAGCAGATGAGATAGCAAAAGCTTTGGGAATTGATCCAAAATCTCCTTTTAGAATAAGAGCATGTGTAAACTACACTCTAAGAGAGTTTTGTGATAACAATGGAAATTCATCAATAGATAAATTTCACTTATACAAACTTTTGGATGATAATTTAAGATTTGTAAACGAAGAGCATTTGTATGAAGAAGTTATAATTGAA
This sequence comes from Aliarcobacter vitoriensis, assembly GCF_048320235.1. NCBI lineage: Bacteria > Pseudomonadati > Campylobacterota > Epsilonproteobacteria > Campylobacterales > Arcobacteraceae > Aliarcobacter > Aliarcobacter vitoriensis. The sequence goes on from NZ_CP182882.1 coordinate 2,246,549, forward strand.
ATGCTTTCAAAAGAGGAAGTATATACAACAAAAGAGAATAGGCTAGCCCCTTCAATGCTATATTTTGCTGAAAAAAATATTTTAGATTTTTTCAATAGAAGAAAAGATGAAAAAAATAGAAGAATAATCGAACATTTTGATGATTATTTAGCAAAAAAAGAGAATACTTTGGGATTTTCTTTAAGTGAAGAGCAAAAAAAAGCGGTTGAACTTATAAATAGTGGTGAAAAAACTCTATTTTTGATAGGTTACGCAGGAACAGGAAAATCAACTTCAAGTAGAGCAATCCTTGAACTTCTTGAAGAGATTATGAGTTATGATGACATTATGACTATTGCTTTAAGTGGAATTGCAAGTCAAAGAATAAGCGATACAACAGGATATAACTCTTCAACTATTCAAAGTTTATTAGTTAAGCATAAAGAGAAAGATTTTTTTCCATATAAAGCCATTTTACTTGATGAGGCTTCTATGGTAAATTCAGTTACTTTTTATCAAATTATCTCAAAAATAGATGATGATACAATTTTTATCATTGTTGGAGATGATGGACAACTTCCTGCTATTGGAGCAGGAAATATACTAGCAGATGCTATAAAATATGAACTTGCTCCTATTTGTAAACTTACAAAAATTTATAGACAAAATGAAAATCAAGCAATAGCAGTAATAGCCAACGATATAAGAAAAGGTGAATTGCCAAATTATAAAGATGAATATGAAGATTTCAGATTTGTTGATGTCTCTATTTCAAACTATTATTCACGAAAAAACTCTTTAAGTTCAAATGAATTTTCAAATATTAGAGGTGAAAATAGCGAATATATTTTGAATAATATTTTAAATATTTCAAGTGATTATATACAACAATATTATGAACATATAAAAAATAAAGATATATCCAAAGCTTTAACTTTGTTTCAAGTTATTACACCTATGAAAGGTGGAATGTTAGGAGTTGAAAATCTGAATATTGAACTTCAAAGATTGTTTAATCATACTAAATCAAAAAGCTTAAAGATAAAAGAGTTTGAGTATAAACTAACTGATAAGGTAATTCATACTAAAAATGAAAATATGAAAGCACAAACTATGAGTATGTATAAAAGTAACTCTAGTGAATATATGGAAAGACGTGTTTACAATGGACAATTAGGACTTATAATAAAACTTGATTTTGATGAACAAAAATGTATAGTTTTATATCCAAATGATGATATGGTAGTGTTTTATGACTTTGATTATATTCAAAATCTTTTATCTTTGGCATATTGTTTAACTATACATAAAACACAAGGAATGGAGTATGAAAATGCACTTATTCCTATGAGTTTTTCGCACTATATTATGCACAATACAAAGCTACTTTATACTGCAATTACAAGAGCAAAAAAGATGTGTTTTATAGTTGGAGAAGATGAAGCATTTAAAAGTGCTTGTAAAAAAATAGAAGTTACAATACGAGAATCTATTATAAATGATTTGTTGAGTAAAAATAGTAAGATAACTAATTCAAAAAATGTAGAAACGATAATCGTTTAAATAACATAAAAGCAACTTTTTTGTATCATCTAATCTAAAAAAAATTTAGAGGATTTAATTTTATGATAACTTGGATGCAAAGGCATAAAAAGTGGTTAGTTATTACTATTTGGATTAGTACGATAGCATTTGTTGGAGCTGGATTTGTTGGTTGGGGCTCTTATGATTATGGTTCAAAAGGTGGAGTAGTTGCAGTTGTAGGAGATAAAGAGGTTACAATAGATGAATATAATCAAGAGTATTCAAAACTATATTCTCAATATGCACAACTTTTTGGAAATTCATTTAATAAGGAGTTGGCAGAACAATTAAGATTAAGTGATGTTGCATTTTCTCAACTTTTACAAAAAAACTTGATTATGGCTTATGGAAGCGATTTAGGTTTGATTGTGACTCAAGAAGAGATAGCAAGAGAACTAATAAACTATGAAGAGTTTAAAACAGATGGAATATTTGATAAAGATAAATATATAAAACTTTTAAACCAAAATAGAATGAATCCAAAAGATTTCGAAGAGAGTTTAAAAAGTTCTATTTTATTTCAAAAGATTCAAGCACTATTTAATATCGAGCCAACAGCTAATGAAGTTGAAAATATTAGTAAGTTATTATTTATTGAAGATGATATAACTTATAAAATTTTAAATTTAGATGATATGCAAGTTGTTGCAAATGAAGATGATACAAAAAAGTTTTATGAAGAGAATAAAAACTTTTATAAAAGTGAAATATCTTATGATTTAGAGATAAAAGAGTTGGCTTTAAAATCAGCAAATTCTACTGAAGAAGAGATACAAACTCATTATGAAAAGTTTAAGAGTGATTATAAATTTGAAGATGGAAAATTGAAATCTTTTGAAGAAGCTAAAGCACAAGTAATTAAAGATTTAGATGAGAACTTTACAAAAAGAGAAGCTTTGACTTTATACTTAAATCTTAAAAAAGGTGAAGATAATTTTGATAAAAAAATAACTGTTGAAGATAGTAAATTACCTTTTATAGCTGAAAATATAGAAAGAATTAAAGAAGCAAAAAATACAGAAATTATAAAACCATTTTTTGAAAATGATAAATTTTATATAGTAAAATTAGCAAAAATAAATCCATCTTCTGTTTTATCTTATGAAGATGCAAAAGATAAATTATTAATTGATTTAACAAAAGATTTAAAATCTAAAAAACTCGATGAAACTGCACAAAACCAATTAAAAGATTTTAAAGGTACTGATGTATCTGGAATTAATCGTTCTAGTGCTTCTAAAATTCAAGGATTAAACGAAAAAGAATCTATTGAGTTTTTAAATCAATTATTTGCTAGTGCACAAAAAGAGTCTGTTATTAGAGTTGGTTCAAAAGCTGTTTTATATAGAGTAAATAACTCAAAAATGGTAGATTATGATAAATCAAAAGATAATTTTATAAAAGATGAAATAAGACAAATTCAAGAAGGTGATTTAATGTCAAATCTTCTTAAAAAACTTGAAAATAGCTTTAAGATAAAAACATCTATAGAAACGACAAAGGAGTAGCAATTGAATAATATAAATGATATATTTTTAACAATAAATATTGGTTCTAGTGCTACAACAGCAGTTATTTCTAAACCAAAATATGATTTAGATAATAGTGTTGATATCTTAGGTTTTGGTACTCAAGAAAGTATTGGAGTAAATAAAGGTTTAATAACAAATATTGAAGATGCTTCAAGAACTATTAAAGATGCTATTTTAAAAGCAAAAGAGAGTGTAACAGAAGCAATAGGAACAACTGTTGTATCAATTTCAGGTAACTATACAAAGGGTATAAAAGGAAGTGGAGCAGTTAATATTCCAAATGGACTTGTAACAGAATCAGATATTAATCAAGCTATGCAAATGGCATTATCAAACTCTATAATTCTTCCTGAATACGAAGTTGTACATGTAATTCCATTGTTTTTTAGAGTTGATGAAGAAGAGGTTGATAATCCAATTTCTATGAATGGAAGTAGATTAGAAGTTGCAGTTTATATAGTAACTGCAAAAAGAAATGCACTTATAAATATAAAATCAGCTTTAAAAGTTTTTGGAATAGATGATGTAAGATTTGTTTTAGACTCTTATGCTTCATCTTTGGCTGTTTTAGACGACCAACAAAAGAAAATAGGTGCGGTTGTTATAAATATTGGTGCTACAACAACAGAATTTGTATATTTCAAAGGGAATTCTATTATCTATAATGGATTTATTCCTGTTGGTTCAAAAAATATTACAAATGACTTATCTGTTATGTTACACACTCCTATAACTTCTGCTGAAAAGATAAAAATTGATTATGGTTCTTTAGTAAAAGATTATTCTGGTAATGGAGATTTAGGGCCATCTAAAGTTACAATTCCTAGAATTGATGATGAAGAAAATTTTTCTGAAGTTGCACTTGATTATATTCAAACTATAATTCATGCAAGAGTTGAAGAGATAATAGTTTTAGTAAAAAATCAGTTAAAAAAGAATGCTTTACTAGATAATATTGGTTCTGGAATAGTATTAACTGGAGGAATGAGTGAACTTGGTGGAATAAAAGATCTTACTAAAAAGATTTTTGAAGGAATTCCAGTATCTGTTGCAACTCCTAAAAATCTTCCAAATTCTTTTAGAATTAGTTTCGATGAACCAAGTCAATCAACTGTTGTTGGACTTATTATGTTTGCTTTAGGAATAAATAGAGGTTATCAATTAGATTCTAGTAAAAAGCTTATTCGTCCTATTAGAAAAGGTAAAACTATAGAAAAAATATCAATTTCTACTATAAATAATCAATCTAATCAAGGAAATCATTCTCCTGATATGAGAATAAGAAGTAACGAAACAACAATTTTAGAGCCTTTGGAAAAAAATAAGAAAAAAGGTATATCTAGTGTTTGGAATAAATTATCGGAGTGGTTTTAATGGAAAATAACAATTTATTTAGAATAGATGATATTACTGTAACAGAAAAGATGCCTACAAAGGCATTGTCAAATAACCTTCCAAAAATTGCAGTTATTGGAGTTGGTGGAGGTGGTTGTAATATGATTAATCATATGATTGATGAAGGTACTCATATGATTGATTTGATTGTTGCAAATACAGATTTAAAAGTACTTCATGTTTCAAAAGCTCCTAAAAAGATTGAATTAGGTCATAGTATAAATAATGGTTTTGGTGCTGGAATGGATCCTGAAGTTGGTAGAAATTCAGCATTAGAAAGTTATGAAGAGATAAAAGAGACTTTAAAAGGTGCAGATATTGTTTTTGTTGCTGCTGGTCTTGGAGGAGGAACTGGAACGGGTGCTGCTCCAATAATAGCAAAAGCTGCTAGAGAAGTTGGAGCTTTAACTGTATCAGTTGTTACAAAACCTTTTAGTTTTGAAGGTCGAATGAGAGCTGGTTTAGCAAACTTAGGGCTTGAAGAACTAAAAAAAGTTAGTGATTCTTTGATAGTTATAGCAAATGATAAGCTAAAAGAAGCAGTTGATGAAACTTTTGGTATAAGAAATGCTTTTAAAATAGTTGATAATATTTTATATCAAGCTGTAAATGGAATGAGTCAGGTTATTTTAAATCCAGGAAGTGGAGCAGATATAAATGCCGACTTTGCTGATGTTAAAACTATTATGAAGCATAGAGGTATTGCTTTAATGGGAATTGGTAAAGCAAAAGGAGAAGATGCAACTATAAGAGCATTGGAAAATGCTATAAATTCTCCATTACTTGAAAAAGTTCCTTTAGATGGAGCAAAAGGTATCTTAATACACTTTACTATAAATCCTGAAATATCTTTATTTGCTATTGAAGATATTATGACAAGAATTAATAATAGAGTTGATATAAATGCACAAATTATCTTTGGAACTACAACAGATACAACTTTTGATAGAGATGAAGTTAAAATTACTATTATAGCAACTGGATTTGAATCAAAAAATGAAAACAAAGATGAAGATATAGAAGATGGCGAAGAAGAGTTAGAAACAGCTAAAGTTGAATCAACAGAAAGCACTCTTGATACTCCACCTCTTATGAGAGGTTATACTGTAGAATATTCTCTTAACTAAGGAGTTAAATCCTTAGTTATATATCATAATTTATAGGTTTTTCTTTTTCTTTATCATTCCATTCAAATATAAAACACATTGGAAGCTTATCGTATTTATGTAATATTTTCCCTGTAAAATATCCTGAAATAAATATAGAAATAATTGCTAAAAATGAACTAAATGCTAAAGTCGATAGACCACTAAGTCCTTGTCCTACTGTACAACCAATTGCCATTATTCCACCAATTCCCATTAGACTTCCACCAATCATATTATATTTTACTTTATTTAAATTTTTATTTGCTGTACAACCAAAGCTATATTTTTTATTAAAAAAAGATGAAACATAAGTTCCTATCAATGCCCCAATAACTATGCAAACACCAAAAGACAGTTCATTTACTTCATAATATGTAAATAATTCTAAGGTTTTTGCACTAGGATATACAAAGCTAATACTAGTAAGTTCTATTGTTCTTTCAAAACTTTCACTTCCTATATAACCAGTTATGAACCAAGCAAAACTTACTAATAACCCTATTAACACTCCATCATATAATGAAAAAACTCTTTTTACTTTTTTTATTAATATTGCTAAAATAAATATCAAAACAGCTAAAACAGCAAAAATATTTACTTGAAAATTTTCTATATTTTTTGAAATTTCTATTAAAAATTCATTATTTATAAATGGATTGAAAATACCATATAAAAGTCCTTTTGTTGTAGCATAAGCAAAAATTGCTATAAACAAAAGAGTAATTATTGCATTTGAATCACCTTGTCCAAATTTTACAATGCTTCTACTACTACAACCATCAGCAATCATCATTCCACTACCAAAAAGTAATCCACCCAAAATAATAGCAAAATAGTTGATATTTGATTTGAAATAAGCACTTTGTGTAACATCAATATCAAAAATATTTACTACAATAGTTGTAGATATAATTGCAACAATCATTGCCATTAGAACTGAAGCAGCTCTTTTTGTTGATTTTACTAAAATATAATCTTTTATAGAACCGCTAAAACAAAATTGATTTTTTTGTGCAATTGCACCAAATAAAAGTCCTAAAATTAGACCTAAAATATTCACAATTTCATAAGTTTCAAAATCTTCAAACATTATATTTCATCCTCATCAGCTCTCATATCTTCTAAATCTAGTAAGATATTATTTGCTTCTTCCTCACTTAACTCATTTCTAGATATTTGATTTAAAGCTTCATCATAGAATTTTTTTATATCTTTATAATATTCAAGTTCTATTTCTAAATCTTTATCCTGTTTCTTTTGTAGCATATTTTCTATTGCTTTTATCTCATCATTTACTTCAATTAGTACATCATCTTTTAAAATATTTTCAAGTTCTTTTATTTTGCTCATATATAGCCTTTCCTTAATTTATGATAATTTTATAAAAATTAACTTATATTTATAGATATTTCTCTTAAATATTTATTAATTTATATACTTTTTGTTACTAAAAGGCTTTTTTATATTAGTTTTGATAAACTCTAAACTAAAAAAACTAATAAATTTGGAATAAAATTTGAAGATAGAGACAAAAATAGAGAAATTTAATGAACCTTTATATCTTGAAAGTGGACGACTTTTAGAGAAATTTGAGATTATTTATGAGACTTATGGAACATTAAATGAAGATAAATCAAATGTAATTATTATTTGTCATGCCCTTTCTGGAAGCCATCATGCAGCAGGACGTTATGAAAATGAACCAAAAGCTGGTTGGTGGGATAAGTTTATTGGAGATGGAAAAGTTATAGATACAAGAAAATATTTTGTAATTTGTTCAAACAATATTGGAAGTTCTTATGGCTCTACAAGTCCTATGAGTATTGACCCAGCTACAAAAAAAGAGTATAGATTAAAATTTCCTGTTTTGACAATTTCAGATATTGTAAAAGCACAAATGAAACTTTATGAAAAGTTAGGCATAAAAAATGCAATTGCAGTTATTGGTGGAAGTATGGGAGGTATGCAAGTACTTTGTTATGCAATAGAACAACCAACCTTTGCAAAACATTATATTGCAATGGCAACAACAGCATATACAAGACCTTGGGTTATTGCTATAAATAAGATTGCACTTGAGGCTATAAGACATGACCCAAGGTTTAAAAATGGAAATTATGAACAAGATGATTTACAAGCCTTAGGTTTACCTGGTCTTGCAGTTGGAAGAATGGCTGGTCTTATAGCATATTTAAGCCCTGAACTTTTTAATAAAAAATTTGGAAGAGATTATGTTCAAACAGATGGATTGTATGAACTTTTTGGAAGATTTGAAATAGAAAAATATCTTGAATATAATTCGTATAGTTTTCCAAAATTTTTTGATCCATTATCATATTTATATATTTGTAAAACAATAAATATTTTTGATGCGGGAAGAAATAAAGATAAGTTAGAGGATAGTTTTTTAAAAATAGAAGGGAATTTGCACTTAATAGCATTTAGTGATGATATGTTGTTTTTCCCAAAAGAGATGGAAGAAATACGAGATATTATGATAAAAATAGGAAAAAAAGAGCAAGTGACTTTTAAGCTAGTTGATAGTTCTAGTGGACATGACTCTTTTTTAGTTGAAGTTGATAAATTTGAAGAACATATAAGAGATATTTTAAAGGAGCATTAAATGGAAGAAAAAAATATAAATTTTGAAGATAAAATATTACAAGCAAAAGAGATTTTAGAAAAACTTTCAAACCCACAAATCACGCTTAGTGATTCATTAAAACTTTATAAAGATGGGCTTAATCAGCTAGAAAATGCACAAAAACTTTTGGATGAGGCAAAATTAATCTTTAATACGGTGAATAAAGATGATTGAAATAGGTGGTAAAATCCAAAAAAGAAGTAGGGTAATAGATACTTTTATATCAAAAGAGGCTTTAAGTGGGCTTTTACTGATATTTGTTACGGTTTTTGCAATATTTATAGCAAATTCAAATTTAGGATCTATGTATTTTGATTTTTGGGATAAAGATTTTGGTTTAGCTTTAGGAAGTCAAACTATAACTATGCCAATGAGACTTTGGATAAATGATGGTTTGATGGCATTATTCTTTTTAATGGTTAGTTTAGAGATAAAAAGAGAGTTTTTAATAGGTGAATTAGCAGGAGCAACAAAAGCATTTTTCCCATTTGTAGCATCATTGGGTGGTATGATAGTCCCAGCTTTAGTTTATATATATTTTAATCCAGATAATATGATAGGATTTGGTATTCCTATGGGTACTGATACGGCTTTTGCTATAGCTATTTTGATGCTTTTAGGAAAAAGAGTAAATCCTTTAGTTAAACTTTTTTTAGTTGCTCTTGCTGTAATTGATGATTTAGGAGCAATTTTGGTTGTGGCCTTAGTTTATACAAGTGAATTACATTTAGAATATTTTATTCATGTTGCAGTAGTTTACTCTTTAATTTGGTTGTTAAACTATTTTGATGTTAAAAAACTTTTACCATATTTGATTTTAGGTGCATTTTTATGGGTATTTATCCACGAAACAGGAGTTCATGCGACTATTGCTGGAGTTTTGTTAGCTTTTGCTATTCCAATTAGTTCTAAAATGGATGAAAAAGATTTTATTGATACAACAAAATCTAGTCTTGATGAGTTTGAGAAAAACAAAGATGAAAACCCAATTTTGAATAATAGACAAATAAATGCTTTAGAAGGAATTGCCTATGGATATGATAAGGTTCAAAATCCACTTATAAGATTAGAACACAATTTACATGGTTTTTCAGCATTCTTTGTTATGCCAATATTTGCTTTTTCAAATGCAGGAGTTTTATTGGATTTTACAGCAGTTACACAACATTTGATGGTTGTTTTAGGAGTTGCATTAGGACTTTTAATTGGAAAACCTTTAGGAATTTTTTCTTTTGTTTATATTGCAACAAAATTTAAACTTATCAAAAAACCTGCAAATATCTCTTGGTTTGAAATTTTATCTGTTGGATTTATAGCTGGAATTGGATTTACAATGTCGATTTTTATAGCAAACTTAGCATTTACAGATGAAGTTGTAATTTCTGCAATAAAAATAGGAATTTTCTTAGCATCTTTTGCTGCTACTTTGATAGGTGTAACTTTAATTATTCTTAAACATAGATTAAAATATAGAAGCAAGTAGCTTTTATATTTTAAATTATTCAAAATTTACTCAAAAACTACTATAAATGTAACAAAAACTTAAGCACTTTTTCGATAAACTTGCCAAATTTTAAATCAGCGAAAGGAAAGTTTATGCCAAAAAGAGAAGATATAAAAAATATTTTACTTATAGGTTCAGGACCAATTGTTATAGGACAAGCGTGTGAGTTTGACTATTCGGGAACACAAGCTACTAAAACTTTAAAAGAGCTTGGTTACAGAGTTATATTGATTAACTCAAATCCAGCAACTATCATGACAGATCCAGAATTTGCTGATAAAACATATATTGAACCAATTACGGAAGAGGTTGTTTTAAATATAATTAAAAAAGAGAATATCGATGCTATTTTACCTACTATGGGTGGTCAAACAGCATTAAATGTTGCGACATCAATGTATGAAAAAGGTCTTTTAGAAGGTATAAATTTTTTAGGAGTTCATCCAGAAGCTATCAAACGAGGTGAAGATAGACATCTTTTCTCTGAATGTATGAGAAAGATAGGACTAGATTTACCAAGAAGTGAAAATGCTTATACACTAGAAGAGGCAGTTAAAGTTGCAAAAGAGATAGGTTTTCCTGTAATAAGTAGAGCGGCATTTACACTAGCAGGTGGTGGAAGTGGAGTTGCTTATAATATGGAAGAGTTTAAAGCTTTAGCACAAGCTGGACTTGATGCTTCACCAATCAATGAAATTGAGATTATGGAATCAGTTTTAGGTTGGAAAGAGTATGAAATGGAGATTATCAGAGATACAAATGACAATTGTATTGTAGTTTGTTCTATTGAAAATCTTGATCCAATGGGAGTTCATACAGGAGATTCTGTAACAATAGCACCAGCTTTAACTCTTACAGATAAAGAGTATGCAGTTATGAGAGAAGCTTCTTTTGCTATTCTAAGAGAAATTGGAGTAAATAGTGGTGGTTCAAATGTACAATTTTCTATGTGCCCAAAAACTGGAAGAATGATTGTAATTGAGATGAATCCTAGAGTTTCAAGAAGTTCTGCACTTGCTTCAAAAGCGACTGGTTATCCAATAGCAAAGGTTTCTACACTTTTAGCGGTTGGATTTACTTTAGATGAGATTGTAAATGATATGACTGGAACACTAGCTAGCTTCGAACCAGCAGTTGATTATATAGTTTCAAAAGTTCCAAGATTTACATTTGAAAAGTTTCCAAAAGCAAACTCAACTTTAACAACATCAATGAAATCTGTTGGTGAAGTTATGTCTATTGGAAGAAATTTTAATGAATGTATCCAAAAAGCTTATTGTTCTTTAGAAACAGGTTTAAGTGGGTTTGATAAAATTGAAGCAGATTTAGAAACTATAAAAAGAGAAATAAATAGACCAAATGATAAAAGACTTCAATACTTAATGCAAGGTATGAGAGAAGGCTTAACAAATGATGAAATTTTTGAATTATCAAAAATTGATCCTTGGTTTTTAGCTAAGTTTAGAGAACTTTATGAACTTGAACTTGCTATGACACCAGCTATTTTAAAAGATGAAGAACTTTTAAGAACTGTTAAATCAAATGGATTTAGCGATAAGTTTATTGCAGATATCATTGGAAAAACTGAAGAAGATGTATATCAAGCAAGAAAGTCTTTAGATATAGATTTCGAATATAATGAAGTTGATACTTGTGCTGGAGAATTTAAAGCTTTAAATCAATATTTATATTCAACTACAAATGTTACAAAAATTCCAAAAATAGAAAAGCCAAAATCAAGTGATAAAAAAGTTATGATTATTGGAGGAGGTCCTAATAGAATTGGACAAGGAATAGAGTTTGATTATTGTTGTGTACATGCAAGTTTCGCTTTAACTGAAATGGGTGTAAAAACAATTATGTATAACTGCAACCCTGAAACTGTTTCAACAGATTATGATACATCTGATGTATTATATTTTGAACCAATTGATTTTGAACACGTAAGAAGTGTTGTTGAAAAAGAGCAGCCAGATGGTGTTATAGTACATTTTGGTGGGCAAACTCCATTAAAACTAGCAAATGCTTTAACAAATATTGGAGCAAAAATCATAGGAACAACAGCTGAAGTTATTGATTTAGCTGAAGATAGAAAAAAATTCTCTGCATTTGTTGAAAAAATAGGACTTTTACAACCAGAAAATGGAACAGCTGTAAAAATTGATGAAGCAATAAAAATAGCTGAAAAAATTGGTTATCCAGTATTAGTTAGACCTTCATTTGTTCTTGGTGGAAGAGGAATGAAAATAGTTTATTCAACTGAAGAGTTAAAGCAATATATGGATGAAGCAGTTTCAGTTTCAAATGATGCACCAGTATTAATTGATAAATTCTTAGATAGAGCAATTGAACTTGATGTTGATTGTATTTGTGACGGAAAAGAGGCATATATTGGTGGAATTATGCAACATATTGAAGAAGCAGGTATTCACTCAGGAGATTCAGCTTGTTCATTACCACCAATTAGTATAGAAGACAAATTAATCAAAGAACTTGAAGTAAAAACAAAAGATATGGCTTTAGGACTTGGAGTTGTAGGATTGATGAATGTTCAATATGCAATTCACAAAGGTGAAATATATTTAATTGAAGTAAATCCAAGAGCTAGTAGAACAGTACCATTTGTATCTAAAGCAACAGGAATTCCACTTGCAAAAGTAGCAACTAGAGTTATGTGGGGACATAGTTTACGAGATGCTTTAAAAGTTTATGATAGAGATATTGTTTATGAAGATAACGGTGTTTTAAAACCAAAACTTAAAAATCATGTTGCAGTAAAAGAGTCTGTTTTCCCATTTAATAAACTTGTAGGTGCTGATTTACTTTTAAGTCCAGAGATGAAATCTACTGGTGAGGTTATGGGAATTGCTGATAATTTTGCTATGGCATTTGCAAAATCTCAAAGTGCTGCTAAAAACTCACTTCCAAAATCTGGAAAAGTATTTATCTCTTTATGTGATTTGGATAAAGAGTTTGCTTCTCGTATTGCAAAAGAATTAAATGATAATGGATTTAGTATATGTGCAACTGGTGGAACAGAAAAAATTATATCTGAAGCTGGTATACCTTGTGAAAAAGTATTGAAGGTGAGTGAAGGAAGACCAAATATCACTGATTTACTAACAAATGGTGATATTGCAATGGCTATTAATACAAGTGGAGAGCAAGAATCATCAAAAGATGATGGTAAAGATATAAGAAGAGCGGTTCTAAGAATGAATGTTCCATATTTTACAACTGTAGCTGCTGCAAATGCTGCAACTGAAGCAATAAAAGAGCTGAAAACTAAAGATGTTTCAACTCCAAAATCTATTCAAGAGTTCTTAAACTATTAATGAACTCTAGCTTAGTTTATCTAGTACAAACAGATACAACAGTCGGTTTTTCATCTTCAAATGATGAAAAACTGACAAAGCTAAAACAAAGAGAAAAATCAAAAAAAATTTTACATACTGTGAATTCTTTTAAAACATTAAATAACTTTACAAGAGTTCCAAAATATCATAGAAAATTTGTAAGAAATAGTAAAAAAACCACTTTTATATATCCAAATTTAAAATCATTTCGAGTTGTTGATAATGCTTCAAAATTTTATGATTTTATAGATAAATTTGATATATTGTATTCTACTTCAGCAAACAAAACTTCTTGTAATTTTGAGTATGATTTTGCATTTTTAAATACAGATGTTATAGTAGAAAATAATTTTGGTTTTTTTGAAACAACAGCTTCTAAAATATATATGTTAAAAAATAAGAAATTAAAAAAAATTAGGTAGATGATTTTTTATTATCATTTTAAGTAAAATAAAACAAAAAATAAAATATAATGTCTACTTTGACCCCGTCGTCTAGTGGCCAAGGACGTTAGGATTTCCTCCTAAACACGCAAGTTCGAATCTTGCTGGGGTCGCCAAATTAAAATATTATAAATAACTCAAGGGGAAATTTGTGCAAAATGAAAAGTATATACAAGAAGATGAGATAGATTTAAGAGAATTATTTAAAACTATTTGGAATAAAAAGATTTTTATAGTTATATTTACATCAATTATTACAATATTATCGATAATTTATGTAAGTTTAAAAGCATCAATATATCAAGTAACGGCTTTAGTTGAAATAGGTACGTATAAGACTGAAGCAAATCAAGATATAACAATAGATAATGTTGATAATTTATCAAAAAAACTATCTACTATTTTTATAGATTTAAGAAAAAATATCGTAGATAAAGAGTTTGAAATTACTAAAATAACTACTTTAAAAGGTATGAAAAATTTTATAGAGATTTCTAGTGAAGCTTCATCGAATACTGATGCGATAGAAGGTCTGAATGAAGTAATAGAATATATAAGAAGTGAACATACAAAATTACTAGATGATGTAAAAGAAAAAAATGAGTTTGATTTAAAAAATATCTCTTTGAGTATAAAAAATATAGAAGATGATAAGCTTGTAAACATAGAAAAAAAGATAGAGTTATATCAACAAAATATTTTAAACCTAGAAGAACAAATGATTTTGGTTAATAAAACTCTAGAAAATATGAATAAACTAGATCCATCTATATCTGCGCTTAAACTTATGGAAAAAAGAGATATCTCAAATGCTATTATTTCAAACAAATCAAATTTATATGATTTAGTAGAAGAAAAAGAAAATCTTATAAATATTGAAATTAATAGGCTATTAGATAGAAAAAAAATACTTGAAAATCTTTCTTTACCACATAATCTAAAGAATAGTGAAGTTGTAGGAAGTATTTTAGTAAATGAAAATCCCATTAAACCTAAAAAATCACTTATCGTTGTAGTTTCTTTTGTGACAGGATTTATATTATCAATATTTTTAGTATTTTTTATACAATTTGTAAATAATATCAAAAAAGAAGAAAAATAAAATGACAAATAAAAAGTATAAAATAGCAATAGCAGGAACAGGATATGTAGGTTTATCAAATGGCTTACTTTTATCTCAACACAATGAAGTAATAGCACTTGATATAGTTCCACAAAAAGTTGAAATGCTAAATAATAAAATATCACCAATAGAAGATAAAGAAATAGAAGAATATTTAAAAAAAGATGATATAAATTTTAAAGCAACTTTAGATAAAAACGAAGCTTATAAAGATGCTGATTTTATAATTATCGCAACACCAACTGATTATGATGAAAAGACTAACTATTTTAATACAAAATCTGTTGAAGCAGTTATAAAAGATGTACTTGAAATAAATCCAAATGCTACAATGGTAATAAAATCAACGGTACCCGTGGGATATACAAAAGAAGTAAGAGAAAGATTTAAAACTTCTAATATTATTTTTTCACCAGAATTTTTGAGAGAAGGAAAAGCCCTATATGACAACTTATATCCAAGTAGAATAATCGTAGGTGAACAATCAAAAAGAGCTGAAACTTTTGCAAAATTATTAGAACAAGGTGCTATAAAAAAAGACATTCCCGTGTTATTTACAGACTCAACTGAAGCTGAAGCTATAAAACTATTTTCAAATACTTATCTTGCTATGAGAGTTGCATATTTTAATGAACTTGACTCTTATGCACAAACACACAATCTTGATACAAAACAGATAATTGATGGTGTAGGGCTTGATCCAAGAATAGGAACTCATTATAACAATCCTAGTTTTGGATATGGTGGGTATTGTTTGCCAAAAGATACAAAACAACTTTTAGCAAATTATAGTGAAGTACCAAGTAATTTAATAGAAGCTATTGTAAAATCAAACTCTACAAGAAAAGATTTTATAGCAGATAGTATTATTAGAAGAAATCCAAAAATTGTAGGTATTTATAGACTTGTGATGAAAACTGGAAGTGATAATTTTAGAAGCAGTGCAATACAAGGAATAATGAAAAGAATAAAAGCAAAAGGCATAGAAGTAATAGTATATGAGCCAGTATTAAATGAAGATACATTTTTTAACTCAAGAGTAATAAAAGATTTAGAAGAGTTTAAAAAGATATCAGATGTGATAGTAGCAAATAGATTAAGTGATATTTTAAAAGATGTACAAGACAAAGTTTATACTAGAGATATTTTTGGAAATGATTAAGGAGAAAAATTGAAGATATTAGTTACAGGAACAGCAGGATTTATAGGAAGCCATTTAGCTATAAAGTTACTTGAAAGAGGAGATGAAGTAGTAGGGCTTGATAATATAAATGATTACTACGATCAGAATGTAAAGTATGGAAGACTTCAAAGAGGTGGGATAGTAAATAATTTAGAAGATGGTAAAAATATACCTTATGGAAAACTAATAACTTCTATAACAAATCCTAAATATAAATTTATCAAAATAAATCTTGAAGATAAAGATTCTATGATGAAACTTTTTGAAACAGAAAAGTTTGATGCAGTTTGTAATCTTGCAGCACAAGCTGGTGTTAGATATAGTCTTACAAATCCAGATGCGTATATGGATAGTAATATTATAGGATTTATGAATATTTTAGAAGCTTGTCGGCATAACAATGTAAGAAATTTATCTTATGCAAGTAGTTCATCTGTTTATGGATTAAATGAAGAATTGCCTTTTAGTACTAATCACAATGTAGATCACCCTATTAGCCTTTATGCAGCTAGTAAAAAATCAAATGAACTTATGGCTCATACTTATAGCCATCTTTTTGGAATATCTACAACAGGTTTACGATTTTTTACTGTTTATGGACCATGGGGAAGACCTGATATGGCACTATTTTTGTTTACAAAAGCTGCATTAGAAGGAAATAAAATAGATGTTTTTAACAATGGTGAAATGCTAAGAGATTTTACTTATATAGATGATATTGTTGAAGGTGTAATTAGAGTTATAGATAATCCTGCAAAATCTGACAAAAATTGGAATGGAAAAACTGGAGAAACTTCGACTTCTTCTGCTCCCTATAAAATATATAATATAGGAAATAATAATCCTGTTAAACTTATGGATTTTATAACTGCTATTGAAAATAAATTAGGTAAAACTATAGAAAAAAATATGATGCCAATACAAGCAGGAGATGTTCCTGCAACTTATGCAGATGTTAGTGATTTAGTTCAAAACTTGGGTTATAAACCAGCTACACCTATACAAGAGGGAATAAATAAATTTGTAGATTGGTATTTGGAATTTTTTGGATATGATAAGAAAGGAAATAAAATAAAATGAGTAAAATTTGTGTAATTGGTCTTGGATATGTAGGGCTTCCTTTAGCTCATGCTTTTAGTACTAAATATGAAGTAGTAGGTTTTGATATATCAAAATGGAGAATAGACGAACTTTCAAGTGGATATGATAGAACATTAGAACTAACAGAGAGTCAAGTAAAAGAAGCAATAAAAAATGGTATGAAATTTTCATTAGATATAAATGATATAAAAGATTGTAATATTTATATTGTAACGGTTCCAACACCAATAGATAAAAACAAAAGACCTGACTTAACTCCCTTAATAAAAGCTAGTGAAACAGTAGGAAAAGTTCTTAAAAAAGGTGATATAGTTATCTATGAATCAACAGTTTATCCAGGTGCAACAGAAGAAGATTGTGTTCCTGTTTTAGAAAAATTCTCAAATTTAAAATTTAATACTGATTTCTTTTGTGGATATAGTCCAGAAAGAATTAATCCAGGGGATAAAGAACATACTGTTACTAAAATATTAAAAGTAACTTCAGGAAGTACTCCTGAAATTGGTAAAAAAGTAAATGAACTATATGCTAGTATCATAACAGCTGGTACTCATCTAGCACCTACAATAAAAGTAGCAGAAGCAGCAAAAGTTATAGAAAACTCTCAAAGAGACATAAATATAGCTTTTGTAAATGAACTGGCGATTATTTTTAATAAACTTGGTATCAATACAAATGATGTTTTAGCAGCTGCTGGAACTAAATGGAATTTTTTACCATTTAGACCAGGATTAGTTGGAGGACATTGTATTGGTGTAGATCCTTATTATCTAACTCACAAAGCACAAAGTATAGGTTACAATCCTGAAATCATACTAGCAGGAAGAAGACTAAATGATAATATGGGAATCTATGTAGCTAATCAAGTAATTAAGTTGATGATAAAAAAAGGTCATAAAATAGAAGGTTCAAAAGTATTAGTACTTGGAATTACTTTTAAAGAAAATTGTCCAGACATAAGAAATAGCAGAGTAATAGATGTAATAGAAGAATTACAAGAATTTGGATGCAATATAGATATTTATGATCCATGGGCAGATACAAAAGAAGTAGAACATGAATATAATTTAAAATTAATAAAAGAGTTAAACATAGCTAAATATGAAGCGATAGTTTTAGCTGTAGCTCACAATGAATTTAAACAACTAAAACTTAAAACAGATGAAAATATTGTTTTTGATATCAAATCTATTTTAGATGAAACAGACGGGAGATTATAAAGATTGATGAAAGGGATAATATTAGCAGGAGGAAGTGGAACAAGATTATATCCAGTAACAAGAAGTATAAGTAAACAATTACTTCCAATATATGATAAACCAATGATTTATTATCCTCTTTCTGTTCTAATGTTAGCTGGAATTAAAGAAATTCTTATTATCTCAACACCTGAAGATTTACCAAGATTTGAAGAACTCTTAGGAAATGGGAGTGATTGGGGAATACAATTAGAATATAAGATTCAACCAAGTCCTGATGGTTTAGCACAAGCCTTTATTTTGGGAGATGAATTTATAGGGAATGATAATGTTTGTCTAATTTTAGGAGATAATATTTTTTATGGACAAGGATTCTCTGTAATGCTAAAAAAAGCAGCTTCAATAAAAGAAGGAGCAGTTGTATTTGGCTATCAAGTAAAAGATCCTCAAAGATTTGGTGTAGTTGAATTTGATAAAAATAAAAATGCTATAAGTATAGAAGAAAAACCAGATAATCCAAAATCAAACTTTGCAGTAACAGGACTGTATTTTTATGATAATGATGTAGTAAAAATAGCTAAGAATGTAAAGCCAAGCCAACGAGGTGAACTTGAAATAACTTCGATAAATCAAGAATATCTTAAAAAAGGGAAACTTAAAGTTGAACTTCTTGGTCGAGGTTTTGCATGGTTAGATACTGGTACTCATGATAGTTTAATTGATGCTGGACAATTTGTACAAACAATAGAACATAGACAAGGATATAAAATTGCTTGTTTAGAAGAAATAGCTTATAGAAATGGTTGGATAACAAAAGAGAAAATTTTAGAAATTGCAAAACCATTATCTAAAAATGGTTATGGAGAATATTTATATAGTCTTGTAGGAGAGATAAATAGTGTTCAATAACTCAAAAACAATATTAGTAACAGGATGTGCAGGATTTATTGGTTCAAATTTTGTTCCATATTTTTTAGAAAAATATCCAGATTATAATCTTGTAAATTTAGACCTTTTAACTTATGCAGGAAATTTAGAAAATCTAAAAGAGTGTGAAAATAATCCAAGATATAAATTTATAAAAGGTGATATCTGTAATAGAGAATTAGTTGAATTTATTTTTAGTGAATATGATATAAAAGGTGTAATTCATTTTGCAGCAGAATCTCATGTGGATAACTCTATTAAAAATCCGGGAGTATTTGTAGAAACAAATGTAAATGGAACATATACCTTGGTTGATGTAGCAAAAAAATATTGGATGGAAAAACCATTTACTTATAAAGAAGAATATAAAGATTGTAGATTTCACCATATCTCAACAGATGAAGTATATGGAACGCTTAGTCTTGACCCAAATGATTTGTTTACAGAGGAAACTTCTTATGCTCCAAATTCTCCATATAGCGCTAGTAAAGCATCATCAGATATGATAGTTCGAGCATATGTAGAAACATTTGGACTAAATGCAGTTATCACAAATTGTTCAAATAACTATGGACCAAAACAACATGATGAAAAACTAATTCCTACAATTATTAGAAATGCTCTTTTAGGAAATCCAATACCAATATATGGAGATGGAAAAAATATAAGAGATTGGTTATATGTACTAGATCACTGTAAAGGTATAGACCTTGTTTATCATAAAGGTAAAAAAGGTGAAACATATAATATTGGTGGAAGAAATGAAAGAACAAATCTACAAATAGTAGATAGAATTTGTGTAATACTTGATAAAGAAGTTCCAAAAGAGAGTTCATATAAAGAGTTAATCACATTTGTAGAAGATAGAGCAGGGCATGATAGGAGATATGCAATAGATGCAACAAAACTTGAAAATGAATTTGGATGGAAAGCGGATGAGAATTTTGATACAGGAATAGTGAAAACTATTAATTGGTACTTAAATAAATATGGGATTAGTAAATGACAAGTTATAAACTAGTAGATTTCAAAACATTAGGAGATGAAAGAGGTTCTTTAATCGCAATAGAAGAAGGATACAATGCTCCATTTCAAATAAAAAGAGTTTATTATATTTTTGATACTAAACAAGGAGTAGAAAGAGGTTTTCATGCCCATATCAATCTTAAACAAATTGCTATATCTGTAAAAGGTAGTTGTACATTTATTCTTGATGATGGAACTAAAAGAGAAGAACAAAAACTTGATAACCCAAATCAAGGACTCTTTATAGAGGGACTTATTTGGAGAGAAATGAAAGATTTTAGTGAAGATTGTGTTTTATTAGTATTAGCTAGTGAGCATTATGATGAAAGTGATTATATAAGAGATTATGACAAATTTTTAAAGGAAGTAAAAAATGTCTAAAATATTAATAGCTGGGGCAGGTGGAACACCTTCTGAAAATGTTATAAAGTCTTTGTTAGAATGTGAAAAAAATGAAACAATAATTGGTATGGGAAGTGAACCTAGTGATTTAATACTTTCAAAAGCATCTAAAAAATATATTATTCCTTATGCAGTAGATAAAGAATACAAAAATAAATTATTACAAATATTAAATGTTGAAAAGCCAGATTTAGTTCATTTTCAAAATGATATTGAAATTTTGGAAGCTTCAAGATTAAGAAACTCTATTCTTTCTACTGGAACAAAACTTTATATGCCAACACATGAAGTTATAGAAAATTGTGTTGATAAAGGTAAATCTGCTGTTATTTGGGAAAAAGAAGGCATAAAAATACCAAAAACTTTTGATATCCATAATCCTGATGATTTAAAAAAAGCATTTGATGTTTTAGGTGACAGTGATGGTAAAATTTGGCTTAGAGCAAATGTTGGAGGTGGAGGAAGAGGTGCTTTACCAACTAATGATTACGAATTTGCCAAAAAATGGATTGATAGATTCAAAGGTTGGGGTGAATTTACTGGAGCTGAACTATTAACAGAAAAAACAGTTACATGGTTGTCTATTTGGTATGAAGGAGAGTTGGTTGTAGCACAAACAAGAAGAAGAAAATCTTGGAATTTAGGAAATCGGACATTATCAGGTGTTACGGGAGTTACTAAAGTAGGGGAAACGTATTCATCAGAAGAAGTAAACACTATAGCTCAAGATGCTATTTTTGCTATTGATAAAAGACCTCATGGTATTTATGGTGTTGATATGACTTATGATAAAAATGGTATACCAAATCCAACTGAAATAAATATTTCAAGATTTTTTACAACTGCATATTTTTTTACTAAAGCAGGCTTAAATATGCCGAAAATTTTTAAAGATATAGCTCTTTATAATGAATTCCCATCTTTAGATAAAAAAATCAATCCACTTCCTGATGGGTTATTATGGTTGAGAAGTATGGATTGTGAACCATTATTGACAACAGAAACTGAAATATTTAAAGAATTAATTCAATTATGAAAAAAATATTGTTATTAACTGGTACAACAGGTTTTATAGGTAGTAATCTTTTAAAGTTTATTGAAAAAGAATATAAAGATGATTATGAAATAGTTTTATTATCATCTAATGAAAATAGAAAGTATAAAACGGTGATTCATAAAAATTATACATTTACAAAAAATGATTTTTTTGAAAAAAATATAAAAAAAATAGATATTGTTATTCATATTGGAGCTTTTACTCCTAAAAGTGGAGTAGAAGCAAATAATATTGAAAAGTCTAACACAAATATAAATAATACAAAATATTTTATTGATAATTTACCAAATACTCCTACAAAATTTATTTTTTTAAGTACAATAGATGTCTATGGTAAAGTTCAAGGGTTAATTAGTGAAGATATCTTAGCAAATCCAGTAACTTTATATGGTTGGTCTAAATTGTATTGTGAAAAAATGCTTGAAAATTGGTCAAAAGAAAATAATATAATTCTACAGATTCTTAGAATTGGGCATATTTATGGAAAAGGTGAAGAAGCTTATAAAAAAGTGATTCCTGTGACAATACAAAAAATAAAAGAAGATAAATCTCCTCAAATTTTTGGTACAGGTTGTGAAAAAAGAAGTTTTTTACATATTGATGATGTTTCTAATTTAATCATGAAAAGTATATTACTTCAGAAATATGAAGGTGTGATGAATTTGTGTTCTTCAAACTCTTATACTGTTAAAAATATAGTAGAAATGTTAATAGAAATTTCCACTAAAAAAGTCCAAATTGATTATATTAGAACTGAAAATAGAGGAGTAGATTTTGAGTTTGATACTTCAAAAATGAATAAACTTCTTGGATTTGAGAGAATTAATATTAAGGATGGATTATCTGATGAATATTTTGAATAAACTATATCTATTTATAATAAAATATTTTTATGAAAAAAAAGTTTTTATAGAAAAAGAACTTATTATTCTGGGAAAATTTCCACATTTTAAATTGCCCAAAAATGGTAAAGTTAAATTTGGAAATAAAGTAGTTATAAATTCTGATTTCAAAAATAGTAATACGGCATTAACATATAGATGCAAGTTTGTAACAGGATATGATGGATTTATAGAAATTGGTGATAATACTATGATGAATGGAACTTGTATAGTTTCTTATAAAAATGTAAAAATAGGCAAAAATTGTCAAATAGCTTCATCAACTCTTATTAGTGATACAGATTTTCATCCAATAGATAGTAAAACAAGAAAAGCACAAGTTGAAGGTCGTCCCTTTTCATTTGATATGGTAAAAAAAGATGAAATTAAAATAGGTGATAATGTTTGGATTGGTTGGAATAGCACTATTTTAAAAGGTGTAGAGATAGGAGAAAATAGTGTAGTTGCAGCAGGAAGTGTAGTTCTAAAAGGAAAATATCCAAATAATTCTTTAATAGCAGGAAATCCAGCTAAAGTAGTAAAGGTTTTAGATTGAAAAAATTTGATTATATTTTTTTGGATTTAGATGGTCCTATACTTGAAGGAAAATATAGACACTATAAATGTTATGAAGATATAGTAAAGAAATATGGTGGTACGGCTTTAGAAATTGATTATTATTGGGAATTAAAAAGAAATAAAATAACAAGAGATATCGTTTTAGAAAAAAGTAATTTTAAAGAAAGTTATGAAATCTTTTTTAAAGAATGGATGAAAAATATTGAAAATGAAAAATATCTTAACTTAGATAGTTTAAAACCTGAAGTAGTAGAAATTTTAAAAAGTTGGAAAAATATAGCAGATAAAATAGTTTTAGTAACTATGAGACAAAATAGAGAATATTTATTAAACCAATTAGATAGATTAGGTATTTTATGTTTATTAAATGAGGTTATAGATTGTCCTCCTCAGAGAAAAAATACAAAATATGAAGCGTTGAAAGGTAAAATATTTAATAATGCCATTTTTATAGGGGATACAGAGGAAGATACAAATACAGCAAAAATGCTTGGTATTAAATCAATAGGTATAACAAATGGTTTAAGAGATAAAAAGTTTTTAGAAGCAGATTATTATTATGAAGAGATAAAAGATATAGATTTTAATAGATTGGAGATAAACGAATGATTCCATTTTTAGATTTAAAAGGTTTAAATGCTCAATATAGAGCTGAATTAATAGAAGTTTGTACAAAAGTTGTAGATAGTGGTTGGTATGTTCAAGGTAATGAGTGTAAAGAGTTTGAGGCTGAGTTTGCTCAATATTGTGGTACAAAATATGCTATCGGTGTTGCAAATGGTCTTGATGCACTTATTTTGATATTAAGAGCATATAAAGAGTTAGGAATTATGAAAGATGGCGATGAAGTAATAGTTCCATCAAATACATACATAGCTTCAATTCTTGCAATTTCTCAAAATAATCTTGTGCCTATTTTAGTAGAACCTGATATAAATACATATTTAATTGATCCATTTAAAATAGAAGAAAAAATTACTTCAAAAACAAAAGCAATTTTGCCAGTTCACCTTTATGGGCAAACTTGTGAAATGGACAAAATAATCGAAATAGCAAAAAAATATAATCTAAAAGTAATAGAAGATTCAGCTCAATCTCATGGAGCATACTACAAGGATAAAAGAAGTGGAAACTTAGGAGATGCAAGTGGATTTAGCTTTTACCCTGGAAAAAATCTCGGTGCGTTAGGTGATGGTGGAGCTGTTACAACTAATGATGAAGAATTGGCAAATACTATAAAAGCATTAGGAAACTATGGAAGTCACAAAAAATATGAAAATCTTTATAAAGGAATAAATAGTAGACTTGATGAGATGCAAGCTGCAATGCTTAGAGTAAAACTAAGATATCTTGATAATGAAGTAGAAAAAAGAAGAGAAATAGCAAACTATTATCTACAAAATATTAAAAATAGTAGTGTTGTTTTACCAACAGTTAGAAGTGAGGATAATCATGTGTGGCATTTATTTGTAATAAGAACAAATAAAAGAGATGAATTACAAAAATATTTGGCTGATAATGGAATTCAAACTTTAATACACTATCCACTTCCTCCTCATAAACAAAATGCTTATAAAGAGTGGAATAATGAGAGTTATCCAATAAGTGAACAAATACATGATGAAGTATTGAGTTTACCTATTAGTGGGGTTCAGAGTTTGGAAGATACAAAAAAGATGGTAAAGTTTTTGAATGAATTTATTTAAATTTATATATAGATTATTTTATAAATTATTTAGAATTTATAATTATTTGCAACTTCGTATTAAGAGTTATATATACAATAAAATTTATTTTGAAAACTTTCCAATTATATTTAAAGATAATGTTAAATTAAAGATAATTAAATGTAAAAACTCAAATTTTACAATTAAAGGGAAATTATATATTAGTTCTTATATGAATGGAAGAGAAGAAGTATATATTCGAATAGGAGAGAATAGTTCTATAGTAATTGATGGTGATTTTGTTTTAGGAAATGGTACAAAAATCTTTTTAGAAAATAATGCTAATTTATATATTGGTGGGAAAAAAAATGAAAGTTTATCTGGTATTACTAAAAATACAACTATTATGGTTAAAAAACAACTACATATAGGCTATGATGCGGTAATAAGTTGGGATGTATTTATAACAGATTGTGATTGGCATAAAATAGAAGGACAAAGTTCACAAGAAGATATTTTTATTGGAAATCATGTTTGGATTACTTCAGGGGTTAAAATTTTGAAAGGTTCATATATAGGGGATAACTGTATTTTAGGAACTAATTCTATAATAAATTCAAAAATTAATTTTGAAAATTCATTAATAGCAGGTAATCCTGCTAAAGTTGTAAAATCAAATATATTTTGGTCTAGAGATTTATAAAATGACTTTAATTAAAACTTCAATATTAACAGCTATATCAACTGCAATTAAAATTTTGAATGGTTTAGTAGTTACAAAAATTATTGCTATTTATATTGGTCCAGCAGGATTAGCCTTATTGGCTTCATTTCAAAATTTTACATCTATTGTTATGACATTTGCTACGGCTGGATTGAATAGTGGTATTGTTAAATATACAGCTGAATACTCTTCTTTAATAAGAAAAAGAAAATTATGGAGTACTTCTGTAAAAATTACATTTATTTTTACAGCTATATGTTCTTTTTTTATGTTTATTTTTAACAAACAGTTGTCAGTTTATTTTTTCCAAACTTTTGAATATAAAGATATTTTTACTTTATTTTCCATTACTTTATTTATGTTTTCACTAAATACAGTATTATTATCTATACTAAATGGACAAAAAGAGATTACAAAATTAACTATAATAAATATATTTTCAAGTTTTGTAGGACTTCTTTTTACAGGAATATTGACATATTACTATAATTTATATGGAGCTTTAGTTTCTAATGTACTTGGACAAACTATAGTATTATTTATAACAATATATTTTTTATTAAAAACAAATTGGTTTAAAATAAAAATGTTTATAGGAAGAATAGATAATGATGAGTTGAAAAAACTTAGTCATTTTTTCTTAATGGCATTGGTTTCTGCTCTTACCCTTCCAGTTTCACAAATAATTATAAGAAATTATATTTCAGATAACTTATCTCTAGAAAGTGCAGGATATTGGGAAGCTATTTGGAGAATTTCTTCTACTTTTACTATGTTTATTACTACTATTTTGACTGTATATTATTTACCTAAATTAGCATCTTTGAAAACAGATATTGAGCTAAAGAATGAACTTTTTTATGGTTTTAAAATTATTATTCCTCTAACTCTATTTTGTATTTTTTTTATATATATTTTAAAAGATTTCATAATTTTAGTTTTATTTACAAAAGATTTTTTACCGGTGAAAGAGTTGTTTTTATATCAACTGATGGGAGATGTATTTAAAATATTTAGTTTTTTAATTGGCTACCTTCTAATAGCAAAAGCTCTAACAAAAAAATATATATTAATACAAATTATTTTTATGATCAGTTTTGTTTTCTTATCAATTTTATGTATAAATTATATGGGATTAGTTGGAGTTACAATTTCTTATTTCATAAATTATATTATATTATCATTAGTTATGATAGTAATGTTTAGAAAAATATTATTTGCAAAAGAGGTATAAAATGAATGATGAAATTTTAGTTAGTATTCCCGTAATTACGTATAATCAAAAAGAATATTTAAAAGAGTGTATAGAATCTATATTATCTCAAGATTATAGCAATATAGAAATTGTTGTTGCAGATGATTATTCTACAGATGGAACACAGGAAATGCTAAAAGAATATGAAAAGAAATATACAAATAAGTTTAAACTATTATTATCAGAAGTGAATCAAGGAGTAACAAAAAATTGTAATTTAGCATATTTTGCTTGTAAAGGGAAATATATTTTTTTTATGGGAGGAGATGATTTGATGTTACCAAATAAAATCTCAACTCAAGTTGAATATATGGAAAAACATCATAACTGTACAATCTCTTACCACAATTTAGATGTATTTTTATCTGAAACTAATAAAACAATAAAATTATTTAACTCATCTAAAAATTCTTTTTCTGGAGATGTAAGTATTTCTATATTAAATGGTACTTTTAATGGAGCATGTTCTACTGTTGTTAGAGCTGAAAAAAAAGTAAATACAGGATTTGATGAGAGAATACCAATGGCTTCAGATTGGTTAATGTGGATAGAAACTCTTGCAAATGGAGGAGAGATTCATTACATTGATAAAGTATTAGGTAGATATAGAAGACATAATAAAAATATTACTTCAATCAAACATGATAATTCTGAACAATTTATAACTTTAGCAATAGTAGAAACAAAATATCCAAATTTAATACATTATGTAAGGAAAAAAAGGTCAAAAATGTATTATAGTTTAGGAGTAGAAAAGTTACTTGATAAAGATATAAAATTATCAAATAAATATTTTATAGAATCTATTCTTTCTGATTTTACAAATATAAAAGCATATATAAGATTAATAGGAAATATTTTTAAATGAAACTATTTTTTATAATATATTCTTTAGGTAATGGTGGAGCTGAAAGAGTTTTAACTACTTTAGCTAATTATTTTATAGATGAGTATGAAATAACTATTATTACTTTTAATGACGAAAAATCTTTTTATAGATTAGATGAAAGAATAAAAATAGTTTCACTAAGTAGTAATAAAAATTCAAAAAATATTTTTGATGCAATAAAAAATAATATCAGTACAATTATAAAATTAATAAAAACAATAAAAAAAGTTAATAGTGATGTTGTGATTAGCTTTATGACAACTTCAAATATATTATCTATATTAGCTTGCAAGATTTTAAATAAACCTATTATTATTTCGGAAAGAACGAATTATGATTTTTTATCTTCAAAAATATGGAGAAAAATAAGAAAAATTGTATATCCATTTTGTAATCATTTAGTTGTTCAATCAAGTTATGATTTAGAAAAATATAATTTTGTTAAAAATGTATCTATTATAGAAAACCCTTTATTTATAAAAGATTTTAGTGAACAAATAGAAAGAAAGAAATACTTCTTGGCTGTTGGAAGATTGGATAAAGTAAAAGGTTTTGATATGCTAATAGAAGCTTATTCAAAACTTAATACAACTTGGAAACTTAAAATAGTAGGAGAAGGAAATGAAAGAAAATATCTAGAAGAGCAAATTGAAAGATTAGTCTTAACAGATAAAGTTGAACTATTGGGTAGAAAAAATGATGTTGAAAAATATTACTATGAAGCAGGTGTTTTTATACTTTCTTCAAGAATGGAAGGTTATCCAAATGCTTTAGTTGAAGCTATGGCTTGTGGATGTCCTTGTATTTCATTTGATTGTAAAACAGGTCCTAGCAGTATTATTAAAAATAATATTAATGGAATATTGATTGAAAATGAAAATATTGATGAATTATCAAATGCGATGAATGAACTTTGTTTAAGTGAAGAAAATAGACACAAACTTTCTATAAAAGCTTTAGAAATTAGAGAAAATTTAGATATTAAGAAAATTTCAGAGAAATGGAAAGTTGTTATAAATAAAAATAAGGAATAAATTGTATGTGTGGAATAGTAGGATTTATAGATTTTAATAAAGAATTATCAAATGAGAAGTTGATAAATATGACAGATGTTATTCATCATAGAGGTCCTAATGATAGTGGATATAGCTTTTTTAAAACAGAATCTGCAAATATTGGATTAGGGCATAGAAGACTTTCTATTCTGGATTTATCTACTCATGGTCATCAACCAATGCAATATGAAAATTTTGAAATTATCTTCAATGGTGAAGTTTATAATTTTAAGGAGATAAAAGAAGAACTTACTGAATATGGCTTTTTTTCAGATAGCGATACAGAAGTAATATTAAAAGCATTTCATAAATGGGGAATAAAAGCTGTTGATAAATTCAATGGGATGTTTGCTATTGCTATTTATGATAAATCAAATGAAAAAATTACATTAATAAGAGATAGAACAGGTATTAAACCACTATATTATTATCAAAATGGTAATTTATTTTTATTTGGAAGTGAATTAAAAAGTTTTTATCAGTGTGATGATTTTAAAAAAGATATTGATTTTAACGCATTAGCACAATTTTTTCATTATGGATATATTCCTCAACCATATAGTATATTTAAAAATTGTTTTAAGCTTAAGGCTGGTCATTATTTGGAAATTGATTTAAAATCACAAAAGTTTGAAGAAAAAAAATATTGGGATGTAAAGGATTTTTATAACTTACCTAAAAAAAATATTTCTTATGAAGATGCTAAAAATGAAATTGAAAAATTATTAATTTCCTCTTTTAATTATCGAATGGTTTCCGATGTACCAGTTGGGGTGTTTTTAAGCGGTGGATATGATAGCTCAGCAGTTGCTTCAATTTTACAAAAAACAAATACACAAAAAATAAAAACTTTTAGTATAGGATTCAATGAAGAAGGTTATAATGAAGCGCATCATGCGAAAAAAGTAGCTGAATATTTAGGTACAGAGCATACTGAGTATTATTGTACTCAAAAAGAAGCTTTAGAAATACTTCCAACTTTAGCAGAAATTTATGATGAACCTTTTGGAGATAGTAGTGCGATACCAACTATTCTTGTTAGCAAACTAGCAAAAAAAGATGTTACAGTCGCTTTGAGTGCAGATGCAGGAGATGAAATATTTGGTGGATATGGAAAATATAAAACTTCTTTAAAATATTTTGAGTTTTTCTCAAAATTTCCAAAGTTTTCTCATACTATATTAAGTTTTATTTTTAATAATGTTAATCCAAATAAAATCCCTGTTTTAAAAAATAAATATAATATTGCAAGTAGATTTAAAAAAATTGCAGATATTTTAAAGTCAAATAGTGCAGTAATGGCTATGAAATATACAAGTCATATGTTTACACAAGATGAAATAAGAAAATTATTTAATCAGAATTTTATTGAATACAAAACATATTTTGATACAGCTAATGAATTAAATAGCTCAAATGATGAACTAAACAAAATGTTTGCTATTGATTATCAAACATATTTAGTTGATGATATTTTAACAAAAGTTGATCGTGCTACTATGAGTGTTAGTTTAGAAGGAAGAGAACCTTTACTTGATTATAGAATTATAGAATATGTAGCTCAATTACCATCGAGTTTTAAAATGAATGATAAAGAAACAAAAATTGTTTTAAAAGATATAGTGCACAAGTATATACCTAAAGAAATTATGGATAGACCTAAAATGGGCTTTGGTGTACCTATTTCAGAATGGTTTAGGGATGAATTAAAAGAATATTTTTATAAATACTTTGAAGAAAACAATCTAAAAAAAGCAGGATTAAATCCTAATGAAGTTATTAGACTAAGAGATGAATATTTGAGTGGGAAAGATGTAAATACGAGAAGATTATGGTTTATTTTGATGTATATGATGTGGTATGAAAAATGGATGTGAAAAAAATAAAGCTAGTTCTATCTATTCGTTCATTAAATGTTGGAGGGGCAGAAAGACAGTTTATTGAACTTGTAAAAAATATTGATAAAGATAAATTTGAAGTTTATGTTTGTACTATGTATGGTGGAGTGCAAGAAAATATTGTAAATTCAATAGAAAATATAAAATATTATAATCTAGGAAAAAAAGGAAGATATGACATATTTAAGTTCTATAATAATTATAAAAATATTTTAAAAACTATTAATCCTGATGTTATCTATTCTTTTAAAGAGGAGATGAATATTTTTTCTTATTTTTGTAAACCTAAAAAGACAAAAATTATATGGGGATTTAGAGCTTCAAATATGGATTTATCTCAATATGGAAAACTTTCTCAACTTTTATTTTGGGTACAAAAAAAGTTTTCGTCAAAAGTTGATATGATCATAGCAAATTCTAACGCTTCAATAATCTATCATAAAAATCATGGATTTAATATGTCAAAATCTATAGTTATACCAAATGGGATTGATGTAAATAAATTTAAAAGAAATTGGGAAGATAGAAAAAATTTTAGAACAAAATATGAATTAAAAGAAAATGATATAGCCATAGGAATAGTTGCAAGAATAGACTATATGAAAGGATATATTATTTTTACAAATGCTGTAGAGAAATTGATACGAGAATTTAATAATGTCCATATCTTTTCTATAGGTTCAGGTAGTGATAAAATACAAAACGAGTGTGAAAATATCTTAGGTACTTTTAACAATGATAGATTTAAATGGTTGGGTAATCAATCAAATGTAGAAAAAATTTATAGTGGACTTGATATTGCTTGTTCTTCTTCTTTTGGTGAAGGGTTTAGTAATTCTGTTGCAGAAGCTATGAGTTGTGAACTTCCTTGTGTTGTTACAAATGTAGGTGATAGCGCTTATATAGTAGATAAATGTGGAATTATAGTTGAACCTAATAATGTTGAAAGTTTATATAATGGTTTCAAAAAAATGATTCAAAGGGACTATAAAAAATTTGGAATATTAAGTCATAAAAGAATAGAAGAAAATTTCTCTACTGAAAAAATGATAACTAGAACAGAAAACTTAATAAAAGAAGTTTTAGCATGATAAATTTAAAAATTAATAAAATAGAAATTTGGAAATTAATTTTTATACCAGTATTATTTTTATACATATATGTCCCTACATTTCATAGTATTGGTGGTTTAACAAAATTTTATTTGCTATTTGCAGCATTTTATTTTTTATTTAATTATAAAAAGTTAATTAAATTTTTTTTAAACTCATATATATTTTTTATGGCTTTTTTTATGTTGTTTATTGTACTTGTAACGCGATTAATCCCTTCAATTTTTGAAACGTATGATTTTTCATTTAATAACTATTTTTTAGTATCATTAGTTATCAATCTTCCTTTGACTTTTCTAATTTTATCTTTTTTTGATAAAAAAATTAATTTTAAATTTGAAGATATATTAAACGCATTTTTTATTATAGGTATTATTCAAGCTATCTTTATTCTAATGGATTGGTTTATACCATCTTTTAGAAATTTTCTTCAAGCTATTTTAGTAATAGATTTTGATATTGAAACGAGTATAAGAGCAACAGGTTTATCATATGGTACAGGGGATGCTTTATCTTTTATTCAAGCTTTTTCATTTCTTTGTGGTTTGTATATTATTTATTACAAAAAACAATATTTTATAAATATCGTTTTTTTAGCTTTAATTTTTATATCTATTATGTTTATTGGTAGAACAGGATTAGTTATTATCATAATTGGAACTATTTTATATTCTTTGGTTCTTTTAAAAGATAATTTTATTCCTATTATTAAATTTTTTTTAATTTCATTATTTTTATTAATTATTTTTGTTTTTATAGGATTTCAAATTTCTGATGAGAGATTTTTAAGAATTATTAGTTGGGCATTTGAATTTTATTTTAGTTTTACTAATAATGGTACTTTTGAAACTTCAACAACAAGCGTTTTGAGAGATATGTATTTTTTACCAACTAAAGAACTAGCTATTTTATTTGGTGAGGGACATTATCTTCATCCTTATGATAAAGATATAAATTATATTCCTTCTGATTCTGGTTATATAAGAACTATATTTTTTGGAGGATTTTTTACTTTAATATTATTAATATTATTTTATTTATATATTTTATATATTTTCAAAAAATTTTTAACTAACAAAGAGTTTATATTTATATTTGTATTTTTTATATTATTATTTATTGTTCAATATAAAATACCAATACTTTATTATGGAACGACAATGAGAATGATATTTGTATTACTAATAATTAGTTATTTTATAAAATATAATAGGCTAGAATATGACAAAAAATAAAAATATCCTAATCTTTTGTGCATCTATGCAAAAAGGTGGTGCAGAAAGAGTAATATCTTTACTTTTAAAAGAGTTTGAAAATGAGCAAAATATAAAAGTTCATTTTATGATGATGGAAGAGGGAATAGAGTATGACTTACCAAAATCTATAACTCCTATAATATTATCAAATTCAAAAAAAAGTGGAGTAAAAAAACTTTTAGAATTACCTTTTGTTGCAATGAAGTTAAAAAAGTATATAAAAGAAAATAATATAAATATTGTGATGTCATTTTTGTATAGACCAAACTATATAAATATTTTGGCTAAGATTTTTGGAAGTAGTCATAAGAGTATCGTAAATATTAGACAAACAACTTCTAGATACTTAAGTGAAGGTTTATTGGGTAAAGTGAATTTATTTTTGATAAATAATTTATTTGACAAAGCAGATTTGATTATCTCAAACTCAAAAGGTGTAGATGAAGATTTAAAATCTATTATGAACATAAGTACAAATACAAAAGTAATTTACAATCCAGTTGATATAAAATATATAAATCGTAAAAAAAGTATCCGTGAAGATATAGATTTTGATTTTAAAGAAAATAAAAAATATATTATCTCAGTTGGTAGATTAATAAAACAAAAAAGAAATATAGATTTGATAAAAGCTTTTTTTGAATTACAAAGAAATGATAATAGTTTAGAACTTTTATTTTTAGGTGATGGTATTTTGAAAACAGAGTTAAAAGCTGAGTGTACAAAACTTGGGGTAAAAGATAAAGTTCATTTTTTAGGAAATGTTAAAAATCCATTTTATTATTTGGGAAAGTCTGATTTATTTGTATTGACTTCAGAATTTGAAGGTTTCCCAAATGTTTTAGTAGAAGCTATGGCTTGTGGATTACCTGTAATTTCAAGTGATTGTAAGAGTGGACCAAAGGAAATACTAGAAACTGAAAAATATGGATTACTTTATCCCGTAGGTGATGTAGGTACTTTGATAGAAAAAATTAAGTTTTATTTATATCAAGATGTTGATAAAGAAGTTATAAAAGTAAAAAGTTTGAAAAGAATAGAAGATTTTTCAGTAGATAAAATAATGAATCAGTTTAAAAAGGTTTTAGAAGTTGACTAAAAAAATATTATTTGTAGTAAATGTAGATTGGTTTTTTATATCTCATAGATTGCCTTTAGCATTAGAAGCTTTGAAAAAGGGATATGAAGTTCATCTTGCTTGTGGAGTAAGTGATAAAAAAGAGTATTTAGAAAACTTAGGACTAAAAGTACATTCTCTTAATTTATCACGAAGTGGAATAGGTATAAAAGGTGAATTAAAAGCTTTTATTGAAATATATAATGTATTAAAAAAAGTAGTTCCAGATATAGCACATTTTGTAACGATTAAACCAGTACTTTATGGAGGAATAGTTTCGAGATTTTTAAGTATGCATAATAAAGTATTTTCTATCTCAGGACTTGGATTTATATTTATAAAACAAGGTTTAAAAGCAACGTTAGTAAGAAAATTAATAAAAATTATGTATGGATTTGCCCTTAGTGGAAAAAATTCGCATGTGATAGTTCAAAATCCAGATGATAAAGCGGTAGTAAATTCTATAGTAAAAGTACCTATTACTTTGATAAGAGGTTCTGGAGTAGATTTGAGTCAATATAAATATATTGATGAAAATAACAATATTATAAAAGTATCTATGGCTTCTAGACTTTTAAAGGATAAAGGTGTATTTGAGTATATTGATGTAGCAAAAATATTAAAGCAAAAATTACCAAATGTAGAATTTGAAATATATGGAGATATAGATCTAAATAATCCTGCTAGTCTAACTAAAGATGATATTGAAAAAATAAAAAAAGAAGGATTTATAAAAGTTCACGGCTTTAGTACTAATATTGCAAAAGTTTTTTCTGATACGAATATTGTAGTTCTTCCATCATATAGGGAAGGATTACCAAAAGTGCTTATAGAAGCAGCAGCTTGTGGTAGAGCTGTAATTACTACTGATGTTCCAGGATGTAGAGATGCCATAGAGCCAAATGTTACAGGACTTTTATGTCAAGTAAGAAATTCTCAATCTTTAGCTAATCAAATTGAAAAACTTATTTTAGATAAAGAATTAAGAAATAGTATGGGAAAAGCTGGAAGAGAACTTGCAAAAAAACAATTTGATATAAAAAAAGTAATTGAGAAGCATTTTGATATTTATGAAGGCTAAATGATGAGTAAGTTATTAATCACAGGTTCAAATGGTTTTATAGGGAATTATTTTATAAATAATTATAAAAGTAAATATAATATAAAAACTTTTAGTTTTTTAAAAGATGATATAAATACATTAGATTGTAATACTATAGGTATTGTATTTCATTTATCAGCATTAGTTCATCAAATGGGTGGAGCATCTGCTAGTGAATATGAAAAAATAAATGTTATACAAACTATTGAACTTGCAAAAAAAGCAAAAGAATCTGGAGTAAATCATTTTGTATTTATGAGTACGGTAAAAGTTTACGGAGAAGAAACTAATAGTATATATACAGAAAACACTGTTTGTAATCCAGAAGATGACTATGGAAAAAGTAAACTAAAAGCTGAACATGAACTTCAAAAATTAGAAGATGAGAATTTTAAAATATCTATTATAAGAACACCTATTGTTTATGGATATGGAGTAAAAGCAAATATTAAAAATCTTATAAGTCTTGTAAATAAAGTTCCCGTACTACCTTTGGGAAAAATAAAAAATAAAAGAAGTATGGTTTATATCGGAAATCTTTGTCATTTAGTTGATGAGATAATAACTCAAGAAAAAAAAGGAATATTTTTGGCTTCAGATGATGAACCACTTAGTACTTCAAAACTTATTGAACTTATTGCAAAAAATCTTGATAAAAAGATATATCTAATAAAAATACCATTTTTTGAAAATTTATTAAAGCTAGTAAAACCATCATTTTGTAAAAGACTCTATGGAAGTTTAGAAGTCAATAATAGTATTACAAAAGAGAAATTAAATATAAAAAACCCATATAGTGTAGAAGATGGAATAAGATTGATGATAAAAGAAGAAAAATTATAATAGAAGTTAAATTATAGTATGATATAAAGTATGAATAGTAGTAAGATAAAGGAGATGCTAATGTTAAGAAAAACAGTAACAATAAATGACTCATTATATGATGTATTAAAATCAACTAATATAACAAAACAATATAGTTCTTTTTCAGAATTAGTATCAAATGCTTTAGAGTTATTAATAGAAAAAAATAAAAAAGAGCAATATAAAAAAGCGATGATAGAAGCTTCAAAAGATAAACTTTATATTCAAGATATGGAAGATATTACAAATGATTTTAAATATGCTGATTTTGAGGAGAAATAGATGAATCAGTATGATATTTATTTAGCAGATTTAAACCCAATTGTTGGAAGAGAACAATCGGGAACTAGACCAGTTTTAGTAATATCAAATGATTATGAAAATATTTTAGATGTTATTACAATTATTCCTATAACTTCTTTAAAAGATAGAAGAAAAATCTATCCAAATGAACTTTTATTAAAAGAAGAGTTAGAAAAATCTTCAATACTTTTATGCCAACAAATAAGAACTATTTCTAAAAATAGACTTATAAAAAAACTAGCTTCAATCTCAAGTATTAAAACACAAGAAAAGATTTTACAAATACTTTGTCAGAGATTTGAAAGGATTTAACTTTGATTTATATAATTTTATTTTTTATATCTTTTTCCATTACATATTTTATAAAAAATTATATGATAAAAAAATCATTTGTGGCAAGTGTAAATGAAAGAAGTTCTCACACAGTTCCTACTCCTCATGGTGGAGGAATAGCACTTGCTATTACTTGGTTTATAGGATTATTTTATCTTTATTTTTCAAATCAAATAGAGATAAATCTATTTTATGCTTTACTTTTTGGAGCAGTTATTTCAGTAGTTAGTTTTTTTGATGATATTTATGAACTAAGTCCAAAATTAAGACTTTTAGTTCAATCTATTGTTGCTATTGGTGGATTATATTTTTTAGGTGGATTTGAAACTTTAACTTTTGGTATTTTTGATATACAAAATCCTATTTTTACAAATATTTTTGCTTTTTTTCTTATCATTTGGTTTATAAACCTTTACAATTTTTTAGATGGTATAAATGGCTATGCAGGAAGCCAAGCAGTTTTTTTAAGTTTTGCAGGTTTTATTTTATTTGATGGGAATCATTTTTTAGTTTTAGCTGTGGCAGTTTTAGGGTTTTTATATTGGAATTGGAATAAAGCTAAGATATTTATGGGAGATGTTGGAAGTACACTTTTAGGATATAATGTAGCTATTTTTACTATATATTATGCAAATATTGAACCAACAAATTTTTGGATTTGGATTATTTTATTTGGAGTTTATTGGTTTGATGCAACTTTAACACTAATTCGAAGAAAATTAAATAAAGAAAAGTTATCACAAGCACATAAAAAACATGCTTATCAAAGATTAACTCAAAGTGGTTGGAGTCATTATAAAGTTACAAATTATTCTATAGGATTAAATTTAGTTTTATTTGCTATAGTTTATTTTATATCAAATATTTTTTTAGCTTTTATATTTGCTTTGATAATCTTAGGGGTGAGTATGAAATTTATAGATAATAAAAAAAGATTTGAATAATGACCTATAAAAGACTTGAAATACCTGAGTTAATACTTTGTGAGCCAACTTTTCATAAAGATAATCGTGGTTTTGTTTTTGAATCATTTAAAAAAGAGAGTTTTGATAACTTCTTAGGATTTAATGTTGATTTTTGCCAAGATAATATTTCATATAGTAAATATGGAGTTATAAGAGGACTTCATACAAATAGTTTAGATTATGCACAATCAAAGTTAGTAAGTGTATTAAAGGGTAAAATTTTAGATGTTGCAGTTGATTTTAGAGTAGGAAGTCCAACTTTTGGTAAATCTATAAGTGTAGAGTTAAATAGTGAAGAGAATAAACAACTTTTTATTCCTAGAGGTTTTTTGCATGGATTTTCAGTTTTAAGTGAAGATGCTTTAGTTATGATAAAAATTGATAGATATTTTACACAAGGAGAGAGTATTGGTGTAAGATATGATGATGAAAATTTGAATATTGATTGGAAAATTGAAAAAAAATCAATTATTCTTTCTGAATCAGATAAAAAACTGTTGGATTTTGAATATATAAAATCTACATTTATATATGGAAAAAATTATTATTAGAAGGTTAAAATGAATTATTTAGGAGACAAACGATTTTTAGGTATATTAGTAACTATTTTTATATCAATAGTTTCATTACTTTTAGTCTCTTTTTTACTAGGGAAAGATGTTGCACTTAATACTTTACTTATAATTATAACTGTAAGAGTTATTGCCTCATTTTTATTTTTTGAAGATTATAAGCTATCTTGGTCAAAGGCATCTACAAAAACAGGACTTATGAAAATTATTTTAGCTTTGATAAGTTTTGCTATTTATACTCCTATCTTATATTATATGTTCAATGTTCATTTTAATATTTTATTTATTGATTTAGTTTTTTATACTTTTATAACAAATATCTTAGTTTATGTTTATAAATATTATAGAAGTATTGGTAAAAATAAAAAAACAAAGAAATTAGTTATTTATGGAGCAGGAAAAGCTGGATTACAACTTCAAAGAGAGTTTTTGAGTAGTGAATATAAACTTATTTGTTTTATAGATGATGATGAGATATTACATCATAGAAGTATAGATGCTATTTCTATATATTCAAAAGAAAAATATAATTCTCAGTTTGAAAAAGAAAAATTTGATTTGATGATTATTGCCATGCCATCGGCTTCACAAGAACAGATTAAAACTATATATGAATCTATGCAGAGCAAATTTGAAAAAATTAAGATTTTACCTTCAATGAATAATATTCTAAAAAAAGAGGAGTTTTCTAAACAACTTAAAGATATAGGAGTTGAAGATTTACTTGCTAGAAAACCTAAAGATTTAGATAAAAATGCCATTCAAAATTTTATAAAAGATAAAACAGTTCTTATAACTGGAGCTGGTGGAAGTATAGGAAGTGAAATAGCAAGACAATGTAAAGTTTATAATGCAAAACAGCTGATATTACTTGATCATAGTGAATTTAATCTTTATTCAATTTTAGAAGAATTAAGAGATAAAAATGTAGTTCCTATTATGCAAAGTGTAAGAGATCTAAAAACTTTAGAAAAAACTTTTGAAAAGTATAAACCACAGATTGTTATTCATGCAGCTGCTTATAAACATGTTCCCTTAGTTGAACACAATATTTTAGAAGCTATCACAAACAATATAATTGGGACTAAAAATTGTATAGATTTATCTATAAAATATGGTGTAGAAAAGTTTGTTCTTATATCAACAGATAAAGCGGTTCGTCCAACAAATGTTATGGGTACAACAAAACGAATTTGTGAACTTTATGCACAAAATGTAGAAGCAAAAAATACAGAAATAGTAGCTGTTAGATTTGGAAATGTTTTAGGAAGTAGTGGAAGTGTAATTCCTAAATTTAAATCACAAATAGAAGCTGGAAAAAATATCACAGTAACTCATCCTGATATAACAAGATATTTTATGCTTATTCCAGAAGCTTGTGAACTTGTGCTTCAAGCTGCAAGTATTGGTAAAGGAGGGGAGATATTTATTCTAGATATGGGTGAACCTATCAAAATAGTCGATTTAGCTAAAAAAATGATTGAATTAAGTGGAAGAAATGAGATTCAAATAGAATTTTGTGGATTAAGAATAGGGGAAAAACTATATGAAGAACTACTTATAAATGATAGCGATACAAAAACACAATATGAGTCTATTACAGTTGCAAGTCCTACTAAGTTTGATATAAATGAATTAAATAAAAAAATAGAAGAACTTCTTATTTGTGAAGATAAAATAGTAAAATTAAAAGAGATTGTTCCAGAATTTGATCATAAATTGAATTCTTAGAAATTAATTTTATTTTAAATTAATTTTAAGAAATGTATAATTAGTGTAAATAAACAAGGAGTTATTATGCAAATTTCAAGTAGTACAAACCAAGCTCTAAACGCTTTTCAACAAAATGCAAATTCAAAAGTTGAAAATACGCAAAATAATCAAGTTCAAAAACAAAATGAACAAGAAAAATCAGTAGATGAAATCATCAATAATTCAGCAGCAAAAGTTGCTATATCTATGAATGCTCAATATATTTTATTTGAGATGAATGCATCTAAAATGACAAAAGATAATGCTTTTGGACAATTAACAGCTACAAAGATGCAACAAGGAGTTTTAGATTTTTTAGGTGGAACTGGTAAAATAGACAATATGAGTTTAGCTGATATTGGATATAAAGGAAGACCTATTTTAGAATTGACTAAAGAAGAAGCAACTGATTTGGTTGGTGAAAATGGTTTCTTTGGTATAAAACAGACTTCAGATAGAGTTGCTGGGTTTTCTATTGGTATAGCTGGAGATAATTTAGATAATCTTGCAAAAGTTAGAGAAGGAATCGTAAAAGGTTTTGAAGAGGCAGAAAAAATGTTTGGTGGAGAACTTCCTGAAATTTCATATAAAACTCAAGAACGAACTTTAGCTTTAATAGATGCTAAAATAGAATCTTTAAAAAATCCAAAATCAGAAAAAACTGAACAAGAGTAATCAAAGTAAGATTGAGAAAGTCTCAATCTTACAGTGTTTTATACTTTAACATCGTGAACAACAGCAACTTTTCCACTCCATTGAGTAAAAATATCGCAAGCAACTTTAGTTCCATCACCACTTGCACAAGCAAACATTGTCGGAACTCCACTAGCAAGTCCAGCTACATATAAATTTGGTGCAATCACATTATTTTTATTTTCTAAATAAATAAGATTTGGTTTTGGAACAAAAATATTATCTTTCACAACAACACCATCAACTTCTATATCAAATTTATGTAATCCAGTAGCAAGAACCACTATTTCAGCTTCAAATGTACTATTTTCAGTTGTTACTTTGAAAGTATTTCCAATTTTTTCGATTTTTGTAGCTTTTTCTTCTTTTAACTCAATTGCAGGATAGTTTTTTATTTGATTTTTCATTTTTACCAATAAATCAACACCATTTATACCAAATTCAACACCAGCAACATTGCAATATCTTCCAACATTTAAATCACTCTTATTGTCATCAAGCATTAAATATTTTTTATCTTTCGCCCAATCAAACTTATCATTTGCACTTCCTAAGTTTAAAGCACAACCAAATCCAGCTGCACCAGCCCCAATAATAATCACATCATATTTCATAATTTATCCTTTATTTAATTTAAAACTATATTTTATCAAAAGCTTTATAAAATTAATACTTATTCTTTTATCCAATTTTCTATATGTTTTACTAGATCTTTTGGAAACTCTAAAGGTATATTATGACTTGTTCCTATTCTTTTAAATAATTTGATATTATGCTTTTCATTTTCTAGCTTTTTTAAACTATCTTTATCTAAAAGTCTATCTTCACTACTGTAAAACATATATATAGGAATATTAAGTTTATTAAGACTTTCA
Source organism: Aliarcobacter vitoriensis (assembly GCF_048320235.1). NCBI lineage: Bacteria > Pseudomonadati > Campylobacterota > Epsilonproteobacteria > Campylobacterales > Arcobacteraceae > Aliarcobacter > Aliarcobacter vitoriensis. The sequence continues at coordinate 2,288,044 of NZ_CP182882.1, forward strand.
AATAAATCAATTCTATTAAAAGTACTTGTTAATTGAGTTAAAAATACATCTCTTCCAAGTTCATTGAACATATCCATTATAGTTTGAATTAAATCATCATCATTTTGATTTTGAACTTCTACTAGGCTAATAGCTTTTTGTCTATCTAAGCCAAACTCGTTAGAGTTTTTAAAAGCTTCTATTTTTAACTCTCTTCTTGCTAATTCTTCTTTTGAAGTAGTTCCTGGAGTTGCTGAAACTGTAAAAAGTTTTTTTACTTTTTGTGGAAATTTACAAGTAAAATAAGAGGCTATATAACCACCTAATGAAAATCCTAAAATATTTATTTTCTCTTCTTTGAAGTTGTTGCTTAATATCTCTACAATTTCATCAAAATTTGTAGAATTTGGTATTGGAGTGTGGATTATTTCAAATCTATTTTCTAAAAGTGGTATTACTCTTTTCCAAAGTCTAATATCTGTCATAAGCCCTGGAATAAAATATATCTTTTCCTTTTTCATATAATCTCCTTATTATAAACAATTATTTTATATAAACTCATCTTAGAAAGATATATATCACAGAATATAAATAAGATTTACTTATTTATATTAGATTAAGTTATCTTATATAATAATTTCAAAAAGGAGTTTAAAATGAATACATTTGATAAAATAAGAGCATTTTGTAGACCATTTAGAATAGTTATAGGGATTATTTTAATAGCAATAGGAATATTTACAGGTATCGTATGGTTTTATTTAGGGATTATTCCACTGCTTGTGGGATTAGTTGATTTTTGTCCAGTTTGTATTATTAGTAAAAAATGTACACCAAAAATTCAAAAGTAAGTTTTCTTACTTTTTGAATTTTATAGTTATCATTCCATAGAAGTTATTGTCTTTGTAAAATTCAACTCTATAGTATTGTTTATTATTGTCTATTGAAAAGCTATCTACCATATCAGATTTTTTAAGTAATATTCCATCTTCGCTATCAACTCCAGTTTTGCTAAATCCGATAACATTTACTCTAAAATCACTTTTTAATATTTTAAAGCTATCTGTAACTTCTACAATATTTCCAAAAGTTGTATCGATCACTTTGTTATTATCAACTTCTATTTTTATAGTTTCAGTTGAATTTTTTATATCAAAATATTGTGGAAAAAGTGTAGTAACTAGTATATTTCCAACATATATTTGGTATGAACCATTTACATATTTCATATTTGCTAAAGTGTGATTGAATGTAAAATCATTGTTATTTTTTTGCATAGGAACAAATCTTAAAACTTTTCTAATATCACTTAAATCAAGTTTTATATTGTTATTTATGCTAACTGTTCCAAAATCAAAAACAAGTTTTTTTACATCTTCATAGCTATTTATATCAAAATCTCTTTCAAACTCTATATCCATAATTTTCATAAATTCTTCAATAGATTTTAGTTGATATACAACTTTTTCTGTTAAATCAGAGATATTTTTACTTGTTTCTATTGCAAAAGCTGGTTTATCGTTTGTAACTGCAAAAAAAGTAAGCGATAATTGTTGTTGTTCATCTTTATATTGTGTTTCAGTATTTTTTACTCCAAAAGAGTGATAATCTTTGAAAAGCATATTTTTATTCAAATTATCTCTTACAGTCGATGCAATTTCATCCAAATTTCCAAATTTCTCTAAAGAGTGAATTTTCTCTTGATCAATAATTGTGGCTTGTCCCCATGCTCTTGGATTAAATATAGCATTTTCATAAGTTTGCCTATAAAATCCATGCCCATCATGTAGATTTAATACTAAATCCACTTTTTTATCTAGGATTAGCTCTTTTATCTTTTGAACATTTTTATAGTCTGGATCAGTTTTGTCTATATTGCTAAATTTTCTATTCATATCTTTGTAAATACCTCTTTGATTTGCAATCATACTATCGATATTTACACTAGGTGCTATCCAAAGAGAGCCTTTTTTGATTTTGTAATATTTTTCTAAAAAGGCTGGTGCAAAATAACCTCCAGGTTCATCTCCATGTATTCCACCAATAACTAAAAGTGTATGACTTTTTTCATCACCTTCTTTTTTATAAATGGTAAAATCTTTGTTTGTATTTGCATAAATAGATGTTATTAAAAATAGAATAAGAGTAAAAAACTTCATATCTCTCCTAAAGTTTTAAAATTATTAAAAAATGGTTTGTATAATATCTAAATAGTTTTTAGATATGAATTAATGTTATATTTAAGTATAAATTTACTATATTAAAATTTGAAATAAATAAAAATATGGATAAATATAATAATGAATGAAAATAATAAAAAAAATATAGAAACATTTGATGAACTCAGTACTTTAAGTGATTACACTTTTATAGAAAATCTAAATAGTGACCCTGATGCAAAATATAATGGTGATAATAAATTTCCAAGAGAAGTTTTTATTGGGCATTATGTTCCTGTAAGCCCAACTGCTATCAAAGAGCCAATATATATTTCTCATAGCAAAAACTTTTTTAAAGAGTTAGGTTTTAGTGAAACTCTAATAAACTCTGATGATTTTATCAAACTATTTTCAGGTGACATGAAAAATATTTCTAATTTAAAGCAAAATATAGGTTGGGCGACTGGATATGCACTTTCTATTTATGGAACAGAATATTATGCACAATGCCCTTTTCAAACAGGAAATGGATATGGTGATGGTAGAGCTATTTCAGTTTTTGAAGCAGTTATAAATGGTAAAAGATGGGAATTTCAACTAAAAGGTGCAGGAAGAACACCATATTGCAGAGGTGCTGATGGACGAGCAGTTTTAAGGTCAAGCATAAGAGAATTTTTAGCTCAAGAACACATGCATGCACTTGGAGTTGCTACATCAAGGTCTTTAACTTTGTTTACATCTAAAAAGGAGCAAGTAACTAGACCTTGGTTTATGGATAATTCTTATTCAAAAGACCCTGAAGTTATGATAGAAGAAGATGTTGCTATTACTACTAGAGTTGCATCTTCATTTTTGCGTGTTGGACAAATAGAACTTTTTGGAAGACGAGCTAGAAAAAATGAACATAAAAATGCTTTAAAAGAGTTAGAAATGATTGTTTTACATTTGATTGAAAGAGAATATAGTGAAGAAATTAATCAAGATTTAAGTTTGGAAGAAAAGATTTTACTATTAGCAAAACAGTTTCAAAATCGTCTTACTTCACTAGTAGCTAACTGGATAAGAGTTGGATATTGTCAAGGAAATTTCAACAGTGATAACTGTGCAGCTGGTGGTTTTACACTTGATTATGGACCATTTGGATTTATAGAGATGTTTGACCCAAAATATCAATCTTGGACTGGAGGAGGAATGCACTTTTCATTTTTCAATCAACCAGTTGCTGCTTTTAAAAATTTTAAATCATTTTGTAGTGCTTTAAAACCGCTACTTAGTTCAAATAAAGAAGCTTCAGAAGAACTTGAAAAAATCGAAAATAGCTTTAGTAAAGTTATGCAAGAAAAGATGCAAAATATGTGGGCTAAAAAACTTGGACTTCATAAGTTTGATGTTGAACTATTTGAAGATTTAATAAATCTTATGATAGATACAAAAGTTGATTACACAATATTTTTTAGAGAATTATCAAATATTCCCCATAATTTAAGTAGTCTTGAAAAAAGTTTTTACGGAAATTTGAAAGATGAAAATATCAACTTAAGATGGAATAGTTGGCTAGAGAGTTGGAAATCACAAATAAATGTAAATGATGAAGAATCAAAACAAAAACTATCAAATCAAATGAAACTAACTAATCCAAAATATACTTTAAGAGAATGGCATCTAGTTTGGGCTTATCAAGAAGCACAAAATGGGAACTATGAACCTGTAAATGAACTACAAGAGATAATGACAAAACCATATGAAGAGCAAACAAAAGAAATAGAAGAGAAATACTATACTAAAAAACCTTCAGATTTTTTTGGAATAGCTGGGATATCACATGTTAGTTGTTCGTCGTAGGGAAATATAGATTTTAAATAACCATTCAGGGGACAATCCACAAACGATTGTTTGTTCCCTTTTGGTTTAAAGTATTGAAGTAGATAACTTGATATTAATGCTATTGCAATGAATAATAGTAAATAAAGCCAATAATTCTCACCTTTCTCTCCAACAATTTGTTAAACCTTATCTCATATCGAAAACTGATAATCCATATGAATCTATACTATTGTTTACTGTGGGATATATTTCATTGTTTCTAATTTCAAATACTGATAGTCCATATGAGTATCGTTTATTGTGTACTGTTGGATAAATATCATTACCTTTAATTTCAAATACAGGTAGTCCATAATCGTCATCACTATTATGTACTGTAGGATATATTTTTGTTCCTCTAACTTCATAATATGGTAATCCATAATCTGCTTTATCGTTGTTTACTGTTGGGTACAATTCCATTTTAAATTTCCTTTTTTTTGTATAAATTTTACTTAGGTGGCGACGCATATCACCAGTTTTTGTTAGGTTTTTTCTATGATGAGATATGTGTGAAGTTCTGGATATTGATCAAATTCCAAATGTTTTATTGCACAACCAAGTTTAATAAATAGCTTTAAAAAGCCATTGGTACCAAGCGATGAATAATAAACTTCTGGTCCCATAAAATTATCAGTATGAAACCCTTCTTCAGCTGTTCCACCAAACGAGAATATAAATACACCACCAACATTCAAGCTATTTACAATTTTAGTAAGAACAAGCTTTTGTTCATATAACGGAATATGCCAAATACTATCCCATGCAGTTATAAAATCGTACTTTTCTGATATCTCGTATTCACAGATATCTGCATGTATAAAACGAAAATTTGGGTATTTCTCACGAGAAATCTTTATTGTTTCTGTAGATACATCAAGACCTGATGGTGTGAATCCTTCCTTTGAAAGTAATTCAATAAAACGTCCAGTACAACCACAACCGATATCCAAAGCATTGCCACGATTCTTAACAAAAGTAATTGCTTTTTGATGTTGCTTTATACCGTTACTCCTATCAAAACCATCGCTAGTCCATAAATGGGTAATTTGATTATATGCTTTACCAATATCGATTGGTTTCATCAGTTGACCTCCTAAAAGCCTAACTATTTATTTAACATGTATTATATACAAGATAGTCTGAAAATTAACAAATAACATCCACCAAAAGTATCGCATATTAATACAACGATAAACACTTTAAATAAGAGAATTCTTAAATATATCATTAAAATATACAAGCATTAAGAGATAAACAAAAAAAACATATTCCAGTAGTTCTTATGATAGATGAAGTAAAAATATCATACTAAAGAGCCAATAGATTTTTTGTAGTAGTTCGTCTTAATAGTTTAATTATTTTTTAATGTTATCTTCAGCAGAATAAATAGTTGTAATTTCTTTTGCAATATCTTTTGCTGTTGGAGACTTTAAAGTAAAGTAAAAACTTGAGGTACCTACAACAAAACTTAAAATAGTTATAAAATATGCTATATTGGTTCTTTTTTTAATTCTTTCTTGTTCTGATTTTAATTCAACATAATGATTCAATGTATTAATAATTGGATTTAAGAGTTCTTTATTATCGTCTTTATTATCAAATTTCATTTTTGAAAGTTTAATTAAAGAAGGTTTCACTTCATCTGGCATTCCATTGAAAGGTTCTTCAATCTCTATTTCCTCTATAAGTTTATTTATTTTATTGAAAGAGTCTTTATTGTCAGTTTCTTTCAGTAGTTCATAAATGATATTTTGTGAATTAACTGATGTTAAATTAAAAGATTTACCTATATTAATTATATCTTTTGATGTTAAATTTATTCCTAATGACAATTTATTACTTATATTTTTAAGCATATTCTCATTGTCTTTAGTTTTTCTTAATTTGATATATAATAAAAATAATAAAACAAAAAGAATTAAAAGAATATATATAACAATAAAAATTAAATTTAAAGTTTCGTTGCTCATTATTTAGTCCAAATATTAGATTCTAAATTTAATTAGCAAGTTGTACAAAAAGTACACCAAGCTAAAATCTTTTCACTAAAATTATTCCCATTCGATAGTTGCTGGTGGTTTTGATGAAATATCATAAACTACTCTGTTGATTCCATCAACTTCGTTGATAATTCTTCTTGAGATAGTTTCAAGTATTTCATGTGGAATATGTGCAAAAGTTGCTGTCATACCATCTGTTGCATCTACTATTCTTACACAAACTGTATTATCATAAGTTCTATTATCACCCATAACACCAACAGATTTTACATTTAATAATACTGTAAATGCTTGCCAAGTTTTATCATAATATCCAGTTGAATGTAATACATCAAGCATGATAACATCAGCTTTTCTTAAAAGTTCTAAATCAGGTTTATTTACTTCACCCATAATTCTAATAGCAAGACCAGGACCAGGGAATGGATGTCTGCTTATCATACTTTTTGGAAGACCAAGTTCTAATCCTAAAGCTCTAACTTCATCTTTGAAGATTTCTCTTAGAGGTTCAATTAGTTCAAATTTCATCCAATCAGGAAGACCACCAACATTGTGGTGAGATTTGATAGTTTTACTTGGACCTTTTACAGAAACTGATTCGATAACATCTGTATATAAAGTTCCTTGTGCTAAAAACTCAATTCCAGAGTGTTTTTTTGCTTCTACATCAAATACTTCGATAAATGTTTCACCAATGATTTTTCTTTTTTTCTCTGGATCTGTAACACCAGCTAGTTTTGATAAGAAAGTTTCACTTGCATCAACAGTGATTAGATTTACACCTCTGCTTTTGAACATAGTTTCAACTTGTTCTCTTTCATTTGCTCTTAGAAGTCCATTATCTACAAATACAGGAATTACTTGCTCTCCAATAGCTTCAGCTAATAAAGTTGCTACAACTGAGCTATCAACTCCACCTGAAACTGCACATAATACTTTTTTATTTCCAACTTTATCTTGGATTTGTTTTATTTGTTCTTTTGCAAAACTTCCCATATTCCAAGTAGATTCACAACCACAAATATGTTTAGCAAAGTTTTTAAGAAGTTTGCTTCCTTCTTGTGAGTGATAAACTTCTGGGTGAAATTGGAATGCATAAATATTTCTATTTGTATCAGCTATTGCTGCATATGGAGAGTTTTCACTTGTTGCTATTTTTTCAAAACCTTGAGGAATTGATTCAACTCTATCTCCGTGGCTCATCCAAACAATTTGTCCATTAGGAGTATCTTTAAATATTGGGTTTTCTTCTACAAAATCTAATTTAGCTTTTCCGTATTCGTGGCTTGATGCTGGAATTACACTTCCACCAAAGTGTTGAGCAATTAGTTGCATTCCATAACAAATTCCCAAAATTGGTAAACCTAAATCAAAAATTGTAGTATCAGGATGATAAGAATCAACAGCATAAACAGATGCAGGTCCACCTGAAAGGATAATTCCTTTTGGAGTTCTTGCCATAATCTCACCAATTGGCTCGCTATAAGGAACTATTTCAGAATAAACTCCACTTTCTCTTAGTTTTCTAGCAATAATTTGTGTGTATTGACTACCGAAATCTAACACTACTATTGGTACATGTTTCATATAAATTTAACCTTTCTTTTGCACTTTTTAATGGTGCATTTTATCTAAAAACTCTTTTTAATCTTCTTTTATAAAATGTGCACCTAATGATTTTTCTCTTTTTAAAGCAGATTTTAAAACCTCTTTTGCACATAAAAGTCTTAAATATACAAGCCTTCCAATATCTTTTTTTAAAAATTCATCAATTTTCTCTAAAGCTTTTTTTAATTCAGATTTTTCTCGTACAATTCCAGCACTATTCCACATAACTCTTCTTAAACTATCTTTTATCTCTTTATCAATTTCAGTAGTTCTTGTATAGTTTAAAATCTCTTTATCATAATTTTTTAAATCTATTTTAAAGTTATTTTCTAAAGATGTTTCAACTGCAATTTTTGAAAAAACCAAACCTTCTAAAAGTGAATTTGAAGCTAATCTATTTGCCCCATGAACTCCTGTACAAGCAACTTCACCTATTGCATAAAGATTTTTAAAGCCTTTTACTAATCCATTTTGTTCTGTTTGTATTCCACCCATAGCATAGTGAAATGCTGGACTTATAGGAACATTTTCAAAAGGCAAATCGTATCCTAAATCTTTTATATTTTCATAAATATTTGGAAATCTTTGTTTAAAAGCTTTTTTCTCAAAATTTTCAAAAGATAAATATACTTGTAAACCAGTTTTTTTATGATAATCAAATATAGAACGGCTTACTATATCCCTAGGAGCAAGTTCTCCGTCTTTATGATAATCAAATAAAAATCTTTTATTATTTTCATCAACTATAAAAGCACCTTCTCCTCTTAAAGCCTCACTTAAAAGTGGTTTTCTAGCAAATGTTGTACCTTTTAAAACTGTTGGGTGAAATTGTGTCATCTCCATATCTTTCAATGGAAGATTTTTAAGTACGGCTAAACCTTGCATTTCACCTGCATTTGCAGTTGAATTTGTGTGATATTTATAAATTGAACCAAATCCACCACTTGCAATTATAATATTATGTGCAAACAGCACTTTTTGTTCATTTTTTATAAAGTATTGAACTCCATAGCAAATATCATCTTTTATCAATAAATCACAAGCTACAGCAGAAGTTATAATTTCATGAGGGCAATGTTCAAGTAAAAAAAGATGTATTTCTCTTCCTGTTGCATCTCCACAAGAGTGTAATATTCTATTTCTACTATGAGCTGCTTCTTTTGTGTATGCTAAAGAACCATCTTTGTTCAAATCAAACTTCATACCAGCATTTATAAGCTCTTTTATTGCGGGAATTGATGCACGACTTAAAAGTTCAACAGCATTTTTGTCATTGTAGTTTGCACCAGCTTCGAGTGTATCTTTTATATGTAGAGGTATATCACTTTCATCAACAGCACTAGCTATTCCACCTTGTGCCCAAAATGTATTTGAATTCCAAGTGGACATTTTGCAAAGAAGTAATACTCTTTTGTCTTTTGGTATTAATCTTGCAGCATTAAGTCCAGCAATTCCAGCTCCTATTATAATATAGTCATAAATCATTGTTGTTTTGTTTCTTGTTTATCATTTGGAGAATAAACTGGATCAGCTTTATACCCGCAACCATTAAAACTAAATAAAACACCTGCTATAATAAGCGAATGAAAAAAATTAATGAAATACTTACTCATATCCAAAATACTCCTAGTTTTGATAAAATTAACATCTTTTTAGAAATAAAAAGATTTGTAAATATACTACCTTTAAAATTAAAAAGTGGAATAAAATTCGCATATTTAAAAAACGATACCTTAGTTTTTGTACTAATTCATCAAATATATAAAGTTGAGTTTGAGTATGCAAAAAACGATATTTTGGCTTTAATAAAGAGTTCAAATTTTAAAAATATTACTAAACTATCTTTTTTTGTATCAAATAGTGTAGAAAGAGTTAAAAAAATAACTGAAGAAAGTGCTGAAAAATATGATGAAAGAGCTTATGGAATATTTGAAAATAGGGTAAAAGATGAAAAACTTTTTAAAAAATTTGAAGATATCAGAGCAATTATAAAAGGCTCTTAAATATTTTTTCTATATCTTTATAGTTTGGAGAGTATTTTTCTACTAAATTCCAAAAATCTTTTGAGTGATTTTTATGTTTAATATGTGCAAGTTCGTGAACAACTATATATTCAGCTATAAAAAGAGGATATTTCATAAGTAATATATTAAAATTTAATTCATTTTTGTAGTTACAAGAACCCCAAGTTCTTTTATTTTTTCTATAAGATATTTTTGTAGGATATAACCTCATAAGATTTGAGTATTTTTCAACCAAATTTGGAATATGTTTTTTTATCTCATTTTTGTAGAAAGTATCAATATTTTTAATGTTAAACTCGTGTAAATTTTCTTTTTTACCAAATAGTAGAAACTCATCTTCATTTAAAGCTTTTTCTTTAACTTTTTGTATATTCTCTTCTAGCCACTTTTTTCTATTATGTACCAATATCTTTGCATCATTTATAGTAAAATATCTATTCGCTCTAATTTGTATAAGATTTTGTTTTAAAATTCTTAAGTAACAGTGCTTTATGTTTTTTCTGTTTTCTAGCTCAACTTTTATGATGGTGTTATTTAATTCTATTTCAAAATTCAATCAAAACCTTTAAGTAAATATTCGATAAAATCCACAGATTATACCACAAGTATAATGATAATAAAATTCTAGGAAAACTATTATGAAAATTGCAAATAGAATGGAGAAATTATCTCCTTCACTTACTTTGTCAATAACAGCTTTAGCAAATGAGTTAAAAGCACAAGGTAAAGATATATTAAGTTTTAGTGCAGGTGAACCTGATTTTGATACTCCACAAGTTGTAAAAGATGCAGCTATTAAGGCAATAAATGAAGGAAAAACAAAATATACCGCTGTTGAAGGTATAAAACCTACTAAACAAGCAATTATTAATAAGTTGAAAAAAGACCACGATTTGGATTATAAGCTAGATGGGATTGTTATAAGTAATGGAGCAAAACATTCACTTTTTAATCTTTGTCAAGCTTTAATTGATGATGGTGATGAGGTTATAATACCTTCTCCATATTGGGTTACTTATCCAGAATTAGTTATTTATAGTGGTGGGAAACCTATTTTTATAGAAACAGATGAAACAACAGAATTTAAAATAACAGCAAAACAGTTAAAAGATGCAATTACATCAAAAACAAAAATTTTGATGTTAAATTCTCCATCAAATCCAACTGGTTCAATTTATTCAAAAGAAGAGTTATTGGAAATAGGTGAAGTTTTAAAAGGTACTGATATTGTAGTTTTGTCTGATGAGATGTATGAAAAACTTATCTATAAAGGTAAAAATTTTACAGCAACAGCTTCTGTGAGTCCTGATATGTACAATAGAACTGTAACAATAAATGGTTTGAGTAAAGCAGTAGCTATGACTGGATGGAGATTTGGTTATGTTGCTTGTCCTGATTCAAAACTTGCAAAAGCTATGTCAAAACTTCAAGGACAAGCAACTTCAAATATCAATTCTATAACTCAATATGCAGCAATACCAGCTTTAGAAGGTGAAGCCAATAAAGATATTGAGATGATGAGAGTTGAATTTGAAAAAAGAAAAGATTATGCAGTAAAAACTATAAATGAGATAAAAAATCTATCTTGTTATGACCCTGATGGTGCTTTTTATCTATTTATAAATATTAAAAAATTTAGCAATGACTCTATGAAATTTTGTGCTGATTTAATGGAACAAACTGGTGTTGCACTTGTTCCAGGACTTGCTTTTGGTATGGAAGGATATGTAAGATTGTCTTTTGCTACAAGCATGGAAGCAATTGTAGATGGAATAAATAGAATTAAAGAGTTTGTAGAAAAATAATTTTATGAACTTACAGCTTTATTGTGTTATTATTTTTTAATAACACAATAAGGAAATTTCTTATGAACTACATTAAAGTACTAGGAAGTAGTGGTAGTAAATCTAAAACTAGCGGTACAACTTCTTTTCAAATATCAAAAAATATCGTTATAGATGCTGGAAATATTATAAATATTTTGGGTGATAAATCAGCATTAATAAATGATATATTTTTAACTCATTCTCATTCAGATCATATTGTAGATTTACCTTTTTTAATAGATGGTTATTTTGAAAGAAGAAAAGAAACACTTACTATTTATGCTTCAAAGCAAACTATTGAAATTTTAAAAGAGAATGTTTTTAATGGTAAAATTTGGCCAGATTTTTCACAAATAAATTTAATAGGAAGTGATAAAAAGTCTCTAGCTTTTAAAGAAATATATGAAAATGAAGAAATAATAATAGATAATTATTCAATCAAAGTTATAGGTGCTCTACACATAGAAGGTTCATTTGGATTTGTTATAACAAAAAATCAAGAAGAATCTTATATCATAAGTGGTGATACATATATAAATGATAAAATAGTTGAAGAAATAAATAAAAATGATAAGATAAAATTACTATTTATTGAGTGTTCTTTTCCAAATAAATTAGAAAAATTAGCCTTTGATAGTAAACATCTAACTCCAAAAACACTAAAGATGATGATGGATAAGTTAAATAGAGATATACAAGTATTTATTTATCATATTAAACATATTTACTTAGATGAGATGAGAACACAGTTAGACGAAATTAAAGTATTTAATAATGGTGGTAAGATACTTGAAGATGGAGATATTATTCATATCAATAGTGGAAAAGTAGATTACGAATTACTTGATCATAAAATATTTGAAAGAATAATGGATATAAACTTACAGTTATCAAGTCAATTAGATAAAGATAAGTTGTATGAGATGATTTTAACTTTAACAAGAGAATTAACTCATAGTGATGGAGGAACTTTATATATAAAATCTGATGATAAAAAATATTTAGATTTTAAAATAGTTCAAAATGATAGTTTAAATATATATTTGGGAGGAAAAGAAAAAATATCTTGGAACTCTTTACCATTATATTTAGAAAATGGTGAAGAAAATAAATCTATGGTTGCAGTTGTTTCTGCTTTGGAAAATAGAATTATTAACATTCCAGATGTTTATGAGTGTGAAAACTATAATTTTGAAGGAACAAAAAGTTTTGATAAATCAACTGGCTATTGTTCAAAATCGATGTTGGTTATCCCTTTAATAAATCATGAAAAAGATGTAATAGGAGTAATTCAACTAATAAATAAAAATATAAGTCGTATAGAAACAGTATCTTATAATGAATATGATGAAAAAATTATAAAAGCTTTATCTTCTCAAGCAGCTATGGCTTTAACAAATAGTCAATTAATACTTAGTTTAGAGAAGTTTTTAGAATCTTTTGTCTCTACAATAGCAAGTGCAATAGATGCAAAATCAAAACATACTTTAAATCATATTACAAAAATGGCAAGATTAGCACCATTAATTGCTCAATCAATCTCTTTAGATGAAACTATTTATAAAGATATAAAGTACTCAAAAAATAATTTAAAAGAGATAGAATTAGCAGCAAAACTTCATGATATTGGAAAAATTTCAATGCCAGAGTGGATTATAGATAAAGCAACAAAACTACAACATATGGTTGATGGAATAGAAATAATAAAAGAGAAAGTGGAAATTCTAAAAAGAGATTTTGAAATAGAGTATTTGAAAAATATTATTACACAAGAGGAATATAAAACTAAAATATCTAATTTAGAAGATGATTTTAGATTTATTGAGAAAGCAAATATTGGCTCAGAATTTATGAAAAAAGAAGATATTGAAAGAATTGAAAGAATATCTGATTATAAATATTATAAAAATGGTAACTTAACTTCTTTAATAGATGATAGAGAAAAATATAATTTATCTATTCAAAAAGGTACTTTAACGAATGAAGAAAAAGATAAGATGAATTCTCATGCACAATTATCTTACGATATGTTATCAGTTCTACCTTTCCCTAAAAAATATGAAAATGTAATGCATATAGCAGTAAATCATCATGAAAAACTAAATGGGAAAGGTTATCCAAGAGGACTAAGTGAAAAAGATTTAGTTTTAGAAGATAGAATTATGATTTTGGCAGATATTTTTGAAGCCTTAACATCAAATGATAGACCATACAAACAAACAAAAAAACTTTCAGAAGTATTTAAAATATTAGATTTTATGGTAAAAGATGGAGAAATTGATGGAAATTTATTGGAGTTTTTTAAAAACAGTGATGCTTTAAAAGAGTACTGTAAAATTGAACTTTTGCCAGAGCAGTTAGATGTTTAAAAGAAATATTAAAAAATCTTTCATCTACACTTCTTTATCTATTTTTATATCTATTTTTCTAACTTTTATTTATATATATTTCCCAAATTTATTGGATTCTTTTGATAATAGAATAAGAGATTCATATTTTTTATTTAGAGGAGAGATACCCACAAGTCAAAATGTTGTAATAGTAGATATAGATGAAGCTTCGATAAAGAATTTTGGACAATGGCCTTGGAGTAGAGATAAACTATCAAAAATTATTGAAAATTTAACATTATCAAATGTTGCTGTTGTTGGAATGGATATTGTTTTTGCAGAAGAGGATAGAACTTCACCAAAACAGATAGCTAAAAAATTAAATATTAAAAGTGATTTAGAAGATTATGATTTAGAATTTGCAATAACTGTTGAAAATTCTCCAGTAATTTTAGGATATAGTTTTGATTTATCAAATGATAATAGCAGTAAAGAAACACCATCTATTCCAGCAGTTTTTGTTGAAAAAAATAAACAAAATAATCAAAATTTTATGATAGAAGCTAAAGGAACAGTTTTAAATCTTCCAATTTTACAAAATAGTTCATATTCTAGTGGTTTTTTTAATATTATTCCAGATGAAAGTGGAATTATACGAAGTGTTCCCCTTTTTATCTCTTTTGATGATATTTTATATCCATCTTTAGCATTAGAGATGATTAGAGTTTTAAATGATACTCAAAGAGTTTTTATAAACTATGATGAAACTGGTATTTCAAATATAGTCATTGATGATATTATAATTCCTACTGATAGATTTGGAAGAATGTTTATAAATTATCGTGGAGCAGAAAAAAGTTTCAAATATATTAGTGCAAAAGATGTATATGAAAATAATTTTCAAATTGAAGATGTTAAAGAAAAAATAGTACTTTTTGGTACAAGCGCTGCTGGATTGTTTGATTTAAGAGCTACTCCATTTGATTCTGTTTTCCCCGGTGTTGAAGTACATGCAAATATTATAGATAATATTTTGGATGGTGATTTTATACACAAAGCTTCATATTTAGATGGTTTAAATATTATTATTATATTTTTATTGTCTTTTATTGTTGTTATATTAATAACTTATAGCCATTTTTATTTAAAGCCTATTATTTTTTTTATTTTTATATTATCTTTTATTATATTGAGTTATAAGCTTCTTTTTGATTTTGGAGTTATTCTGAATATAGTTTTTCCTCTTTTAACAATAGTTTTAGCTTCTGTTTTATCTTTAATTTTTGACTATTTCTATAATATTAGAAGTGAAAAAGCTATAAAAGTAAAATTTGCTTCAAAAGTTTCAAAAAATGTTATGGATGATATTTTAAAAAATATTGATAAAAATGAGTTTAGTGCAAAAAGTAAAGAAGTAACAATATTTTTTAGTGATATTAGAGGATTTACAAATATTTCAGAAAAACTTGATGCAAAAGAGTTAATAAGTTTTTTAAATAGATATATGCAACCTATGAGTGAAATTATTATCAAATATCAAGGAACTATTGATAAATTTATTGGTGATGCTATTATGGCTTATTGGAATGCTCCAATTGATATAAAAAATCATTGTGATTTAGCTTTAAAAGCAAGTCTTGAACAACTTGAAGTATTAGAAAAGTTAAATGTTGAACTTCAAAAAGAAAATTTACCTAAAATAGATATAGGAATAGGTCTAAATACTGGAACTGTTATCGTTGGTGAAATGGGAAGTAGTTTAAGAAGTGATTATACAGTTATAGGCGATACGATAAATCTTGGTTCAAGAGTTGAATCTTTATGTAAATATTATGATTCAAAGTTAAATATTTCAAACTTTACGAAAGATAAATTACAAGAAGAATATATATTTAGATTTTTAGATTTGGTAAAAGTAAAAGGAAAAAATGAACCAGTTGAAATCTGGCAAGTTTTAGGAAGTGGCGAAGCAAAGGAAAGTTTAAAAGAAGAGTTAGATTTATATCATAAAGCAATAGAGTTTTACAAAAATAGTGATTTTATAAATGCATTAGAAATATTTGAGAGTTTAGAAAACAATGAAAATAAAACAAATAAAAATATTTATAAGATTTATATAACTAGATGTAAAGAGTTTATAAAAACACCACCAAAGAATTTTGATGGTGTTTATGAGCATACAACAAAAGCTTAGAAAGAGTAGTAAATATTTGATTTTACTACATATTTATCGTATTCATAGATATTTTGATTAGAGTCATTATTTATATATCTAAAAGTTGCTCCTAAAGAGAGGTTTTTATTTATAGATTGAATAACTCCTAAATCATAAATAACTTTGTCATTTTTTCTTTTGTTTCCATATAAGAACTCTTCATTTTCTTTATAAATATCTTTATATAGTTCAATACCATTTGTTAAGATTGTACTTTTTGTAAGTGGATACATATTTTCATATCTTAAACTTGCAAAGTCATAATCTACATTATAGTGGCTTCCTTTATCTTTATTATCTGTTCCAAATGTAAAACTAAATGTATTTATTCCAAAATCTTGTGTTAAGAATGCAAGACTATTTTGTAATTCATAATATGTTGAATCTCTAAATTCATATTGCGTTTGTTTAAAATCTTTTTTGATTAATTTTAGTTTAGTTTTATACATCAAATTTGCATCAATTTGATAATCAAATGATGGAGTTAGAATATAATTATTCAAATAAGTACTATTATCTAACCAAACATAATTATAATCAAATGCTAAAGATAGTTTTGATTTTTGCGTATAGTAAGACAATCCAGTTCCAAAAACAGTAAGACTCAAATCATTATCATGTTCATTGTTGTATTTTTGAATATAACCAACAAATTTATTGTCAATAGTTAAATCATCTTTTAGTTTATATGTATGATTTAAAGCAAGAATATACTCTGCAATATGGTCACTTTTTTTATCTTCCATACTTAACGGAATATTTCCCCAATATACAAGGTTGTCACTTGAATTATTATCTACATTTGAGTCAAATCCATATCCAAAACCTAAAGTTGTTTTTATAAAATTTTTTTGAGATTTTTTATCAAGTGAATTTAAAGTAAATTCGATATTTTTTCTAACATTTTCGGGTAAATCAGGCTCTTTTAAAACCTCTTCATATAAAGCTTTTGCTTCATCGTATTGTTTTAGTTGAAAATATGTTTGAGCAAGTTCTAGTTTTACTCTATTGTTATTTGGATTCTCTTTTAACATACTTTTGTATAAATTTAAAGCTTCCGAAAATTTACCTATTTCATAAGCGCTTCTTGCAAGTATAAAAGTAGTATCAGATGATAGTTTGTTCTCTTTTGTATATTGTTGAAGTAAGATATAACTATCTTGAAATAGCCTATTTTGATAACTTTCAATAGCTTTTTGAAAATGCTCATTTGAGTAGTTTTCATTTGCTAAAAGTGAAGTTAAATAAATAGTACTTAAAAATAAGGGTGATAATAATTTTTTATTCATAGTTTTATTTACCTTGTTGCTGAGAATGTAGTAGGAATTATCGTACCCATATCTTCTATGTTTATATCCCCTACCACTTTATTTAATTCAGCTCCATAAAAGCTTCCATTTATATTAGCACTAATATCACCATTTTGACCAATTCCCCAAGCCGATATATTGTTAAAACCATTTGTTGTTATTTCATCTTCAAACATAGCTTCATATCCTAAAAAATTAAAATTTCCATTCACAGAAGCACTTCCTCCACCAAAATATAAATTAAAATTTATATTTCCCGAATCATTTAACCCAATTATTGTTCCACTGAAAGATAATATAGGATCATTAATATCATCCATTAACCCTTGAACATAAGTTGAGTCAGTTAAAATAGAATTTGGATCAATTGGATTTGGATCAATTGGATTTGGATCAATTGGATTTGGATCAATTGGATTTGGATCAATTTCAGTATGATTAATTTTATTTTGTATTATTTCTTCCATTTTTGCATTACTTTTTTCATTGTTTAATGCTAATATATTTGTATTCCAATCCCCCCAAGAATTTTGATTATCTATATTCTCTTGATTATTTGATTGAGTTCCATCTAAAGCTAAAGGTGAGCTTGGATTGTTATTAAAACTATCTAGATTATTACCATTATTGCCTTGATTATTAGTATTTAATCTTTCTTCAATATCTTCTAAAGTGTTATTTTCAAGTGGTAAAACTTCTGATGGTCTTTGGTTTGAGAAAATATTTAGATAGTTTCCAGAAGGTACATCTACTGAAACTCCATTTGACAATACAATAATTCTTCCTTGTGTACAAACTATTCTATTATCATCACCATAAAATTCAGTTCCTCTAATACCAATAGTTGCATTTTTTGTTTTTAATTTAAACTTATCTGGATTTACTTTCCCTATTTGCCCTGTTATGGCATGAAAAGCACCTTTTGGGATACTAAGTTCTGTTTTTACATTATCTTTGTCATTTTGTGTATAATAGTAATCGTCTACCTTTAAAGTAGATTCTTTTCCAATAGTTACAATAGTATTATCTATAAAAGTAATTTTTACTTTTGAATTTACTTTTGTTTCGATAATATCTTTATTTTCTATTTCGTCACCTAAATTTAGTTTTACAGTATTACTATTTTTTATTACAACTGCCTCTCCTTCAAGTAAAGTTATAGTTCCTATATTTGCGAAAAGCATTGTTGAAAACATAAACAAAATAATAAATAATTTTTTCATTATATATTCCTAAGATAAAATTTCAAAAAAATAACATAAAAAATCTTTGTGTTAGATAAAATTATTAAATATTATTAACTTTTTATTAATTAATTTTTAGATAAAATCGCCCAAACTTAAAGAGTTTAATTTAAATTTTAGGGGTATTTGCTTGAGTATAGGTCCTATTACACTTACAAATGATATTGTTACTTTTACAAGTCTTCAACTATCTACTTTTGTTGTTATTGCTTTTGCGATATTAGTTTTATTTACAACTTTAAAAGATTCAAATCACACAGATGTTTTTCCAATACCTGTTACAAATGAGCTAAAAGGTTTAGGTATTTTAACTGTTGTTTTTGCTCACTTTGCATATATGAAAGTTACAAATAGTGAATTTTTATTTCCACTTTCTATAATTGCTGGAGTTGGGGTTGATCTGTTTTTATTTATGTCAGGATTTGGTTTAACTGTTGGAATGCTAAAAAAACCGATGAAAGTTGCTGATTTCTATAAAAAAAGAGTTATAAAAATATTTATTCCATTTTGGATAGCTTTGATTATAATGTTTATAGCCGATGCTGTATTTATGGATAAAACTTACTCTATTGGATATATGATAAAATCGATGTTAGGTTTTTTCCCAACAGCAGATGGATTTGGTGATGTAAACTCTCCATTTTGGTATATTACTTGGATGATAATGTTTTATCTGTTATTTCCTTTAGTATTTTTCAAAAATAAACCTTGGCTAACTGCAATTATATTAGCTGTTATTGCTACAATTATTGGAACATTTAATATTTTCGATTTAGGAAGTAACTGGCTTCATAGACTTCACACAGTAGCATTTTCTTTAGGGATTATTGCAGCTTGGTTGGTTCAAATAAAAGATGGTCAAGAAAACAAATTTGTTAGTTATGTAAAAAACTTTAGAGATAATTCAAAAGATATGAAATACATTATTATGGCTATTATGTTTGTTGTAGTTTTTTATGTATCTCAAAGAACTGGAGCAAACTCTTGGCCAACTTTAAAAGATATTTTAGGGCAAGGTTTCTTTGTAGAGCAAATTATGTCAATTGTTATAATGTTGGCATTTATTGTGATATTTGTACTTAAAAAAGTTGAAAGTAAATTTTTAACTATTTATGGAGTTTACTCTTACGAAGTTTACTTAATCCACTGGCCACTTATGGCAAAATATGATATTTTCTTTGTTTATTTACCTGCTTGGGCTGCTGTTATTGCATGGCTTGTAGCATTTATTTTAGTAAGTATGTTGTTACAAAGACTTGTAACTCCTGTTAGTAAATTTGTAGATAAACTTGCAAAATAATATTAGGGCTTTTGCCCTAATTATTCTATAAAAATTCCAAAATCTTCTGGAATATCTATATCAAAATCTTCAAATATTTTTGCAAAGTACAAATAACCAAACTCTTGTTTGATATGTGAAGAGTCTATAAAATTTTCTTCATCTTCAGTTATGCTATTTTCATTCATAAAATCCCAATAAGGAAATATTTGAGCTATTTCATTTTTCCATCTATCAAAAATATCTAGTTTATTTTCTTCTTCTATAAGTTTTAATTGAGAAGTGTGAATTGCTGTTGTAAATACTTTTAATTTAACATTATGTTGTTTACATAAATCTACCATCTTTTTGTAATAATCAAAGTTTTTTTCTCCTAAAATATGAAAATCTTTATATACTTTTTGATAGTAGTTTAGTGTTCCTTGCCACATATGTTCTTTATTGTTATTTTTTATAACTTTTTCTTGATGATATAGAGTTATTGCACCATTTTCATAAAAAAGATTTCTATCATTGTTTGGAATAACATATTTTAAATATTTAAATATAGGTACTTCCAAATAGTGTTTTACTTGGTAAAATAGATTAAATCCATAATCAAAAATATTTTTATTAAAATCACTGCTATTCTCTTTTAAATCGTCATTAAATGTATAGAAATTAAGCCCTATAATAACAGTATTTATTTTTAAATTTTCTAGTGAGTGTTTTAAAAAATAGTATTGCTCTTCCAAAGTTGCAAATTGAAGACCAAGATTATAAACCTTGTCATTTGTATATTTTTCTATGTCTTTTGGGTTTAAATAGTGAACTCTACTTCCACCTAAAAGAATTGTATTTGGTTGTAGTTCATTTAATTCTACATATTTTTGTGTTCTATATGCTAAAGCTGTATCTTTTCTAAGTCCTATATCAAATTTGTTATTTATTCCAACTGGGTCTATAATATATCTTATAAATACTCCAATAGAGAAAAAAATAAAAATAAAAAGTAGAGTTAAAAGTATAAATTTTTTTTGTTTTTTCATTTTTTACCTTAAAATTGGAAATATAAAAACTCTTTTGCACTTGAAAAAGTGAATAAAGAAGCTGATATTAAAATAGCCGTATATAAAGAATATTTTAAATTTGGTTTGAAATTAAGAGCTATTTCACCACTATTTTTAAATCCAAGAGCTAAAACAAGAGCTAAAACTATGTAAAAGCTTTGGAAAACTGCATCTATATGATATAACTCTTGAAATTTTAGATTTGTAATATCAAATAAAGTATAAGTTACATACCAAGCATCACTAAAATCGTTTGCTACAAATAGTGTTCTAGTGATGATTAATCCAATAAACATTAAAAACCAAGCTAGATAAAAATTCATTTCTAAATTTGCTTTTTTCATCATATGTGCAAAAACTACAAAAAGTCCATTTAAAAGTCCCCAAACTATAAAAGTCCATCCTGCACCATGCCAAAATCCAGATACAAAAAAAGTAATCATAATATTTAGATAAATAATCCAAACTACATTTTTATTTCCACCTAAACTTTTATATATATAATCACCTAAAAATCTACTCAAAGTTATATGCCATCTTCTCCAATAATCAGCGAAATTTCTAGCTTTATATGGACTATTAAAATTTTTTGGTAAATCGATATTAAACATTTTTGCTATTCCAATAGCCATATCAGCATATCCTGATAGGTCAAAATAGTATGATAAAACATAAGAAGTTGAAGCATACCAAGCTTCTATCATTGTGAGTTTTTGAGCATTATCAAAGCCATATTGGGCATAATCTGTGAGAGGGTCACCTATTAAACACTTCTTTGCAAGTCCTATTGCAAATATAAAAAGTCCTAAAGATATATTTTCCCATCTTATATAACTTCTCCATTTTAGAGCAAATTGTGGCATCATCTCTTTGTGATGAACAATTGGACCCATTAAAAGTTGTGGAAAAAATGTGATAAAAAGTGAGTAATTTAAAAAGCTAAACTCTTTTACTTCACCTTTATAATTATCAACTAAAAATGCAATTTGTTGAAAAGTAAAATAGCTGATTGCTAAAGGTAGAGCTAAATGAAGTAGGGGAGTTTGAGAGTTAAATGCCCAGTTAAAATTTTCAATGAAAAAATCAGCATATTTAAAATATCCTAAAAGTGCAACATTTCCTACAATTCCAAAAGTTAGCATAGATTTGTTTGCTTTTTTTCCTAAAGATTTCCCTATGTAAAAATTGAAAATCATACTTCCTAAAATCAAAGGAAGATATATGATATTCCACCAAGAGTAGAAAAATAAACTAGCAAATACAAGCATTGTTTTACTCAAAGTGATCAATTTTAATGAATTTAAATAAAAATATAAAATTAAAGTTAATGGTAAAAATATAAATAAAAATTCATATGAATTAAAAAGCACTGTGAAAACCTTTTTTAAATGTGAAAAAATCGTGGAAATTTATATAATAATCGTGTAATGATTGTAAAAAAATTGTGTATAATTCGCCTTATGAATGAAAATGATTTAAAAAATATAATATTAGACAATTTAAAAGATAAAAATGAAGAGATAAAAAGAGTTTTTCATGGTCGTGGGAATTTTTATGAAGATTTTTCTCATTTGACAGTTGATAGCATAAATGATACATTATTTGCTAGTTTTTATGAAAGTAACCAAAAAGAGAAAAATATTATTTTAATTTTAGAGGATACTGCAAAAAACAATAATTTTTCAAATTTTATAGTACAAAGAAAATATAAATCAGATGATTTTTATGAGGTAATATTTGGTGGAATTTTAGATGATTTTACAGCTATTGAAAATGGTTTAAAATATAAAATCAACTTTAAAAATAGAAATATTGGACTATTTTTTGATATGAAAAAAGGAAGAGAATATATAAAATCTATATCAAAAGATAAAAGTGTATTGAATCTATTTTCATATACTTGTGCTTTTAGTGTATCTGCAATAGCTGGAGGAGCTTCAACGGTTATAAATGTAGATATGTCAAAACCAAGTTTGAGTATGGGAAGAGAAAATCATAGAATAAATAATCTTGATACAAAAAAGGTAAAATTTCTACCATATAACATATTAAAATCTATCTCTACAATTAGAAAAGATTCACCATTTGATATAGTTATTATTGATCCACCTTCTTTTCAAAAAAACTCATTTGTAGCTTCAAAAGATTATGAGAAAATCATAAAAAAGTTAGACTTACTTACAAAAAAAGGCTCTATTGTACTTGCTTGTTTAAATGATCCATTTTTAAGTAGTGATTTTTTGATTGAGCTATTTAAAATCAATGCAAAAGATTTTCAGTTTGTAGAAAAGTTGGAAAATTCTTTTGAATTTATAACAAATAATGAAGAAAATTCTTTAAAAAGTTTAGTTTTTTTAAAAAAATATTGATATAATCCCGCATTTTACAAAAAAGAATTATCATGGAACACTTCTTAACAACGCTATTTTTAGCTATTTTTCTAGCAACAGTTTTAAATATAATTTTAAAAAAATTTGGTATATCTCAAATTATAGGTTATATTTTAACTGGTATTATCATATCTTATGGTTTTCATTTCAAGGGTGCAAATATGGACTCTCTTGATGCTATAGCTGAATTTGGTATTGTATTTTTAATGTTTACTATTGGACTTGAAATAAGTATTGAAAAAATAAAAAAGATGAAAGAAATTTTACTTTTAAATGGTTTTTTACAAGTTGCAATAAGTGCTATTTTAATATTTTTTGTGGCATATCTTATTTTTCATTTGAGTATTGAAATATCTTTAATAGTTGCATTAGCTTTTTCATTGTCTTCAACAGCTATTGTTCTACCATATTTAAAACAATCAAGAGATATTTATACACCTTATGGCGAAAGAAGTACAGCTATATTGATTTTTCAAGATTTAGCTGTAATTCCTATTTTACTTTTAATATCTTTTTTGACAAATGATACTTTGTCAATTTCAGAAGTTCTTATAAAAACTGCTATTAGTGCAGCTATAATTTTATTTTTTATGTTTATTTTTGGTAAAAAAATAATCACTTGGTTGCTTAGATTTTCAGCAGATACTAGAATGGAAGAACTTTTTATAGGTGCAGTTTTATCGATAGTTATAGGTGCATCTCTTTTAGCTGAATATTTGGGATTTACTTACTCTTTGGGGGCTTTTTTAGCTGGAATGATAATAGCTGATACAAAATTTAGAATTAAAGTTGAATCAGATATCGTAAATTTGAAAGATTTACTTTTAGGTACATTCTTTTTTACTGTTGGAGTAAAAATAGATATTGTATATTTTTTACAAAATATACATATTGTAATTGGTCTGTTTTTACTTGTAATGTTATTAAAAGCAATAGCTGTATATATGATAATTAGAAGAAAATCAGATAAAAATACAGCTATAAAAACAGCGATTGCTCTTTGTCAAGTAGGGGAGTTCTCTTTTGCTATATTTACTTTGGCTTCAAATCAAGGTGTAATACCACAAGAAACGGCTAATTTCTTAGTTTTAATATCTGTAATGTCTATGATTTTAACTCCATTTTTCTTGAACAATATATATAAAATATCAGGAGCTTTGGCAAAAGATTTATATGAAAGTGATAAAATTGAAACAATCAATGATAAAAACCATATTATTGTTTGTGGATTTTCAATTTTAGGTAGAGTTGTAGCAAAAGATTTGGAAGATAGAAAACTTACTTTTGTTATTGTTTCAAATGACTTAAGACAAGTTCAACTAGCTACAAAACTAGGATATAAAGCATTTTTTGGGAATTTAGAAAAAGAGTCAGTTTTAGAAGCTTTAAAAGTTGAAAAATCTTCAAGTATTATTATGACTATAAATGAAACTCAAGATAAAATACTTATTTGTGATGCAATAATGAAATATTGTCCAACTGCAAATATTATTTTAAAATATGAATCTTTGGACGAAAAACAACTTTTAAGTGATCTAAAAATAAAAAAATTTATACATGCTTATGCTCAAATAGGAAAATCACTTGTTGAAGAAGCAACAAATAGTTGTGATATTAAATCATATAAATATGATTAATTTATTATCTATTTCCAACTTTAGTTTGGAAATAGAATAGGTTTTTAAAGAATAGTTATTCTGTTTTTCCCACTATTTTTTGATAGATACATTGCTTCATCAACTCTTAATAAAGCACTTTCTTTAGTCTCTAATTCTTGTATCATAGTCAAACCAAAACTAGCTGTAACATTATATGAACAAATTTCTTCTAATTGTATATCTTGTTCAATACTCTTTCTTAAGTTTTCACAAATTATTTTAGAATTTTCCAAAGAAGAATCTATTAAAGCTATGATAAACTCTTCTCCTCCCCATCTTGCAATTAAATCAGTTTGCCTAATCCCAGATTCTAAGATACTAGCAACTCTTTTTAAAACTAAATCTCCTTTTTGATGACCTAATTTGTCATTTATACTTTTAAAGTCATCTACATCTAAGAATATAAGACTTAGTTGAATATCTTTTCTTCTTTTTAATAATATATGATTTTTTAATTTTTCTTCAAAATCTCTTCTATTTGGTATATCTGTTAAAGCATCAAAAACTAGAAGATATTCCAATTTTTTACTATAATTTTTTATTATTAGAAATACCAAAATTGAGATAATAAAAGTAACAAAAATTGAAACAATCAAGTTGAGATAAAATATATTATGTACATCTTTTGTAAAATCGTTTAAATTTGCTTCAATCGTTAAGTATAAGTCAAGTTCAGGAATATATTTTGTGTTTAATATATGTTTATCCCCATTCTTTGAATTATATTCGATTGTATTTGTTTTTTTTGATAAAATCAAATCCTTATAATTTTTCAAAATTTGATATTCATCTAAATTTGTTTTTGAGTTTATTTGCCTTTCTGATAGGACAACTTTCCCATCTTTATTGAAAAAAGTAACAATAAATTTGTGTTTTAATCTAAAAGATTGTAATAAATCACCAATATATGAAATTTTTATAGCAACTCCAGTAGCTCCTAAAAAATGGTAATCTTTGTCAAAAATTTTGTAGTTTATAAACATAATCATATTATTTGATAAATGTTCATTAAAATCTAAATTTATTTCATGTTTATTTTGGATATTCTTAAAATTAAAATACCACTTATTTTCTTCATTATTTTCATCTATTTTCTCTATAAATCCATTTTGTGTATAGTAATTCTTTGTTGTATCAGATACTAAAAAAGTGTTGAACATATCATATCTATTTTTAATTGCTTCAAGATATCTTATTATTTTTTTATCATTTATTTCTTCATTCACAAGCCAATCTTGTACAAAAGTATCATTTGCCATCATTGAAGATACTAAATAAGGTTCAATAATACCTTTTTGAATATCCGTATAAATATTATCCAAAGAGAGTGGTAACGCTTGTTCTTTTAACTGATTTTGTGCAGTATTTAAAGATACAACATAGTTGATAATAGAAAGAACGATAGAAAAAAATATTAGTAAAACAGTGATTAGTATTACAACATTATATTTTGATTTTAGTAGCATATATTTTCTTTATTAATTAGATTCATTAGAATATCCTTTTATTCTAAAAATGTAAATAGTAAATATATTTCATCTTATAATTAAATTCTTAAATTTGCAAAAGCATTATGAAGTAAGTGTTTTGAACGTATTAAAGACTATATTTGTACTCTTTCATAACTCATTATTAAGAAAAGCTTTGTTATTTTAGTACACATCTTATACAAAAAGGAGAACTATGAAATCAACAGTTCTAAAGCCTGTTTTTATACCTGCGGTCGTCTTTATTACCTTATTGGTGATATTTACTTTTATTAATCCTGCTCTATCCAAGGATATTTTCACTACCACCAAAAATTTTATAGCTGATAAATTTGGTTGGCTTTATATGTTAAGTGTTTCTATTTTTACTATCTTTGCTCTTTTTTTAGCTTTCTCTCCTTATGGTAAATTCAAATTAGGTCCAGATCAATCAAAACCTGACTATTCAAATTTTTCTTGGTTTTCTATGCTATTTTCTGCTGGAATGGGTATAGGAATAATGTTCTGGGGAGTTGCTGAACCTATTGTTCATTATGCAAATCCACCTATTGGAGAACAAAGTATTCAATCTGCAAAAGATGCTATGGGAATAGTCTTTTTTCACTGGGGATTAAATGCTTGGTCAATATATGCAATAGTTGGATTGGTTTTAGCATATTTTTCATTTAGACATGGCTTACCTTTGACTATTCGATCAGCACTTTATCCATTAATTGGAGATAAAATATATGGAAACATAGGTCATAGTGTTGATACTATTGCAGTTTTAGGAACAATTTTTGGTGTTGCTACAACTTTAGGATTTGGAGTTTTACAAATAAACTCTGGATTAAACTATGTTTTTGATGTAGAAGTTGGAATAAATACACAAATTATTTTAATTGTTCTTATTTGTGCAATAGCTTTAGCTTCAGTTATATCGGGGCTTGATAGTGGAATAAAAAAACTATCTATTTTAAATGTATATTTAGCTTCTTTTTTACTTTTATTTGTATTTGTTGCTGGTCCTACATTTTATCTTTTTGATGCTTTTATTCAAAATATTGGAACATACTTATCAAGTATTGTTGAAAAAACTTTCAATTTATATACTTATGAAGAAAAATCATCTTGGATGAGTTCTTGGACACTATTTTATTGGGCTTGGTGGATATCTTGGGCACCATTTGTAGGAATGTTTATAGCTAGAGTTTCAAGAGGAAGGACTATAAGGGAGTTTATCATTGGAGTTTTATTTTTACCTGCTGGATTTACTTTTTTATGGATGACTGTTTTTGGAAATAGTGCTTTATATTCTATTTTAAATGAAGGATATACTATTTTGGCAACAGCTGTTTCAAATGATGTTTCTATTGCACTTTTTAAGTTTTTAGAACTATATCCTTTTTCTACAATAACATCTATTTTTGCAATAGTTTTAGTTGCTGTATTTTTTATAACATCTTCAGATAGTGGTTCTTTAGTAGTTGATACAATTTCAAGTGGAGGAAAAATAAATAATCCAGTTTGGCAAAGAGTATTTTGGGCAATTTCACAAGGAGTTGTTGCAATTGCAATGCTTCTTGCTGGTGGATTGGAAGCTTTACAATCTGCTTCTATTATTATAGCTTTACCTTTTGCTCTTGTTATGCTTGTTTCTTGTTGGGGAGTTTTTAAAGCTTTGAATTTGGAACTTATTAGAAGTGAAAGCTTAAAGCACCATATGAATGCAGGAAGACATGGGAAAATAAGTGGAACTTGGAATTCAAGACTTAGTAGAATTATAGAGTTTCCAAAAGTTGCTGAAACAAAAAGGTTTATAAATGAAGACATAATAGAAGCTATGAATACAGTTGAAACAGAACTTGAAAAATATTCTTGGATAGTTGAAGTTTCAAATGATAAAGAAAAAGCTATATCAAAGCTAAGAGTTGAGCACTCAAATGACTTTGATTTTATATATGAAGTTCGTGCAAGAAATTATGACACACCACCTTATGCCTATCCAGATAGTGTAAATCCTACAAAAGAACAAAAAAAGTATGCTAGAGCTGAAGTGTTTTTACAAGATGGAAATAAAGCTTATGATATTTATGGATATGATGTAGATGCAATAATTACAGATATTATAGATCAATTTGAAAAACATAGACACTTTTTAAATAATACTTCTAGCTTAAATCCAGTTATACCTGTGGATTAAATATAAATCAGAGATCATTTAAGATTTCTGATTATATATCTATTCCAAAATAGTGTTTTACTAAATAGCCGATTAAAAAAGATATTATAGCAACTCCAAAAGTTATAGCTGACATTTGTAAAACTCTTTTTGTAAAACTTAAATCTTTTGCAACACTTATATAAAAATTATATGAAACAATAGCTATAAATGCACAAATAAACATCAAAATAATTGATTCTATAATAGAATCAAAAATAAAAAATGGTGATACTAAAATCGCAGTCGTAAGTATATAAGCAATACCAGTATAAGTAGAGTATGTCAAAGGTTTGATAAGTTCACTAGGATTTTCTTTAGCTTCAAGATATGCTGAACCAGCCATTGATAGTGATGCTGCAATACCCATAATAAGCCCAGTGATTCCAACAACTATACTTTTATCAAAAGCAAATGCAAGACCACTTAAAGTTCCAGTTAGTTCTACTAAAGCATCATTCATACCTAAAACTATTGCTCCTGCATAAATAAGTTTTTTATCGTGTAACATATCAATCAAAATAAATTCATGTTCTGTTTCTTGCTTATAAATATTTTTTGATTCTGGATAAATGTCAAAAAGTTCTTTATAAAACTCTTCTGCTCCAGCTTCTCTTTTTTCTAGGGTTTTTAAAGCAAAAGAAGTTCCAAATATTTTTACAAGAAATATATAAAAAAGCACAATAAACTTTTGTGCTTTTAATTGTCGATTTGTGATTTTTACCCAAAAATCATAATGATTTTTCTCTTCATTGGCAATCTTTTCAAATATTTTTTTGTTATTCTCATCTTTTTGATGAAATGCTAAAGATTTATAAATAGTATAATCATTTATCTCATTTTGTTGTTGCTTTAAAGCTTTCTTTAAATTTGATTTATTTGATAAAATATCCATAAAAATCCTTTTATACTTTTGATTTATGATTGTACTATAAATAATCTTCTATTATATTTTCCAACCTCCACCTAAAGCTTTATAAAGTTCAATACTCAAAAGTAATCTTGCATATTTGAATTGAATAGATATATCTTTTGCACTATATAAATCTCTTTGCGTATCAAGTAAATCAGATAGTGTCTTTGCACCAGCTTCATATTGAGATTTTGCTAGATTAAATGCTAGTTGAGATTGTTCTAATTCTTTATTTTGTAAGCTTATTTGTTTGTCAATATTTTCTATATTATTTAAAGCTATTTGTACTTCCCAAAAAGCATTTATGATTGTTTGATGATAGTTTATCAACATCTCTTCATATCTAGCTTTTGTCAAATCATAGTTTGCATCAAGTTTACCACCATAAAAAATAGGGATACTTAAAGCTGATAGCAAGGTATATATTGGTTTATCAAATATATTTGAAAATTTTTCTGTACTTGTACCTAAACTAGCTCCTAAATTAAAACTAGGTAAAAAATTAGCTCTTGCAACTTGTATATTTGCATTTGCACTTTTCATTAAAGCTTCAGCTTGTGCAATATCTGGACGCCTTAATAACAATTCAGATGGAATTACTAAAGATATTTTAGGAATCTCTATATCATTTAAAGATATTTGTTTAAAATCTAAATTGTCAGTTTTTGCTAAAAGGATACTTAGTGTTTTGTTTTCTTGTTTCAAATCTTTTTCTAACTCTATTAAAACTCTTTCTTGTTGTAAAAGTATTATCTCTTGCTGAGTTAATTCTAGTTTTGTTGTTGCTCCAAGATTGTATTTTGTATTTATAAGTTCAAATAACTCTTTTGCAATTTTTAAATTTTGTTTTGCTATTTCTATTTTATCATTTAGTGATAAGATATTTAAATATACTTTTGCAACATTTGAAACAATAGTTAATTCTACTGCATCTTTTTGAAATATTGTAGCTTTTAGATTTTCTTTAGCACTTTCATAAAAAGCTCTGTTTTTACCCCAAAAATCTATCTCATAGCTTATATTTAAAGCTGAACTATAACTATTTGTATTTCCATTGTGATTTAATATACCATCTCTTGAAGAATTTAATCCTGCACTTATTTGTGGATATAAATCTGCTCCAGATATTTTTGCATTTGCTTTTGCTTGAAGTACTTTATTTATTGCTACTTTTAAATCTAAACTATCATTTTTTGCCTGTGTTATTAAGCTATTTAATTCATGGCTTCCAAAACTTTCCCACCAATTTTGATTAATCTCTTCTTTATTGTGTTCAAAGTTATTATCCCAATTTTGTGGTAATTCAATATCTTTTTTTACTATTAAATCATCTTTAGAACTACAACCAAAAATTAAAAAAGGCAAAATTGTTATATAAAAATATTTTTTCATTTTATTACTCTCCATTTAGTGCTACAACAGGATCTAGTTTTGAAGCTTTACTTGCAGGAATATATCCAAAAATAAGCCCAGTAATAACAGCACTAGAAAATGCTATAAGAATAGCTTTGATTGAAAAAATCAACTCTATATTGAAATATATTAAAATAGAACCTATCAATATTGCAACTATTACTCCTGCAATCCCACCTATAAAAGAAACCAAGATAGCTTCTGTTAAAAACTGTCTTTTTATATCACTTTGTCTAGCTCCAGTTGCCATACGAATACCTATCTCTTTTGTTCTTTCTTTTACAGCCATAAGCATTATATTCATAATACCTATACCACCAACTACTAAAGAAATACCACCAATCAAAGCTATCATTATACTTTGGTCTTGATTTGCTTGTTTTTGTGCTTGAATCCTTGAAGGATTATTATATATACGAAAATCATCAGTATCTCTACTGTTTTTTAGAGTATTTGTCATATTTTCTACAGTTTCTTCTGCAATATTATAATCTTGTAGATATGTTTGAATAGCTTCAGAATCTAAAGTATTTAGTAGTTGTGTAGCTCCAACAGTAAAAGGTAAAACTACCATTTGATCATCATCTTTATCTCCACTATAAACTGACATATCAGACAACTCACCAATAACCCTAAATGGTATGTTTTCTATTAAAATATATTTACCTATTGAAGATTCATTTTCAAAAAGCTTATCTTTTATAACTTTTCCTAAAACAGCTACTCTTTCCAAATTTTCTTCATCTTCTTTAGTGAAAAATTCTCCATTTTCTATTTCCCAGTTAAAAATCTTTAAACCAAGTTCATTAGTCATTAAAATAAAAGCACCTATACTTTGATTGCCATATTTTACAGCTACATCAGTTCCTTGTGTAGGAGTTATAAGTTCGATATTATCCAATTGTTCTATTATTTCAATATCTTTAGAATTAAGGGTTCCCATATATTTAGTAATCTCATCATGCTTTGGCCAAATAGAAACACGATTGACCCCACCAAAAACTTCCATTTGTTTTAAAGCTTTTTCACTTGTAGCAAGTCCTACTCCCATAAGAACAATTACAGCAGAAACTCCTATAATAATTCCTAAAAGTGTAAGTAAAGTTCTAAATCTATTTACCCAAAGTGTTTTCCAAGCAGTAGAAAATGCCTCGCTTATATCTTCAATTATTGAACTATCTTGTTTTATTCCTATTTTCATTTGACCTATAAAGTCTATATTTTCAAAAGAGTTTCTAGAATTTATTTCCTTATAAGTGCTATTTGTGCTATCTTCTATTATAAGCCCATCACTAATACGAACTACTCTTTGTGCTTGAGAAGCTACTTGCAAATCATGAGTAATTAATATTATAGTGTGACCAATTGTTGCTAACTCTTTTAGTAGTTTCATAACTTCAATACCACTTTTACTATCTAAAGCCCCAGTTGGTTCATCAGCTAATATAATATATCCACCATTCATCAAAGCTCTTGCAATAGAAACTCTTTGTTGTTGTCCACCTGAAAGTTGGTTTGGATAATAATCTTTTTTTGTTTCTAAACCTAAACGATTTAATAACTCATTCGTTCTATTTTCTCTATCTTCAAAATCAGTTCCTTTATAAATAGAAGGAACTTGAATATTGTGATTCGTATCTAAAGTAGGGATGAGGTGATACCCTTGAAATACAAATCCAAAAGCTTCTCTTCTTAAATATGCTAACTCATCTGCATTAAAATTTGATATATCTTTCCCAGCAAAAAGGTATTCTCCACTACTTGATTTATCTAAACAACCCAAGATATTCATTAAAGTAGATTTTCCAGAACCAGAAGCTCCAACTATTGCTACAAATTCACCAGTATAAATAGATAAATCAATACCATGTAAAACTGTATGAATCGGTGCTCCATCTTTCCCACCATAAGATTTATAAATATTTTTAAGTTCAATTAGTGGAGTTTCTACCATTGTAATCTCTTAGAATCTTTATTGTTTTCAATCTTTGTTATGATTTGTTCACCTTGCTTTAACCCATCTATTACTTCACCAAAAATCCTATCTTTCATTCCTATTTTTACAACTCTATCTTCAATTTTATCATCAACTAAAACTTTTGCTAAATAAGTTCCATTTTCTTGCATATATAATGTATAAAGTGGTACAACAACTACATTTTTTGCAAAAGATTCTATAAAAAATACCTGTGCAGACATTTGACTCATTAAAACATTGTCGTTATTTTCTATATCAAAAAGTGCTGTATAAGCTACTGCTTTTGTACTAGATGCTTTTACTTCATCCTCTTGATTTACAGGAGCAGGCAAAATTTGTTGTAGTTTTGCTTCCCACTTACGAAGTTCTCCATTTGTATCTCTTAGTCCTAAAGTTGTAAAATATAAATCCATTCCAA
Source organism: Aliarcobacter vitoriensis (assembly GCF_048320235.1). Lineage (NCBI taxonomy): Bacteria > Pseudomonadati > Campylobacterota > Epsilonproteobacteria > Campylobacterales > Arcobacteraceae > Aliarcobacter > Aliarcobacter vitoriensis. The sequence continues at coordinate 2,321,390 of NZ_CP182882.1, forward strand.
CTTTAAGTTTTCCAACATCAGCTTCAGAAACTTCAGTCCAAACAGTCATTTTTGATAGGTCAGCTATTCTTAAAAGTTTTGGCGTTTCATAAGTGGCATTTAAAGTTTGTCCCTCTTTTGCATTTAGTGATACAACAGTTCCATCCATAGAAGCATATATTTTTGTATATCCTAAAAGTGCTTCATTCCCTTGTAGATTTGATTTTGCACCTTTTATTTGTGCTTTTAAACTTTTTATCTTTGCTTTTGCCATTTTGAAATTTGCTTGAGCTATTTGTACATCTTCAAGTTTTGTAGCATTATTTTTAAAAAGTTGTTCTTGTCTTAAAGCTTGAAAATTAGATAGTTCTAAAGACGCTTCTTGTTCTATTAGCTGTGCATTTAAGTTTTCTAAAGTTGCTCGGTTTTCTTCTACTGTTGCACTTTGTAAGCTTGGGTCTATTTCAACCAACAAATCACCTTTTTTTACAATATCTCCAGCTTTTACATAAATCTTTTCGATTTGCCCTGAAACTTGTGCTCCAATATCAACATAATTATGTGGTTGTAAAACTCCCAAAGAAGATACAACATTTTGTATATCACCTTTTTTTATCTCTTCACTTTTAATTTCTTCAACTGCACGAAAAAAATTAAACCAAATTAAAAAAGATATAAAAATCAAGCCAATTAAAAACCCAAATTTCTTTTTATTTTTTAAATATTTTTTTGCCATATTACTCTTAATCCTTTGTTTTAAAAATTACCCTCTATATATAAGACGGAAAAATATAAAAAAACTGACAATAAATATCAAAAAATTTAGAAATTTTCAATTGAGAGTGTATATTTGTAACATATTTAGCTTATTTTTATTTTATTTTAAATTTTTAACACTATTCTAATTTTTCTAAAATCTCATTTATATTCAAGTTTATTTTAGAAAAAACAAACCATTTTTTACCCAAATCCTTCAAACTAGCTCCCAAATAATATATCTCTTTTTTATCAAGTATTAAAAATCTATCGTGTGAATTTTTAAAAGTTTTTAGTGTTATATTTTTATATTGAGCTTGATATTTTTCAAAATCTAAATTTAGTTGTTTTGAGATGTTATTTGTGTAAATAGTAAAGTTTATATTTTGATATTTTGAAAACAGAGTAAATACTGTATCATCTATATAGTTATCTATTAAAATAACTTCTTTTTGTGCTAGTTTTAATAAATCATTTATAAAACTGTATGAATCATATATTTGTCCATCATAAAATATACCTTCTGATGGTTTCGAGTTTTTATCTTCTAAAGCATTTAAGATAAAATCTACTTTTGAATCATTTTTTAGTTCATAAGAAATTTGTCTTTTTTCTATGGTTTCTATTCTTGAAAATATAGAAGCATTATTTTGCAAAAAATTTCTCATATCAATAAAACTTTTAATGATTTTTATACTAACTTCAACTGCAATTTGACTTCTTATAACAGCACTTAGCATAGAAACACCTTGTTCTGTAAAAACAAAAGGAAGTTTTCTTAATCCCATAAGCTCTTTATTGGAAGTCGCAAATTGCGACATCCAAATTTCTAATTCATCTTTGGTAAGTTGAAACATAAATTCTTTAGGAAATCTTTCTATATTTCTTTTGACTTGCTCATTTAATCTTTTTGTTTCAACGCCATAAAGTTCTGCTAAGTCCCTATCTAGCATAACTTGAAAACCTCTGATATTATAAATCTGATTTTTTATACTATTTTCAGTGATTATTAATTCTTCCATTTAATATCCTTATGATAACAATTCTAAAATTCTATCATAAAAAGAAAAATTCACTAAAAAATATTACAAATTGTAAGATTTTATTTATACCCTTAAGTATGAGTTCCAAAGTATACAAGGAAAGGAGAAAGTATATTTTTTATCGAAATTTTAATCTCAAAATTAAATAAATACTTTGAAACCCATACTTAAAGATATTAGGAAGTTTTAACTCTTCCTAATATCACAATCTCTTACTCCAAAACTCTTGTATCTTAGTTCTATCTACTGGAAGTTTATAAGCAACATAAAGTAAGATTAATCCAAAAACAAACAATCCTACATCAACAGCTAAAACTGTATATATTTCTTCTTCCCAAAGTCTTATTGGAGAAAATCCACTAAATATAAAGTGAACAAAAGGACTTAAAGCAAACAATACTCCACCAATATATAAAAACTCTTTAGCTGTTTTATAAGAGTTTAATCTATAAAACGAATAAGTTAAAGTTCCTATCCAAAAAGTTGCAAAAAGTCCATGTTGAATAGCTACTCTATCTTCCATATCAAAAGGTAATAACCATTGTAAAAAGAATAGTAAACCAGTTGCAGGAATAACTCCAACCATTCCAGCTAAGCAAAACTTTGAAACCCAGTTATATACAGGAGTTGTAGTTGGAAATTTTCTTGCTTGTTTTTCTAAATATAACAATACTCCAAATCCAACAGCTAAAGTACACAAAAGCATAGTTATAAATACAAACAATCTCAACCAAATTCCATGATTAACAAGTATATGTAAATAATGTACACTATCAGATATTATAAAACTATAATGTCTATTTTCAAATAACTTCTCTTCTATCAAACTTCCATCAACAGCACTTAGTGTTATACTTGGAAAAGTTTGTTCATCTTTTAAAAATGGTACATATTGATTATGTCCTCTAAATGTTATTTTTGCATCTTTATCTTCCCAATTTGCCAATCTTATCCATTTAAAATCTATATCTTTATTTATTTGTAAAGCTTTATTTGTAAGTTCATTTAAACTTAGCATTGAAGCTTCTATTCCACTTATTTCTACTTCTTCTTTTTTTGGGTTTTCTAACTCATTGAGATGCTCTTTATATTCCCAATAGTCACTAAATTCTCCTTTTGAAACTACATAAGTCATAAAGGAAGATTGTTTAACATAATGCATAGGAACATTTAAGTTTGCTCCACTCCAAACAATAAGTAAAAAAGGCAAAAATAACCAAATAAATATTTTTCTATGCCAATTTGAAAACTTACTTGATACACTTTTCCCACCATTTTGATATTTTATAATACTTACTTGTATCAATCCACCAATAATTAAAAATATTCCTGCAAGTGCAACAAAGCCAAAAACTTGTGTCATATATATTTTATATAAAGGTGCTCCATAGTGCATACCATTTAAGAACCAAGCTAGATTTGATTCTTCTTTTACTTTTTCTACTTCTTCATTTGTATTTGGATTAAAAACTTTTCTTTCCATAAATTGAGTAGATATAGTTAAATTTGGAGATTTATTTGGTAAGTTTACAAAAATAGTATTATATTTAGGATACTCCTTATCATCTAAAACTTTTTGTATAGTTTTATCAAAATCTATATTTTCTATTTTTACTATTTTTTTATGATTAGATGGTCTTTCCCAATTTGCTATATATGGTAAGAATATTGCAAATATTCCAAAAAACAAAGCTATATACATAAATACTGAAAACCATATTCCTATTACTACATGTACTCTTTGTAATCTTTGTTTTAAAAGTTTACTATTCTCTTTATTTTCTTCTTCTTTTAATTTCTCTTCATTACATGATGTTTTTATATTCATATTTATTTTATTCCTTTGACTTTGTTCTCAAGCTTTGAAGCTTGAGAACGATTTTTTAAAAAGTAAATAAAATTAGTTTAAAGAGAGTGAATATCGAGAATTTAAAGTTTTTGTTATAGTTTGATGTATTTTAAAAATCAAATCAGATGAAACAGTCCCAATTTGTTTTTTAAAACGAACAGTTGAGTAGTTTTTTACTTGAAAACAATCTATTGCAGATGTCTTTGTTAGATTATTTATCTCATCTGGATTTATTTCTATCATCCAAGGAAAATATCTATAATTATCTTTCCAATCTGTAATAGGAACTATTGTTCTAAGATTTAGTTTTCCTGCTTTATCATCATTTACAACTACAGCAGGTCTTGTTTTAGATATTTCTTGTCCAACATTTGGAAAAAACTCAACAAGCCAAATCTCGCCTTGATTAATACTCATAAAGCCCACCATCATCACTATTACCAAACTCTTCACAAAGCTTTTGGTACTGTGCATCTTTACTTGCTAACTCAAAACCTTTTATCCACTTTTTCTCTTCTTGTTTTTTTACATATTCACTTATAGCTTCTATATATATAGAAGATAAAGAAGTTTGTAAATCCTCTTTTAATTCATTTACTTTAGCTTTAAGCTCAATAGGTAAATTAAAAGTAACTTTTTCTGTATTTATCATACTGTATCCTTTACCATATAATTTCACCATATTGTAGCTAAATTTTTATATCTTAAAACTTATATTTTAAAGTAGCCATCCAATTTCTCTCTTCTCCATAAGAGTAAGTATTAAAACTAGTTTTATACTCTTTATTTAAAGCATTATTAAGATTTACAAGCAAGCTTAAGTTTTTATTAAATTCATAATTTGCCATCAAATCAACTACATAATAATCTTTTTGTGTAGCTTCACTAACCATTTCAGGATAACCAGCTTGTATATAATAACCTTTTACTGTATTATCAAAAATTTCACTTTGCCATCTTACACCACCACCTAAAGTTAATTTAGATATAGGTTTATAAGTAGTAAATAGGTTTGCTGTTCTAATAGGTATAGCATCACTTGTTAATCTTTTTCCATTTTTATCTTTAAGAATTGATGAAGAAAAACCAGCTTGTACTTGCCAATATGGAGTAATCTCTCCTGCAATTTCAAACTCCCAACCTTTGTTTTTTGTATCATCTTCTGCTTTCATTGCACAACCCCATTGTCCACCACCTGGATATTTGTAGCATTCTCCTGTTTGTTCATTCATATCAGTGACTGCAAGACCATCTTTACCTGATTGGAAAAGTGCAATACTAGAGTTTAATCTTCCATCAAACCATTCACCTTTTAGACCAACTTCATAGTTAAATCCAGTTTCAGGATCAAGATAGTCACCATTTCTATCTTTTGAACTTTGTGGATTAAAAATCTCTGTATAACTTACATAAGTTGTAAGATTATCTGTAATATCATAACTCAAAGCTAAATATGGTAAAAAATTATCTGCTTTTCTTTTAGTAGTAGTTCCAGTTTCCCATTCACTGTATCTTCCACCTAAAATTGCTGATAAATCATCTGTAAAATTAAGTTTAGTTGAAATAAATGTACCATATTGATTTGTTTCACTTTTTCCTTTATTCCTCGTATAATTACCCCAATTTGGTTCAACAACACTTAACTTATTATTAATAATACTAAAGCCTTGTCCTTGCCCCCATTCATCAATAGTTGAATTAGTGCCTTTTTCTCTCTTCCCATTTGCTCCAATTACTAAATCATGAGTTTGTCCAAATAAATCAAAAGTTCCATTTAGTTTTGCATCGAAAGTATGAATTTTTTGATCGTTTTCATGATTTAAAAATCTACTTTCTCGACAAGTATCATTATTGACCCAACCATCACATCCACCATCTTTTATTTTACGATTATCATTAATATAGTTATACGTAGCATCTATTTTCCAAGAATCATTAATATGATGATTTAAGGCTAAAGTATAATTATCTCTTATTTGCTCTCTTTTTTTCCAATCTGCTTGAAACCATGTATATTTATCAAAATTTGAGAATCCAACTCTTCTCCAAATATAAGTTCCATCACTTCCATCATTTACAAAAAATCTACTTGCACCTTCACTAGCATTATTTTGTGAATCTATTCTCTCCCAAGAGGCTGATATTGTAGTGGAATCACCTAAATCTGCTTCTACTACTCCATATAAAGTCATACTTGTTTTATCTAATAATGAATTGAAATAACCTCCTTGGTCATGAACAGCTATAAATCTTCCTCTTATACTTCCATCTTCATTAAATCCTCCACCAATATCGGCAACACCTCTATATTTATCCCATCTTCCAGTTTGTGCTTCAAGTGAAGCTTGAAAATCTTTTGTTGGTTTTTTTCGTACTAAATTTATACTTCCACTAGGATCTCCTTGACCAGTCAAAAATCCAGTTGCACCTCGAACTACAGAAACAGAATCATAAATAGCACTATCAATATTTTCGTTCCCAGTAAAGTAATATCCTGTATTAAAAGCACTAGGAGCTCCATCTACTTGATACTTCGTTATTTTATATCCACGAGAATAAAATGAAGCTTCAGCTGTATTTCCTGGTGTTGATTGTGTATAAACCCCGGTTGTATTTTTCATAACATCAACTAAGTTATTTAGTTGTTGATCTTCCATTCTTTTTTTAGTGATGATAGATACTGATTGTGGTGTTTCTTTAAGCGATAAGTTCATACCAGTTGCAGAATTGTCTTGAGTTCTTGTATAACTATTTTCTTTATTATCTTTTACTGAAATTTCGTCTAAGATATAAGTTCCATTTATAACTTTTACAGAAGATAACTTTTTTATGATAATAGTGTCGTGTTCAATAGTTGCTTCAATTCCTGTTCCTTCAAACATCTGTTTTAAAGCTTCATCTATATTTTCCACATCTTCTATTTTGTTTGTTTTGATATTGTTTAATATACTTGTATCCCCTATAAAAGGTATGTTTGAAAGCTTTGATATTTTTTCGATAGCTTTTATAGCATTTGTATCTTCAACTGTATATGAAGCAGCATAAAGATTTGTAGCCAAAAGTAGGGCTAAACTAGGTGCGATTATTGTTTTTTTGTAAAACATCTTTTTCTCCATTTTCTTAAGTTTAATTTTGAGAATTACATTCCCTATATAAGAAGACGAAAAAGTTTGACATTCCTGACATCAAATTTTGAAATTTGTTAAATTAGTGATTTCTTTGTCTAAAAATTGTTAAGATATAAATTGTTGAAGTGGTTATTTTAAAAACTATTGTATATCCTTTAAAAATCAAATCTCTTGTTTCTTCATCGTCATAATAAAAGCTTTTTCTATGTTTATAAGGCATAAATTCTAAGATTTTAATTTGTTTTTTGATTTTATTTAAGAAATTTGTAGCTTTTACTTGGGAGTCATTTTTTGTGATAAAGTTTTTTATTATTGTTAAATCTTCTATTGCTTGTGGTTCTAAAATAATTTTATATGTCATTTAGATAAAAAAACTTTCTCAAATGCATTATCTAAATCTAAGCCATTATTTTTTGATATATTATTTATAGCTGTTTCTACTTTTTGCTTGGCTTCTTCTTTTGTTAAAGTAAGTTGTTCTGGAAAGTTGTTTGGTTTTAAATCTTCAAGAACCAATTTATAAAGATACTCTTTTATATTTTCTGTTGATTTGAATTCTTTATATAAAAGGTTTTCTATTTGTTTATCTTCTATCTGAATTGAAATCATTTGAACTCCTATTTTTTGGATAAATTTTATAGATATTTGGAAATTATAACATATTATTCAAAATATGATAGAACTATTGATAGTATATAAATATCTAAGAATTATACTATTTTATAACAATCATATTATCTTGTTTTATAACTTTAACTCTATGGATTTTAGGTAAAACTTTTAAAAAATTATCAAAATGTTTTACATCAAAACTACCACTTATTGGATAATATTTTGCTTTTTGTGATTCAAATACTATATTTATATCCAGATGTTTTGAGAATTCATCAAAAACTTTATCTAATCTAGTTTGATTAAAGTTATATTTACCTTGTATCCATAGTAGTTTATCATTTATATTTTCATCTTTTAGGCTTATTTTATTTGCATTTTTGTCAAGATTTAAAGACTGATTTGTTGTAACAATAGATATTTCTTTACCATCTTTTGCTGATACTTTTACTCTACCTTCCAAAACATTTACTGCTATTTGTTCATCAAAATTTATAACTTCAAATTTTGTACCTAAAACTTCGATATTTATTTTATTTGCATTTATTATAAAGGGTTGTTCTTTATTTGAAGTTATATCAAATATTGCTTTTCCTGTCGATAATTCTACTACTCTCTTAGTTTTGTAATACTTTACATCTATTGAAGTATTTGCATCTAAAGATATTTTAGAGTTATCAGGAAGTAAAATGTTGTTTTGGATTTTATTTGATGCTTGATAAAATTTTGAATAATTTGCAAATTCAATAAAAAATGATACATAAAATATAGCCACGATACAGGCAGCAGCAAGTGGAGTAACTATTTTAAAAAATCTTTTTCTTTTATTTATTTGTTCTCTATTTTGTTTTACTTCATTTCTTAATTCATCTAAAAAATCTTTAGGTAGAGATTTTACTTGTCTTATTAGTTCTTTATCTTCAATACTTTCATTTGGCATTAGTATTCTTCTTTTCTTCTTAATTTTTCTTTTAATTCAAATTTTGCTCTTGATAAATGTTTTTCTACTGCTACAAAAGAGATATTCATAATTTCTGCAATTTCTTGTTTTGTATAATCTTCTAAAACATAAAGCACAAAAGCCTCTTTCATTTTTGGTGGAAGTTTTCTTAACTCTTTCATTAGAACTTCTTGATTGTTTTGTTCAATCAATATATCTTCTGGTGTTTCTTGTTCTAAGACAATAAACTCTTCATCAAACTCTATTTCTTGAAAATCTTTATTTTTTCTTACTGCATCAACAATAATATTTTTACATACTCTATATAATAAAGCTCTTGGATTATCTACTTTTTGGCTATTTTGTATAATGAGTGCTTTTTCAAAAGTCTCTTGGACTATATCTTGTGCTAGGTCTTTGTCTGAAACCTTATTTCTAACATATAACAAAAGTTCTTTATAATAATTTAACATTTGATTAATCTATCTTTATCTTAGTTTTAAAATCTATAATTGTAATCATAAAATGATTAGTAAAAACTTAAGGTTAAATCAGAAATCTATTAAGATTTCTGACTTTTTAGAGAGTAAAGTTCCAATATTCTCATAATAATAGCAGAGATATAAGGAATAGTTTGAATAAAAATAGTTGCTGCAAATACATAAATTTCTATAATTCCAGTATCATTTGTATATATTAAAGAGATAAATGCAGTTGTAAGTAAAATTGCTAAAATCATCTCATATTTGATAGGGCTTGAACCTTTTTTAGCTTTTCCACCTTTTTGAGTTCTTTTAAATGGTAAACCATCTTTTATAAATCCATCAAATACAGCTTTAAATATTATTAGTTGTAAACTCATAGAAGCAATAGAACTTAAGAAAATTTCTTTAAAAGTTGCTTTTACTTTTGTTCTATACAATATAAATGTATGTAAAATATTTACTATAAATGCTGTAATAATAGGAATAGTTAAAGGAATAGTCGGAATAGTAACTCCAACAAATATAATAACTGGTACCCAAATAATATTCATAATAGCCATTATTGGACCCATAGCATCACTTAACCAGAAAAACCAACCAGTAACAAATTTATTTTTTTGTCTTGGAGACAATTTTTTTGAACTAGGTTTAAATTCTCTCCAGTGTTTTTTAAGAATTTGTATAGCTCCATAAGCCCATCTATGTCTTTGAGTTTTGAATGCTTCAACTGTATCAGGAAGAAGTCCATATCCATATCTTCTGTTTGTATAGTGAGCTGTGTATCCAGCTTCAAATAGTCTAAGTCCTAATTCACTATCTTCAACAATTGTATCAGTTCCCCAACCACCAACTTCCATCATAGAACTAAGTCTTACCATAACCATTGTTCCATGAACAACTATTGCATTTTCTTCATTTCTATCAACCATTCCAATATCAAAGAAACCTGCATATTCAGCATTCATAGCAGCTTTAATTATACTTTCATTTCCATCTCTATGGTCTTGAGGTGCTTGAACAATAGCAACTTTTGGATCATCAAAAAGTGGTACTAAATCAACAAGCCAAGGAGATTCAACTTTATAATCTGCATCAATAACAGCTACTATTTCAGCATTTTTATCTGTATATTCTAAAGCAGTGTTTAGTGCTCCTGCTTTGAAACCAGTACAAGTAATATCAAGATATTTAAATTTTTCTCCTAGTTTTTCACACAATTCTTTGATAGGTGCTTTGTAATAATCTTCTGGAGTATTGTTGATGATAACTAAAACTTCATAATTTGGATATGTAAGTTTTGATAAACTTGTTAATGTTTCAGCTAAAACATGAGGTTCTTCTTTGTATGCTGGAACATGAATAGATACTAAAGGTGCATTTTGTGATTTTAGGTCAAGTGGAACTAATCTTGATGGTGGAACACCAATAGAACTTCTAAATAGCTCATTTGCTTTTGCTAGAGTTATAATTACAAGTGGAATCATCAAAAATGTTCCCATTCCCCACATGACCCACATACCAAAATTCATATAGTTGATAAATGGATAAATAGCAGCCATTACAATACCAAATGCCATACCTTGAGCAGCAATAGCATAGGCAAAAGCATGACTAATATTTACTCTTTGGTTTTTAAGTCCAAAGATAGTTAATAAAGCTCCGATTATAATAGCAGCAATCATCTGATATAACCAATATTGATTTAATTCAACTTCTCCAGATAATTGGAATTTTAAAGCACGGTTTGTAGTAAAAATTCCCCAATATTGTCCAACATTTCCTTCATCATACCCTTTCCAAGGTTGATCAAATGCTTCGATAATATTGTAGTGCCAACCTTTTTCGTGTGCTAAGTTTACAAATCCACGAATTGCTTGTGCTTGGTTTTTAATATTTGGAACAGCACTATTGTTGTTGTAACCATGGCTTGGCCAACCAGTTTCCCCGATAACTATTTTTCTATTTGGGAATAGTTGTTCAACTACACTATATTTTTCAATTATAAATTCATTGTATCTATCTATTGGCACTTTTTCCCAATAAGGTAAAATGTGAATAGTTAAAAAATCAACATGACTTGCAAGTTCAGGATGTTTTTCCCATTGATCCCAAGTTTCGGCTGTTGTTACTGGTTTATCTGTAACATCTCTTAAAAAATCTATATAGGCGTATAGTTCTAAAGGTTCTATATCTTTTCTTAAAAGTACCTCATTCCCTACTATAACAGAGTCAATTCTATGTGGATACTCTTGTATTATTTTTATGGCTCGTTGTATTTCAAGATTATTGTCTTCTAAATCGCCTCCTATCCAAAGTCCTAAATCAATAGGTAATTTTGAATCTTTACTAGATTCTAAAATTTTATAAGCTTCTAATGTTCCATAAGTTCTTAATTTATTTGTAAAATTTTCTAGCATATTAACATCATAAGAAATTTGTTCACTAGATAATATTTTTTTATCATAACCTTCAAAAGGTGAGTATGATAAAGATTCAATCTTATCAAAAGAGCTTTCATTTAATGTTACTAAATTGTCTCTTGACAACCAAAAAAAGACTTGAAAAAGTCCAGCCATTATAAGACCTAAGATGATGTATCTCAAAAAAAATCCTTCTACGAAATATGATGGGAATATTAACATTATTTTGTTACAATGAAACTTATTAGAATTTTGTGAAGGAATTGTTTTGAATTTTATTTTTTTAGCTTTTTTAACTTCTTTAGTTGCAACTTTAGGAAGTTTGTTTTTTTCGGAAATTATGTATTTTGTTCCTTGTAGTTTGTGTTGGTATCAAAGAATATTTATGTATCCATTGGTTTTAATATTTTTATTAAATCTTTTATATCCAGACAATAATATATTTAAGTATAGTTTTCCTTTGGTTATAGTTGGTATGGGAATAGCTATTTATCATAATTTACTCATTGTAGGAATAATTCCTGAAACATTGTCTCCTTGTGTTAGTGGAGTTCCTTGTAGTGTTGATTATTTAAACTATTTTGGATTTATAACTATTCCATTATTATCTTTTGTTGCATTTTTCATAATCTTTATTCTTTTAGTTGCCTATAAAAAAAGGGTTTCTTAATTGTTTGTTATCTTTTTTTCGTTAGAGTTTTGAAAAAATTAGAAAAGGAAAATTTGATGCAAAATAAAAAATTGGTTTTTGGTTCTTTACTAGCGATTTTAGTGCTTTTTATTGGGTTTACATTTTTTTATCAAAATGAACAAAAAAGTGAGCAAACAGCAAAAGTAGAAGATGTGAATTCATTACTTGTAAGAGATTATTCTTTTAGAATGGGTGATAATACAAAAAATATTAGTGTTGTTGAATTTTTAGATCCAGAGTGTGAGTCGTGTGCTATTTATAGTCAAGTTGTAAAAAAGCTTTATAGGGAGTATTACAAAGATATTCAGATTGTTGTAAAGTATTTAGATAATCATAAAAATTCAAGACTAACTATACAAATGCTTGAAGCTGCAAGAGTTCAAGGAAAATATGAAGATGTTTTAAATATGATGTTTGAAAAACACCCACTATGGGCTTCTCATTATTCAAGTGTTGATAAACCAGAACTTTTATGGCAATTTTTAAAAGAGATTCCTTCTTTAGATATTGAAAAATTAAAAGAGGATATGAAAAATCCAAAAATTGATGAAATTATTGCTCAAGATAGAAAAGATGCAGAAACTTTAGGTGTAAGAGGAACACCAACACTTTATGTAAATGGAGTTTTATTGGAAAGATTATCGGATAAAGCACTTTTTGATTTAGTTGAAAAAGAGATTTATAAATAATGGAAATTTTAGCTACTTTTATTTTAACTGCTATTTTAGTTGTTTTGTTTATATATTTTAATAGTAAAAATGTAGTAAAAAAAGCACAAACAAAGTTAAATATAATAAATCAATATAAAAATGCTCTTTTAGAGATTTTAAAAGAACATAATGAAGATAAAGATTTACAAACAAGAAATAAAATAGAGTTTTTAAAGAAAGTGAATCAAGAGTTGTCTATGAATATCTTTTTTGAAAAATATGAAGTGAAAATTATTTTAGAAGAGTTATCAAAAATGGAGCAAGAATGAAAAATGTATTAGTTAGTTTATTTGCTGTTTTAGCATTTTTATTTATTGGTTGTGATGGTGGTTCAACAATTGATTCAAAATCATTAGCAAAGAAAAAAATTGAAGAGGATAATAAAGAGTTTATTTCTCAATCTTTTCTTTTATTAACAACTGATGAAAAAATTATTGGATTTAAAAGTACAGCAAATGGACTTGATTTCGATGAGTTTAAAGGTAAAAAAGCTGTTATTATAGATGTTTTTGCAACTTGGTGTCCTCCTTGTATTGAAGCTATACCAAAACTTAGAGAAATTAAAGAGAAGTATAAAGACGATTTAGAAATAGTTTCTGTTTTATTTCAAGATGAAAAAACAGTTGAAGAGATACAAGATTTTATAAAAGAGTATCAAATAAATTATCCAATTACAATGGGTGAAGAAAATGATAAATTAGCTCAAGAGTTAAATGTTAGAAAAATTCCTGAGATGTTTTTATTTTCAAAAGATGGTAAATTTGTGCATAAATTTATAGGAAATGCACCAAAAGAAGAGTTAGAAAAATATATAAAAATTGCAATTGAGAACTAAATTATAGTTCTCAATTCATAAAAAACTTCAAATAAAAAATCAATTATTAAACTACTATTCTTAATTATTTTAGTAATTCAAATATATTATGGCATAATCTAAAAAAATTATTTTATTGTAAAACAATAAGAAATGAATATAAAATGAGATATGTTGTAGGTATAATAACTGATGGTAAAAAAATTTTATTGTTAAAAAAGAATAACCCAGATTGGCAAAAAGGTTTATACAATGCAGTTGGTGGAAAAGTTGAATTAGAATCGACTCCATTACAAACTATAATAAAAGATTGCAAGGACAAAATCGGATTAGATATTATAAATTGGAAAGAAGTAGATAGTGTATTATTGCCTAATGGAATAGAGTTGACATATTTCTTTGCTATTTTAGAAGAAAATGATATAAATAAAGCACAGAGTTTAACAGATGAAAGAGTAGAACTTTTTGATATAAATAATTTACCAAAAAATATACTCAAAGATTTAAAAATTCAAATAGATAAAATATTTTTTAAAATTGAAAAAAAAGATAGTATAAGTAAAAAACTTTTTATATTTATTGTGACTATATTATTTGTTTTATTCTCTTCCTTGATGTTATTGGGAAAAGTTCAAAAAGGAAATTTTTTATATTATTTAACAGAAGAAAAAAAAGATGAAGATATAGATAAAAAAGTTCAGTTCAAAAAAGGTTTTAATGAACGAATATTTGGTAAATGATAACTTATAATATATTTTCTATTTCTTCTAAAGTATTTATAAAATATTTTGCTTGTGAAAAGTCCTGAGACGCTGTGAATTCATTTTTTACGACAATACAATCTATATTTGCTCTTACAGCAGATGTTAATCCTCTTTGCGAATCTTCAACAACAATTGCTTCATAATCTTTAGAAGCAAATTTTTCTAAACCTTTTAAATATGGTTCTGGATTTGGTTTTGCTTTTTTATAATCTTCTACACAAAGAACAAAATCCATAAAATCTACAATTCCACTATTTTTGTGAATTAGTTCGAAATCAACTCTTCTTGATGTTGTAATAATCGCCATTTTATATTTTTTTGATAGATCATTTAATATTTTTTTTACTTTTGGTATTTTAATATCTTTTGTTTGTAAAAATTCTTGATAGAATATATCTCTTATGTTTCTATGCTTTTTTATTGTATCTTTATCAATATTGTGAAGTTCTGCTAATTCAAAAGCACTTCCACCTTTTGTCATAATATCTTGATAAAAATCCATTTCAAGATTTAATCCTAAAATAGCAAGAGATTTTTTATTTGCTTCAAAATACCATTTTTCCGTTTCAACTAAAACACCATCGTTATCAAAAAGAATATATTTTTTCATCTAATTTCCATAAATTTGAGTATAAAAAAAGGAAGCTTTTAAAGCTTCCTTTTTCTGTTATAGGAGGAGAAAAAAGTTAAATTTATTAACTTATGAAAGAATTATAACCATTCACAATTAACTCTTCCTAAATAAACTATTAATAAAAAGTAAATAAGATAAGTTTTATCCTATTTTACTTTTCCCATTTTGCTTTTGGAGCTTTATAATCTAAAATTTGTTTTAATAAATCATCAATATTATCACTAAATATTAGCATATCAACATGTTCTTGTTTGATAAAACCTTCTTTTGTACAATTTTCTAAAAACTCTTTTAGTTTGTCATAATAACCATTTATATTTAAAAATGCACATGGTTTTTTATGATAACCAATTTGTGCAGAACTTATTACATCGAATATTTCATCAAAAGTTCCATATCCTCCTGGAAGTGCTATAAATCCATCGCTTAACTCTTCCATTTTTGCTTTTCTTTGATTTATTGTTTCAACTTTAAAAATAGTTGATAAATTTTCATTTTCTAACTCTTTTGATGCTAAATCAAAAGTTATAACACCAATAACATTATTGTTTAGTTTCAAAGATTCATTTGATATGATTCCCATAATTCCTTGTTTACTTCCACCATAAACAATATTAATATTATTTTTGGCTAATTTTTTTGCAAGAAGAATAGCTTGTTCTTCATAAATTTTGCTATTTCCAAATGCAGAACCACAATAAATTGCTAGATTCATTATTTTTTCTCCTTTTTATTATATGGTTTTAACATTAGTAACATTTTTGGTAATAACAATAAATCAGCAACTAAAACGCTAATCATTACAATTCCTGTTAGAAGACCAAAGTATATTGTAGGAATAAGATTTGAAAGTGTTAAAATAGAAAACCCTATTACTATAATAATAGTGGTATAGTACATTGCATGTCCAATCCCTTCATGGGCTCTTTTTATAGCGTTCATATAGTTATGGTCAAATTTGTACTCAACTTCAAATCTATGAATAAAGTGAATTGTATCATCAACTGCTATTCCCAAAGCAATAGCTGCTATTGTAATAGTCATAATATCAAGAGGAATTCCTAGCCATCCCATAATACCAAAAACCAATGAAATAGGTATAAGATTTGATACTATTGCTATAAAAACAACTTTTGATAATCTAAAAATCAAAAAGAACATAATTGATAAAACAAATAGTGAAGCACCAAAAGTTGAAGCTTGCGACTCAAAAAGTGATTGTAACATATTGTTATACAAAACCATAAGATTTGATAATCTATATGTCGTTTCTTTATTTGTGATTATATTTTCCAAATCTTTATTTATTTTATGTAGTAATTCATCTCTTCTTAGATCTGGATTTGAGTCTATAATTCTCATCGTAACTCTTGCTTCATTTGCATCTATATTTACATAAGGAGATAATATTAGTTGTTTATACTCTTCTGGAAGTTGATTGTAAATTAAAGCTAAAGTTATACCGTCTAAATCTTGACCATTATTTAGAGTTTTACCAATTTTTAGTAATGTTGCTAAAGATTGTACTT
This sequence comes from Aliarcobacter vitoriensis, assembly GCF_048320235.1. Taxonomy (NCBI): domain Bacteria; kingdom Pseudomonadati; phylum Campylobacterota; class Epsilonproteobacteria; order Campylobacterales; family Arcobacteraceae; genus Aliarcobacter; species Aliarcobacter vitoriensis. The sequence continues at coordinate 2,337,744 of NZ_CP182882.1, forward strand.
TGCCTATTTCAGGAATTGCTTCTAAATAGTCATGTACAGCCATAATAGTTTCCATTTTATCTTGAGTAAACCAGTATTGTTTATCATCTTTTGATAAGATAAATTCATTTTCAAAGTCATCAAAATCACTATTATTAACAATTATTTTTTCTTGTATTTCATCATTTCTAAATTTGATAATTATATCAAGTGGAGTAGTTCCACCTAAATTTTCATCTATAACTATCATTCCTTTATAAATTTCAGTTGATTTTTTAAAGTAGTTTATAAAACTATTTTCAACAAAAAGTTTTGAAGCCCCTATAATAGAGAAAACAACAGTTATAATACTTACAACTATGATAGCTTTTCCATTATTCTCAACTATTTTTGAACATTTATTTATAAAAGAGAATTTTCTATCAGATTTGTCAAATTCATCTTTTTTACCAATAAGAATTAAAATAATTGGAAAAACAATAAAAGATATAATCAATGATATAACTATTCCTAAACTCATCATAAGTCCAAGATTTATAACTGGTTCTATATTTGATAATACAAGAGAACCAAAACCTACAACAGTTGTAATAATAGCTAAAGAACAAGGAATTAATTTTGATAAAACGGTGTTCATCACAAGTTTATATTGATTTGCTTTTTTATATTTGAAAAATAACTCTCTATATCTTTCTATTAGATGAATAACTATTGACATAGTAATTATTAGCTGAAGTGCTACAAAGTTTGAAGATATTACTGTAACTTCCCAATCAAAAAATCCTAAAACCCCACCAGTTGAGATGATAGATATAAAACATATTAAAAGTGGTATGAAAACCCATCTTGCTCTTCTAAAAATATACCAAAGAATAAAAATAAATATTATGATAAGGCTCAAACCATAAATAAGTAAATCACTTTTAACAAATCCTATAACATCCGATGATATCATATTTACTCCACCAAGGAATATTTTTGCTTCGTTATCATAATTTTTAATAATTTCTCTTATTTTTTCGATATTTTTTTTGTCATTTTGTCTTAAAATATCTCTAAATTTTTTGAATTCAACAATAGTTGTTTCCAACTCTTTTTCTTCATTCTTTGTTATAGTTCCATTTTTTTGTTTCTCTAAAAGAGCATTTCTTTTATCTAAAAATTCAAAATATTTATTATCATCTTTTAGATTTAAAATAATTGCAGTTGTTTTAAAATCAGAACTTACAAGAGCATTTTTATATAAAGGTGAAGTTAAAAACTCATTTTTTACAAGATTTTTATCAAATTCTCCTGTTTGTAAGTTATCAACACCAGCAACTAAATCAGAAATAGGGCGAATTGGAGATTGTAAAAGTGGAACGGTTAATATTGAATCAACTTTTGTAATATTTTCAACTTGTTCAAAATCTGAAGATATTTTTTTAATAGTATCTAAAGATTTTTCACTTAAAAGGTCATCATTTGGAGAGAAAGTTACTATTAGAAAATTTGAATTTTCATATTTTTTATAAACTTCTCTAAAAAATCTTAAATCTTCATCATCTTCAAGCAAAAGTGTTTCCGCACTTGCATCTATTTGTACTTTACTAGAATAGTATCCTAACGTTGCAATAAAAGAAGCTACAAGAAGTAAAACTAAAAAAGGATACCTAAAAATAAAGGTATCGTAAAGCCTTTTTACCATAAGAATTATTGGTTTTTAAATTGTTCAAACATTTCATCAAAAGATTTCTCTTTTAACAATCCTGCAAACTGTTGTCTATAAGTTTGAATGATACTTACACCAACCAAATCAATGTCATAAATATACCACTCTTTATCTTTTTCATAAAAATTGTAATTTACATCATAATTTCCATCTTTACCAACAAGTTGAGTTTTTAATTGAAGTCTCGTTTTATTATATGGTTCTAAAGATATGATTTTTACTTTTTGGTCATTGTAAAGTTCAAGTTTTTCACTATAAGACTTTTTTAGCTTCTCTTCAAAAACTTTAACAAATGCATCTTGTTTTTGTTCATCTATACTTTCCCAAGCATCTTTGCCTAACGCAATTTTTGCCATAAGTTCAAAATCAAAAGCATCATCAACTATATTTATAATTTCTGTTTTTTTATCTTCAAAATTTAAATCTTTATTCTTTAATACTACTAAAACACTATCGATTTTTTTCGACATTTCTTCTTGTATATCATCTTTTTTTAATGCAAAAGCATTTGAAGATATAATTGTTATTATAAGTGCAATTTTCAAAAAATATTTTTTCATTATTCTATTCCTCTATCTCTTTAGTTCTTTTTTGCTTATAAACATCTCTTAAATATGGATATAAATCTAAAGCATCTTTTTTTATTACTTCATAAAAATTAGGGTTAAATGAATACTCATTTACTTTATAAACAGTATCTATACCTAACTCTTGAAGAGTGTTTTGTGGAATTTTATAATCTAAAGTATTATGACCTAGTTGACTTGTAGGTGACACTATAAAATCTCCTGTTAGTCCAACCATATCTCTTAGATTTGAAGGACCTATAAATGGTAAAACAACTGGAAAGCCATCTCCAATACCCCAATACCCAAGTGTTTGCCCAAAATCTTCTCTATGGATTTTCATACCTATTACATCTGTTGCTGGGTCCATAAATCCACCAATTCCCCAAATTGTATTTATAAAAAATCTTCCCATTTCTTCTGAAGCATTTTGAAATTTAAATTGTAAAAGGTTATTTACAAATCTTACTGGGAACATTAAATTTGTAAAAAAGTTGTTTATACCTGTTCTTGCAGGTTTTGGTACAACATATGCGTAACCTTTTGAAACAGGAGTTAAAACATAAGAGTAAAATCCATCGTTAAAAGAAGTCATAGTTCTATTATAACCACTTAATGGGTCAAAAATATCTTCAGTTTTTGAAGAAAATTCAGAATCAAATTCTTCTGGAAAATCATTGTTTATTGGCTCATTTGCAAAACTTAATAGTGTAAAAAACATTATAAGAATTAGTTTTTTCATACCATATCCTTTAAAATAAAGCGATATTATATAGAAATTTAATAGAAGATAACTTTAATGATGCTTTTTTTTCTTTGGTTTAGTATATAATAATTTTAAAAAAGATATAATAGAATTAAATTTTAAAAAATAGATTTTGGAGTAATTTATGGGTAGAGCCTTTGAGTATAGAAAAGCAGCTAAAATGAAAAGATGGGGAAATATGTCAAGAGTTTTCCCAAAATTGGCAAGAGCAATAGAAGTAGCAGCAAAAACAGGAGTTCCAGATCCAGAGATGAATTCAGCTTTAAGAACAGCGATTTTAAATGCTAAAGCTGAAAATATGCCAAAAGCTAATATTGATGCAGCTATAAAAAGAGCAACTGGAAAAGATGCAGCAAATTTTAGTGAAGTAAACTTTGAAGGAAAAGGTCCTCATGGAGTTTTGATTTTTGTTGAAACAGCAACAGATAATAATACTAGAACAGTAGCAAATGTAAAAATGTATTTTAACAAAACACAAGGACAAGTTGTACCTACTGGTTCTTTAGAGTTTTTCTTTGATAGAAAAGCTATTTTTGAGTTTAATAAACCAGAAAATTATGAGCTTGAAGATTTAGAAATGGAATTAATAGATGCTGGACTTGAAGAGCTTGAAGAAGAAGATGGTTTATGTTTGGCTTATGCAAACTATACAGACTTTGGAAATATGAATAATAAGTTTGAAGAACTTGGTATTGCTTTAACAAAAGCTGAATTAAAAAGAATTCCAAATAATCCTCAAGAGTTTAGTGAAGAACAACAAGAAGATATAGGAAAACTAATAGAAAAACTTGAAGATGACGATGATGTTCAAGCTGTTTATACAAATATTGCGTAAGCTATTTTAGGAGATGAAAATGAATGAAAATCAAAAAAACATAGGTGAAACTACTGGTGAATTAGGAAATGTTGACCAAATAAGAGAAATTTTATTTGGTTCTCAATCAAGAGAACTAAATAAAAGATTTGAAAAGCTTGAAGTTGATATTAAAAGATCTTTTGATGATTTAAAATCAAAAATTGAGTTTAGCCAAAAAGAGTTTAATCAAAAACTTGAAAATGAAGTTGAATTAATATCAAAAAGAATTAAAAACCTAACAACAACTCAGCAAGATGAGTTTGCAGATATAAAAGATGGTAATTTAAAACAAGAAAAAAGAATTCAACATAATATAGATCTATTAAATGAAGAAATAGGTGTAAAAATAGAACAACTTACAAAAGACCAAAGCGATAGTAAAAAATCTTTAAGTGAAGAGTTAAACTTTTTGAAACTTGAAGTTTTTGAATTTATTGAAGATAAATTGGCTCAAATGAATAATATTAAACTTTCAAGAGATGATGCTGCTGAAATTATGATGGAAGCAGCTTTAAGAATAAAAGGAAATAACATTCAAAGCCAGTTAAACTTAATAGAAGAACCAAAAGAATAAGTTAAGATATGAATGAACTACAACGATTGAAAGAGCTTTTATTAAAAAAAGAGCTTGAAGATTTTGATGAACTTAAAAAACAGATTGAAAAGCTTGAATTTGAATCAAATAGTAGTGAACATATCAAACAAAAAATATCTCCTGTTGTAACAACAGCCATAAAAGACAATATTAAATCTTCAAGAGATGATGTTGTCGATAGTTTATATCCAATTATAGGAAATATGCTTACTAAATATGTAACTAGAACTTTTGAAGATATGATAAATTCTATTAATAATCAAATCAGAAATAGATTTTCTTTTAAAGCAATAAGTAGAAAGATACGAGCAAAAGCAAAAGGTGTTAGTGAAACTGAGCTTTTGATAAAAGAGAGTACAAAAGCTTATATAAAAACACTTTTTTTAATAGACAAAAATAGTGGAGTTGTTTTGACAACTTTAGAAAACAAAAATAGCAATATAACTGAACCAGAAATGGTTGCTTCTATGCTTACAGCTATCAGAAGTTTTGTGAATGATTGGGTTGAAAAAAATGATGAAAATAAAGAGTTAAATACTATTGATTACGGTGGAAGTAAAATTGTAATAGAAAGTAGTACGAGTTGCTATTTAGCAGCTATTGTTGATGGTGTTGTAACAAAAGATGTATATAGAAAACTTGATGAATCTTTAGCTTTAGTTGTATCAAAATATGGTTCAAAAATAAGAGAATTTGATGGAAATTTAGCCAATCTATCAATAGATAAAATAAATGAAATTTTATTACCATTAATGAATTATGAAGAGTATATAGAAGAACACAAAAGTATTCATCCTATAATTTATATTGTTCCATTATCTATACTATCAGCTATTGGATATTTTATATATTTATACATTATTGATACTAATTTAGAGAAAAAAGCAAATGAGATTTTGTATAAAAATCCAGAACTTACTATTTATAGATTAGAAGTTAGTGTAAAAAATAGAGATATTTTTATAAATGGCGTTGTTCCAAATACTTTTTATAAAGATATTGCTTTTAACTCTTTAAAAGAGTTACCAAATGTAAATAAATTAGAAAATAATATTCAAGTTATTGAATATATAAACAATCCAAAAGATATTTATGACAAAATAACATATTTAAGAATGGCATTAAATCAAAAAGATGGTAATAAGATAGGCTATATTTATGATTATCCAAATCTTAAAGTTACAGGTTCTGTTATTAGTAAAAACGAGAAAAAATATGTTGAAAGTCAATTCTCTTTGGTTGAAGGCTTAGAAAAGTTGGAATTTGATATAAAAATAGTCCCACCACAAATAAGTGATGTTATCCATTTTGATTTAAACTCTTCTGAAATTTTACCAAATCAAGAGTATAAACTTATAAACATTATTAGTTTACTACATAAATTAGATGATGATTTGGTTTTAGAAGTTTATGGATTTAGAGATCATACAGGTTCAATAGAAAGAAATGAAATTTTAGTAAATCAAAGAGCTTTAAATGTTATGAGATATTTGAAGCTAAAAGGAAATGTATCTCAAAAACTTGTTAATTTAGGTCGTAATGAAATTCCAGAAGGAATAGAAGAAGATTATCAAGAGCAGGGTAGAAGAGTTATTTTCAAATGGAAAGAGTAGAGGTTTTTTATGTTTAGTTATAAAATAGTTTTAGTTGGAGATTATGGTACAGGTAAAACAAGTCTTATAAGAAGATTTGTGGACAATAGCTTTAGTGAAGAGTACAAAAGTAGTATTGGTGTTGCTATATCGAAAAAAGAGCTAATTTCTAATATTAATAGTATAGAACATAAATCAATTATGATGATTTGGGATATTGAAGGAAAAACTGATTTTCAACCAATTTTTGCTCATCATCTTATGGGTTCAAAAGCTTTTATTATAGTTGCTGATGTAACAAGAAAAGAGAGTCTTGATTCAATAAATGAACATATTTTACTTTGCCAAAAAAGTGTTGGAACAGCTCCTATTTTTATTGCTTTAAATAAAAGTGATTTGCAACATGAAGAGATAGATTTAAATAGTATAAAATCTTTATCTTCAAATGTTATTGAAGTTTTTAAAACATCAGCAAAAGATGAAACTTGTGTAAATGATATATTTGAAATTTTGAATTTTACTGTTGTTGGAAATTTGATTAAATGAAAACTGATTTAATTTTACCAATAGTTTGTAGTAAATATAAGATAGCTTATGTTCTTTTTGATAAAGATTTAGCCATTATTGATTTTGTTGAAAATATGAGTGATTTTATTGAATATGATTTAAAAATATGCGAGAAATCAGATTTAAGAGAAGTTTTTTGGGAGTTTGTAGGACTAGAAGATAGTTTAAATGACTTATATGAAGATAAAAAAGAGTATTTACATCTTCCAATGATATTTAGAAATAATATATATTATGACATTAATGTTGAAATTTGTTTTATAGAAAATAAAAAATATTTTATAGCAATGTTTACGAAACAGCAGAATAATCTTATGGAATATTTCAAAAATATTCAAAAAATGAATGAAACAAATCTTCACAATTACAATACTAAAAAAACTTTCAATAAAATCAATGAAAAACTTATAAGCTTTCAAATAGATAATGATGGATTTATAAAAAATGCAAATAGTGCTTGTACTTCATTTCTAGGATTAGAAGAGAAAGAGTTAATAAATAAACATCTCTCAGAATACTTTTTTTCAAGAAATAAAAAAATTGATTTAAATAGTCATAGTAGCATCTTAAGAGCAGAAAATAAAGATAATATAGAGATATTTTTTCATGCTGAGATTATAAAGATTAATAATGATATATCATCTGACAAAATTATAGTTTGTCAAGATATTACATATCTAAAAAAGATAGAAAGCGAACTTGAATATGCAGTTAATCATGACAGTTTAACTGGACTTCCAAATAGATTGTATTTGACTAAAAAAATAGATGAAAATATAGAAAAATCTATAGAGAATAATTTATTCTTTGCTTTATGTTTTATTGATTTAAATAAATTTAAAGCAGTAAATGATACTTATGGACATCATGTTGGTGATATGTTATTAAAACATATTGGAGAAGTTTTAAAACATACTGTAAGAGAAGAAGATACAGTTGCAAGGCTTGGTGGAGATGAATTTGTTGTTTTATTGGAAAGCTTAGAATCAATAGAATATTTAGAAAAAACTATTTCTAGGATACAAGAAGTTTCTGGAAAAATGCCATTTCACTATAATAAAGATTTAATTATTGAATTATCATTTAGTTTCGGAACAAGTATATATCCAAAGGATGGAGAAGATGCTAAGACTCTACTTGAAACAGCTGATAAAGAGATGTATTTAAAAAAAAATAGATAGATTTTAAGTCTAATAAACTTATAATCTACCTAGTAAACTATTTTTTAGAATCTAATTTTCCAATAGTTTTTCTTATATCTTCCACTCTTTTAGATGAACTTGGATGTGTTGAAAAAAAATCATTCCCACCTTCTTTACCTTCGCTCATATTTTGCCAAAAGTTTATAGCTTCATATACATTATATCCAGCTTTGTGCATTAAATAAATTCCTATTTCATCAGCTTCACTCTCTTGCATTCTTCCATAAGGAAGCATAACTCCCAAGTTAGTACCAAGACCATAAGCTTGATTAAATGCATTTTGATATTGTGGAGCCGATGCTCCTAAAACAACATTTCCAACTATTCCAACACCTTGTTGAATCATATTATGGCTAACTCTTTCTGCTCCATGACGTGCGAGTGCATGAGCAATTTCATGAGATATTACAGTTGCAAGTTGATCATCATTTTTAGCATATTTTAAAATTCCAGTATAAACTACAACTTTACCTCCAGGTAAACAAAAAGCATTAGCTTGTTTATCATCTACTAAATTAAATTCCCATTTAAAATCACTTCTTTGTGCAACTTGTGCAATTTTTTGACCTATATTTTTAACTCTTTGAGAATCTTTTGTATTGTTTATAACTTTGACATCAGTTAAGGCTTCTTTATATGATTTTTCTCCTAAAGCCATCTCTTCTGAAGATGACATAAATATCATTTGTGAACGATTTGTATATGGAGCTTTATGTGTACAAGCTGAAAATAGAAAAGCTGTTAAAATTATCAAAATAATACTTTTTGTTTTCTTCATCTTTTTCCTTTTTAATTTTTTATGTAAATTCTAACAAAAACTATATATAAAAAACGATAAAATAAAGCTGTTTTGTACAAAAATTGTACAATGTATATATTGCCTTTTAATTTTAATTTAAAATCTCATTTGTAAACTAACTTATGATTTATATGTTGCTTAAATAATAAATTTCAAATTTAAAAAATAGTGTAACTTTTATTTACAAAAAATAAATTTGTACAACTATAAACAATAATTGTACATATTTATTTAAAGCTTTGTGATATAATTTAGCCAAATTCTTAAAATTTAATAGGAGATAATATGAGTTTATTACAAGACTATAAAGCACACGAGAGTGAAAGAGCTTCGCAAGGTGGATTACCACCATTAGCTTTGACAGCTCAACAAACTGCTGATTTAGTAGAGTTATTAAAGGCTAGTAAAGTTGAAGATGCTGATTATGCATTGAATCTATTTAAAAATAAAATTAATCCAGGTGTTGATGATGCTGCTTATGTTAAAGCTGCATTTTTAAATGATGTTGTTCAAGGTAAAGTAGCATGTTCTGTGATTTCAAAAGTTGAAGCTATTGAAATTTTAGGAACTATGATGGGAGGATACAATGTACCACCATTAGTTGAAGCTTTAAAAATTGCTGAAGTTGCTGATGCGGCTGCAGAACAATTAAAAAATACAATCTTAGTTTATAACTCATTTAATGATGTAAAAGCATTGATGGATTCTGGAAATGCTAAAGCTAAAGAAGTTATTGAGTCTTGGGCAAATGCTGAATGGTTTACAAATAAACCTGCACTTGAAGAAGAAATTACATTAACTGTATATAAAATTCCGGGTGAAACAAATACAGATGATTTATCTCCTGCAACTGTTGCATTTACAAGAGCTGATATCCCATTACATGCAACTGCAATGTTACAATCAAGAATGGAAAAACCATTAGAAAAAATGATTGAATTAAAACAAAAAGGTCATCCATTAGCTTACATTGGTGATGTTGTTGGAACTGGAAGTTCTAGAAAATCTGGAATTAACTCTGTTCAATGGCATATGGGAAGAGATATTCCTGGTGTTCCAAATAAAAGAACAGGTGGTGTTGTAATAGGTTCAATAATTGCTCCAATTTTCTTTAACACAGCAGAAGATTCAGGATGTTTACCAATCCAAGCAAATGTTGATGCTATTGATACTGGTGATGTAATTGTGTTAAAACCTTATGCTGGTGTTATTGAAAAAGATGGAAAAGTTGTTTCTGAATTTAAACTTGCACCAAATACTTTAACAGATGAAATGAGAGCAGGTGGAAGAATTCCACTTATCATTGGAAAAGGTTTAACAGCTAAAGCTAGAGAAGCTTTAAAACTGTCTGCTAGTGATAAATTTATTGCTCCAGAACAACCAGCTAATAATGGAAAAGGTTATACTCAAGCACAAAAAATGGTTGGAAAAGCTTGTGGTGTTGAAGGTATAAAACCTGGTATGTATGTTGAACCAATCGCAACTACTGTTGGATCACAAGATACAACTGGACCTATGACAAGAGATGAGATTAAAGAACTTGCTGCTTTATCTTTTGGTGCTGATATGGTTATGCAATCGTTTTGTCATACAGCTGCTTACCCAAAACCAGCAGATATTAAGTTAAGACATACTTTACCAGATTTCATTAATTCAAGAGGTGGAGTTACACTTAAGCCAGGTGATGGTGTTATTCACTCATGGTTAAATAGATTATGTTTACCTGATACTGTAGGAACTGGTGGAGATTCTCATACAAGATTCCCAATTGGTATTTCATTCCCAGCTGGATCAGGATTAATCGCATTCGCAGGTGTTACAGGTATGATGCCTTTAACTATGCCAGAATCAGTTTTAGTTAAATTCTCTGGAAATATGCAACCAGGAATTACTTTAAGAGATTTAGTAAATGCTATTCCATATTATGCAATTAAACAAGGATTATTAACAGTTCCTAAGAAAAATAAAAAGAATATTTTTGCTGGAACAATTGTTGAAATTCAAGGTTTACCAGACTTAAAAGTTGAACAAGCATTTGAATTATCTGATGCAAGTGCAGAAAGAAGTGCTGCAGCTTGTTCTGTTCAATTAAATAAAGAACCAATTATTGAATATTTATCTTCAAATATTGCTTTAATTGAAAAAATGATTGAAGAAGGTTACGAAGACGCTAAAACTTTACAAAGAAGAGCTGATAAAATGAAAGAGTGGATTAAAAACCCTCAATTATTAGAGCCAGATGCTGATGCTGAATATTTAGCAACAATTGAAATTAACCTTGATGATATTAAAGAACCAATTTTAGCTTGTCCAAATGATCCAGATGATGTTGCTACATTAAGTGAAATCTTAGCTGATGACAATAGACCAAAAAATATTGATGAAGTATTCGTAGGTTCTTGTATGACAAATATAGGATTATTCAGAGCTTTAGGAGAAGTATTAAAAGGTGAGGGTGTTGCTAAAGCAAAACTATGGATTGCTCCTCCAACAAAAATGGATGAAGCTCAATTAACACAAGAGGGATACTATGCAGCATTTGCAGCAGCAGGTGCTAGAATAGAGATTCCAGGTTGTTCATTATGTATGGGTAACCAAGCACAAGTTAGTGAAGGCTCAACAGTATTTAGTACAAGTACAAGAAACTTTGATAATAGACTTGGTAAAAATTCTAAAGTTTATTTAGGTTCTGCTGAAGTTGCCGCTGTTGCTGCACTTTTAGGAAGATTACCATCTGTTCAAGAATATTTAGACATAGTTGCTAAAAAAATCAATGAAAGCAATAAAGATGGAGTTTATAAATATCTAAACTTCCACCAAGTAAGTGCTGAAGATTTATCTATTCTTTTAACTTCAAGATAATTAAATAGTTTGTAAGAAGTATTAACTTCTTACAAATTTTTCTATTAAAAAACAAAATAAGCTATAACTTGATAATATATCTTTTTTAAATTAAGGATATTTTTGAATAAATTATATTATAGCTATGAAATTTTTAAAGAAGATACACAAAATCTAGTAAATTTATGTAGGAATTTTGAAGCCGATACTTTTTTAAGTATTGCAAGAGGTGGATTAACTCTTTCTCATCTAATGGCTCAAGCACTAAATCAAAGAAACTTATTTATAATAAACTCAATCTCTTATGATAGAAAGACTCAAAAAAATAGTCATGATGTTTTTAATATTCCAGATTTAAGTAATTCAAAAAAAGTATTAATAATAGATGATATTATAGATAGTGGCAATACAATGAAACTAATTTTAGAGATTTTAAAGAATAAATACCCAAATATTGAGTTTAAATTAGCAACTTTGTTTTATAAAAAAAGTGCTTTAATAAAGCCAGATTTTTATATAAAAGAAGCTAATTGTTGGATTGAATTTTTTTGGGAAGTTGATATAAAATAAAAGGAGTTTAAAATGGTTATGGATATAAAAGCAAAAAGATTTTTAGCATTTGCTAGTTTTTTATTAGCTAGTGCAGTAGCTTTGGGAGCTTTTGGTGCTCATGGATTAAAATCTATTTTAGATGAAAACATGCTAAAGGTTTATAATACAGGAGTTACCTATCAGTTTTACAATACATTTGGATTATTTATAGCGACATTTTTGTATATGTTGCGTCCTTATGCAAGAAAAATTTTATTATCAATTTATTTAATTACTATTGGAACATTGATTTTTAGTATATCTTTATATCTTTTAACAATTTTAAATATTCCAGTTCTTGGAGCGATTACTCCTATTGGTGGAACATTGCTTATAATTGGATATTTAACTTTAGCTTATGGTATATTAAAATCAGAATAAGTAATTAAAATAAATAAAAAGGATAAAAAATGGCAGTAAAAGAACATTCACTAGATATTTCAGCAAAACTTGATATGCAAGAGATGAAGAATGCTGTAATTCAAGCACAAAAAGAGATAGATAATAGATATGATTTTAAAGGTATTAGTAAAGAAATAGATTTAAATATTGGTGCAAAAACTATTACTTTAGTATCTTCAAGTGATAATAAAATAGATGCAATGTTAGATATTATGATTTCAAAGATGAATAAAAGAGGAATATCTATAAATTCACTTGAAGAAGTAAAAAAAGAAGATAGTAGTGGTGGAAATAGAAAATATATATATAAAATCATTGATAGTATAGAAAAAGATGAAGCAAAAAGAATTCAAACAGAGATTAAAAATCTAAAACTAAAAGTAACTGCTGTGAATCAAGGTGATACTATAAGATTGACTAGTAAAAATATTGATGATTTGCAAATAGTTATGAAGCATTTAAGAGGTCTTGATTTAAAAGCTCCATTGGTATTTGATAATTTCAAATAGGAAGTTTATGAAAAACAATATTGAAGATTTAAAAATTGAAGAGCTAAAAGAGACGAGATACATAAAACCAATTAGTGTAAGGTTTACTTTAAATGGGATTAAAAAAAGTTGGGAAGCAGTAAGAAGTCATGATAGTGTATCTATTTTGTTATATCATGAAGAAAAAAAATCTTTTTTACTTGTAAAACAGTTTAGAATGCCTGTTTATTTAAATGACAATAGTATTAAATATACTTATGAACTTTGTGCAGGACTTGTCGATAAAGATAAAACTATTGAAGAGATTGCAATTGAAGAAATAGATGAAGAGTGTGGATATAAAGTTGATATAAATTCTTTACAAAAAATTACATCTTTTTTTACAAATGTAGGTATAAGTGGAGCAAAACAGCACTTATTTTTTGCAAATATAAATGAAAATCAAAAAATTCATAGTGGTGGAGGAGTAAATGATGAACAAATAGAACTATTTTTTCTTCCGATTGAAAAATGTGATGAGTTTATTTTTGATGAGAATAAAGCAAAAACGCCAGGACTTATTTTTAGTCTTTATTGGTTTTTAAAAAATCAAAATAATTTTGGGTTTTAAATGAGATTTTTTATTATATTTATTGCTTTAGGTTTATTTGCTGATGAGAATATTACAAAAGATGATTTAGATATAAATAACTCTTTTATTACCAAATATGAGTATGGAAAAATGTTATACAATAATCCAAGAGGAATAGGCTGTAACAACTGTCATGGAGATGATGCTAGAGGGGCAAAAATTGTAGATTTTAAGCATACTCAAAATGATGAAGAGTATATTTGTTCAATCATTGCACCTGATATTAAATATATAGAATATAACAATTTTTCAAAAAAAGTTAATTCTAAGAAAAATGAGAATTTAAAATTTGAAAAACATCAAGTTTGCGATAAATTAATATATAAAGCAAATGTTATGCCAACATATTTTATGGTTGAAGAAGAAATAGAGGCTATTTATTACTATATTCAGAATATGAAGTGAGAAAGCTAAAAGCTTTCCCACTCATCAGTTTTACTTCCTTTTACAACTTCTACTTTTGATTTTGTATTTGAAGTAGTTTTTATAGCTTTTATTCTTGAAGTTTCTTCTATTTTATTATTTCGTTTGTTACTCTCTATTGTTTTACTCTTAACTTCATTTTTCCCCATAAACTCTTTCTCGTTTGCATCACTTACTATTAATTTTGCAATTTCATCTGTTACTATTGCAATATCATGTGTTTGACTTGCTACCATTGCATTTTGTTGTGTCTGTTGGTCTAGCTGATTTACTGCATCATTTATTTGCTCAATGCCAAGTAGTTGTTCATTTGAAGCATTTTGTATATCTGAAATAAGATTCATAGTTTGTGATATATTTGAATTTAAATCTTTATATCCTTCTATCATATTATTTGCTATATCTTTACCTTCATTTGCTTTTAATGTTGCTAATTCAACTATATCTTTTATCTCTTTTGCCGCTTCTGCACTTCTTGAAGCTAAATTTCTTACTTCTTGTGCAACTACAGCGAACCCTTTTCCAGCTTCTCCTGCTGTTGCTGCTTCAACTGCTGCATTTAATGAAAGAATATTTGTCTGGAATGCTATTTGATCTATTACACTAATTGCTTCATTTATTGCTGTAACTTGAGCATTTATTTCATCCATTGATACATTTGTTTGATTTGCTAGATTTTCACCTTGTGAAGCTGATTGTGTTACATTCTTTGAAAAACTTGCCATTTGAGCTATACTATTTGTATTATTTCTTATATTTGAAGTTATCTCTTCAAGTGCTGCTGCTGTCTCTTCCAAAGAAGCTGCTGCTTCATTTGAACTTAGGTTTAATTTATCTACATTTCCTAATAGTACATTTGAACTTTTATCTAATGTTAATCCATTTGATTTATTTTCAACTAACATTTGAGTTATTGAATCTCCAAGATGATTCACTCCACTTGCAAGTTTTAATAAATGTTCTTTTAAACCTTTTTCATTAATTTTATTTAAATAATTATAGTTTGAATATTGTTCTAATACTTTTAATACATTATCTATATTATTCTCTAAATTATAAGCCATATTATTCAAAACTTCTTTTAATTGCATCAAAGCTGGATTTGAAAC